>CALSQR010000001.1:0-1307500 GCA_943788505.1 uncultured bacterium
TTCCGTTGGCAAATATACCGGTCGGTTCGTACGTCCACGCCATTGAGATGAAGCCGGGCAAGGGGGCACAGATGGCACGTAGTGCTGGAACGTACGCCCAGTTCACGGCAAAAGAAGGCAAATACGCCATCTTGCGTCTTCCGTCGGGTGAAACGCGCATGGTTCCAATCGGATGTGTTGCCACTATTGGCACGACATCCAATCCGGATCACATGAACATTGAAATCGGAAAGGCTGGTCGTAAGCGCTGGATGGGAGTACGTCCCAAAACGCGTGGAGTGGCCATGAACCCTGTCGATCACCCTATGGGTGGTGGAGAAGGAAAGTCCTCCGGTGGTCACCCGCAGTCCCCAACCGGCGTGCCGGCTAAAGGATACAAGACTCGCAAGAAGAAAAATCAGTCCGACAAGTACATCGTACGTCGTCGCAAGAAGTAAGGAAGTATGGCTCGGTCACTAAAAAAAGGTCCGTTCATCCACTATAAGCTCCAGAAAAAGGTGGATGAGCTGAATTCGTCCGGCAAGAAAAAGGTCGTTAAGACGTGGAGCCGCGCGTCAATGATCACTCCGGACTTCGTTGGACATACGTTTGCTGTGCATAACGGTAAGCAGTTCGTACCGGTGTATATCACTGAAAACATGGTAGGTCATCGTCTTGGCGAATTTTCGCCAACTCGTTTCTACCGTGGACACGCTGGTACCACTAAGGACAGAAAAGGTCGGTAAACCCTATTCGGTCGGCTACTGAGTCTGTCAGTTAGGCGCCAAAACGATTGAGAACATGGAAGCAAGAGCTGTTCGCAAACACATTCGGAGTTCACCGCGCAAAATGCGGACCGTGGTAAACGTGGTCCGTGGGAAGAAGGTGCCAGAAGCACTCGACACCCTAAACTTTCTCCCGCAGAAAGTAACGCGCGATGTGAAGCTGACGATTCTGTCGGCTGTGCATAACCTGATTGATCGCAATAAGGACGAGCGCATCGACGAGGAGGAGCTGGTAATCAGCGAAATCCGCGTAGATGAAGGACCTGCCTTTAAGCGTTTCCGTCCAGTTTCGCGTGGTCGTGCCCATCCCATCCTGAAACGTACCTGCCACCTGACGGTGGTCGTGTCTGACCCGGCTGCAAGCCAGGATTCAGAAACGGTCGAGGTTGACGTTGAGGTTGAGGTTGAGAGCGGAGAAGAGTAAGCACCCCCCAAGATTACCCTGATAGATCAGAGAAAACCCCATGGGTCAGAAGACACATCCAATCGGCTTTCGTCTCGGTATTATCCGAGGCTGGGATTCAAACTGGTACGCCGGTAAGGATTTCGCAGAAAAACTGATGGAGGACGATGAAATCCGCAACTATCTCGCAGCTCGTTTGAAGCGAGCCGGGCTAGCCCGTGTTGTGATTGAGCGTACTCCTAAGCGCGTTATCCTTACGCTGCACACCTCCCGACCAGGAGTTGTGATCGGTCGTGGTGGTGCGGAAGTCGAAAAACTGCGTGAGGAGATCAAAAAACTCACCAGCAAGGACATCCAGATCAACATTAACGAGATCAAACGCCCAGAAATGGACGCTAGTCTCGTCGCTCAGAATATCGCCCAGCAGCTTGAAGGTCGTGTTTCCTTTCGTCGCGCCATGAAGCAGGCCATTACGGCTGCTATGCGCATGGGCGCTGAAGGAATCCGTATCAAAGTTGGCGGACGTTTGGGCGGAGCCGAGATGGGTCGTACAGAGCAGTACTTGGAAGGCCGTGTACCGCTTCATACGATTCGCGCCGACATTGACTACTCGACGGCGACGGCTTACACCATTTACGGTACTACCGGTGTAAAGGTGTGGATCTACCGCGGAGAAATCCTCGGAAGGCCAGATCTGAGTCCAAACGTACAGGCACAGCGCCAGCAGCTCCAGCAGATGGAGCCAGAGCGTGGCCGCGGACGTCGTGGACGCAGGGATCAGGCTCGTGATCAGCAGCGGGATCAGCGTGGTGGTGGCGGTCGCGGCGGACGTCGTGGCGGACCCACTAGATAGTACTCAACCAGATTAGCTTGAATGCCGGCCCTAGGTCGGAACCGAAAGAAGAGGAACAATCATGTTAATGCCAAAGCGCGTCAAGCGCCGCCGCGTACAGAAGGGAAGGATCAAGGGCAACGCTCAGCGTGGCACCCGCGTTGATTTCGGAGATTTCGGAATCAAAGCCCTTGAGACGGGTAGACTGACGAGTCGTCAGATCGAAGCCGCTCGTATTTCCATGACTCGGCACTTGAAACGTGCCGGAAAGGTCTGGATTCGGGTATTTCCTGACAAACCTATGACGAAGAAGCCTGCTGAAACCCGCATGGGTAAAGGTAAAGGTGCTCCGGAGTACTGGGTAGCTGTAGTGCGTCCTGGACGCATTTTGTTCGAAGTCGGTGGAGGTATCGAATTCGATATGGCCAAGGAAGCCATGCGTCGAGCCCAGCAGAAACTCCCCATTCTCACGAAGGTCGTTACACGACCTGACTATAAAGCCTGAGGTACCTGCGCATGAAGGCCAAAGAAATCAGAGAACTCAGCACGGAAGAGATCCAATCGCGTATTGCAGACGAACTTGGGCAGCTTAGCCATCTCAAGTTTCAGCACGCGATTGCTGATCTTCAGAACCCGCTGATCCTCCGTCAGAAACGACGCTTAGTCGCACAGCTCGAGACTATCCTGAAGGAAAAAATCGAAAGCGTAGAAGCAGCATAAACCAAATAAAGGTAGTTGGTGAGGAAACGGTAAACGGCTCACCAAGCCCCAGACAACAATGGAAGCAGAAAAAACCACTAGAAACGCACGTAAAGAACGAGTCGGTCTTGTTGTAAGCAACAAGATGGATAAGAGCATTACGGTCGCCATCGAACGTCGGATGAAGCACCCGATGTACGGCAAGTTTGTCAAGCAGACGACTAAGCTGATGGCTCACGATGAAAATAATGATGCCGGTGAGGGTGATACCGTCCGCATTATGGAAACCCGTCCTCTCAGCAAAAACAAACGCTGGAGACTGATTGAAATCGTTGAGCGCGCCAAATAAACGGCCCTCAGTACTCAGTACTCAGTAATCAGGCTGACAACGCCAATCGAGCAAAGCAATGATCCAGCAAGAATCAAGACTAAAAGTTGCCGACAACAGCGGAGCAAAGGAAGTCCTTTGTATCCGGGTTCTAGGTGGCACTAAGCGCCGGTATGCCCGTGTGGGTGATACCATCGTAGTTTCGGTGAAGAGCGCCATTCCAGGCGGCAACGTGAAAAAAGGAGAAGTCTCCAAAGCCGTTGTCGTCCGCACCCGAAAGGAATATCGTCGTCCGGATGGTTCTTACATCCGGTTTGATGAGAATGCAGCCGTGCTGCTGAATGCCCAGGGTGAACCCCGGGGAACGCGTATCTTCGGGCCCGTCGCTCGTGAACTGCGCGACAAGCAGTTCATGCGTATCGTCTCCTTGGCACCCGAGGTGCTGTAAACCACGAATCAGACCAATGTTGATTCCGGTACTACCGGCCTCGACTTGAACAAAGAGAACAATGCCACGGAAGCACAACAAGCAGAAGAAGCTGCACATCCGCAAGGGTGACATGGTTCGGGTAATCGCCGGGAATGACCGGGGAAAGGAAGGCAAAGTCCTTCGTGTATATCCTGAAACCGAGCGCATCATCATTGAAGGGGTGAATGTTCGTATGCGTCATACGCGCCCGAACCAGCTCTACCCGCAGGGAGGCCGTATCCAACAGGAAATGGCTATCCACGCATCCAACGTCATGCCACTTGATAGCAATGGCGAACCGACTCGCATCGGTCGCAAGCGTATCGAGGATACCGAAACGGGTCGTTCCCGTTGGGTCCGTGTGGCTGCGACGACTGGGGAAGAGCTCGATAGCTGATCCCTACCAACCTATTTGGCTCACTAGAGCAGAAACCATCAGTAAAGGAACAATGGACGGTTACGTACCCCGCCTCAAGGGCAAGTATCAGGAGGAGATAGTACCTGAGCTCATGAAGCAGTTCGAGTATGCGAACATCATGCAGGTGCCCCGCCTTCTCAAGATCAGCGTCAACAAAGGCGTCGGCGAAGCTGCGATCAATAAAAAGATCATGGATGATGCTGTCGAAGAAATTCGCGTCATCACTGGTCAGCAGCCGATGATCCGTAAAGCACGCAAAGCCGTATCGAACTTTAAGCTTCGCCAGGGCATGCCTGTGGGAGCTTCTGCTACGCTTCGCGGCGAGAAGATGTACGAATTCTTGGATCGCCTGATCACGTTGGCATTGCCTCGTGTTCGTGACTTCCGAGGTATTCCTGATCGCTCGTTTGACGGGCGTGGAAACTACTCCTTGGGTATCAAGGAGCAGATCGTATTTCCGGAAATCAATGTCGACTCCGTCGGTAATATTTCCGGTTTGGACGTCACGTTTGTGACTTCCGCAAACACAGATGAGGAAGCAATGGCGCTACTCAAGGCATTTGGAATGCCTTTTGTACGACGTGATGCAGCCTGATCAATCGACAGAACGTCAATAGACACAACTGAATAATGGCTAAGAAAAGCTGGATTGCCCGAGAGCGTAAGCGCAAACGCATGGTGGAGAAATACGCCACGCGTCGTGCAGCCCTCAAGGCAGCAGGAGACTGGGAAGGTCTGCAAAGGCTTCCACGTGATGCGAGCCCCGTTCGCATGCGTAACCGATGCGCTCTCACAGGTCGTTCGCGCGGTTATCTGCGCAAGTTCGGCCTCTGCCGTATCGCATTCCGCGACATGGCTCGTGCCGGTATTATTCCTGGTATCCGTAAATCCTCTTGGTAGACAGAACCCTCAAGGGGACTATTTACCTCAATCGTTCACGTTGCCAAGCACACACGAAGTGTGAACTGGTAGCAACACGAGAAAATAATTATGAACGTTAGCGATCCCGTAGCAGATTACCTGACTCGTATCAGGAATGCGCAGAAATCAGCTCATCGGCATGTGGACATTCCGGCGTCAAAGCTGAAACGCGCAATGACCCAGATCCTACTCGACAAGGGATATGTACGTAGGTACATCAACGTCGATGATGGCAAGCAGGGTCTTATCCGCATCTACCTTAAGTACCAGAAAGATGGTACTCCCGTCATTCGCTCAATGAAGCGTGCCTCCAAGCCGGGTCTCCGTTATTACACGGGCGCGGAAGGACTTCCCAGGGTACGTGGCGGACTTGGTGTCGCCATCATTTCGACGTCCCGCGGCGTCATGACGGACAAAGAAGCACGCGTCAACCACATTGGTGGCGAAGTGCTAGCCTACGTCTACTAGGACAGGCTACTTTCCTATACTTTTTCGAAACGCATCGAGAGATAAAATGTCACGAGTGGGTAAAGCACCGATTTCGGTTTCCGACCAGATTAAGGTTGATATCGGATCGAACAACCTGGTGACGGTTTCCGGACCGAAAGGGGAGTTATCCCTTCAGGTCGATCCGGACATCAGCCTGAAGATCGAAGAAGGAGAGCTCACGGTCTCCCGTCCTACCGATCAAAAGCGTCATCGCGCATTGCATGGCCTGTACCGTTCCCTTTTGGATAACATGGTTCAGGGCGTAGCAGAGGGTTACAAGAAGGAACTCGAAGTAATCGGTGTGGGCTTCCGCGCCGCCGTTACTAACGGGGTTCTTGAATTGGCTCTTGGCTATTCGCATCCTATTTACTTCGTACCGCCGGAAGGCATAAACGTCGAAGTTGATACGAAGCGAAGCAAAAATACCTTCATCATCATAGAAGGTGTTGACAAGCAGATGGTTGGTCAGGTTGCTGCTAAGATCCGGTCCCTTCGTCCGCCAGAGCCCTACAAAGGCAAAGGTGTTCGGTACTCTGACGAGTACGTACGTCGCAAGGCAGGTAAGACCGCAGCCCGGTAGTATTAAACAATTGCATGACCGGAGGGTCGGAAATCTTCCGGTAAAAGAGAGAAAAGATGGCAACAACGAAATTGGCACAGCGCATCCGCGTAAAACGCGGTATTCGCAAGAAGATCAACGGAACGGCCGCTCGGCCGCGTCTGAGCGTCTTTCGTTCGAACAAGAACATTTACGCTCAGCTTGTCGACGATCTGAGTGGCCACACTCTGGCCGCAGCAAGCAGCCAGCAGGACGGCATCTCAGGAGCAAATCCTGTAGAAGTCGCCAAATCTGTTGGCAAGGCGCTTGCTGAATCCGCCAAAGCAGGAGGGATCGAAACGGTCGTTTTTGACCGTAACGGTTACCAGTATCACGGTCGCGTCAAGGCCCTCGCCGAAGGTGCCCGTGAAGGCGGACTCTCATTCTGACCCGGATACCCGGACAATAACAACACGAATCATGGCCAAAGGAAGTAATCGTAACTCGCGCGACCGTACAAGTGACTCCCAGATTGAATGGGTAGAGCGCCTCGTATCGGTAAAGCGTGTAGCTAAGGTGGTCAAGGGTGGTCGCCGTTTCTCATTCAATGCTGTAGTCGTCGTTGGCGACGGTAAAGGATCCGTCGGAACGGGTCTTGGCAAAGCGAATGAAGTATCCAGCGCTATCGCTAAAGGCACAGAAGACGCCAAGAAGAATCTTTCCCGCGTGCCGATGCGCCGTGGAACGGTTCCTCACCCAGTAATCGGTAAGCAGGATGCTGGCCGGGTACTTCTCAAACCGGCATCGCACGGTACGGGAGTTATCGCTGGTGGTGGTGTTCGCGCCGTACTAGAATGCGCCGGATACACCGACATTCTTTCGAAGTCCCTTGGATCAAGCAACCCTCATAACCAGGTGGCTGCTACTATGGATGCCCTGCGCAACCTAGAGGATTCGATGGAAGTCGCTAAACGCCGCAATCTTCCGCTGAAGCGGGTTTTTGAAGGCTGAACCGTCCTGAAGCGGAGACTTGTCTCCGTCCACGAATGAACCGAACCACATCGATGGCAAAGCTCAAAATTACCCAGATTAAAAGCGCTATTAGGCGCCCTGGCACTCAGAAGAAGACCGTAGCAGCGCTCGGACTTCGTCGGCTTAACCAGACGGTTGAACATGAGGACAGCCCGCAGATTCGCGGTATGCTGGCCAAAGTTCATCACCTGATCAAGGTCGAGAGCGCCTAAACTGACTGACTAGGCATATTTCTGGAAACAGGAACGTCTAGTCTTCAGTCTTTATCACATTCTACAGAACAAGCGAGTCCCGTTCGACGGGGCGATATAGCAAACATCATGGATCTGAGCAATCTTAAGCCCGCTAAAGGGTCTACAAAGTCGCGCAAGCGCATTGGTCGAGGTGAAGGCTCCGGACGTGGAGGTCACTCGGCAACGAGAGGAAATAACGGACAGAAGTCTCGTGCAGGCGCCAGCATTCCAGTCTGGTTTGAGGGTGGGCAGATGCCACTCCAGCGTCGTGTGCCGAAATTTGGTTTCAAGAATCCTTTCCGAAAAGAATATCACGCGGTTAACGTATCCCGTCTGGTTGAATTGGTCACATCGGGCGCGGTTGATGCTTCCGAAGAGATCACACCGGCTACGCTGCATAATGCTGGCCTGGTTGGTAAGAAAGAGCTTGTCAAAGTGCTCGGTGGTGGCGATATCGATACAGCCATCAAGGTCTCAGCCCACGCTTTTAGCAAAACAGCCCAAGAGAAGATCGAAAAGGCAGGTGGTACGGCTACCGTACTCTGACCTCAAATCGTCTCGTAATCAACCGTTTCATCCCGGCCCCGAAAGGGAGTAATCGAATATCATCATGGCTGGACTAACCGAAAGCATCCGCAACATCTGGAAGGTAGAAGAGCTGCGCCGCCGTATCCTGTATACGCTCGGACTGCTAATTATCTATCGTCTAGGAGCGTTCGTCACTCTGCCCGGTGTGGATGCAAGCATCCTCGCAGAAGTCAATGCGAATGCAGATCCCAACAACCTTTTAGGGCTTCTCGACCTTTTTGTCGGTGGCGCCTTTAGCGCGGCTGGAATATTTGCACTTGGAATCATGCCGTATATCACGGCTTCCATTGTGATCCAGTTGATGGGCGCGGTAGTGCCTTACTTCCAGAAGCTGCAGAGAGAAGGGGAAGAAGGACGTCGTAAGATTACCCAGCTGACACGGTATGGAACCATTATGGTGACGTCCTTGCAGAGTATTGGGTTTGCCATCAACCTGCAATACGGTGCAACCGCTCAAGCGATCGTCATTGGAGATACATTCTTTATGGTTTCGACGGTGATTGTGCTGACATCCGGTACCATGTTTGTCATGTGGCTCGGTGAGCGAATTACTGAAAATGGCATTGGTAATGGTATTTCGCTGATCATTATGATCGGTATTGTTGCCTTCTTGCCTACATCGCTGATAAACGAGCTTGAGCTTTCGAATAACATGTTCATCTTCCTGCTGGAGATTGGCATATTTACCCTCATCACGGCAGGTGTTGTTCTGGTTACCCAAGGTACTCGTAGGATTCCGGTTCAGTACGCTAAGCGCGTAGTCGGTCGGAAAGTATATGGTGGTTCAACCCAGTACCTACCTATCAAGATTAATGCTGCAGGCGTCATGCCGATCATCTTCGCTCAGTCGATTATGTTCGTGCCCGCTACGTTTGCCACGCTCTTCCCAGAGTCTGCATTTATGCAGCAAATGGGAGTCTTCTTTACCGATATATCTTCGTTTGGCTATTCAGCCGTCTTCTTTACGATTTGTGTGTTCTTCACCTACTTCTACACGGCCATCGCTGTGAACCCGAAGGAAATGGCAGACACAATGAAACGTCAAGGTGGGTTTGTCCCTGGTATTCGCCCAGGTAAGCAGACGAGCGAGTTTATCGATAATATTCTGACACGTATCACGCTTCCTGGATCCTTATTCCTCGGACTTGTAGCGATCTTCCCAGCCTTCGCTATTCAGTTTGGAGTCACGTACGGATTTGCCCAGTTCTTTGGTGGAACGTCGCTGCTGATTCTTGTTGGCGTCACACTCGACACCTTGCAGCAAGTTGAAAGCCACCTGTTGATGCGTCACTACGATGGCTTCATGAAGACTGGCCGCGTACGCGGGCGTCGTTAATCCGAACTCCAAGAATGGTCCACCTCAAAAGCGATAAGGAAATCGAACGCCTTCGGGCCTCGGCCGATTTGGTCGGGCGCACGTTGGGTGAGGTCGCAGCCTTAGTGCGTCCTGGGGTGAGTACCGCTGAATTGGATAAGGTAGCTGAAGAATTCATCCGAGATCACGGAGCTGAGCCAGCATTCAAAGGGTATCGAGTTGGAAGTTTGGTATTCCCTGGGACCTTGTGTACATCGGTTAACGACCAGGTTGTTCATGGCATTCCAGATAATAGACCTCTTGAAGAGGGAGATGTCCTCAGTGCCGATTGTGGCGTGTTACTGGACGGATTCTATGGAGATAGTGCCTACACGTTTGCCGTAGGTGACATATCAGACGAAGTAAGCGCATTGCTGAGTACGACCTACGAATCTCTGATGCTAGGCATCGCGCAGGCGACGACAGGTAAACGGCTTGGCGACATTGGGTCCGCTATTCAGACCCATTGCGAAGGACGTGGCTATGGTGTCGTCAAGGATTTAGTTGGTCACGGCATTGGCCGCCAACTACACGAAGACCCTCAGGTGCCCAACTTTGGGCGTACTGGAAGCGGCAGAAAATTAAAAACCGGATTAACGGTATGCGTTGAACCGATGATTAATCGGGGAACGGCATCAGTTAGGACGGAAGGGGATGGGTGGACCGTTAAGACAGCGGACTCGTTGCCTTCGGCCCATTATGAGCACATGATTGCGGTCCGACCTGGAGAAGCAGATGTGCTTACAACATTCCGATACATCGAGGAAGCCCTCGATGTCCTACCATACGAACTGACTACGAGTGTAGCTTAATGGCCAAGCAGAAGCCTATTGAACAGGATGGCGAAGTGATTGATGCGCTTCCTAATGCCCAATTTCGCGTGCGTTTAGAAAACGGACATGAAATTTTGGGACTCCTTTCCGGTAAGATGCGGATGTATTTCATCAAGATCCTGCCCGGAGACCGCGTTAAGGTGGAACTTTCACCTTACGATTTATCAAAAGGACGGATTGTTTACCGCTATAAGTAAGCTTCACACTTACGTCACGAACCTACTAGGTTTACTGACGTAATACACCGGCTAAAACCAAAAATGACCCCGCGCTTCGGCAAAGGGCACAAAGACTCTGATTGACATGAAAGTGCGTGCCAGTGTCAAAAAACGCTCCTCCGACGACAAAATTGTTCGTCGTAAAGGTCGCGTTTATGTGATCAACAAGAAGAACCCTAAACACAAACAGCGTCAAGGATAGAGCCTAGCTCTGTTCTTACGCGATATTCCTGGACCCATGCCAAGAATTGCAGGACAAGATCTTAACGTTAAGAAGCGCGGCGAAATCGCCCTTACAGCCATCTTCGGAATCGGCCGTAACCGCGCTATCGAGATTCTCACTCGTTGTGATATCGATCCGGATGAACGTCCGGAAAACTGGACTGAAGATCAGACCAAGGCGATTCGCAAGCTGATCGAGGATGAGTATCAGGTGGAAGGTCAATTGCGCACTGAAGTGCAATTGAACATCAAGCGTCTGATGGATATTGGTTGCTATCGCGGCCTTCGCCATCGTCGTGGCCTTCCGGTGAGGGGTCAGCGTACCCAAACCAACGCACGTACTCGCAAGGGTAAGAAGAAAACGGTGGCAGGTAAAAAAGCCGCACCGCGTAAGTAATCCGATTTCCGTTCATCTCCTGCTTAGTTGCAGGGGCTTTTCAACCATCATGACTAACAATGGCAAAAAGTAAACGGGGCGGAGGACGCGCACGTAAAAAGAACGTAGTAGTGGAGTCCAATGGACAGGCCCACATCAAAGCTACATTCAACAACGTGCAAGTTACGCTCACTGATCAGTACGGGAACACGATTTCCTGGGCTAGTTCGGGTAAAATGGGTTTCAAAGGCAGTCGTAAAAACACGCCTTATGCCGCACAGGTAGCCGCTTCGGCTGCCGGCAAAGAAGCTCACGATCTTGGACTTCGCCGTGTGGAAGTATTCGTGAAAGGTCCCGGTTCCGGTCGTGAGTCCGCGATTCGTGCCCTCTCGGCCGTAGGCCTAGAGATCGCTACGATTCGCGACGTCACTCCAGTTCCCCACAATGGCTGCCGGCCCCCCAAACGCAGACGCGTCTGACGCATCTGTTGGATAGGCTCTTTACTGAGTGTATTCGCAGGGACTAAGCCCGGCTATGGGTAGCGGAAAAGCTCCCATACGTTTGTAATCCTTCAAACGAGAGGTAAATTAATATGGCCCGTTATAGAGGCCCCAAACAAAAAATCGCGCGTCGATTCAAGGAACCGATCTTCGGTCCCTCCAAGGCGCTCGAACGCAAGCCCCACCCTCCGGGGCAACATGGACGCGGACGTCGCTCGAAAGAGAGTGAATACGCAGTCCAGCTCAAGGAAAAGCAGAAGGTTAAATATACCTACGGCATCCTTGAACGTCAGTTCAGAAACCTGTTCGAAAAGGCAGCTCGCAAGAAAGGTGTAACGGGAGAGAACCTCCTGAAATTCCTCGAGGCTCGCTTGGACAATTCGGTATTCCGTTTTGGTTTCGCCCGGACACGCCGTCAAGCCCGTCAGCTCGTTAATCACGGGCACGTTATGGTCAACGGTCGTGTGGTCGACATCCCTTCAGCACAGCTTCGTAGTGGTGATATCGTGGCATTGCGCCCGAAAAGCCGCAATTTGGAGCTCGTGTCTGATTCTATGGATCGTTCCCGTAAGGTATTTCCTTGGCTGGAAGTAGACCGCAAGCTGCTTCAGGGCAAATTTCTCGATTACCCCAACCGTGAAGACATTCCAGAGAACATCAAAGAGCAGCTCATCGTCGAGCTTTACTCGAAGTAGTTCATCCTGATTTGTTTTTCGCGCGTCGCCTGGAGCCGCATCATTGGCACGGGCTGGCGTATTCAGATCACTATTCAGAGATCAAGCTGATATGAGCACTTATTCGATCCAAATGCCGGATGTCGTTGAACTACAAGAAACGACAGACACGTACGGACGCTTTGTTATCCAGCCGCTGGAACGCGGTTTTGGGGTTACGATTGGTAACGCGCTACGCCGCGTCCTGCTATCGTCGCTACAGGGTATCGCTATCACCGCTGTCAAGATTGACGGTGTGCAGCACGAATTTTCGACTATAGAAGGGGTTACGGAAGATGTCGCAGACATTATTCTTAACCTCAAAGGAGTTCGATTCCGTTCAAATGAAGGAAATGATGGAAACATCAGTTTCATCGTCAAAGGCCCTGGGGCATGGACAGCAAAGAACATTGCTGCTGCTACCAGTGACTACGAAGTACTGAACCCAGATCATCACGTTGCGACTGTGTCCGAGGGCGTTAGCTTTTCGGTAGAGCTTCGCATGGAGCGTGGGCGTGGTTACGTGCCTGGTGACGAAAACAAGAAGGCTGACGATCCGATCGGCGTAGTGGCTATGGATGCCATTTTTACTCCGATCAAGAACGTCCGTTATACCATTAATCAGACACGTGTCGGTGAGAAAATCGACTTCGAAGCGCTGACGATGGAAGTAACGACAGACGGCAGCATTCTACCTGAGGACTCTTTGGCGTCAGCCGCACAGATTCTGCGCGACCATGTGAACCTGTTCATCAAGATGGACAGTGAGCCACAGCCGACCGAAGAAGAGAAAGAGGTGGATGCAGAAGTTCAGCGCGTTCGCGAACTGCTTTCGCAGTCCGTAGATGAACTGGACCTTTCCGTCCGTGCTCACAACTGCCTTAAAGCAGCCAATATCAAGACGATCGGTGATCTAGTTCGACGTGAAGAGTCCGAGATGCTGAAATTCCGCAACTTCGGCCGCAAATCGCTCCAGGAACTCATGCAGGTAATTGAAGAGCGCAATCTTCAGTTCGGCATGGAAGTGGACCGGTTCCTCGAAGACGTCAAGGGATAATCCAAGCGTCCCGAGTGGACATACACCGATTCATACTTCGTCCTCCAGGGACGACATCAGACTGAGACGATGAGACATCAGAAAAAAGGATTCAAACTCGGACGTACGACTTCGCATCGCAAGGCGACGTTGTCTGCCATGACGAATGCCTTGATCCGTCATAAGCGGATAACAACAACCATCACGAAAGCAAAAGCTCTGCGTATGTACGCTGAGCCGATTATCAATCGTGGCAAAGTTGATTCTACCCTGAATCGCCGGCAGGTTTTCCGCCACCTTCAGGATAAGGAGTCGGTAAAGGAGCTGTTTGGAGAGATATCAGGCAAAATCCAAGGACGCGAAGGCGGTTACCTTCGAATCGTGAAGCTTGGCCAGCGTGCCGGTGATGCCGCAGAAATGGCAATTATCGAGTTCGTCGATTACAACGACGTCAAGCCGTTCGGCTCAAGCACAGGATCGGGTAGCAAGACCCGTCGTGCAGGTCGCCGACGTGGCGGTGCTGGCAAAGCGGCAGCAGCTGCTCCTGCGGCAGTTTTCGCGGAGGAGGTTCTCGAAGAAGCCACTGCGGAAGTAGCAGAAGCACCGGCTGAAGAGCTAGTAGCGGAAGCAGAAGCCCCGGCCGAAGAGCCAGCAGCGGAAGCAGAAGCCCCGGCTGAAGAGCCAGCAGCGGAAGCAGAAGCCCCGGCTGAAGAGCCAGTAGCGGAAGCAGAAGCCCCGGCCGAAGAGCCAGCAGCGGAAGCAGAAGCCCCGGCTGAAGAGCCAGTAGCGGATGCAGAAGCCCCGGCTGAAGAGCCAGCAGCGGAAGCAGAAGCCCCGGCTGAAGAGCCAGCAGCGGAAGCAGAAGCCCCGGCTGAAGAGCCAAAAGCTGAAGCAGCCGACGACGAAGACAAGGCAAAAGACGCCTGACACTTCGTCCGCATAGTTTTGAAAGGGGCGGGTGCCGTAGGCACCCGCCCCTTTTCTATTGTAGTTGGCTAGCACTTGCGGCCAACCTACCGGCAGGAAACCGGTCAGGAAAAGGCGACAGGTCCTCGTTCCTTGGAACAGGGAGTCATCTTGGGGTATAATCTGCCCCCCCCGAAGGAAAAGATGATAGAAGCATCCACCATATTAAAAGGCAATGCCTTCCAGGTCGAACCGGAGTATGCCGAGCGACTGGAAGAGCTGCTAGCACTTTGCAGAAAAAATCTGCGATCGGTGGATGAGGAATTGATCCGAAAAGCGTTCAGAGTCAGTTATTGGGCTCATCGTAATGACCGTAGAGCTTCAGGTGAACTCTACATAGCCCACCCGTTGGCAGTCGCCAGGATTTACGTTGATCAGATCGGCTTCGATGATATAGGCGTTGCTGCGGCTCTTTTGCACGATGTAGTCGAAGACACAGAACTTTCTCTAGAGTTCATTCGAGAAACGTTCGACGAGAAGATTGCTCTGATCATTGATGGTCTGACTAAGATTTCTGGGGCCTTCGAGAGCAGGGATATTTCGAAGGCTGAAAATGTCAGAAAGTTGATGCTATCGATGGCGTCAGACATTCGGGTCATTTTTGTCAAGTTTGCTGACCGTCTGCATAACATGCAGACATTGGACTCACTGGCTCCACACAAACGGTTTAGGATAGCAAGTGAAACGCTGAATTTGTTTGCGCCACTTGCGCACCGCTTTGGCTTTAATGCCTTAAAAAGCGAACTGGAAGATCTCTGTCTTTCAGCGATTCATCCTGAAGAGTTTCAAGAGATTACGTCAGAGCTCAGGGACACTCAGCGTGAAAGGGATGCCTATGTCGCCCGGTTCATAGAGCCACTAAAAGCTCGACTTCTCGACGAGGGAATCTCATTCGAGATGTACGGTCGCTCCAAAAACCTGCACTCCATTTATCGCAAAATGAAGAGGCAGGACAAACCACTAAGCGAGATTTATGACATTTTTGCGATCCGCATCATTTTAGAAGGGGAGGGAACGAAAGGCAAGGAAGATTGCTGGAGAGTCTATTCGATCATCACGGATCTCTATAAGCCTATGACAGAGAGGTTCAGAGATTTTCTTTCTGTACCTAAGTCAAACGGCTACCAGAGTTTACACACGACAGTATTTGGTCCCGAGGGTCGTCGGATGGAAGTACAGATCCGTACTAGAGAAATGCACGAAATAGCCGAAAAGGGTGTCGCTGCGCACTGGAAATACAAAGAGGATATTAAGTCCGATGACCAGGAGATGGATCGACTCTTGACATGGGTTCGTGATCTGCTTGAAGATCCCGAGTCCGAAAGCGCTGCAGAATTTGTAACTGATTTCAGATTGAATCTTTACGACGAGGAGATTTACATCTTCACGCCAAGAGGTGATTTATTTACCCTCCCTTCAGGGGCTACGCCGGTAGATTTTGCGTATCTGGTGCATACGCAGGTTGGCTTTCACTGTATTGGCGCAAAAGTGAACGGCAAGATGGTACCGCTGTCGTACAAATTGAAAAGCGGAGACCAGGTAGAGATAATTACATCCAAAAAGCAGACGCCAAACCCAGACTGGATCAAGTTTGTTGTGACCCAGAAAGCCCGTAGCAGGATCCGCCACTGGATCAATGAGAAGCGCAGGCAGGCACAGGTATTAGGCAAGGAGTCATGGGATAAACGCTCTGCCCGGGCAGGACTGTCAGTCACTGAAAATGAACTCGCCCGATTAGCAAGTAAGCTGAAGTTTCCGAACCTGCAGCAAATGTACTTCGAGATTGGATCGGGACTGTATGATGTGAATGACCTCGTAAAGTACGTGCGGAGCTCCTTAAAAGAGGGGGAAACCACTAAAGAGAACGAGGAGACACTACGGCTTCAGTATGAGACCTTTCTAGACAGTGCCCAATCCACTGGTAAGCCTGCCCTCTTGATAGATGGGGAGTTACATTCGGATATCGTCACTGATTATGCCACGTGTTGTAACCCTATCCCAGGCGACTCTGTGTTTGGTTTTCTGTCTAGGACGGGCGTTATAAAGGTTCACAGGGTCAGTTGCCGGAATGCTCCAAATCTGATTCTAAATCGTGCTGATAGGATTATTCCTGTCGAGTGGAGTCGGCAGAAAGACGTTCAATTTGTGGCTGCGCTTAGAGTGATGGGCGAGGACCGTGTTGGCATTTTGAGTGATTTAACACAAGTTGTCTCCAAGAATCTCAAAACGAACATCCGCTCTATCACCATATCTACGGATGATGGAGTTTTTGAGGGTAATCTCGTCCTTTTTGTGAGTGACCTCGAGCATCTCCGTCGATTGATCGATCGAATCAAGAGAATTGGCGGGATACATGGTGTTTATCGGTTCGAAGAACAGTCTGATGAATCCTGATCCAATAAAGCTTTGGAAACCTTGACTTTGGGGTAGGCAAGCCGTTATTTGACGCGCTCGCTAGAATTGTAACCTGAGACCGCCCAGATGAAGTCCGATAGACCAAAAACGCTAACCAAGAAAGATGTCGCTAGACGTGTTTCAGAAATTATGGGCGAACCCATCTATAAGTGCGAGCCCTGGGTTGGTACTGTCATTAGCGCCATTGGTGAACTGATGATGGAAGCAGACCCTGATATTCGTATTGAATTGCGAGATTTCGGGGTGTTTGAGGTCAAGAAAACCCGAGCTAAGCCCAAAGCAAGAAATCCAAAGACTAACGAAACGGTCTTCATTCCTAGTCGGCGAAAGACGCACTTCAAGCCTAGCAAGCGTATTAAATCTGTCCTTCAGCAGCCTCTGTCTGAATTAGACTATGAAGTACCGCAGGGAAGTGCAGATTATGTGTCAGAAGATCTGGCGGTCGCAGACTGATTGAAAAGGTATACCCATGTCCTTCGGACGAACGGTAGGTATTGATTACGGAACGAAGCGGGTAGGCATAGCAATTGCCGATCCGCTTTTACTTTTTGCTCAGCCAGTCGGGACCTTTCCACCGGATGAAGCGCTTAGAACCTTGAGCCAAATTCAGGGAGATGAGGGTATCTCTTGCGTTGTTGTAGGCTGGCCTTTCGAAGAGGACGGCAAGGAAGGCCGTGCAGTACAACGAGTAAAGGAGTACGTGAATCGTATCCGGAAGCTTTTGCCCGGTGTTGAGTTCGTCAGGCAGGATGAGCGGCATTCCTCCGAGAGTGCAAAGGAAGTAATTAAAAAAAGCGGGCGTCCATCGCTGCGGTCCACTGGCCGAGAACGCGTAGATACGGCTGCAGCTGGAATTATTCTACAAGATTATCTAGACGAAAAGAGCGGGAGTCCACTTTCATGATTCTACCAATTCATCTGCTTGGCACAGATGTTCTGCGCGAACCGACTGAACGCATCGATGCTGACTCACCCGAACTTCAGTCGCTAATCGACGACATGATCGAGACCATGCACGGCGCCTCAGGCATCGGCTTGGCAGCCCCCCAAATTGGGCGGAAAGAACGCCTTTTTGTCGTTGACGTCTCGCCAATGGAACGAGATTTCGAGGAGGCAGGCTTAGAGATGCCCGAGCAGCCCATGATATTCCTGAATGCTGAGATCGTGGCAGAATCGGAAGATGATTCGGATTTCGAAGAAGGCTGTCTTTCGATTCCAGATATCCATGAAGTCGTGATTCGACCGGATGCTATTCGTCTACGCTACCAAGATCGAAATCTGAAGGAGATGGAAGAAGAGTTTGACGGCATCCTGTCTCGCGTCATTCAGCATGAGTATGACCACGTAGATGGCGTTCTTTTCATTGATCATTTGAGTGCCTTCAAACGTCGTTTATTGCGCCGTAGGCTAGAAGACATCCGTCAAGGTCTTACTGAAGCAGAATATCCAGTGTATGCCGACGGCAAAAGAGTTATCGAACCGAAAGAAATTGACGAACGTTCAGGAGAAGACATCTAAAGGCAGGCGCAGCCGAAAAACGTTGATTGCAGATGAGGTAGACAACTGCTCGAAGCTATGGATGCAAGCAGGATGCTAGCCTCAAGTTTTCCCTTGCAGAATCATGGCGACCACGAAGACCACCGCTTGAACGAGAACGATTATTGCTCCTGAAGGCAGGTCTAAGGCGTATGATAAAAAGAGCCCTACTACGGTCGAGGTCACGGCGAAAGCAACAGATAGGATTGTCATTCCTGCAAAGGTAGTCGCTAGTAGACGAGCAGAGGCTGCCGGCACGACAATCCACGCAGCAACGAGTAAGATGCCAACTACCTTCAATGAGACGACGATCGTGAGCGATAGCAGAACGATTAGAAGCAAGTCATCCCTTCTAGTTGATATTGCGCCGATTTTGGCTGCTTCCGTATCAAAGGTGGCATAGGCCCAATTACCCCACAGGCGAGGTAAAGAGGAGAGGCCAATCAAGACAAGCCCAGAGCTGACCCAAAGATCGCTTGATGTCACTGAAAGAATAGATCCGAAGAGATACGAGAAGGCATCTGCATTACGTCCACCTGCGAGGGAGAGGAAGAGAATACCCAAGGCAACTGAAACGGAGAAAAAGATGCCGATGGCTGTATCTCCAGCCAGTCGAGTGTGGTCCTTAACCCAGGAAATGCTAATGGCCACAATCACTGTAAATGGAATTGCGACCCAAAGGGGTTGTGTATCAAGGAGCAGTCCAAGAGCGATTCCCCCAAAAGCGGCGTGTCCGAGACCCGCGCCCAGGAAGCTCATACGGCGTTGGACAACAAACACCCCGAAGTACCCGGCTAATGCACTCAGTAAGACCCCAGCAGCCAATGCGTACCGCATAAAGGACAGTTCGAGCATGTCAGTCATGTTGGTGCCCTCCGCCCAGAACACCATGAGCGTGTCCAACATGTCCAAAAGCAAGGCGAACTGCATCCTCTGTAACGGCTTCCTGTGCTGTTCCGAAGCTTAAAACACGGGACTTTAGGACAAGGGCATGCGAGGCATGATGAGCTGCGACATCCCAATCATGAGTGACCATTACCACCGTGGCCTGATGTTCTTGACGAAATCGCTCTACACATTCCAGCATGTCTGCTGCGCCGGCCAGGTCAACTCCTGCAGATGGTTCGTCCAGGATGAGAAAGTGAGGGTCCGAAATCATTGCTCGAGCTAAGTAAACACGCTGCAGTTCTCCACCAGAGAGATTCCGAATCTGCTCATTCATCAGATGATCAACTCCAACTTTTTCGAGTGCACCAAGAACGGTGCTCCTGCTTCCATCGTCTAGAGACCAGGGCCAGCGGCCTTTCAATGCTGTCGCGACTAATTCCCCTGCGCGAGCTGGGAAGGAGCGATCAAGCGTTTTTATTTGCGGTACATACCCAATCGTTGCATTGTTTGGATTGAATTGGATGGAGCCTTCATATTTCTGAAGGCCAAGTAACGCTCGTATTAGTGTGGATTTCCCGCCACCATTTGGGCCGATTACGGCAAGAAACGATCCGTCGGGAATGCTAAATGTGACATCCGTCAGTATGGTGCGATGTGCAATCCGTACCGTGAGATCTTGAACGTCAATCATTGGTCGAGGCTAGAATGGCGGTTGCGAGCAGGTCAAGATAGTCTTCGTAGGAAGAAGCTCTAGTTGCAAGGGCATCTACCTCAACAATTTCCCACTCGTTATCTCGGGCAAGTCGTTGCGTAAACCGGTTTTCTTGGAAAGACGGAACGACCAAGAGAGAACAGTTTCGGCGCTTTGCCTCACGCAGAAGAGAGGCCAGTCCGGCAGGGGAAGGCTCGAGTTCAGGAGAGCGTGAAACGGGCCCGATGTGGCTAATTCCGAAGCGGTCCAAAAACCGGTCAAGAAAGGGCTCAGCCGTAATCACACATTCGAGATTGCTTGCTGAAAACCTACTTTCGATGGCTTTTTGAGTTGAATCAATCCTTGCAGAGAAGGCCGTGGCCTGTCTACGAGTAGCCGCACATCGATCTGGATCCAGGGAACACAGCTGATCGCTCAATGCTCGAACCGCTAGCGTAGCTGCAACCGGATCGGTCCAGAAATGTGGGTCATCACCATGAGAATGGTCTGTATTCCTACCTTGAGTCTCCATTTCAGAATCCGATGGAGAGAACAAGGCAAACCGATTACCATCGGTCAGGGAAGAAGTCCATCCATCAACATCTTGGTGAGCATAGACCAAAAGGAGGGAGCGCCTAACGTTGCGCACATCGGAAGGTTTTGGAGAATAGGCATGTGGCGAAACTCTGGGATCGAGGAGAACATCAACATGCCGTTCTCCTGCGAGTGGTTCAACCAATAGTCTGATTGCCGCAAACGTTGCCATAAGCGGCGCTAGTTCACCTTCTTGGAACGATTTATTTCGAGTCAGCGAATCCTCGGCTCCTGAGGTCAAGTCCTCTGTTGCATTAGGTGAATCGACAGCACAACCGCTAATAATGGCACCAAAGGCCAAGATAGATAACCAGGAAAAGGCTGAATGTCTGATCGGCGGTATGAGTTGTTCGATAGACTGCGACATAAAGAAAGCCACAAAACAACGGCAGAGCCCCGAAAAATAGATAAGATGCTTTCTCAGGTCTGCTGTGACTGATACCCCATCCGAGATAGGCGAATTCTGACTCTTGGACGGGTTCCTCATTTTCTTCGGTGCCCCAAGCATGCAACAGCAACCCGATTCGCAGTCTCTTGAAATGGCCGGAAAGTGCACTCCAGTTCTTCCCGGACTCGAGTATTGTCATAGCAGGAAACGGAAGTGGATAGACGCGCTGTTTCCCGCGTAAGCAAGGGTTTGGTTCGTGTCAGGTATGAACCTAGTTCAAAAAGTGCTCCAACAAGAACTAATAGACCATTGGGAAGGCTTCTGCTAGGGGCCTTTACGTCGAGGTTGTTTGCTAGTGTATTAAGGATGTCCCGCCACAAAAGGTTGTGGCCGGAGAGAATATATCGTCGCCCCGTTTGGCCGTAGCGAAACGCAGCTAGGCAACCTAGTGCAACGTCCTCAACATCAACAATATTGGTACCACCCTTAGGCCTGAAAGGTATTTTGCCATCCAATAGTTGGTCTGCAATCTGCATCGTGTTTTCGCCAGGCCTGCCCGGTCCCATAATAACAGAGGGGTTTACGATCACTGCATCTAGGCCCATCGCAACTCCTCGTTGGACATCCATCTCGGCTTGGTATTTGGAAATAGCGTAGGCAGTATTGAGCGAAGACTCCTTCCATTGCGCTGATTCGTCCACACAATCAGCCTGAACGGTGGACCTACCAAGTGCTGCAACGCTCGAAACGTGAACCATTCTGGGCACGTTGGCTGCTATTGCGGCATCAACGACATTCGCCGTTCCCGTAACATTGATTTGAATCAGTTTTTCTTCTCCACGTCGGCCGTCAAAACCAACGTATGCAGCAGCATGGATGACGCCATCTACGTTCGTCATCGCCGCCTCGAGTGACTCTGGATCAAGCACATCTCCGATCTGCCAGTCAATCTGGTCTTTAATATCGCCTAGCAGATCAAATGTTGAGGAGGCTCGGTGTATAGCACGAACGGCATATCCACTATTCAGTAGTACACGAGCAATGGTTGAGCCGAGGAACCCTGTAGCTCCGGTAATGAGAATCGTCACGCAGTATCCGGTTCTAATTCAAGCAAGATTTGGTCCTTCTGCACTGCATCGCCTTGTTCAACGGCGATAGCAGCAACAGTACCGTCTGACTTGGCCCTGATTTCATTTTCCATTTTCATGGCTTCAAGCACGACTAGCACCTGTCCTTTGGTCACGTGATCACCCACGGATACTGCAAGCTGCAAGACAAGACCGGGCATAGGGGAACGAACTTCCTTGTCTCCCAGCTCCTCTGCTCCGCCAATGCCCAATTGAGCGAGCAACTGGTCTCGGTGGTCTAGCACTGACGTCTCGACGGTGCGGTGAGCTGACGTTAAGCGAATGCGTTGCCGCCCTTCGTCCTCAACGACAATCGAGTAGGTTTTCCCGTGTCGATGAAGGACGTATCGATTTCCTCGAACGTGTTCCAATGACACGCCATCTTCGGCTAATACACCCGGATCTATAGGATACTCACGTGCATCGTCGCCTGAAGCACCGATACGTACCAAATAAGGAAGGGTCTGCTCCGAGGAGGAAGATTTCATGGGCCAGTTCTGCGTGTCAAACAGCTAGTAAGACAATAAACACTAATAGAATGCGGCAAAGAATGCGAAGCGCTTCCATTCGTGGTAATTTCAATCGAATGCCTGAACGTTCAGGACGTTTCTGCATTAACCCCTATCCCAGTACAATCAGGAGTCACAGTGGATTCTATCCAGAAAATAGGTGTATTTACCTCAGGCGGCGATGCTCCGGGCATGAATGCATGTCTGCGGGCTGTTGTTCGAAAAGCCCTCAGTTTGGGAAAAGAGGTACTTGGCATTCGTCGTGGATATCAGGGAATGATTGAGTCTGATTTTGTTGAGTTGACATCATCGTCTGTTTCCAACATAATTCAGAAGGGAGGCACCGTACTCAAAAGTGCTCGTTCGGAGGAATTTAGGACGCCGGAAGGCCGCGCCAAGGCAGCGAAGAACTTGATCGAGAATCAAGTTGATGGTCTAGTAGCCATAGGTGGTGACGGTACACTCGCTGGAGCAGCTCTATTCTACGAAGAGCATAAAATTCCACTGGTTGGATGCCCAGGCACGATCGACAATGACCTTTTCGGGACGGACGAAACCATCGGTTTCGACACGGCGCTCAATACAGCCATCCAGAATATCGATAAGATTCGAGACACGGCTGATGCGCACGATCGGCTCTTTCTCGTGGAAGTCATGGGACGCGATGCAGGATTCATTGCTCTAAATTCAGGAATCGGAGGAGGCGCAGAGATGGTGCTGATCCCCGAGACGTTGAGTGACATCAACAAAATCAAATCCTATATCCATTCTCTCATGTCTGAGCAACATCGATCCTCAATCGTAGTGGTAGCTGAAGGGGATGAACTTGGAGGAGCGACGCGCATTGCCGAAGAGCTGAAAAAGGATGCCAAGTTCAAGGCGATAGATTTGCGGGTATGTATTCTTGGGCACACACAGCGGGGTGGAAGCCCCTCAGCGCGCGACCGGGTCTTGGCCAGCCGACTCGGCGTTGCAGCCGTGCAAGCGCTCCTAGATGGGCATGCCAACGTCATGGTGGGCGTGATCGACAATCAGATCCGTTTGACTCCTTCACGCAACGTATACAGCCGTAAAAAAAGCATCAATTACGAACTGCTGGGTCTAACTCAGCTACTGAACTGATCAACCGGTACGGATCATGAGTTCAACTGGAATCCCACCTATCGGGATCGTGAAAGGCAAAAAGCCGCATATTCAGGAAATGTTTGACAGCATTGCTCCTCGCTATGACCTGTTGAATCGGGTTTTAAGTGGTGGCATCGATCAGAAGTGGCGCAGAAAGGTGATCAAGGAGATTCTTCTGGATCAGCCACGACGCATTCTCGACATAGCCACTGGGACGGCCGATCTGGCTCTATTGGCAGCTGCAAAAGGTGACGCCCAAATCGTCGGTGTAGATATCTCAGAAGAGATGCTGGAGGTTGGACGGCAAAAAATAAAGCAGCGGAAATTGGATGAGCAGATAGTATTACAGTCTGGCGATGCAGAGAAGCTGCCGTTTTCTGATCGTCAATTTGATGCGGCTATGGTGTCATTTGGCGTCCGCAACTTCGAAGACCTCGACGCAGGTCTGTTTCAGATCCACAGAGTCTTAAAGCCGGGCGGAAAATTAGTTGTATTGGAATTTAGTCGGCCTTCTGCCTTTCCCATTAAACAGTTTTACGCCTTTTATAATCGGTTTATTCTGCCCTTTATCGGTCGGATGGTTTCGGGAGATTCCGGGGCCTACACGTACCTACCAGAATCTATATCGGTATTTCCGGAAGGGGCTGATTTCCTAGCCTACATGAAGAGGGCTGGCTTCTCAGAAACCAACTCAACCCGGCTGACTTTTGGTATAGCGTCGATGTACGTCGGGCGTCGAGCCAGATAGGTCCAAGGGTTTAGGGCCGATTTCTACAGGATAGAAAGGTTATTGGCGGTGCTTAACCAAGCAGCATTCGTTGAATCCGCCGGAGGACTGGTAGATCACGTCGTCCATTAGCTTGCGCATGATGTGAACGCCAAACCCACCTGACTTTTTCGTTTTGGCGTACTGAATCAGATCTGGCTCCCGGTAGGATTGCTGATTGAACTGTCGTCCCTTATCACGAATGCGGACAGTGAAGTCGTCTTCTGTGACAATGATCGCAATTTCTACGGGCTGTTCGTTTTGGCCTTCGTAGGCATGCTCAATTACATTAGTGCACGCTTCATCCACAGCCATCTTTACCTGCTCCACGACGAGTTCGGTGAACCCAGCTTTCGAAGCATGCATCGTCACGAATTCTCGCACGTCTTCCAGGAAGCGTGTTGAGCTCGGGATCGTCAGCGTGTAAGTGGTTGCAGCCAATGGAGCGTAGTATCTATCGGTTGATCAGAGTCTTGAAAGCCTCATTCCGAGGAGGCAGTAAACTTGCCTACGGCTTCGTCTTCGCTTTCTATGATGTCGAACAACATGGGAAAACCCAGTAAGTCGAATACGTTATAAACTTTAGGCTGAAGGCCGGCGATTTTGATATCACCACCGCTTTCCCTCACTTCTTCGATGTAGGCCATAAAAACGCCTAGGCCAGCACTGGATATGTATAGCAGGTTTGCGCCATTAATCAGGATATGCACCCGATTGTCTTTTTGGCATTTCTGGATAGCGGCCTCCAGATCGGCCGCCGTGTGGGCATCCAACTCGCCGTGCAGATCCAAGATCTGGACGACGCCGGTGGTTCTGAATCCGACTGAAAAATTACTCATGGGATCAGGTCTCTATCGTTATTGAGGTGTCTTCCACGATATGCAAAGATACTACGTCAGGGGGTTTCTTTTAGTGATACTTCTGAGGTAGACATTACATCTAGTGGCAATCCATGCCATTTCAGGACTAGTAACGTCATGTCATCGTCATATTCTTCCGCTCCTAGGAACCGTCTCAGGTCCCTCAGAATAGCTGCGTGTATACCATCTGCATCTTCATGACGGCAGTCATCGACGACCTCTAAAAGACGCTCATATCCATATTCTTCTCCCTCCTGATCTCGGCTTTCCACGACGCCATCCGTGTACAAGACGAAAACATCCCCTGGGTTGAGGTTAATATGCTCTTCTACTAGGCTTTTTTGAAACAAATCACCTCGATCTAGGCCTAAGCCTAATCCTGGTGTTCGGATTAGTCTGGATTTCTGATCAAGTCGCACGGTTACAGCTGGGCAGTGACCAGCCCTGGCGATGTCAAACGTTTCATTTTTGAGATCTAGAATGCCATAAATGGCGGAAATAAACACATTTCTATCCAATGTCTGGGCTAGCGCCATATTGGCGTGGTGCAAGAACTGGGAAGGAGAGGTAGCTAATCGGCTGACTGATTGGAATATTCCCTGCATTTCAGCCATATAGAACGCGGCCGAGGTGCCTTTTCCTGAGACATCTCCGATAATGATGCCATACCGATGGTCATCAAGTTTGACGAAGTCGTAGTAATCGCCACCAACCTCCTGAGCCGGAACACTACTGGCGGCAATGGAAGTCCCCCGTAGGGAAGGAGCGGTCTGAGGTAGGAGTTTGCGTTGTACCTCCCGCGCGATTGCGAGCTCTCTAGACAAGCGTTCTTTCTCGACCTGCTGATCAAACAGGCGAGCATTGTCGATGGCTACGGCAGCTTGGGCAGCAAAAATACTGATGGTTTCGACATCGTCTCGCTCAAATCCATTGACTACCGATTTCGAAGAGAACAAGGCACCGATCAATTCATCACGGGCATAGAGTGGTAGCGCAAGAAGACTGCCAATACGATCGCCTGAACGAACATTGAGTCGGTGGTCGGCTGCTGCCTCCCGAATAAGCAGGGCATCGCCCGAGCTCGTCATGTCGCTTACAAGCTCGGTGCAGTTCATAAAGTCCTGGATACGATCCGGTGCAATGTTATGGGCGGCAATGATTTGCTGGTTTAAAGTTCCAGACTCTACATCAGGCATAACAAGCCATGACGCATCTGCCGAACCGGCTTCCACGGGCGAAGAGGCAATAGTGGCAAACAGTCTATCACCTTCAAATACCTGTCCAACCAGAGCGGCAAGGGAGTGCATGGTCGCTCTCTCTCCGGCCCGTTGTTCATAGTCACCTGAGGTAGGGAGATGAAATAGAAGAGAGAGAAACGCAGTAAGGCAGTAGAGGACACCAAATATGGCGATCTGACCTATAAAAGTGGCCAACGGCATGAAATAGTGCTCTAGGTAATCAACAGCACCGGGAATAAGTAGGTTATTGCCACTGGAGCCAATTCCAAGAGTTAATACGAGTATGGCAGCTAGCACGAGGAATAAACCCAAGGCTGCCAGTTTCTCCTTAAAAGGAAGGAAGACGATCCAAGAGAGCCGGAACGCATTAACCATCATGAACACAGCGGCAATGACCATGCTTACATTTTGCCAGTCATTCTGACTTTCTCCCGGCCCATTCATGATGGTCAACACTGATGTGACCACCATCATTATGATCATCAGGTTCCAATTGCGCTCACTGGATCGGGACCGCTTTACGAGTACAAAGCTCCGTATTTGATCTAGTATCAAGAAGGCAAAAATAGCTTGAGTCAGACTCACAACTACCATTTTAACAATGGTGGGAAGCGTCAAAGCGATGCCAGTTTCGAAGTCAAATCCAGGACCGAGATCCAAGACGGGGGCCGAAATAGTGCCAATTCGACTGGTAATGCCCGCGATAGTCGTTAGGATTGCACCACTAACTAGTAGCGTCCACAATTTTCTGACGGGAGAGACGTCAGCGTACTTTTTCCACCGTTTCAGAAAAAGCCAGAGTGCGCCGTATCCAACACCCGAAAGCGCTGAAAACATCAAAAACATCCCCATGGAGGCTGTCTCGCCTGAAGACCATTGCTGGACGTGAAAACCGATTCCTAAGCCCAGGCAGATGGCAAATATGGCACCATACAAAATCATGGCACCTCGCCTAGAGCGACGGGAGCCTGATGCTTTGATAGGTTTGTTTGATGGCCTGTTGTCAGGCATTCCTTGAAGGAGGATGTCTTTGGGTCTTCGAGGCGTTCTACCGTTGCCTGATCCGGATTGTTACAGGCTGATAGCTATCATTATATGGTCGATCTGCAATAACTCGCATGTCGCAAGTTTGTCTGTCACAGGGGGCCAACAGTGATCGCTTCTGGAAGGTACGTGACCGGGAATGCTTCGCAAACCTTGGCGCTTCCTTACCTGAACCGCAATAAAGTAGCGGATGGAGTAACTTCGCTGGTGTAAGGACGTAGGTCAAGCAACAACTCAATACCCATTCCTCTTATGCCTAGAAAGGGACTCAGACGGTTCCAGCTCGTTCTCCTCGTTATCGTTGCTGGACTGGTGATATGGCGAATGAATGCTGGTCCAGGAGGCATCGGCATCGTTTCGTTGTCTGACTTGGAGGATAGGAAACTGTATGAAAAGACTTTCGAAGTATTCACGCCGGTTACCGTTCACCTGGATGGGATCGTCGCATACGAAGATGAACGTCTAGGCTCAGTATTGGCGGTAATACCCTGGATGGTTTCTCGGGATACAGATGAAGTGGTCTGGACCGCATCAGCAGACAACCTCGAAAGAGATGGCGTCAAAGCCATTCTTGCTGATTCGCTGGCACTAGTTGAGGGGCAATACACGCTCTATCTCAGTACTCTCGGGCCAGATCGGACCTCGTGGAAAGAGCGTGCTACGCTCGGATTGAAGCCTCATTGGATGAACTATGAATCGTTTTGGAGGATGGACCTAATTGCTCCAGAGGGAAGCCTAGCGTTGACCCCTAGACTAGACAAGAGCTCTTCCTCGAACGGATCCTTGTTTCAGGCAGACCTTACGTCTAGGGCAAAGGAATCAACCATAATGCTCCACGTAGCAGAGCGAGGAGGTCTTCAACTTGAGGGCGGAGTCACCGTTTGTAATGATAATTGCGACGATATCAGCCTAAAAAGCATCCCTTCCGGAGTGGTTGTCTGGTCTCTAGACGATGCCGAAACCACTGCTTCAGGAGGCAGTCGTGTAAACCGCTACCTGTCAACTACCATCGAACTGGAAAGAGGCGTTTACGAGTTTACGTTTGCTCCGGGCTTACACCACAACGGAGTATGGACAGAGACGCCTCCATCTCTTCCATATGACTGGGACTTTACGCTTTCATCGGCCGCTTCGGGTCGCATCCGGCCACTTGATCCGTGGAAACTTGCACAGCCTCTTATAGATCAGCTTGGTCTTGGCGACAGCGAAATGCGGCAGAGTCGACTTACGATAGAGGATTCTCTTGATGTGATCGTTTTTGCCCTTGGCGAAATGTCATCACCATCAGATAGATATGATTGGGGGTGGATTGAAAATGAGGAAACAGGCGAGACTGTCTGGCAGATGGAGTATGAAGAGACCTCGCAAGGAGGGGGTAACCGTCAAAACAGATCAGCAAAGGCAATACTGACGCTTGCTCCAGGCACTTATCTAGTCGGATTTAAGACAGACGGATCGCACAGCTTTGCTGCCGGGTTCAATAAATCCAGTCCAGACAACGCCGAACGCTGGGGTATGGCCGTTTTTCCACTCGATCCCGCTGACGGGACCAAGGATGGGATAAGCGTGGAGCAATTGGACATGGAACTCCCGACGGAATCGACAGATGATGAAGCAGTTGCTATGGGCAGTCGGCTAGATGATATCGAACGTGATCGATTCTTCGTGCAGCGCATCGAATTAGGCAATGAGATGGATGTCCGGGAATCGTTCGAAGTATTGGACACTGTTAAGGTTATTGTTGCAGCTTTGGGAGAGCTTAGCGAAAGCTCGCAATATGATTATGGCTGGCTCGATGACTTAGGGTCGGGAGAACGTCTTTGGGAAATGACCTATGAGACAACCCAACCAGCTGGTGGAGACACTAATTTCCGCTCGGCGTGGATCGAACTAACCTTAGCACCCGGGATGTATCGGGCGGGTTTTACCACGGACGGAAGCATCTCTTTCGGTAATTTTTCCAGCGAGATCCCGGACAACCCACAGGATTGGGGAATTGCAGTATTTAGAACCGAGTCTGAATGATGGTAGACACACCTACCCCGTCCACTATTTCATATACCTTTGCATGCAAGGAAGAGCTACAAGATGAACTCATCGCGCTGCTAGAAAATGACGGCGTCTCTGGCTTTCATCAGGAAGACAGTGAGATGACAGTCTTCTGCGAAGCATATGCTGCCGAGCGAGTTGCACAGTTACTGGATACGAGCCTTGCGAGATATCTTGATGGAATCCCTGTACGAAGGGAAATAGCGCAGCGGAATTGGAATGCTGAATGGGAAAAGACCATTCAACCCATCCCTGCGGGTCAATTCCGTATTCGTCCAACATGGCATGAAAGCCCGGTACCAGAAGGGATGATCGACATCATTGTCGACCCAAAGATGTCATTTGGAACAGGATATCATGAGAGCACCCGACTCCTATTGTACCGGATTGGGGATATGGTTGAAAAGGGCGACAAGGTGCTAGATGCAGGGACAGGAACGGGTGTCCTGGCTTTTGCTGCGCTATTAGCTGGAGCTGCAACCGCAGATGCATTTGATACCGATCCATTGTGTATCAAAAATGCGACCGAGAATGCAGTTCTCAACGGGATGCAGGATCGATTTCAGGTGTATGAAGGGAATGAGACGGTCGCTCCTGATAGTGACTATGACGTCGTTCTTGCCAACATCAACAGGGAAGCTCTTCGATCTATGTTACCAACCTTACGCAATCTTCTGCGCCCAGATGGACTTCTTGGAATGGCTGGACTCTTAAAGACTGACAGAGAGGTGATGCGGGCATCCATTGAGGCTGCATCCATGGTCATGGTTGACGAATCCGATGAGGGAGAATGGTGGAGCGTTTGGGTCAAGAAAACAGCGAAATGATGGTGTCCTCATCTGCAGAGCGCATAGGCGTTATTGACATCGGTACGAATACCGCCTTGCTCCTTGTTGCTTCGTGGGATAATGGACGTCTGATTCCCATTCACAACGCCGCCGGTTTCGTTCGGCTCGGAGAAGGAGTCGACGCATCCGGTAGGGTCGGACCTCCAGCTCTCGAAAGACTGACAAGCGTCTTGGCATCTCATGTGAGAGAAGCAGCGCTTCATAATGTGCATTCCTTCACCGTCACGGGTACTAGTGCCTCAAGAGATGCTTCTAACGCCGATGAGATACGCTCTATTGTCCGTAATGAAACGGGTGCTGAACTCAGGATTTTGAGCGGGGATGAGGAGGCGAGGGTAACGTTCACAGGAGCACTCGCAGGATTGGCCGGAGACCTCAACGAAGGATCATTTACTTCGGAAGGAGCTCCGGTTACAGTTGTTGATGTCGGAGGAGGATCAACTGAATGTGTTCAAGGAGATGCTCTTGGTGGGTCCATCACATTTAAGCGCAGTCTAGATATGGGAAGCGTGCGAATGACAGAGCGATTTTTTCGCTCCCAACCCCCTAGTAAAGATGACATCGAAGCTGCATCAACTGCGTGTCGCGCAATGATGACCAGGGAATTATGCGGTATCGAACAATCTGAGCTTTGTATCGGCGCCTCGGGGACAGCCATATTGCTATCTTTGCTTCACCAAGAGAAAAACACTGCTGATCCCTTCAAGGGCGGATTACTAGACTATGTAGACGTCGTTAGGTGGAGCGAGCATCTACTGAAGCTATCGCGTGAGGAAGTATTGGCCTTGATGCCATTACATGCAAAGGGCAGGGAAGATGTTTTTGCAGCAGGCGTTTTGATGCTCCGTCTTGTGATGGAGCACGTTGAGGCCAATCAATTGTCCGTTTCTCCGTTTGGAGTACGACATGGCGTAGCAATGGAAGTGTTCAAGGCAATCGATGGGCGTTCCTAATGTCTTTTCGGGAAATCCAGTTGAATTGATGGGATGATCAGGAACACCAATGTCCATTGATTCTTTTACCTTCCTTCAACCAAACGACCAATTGCATGCAGATCGATCAGGTTCTAGAGGCTTTACGTTCCGTCATTGAACCAGAAAGCGGCAAAAACATAGTTAGACTTGGCTGGGTCAGAGAATTGACCATAGAGGCTGGAAAGATCAGGTTTATCCTTCTTATTCCAGATCCAACGCTATCCTTCTCTTCGGAGGTTGAGTCAGCCTGCCGTAGAACGCTTGGAAATCAATTCGGTACCGATGTTGTCCTAGACATATCCATTGATAGCGACATGATCGATTTGGGTATGGATCTTCAGATTGATGGTCAAGAGGCCAAGCCAGAACCAGGGGAGGGCATCACTAATATTATTGCTGTGGCTTCCGGCAAAGGGGGCGTTGGCAAAAGTACAGTGGCGAGTAATTTGGCGGTAGCTTTGGCCGGGGCGGGCTTCGATGTGGGTTTGGTCGATGTGGATATATATGGCCCTTCTATTCCTACCATGTTTGGTCTTGAAACGGCTAAGCCCCGGGTAAACGATCAGCGCCGCATTATTCCCCTTGAGAAGTACGGAGTCAAGCTCCTCTCTATGGGTTTTTTGGTCGATCCTGACAAGGCGGTTATCTGGCGTGGACCTATGGTCACCAGTGCTGTAAAGCAATTTCTGAGTGATACAGAGTGGGGTAAGCTCGATTTTCTAATTATGGACCTTCCGCCTGGAACAGGAGATATCCAGCTGACAATTGTGCAGACTGTTCCGCTTAATGGGGCAGTCATTGTTTCTACTCCTCAGCGAGTGGCTCTCGCCGACGCGAGAAAGGGAGTAGGCATGTTTAATCAAGTACACGTGCCCGTATTGGGCATTGTCGAAAACATGGCATACTTCACGCCACCGGAATTACCGGAGAAGAAATACTATCTATTTGGGCAAGGGGGCGCTAGGGCGTTAGCCTCTGAGTTGGATGTACCGTTCCTCGGTGAGATTCCGTTAACGCAATCGGTGAGGGAAAATGCCGACCAGGGAACGCCTGTTGTTACGGATCCGACGCAGCCAGTAGCAGCTACCTTTACTGAAATAGCTTTGGATCTGGTCGATCGTGTCGAAGCACGAAACGCGTTGCGACCAGCTACACAGAAGATTGATATCCTTCACGGCTAATCACAGCGAACCTGGATACCTCGACTGAGTAACACACGCATCACACTTTCCTCACCCCGGAATTCATTCATCCGCTGTTCGCTATGGCTGTTCTAGAAGGATCAGATCTACATCGTGAAGTCGAAGCTGCATTGGACACGCTTCGTCCCTATCTGGAGGCTGACGGAGGATCTGTCAAACTTCTAGATGTCACGCCGGAAGGGGTAGTCGAACTGGCGTTGCTAGGAGCATGCGAAACATGCCCCATGAGTTCCATGACCCTGCGTGCTGGCATTGAGCAGGCTGTTAAAAGAAGTGTGCCACAAATTACGCGAGTTGAGGCGGTCAATATTTGACAGGTCGTGAGCAGGTAAAATGTACTGCCTGTGTCTTGTCTGTGGAATTGGTCCGTTGGCTATAGAATAAAGAAGGGGGAAAACGCTGCGCGCTTTCCCCCTTCTTCGTTCAGCTATAATCAATCGAAACTAGTTAAAGCCTTCGCCTGACACTTCTGGACGCGTATCCTGATTAGCAACCTGCCATGCGGTCGCAAAGATTACGTGAGCAATCTTGGCCATGCGCTCGTATTCAATCTTGTCCGGCTCGTCGTCTACTCCGTGGTAGTCCTCATGGGTACCGGTAAAGTAGAAAATGAACGGGATATTGTTCTTTCCGAAGTTCCAGTGATCGCTACGGCGATAGAACTGGTTAGGGTCATCTTTCGAGTTGAAACGCTCATGCAACTGAACCTTTGAGCCAAATGTCTCATTAGCCCTCAAATTGATATCATGCAACTCCTGAGAGACAAGGTTTGACCCGATGATGTAAACATAGTCTGTGTTTTCATCAGGATGAGTCGGGTCAATTCGTCCAATCATGTCGATGTTAAGATCGACTACTGTCTGTTCGAGTGGGACAACTGGTTCGCGATCCGTGTAAAAGGCGGATCCGAGTAGCCCTTTTTCTTCGCCCGTGACATTCAGGAACATGATGCTTCGACGAGGGCCGTATCCGTCAGCTTTCGCCCTGGCAAACGCTTCAGCGATTTCAAGAACGGTAACAGTACCCGATCCATCGTCATCCGCGCCATTGTTAATGGTGTCCCCTTCGCCCATACGCATTCCTATGTGGTCGTAATGCGACGAAATGACAACGAACTCATCTTTTAGAATGGGATCAGATCCTTCAATGAAGGCAACAACATTTTCTGACGAGGTTTCATAGGTTTCGTTGTTAATCCATGATCTGAGTTGCGTGTCAACTTCGAAGACCAGCGGTGTCAACGAAGCATCAATCGCTTCTTTGACATCAGCCAGATTCCGGCCGGCCAGCTTACTTCCCAGTTCCGCGGAAATAGACAAGACGGTTGGGAAACGCGAACGAGAAGGACCACTTGGTGGGTCGAGAGATAGGCTCCCTACGCCTGCCGGGGTTGACGCTGTTTCCATGGCAGCATCGTGCACGGATCCTTCTCGCGGAGAAAGGTCGCCTACCATGAGTATTCCAGCAGGCACCTGCTCCTCGCCGTTAAACATCGGTCGAAGTTTATTGAAACGGCCCGTACTCCAAGAGGAAAGAGCATGGTCTTCAGTGGGCAACAAGCTGGTTTCGGCATCCTGCATCGGCTCGTCAGCGAGAATCATGACCCACTTGCCGTTGTAGTCTATACCGGCGGCATCAAGGGCTGCAAAATCATTGTAGCCAAGTTCATCATCGCCAATGCCATAGCCCGCAAAAACGACGGAGGCTGCGACTTCGCCGCTACCGCCAAACATCGTCATGAAGGATCCATCAGACATGGAACCTCCAAATACATGATCAGGCTCAGAACTTCCTCCTAGGAAGAGTTCAGCCCTGTCGAATCGGGATCCGTAGAGGGGGAGAGGCTGGAAATAGGCCGATGGGCTTCTAGGATTTGCGTTCGTAGTCGTTCCCCTCGGAGAAACACCCATGCGGCGATATTGCGATGCCAAGTATTCTGCCGCCATCTTCTGTCCCCGCGTCGTTGTCTCACGACCTTCAAAGAAGTCAGAGGCAAAAAAGTACAGATGGGCAGCCAAGTCATCCGCGGTAATGGTTTCTAAATACCGTCCAACTAGTTCAGGGTTTTCGAATGCGGTCGGCGTATCACCTGGTGCTGCCATGACGGGCGCTGCATCCCGATTCTGGGCCTCAGAAGGGGAGGCTGTCATGATCAGGACGATAGCCATGATCAGAAATGGAGCGGTCTTTTTCATATGATTTGATCTACCTAAGTGTTAGTCAAAGCTCTCAGGAGAGGCGTCGTCGCTTGTTCAGGTAAGCAAGCAACGCTGTGCTGTATGGTTCTGAAGTATCCAGCTCAATGAAGTCAATATTGCGTTCCCGGCATTTCTCCCGAAATCGGGTAGAAAATGCTTGCACGGTCTCTGTGTAGTTTTCGCGCAACTGGGAGGGTTGCAGCGTCATTTCCTCGCCCGTTTCCATATCTACAAATTGCATTGGAACGTCTGGGAAGCGGAATTTTCTCTCAGTCTCTGTTTCCAGAATGTGGAAGACTAGGACCTCGTGCCCACGATAACGCAAATGGCGCATTGCGTTCAGGAGTTGATCGTGTTCGGCAATGTTTTCAAACAAATCTGTGATGATCACTACCAGAGATCTACGACCTATTCTTTCAGCAACTTCGTCGAGAACCGATGCCGCACTGGTTTTTTTCGGTATGTCTACGTCAGCTGAGATGCGTTCTAACGTGGCGAGTAGTTCGCGGACGTACCCTTGCGTACTCTTTGGCGGGCGCAGAGTGTGGATGGTCTCATCAAAGCCGATGAGACCCGTGGCATCACGCTGACGAGCCATCATATAATGCAAAGCACTTGCTAACCAGGCTCCGTACTCAAGTTTTGATATCGCGGCAGAATGCTTATACCGCATTGATGCCGACGTGTCGAGCACCACATAGTGCCGGAGGTTGGTCTCTTCTTCGTACTGTTTGACGTAGTGACGGTCGGTTTTTGCATAAACCTTCCAGTCTACATGCCGCAATTCGTCACCGGGGTTGTAAGGACGGTGTTCAGCGAATTCAACTGAAAAACCGTGATATGGGCTTTTGTGCAATCCGGTGATAAACCCCTCTACAATGAGTCGGGCCTTCAACTCCATGTTCGAAATCTGGCTGACGAACGAAGGATCGAGGTACTTTAGGGGCTTAGTATCTATGCTCACAGTGCAGTTGGGAAATTCTTTTTTGGTATACGAATCTAAATCTCGGTGTTCCGGGCTTAAGGGGCACACTAAGATGAACGTCTTTACGAAAGATCCCCTAATGGGTGGCATTGAACTGGCATAAATACTTTAACTTATGGTTATGGAGCCAAATGACATCATCAAAGCACAGCTGATGGATGCCCGCGATCTCGAGCGAACGCTCAATCGTATGGCGCGTCAGATTGTAGAAATGTTTGAGCTGGATGAAGCCGATGAGGACAGCTTTGCTTTGGTTGGAATGCAAACCAGAGGAGTACATTTAGCCCGTAGACTTCAAGCTATTATTGCCGCCGTGGACGGTATCAAGGTTCCTGTGGGTATTCTTGATGCCACTATGTACCGGGATGACTTCCGTACGCGCTCTAAGCAGCCAGCTGTCAAGGAAACCAAAATTGATTTCAATGTAGAGGGCCGCCACCTGGTCCTCGTAGACGATGTGCTCTTTACGGGAAGAACAACCCGTGCCGGTCTTGATGCATTGACTGATTTAGGACGGCCCGCTTCGGTCCACTTTCTCGTGATTGTTGATCGAGGACTTCGAGAATTGCCTATTAAGGCAGACTTCGTAGGTCGTAAAGTGCCCACACTGCCAGGTGAGGAGATTCGCGTTCGCGTGGAGGAGTTGGATCAAATGGAAGGCGTGTGGCTAGTCGAACACAGAGAGAATCTATACACCTGATCAACTCAGCGAGAACCCCGAAAACACGTGGATCCCAAACAGGACAATCAGAAGGAAACGCCAGAAAACGGTTTACGTCACCGTCACTTGTTGGGTCTTTCCGACTACGATTCGGATGAGATCGAGTTGATACTCGAGACCGCTCAGCAATTCAGAGACGTGCTCAATAGGCCCATCCGTCGTGTGCCGACTCTTCGGGGAATCACCGTGGTGAACCTTTTCTTTGAGCCATCGACCCGGACCCGCATATCTTTTGAGTTGGCTGAGAAGCGGCTTTCTGCGGACACAGTAAACTTCACAGCCTCAGGTTCTTCGGTTTCAAAAGGCGAATCACTCAAAGACACCGCTCAGAATATCGAGGCGATGAAGATTGACATGGTTGTTTTGCGCCACGTCTCTCCTGGAGCGCCCCACTTTCTGACACGGTGTGTCGACGCCGTCGTCATAAACGCTGGTGATGGGGCTCATGAGCACCCTACCCAGGCGCTGCTTGATCTACTCACGATGTCTGACCATTTCGAATCATTCAAAGGCTTGAATGTGTCCATCATAGGGGACATCCTTCATAGCAGAGTAGCACGCTCCAATATCCACGGGTTACTCGCCATGGGAGCTAACGTAACTATCTGCGGGCCCAATCCGTTATTGCCGATACATCTGGATAAGTTGACAGACAAAGGGTCCGTCCGAGTAACTCACAAACTAGACGAAGCCCTGGAAGGGGCCGACGTCGCCATGGCGTTGCGAATTCAGATGGAGCGGCAAGGGCGTAATCTCTTTCCGAGCACGAGAGAGTACCACGAGCAGTTCGGAATCCAGATGAAGCACATGAAGCATCACAAAGACCTTCTTGTGATGCATCCTGGTCCAGTCAACAGGGGGGTGGAACTGGCATCGGAAGTGGTAGATCATGAACGAGCCGTTATTCTAAACCAGGTTACTAATGGAGTGGCCGTTCGTATGGCAGTTCTTTATCTACTCTCCGGATCCCGACTAGAGACATAGTAGAATCGGGGCCTAATCAGGTGGTGGGGTGAGTAGTAATAGGTCGACTGACGACAATCTGTTTTTGTAACGTGTTTTTTGGCTGTGGAGATCACTAGGTAACCTCGGCAAGTTATTACCCGCTCAAATCGATGCAGGACCCCGTTCGTAATAAGAAGGTACCTGAAACACCCGAGGAGCGGGTGAGACAGGCTATGCTACATCACCTCATTCAAGTGATGAGGGTGCCGTCATCGTTGATTGCGGTAGAAAAAGGGATACGTATTGGACAGGCTGTTCTACGTCCTGATATAATTGTACATGACCGCTCAGGCTCGGCTTGGATGGTTGTGGAGTGTAAGGCGCCAGAGATCTCCATTGACCAAAGCACATTCGATCAGGCTGCCAATTACAACCGAGTTCTGAGCGCACCGTTTCTGCTTGTTACCAATGGCACACATCACCGTTGTGCAAGGATCTCAGAGGAAGGCGTTACGTTTGTCGATACACTGCCAGAATGGCCGCACAATCCAACAACTGAGACAACGTGAAATTCGAAGCTGAAAAGAGAATTGCCATTGCCGCCGTTCGGGAGGCTGCAGAGTTGTGTCAAAATGTTCAACAGCAGATGGATCCTGGGGCTCTCGAAAAGAAGGATCGATCACCTGTGACGGTAGCTGATTTTGGAAGTCAGGCATTGATTTGCTCTCGACTTAGGCGCGCTTGGCCGGAGGACCCGATTATCGCAGAAGAGAATGCCGCCGTATTGCGCGAGGCTGAGAGCCATGGAGCAAGCCGACAGGTGTTTTACCATGTCAGAACACTTAGGCCAGACGCATCTGAAGAAGAGGTTTTGGATTGGATCGACTTCGGAGGACATAAGGATCATGCTCCTCGATATTGGACGCTTGATCCCATTGATGGGACGAAGGGTTTCCTTCGCGGGGACCAATATGCAGTAGCTCTCGCTTTGATTGTGGATGGAGATGTATCGGTGGCTGCACTCGCATGTCCAAACCTTACGATTTCATCGGACCCAGGCGAAAAGGGAGTCGTTGCAGTTGCGGTTAGAGGTGAGGGGGCGGAGCTTTATAGATTGCGGGACATGGAGTTAATAGGAGAGGCAAATGTGTCTTCCATTGAGGATCCAGCCGAAGCAAAGTTTTCCGAGTCTGTTGAATCAGGCCACACCTCTCATTCGCGTTCAGCAAGAATTTCAGCTATGCTTGGCATTTCAGCGCCAGCTACCCGCTTGGATTCCCAAGCAAAATACGTAGTCGTGGCTGCGGGAGATGCTGAGATCTATATGCGATTGCCTTCATCTCGGCGCTATGTTGAAAACATCTGGGACCACGCCGCAGGTATGCTTCTCGTTGAGGAGGCAGGAGGAAGGGTTACAGATGTAGACGGAAAGGATCTCGACTTCGGTTATGGATGGCAGCTGGCCAAAAACCGTGGTGTACTCGTATCCAATGGGGCCCTTCACGAGCGTCTTTTATCCTCAGTGGACCACGTGCTGTCTGAGGAGGGATAGGTCGACTTGGGTTGTGTCGCCAGATTGCCTGTTCGGCGGATGAAGGGTCTTAGAGGTCCTTGGTTTCAATCAGGCAGAAGGAGGGAAGGCAGCTTTTAGACGCCTACACGCCTCTTCTAGCACGTCGTATTCCTTTGCGAAGCAGAAACGCAGACAAGAGTCTCCGTCTGCCTCCTCGGCAAAAAATGAGCGTCCAGCTACGGTCCCAATTCCCGCACGGTCTACCAGCGTTTGACTGGCCTGCATGTCATCGTCAAATCCTTCAAAGCGCTCCCTCAGGGGGGTGAAGTCTGCCAAGACATAGTATGACCCCTGCGGCCAAGGGACGTTAAAGCCGATTTCTTCCAATGTCGTGCACATTAACTGCCGCTTTCGCTCATACGACGTTAGCATGTCGGCGAAATAATTATCGCTCATCGAAAAAGCCTCAGCAACACCATGCTGAAGGGGGGTAGGGGCACAGATGTAGATGAGGTCTGCTAGTAGGCCCATCTTTGTGATGACAGATTCGGGACCAACTGCATATCCAAGGCGCCATCCGGTCATATTGTAGGTCTTGGAGAAACCAGAAAGCGTTATGGTACGCTCGTACGCTCCAGGAATTGAGGCTAGTGAAATATGCTCACGCCCATCATAGAGCATGTATTCATAGATCTCATCGGTTATAGCCCAGAGATCGTGTTTCTTCAGAAGCGTCGCCATCTGATTCAATTCATCACGGGACCAAACTTTTCCGTTCGGGTTGCCCGGGGTATTCACAATAATGGCTTTGGTACGCGAGGATATAAGCGATTCTACATGCTCAAAATCGATATCCCAGTCTAGTGCTGTGGTCCTTACAAACTTCAGAGAGGCGCCCATTACAGTCAGCAAATTGCAATGATATCCGTAGTACGGTTCGAACACAATCACTTCATCGCCTGCGTCTAGTAGGGTCAGAATAGTTGCCACAAATGCGCCCGTGGATCCAACTGTGACCATAATGTCATCGACACTGTTGGCTGGAATGCGGTTATAGGCCCTGCTCTTCTTCAGCAAAGCCTCTCTGAGCTGCAGTATGCCACCGTAATAGGAATAGATCGACTTGTCATCGTCAATAGCTGCATGCGCTCCGCGCTTAATCGGCTCGGGTGTGGGCATGTCGCAAATACCCTGTCCGAGATTGATCCCATCCACTTCCTGCAACATGAGCGTGATCGCGCGAATATTGCTCTGTTTTAATTGCTCTGTGCGTTCGGCAAGTGGTTTCATAGTAAACGGATCCGATACAGATTAGGAGAGTGGGTGATGAGAAAAAGGAAAATGGGCCGCTTAAAGCTCGATATCTTCGGGTGGGGTTAGGTCGCGTCGAAGCAACGAGCGAAAAGACTCAAATTCTCGCTGATAAGATAGACCCAAACCTGCAGTGTTGGTCAGTTCTGTAGTCTCAAGAATATCACTCTCCCTTCGGAAGAATACTTCAACCGATACGCGGGGACCGATACGGATCTCGACAACAAACTCTCCTTGGAGACCGTCATTCCTTCGCACGTTGTCTGAAGAACGGGTGCCTTGATAGATACCTTCGCCTCGGATGATGAGACGCTCGTTCAAAAAACGCAATGCTACCCCATAGGTGACATCTAAATCCTGCGCTGATTCACCTTGTAAACCGAAGGAAAAATCAACATTTGGAAGCGCCGCGTCCAAAAAACGATTTAGCTGAGCCGATACAAGCTGCGAGACACTATTAAAAGCCAATTGTCCGCCCGAGTCGGTCGTAATGTTTTCTGTTGTGAGCTGGAAAGAATTCAGGATCAACACACTGGTAGCATATTCTGTGGATCGGTCAGGTTGGTTAAGCTGCGCCTCAAGCGCTTGGTAATCACCCAACACATTCTGGTTGGTCCGATCGATTGAAAGCGAAAGCTCTACTTCCGGAGATTCAACCGTTCCATCGATTTGCAGGCCTACAATAAGCGGAATCACTCCAGAACGCTCTCCCTCAGCTCCAGGAAGACCTGTTCTTGATGCACGAGTCCGATAAGAGGCAGGAATATCTAACTCAGCGTTGATAGGGTCACCATTCCAAACAATGGACCCACCCGGATTAATCAGGAACGTCCGAATAAACAGTTCACCGGCTGTGAACTGATAGTCCCCACTTGTGACGTCCAGACGACCGAACACTTGGAACTCGTCATTTTCCAGAATTAGCTGCACGTTTCCTGTGCTGACAGCATTTATCACATCGCCAAGTAATGGGTCGATTACAAGGTGGACGGTAGAACCGGAGGGAGCATTTATGTTAAGGTCCAGACTCAGCCCATCAAGAAACTGTCTCTCCGAAGTGGGGCGACGCTGAAGGATGGAGCTTCTAGAAACAAGACGATCAAAATCAGGAATTACTCCGATGGAGTCTTCGAAGACGATAAACGCCTCATCTGTCTCTGACCTATCCTCTGAAATGGGGATGAACAGCTCAGAATCGGGATGTGTGCTGGCATTCGTGGATGTCAGGCGGGCATCGAATAGCGGACCTTGAAGTTGGAGGTCACCAGAAGCCCAGATGAAGCCGTAGAAGGGCAGGATCTCCGAATCTCCAATATTCATGATCTGGAGATCAGAAAGTGTACCGTCAACATCTAGGGTGAACCTGGAGTAGTCATTAAAAAGCAGGCTACCAGTGATCACCCCAGACCCTCTACCTCCGTCAGAGACGTTTAGACGAGTAAATCGAATTGCCTCTCGATCCAAGCGGATGGATCCATCCACGAAGTAAGATGCCTGCGTTTTAGGGATGTAGAACTGGCCGTCGAGAACTCCCAGGTCTAGATCAAATTCTGGTCGGTAAAATGTCCCAGATATCCGGCCACTTCCACTTAAAAATCCGCTAACATCCTCGAGAACTTCTGAAAAGATGTACTGCAGGAAAAAGACATCTCCGCGATCGACATTCAGGTCCAAGTTCAATGATCCTGGATCATTTCCTCCTGAGCCGGGAAGTCGGATGTCACCGCTAAGGCGCAGCTCATTTGGGACGATTACAGCTGGAATAGAGGTTCCAAATAAGACGGGGTTGTCAAAATTGGCCACGGGATCGATGTGTAGATCCACCGTTACTTCAGGTCGTGTTGCGACGTAATTACTAGTAAACGATACGTTTCCAAGGAGCCGTTCATCTAGGGATAATTGCTGGAGTTCTAACGATCCATTAAAACGAGGTTGAGCTAACCCTCCGGATACGACAAAGTCTGCATTGAGAAATCCACCCACGGGCCGGGAAAAGTCCAAAAAACTCGACAATGGAAGCAGTAGTAGATCCTCCATGTGAAGGGCAAGGGAGTCGGCAGGACGGGAAGAGAGCGTTCCGCCTGCACGAATAGTTTGAACGGTCGGGCTACCTCCATCGAGGTATCTCATTTCAAGCTCGTCTAGCGTTGTGGCGTCACCGTAAAAACCAAAGGTAGCCGGTGATTGCAGCTCCCATGCTCCTTCGTCGGTTGAAATATTTGCCTCAGTGAAACGAAGTGAATTGGCGATCTCGCTCCGCTGTAGTTCTGCCCGAACGATGATGCTGTCCAAACGAGCGGCTCCATCTCCATCAAAATCAATCCATCCACGATTATTCTCAATGCCAACGGCCAATCGGTTGTTTACCCACTCAATATCTCCCAATACCAAGGTGTCAGCACCTGATTGGAGGTCAAGAGAGAGCCCATCAAGAATAGATGCCGTTCTTGATGTAGCGATCTGGGCACGGGTTATTCCATGGCTGATTCGTGTGCCACCTTTCGAGAAATAATTGCTGGAAAGATCCAGGTCTAGATGTAGCGAGTCCGTCGACCAATTCAAGTCAGCCCTAAGAACCCCATCTCCCGAGATTTCAGGAAAGGATGGGGAGAGTTGAGACAGCAGTTCTCCATCATGAAGGGTAACCCTAATCGTTGACGCAGAGCTTGTGGACGTCTGAGGCAAGCGGTCAGCTGCGCGGTCAAATGCAAGAAGTGCTCCTAATTGTAATTCGGCTGAAATATCGTTGCTAGCAGTACTAGAGTAGAGAAGCTTATTCTGCTCCTCATCGAGACTTACTCGGATTCCATTTATCCAGGCTCTGGAAAGCGAGACAAAAGAGGGTAGAGAGAGGTCTCCATCCATAGAGACATCGAACATATCTGACGTGAAGGAAAGAACCGGCCCTACTGCAGAGGGAGTCTGAATCTCGGCGTGTAGTCGATGAGCAGGTACATTCGATTCCCCTTCGGCAATGCGTAAGTAAGAATCCTCCACGCCTACATCGATAGAGGCGGTGAATCGCTGGTCCCAGTAAAGACTGGCTTCAGCAGTGATTTCTGCAGAAATACGGGACTGCATTTCTGAGCGGCCAAGAAGCGGGCCAACATCAACCAAATCTAGGCGAGTTGTTGACTGAAGGGATCGCGTTCCATCGAGACTCAGAGAGCCTTGAGATGCGATCAATCCATTGCCATTGCTCAGGGATACGTTGCCAGAGAGGGACTCTGGAGTTAGGTCCAGACTCACAGAGATACTATCAGCTGCTCTGTTTATCCAGGTCACATCGTTGAATCGTCCCTCTACGTGACTCAAGACATCGTTTTGGCCGACAGTCATACCAGATGCAGTTACGAGTCCGGAAATAGAGCTTTGAAATCGAGCTCTATTTGTCCATTGTTGGACATCAAAAGCCTCAAGCCGTGTACTCAACTCATGATGCAGAGAATCCTGCCAGGCGCCCTGTAGCGAGAGCGTTCCAGAAATCAGGCCTCCTGTCGAGTTAATATCAAATGTCGATCGTGTGTCTAGCTGCGGATTCTCAGAAGTAAGCCCCGACAAGGAGCCGCTTGCATACAGCTGAACATCATCTGCATCAACGAGAAAGTCCTTTAGAATTCGCTCATCTGGTAGTAGGGTTCGTAGGTCTTCTGCTCGAAAGCGTGTGTTCGAAATTGATAAGTCAACTTCTAAGTCCTCTGGTAGACCTTTGAATGTACCAGATCCTTCAAATCGTGAGTTCCCACTCTCCAAGCTGGCCCAAGCCACCGTCATGTCACTCAAAGGGCCGTCAATGTGGGTCTCAACTCGTCCCTTTCCGCGCAGCAAAGACGTGGGAAAAAGAAGCGCGATCTCATCGAAATCTATGTCTGATGGCTCGATTTCAAGTTGAAATGGCACGTCTTTGATCATCAAGCCTTGAAGGTTTGTACCCAGAAACCCCTTGATGGACACTGTTGAAAAGGATGACTTGATGAAGCCGCCGTTCAGCAAAATCCTATCGGACTGTACCCGGAATTGCGCTAGGCCCTCTACTATATCTATTGAAGGCTGAGCCAGGGAAGCACTAAGTTTGACCACATCCACTTGTCGAGATGATGCTTCCCAATCAATGATTGTGGCAAGTTGGATGCCCGCAATGTCCAAGTTTCGTGCGTCGAAGCCATTGGAACGTACATGAGACAGCGAATCGGGTGCTTCAAGGTCAACGGTTTTTAGTGTGCCATCCACAAAGTTTAATGTGGCATTGCTCAATGCCCAATCTGTTGTAGTTAGGAGAACGGCCGGAGCCGTGTCCTCAAGACTGGACCTATTTGTCGAATCATCCGCCGAAGCGGTTGGTAATGGACGCTCTGTGCGCCGGAGCGCGCGCATCACAGAGGACTGATTGGTTGAATCCCAGGTAACACGCACATGTGGCTTGAAAAGGGTGACTTCATGTACTGAAAACCGGCGACGAAGCAGGGAAGACCACTGAGGCCTGACGACCACCGAGTCGATTGTAAGTACAGAAGCTCCTTCTGGGTCGCTGATTTTCACGTCTACAGCGTACAGGTCTTGCCGAATGTTACCAGTCAATCGCCCAATTTGAAGCGATCCGGCAAAGTTTTCGTCGAAGCTAGATTCTATCTGTCTGGCTAGCTCATCTCTGCCCACTTGCGTTCTTGTGAGGGCGAAGAAAAGAACGATAAGTGCCGCGAACGCGATAAGCGTCGTGGTAACCGTACGTCGTGAGATATGACCGAGGAATGATCGACTCACGGACGTCCTAAGGCATGTGCCCAAGCAGACTCAATATCAGATGGAGTCACATCATCCGTTACGTATGCACTTCCAATCTTGGTGAGCAAAACAAATCTGAGCTGGTCACCATCCCGCTTTTTGTCCGATTCCATGGCTTCTCGAACGGCCGGTATCCCTAGAGAAGCGGGAATGGGTGGCATTGGAATGGCATTGAGTACATTTTCGGCACGGGTCTGATCAAGCTTTCTGTTAAATCGTCTTGACATATGAAGTGCGGCCTTCATGCCCAAAATGACTGCTTCACCGTGCGAGTACACGCCATATCCTAGGGTTTTCTCCAGCGCATGTCCGAAGGTGTGACCGAAGTTCAATATCATTCGGCGTCCTTGTTCTTTCTCGTCTTCAGAAACGATTTTGGCTTTGATCGAAACAGCTCTATAAATCAAATCCGGTACGATACCAGGATCTCTCGCTAGCACCCGCTGAAACTCAGCTTCCATCCAATCGAAAAACGTGGCGTCCTGGATCAGAGCATGCTTAATGACCTCTGCAAGACCACCGAGCCACTCCCTTCGAGGAAGGGTGTACAGAAGTGCTGTGTCGATGAAGACCAACTCCGGTTGATGAAAAACACCAATCAGATTTTTGCCTTCGAAATGATTGATTCCAGTTTTCCCGCCAATGGCACTATCTACTTGGGCGATCAGAGACGTAGGGATTTGCACGAAGGGTAAGCCGCGAAGCAATGTTGCTGCGGCAAACCCAGCAAGATCACCTATGACCCCGCCACCTAGTGCGAGGACAGGGGTGCGTCGATCAATCCGCCAAGCCAACGCGGCATCGTAAATGGCCTGAAGGTGTTTAGGCGACTTGGTGGCTTCACCCGCAGGCAAGGTCAAGATTAAGGGCTCCCAACCATCATCCTTTAACAATGCGTCGAGTCGGGAACGGTAATGCGTTGCAACGTTTGAATCCGCGACTACCAGACACTTGCCCGGACGGAGTTTTGCTTTACGCAATGCCTCGGGCAATTTTGCCAAGGCATCAAATACAATGGGATACGTACGGTCGTTATCCAGTTCAACCTGTAGTGGTTGGTTGCGGTGCTGAAGAAGCATGCGTTTGGCGAAGGGTCGTTTATTCGGATAAGATAACACTCAGGGCGTCCCCTGACGATGCTTACACTATGTACAATAAAGCTACCTCGCTGGTTCATCATTTTCTCTCCGAACTGATCCTCGACGGAGATCATGTTGTTGATGCAACCTGCGGGAATGGATATGACACGATCGAACTACTGAAATTGGTAGGAGCGCAGGGTAGAGTAGATGGTTTTGACATTCAAAAACAAGCTATTGAGACTACTAGGGAACGACTAAGTATTCAAGGCAAAGTCGACAATGTCTTTCTCCACCATGCGTCCCATTCAACGATGAAGGACATACTTCCCGCTGGTAGCTCGTTGAAATCAGTTGTGTTTAATCTGGGCTATCTACCCGGCTCAGATAAATCAATAACAACTAATCCAGAGGATTCCTTATCTGCTCATAGTGCTGCCCTAGACTTGACTATGCCTGGAGGTGTGATATTCACTACCGTGTATACGGGCCACGAAGGTGGAAAGGCGGAGGCGGATCGACTTCTAGAATGGGCAAGAGCGCTCGATTCGAAACAATACTCGGCCGCGCGTCACCAATGGCTGAATCCTAGAAAGGATGCCCCATTTTTGCTCATTGTACAGCGTCGATCATAATGTGTCTCATTCTTCTGTCCTGGCAACCCAAAGAGCCGCAACGACTTGTGATCTTGGCCAATCGGGATGAGTTTTTTGATCGACCGACGCTGCAGGCAGATTTCTGGCATGATATGCCAGATATCCTCGCTGGTAGAGATAAAAAAGCGGGTGGAACGTGGCTTGGAGTAGACAAGAGAGGACGTTTTGCAGCCATTACCAATTACCGATCCCCATTGGATATGAACGCCGGGGGTACCTCACGAGGTAGCCTACCCGTAAAATTCCTTGGTTCCGAAGAAACAGCGATGAGCTATCTCGATCAGGTATCGAAGCAAAAGGCAGATTATGCAGGCTTCAATCTTCTGGTTTTCGATGGCAATGACTTGTGCTACTACTCCAATAGATCTGACAAGAACCCCGTCGCACTATCACCAGGTGTATATGGTCTGAGTAATTCTCTCTTGAATACCTCATGGCCGAAAGTTGATACTGGGCGAAGCGAACTACGCAACAGAATTGACACATCCGATGAGCCAAGCCCGGATTGGCTGGATATTATGGCTGATTCCTCTCAGGCAGCAGACAAAGAATTGCCAGATACCGGGGTGGGATATGACCTTGAAAAACGACTTTCTGCCCGATGCATTGTGATGGAGGGCTATGGGACCAGGAGTTCGACGTTCGTGTCAATAGGGCAAACTGAAAGCGCCCAGATTCAATTCGTAGAAAAAACCATCGTCCCGGCTGGCCTTAATCCTGACACTGTTTCCTTCAGACTGGTGTAACGCCGATCCCTGGCCGATCAGAAAGTGTAATAAGGCCTTTGTCAAAACTGAGTCCTGAAAACGGATCAGCTGCCAAGTGCATGGGCCCATCCAGATCCAGCCAGTCAGCGAGTGGACCCAAATGAGCTGCTGCGGTCATGGCAACGGAGCTCTCGATCATACATCCCAACATGACACCCATTTCCAGGTGTCGTGCTAGAGAGATCATCTCTCGGGCGGGCTGGATCCCTCCGCATTTGGCTAGCTTTATGTTTATGCCGTTTGCAGCTCCTGCCAAGGCCAAGATGTCGTCCGGTGTTTGAAGGCTTTCATCAGCTATGAGAGTAGCTGGGGCTCCTTTTAGTAGCCTGCGAAGCAAGTGCCATTCTTCCGGGTCCTCGGCAGGGATTGGTTGCTCTATAAATGCAAGGTCACAGTCAGCAAGGCGCTTGATCATGTCCACGGCTGTTTGAATAGGCCATTTTGCGTTAACGTCGACGCAAAGCATTCCAGAATACTGGCAGCGGGTGTGACGCACTATCGCTTCGTCGAATGACACATCCCCGCATCCGATTTTGAGTTTGAGGAACGGAAATCCCTCCGCTTCACTAAGAAACCCATTCAGTTCTTCGAGAGATTCTGGAATGGGAAGAGCGTAGGAGGATACCGGCATTGACTGCGGATCGAGGCCAAACAAGACATGCAGGGGGAATCCTAATCGCTTTCCCCACACATCGTGCAAAGCCATATCAACAGCAGCGCAAGCGGGAGGAGGTGTCTCGGGTAGTTTGGCTAAGAAAGCAGTAAGCGGAAAGGGACCGCTCGTCGGGATGTCTTCAAGGATAGGACGGATGCGTTCCATGTACTCCAGCACATCGTTGCGAGTGGTGGGGTAGTATGGTGGCAAGGCTGCTTCACCGTATCCGTCATCGATGCGGACTATCACGTTGTCTCTGCGTGTACTCGCTCCATGCGCAATTCTAAACGTATGGCGCAGGACAAGCGGTAAGTCCGAGGCAGAGAACCGTTCTTCTTTCATCGCACAGGAAATGTGATATCGGTCCAGCCCGTCATTCCTGAGTGATTCCACGCGCTAAGCTGACGAGTCAATTCATTCTCTAGAGCGCTGGAATCTGTTAGCGAATCGCAAGAAATGGGTGAGTGGTTGCAGAGTTGGTGGGGTTGGTCTAGGGAGACTACAGGGCTTCCCGCATGGGCTGGTTGGCCATGCTCAGAGCGAGCAAATCTCCATCTTCGATCAGCAACTGCTCCAATCTGGACAACTTGAGCTGCTATTTCTGCTATTTCCGCTATTTCGGAAAAAACACCCATTTGCGCCGGATTCGAATCAGGCGAGCCCCCGTCCATTGAAAACAAGACCTCTTGAGGATGCACCCGATGACCGAATGCCCGCTGATCGCACCCATTGACAATTATTGTTGCGCCCGCACTGCCGGCTTCTGCTGAAGGACGATTTTGACCACGAATGCTGAGGGCAAGGCATAAGGCACGAATTACGTCGGCATCCAAACCCTGTTCTCGCGTCCCTATTTGAATCACCGGATGAATGGCAGGGTGAAGAGAGAGCAGTTCTGGGATGATTTCGACCTGGGAAAGGTTATCCGGATGAGAAAGATCTAAAAATGGCCCAGTTACTCGGTCTAAGCCCACATCCTGTGCAAGACGGGAAAGGGAGGTTGCCACCGACAGGATTTCAGTTGGAGCATGGCCTACAAAGAGGTTACCAGTCTGTCGGACATGAAGGTGTAAAGGGCAGGGCAGCGAGTTCCTTGCTGATAAGTTCAACGCTTCTGCCACATCCCATTGGAAAGAATCCAGAGCCAGACGCAGATTGTCGTACACTCGGGCAAACTGCGTCGCACTTCGACGGCTGGTCGAAGAGGCGAGGGAAACAGAAACACAAATCGAGCGAATCGGGACGGATGGACTGACCGGCGCTCGCCGCTCCATTATGCGCACCGCTTCCACTTCGACATCGGAAGCGGAGGCGCGCGTGCCGAGACGCTTGATTGCAGCCTCGACAATCAAATCCAAAGAATGAGTAGAGCTGGGCATGATCTAGGTGATTTCCTTGATGGAACATACAGCGTTCCGTGGAAGGCATCCACCCCGAATAGTAGGATCTCTTTCGCTTCGAACAAACAAAGTGTTCGATGTGATATCGTCTATACGTGCAGAGAGGTAAGTAGCTTGTCGTGAAGTCCGCCAAAGCCGCCATTACTCATTACCAAGGCTACGTCACCTGGACGCAATTCGGTGAGAAGAAATGGTAATAGATTATCTGCCCCTTCAGCCGCCACTGCTGGAATACCGGTCGAGATAATGTGCCTAATAACGGCATCAACATCAATGAAGTCCTCCTTTCGATCATTATGACGGAAGGGAGGACGACTCAGGAATACGGCACCAGCATGCTCGAAGGCAGCAGAATAGCCGTTCTCAAAAATTTTTCGACGACTCGAATTGGAACGGGGCTCGAATACTGCGACAACACGGCGGTCTGGCCACCGTTCTGCAGCCGCTTCAACGGTTGCCTTTACAGCCGTCGGGTGGTGCGCAAAGTCATCTACGACAATCACTCCGGACACCTCACCTCTAATTTGCTGCCTCCTCTGAATTCCGGCGAAGGTGCCGAAACCAGTGATAATATCCGCTATGGTAAGACCTTCGTCCAGCGCGATGGTAGCCACTGCGAGGGCATTCAACAGGTTATGTCGTCCGCTGAGAGGCAACCATATCCGGCCTTTCATTTCGCCCTTTACAACCAGGTCGAAGCGCTGTCCATCCGATCCGGTATCAATGCGAACGGCCGTGACATCAACGTTTCGTCGCTCCAAGCCATATGTCATTACTCGACTTGATGCATCAACAGAAAGACGATTGACCTCTGATAAGTCTCCACACAAGACGAGAAGGCCATCACTTGGAAGCAATTTTGCAAACTCACTGAATGCTTCTCGGTAGTCGTCCATTGATGCATATATATCTGCATGGTCAAACTCAACCGATGTAATTATGGCACTAGTAGGGCGATAGTGGAGGAATTTAGGTCGTTTGTCAAAATAGGAGGTGTCGTACTCGTCGCCTTCTATGATAAAATGCTGGCCTATTCCGACCGAATAACTGACATCTCCATTGTTCATGACTCCGCCAACGAGGAACCCCGGCTCTTTGCCTGCAGAGCGGAAAAGATGGGCCATCAAGGCGGAGGTAGTAGTTTTGCCATGGGTTCCAGCAACTACCAATGAGCGGCGATCACGAATAAAGAAATGTGATACCGCCTCTGGAAGCGACTGCTGTGCCCAACCATGTTCGCGAACATGAGCAGCTTCTGGATGAGTAGGGGTGCAGGCGTTCCCTACAATCACTAAATCAGGTTGTGGCTGGAGGTTTGTCTGGCTGAAGCCCTCCGAGACTGGGATCTTCATGGCTTCGAGTCGAAGACTCATCGGGGGCCATGTGGCGGCGTCGGACCCGCGCACATTATATCCAGCTTCGTGAAATAAGCCGGCCAAAGACCCCATGCCGGTTCCACAGATTCCGATTAGGTAGACATCATTAATCTCGTTCGCCGCTGGAACCGGAGAGCGATCAAAAACTCGCAAATGAGCGTCCGGGAAGTCTTCCAGTTTGCGCATGGATGGAGGAAGGCCGGGTGGGGGCGTCAGGTTAAGAGTGAACTGGATCGAAGAGGGTCAATCACTAGCAGCACGCCCGGGGGCAAGGTGGGATTTCACTTCGGAAGGGTCTCGGAAGGCATACTGCATCCGAATAGCAAGCGAATCAAACACAGAATACATAACTGGTACAATAACGAGCGTAAGGAACGTTGCGAAGGTAAGACCAGATATAATAGCGGTACCCATCGGACCCCAGAACTGAGTATTCTCAGAGCCAAACTGGAAGTTCGGATCTAGATTGACCAAAAGCCCTACAAAATCAATGTTAATTCCAAAGGTTAGCGGGATCAGGCCAAGAACTGTCGTCATGGCGGTAAGCAACACCGGTCGCATCCTAGTGGCACCCGCTTCAATAATAGCTTTCTGTTTTTCTACCCCTCGATCGCGCAACTGCATCGTGTAATCAATGAGCACGATGTTGTTGTTAACGACAATCCCTGCCAAAGATATCACACCGATAAAGGTCATGAGACCGAATGGCGTCCGGGTTAGAATCAGTCCTAGCAGAACACCAATTAGGCTGAAACCGACAGCAACCATGATGATGAATGGGGAAGAGATATGGTTGAATTGGGCAATCATGATCATAAAGATCAGCGATACCCCAACCAGAAGGACGATGGAAAGAAAACCGAATGATTCGGCTTGCTCTTCATTCTCACCTGTGTAAGAAACGGTATATCCCGCTGGGATTTCCGCTACGTAAGGCTCTAGCAGTTCTTGCACTTGCGCTAAGATAGCAGCGCTGTTGTATCCAGGTGCGCCCTGTCCGGTTACTACTGCTACTCGTTGTAGATCTAGCCGGGTTACGCTTCCAAGTCCACCAGATAACTCCAGATCTGCTACAGCGGTCAACGGTATCTGAGTTCCTTCTTCCAGAATGGTCAAATTGCGAAGGCTCTCAAGGGAGGCCCGATCATCCTCTCTAAGGCGTACGATGATGTCGTATTCATCCTCGCCGTCCCGAAATTTACCTGCCTCCACTCCATTAATAGCCGACCGCACGGTTGATGCAATCTTGCGGGTGGAGATGTCAAAACGAGCCGCACGCTCCCTATCAATTCGAACTTGTAGTTCAGGGCGCCCTTGATTGAGATTGTCCTGAATATCAACAAGACCGGGTATTTCTCCTGTATCAGAGGCTCGCGTAAGAGAGGACTTGAGGTCGGACGCTATCCGGCTAATTACAGCGAACTCTTTCCCGCTTATTTCAATATTAACGGGCGCGCCAGTCGGTGGTCCGTTACTGTCCTGGTCAATCTTGATTTCCGTACCAGGAATACCGCGAAGCTCGGTTCGAATGCGTTCAAGCGTCTCAAAGCTGTCCTCGGCGCGATCTGCATAGTCTACCAGGTTCATGGTGATGCGTGAACGCTCTGGACTCGTAGCGCCTCCACCAAACTGACCATCGGCGCTGACACCAACATTCACGATCATGTTTTTTACATTTTCGCGCGCTTCATCACTGCCTTGTAATAGTGATGAGAGTCGGCGTCTTGCTTCGTCCGCAATCTCATTACTCGCGCCAAGGTTCATCCCGAGGGGACCCTTGACCATCACCATTATCTGACGAGGAGATGAGTTTGGAAAGAACTCAACGCCTGTTGGTGCGGCAAGAAACATGAAAATAATCAGTATGAGCGAACCAACCGACACGTTGAGGAGCTGGGCCCTGTTATCGGTTAGGATCAGTTGATCACGTTTCACAAACAGCTTACCGATAATACCCCCAGCGACAATCAAAAGAGGGAAGACAGCCAGTTCCGTGGCGGTTGCTATGTCGACATCTTTCTCAAGAAGTGCCATCAAACCAAGAAAGGAAAGCGATGTGACCGCGAAAACAATACCGATACGGATGCTCTTTCCCTTGCCCAGAAGCGTGGCTTCCAAGGTGTGAAAAAGAATACCTAGCGTACCTACGACCATCAACACACCCCCAGGTATCAAGAAGACCATTCCAGCAGTCTCTCCCATCCCACTGGAAACAAGAAGGCTTAGAATGCTCAGCACAAATCCAGTCGTAAAGCTTCCTAGTGCAGCGGCATTACGGAGCAAGGCTCGTTTAGCAGAGTAATCCCGATCAAGCATTCGACCAAGGAATGAGCGATACCGGTCAATCAGTCGTGGCAGCCCAGTACGTACAAAATTATCCCCAATCGGCTTAAATATTTTGCGATGCAGAAAACTGACGAGGGGGATGGCAACAGCTAATACTACGAAGGTCTTCCAGTTGGCAATAGCTAACGTTAGGCCGACAAGCGCGATTACAACGTAGCCTACATTTTTCGCTGTGCGGGTCTTCTCAGGTACACGCTCACCTTCCAAGCGGACGAAAATCCCAGTGATTACAGGGTTGATGATGATAGCTACAAACAGGGAACAGGTAAGAGTGATAATCAACGTGAGTGGCATCCAGCTCATGAACTCACCGATGATCCCCGGCCAGAACAACATTGGGAAGAACACGGCGACCGTAGTGGCGGTCGAGGCAATCACGGCTCCGGCAACTTCAGACGTGCCCTGTTTGGCGGCTTCAAAACGAGAATACCCTTCCTCTCGGTACCGATAGATATTCTCCACAATCACGATCGCGTTGTCCACCAACATCCCAAGCGCGATAATCATCGAGAAGAGGATGATGAAGTTGAGCGTATATCCAGCTGCCTGAAAAACGATGAACGAAATGAACATCGAAAGTGGGATAGCGATGCCAACAAGCGTTGCGTTTCGTGCCCCGAGGAAAAAGAGCAATACAGCGATTACGAAGATCAGACCGGAGATGATATTGTTCTCGAGGTCTGTAATCAGGTCCTCTACGAAAACCGATTGATCACCAGTAATGATGACTTGCGTCCCAGATGGAAAGGCAAACTGATCCAGTCTTGCCCCAACTTCCCCGACTGTTTCTAGGATGTTGTCGCCCGAGCGCTTCTTGACATTTAGGCTGATTACCTGATTAAAACCCTGCCGATCGTCTGGAAGGTCAAACAATTCGTCATTTGCATCGGTCTCCTGGAAAATCGCGAGCCGGGAATAGGACACTCGCTCAGCGAATCCGAAGTCTACATCGGCTACATCCCGTACATATACAGGGACGCCTCCGGGGCTTTTAATTACGAGATTGGAAAGCTCATCAGGGTCTTCGATTTCACCATCCACACGTACGAGGTAGTTCATCTCATCCACGTCGATAGACCCACCCGGCACATTCGTGTTCTCATCAAATACTGCGTTGACGAGGTCCGTGAACGTAAGATTGTATCCTTTCAGCTTGACTAGGTCCACGTTGATCTGGATCTCACGGTCGAGCCCGCCAATGACATCTACTGCCAATACGCTGGGAATAGCCTCCAGCTCATCTTCCAATTCTTCGGCGACTTTTTTAAGTCTCGTAAGAGGGTAGGGGGCCGCCAAATTGATCGTTAAGACAGGGAATTCAGAGAAGTCTATCTCTGAGACCATGGGCTCTTCCACATCCGAAGGCAGGTCGGCTTTTGCTATATCAACCTTGTCTCGAACTTTGGCAAAGGCTTCGTCGATTGAAACGTCTGGTTCAAACTCTACGACGATACTCGAAACGCCTTCTGTAGAGGTCGAGCGGATGGCTTTGATACCATTTATTCCCTGGATCTCGCTCTCAATTTGCTGAGTAATCAACGACTCAACGTCGTCGGGTGCCGCGCCAGGGTAGATCGTTGTCACAACGATATTGGGCACCTCAATAGAAGGGTTAGCTTCTTTCGGGATCGTGATATAACTGTAAATGCCGCCAAGGGTCAGAACGACCGTCAGAACCAGAATAGAGGTTCTGTACTTGATGGCGGTATCCGTAATCTTCATATCGGTAAAATGCTATAATGGGATCCAAAGACGGCGAGAGGGCGACGCTTCAGGGGCATATGTTGGCAGAATGAGCTTCTTTAATTGGCTATCTCGACCAAGTCGCCTTCGGCCACCGTTGTTTGACCGGATGTGATTACTCGATCTCCTGCAGCTAGGCCACTTGCCACGACCGTTCTTCCTTCGTAGGACGGGCCGAGTACGATTTGGCGACGTTCAGCAATATTCTGGCCGTCTGTATCGACAATTACGTACACGCTCGACCCGTTTTCATCCCGTAGGATGGCCGTTTGCGATAGCACGATTTGCTCCTTCAAGAGACGGCGGGAGACCTGAACGTCAGCTATCATCGCTGGTTTGAGTAGACCATCATCATTTGAAATATCGATTTCAATCATGAAAGTCCTGTTCTGTGGGTTGATCACGCTCCCAACGAATGACACTGTCGCTTCGCGTGTCATTCCGCCATAGGCGCGGAAGGAAACGGATACGGAGGATCCTTTGCGGATGTCAGCAGCATAGGTTTCCGGGACGCCTGCCATGACCTTGAGACGACGGGTATTGACGATACGCGCAATAGGCATGCCCGGCATTACTTGCTCTCCCTGTTCAGCAAACCGTTCTTCGATGATTCCCGAGAAGGGCGCTTTGACGAACGTGTTTTCTAGTTGCTGTTCGGCTTGTGCCACAGCGGCCTCTGATTGCGCGAGCGCCGCTTTAGCTTGATTGAGCTGGGCTAATACGTTTTCGTATTCGATGGCGGAGATGATTGAATCTTGGTACAGAGGCTCCTGCCGACGATACATGTCTTCCATCAAGTTTGCCTGGGACTGAACGGCGTCTAGGTTCGCACGAGCTTGGTTGAGCGCCGCTTGAATGATGCGGTCATCTAGCCGTGCAATCACGCTGCCTTCTTCGACACGTGTTCCTATTTCTACCAAGTCGACGATCGTTCCAGCGGTCTGAGACGAGAGGCTGGCATCTTGAGGAGCTGAAAGGGATCCTGTAATAGGAAGAATCTCCTCAAAACTGGATGGAACCATCTCGATGGCGCTGACACGAATTGTGCGAGCGGAGCCTGTAGGCCCGTTGGAGGCTGATTCCGCAGCGGACTCACCTGAATCATTCATCGTCAACTCTGCGGATTCAGATCCTCCGCAGGCCGTTAGAAATACAACCGCGATAAATGATAAAACACCAAAAAAGCAAGAGTAAGACCGGGACATAGCGATAAATAGGTTAGGTCGGTCGGATACCGGATCAGTTCGAGGTAGAAGGTGCTATCGGCTTGCCGATGGCTGTTTCGTAGGTGCTTTGAGCAACGAGCACGTCATGTACGGCCTGGAGGAAGTTGAAACGCGTCTGATCGAGTTGATCAGACGCCTCGCGAACTTCCAATGGAGTAGCTACGCCTTCGCGCAGGCGCGCTTCGGCATAGGTGTAGTTAAGTTCTGCTCGATCGAGATTTAGTCTCTGCGATTCCAAGCGGCGATGGGCAGCCCTTAAGGTGCGCAGCGAGCCATCTATTTCCACTTGGATTGCGCGAGCTAGAAATTCCACATCATTTTCAGCCTTTTGCATCGCAATCTTGCGTTGCTGGATGCGTTGATGGGTAGCAAAACCATCGAAAACGTTCCAGGTCAAGCGAAGGCCGACGCTTACGCTTCTATCCCAATAGGCCGAATCCAGGTAGCCGCGATCTGTTTTCTGGAATGAAAATGGATCTCCGTTGATACTTGAGTAAGACACCCGGTTATCGGGGACATTACCGAGCCAATTGAAGTTGGCAAAGGCGTCAATATTGGGTAGATAAGCCGATCGGGCCACCTGTAATTGAATACTTTCTAATTCGACACCGATCCTGGCCTGCGCTAAGTCTGGCCGCCGAGATAAGGCAACAGCAGTGACAGACTCAGCTTCAGAAGTGACATATTCGTTCCTGAGATCCGATTCTAGATTGCCACGCAATGAGATGGTGTTCTCCGCAGGGAATCCGAGGAGGAGTTTCAAATTATCTAGGGCATTGGCTGCCGCAAGTTCAGTCTGCACGAGGACAGTCTCGAGGTTGGATACCTCTACTTCAGCCGACAAGCGTTGGAATTTGGGCGCCGTTCCTTGAGAGACTTGTTTTGATACCTCATTCAACGTGCGCCTGGAGCGCTCCACACTTTGAGATGTGACATCTACCTGCTCTTCAGCCAATAGAACAGCGTACCAGGCTGATTTGACATCCCGTAATAGAACTTGCTCTTGCCGACGTAATCCTTCCTCGTTAAACGGGCGCAGCCATTTGGAAGCCCCATAGGCTCCGAATAACACTCGGCCATCAAAAAGCTTTTGGTTGATTGCTATGCCCGTGAAATACACACTAGGGACGGCAAACGGGTTGTCAGAGGACTCCAGTTGAATGCCAGCATCAGAAAGGCCCTGCGCTTGGCGAAGATAGAATTCGTTGATTGAGATCGGCTGCGTGCCAACATCGGAATCAGTTCGAGCTCCTTCATTGAAGGCCAACCAATCCAAGAATCCTAATGATTGGAAGAGACCGCCAGCTTGAGACCCTGCGAACGGGTTAGCCGCTCTAACATTTCTGGTGTAGTTAGAAGAGAGATCCACTTGTGGGAAAAGTTCGGCCCACCCTTCACGCACCTGCGCTGTCCCATTCTTGACGTCCAAGCGGATGTTTTCCAAGGCGAGGTTCTGAGTCAGAGCTATCTGAAGTGCTTCTTCGAGTGTTAGCACCACGTCCATACCTGACTGCACCGATTGCACCACTTGCACCGATTGCGCCGATTGCACCGATTGCACCGTGGCATCCTGGGAATCTTGCGCACTAACTGTACTTACTATTGGCAATAGCAGTACGAAAACGGCAATCGGCAACCCGGAGCTCTTCAAAAACGTCCTCATAGCGTCGCACATGTCAATCCTAGGAGTTGGGGCTTCGTTCACGTAATCACCTCCTCAGTTACCGTCTCGGTTGCAATTCCATCCAGAATCCATCTTGTGAGCATCTCCGCCATCGCATCCGCAGTTTGAGGAAACTCCAAGGCATCCTCACCGACATCCATGCACGCACGCATTTGAATACCGTTAATGTTTACCAGAATCATGTGGGCAATCAAGCGAGGAGGCATGATTCGGAGTTCACCATTGTCCATGGCCCTCTGCAACGGGAAAGAAAGCGCATCGAGGGCTCGGGAACGTTGGGCTGCAAAAAACTTCCTCGGTTCGGGGTCGTCACTAAAACCGATCCTGTGTGCCTCGCGCAGAAGAGTCATAAACAGCTCAAGACGAGAGAGAAAGAAAGAGAACGTACTCGAGAGAAATTGTGAGAGCTGAGTGCGAAAGGTTTCACTAGAGGAAACGGAAAACGTCTGTGAAATTAACTCACACAATTCATCGTGGAATTGTTCGATAATGGCGAGCAGGATTTCTTGTTTGCCATCAGGGAAGTAGTTGTAGAGCGTTCCCTTGCCAAACTCTGCCTTGTTAGCAATCTCTTCTAGGGTCGATTGCCCATATCCTTTTTCGGCAAAAACCTCCTGCGCAGCTACTAGAATATCACCTCGCCTGGCAAGGCGCTCGCGGTCCCTGCGAGGCAGGCGCTCGGTCGTCTGTTCCATGCTAATCCACAATAACTTGGCGTTCGGAAAGTGACTAACCAGTCACATTTGGAACCCCTACGTCACAGGGTCCTCGATGATGCGTTGCTATTGTCAAGAATTGCGGAAGCCTGTCAGACGAAATCTTCCAACTGGTGGGTGTAGAGATAGTCCACAATATTTTTGACACGCTGAGCTGCATCCCGATGACAGACAAGGAGGGCATCCGGAGTGTCAACTACGATGACATCATCCAATCCTACTACGGCAATGAGTCGCTCATCCGCATGGACCAAGCAGCGTGAGGCATCATGTAGAATAGCATGCCCCTCAATAACATTTCCGGCTTTCCCATGCTCAGACAGTTCATAGACAGCCTTCCAATCTCCGACATCACTCCAATCGAAAGATCCAGGAACGACATAGACCTTGTCGGCTCGTTCCATCACACCGTAGTCAATCGAAATAGATGGACATGATTGGAAGGCTTTAGTCACTGATTCAACATTTGACTCCGTCTGGCCGTCATCAAGTAGATGAGAAAAGGCATCGTGAACGTCGGGGAGATGAGTTTCTACAGCCTGAAGGATCGAGTCCGCACGCCAAATAAACATCCCGCTGTTCCACAGGAAATCGCCCGAATCCAGGAATCGTTCTGCCGTTTCAAGATTAGGCTTTTCCGCGAAGGTGCGCACATACATAGCGCTAAGCTCTTCATCGGGAGAGGCGTCCTCCGGGTCGAACTGAACGTAACCATACCCGGTGGCCGGATAGGTCGGTTCGATGCCAATCGTTATCAGACTTCGTTCCTCTTTTGCCTTTTCTATTCCGACACGAAGAGTCTCTTGGAATTTGCGCACATTTCGGATGATATGATCAGCCGGCAACACGACCATGATGGCATCGGGATCCTTTTTCTGAATCTCGATAGCCGCCCAGGTAATACACGGTGCAGTATTACGACTAATCGGCTCGGCAAGAATGTTTTCAGCAGGGAGTGCAGGGAGCTGATCCCTCGTTTGTTCTACATACCTCGCGTTCGTCACTATATGGCAGTTTTCCAGGGGTATGATGCCTGCTAGACGAGCCACCGTTCCCTGGACCAATGTGTCTTCTCCAATTACAGACAAAAACTGTTTCGGATGGTCGCGGCGGCTTCGGGGCCAAAAACGGCTACCGATCCCTCCGGCCATTATGACGGCATGTATCATATCTGAATTGAATTGAAATCGTAATTGGAGCCTGCTAGTAGGATTGTGCAAAAAGGCACGCGCCGAATCAGGTGCATCGTCAGTGAGACCAACCCAGTAATCCGGCAGGGGTTTCGGTTCACAGGTTCAGGTATGTCTTGGGAATGAGTGCGTTATGTAAAGACACTTTTTGCAGTTTGCTTTCAGAGAATGCCTTTGTTACCAGGTAGAAAACGTCCCTCATCAGGGCCAAGCCGCTCCGATTGGTTGTAGTAAAAAGTATACACACTCTTCAAAATACATCGAGCTACATCCCTCTCAGTTGCTCAAAAAGCCATTTGTAGGTAGAAAGCTCTTTCGGCCCAACGTTTGAAAGGAGCTTCTGTGACAATGAGCCACTAGATGATGAGGGAGGTACCTCATGAAACGACTTTCACAACAACTATTATTCGCAGGACTCATTCTGATTGCCTCGGGATGTGTCATAGAGGAAAGTGTTGGCCCAGAAGGAGCGCAAGGACCTCCCGGAAATGCCAATGTGTTTTCACTCAACTTCGACTTCCTACTTTCGGACGCCGCGTACAATGGAGCAGTGGCATCAGTGCAGTATGACGTCCCTGATTTAACAGCAAACGTTGTGGACGAAGGAGCCATCTTGATGTTTTTCCGGGATCAAGGTACCTGGACTGCCATGCCTTATACCTTTGGAGTGGAATCTCAGGATCTTCCTGCCGTTGATTATACCATTTCCGTTGGATTTGGATATGAAGTTGGGTTTCTGGAGGTGTTTTACGAAGCATCAACAGATGTGGTAGACCTCTCGCTGTTACCCGATCGCGAAATGAAACTGGTCGTTATAGATGGGTTTTTCTACGGAAAAAGTGGATTCGACATGACAGATTGGGATGCGGTCAGTACTCGCTTCAATCTTGAAGACTAAATGTTGGTTGAGTTTTCAACACGGTTTTAGTCCTGGAGGTTTGAGACGATAAATGGAATACATCACTATGGCTAGCATCTTCCAGTCCGGAACTCCCCATGAAGGATCTCAACTTCGATCGTAAAACGACTACCCGCCGCGCCAATACGGCATCCATGAGGAAAATTGTGGCAGGCTTCTGCCGCACCGCAATGGATGACTACAGGCGAGCAGGGTATCCGTTTGGCGAAACACTCGAAGGCCTCCTCATCTGGTTTGAGCAGGGGCAGTTTACAACGGACAACTAGTCAGACATTATAGATCACGACATTTAATAGGATGGAATGGGAGTAAAAGGGCGGGCCTGGCAGCGGCCCGCCCTTTTACATTTACTCCAAATAGTTCGCTGATCAACCCCAAAACCGGATGAGATTGTGTGCGTACATACGAACGAAGTCCTACAGCCTCACTCATCTGTACATTTCTCGGGTCCCGGTATGTACTCGCGTTCACATCTAACAGCCATTGCGTTCCTGTTGTGCATCCTAGGTTGTTCAAGCGAGGAAACCTACGTAACTCGTGCACCTCAGGCAGATGGAGGGACTGGTCGATTTTACATGGGCCGGGAGATCGCTGATGTGATGTCTTCGGAGCATGGCGCCCTCTGGCTCGACAGGCCCGAAAGAAATGAAGAGGAACTACCGACCAGGCTATTACGGGCGTTAGATCTGAATGCATCCGATCTTGTGGCAGACATTGGAGCAGGAACGGGGTTCTTCTCCTTTCGGCTCGCTCAACTAGTGCCCTCTGGCCGTGTCTATTCCGTTGAGGTTCAGCAGGCGCTGGTTGATACGCTGGCCGCAAGATCCTCGAGGATGGGAATCCGAAATGTAGTTCCAGTGCTGGGTGTTTCGGACAATCCGAACCTACCTGAAGGGAAGGTCGACTTGGCGCTGATCGTCTCTTCCTACCACGAATTTTCCTATCCCTTCGAAATGCTCGATCATATCAGAAGATCGCTCTCGCCCGGTGGTCGTCTGGCCATTGTGGAGTACCGAACAGAAGATTCCACAATCCGGATTCCTGAGGCCCATAGGATGAGCCGTGAGCAAATCATCCAGGAGGGTGAGGCCGTGGGTTTGCGATTTCGCGAGACGCTAGATGTCCTTCCACAGCAGCACATTGTGGTGTTTAATCTCCCGGCCGAATAGGACTGGTAGGTGTCGCCACACCATTGGACTTGCACACCCCGATATTACGCGGGAGAGGGCGGAGGCCTCTGCGCAGCCAACAATGCCTCTCCCAACACATCGGCAACAACAGCTCCTACTTTCTTCTCAATTCGTCTCTCCCTGATGTCGAAGGGGCTAGAATGTTCTATGCGATCTCTAGACATGAAAATGAGCGATTCGTATCAGATGTCATAACACTCAATTATACTCGTGTCGGCAGTGTAGGCCATCTGAACGCATCAGAATTTATCCACATTCGGAGTAGCATTTATCGACGTAGTTTGACCTAGTCTGTAGATCCCTTAGTGTACTCTACCGGTCCACCAATCACCTTCAGTTTTTGGTACTGGGCCATGCATCTTGGTTGCCGACTGCATTAGCCATAAGCGAGGCATACTTGCGCCGCATGAACCTCAGGTGTTCGCTCTTCTGCCCAAGTGCGTCCATGACCTGACTGCGCTGCGCCTCTGAAAGGGCTGCTAGATCCTCGGCGTGTGGAATAAGCACCTCATTGCGACTCGGGTGCTCCTCGAACCTGACTCGAGCCGATTCTATTTCTATGATTCCAGACATGAGCTTCAGTGAAGGCATTTTTATTCCTCTATGAGTCGCTAGTTATGGCAAGGATGTGTAAACCGCGCCTGGTTAGCTCTAATCATTCAGCTTTCGTCGGTACCAGATATCAAGCTTGTGCTTAAAGAGCGACTCAAGCGCTTGGTAATGAGATGATCGCACACGAATGAATCATCGCATCAGGTCAAGGTCTGCTCCTCCCTGAGAAAGCCGACCGACACAGTACAATATTGAACCTTTCGAAAAGGCGGCCTGAGTATAGCTCACCTTGCAACGATGATCTTTTGGGTTCTCTTATGCAAGGAATCATGAATACCATCCCCCAAACGCACCAAATACAGTCCAGTAGCCAGCGTACTGATGTCGATACTCGATATTCCTACCACTACGTCTTGTGACAAAACGACCCTTCCCGTTGTATCGTAGATGAGAACTCGGCCGGCCTCCATAGAGTCAAAGCGCAATACATCTTGAGCAGGATTGGGATAGATCGACAGAAGACTATCCTCCGGTAGTTGTTCGACAGCTGTCGACGTCGAATTGACGAAGAGATCCATCAGGAGTGCATAACCTTTGGGGTCGTGCGACACGAGATCTGAGCGGGTAAACGGGTAGTAATCGTTACGGCCAAAGAATGCCTCCGAGATTTCTGCGAGGTATTCGACATGGTTCGTTAAGGCATAGGCTCGCACATTGAATAAAGGTGTGCCGTCACCCGTATTGAACGGAACCGACTGGTAGATACCAGTCTCTTCTGCATTGACAAAGGCCTCGATGGTAGGCCAGTGATCAAAGCCCATTACCTGATGGTGGTATCCATGAATCAGTTCATGGAGCACTAACCATTGCTGACTAAAACGAGTACCATTGGTAAAACTGACGGCATTGGGGATCGAGACCGACTGGGCCAATGCAGGATTGTATCCATTCGCGAGCAGCCCTTGCTCGGCGGGGTGGTAAGAAGCTATAGAACCGGGTTGGCCGTTGTATTCCAGAAAGATCTTTACTCTCTGCATGGCCTCAAGAACATCTTCCGGAAGGTCGAGAATCGCGATCAAGCCAAGCTGGCGATCCACTTCCCAGAGGGCCAATTTCATGCTGAAAGAATCATTTGTGTTGTCGGCAACCAGCACATAAAAGCCATGGACTTCATTGGTGGTAAAGCCTGCGACTACCGGCTGTGCCTCCACGGTTCGTACACCACCGACAAAGAGGAGAGCACCGAGATAGATCGCCAACAAACAGCGGGATACTCTTCGATAAAACACAACAGAGATGGGGCCGAACGTGTCAGTTACAAAAATGGCTTCTTAACCTCGAGGCTAAAGTATTTTCAGCGGTTTCCTGGCACGCAAGAGCTTTCGAGCTTGTTAATCGCTTTGGTGAAGCCCGACAAGCGGATTTTGCTGTTCAGCGATTGGTTGTCAAGTGGGTCTGTTAGACGAAGAGAGATTACAGAACCTGCTTTCATTTCGGATATCACCTTGGGTACCACCTCCATAGGTGCAAAAGTCGCCTGATTGTTTGGGGCTAAAGACCAGTAAGTAGGCCCATAGGCGACATTTTTATCCACTCTGTACCTAACCAACACTTCATCATCTGAGTCACCTCCTTGATAGCCATGAAGCAACAATAGATTGATCCCATCACTGAAGCATTTGAAACCCAGTGAAAGGTTGCCATCTACCTCAGCAAAAGACTCTGGAGCCGAGACAACTGTGCTCCGATCGGTATCATCAAAATCATCAGTTTCGCTGTGATAAACCCATTGCTGTGCATTCGCAGACGAGGAGAAAACGAACATGACTAGACCAAACATGAACACATTTATAGAGCGATACATAGGGCTATTAGATTGTGCTGAGTCGTCTGCGCGACGGCTCACGGATTTACGGCGAGCTGGCGATCACCTTTCAGACAGCAATTGGTCTCAAATAGGCGCGGCATGAGTGACCTATCTTAGCAACACTGCCCTCTGGGTAGCCTTACGGCCCCCTCTGCTTCCTCTATGAGAGGATACGTGCTCAGCATTGTCTAAAGTGTCACACCGTTCTCATAAATCACGCTGTCTCTTAACTCTCCATCACTGTACCAGCGCACTCTGGGGCCATCTCTTTCTCCTTCTTTATAGAAAGATCGTTCGCTCATCTGCCCATTTTCGTGCCATGACTCAAAAAGATCATGGTATCGACCGTTCTCATACATAGCCTTACGAGATGGCTGACCATCTTCATACCACGCCTCTCTTAAGCCATGCAGCTCGCCGTTCTGATAATTAAAGCTCCTTGAAAGCTGGCCATTTTCGAACCACCATTGTTCCAATCCGTGCTTTCTCCCATCTTTAAATTCAACACGGTTTCTAATTCTATCGTTCTCAGTAGTCTCGGCTACCCCTGAAAAGAGCTGCCCTTGGTAATACACATAATCCGTACTATTCATTTCTTCAAATGGTGCTCCTCTCTCGTCTACTAATACAGATGAGTTAATAACTTCAGGGCCACAACCTACAGTGAAGCAGACAATTAGGAACAAGTATACGTGTCCTTTCATTTTGATTTACCGGTTACTTTTTTAGGGAGGGAGGATCACTTTATCCTCCTTTGCAGACTATTGATTAATTGACTCTCGTCAGGGTTGTATTGAAGTTCAGAGAGGGGTTGAGAGAAGGAGCGTGGAAATGAACTCTACCACAATCACTATCCAAGACTTCGATTATCCTCAGGCGATCCTCATCAGAGGCCTCACCTTCACCCCATTTATCGGTTTCTATCGTGTCAAAAACGAAAGCGTACTGATTTGGCTTGAGGTTATAGATCCAACCGTCAATTGACACCTCCCCGGCCCGAGAGGCCCACTTAGCCTCATTTCCTCGGACTCCGTAGGTCATCAAATAAGTGTCCTCATCCGATGACCTCCAATATTTCTCATCTTCCCCAGACGCCGCCAGGCATCCAATATCTTCTTTCGCTCTGACAAAACTCTTCGTTCCAACTAATATTTCGTCGCCATCATTTTTTACTACCATTTCCCTGCTTCGAACAGGAACACCATCTTCATCTACCAACTTTATTTTGAAGCCTGTACCCCCTGCTTCGACCGTCCCATAATAAAAAGTATCAACCTCTTGGATCGTAACCTCTACCCTGTTTTTGGGTGACCCTGTGAAAGCAAACCTAGCATCAAAGTCCAATTGATCGATCTGTCCTGTTTGCCTTGCTGTGGGTCTCTGAGCTATCCGTAGGTACTTTTCAGATATTCCAGAATATTCCTCGCTCCACTTAATAGGTACGGTCGATCTCCATTGCCTTTTGGCTGAGTCATGCCCGCTTACGAAATCCTGCTCAGTAAAGCCCCAAAGCATCACGAATGTGGTGTCAGTTAGATGCTGTCGTTCACGGCCGTCAAAGACGAATGAGCCTGGTAAAGCATCCCGGAACTCTCCAATGACGCGAACTACGTCGTCATCATCGACTAGATATCCTTGATCCTTCAGCTTTCGAATCTCTTCTTTTGACTTTCCATCACCAAACGTGATCTCAGGCAAGTTTAAATATCGGCGTAACAACTCGTAGAATGAAGGGCTGAAAGGATACTCCTCATCCCGAATGAAATATGAAACTTCGTCCTCATCAAAGCTCGTACTTACCCGGGGGTTAACAAATTTCTCGAAATTATTTACTTGTTCTACAAGAGCGCCAATAGATTTTTCGTCTAAAATGATCTCTTCCGGTTCTATTATATCTACCTTTCTATTAATCCAGGCCCAAACCGAATCTCTGTCAACATAACTTTCGTCGACGAGATCAACGGCCGACAAGGCCCACAGTGTGATAGGCCACGCTTTCTTCTCTTTTGCAACTTGATTCCAAAACGTTTTCAGGCTCTCCTTCTCCCTACTATCCCTGGCGAGAACTCCCGTCCACGTTGATATTAATTCCAGCTGAAGGGCCTGTTTCAGCAAGTCGTCTTCGTGGAAAGCATCAAATATAATTGAGTAAAGCTCCTCCGAAGCCGCAAGAATGGCTGGTACCTCCTTTCCTTTAATATTATTGTCTTTAATAAAGCGGTCGAAGTTGTAGCTATTGCGATATTCTTTCACCAAAGCCTTAGGGTCCGTGGTATCAACTTCTCTTCGCCATTCTAAGAATTTCTCTGCATAGAAGAGAATTTCACTACACCGGCCAATTCTTGAGCTGTCCAACCAACTAAAATCTAGTGATCTGCCTAGGGATCTTGTAAAGGCTGTGTTTCCTTGATCTTCAATTTTTTTCAACAGACTTTCAAAGTATCCATTGCCGCATACAAATCGGTAGTCGGCCAACCCTTCCAGTATAAAGTGGATTAGTCTCGGGTTTTCCATTAGATACTGAACATCCCCAGTTACATTATCGGATCCATTTCGATATACAACGCCAAAGAAGTAATTACTTCTTATTGACATATCCTCTGGCATTGAAGATGCGCGAGCATTAATCGATTCGGAGCTGAACGACTGCTCCCAAAGATCCTCCCAGGTTAGCGCACCAAGTTGTGATGACGGAAATCCTATTTCGTCTTGATAATCAAATGTGTCTGTTAGCAGGTTGCTTAAATGATCAACCTGGGCTCTACTGTTGTTTGCAAATATAAAGACCGCTAAAAACGGTACAATAGTTTTAATGAAGTCGTATTTCATTATCTCTCGTTTCTTTGCTATTGATCGGATTGTGCTTCCATAAAACTAGCCATGAGCAACGGAAGGCACCAGATGCTTTCGGAGGTTACGTAGCACTGCTCTCATTCCTCAGCTCGCGAAGTTTATAATATAGCGACTGTATTTTCCCCTGCAAGGCGCGTGCGGCTTATCTCAGAAGAACGACCGGCTGCGTAACCACGGAATCCTCCGCCTCCATCCTAATGAGGTACATACCTGAGACAAGGCCGTCCGCGTTGAACTGGACCGTATGGTAGCCCGCGACTTTGGTACCCTCTACCAGTGTGGCTACCTGCCTTCCCAGTAAATCCGTGGCAGTGATGCGAACAGGTGCCGTTCGTGTCAGCTCATACTGAACGCTGGTTGCATCAAAAAAAGGATTGGGATAGATCCTGAATGAGTCTTTCGCTAAAGAGCTTTCTCTAAAATCATTACGTTCAACACTTTTTGCTCCGACCACGCGAAAAGAGCGAATAACCTCTCCTTGTCCTAACCCAAGGTTATTGCCTGACCTCAGTCGAACATGTACTTCTGTAGAGCCGGGTGCGGGGACTATAAGGAGACTATCTGCAAAGACTGTCCGGTGTTCATAGTCGGCTTCAAAATCCGCATTCGATGCTTGTTCGATCTCGGTAAAATCGCTGCCTGCAGGCTGATGCCACCTAAGACGAAATCCCGCCGAGGAAATGACATTTGTGGTATCTGCAGTCTCAAAGAAAGGAAGTCCGGAAGGTGGACTCGTTCTGAGGGGTTTTTGGGCGTTCACGGAGTAAAAAACGATGTCGTCATCTAACCTCATGGTTGTCACAAAGTCGACAGGGGGAATCCCGTCAATGTCCACAGGAAACGCTTTAATATGATAGTCCGACGAGGGTGAACAACCTCCCCGTTCACACGAGACTAAATCCGAGGGCTGGATCCTAGGGAAGTATTCGGCCCGGCTGACAACGAAACCCTGATCCGTATTCAAATAGAGTCTATACCCACCTGAACCTGACAGGGCGTGCTGGATGTCGATCCGGCCGTCATCGTTTACGTCCACGGGAAAAAGGACTCCCTCTCCATGAATGGTATCAACTGAGGAGTTGTACGAGATGTAGTCGTGAGTCACATCTTGGAACTGTCCTAATCCGTTGTTTGCAAGTAGCTGGATTTTCGAGCCCTCGTAGTAGGGGTTTGCCCGAGTAACAGCCGTGACCAGATCTACGTCTCCGTCACCATCGAAGTCCGCGGCAACCGTGTCATTGAATTTGGTGTTTTCTGGTCCGTACAAGCCAACTGGAAGCGGCTCAAGAGTCCAGTTGGAAAGTCCGGAGGAACTACCATCGGACAGCCATACATAACCTGGGGGATCAGCACCCTCACTGAGAAGAACAGCGATATCATCATAACCGTCTGCATTGAAATCAGCCGACGTCGAGGACATTACATAATGCCTTGCCCTCATGGATATTTCTGAAGGTAAGGCACTTGACCCGTCAACGAACCCACCTCTGCTGTCATTAACAAACAGCATTTTACCCAAGTAGATATCGTCATACCCATCTCCATTCACATCGCCGACGCTTACGTCATGAGAAAAACCAAATCCTGGGTGCGGCTCGGTTTCCGTTTGTTCGCCGACGCCTGTGTGGGCGTGCAGAAAGCTTCCATCGGACTGCGATAGCAAAACCGGGAAAGGCTCATTTTTGTTGTAATACGATCCGTCTGCTAGTCTGGTGATGATACCCATCGACCCAGAAACCACGTCCGGCGTACCGTCGTCGTTGAAATGCCCCTTCTTGATTCGGTATGGCATGTGGATCTGAAGAGGAGACCCAGTAAAGGCTTCAGAACGAACAAACGTGTTGTCCCCCCGATTGAGGAGGATATCGATTGACAGAAGCGTGTTCCTCTCAATGGTGTGAGGGAAGACAACCCATTGAAGAGCCAGGTCCTCACGGCCGTCATTGTTAAAATCACCGGCGACGGCGGCATCCAGAAACAATGCGTAGTACCCGCCAGGATGCCATCTGGTTGTATCCGGGTAAAAGTGTGGCGGGTAGAACTCCGGGGTCAACGAGGCCGAGAGCCATGAAAAAGATGAAACGCCGTAGTATGCGCTGGAATAGTCCCCGATGTGCCCCTTGAGCTCGCGACCTATCGTGTCAAATACAATGGAAGATGCAGGTGTCTGTGCCTTCGTAGAGTCCACTCGAATCAGCAACAAACAGGTAATCAAATAGAGACCTGCCCAAAGTAGTCTTCGGCAATAAGTATGCAAGGAAAGCCAAATCGATCCTCTCATGATAGCTGTCTACGCTTTTGGCACTTGAATCTACTAGCAACAGTAAACGCCCGTTTGGCACCACAAATATACTAACCACGACGGTGCTGGATGCGAAGCAGAATAGGATGCTCTGTGGACCCGGCGGAACCCCACGACTTGAGGATGTGCGAGAAGGTGACCACGGTTCTTTGATTCCGGGTGACACGCCAGGTGACATTTTGTGTCACCAATATCCGGATCAAAGATAAACATAAAATAAAGAATCGCCCTTTAGAGAGCATATGGACTATATTTGACGCTTTATGATCAGATTTGATCATCCATTTTGTGCCCTCGACAGGAATCAATTCACCGGGCTTGACTAGAATTTGATCTCCGACGGCTAAGTCATCAGCTCGGACGACTTTTCCATCGGGCCGACGGGCAACCGAGGGGAGTAGCCCCAAAAGCTTTTCTGTGGAGTCGCCGGCCATGCGACGAGCACGCAATTGGAGCCAGCGTGCGGTCAACAGAGCAGCTATAAGAACCGATACGGAATCGAACCAAACATCGCCTTCTCCCGAGATAACGGCCACTATGCTGGCAGCCGTCCCGGCGAGGATGCCAATGGATATCGACCTTCCATTGCGCAATAAATCACTTCAACGTGTGCTAAGCCTAGCCTTACCAGTTTCCGGGGCTAGCGCTTACGATGAGGATTTAATAATCGACTTGAGCTCGATATCAAAGATCAGGACAGAGAAAGGAGGAACCGTGCGAAGTGGGCCGCTTATTTGACGCTGACCATAGGCGAGGATAGGCGGAATCGTAAGACGACGAGTGCCTCCTACTTTCATGCCGGGAAGGCCTTGATCCCATCCCGGGATTACGCTTCCCGTACCAAGGGTGAAGAAAAACTCGGTACCTGCCAAAGAAGTAGAATCAAACACGTCGCCATTGCGAAGTGTACCGATGTATTCTACAAAGACGACGTCACCCGTTTCGGCAATTGCGCCATCTCCTTCGATTACGTCTTCTATCTGAACTTCGTCAAATATGTCCAAAACCGTAATCTCGTAGACGACATCGGTATTGGGTGGAACGGCGCAAGTGTCATCGGAAAAACATTGCCCGCTCTTTCCAAATGCAAGATGAGAGGGTATCTCTAGCTTACGCGTTCCTCCTACCTTCATTCCTCCAAGTCCTTGATCCCATCCCTTGATTACTTGTCCAACACCAAGAGTAAAAACCCAGTCTGTTCCGGACTCACTGGATGCATCAAATTGGGTACCATCCGTAAAGCGCCCGACATAGGAGGTAATAAGAGTATGTCCTGGCGCAACTAATTGACCTGTTCCCGAAACTAAATCTGTGATGATTAGCTCACCGGATTCAGTTGAATCGGAGTCGCATCCAGCCAAAAGCAGGATTGATACGAAAAGGGGTAAGGCAAGCCTAATAAATCGTTTCATTGTCAAAGTGAGGCACGGCCTAAGGCCGAAGTGCAGGGCGGGGGTGAGTTCGTAAGATCCGTACGTCAAACGCCTTGAGAGAGTGGGGGTTCACCGGTTAATCAGGTTCCAACTGCTCTAGTAGGGATCTGAGCCTTCGGTCAAAGGTTGGCGCGAATACGGTTCGATGTCAATCAATCGGATTGCCGCTTGATGCGGCCTGAAAATGAAGACCGACGCTAAAAAATACGGGCGGGCGCCATCGGCGCCCGCCCGAACTCTGTGGATGGCTCCACTAAGGGGGTCAACTGTTCTGGATACGCTCTAAAGCAGCTAGGTTGTCCCGCACATGCTGGGCAGAATCTTTCAGAAGCTCCTGTTCAGCCTCAGTCAGATCTACTTCGAGGATCTCCTCGAGGCCGTTACGACCGAGCCGTGCTGGAGCACCGATGAATATGCCGTCGAGCCCATACTGACCATTCATCCAGACAGCGCAAGGCAGGACTCTATTGGAGTCCTTAACAATCGCTTCCACCATTTCAGCTGCGGCAGCTCCTGGAGCATACCATGCTGATGTGCCCATGAGCTTTACGATTTCGCCACCACCAAACTTGGTGCGCTCAACAATGGCGTTAATTGTGTCGGCATCCATCAACTGCGGCAAAGAAATACCGCCTACCGTCGTGAAATTCGGCAGCGGAACCATTGTGTCTCCATGTCCACCCATCAACAAGGCCTGGATGTCCTTGACGGAAACACCCAGCTCCATGGCAATAAATGCGCGGTAGCGAGCCGTATCGAGCACGCCTGCCATACCGAATACGCGGTTCGAAGGGAAGCCGCTGGCCATGTAGGCTACGTAGGTCATCACATCGAGAGGGTTCGAAACAACGATGATGATGGCGTTTGGGCTGTGGGCAGCAAATTGCTCCGTTACCGACTTAACGATAGCAGCATTTTTGCCAAGAAGGTCGTCCCGGCTCATTCCTGGCTTACGAGCCAAACCAGCCGTTATGACGCAGATGTCCGACCCTGCTGTATCCGCATAGTCGTTCGTGCCGACAACGCGGGTGTCAAAAAGGTGAATGGGTGCGGATTCGGCCATGTCCAGCGCTTTGCCTTGTGGCAGACCTTCGACGATGTCGATAATTACGACCTCGTCGACCATGTCCTTACGCGCTACGCATTCGGCGACGGTTGCTCCGACGTTTCCAGCGCCGACAACGGTGACTTTCATGATTGCAGGGGATTGATAAAAAAGAATTAGAATTAGCCCATTGTACTACGGGTTTCCGGATCCTGTCCCCACGGCGTTGCCAAAATTTGGCTAAATTTGGTGACTAGCAATCTGTCCATTCTGGTCCGTGCCTTCGAAATGGCATCAACTTAGCAAAAGCATGCAGACATCGCACGATATTGACTAAGTACGGGCAGACATGCGGACGAGGATGTTGTAGATTCCTGATATGGTCCTCTTAATTATTACATGACGCAGCCTCATGCGACGCTTTCAGAAGTCCGTCCATTCATTTTGGCCACTGATTCTTGCTTTGCTCCTCATTTCTTGTTCGGCCTCCTCTGGCGGTACTGTACCATCGAGCAGCAAGCCGGCGAATGTCGTGTTTTTCATTGCAGATGGTTGCGGCGCTGCCAGTTATGGTCTTGCACGGCAGTATCAATTGGATGTGGAAGGTGTGCCCAAGCTTCACCTCGATAGCTATGAGCGCGGGAGTGTTATCACGTTTCCTGACTCGATCCGAGTAACAGACTCGGCCGCCAGTGCGACTGCCTTCGCTTGCGCCGTAAAAACAATGAATGGTCGGATTGGGATGGATTCCCATGGTGAGTCAGTAGAAACCGTTCTGGAGATGGCGGAACGGGCAGGATATGCTACAGGCCTCATTTCTACGGCTCGGATCTCGCATGCGACACCAGCAGCCTTTTCAAGTCACGTTATAAGTCGAGACATGGAAGAGGAGATAGCTTCTCAACAGATAACCAAAGGAATCGAACTGCTTCTTGGGGGAGGGAAAAGATATTATTTACCTACCGAAGATGGTGGAAGGAGGACGGACGGACGCAACGTTATTGCTGAAGCGCAAGCGCAGGGATATGCCCGGGTTGATGACCGTGCAGCATTAATGGAAGCCGAGTCACTACCCCTAATCGGGTTGTTTACAGATTCCCACATGGCGTACGAGATAGATCGGGATTCTGATGTTGAGCCCTCTCTGGCTGAAATGACGACGAAATCCCTCGAGCTTCTTTCTAAAACGGGCAAACCGTTTTTCATCATGATTGAAGCTGGCCGGATTGATCATGCTGCTCATGGAAACGATCCTGCAGCTCACCTCTGGGACGTATTTGCCTACGATGAGGCTTGGCAATCAGCTATCGAATTCGCGCGTGCCGATGGAGCCACACTCGTTTTGGGTACATCTGATCATGAAACGGGTGGGTTGACGCTTGGTGCTGAACATGGTGGCATTGGAGGATCAGGGTATGCCTATGACCCGACCAAACTGCAGCCGGTGAATTCGTCGATCGAGTATTTCACTGGTGAATTGGCTACTCGGATGGAGGCAGGAACACCTTCAGGTGCATGGTTTGTAGAGAAAATGCGTTCATCGTTCAATATCAATGTGGCTTCTTTTGCCGAGGAAATCGATCAGATGATGGCTGTTGCCGATACAAATCGTGTCATTGCAGCAAGACAGATTGGACGATTCGTTTCCCGAGTGACATCTGATTCAGCCCGAGTTGGCTGGTCAACAGGGGGGCATACTTCGGTAAACGTTCCAATCTTTGCCTTTGGGCCTGGAAGTGAAATTGTTGGGGGTGTGATGGACAACACAGAAGTTGGAGAGGCGCTCAGGCTCGTTATGGGACTTGAATAACCTTTGGTGGTTAGAAGAGACGACGATACTGGAAGGGACCGAGTAAAACCCTCACAGTATCTTGTCTTATGTCACATCAAGTGAAATCTGACGAACAGGACGAAGCCACACAGGAAAGTCACCGCTTGGCGGTGCTTTCTCACGAACTCAAAACGCCACTAGCCATTATTTCCGGTTATGCGGAAGTATTGCAGGAAGAATTGGGGACCAGGCATGAAGAGTTGATTGCCCTCATCCGAGAAGCGTCGGAGCGTCTAGGCCAAGTTGTCGATGCCTTGGTTTCTCTTGAGGCCAGCGATCTGCAAAAGGTGGCAAAGATTTCTCATCTAACTGAATTTTCTCCGCTGGACATTGTCAGAACAATCCTGTCGGAAACATATCAGAGGGCTCGAGCAGCACGCGTGACCTTCTCACTTACGCTAGACGGAATGCATTGGTCAGCGTATTCCTGTTCCGAGTCATTCAAAGGCGCCTTGAAGCCGCTTATCGAGAACGCGATAAAGTTTGCGGGACCCGGATTAGTAGAAGTAGCCATTAATACGGATGAAAAAGCGGTTTCAGTGCGTATTATGGACAGTGGACCGGGGCTTGGAAGTAGTGCTGACAACTTGTTCGAGCCGTTCGTTCAAGGGTCAACGGGGCTAAACAGACAGCATGAGGGGCTTGGCTTAGGGCTTACGCTAGCTCATAGGTCAGCTGAGCGGATCCATGGCTCTCTTGAGATCGAAACCAGACCAACCGGAGGGACCGTAGCGCATCTACAGGTTCCGAGACTACTAAATTCGTCTTCATCCCTAGCTGCTTGATGCAAAGCTGGTCAGAGCTCGCCCTGGGAATCCGGAGTAGCACACAGGAGTAAAGAGCGGATAAATCTTGTCTGCTTATGTCTGCGTTGGTCTCCATTCTATCCTTATCTGATTCCGTCGTCATCACGGACACGGAAACGACTGGAATCAATGCGCACGCGAACAGGATTATTGAAATTGCGGGTCTACGTATTGATTCGGAGGGGACAAATACTTGGTTTTCCGAGCTGATTAATCCCGGGGTAACCATTCCGCATCGGATTACGAGGATCACAGGGATCACATCTGCGATGGTTTTTGGTCAGCCTGCAGCAGATGACGTCATGCCACGTTTCATGGAGTTCTTATCCGATGGCATTTTCGTGGCACATAACATTCGATTCGACACAAGTTTTGTGAACGCGGAGTTTGAGCGGTTAGGATTGCCGGCCATGGAGAATAGGGGACTATGCACGCTTCGGCTCGCGAGGCGCTTGTTGCCGGGACTCCGGTCTAAAAGTCTGGGCAACTTGGCCAAGTTCTACCGGATACCGCCTGATGGGCGACACCGGGCAAAGAAGGATGTTGAAATCACATCGATTGTCCTAGAGCGTTTGGCTCGTACGGCCATTGATGACCACGGCGTCACTTCCATTGAAGAACTGATCGAATTGCAGGGACGCACCTATGCTCGGGTGAATCCTCACTCTAAACATGTGGTCGCCATCCGTCGTGACCGCCTACCGGAATTGCCCGCCGAGCCTGGCGTGTACTACATGAAGGATGGCAGGGGGCGGGTCCTATACGTGGGCAAGGCAAAGGACCTATCCAAACGGGTATCTAGCTACTTCACCGCTATCGAAGCCCATCCACCAAGATTGCGCCAACTCATTGCCAAGGTGAGGGATGTTAGTTGGCGCGTGATGCCCACCGAACTACATGCCCTCATCGAAGAGAGCAGAGAGATCAAACGTCGGGATCCATCTTTCAACAGGGCACAGAAAAAGTACATACCGAGGCCATATCTGCGACTCGATCAAGAAGAGGCATTTCCGCGGCTAACGGTTCAGGTCATAATGCGCGAAGATGGGGCGGAATATTACGGTCCTATGAGAAGTCGTTCTCAGGCGCAGACCTTGTTGGACATTATTGAACGGCATTTTCCTGTCCGTAATTGCTCTCCCTTTGAGTTTGAACGTGGAAAACGGTGTGTCAGGGCAGATATTGGTCGATGTCCAGCCCCGTGCGAAGGGCAGGTTGAACGAAGTGATTATGACGGAATTCTAACGGACGTTCGCAGCTTTCTAAACGGAGATGTGGAGACGGTCAGCCTACAACTCCAAGATGACATGATGGCCGCTGCGGAATCTCACAAGTTCGAGGAAGCAGCCAGATTGCGTGATCTGGTGGTATTTCTTGAAGGACGATTGCAGTCGGGAGGCGTTGTTGCTGATGCAGTTAACGGTCCCGAACAGATCCATTTTCTGAGAAGCAAAGGATTACACAGCGCAACCCTGGTATTACTAGCTGGAGGAAGACTGGCTCTTCTTGAGGCACCGGATTCCTCGGACGACCCCGGAGCTCTAATTAGGGATGCTCTCAGAGATCTTGAAGAGCACTCCCATCCAGGCAGCCTCAACCGAGAGGATGCCGATGCAAGACGAGTGCTCGATCATTGGCTCTACGTTAATAGAGCCGATGTCGTATCACTCGAACGGCGAGAGGACGAGGCTCTGGAGGTTTTTGCAGATCGCAGCGAGGCCGTGATTGCCCTGCATTTAGAGGCGACGTCCTGACTTGCGAATCAACCGAAGAGCCACCTAACGACATAGACGGCTGCGATCATCGCCACGATGTCAGCAAGTAAACCAGCAGGAACGGCATGCCGTGTCTTCTTGACGTTGACAGCTCCGAAATACACCGCAATCACGTAGAACGTGGTTTCGGTGGATCCGAACATCGTCGCCACCATTTTCACTAGGATAGAATCTTCCCCAAATTGCTGAATCATGTCCAGCACGATGGCAGCTGATCCAGACCCCGTGAGGGGTCGTAGAATCATCATTGGGAGAACTTCCGGCGGAATATTTACCCAGGTAAAGAGAGGTCGCAGTCCCTCTACCAAGAAATCCATAGCGCCCGAAGCCCGAAACATGCCGATAGCAAACAGAATGGCCACGAGGTATGGAATAATGGTAACGGCTGTCTTAAAACCGCCCTTGGCTCCCTCGACAAATTCCTCATAGACGGGCACCTTTTTGAAGAGGCCGTACAGTGGAAAGCCTACAATGAGCAAGGGTAGCACAAATGCAGAAGCTATCTCGATAATTGTTTTCAGTGTATCCATGACTTAACCCTCCATGCCGGCACGCGGTGCCGATTGACGGAAACGTTTCATCCGGCCGAGAAGCTTGGCACTGGCGATGGCGACAACGAGAGAAATGGTCGTTACAATGATGATCGCAAAGATCAATTGATTGATCTGCAAGCCCATTAATGCCACCAGAAGAACAGGTGGTACTAACTGGACCGATGCGGTATTCATGGCTAGTAGCATGACCATCGAATCCGTGGCCGTTTCCTCTTCAGGGTTCAGTGTTTGGAGCTCTTCCATGGCCTTAATACCAAGTGGAGTTGCTGCATTGCCTAGCCCGAGCATGTTAGCCGTAAGATTGAGAACGATCATTCCCATTGCTGGATGGCCCTTTGGAATATCAGGGAATAGGGGGCGAAGCATAGGTTGTGTCCAGCGCACGAGCGAATTGATAATACCGGACTTTTCTGCAATCTGAAGTAGTCCCATCCACAACGCAAGCACCCCAATTAAGCTCAGTGCAAGTTCTACAGCCAATTCTGCCATACTTAGGGCGGCGGAAGCAATAGCGTGCATTTTGACAAAGCGAACAGGGGCGAACTCTACAGCACCCCGCTCAAGGGATGCATCGAAATTGACCAATCGCCCGCGAAGATCATTGTCTCTAGATGAGGTTTCCTGTCTGAGCGTGTTCCATGGTTCAGGTACAGCTACATCTTGTGCAAAGCGTAATTGTAGCCCTTGCTCGGTGCGGATTACAACCCCGGCAAAGGAGGAATCAGGTGCTTCAGAAACGTTATAAAACGAGCGATACTCTTCAGCTCGAACCAGAACGGAAACGTCAGTTCGCCTGTCGGAGAAATCGCCTCCTTCGTTTGGCACGATGCCGACCTCGAATGGGGAGCCATTCCGGTACGTATCATTGGTTAGGTCCCGCGTATCATATGCGATTCCAAATACCAGGCTGAGGACGATCAGTCCCGCCCAGATGTAGTTTAGCATGGGGTCGGTCGAATGAATGGAAATTGCAACTCGACCTGATGATACGAAACGCGAGAAATCCCGTGCATGGATTGGACGGGTGGAAGCGTAAACAGCGGACCTGATGGACGGCGGCGGCCGAAGCCGCCGCCGCATCAAGGCTTCCGAAGACCCCGGGATTAGGAAAGAATACCCGGAGGAAGTGCATCCTGCGCCATTTGGCAAGTCAGAACGAATTCATGCTCTAACCGTCACAAAGTGGCTCAGGAACAACACACAGCAAACATTTCAAAGTGGATTCGCGAACCCGCGGGGCGTTTTATCCCGGCGTTTGGCAAGTGGCAAGCGACACAATTGGTTTATCGGCATTTGAAGACCGCGTTTTAGCCTGTCATGATGAAGATAGCATGAAGGTGCAGGAGTTGGGGCACAAGGGCGTTAACATTTTCTAAGTACTGCCGAGAACCCTGATGAGTCCTCTGGCCTGGTTGGTTGCTCTTGTGAGACAACTGGTACCGCCAAATTCTGTCAATTCCGCCTATATCGTGAGCTTCCGCTTCTACCAGCAGCCATTTAGACTGTGGTTGGATTCATCCATCATAGTCCTCTTGGTCATGTCTGGCTGCGTGTCTGTAGATGTCACGAGTGAAAGAGTTCGCTCGGATGAGTCCTTGTCGACGGAGGAAACAGCTCGACCAGCTCCAGTTGTTGATGCGCCGGTCGCGAACCCGCCAGACTCGACCGAGATACGAAATCTGGTCAATTTGGATGGTCAAAACGTTAACTCAACGGCACAAGGTGCGGCACTCGCTTTAGAACGTTCACTACTTGGTGACGAGTCGCCATTAAACAGAGGTGTAACCACTCGCCCCGAGAAAAAGGTATATGGGTATTACGCCTGGTGGACTAGAGGATTATGGCTTGACATAGACTTATCGCTGTACGACAAACTATTTTTCTTCACCATTACGCCAGATACTGACGGGATTCTTAAAGAGCGTAATGGATGGCCTTTTGCATGGGAAGGATTGGCTCGCTCGGCGGACAGCTTACATATTCCTCTCGTTCCGACCCTTGCTATGCTTGATCCAGATAGTATCCGAACCTTGTTCGGAGATTCTGCATCGGTAGAACAGTTGATTGCCTCCGCAATGTTGCTCATCGAAGAAAGCAATGGCGCTGGATTACATATTGACATAGAGTTTTTTGAGGCGGCCGATGACACTTTAAAGGCAGGTTTTCAACATTTTTCAGACTCTTTAGCGCAAGCCGCTGACGCCCTCTATCCTCAGGCTGAATTATCAATATTCGTCCCTGCGCTTCAAAAGGAAGGGCTCATTGATGTGTCCCGGATTCCGGACCGATTCACAGAAATCATGGTCCAAGGATATGACATTCATTGGCAGACAGGACCTCGAGCAGGACCCGTAGCTCCCTTGAGAGGGTGGGATGGCTCCAACTGGCAGACGATAGATAGCACATTTCGCGCGCTAGACATCGATCCAGGCCGCTTGGTTATGACCGTACCCTATTACGGCTATGAATGGCCGGTAGAATCCGGACAAGCTGGAGCACAGACACGCGGTGACGGACGAATAATCACCTATGCACAAGTGGACTCCCTCAATTTGCCCGATCTGCAAATCTCTGCACTAGAGCGTATTGCGCGCCATGGCATGAAGCGTGATGAAGAATCGGGCAGCCCCTGGTACGCTTGGAGGGACTCTACTGGATGGCTTCAGGGCTGGTATGAGGACGAAGAAAGCCTTCGCAACAAGTATGAGTTTTTGGATGAAAGACGCTTTGGGGGAATCGCTGTCTTTCCAATTGGATACGATGCTGGCCTTTTGGACACACTGCTATTGGAAGCCTTCGGCGCAAGACCCATGAATCCGGGTCTGATGGATCGATAATCGCGAAACGACACATGTCGATTCTCTAGAGAGTTATTTTCCGCTTGCCATTTCTACTCTGCGCAGAATTCTGTGAGCACACCTTCGAGATCGGAAGGATGCACGAAAAAAATTATTTTCCCGTCTGCACCGGGCTTTGGTCCATCTCCCAAAACCCTGTATCCCAACTCGTCCAAGCGTTTCCAGGCTGAATCAGCATTTTCCGTGCTGAACGCCAAATGATGTAGTCCAGGACCTCGTTTTTCAACGAAACGCGCAATAGGGGAGTCAGGCGAAGTCGCTTCCAGTAATTCTATTTTCGTACCGCCAGCATCAAAAAAGTGGGTTCGAACCCCTTCAGAGGCTACTTCCTCCACCTTGTAAGGGGTGGCGTCAAATAGTAGTTCATAATGCCGCAATGCAGCATTGATATCGCGTACAGCAATTCCGATGTGTTCGAGCTTCACGAGTAAATGCGGGTCGATGTGCTGAAAGGACAAGAATAGATGAGAATGCAGCTTAGGGATGATTGCGCCCCGGATCAATAGTACCTTGCGTTCAGTCAACTCAAATCCAATGCATCTGCACGCTTCAGAAAAAGATTATCAGCGGCCCGTCATGGTGGCCAGCCTGCTGATTGCCTTCCTCATGTTAGGGGGGAAGCTGGCTGCGTGGCGCATTACTGGCTCAGCAGCCATTCTGTCTGACGCTCTTGAGTCGGTCGTTCACCTGTTTGCGACTGGTTTTGCTGCCTACTCCCTGTGGCTGTCGTTTCGACCACCTGACGAAAACCATCCGTATGGTCACGGCAAGATTGCCTATTTCTCGTCTGGGTTTGAAGGGGCGCTGATCACGATTGCGGCGATAGGTATTATTTACACGGCCACGATGGATATCATCAGAGGGCCGCAAATTGAACAAATCGGGGTCGGGCTAATCATAACCGGCGGTTTGGCACTGATAAATCTGGGCCTTGGTCTCGCGCTCATTCGAACAGGGAAAAAGCACAATAGCATCGTTCTTCGTGCTAATGGCCATCACGTGCTTACTGATATGTGGACCAGTTTTGGCGTGATTATAGGCCTTTTTCTGGTAAAGTGGACGGGTATCGTTCTTATCGATCCCATTGTAGCCATCATCTTGGGTCTAAACATTATGTGGACTGCCGGAAAATTGATGCGTGATTCTATACATGGACTGATGGAAGTAGCAGATCCTGACGAAACGACGCGTATTGTCGAATTGCTCGATCTGGCTCTCGAGAAGGGAGTTATTTCTGGGTATCATCAACTTCGTCACCGCAGAGTTAACGAGCGGATCTGGATCGAATATCACCTCATGTTTCCTGAAACTCATTCTATTGCTGAAGCCCACGAAGAGTCGCATCGGGTGGAAGACGCCTTACACTCTCTTTTCCTCGTGGATCAAGTAGTGGTTACAGCCCATTTGGAGCCAGACTCCCATGAAGAAGCTCACTCAGATCGACATCCAGAACCTGAACATGATAGTCTCTCCAGAGGTGCGTCTTGAAGCCTAGACGGATACTTATTATCGGTGGTGTTGCTGCCGGAACAGCCGCGGCGGCTCAAGCCCGTAGATCGTCACCAGACGCGCAGATCACTCTCATCGACAAGGGAAGTGATATCTCCTATAGCGCGTGTGAAATGCCCATTTATCTGGCCGGTGAGGTTTCTTCAGCTGACAAACTAGTGCGTTTTACACCTGAAAAATTTGCAGCGACCTACAATGTCGAGGTGCTTACGCATACCGAAGTAGTATCAATCGATACTGAACGGCGCAAGGTTCGGATTACGTCGGGACCCGGCGAGAAGGAAACGTCCATACCCTATGATGCCTTGATCCTTGCAACAGGTGCCCGGGCGCATGTGCCGGACGGCCTGAAATCCGCATCAAAAGACGTATTTGTGCTTCGGGATTTGGAGGATGCGCGACAAATCGCCCAGACATTGGATACTCAAACTATCCATCATGCAGTGATTGTCGGCTCCGGGTATGTTGGACTCGATGCGTTGGAGTCGTTTCACCGACGAGGTATCCGCTGCACGCTATTTGCATCGTCTGGACACCTTCTAAAAGGTGCTCTTGATGTAGACATGAGTGATCTTCTCGTTTCGCATCTTGGTGATCTGGGTATTTCTATTCGAAATGACAGGGTGCAATCTCTGGATGTTGCCCCAGATGGAAGCATCCGCTCCGTCCACACCGCATCAGGTGAACAGACGGGGTGTTCGCTCGTCCTTTTAGCCACAGGAACGCGGCCCAACACAGCCCTAGGCGAAAAGGCCGGATTGAAGCTCGGTCCCGCAGGCGGATTTCAGGTTGACACCCATTTGCTGACCTCAATGGCAAGCATCTGGGCCTGCGGTGACGTGGTTGATTTCACCGATGGTGTTACGGGGCAGCCGTTGCACGCGCCGCTAGCGTTGAATGCGTTTCTCTCAGGGCGTGTTGCCGGTCAGAACGCTGCCAGAGGTGGAACAGGGCGTCCTGCGAGAATGAAAAAGGTTGTTCGAGCAGCTGCCGTCGCAGTTGGAGGGCTGGAAGTTGCTCACACAGGGTGGTCACTAGAGTCCGCTATTTCAATTGGGCTCGACGCAGTGGCCGTTACCATCCAAAGCAGATCGGCTGCATCGTTAGCTCCGAATAATCCATTGCATGTTCGTCTTGTTGCGGAGCGTACTAGTCGTAAACTACTGGGAGCGCAAGTAATCGGGAAAGAAGGGGCCGTGCAGCGAGCAAACGTAGTTACGTCGCACTTACGGTCCGGATCGACGGTCGATGATCTCTACGACATGGACTTTATCTATGCGCCTCGTCTATCACCTCTTCACGACGCATTGCTTGTTGCAGCTCGTGCTCTCCAGAAAGATCTCTGATGTCATCCAGTTCCACACCATCTACACGACTTTTGGCTGCGCGAGAACTCGATTCAATCGAGCGTCAGAAATCATTTGTTGGACTTCATAGCGCTCAACGTGCTGAAAATGCGGCAACGGATAGGACAGTGCGGGACCTCGTCTCGGGAGTCGTTCGCTGGCAACGCTATCTCGATTTTTTGATAGCGTCCTTTTACAAAGGAGATGCGTCTACTCTCGAGCCAGCCATGCGCACTATGCTTCGTTTGGGTCTCTTTGGGCTACTTTTTTCTCGGCAGCCGGATCATGCCGTGTTGAATGAAACAGTAGAAGCTGCCAAACTGCATGTACGGCCTGGAGCTGCTGGGCTAACTAATGGGATACTGCGGTCGGTCCTTCGCCGTCTTGATGCGCTTCCAGAACCAGAAGGCACTGCTGCGCATAGGCTTGCTGTGCGTCACTCTCATCCGGACTGGGTTGTTGAGCAATGGCTAAAGCGATATCCCGAGACTGATGTACTGGCTCTTCTTGAGCACAATAACCGCCGCCCGGTTTTCGGCCTACAGGTGTTAGATGGCTCAACAGAGGCGCTTGAACTACTCAAGGAGGCCGGTGCGGATGTGCAACCTTCCCCTTGGATGCCTGATTTCTATCGAACAACGAGCTTGCAGGCCATCATTCGAGCTGGATTGATGGAGGGAAGCTCACTCATCGTACAGGATGAGGCTGCCGCCCTCGTTGTTGAGGCCTTGGCTCCACAGCCGGGTGAAGATATCCTCGATGTGTGTGCGGCGCCGGGAAGCAAGACGGTTCAAATGGCCATGAAAGTTGGCACCTCAGGCCATGTCTTGGCGTGCGACATTCATCCTTCACGGTTGGGATTGGTAAAGCAGAATGCTCAAAGATTACATCTCGATAACGTTTCAACGCAGAAGTCAGATGGAACGCATCTTCCGGCGGAATGGGATGAGCGCTTTGATGCCGTACTAATTGATGCTCCGTGCAGTGGGTTTGGCGTGTTGTCCAAACGAGCTGACATGCGTTGGAATCGATCAGCGAAAGACATGAAGGAACTGCTGGACTTGCAGAGAAAGCTTCTGGATTCGGCTTCCAACGTGGTGAAGCCTGGCGGACGTCTCATATACAGCACGTGTACTATTGAACCGGAGGAGAATGAGAATCAGGTCAACACTTTTCTTTCGCGCCACCCTGAATTTTCACTAGAACCACTGGGAGACGCTTTCCCTACGGATCTACAAACGCAAGATGGGATGTATGTAAGCTTGCCTCAGCACACGGGAATGGACGGAGCATTTGCTGCCAGGCTAAGGAGAAATAACGATTCCTTGCAGGGTTTTTAAGGCCTTTCCAATGCGTCATTGCGAGTGCCCGTCGAAACCTTGATCCCGATAGGGCATACCGGATCGGGAGGGCGCAATTAGGCGCACGACACTATTTGGGACTCATCGGAGGCCATCATGCAGCAACGAACTGCTGCCTTTCACATTGCCATTGCGCTCTCCATCTTGATTCTCGGCCTGACGGTTCGAGATTCGACGGCGCAAAAAGTGGCCAAGTACGGAGCCGATTTTCTGGCCGGCGGGGTAGGTGCACGAGCTCTTTCTATGGGCGGCGCATTTATTTCAGTCACGGATGATGTGTATGCCGGTTTCTGGAATCCGGCTGGTCTGACAGGAGTGAACTCGAAAGAGTTATCCTATATGCACGCAGAGCGTTTCGCAGGAATCGTTTCGTTTGATTACGCTGGATTTGCCACACCGTTTTCTGAGAACAGCGTCCTCGGCGTAACACTGATTCGAAGCGGCGTTAATGACATCAAGAACACGTTGGACGCATGGGATAGTGAGCGAAATCAGCCTCGGCCTGATCCTAGCAGCTCGATTACCACATTTTCAGCGGCGGATATTGCCCTCTTTATTGGATATGGCCGAAGGCTGAACGACCGTCTATCGATTGGCGTCACCTCGAAAATCATTCGTAGGACCATAGGCGATTTTGCTCAGGCTTGGGGATATTCAATGGATGCCGGTATCCAATATCGTCCCGGCGATTGGGCGTTTGGACTCAATATTCAAGATGTTACGACCATGCTACAGTCTTGGTCAGTCGATGCCGGGAGTCTGAGAAATATTGAGGAGGTATTTGGTGATGACCTGCCTTCAGGTGGTACGGAGCTCGTCCTTCCTGTTTTCCGATTTGGCGCTTCGCGAGCCTGGACCTCCAAACGCAACCGCATTCTGGTTGCCCTTGATGTAGACGTAGCATTTGACGGGCAGCAGGCGAACAACCTTTCGGCAGGCGATACTTCTTTTCACCCTCGACTTGGTGCAGAGTACTCATTCGCGGATATGGTGGCCTTTCGAGCAGGATTTAACCGAATCCAATCGCTAGAAGGAGAGGGGATAGATATGACGCCATCCATGGGAGCAGGATTGAAGTGGGGACGGGCGGCGCTTGACTATGGTTTTGGGGATTTTGCCGGACTAGTTTCGGATCTTGGCTACTCGCACAGAATTTCTATTCAATATCGATTCCCGAGCAATCCTTGAGCGATTCCGAATTAAAACCGAGCGTTGCTCTCATTATCCCCGTTTATAACGAGGAGGAAGTACTTCCGCAATTGATTCGGGAGCTTGAGGTTTTTCGTGCAACGCGTTCAGAGACTATCCGGATCTATTTGGTCAACGACGGAAGTACTGACTCAACATTCGTGTTGGCCCGAGAGCTGACAACCTCGTTTCAGGGATACGTACTCATTGATTTCTCTCGCAATTTCGGGCATCAGCTAGCCGTTTCCGCCGGACTTGAGATATGCGAGGAGGATGCTGCCATCATCATGGATGCTGATCTTCAAGATCCGCTCGCGGTGGCCGGCGAAATGATCGATAAATGGCAGGAGGGATCTGATATTGTGCACGGCGTACGTCGCTCGCGGCAAGGCGTCAGCTTTATGGAGCGCATTACGGCTCGTCTCTATTACCGAGTATTCCGAGCCCTGACGGGTGTGGAGGCACCTATGGATGCGGGTGATTTCAGATTGTTAGCTCGTCCCGTAATTAACGCCTTTGGTAAATTTAAGGAGCAACAGCCCTACGTCCGGGGATTGATTTCGTGGTTAGGATTTAACCAGGCATCGGTAGAGTTCGATCGGCCTGCTCGAGCTGCTGGTGAAACAAAGTATCCGTGGAAGCGGAGGTTGGACCTTGCCTTTGATGGTCTTATCTCGTTCTCAGGTCGTCCGCTGCGCTGGGCAATGCGATTAGGGCTCCTAATTTCTGCTGGGTCCATTGCCGGGTTATGCTGGGTGCTCCTCACCAAATACATATTCCAGACCGCTATAACCGGTTGGGCCTCATTGATTTTCGTCGCTTTTTTCTTTGGTGGCGTCCAGCTGTTTTTCCTCGGTCTTGTAGGATCTTACTTGGCCCGCGTCTACGACGAAGTGAAAGATCGGCCAAGGTATGTGATTCGGACTATCCACCATTCAGAAGGCGCCTCAAGCGGGAGCAAAGCCGTCCCGCGCGGGTTTGACACACAAACGAGAGAAGGGTCTTGATGCAGCTGAAGAAAGAGGATATGACCGGGTTGGGTGTGAGTGTCGGCCTCCATGTGGTCGTACTCATACTGCTTTCTATGTTGACGGCTGCAGCTTCCGATAAGCAGCAGATGGGATTCCTTGAGGTAGAATTTGGTCCTGTTGCTGAGGGACGCCCAGTTCGTCAGGCACCAGTCCTAGACGAGCCAGAGCCGGAACCGGAAGAAGAGGCCAGGGAAGAGGTTGAGCAAACGCCAGTTGCCCCGCCAGAGGAAATCAAGCCAGTAGACCTACCAGACACGGATCTACAAGCACCGGCAGAAGAAGTGATCGATGCACCTGAGGCTGAGGTTATTGCACCACAGCAGAGCAACACGGAAGAGGAAAAAATAGAAGAAGAGCCCGAACCCGAGCAAGAAGTCGTAAAGCCGCTTGGTAGTGGCGCATTGACACCGGATGAAGGCTCAGAGACGGGGGAAGAAGGTGAGTCTAATGAGGACGTTGCCTCCGCACCGTACCAGATCGAAGGGTTGAATCGCTCGCCAGTCAGCACCCCTATACCACAATATTCCTCTCAAGTAAACGCTCTTATCCGCGTTCGTATCACGGTAGATCCACAAGGCCGAATCATTCAGCGATTCCCGCTAATAAAAGGCGATCCGAATTTGGAGCGTGAGGTAATGAACGCCCTGCTGCGCTGGCGCTTCAATCCGTTGCCTGCCGAAGCGCCTCGAGAGAATCAGACTGGAGTGGTTTCCTTCCGTTTTCGACTGCAATAGGACCGGGCTACCGTCGGCCCGCGCCACGTGACCTTATCTCTCCAGCGATTTCAGCCATTGTGCGACTTCAAGTCCTGCCCAATGCTTCGGGAAGAGACTTGCGATAATGCCAGAGCCGTCTCGAGGATCGTGTCCCAACCCCAAAGGGGTAGAACCGCTGCGCACGAGTAGTCCGGGCGACTGATCAGTAGATGGGAATATCGCTGAGGGCCTAACCACCTCTCGGCAGAGGAACGGAACAATGTCCTTTTCTTCTAACTCTGCTACGCCCGCTGTGGCCATCGAAGCGAATTTGAGGGCAAGTGGTGTGGAAAAACGGGGTTCGCCCGATTTCAAGTTCATTCCGGTCATCCCCACACTCCACTCAACGGACGGCAGATGTCCGCGATGCGCGGCCGCTAGGCGCGTGTACTTGCGTCCATCCTCTAGGGACTCAAGCGCTTGAAAGGCACTATCCGAAATGCTAAATGCACTCCAGGGAGTTGTGTTGAAGCAGTTATCTGCGCCGTCGGGATCTTTCCCTTTTTCCAAGGCCGACTCGCCTTGTGCACTGCCATCTACATGAGACGCTCCTCCGGCCTTGACCATGAGGGCCAAGAAGAACCCTCCTGTATCGTTGGCCTCCGGCCACAGCCTTATGGCGCGATGCATGTCGCTAGAAAACGTTTTGCCATTCCACTGATCGATCCCTGGGCTGACGCGGAGTCCAGGAAGAACACACGTGGTCAGGTCGACATCCTGCCCTGTTTCGGGTCGCCGCAGTACGCGATCTACAACCGCTTCGTTTTCTTCCGGGGCAAAGGTGCAGGTGGCGTACAGAATCCGTCCTCCAGGGCGCGCGAGGCGAATAGCTCGCCGCAATAACTCCTCCTGGAGGTTAGTTAGCCGAGCGCGCTCATCCTCAGATTGTGGGCGCAAAACAGATGGGTGCTTTCGGCAGGTCCCTTCGCACGAACAAGGGACGTCGGCAAGGACAGCATCAAACCCATCGAACCCGCCTGACTCGCCAGAATCAGCGCTATCGGATAAGTCAGGCTGCTCGCCAGTCAATGGAAATCGTCGTCCATCTGTAACAGTTACAGTTACATTTGTGAGGGAAAATCGGTCTTTCAAGCCCCTCAGCACCTGTAAGCGGTTGGGCGAAACATCGTTTGCTACAATCCAGCCTGTATTGCCAACAGCTTTTGATAGCTGCACGGTCTTATTGCCCGGTGCAGCGCACAAGTCGAGAATACGCTCTCCAAGCTTGGGCGCCAGAGCTTCCACTGCTGCCATCGCCGCCTCTTCCTGAATTAGAGCCGCACCGGTGAGGAAGGCGATACCGAATTGCTGACCTGGATGAGTAAGCCTCCATGCTCGCTCATTCCACTCTGTTTGATGGTGGCCTTCTGATTGGAGACGATGTGATCCATCCTTTCGATCGGGAGGAACCCAGCAGGTGGTAGGCAAGGGGGAGTGGCAGGCCTCTGTAAAGCCTGCAAAATCATCGACTAAGTGAGCATAACGCTCCAAGAATGAGGTATTATCTGTGCGGCTTATCACTGCGATTCCAATCGAAGGCTAAGTGTTAAGCGTACTGCGAATTGTTCAATAACTCCAGCTGGATGATGCCCCAGCGTAGCGTCTGGAAGATTGAGGAAAGATACCAGTGTTTTCATCCGCCCGCCTACAAGATCCTTGCCTACGGTGGCATCCAATACCACTTCTACTGGAATATCCTTTCTTGCAGGCGCTTTGTACTCAGGCCACGTCCAAGGAGATGCTAATCCAGCCCGGATATTCCAAGAAAGCCCCCCTTCGCGTTTTTCTGAGATCATGCTCATGATCCGGTGCCTCGGAAAACCGGTTGTATGTCTAAAAAAGACGTCGTCGCCCATGGACGAGACATGCATAAATTGATAAACCACTCGTACCCGCGGACCATTCATTGACATTCGGTCAAGTCCAATGCTCCGAGAAAAAAGCCATCCCTGTCGGCCCGTAGAGAACGCTGTTGTGGGTAGAAGTGGGCCTATTCCAAATGGTTGTTCTACGATTCTGTCAATGAGATTCCATCCTGACATCCACCGCCCATCCAGTCGGGCCCAGGCAGTAACGGACTCACTGAGCGGAAGAGATCCGTGCAAGGAGACTCCTATTTCTTGCTCCCGAGAGGGCGGAGGCAGGACAGCGATGGTCGATATCCATTCAGCTGGGTCGAACCCCATCGAAACCAACTCCATGAATGCCCCGCTTTCCTTGAATCGCCCAGACAACCATGAGGCCTCGAGCGCCAATTTTCTACCTGAGTCAGCCGTGAGCGAAAACGACGTGGTGGCAGCCCAATCGAAAGTGGAGGACTCGGACTGCACGCGAGAAGTCTGTCTCGCGAGAACAGAGAAGCTCGAGGTAGTTGATGATCGGATTACATTTCCCTCTATCCTGCCGAAAAGGCCGTTTTTGGAGATTGAATCTTGATGCTGTTCGAACTGATGAGCCCGGTATCCTACCCCTAGGGTCAAAGACTTGGCTTGTGTTCCCATGCGAACCCAGCCTTCTGTTGATACTTCGAGAAGGGTGAGCGAGGATGGCAGTTCAATAAATGCCGCTCGGTTGGTGGTTGTAATCCGCTGACCTTCCGCCTCGATGCCGACCTGCCATCTTTGTGCCAAGCGGTGGTTTAGATGGGCGCGGCCCCAATCTCTGGAGGTCTGTAGAGGCCATTCCCAGCCAGCCGATTCATAGAAAAGCATCCCCTTACGTCGAGAGCTTCCAACCGCCATGTCCAATACTGACGATGATGAGCGTCTAGATAGGCGAATATGAGGGGAGAATTGGGTAATCACAGGTTGGACAGGCGCAGCATAGACACGGCGAACACGCCCCGAGATCCGTTCATCAGTAAGGTGATGGAGGTCGGTTTGCAGGCCGGCAATCATGGTCCAGGTCCCGTTCCCCCATGCTAATCGGGCATCGATGGCTGGTCCGCTCCGGTCTACATTGGTCGCCGTAGAGTCAAGAAGTTTGGCGGGTCCTGGATCCCCTGTCTCATTGATCAACCCGATGGATGCCCGTGCGACCCATCCTTCCACCGGCCGCGTGGTTAATCTAAGCACCCCATCAGCCATCCTGCCACCTGCAATAAGACGCCTTCCCGGCTCCCACTGCACGGATGATAAATCGGACGGGGAAACTGGTAACGACTCTGTGAGGGTTCGGTCCATGAAAAATGCCGGGTAGGACACGCCATCAATAAGGATCGAAGGGCCTTCTCCATGTAGGCCACCGAGGCCGTACCCCAGCAAGCGCTGCGTGTAACGATCATTAGACCATGCTTCCATTCCGGGCATTAATCGTAGCATTTCGCTGAGTCGTACGGCGCCTAAACTGGAGATCTCAACCTCGTCCAAACCGAGATTACTTTGACGGGCGCGAGCCGAGTCAACCTGCGAAAGAGCCCCGAAGAGCAAGAGGCAAACGATACAGAAGCGACTGCAGACCGGCCTACTCAGGAAGGATGACATGTTGTGCCCTTTCATCATTGAAGTATCCTCTGTATCCACCTTGGAGTATTCATGTCAATCGACACTCCTGCCGATGAATCAATCAACTCCCAGCGAGGTCTAGTGAAAACGCGCTGGGCCCTCAGTTCAAGAAAAACCCTGAGTGATGAGGATATGCGCCGGCCCAGGCGCACAAATGAAACAGCAAGAATCTCGGATTCAAAGCGACCTGGGGCTCCCTTTGGGAGGTCCATAAGCATGAACGTATTTCCGGCCATGAGTCCCGCATTAAGCTCTATGGAGCCATCTCGGTCCGAGGCTAAACCCCAACCAGCGAGAATACTTATAGTCCGTACTGAAGGCAGGTCGCCTTCTGGTTGCCAGCCCCTGTATTCACCATCCAAGCGCAGCAGGCCAATTCCGTAGGGAGAGGAAACGGAGAGCCGCGCACCTGGATCAGGCGACCACGACTCCATTCCCTGATATCGGAAGACATGGCTACCAGTCACAGAAGCGCGAAGGAAGGAAAATTCATCGACACCTTCGCTTGATTGTGCCGAGGCAATATGCACTAGCACCAAAAGGGGTAGGCAGAGGCAGGCGACTGTAGCTATAACAACCAGAGAATGAGTTCGGCTCACGGTATGATCACCTATTGCGGAGTCCCTGGATTCGATAGGAGAGTGATAGAGAACCAGAGAAGGCTGTTCGTGAGGCTCCTGCTATATGTCCTTCATCTGAAATAAAAGCCATACCTACGTCTGCACTAAGGTCTAATCCAGCAGCCATTAGGGCATCAACCCGAACGAATGGCCGCACGGTAGTCTCTACTTGTCCGTCCAGTATCATATCGGCCTCATCGTAGCGTGGAAACGAGGATCGGATATCTAGCTCGCCTTGCATGAGCATATCGAAGCCAGGAGAAATGCGCCAACCGGGAAATGAGAGCCAATGAAGGGTAACGCCCGCGAGAATGAAATCGGAGAACTGAGTACCTATTCCTCGCCCAAGATAGATGTAACGACCCTCTGCCTGCTCCGAGTTGTAGGTGCGGGCCGTGACCATCGTGCCGCGCACTTCAATATCTAGGCTAGGAGCAATCTCCCGCCGCGAAGCCATGAGGTCTACGGCTACGGAAGCTGGCTCCTTGCCATTCAAAATGTCAAAATCATCGAGTAAGAACTGGGCCTGAATGAGCGTTTTGGCTGTTTGTCGATGAATAAAGGCGCCAAGAAGGCCGTTATTCTCGTCATTCTTGGGACGATCGTCAATGGAAAGGATAGCTACTTGCAGCGGGTTGGCAAATTTCAATGATAGCCCGCTTCCAGGTCCTGAATACAGGATTGAGTGGGAGAGTCCTATCGTCCATCCTTGCGCAGGCCTGAAGGCGAGGCGATGAACAGCCAGCATTCTACGTTCACTTCCTGTTCTAACGGAATCATCTCCAGCAATACCAGTTAGTCGGCCATCCCCAGTGATACTATCCAATTCTAGGATTGACGTTCTCAAATTCAGACGATCCGTACCAAGTCGGACGGATATCTGATCCATCGGTCGCGGGTTGGCGCTAATCAGTAGCCCCGTTCGTCCTAGCCCCGCCTGATTGACGGCAAAACGACCAAGAAGCACATCAATAAATTCCCCATTGCGTGCCACGTACGCATTTTCAGTTCTAATCATCCAGCGATGGGCTGAATCGAGGCCATCAGGGTCGAGGTCGTAATATCTGGAGTGGCGGAAGCCGAACGAAGCGGTCCATGATCCTGCAGTGAACCAGAACTCAGCTGAAATTCGTTGTTGAAAAGAGCTTTCCGCATCAACTTGCCGCCAAATCAGCTCATGTCGGTCTTGGGTAGCACCGCGCAAGCCCGCAAGAACGCGGTACCCCATGGCCTCGGAACCAGCGGGTTGGGAGGAAAAACGCGAACGCAGACGGGAAAGAGTTTCTCGCGCCCATTCGTCGGACGGAACGGCATCATTCAATTGGCGCACGAGCACAGACTCTTGCCAAGGCTGCACACCAGGATCACCAGGCTCGGCCACTCCGCGTAAACGCAATGACTCGAGGGCCCAGAGGGAAGGGTCGTCTAGGGGTACAATGGGACCGTTCTGACCCAAACAAACTGGGACAGACAAAAACAGTAGGAAGAGGGCGGAAACGAGGTGCTTCATTGACTTGTCGGTTACTGTTCGCAAATTAGGCGAACATCAGCAGATATTCAGGGTTCTACGCGAGACCTTTTCTGCTCGACAACTGAATAAGACCGCAAACAGCGTGAATCGGAAATCCGAATTGATATTTCTGGTGGTGATGGATGCCTTGGCAACCATCATGGCAAACCAGTTGTGGTATCGAGCCCGTTTTGATTGGGGTTGGTTCACTGAGCCCATATTTTCGCCTGAACCTGCGATGACAACAGCAGTCGTGTTACTACTGTCAGGCTTTTGGCTGCTGTTTTTTACCTTTTTTGGTCTCTATAGAGAGCGGTATGCAGCTTCCCGTTTCGATGAACTTGTGACCATATCCAAAGTGGTGACCGTCGGCATTTTGGTGCTTTTCTTTTTATTGTTCATCCAGACGCTCGATGCGTATTCGGCTCGAATCAATCTCGTTTTTTACTGGGCGGCCGTCATTGTATTCGTATCCATCGGCAGAATAATAGTCCGATCGGTGCAGAAAGTGCTCATCCTCCGGGGGAAGGGCCTACACCGGACGCTGATCGTAGGATGGACTGATGTGTTGGAATCTCTGCACGAAGAGGTCGCGCGCTACCCCGAAGCTGGACTGGACATCGTGGGAGCTGTTAAGCTGCATCGTGATGAGTCGGGAGTGACCATCGCCAACGGCAGTCATCGTGTAGAAGACCTGCCTCATTTGATCGATGATCTCGATGTGCAGGATGTCCTTATAGCGCTTGGACCTAATGACAGCGATCAACTCATGGAAGTGCTCAGACTGTGTGACGGAAAGGCCGTTTCGCTGAAGCTCGTACCGGACTTTTACTCCATCATTGGAGGCATGGCAAGAACGGAGCACATGTATGGATTGCCACTTATAGAAGTGCTTCCAGAGCCAATGCAGGCGTGGGAGCAGAGTCTGAAGCGACTTATAGACATGGTCATTTCTTTACTCGTGTTGGTCATAGGACTTCCTATCTGGATACTAGTCGCAATCATGATCAGGGTTACGAGTAAAGGAGCAGCGATCTACCGACAGAGACGCATAGGTCAGAAAGGTCGTGAGTTTACGATGTTCAAGTTTCGCACGATGCAAGAGGACGCTGAGGCAGAAACAGGTCCGGTTTGGGCACGCGAAGATGACCCGCGGTACACCCCAATTGGGCGTTGGCTTCGCAAAACACGGCTCGATGAGGTCCCGCAGTTTTTTAATGTTCTCCGAGGAGACATGTCTCTTGTGGGTCCACGTCCTGAACGGCCATATTTCGTGGAAAAATTAGCGCGAGAGATTCCGCTCTACTCGAGGAGGCATCGGGTAAAGCCCGGAATTACTGGATGGGCTCAGGTAAAGTGGAAATATGACACAAGTCTGGAAGATGTTCAACAGAAGGTGAAGTATGATCTTTTCTACATTGAAAACATGAGCCTTCGTCGTGACCTCCAGATACTTTTCAGAACCGTTTATACTGCTCTTCGTGGTAGTGGTCATTGACGGCAAAGCCCTTATCTTTGTCGGCTAATCAGTAGAATTCGAATGGCCATCCGTACTAAGAAAGAAACAGAAGCGCTTTATCGGGCGCTCTTGTTGCCGCGTATCATTGAAGAGAAGAAACTGCGCCTGATTCGTCAGGGGCGGCTATCCAAGTGGTTCAGTGGTTTCGGTCAGGAAGCCATTGCTGTTGGGGTCACTTTTGCCCTCTCACAGGAGGATTATGTTCTTCCAATGCATCGAAATCTCGGTGTTTGGACAACGCGCGGCGTCGACTTGGAAAAACTGTTCTGTCAATTGATGGGACGCGAAGGAGGCTTTACCAAGGGTAGAGATCGAACATTTCATTTCGGGTTGCCTGATCAGAACATAGTCGGGATGATTTCTCATCTCGGTGCGATGCTGCCGGTAGCAGATGGATTGGCTCTTGCTGCAAAATTGCAAAAGGAAGAAAAAGTAGCAGCAGCATTCGTAGGAGAAGGAGCCTCAAGAGAAGGGGATTTCCACGAAGCACTCAATCTTGCGTCTGTGTGGAAATTACCCGTTCTGTTCATCGTTGAAAACAACGGATATGGCCTTTCCACGCCGACGTCCGATGCCGTTCCCATCGAAAATATTGCCGATGCAGCAGCCGGGTATGGGATGGGCTCAGTCATTGTCGATGGCAACAACGTGCTGGCTGTCATTGAGGCGGTGCGAAATGCAAGGAAACGTGCTCTCAAGGGAGATGGACCAACCTTGCTCGAGATGAAGACCTTTCGGATGCGAGGCCATGAGGAAGCATCAGGAACGAAGTATGTGCCCAAGGAGCTGCAGGATAAATGGTCTACGATGGATCCGATTGAGCGATTTGAGTCGTTTGCCGTCAGCAAGCTGGGGAAGAAGGCCTGCGACACGATTAAACAGGAGTTCGTAAAACGAGTCGAAGAGCTGGCAGAGTGGGCGCTGGAGCAACCGGAGGTTACTAGCACCACCGAGCAAGAAATGGGTGACGTTTTTGCCCCAGTTACGCCGGCTCCGAGCAATGCCTCAGTCGTTTCAACCCAACAGGAGGAGCGACGTTTTATCGACGCCATAACGGATGGTCTGCGCGCCTGGATGCGGGAGCGACCAGAATCGGTCATGATGGGGCAAGATATTGCAGAGTATGGAGGCGTTTTCAAGGTTACTGAGGGGTTCCTTGAGGAATTTGGTCGCGAACGAGTACGCAACACACCTATCATTGAAAGCGCTGCAGTTGGGGCAGCCATGGGACTTGCGTTGGCTGGAATGCGACCCATCCTCGAAATCCAGTATGGTGATTTTATCACCTGTGGATTCAACCAAATCGTCAATAATCTTGCTACCACCTTTTACCGATGGGGGGCTCCACTAAGCGTTACCATCAGAGCTCCTTTTGGAGGTGGAATCGGCGCTGGGCCATTCCATTCACAATCAATGGAGGCTTGGTTCTGTCACGTCCCAGGCCTGAAGGTAGTTGTTCCAGCTACCCCAGCAGATGCAAAAGGTCTGTTACTCTCGAGTCTTGATGATCCGAATCCGGTCCTGTTTTTCGAGCATAAAAAGCTCTACCGATCCATTAGGGGGCAGGTCCCGACCGAGTCTATTCGCATCCCGCTTGGAAAGGCCTCCATCGCTCGTTTGGGCTCTGACGTTACTATTGTCACATATGGTGTTGGGTTACACTGGGCTTTAGAAGAAGCAGAATTACAGAGTAAGAAGGGGCGTTCTGTGGAAGTGATTGATTTGCGAACACTTATTCCTTGGGACAAGGAAACTGTCTTGGCCTCGGTTAGGAAGACAAATAGGGTCATTGTCTTGCATGAAGCTCCACGGACTTCGGGGTTTGGAGCAGAAATTGCTTCTGAGATAACTGAATTAGTGTTCAAACATCTAGATTCGCCTCCTATCCGATTGGGAGGGGCTGACATGCCAATCGCTTTTTCTAAAGCTATCGAAGATGATATCTATTCAGCCAAGAGTCGTCTCTCAGATGCCCTTGATCGGGTAATGTCCTGGTAGCAATCACGAAACGATTACATACTGTCTTTGGGTAGAATACCACCAAGACGGATCTTGGTAGCATTGTAGGGGTTTTGAAGGCCCCCGTAGATATCCTTGAGGACCATGAGAAAGATTGACCAAACCACCCGAATGGGTATTATGACGCTGCTTGTAACCTCCGTATTTCTGGCCGCCTGTGGTCAGTCCGAGGCTCCAGTGCGCGTGCACGTTGAGGGTGAATTCAATGTTCGCACTGATAGTAACGAGATCGAGAAGGTAGAAGGGTTTCGCATAACCGTGCTAACTCAAGTTGATGGTGATGTCGATACGTTGGGGACCGCTTTGAGTGGGCCTGATGGACGGTTCGCATTCGATGTTAACGCCCAGGAAGAAGGTGTGTATCCGCTGGTTGTAGAACGAGCAGGGGCCAATCTGGCAATTTCGGAATTCGTTGCAGCAGATGGGGATAGCGTTAAGGTCACAGGTACTTTCCCGCTCGGCGCAAGATCGCTTCGTATCGTTTCTGCCGAGAATGCAGCATGGACGGCGTATCGAAACGCTAAAGCTCAACACAACCGTTCTATCTCTGAATTAGCTAATTCTGACCAGTATACCCGGCCCAACCTTGTGCGCGTCGTTTCGCAAACCAGTGTTATTCTGTGGAGTATTGATCGGACGTTTCCAGGTACCATAGGAGGCGACTTGTCGAAGGCTGAATCAGTTATCATGATGGGCGATTGGGACGATCAGGCGGTACTGGAAAAATATGCAGAAGTGGACCTGTCTAATGCCAGCATTGTAGACGTTGCCCGAGTGGCCCGGCGCTCTGTCGCCAGGACATTTGGTCAGCAGGCAGCTCTTGATATGTTGAACGCTTACCTCGAGTCCGTTCCAGAAGAGCGAAAGCCTGGAATCATGGCAGAACAAATCGTCGCCCATGCAGACAGTGGTCAGGTGACTAAGGCGGTGGAAATTGCCATGTCATTGCGAAGGACATACCCTGAATCGCCTTGGGCTGATTGGGCCACCCGAGCAACGTACGATTTGGAAAACCTACAGCCGGGCATGGAGGCACCTGCATTTGATGTCCAGAGCAGGACAGGGGAGAATTTGACCTCGTCGAACTTGCTTGGCAAGTTCATCATTTTAGAATTCTTTGATCCAATGGAGGCAAGCTGGATGAGAGAATTTGAGTCGAGAGATCGAATCGCCGGCCTTCTGAATCCTAACCTTTTCCAGACGATCTCGGTGTCCGTACAGCCAGATATGGATTTGAATGTTGTGCTGTTTGAAGAAGGAACCCATCCTGGGCACTTTGTTTTCTCGGAAGAAGGTGGAGATCAGCAGATCGTTAAGGACTACAACGTGAATGTCATTCCAACCAGATTCCTACTTGACCCTAACGGGGAGATTGTTTCGAAGTATACCGGACAAGCTCTCACCACGCTTGAACGGGATTTGATCGATATCATTCAGTCCATCAATGATTACGCAGACCAAATCTCGAGATAGCCGACCACGCAGAGCTTTTTGGCAACCCATTAACTACTGACAACATCATGCTTGTAGCCGGAAACTGGAAAATGAACCTCGACCTTGCAGCTGCAAGGCAGCTTACTTCGGGCGTAGTGGCGGCGGTTGGTTCGACGCACAACGTGGACGTCGCAATTTGTCCTACGTTTGTCAACCTAGACGCTATGTATTCCATTATGCATGGAAGTGGCATCCGTTTGGGGGCACAAACCATGCACGAAGCAGATTCGGGAGCCTATACTGGTGAGATTTCGGCATCTATGCTACGGGCAGTCGGTTGCCATTATGTCATTTTAGGCCACTCGGAACGACGCCAGTTTTTCGGCGAGACTGATGACGGCGTGAGCAGGAAGGCGCAGCAAGCGAGACGGCATCGGTTGACTCCCATTGTATGTGTCGGGGAAGTTCTTGAGCAACGAGAGTCAGGCGAACAGAACAAGGTCGTTGAGAGCCAGGTGAGGAAAAGTTTATCTGACGTTTCTATCGATAACGGCTCAGAGTTAGTACTTGCTTACGAGCCCGTATGGGCGATAGGAACCGGTAAGACCGCGTCTCCAGAACAGGTCGCCGAGATGCATTCTCACATACGATCGATTCTTTGCGATCTGTATGGCAATGCAAAAGGTGATGATGTTCTAATACTTTACGGGGGAAGTGTAAAGCCCTCCAACGCCGAGGATCTGTTCGCCCGTGAAAATGTGGACGGTGGATTGATCGGTGGTGCGAGTCTAAAAGCGGATGACTTCGCAGCTATCGTGGATGCAGCTCGACGCTAATCCTTCTGGAATCTAGCCTACTTGCTGTCAGAGCCAGACCCAGACCCAGATCCCGACTCGGATCCTGAGCTAGAGCTGGAATCAGAAGTAGATCCCTTGCTTGCACTCGTATCCGTACTGGATGACGATGAAGAGTCCGAAGTTCCCTTTACTGCTGGACTTGAGGATTTACGAGCGTAGTCGGTGAGGTAGAATCCACTTCCTTTAAATACCAGCCCTGCGCCGCCGGAAATCAACCGCTTCACTTTCTGACCTGTTGTTGGGCAAGTGGTGAGAGCGTCTTCTGTGATCCGTTGCTCGTATTCGAACGTGGATCCGTCTTCGCGTTTGTATTCGTACGTCGGCATGGTAATAGGTTGTGTCAGCAGACAGACGCTCTTGAAGTCATTTCATACCGCCGGGTTCCGGCTTAGAACGATGGTAGAGGACGTTGTGACATGCCTTCCGCATAGGCCCTAAAGGCAGCGTCAGCGACAGCCGGTCGTACAGGGACGTGTTTGCGGTTTTCCCTAGTTGGGTATACCCGGTTGGTCAAAAGGATGACGAAAAGATGGGTATCTGGATCCACCCAAAATGACGTACCGGTAAAGCCGGTGTGCCCGAATGAACGTGGGCCAAATTGGCGGCCAGCCGAAGAATAGCCTGTCATGCTTTTTGTATCCCATCCCAAAGCCCGGGTGTGAGTCCCATGGGGCGCAACCGCCGTTGTAAACTGACGAATGGTCTCGGGACGAAGAAACATCCTTTCGCCCATGCGACCTTCCTGCACTAGCATTCCTGCAAAGTGACTGAGGTCTTTAGCTGTTGAGAAAAGACCGGCATGACCGGCTGTGCCTCCAAGTAGCCATGCTGTTTCATCGTGTACCTCACCCTGAACAACACGTTGACGGAAATAGTCATCGTCTTCCGTCGGAATAGTGTTTTCCTTTACTGGTGAACGTGCGTCGAGAAAGCCTGTATTCACCATTGAAAGTGGATCAAACACGTTTTCACGGACATATTTACCAAATGGTTGCCCGGTAATACGCTCAATCATCCAGGCCAGCGTGATAGGCCCGAAATCTGAATACCGTGACATACTACCAGGCTCGTAGGCTAGCGTGTCTGAGAGTATTCTACGCCTTACCTCAGCGCCCGAGCGCACTCCTTGCATATGAAATGGACGGAAGGGAATGAGTCCACCTGTGTGGGTGAGGAGTTGCCGAACGGTCACACCACCTTTTCCGTTTTGTCCGAACTCAGAAAGGTAGTCAGCTACGGGTCGATCCAAATCAATCTTGCCATCCTCGACGAGCAACATTACCGCCGTAGTGGTTGCGATTACCTTTGTGAGAGAGGCCAAATCGAACAGATCTTGCTCTTCCAGCGGTCTTTCGCGCTCAAAAGTTGGTGTGCCAAATAAGCTGGATCGAACGACGGTTAGACCACGTCCCACGGAAAGTGAGGCAGCTGGAAAGGCTGAATCCGCCACTGCCTGATGCAACAAATCATCCAACTTGTCAAGAAACGCACTATCAAAACCCGCCTTGATAGGGTCGCCGGTTGTGGCGAGTGCAGCCGGAATTACCAGCCCCGACCCGCGCGGATAGCGAGTTGAGACATGAACAGGTAACCGTCCAGAAATGTCGCTTAAACCAAATAGTGCATCTGCCGTCGCTGCAGCCATGGCTGGACTGCCATCCCAACTTTGGATGATGACATCGACTGCGTCCGGGATCTCATCCAGCACATAAGGTGACGAGAAGCCAATATGTACGAGGGGAGTCCCACTTGATGCTAGGTCACGAAGGAATTCTTCCCTGTTCCACCCAAAAACAGGAGTAATACCGATGTAGTCGGCTACTATCACGGCATCAAAAGGTCCCGATTCATTCACTAGAGCTGACATTGAAGCAGTCCATGTACGTGGATTTAGCTTCCTGTGTAGAACATTCGCCCCGCCACGCTCCCGTAATTGGTCGACAAAGTGATCGGAGGAATGGTTGGAAGAAGAGGCAGCCGATCGGAAGTCTGTCGAGATGACCAGGATAGATGAGGCGCCGGTCAACGGTAATAAGGCATTCTCACGAAGCAGCGTAACCGCGTCACGGCCCATCCACAAGGCTTCATTCGGACCTGAAGTGGACGTCAATGTCTGAAACAGATCTGAAAGTTTACTTTTGGAGGCAGGCGTTTCAGAAGTGTTTCTTGAAGAATGGGCCGGAAGTTGAGAGGACTTCGATCCATTCAAGAGATGGAGATGTTCCTTTGCGCGCAGAACTCGCTCGACCGAAGCATTTATCCGGGATTCCGAGATGCGACCGTCGCGTACCGCCTGAACGATGGCATTCTTGACCGTGCCCGCTCCGGGTGGCATCAACAAGACATCGATGCCTGCTTCAAGGGCTCTAATCGATCGCTCGGCCGGTGTCCCGATCGAGGCGGCACCAGCCATGTTCAACGCATCAGAAAAAATCAGTCCGGTAAAACCAAGGGAGTCTCGGGCAAGATCTGTAAGTATTCGGCGGGAAAACGTTGCCGCCAAACTGTCCTGAAAGGCATGCCCAGTTGGAACGACATGAGCCGACATAATGGCTCTTAGCGAATCTGCCATCAATGCCCTGTAGGGCGCTAGATCAATAGACCAAAGCGCGTCATCTGTCCGAACGGCTTCAGGTAATTCATAGTGCGAATCCCGGGATGTACTTCCGTGACCCGGGAAGTGCTTTGCTACTCCCAGCACTCGCTGCGACCTGACCCCTTGTAAAAAAGCACCTGCATAGGCACTAACAGAATCTGGCAGATCGCTCCATGCTCGGGGGCCTATTACTGGGTTTGCAGGATTTGTATTGACGTCGACCGTTGGAGCAAACAAGACATTAATCCCAGCCGCAGCGGCTTCCTGAGCGGTTCTTGCACCGGAAATGCGAGCGTTTGAGCGCTGGCCGGTGGCCGCGATCGCCATGGCATCTGGGAAACGAGTGAGTCCTTGTAATCTGAAACCTGCCCCCCATTCTGCATCTAACGCTACAAAAAGAGGTGTTTCAGATACAAATTGCGCCCATGCAACGGTTAGCGAAGCGGAAACAGGATTTCCAGCAAAAAGAATCACACCTCCTGGTGCACTCTCGCGTACTCTGCTTTCAATTCGATCGCGAACCGCGGCGTCTGCAATGTCGCCGTCGGTGGCCAAATCGATCATGAGCAACTGTCCCACTTTTTCCTCCAACGTCATTTTGCTCATCATCGAGACCACAGGGTCTTCCAATGCTTGCAATGGATCTACAGGGGAAGGACACCCCACTAGAGCCATAAAGAGGATCGCCGAAAGGACGATTGAGAGATAAGAACGAGTTGTTGAGAGGAAGACCAATTCAGAATTGTCGGTTAAGATGCTTACAAATTGTGGTAGCGTGAAAACCTCGACCTACCTTTTGTATAGAAATGCTCAGTTTTATACCGGTTCCGTTGCGGGCAACTGACACTTGACACCGGACACCGGATGCCGGATGCCGGAAGACGGACTGATGGAAAGATCGGTATCCTTGAATCTAATTAGAACATTGTGACAGAAGAAACGAGTGGATCCCGACGGCCTGTTCTCATGGTGCTATTTTTCGGCATTCTCATGGGAGCCATGGACATTGCGATTCTTGGCCCAGCGATGCCTGCCATCCGTGAGACCTTTGGCCTAGATGATCGCCTTGGGTCTTGGATTTTTTCTGTATGGGTGCTGGCCAACCTGGTAAGCGTGCCGGTAATGACCAAGTTGGCTGATCGTTATGGCCGCAAAACGATTTATTTGCTTGATATCGCTCTGTTTGGAATTGGGAGCCTGATCGTTTCCACGGCACCTGTTTTTGGTGTTCTACTCGTCGGAAGAGTGCTGCAAGGGATGGCAGCTGCGGGTATTTTTCCGGTCGCAGCAGCTGTTGTCGGCGCCGTCATCCCTCCCGAAAAGCGTGGTCAGGCTTTTGGATTACTAGGGTCCGTTTTCGGGATCGCTTTTATTGTTGGTCCCATCGTGGCTGGCTTGATGCTGAATTTGGGTTGGAGGTGGTTGTACCTCGCCAACGTATTCGTAGCGGCCCTAATATTCGTTTTGGGATGGAAGATCCTTCCTAAGACAGCTATTCCTGGAAAATCCCGATTAGACCTAATCGGATTGTTTTCCCTGGGCGGAGCCTTACTAAGTCTTGCCTATGCTCTATCGGTTTTCGACACAGCCGACGTGACGGCTAGCTTGACATCGTGGCGCATCATATCTGCACTTGCATTGTCGGCAGTCCTCTTTCCGGTATTTATAGCTGCCGAGCGAAAGGCGAAGGATCCAGTATTGCGACTAGATATTTTTCGAAATCGTCAAGTGGCCCTCGCCTCCGTGAATGCTATTGGAGCTGGCATCAACGAGGCGGCCTTCATCTTTTTCCCGACTCTCATTGTAATGGCCTACGGTGTTTCGACATCGCAAGCAGCTTATATGCTTCTGCCGATGATGTTTGCCGTAGCGATTGGAAGCCCAATAGCTGGCCGACTGCTAGATAAAGTTGGATCCAAAATGATCGTGCTAGTTTGCAACACCCTTCTGGTACTAGGCATGTTTGGTGTTGCTACTAGCCCGGCGTCTCCAGCAGTTTTCTACTTAGGGTCAGCGCTGATCGGATTAGGGATGGCTGGACTGTTGGGGTCATCGTTAAGCTATATCTTGATCCACGAAGCTCGTAGTAGTGAACTGGCCATTTCTCAGGGGCTAATCACCTTAAATATTTCTATCGGACAGCTGCTTTCGGCGGCCGCAGTCGGAGCGATAGCGGCATCTGCACAAGATCCTTTGAGCGGTTATCGCAACGCATTTCTAGCGATAGTAGTACTGACGATTGGCGTTACAGCCATTTCGTTCCTGCTGAAAAACAAGGAAGACGAACACGAGGCCATGAAAGAGAAAGAGGCTTCGGGCCTATCCTGATCGGATCTACTTGCGGATCAGTTCGCCATTGAGGTGTACATCCATTTGTGGAAACGGAATGCCAATGCCTGCTTCGTCGAGTGCTGATTTTATTGATTGAGTTACTCGCTCACGGACAGCCCAATAATCAGGCGTATTGCTCCAAACTCGAACCGACCAATTGATAGAAGAGTCTCCGAGATCAACTAGATATGCTACGGGTGCTGGTTCGGCGTGAAGTCCTTCGATTCCATGTACAGCCGCAAGCAATACGTCACGAGTCTGGGGGATACTGGCAGGATAGCTCGTGCCAACAGAGACGTCCACACGACGTGTGTCGTGAAAGGTGATATTTTCAATCGTCGAGCCATAAATCTGGCCATTCGGGACGATAATCCGTCGATTATCCGGTGTGTCGAACTCAGTAGTGAACAGACTTAGGTCAACAACTTTCCCCGTTACGCCGCCAGCCGAGACCACATCACCCACGGTGAAGGGGCGGAAAATGAGTAGCATCACGCCGGAAGAGAAATTAGAAAGCGTTCCTTGCAATGCCAGACCAATGGCCAAACCTGCAGCACCGATTAGCGCAGCAAAACTGGTGGTTTCGAATCCAAAAATCCGCAAACAACCAAGCACGGCCATAATGATCACGCCATACTTGATCAAACTTCCAAAAAAGCGGGCGATAGTAATGTCTAGCTTGTGACTCAACGCCTTGGTCACCCTCCCTGAAAGCCATCTGGCAACAATCCAGGCACCAAGTAGAAGTACGATTACGCCAGCAACTTTTGGAAGGAAGGTCATCGCGAGATCTTCCAGAGCGCTTTGAATATCAGAAATTTCCATGTTCAAGTACGAGGTCTGCGAGGGCGTATTAGTGTTGAAGCTGTCGTCCAGTCGATCAGCGGGTCTGTTTCTTGCCGGACGAAGGAGAGCTAATAAGGTGAGTTAAACGATCCGTGAGCCATCCTGCCATGGCAAGAACGAACACTTCTTTTAAGGAGTGTAGGAGGACGCGACGCACCAAAAACACCAAAGTGCGGGGTATCAGCGCACCAACGATAAGAGCAGCCAGGAAGCCTACAATCGACCGGGAGAAGTCATCCTTGAGAAGAGAGGAGGGCGTGGATTTTCTAGCCATAGTGTATTTGCGGATCGCTGAACGTTTTACGCTACATGGTCTGGTTTTGCACGGCTAGCTGGCCGCAAGCGGCATCGATATCCTGACCTCTACTTCTACGCACAGTAACGATGACCCGTTCTGCAACGAGCTGAGAAATAAAGGCATTTAGGGTCTCTTCATCGGATTTCGAAAAGCCAAGTCCCTCGACAGGGTTATACATAATGAGATTGACCTTGGAAGGTGCCTTCCGAACGAGTTTAGCCAACTCCTTTGCATCCGCCACGGTGTCATTAAATCCTGAGAACATGCAATATTCGTAGGTCACGGATTGTCCAGTTTTATCCGTGTAGTACTGAATGGACTCCATGAGGGCTGTAAGATCTGTTTTCGCCTTTCTGTTCACCGGCATAATCGAGCTTCGTTTGCTATCAAACGGAGAGTGCAACGACACGGCTAGGTTAAAGCGTGTGGCATCATCTGCCAATTGACGAATGCGCGTAGCCAGGCCAACCGTCGACACTGTGATGCGCCTAGCCGCCATGGCCATTGCATCTTCAGCGGTAAGTTTTTCTATGGCATCGAGAACTGCATCGTAGTTGAGCAGTGGTTCACCCATTCCCATGAAGACGACATTGGTGATAGGCGAGTCGTAGGACTCCTTCGCAACGGTTGTGGCCCGTTGTATCTGCTCGACGATCTCGCCCGACGTCAGATTCTGTTGGAATCCCATTAGGCCCGTGGCACAGAAGGAGCATCCCATCGCACAGCCCACCTGACTAGAAACGCAGACCGTCATTCGTGAAGGCCTTCCTTCTCGTCCAAAGTCTGGGATGAGGACAGTTTCAACGTGTCGGTCCGAGGCAAGCCGAAACAGGAATTTAATGGTCCCGTCTGCAGCTCTCTGCTGTTCCACCGGCTCGAGTTGCCGAATCTCGCACTCTTCGGCCAACCGGGTGCGCAGAGATTCAGGGACGTTGCTCATTTCATCGAACGACCTGATACCGTGTTTCCAGAACCATCGCCAGATCTGTTTGGCTCGGAAAGGTGCATCTGTCTTTTGAACTAACTCGGTCAAAGCAGTTCGAGAAAGGGACAGGATGTCGATGGGTTTTGGAGCTTGGGTCTTATCCACGAGGTATTTCCACGGTCGGGAAGGTCAGTTCTTGGAGTGCGGGACGAGAAGCAGACGTTCCCGGCGCAGTCCCAATTTCAACCAACGAATCGGTCGATGATTATGGCGGCTAAAAGCAAAGGTATATACATGACAGACGCCTTTAGAACCTTTCGGGCATCTTGGACGGATCGGGTGAACCAGAATCGTCCGACTGATTGCAGAAACCACAGTCCTAGTCCGACGGCGCCTGCAGCATAGATCCAGCTAGATAAGCCTAAGGCGGTTGGTAGCACCGAAAAGATGATCATAACGATGCTAAAGCCTAGCATCTGAATGGCTGTTTTGCGTCCAGATTCATCACCCGACGGAAGCATAAGGAAAACACTATTGCCGTAATCCTTACGATACATCCAGGCCAGTGCAAAAAAGTGCGGCATCTGCCAGCAGATCAAAACCCCGAACAACACCCAACCACCCCATCCAAGGCTTCCGGAGGCCGCTGTCCATCCTCCGAGGACAGGCAGGGCGCCAGGAATCGTTCCAACAAGGGTATTCCAAGTGGAGAAACGTTTGAGCGGGGTGTACACCCACAAATACAGAGCAACCGTAAAGGCTGCTAGAATTCCCGTCAGGGGATTCGTCAAGGGGCACAAAATGCCCAAGCCCGCACCGATCAATGCAAGACTATACCATCGCGCATGATCGACTCGGATACGACCGGAAGGAATGGGCCGAGTGGCCGTCCGCTTCATGCCTGCATCGAACTCATGCTCCATCACCTGATTCATTGCACACCCGCCTGCAGACGTAAGAGGGATCCCGATCATAGCCCACAGTAGGGTCCAGCCATTTATGCCATCAGGAGAGGCGAGTACAAAACCAGCCAAGGCCGAGATCGTCACCAAAAACGTGATCTCTGGCTTAGTCAGTGTCAACCAGTCTCTCCAAGTAGCAATCGCAGGGAGTACCGGGGAGGTCGATATCGTGGATCTGACGTTGTTCATCGAGTAGGGGCGTGGTAGCGAATGCGAGCAGCAAGCAGGCAGACAGATACGGTCGAGGCAAAAAGTAAGGCGCCCGTAACCATGTGAGCTGAATTGGCAATCACTTGTACGTTGCTCGGCTGGATTCGGCCGGATTCATCCAGAAGTACAAAATAGGCGAAGAGTCCCAATGCAACTTGAAATACAAGTATGCCAATCATGGTAAGGGATAGACGTCCGGCAAGGCCATTCATTGGCAGACTAGAGCGTATGCGTGCAAATAGAACGGCGACAAAAGATGTGGCAACAAATGCCCATCCTAGATGCAGGGCTACTAATGTGGTGTCAATTCCAGTTCCCGGATGTCTCAGAAGAGCGCCAAAGACAATCTGGATATACACAGCGATGGGTGCAGCCCAAAGTATCCGCTTCAGATCCGGTCGAAGTGCAGACTCAACAGGGGTTTTCCAGGCATCAGTCTGAAAAAGAGTCATCGCTGCAAGCAATGCGAAGAATAACTGGGCAACACATGCGTGAATAACGGCTAGGTCTAGCGAGACCCAGATGACGCGAAGACCACCCAAGACGCCCTGAAGAATGACAAGGGCTAGTGCGCCGAATGCTAGGCGCCTCATCCACGCGCGGCTATCCCCACGCCAGGTCCAGAAAGCCAAGCCAATGGTGAACAACCCAACGAGGGCACCCATCAACCGATGTCCGTGCTCTGCTAGCACGGGCGTGATTGCCCACCAACGAGGCCAAGGATTGAAGGGGTCGTAGGAATCGAACGATGATGGCCAATCAGGAACAGCTAGGCCTGCATCGATACTAGTCACAAAGGCACCCCACGACAGCAGGCCTATCGCGACCAAAAACGTCAAAAAAGTGTAGTTACGCCGGTGGCGTTGAGATCCCGTCACGTCTGTAAGCCAGATACTACAAGTAATTGGAGATGGCAGGGAAACCCGAAAGTAGGGGAGAGGTTTTCCCAGCCGGACACCATTCCTGTCAAGAGCGCGCGAAAACAGATTTTCCGATCAAGAGACGATGGTACTTTCGACATAGCGTTTTTCGCGCTAAAGGTCGAAATCACGCTCGTGTCTTGGAACCCACAGGAGCCACGGCTGTACTGCCAAATCGAATCCCTTGCAGGATTCACACCCAGCTACTCATTCGCATCTTCGAACGTGCATTCTCTGCGCCGAACACTCTGCCTGAAAGCCGGCTCCCTGCTTCTACTAGGGTGCCTTTTTTGCGGCATTCTGGCCCCAGCTGCCGTTGCGTATTCCAGTGATGAAATAGTCGAAGTAGCAGGCAGGGAAGGATTATCCTCGGATGTCCACGACTTTTTTCTGCGTGCTCTCGAAGACGCAATGCTTCGTTCAGCGGTTGTAGCACCTGTTGTGCCTACCCTGGATGCACGCAAAGGCAATGAATCTCGGCCGACGATCGTGATATCACGTAGTGCCGTCGAGACATCTACTGCCGTCACACGATCTGTCTTGGCCTCTGATCAGGACATCAATGCAGCCAGATTGGTCCTTCGGTCCACATTCCTTCGAAGCTCGGTTCGGCCACTCGGTCCCTAGCAAGCACGGTATTTCAACCATCCTCTTTATTGGTCCGCTCCCTACGGGGTACGGACCCTTTCGTACGTAAGCCGACTCTGGTAATCGTGCGTCCCGATTATTTATAAACCTCATTCCAATCCAATCCAATGCAAGGAAACGGTTTCAAGATTTTCCTGACGGGGTTCTTTCTGGTCATGACAGGATACTATCTGTATCCATCGGCCCAGAAGTACTTCATGAATCAGGAAATGGAAAGCATGACGCAAGAAGAGCGTGCCACCTTTGAGCACGACAACATCGTCAAAATCAAAAGCCTCGATGAGCGTGCGCTCAAACTCGGGCTCGACCTTTTAGGTGGCATGCATGTCACTCTGGAAGTTCGGGTTGAAGCACTTATCAGAGAGTTGGCCACTGATGTGGACGACACCTTTGAGGAAGTATTGGCGGCCGCAACGGCCTCTTCCATCCAGTCAACGGACGGATCGATCATCCAATTCTTCGTGCAAGAATTTGAATCACGGGATGCAGATGCTCGTCTTTCCCGCTACTTCCGCAACGAAGCTGCAGGCATCACCCGTCGTTCGACGAACGATGATGTCGCAGCTTATCTGCAAACAGAAGCGGACGAAGCGGTCACTCGCGCCATTTCGATTATTCGAGACCGCGTAGACCGTTATGGTGTCACTGAGCCTTCAATTACGCAGCAGGGAAGCCGCCGCATTATTGTTGAGCTACCAGGTATTGATGATCCAGACCGAATCAGGGGACTTCTAAGGGGTACTGCCCGCCTAGAATTCCGCCTAATGGTGGATCCCGCCGAGAACGTTCGCGCTCTGCAGCGTGTCATAGATTACTATGAAACGGTTACAGATAGCAGCGATGTTGCAGAAGCCGATACGACCTTTGATGTCAATGAGCTGCTCGCGCCTGATGCCGCAGGATCAGGTAATGAATTGCTTGATGTCATGCAGCCAACGGGTCAGGGCGTGGAATTCGGTATTGTTGCCGAAGAAGACACTGCAGCGGTGAACCAGATGCTTCTCATCCCTGCTGTGCAGGATTTGCTGCCTCGCGGTGTCAAATACATGTACACCTCTGCTCCAATCGGTACCACCGCAGAAGGTTTGGAGCTGTACCGTTTACTGGGTGTTCGAACTGAAATCGAGCTTACTGGTGACGTAATCACAGATGCTCGGGTTGATTTTGAGCAGTTCACGAACGTTCCCGAGGTCAGCATGACAATGAACTCGGAAGGGTCTCGCACTTGGGCCCGTATTACGGGGGCAAACGTTGGTAGCAATGTGGCAATTGTGCTCGATGGCGTTGTGTACTCCTATCCAAATGTGCTTCAGCGCATCACGGGAGGACGCTCCAACATCACCAACTTGGACTCACAAGCCGAAGCACAAGATGTTGTTACGGTGCTAAAGTCGGGTGCCCTGCCTGCACCTGTTGAGATCGTTCAGGAAAGCACTGTTGGACCAAGCCTTGGTGCCGCGTCCATCAAAGCTGGTCTAAACTCAGTGATGTTCGGTCTGCTACTCGTAGCATTGTTCATGATCCTCTATTACCGCTCGAGCGGAATGGTCGCTGATCTGGCGTTGATTCTGAACATGATATTTATCCTTGGCATTTTGGCTGGATTTAATGCCACGTTAACGTTGCCAGGTATTGCTGGTATCGTGTTGACGATTGGTATGGCGGTTGATGCCAACGTGCTCATCTTCGAGCGTGTTCGCGAGGAGCAGTCAACTGGGAAGTCACTGAAAGCAGCTATTGAGGGAGGATACGGGAAGGCACTTTCCGCCATTTTCGATGCTAACATTACAACGTTTTTCGTTGGCGTCATTCTGTATTCCTTTGGAGTTGGCCCGATTCAGGGTTTTGCCGTCACGTTGATGGCCGGCATCCTGTCCTCCATGTTCACCGCTATTGTATTCACCCGCATCATCATGGATTACGTGGTGGTAGATCGCAAGCTGAGCGTAAGCTTCGGCTGAGTCGGTGAACTGACAACACATTAGGCCCGTTGGGCCCAGAAGAAAAATCATCATGCGTATTTTTGAAAACACGAAGTTCCGCTTTATCGCCAGTCGGAAGAAAGGATATATCTTTTCCGCCATTCTGCTGACGATTTCGATCGGATCCTTATTTATCCACGGGCTAGAGCTCGGGATTGATTTCAAGGGTGGTCGAGAGTTCGTTATCGACACAACAGATCCGCTGGACGTGACCGCTGTCCGAGCAGAATTGGGCGACATACTCGACGGCTCGCTAGAAGTCAAGTCGTATAACAACGGCGAGCAGATGCTCATCCGCACCTCTGACGAAGAAGATGTGTCGGTTGTACAGGGCAAGATTCTGAACACAATTGGTTCTTCTTTCGAAGGATCATCTCCTACGGTTGAAAGCACCTATGTAGTCACCGCACGGTTCGCCGAGGATCTTAAGCGAGGAGCGATATACTCTATCCTCGGATCCCTTTTGGTCATCTTCGTCTACATCCTACTTCGTTTTGAATGGCGATTTGGTGTAGGGGCAGTAGTAGCTCTTTTCCATGACGTGACGATCACGCTAGGCGTATTCTCCATTTTTCATGGCCTTCTTGGGTTCTCATTGCAGATCGACCAAACGATCATTGCCGGATTCCTCACTATTGTGGGGTATTCGCTGAACGACACGGTGGTTGTTTTTGACAGGATTCGTGAATACACGGGTATTTTTAAATCCGAGAGCTACGATGACGTGATTAATAAGTCTATAAACAACACACTGAGCCGTACGGTGATAACCTCCAGCACGACCTTGTTCGTGGTAGTGATCCTATTTATATTCGGTGGAGAGGTGCTTCGCGGATTTGCGTTCGCCCTCATCATCGGTATTGCAATCGGGACTTACTCCTCGATTTTTGTGGCCTCACCGCTGGTTCTTGAACTCCGCAAACGCGCTGCCGTCGTTCGGCGCTAACGGATTGGCGACGGTCCGGCATAACACTGATCCCACGTACTAGGAAATAACATGAATTACAACGTAGACGAACGTTACAACAGTGTGGTTATCACGCTGAAAGGCAATGTGATGGGAGGCCCTGATGGCTCCAAACTGCACGACACGCTTCACGAACTACAGGAAGCAGGTAAGACCAACGTGGTCGTCGACCTGTCGAAGTTCAAGTTCATGAACTCAAGTGGGCTCGGTATGCTTATCAGCGCCATGACAACTATGCGCAATGCAGGAGGCGATCTGCGTCTTGCTAAAGTAGCAGACCGCATCCAGTCTTTGCTGGTCATCACAAAGCTGATCACGGTGTTCAAGCATTTTGAATCAGTAGAAGATGCAGCCAAGAGCTACGAACAGGACGCCTGAGTTCTGTTTCTCCCGACTGCTTCGGTCGGAACGGGAGGCTAAATGATAGAGACCGAATGAGGCGGCGGGCCCTGGCCCGCCGCCTCATTCGTGTTTTCAAATTAGCTCTTTGCCTCAGGTTAAAAGAGCCTTCAGCCGGCACATTCATGTCCGGCACGATTCTGATAAAAGGTCAGCCATGCCAGTTACGGTAGTCATTGGAAGTCAATGGGGCGATGAGGGGAAAGGCAAGATTGTCGATCTCATCAGCCAAGACATAGACATTGTTGCACGGTACCAAGGCGGTGCCAATGCAGGTCATACGATTTGCTGGGAGGACAAAACATTTGTTCTTCATCTGGTGCCGAGCGGCATATTCCATGAAGGGGTAAAATGCGTCATTGGAAACGGTGTTGTCATTGATCCAGTTGCGGTCATGGAAGAGATCAATATGATCCGCGATCTTGGATACAGTGTAGAGGGCCGGCTCCACATATCGCACAACGCGCACCTGATCATGCCTTACCACAAAAAAGTGGAAGAGGCTAGAGAGCGTTGGAGAGATGCTGGTGCCATTGGTACCACCGGTCGCGGAATTGGTCCTGCGTACGTGGACAAATTTGCCAGAACAGGCATCCGCGTCGTGGATTTGCTCGACCGGGATGTACTCCGTAAAAAGCTCCTCCTATCGATGGAGGAGAAGAATGCCATTCTCCAGAATGTTTACGGCGCCGAGAAACTGGACATCAATGCCATTATCGAGGAGTATGTAGAGTTCGACAAGCTGATAGATCCATTTGTGACTGACACGACAGATCTATTATGTAGTGCACTGCGCGATGGGAAAAATGTCCTCGCAGAAGGCGCCCAAGGGTCTCTATTGGACGTTGATTTTGGTACATACCCGTTTGTGACATCTTCGCATCCAACCGTTGGCGGATGCTGTACAGGCTTAGGAGTGCCCCCTACCTCTATTAATCGGGTGATTGGAATAGTCAAAGCGTACTCTACGCGTGTAGGGAACGGACCTTTCCCAACTGAATTGCTTGATGATCAAGGCGACGAGCTTCGCACGACAGGGGGTGAGTTTGGTGCGACTACCGGGCGTCCTCGTCGTTGTGGATGGTTAGACCTGGTTGCGCTACGCTATACGAGCATGATCAATGGCTTTACAGATCTGGCTATTACCAAGTTAGATGTGCTCTCCAACCTCGAGGAGATTAAAGTATGCACGGGGTACAAGGTCAACGGATCATCTACCAATCGATTCCCCAATGACATTCGTACGCTTGAGCAAGTTGAACCTGAGTACGAAACGTTTCCTGGTTGGGGAACTGACATTACCGGAGTTACCTCAATGGATGACCTCCCAACAGAAGCACGCGACTATCTCACGTTCATGTCAGACTTCCTCGGGGTACGGGCGAGTATCGTTTCCTCGGGCCCGAAACGTGAGCAAACCATTCTGTGCTAACATTGAATGAGAGCCTATAGGGTATCGGTCAATCTGAAGCTGGGTCTTATCAGCTTTGCCGTGGTTATCGCCGTGGCATCTCTGTGGTATACCACATCTATGGTAGACCGGCTAAAAGAGAGAGAAGAAGCTGTTATACAGCTGTGGGCAAAGGCCCTAGAACGGATTCCTCTAGACCAGCAACAAGTAGCAGACAACCCATTCCCAACTGAATTCAGAGAGTTGGAAGACCTCTTGATTGCGTGGCGTAATGTTCTAGGAGGGCCGTTGGATAGTATCAACCAAGAGGACTTTGAGCGGTATCGGCAAGCGTTGCTGTGGGCGCAGAGTAGTCCTCGTTCTGGAGAGATCAATTTTATCCAAGAAGCTTTTTTTGGTGACACCCAACTCTTCGGTGGTATACCTGCGATTGTAGTTGATTCAACCTCTGGTAACCCTGGCCTCTGGCGTAACGTCAGAGTGGGTTCTGAATCAATGGAAGGTTTAAGCGACGAAGAAAGAGCCGCTCTCAGTGAAAACCTTATTGTTTTAGCTAGGGAAATGGCGTTGATCAATCAACCTATCCCGATTGTAGTCAACTTTCCTGAAACCGAAACGAGTCCACCCATTCGGTTTGTTCAATATCTCTATTACGGTGAGTCGGAACTAGTCGCTCGTTTAAGATGGTTTCCATACGTCCAGCTTCTTTTCGTCGGGCTTTTCGTGATGGTCGGGTACTTCGGGTTTTCCTACATACGACGAAGTGAACAAAGCAGTCTTTGGGTAGGGATGGCGAAAGAGGCAGCCCACCAACTGGGAACTCCAATCTCTAGCTTGATGGGGTGGCTGGAGATGCTGCGGCTGCATTCCGGTGATACGGCCACAAAGGAAGAAACAGATACCTACGATGAGATCGAGAAAGATATTGCACGTCTGGAGAGAGTAACGGCTCGGTTTTCAGATATAGGTAGCTTGCCTAAACTGGAAATACTATCGCTAGCAACCGTCCTCACTGCCACAGCAGACTATATTCGTCGCAGGATTCCACAAAGTGGGTCATTTGTGAATGTAGAGGTCAATGCTGACTCTGATATTTACGTTCCTCTCAATGCTGAACTCTTTGAATGGGTGATAGAGAATCTGCTTAAAAATGCGCTTGATGCCATGGAAAGTGGTCGTGGTACAATTCTGATCGAAGCTAGTCAGGCTGGGGACACAGTCCGCATTGATGTTACGGATTCAGGAAAGGGAATCGATCGGCGCCAATGGAAGAACGTATTTCGTCCGGGATACAGTACCAAGAAAAGAGGGTGGGGATTAGGTTTGAGCCTTGCCAAGAGAATCGTTGAGGACTACCACGGCGGCTCATTAACACTTGCCTCATCGCGTCCTGGCATCGGGACCACGTTTAGGATTGAGCTACCTGTTTAAAGCCTGTGTAAAGCCTGTTTGAAGTTGTTGCACCACCCAGGTACGATAAAAGTCCTGCGCCTATTCGAACGAAAAACGATTGCGGAGATTTTCCATGTCTGGCGGGGAAATGGCCACATAAATGTCATCCCTGTGGCGCCAGATGGCTCTCGTCAGATCCTCGATTGAACGAACGTCAGATCCTGATTCAGATGTAATCTGCTGAAGGATGCCACTGTCCACAATGAAGGTGGCCTCAACGTCGGTCAGGAAACGGTAGTCCAGCATAAAGACCTGAATTTCATCTGAACTTGTGCCATCCTGATAATGAAGAACAGGCAATTGAAGGTCGGATGCTGGCGTTGCAAGAGAAACCCCAACTAGAAGCCCAGATTCGAGTGAAGGCACCTGCATAGTCCGGCTTAGTCGATCAAAAATATACCGTTCAATCTGGGCTGGGTCCTCACTACGAAAGGCTGGTTCATTGTCTACATCATACTGAGTGAGCACGTCGAACCATTCACCGTTGAGCCCTTTGTCCGCCGGTGTCGGAGGAGAGGTTATCCATGTACCAATTGCAGACGCTACAAGAATCAGTAGCACACCTATGGCAATGCGAGCCACAAGAGGGAAACGGTTTTTCGACTTTTTGCGGTTGCTTTGGCTAGCAGAGGCCTTGTTACCACCGTCATTGTCACCACCTAGGAATCTGCTCTCCCACTCATCTCTCCTAGTAGCAGGGACAGGGGAAAGGGACGCTGACAAGAAATCTTGCAATGCTCTCGACACCAATGGGTCCGTAACAGCATCCTTTGAAAAATCAGGATGTCTTTTTTCAAACGCTCGCCGAACCATAAGCAGGAAAACGCTTCGCTCAGACGCATCCGTTGCACCCGGCTGAAAAGCCTGCATCACTGCAATACGACGGGACGGTTTTAGACGGAGCAATACATCTCCAACAAGATCTGCTATGAGGGAGGGTACCCGATCAGAGATCAACAGCTGACCTTTGTTGAGGGGTCGTCCGGGAATCGCACTCTGAATCAATTGCAAGATTAATTGAGCTGCTGGGGTATTGTCACCCTTTTGCCGCCGCTCGAGAGCCTCATCTACTAGAAGTGCCGCCTCAGCCTCTGAGTCCGCCGCTAGTTGGGCCATCAAATACAGTTCGTCAAGATCTCGCAATACTCTCACTCGGTACCTTTTTCGTCGATGAAGAGGATGTTGACGGGCGCGCCTTTGCGGATATCCAACAAGCTGCTTGCAGAATCCCGGTGGATCGCAATTTCAAGGAAGTCGTTACTGTCGAACAGAACCGTAGCTTCCCCTGCCTCTACGTTTCCATAGGTGAAACTGTTCGAAGCGATTATAGAAGAGCCAGCATAACACTTGAACGATCGTCCCTTGCTATGAGAATCAAAAAGCTTGCGATCGATATTTGTTATGCAGTTCCCAAACCTATCCACGTGAACAACCCAACCCTGGATGCCTTGACTGTCAGCAATGGGCAGCGCCCAGTGCAAGGCCTTAATGGAAGAAACAGGGGTGCCGGCAGAGGATAACGTTAGCCCACCTGCCAATCGTGCGGCGACAGGAGCAAATACATCTCGACCGTGGAACGTGGCGCTAGGAACAGGATCACCCCAGAATTTGGGCAGATCTAATTCCACAATGAGATCGGCCGGTTGGCCGGTCAGCAGCAAGGAAAACAGTCCGTTATCTGGCCCTACGAAATACTGATTCATGTACTGCAGTGCTATGGCCCGACGGTCTGAACCAACGCCTGGATCTACGACAGATAGGTGTACAGTACCATCGGGGAAGTGGGGGACAACACTTCGAAGAATAAAAGCGCCCTCCATCACATCGTGCGGCGACACATGATGTGTGATATCTACAATTCTGACGTCTGGGTTTATGCCAAGGATAACACCTTTCATGGACGCTACATATCCGTCCTGGGTGCCGAAGTCAGTCGTGAGGGTTAGTATGCCTGAAGTTGCAAACAAGCAGATCGGGTGTCTTTGAAGGGTAACGGTCTCAAGATACTCACAGGCTGACTTCCGCGAACATCCATATCAAAGTCGGATCCCGACTTCGTTTTTTTTTGTTTGGCCGCTTATAGATCAAGATCGTCACTTAGATCTACAATCTCCTCACACTCAACTATTGAAGCTTGATGCCTTCCCACAAACAACAGAAAGGAGCTGCAGGAGAAAATCTAGCCGCTGCTATGCTCGAGAAGAAGGGCTACGTAATCATGGAGCGGAACTATCGCTTTTTAAAAGCAGAAGTTGATTTGATAGCCTTTCTTCCTGCCAAGGACTATACGCGCGGTGGTGACTTGGTATTTGTGGAGGTTAAATGGCGGCGTAATGCTGACTTCGCAACGCCCGAGGCGGCCGTTTCAGAAGCAAAAAAAACGCAATTTGCTTAATGCTGCTGAGGCTTTTCTACACGAGAGAAAGCTTGAGGGGACACCGTGTAGATTCGATGTCGTAGCTATCACCGGCGAGTGGAGTAGCCTGGATATTTTGCATATCGAATCAGCTTTTATTGGATGACGTCCTGGTCACCTCGCTTGTGCATTGCCAGGACGATACTCTTTGGGCGGTTCGTCAGCAACACGCTCAAATGCTAAGTATCCCATAAAGACAACGGAATAAGGGTCGAGCGTGTCCCCTTTATAGTCTACGATAGCTGGTCCATGGTCTAAATACGTCCACGACGTCTGAAAGCGCGGGTTTGAACGTTCGGGTCGCATCGACCAGTCCAGATAAGACTCTTCCTCTTTTTCTCCCAAATAGACAATTTCTAGATGTCCCTTGAAGTCTAGAATATATTCGTTGGGTGCTTCGCCAGGGGATAATAGATTGAGCGGATCCAGCGGGAAGCGTTGCTGGGCAATCGCCATACCCTGATTGAAGGTATCTCCAACTTTACCCCCAGCAGAGGGGCGGGAATAGGTCTTGAATCCTTGAGCTTCCGTCCTATCTGCGATCAAGGCTAGAAGGAAATGGCGGAATGAACCCATGAATGAAGCACGTCGTTTCTGCTCCCAATCTGCCGCTTCATCTGGCGATTCCGGTTCTAATTCGGAGTACAGTCCTTCTCCATCATATCGGACCCTGCCCGGAGTTGATTCGAAGTCCCTCAGGAAATACTGAACTCGGTAGCCCAAGGCACGATTCTCAATGATTAAGGGTTCAGCTGCGATGGCTGTCAGAGACCCTCGTTGAGCCTCAAAATCCAACACTTCGGGATTTACAATGCGTGTCTCAAGCGAATTGGGCGTCTCACCTATAAACTCTCTTGTAAAGCGTTCTAGGCGCTTTTTCCAATTTTTATCCCGTTCCGCTTCGACGACGATTTCCCCAATGCCAATCACTGCTGGAGTCAGGTCAAAATCGAACGTATACGCTTTCGAAGCGCGCAGCATGATGTCTAGAAAATCATCTTCAAATCCTAGCATAGAGACATAGAGACGGTGGGCCCCTGTTGGAACACCTGTCAACGAGTACTTTCCATCCCTGTCCGTCGTCGTTCCAATCATTGACTTGGCAATGAATACATGTGCTCCAGTCAGCGGAACACCCGTTTCTGCATCAATCACCCGCCCATTTAATTCAGCAGCCATGTTCGGCTGCGCCTGCACGGCGAGCGAAGGTAGCAGAAGGGAAGCAAGTGAGACAAGGTGTAAGAGAATCAGAAGTGGTCTTCGTCGGCTCATAGTTGAAAGAGGGGTATGGTAGCGTGATAGACTAGGACGGATCGCGATCTGAGATCGTTCCGAGCAAACATCGAGCCTCCGCTTAGTTATTTCGTCAACTTCCAACGCTCACGGTCCAAAAACAGTCTGCAACGGCTGTTTACCACCGGTGGATGGTCAAACTAACCCAGTCAGAAAGATCAGGTAAATACGAGGGTGTCCAGTTTGGCGGTCGCGTTCCTGCTTCAGTGATGTGGAAGGTAGCTCAAGCAGGTTTGTAATAAGCCGGGAGCACGTCTACTGTGCACTCCGAATAGCATCTAATGTTGAGGGATCTTCAAGGCTACTTACGTCTCCGGGGTCTTTCCCAAGATGAACCGCCTGAATTACTCGGCGCATTACTTTGGCATTTCGCGTTTTAGGGAATCCCGTCACAAAGCGAATAAAGGCAGGTTTGAGCGGCTTACCTAACTCTGCCGTCACAGCAGCTACCAAGCGAGCCCGAATGTCATCAATGGTTGATTCCGAGTCAATTAGAACGGCAAAAATGCCAACTTCTTGGCCCTTGATATCATGCGGGACCCCAATGGCAGCACTTTCCTTGACGCTAGGGTCGGCGTTGACAATAGCCTCAACCTCAGCCGGCCCCAGACGCTTACCTGCGACTTTGATCGTGTCATCACTGCGCCCAAGAATGAACCAACAATCGTCTCTATCAATGGCGGCAAAATCGCCATGTACCCAGATGCGTGGGAATCTGCTCCAGTAGCTATCCAGGTATCGCTGGCGGTCGTTCCAAAACCCGCGGGTCATACCTATCCAAGGCTTCCGGATTACAAGTTCGCCAACCGTTCCACGAACGGATACGCCGTTCTCATCCACAACGTCCGCGTCCATTCCAGGGACGGGACCACTGAACGAACAAGGCTTCAGAGGGCGGAAAAAATTCCCGCTGATAATACCGCCTGAAATCTCTGTACCCCCGGAATAATTGAGAATCGGTCCTTTTCTTTTTAGGATGTTGTCAAAGGCCCAATTCCACGACACTGGGTCCCACGGACTTCCTGTGGATCCGACTGCACGAAGGCAGGAGAGATCAACGTCTGCGAGAGGAGACGTGCCGCGTGGCATTAGCGCCCGTATAAGGACAGGAGAGAGTCCGAGGTGGGTGACCTTGTGGTCGCTAATCATTCGCCACAGTCGACCGGCATCAGGATAATCAGGTGCTCCGTCGGCGAATACCATAGTTGCCCCAATGGCCATGGTACCAAAAACTAGCCATGGACCCATCATCCAACCCATATCACTCATCCAGTACATCGTTTCTCCTGGCTTGAGGTCCATAGCGTGAAACATGTCCTGAGCGCCTTTTATGGGAAAGCCACAGTGAGTATGAACGGCGCCTTTTGGTTTTCCTGTTGTGCCTGAGGTGTAGATGATCATCATCGTATCCTCAGCCGAGGTATCCTCGGTAACCGAGTGAATCGGTTGTTCTCGAACGAAATCTGAGAGATAAACATCCCGATCTCGGGTCATAGGCGCCTCTACATTCTCCATTTGCTGGTGAACTATGACCCGGCGCACTAAAGAGCAATCAGCTAGTGCCTCGTCTGCAACAGGCTTGAGAGCAACAGGCTTACCCCTGCGGGGAAAGGCATTGGACGTAAAGAGTGCAACAGCTCCGGCGTCTTGCAATCGAGTAACGACGGCACTGGGACCGTACCCGGAAAAGAGAGGAAGAATGACCCCGCCAATTTTGATGATCGCTAGGAAAGCGAAAAGGAGTTCAGGTGTCATTGCCATGAACAGGCCAATAGCATCGCCTTTGCCGAAGCCATCTGCCCGAAGTGCTTCAGCAACGCGAGCCACATGACGGCTTACTTCTTCATAGCTGTACGTCCTGATATCCCCATCTTCCGATTCATATCTCAGTGCTGTTCGCCCAGCTGTTACAGGGTCTGCAAGCCACTTGTCCAGCAGGTTGTCAACAATATTCATGCGACCTCCCACGCACCATGCTGGAAACTCCGGTCCGTCGTTAACGTCAATTATTTGACTATATGGTCTGCGGAAGCGGATATCTAGATGTTGCATGACTGCATCCCAGAACCAACCAACGTCACTTGTGCTTCGAGCCTGCAACTCATCGAGATCATTGATATCGAATCGCTGCATAAAAGCGGTCAAGTTCGATGCAGCAATAATATCTGGGTCTGGAGTCCATGCTATTTTCTGGTCGAAAGGGAAACCGCTTGGTGAATGGTTCATGGTACTAAATTAGCGTTGAGGATCATTTGCAGATCATATTGCATTCTTCGCGTTGAATCCTAGTCAAACTATAAAAGAAAGTAAAAAACCTTATGGAGTGAAGATCGTTAACGCCGCGTTCCAAATCGAAAAGAGAACAAAAAAAGAATCCAGAAAGAGAACCCGTCCCCATGAAGAGATTGCTTCCATTATTATTGTTGTCCGTTGTGATAGGTGCGTGTTCCAAACCACCTGGTGATGGTCTTATTCTGGATGCAATTCCAGGACCGGATGCAGGCAATCCCAACCAAATGCTTGTTTGGGAAGACAACCTGTATCTGCAGCTTAATGACAACATATACGGCTCTGAAATCTGGGTCTATGATGGTTTTGAGCTAAAACGGGTAACCGACATCGAGCCAGGGAGTGGTAATGCAGGCCCGGCTAGATTGTTTGCTTACGCCGATGAACTCTACTTTACAGCGTTAAAAGAGCCTTATGGCCGAGAACTGTTCGTACTTAAAGGAGATAGAGATCAGCTGATAAAGGATATCGGTGATTCCCCATCCAGCTCCGCTCCTGTCGGATTTACGGAGTTCAAAGGCACTCTATTTTTCACAGCCAACGATAATATCAATGGGTATGAAATGTGGCAGTGGAACGGTACCGACCTGTTTATGACCTCTAACATTAATCCCGGACCTGGAAGCAGCAATCCTTCTTGGTATACTGTACTTGGAGATCAGTTAGTATTCGCTGCAGAGCAAAGTGGTCATGGTACCGAGCTCTTTAGATATGATGGTCAAGAAGTGTCTATGGCCGCTGAATTGAATCCTGGCCCATCAGGATCTCGTCCAACTGAAATTACACGAGTAGGCGACCTAGTGTACTTCGCAGCATACACACCTGATTTAGGGATTGAACTATGGTCTTGGGACGGTGAAACTGAGGCGTTAGTTGCTGATCTCAGGGAAGGTACAGACAGTAGTTCACCTAGAGGCCTAACTGAGCATGCTGGACGACTATTTTTCTCTGCTAGCACAGAGAATGAAGGCATTGAATTGTGGTCTCTGCAGCCGGGGGAAACACCTGAGTTAGTCCGAGATATTTGGGAAGGAGACAGAGATTCCAATCCGCAGGAGCTGCATTCTCACGGTGATGTCCTCTATTTTGCAGCGGACGATGGTGAGCATGGATTGGAACTATGGGACTGGACGGCAGAAGCGGGAGCTCGTCTTGTTGCTGACCTCGACGAAGGAAGTATGGGCTCAGACCCTCACGTAATTCTCTCGTATGACGAGGAATGGATCTATTTCGCAGCGCGCACGCAACGATTTGGTGTCGAAATGTGGCGATCCAACGGCTCAACTTCTGAATTGGTCACAGACATTTGGGCTGGTTCATTTGGTTCTACGCCAAATGACTTCGTAGTGTATAAGGACCAAGTCTGTTTTTCTGCGGCAGATGAGACGCACGGCAGGGAGTTCTGGTGCAAGCAGCATGCGACGGCAACGCCGATCCTTACTCGCTCTCGTCAGTGACCCGTTTCGCTTTCAAAACCGCTATTGTCAGAACCTTCTTTATAGATTTCAGGACGCCACGATAGCATGTAATCGGGATCCTCAGCTGACACGGCTAGCGTCGTCATCTTGAGAGGACGAAACGTATCGACCATCACAGCTAACTCCTTTGTGGCTTTTTTTCCTATGGAGGCCTCTACGGTTCCAGGGTGTGGTCCGTGAGCAATTCCCCCAGGATGGAGCGTGAATGACCCACGATCAATCCCCCGACGGCTCATGAAGTCTCCTTCAGCGTAATACAGCACCTCGTCCGAATCAATATTCGAATGGTTGTAAGGTGCCGGAATCGAATCGGGGTGATAGTCAAAAAGCCGAGGTACGAACGAGCAAATCACGAAGTTGTGGCCTGTGAAATGCTGATGTACGGGCGGCGGTTGATGGATTCTCCCGGTTATAGGTTCGAAATCATCGATTGACGTCGCGTAGGGGTACATGTAGCCGTCCCATCCTACATAATCGAAGGGGTGGTATCGAAAAAATACCGGATGTAGGTAGTCATGCTTAGCAATACGCACCTCAAATTCTCCCTCTTCGTCATGCGTCACAAGATCACTTGGAGGGCGGATGTCCCGCTCGCAAAAGGGAGAATGCTCGAGAAGCTGTCCCGATGAGTTACAGTACTTTTTGGGGAAGTGGATTTCAGAAAAGGATTCAATGATCAGCACTCTTCGCGGCCCTTCATTGAACCTCCAGCGATGCGTGACAGTCCGAGGGACGTGCACGTAATCACCCTTGCGGAAAGGGACACTGCCGAACGGACTCTCTAAAACGCCCTCTCCGTCATGGATGTACACCATTTCGTCTGCAACGGCATTACGATAGAAATAGGTCATGGCCTCTGATGGGGAAGCGACGGCGAGTCGCACATCCGCATTGCCCATCACGTACCGTCTTGACTCAAGCCATGCTCCTTCCGAGGGCACATCGAATCCCCGAACATGTCGATGCCGAAGAAAATCGAGATCAGTGTATTTGACTGACCAAGGAATGGGGGCACCAATACGGTCGACTACTGTCGGCGGATGGACGTGGTAAGCTATGGAGGAAATCCCCGAAAAGCCTTCCGCTCCAATCACCTCTTCGCTATACAGGGCCCCATCGGGGCGTCGGAACTGGGTGTGCCGTTTATGGGGCACGTCGCCCATTCGAACGTAATGTGGCATGGGTATCTGTCTAGGAGGGTTAAATGTGACGTTTAGGAACGAAAGGTATCGCCACAAGAATGAAAGGCGATGACCATCTACTAGAGATTTCCTCGGAGTTCCTGTTCGCGTTCAATGGATTCGAAGAGTGCTTTGAAATTGCCTTTGCCGAAAGAGCGAGCACCCTTTCGTTGGATAATTTCGTAAAACAAAGTCGGGCGATCCTGCACTGGTTTGGAAAATATCTGTAAAAGATACCCTTCATCATCGCGATCGACGAGAATTCCCAGTTCTTTTAGTGGAAGAAGTTCCTCATCGATGGTACCGACGCGATCAAGCACGGAATCGTAATAAGATTCAGGAATATTGAGGAATTGAATACCTCGACTTCGTAACGCAGTCACTGTTTCAATGATATTGTCGGTTGCCATGGCTACATGCTGTATACCAGGTCCACCATAAAAGTCCAAATACTCCTCAATCTGGCTCTTTTTCTTGCCAGCTGCTGGCTCGTTGATAGGAAATTTAATGCGGTCGTTGCCGTTGGCCATCACCTTGGACATCAGGGCCGAATACTCGGTGGAGATATCCTTGTCATCGAATGTGAGAAGATTCCTGAAGCCGAGAACGTCAGCGTAAAAATCCGCGTACGTGTCCATTTCGCCCAAGTGGACATTCCCAACACAATGGTCTACGTATTTAAGCCCTACATCTGGCACTGAGTAAAACTCATTCTCCCACGCAATGAAACCAGGAAGGAAGATGCCATTGTAGTTGCGTCGTTCAACAAACGTATGAATGGTATCACCGTACGTGCGGATCGCAGCCTTAATGACTTTTCCGTGTTCATCCTCCAATACGATCGGGCCATGAACGGATTCCGCACCCCGCGACATGGTTTCCTCATAGGCACTGGTGGCATCGTCTACCCACAAGGCGACATCCCTAACCCCATCTCCATGCAGTTTTACATGATCTGCTACCGCCGACTTGCCATGTAGGGCAGACGTCAGAACGAAACGGATCTTACCCTGAACCAGCAAATAGCTAGTATTATCCCTGTTGCCGGTTTCAAGGCCGGAATACGCGATGGGGCGAAAGCCAAAAGCGGCCTGATAAAAGTGGGCTGCCTGCTTGGCATTCCCCACATAGAATTCTACATAATCAGTCCCGTTGATGGGAAGGAAGTCGGTGGACTCTTCACTGGCAGTCGAAGGAGCAGCCTGCATGGATTCTCGGGAATTGGTTCGTTCGAAAAACGTGGTATCTCCTATGTAAAACAATGCCGAACTGGAAAGAAAGCTCCCGGAAGATTATTTCGATATGACGTTTAAGTACGAATAAAATTCGGTTGAAGTTGGTGGGAACCGTAGATCAGCGAATTATCAAAGACACTTCTAGCAGCCCGCAACCAGGGAACTAGAGTCCGTAGTGTCTGGTGTGAGACATATGGGGTTTTCTCCAGCTATGTTATAGACCACAAGCAATCATTTATCAGGCCGTCGGAACTCGTTGCAAACCAATAAGACCAGAGTTTTTTCATCATCTCAATCGATCATGGAGATGTGGACGCACTTGCCGTTCTCACGAGTAGCGTGGCCTATTCTTTTGTTTGTGTTGATTGGCATCGGGTGTAACGACGCAGAAGGCTTCCGAATGGACAGATTGCAATGGGAGAGGCAGTCTTGGGACAGTCTCCATGTCCAGCCATTATTTGTGTTGGATGAGCGAATGAAGGCACCAGTAGAGATTCGGCCCGACTTGGTACAGGTTACGCTATTCGATGCCTCCTATGACACACTCTACAGTGGCCAAGCTGGTATAATACCTCTGCAAGACATAGAGTTAGGAGATGCTGAAAGGGTGTTAATGGAAGTGTGTGGATTTTACGGTGAACGAGTCGCTTGTGATCAGGAGAATGTTGAAGCGTCGGAAAAACGAGCGATCGTCGAGTACAATGTGACGTTTCCCCAAGGAGATCATGGGTATGAGCGAGCTTTTGTTGACTCCAGAGTTCGATTGGAAAGGCGTCAGTTTGGAGAGGATTCTTGGGAGCGGATCACTCCTGCCAATCGCAAAGAGATCTGGGTTGATGCCTTTTTGCCCGCACAAGAAAGCTCCCATATTCGTCTACCCGTAGCTCGCTCCGAACAAAGGTTCATTTTGACTCGATATGGCGGCTATCGAGATTTCCGGTACGCCATTCAATCTTCTATGCTGGATGTGGACTCAGCACTAGTTCGCTTCGACTTATACGTTGGGTTATCCGACAATCTCGAACCTGTGGCCACCCAAGAGATTGTTCTTCGGCAGAAGAGCAGCTCAGAGCGCGAGGCGGAGATGCGTTTATTAGTTGAGGTGGGCGGAGCGCAAGTGCTGGATGCAGTTAGCGGATTCTTTGGAACGCGAAGAGCATATGTTTTTGTAAACGATTGGTCATACCAGGCTCTAGACAGAGTGTATCAGGCCACATTCGAACTGCACTGGCAGGATGGCTTTCGTGGAGCATGGTCTGATATGACCGGAGAAATGCACGTTCGCGCCGATGGAATGCTGGGGACGTATACACTCAGGAGAGCTAGCGAACGAGCTCAGGAAAGGTGGGATGAGCGAGTTGGAACACTTGTCCTTGAATTGGAGCCATTGTTTCCTGAGCTCTCAATGGACCCTTCACAAGAGGATTCAACATTACGTGATAACGAGAAAACAGGTAATAGACGCTAATGTCCTTCAAAGCTTTAGTTATCGAAGATGGACCTCAAAGGGCCCACATAAGGGACCTAACGCGTGATGATCTGCCAAATTCTGGCGATGTGCTTGTGCGTGTAGACTGGAGTGGAATCAATTACAAGGACGCTCTTGCTGTGACTGGAAAGGGTAAAATTATCCGCGGGGACTTGCCCTTCGTTCCAGGGATAGATCTTGCAGGGACAATTTTGGAATCGTCTAATCCAGAGTTTCCGGACGGATCTTCTTTCGTTTCGACAGGATGGGGAGTAGGCGAAGCTACTTGGGGGGGCTATAGCCGCATTCAACGACTTTCGTCCCGCGGACTGGTCCCGCTACCGGAAGGACTCACAACACGGGATTCCATGATTATTGGAACGGCCGGTTTTACCGCCATGTTGTCCCTTCAAGCGATTCAAACCCATGGACTGCCCAAAAATGCTGGAGAAATACTAGTTACCGGAGCGACTGGAGGTGTGGGAAGTTTTTCCGTGTTGTTGCTCTCAAAAGCAGGTTATCCCGTCACTGCAATGACAGGCAAGGCAGCTGCACATGAGTATTTACGTTCCTTGGGTGCCTCTGAGATCATTTCTAGAGACGTTCTCTCATCGGGCGCGCACCGACCACTAGATAAGGCCCGATGGGCAGGCTGCATCGATTCTGTGGGTGCAGGGGCCCTTGAGGCGACTCTTAGCCAGACCATGCGACATGGGGTTGTAGCTGCTTGTGGACTGGCTGCTGGTCCTGAATTGAACACAACCGTGTTTCCATTCATCCTACGGGGTGTCAGGTTAATTGGAATCGACTCCAACACCTGCCCTCACCCTGAGCGAAGGGCAGCCTGGAAAGAGCTAGCCATCGTAGCATCAGAATTTGACCTGACTAGCTTGGCTACAACGATTGACCTAGAGGCGGTGCCACAAGCGTGTGAACAAATCTTGGCTGGAGGAATCCAGGGCAGATATCTAGTCGACCTTAGAAACACGGATCTCTGATTTACTCCGCGCTCTTGCGTCTCTTTTTCGTACCGGGTGAAAAGTCGATCATTATGGCAATGATCAGTACCACGATCTGAAATGTGCCCCAAGTACCAGCGTAGATATTATCTACGACGGAGTACCATAGAAGTGTGGTAGGCGCAAATATAAATCCGATAATCGGCCAGAAAACGGTCCCGAACACGCTGGCAAACCAGTTTGTCATGAGCCAGAGGTAAAGAATGCTGAGTCGCGGAATGACCAGCGCACCGGCAATGAAAAAACAGGGCATAAGGATCTATGGTTGTGTTCGCGAAGAGCCTTTTCTCAACATCCAGCTCAAGAAAGATCTGACGTAGAGATTGAGATGCTTGGAGTAAACGTACGAATGAGCTCAAAGATGCGCCTTAACAAGTCCCATTGCCGACCGATACATCTAATTAGAGGTCCCGAATTTGGAGCCATTTTCAATAAAACATCTCTTTAGACGCAATTAGGGCAGTAAAGTGTTTGAATTTTTTCCCACTCGAAAAAACAGGCAACGAGGTTTATCCGAAGACCCCGCCGCGTTGCGTGTATCCGTTGGTCGGGGGAAATCATTGAAGACAGAATTGATCGACTACACGTTGATTGACGAAACGCTGCACGAATGGATGGAAGAAGCACCTGGAATCGTCGCGAAGGAAAGTGCGCCGACTAGGAATGAATCCGTTCCAGAACGCGACCGCGTAGTAGAGGCGGCCATTAAGCGTGGATTTATTACGGAAGACGACATGGCCGTATGGGCTCGACGTGCTGGGGGCAACCCGATTAGCACGTGGCGCCAAGTCGTTCGCTTGTCTCCAGAAAGAACCCAACAATTAGAAAGGCTTTCTTCCGAGGTCTATGGTTTTCGACCTGTGCTGATCTGCCAGATGAGCACGCTCGTTTTGGCTGATTTGTTGACATGCCGTGTATCGCCCTTGCTGTGGCAGCAGATGTTTGAATTGGGTGTTGCACCTGTGGTAGAGCACGGCGAATCACCGACACTCGATGGCCGGATTACCTGCGTATCAAGAGACCCAGCAAGTAGAAAGATCCGAGGCTTTATTGAACAGCTATCTGCATTTCGAGCCGATTTGTCTTATGCAGACGGTTCAGTGGTCGATACCATGATGAATATGATGGCGCAACATGTGCCTGCAATTGGCGCCTCAGTCTATGTCAACCGACCTAGAATGCAGCGTATTGAATCTATTCCAACCACTCGGAAAGCTGCTTAATCATTCAGAGAATGAAGTACTTCGGAGACATGCCGGACCATCAATCACAGGATTTGCCTTCAGCGGCGAATTCGGGGGGCTCGTCCCCGCCTGGCACTGATCCACCAACGCAAAGAAGGAACGCTTCAGACGTATCAGGTCTCGATCCAGCGCCTCAACATTCCCCGTTAGGTTCCAGCGCAGATTCATTCAGTCAAGAAATAATACCTCCATCCTCAGCAGATCAGTATTCCCAGGACCGGCCACCCCTATCCCGGGAATCCTCACGTTCAACGGGTTCTAGTTCGCACTATGGTGATGCTGAAAGGGATAGGGTAGTTAGTCGCCTCCTGAAGAAAGGACTTGTGACCGACGAGCAGGTCCTAGATTCTTGGGAAGAGTGGTGCAAACTGCGTGACAGAGATATGCGTGTGCCGCTTTGGCGGGTTCTGGCGCTACACGATCAGCTAAGTTCTGAAGATGTGTTTAAAGAAGCGTCGCTGCTATATGCGTTTACGGAATCTGACGTTTCTCTTGAGGATGGCCTAGCGTTTCTTGAAAAGCATCAAAACCGGTTCCCGCATGAAGCATGGGATGAAATGGTCGAGCATTTTGTTCTGCCTGTTCGCATTGAGAAGGATCCTGCTGCAGGTGAACTGCGATGGATGTTTATCACCCATGACCCGACTCGTCCAGAAATCCACCAAATCCTACAAGGGTTGAGGCTACGGCGATTTGAAGTGCGATTTGCACCAGAATCAATGCTAGGGTCACTGATCTCTGACAGCTTCTTGGGAAGGAATGAATACCTCGATAACCTAGACGACATGTCGGCTGTTGACATGGGGCTCTCCTACGATCAGGAGGACAAGACGGTCGACGAAGATGCCCTTGAGGCTGAAATTAGTCGTTCGCATCTCATCAACCTGTTTGAAGCATCCCTTCTCGACGCTGTGCGAATGGGAGCCTCTGATGTTCACATTTACCCGAGCGCGGATGGACATATTGTTATTCAGATGCGCGTTGATGGGGAATTGGATGAATGGCGCGTAGAAGAACGATTCAGACCCGAGGCCTTCCTGGATGTGGTCAAGGACAACTCGATGAATGTGGATCGCTTCGACCGTGACATCGCGCAGGATGGATTTATTCAGCGCTGGATAGACGACGTTTTGATCAGGTTCAGGGTCTCTGTACTACCCATCGCATCAGCGCAGCAGCATCTGCACGCTGAAAGTATTGTGATACGTGTGCTCGATGATCGAAAGGTGTTGACAGATCTGCGTCAAATTGGATTGCTTGATGATGCATTTGCACGATTTCAGGAAGCTATCAGACAGCCACATGGCATGGTGATGTTGACTGGACCTACTGGTTCAGGTAAAAGCACCACGCTTGTTGCAGCATTACATCAGGTGATCACGTCCAAGGTTAACGTGCTCACAGTAAAAGATCCTGTTGAATACCTCATGCGCGGAGTCCGCCAGATAAAACTCGGACATAAACTTGAGCTTGAAGGTGCGCTTCGAGCCATCCTTCGGCATGATCCTGACATAGTTATGGTAGGGGAGATGCGTGATCGTCAAACGGCTGAGCTCGCAATTAAGCTAGCAAATACGGGTCATCTGACGTTTTCAACGCTGCACACAAACGATGCTCCCAGTGCTGTAAGTAGACTGTTTAAAATGGGCGTCGAGCCCTTTCTGATCGCCTGTGCAATCAATATCATTGTAGCTCAGCGGTTGATCCGGAAGTTGTGTATGGCTTGTAGGATTCCGGACCCTCACCCTGATTTTGAGTTTCTGCGACATCTTGGATTCTCTGATGATGACATCTACGGCACCACCATTTATCAGACCGGTGGAATCGGAGATTGCCGAGTCTGTAAAGGGACAGGCTACAAAGGACGGCGCGCCATCGCCGAAACCATGCTTTTCTCTCAGAAAATCCGATCTATCATCATGTCCTCGGAAGACTTAGTAGACGAAGATCGATTGAGGGAATGCGCAGTTGAAGAGGGAATGACTACGCTTCCAGGTGCCGCTCGACAACTCGTACTTAATGGCGAGACGAGTGTGGAGGAAGCAATTCGGGTGACAGGAACCTAGGAGAGAGGCAAAGCTGCCTGTTCGCTGCTGTGTAAACTATTCACTGGCCGAGTTACTTTTGCTCAGAGCGCCGTTGCCACGTATACCATCCTACGAGAACCAGCGCTAGATACCCGGCCATGAGGCCCATGGTTAAGAGAAAACCGCCTGTGCTTCCATTAAAAACCGTGAAGGGTAAGTTGATCAACACCAGCAAAGGAAACGCAAACGCGAATGTTAGACCGCTTGCAATAACCAGCTCCTGAGCCACAGGAAGCCTGAATTCAGGATCAGTAACCCGAAGCAATGTTAGGCCGGAACTGATAGTACCTGTCATTTGGGCAAACATCGAAATAAAGCGTTCAAATTGATGCGCTGAAAAGACCTTTGCTGACACCCATTTAATGAATAAGTACGTCACATATCCGCCGACACCCACCATGAGGAGAAGGGGGATAACGGCCTGAATTGTAAAAGAAAGGCTGATTCCCATGATGGAGGCCACTATCAAAAACTCGGTGAAAGACCCAGTAAGTCGATGGAGTGTGCCCTGATCAACCCAGCGTCCAGCGTTGCTTCTGAAAAGCGTCGCCTTGATGGCAAGAGCTAATAGATTGGCGATGATAAAATGGAAGGACCATACAATGCTGACTTGTGAAGCCAGTCCAGCAGTTGTGAGCAGGTTCGCAAGCCCAACGCAGGCCCACCACGTTAGCCAATACACAGCACCAATAAGGGCGATGTGAACAGCTAACGTCTCTACAGATGCTCCTGAAAATGTGAGTTTGGAGCCCTCAATACCCGTACCTGGTGCTCTTATACCCGTTCGGATATGTTCTGGAATATCGTTCCAAGCCGGAGCGTCCTCTCGGCGATTGATGAGCAGCATGCCGAAACCATATGCAATCAGGAAACCAATGGCGGCTATCGTCAAGCCGATAGATCCTCCCGATTCAAATCCAAAGTCAGCCCACGATTGACCAATCGTATAAGCAATACCGGGGCCCATGGCGAAGCCGAGAGGTAACAGCATGCCCATAGCAGGGTTGACTTCGGGGAAAAGGGTAGCTGCAGCAAGTAGCGCAATCGATAGGCCGATAATGCCTTGCATACACATCACTGCGACCTGTAAGAGGCCTAAGTGTATCGCTGCGCCTGGCTGCTTTCTATCCGTTCGCAGGAATCCAACGCAGATAAACGTCAGAGCTAGAAGATGGTATACCCAAACACCCATGCGTTCCGGGTCAATGGGTAGAAGCTGTAGCGCTTCGCGCCCCAAAAACAGGCCTATGAATCCAGCAATTAAGCTACTTGGGATAAGAAATCGCTGAAGAAGCTGAACTCGCCTCCTGAGTACAACGCCCACGAGCAACAGGATGCTAATCATCATGAAGTCTGTCATCAGATCTTGAACGGTCAGGTCAAGTGTCCAGGCATCCATGGCTAATCAGTTGTTGATATGTGGGGCGAGTCGGGAAAGAGTGTCGTAATAAGCTAAAACGCTTCCTGAAGTTAGGTGGACCCTTACATGAAGTGATTTGCCCATAATCCAGAAGTAGTCACTTCGCTCGAGGCCCATATAGCGGATCGTCTCCAACGGAATGGTCATATCTCCGGCCTTGAGATGGTCTTTGAAGAGGTCAACCATACCTCTTTTGAACTCGGCCACTTGTTGGCCGAGGGCATCCCGGACAGTGATCCGGCCTCGTTGAGAGATTAATGGACCCGTTAACGCGCCAGGTAAGTCCATGCTTGTGATCTGTTCGTATAGATCGCCCGAGTTGACAATAGCACCCGTTCGTTGATCCAGCAAGCGAGAATCAGGTAGCACACGCCATGAGGCCGTTCCGCCAGTATTGGTTAGATGGGAGGGGGCGGTTACCCGAAGGCCCCCAAATAGTCCACTTTCAGGATCTCGATATAGTAATCGGTCTATACCAGAAGCTGGACGCCAAGCCCATGCCGGGCGAATATCCTCTGGAACGACGTTTTCATCAGCAGAAATCGGTGACTTTAATCGATCGAGGGCCGTCTTGAGGGTTGGGTTATCTGAGAAATCGACTGCTGGATGGACTTTCAACTTGATATGTGCGGGCCGGGGCCACGGTGCCCAGCGCGGCCAACCGACATACGAGCCAATGATTTCTACAGGATAGACCGGGGCCCCGGCCCGCATAAACAACTTCGCCGTTGAGTCAATCCATGGTGCTGGTCGTCCATCCCATCTTCTGCCACCCTCCGGGAAAATGACAACTCGCCTGCCTGCATCTAGCATGCGCATGATGCGCCGAATCAGGTGAGGTTCTGGAACTCTTTTTCTGGTTCCTACGATACCGGCCGCCTGGAAAAGCTTCGCAATGGGCCCCGATTCCAGGTATTCCATCGTCATGACACCCGCTGTCGATTCCCCTAATTGCGTAAACGCGTTCAGAATAAACGGGTCATAGTTGTTGGAGTGGTTACCGTAAATGAAGCAAGGTCCCGGAGGTAGTTCTTCGGCACCTTCTATTTCAATATCCCAACAGGCCTTGCTGAAAGGGATGATTGTGGACCTAAATGCCAGTTCGGCTACGATCCTGCGAAGAGGTGGATGCTTATCTAAATGTGACAATTATCCGTTGTCATGGTTTGGAGATTGCCAATATACTTTTCATTTCGCATCTTGCTGTATCAAACGACGTAATCGCTTGACATACAACCACATACGCTCCGGCGGGAGAATTACGGTGACGAAAGCAGACATTATCGACCAGATATCGGCAGGGACAGGCTTGACCAAATTGGAAACGGAAGCGGTTGTGAATGGTTTTATCAGTGTCGTAAAGAGTGAACTGAAGCGTGGGGGAAGGATAGACCTGAGGGGATTCGGTTCGTTTACCGTTCAGCATCGTGCTGCACGAACGGCTCGAAATCCCAGGACCAACACGCCCGTTCACGTACCAGCCTCCGACATCCCCTTGTTTAAGGCATCCAAAGAATTCAGAAAGGAAGTAGACGAGTCTGTTTCCTAAGTACTACGGAATGAATCAATCCTGTGAGTCGTGTGGCGCCCGTCTGGACGCCGGTGCTGAGGTATGTAGTCTTTGTGGTACGGCAGTTCCGGATGCCTCGATGGTATCTAGGGCCGCGGAGGTGGCTGCAGAGGTGGCTGCAGATGTGCCAGTAGAGCTAATTGATGCCAGTAATACTGCCTCAGAGGCGCCTGTAAAAAGGCACGCAGCCATGAACGTCGCGAGTCCTGAGTGTGATCGTTGTGGTCACCTCAATCCGCAGGATTCCAGATATTGCAATCGCTGTGGAACGAGGCTTCTTGCGACGGGGCCCTCCGTCGCCGATGATGAGGAAGTTACCGATAGTGAACGCGTATCTCCTAAGGCGCAGGGGGACAAGCAGTTGCCACTGAGCCTGCCAGTAGGTGAGGCCACAGGTGGTTCAGTACCCAAAGAGTCCCAAGCAGCTGTAGGACGTCAGATTATGATTGTAGTGAGTGCTGCGCTCTTGTTAGTCGTGGCTTTATATGTGGTCACGACTATGAGTGGAGGCAGTGGCGGCTCATTTGATTTGACTCCTTCGGCATCAACGCAAGGTGCAGAGTCGCCTCCATTGGCTTCGCAATGGCAAGACAGGGAAGAGGCTTTGCTGACTGAGGTTGAAGCGGCAACTACGGAAGCTGCAAAGATAGATGCACGACGCAGTCTTATTGATCTCTATTTTGCAGCGGATCGATTGGATATGGCAGCTGAAGAGACGGTTTCGATTGCATCGCAGACAAATTCAGGACCAGACTGGATTGCGGCTGGGAATTTGTTCTTCGATTGGATGCAGCGGGCAGTTGATGGTCAAAAGACACCATGGGCCCGAAAAGCAATCGATTCGTATCAGCAGGCTCTATTGCTAGATGACGAAAACTTGGACGTCCGCACAGACATGGCAATTGCCTACCTCTACGACCCTGAGAATGCTATGATGGCGATTCAGGAGACTAACAAGGTGCTGGAGTCTGACTCGCTGCATATCCAGGCAAACTTCAATCGCGGAATTATGCTCACGCAGATCAACCGACGTGATCAGGCGCTTGAGCAGTTTGAGAAGGTGAAGCGGATTATCGGCGATAGTGAGGACCCGGTCTTTCAGAGAGCTTCGGATGCCATTGCTAGGTTGCAAGGGCAATAGCAAGGGCAGTAGCAAGCGCAATATTGCCCTTAGTGACCAGGATAGAGCCGCTTTAGAAGTTGAATTTGTGCCACGTGGTAGGCATCGTGAATGGCTATTCCCAGAAGCTGATCCGTAGTACGATTACCACTTGGAAGTACATCATACAAATCTTCTTCCGAGAGTCGTTCAATAGCCTCTACGAGCTTCCTGTCTTCACGAGCTAGAAGCAATTGGTCGTTTTCCCACGCTTCTTCCGTTCTGAATTCGGGTAAGAGGGGAAAATTTATGGGAGAGCGGGAGAAAGCACCAGGAGGAAGTCCCTCGATTCTACGTCGTATGACGAATTTCCAGTAGGCCATATGAAGAGTGAGCATCCATATAGAGTTCACGTCTTGAGATGGGCGCCACGCAGCCATTCGGGGGTGCACGTTTTCTAGGCACTCATTAATGGTGGGTCCACCATGCCACAGGCTGAAGTCAGCCGGAGGATCTAGCAGGCGCAAAATCTCCTTCAACACCGGAGAAGGATCGCTATTACTCATGCGTTACTCCATCCAATTAATTCGTACAGAAAAAAGCACTTTCAGGAAAGACACTATCCAACATTGGGTCATGTTGGGCGAGAAACAGGTTGTTTCAAGGAGGCCCAAATCAATAGGGCTCCTAGGCTTAGAATACCAGAGGCAAGAAGAGGAGCGGCGCCAAAAATAGATTGCCAAAGCATCGTACCCGTTGGGGCATCGGGACGCACTTCACGTTCCAATTCCAGATTGTGGAGGACGTGCTCCAGCATCCCGTACATTGACACCAAGATAATGGCATACGCAATCCATCGACAGACTTGAGCGACCGAATTTGATCTAGGCCCTCTGAACGCTAGTACAGCCGCCGTTAAACCAGCAGCGCATGCGATAAAGGGCGCAAACTGCACAATGGAGCCTGTGTGATCGAGTAGTAGCAACTCCAAAGGCGTGACAATAAATATGGCCGCCGCCGTCCCCGCTAGGAATTGTCGATACCAGGATTCCATGGTCAACTCATTACCGGGAGATATATAGTCGCGCGAATTGGGATGAAATCCCACCAGCGACGTCCGTCACGGCTGCAATAAAATCTTCTTCGGTCGCAAAGGGCCTGCGAGACACCAAAGCCTCGGCCCCGGTGAGGTCTAATCCCAGAATCTGCGCAACCGTAGCTGCGTCCGACTCATTGATGTTTATAGGGATATAGACATGATCCTCGTACTCAACAATCGTTTCTTCGTCGACGTACTTGCCCATTTCTTGTCGGAATTGAAGTATGCTGTCGTACGGTCGGTATTCGTCAAACTCACGAGCTATACGATCCCCAACGCCAGGGATAGTCTTGAACTCCTCTGCTGTCGCTGTGTTAAGATTTAGCTTTTCCGCAGTGACGGGGCGCTTCCCCGGTTCCGTAGAACTTGATTGGCTCTCATCGTTCTCTGGATTCACATTCTTAATCCGGGATTCTTCGGAGGCGCAGGCAGATAGGCTTACAGTAAGTGTGAGTAGCAATACTAAACGCGGCATGTTCATAATCATCATTGAGTTTAATTCAGTATCGTGCTGAGTTTTTTCCGGCTTCTACGGCAAGATGTATAAAGACTCGAATGTCTTCGTTGGAGGTCGCTAAGTCTTCATCTCGCAAGTACATCATATGACCACTGCGGTATCCTTTGAACTGCATTCGTGACTGCAGGTCGCCGGAAGGGTCCATATTCCACATGGTGTATTTTGCATTGAAATAATCCGTTCCTCCGTCATAATACCCTGATTGAACCAAGAGGTGCAGATAAGGATTTCTTGCCATGGCTGAGCGCAACTGCTCTCCAGTTCTATCGCCTTCGCGATTCCATGGTGAGACAGACCCGAACACGTTGTACTGTAATTCTGTTTCATACCCCAGCACATCGCGCAGATAATGATTTATGGCCGGCGCAAAAGCATGGTTCCACGAGGTCAGTGCTGGATCATGGTCGTATGAAATGCCTGCATCTTGCCTATCGATACCGCGATACCTGGAATCTAGCCGACCTACGGTAAGACTTTCGTCGCGCAGTAGATCCTTCCAGAAAAAGGAGGTAGGTACCTGAAGGTTGTGCTGTAAAAACGCTTGAGTGGAAAGCCCGGAATATCTAGCGGCCTGTTCCGCAATTTGGCGACGCTCATCCTCTTGAAGCGATCCACCCCGGGCGATGGCCGGAAGAAACGTGTCCAGCGTCCATGCTTCGACCTCAGGAAGTAGATCGTCCAAATCTTTGCTCTGAAGGCTGGATTCCAGTTGCCCATGATACCAAGCCGTAGCCGCATAATAGGGTAGGTAAATCGCTGCACGAACGGCCCCCTCTCTTGGCACACCTAGTGGGGTTGGCGAGACTAGTACAACCCCGTTCAGATACATCCAATGACTGTTCTGTAGTCGGCCAGCCAGACCGCTAACTCGATTCGTTCCGTAGGATTCTCCGATCAAAAACTTTGGTGATGTCCAGCGCCCGTGCCGAGAGGTGAACATCTCTAGCCATTTAGCCAAATAATCTATGTCTTCATTAACGCCGAAAAACTGGCCTTCTTCTACATCCGTTACAGCACGTGAAAAAGCGGTATTCACAGGATTGATAAAGACGATGTCCGCTACATCTAGAATGGAATGTTCGTTGTCCCGCACGCCATACGGTTGAACAGGATTCCCTTCCGAGTCGATGTTTAGGCGCTTAGGTCCCGTATAGCCGATATGCATCCACACGGAGGCTGATCCTGGGCCGCCATTAAAGGAGAAAACTAGGGGGCGTTCGACATTCGGAGCGCCGTTGGTTCTTTCGTAAAACGTGTAGAATAGGCCAGCGATCGTTTCGCCGTCTTCTCCGTAGACGGGTTGCTTGCCAAGTGTCACGTTATACTCAACTTGCTCGCCTTTGATGACAATGCTACCCGTTTTTGTACTGGAATGATCATGTGGGTCGTTCTGAGCAAAACTTTCGGAAAAAGGAAGCGCCATTATCAAGTAGGCGACAACAAGGGAAGTGAGTCGGAGCATCTTCATATCTGTAGGTCCAGTTGGAGTGTGGTGTTGATATATGATACCATTGGCTGAATTAAGTCTCGACGTATAGAAACTCACTTAATGAGTTGGATGCAATAGAACGCTGAGTTCTTTGATCAATTTGGCGGCGACCATTGCAGTTACACCATCATTGTCACGCGAAGGATTATACTCTACTAGATCAGCCCCAATGCAATTCGCTGGCATTCCGTTGGGGGCTCTAATGCTGTGTAGGATAGAAATCAGCTCTCGTGTACTCAGACCACCAGGCTCGTGGTGAGATACGCCTGGAGCAAATGCGGGATCTAGGACATCCATATCTACAGAAATGTAAATCGGTCCATCTATAATCAATTCAGCAGGAGAAGGAAGCATATTCATGTCGAAGACCTTAACGCCAAACAATGCTACCTGCTCAGCACAATGTGCGTTCATTGTTCGAATCCCAATCTGAATTAATTCGATATGATCAAAAGACTCCATTACACGAGCAAATGGGCATGCATGCGAGTATTTATCTCCCTCGAAATCAGCGTATAGATCAGGATGTGCATCGAAGTGGAGTATGGTCAATCGATCATATTTCGGCGCTGTAGCCCTAAGTAAGGGCCAAGACACTGAATGATCTCCTCCTAATGCTAGCAGAGGATGTTCATGGCTAAGAGCCTTTGCAGCCGCATCAGTTATCCACTCTACAGCTGCTTCACCTCGCAAATGTTCTAGACCCTCAACGTCACCGAGATCTACCACATTCGATCCTATTTCGAAAGGGGCCCCGTTTTCAGTGGCGAGATTAGACGAGGCACTACCCAACGCTTCTCGAATACGGCTTGGCGCATCCGATGAACCTCTGAGAAAGCTCGAAGCAGCGTCAAACGGGATGCCTAGAAGAGAAATCATGCTCCAAGATAATCGGCAAAAAAGCAGGTGACTAGCTAACGGCGTCAGCTTTGCGCATCATGTCAGCTTTTTTACGCACGTGTGGATCTAAATAGCGCTTGCGAAGCCGAAGTGAGGACGGCGTGATTTCAATCAACTCATCATCGCGAATGAATTCGATGCTCTCCTCAAGTGACATTCTGCGTGGCGGAATCAGTTTCTGGAATGCGTCTGCAGAAGCGGCTCGCATGTTCGTCAGTTTCTTTTCCTTGGTAATGTTTACCTCCAGGTCAACATCACGGCTGTTTTCACCAACCAACATCCCAGAATAAACAGCATCAGCTGGTCCTACAAACAACTCACCACGTTCTTGAAGGTTAATGATAGAAAAGCCAGTAACCTTGCCTGAACGGTCTGCAATAAGGGCACCGGAGGCTCTATGGGCGATCTCACCAGCCCACGGCTTGTACGCGTCAAAGATGTGTGTCAGGATCCCAGTTCCTCTCGTGTCAGTCATGAACTCATTCCGATACCCGATAAGGCCGCGGGAAGGAAGTTCAAATTCAAGGCGTACCCGCCCAGAGCCATGGTTGATCATCTTAGTCATCACCCCACGCCGAGTGCCCAGTTTCTGGACAACCGAGCCCATATAGTCTTCAGCAACATCAATAAGCGCGATCTCGAATGGTTCGCATCGCTTACCATTGATCTCTTTTGTAATAACGCGAGGCATTCCTACAGAAAACTCAAATCCTTCGCGGCGCATCTGTTCGATCAGAATAGCCATTTGTAGCTCGCCTCGTCCATACACGAGGTGAGAATCGGCTGAATCCGTTTCTTCGATACGCATAGCCAAATTGGTTTCAGCTTCCTTGGCTAGGCGATCGCGTAGGTTTCTTGACGTGACATACTTGCCTTCCTTGCCGGCAAATGGAGAGTCATTGATACGAAACTCCATCGACATCGTAGGCTCATCCACATGCAGCGGAGGCAATGGACGTGGATCGAGTGCATCGGCAATGCACTCACCCAGGCCTATGCCCGACATTCCACCAACTGCGACAATATCCCCTGGGCCAACAGTATCTACTTCGACACGCCCGAGACCGGAATACGTGAATAGGGCGGAAACCTGAGCAGAGGTAGTGCTCTTATCACGATGGCACAAGAGCACTTGTTGACGGCTTTTCAAAGAACCATCAACCACACGGCCAATTGCCAAAGGACCCAAGTATTTGTCTGGTAAGACATTGGTAACGATTACCTGAACCGAAGCATCAGGATCACCAACGGGTGCGGGGATCGTGTCGATGATGGTTTTGAACAGAGGCTGCAGATCCGTCATCTCTGCATCCATGTCTTCTTTGCATTGTCCATCACGTGCAACGGCGTAGACGACAGGGAACTCGATCTGATGATCTGCGGCATCCAAATCGATGAACAAATCATAGACTTCGTTCAGAACTTCCTCGGGACGGGCGTCTTCGCGGTCAATTTTGTTAATGACCACGATGGCTGGCAAGTGCAATTCAAGCGCCTTTGAGAGCACGAAGCGTGTCTGGGGAAGTGGGCCTTCTGCGGCGTCAACTAGCAGCATGATGCCATCGACCATGCGCAAAGTTCGTTCAACTTCTCCACCAAAGTCGGCGTGACCGGGGGTGTCGACGATATTGATTTTTATGTCACCGTACTGCACGGCCGTATTCTTGGCCATAATGGTGATCCCTTTCTCCCGTTCGAGATCCATGGAGTCCATCACACGTTCGTTGACGTCCTGGTTATCCCGGAAAATGCCGCTTTGCCACAGCATTGAATCGACGAGAGTGGTTTTGCCATGGTCAACGTGGGCAACGATGGCGATATTTCGGATGGATCCTGACATGAAGGTCGCTAAGTGTGGGAAAGCCTGATTCAACCCGATTATGAGAATCCGTTCTCCAATCGCGGCAAAGAACGCAAGAAGAAGGTTAATTATTGATCGTAAAGCGTTTCTTGAAGCTGTCTCTATAGGAGCGCCCTATTGGAAGGGAAACATCTTCTAAATGCGCTTCTTCGGCTGTCCAACTAGTTAATGCGCCATCACGAACGAGAAAAGAGCGATGAATGCGGGTAAACCCCCAGTCATCCAAGCGCTGTTCAAGCTTATTGAGCGTCATCTTGGTGATAAGCTTGCTAGCGTCCGTGTGCACGATGAGGTAATCCCGATCGCTTTCAACAAAGAGAATATCCTGTGCCCTGACACGCACATTTTCCCGGTCGACACGCAGCGTAATAGATGCGTCTGTAGCGATCCGTTCCCGTTGTAGCGCCAATTCCGCTTGGGTTCGGTCCCGTTCAGCAAGATCTCGGCCACGTTTCTCATGTTGCCATCGACGCCATGAATTTATAGAAAGCGCTCCAAACACGACTACGTACATTCCGATTAATACATCCATCAAATCCACGACAGTTGGACTAACGAAGAGAGCCTGATAGTCTGAAACCGTCATGTAGAGTCCGACAATAATGACCAATTCCACATACAGCGAAGCTAGAAGGGTATAGCCGAGATAAATACAGAACCTGACTATGAGGCCCTCTATTAGGAAACGGGGGACCAGCCAGTAGACCACGAAGTACGTAGTTGCCATGGTGGCTGGAAGCAGGAGGCCGACAAAAAACAGGCTTTGCCCGTATTCGTCTTGTCGGGATCCGAAGTAGAGGGTATAAAAGACTAGGACGGCCGTCCAGAATATCCCGTGTTCTATGATTCTTCGAGTAGTCAAGCAGCTTTTGTCGTTGAGATATACTTCCTATGGGGTTTGCCTAAGCAACATACCGTAAACATCGGTTAATCGACCGAAATTGAGGAATTACGTCGATCAATGACACCAATACGTCGGTAAAAGGGTCGGGCCTGCTCGTAATAGCCCAATTTAGTTCGTCCCGTTGGTCGATAGACAAGCGTTGTGCGTCGAGAATCAATGTGGCTTGGTTAGTCCTCTACGTAAAATACCTCAGGTCAAAACTTTCGATGCGCTACCATAGCGCTCATCACAAGGTAACGCTGGGTTCAGTATCCTCATTGGAATAGTGATAAACCAGCTGCCCGCAAACCACATAAAACAATGGGATCTCTTTATTCCGCAGGGGGCATCTTTATGACCCCGATCACGCTGCTGGGCCTCCTCATGATAGGATTGGGTGCCGTGACTTTGATACGCTTTTTTTCGGGTGTAGAGGACAAAGACAAGCTCCGTCGATTCAATGCCTTGGTCCTGCAGTTAGGCATCTTCATCTTCTTTCTTGGTGTGCTCAGCCAAGCAATGGGGTTGATGCAGGCTTTTCAGGTCATATCGCAGGTTGGGGGAGTGTCACCAACGCTTCTCGCGGATGGACTCTACGTATCAATGATTGCGCCTGTTTACGCTCTCTTGTTCCTGCTTTTGGCAATTGCACTTTGGTCTGTCGGGAAGTACAAGCTTAGCTAGACGGTTTCGCCGAACGTCTCATCCAGTCCGGATTCTACTCCAAGCAGTGCCAGTTCCCGCATTCCAGGCGTGTCAATAAGCATTGCACCCGATTCGAGCCTCTCTAAATGCCGATGGGTTGTTGTGTGACGTCCGCGATGATCATCTTCTCGGACAGAGGATGTAGCATGTCGTTCGTCTCCAATTAATCGGTTCAGTAGTGTGGTTTTTCCGACCCCTGATGATCCCACCAATCAAAATGTCTTGCCAGGTGTCATCAGTTGCGTGATTGCATCAACATTCTGATAGTCGAGAGCACTAAAAGGTATAACAAGCAGGCTAGAATCTAGCTCGCGAATAGACGCAAGAAGCATGCCGAGCTCCTGCTGAGTTACCAAATCCTGTTTAGACAGAAGCAACACAGGGTCTATATGCCCCTCACGCACCGCTACCAGATAACGTTCGAGCCGACGAAGATTGAAGTTCCGGTCACAAGACTGAACGATAAACGCCGTATCCACATTTGCAGCGATGAGTTGAATTCCAACGTCGATACCTGCCGCTTTACGTTGTAAGCTCGTGCGTCGCGGAAGGACATCATCAATTATGGCAAAGTCTGCGCCATCGAAAACCTGAACCTGGACAAAATCATCAACGGCGGGGCGGTCTTCAGAGCTTTCAACGGAAAAGGCTAGTTTCCCGGACAATTCAGCCCTCATTTCCTCTTCACCCGTGGTTATGAGCCAGTTAGTTCGATGAACTTCGAGCACGCGGGCAATCACCCAACCCTCTCTTAGTTGGCCTTCGCAGGCATTCACATGCCAGTCGCTAAATCCCCATTCAGTCATCGAAATAGTCTTTTAAGGCGGGTTCACAGGCTTTAGTGTTATCGCAAGATCGGGTTGCAATGGAAAGGAGTAGTAACGAGTACATTCCGGGGCCGATCACAATGGATTGTCAATCGACTTGCGGGTATGGCCATCAACCTGTTACAACTCGTGGAAGAATCCACTACGTTTGGTGCGAAAATACTCGTACACTTTAGAGGGCAGCTTCTGCGCACCAGATTGAGTGGAGGCGATCGAAATTCAGAGTGCTTTCCCAACCTTAGTTCTAAACCCCGATGAAAAAATGCGAACCCAATTAATCACCTCTACTTTCATCCTGTTGTTGACGTGCACCATTTCCACTAGTGCTTGGGCACAGGAGTCACAACAGTATGTCTTTTCGATGATGGAAGCTGTCAGAGAATCACCCGCACAAATAGCCACGCAAGTTGGAGAGCAACTACAGCAGAATGGGTACGAAGTACTTTCAACTCATGAAATTTCGGTTCCAGATGCATGCCCCTACACAGGGTGGGTTGTCTCAGCAGTGGCTACAGACTTGATTGGGCAAACATTTGACATGAACGCACGCACAGCTCCCTACGCACTCGTAGATCGAGTAGCCGTGTTTGAAGATGAGCAAGGTTCCCATACCACGGTAGTCAATCCGCAAAATGTCCTTCGGACTGTTTTTGTAGATGCTTCAGATTCGAGTCCATTCACGGTTATGCGTCGTGAAAAGCTTGAGCAGAGCCTACAGATGGGAGAAGGAAGAATGTTTGGTCAGGAACGAAGCAGAGGACATATCGGCAAAACGATGGGTGTCATGGCGGGTGGGCCATTCGATGAAAAGATCCAAGTGTTTCAAACGGTTTCAGACATGGATGTGGATCGTGTGGCCACGCTACTTGAACAAGGATTCAATCAGTCGGATATGTCGTGGGGACTGGAAATTATTTATCGTCTCGACATCGCTGATCAAGGTGTCACGGTGCTTGGGATTTCTGGTGACAGGATGGAGAGCAAGTCGTTTTCGATCGTTGGAGCCGGTTCAGATAAACTGCGCAATGACAATGCATGCCCGGGCCTGGCACATGCGGCCGCTTATCCGTTGGAAGTCGTCCTCAGGACAACAGCTGATGGAACGACCGTAGAGCTAATCGATGCCATGTATCGTATGAAGATGTTTTTCGAAGATGCGGGTAAATGGGCTTTTATGAAAAACATGACCATGCCGGGCTCCCTGGCTGATGAGATTAAGGGCAGGGTGGAGGCAGCGCTTAGTAAGTCATCTATGTAACGCAAACCTGGGCGGGACCAAAGGTCCCGCCCAGGTTTGCGTTACCAACTCACTTTTGGTCAGTTAGCACTACGACGTGCTGGGCGGCAAGTAGGCCATGAGCGAGGTTGCCCTGTTCGCTGGCTGAGTGGCAGATTGGTCAGCGTGCGTGCGACTCGGACATTATCCTCAGAGGCCATGTAGGCCATCATAGCGGCCAACGTGGCATTTTGAGCGAGGTCGTCGAAGACTATTTTGTCGAAGGTGTCCCTATTTGTATGCCAGGTGTACTGACGATACTCATCATATGGAGACTGGAATCGGAAACTGGGTGCCTCAGCGCACAAGAAAGAAGTGTGGTCACTTCCAGCATTGTTCTGAGGTCCTGGGACCTCCAGAAGAACCTGTGAGGCGATTTCGGTTGGAACGGGTGCCATCCATTTGGGAAGATGTTCGGCAGAAGCTAGAAAGCCTTGGCCTTCAATTCGTTCAAATCGCCAGGTACCATTGTCTTGGTTGAATGCAACCTGAAGTCCTTCCATGACCTCGGGGTGGTCTTCCCGGAAAGCACTTGAACCAATGGTGCCTAGTTCTTCACCGCCCCAGTGTCCCACCAAAATAGTCCGTTTCGGAGTAGGGTAGGCCTGCTTCAAAATGCGCATAGCTTCGAGCATCGTGATCGTTCCGGTCCCGTTGTCGGTCGCTCCAGTAGCAGCGTGCCATGAATCAAGGTGCGCTCCAAGAAGGACGTATTCGTTCGGCAACTCGGATCCCGTGATTTGGCCGATCACGTTGAATGTGGGCACGTCACCAAGGAACTCAGCCTGAGCGTTTACTCGCAGGCGAGGTGTATGTCCGCTTTCTGCCAACCGTGTGAGAAGCCCATAATCTTCGCAGGACACGTCGATAGAAACAGCTTCCCTGCTACTTGCGGAAAACACTTTGTTAACGCCCCAACCACCTGACCAACGCGAAGTGAGGTAGCCAGCAGCACCTGCGCTATCGAGGCGGGAGGTGCGGTCAGAAAAGCCGCCAAGGGCACTCAAGCGGGTATTCCAGTCCATAAAAACGGCGCGGCGATCCGCTTCAAGGCGTTCAACCGTTTCCGGACGAGCATTCGCCTCCAATTCCTGATCTGCGCGGCACATCAATTCCGGAGCGGACATAAGCACGAACTTCCCACGAACGGTAGATAGCCACTCATCGACATTTTCACTCGAGAGGTCAGCTGGTGGCAGAGCCACATCTCCTTCAACAAGACCATCTGTTCCCAGGCTCCAAGCCAGAAGTTCAGTTTCAAGAGTGGTTACTCGAGGTTCAACCATGTCGACATGCAGAATGCCCGATTCCCAACCGGTCCACGTTCCGTACTCTTCGCGCTCAGCCTCGATACCCCACGCATCATACTTACCCAACACCCAGTCTTCAGCAGCCGTGAGTCCAGGGCTTCCGTACAGACGAGGTCCTACAACATCCATGAGTTCGTGGGCCAATTCTCTGGTCATGGAGTTTTCCATACCCAGATCCCATATCTCCCTAATAACAGGGTCATCGGTTGGGTACGTCTGGGCAAAGCCATTGTTGGATAGTGGTGCCAATATGATGCATACGAGCATCAGAGGGGCTGAACGAGTCATGTCGGAGAGTTGAGTGTCGTTAAAAAATTGATGTGGTGATTGGCTTGCAGATCGTCTTGGGTATTGATCCATACGCAACGGGAAATTCAGGCCCTAGTTTGACGCCAGAAGGTTATTCCCGATTTCAATCACCCGAGAAGCCAGTCCTTCGACGTCATCAAGGCGAGCACGGGGGTTGATATAGCAGGGCCTGATGGCAAATCTGCCTTCCAGCATGGTGGTCGAGGGAACGTACGTGCCTTCTGCTCTAAGAGCTGAAGCGATGCGTCTATTCAAGCTGTTCAAGGACTCATCATCTTGGCCATCTACAATAAATCGAAAGCAGCAGATAGAAAGGACGGCAGGGGAGAGAACCTCTAGTTGCGGAGAGTCCCGCACAACCTCCTCTAGTCGTCGTGCGAAAGAGTTATGCCTCACAACACGCTCGATCATGCCCTTACGGCCAATTTCTTTCAAGATCGCCCAAACCTGAACGCCACGTGATGGTGCAGATTGGTCCAAATTAAAGTCGTGATAGGGTACGCCAAAGTCATCGAATGGGGACTGTACGATGTGCTGTTCTGCCGAATCCGCTGACCCCTCCAAGTACGAGGCAGGTTCGAGCGTAAAGGCCCTCCCAAGCAACGCGCGGTCCCGTACCATGGCAACGCCGTTTCCTACCGGGGCGGCCAGCCATTTATGAGGATCCAAGGCAACGGAATCAGCTTCTGCAACGCCATCATACAATTCCGCGACTCGGCTATCCAGAACCCCGAACATGCCATAGGCTCCATCAACATGAAGCCATGTCCCAAATTCCTTGGCTAGGTCAAGCATTCCTCGGATGGGATCGATGGCACCCGTATTGACCGTTCCGGCTGTGGCAACCAATGACATAGGAAGCCATCCTTCCTCTCGATCGGCGCGCAGACGGGATTCAAGTGCACCCAGATCCAGTTCACGCCGGCTGTTCACTGGAATGGGAACGACAGATCGTCGACCGATCCCCAATACAGCTGCCGCGCGGTTGACTACATGATGAACCTCTGAACTGGCGTAGATGCGCCACTTCATCCCGTCGGGCATTCCCGTCATGGCCGGGTCGACGCCCTGTTGTTCAACAGCCCACTGTCTGGCTGCTCCAAGAGCGATGAGGTTGGCAGAAGATCCCCCGGTGCAATACGTGCCTTGCCATGTGGAAGGAAAACCAAGAAGTCTTTTCAACCAGTCCAAACTGACTTCTTCCAACAGATTGAATGCCTGAACCCAAAATCGTTGTGATCCAGCTACGGTAGAAGCAAGAGTCGCCGCTGTACCGGAGGTAGTGGGGGAAGTGGTCACCCATCCGCTGAATCCCGGATGACCGTTGCGCAATCCATTCGGGATAACCGTCTCGCACAGTTCCTTCAGTACAGATTCCAACCCTTCTCCCTGATCCGGCATCGATACACGAAGCTTTTCTCTCCATTCCAGACTTCGACGGCCGGCTGGATCTGAGCCAACGAACTCATTGAATTGGTCAAGCGCTTCAATGATGCGAGCAAGGGAAGTCAGGTCGCCGAACGCGGCATCGTCAGGATAGGACACAAGCACAACCGGTTTAGATAGGGAAACGGAATGTACTTCAATCCCGACTTGGGATCACGCGCAGAATCAGGGATGTGATCCTTCCGAGTGGTTGTTACCCGATCGCTTTGAACGGCGGCTTGTGAAGTAGGGGTCCGCTACTTGTACAATCAATCATGTAACGGACAGAGTGTTATGAACTGGACAAATCGCTACACACTGGTCGCTCTTTTGCTGGCTATTGTGCTGCCCATTGTGGCTACCGGGTGCATCGTCGTAGTAGAAGAAGATGACCGTGATCGGCACCGTTATCTTCACGGATCAGAATGGACGCTAGAAGTAGTTTTCTATCGAACCCAAACTATGCAGGCCGCTGACCGGCATGTTGACATGGCGTTTGCAGAGGACGGTCGATTCACAGGAACGGCCTCATGTGGGGAGTTCTCTGGGCTTTACGACGCAAATGAAAATGGTGGATTCGATGTTTCTGACGTGTCCATCGATGAAACGTGTGGAGGCGATGCCATGACTGATATGCTGTCTCGCAGCCTCAGGGACGCGAAGACGTACGAATTAGACGCCGAACGTCTACGCATATCCACAGCAAATGAAGGATTTCTGTCGTTTACGACAGAGTGATGGCCGATCGCGAGGCCCGGCGGCGCGCAATTTGTACCTGTCAGCGCCGCCGGGCCCTCGGTCATCGAGTGACGATCATCGTTTTAAACCGCGTAAACAGCAAAATACAGGCTGTTTATGATGGCGTGTCCGGCTATTTGGAATCGTTGCATTGTCATCACGGTTTCGAGTCACTTCTAGATTCGGGCGAAGTATACGAAACGTCAGTGAGCAGCAGTCGTATATCCCGGGCACATCTCCCCAAGAGTACATGGCTGCTAAACGACTATTTACATCCAAGGACCAAGAACGAATTGCCGCTGCGGTCGGCAAGGCGGAGTCCCGAACGTCAGGGGAGATCGTCCCAGTCATAATCGGCCGGAGCTCTGGTTATCGAACCTCTCTCTGGAAAGCGGCAATGATTGGAGTGCTTCCAGGGCTTGCTGTTCATGAATGGTTACTCTTCGGTGGAGACACTTGGGGCAGACCGGTTTGGATGGATGGTCAGCTATTACCCCTTATGATGATAGCAGGAGCTGTTATAACCGCTCTGCTCGTCAACTATGTACCGTATTTGCAGCGCCTTTTGATTCCTGAAAGAGACATGGTCAGGGCCGTCCATGCGCGGGCAAAAGAATCGTTCCTCGATAGCGAAGTGTTCCTGACTCGAGAACGAACCGGCATTTTGCTGCTAGTTTCTCTCTTCGAACATCGTGTTGAGGTTCTCGGAGACACGGGGATTAATGCTAAGGTTGAGCCCGAAGATTGGGCTGATGTGATCGCCGATGTTGTTTCGGGCATACGGTCAGGAGACCCTGTATCCGGACTTGAAAGCGCCATCCTACGATGCGGAGCGTTGCTTGAAAAAGCAGGAGTTGAGCGCCGGGATGATGATCAGAATGAGTTGTCTGACGCTCCTCAGATCCTCTAAGTGTCCCGTTACGTCAGGCCGATGGAATCTTTTAGTGTTATTTCCTGAATGCCGGGGAATAGGCGGCGCTTGACTATCGTCCTTTCAAAAGAGACCTTGCATTGAGCCTTGCCCATCCCTGACATGGGAACGGTAGGACAAGGTCATTCGATTCATTAGTTCTCTCGAAATACAACTCCCACCATGGCACACTTCAGAGCACTTCTATCTCTCGTCCTCTTCCTGATGATCTTCGCCGTTCCGGACGCAGAAGGCCAACAGATGAGCGCCGATGATTACGCACGCGCAGAAGGTTTTCTCTCGCAATACACATCACCACTGGTATATCGGGATGCAGTTCGCCCAAACTGGATTGCTGACACTAGTTTTTGGTACGACGTATCCACTCCAGATGGACACGAATTTATTCTGGTTAATACTGAGGCAGGTACCCGGGACAGAGCTTTTGACCACGAGGCCCTTGCTCGCGCAATATCTCAGGCGACAGACTCCTCCTACTCGGCGATGAACCTTCCCTTTTCAAGTTTTGAGTATATCTCTGACTCGAAAATTGCGTTCTCTGGAGATGGCTATGCCATTGAATGCGACATCGCTAGGTATCAGTGTGAAGCAGAGGCCGCGGGGCGACAAAACGGGGGAAACAGCTTCTTTGGTCGTTTATCGAATGATGTGACCTCACCAGATGGTACGAAAGAAGCTTTTGTCCGGGACTACAACATGTGGGTTCGGGACCTTGAGACGGAAAAGGAGACTCAACTCACAGACGATGGAGAAGAGTACTTCGGGTACGGAACAAGCAATGCCGGGTGGACAAAAAGCGATCGTCCAGTGCTAGAATGGTCTCCAGACTCACGCAAAATAGCCACATTTCAGCATGACGGAAGAGGCGTTGGGATGATGTATCTCGTTTCGACGGCCTCTGGGCACCCGGATCTAGAAGCTTGGCAGTACCCAATGCCAGGCGATAGTGTAATATTTCGAATTGAACGTGTGATTCTTGATGTCGAGACAAACGAAATGGTTCGTCTTGATATGCCTGCTGATCAGCATCGATCTACAATTACTGACCACATTGCCTACAGGGGTGGCTGGGCCGACATTGATTGGTCAGAGGATGGATCCGAATTGGCTTTCGTGTCCAGCAGCAGGGATCACAAGGATGCGTGGCTGCGGATCGCTGATGCCGAAACAGGAAAGATTACAGAAGTCCTCCATGAACGAGTCGAGACCTTTTTCGAAAGTGGAGTAGGGGATATTAATTGGAAGTATCTCGATTCAAGCGATGAATTCCTTTGGTGGAGCGAACGTACCGATTGGGGGCATCTTTACTTGTATGACAAGGCAGGCAACCTGAAGAATGCCGTAACGAATGGGGAGTGGTTGTTTGAACGAATCGTACGCATGGATGAGACAGCGCGTCGTATATGGTTCATCGGCAGTAATCGGGAATCGGGTGATCCGTATTACGACTATCTGTATGCAGTCAATTTTGACGGTTCCGACTTCAAATTATTAACGCCTGAATCAGCTACACATTCGATCACTTGGTCACCAGATGGTGCCTACTTCGTTGATACTTATTCCGAGCCTGATGTGGCCCCGGTCTCCGTTCTCCGCACTGCAGAAGGGGAAATGGTGATGACGTTGGAAGAAGCAGATATTTTGGCGCTGCTTGCTACAGGATGGCAGCCACCGACTCCGGTTCGAACCAAAGCACGGGACGGGGAGACCGATATCTGGGGGTTGATCTATACACCCACTAATGTGGATGAAAATGGATCGTATCCAATACTGAATTATGTCTATCCAGGTCCACAGTCGGGTAGCGTTGGGTCGAGAGCCTTTCGGGCGTCCAGAAGCGACAAGCAGGCTATAGCCGAATTGGGCTTTGTGGTGGTAGAGGTTGATGGCATGGGTACCCCAGGCCGTTCTAAATCATTCCACGAGTACTATTACGGTAATATGGGTGACAATACGTTGCCTGATCAGATTGCTGCCATTAACGAGCTTGCAGGCCGCTATCCATACATGGACGTTGACCGGGTGGGTATCTGGGGACACAGCGGTGGTGGTTTCGCAACTGTGAGTGCCCTTCTTCGTCATCCCGACTTCTACAAAGTGGGTGTCTCAGGAGCTGGCAACCACGATAATCGTACCTATGAAGATGACTGGGGCGAAAAGTGGCAAGGAATGTTAGAAGTCAATCCCGATGGGACCACGAACTACGACAATCAAGCGAACCAGTTGATCGTAGATAACCTGAAAGGGAAGCTCCTTATAGCTCATGGTTCTATGGACTCCAACGTACCACCAAATAACACCTTGAAAGTGGTAGAGGAGCTTATGAATGCCAATAAAGACTTCGACATGTTGATCTTCCCTAATAGCCGTCACGGATTCCGTCAGCGGGATTTCTGGATGCGGAAGCGATGGGATTACTTCGTGCAGCATTTGTTGAATGAGACACCGCCGAAGGAGTACGAGTTTGGCAAGCGGGAGCCACGTCAAACGCTCTGACGGAAGACTACGAGCATAGGCGTTTGAAGTGATGCGCCAATAAATAGAGAAGCCCCACCGGACGATGTCCGGCGGGGCTTCAATCATGTATAATCCGAGCTGAATCCAGCCTATAAGAATCCTAACTCCAACTTTGCTTCTTCCGACATCATATCTGGGGAGAAAGGAGGCTCAAAGGTGATGTCTACTTGAGCATCTTCGACCATTGGCAGATGCCTGACTCGCTGTTCAACCTGCCCAGGAAGAAAACCTGCGGCAGGGCAGTTTGGAGTTGTTAGCGTCATGGTGATAAGCACAGTTCGGTCTGGATTCACCTGTACGCCATAGATCAGACCGAGATCGTAGACATTGACCGGAATCTCAGGATCATAAACGGTTTTGATCGCCTCGATGACTTTCTCCTCAATCTGTGCGTCGGTGAACTCCGTTGGCTGCGATACTTTGACTTCTGTATCAGCAAACGCTGGATTGACCGGTTTTTGAGCTAAAGCGGAGGAAGAGTCTACCAGGTGGCCAGACGGAGTGGAACCAGACTCCTTCGAGTCTGGTGTCGGATGATCCGTGCTTGGTTCTGTAGTGTGATCAGTTGTCATCAGTTCGGGTAGATTGTGCTGCGAGAGCGCCAGCATACAACCGGATTTGCCTGATCATTGAATCCAGGCCATTTTTCCGGGTCGGGGAGAGATGTTCTTTTAGTTCTATTTGGTCTAAAAATGCGAGGTCTGTTCCTGCCACCAAAGCCGGAGGCTGTCCATTTACTACGCGAAGTAAAATGGCGATGAGGCCCTTGGTGATCTGGGCATCCGAATCTGCTTTAAAGCTGACGGTGCCCGTTCCAGGAACCGGTTGCAGCCATACCTGAGACTGACACCCATGGATGCGGTAATCATCCGTTCTGAATGCTTCATCTAGCGGCTCTAGCTCCTTACCCAGGTCAATGAGGTACTGATAGCGGTCCATCCAGTCGTCAAACAGGGCAAACTCCTCTACTAGTTCGTTGGCTTTGGTTGTCAGATCCTGTGCACTCATCCTAGCATCCCCGCTGCTCGTTCCAATCCCGCAGCAAGTTGGTCTATTTCACTTCGACTATTATAGAAGGCGAAGGAAGCGCGCACGGTACCTGGAACTCCCAATCGCTTCATCAGCGGTTGCGTACAATGATGTCCCGTTCTAACCGCGATTCCCATACGGTCCAACACCGTTCCTACATCGTAAGGATGTGCATTTCCGAGTAAAAACGAAATAACAGAAGCTTTTTTTGGAGCAGTTCCTATGATCCGTAGCCCGTCGATGCCCGAGAGTACGCTCGTAGCATAGTGTAGCAAGTCATTTTCCTGGTCATGGATCCAATCATACCCGATACTCTCTACGTACTCTAGGGCAGCTGCAAATCCGATGGCTCCCGCAATGTGGGGCGTACCCGCCTCAAAGCGATGGGGTAGCTCATTGAAGGTGGTACCTGAGAAATCCACTTCCTCAATCATGTCCCCGCCGCCTTGCCATGGGGGCAACGCTTCTAGAAGAGCTTCCTTGCCGTAGAGAATCCCAAAGCCGGTTGGTCCGAAGAGCTTGTGACTGGAAAGGCAGTAAAAGTCTACATCTAGGGCACTGACGTCCACCTTCATGTGAGGTACCGCTTGGGCGCCGTCAAGTAAGACAGGAACTCCCATGCCATGGGCATCGGAAATGATGCGGCGCACTGGATTAATCGTTCCCAGTGAGTTCGACACATGAACCACTGCAACAAGCCGTGTACGTTCATTCAGCAGAATCTGGAACTCATTATAATCGAGTTCCCCTTCTTCTGTGATAGGAGCGACTCGCAGCCTTGCACCGGTACGTTCGCACAGGAGTTGCCAGGGGACAATATTAGAGTGGTGCTCCATTTCGGTCACCACGATTTCATCTCCTTCCTTGATCTGGCCAAACCCCATTGTGGCCGCAATCAGGTTTACTGATTCAGTAGTACCCTTGGTGAAGATGACTTCTCGAGAACTCGTGGCCCCGATAAATTCGGCAATCTTCTCTCTAGCGCCCTCATAGGCATCGGTAGCAATCTGACTCAGGGAGTGAACGCCACGGTGCACGTTAGCATTTTCATTCCTGTAATAGTCCTCAATGCGCTTAATAACAGCCAACGGCTTTTGTGACGTAGCTGCATTATCGAGATATACTAATGGTTCACCATGGACGGTAGCGCTCAAAGTCGGAAAATCCGCGCGAATGGCGGACAGCCGGTCGGCTGATATGGTGCCGCTTTCGGATGCCATCAAGACGCAGTCTCGGTAAGAATAGAATGTAGGCGGCTGTAGAGATAGTCCTTGACAGCGTCAACGTCGACGAGGTCTACAACGTCACGGGCAAACGCCTCCAGCAACATTAGTTTAGCTGCTTCAGGACGGATACCCCGAGCGCGTAAGTAAAACAATGCGTCATCATCCAACTCGCCTGTCGTAGCGCCGTGGCTACATTTAACATCGTCCGCATATATTTCAAGCTCAGGCTTGGCATAAATGCTGGCTGCTCGGTCAAGAAGGATACTCTTGGAGGACTGATAAGCATTGATCTTCTGAGCGTCTTGCCGAACGAGGATCTTACCGTTGAAAACGCCGACAGCCTTGTCAGTTACAATACCTTTAAACAGTTCATTACTCTCGCAATTAGGTTTTGCATGATCAACAAACGTGTGGTTGTCGACGTGCATGGACCCTTTGGCGATGTAGAGGCCATTTAAATGGGTTTCGCACTCTTCACCATCTGGAAGGAAATGCAGGTTGTTACGAACCATGCCTCCACCCAGTGTAATGGTGTTTGTAGCGAAATGGCTACGTTCTTCTTGGTATACGTGAAGGCCATTTACAAACGTTGCCTCACGACCTCTTTCATATACAACAAGGTGGTCGACAGACGCTCCGGTGGCCGAGATCATTTCTACAATTCTGTTCTCGAAGGCAGAGCCGCTTCCTGAATCACCGAAGTGTTCAATCACCTTAATAGAGGAGTCACCCTCGGCGACTACCAGAAGGCGAGGTTGAACGAGGCCAGAGTTAGCCACACGATCGTGATGCAGAATAACTGGTTGTGCAATAGAAACACCTGCCGCAACGTGGATCAAGATCCCATCTTCTGCCGACGCTGCGGCTAAAGAGGAAAAGGCATCCCGGTCAGGATCAAAAGCCCGAGCAAGATGATCATCTAGGGCAATCCTGTTTTCAGCGTAGGCCTCAGAGAGTGAGCTGACTGTCAAGCCTTTCGGTAAGGAACCGGCTGCAACTGACTCGGTCAGAAGTCCATTGACCGTCGAGAAGTGAATGCCTGGGACGTCTGTGAACGCTGATGTCGTATCGATCAGTGTCCCAGCGTTGTCAAGCGACAACACGTCTTTGACCCGCTTGGTCATCTGTGTGTATTTGTAGGCTTCGGACCGGGTAGAAGGGAGTCCCAAGCTTTCAAAAGCTCCGGCTGCCTCCTCACGACCATTTGCCCATCCGTTGCCACTATTGGCATCCAATCGGGCAAGCCGGTCACGGATTTCAACTAGAAGTCTGGATTCGATCTGCACAGTAAAAGAGAGGTTGTAGGCTGAATGGAGGGTGAACGTATAATCGAAAGGATCAAGCAGTCTGTGTCTGTTCGTCTTTGATCCAGTCGTATCCCTTCTCTTCAAGCTGGAGAGCAAGTTCTTTACCGCCAGACAGTACGATACGGCCGTCCACTAGGACATGAACAAAGTCCGGAACGATATAGTCAAGCAACCGCTGATAGTGAGTGATAAGTACAAACGAGCGATTTTCGTTCCGTAGACCATTCACACCATCGGCAACAATTCGTAGAGCATCAATATCGAGTCCCGAATCCGTCTCATCCAATATTGCGAGCTTAGGATCGAGTAACGCAAGCTGAAAGATTTCGCTACGTTTCTTTTCGCCACCAGAAAAACCTTCGTTGACGGCACGTGCCTTAAGGGATGGATCCAAACTCACTATGGCAGCCTTTTCCTTCATCAGTTTGAGGAAGTCCCCTGCGGAGAGTACATCCTGACCACGGTGCTCTCTTACAGAATTGACAGCTTGCTTCAGAAAATTAGCCATGGATACGCCAGGTAGCTCAACGGGGTACTGAAACGCCAAAAATAGCCCTTCACGTGCCCGCTCATCGGCCTCAAGTTCCAGAAGGTCTTCGCCATCGAATGTCACGGAGCCTTCCGTGACCTCGTAGCCATCCCGCCCAGCTAGAACGGAAGCCAATGTGCTCTTTCCGGATCCGTTGGGTCCCATAATGGCATGAACTTCTCCTGGTTTGACCTCAAGATTCAGGCCTTTCAGGATTTCCTTCTGTTCTTCCTCGATGGAAACGTGAAGATTGTTGATCGTAAGCATTTTTCGTGTGTCTTCAGAGTGTGAGTTAGGCGCCGTACTTATCCGACGCTTCCTTCAAGTTCAATTGCTAGCAGATTTCGTGCTTCAACGGCAAATTCCATTGGTAGCATCGCGAGAATCTCTTTACAGAAACCGTTGACGATAAGCTTAATGGCGTCCTGCTCGCTAATTCCGCGTTGTTTGCAGTAGAAAATCTGATCTTCACCGACTTTTGAAGTAGTAGCTTCGTGCTCCACTTTTGCTGTCGGGTTGCTGATTTCGAGATAAGGGAAAGTGTGGGCTCCACAGCGATCACCGAGCAACATCGAGTCGCACTGGCTGAAATTGCGTGCATTTTCGGCACCACGATTGATCTTGACCAAACCACGATATGCGTTTTGGCTTCGACCGGCAGATATCCCTTTGGAGATGATAGTCGAGGAAGTGTTTTTCCCGATATGAATCATCTTCGTTCCAGTGTCGGCCTGCTGTTTCCCTTTTGTGAAAGCAACGGAGTAAAACTCACCGACTGAGTCATCGCCCTTCAGGATGCAAGAAGGGTACTTCCAAGTGATGGCGGAACCCGTCTCGAGCTGAGTCCAAGAGATCTTTGATCGATCTCCTTCGCAGATACCGCGTTTGGTCACGAAGTTAAAAATACCGCCGACTCCTTCCTCGTTTCCGGGATACCAGTTCTGGATGGTCGAGTATTTGACTTCTGCGTCTTCATGGGCAATAATCTCGACCACCGCCGCGTGAAGCTGGTTTTCGTCTCGTTGCGGAGCGGTGCAGCCTTCGAGATAAGAAACGTATGAGTCCTTGTCAGCTACGATGAGTGTGCGTTCAAACTGTCCAGTGCCCGCTTCGTTGATGCGGAAATAGGTAGACAGTTCTACCGGGCATTTGACACCTTTAGGGATGTAGCAGAACGAACCGTCCGAGAAAACAGCTGAGTTGAGTGCCGCAAAGAAATTATCAGTGTGCGGAACGACTGAGCCCAAGTATTTCCGAACTAACTCGGGATGGTTTTTAACTGCCTCCGAAAAGGAGCAGAAAATGATACCGTTCTTTTCGAGCTCTTTATTGAATGTGGTTGTCACGGAAACAGAGTCCATTACAACATCCACGGCCATACCAATTAGGCGCTCTTGCTCCGCCATTGGGATGCCAAGGCGCTTAAATGTGTCGATGAGTTCTGGATCGACTTCGTCTAGGGACGTGTACTCGGGCCGCTGTTTAGGGGCAGCGAAGTAACATATTTGCTGAAAGTCGATAGGAGGGACGTTCAGATGAGCCCAATCGGGGAAAGTGCCTTCCTCCATAAGCCCTGAAACATACCGGAAAGCCTTCAGGCGCCATTCCAGTAGCCATTCTGGCTCTTCCTTTTTTGCTGAGATGAACCGAATCGTGCCTTCATCCAGGCCGATCGGTGCCCGATCAGATTCGATATCTGTTACGAATCCGTACTTGTACTCGCTCTGTGCTACTTCGTGAAGTAGCTCCGTTCCGTTCTCACTCATAGTTCGATCTTGGCGTTGATCATGGCATTGATCCGGGTGGTCTAAAACCGCCTCTAGTTCCCGAAAAACGATGTCCGTGGGCGTTGTTTGGACTGAATCTAAATAAAGAATGAGCCGGGTAATGGTTTCTAGGTAGAAACGGAATCGGTCCAGTATTCACAGAGCCTATGGCGGCCACCCGGGAACCCTGCGGCGCCCGGGTTGTGGACATAATCTTCGTGCGACCGATCGCCTTTCGATTACGTACGAAAAAGCTGTTTGGCAACATCTTCATATTTTGGTGCGGGTTGGCGATCCATCCTGCTTACCGCTTGCGATTCTACAGACCTAGTCTTTCCCAATCGATATGGAAATTCAGAACTCTACAGTTATTCAGATTACTGATTCTGCGCTCGGCAAATTGATAGATACTGCTGAGAAGGAGGCGATTGATGTGGCTTCTACGTGGCTTAGGATAGCCGTGATACCCGGCGGCTGCTCCGGTCTCACCTATGACTTGGGGTGGGATACTGCCAAAGGCGAGGCTGATTTACTTCTCGAGGCCGGAAAATTCCAAGTTGTTATCGACCCTAGAAGTGCTGCGTATTTGGAGGGATCAACCCTTGATTTCAGCGATGGCCTCGAAGGGAAAGGATTTCATTTTGAGAACCCTCAAGCGGTCAGAAACTGCGCCTGTGGAGAGAGCTTCGGTCTTTAAGGAAGCTGTCCAGAAGTGAGCAAAGACGTCTGCGTCTGCCTATTGGTCTAAGGTCCGAACCCATTCGACCACGTCTCCTTCGATTAATCCCACGGAATCGGTATAGCCGGCTTCAACTTCGAGCACATATTGCGCAGGGCCTTGGGAAGGAACGGTTTCGGTGCGCATCGGCTGGATGTATTTAGAGATGCTTTGGACGCTACCGTCTGAGCGGACAAAGATCAAATCTAGGGCAATGCGTGTATTTGCCATCCAGAATCCTTGTTCGGACTCGTTGTCGAAAATGAAAAGCATGCCGGAATCTTCAGGAAGACCATCACGCTGCATCAGGCCACGTTCTCTGGTGGAATCATTGTCAGCTATCTCGATCGCAATGGTTCGATAGGTTTCACCGTCACGGCTCATCGTGAGGGTACCATCGGAGCGAAAAGGGATATCAATATGGGTTTCCTCTGATTCCACTTTTGCAGGGCTGTCAGGAGCGTCCGAGGTGTTGGTGCCGCATCCGACTAAGAGAGCGACAAGTAGAAGAGGGATTAGAAAAGTGCGCATCATTAGTTCGTTGTTTCGAAATCCTGTCTGCGCCACTGGATATGATCACTTTCGGTGATTCCATGCGCTTGCGTAAAACCTGCTCTGACCTCGACCACGTATTGGGCCGGTCCGGTAGAAAGGATATTTTCTTCAGACAATGGAGTAGTTCGTTGAACAATGTTTACGATCTCCCCTTGAGCATCTACAAATAGAATGTCCAACGAAAGGGCCGTGTTCTTCATCCAGAAGGATCGCATAGACTCAGCCTGATCAATAAACAGCATTCCACCGCGGTCAGGGAGGGAGCGGCGATACATCAAACCCTGTGCTTGTTCTTGAGGCGTTTCCGCAATTTCGATAACGATCCTATTGATGATGGAACTGTCCGGACGGACGAAATCCAATATACCCTCGGGAGTAAAGGGGACATCGGTCTGAATAGGGGATGGTTGGCCAGAATCCTTGCCACAACCAGCCAAGAAGAAGGTCATCAAGAGCATTATAGTCGTCGCACGCAGTGACATGTGATAATCGTCAAAGTGAAAGCGTTGGGAAGAGGAAAACAATCGGCAGGTGCCGTCCGAAAAAGGACTTGGCCCACGTAAAGCCCAACTGAAGAGTACTTAATCAGGAAGCAATCGAGTTGTGACCATATCACATACGGTCATTCCAAGATCGGTCAACTGGACCATTTGATTCCGGATTGGCCGAATGAAACCACCCGATTCAAGCGAAGCCAGTTCGTCGACCCGATCAATGAGCAAGTCAACGCCATAGCGGCTTTCCAGTTCTTCGAGGTCAAGGCCATCAGAAGTCCTTAGTCGGAGCATCACAAATTCGTCCGCCAACGTATCGAGATCGAGATGCTCAGATTCATCGATAGGCAACACATGCTGTTGCAAAAGCGCTTCATAGCGTTTCATGTTTCTAACATTTGCCCATCGCTCTGCTGGCAGTCCACTCCACCAGAAAGAATGGGCAGAAGGACCAAGTCCGATATAGTTGGCGTGATTCCAATACCGGTGATTATGAATGGCTCTCTGTCCTGGTTTGGCAAAACTAGACACTTCGTAATGTTCGAAGCCTTTACCTTCCAGGTATTCCATGGTGAATTGAAATTGATCGGTGATGTCCTGCTCCTCAACAGGGGTTACGAGACCGCGCTCGACACGATTCTTTAATGGCGTGCCATCTTCAATCGTCAAACTATACGTTGACAGGTGTGGGACATCGGCCGCACAGGCAATTTCAAGATTGGCAGACCAATACTCTGGTGGCTGTTCTGGTAGGCCAAAAATCAGATCGACAGAGAAGTTGTTGAATCCAGCCTGCCGAATCGTTGGGATAATGGCTCTGGCCATGTCGGCATCATGAACTCGATTCATAAATCGCAGGTCATCTTCAAAGAAGGACTGTATACCCACGCTGAGTCGGTCTATTCCGTGCGCCCTGAGCGAAGCGAGATAGGCTTCTGATGCGTCTTCAGGATTGAGTTCGAAGGTGGTTTCCAGTACCTGTCTGGCGTCAAACGAGTCGTTAATCGTCTCGATGATCCTGCCTATATCACTGGGCGCAAGCCGAGAAGGCGTACCGCCGCCAAAGTAGATCGTGTCAATAGGCTCTTTGTCGGCAATAAGTGCTCCTCGGAGGCGGATTTCAGTACATAAAGCCTCAACAAACGAAGTATGTGACTTCTCTGTGGTGACAAAGAAGAAATCACAGTACGTGCAGCGCTGCGAACAGAAAGGGATGTGTAGGTAAAGACCGGCCAGGGGAGGTGAAAGTCAAAAAGATTAGGAGGTAGTGTGCAGTGGGCAAAACGTCCTAGAAAATGACTCCAATACGGAAAGGAATAGATGCTGAAACCTTTTCTCTCCCAATAACGAGAGCAGGGTTGAGCTCATAGAACAAAACTGATTCTCGTAGCGGTTTCACCCACCCAATACCACCATGCAGCGTCGGGCCAGTAAGCGTGTCGCCACTATCAGAAGGGTCCAACATGGCTCCCAGTCCGAAAAGAAAATACGGGGCGCGTTCCACACCAGGTAGAGTGACGATTAATGACACTTGCGGATCAATAACCCACGTCGCGTCATCACGACCTCCCAAAATGAAGCCGGTGATACCCGCATCCAAGCCAAACGAAAGATCTGCATTGATTGGCGTGGAGATTCTGCCGCGGAATCCCATACCTAGCCCGTTGTCGGCGCTAAGCAACGTATTAAACCCAAGTCCAAACCTAGAATTCGTCAGTTGGGCAGAAGATGATACGCTGCTTCCCATTGAGAAAATGAGAAGTAGGACAACAATCCGAAGTGAGTTGCGAAGAATGGCCGAAACATCCATAGATGGGGCTCCTTGTAGTCTGAATTCAGTTTGATGGCTCTGGGCCGGTTTGTACCTTTCGACCCGGCTGCGTGGTCTATCCTTAAGATAGTTCTTCGCAACCGGCCGCCCATCAAAATAGGAAAAAGAGCGACTCAGTCGATGAATTTCTGTGTGTGTATTAAGCAGGTTCCTGACGTGCAGGCATCGGTCCAAACTGGACGGATGGTATTGAATGCCTACGATGCGTCGGCACTTGAGGAAGCTCTCGTTATCAATCAGGGGTCAGAAGACCGCATTGATCTAGTACTCGTCGGACCGTCATCGGCCAGCGAGACAATTCGAAAGGCGCTGGCAATGGGGGCGTCGGATGCTACCCATCTAGTCATCGATGAGGCTGCTGCGCTGGATTCGCACGCTGTGGCTCATCTGCTGGCAGGCCATTTTAAAGACCATACGTATGATGTAATCCTGACTGGGAAACAATCGCAGGATTCTGATGCTGGTTTGGCAGGGAGTATGCTAGCCGAATTGCTGGGTCTACCCTATGCTACTAACGCTGTTGGATTGAAAGCCGATGGCGATGCGATGGTTGTGACGAGACAAGGGGATGCCGGACAGGAGATCATAGAGATTTCCACACCGTGTCTGGTTACCTGTTCAAACGACATGAACAACCCACGTATTCCTGCGCTCAAAGGTATTATGGCTGCCAAGCGAAAGCAGATTGCAACTGACACTCCTGAGGTGCCAGGGTCTCGCACCGTTATTACGACTACCGCACCTCCTCCAAATCGGGAGCCTGGAATTAAACTTGAAGGAGAGCCTGAAGACGTTGTCTCTGAATTGGTTAGACGTCTTTCTGAAGAAGCAGGCGTCATCTAATTCGTTCGTGTTGAATGGAAGTAGCGTTGAGAACCGATCCATCTGGAATATGAAACCCATTTTAGTCTTTCTGTCCGTTCAGGACGGCCGCATTAAGCGCAGTTCACTTGAAGCAATGACTCGAGCCCGTGAGGTGGCATCGGAGCAAGGTGCTGATTTGCACGCAGCTCTACTGGGCTCCAAGAGCTCGGAGCTTGCCACCGAGGCCAGTAATCACGGTGCTACCACCATTTATTTGCTTTCAGACCCGGTGTTCGACTCTCATCTCAACGCTCCTGTGATTGCGGGCCTAGAGGCGGTGATTCGAAAATCCGATCCTAGATTGCTTGTTATGGCGTCCACGGAGGCTGTAAAGGATGTACTCGGATCCTTAAGTGTTCGATTAGACGCTGCCGTTCTACCCGATGTAGCGTCTTTCGATGTTGCGGGGGAGGAAGTAGTATGTCAGCGGCCAGTTATGGCGGCAAAGATGTTAGCGACTACGCACAGTTCGCATTCTTTAGTCATCGTATCTGTTCGCTCCGGTTCCTATGAGGCAACCCCATCTCCTGTAGATGCCACGGTTGAAACCGTTCCTTTTGTCTTCGATGCCGCCGACCTTGGCCTTACGATTCGAGAAATCGTTTCATCGGCTGGTAATACAGTAGACCTATCAGAAGCTCGCGTAGTGGTTGCAGCAGGGCGTGGGGTTCGAGACGAAGCTGGTCGTGACCTTGTCCTAGAGTTGGCATCGATAACCGGCGCAGCCATTGGGGCTTCAAGAGCAGTCGTTGAAACTGGACTTTTTCCTGCAACAGCGCAGATTGGTCAAACAGGAAAAGTGGTATCGCCGGATCTTTACTTCGCCGTCGGAATTTCCGGTGCTATCCAGCATGTGGCAGGAATGGCCAACAGTAGGATCATTGTGGCTATAAATAAGGATGCAGACGCTCCTATTTTTGATGTGGCCACCTATGGAATAGTGGGTGACTGTTTCAACATTTTACCGCTTCTCAATGCGGAACTGAAGAAGGCTCTTGCCTGAAGGCTCCTAGATGGAAGATAAGTTTGACTGTATCATTGTGGGTGGGGGCATCGCAGGACTCAGTGCCGCGATGACTTTGGCCCGCGGTAACGCTCGTTTCTTGCTAATTGAACGTGGCGAGTTCTGCGGTGCGAAAAACGTGTCTGGGGGTGTCTTATGGGGAAGCGATCTGGCCCGACTGGTACCTGAGTATTGGAAAGAAGATGCTGGATTTGAGCGATTTGTTAGCCATCGACGGCTCACGTTCATGGATGAGCAATCAGCCTTCAGTGTAGATTTCAAATCAAACCATTTTGCAGAAACGCCTTACACGGGTGTTACGGTGCTCCGCGCAGTGTTTGATGCATGGTTTGCGGGTAAGGTTCAGGAGGCCATCGATCAGAGTGAACACCCAGATGAGTCGTTCATTGCGACAGATATTTTGGTTGAGGAAGTGGTGATGGAAGACGGTCGTGTGGTAGGCATCCGGGCAGGGGAGGAGACCTTCCTCGCTGACTGTGTCATCATAGCAGAGGGCGTCAATAACTTGCTCACCCGCCAGGTAGGGCTAGAAAAGCCATACGTAGCGTCAGATCACGTGGCAGTTGGTGTCAAGGAGGTCCTGAAGCTTGACCAGAACGTACTCGAGGATCGGTTTCAGCTGTCTGGACGATCGGGCCTCACAAATGAGTTTGTGGGGGCCTGTTCAGAAGGCGTGGAGGGTGGAGGCTTTCTATACACGAACCAAGATTCAATCTCCTTAGGACTCGTTTTAGGAATGAATGACCTGAGGGATAAACAGAAAACTCCGTACGACGTCCTTAACACGTTTAAAGAACATCCTGTTGTCGCCGATATGATTCGGGGCTCAGAAACAGTCGAGTATTCCGCACATGTGGTTTCCACAGGAGACATTAAAGGCATGCCAGCGGAAATATTTGGTGATGGCGTTATGATTGCCGGAGAGGCTGCGCACCTGTTGCTTAATGCCGGAAAGGCAATTCAGGGCATGGATTACGCCATGCGAAGTGGAATTCTTGCCGCGGAAACTGCCCTCGAGGCCTCTAAGGCAGATGATCATTCCTCATCTATGCTGTCTAATTATCGTAAGGCACTAGAGAGCAGCTATGTTCTGCAGGACATGCGTTCTTTCCAAGATGCCGTGCATCTTCTCCACCGGGAGGAAATGTTTTCTACTATTCCGAATCTGGTGTGTGATTTCGGTAGGCAGTTCTTCACTATTGACTCCGAACCGACCATGAAAGCATCAGCCATGATGCGAGCATCCATCAAGCGACATGCGTCGTATTGGGACCTGGTAAAATTAGGATTAAAAGGAGCCAAAGCCTTATGAGCGTCGAAAATACCAAACGACTAAGCGTTGCTGATCGGCTTGGCCTGGCTAATTACCGGAACCAGGGTCGCACGGATGCGCGTGCACACATTGAGGTGGATACCGATATCTGTAACACAACGTGTCCGCATAAGTGTACGACGCGTGTTTGCCCGGCCAAGTGTTACACCTTGGATGAGAGTGGTAACGTCCACTTTCAATTCGAAGACTGCATCGAGTGCGGCACATGCCTTTATGCATGTGATCAAGGTGCCGTAACCTGGCGCTTTCCTCACCCCGAAGAGGGAAGAGGTGTCAATTGGTCACTAGGCTGATCTATCCTTTACTGCCTTAGGAATTATCGTCCTTGGTCTCTTCCTCTGTTCCCTCAGAGGCGTCATCAGCAGCTGCTTTTGACGGCTTCTTTTTGGCTTTTGCTTTCTTCGTCGCCGTGGGCTTAATGTCTGCACCGTCCCCACCTGGAGCTTCAGAAGCGGCATCATCTACGTCCGTTGCATCAGCTTCAGCCGATGCCTCAAGTACATCATCTTTTTTTGCTGGAGCTGCTTTCTGTGGCGTTTTCTTTTTGCGGAAGCTCAATTCGCCCGTGTCCTTCTTTACGTCGTACGTAATAACTAGTGTATCATTCTCCCCCAGATCATGTCCCAAAATGGCCTCTGCCATGGGGTCTTCTACGTACTTCTGAAGTGCGCGGCGAAGTGGACGAGCTCCAAATTTTGCATCGTACCCTTTGTCAACGAGGAACGTCTTGGCGCTGGTCTGAAGCTCAACCGTTACACCAACTTCCATCGCCCGAGCAAATAACTCGGCAGCCATAATGTCGATGATTTCGGTGATGTGCTTTTTCTCTAGAGGATGGAAGACGATGACGTCGTCAATCCTGTTTAGGAATTCCGGATTGAAAACGCGTTTCAGAGCGTCTTCCACCGTCGACTTCATCGTGGCATAGTTGAAATCCTGCCCTCCTTGAGAAAAACCAATGCCTTTGCCAAGATTCTTGATGTCTCTGGCGCCAATGTTTGAGGTCATGATGATGATCGTATTGCGGAAATCAACTTTCCGTCCTAATCCGTCCGTCAATAGGCCATCATCAAGAACTTGGAGTAGAATATTAAAGACGTCAGGGTGCGCCTTTTCGATTTCATCGAGCAATACGACCGAATAAGGCTTGCGGCGCACTTTTTCTGTCAGTTGTCCACCTTCCTCATATCCAACGTAACCAGGAGGCGCACCTACGAGCCGTGAAACGGAGAACTTCTCCATGTATTCGCTCATGTCGATCCGGATCAAGGCATCCTGCGAATCGAATAGGTAATGCGTCAACCTCTTTGCGAGTTCTGTTTTACCAACACCCGTTGGACCTAGGAAAATAAAACTTCCAATTGGTCGTTTCGGGTCTTTGAGACCGGCACGGGTCCGCCTGATCGAGCGGGCCAGCTTCCTAATAGCCTCATCCTGCCCTATAACCTGGCCTTTTAGCTCAGTCTCCATATGCAGGAGTTTCCGAGTTTCTGACTCAGAAATCTTATCTACAGGTACCCCCGTCATCATGGCTACGACTTCAGCAATGTCTTGAGAGGTAACATCGTAAATCTCGGTCTCTGCCTTTTCTTCCCAGGTTTTCTTTTCAGTCTCCAGCTCTTCTAGCAGTTTCTTTTCCTTGTCGCGTAGGCGAGCTGCTTCTTCAAATTTCTGACTCTTCACAACCTGATTCTTCTCTTCACGGACTTCTTCGATGTCCGTTTCTAACTTGACGATAATCTCAGGTACTTTGATGTTATTCAAGTGAACGCGGGCACCTGCTTCATCTAGAACATCAATAGCCTTGTCCGGAAAGTAGCGGTCAGTGATATATCGCTCAGACATCTTGACCGTTAAATCGATAGCATCATCGGTATACTTTACGTTGTGATGATCCTCGTATTTATCCCGGATGTTGCGGAGAATCTCTCGTGTTTCTTCTGGGGTAGCAGGATCAACCACAATTTTCTGAAAACGACGATCGAGCGCGCCGTCCTTCTCAATGTGCTGACGGTACTCATCCAGGGTTGTCGCACCAATGCACTGAATTTCGCCCCGAGCAAGTGCCGGTTTGAACATGTTGGATGCGTCAAGGCTTCCGGATGCACCGCCTGCTCCAACAATCGTGTGCAATTCGTCAATAAAGAGAATGACATCGGGGCTTTTTTCCAGCTCGTTCATCACCGCTTTCATGCGCTCCTCGAACTGACCCCTATACTTCGTTCCAGCTACAAGGGCAGCAAGATCAAGGGTAACAATGCGTTTGTCATAGAGAACGCGACTAACCTTTCTCTTGACGATGCGCATCGCCAACCCTTCGGCAATAGCTGTTTTACCAACACCTGGTTCACCAATCAACACCGGGTTGTTCTTCTTACGCCTGGATAAGACTTGCGCGACTCGTTCAATTTCTGGTTCGCGACCGACTACGGGATCTAGTTTGTCTTCCTCAGCAAGGCTGGTAAGGTCACGGCCAAAATTATCCAAAACAGGTGTTTTGCTCTTTTCACCCTTGCCACGATCCTTCCCGCCGGAGGAGCGTGCAGCACCTTTTCCGCTTCCACTGCCTCCGCTACTACCAGGAGTCGAGGATGCACGCGTAGCTGGCGCCTTGCCGCTTATGATTGTGTCGAGGTCAGAGCGTACCGCATCGTACGTAACGGAAAAGCCTTGTTGCAGAATTTGCGCAGCTAAGTTTTCATCATCTCGTAGAAGGGAAAGCAACAAATGCTCTGTTCCGATAACATCACTCTTGTAGAGCTTTGCCTCTAGATAGGTGATTTTCAACACCTTCTCGGCTTGTTTCGTCAGAGGAATGTTGCCGACAGTTAACGTTCCGCCTGTGCTGCGGACCGTGTCTTCAATCGATTTCTTGAGCTTGAATAGGTCGCAGCCGAGATTACGGAGGATTTTGACCGCAATGCCTTCTCCTTCACGGATGATGCCGAGCAGTAAATGTTCGGTTCCGATGTAATCGTGACCAAGACGGATTGCCTCTTCACGACTGTAGGAAATGACGTCTCTGACGCGATTTGAAAAATTGCCTTCCATGCTACTTTTTTGAATGCCGACCCAGTGACCAGACGTGTCGGGAGGAGATGCGAAGTCCTCTCCGTTATAGAAGAATGATGTTTAGGCCGAAAAACTAGATCCGCACCCGCATGTAGCGGTTGCGTTCGGGTTATCAAACGTGAATCCGCGTGCATCGAGACCATCTTGGTAATCGACGACGGTACCCATCAAATAAAGTCCATGACGCTTATCCATGAAAACGTTGATACCATCCACTTCAAACTGAATGTCGTGGTCACGTTTGCGGTCAAAACCTAGGATATAACTCATGCCTGAACATCCACCACCTTTGGCTCCTACTCGTAAATGGTAGCCATCCGGAATGTTTTTAGCCGACATAATTTTGCGAATCTCTTCAGCTGCCCGCTCCGTCAATGAAACGGGGCCTGTGCTTTGAACTTTTTCCTGTTCTGCTACGATACTCATGGACGTCTTCGGTGTCGGATTAGTGTCGGCGCGTGTTAATCAGCTCCGTGTCGATGCAACGATGCCATAAAACCGCTGTTCCTCCATCCACCGATAAGGGAGGAGGACAACCAAAAGATCAGGCGTGCTGTCCTAGGTATCGAATAAGAGCGCGGGACAAAAGGATAGAAGTAGGGGCGAGCACGGACTCTTCAATGTCGAATTGGGAGTCATGCAGAACAAATGCCGTTTCGGGACTACTGCACGTACCAATTCGCAATAGCGCCCCTTTCACATGGCTCAAGTAATGAGCAAAATCCTCGGCTCCCAAGCTAGGTATCGGGATATCATAAATCGCGTCAGATCCCTTGTCTTCAAGGATCGTTTTGCGGACAACTTCGATCACTTCTTTACTGTTTACCACTGGCGGCGATCCAAGATCGAAATCTACCTCAATCTTTGCTCCGTTCCCTTCACCAATAAGCCGTGCGGTCTGTTCTATGCGCGATTTAAATACGTCCCTGTCCTCATTGGCAGTGCACCGAAACGTTCCACCGAGTTCAGCCTCGGCAGGTATGACATTATAGGCCTCTCCGGCATGCAAGCGACAGATCGCAATGACGGCTGGCTTTCGTGGGTCAGAGATACGACCTATCATCTGGTACATCGCATTCATGATCTGGGAAGCAATCCAGATCGTATCAACGGCCTGATGAGGGCGAGCTGAGTGCCCAGTGGAGTCAGCAACAATTCGGACTCGAAACCGATCAGCTGAGGCCGTTGCCGGGCCAGACATGAGGCCAATTTTGCCTGCCTGAACGGTAGGGTCAACGTGAGAAGCAAGGACGGCGGAAAGGCCATCTAGGACACCGTCCCGAATCAAGAGGGGTGCACCACTAGGAATTCCTTCTTCATTAGGTTGAAAGAAGACGCGTACGGTGCCGTGAATAAGGTCCCTATGTTGGTCTAAATAGACAGCGATACCGATCGCGATGGACGTATGGGCATCATGGCCACACAAATGGGCGATTCCAGGCAGGGTAGAGCGATAAGGGACCTTCTTGAGGTCTTGAATTGGAAGCGCATCAATGTCCGCCCGATAACCGATTGTCGGACCTGGATGGTCTCCCTCGATGTCAACATAGAGCCCTGTTGTGGCGAGCGGACCATGAACCGTTAAACCATGAGTTTCCAGTATTTCCCTGATGAAGCGGGATGTCTTGAATTCATGAAGCCCGAGTTCTGGGTTACGATGTAGGTGCCGCCGGACGGACACAAGAAGCGTAGAAAGATGCTCTTGATCTGTAAAGTCTGCGTCAGGTGCGAGCGCGATTTCAGCTACTTGGGATTGCTCAGAGTCGACGGTAAGTGACATATAGACGCTTCTAGGTGCGCTCTCTAATTCAGTGGGGTCAAAAGAATTCCTCGGGAGTGAATCGAGGGGGCATCCTCATAGTACTTATTGTAATATAAGGATAACCTGTAAGCAGTTGGGACTGATCAAGACTAACTTATACCATGCCGAAGCGTTTCCTGAAAAACCATTCGATAGTCAAAAGAAACAGCATAAAGAACAGCAAAGGCATCAATTGCCACAACCTGATCTGCTCCATAGAGGTTGTAGTGACGGGCAGGTAGCTAGGCAACGCCCGAATAGCCTCGTTCATGCCATTCACGTTGGAACTTACGAATGCAACACCACCAGATCGAGAAGCAAGGCCACTCATAAGGTTGCCATCGGCACGAGTTTGACGGAATTCTATGGCGCGCTTGCCAATAGAAAAGCTGCCAGTATCTTTTCCTAGGATTGCATCATCTCGGGAGGCAGCAGCACGATACTCATACGCGCCGGAAGGGAGTGTTCCTATGTCAAGTCCATATCTGCCATTGCCCCTAGCCAACATTTCAAAAGGGAATATCTGACCTTCGGGGCTTGTTACCTGTAGGGAGAGAGATGCATCAGAAATCGGCCGCAATGATTCGTCATATACCTCACCGCGAAGGTTTACAGATTCTCCTTCTGCGAACTCCCTCTCAGCTGGATAGACCCGGACCAGTCGGTCATCATCAGATGCGTAAAGCCATTGAATTAGGTTGGCGAACATGGTCTTAAAGCGATCTGCTTCGAACTTCAAGTCCTCAGGTACCAGCGTCCAACGCCAAAAACCATTCGCCAGCAATGCGGCAGACTTTACTGAGCCCCGGCGCATGACAGCAAAAAGTGGGTCCAGAAGAGCAATACCACGGATCTCAACGGATGCCAACTCTGTTGCTCCAGGAGCCGTGGACCACGTACTTTCGCTTACATACAGAGGTGGAAGCCGCCTCCACAAAGAGGCGTCTTGACGATCAGCTATGTCAAAGATAGCATGGGAAGTAGCACCGGGCATTTGATTCATACTGCCCGGCACAAAGGAATCTCTACTTGATTCTAGGGTTACGGGTAGAAGCGCTCCAAACTCACTGTCTAGCCGGGCTAATGATGTTTCGTGATCTAATACAAATAGAAAGGGAGTACCACTAGCAATCTGTTCAGCGATACGACGTGCGTCGGCCGGAATAGTGGCGGGTCCTGGAAATCCAATGGAAAGTATCAAGTCATAAGACCCCAGATCTGTTGGCAACTCGCCTTCAATGAAGCCCCCGCGACGACTTTGCACGAACATGGTAAGTTCAGCCGTGTCATCCTCGTGGATTAGGCGTGAAAGAGCCGAAACGTCGGGGGATGGTGCACCTGCTACCAAAAGAATCGACTTCTTTTGATCTAAAACCTGAACACTAAACCGATGGTCGTTGTTACGCCAGGTGGCTTCGGTCTCATATCGAGTAAGCGCCACTCGGAATTCACGTCTGCCTGGATCGCGCGCTTCAAATTCGAGATCAACCACAACCTCTGTCCCGGATCGTGGGAGCGTCAGTCGCTCTGTTGATATGACGCGCGACCCCTCCATCAGGGAAAGCACTAGTGGAGAAGGTGTAATGCCCTCGTTACGAACCCTCACTTGTACCGGGACGATGGATCCGGCGTACGTGAGCTCATTCGTAATAACATCCGCAATTCTAACATCCCGCTGAGCGGACGTATCTCCGTGCGCAACCGTCATGAGTGGAACAGGAAATTGCTCAGCTAGGTGGAGGGGGTTAGAACCAGCGTTGTACAAGCCATCACTTACAAGAATCAGAGCGGAAAGGTTGTCGTCAGCTAGTTGAGAGGCCGCATCAGAAAGGGCGCTAGCAATATTGGTCCGCGAACTAGAAAGGGTTACGGTGTCAAGACTATCGATGATGGAAAGGTTGTCGGCGAACGTATAGAACCGTGTATTAAACCCGGTCGTTTCCGCTCTGATTGCCTCCATCAAGTCCATTGAACCGGATCTCGGAGCTCCAAGTAAGGAGTCAGCAAGTGCCATACTTTCAGAGCTGTCAAAGAGGACGGCTACGACAGGCTCTTCCGTTCTTGCTGTTTGTTTTTGAAGCAGAGGTTCAAATAGCAGGAATAAAATGACGGCTAAAGACACAAAACGTAGCGAGCCTAGAAAGAAACGCTTGAGGGGGTCTATCTCAGGAATAGTCGTCCTGTAAGTCCACCAGGCTCCCGCCCCTGCAATCGAAAGAAGGAGAAGTAGAAAAAGAGGTGATTGGCCAAACGTCAGGTTCAAAACGGATCAGATAAATGGGTAAATGAGCCAGCCGAGATATCCGAGGAAACCAGCTAGAAGGAGGGATCCGGAAAGCCTAGACAGTTGATGCTTCCTGCGAGCAAGAGGCCAGAGTAACAACGAAAAACCAATCATAATTGGCATGTGAAAGCTAATCGACTCTGTATGTACATCCATAGGCTGAATGACAGATACGGCTCCAATTACGAACAAGATGTTCAGCATGTTACTGCCCAAAATATTGCCTACTGACAGATCGGACTCATTCTTCGACATTGCCATGAGGCTAGCAGCCAGCTCCGGGAGACTCGTGCCAATACCAACGATGGTCAAGCCAACGATTGTTGGGTCGATGTCAAGTATGATGGCCATGCTGAGCGCGGCATCAACCATAAAACGGGCACCAAGCGCTAATGCTGCCATGCCTGCGACAATAAGTAGAACCCGAACAAATGGTCCTGTCTTTTCATCATGAAGCCACTTTTTGAGACCCGAATGCGGCACGAAGAAGTCATCGTTGTGACCTTCTACGGCGGTTACCGAGTGGGATAGGTTTCGGCTAGAGGTTTTAATGATGAATGCTAGGAATGCAACCAAGCCAGCAACGAGGATAAATCCATCTAATCGAGATATTGCGCCGTCCAACGAGAGGAAGTAGAAGAGACCCGTAACAGCCAGCATCATCGGATACTCCTTCTTCAAGGCTTCCCCGTCAAACGCAATTGGGAGGATTACCGCGCTTAGCCCAAGTATTAGGGCAATGTTGGCAATGTTCGACCCGATAATGTTTCCTACGGCCAGTCCGTCTTCGCCTGCGCTAACTGCGAACAGATTCAGTAGGAATTCGGGGAGTGACGTTCCAAGTGCGACAATGGTCAACCCAATAATCATGGGGCGTATTCCGAACTTCTTAGCTACTTCGGAGGCCCCATCAATCAACCAATCTGCTCCTAGGTAAAGGATTCCAAGGCCGAGTATGAAAACAACAATGTGTGTAAGCATGCTTGCCGGCGTCAGAAATGACAGGGTAGGTTCAGGCTGGAAAACTAACTAGATATTAAAGTTTTGGCTTTCGAAGCACATCACCGCTAAACCCTCCTGGTAGCAGCTCTTGCGCCGTCATTGCCTGCGGAGGTCCATCGATGCGGTCCATCCAAACCGTAGCTTCCGGGGCAAGTTCCAGAATTACTTGGCGGCATGCGCCACAGGGTGTACCACCTGATTCTTTCGGACATGAGACATAAATCTCAGTCGGCATTCCATAGTCGTATGCAATAATTGCGGAAAGGGCATTCCGCTCGGCGCAAAGCCCCTGACTCCAATCTGGGTGCTCGACATTGACTCCGGGAATATGGTGACCGTTCGCAGTTCGAATCACGCTTCCCACAGGAAAATCAGATTCAGGGCACCATGCCAGATCTGAGATATCCCGTGCTTGCTCAGCACCTTTCATGGTCGATGTTCCCCAGTCGGGGAGGAGAGGGAAGAGCGATTCCTTTGGCTCGGGAATGGTGCCGCCTAAATGGGCCGTTGTAGAGTCTGGGAAGATCCATTCGAAATTGGGCATTCCGCACAGGTAGGCTTTCTCTGCCTCCGTGAATGCGCGACTAGAGGCAATCATAGCAATATCCATGCGCGCAACAGAATGCAGCGTTGACATGGCATTGAGCAGAGCTGATATCGTCAAGGGAAAAGAGGCGTTCTCAACACGGCAACCATGGACCACCGAACCATCTTCTAGGAGAACGACAACACCTTCTCTACGATTTGAGTAAGGAGCATAGGAGTGTTCGGCTGACTGGGTAGACAGAGAAAACAGCAGTTCACTTGTTGTAGGCATGAAATACAATCGATTGTTAGGCTACCAATGATACGATAGCAAGACATGTCGATGATTACCAACCAAAAATTGGCACAGGGCGGAAACACGAACGAGCCACAAGTGTCTATCTTGGTTCAATGCCGGGATGGCGGAATAGGTAGACGCAACGGACTTAAAATCCGTTGACCTGTAAAGGTCGTGCGGGTTCGAGCCCCGCTCCCGGTACATAGTGTTGACTAATAGACAGGTGTCATTGAAATAAGAGGTCTGAGGTAGAAAACACGGAACATCCCGGCTATCGTTTCGTGGCATTTATATGCTTCAAGATCTAACTACACCGCTTTCCGCTCGCCAGGCCAGGCACCTTCTTAGGCGCGCTTGTTCGAATGCTGACCCGGACAAAGTATCTGGCGTAACCGGCCGCATCGCACGGGAGGTGGTGGAAGAATGGTTGGCTGAGCCATTATCCACAACGCTGATCCCGGGCCCGTCCTGGCGGTCTGAGCTTTATCCGCCTACCACTGCAAGTTCGGACGAGGTCAATGAGTTTACCCAAAACAATAGATATTGGGTGCAGGAAATTCGGGAGTTGTGGCTGGAAGACTTGTTGTCCGGAACACTGCGTGCGCGCATGACCCTGTTCTGGCACAATCATTTCGTTACTGATGTGCTGAAATACCGCTACGGCACATTAGCCCACGCATACGTGCAGAGACTCACGTTTGCCGCCTTGGCAGATTTTAAGGCAATGGCCTTGGGTTTTGTAACGGACGGGTCCATGCTTTACTACCTAGATGGACGGTTTAATCGAAAAAGTGCTCCCAACGAAAACTTTGCGAGAGAACTGCTAGAGCTTTTTTTAATGGGGCAGCACGATGCTGATGGGAATTCAAACTACACCCAGGAGGACATTGTGGAAGCGGCACGAGCGCTGACGGGGTGGACGATGAACGTACGTTCCAGCTGGATTTCTTATAAATTGAGTCGGAATGTGGATGCGGAGGAGAAGACTATTTTTGGTCAGACTGGCAATTTTGATCATGAGGATCTGATTGATCTCATTTTTACTGAGCGAAAAACTCAAGTAGCTAGCTACCTCTCTCGGACCCTGCTCGCTGAATTCCTTTTTGCAGACCCTCCCCGAGAGCTCGTAGACACCTTGGCTGAGCGAGTAATCGCGCATGACTTCAGGATCGGACCAATTATGGCAGAGATTCTATCGTCCGAGGTGTTTTTTGACTCTCAGTACGAAGGAGCGTGTATCAAGAGTCCAGTTGAGTATCTGTTGCAAGACGTTTCTGCCTTCAAAGGAAATCCTTCGGCAAACACTGAATTGAGGACAGTCCTGACGTCAGTATTGTCCTCTCTGGGGCAAACCTTGCTGTCCCCGCCTAATGTGGCTGGTTGGCCAGGTTATCATTCCTGGCTATCAACGGACACGGTGCCGGCTCGCTGGAGTTTTGCTGACCTGATTTTGAACTCCTCGGCAGCTGGGGTCGACTATCCGGCAGTTATCGATCGATACGTCGAACCCGGTGACCCGTACCCGGCCGTGTCAATGGCTTTGAATCTGGCAGAAGCGATGTTTGCAGTGCCTCTCGAATTAGTTGAGGTACCTGAAATGGAGCAACCATTTTCGGGAAACCTGGATCAATTCCCGTTTCCGGATGACTTGATGGATGGCCCAGCGTATCGCATAAATCTCGTCAAACTATTTCTCGGTGCTACCCCATGGTATGAGTGGAACCCCAATGATTCTCTTGCTTGGATAATGGTGAGGAATTACGTCGTGGCACTTTGCAAATTTCCTGAATACCAGCTTACCTGATATGTGTACTCATCACGGATCCCGATTGGAAGACGGTGAGCTGCACGACAAGGCTCACGAATCATGGACGAGACGGCAATTCTTGCGTGGTCTAGCTATGTCTGGCGCCGCGGTGTCCCTTGGCTTGAATGGGCGAACGGTATCTGCCAGTATGGCAAGTCCGCTGTTGCGGGCTCTGTCGGGTTCGGCCTCAAATCGAATTCTGGTGGTGATTCAGTTGTCAGGAGGTAATGACGGACTCAATACAGTAGTACCAATTGGGAACGATATTTATCACAATGCCCGACCAAATATTCGGATTCAGAATGCTATCGAACTGACCTCCGATACTGGATTACATCCTTCGTTGTCCCGTCTGTACCCGCTATATCAAGAAGGAAAGCTTCAAGTAGTTCAAAACGTGGGTGTTCAAGATCCTGTCTTGTCACACTTTGCGTCAACCGACATGTGGCTATCAGGGAAAGACGCGAACGAACTGGAAAGAACCGGTTGGTCAGGACGTTTCCTAGAAAGTGAATACCCATTGTACTCGGATGAGCCGCCGGATCATCCCGTGGCGCTGCAAATCGGATCGTCCTCACGACTGCTCTTTGCCGGTCACGACAAGTCTTTCGGAGTAGCGCTGCCCAACCAGTCCTTGCTTAATCGCTTAGTGGCTACAGAAAAGATATTCGACGAAAATGATGTCCCAGACACTACGGTCGGAAGAGAGATTTCATTTGTACGGCGCGTGTCGAATGATTCTTTTGTGTATGCGAAAGCCATCAAAGATGCCTTTGATCTTGGAAGGAATACAACCTCCTATTCGGGAGGCAGTAGTCTTGGCACCGATTTGGCGACGGTTGCCCGATTAATCCGCGGCGGTCTTGGAGCACGCATCTATCACGTTTCGATCGGTGGGTTTGATACCCACGCATACCAGCTAGGCACACATCAGAATCTGATGAGCCGACTTTCAGCTGCTATATCGGCTTTCGTGACTGACCTTGAATCTGATGGGCTTCTAGAGAAGGTAAGTGGTGTCACATTCTCTGAGTTCGGTCGCCGGCTGAATCAAAATGGATCGAGTGGGACAGATCATGGAACGTCAGCACCGATGTTCGTTTTTGGCTCCGAGTTGAAAGGCGGTTTGATTGGTGATGCGCCGGATTTGACCAACCTAGACGCGGCAAGTAATCTCGTTGCAGGCGTCGATTTCAGATCTGTGTATGGTAGTCTGCTGCGCGACTGGTTTGCGATGCCTCAATCAGAGGTAGATCAATTATTTGGCGGAGCGTATCCGGTTCTGAACCTATTTAATGGAAGTCTGGCAACTGATACCCAGCAGGAGACTGTACAGCCTTCAAAAATGGCCCTGGAAAGTGTTTACCCGAATCCGATGAGCACCAATGGGAGAGTCGTGCTCAATCTGGAATCAGCTGGGCCCGTTTCCATTTCTCTAGTTGATATACTCGGACGAGCGGTTTCCCGGCACGAAGTAGGTGTCCTCCAGACGGGGCGTCATGACGTGCCGTTTTCATTGCCATCTACCCTTGCCTCGGGAACGTACATTTTGAGGGTCCAGCACCAAGGTCGCTCCTTGTCACGCCCCATCCAGGTTTTGGGCTTCTAAGAGGGATTGTATGGTACACAGAAAAGGTAATGTCACTGATCCGCAGCAATCACAACCATCACTCCGTGCATGGTTGTCCTGTGTCCTGGGAACGTACATAAAACATCGTACGTGCCCGGCTGCATGGGAGCTGTAAATTCTAGCGTCTGATGTTCTTCACGGTTCAGCAGGTCAGTGGACTGTAAAATGGCATCCGTCTCTGGAATAAAGCCTACTTCGAATCCATCTGCACCCATGGCATCAGCTGCGTCTCCCACCGCATCTCCAGTTTCGGGTTGAGTGATTATCAGGTTATGGGGAAGCGCATCATCATTTGCGAACCATAGTTTGACGCTTTGCCCAGCCGTAACGGTAAACGAGGGCTTATCGTAGCGCATCTCTTCTGGGACGGTACGGATTACGATGGCGTCATCATCTGGCACATCGTCCGGATTCTGATTGGCGGCAGGATACCATCCATCCATGATAGGAAGAGGTACGCCAGCAAGATGCAAGTCTCTGTGCTCCCACATGAGGCGAATGCGTTCGCCAGCGATGCGCGCCAACGGTTCTGGTGAGGAGAGCACAACCTGAAGCAATTCCATGTTCTCACGGTTGTGCCGTTGGTGCAGCCATAGGCCTTCTAGAAAGTGGTGTGCATGGGCCGTGTTCTGCTCATCAAATCCCTGAAGCCACTCTTCAACAGCTGATAAAACGTCGTCAGTATCTCGTTCAGATAACTCGACGCGGGCGCGCTGGCGGATACCGTTAACAGGGTGCTCCAATGCTGTGAGAAGAGCAGCGATTGGCTGTCCGTCAATCGCTACATGCTCTGAAAGCGGGCGCCCTGTAGCAGATATTCGGTATATCCGGCCATGTTCGTGATCTCTGGAAGGGTCCCGCACGTTGTGCTGCATGTGGCCGATTACCGCGTTCTCCCAGTCTGCGAGGTAAATGGCTCCATCATCACCAATTTCAAAGTCAGAAGGCCTGAAGTTCGGGTCTGACGAGGAAATCAAATTTTGTGATTCCGTGCCCCATACATCACCCGTCTCGGCATCAATAGCCAAATTGTATTGCTTAGCTCCCAGGAACGCAATGACATTCAGAAGGACAAAATCACCTTCATATTCTGGTGGAAGATGCTCAGAAGACAGAATGCCACTGGCTGTAACAGGGCGAACTGTCTTAGTAAGGAGCTTTTGCATGCTAAAGGTACCATCGTCATTGGGTTTGACCTGGTAGGCCTCACCGCCGGTGGCATCGGTTGCATAGTGGAAGCCCCAGTAGTCGAAGGCGTTGCCATGGGCGTTAGGCACATTCAATGCATGATAACTGAACTCGTAGGTCCTGGGATTGAATCGGTACATCCCGGAAACAGGAGATTCCTGATTGGTGCTCCAAGGGGTTTCGACGTTCGAAATGTTGAACACACCACGTTGGTAGTAAATGAAGCCGTCTGGACCAAAGAAGAAGTTGTTAGCAGAATGGTGTGTGTCGGCTGAGCCAAGGGCTCCCAAGATTGGAATCCGAACATCCGCCACATCATCTCCATCTGTGTCTTTCAAAAACAGAAGATCAGGTACAGATGCTACGATCACACCGCCATTCCAGAACTCAAAACCGGTTGGATTGTGGACATACGCGAACGTAATCGCAGTGTCGGCGACGCCGTCTCGGTTTTCATCTGGAAGAATTAATAAGCGGTCACCCATCTCGCCTGTTGGCGCCCACTTCGGATAGGTAGGCCACGTCGCGGCCCAGAGACGCCCACGCGTATCGATTCCTACCTGAACTGGGTTAATGAGCTCCGGAAACATCTCTTCGGACGCAAAGACATTCGCCTCGAGACCATCTGGAAGCGTCATGTGGGATAGCCCTTCTTCAGCGCTGATATACGTATTACTTCCTAGCTTGCTGACGCCGTCTTGAAGCTGCTCTTCCTCGAGATTCGTGATGACGTCAACGGGTGGTGGTACATCTGAGTCGTCCGCGACGAGATCCTCTCCGTTTACCGCGGCCCAAATAACCTGGTCTCTATTGGCCGTCATGTAATCCAACTGAATGAGTTCATTTTGGAGTACTTCGAAGTTGGTCTGATCGTCGACGAAGGCAAGAACTGAGCGGCTGCCCCAAACGTCATTTCCATCTGTAGCACGGTATCGATTAAACCAGTACCAGTTTTTGTCCTGTACAGCGCTGCGAATCGTTTCTGCGTTTTCATCAGACAACCTCGGTACACTGCCGGAGATCTCCCGAACAATTACTTCGGCGACCTGGCGATTTCCTTCGTGGTTGAGATGGACACCGTTAATGGTTAGAGGCTCACTGCTACGACTGAACTTCCGCTTCGAGGTAGAAAAAAGGTCGACAAATGCGGCACCCTTTTCAGTAGCGACTTGCTTGAGTGCGTCAGTGTACGCTTCCAGCCTAGCGTTATTCTCAGACCCATCCGGAAGATTCGGGTCTTTAAGATCCTCGTGGGCGATAGGCGAGAAGAGAACAAGACGCGGCGGACCATCTCCTGAATAGTTCTTGGCTGAGGTGGAGTCAATCCACGCTGCGACATCGTCGGCAAAGCCATCTGGATCGTTGTCGAACGACTCGTTGTATCCAAAGAAGGCAAAAATCACATCAGCTCCCGAGAGGGCTAGATATTCATCAGCTGGCGGAAATCCCTGACTTCGAGGCCGATGATTAATTCTATCGCCTGTGAAGCCCTGATTTCGAATCACAAGCTGGTGATCCGGGTAAGCTGCTTGAAGCAATGTTTCCGTCCACCCATCATGCTGCATTCGATCGGCTAATGCGTTGCCTATCAATACGATGTGATCTTCCGGTTCAAGCTCGATGACAGGCTCTCGGCATGCCGTCAGGAATATGAGGAGCGCTAGGATTGGAAATGAATAGCGTAGAGAGAAATGCATGAGTGTAGGCTGTATCCTAAGTACGGAAAACTTGGCGAGACTGTTAGGGCAAATACCGAAATAGCCTGCGTGATAACGTGATCAGTGCTACTCGTCTGTTACCGGATGATCGGGATTCATAATTGGAGAATCCCAACCGGCCATATCAGAGGGTCTAACGCATCGACGATATCCATCAAAGCTGTATGTAACAGGATGAAATGGCCCAACAAACGAAATCGGCGAATCGGATTGTATCTCAGACTCCATTCCGGCCGCCCATAGCGTAGCGTTAACCAGCATACGCCGGTACCCCGGGTGTAGAAGGTCCTCGGACGCGCCATGCGTTGAGGTGAATACGCGTCCAGATTGACCTTCCGATCCCTGATAGGTGCGTGTCCAAACCACTGGAACCTGCTCTTTGTCCATGGCTGGGGGCGAATCAGCCGTCATACCATCTAGAACGACTCCCTTTGCCAAAGGCACCGAGTCCGGCATGGGATTTGCGAAATATCCACCTGAAACAGCATGAATAGACTCCACACCTGAAAAAATGGGATGATCAACCGCGATTGGAATGACATTCGAACTCTGCTCGTGATTCGTTCCGTAGTGTCCTGCCCATGTTTCGCCCAAGACTTGGCGCCCGAATCCTTTGAAATACTCTCCTCCCTCATAGTCCCATGCGTATTTACGGAAGGGACCATCCGGAATCTGAAAAGCATGCGTCGAAGTTCTTAGTCCAACAATGGGTCCAGCGCGATCTAGATAATCGACGAAATGCTGCATTTCATCTTCCGGGAAATTCTGGAAGCGAAGGCCGAGCACAAGAAGGTCTGCATTTTCAAGCACGTCAAGCCCTTTCATGTTTGAACTTCCAGGCTGGATGAAGCCTTCCTCATCGAGCGTAAAAAGAACGGTTGTTGAAAACCCGTAGTGTTTTGCCATAATGCGAGCCAAAGCAGGCAAAAGCTCTTCCGAGCGATACTCGTGGTCGCCGGCGAGGAAGACAATGTGTTTGCCCACGCCTGGCCCTTCAGATCCTACAAAATCAATTCGATGAGGATTGTCAGTAGGCGGCGTTGGCGGTTCGATTTCCGGATTGGGACATCCAGCAATTAGTACCGTAGCGATAAGAAAACAGCCTATGAGGATGTTTTGAGGCATGCGAATTCTGGAGGAGGGAAGTCTCATTGTTGGCGTCTTTTAGCGTTAATCGAATGCCTATATACAGCGCGCAACTGGAGAAGTAAATCCCGGAAACAGTCTGAGGCACTACTTGTGGCTGACGTAGATAACGATCTCGCCTCCGGGAACGGTGGGTCAAACAGCTACACCAACTTCTCAGCCCAATGCCATTTTAGCCATTTGGGGTAGGTTTAGGAGTCCATCGGGTCGTTTTCCACTATGTCCCCATCACAACCCGTGGACTACAGGTGTCAAAGCCTAGCTAATTAGTAACCGATAGCTCGACTGTTGTAGGCTCGCGAATCCGCTGCTCCGTACTTAATCCCGGTTTCCCAATCGATCCAGATACCCATGGCGCTACCCTGAGCGCCACGAAATGTGAGTTCATGGCCGAGTGCACGGTATTTTTGCTCTGTATCAGCTGAGATGTATCCTCGCTCGAACGAGGTGACGTCTGGCAGCCATTGATGGTGGATTCGCGGCGCCTCAACAGCTCTAGCAATGTTCATGTCATGATCGATGACATTTAGAATTACTTGAAGCGCCGTATTAATTATAGTCCTGCCACCAGGGCTCCCAATGGCCATCAAAGGCTTGCCATCCTTGGCTACAATGGTTGGCGTCATGGACGACAACATGCGTTTCTGCGGGGCAACCAGATTAGGATCAGTTCCGATCGTGCCAGTACGATCAGTCAATCCCTGTTTAGGATTGAAATCTCCCATTTCATTGTTGAGGATGAATCCCGCTCCGTCAACTACAATTGAGTTTCCATAGCCATACTCCAATGTGTAGGTGAGGGAAACTGTATTTCCTTCTTCATCGACTACGGAAAAGTGAGTTGTTTCCTCACTTTCATACGGCTCATTACCGTTGAATAATGATTCGTCGCTTTCGGAAGCCTTGGTCAAGTCGATTGTAGATCGCAGATCCTCTGCATGCTCCTTAGAAATCAGCCAATCAACCGGCATATCTGGATTGAAGTTAGGATCGCCCACAAACTGCGCCCTGTCAGCATAAGCACGCCTCATAGCCTCAGTCAGAACATGGAGGTAGGCAGCCGAATTGTGACCCATTTCGGAAAGATTGTACCCCTCTAAGATGTTAAGCATGGTTACAACGGCAACGCCACCCGAGGAGGGAGGGCTCATCGAGTAAATGTCGTATCCACGGTACGTCCCATGAATGGGCGCTTGCTCCTCTGCTTGATAAGCTGCAAGATCTTCCTGCGTAATCAAGCCACCCCATTCTGACATGAATTCTGCCATCAAACGTGCCGTTTCCCCGCCATAAAATCCATCATGTCCATGATCACGGATACGCTTTAGCGATTCGGCCAAGTCTAATTGGACAAGTAACTCGCCAGGCTCATGAGGTATGCCGCCTGGCTTTAAGAAAGCGTCGATGGTTGACTGATAAATTGGATCAGTTTCTACTTTTTCAAGCAGACCACGCTCCCAATTCATGATGTCCCATGTAAATGGGAATCCTTCTTCAGCCAAACGCACAGCCGGTTGCACGAGAAGGGCCCAAGGAAGTGACCCTAGCCGCTCATGTGCCTTGACCAATCCTGCTACGGTTCCCGGAACGCCCGTAGAAAGAAGGTTGTAATGTCTGTTCTCCTGAGATATCGACCCATCCCCATTCTGCATCATGTCGATAGTCGCTGCGAGGGGGGCCTTTTCCCTGAAATTAAATGCGGTGACTTCTCCGTCCGCCCCGTGGTACACCAAAAACCCACCACCGCCGATATTGCCAGCAGCCGGGTGAACGACGGCCAAGGCAAACGCTGTCGCAATGGCGGCATCTACTGCATTACCGCCTTGCATCAGAATGTCTTTACCGACCTCAGATGCTAGTTCCTGTACAGAACTCACCATCCCATTCTTCGCCTTAACAGGACTTTTGCCCGCTTGCGACCAAGCCGGTTGTACGATAAAACCTAGCAAGATCAATGCGAGGGAGAGCGTACGGAGATAGCGCAGCATGTAGGGAATCTGTTATTGATAAATAGGGTCGACCTGCAAAGTAGGGCAGGCAGAGGGACCGCATCAACTATGTACTTCGAATCCTATAGAATCACTCCAGTGGGGTCATCTCGCCAGGCGTTGAGAACCTTCATATAGTTAGCACGCTCAAACGCGGTCGGATCGGCTACATGGAGTTGACTCATACTTCCTTGAAGCTGCTCGATGGAGTCATATTCATGTTCTTCTAGCCATAGGTTCATTGCCTCAAGAAGTTCCTGAATACGAAATAATCCCTTCTTGAGAAGCTCCGACGCCATCATCGTCACGGATGCCCCGGCCATCAAACCCTTTATCGCATCCTCGTAATTTTGGACGCCACTCGTTAGTGCTAGATCGGCAGGGATGCGACCGTATAGCATGGCAATCCAGCGTAGGGGCAGGGCCAAATCCTCCGAGGAGAAAAGATGTAATCTTGGTAGTACGTCAAGTTTGTGAATATCGATGTCTGGCTGATAAAAGCGATTAAAGAGCACCAGACCAGATGCTCCTGCACGACATAATTCGTTGGCAAAGTGGGCCGTTGACGTGAAAAACGGACTCAGTTTTACTGCAACGGGAATTGAAACAGCTTCTCTAACTAGTTGCACGACAGATAGTTAGCGGGCTTCTATCTCGGAAGCAGAAACTTCTAGGTTTCCTTGGATGGCGTATAGATTCAACTCAATGGCGGCCGCGCCAGCTTGCTCCATTAGTGTGGCATGGGACGTCCAACCTCCCGGCGTAACACCATTCAGACTTGCGATAACTGGGATATACACCGTTTCGGTAGCTCTCTTGATTAGCTCTAGATAGGCGTCTGGTCCGGTTATGTACGACTCCATGTCAGGAAAAAAATCTAGGCTTTCAGCGAAGCTATCAGTCCCTGAAGTCAAGTAATGATTTAATTCATGACTCTCTGCCTCAATCTGTTCCTCAAAAAGCGAGTACAAGACGACTGCTCCCGCTCCATAGTCTTCCATGGTGCGGATAGAATCGATTGATTCAGACAAAGGTGATGCCGACGGGACGATGGGGGATTTCAGATCCAGTCCCAGATAGTTGGTATTGAGCTTCATTGGATTGAGACTCCTTGCTTGATGAATTGGTCGCCGTCGTGATTAGTGGGCTGATTTTGGTCCACCGGGCAGGGTGGGTGGAAGCTTGGGCTTGACTCGTGATTCCCCTGGAGCGCTTTGTGGAGGAAGTCCTCCTGGACCTCTACCATGCGAAGGTGCTTTCGACGGCCCGCTTTCCTCTTGGGCAGAAGAAGGTTGATTCGCCAGCCGTTCGTACCGGTCCCATTTTGCGTTGACTTGTGTTTGGGATTCCTTTAGAAAACGTGCTGCAATCTCAGGGGCTGTCTTCCGTAGAATGTTGTATCTGTTTTCGTTATAGATGTATCCGCTAAGCGGCATAGCAGGCGGCTTGGAGTCAAGTTGGAACGGGTTGCTTCCTGCGTCAGCTAGTCTAGGGTCAAACCTGTATAGAGGCCAGTATCCTGTCTTCGTAGCCAATGACTGTTGTTCAAGGCCTTTGACCATATCGATTCCGTGCGCGATACAATGGCTGTAGGCAATAACGAGCGATGGGCCATCATAGGACTCAGCTTCTTGAAGCGCTTTGATCAATTGATTGTCGTTGGCTCCCATGGCCACTTGGGCCACGTAAACGTATCCGTATCCAACGGCAATCATTCCGAGGTCTTTCTTCGGTGTAGCTTTTCCCCCGGCAGCAAATTTTGCAACTGCGCCCAGACTCGTGGCCTTGGATGCTTGACCGCCTGTGTTTGAATACACTTCGGTGTCGACAACAAGCACATTGACGTTCCGGCCACTTGCAAGGACGTGGTCCAATCCACCAAAACCGATATCGTAGGCCCAGCCGTCACCGCCAATAATCCAGAGGCTCTTGCGGACTAAGGCATCGACTAACGGTAGTAGCTGTTTCGCCGAGGCTGTGTCTAAGGACGCTAATTGAGATTTAAGGTTGGCCACGCGGACACGCTGTGCATCAATGGCATCTTGGGAATCTTGAGATGCCTCTAGAATCATTTGCCGGTCCTTTTCTGGAATGTCATCAATTGATGACAACAGTTCTTGAGCCATCTCTTCTCGTTTGTCGAGAGCTACCCTCATACCAAAACCAAACTCCGCATTGTCCTCGAACAGGGAGTTATTCCAAGTTGGACCTCGACCGGCGCTGTTGGTCGACCAAGGGGTCGTTGGGAGATTCCCTCCATAGATGGAAGAGCAGCCCGTCGCGTTTGCCACGACCATTCTATCGCCAAAGAGTTGCGTCAACAGGCGCAGATAGGGTGTTTCACCGCAGCCGGCACAGGCGCTTGAGAACTCAAACAATGGTTCCAGCAATTGCACGTCTTTCACTTTCGTGAAGGCAAGAGATGGAGGGGCGGAGGGTGCACCATCGCCGGAAGAACCGGCGCCGTCACCCGAAGCACCTGCTCCGAGTCCATCTCGGAACACAGGAAGGGATTTGAAGAAATTCCAATTCCGTTTTCCCGTTCGAGCACCGGTCGTTGATCGACCATATCAAGTGCTTTGTGGCCTGTCCGCGATTTGTCCTTCGCCGGGCACACTTCAACACATAATTGGCATCCCGTGCAGTCTTCTGGAGAAATCTGGAGGACGTATCGGTCCTCTTTCATATCGCGCCAACTGGCAGAGGCAGACTTGAACTCTTCCGGAGCATTCGCTAATGCGGCTTCTCCCACGACATTTGTCCGAATGACAGCGTGAGGGCAGACCATCACGCATTTGCCACATTGAATACAGATGTCTGGATCCCAGTCCGGAATCTCTAAGGCGATATTGCGTTTTTCCCACTGCGTGGTGCCCGTGGGATAGGTCCCATCGACAGGCAGCATGGACACGACCAGGTCATCGCCACGGCCAGCGATCATTTCCGCAGTAACATTCTGGACGAAGTCTGGTGCTTCGGCCGGCACGGAAGGTCGGTATTCTATGGTTGATGTTGCCGATGCAGGTATGACAACTTGGCTGAGATGGTCCAGGGCAGCATCAACAGCATCATTATTCTTGCGGACAATCGCCTCGCCCCGTTTCCCATAGGTCTTGGATATGTAATCCTTGATCTTTTGAGTGGCTTCGTCGGGTGGTAGAATGCCCGACAGGGCAAAAAAAGCTGCCTGCATTATCGTATTAATTCGCACACCAAGGCCTAATTCACGCGCCAACGAATAGGCATCAACCACAAAGAATTTCAATTCTTTGTCCAAGATCACCTGTTGTACAGGTCTCGGAAGACGGTCCCACACCTCTTCTGGGCTCCAAGGACTATTCAGGAGGAATGTGGCACCTCTGGCGGCTAGCGATAGCGTGTCGTATCGCTCCAAGAATCCAAACTGATGAACGGCAACGAAGTCAGCTTCCCTGATCAAGTAGGTTGATCGAATCGGAGAGGATCCAAAGCGTAGGTGGGAAATGGTCCGCGCTCCGGCCTTCTTGGAATCGTATACGAAGTATCCCTGTGCATGGAAGTCAGTGCCTTCTCCGATGATTTTGATGGAGTTCTTATTCGCTCCAACTGTTCCATCTGAGCCGAGTCCCCAGAACACAGCCCGAGTAACATCGTCAGATTCCGTCGAGAAATCAGCATCCCACTCTAAACTTGTATCGGATACATCATCCCTGATGCCGACCGTAAAGTGATTCTTCGGATTCGATTTGGTCAATTCGTTGAAAACGGAATGGACCATTCCAGGGGTGAATTCCTTTGAGGACAGACCATAGCGTCCTCCAATGATTCGCGGCATGTCACGTTCGTCGCGAGCTTCGGCAAATGCAGTAACTATGTCTTGATAAAGCGGTTCGCCGGCTGATCCTGGCTCTTTCGTTCGATCGAGGACGGCAACGGAGCGGACGGATTCGGGTATGGCAGCTAGGAAGTGTTTTAGTGAAAAGGGTCTGTAAAGGCGCACCTTTAGTACGCCAACTTTTTCGCCTCTCTCAGCCATCCACTCTGCGGTTTCGTGGACGGTTTCAGCACCGGAGCCCATTAGAATGATCAGTCGTTCAGCCTCTGGGTGTCCAACGTAATCGAATAGGTGGTATTGGCGCCCGGTGAGCAAAGCGAACTGATCCATCGCTTCCTGCACTTTCTCGGGTGCCACATCATAGAACGGATTAACAGATTCGCGAGCTTGGAAATACACGTCAGGGTTTTGCGCTGTACCTCTCATAGTCGGAAGGTCAGGCGTCATTCCTCTAGCACGGTGTTCCTGAATCCTTTCTTGATCCATCATGGCTTCCAGAACAGAATCTGGTATCACTTCTATCTTGGACAACTCATGGGATGTCCGGAACCCATCAAATATGTGTAAGAAGGGGATTCTAGACTGCAGTGTCGCCGCATGGCTGATGACTGACTGGTCCATGACCTCCTGGACCGAGTTCGAAAAGAGCATCGCCCAGCCGGTTGCACGAGCCGCCATCACATCGGAGTGATCTCCAAAAATAGACAATCCCTGAGCTGCCAGACTTCTGGCTGCAATATGAAATACGGTAGGGGTCAGCTCGCCAGCAATTTTGTACATATTGGGGATCATCAGCAACAATCCCTGGCTGGCTGTAAAAGTGGTGGTTAGGGCACCGGTCTGTAAAGCTCCATGTACAGTTCCCGCTGCGCCACCCTCAGCTTGTAGTTCGACCACGCGGGGAGTCGTACCCCACAGGTTTTTTTGATCTCGCGAACTCCATAAATCGGAAAACTCTCCCATTGGGGAAGCAGGCGTGATTGGATAGATAGCTATGACTTCGCTAGTGCGGTAAGCAACATGGGCTGCAGCCTCGTTGCCGTCCATGGTCGTGAGCATCCCCTTCATGATGTGGCGCCTCTACTATTGGAATCAGTGGCCTGGATATATGGCCGTGCATAACGAATAAAGCGTTTAGCCTGACAGGAGTGTGAGGGAAGTGAATGGTGCGCCGTGTGGGCAAACACGACAGCGGTTTGTAGGACATAGCATTACACTCACTATTCGATGCCGGATAGGGACCTGCGAATGCGCAGCAAAAGGATGGACAGGCAGAAACATTTGATAAAAAGTTCTTACTGGAGTGAGGTAGTCAAATTAAATGACTGTATTTTTTTAATTCGCCCTAACCTCAAAACCTCACTGACAGCAACATGTCACTTCATGCAGGTACTCAGCCTTCTGGGGGCAGCAAGACGGAAGGCCTTTGGCGGGAAAAGATTCCCGTTGAAATTTTCGATGCTCCAAACGATCTCTCTCTTGCCGTAGCTCATCGCATTGCCGCGCTCATCCGTTCACGTGCATCCGAATCCAAGAAGGCGATTCTAGGGCTACCTACTGGTAGTACGCCCATCGGAGTGTATCAGCACCTGATCACAATGCACCGGGAGGAAGGCTTAGATTTTTCCCATGTCGTGACCTTTAACCTCGATGAATACTATCCTATGAATCCGGATAGCTTGCAGAGCTACCACCGATTCATGAAGGAAAATTTCTTTGATCATGTAAATGTGCCGACTGAGGCTATTCATGTTCCAAGGGGTGACCTCAAGCGTGAGGATGTTCTACCTTTTTGTGAGGAGTACGAGCAGAAGATTCGTAAGGCAGGTGGGCTAGATCTCATTCTGCTGGGTATCGGGCGAACGGGTCATATTGGTTTCAACGAGCCCGGCTCAGGTCCTGAGACGAGGACGCGACCGATTATTCTGGACGAGATAACCAGAAAGGATGCCGCCAGTGATTTTTTTGGAGACGAGAACGTCCCTCGTGAAGCGATCACAATGGGAGTAGGAACGATCCTGGACGCACATGAGATTATTCTTATGGCAACCGGTGAGCACAAGGCTCCAATAATTAGGCGTGCGGTAGAGGAGAAAGTGACCAATGCCGTCACTGCATCCTACCTCCAAAGGCACGAAGCTGCGCACATATATCTTGATCGTGCCGCTTCATCGGAATTGACAAGGATTAAGACGCCTTGGCTAGTTAGGGAGGTGCAATGGGACGAGGAGTTGTCAATTCGCGCCGTTATCTGGCTCGCAGAGCGTACTGAAAAGGCGATTTCTACGCTGGAAGAATCCGACTTTCATCGTCACTATTTGCATTCCTTGGCGAATTTGCACCCCAACACCGACCATCTGTGCAAATTTGTTTTTGAGCAGCTAAGGCAACGAATCGCCTACCTCGAGGATCTTCCGGCTGGTCAGAGTATGATTCTGTTTAGTCCGCACCCCGATGATGATGTGATTTCAATGGGAGGCATGCTGAATAAGGCGGTACTTAATGACAACGACATGACCGTTGCCTACATGACCAACGGATCAGTTGCTGTATTCGATGCTGACGTCAGACGGTACCTGCGCTTCATGCGAATGTCAGGAGAGTTTTTTGGTGGGGGAGACAACCTACTTGAAAAGTTGGACGTGCTCCGGGAAGCAATGGCAAAGAAAATTCCAGGGGAAGTTGATTCAAACGAATTGCAGCTAGTAAAAGCTTATATCCGCTATTCAGAAGCGGTAGCTGGAATCGAGGTGATGGGGCTTAATCTGAGCCATGCACGTTTTTTGGACATGCCTTTCTATAAGACCGGAACGGTGCGAAAAGAGCCCATTGGAGATAAGGATGTGCAAATTGTGTTGGACCTTCTAGAGGAGAAAAAACCTGATCACATTTTTGTGGCCGGAGATCTCTCTGACCCGCATGGCACGCACCGCATGTGCTATTTCGCAATTCAACGAGCTCTGACCACTTATCGAGAGCGATATCCGGCCGAAGATTGTCCGCTTGTTTGGCTGTATCGAGGAGCTTGGCAGGAGTGGGATATCGACGAAGCTGATATCTTCATTCCTATGTCAAAGGCCGATCTAGATCAGAAAATCGAAGCGATCTTCAAGCACGAAAGCCAGAAAGACAGAGCAATGTACCCTGGGGCTTACGACAGTAGGGAATTCTGGGAACGGGCTAAACAGAGAAACCAAGAAACAGCAAGTCGGCTTGATGCACTCGGGTTACCGGAGTTTTATGCTGTAGAGGCTTACGTTTGTGTGGACGAACTGCCGTCTTGATGGCTAAATGCACAACGCCGGTGGGCACCTGAAACAGGCAAAAACCTAGTTGAGGATCGGTTCAGCTCTTTCGAGAGCAGTTTCGATGTCCTCCTCAGATACATCCCTGTGTGTGGTCGCCCGAATGCGGGTTGGGCCAAACGGGACCATGCGCACGCCTGCGCTTTCTAGTTGCAGCAATACATCCGCAGCGCTTCTTCCATCAACAATATCGATCATAACGATATTCGTCTCCACTGAAGCAGGGTCAAGCGAAACGCATTTCATGGCCGAAAGGCCATTGGCGAGGCGCTTTGCCTTGATGTGATCTACGACCAGCCCCGAGCGATGGTGCTGCAGTGCATGAAGCCCAGCCGCAGCAAGCAATCCAGCCTGACGCATGCCACCTCCTAAGGCTTTGCGAACTCGACGCGCTCGGAGGATGTCCGATTGACTGCCTACTAAGAGAGAGCCCACTGGAGCACCAAGTCCTTTTGACAAGCATACACTAATGGTGTCAAAGGGCGCTGCCCATTTACGCTCCTCGATACCTGTTGCGGCGGCTGCATTCCATAAACGCGCACCATCCAAATGGAACGCTAGGTTTTTAGACCGAGCAAGATCTCCAATGGCATGAATCGTCGCCAAGGCAGTGATCGTTCCACCTGCGCGGTTATGCGTGTTCTCTAAGCAAACCAGACTTGTTCTAGGGTCCCAGTCATTGTGTCCTCGAATCGCGGAGGCTATCAGGTCAGCGGATAAAATGCCACGCGGGCCTGAGACTGCATGGAGTTGGACCCCTGAAAGTCCTGCCGCAGCTCCACCCTCGTAGTGAAGGATGTGAGCATCTGCCTCTAGAATGACCTCATCGCCCGGTTTTGTGTGTATGCGGACCGCAATTTGATTACCCATGGTGCCGGAAGGCACAAAAACGGCTGCCTCCTTATCTAACAATGCCGCAACAGTGCTTTCAAGAAGATTAACGGTCGGGTCTTCACCAAAAACGTCGTCACCCACTTCGGCCTGGCTGATAGCTGTCATCATGGCCGCGTCTGGCTTGGTTACAGTATCACTGCGCAGATCGATTGGTGTTGTTGGCATCGATTCAACCTCGGCTGATTTCCAACACTTCAAGCGTCACTTTGCCCGCTGGTACCGAAATCTCAATCTGATCACCGACAGATTTTCCGAGCAAGCCCTCACCGATGGGACTCTTAATAGAAATCTTTCCCGTTGCGAAGTCTGCCTCTTGAGCAGACACCAACTTGTAGGTTTGCTCCATATCGTTGGATGTGTTCTTCACACGTACCGTCGATAGAATGTAGGCCTTGGAGGAATCAATCTGACTCTCATCAACGATTCGAGCTTTAGAAACAGTATCAGCAAGTTTGGCAATTTTAGCTTCTAAATGCCCTTGTTCATCCTTCGCTGCGTCGTACTCGGCGTTCTCTGAGAGGTCGCCCTGGGCGCGAGCTTCAGCAATGGCCTGGGCCACTCGTGCTCTACCCTTTGTCCGCAAAAAATGGAGCTCTTCAGTAAGTTTCTGAAGACCTTCCTTAGTCAAATATGTGGGTTTCTCGTCGCTCATGATGTATGAATCGACCTCCGAGATGTTTGTCGATCTGGCTGCACGTTTAGTTCGTGCACTATGACCGGCCTATAAAAAAACGCTCCCACCCAAGGGTGGCAGCGAAAGCTCTCTGGGAGCATTTTGATCTGATGTTTGCTTGAACACACGTACCCGGTTGAATGATCCGGATTCACTTCCTTAACGAATAATCCAAATCCAGAAATGCATCAAATTGGATCAATCCTAGATGGTTTGGGTTCGACCAAACCGAATCAAAATACGCCGAACGAATCATGCCCTATCCTGAACCACTTGTTGCTCCCATGCGGGCTGAACTTACTTCTGTAGGTGTCACAGAGCTAAAGACTGCCTCCGAAGTAGATCAGGCTTTTGAAGCCGCCGCAGACAAAACGATGCTTCTCATTGTCAATTCTGTATGCGGTTGTGCTGCCGCGATGGCAAGACCTGCCGTCCGTATGTCTTTACAATCAGATGCGTTGCCAGACATGTTTACAACGGTCTTTGCCGGCCAAGACATGGAGGCTACTTCACGCGCTCGTCAGCATATGATGGGCATACCTCCATCGTCTCCGTTTATGGCACTGATAAAGGATGGAGAGCCGGTATTCGTTCTCGAGCGTAGGCATATTGAAGGCCGTTCAGGAAGTGCTATCGCAACAGATCTGGTGAATGCCTACCACCATTTCTGTGGAGACGGCGATGTACCAACATCGGCTTCTACTGATGATGCTAAGGCCGCTCAGGAAGAACGTCCATCAACGTTCCGCTCTATTCTTTAATAGTAAGAGAGCTTAAATCGCGTCGATGGGAGCCGATACTGCGAAGGAATAGATCCTGAGTAGTCATTATGCAACCTATCCCTCCAAATGTTACGCCTTTGCGCCCGTCTGCAGCCATTGCAGAGCGCGAGGTCTACTACGTTAAGCCCACGCTCGACGAATTGATGAAGCTATGTGAGGAATTCGACCTAATAGCTGACGTTCAGACGGTAGGAGACGGATACTTGATTCAGTGCAAAGATGAGTCCTTCAAAGTGTCAGCAACAGAGGCCTCATTTTTAGTTAAAGGTCTTCTTATTGGCCATTTTGCATTTCACACGCGAGACGACCTTTCTTTGGCCAACTGGAGCCATTGACAGGAGCTTTCGTGAAAATGCCTTGTAGTCACGCCAGTGGCTGAGTCTGCAAAGAACCGGCAACCCTTTTGAGGGTACATTTCGCTACGCGTTCCGTTCACCACTTTGCAGGAGTCCATGAGAGACGTATTCATTGTCGATGCCGTTCGAACCCCTATTGGTAGATTCGGCGGTTCACTTCAAAATCATTCGGCAGTTGATCTAGCCGCCCACGCCATGAAGGCGTCCCTGACGCGTTCAGGCGTCAAAGGGGAGGATCTTGACCTATACGTATTTGGCAACATTTTGCGTGCCGGCCAGGGGCAACTAATTCCACGTCAAGCAGCATTCAAGGCGGGAATCCCAGAATCTGTTGATGGCTTCACGATCGACATGGTGTGTTCATCTGGTATGATGAGTGTTATGCAGGCAGCTACCATGATTAAGGCTGGTGAGGCTGATCTCATGATGGCAGGCGGTACGGAATCCATGTCTGGGACGGGCTTTTACCTGTCCCATCGTGCGCGCTGGGGATACAAGTTTTTGATGGGCAATCCAGAAGGATTAACAGACCTATTGCTCCACGACGGCCTGACAGACCCAATGAGCGGAGAGGCCATGGGTGTTCAGACGGAACGATTGGCTAAGGAGAAAGGGATCACCCGAGATCAGTTGGACGAAGTTGCTGCAATGTCACACACGCGGGCTGAAGCAGCGTGGAATTCTGGGGCATTTGATGCGGAAATTGCCCCGATGGAGATCCGTGTCAAGCGAGACACGGTTGAATTGAAGAAGGATGAGGGAATCCGCGCTCAAACCACTTTAGAGTCGTTGGGCAAACTGCGTCCTGCTTTTGACCCGGCAGGTGTGCTCACCGCAGGAAACAGTTCTCAGATTAGTGATGGCGCAAGCGCCTTGATGGTGGCAAGTGCAGATGCAGTTGAGCGTTTAGGACTGACGCCAATCGCGCGGGTATTGGGCTCCGGATGGGCCGCAGGGGCGCCTTGGCGTTTTCCTGAAGCACCGGTACCAGCTGTCAAAAGTGTACTCGACAAGACCTCATTCAAGATTTCGGACTTTGATCTCTTCGAAAACAACGAGGCATTTTCAATCAACAGTGTATTGTTCAGGGATATGCTTGGCGTTTCGTACGATCAGTTGAACGTAAATGGTGGAGCGATTGCGTTAGGACACCCGATTGGCTGTTCTGGCGCACGAATTCTGACCACGTTGACACACGCGTTGAAAGCCAGAGGTGGAAAGCGAGGAATGGCGGCTATCTGTCATGGTACAGGTGGCGGTACAGCTATTGCGATAGAACTGGTTTGACCCGTGGCTAAGCTCCTCTACATAGCGTTAGGTGGGGCCGCAGGTGCAGGTCTGCGCTACGTTGTCTCGTTGGCAGCATTGCGACTTGGAGGCGCAGGCTTTCCATGGGGAACGTTGGTCGTCAATGTAGTAGGATCGTTGTTTGCCGGGTTTATTTGGGGCTTATTGGACGAAACAACCGGCCAGCAACGAACGAATGCGTTCTTTTTCATTGGTCTGCTCGGTGCGTTCACGACGTTTTCTGCGTATTCACTCGAAAGTATGCGCCTGTTTAACGACGATCGGACAATGATGGCCGTTGTCAACGTGCTTGCCAATAACGTCGGTGCGATCCTGGCCGTGTTTGCAGGTTTTGCATTGGCGAGAGCTCTTTTCCCAGCGACACGCTAATCATATTGGTAATGAAAGACGAGATTATTCAGGCGTTGTGTACGGTTGGCGAGGCTTGGTTAGATACCGACTATCCAGTACGAGAAGACGCCGTTGAAAGAACTCTTTCGGCAGACAACCGATTCACGGAAGCGGCAATCGCCTTTGCTGTGAATCAGCAGATGTCGTTATTATCTAAGGAGGCGCTCCTCTCTTGGCAATCAGCGTTGGGCTGGAATGAATCTGAAACTATCGGAGTACTGAATCCAGGAAATATTCCATTCGTTGAGCTCCAAGATTTTCTTGCTGTCATTCTTAGCGGTAGGACGTACGTAGGCACAGTTTCCTCGAAATCACCCGCACTGTTTCCTGCGTTTTTGGCTGATCTTTTGGAAGAATGTCCTGCCATTGCGGCCGACTTGACAGATTTAGATGACGTTATCGAATCGTGTGATCGTTTGATTGCTGCCGGGTCTGACGAAACAATGGCCCAAGTTCGTTCGATGCTTGAACGGGAAGGCAAGGAGGTGAGCGAAAGTTGGTTTAGGGGGCATCGTTTTTCAGTGGCTGTTCTCCATGGCAGAGAATCAGAAGATGATCTCGTTGGGCTAGCAGAAGATGCTTTGCTCCATGAAGCGCTGGGGTGCCGCAATGTCAGCATCATATTCGCACCGGCATCCATGCCGATCGACCCCGTCTTGGATGCACTTGCGGCATTCCGGGGGCTGTTTGAAGCTCATGATTCCACCAAAGGGACACTCAAGATGCAGCAAGCATTTCTGGGCGCCTTGAAAGTGCCACACGCTTTTGCCGATGATCACCAGTTTTTACTTTCGAGGGGCGAAGCAGAAACACAACAACCTGGTCATCTTCGCTGGGTACCGATTGGACATCAAAGAGAGGCCGAAGCCTGGATTGCTGAGCATTCACAGTCCATCCAATCAGTATTTAGCAATGTGCAAGTCAGTAGCAGCGGATTGCCGGTTGGACCCCTTGGTACTGCTCAGCGGCCACCGCTGGACTGGTCTCCAGACGGAAGGTCGCATATCCAGTTTTTCAGGCACTTTTCTGTGTCCTGATGCGTACACAAGGCATGAGTAGCGAGCCACTACATAACGAGAGCAAAAGCACTGAGCCTGCGGATCCCGAAAAGACGGCTGCCGAAATGGACAATACTTCGGAGTCTGACTCAACTGCATCACCGAAAGGACGTCTCGGTCAGTTTGCTAGCGAGTCCAGAGAACTCATAGAGGATCTTAGAGAATGGGTCGATTTGCGCGTGGAATTAGTCCAGGTGGATATTGAGGAGCGAATACAAGCCGTCGCAAACCAGATGGCCGCTATGTTGATAGCGACTGTATTTGGTCTTTTTACAGCATTGTTTTTGCTTCATGGACTCTCGGTTCTGATTGGTAATGCCCTAGGAAATGAAGCGTGGGGCTATCTGATTATCGCAGCTGTTCTTGGGGTAGTAACTCTGGTAGTACACCTAGCAAAGCCCACATTGATCAGGCGTCCCAGTAAAGAAGCCACAGGCGGCGATGATGAACCTTCTGGCTCACTTCCAGCCGTGGCTGAGCCTAAGAAATTAATGCCAGGAGAGGAAGCGTGATGGCAGAAAAGCGAACACGCCAGGATATAGAGGCCCAATTAAAGCAAAAGTCTGAAGCTATTTCCAGTAGGTTTGGAGCTTTGGAATCGAAGTTGCCAGGTTCATCTTCTAAGGTCGTGAAAGTGCTCGGCAACCGTAAAAATTGGAAAGTAGGTGCAGCGATTGGCGCAGGTTTGTTTGTTGGGGTAATGGTCTTTGAGCGCCGTCGCTCGAATCGGTCTATAGATTATGGTGAAGGACTCGACAGTCTTAGCCGTAGGATCGCCGAATCTGTCCTTGATAGACTTGAAAAAGGGCAGTCAGAGCAAGAAGCGGTAAAAGAAGCGCTCCACGACGTACCCCCAGTGGTAGAAATGGGTGAGGCTGGCGAAGGAATTGTATCTGGCGCACTTAGGCATTTACTGCGTACAAGTTCAGGTTTGCTTGCCAATGAAATGGCACATTATCTGAGTCGCCGCTTCCTTGAAGAAAAGGAGAGTCCCCCAAAGGATTAAGGATCTCCGGAATCATTCTTCCCGCTTCCGGGTGGAATGCCTCCTTTGTCGGAATTGTCTCTTTTCACCCCTTGTATTTCATGCGTATCGTTCTGTTCGGCCCGCCCGGAGTGGGTAAAGGCTCCCAGGCCAGATTTCTCTCTGAAAGAGAACACGTAAAGCATATCTCCACCGGAGAGTTGCTTCGCGGGGCAATACGGAGCAAAAGCGAACTAGGGCGGAAGGCGCGCTCCTATGTAGAGGAGGGAGAATTGGTACCCGGTGTTCTAGTTCGCGCGTTGGCAGAAGATGCAATTAAGGATTCAGGTTACAAGAGCTTTGTTTTGGATGGGTACCCGAGGACGATTGAACAGGCCGAGTGGTTGGACACGTACTTGAAAGATGCAGGACATCAACTCGACAGTGTTTTGAGCCTCATTGTTCCGAGTGAGGTCATCATTGACCGATTGTCCAAAAGAAGGGTTGATCGCACCACGGGTGAAAACTTCCATCTCGACTTCAAACCCCCACCACCCGATATTCCGGCATCTCGCATCATCCAGCGAAAAGACGACATGCCAGAATCGATTCTTCATCGGCTCCAGATTTATCACGAAGAGACGCATCCCGTCCAAGCATGGTATCGCGAGCGTGGCATGCTGCAGGAAGTAGCTGGAGCAGGCTCTTTTGAAGAGGTTTATGGACGTATCTTGAGTGCCATTCAGGATTCCATGTCCCGTCGCTGACATTATCAGGCATTTCCTACAGTACGCTGAGCACATCGCAGGAGATAACGGCCTTCTTAGAAAGCAATCTGTCTGACTTCGACGGACTGCTTCAGCACGTGGTGGACAGAACGGAACCACTTAGGCTGTACGATCCAGCGCGATACATTCTCGAAGGAAAAGGGAAGCGATTCCGCCCCCAATTAGTACTGGCGGCCTCCGCATCCTTTGGTGGGGACAGAGCAGTAGCACTCAAAGCAGCGGCTGCCGTTGAGGTGTTTCACATATTTACGCTTGTACATGACGATATAATGGATCGTTCAGATACGCGTAGAGGGAGAGACACCATTCACGTCAAATGGGATGAGCCGACAGCTATTCTGACGGGCGATTACCTGCTAGGTAAATCGATGGACCTGCTGCTCTCGTTTCCGGATGATAGACTCAGACACGTACTAACCTATTTCTCAGACACGATCCGTTTATTGTGCGAAGGCCAAGTGCGAGACATGGCATTTGAGACGCGTAGTGATGTAACACTTGAGGAGTATGTTCAGATGATCGATGAAAAGACATCTGCTCTTTTACAGTGTTCATTGGTGCTAGGGGGACTTTCTGGAGAGGCAAGGAAAGTGGATATCGAGAAGCTGTCCTCTATCGGCCACCATCTTGGACAGGCGTTTCAGATACAGGACGATTTCCTGGATTTGATGACTGATTCGGAGCAGTGGGGGAAACCCATTGGAGGAGACCTCATGTCGGGGAAAAAGACGTATTTAGTTCTAAAAGCGGTAGAGCAAGAGGCTCTACGCTCGGAATCGTGGTTTTCGGACGCCATGAAGAGAGGCGGCGTTCCTGCTCGGCTGATACCAGAGGCCCGGGACCGAATGCATGATCTGGGCGTTACCGAAACTACTCGCTCCGCTGTTATATTTCACTCCGGCGAAGCAAAGCGTCTGATCGATGAGCTACCAGAGGGAATCGGTCGTGCGAGCCTTGCAGCTCTTACGCATAAAATGCAGCAACGCCTGCACTGAACGGGATTCTGACCATGGTTGAAAAAGAGGTTACGGTGACTAACCGGGCAGGGCTACATACGCGCCCAGCCTCCATGATTGTACGTACGGCTTCCCAATTCAAGGCTGAATTCTATATCCATAAAGATGGATATGAGATAAATGGGAAGAGCATCATCGGGGTTATGACGTTAGCAGCAGAACAAGGGGCTACCTTGATGCTAATATGTGATGGTCCGGACGAGAATGATGCTATAGAAGCATTGTCGAAAATATTTGCAGATGGTTTCGGAGAGGTCGTCTGACGTGGACGATACTAAACATAGTTCCACAGCCGAAAACCCAGATGCGTCTCAGCCGCACAAGGGTATTGGCGTCTCTCCCGGGATAGCCATAGGTCCAGCTTATCTGTATGCCCGAGTTTCCTTTGATGTAGAGGAGCGCTCCGTTGACCCAGAAGAGATTCAGCTTGAAACGGCACGATTTGAGAAAGCCGTTCAAAAAGCTGAACGCGATCTGCACAAGATCATTGATGTCACACGCGAGAAGTTAGGAGAGGACAGTGCTACAATTTTCGAGGCACAACTCCTGATGCTTCGTGACGAGACGGTTTATCCAGAAGTGGTTCGGTACATCGAGAATCATGGAATCAACGCCGGATATGCTGTTCAGTCCGTGATGGGAAAGCACCGTCAGCTGATGGAGGCCTCGGATAATGAGTACTTACGAGAGCGCTCAAATGATCTCTTGGATATCCAAGATCGCATTATTCGTCATCTCAGGAGGGGGCATATTCTTTCGGCAGTCGAAAAAGAAACGATCATCATCGCAGAGAATTTGACAGCTGCTGATGTGATCCTGTTTAGCAGACGAGGAATTCTAGGATGCGCCACGGATTACGGCGGGCCAACCTCTCATGTCTCCATCATGGCACGTGCGCTGGGCCTCCCTGCCGTGGTTTCTATGCATGGGATTACGAACATTATCAGAACGGGTGATATTGTCGTTCTGGATGGTATCAAAGGGGAGCTCGTAGTCAACCCAGATGAGGATACGTTGGCTGCCTACCGGCAAAAGCAAGAACGATATGCCCGTCTTGTTCAAGAAGATAAACAGCTTGTCGGTCTTCCAGCAGAGACGCTGGACGGGCATCCAGTGCAATTACAGGCTAACCTGGAATTACAGGAGGAGCTTGAGTTGATGAAGGAAAACGGTGCTAAAGGAGTTGGGTTGTTTCGAACCGAAATGCTCCTTTTAATGCAAGGAAGGGCTATTGTGACAGAAGAGGAGCAGACGTTGCTGTACCAGAAAGTGGTAGAGTCCGTAAAGCCGTACGAGACGACATTCAGGATATTGGATCTAGGCGGCGACAAGCTTTTACCGATGGGACACCGCGAGCACAATCCATTTCTCGGGTGGCGCGGAATTCGCATCATGCTGGAAAAAAAGGAACTTCTAGTTCCACAGCTTCGGGCAATTCTGCGGGCCAGTTCAACGGGGCCAACGCGTATCCTACTTCCCATGATCACCACGATCAGAGAAGTACGTCGTTTTAAGGAGATTCTAGAGGAGACAAAAGCTGGCCTTAGGTCAGAGGGCGTTTCTTTTGATGAGGACATTCCAGTCGGCGCTATGGTTGAGGTGCCATCTGTGGCGCTGCAAGCAGATGCGTTTGCCCGCGAAGTTGATTTCTTTTCTATTGGGACAAACGACCTAACTCAATACACACTAGCTGTGGACCGTGGCAACGATCTTGTTGCGGACATATACGATGAGTTGCACCCGGCAGTGTTGCAACTGATTAGGAAGACCACGGACGCAGCTAAAATGGCAGGGATTCCAGTAAGCCTTTGCGGCGAATTGGCAACAAACCTTAGAGCAGTTCCAGTATTGCTAGGGCTTGGCGTCACATCGCTCAGCGCTTCGCCCGTTTATCTGCCAGCTATCAAGCGAGTAATTCGTGCGATGAAAATGACGGAGGGTGAGGCCTTAGCAGATAAGGCTCTCGCATTGGTGGATGCACAAGACTTCCGTGACAGTATGGACAAATGGCTGGAGGAACATGCGTGTGGCGTATCGTTCTTTCTTGAAGGGGCAGCCGGCTAGGCAGACCATTCGTCAGTGCCTTTCGCCCGGTCACAGGTGATCTTCTACGGCAAAGCTTCTAGGCATATTTGCATGACATGGAAATGTCTACTTTCAATATACCGGTTGCTTCTTATCTGGCCGGAGCGCATTCCAATCCTATGCTCAGAATCTCTGCTTTTCTTCCGGGAGTCCTGTTTGTTCTGGTGGCCTTATTGCTGCCAGCTGTGCCCTCCTGGGCCCAGCTCGGATATCATTTCGGCCGCAATAAAATCCAGTACGAGGATTTCGAATGGCAAGTCATGAAGACGGAGCATTTCGAAATCTACTACTACCCCGAAATGCAGGAATTAGCCGAACATGGGGCATTCTTTGCAGAAGAGGCCTATCGGGACTTGGAACACAAATTCAACTTTTCGCTGAATAGGCGTGTCCCTCTAATATTCTACTCTTCGAACCTACACTTCAAACAAACGAACGTCACGCCAGGATTTATTCCTGATGGGGTAGGAGGGTTCTATGAGTGGCTAAAAGGACGAGTGGTCATTCCAGCAAATGGGAATTTGCATCGTTTTCGGCGAGTAGTCCGTCATGAGATGGTGCATGTATTCACCTTTAATAAGGTGATTCGGGTCATGCGAGATCATCGTCGGACTACAGAGCGATTCCTTCCACTATGGTTGACTGAAGGGCTAGCAGAGTATTGGTCAGGACCACCTGACCACCAGCACGAAATGATAATGCGGGACGCTCTGTTTACGAACTATTTGGTGCCGCTCGAATCCATGTATCGCATTAACGGATCGTTCATCATGTACAAACAGGGTGAGGCGCTTTGTCGGTTCTTTGCGGAGGAATATGGAGAGGAGAAGTTATTAGATTTGCTGGAAGGCGCCTGGAAGGACCGTGACTTCCGAATCGTTATAGCTACGACGTTCCAAGAAGAATTCAGCGTTATCTCGCAAAAATTCCAGGATTGGCTGAAAGAGCAATATTATCCAGAATTGAGTGATGTGGAGCTCCCTTCCATCATTGCAGGTGGGCTATCAACAGAGGGGTTTAGTGCCAAGCCTAATTTCTACCGATTCAATAGCGGAGAACGAAGGGTTTATTTCGTAGGTAATCTGAACGGACTAAGTAACGTGTATTCGTTGCCTGTTGACCAGAACTACTCTCCATTAGGCGAGCCAGAAATCTTGATTAAGGGAGAGAGGAATGATGAATTTGAATCTTTCCACCTGTTTGAAAGCCGAATATCAGTTTCTGGAAGCGGTAGTCTTGCTTTCGTAACGAAATCAGGTGGGCAGGACGTGATACACGTTTATGACCTGGAGGCTGACAAGCTAACCGAGACGCATCGTTTTAAGGATCTCGTTGCGGTGTATTCGCCGAGCTGGAATCCAGATGGGTCCAGAGTGGTTTTCACAGCCATTACTCAATCGGGTTTTTCCGATTTATATGTCTTCGATGTCGAATCAAAAGAACTACAACAGCTGACCGCAGACACGTATGATGATCGAGATCCGGCTTGGAGTCCAGATGGTACGCATATAGCGTTTTCGTCGGACCGAACTGCTCTCGGGCAAAAAGGAGCATATAACCTCTTTACCTATGGTCTCAATGATGGTCAGATTCGGTACGTCACTTATGGTGACAGAGTAGATTTCTCACCCACGTGGAGTCCCGATGGAGGCGATTTAGCCTTCGTTTCCTCAGTTCGCGACGACGAAGGTAGATATAGCGCACAGGATATTTGGGTTGCAGATATGTCGGCGGACGCAAGCAGGGGTGGCTCTCTTGCAAACAATGACCGGGCAGATTCCACAGGTGCCCCGACATGGAAAGCAATGGAGCAACTGACAAAGCTCGTGTCCGCCGCTTATGATCCAGTCTGGACAGCGGATAATCGACTTATATTCACCAGTTTTGAGGGTCTGAGCTTCTCAATTAGGCAACTCGATGACGTCCCTAAAAGGCTAGAGCGCCCAAAAAAGGTCCAGCCGACTGACTTAGCTACAGTAGGTACATCATGGCGGTACGATTCTATTGCTCTTGGAGAAGACGCTGAGACAGGTACCTACAAACGGAAATATCAGCTTGATATCGCACAGGGTTCCGTATCCCAAAACCCGGTTCTTGGTACAACAGGTGGAGCTGTTATGGCCTTTTCCGATATGCTCGGAGATGACTATCTGTATCTAACCATCTTGAACACTGGATCTGGGACGCGCAGTTTTCTTCGGGATTTAAGTTTCCAGGTGGCCCGATTCAAGTTGAACCGGCGAGCTAATATTGGATACGGGGCCTATCGCTATTCTGGAAGGAGGTATGACGTAACTGACCCTGATGCTCCCACCGAATTCCCTCTTTTCCAGGAGACTGTGTATGGCGGTTTCGGGGCAATCAGCTATCCGCTTTCCAAGTTTGCGCGTCTTGAGTTAACAACCTCTCTCAATTGGACAAGCAAAGACATCAATATTAGGAACGTGGAACGGGACGCTCTTCTGTTGTCGAATAGTATTTCTTTGGTTCGAGATAACGCATTGTATTGGATGAATGGGCCGATTGGAGGCTGGCGGGGAAGTTTGACAGCCGGATATACAACGGATGTCCTCTATGCAAATGTTAGCTATTACACAGTAATGGCAGACATCAGGAAATACGTTAGAATCACTCAGGACATCACTTTTGCTTCATGGGCAATGGCGCGAATCAACGAAGGTCGTGAAGCACGACTCTTCGTCCTTGGAGGAAGTTGGGATCTTCGTGGTTTCAGATGGTTCGACGTGCGGGGGCAGAAAATGTGGTTCACCTCTCATGAACTTCGGTTTCCGATTTTAAAGGCCCCGTCTATCATGTTTCCCGTGCTTGCTCCTTTCGGGGTCGCAAGCTTGAGAGGAACGCTTTTCTTTGATGCAGCACACGCCTGGAATACAGACTATTATGACATCAGACCAGAAATCAGGGCAGGAGAAACTGTTGGTGCTGCGGGCATTGGCTTCAGGTTGAACTTATTCGGCGCCTTTGTCTTTCGCTACGACATCGGCCGGCGCTATCGAGACGGTTTCAAAGAGCAAGACAAAGTCTTCCGACAGTTCTTTTTCGGCTGGGACTTCTGATGAAAAACCGTTTCCTAGATATCATCTGTTTTGCGCTCTTGGTTGGATCTGTTTCATCATGCCAGACGATTCAATTTGAACGCCCTAATACTCTTGCGGAGTCAGATTGGCCAACCGATGGACAGAAGCCCTCAAGAAGCAGGTATTCGCCGTCAACCCTAGCATTGCCGCTTGAGATGGCATGGGAGTACAGTGCTAACGCCGGCTTCGGTCCCGGATCTCCGCTTCTCTTTCAGGATCGAGTTCTTATCGCTACTCGCCAAGGTGAGGTTCATACAATCGATCTGAAGACGGGTAATGGCAGGGGGTTCAAGCGATTAGCTGAAGTTATCGAGGGATCGCCCCTAATTGCAGACGGCTTGATGTTTGTCCCGTCAGCATGGGGGAAAGACGCAGTAACTGCATTTGACTTGCGTATTGGTGTCAAAAAATGGCGTGCTGAAGGCATTCCAATTGAAACGCCAATCGTTTATTGGAAGGGTCTGGTTATTGGAGTAGATGTTGAAAGCAACGTGACGGCATTCGATGCGGACACGGGCAGCCATTCTTGGAGTTTTTCTCTCATGGAGAAGACGGCAGTTCGGGCGGCGCCGGTTCTTGTCGGAGACAATGAATTGTTTGTAGCTACGGTTGATGGGGATGTATTTCTCCTAGATCTAGAGGAGCAGCAGGTAGTTTGGCAACAACAAGTAGGAGCGCCCGTCTATGAAAGCCCATTGTGGAGTGATGGGGCTTTGGTTCTGTCAACCACGAGAGGTACAGTGATGGCGTTGGATGATTCATCTGGCCACGTGCTTTGGCAATACAATAGCAAAAGCGCAATGACGCGAATGGGGGCACCAGCCTCGGATGGTGAAGCCATTTATGTAGGTGCGACAGATGGCAACATCCGTCGTTTAAACTTGAGGACTGGATCTATCGAATGGACTGTGCAACTAGAAGACGTAGTGACGGCTGCGCCACAAGTGGTTGGTAGCCATCTCTTTATAGGCACATTGGGCCGAGAGTTTTATGCCTTTAGCTGCATATCTGGTGATGTACAATGGCAAACGACGCTTAGGGGACGCATCAAGTCTGCGATTGCTGTCACAGATGTAGGTGTTCTAGTATTAAGTGAGCCCAAATGGGTTACATATTTCGTGCAGGAGGAGGCGAATCAATGAACGGATTCAAACAAGCAGGCATCATCTTCGCCCTACACATGATCATCGGAGCTAGTGGGGCTTATGCACAAAGCCGGACGCTTGCCATAACGTCAAACGTCAGTTCCGCTCACGTATATCTTGATAGTCAGTGGTTGGGTTTGGTTAGTCAGGCGCCGTTTGACATACCGCTGAACGCAAGCAAAGTCACTGTAATGGCTTCACGAGAAGGACTTTGGTCAGTTGATCCGCTCTTGTTTGACTTGAGCCAACAGGCAGATGGTGCAGTATCTCTTATTGCCCCTTTCCCCTATACCTATCATGTGGAATCCATACCGTCTGGAGCACGCGTTTTCAACGATAGTGGTATCCAATTGGGTTTTACCCCTCTTCAATGGGAATCGGTAGCACCAGTTGAACAGGAATTTACTGTGTCGCTTGCTGGACACGCTCCAGTCACAGCTCAACCTGGCAACGAGGTCTGGAATCGGCACATGTTTGCATTAGTACCCTTGACTCCCGGAGAGGGAGTGGCTACACGTGGGATTATGAGCGATCGTCCTAAGCGCCGTTGGATAAACAAGGTGACCCTGACGTCCGCGCTGGCCGCTGGAGCACTAGCCGTTCACTTCCGCACAAAAGCGGACAATCGCTTCGATGATTACAACCAAACTGGCAATCAGGCTCTTCGCGATGAAATACGTCGTCTCGATATACGTTCTGGTGTTGCTTTAGGAGCCATGCAGCTTGGAGTAGGCGTGGTGGCGATCCGACTGGCGTTCTGAACCGGATGAACGTTTGATCGTAGCAAGAGGCCACAATATGACGTCAATTCAGGTACCCATCAATTCGATGATTAGCGAAAAACTCCAACAGGATCTCAAGGACGCCATGCGTTCCAAAGATGCGGTACGTCTTCGTACAATTCGGTCACTTCGTGCTGCTATAATGCAGAAAGAAATTGATTCACGAACAGATGGCGCGGGCGAACTTCCTTACGAAGAGGCGTTGGCCGTCATTCAGAAGCAGGCAAAACAGCGTAGGGATGCTATTCAGCAGTATGAGGCCGCCGCGCGGGATGATTTGAAGCAAATCGAGGTTGACGAATTGGTCGTTATCGAGAGCTATCTACCAAAGCAACTTTCGGAAGATGAAATCCGTAGCGCTGTTGAGACCATCATCAGTGATACTGCGGCTAAAGGTATGAAGGACATGGGTCGCGTAATGGGCGCCGCCATGCAACAACTTAAAGGACAAGCCGATGGCAAGATTGTTCAGCAAGTAGTTCGGACTGCGCTCATGTCGATCTGATGACTTCACTTGTCCGTAAACCAGCCGATACCGTCCTCATGGCAACTCTCGACATTTTCATTCTAGTAGTTATTGGAATCGGCCTTCTTAGAGGTTGGCGAACAGGTTTCTTGCGTCAAATATCCTCCCTAGGCGGAACGATTTTGGCTTTTGTCCTCGCTGCTTCATTCATGGAGACAATAGGCCAACTAATTACGGTCAATACTGGCTTTGCCCCTGAACAGAGTGCTCTGCTAGGATTTATCGGCGTGTTTATGCTGGTAAAAATACTTGTAAACGTCGTGATACGGACGGCTGAAAGGCTCCTGGAGGCTGTAAAGCTTTCAGGACTAGATAGGCTTGCTGGCGGGATCACAGGAGGATTCAAAGCAGCGATTGCATTGAGCTTGGTTTTTGTTGTGATAGGTTTTGCCCAATTACCTGGCAAAGTTTCCCGCGATAGCTCAGAATTCTATAAGCCGGTTTATCGTTTCGTGCCTGAAGCTTGGAGCTTATTGTCAAATAGGTCCCCTGCCTTCGAAAATCTGCGCAAAAGGGTAGAAGACCGTCTCGATTTTAGCGCTGATTCGCTTCCTATTTGATAGGAGCCGTTCAAGGGTCGAAGCGAGCATAGCGACTTGACTCGCCCGAATACTTCCCTAAAGTGTGCGTAGTTACCTGGTCGTCAGGAACCGGTAAGTTAAACTGAACCCCATTCTCGTTCTAGAGGAGCTACCACTGTCGCCCAGCATACTGTTTATGCGAGCGTTAGCATCCAGTGTCATTTGATCGCTGAAGCCTATTAGAATGTTCAACGCACCCAACCATTCGCTCTTTTCTGAGGAAGTCCACGCTTTGTGACCGCCATTTATGCGGAGTTCTAGGTTTTCTAGAACATTGATGGACCCCATAGCAAGCCATCCATAGTGGAAAGCCGACTCCCTTCCTTGAGAATCCACCGGCTTCCCGAACTCGATGGATGAAGCACCAAGGACGGCCATAATCCTACTAGAAGCCCGTGCATTAGAGTCGTTCTTATGCCAATGAAAACCTGGTCCCGTAGCGATCTGGCCCCATGTGGCACGATGTTCTACTGTTCCGCGGCGATCAATATCTAGAAGAGTCACCCCACCGCTCCACACAGCTCGGTGTAGTACAAGGTTTAACGCGGTTGCTTGGAATCTAAAACTGGATTTACCGACTAGCTCGTCTCTATATCCCGCAGAGATGGACGCAAAATCGATGTTTGAATCCGAGGTGACCTGAGGAAGAAGTTGGTCTAAAGGAACAACGCGCTTCATTCCAAGCACAATTTGCTCACGTCCAGTTTCGTCGACTTGGTCGATCTGTAGGCCCGCCTCCCAAACTGATGCTTGGATGTTCAATTGGGCTGATGCATTGTTCACCAGTGGCCAAAGAAAAAACGCTACAAACAGTGCGTGGTGTAATCGCCAATTCGAGTTTGCATTAATCAGTGTCATGGTTACAGATAAATAGACTGAAAGAACCTCAGCTGGAAGGCTGAACAACGAGCTTTTTCTTCCTTGCCCACCTCATGATTACAAGACCACCAATAATCAGGGTACCACCTAAAATTTGTGCCGGCAAAATTGGATCACCAAGGATGAGGAATCCACTGAATAATGCGATCAATGGTACAAGATTACCGAATGCCGCCGTATGTGAGGCACCTAGATTACGAACGGCGTTATTCCAGAATACAATAGCCACCCCTGTTGAAAGGGCACCTGAAAAGAATATGGCTAACCAGTACCAGATGGTTAAGGCGGCCCAATTCGTCTCAGACAAATATGGCATAGACAGTAGTGACAATGGAACCAAGGATATCAAAAGGGCCAGCACTGTCAATGAAAGGGGAGAGTGCTTTTGAACCAGTGGCCTCGTGAGCGCTGTATAAAAGCCCCACAAAACTGAAGCACCAAGGATAATGGCATTGCCGATAAACATGTCCGACGATAGGTCAATCTCCGTTGAACTAAATACAACGATAACGGTGGTACCGACAATCGATAGCATCAGTCCCGCCCAGGCTTGCAGGGAGAGTTTTTCAGTGCGCATCGCGAGCGATAATAGAGCCGTCCAGATAGGAGCGGAGGACATGAGAATTGCTCCATTCCCTGCGCTAGTCAGGTTCAATCCCGATATAAATGCAGCTTGATAAAGAATCCAGCCAATAATGGAAAGACGTACAATCGCCCATCCGTCAGTTTTCATTGGTGATATGAAGGCTTGGTAGGAATACCCGGACCGTCTCCAATAAATCCAAGTCAACACGCCAGAAGCTGCCAAAAGCCTAAAAAGATTCATGGCATGAGGATGCATCACCTGAAGTACGATCTTCACGATGACAAAATTAAGTCCCCAAAACAGGACAACGGACAGAAGTTCTATTTCACTCCGGAAGGAGCGCTGGGTAGTAGAGGTCATTTCAGGTCTGAATTGAAAAGCAAGCTAGGTGCTGCAATGGACATTCGCTGACGGGTTGTTGTACCTTGACCAATAATTGTTGCGCACCATGCGTGTGCTGATCATCTCAGTTCCAGACAATTTAGGACGTACTCATGGCCATGTTAGACAATGGAATCACCAAACTCTATTACACGATAGGTGAGGTAGCTGCTCTTGTGGAAGAGGAGGCTCACGTCTTACGATACTGGGAGACAGAGTTTGACAGTCTTCGCCCTCGCAAAAACAGGGCGGGTAAACGGGTCTACACAAAGGACGACATCGATGTCGTTTTTCGTATTCGGCATCTCCTCAGGGATGAGAAGTTTACCATCGACGGTGCGCGTCTGGCTCTGAAAAAGGAGCGTTCGGAATCGAGACAATCTTCCGACAGCGTTTTGGAGCTAAAGGAAGTACGCTCGTTTCTACAGAAAATGCTCGACCGTGTATCTGACTAATAGGATAGGATAGTGACGATAGTCGGAGAAGGTATTTGGATGCAGTCTTGCATTCATCTAGATGTGACCTGTTAGATCAGAGAGGGAACCGCCGGGTAGGTTGTAAATTGGATGGTGACCTGCCGAGTGGTGGGAATTTTCGGGATGTGGCGCAGTCCGGTAGCGCACACGCCTGGGGGGCGTGGGGTCGCAGGTTCAAATCCTGTCATCCCGACTACGATTGAAAAGAGCAGGCCATAGGTCTGCTCTTTTCGTTTGTAATAGAGATAGGCATTGCGGGTCTCATTTTACCAGCGTCATCGTTTCCGATTTTTGACCGCTCGATGTGATAATGCGGTAGAGGTAGGTCCCGCTTGGTAGAGCATCAGCGTAGAATGGAAACTCGTGTGTACCAGCAGACAGGTAGTTGTCAACGAGTGTGCTCACTTGCCTTCCGCTCATGTCGAAAACAGTTACTGAGACTTGATCAGCCTCCTGAAGGGCTATACGGATAGTTGTTGAGCTGCTGAATGGGTTCGGATAATTTCCGAGCTCCATTTCGCCGGGCAAAACATCTGTGGATGTTGGATCCTCTACGCTGTGAGACATAGAGCGAAGAACCCGAATTTCGGTAGGTATACGGACTTCAGTACCATAAAAATCATCCAGCGTGACCACTAACTCAGTCGAATAGATACCAGGCTCTAAATCAAATGCCGAAATCGTGATCGGGGATCTAGTACGCTTCTTTCCGGATAAGACTTGGTCTTCGCTTGGAATGAGCCACTGATCAGCATTTCTGGAAGCTGCGCGTGCAGACCAAGTGATGGAATTTGCAGACACATTTTTGAAACCGAGTTCTACTTCAGCAACTTCTCCTGATGAAATAGTCAATTCAATTGAGTCGTTCGAAATAGTTGGTGGAGGTGCATGAACGAATACACTACCAACTTCACCACGGCAACCGCTCCAAGAACGGCAGCGATGGGTTCCACCACGGCCGAAAGCTGCCCATACCAAAAGGCTCGTAACCGACTTTTCCCAGTCGCTCTAATAGGCAACGCGACGGCAATACCTTCCGGGAAATTCTGGATTCCAATCCCAATAGCTAATGCGGTTGCTCCAGCTAGTGTCATGGTGCCTCCCATGTCGACACCTGAAGCAACGGCACCGAAAGCTACCCCGACAGCAAGTCCTTCTGGGATGTTGTGCAGCGTAATCGCCAAAACAAGCAGTGTGGTTTTACGCAAATCCGATGGTGGTCCTTCAGGTTTTATACCCGGCATTCCAGGGTGAAGGTGGGGAATAAGTTGATCCGCCGTCCAGAGAAATGCACAACCGGCCAGTAGTCCTACCGCTGCTGGGAGCCAGGCTGGAATAGCCATCGTCTCAGCCAGTTCAATCGAAGGTGCCAAAAGTGACCAGTAACTCGCAGCGAGCATAACGCCGGCAGCGAATCCGAGCATTCCATCCAATAGCTTTTGATTTACACCGCGAACAAATACAACAGTGCCGGCACCAGCTGCAGTTACGCTCCAGGTAAACAAGCCAGCTACCAAGGCCTGGCCTACGGGATCAATGGATTGAAACCACTCGATCATGCGAATAGCGTTTACGTATTTGAGGCAGATTCAGGGAAGAAAAATAATAAGGCAACGACAATTTTGAGTCTGTCGGGTATGTTACCCCTAATTCTGTCGTGACTTGCTGAAGAAGACGCATTTCGTTAGCGGCACGATTACCTCCCCGCAAAATAGAAGGTGTCAGCATGAGTATGATGAACGAGTTTAAAGAGTTTGCAGTAAAAGGCAACGCTGTGGATATGGCCGTTGGTATTGTAATTGGAGCTGCTTTCGGAGCTGTAGTCTCGAGTTTTGTAGCTGATATAATCATGCCGCCGGTAGGTTTATTGATTGGAGGTGTAGACTTCAATCAATTGGCCGTGGTGCTCAAAGAAGCATCTGGAGATGCAGCGGCAGTGACGCTGAACTATGGCAATTTCATTCAGACCTTAATTGACTTCCTCATCGTTGCATGGGCGATCTTCATTGCCGTCAAGGGAATGAACAAGCTGCGTTCATCGGAAGAAGGTTAATTGTTGAGTTGAATCTTTTGGATTCACTACGCTAGTAAAATGGGAAGAGGGAGTGAACTACTGATGTTCACTCCCTCTTTCTATTTTCGGATACTGTGCAGACTAACGGTTTTAACGTTCGATCGATTGATTTTCAGCCAGTGATTGAGATACGGCATCCACTAAATGACTGGCTATAAGAGGCTTACTAATAAATCCGCACATCCCACTTTTGAGACACTTCTCAAGCGCTTCGGCACGCGCATCTGCAGTAACAGCAATTATTTTCATTGAAGGGTAGAGTGGGAGGAGCTTTTGCGAGGTTTCAAAGCCATCGAGACCCGGCAAATGACAATCCATTAGGACTATGTCATACTTGGTGGAGCCACATGCTTCCAAGGCCTCCTCACCGCTCATGACAAAGTCTGCGCTCCATCCAAGATCTTCCATGATATATCGAGCTACCTCTAAGTTTGTCGGATTGTCATCAACAATCAAGAAATTAAGGGCGTCTGCTTCTTCAATGGCACTCTCTAGTGATTGCCAGCCTGTGACAAGTGGTTTCAATGTCTCGTGATGACCGCCATCGATATCTTGGACGGGAAGTAAGACTGTGAAGCGAGAACCATTTCCTAAACGGCTGTCAACTTGAAGTTCACCCTTCATCATCTCAACGAGATTTTTCGTGATGCTGAGACCCAGGCCCGTTCCACCATACTTCCGCCTCGTGCGTAAATCTTAACTCTGCTATCCACTCCTCCAAGACGAACTGCAGGTTGGACATAAAATCCCCAATTGGGTGCATCCGCTATCGGGCCCTGGTGAGATACGGACATGAACTCAGCCATTAACTCCCATCGGAATGTTTGCAATGCGGTTTGCACAGCCACCACCGTTTTGTTCAGGCGACTGGTGGAGTGTTCTCCGTGGAGGCAGGGGCGTCCATCCTTTCTCTGAAAACAGAGGCACCAAATGAGAGGCCGAACACGCTGGATGGGGATACTGAGAGTCGAGAGTAGTAGGCGGGATTCTTGGAGTGAGATTCCTCATTTTCTTGCCTACCGTGCGAATTGTCTTGACTCGCGACTCCTGCTACATACTAGATGCTGCCCCAAGCTCGATTCGCGACGCCAGAAAATTCAACCGCAAGCGAATGGATAGGGCTAAATCTCGTAGCGTACTCAACGATAATGGGTCGGGTAATAGACGTCTGTAAATATTGTCCGTGGTGGTACGTAGAATTCCAAATACTAACTGGAGTGTGAATGCGACCAATTCGCAACCGAGCGGAGTCTTTGAAATAGAATTTGAATATGGACCGCTCAAGTGAAACCTGACTACCGTGTGCTCCCGATGCATCGAGATCGACCTCGGCAAAGTAGCTTAATCGCCGGCTGAGTGGAGTATTTACGTGACCAACAACGTGCCCAGCGTACATCTCCGCGATTACATCTCTTGAAGACGAACCATTCAGGTATGACTCAAGGCTAAAATGCGCAAATGCGCCATACGATGTCCTTTTACTGGACTCGTCGAGCACCGTATCGGTTTGACGACCGAACGCGAGCCCAATTAAGAGCAAAAGGACAAGAATAAATTGCAATCGACGCATGGAGGGGAGTCCTAGTTGGGTAGGCTGGAAAATCCCTCATACCCTTCTTTGCTCTCATCCTTTTTCGACGAACACCCCGAATCTTTCGACGAAAAGGTGGTATGTTTCGAATAGTTATTGAACCAACCGAAGTCGGAAAGTCTATTGGGAGATTTACTGCTTATCGTCGACGCGATGTGCCTCACGCTGGCATGGCTTGTTCAGGGGGTGATTTATCCGACGTTTCGTTTCGTGGAAGACCGAAGTTTTGGAAAGTATCACTCTTGGTACACCTCGAGAATCACGTTATTTGTGGCGCCATTAATGATTGCGCAGTTGCTTCTCCATTCTTTCGAGTTGATTCAATTTCCGGATATTGGATCCATTTCGTCCATGGTATTCGTCCTGATTATTTGGGGGATCACAGGGATTGGAGCCGTCCCGGCACACGGTCGACTAGGCAATGACGGCAAAAATGAAATAATCATTGCTCAATTGCTCAACCTGAATTTGTTGAGAACCTTGCTTTGGACAGCCGTTCCTTTTTTACAGTATTTCGGCTAGGTAGAAAGTTTCAACAGGCGTGGTTGGAAGCGAAAAATGCGAACGGCGTGTTTGCAGTCACTTTTCTACTCACATCGTCATTGCAGAAAGCAACCGCTCCATCATATCTGGATCATCAGGAAGAAGTTCGGCGGCCGGCAAGCGTCGGAGCAATTCTGCCCATCGCTCATCTTGATCCGCGGCACGCCTGAGATAGGGGAGGGCAGCCTCCACATCACCAACGCTTGCAAGGGTAACGCCTACCCAGAATGGCGCCTCTCCATTGGTGGCCTCATCAGGAAGGAGCTCCATTGCAAACTCGTACGAATTGACCGCTTCCTGAACGTTTCCTGTCGTCATGTAGCCGTCACCTGCATTCATGGCGTTATAGGCGCGCTGCATTCGAACGAGCCGTCGCAACTCTAGCAACGGTTCTGGATGATCTTCAACACGGAGGTCAAAAATCTTGTCTGCCCATGGTTTCCCTGTAGACTCACCTGGTACAACTAGGATGGCAGCGGATTGCTTGCCACGAATATCGCCACCTACTGCCTGAGCAGCATCAAGGGCAGCCAAAAGTCTCTCCGCAAGATCTCCTTCAGTTGTCTCAAATGCCTCAGCCATTGCCGGCCATACTTCAGCACTTTCCATCATATTCGCTTGAACCGAATAGCCATCGCCTGTGTAATGGCCAGCGGCAATGATTGCTCCAGACCCAGTGTGTGCAGCTACATTTCCGTTGGCATCGACCATCCCAACTTGACGCACCGCTTCTCCTTCATCCGTTGAGACCAACGCTTGCAAGGCTTGGCCTGCCGTTCGCCCAGTACGCATTAATTCTAGCCCTAAAGGACCGTAAGCCGGTTCGATAAACGATTGTGTAGCAACGGCTCCAACTCCGGCCTGTGCCCAAGTGACGGTAGAGCCTACTGAGAACCAGTGCGACTGTACGGCCACTCCCATCTCGCCCGTATTCGCATCACGGGCCACAATGGAGTAGGTAGCAACGGGTCGAAAAGGCAATTGGCGTTCTTGTGCCTGCACAGAGCCTTGTAACTCGAGTGCAAGAAAAGCGGCTAAAATGATGATGCGAGACATAGCAATTTCCGATTATTGAGCTGAATACCTTTCCAAAGTAAGTCCCAATTTAAATCGAAGTACACCTTCGCCGAAGAATGTATATCGTTCATCAAGGCAAAATGAACGAAATACCGTAACGGCTCAAGGCTTTCTGCATCTTACCTCGGTATAAAAGGGTGCACATGAAGCTTTCCTCCAGACAAGCCGCCGTTCTTCTGCACACGCATGAATCCTCCGTAAAAAGGTGGTGCAATGCGGGTGCACTCCCATGTTCATTTACGAATGGGGGACATAGGCGCATTCAATTGGACGATCTTCTTCTCTTCGCTGACTCACAGGAGGTTGACTGTGAATTGCTGCGACTAGGAGGAGATGCTGAGATGGCTCTCAAAAGTGTGTTCAGATTGCGCCGCGGCGTTCTTTCAAACGACGTAGTCACCCTGCTTAAAGACTGGCTTTTGGAATCACAGAGCAGAAAGGTCCTAGCATTGATTATTGTCGCCCGCTCATTCGGTATTTCCCTGTCCGTGATTTTTGACAAGATGATCGGTGACTTGATGAGGCACATTGGAGAGTCCTGGGCAGCCGGTTCATTTGGAATTGGAGAGGAACATCGGGTCTCAGAGTGTATTCTGGATGTTCTCTATCATCTTCAGTCCGAGGTAGAGCCCTCTGATGATCGGATGCGGCCAACGGCTATTCTCGGGACGGGTCCGGATGATGACCATGTAACCGGCGCACTAATGGTGCGAACTCTGCTGACGGAGATCGGTTGGAACGTGGTATTTTTGGGACGAAAGGTGCCCGTGGAAGATTTTGTCCTATTCCAACAGAAATACAAGGCGTCGCTCGTTTGTATCTCGCTGGCGGCCGATCGGTCGTTGGCAGACGTTTCAAGCTTCATTACCTCGGTCAGATCTCTTTCCGGAAATGATGGGTTTCAAATAGCCTTCGGAGGATCCGGTGCCAGGAGCTTGCTTCGCGCGCCAACGACGGCACCTGACCATAGTGGAGTCTTCTTTTTTGAGTCAGCGACGGAGTTTGGATCCTGGGCTGACACAACATTAAACCATCTTCTTACACCATACCATGAAGTCAACTGAGCGCGCAGGACTCATCCTGCTGGCGACTTTTTCCTTTTTTGCAGTAGCCGGGTATTGGTTTTTCGGCGTGCACCCAGAAAACCTAGCACGCTTCCCGAGCTCGGCCGAGTTTTACGCGATTTCGTTTTCGTTTTTCGCTAGGACACAGGTGTGGCTTTCAGGGATTGTTCTCATATCTATACTCTCGCTTGGACGACACGTCAAGTGGCTGCCATCCCTACTCGCCGTTTATATACTAAGCCTTACTAGCGAGCTGCTTGGAACGACAACAGGCTTTCCGTTTGGAGATTACAAATACACGGGCTTACTGGGTGCGAAATGGTTTGATCACGTACCATACCTGATCCCTCTGAGTTGGTTTACGATGGCGCTGCCCTCGTTCGTCTTGGTGGAGCGCGCTTTGACGCCAAGGGTTGGCAAGATTGCTAGATGGGCTCTTGCGGCAGCCCTTTTGACCTCATGGGATTTAGTACTGGATCCCGCGATGAGCTATTTGGTGCCATATTGGTTGTGGGGACAGTCTGGTAGTTTTTACGGGATGCCGTTAATTAATCTTGCTGGCTGGTTTGTGACAGGCTTTGTACTGGCTGCAGCGCTCAGTAAATTCAATGCGTTGCAAGCTGTAGAACATGTCAGTACGAAGACGCTCGTAATTTACTACGCCATTATCTACGCGCTGCCTGCCGGGATGCTGGTGGCCGCAGGTCATGTCCTTCTTGTGGTCTTAGTGACCATAGGTATTTGGGGGGCGTTGTATCTGGGTTACATCCTTTCGACGCGATGGTCAAAAGAAGACGGATCAGATGACGATACCTCGGAATATGATGACTCGGAGCCAACACATCATTCTCCAAAGCTAGATGATCGATTAGAACGAATTGCTGACCGGACAGGAGAGTATTTCGAGCAGCATTCTCGCTCCTTTTCCTTTGCATCTGGGCTTTTTATGCCTGAGGACAGAGTACGGGTGAGCCGGCTCTATGCCTTCTGTAGGATGTCGGATGATATTGCAGACGAGCAATCGGTAGCGGTTAGTGAGCGGCGCGACATGATGAAAGAGTGGGCTAAACTCGTAGAGGAATCCTTTGATGGCGTTCACTCGGGTGTCCACTGGCTAGATGACTTAATGGCTGACCTACGTTCGCATGGCCTCTCTTTCCGTGTTATTCGCGAACTTTTGGATGCTATTGAGTCAGACATTGAATTTCGGCCTATCAAGGCTCAAAAAGACCTGGCAGATTACTCCTATGGTGTAGCATCAACAGTGGGAATTATGATGTCCCATATGTTCGATGAGACCGACCCTTGGATTCAGGAACGCGCAATCTCGCTTGGTCTAGGCATGCAGTTGACAAACATTTTACGAGATGTAGGTGCGGATCTAGAGCTCGGTCGTGTGTACTTGCCACAAGAGTGGCTGCAACGATATGACGTAACCGAAGCGGACCTTTATGCTATGAAGGAGGGATCTCCTTTGAGTGAGGGATACATTGCATTACTGAGGGATCTTGAGGGGCATGCAAGTATTGCGTATCGCAAGGCTTGGGAAGCCATCCCCCTACTGTCCTGGCGGTTTGGTCCCTCGGTAGCTGTCGCAGCTGAGGTATATCGAGGAATCCACCGCTCTATTTCCCGAAACGGTTATAACAATCTGTCATCTCGGGCCTACACGGGCCTACTTCGAAAGTCGTTTCTGCTCGTAGGAGCTCTAGCCCGGTATTCCGGTGGGAAAGTCCTTGTTGCGGTCCAGGAATGGTCTCCCAAATCGATACAAAATGGCGTACGTGAACTACTCCAAAAGACTCGTATGAGCTGGATGGTTCCATTTATGGTTTCCATGATTCACGTTGCTAATCCTCTTACCTGGTAAACTCATGTCTTCATTTGCCATCATAGGCTCGGGATTTGGAGGATTGTCTTTAGCGGTCCGTTTGCAGGCGGCTGGGCATCAGGTCCGCATTTTTGAGAAACGTCCTAAAATTGGTGGTCGTGCCTACCAATTGAAAGATGCTGGGTACACCTTTGACATGGGCCCCAGCTTGGTAACTGCTCCCTCCATCGTTCGCGCCATTTTTGAGGCGGCTGATCGCCGCCTTGAGGATTATGTTGATCTTGTACCTCTGGATCCGTTCTATCGGATCTTCTTCCATGATGGAACGCACATGGACTACAATGGGGACGCCGAGCAGATGAAGAGCCAACTAGCTGTATTCTCGGTTAAGGATGCGGAGCGATACGATGACTTTATGTCGGATATCAAAGGTATTTACGATGCCGTAATCACGGAAGGTCTTGGAAAACAGCCATTCGATACGATCGGGAAAATGGCTCGATTTGTTCCTCGCGCGATGAGACTGAATGCACTCCTGCCTGTGGCTCGGTTGGCTAAGTCCTACTTCGAGGATTTTAGGAGTCGCTTTATGTTTTCCTTCCATCCTCTATTTATAGGAGGGCATCCGTTTCGTGCCCCGTCGATTTATGCTATGATTCCGTATCTCGAGAGAAAAGAAGGTGTCTGGTTTTCCAAGGGCGGAATGTATTCCATCGTAGAAGCGCTAGGAAAGGTGTTTGAAGAGTTAGGGGGGCAGATAACGACGTCAGCTGAGGTCGAAAAAGTCATTGTCAAAGACGGCGCAGCAAAGGGACTACAAGTTGACGGATCGGTCTTTGACTTCGATGGTGTGATTAGCAATGGGGACGTCACGCAGACATATTTGGCACTAATCGATCCACAACACCGAAAAAAGTGGACAGACCGTAAGTTGAAGGCTCAAACTCAGTCCATGAGCTGCTTCCTCATGTACATCGGTACGCGTAAGAAATTTCCCGAATTGGCGCACCATACGCTCATTCTATCCGAACGCTATAAAGAGCTGATCGACGAAATATTTGCTCATAAAGAGTTGCCGGAAGACTTCAGCATGTACTTGCATGTCCCAACAGCTACGGATGACTCCATGGCGCCTGAAGGGTGTGAAAGTATGTACGTCCTAATTCCCGTTCCGAACCTCAGAGCATCCACAGTATGGGCCGAGGAGAAAGAGGAGTATGCAGATAAGGTGCTAGACTTCCTCGAAGAATGGGGGATGAGCGGGCTTCGGGATTCTATGGAGGTGTGCCACATCTTTACACCTGATGACTTCGAATCCCAGTTGAATGCAACTGATGGAAATGCATTCGCTCTGGAGCCGAAATTGACCCAGACAGCCTGGTTCCGTCCGCACAATCGCTCGGAAGACATTGATAGTTTGTACGTAGTTGGAGCTGGGACTCATCCTGGCGCAGGCGTTCCCGGTGTCATGCTTTCATCTGAAGCAACACTCTCGTGCATTCTTGAGGATTACCCCGTTGGCACATCTCAAACGATGTCTAACAAAATCGACGTTGAATCGGTCGCTTAAGGGCATGAAACAAGCCTAAATTACCCTCATCCAAAAAAAAGACGTTCAATGGACGCTTCCTTGAAGAACCCGGTCGAATTAGTAGATGCGACTGGAAATACTATCGGTACAGCTCCCAAAATCGACGTTCATCTCGATGGGTCGCTGCACAGAGCGGTTTCGGTTTTTATTTTTGATGACAATCGCCGTCAATTATTGCAGCAACGGGCAAAAGATAAATATCACGCTCCAGGGTTGTGGTCCAATGCATGCTGCTCACATCCGTATCCTTCCGAATCCCCACGTACTGCTGCTGAACGCCGTCTGCAGGAGGAATTGGGTATGGAAGCAGAGCTATGCGAGGCGTTTGTTATGCGTTACAAGGCAGACGTTGGAGAAGGGTTAGTGGAACATGAATATGATCATGTATTCATTGCAAGAGCGTTGACGTCGCCGGTCCCGAACCCGGCTGAAATTATGGCTGTTAAGTGGATGAGCTCTGACTCGCTGAAGCGGTCAATAGAAGAGATGCCTGCGGCATTTACGCCTTGGTTTAGGCTTGCGCAGGTTGAAGTGATGAACTGTCTTACCAAAAATAACCAAGAGAATGGGAAAGTGGTCCTCACACCTGAGGGGGATACTGCAACGTTTCTCTATGAGCACGCCGGCTCAGCGACAGAGCGTCAATCCGCTACGCCGGTCAGCATAACCCTCTGATGGTAGGTATTACCGGCGAAAATGGTAGGCTTAGATCACTATCTTAATTTGGGCAACAGTCATTTGAAGGGTTCAGTCCTATGTTTACCAGCGAAAACTTCTGGTCTGAATGGTTTTCTGGATCGGTGACGATGTAAAACGTACCTTTCAGACCGATTTATCTATCGTCTGAATCCAACCCAATTACCAGCATGGCGGCAACGGAGTCACAGCTCGAGGCCGGCCGCAGACTGGCTCGGGATCTCCGAACCATCCGGCGCAAACGTGGTGTTGACCTAAAAGAGGTCATGGATGCTACGCGTCTTGCCGATGATGTCATCGAGCAATTGGAGGAGAGTGCACTGATCGGCCATCCGGCGTTTAACCATGTGTACTTACGCTCGCTATTCGGTGTCCACGCCTCTGTCCTGAAGGTAGACAGAGCGGATATGATGCAGGCGCTTGAAGAAGTGTTTTCGGGGCATTACGTGGGTTCGCTTGCACAAAAATATCTGGGTGCACAAGACGTATCGGCTGAAGACGACCAAGGGCAGGAAAAAGAGGGCGCAGACTCAAGAGATTCGTTGGAGAATCAGTCCGACCTAGTAACAGAGGTTGAGTCGCATGCGGTTGAAAACAGTGAAGAGCATCCCGCTGAGAGTCCTGACCCTGGTAATAGTTCAAAAGAAGAATCTGGTTCTACAGTAGCCCCTTCGGAATCACTTGAAGAACCCTTATCGGAAGACGTAGATAAAGGAGAAGACTCTAGTTTAGACGTACCAGACCACAAAGGTTTTCAGCACATACGATCTGAGCCAAGTACGCCTAGTGGTGGTGAAGGAATTTGGTCTGGTTTAGCAGATCGAAAAACAGTTCTCCTCCCGAATATGAGTGGTGCAGCAGTCTTGATTATTGCAGGAGTTGCGATGATCGCGCTGATTTGGTTCGCAGTTTCTTGGGTCATTAACCTTGGGGACGAAGAATCTGTTGCGTTTGTTCAGCGGGACAGCTTGTCAGTCGAATCCGTTCCGATGCCAGATCCGATTGTTTTACCCGATACATTTGCTGTGGACATCGTAGCGTATACCGAAGCATTAGACCCTGTGCGCGTTACTGTGGATCGAGATTTAAGAAAGTCCTACTGGGTGGAGCATTTAGACCAGCGCCGGTTTTTGGTGACTGATCGAATCAAGGTGGAGCGGGAGGTAGAGCATACCCGCATCCTGGTTGATGGCTATCAGCTACCACAAGAGTGGCTTGAAATTCAGGAGCCGCTTGATATTTCAAGGGTGAGAGTGCAGCGTTGGCTGGACTCCTTGACGACATCCGGTGTCGTACCAAGGAAGGAGACGTCTGCGCCATGACATTGCTAGAACGCACGCGCAGGTTACAGTCAGTTCGTGAAGGAGCATCTGATACATCGAGCGCGAGAATGGTGTTCGACGAGTTGGTAGAGGTGCTTAATGGCCACGCAGAACTATACTATCGTCAGGATGATCCGGTCATAACCGATGCCGAGTATGATCAATTCATGCAATGGCTCAAGCAACTAGAAGGGCTTCATCCCAATTGGCTTCGGCCGGATAGTCCGTCCCATCGCGTTGGTTCGTCTCCGCTTGAAGGGTTCGAAAAGGTGCCACATCCTGAACCGATGCTATCGCTTGGTAATGCATTCGACGGCGATGAACTCCGCGCTTGGTATGAACGATGTTTGCGGAGATTGGACGAGGTGCAGACCGACCTGCCAGCGTTGAATGCTGAACTCAAGATAGATGGACTGGCAGTAGCCCTTACGTATGAGAACGGGATCCTTGTTCGTGCCGCTACACGAGGAGACGGAAGAGTGGGTGAGAATATTACGGCCAATGTTAGGACGATCAGGTCAATCCCACTTAAGCTGATTCCCTCCGCGCATCCAATCCCTGAAAGAATTGAGATCAGAGGAGAGGTCTATTTTCCGAAGAGTGCATTCGATTCCTTGAATGCCCGTTTAAGTGGTGAAGGACTAAAAACCTTCGCTAATCCAAGAAACGCAGCTGCAGGCTCATTACGGCAGTTGGATTCATCGATCACAGCACAGCGAGAGCTTTCCTTCTTTGCCTATTCGACCGGACCAACGTCCAGTATTGTTGCGTCATCGCAGCACGACCTGCTCCATATCCTGAGCACATGGGGTTTTAGAGCGAATAAGGAAGCTAGGCAATGTTCTAGTATTGACGAAGTGGTCTCGTTTTGCGAGGCCTGGATTGATCGTAGAGATAGTCTAGACTACGACATTGATGGGGTCGTGGTAAAGATTGATGACTACCGTATCCAGGGTCAGTTAGGCAATGTGGCCAATGCTCCAAGATGGGCTGTTGCCTTCAAGTTTCCGGCAAGGGAAGCCACCACAACACTAGACGATATCATTGTCAATGTGGGGCGCACAGGCATGATTACTCCGGAAGCGGTTCTCTCTCCGGTGGAAATTGGTGGTGTGATTGTCTCCCAGGCTACTCTGCATAATGCAGACTACATCCGTGACCGTGATATCCGCATTGGAGATACGGTTGTTGTGAAGCGAGCCGGAGATGTTATTCCGGCTGTAGTTGCTTCAGTGGCCTCTGTACGAGACGGGAGCGAATCAGTCTGGCAATTGCCTGCTCATTGTCCTGCTTGTGGAACGCTCCTTGAGCGTTTAGATAGCGAGGTGGATGCCTATTGTGTTAACGCAGCGTGTCCAGCACAATTCATCAGATTGGTTGAACATTTTGCCTCCCGAAATGCGCTAGACATTGAGGGCTTTGGCTCAAAAATGGCAATCCAGCTGGTAGAAGAAGGTAGGATTACGTCCTTGAAAGATATCTTCCTGTTGAATAGGGAAGACCTCCTATCGCTTGAGGGGTTTGCAGAAACGAAGGCATTAAACCTGTTGGCTAGTATCGAGCAGGCCAAACAACGTCCTTTGTCACGGCTGCTGTTTGCGTTGGGTATCCGTCATATTGGACGGACAACGGCTGAAACGATTGTCGGTGCAATCGGGAGCATGGAAGAATTGTCCCGATCCACTCAAGAGGAGTTATTAGACATCGATGGCGTTGGGGATGTAATCGCGATGAGTATCGTGGATTGGTTTAGTATCCCTGAAAACCGTGACTTAATTGACGCCTTGAGGGCTTCTGGTGTGTCTCTTGAGCGCGACGAGTCAGAAGCTCCTGTTTCCGACTCCGATGCTGTGTTTAAGGGTCTCACTTTTGTCGTAACTGGTACGCTGCCCACATTAGGACGCAAGGAGGCGCAGCAGTACATCAAAGATCGAGGTGGGAAGGTGTCTTCTAGTGTTAGCGCTAAAACAGATTTTCTTGTCCTGGGGGAAAATCCGGGATCAAAAGCAGACAAAGCGTCTGCGTTGAGCATTTCAGTCTTGGATGAAGAAGCGTTGATTCAGCGCGGAGGTTGAGATGCTACATCCCTTAGACTATGTAGTAATCGTAGGCTATCTAGCTGCGGTAGTGCTTTTTGGTATAAAGAGTGCTGGTAAGCAGAAGACAGTCGGTGACTACTTTTTGGGAAACAAAGAAATGCCGTGGTGGGCCATTTCGTTTTCCATCGTTGCGACAGAGACCAGTACGCTGACCGTAATCGGGATTCCAGCCGTTGCCTATGGTGGGGCACTCACGTTTTTTCAATTGACGTTTGGGTATTTGGTCGGTAGGATCGCCGTCGCCATCTGGTTTTTGCCGAGATACATGAAGGGCGACCTGCAAACAGCGTATGCATTTTTAGGCTCTCGTTTTGGGCCACGTCTGCAGGGATTGGCCTCCGTAACGTTTCTCGCGACACGATTGCTGGCTGACGGAGTTCGTCTTTTTGCTACGGCCATCCCCATCAAAATTATAGCCACGTCTGCAGGTTTCGACGTCGGATATCCAATGATCATCCTCACAATTGGGATACTGACGGCCTTATATACCTACGTAGGTGGTTTCAAGGCCGTTGTCTGGATGGACGTTGTCCAGATGAGTGTCTATGTGGTTGGGGCGCTCGTGACCTTGACGCTTCTTCTGGCTTCCTTTGAAGGGGATGTTTACAGTCAATTGGCAGCAGCCGGTAAGTTGCAAGTCTTTAGTGTGGATGGATCGCTGAAAACGATTCTTACGAGTCCTTATTCCTTGGTAACGGCGGTTATTGGAGGAGGGATATTTAGCATGGCTTCCCATGGTACAGATCAATTAATCGTACAGCGCTTGCTTTCGTGCCGCTCTCTTCTTGATGCGAGGAAGGCCATCATTTCGAGTGCGTTTTTTGTAATGATCCAGTTTGCCATCTTTCTGGCCGTGGGTGCGTTTCTGTGGATTCACTACGGCGGTGCCGATGCAACCACCCTCGGACTGGCGCGGCTCGATGAAGTATTTCCTCGCTATATCGTTGAAAACCTACCGGTCGGTATAGCAGGTCTTGTGCTTGCAGGTATTCTTGCTGCGGCCATGAGCACGTTGTCATCTTCTCTAAATGCATTAGCGAGTTCATCCCTCAATGATCTAATTGGCAAGCGAGCCGCAGGGTGGGACGAAGCAAAAAGCCTCAGGCTGTCAAGATTGCTTACGCTTGGCTGGGCACTGGTTTTTGTCTTTCTTGCCACACTGTTCGAAGACCAGCAAAACCCAGTAGTGGAACTAGGTCTTTCGATTGCCTCGTTCACATATGGAGCCTTGTTGGGAGCTTTTCTATTAGGATTAATCACTTCCAAAGTCTCTGAGGCGGATGCTATGATTGCATTCGTCGTAAGTGTGGTCTCAATGGTACTTATCATTTTTGGGCTATGGATGGACGGGAATGGAACTTGGGGATTCACGTGGCGACCTGACGATGCGCAAATCATGGCTAGAGGGCTGGTTCCTCTCGCATGGCCTTGGTACACAGCATTGGGGGCCGCGATCACATGCAGTATTGGATCCTTGCTCTCTCTACGGCATAGGTAGCGCATGTCATTTTTGAAAAGATTATCGTTTTTCGGCCCTCCAGTACGTCCTGTTGGAGATACTCTTGAGTCAGGAGATATCCAGAATCAGATATCTCGTAAGCGACGGCGGATTGCGTTTAAAATTGGGATGATTGTATCGCTGATCGTCGTTACGATGATCGCGTTTCCTCGAGGCACCGTCTATCAGTACACGGTTCAGATGGACGAGATATGGAGGCAACCCAATCTACATGCCCCTTTTACGTTTGCCATTAACAAGCCTGCGGCTGAGCTTGAAAGCGAGCGACAGGCAGTAAGGCTAGAAACTCCACCTGTCTTTACTCGAGTTCAAAATGCTCAGGAAGATGTGCGTGACAGAGCAGAGCAGCTTAGGGGTCAGTTACAGCGCATTCTCGTCCATTACGGTCAGTTTCAATTGAACCAGACTAGAGGACGAACGGCTGAAGCGCTCAGGGATTCGGTCAGTTATCGTTCCTCGTATGATAGTTTGACAGTTCGCTTTACGCGCCCTGAGTGGACGGCAATTTTAACGTCATATGCCGCAGTAACCTCGGGTATGGCAGCTAATTCGAGAGGTAGGCAAGGCGGCATGAGGCTGGACCGGGAGACTCTTGACGCTGCTTTGCAGATTATGCTTGATCTGATGAATCCAGGGATACTAGACCTTGATAAGTCAACGATCTCCTCGGACAGTCTCTCCGTCAGAAACGAGGTCACGTTCAAGGAAACCCCCACGTCAGTAAACCGTGTTTTTGATGTAGCTGAAGCTTTAGAAGAAGCTAGGGATAGACTGGCACTACGATGGCTTGGTGATGAAAGCAGATTAGCCATCGCGGAGAAAATGTTCGGATGGCTGCTTTTCCCCAATCTTGAATACGACCGTGAGGGTACGGAAGAATTATGGGCCGTGAGAGTGGACCAAATTGTACCCACGATGGGCATCGTGCGCGAAAACGAGGTAATTGTTCGACAAGGTGACCGAGTAACAGCTGATATACGGCTCAAGATCGAGTCATTGCAAAATGAACTGATTCAGCAAAGCGGCGGCAGTATTCCGTGGAAAACCTTGTCGGGACACTTCCTGCTCTCCATAGCTACGTTCCTGATATTCTTCCTGTATCTGTTCTTACTGCGAAGACCCATTTTTGATGATAATCGCCTTGTTCTGTTAATCACCCTATTATTTATGGGCGTGATATCTGTTTACGGAATTGCGTTACGGGCAGCACTACTAGACATGTATGTGGTCCCGGTAGCGATCGTGGCAATTCTACTCACAGTTATTTTTGATTCAAGGGTTGCCATTTTTGGTTCGTTGACTATGGCACTGATTGGTAGTCATCTTCTGAATTATGATTTTGCGTTTACGTTTGCAACGCTTTTCGCCAGTACGCTAGGAATCTTTAGCGTCCGCGACATCCGAAACAGAAGTCAGTTTTTCGTTAGTGCCAGCGTTGTATTTGCGGGCTATATGCTTGTGTTGGGGGCGAACCTGTTGTTGCAGAATACGCCTATGGACCGATTTACTGACCTAACCATTTTTGTGGCGATAAACTCAGTTCTTCTTCTCCTAGCCTACCCAGCTTTGTGGTTGTTCGAACGTGCTTTTGGGGTTACAACGGATCTTACGCTCCTCGAGCTTTCGGACACAAATAGGCCACTTCTGAAAGATCTAAGCATGAAAGCGCCCGGCACGTTTAATCATGTGCTTCAGGTAGCGAATCTTGCCGAGACGGCTGCAGCAGCGATTGGGGCCAATGCGCTTCTTACCAGGGTTGGCGCGCTCTATCACGACATAGGGAAAATGGTTAAGCCGGAATACTTTGTGGAAAATCAGCGTGGAGGGGTAAACCCACACGACGGTTTGAAGCCTAGGATGAGTGCTTTGATAATTGCCTCTCATGTCAAAGAGGGTATTGATCTAGCTCGACGTAATCGGTTGCCCCGCATCGTAGAAGAGTTTATCCCGATGCATCACGGGACCATGCGTATTGAATATTTTTATCAGAGAGCTCTGAAGCAGACCAAGGAAGGTGATCCACCGGTGCAGGAGTCGGACTTCCGGTACCCAGGTCCCGATCCTTGTTCCAAAGAGACATCCATCTTGATGTTAGCCGATGGCATCGAAGCGGCCAGCCGTACGGTAGAGAATCCGTCTCATAAACGGCTGTCGGCTCTAATTGAGTCAATGGTTGAGTCTAGACGCGTCGATGGACTGCTTGACGATACAGATCTTACGTTTGCGGAGCTGCGCAAAATCAAAGAGGCATTCCTGGGAGTACTTACCGGGATTTATCACGTACGAGTAAAGTATCCCGGCGAGGAAGATGAAGCTGCTTCGGACGAAACAGGCTGGTCAGGGGATCAGACTGCGAACGCGCTCGACGGATGAGGAAGCTAAAGCGAGTGTCAATTCGACATGCTTGCGCGCTCTTTCGATGAAAGGTCTTACTCGTCTTTCAGCCCCAGGAGTATAGACAAGAAGTTCGCTTTGGCGGACAAGAGAGGCGACATACGAATCTCCCTCGTCCACAGATACCGCTAATACCTGGCCTGAAAACTTGGTCTGAGCTCGTATTTCCGCTAAAAGCGGAGCAATCGCATCGGAATAGCGGGTAACGAGCCCCAATGTCTCATGGTCGAGTAATCGCGAAGTAGCTGCAAGAGCTTCCTCTCCCAAGACGATAGTAGTGCCAATCACATCTGCTCTGGGGTTCATCGAAAGCACTTGCTTGACATGCCGAAACGGCACCAGCAACAGATCGGCATCCGCATGTTGTGACACTTCCGTCAGCGCAGCCGTTTCGCAGTCTCGTTGAAGTTGTTCGGAAAGTTGAGAGGCACATGCTTGACCCAACTCGCGAAAAGGCGTCACGATAACGATTTTAGTTTGATCCTCTTCAGATTCTAGAAGTGAAATCTGCTCATCCAGCAGATAGGTGATCTCCTCCTCATCCAGGCCAATTCCAACTGCCTCTTTGAGTGCTGCGCCCAGAATGGAAGCTCCACGCTCCATGCGTTCCGATTTGCTTAAGGGAGCAGCATCCTTAACAATAAAGCCGCTTCCAGCGCGGGCCTCGACTAGACCTTCTTCTTCAAGCTGCTGATACGCCTTGCGGACTGTGTGAAAAGATATTCCCAGCTGCGAGGCAAGCTTTCGCGTCGCTGGAAGGCGCCCACCGATGCGATATTGTCCACCCGCAATGCGAAAACGCATAGCGTTGACTACCTGTTGGTGAACAGATTGGCCAGAATGTTTATCAATCTCGATCACGGTAGAGTTGTATCAGTTGTCGTCGGATGCGAGAAGCTTATACTCGGTTCATTTCTCACTTCATCTTGGTGCCCAGTTGCATTCGAAGAATGTAGGGACTGCTGCACCAGGTTCCATTCAGGCCACAAACCTGGGTGAAGCTGCTGTTGATCCAGTCCGAGGGTGATCCGAGCAGGTCGCTCGTTAAAATCGACATCGATCAGGCGCTTGAAAACCAATGGTGAGGCAGGAGAAGCCGCTTCCATCAGTGAGCGCACGGCAACCAAGTCATTTGAAATATGAATTTCGACGATTTGACTTCGAACACGGAGCCACGTCCAGCCAAGAGCCACGGCCGACGCTAATGGGAATCCGTACAGCAAGTATCCCAACGCATAGAATCCCTGAAGCATCGTCACTAATGCGGCAATCATTACTGGAAGCATGCAAAAACCGATTGGTTTTGCGAGCGCTGCAGCCGCTACGGAAGCTTTGCCAGCTCTGAGGGGATGATCGGTTGAATTGAAACTGCGATATGACGTTTCCAATGAACTCATGCTGACACAACCTGCTTAGCGGGTGCCAAATGCCCGAACTAGTGGAACGTCCTTCACCGTTTGTAGGCCAGGCTGAGCGTGGAAGGTCTGAGGTATGCCATTAATGAGTGTAGCAACAGTCGCTGTATCTCCAAAAATGCCACCGCGAACAACTAGGTCCATGGGAGGATCTCCATCAACTTTGACTGCGTCACGGGGGTCTTCTGCGCCTACAAACATTTTCAGATCCAGCGTCAAGAGAAGTTCTTCACCATCGTAGGCATAGGCATGATGGTGAATACCTGCCACAGACCCTTCCTTGACCGTCAAAAAAGGTGTAATTACTTCCCGTGGAGAAATGACTGGATCAAGGTGTTCTTCGATGCGATCGATAGACCAGTCAAGACCGTCCGCTATCAACCTGATGGATTCGACCAATCCGATGTGACCAAACATCCCAGTCGCCTTCTTTTCAGCAAACTGCTCTGCTGTTATCCCGGCACCAACTTTTTGCTGTAGTGGTAGGCGCCGCAGACCGGCGTCTACCTCTCGGTTGATCGTAATGGAACGGACCTCATTACATACGCCCGTTGCCATGAGAGCTAGCGCATCCATTGCATAGCCCGGATTAACGCCAGTGCCTAGAATGGTAACGCCGTTTTCTCTTGCAACAAGATCAAGCTCCTTGGCAATCTCTGGGTGTCTATCGAATGGATACGAAAGCTCTTCTGTAGACGAAATTACATTAGCTCCATGCTTGGCACATAGCACAAGTTGGTCGTACATCCGGGCGAGAAAAGATGATGTGGTATGAACTACTACGTCCGGCTTTGTCCTGGATAGAACCTCTTCCGCGTCAGCTGAGACTTGAACACCAACGGGTGCATCCAGCCCAAGAATCTCGGAAACATCCTTTCCGACCCTGTTGGGATCGATATCGATCGCTCCCACTAGTTTAATGTGATTATTCTTGGTAAGAATAGTTCGCAGACAGGATTGCCCGATGGGCCCGATGCCGTACTGCACAACCTTGAATGACTGAGCCATATGGGTCACGTAAGGAGATTGTTGAAAGATCCGCTACAAGGGTAGATCGGTTGGATCTGCCTCGTGAAATGGATACCCAAAGTGATGCGGAGGATTGAAGTTTTCTTTGATCGTACGGGCAGATACCCATCTTACAAGATTCATATACGATCCAGCTTTGTCGTTCGTACCAGAAGCACGTGCGCCACCGAATGGTTGCTGTCCAACTACGGCACCGCTCGGCTTATCGTTCAAGTAGAAGTTTCCTGCACTGTCCACCAGAGCGGCTGATGTAGAGGCCAACACAGACCGGTCCTGAGCGAAGATGGCTCCCGTAAGTGCAAATGGAGACGTTCGGTTGAGCAGGTCAATCGTTTCATCGTAGCGGTCATCATCGTAAACGTGGATGGTCACTACCGGGCCGAAGATCTCTTCGCACATTGTCCGGTATAGTGGGTCCTCGGTTACAAGAACGGTTGGTTCGATGAAATAGCCGGTTTCATCCGAGTAGTTGCCACCAGCCAAGACAGAAACGCCATCTGTTGCTTTGGCATGGTCGATGTAGGACGTGATATTGTCGAACGACTTTCTATCAATGACAGCATTGATAAAGTTCGTGAAGTCCTCGACAGGACCCATCTTGATTTCGTCCAACTGAGCAACGACTGAGTCACGAATGATTGGCCAAAGTGATTTCGGAACGTAGACTCTTGATGCGGCTGAACATTTCTGACCCTGATACTCAAACCCGCCACGAACAATAGCGGTAGCCACAGGGATAGCATCGGCACTTGGATGCGCCATAATAAAGTCTTTGCCACCGGTCTCACCAACAACTCGCGGATAACCACGATAGGTGTTCATGTTGTTGCCGATCGTCGACCACATATGGTTGAACGTTCCAGTGGAGCCTGTGAAGTGGAGGCCTGCAAAGTGTTCCGATGCAAATACTGGATCACCAACCTCAGCACCATGGCCTGGAACCATGTTGATAACACCCTTAGGAAGCCCAGCTTCCTCGAACATTTTGTACAGGTAGTACGCTGAATGCAACTGGGTAGATGACGGCTTCCAAAGCACCGTATTACCCATCAGTGCGGGTGCCGTCGGAAGGTTACCTGCAATAGATGTAAAGTTGAATGGCGTGACGGCGAAGACGAATCCTTCGAGCGGGCGGTACTGAACTCGGTTCCAAACACCAGGAGACGAAATGGGTTGGTCCTTGTAGATCTGCTCCATGTACCGGACGTTGAACCGCAGGAAGTCGATGAACTCACACGCAGCATCAATTTCTGCCTGATACGGGTTCTTGCTCTGGCCCAGCATGGTAGACGCGTTGATAATGTCACGCCAAGGACCAGCTAGAAGCTCCGAGGCTTTCAAAAAGATTGCTGCACGATCTGTCCAGTGCATGTTCATCCAATCATTCCTGGCAGCCACGGCCGACGAAATGGCTGCATTCAACTCAGGTGCAGCACACTGATGAGCTCTTCCGAGGACGCGTGCATGTTCATGCGGTGCAACGATATCAATCAAGTCGCCTGTGCGGACTTCTTCGCCATTGATGAAGGCTGGGATATCGATGGTTTCTTCCCGCATCGTTTTCATCGTTTGACGCAAGGAAGCTCTTTCTGGAGATCCTGGTGCGTACGAGCGGACCGGTTCGTTGACCGGATCTGGAGTGCGAGAATAGGTGTTATTCATATCGTAGTGAGCCTCGGAGACCGTTGGTTTTCTATCCATCCACGCAGAATATAAAACCCTGCGATTCCGGAATCTAAGGTCCATGGAAGGGCTCCCAAACCCGTTCTCGAAAAGTTCTAAGCCGGGTCGTATTCAAGCGAATGAAGGCACAATTTTCCGTGTAACAGGAAGGAAATCCCTTTTCAATCATCTTTTGTGATAACACCGCCAGCTCCAGTGATCCCTTCGGAATAGCGCTCTAAAGCAGCCTTGATGAGTCATAAAAGCACTATTGAGGCCAACAAATCATTTTTTGTGCTTCTGTAATCAAGGTGCGGCACGAAGATGGTTCTGTTGTGACTAGAACAAACTCCGAGACAACTCCCGGATTCCGGGCTATCACTATGTTTTTCAAATCTGAACAGGCGAACGTCAGCGATGCCAGAGATGCAGTCAAGAAGCAATTGCTTCGATCACTCATCCAGCAGGTCGTAGACGAAATCAACTCCCACACCCTAGACGGTTTCTCAGAAATCGTTCGCTCCTTCATGGACGAAAATGATCTTGCAGGTATATCCTCTGAGCTCAAGTCTTCCATCACGAAGGAAATCCAGTCTCAGCTGTTTCCATCCGTTATGGATGAGATTATGCAAGAGGTTTCCCCAGACGCTCCAGCTATCGAAACGATGGTCAAGGAGAAGCTGGAAGAAATCGATATGAGCGGATTGCGGTCTGTCCTTATGGTCGGATTCAAACACAAGATTCAGGAAGACATCCTTCCCGAGATCATCAATGACGTTGCTTCAACCGCTACGAATACAGAGACTCCAGAGATGGAGGCGATTGTTCGTGCTGGAGTAGATGGCATCGAAACCCAATCGATGATCGACACTTTGCGTGTTCGCATAGAGTCCACATTTCGCAAATCCGTCCTGCCAGACTTGGTGGATGAAATCGCGCGCGGCATCAACGGTCCAGACAGCAACGATCTAGAGGCATTGGTTCTCGCCGGTGTGAAGAAGGTCGAAACGCAATCCCTCGAGGACACTCTTCGTAGCGAGATTGAAACCACATTCAGGAGTATAGTGGTGCCAAGTCTCGTTGATGATATTTCAAAGGATGTTATCGCTGAGGATCAGGTTGATATCGATTCCCTGATCAAAGCGAAGATGGATGATCTCGACCTTTCAGATTTTGCCGACAGAATTGCCGAAACTGCACAGAATCACCTTACGCTCACACTGCTTCCTGAGCTCGTCAATACGATCGCAACAGAAGTTAACGAGGTTCCTGTCCAGGAATACGAGAAGCGGATTCGCGATCTCGTGTCTTCGGCAGACTACGAATCACTCTTGCAGCGACTGTCCGAAAAGGCAACCGAACTCTTTACTGAAAGAACGCTTTCCGAGATTACGGATGCATTGAACACTCCCGAGGCTGCTCTTGAGCAGAACATTCAGGAGATGGTTAATACGCGCCTAGAAGAATTCCTGCTTTCATCAGAATGGGCTGACGGTCTGCGTGAGGCTGAAGAACAGATCCGGTCTCGCGTGCAGAAAGCCGTAGAAGAGACTGCAGCCAGCGATGATGAGATGCTTTCCATTGTCAATGAACGCGTTTCAGATTCGATCACATCGAACGATGAATTGCGTGCTCGCTTGGAAGCCTCAGCTACCGAGTCACTCGTGACCCGTCTAGCCGATACAATGGCGGCAGACCTGGCATCTTCCAACGACTTGATTTCTGCCACAGCAGCCGACCTCGAGCAACGTCGTGATCTTATGGATCAGATCATTGAGCAGGTTCGAGAACGGGTTCACGGTCAGATCGCATCTGAATCTATTGAAGCCGTATCCAATATCGAGCAGACGTCAGACAGGGCGTTTGAACTTATCGATCCTGAGAACGAGATCCTCGTAGGAAACCGAGACGCCGTTCAGAATAAACTCATTGAGGACATCGCCGATCGGGCGACGCGTTCGCTTGCCGACCTTGAGGAAGTGCGGGAACGCGCAGGAGTTTGGATCACAGAAGATCATCCAGCAGTCCGCGAAGCAGTAGCTGAAGTCGAGCAGTACATCCACGCACTCGTGCGTGAAGTAGCAGCTCGCCAAGCGGAAGACACACAAGCAGTCGTCGGGAATGTCCTTCCTTCGTTTACTAAAGACACCGAGGCAATCCGAGCAGCTGTCAAGGAAACCAGAACTAAACTTATCGACCGTGTTGTCAGCTTTACGCTACGTGACATGGAAGACTCTTCTCAGGTAGCCGCTGATGCCAACAAACGAATTGCAGACGAGAACGAACGAATTCTCGACGCAGTTAGAGGCACTCTAGCCAAACTTACAGAGCGCGTCTCAGAGCATGCTCTAGAACGCTTGAGTGCTTCTGATAAAGTTGCTAAGGATGCTTCTTCTCGTGTCCCAACTCAAAACGACGTGTTCCAGCGGGCAATTAAGGCCACGATGTCGCTTCTAATAGATGACATCGTCATCGAGGCAGGATCACGAATGAAGTCGGCTGAGAAGGTTTCGAGTGATGCTCGAGCACGAATGGATGCCATTCCAGCAGAAGTACGCCAGGCTTCGGGTGTTTTGGAAAACATGTTGCTTACCGAGGTAGCAGACATGACGAAGGAGCGCTTGTACGATGTGCAGTATGCTTCTGAAAAAGCCAGCACGTTCCTGCGTGCAACCAAGGAACTGGATGCGATCGAAGAAGCTGTCCGAATGAAGCTTTTCAAAGGCGTTGCGGACCAGGTTGTCAAAAGTATCGAGGACCCTGAAAAGGCAGGTGCCGAAGCTTTCTGGCAGGTTGATCAGCAACACGAGCACATCCTAGATGCAATTGGAGAACTACGCAACCAGCTTCTGTTCACGATTGCTCGCGAGTCGATGTCCCAGCTGGGAGATCAGGAAAAAGTGGCTCAAGAATCCAGGACGTACATCCCGGATACATCAAAACAAATCACAGGCGCTACGACACGTCTTTATGAGATCGTTGTCGAAGACATTGCTCGTCAGTCACTGAATCTACTTCGTGATGCTGATGCAGTGGTTGAAGGGGCGGCATCTCACGTGGATGACCAGCATGAAGTGGTTCAGCGCATGCGCGGAATCGTCCAGCGTCACTTGATGGAAAGCCTTCTTGCTAATGCGCTAAATGACATTGGTCAGAATGTTGCTGGTACAGATGAAGCTGGAGAGCGTGCATTTTTCAAGCAAGCTATTCGCGACATCCAATCAACGCGGACACAACCTAGCAATGAAGACCCGAACCAGCTAGACTCACAGCCTTTTGAAGGGCCGACTGTAACTACAGAAGACACTGAGTCTTCAGAAACATGGTCGAAGCTATCAGATATTGATCCATCCACTCCAGGAGGTACCCCCTCTAGTGACGAGTCTTTACTGACCGAATCAGTTTCGGCTGACCCTAGCCAAACAGAAGTATCTACTGACTCGGGTGCCCGTAAATCATGGACTGTCAATGAGTTTCGTCCAACGGATCGAGATCCTTTGTCAGGCGCAGTTTCAGGTGATGGTGCTCGAACAAGAGCCCCAAAGTTTCCAAAACCAGGGATAAATACTACGACGCTTTATGTTTATGGCGTAATCAGTACTGAAGCAGCCGATTCTGAATCCTTTTATGGTATTGAAGGAATCCATGCAGACTCTGAAGTGAAATTACTTGCCTGTGGTTCTTTGACGGCCCTTGTCAGCCCGATAGGAAACCAGAAGTTTTCTCCCAAGGTCATCCGCGAATCGATGAAGGACACGGACTGGTTGAAAAGCCATGTACGTCGTCATGCAGATGTTCTGGCTGAGGCTCAAGCCGTGCAGACCGTAATACCAATGCGCTTCGGTTGCGTGTTTTCAAATCCGCGCGAGATCATGCAATTCATAGACTCCAGAAAGGATGCTCTACAAGAGGCGCTTGTTCGACTGCACAACCGCTCCGAATTCAGCGTCAGTGTCCGCATTGACGGATCATCGGTGAATACGGTGCCCAACGATCTTGAAGGCGTGCCAAGTGGCGTCGCTGACTTTCTGCGAGCCGCCGCCGGTGAGAAACCAGCAGCAGCAGAATTAGAAGCAACAGCTACAAAGATTCATGCTCACCTAGCGAGATATGCAGGGGAGAGTATGCGGAATCCGAATACGGAAGCTGAAATGCTACTCAATGCAACGCATCTAGTCACAATAGCATCCGAGGAAGAATTCAAGCATGCTGTTAAAACCTTATCTGCGGAATATGATGCCCAAGGCATTAGAATCGAGGTAAGTGGCCCCTGGCCTCCGTATCACTTCGTCGATATTGATTTCGACGGCGATGCAGGCAGGGAAAAGATTCCCGTCTAGATTCCGAAGGAATTGAAACGGGGTTTGTTCAGCGCGGGCCCGCGTGTCGTTTTCAGGATCCTGCGAGGGGGCCAAGCGTCACACCGCTTCCTCGAAGATTACGCTTCCTCGAAGACCACGCTTCTTACGATCCGCGACCAGAGGGTTAATGGACGTACAGGACCTTCTTTCGCAACGGATTTTCCGTTCGAGCCAAATCACGCTGCTTCCGTGTCATTTAACGTCGAATCCTTCATAGCAAGACGGTATCTGCGTGGTGCAGAAGGGAAGAGTGAAGGTCGCCGTTTTTTGCGGTTGATTACATGGATATCGATTGGTGGTGTTGCAGTCGGGGTAGCAGCACTTATTCTAGCGCTTTCTATCGTCCGAGGATTCAGTGGTGAGATTACCGACAAGGTCATTGGTTTTGCCTCCCACGTTCAGGTTCAAAGTATTCGAGATGAGCCTTTGCAAGGCGCTGCGATGCTCTCCAATATTCTTGGTAATGAATCGATTGTCTCGACAGCGATGCCCATCATTCAGGAATTTGTGCTTATCCGTCGAAGCTCAAATGACATCGACGGGGTTTCCTTACAAGGTGTTGGTAGCCTGCCGGATTACATTTCGTCGTCTTTACTACAAGGAACAGGCCTTCTTGAACCTCAAAATGGTACGTCTGCTTCTAGTGTATCAGGCCCCGGCATTGTGATCGGAGCTACGCTCGCACGACAATTGGGAGCCGAAATTGGAGAGCATTTGACAGCATTCTCCATTCAAGGTGGCCCTGGATCAGGAGCTAGAGGAGCCCCTCGCGTCAAGCAATTTGTCCTAACAGGCATCTTTGAAACATCTCTAGCCAACTTTGATGAGCTTTACGTGTTTGTCGGCTTGTCTGAGGCCCGCTCTTTGTTGGAGTACGGTCCTGATGAAATAACCCGGTTTGATGTACGAGTCAATGGCGGGGTAGATTATACGGAAGCCGCAGACCTTCTTGACTCTCGTCTGGACTTTCCCGCCATAGCGCGACCAGTCACAGATATTTACCGGAGTTTGTTTGCTTGGGTATCTCTGCAACAGAGTATTATTCCCATGATCATTTCCATTATTGTATTCGTGGCAGCAGTTAATGTGATTGGAACCTTGCTCATGATCATCTTGGAAAAGAATCGAGAGATGGGCATTCTGGCTAGTATGGGTGCCACGGCCGCTATGAGGCAGCGCATATTTGTGAGATTAGGTCTGCTAATCGGAGCTAGTGGGGTTGTTATTGGAGAAGTGATAGCTCTAGTATTCGCCTTATTACAAATGCGCTTTGGTATCATCCCTCTTCCTGCCGAGGCCTACTACATGAATACCGCGCCAATCGATCTGAATCCCGTTGATTTCATTGTTGTGGCAGCTATAACCTTGGTGCTCTGTACCGCGTCGTCATGGATCCCCGCCCGACATGCCGCCAAAGTCTTACCTATTCATGCCATCCGAACTAGATAATTCCATGCAGTATGAACGTTGGCGATAAAGCTCCAGATTTCACATTATACTCTGAAGAGAAGCAACCCGTAAATCTCCACGAAACATTAAAAAACGGTCCAGTTCTACTCCTTTTTTTCCCTGCTGCCTTCACAGGAACGTGCACTACAGAATTACACGAAGTGACTAATAATTTAGGGGCGTACTCGCCAGCCCAAGTGTTCGGAGTTTCAACAGATACGATCTTTTCTTTAGCTGAATACTCCAAAAGCAACGGATTCAAGGTGTCTTTGTTGAGCGATCATAATGCAGAGGTCGCTGAGGCGTTTGATTGTAAGTTCGATCATAATTTTGGTCCTATGAAGTACGATCGTATTGCCCGTCGAGGATCCTTTTTGATAGATACAGATGGCATCGTTCAGTACGCTGAGGTTTTGGACAATCCAGGTAATCTTCCCGATCTGGCGGGCATAATAGACACGATCGCTTCATTGTAATGACTATTTCTGTCCGCGTATTTGCCATGCTCAGGGAGGCTTTGGGAGCTTCAATGATTCATGTTGAGGTGCCAGAAAACTGTTCAACGCGCATGTTGGTGGACCTTCTAGTCAAAGCTTTTCCCTCTATAGAACCTGTTCATAACGTGATTAGGGTTGCAGTAAATGACGAATGGGCAAGCTGGGACACCTTGATCGCAGCCGGAGACGACGTGGCTCTACTTACACCTGTTTCCGGCGGATGACGTATTTCTGGATTGACATATCGGCAGAGCCCATATCTCCTGATAAGGTTTGGTCCTACCTAGCAGCTTCTGAGGGAGGAGGCATAAATATATTCGTGGGAGCTACCAGGCGCCTAACCCAAGGGCGTGTGACAGTGCGGCTTGCTTACGAAGCCCACGAATCAATGGCGCTGAAGGAGATGGCTTCATTGGCAGAATCAGCGGCAAGTAAATGGGATGTTCTTCGCATCGCGATTCTTCATCGAACTGGCGAAGTATCAGTCTCTGAGCCGAGTGTCATTATCGGAGTGGCCTCGTCCCACAGGGCGGAGGCTTTTGCCGCCAGCAGGTTTCTGATAGATGAGCTGAAGATTAGCGTTCCAATCTGGAAAAAGGAGATATACGAAGACGGGGAAACGCAGTGGAAAGACGCAAAATGGGAGCGTCCTTAAGCTACAAGCCCGGTAGGTGTCTTAGTAGAGTGCCTGTGAAGGGGAAGGCACCTTATCTAAAGCCAGACAACGCTTTACGGATGTTTGTTTCGATTCGCGCGATCGGATCAGAGGAAGTATCTGGAACGAATGAAGTGCCTGTGATCTGCTCAAACAACTCTATATAGCGAAACGAGACCATCGCCCTGAAGTCGTCGGGCATGTCGGGAAGTACCTGTCCTTCAAGTCCTTGGAAGCCGTTATTCATCAGCCACTCTCTGACAAACTCTTTGGACAGCTGACGTTGAGGTTTGTCTGCTTGAAGGAGTTCATGGTACGTATCGGCGTAGAAATATCGGGATGAATCCGGCGTATGGATCTCGTCGATGAGCACAATACCGCCGTCATTATCGAAACCGAATTCGTATTTGGTATCAACCAAGATCAAATCCCTAGCAGCTGCGCGGTCCGTGCCTCGTTGAAACAGGGCTAAGGCCAGCGCTTCCAACTGATCCAGGTGGTCTTTTGAAAGCAGTCCTCTATTGAGAATACCTTCTCGGGAGATGTCTTCGTCATGACCCTCTTCGGCCTTGGTGGCAGGTGTTAGGATGGGCGAGGGAAGCTTAGAATTTTGACGAAGACCCTCAGGAAGAGTGTGTCCGCATAGGGTTCGCCCCCCGTCTCGATAGGTTCTCCAAGCGTGACCAGCTACATATCCTCGTACAACGAACTCGACAGGAATCGCGTTACAACGTTTCGCAATTGTGACATTGGGGTCAGGTAGCAAAAGCACGTGGTTGGTCACAATGTCTTGCGTCTGAGAGAAAAACCAAGCGGCTAGCTGATTGAGTACTTGTCCCTTGAATGGAATCGTCTGACGAAGAATGTGATCAAACGCTGAAATACGATCTGATGTGACGAGCACCAGGCGGTCTCCTACTTGGTAGGTGTCACGCACTTTTCCGCCGTAGCGAGTTCCGAGGAAGTCAAAGTGAGTGTCTCTAACCGTGGCGCCCATTTGGGCGGCGACAGCACTTTCCATCAATCAGTACGTGGGTAAAGACTCGAAGACCTGACTTCGAGACGGGGTTCAACAACGATGTGGGAGGGTGTTTCCGGCGCAAGTCTATCAATTCGTTCCTGCAGCTTCGCTGCTGCTCTATGTCCAATTTTCTGCATGCTTTGGTCAACGCTAGAGAGTCCAAGAAAACGAGACGCCTTTATATCATCATATCCAACGATAGCCATCCGTTCAGGTACCGAAACACTTCGTTCCCTGAGCGCTAACAAGGCACCAATTGCTTGAACATCCGAACTGCAAAAAACTGCTGTGCACTGAGAATGATTATCGAGAATAGTCTGCATGGCATCGTAGCCATCCTCTTCTGAAAAACCGCCATGGTATTGCGGTTTCCCTGACACAATACGGTCCTCCAGAACGGGCAGTCCCGCAATCGTCAGAGCGTCTTTGTATCCCATAATTCTGTCTTGCTGCATTGTGCTGTCAACGCCGGACCTGATCATTGCAATCTCACGATGGCCCTGATCAATCAAATGGCGTACAGCAGCCTGCGCGCCAGCGGCATCATCCCAGCAGAAACTGTCGAAAGCAGGATCTGAATAGCCTACTAGCACGGTTGGAGAGCTAAATGAAGAGAGTTCTCTAGCCAAGGGTTCATCCACAGGAACTCCGCATAGGAGTAATCCGCGAACTGCCCCTCTGTTGAGAAAGCGATGGAGGGCTCCAATTTGATCGGATGAACCGAGGTCGCAAATCAGCAAATCATGGTCGAATTCTTTCAGGAACGTGCGAATACCTTTCAACAATTCGGTCTGGAATGGAACCGTAAAGGAGGGAAGAGCAACAGCAAAGGAGTGATACTCCTGCTGGGCAAGAGATCGAGCGGTCCGATTTGGATGATACATTAACTCCTCGATAGCTCGTTCCACCTTGCGGCGGGTATTCTCAGAGACATCGGGAGAATCGTTCAGCACCCTTGATACGGTAGAAATAGCCACACCTGCTGCGTTAGCTACGTCGTAGATCGTGGCGTAAGGTTTGACGTGACGTTTCATATAGATTTCCGAAGTTCTGGTCCCGAAGATAACAACGGGAATGAACGGAATTCATGAATCCGTTCTGTTGGAAGGGCTTCGAGTAGAAGAATCAGGATCATTACGCATATCGCTGCTTACATTTATTCTTCGCACCCCGCAGAATCGTTCATATTTCGCGTCCTGCGACCATGACTGAATTGAACATTTCATTGCTCCACGATGAGCCTGAGAGCGAAAGCCTGACGATTCCCGTACAGGGAATGACGTGTGCGGCCTGTGCGCTTCGGATCGAGCAAAAACTGAACAAGACTGCTGGAGTTGAGCACGCTGGAGTAAATTATTCCTCTGAAGAGGCCGTGATTTCACGCTCTACAGAAGGGCCAAGTGTCAAGGACTTAGTGGCTGCCATCCGAAAAACAGGGTATGGAGTAAGAACCAGCATCGCCGAGACACATTTCGATGGGGAAGAGGCATCTATCCGTTTAGAAGGTTTGCTGACTGAATTAGAGGCGACAAACGGTGTAATTGACCTTGAAACAGTGCAAGATGCCGCTGGTGTGAAAGTTACCATTGGCTATTTGCCGACCATTCTACCCGGCAAGGCACTATCGACGATAATTACGGCCTTTCGGCCAACATCGGCTTCATCGCTAACTGAGGATATTGACGAGAGAGGGGACCGTGAACGGGCTATGCGTTATCGGTTGATGGTGGCTGTTCTTTTCAGCACACCCTTGGCCGTTTTAGCGATGAGTCATGGGGCCATTGCCGTTGCAAATGGCCACTTCGTCCAACTCCTATTGTCCTTGCCCGTCGTTCTATATTCCGGAACACCCTTTTTTGGGGCAGCTTGGACGGCATTGCGGCACCGGGCGACGGACATGAACACGTTGGTGGCTCTTGGTGTGGGTTCTGCGTTTGGCTATTCGAGTGTTGCCACACTGGCACCTTCTCTAGTCTCTGCGAATGGGGCAATGCCAGACGTCTATTTTGAGGCGGCTGCCTTGATCGTAACCTTCGTTTTAATCGGCCGGTGGTTAGAAGAAAGGGCCAAAGGCCGTACTGGTGAAGCCATTGCTCTGTTAAAAAACCTACAACCAGATCAAGCACGAGTGCTTCGCGCTGGTGTAGAGCACATGGTAGTGGTCGCCGACGTTGAACTGGGCGAAAAGGTACGAATTCTACCAGGAGAGCGAATTCCTGTTGATGGGTTTGTGACGGAAGGAGCAAGTCCTGTTGACGAGGCAATGGTAACAGGGGAATCTGTTCCAGTCACGCGCCGAAAGGGGGATCCTGTCATTGCAGGTACTACCAATACGTCAGGCGTCTTGGTCGTTGAGGTGTCCAGGGTTGGACCTGACACTTTGTTAAATCAGATTGCAGGAATGGTATCCCGTGCGCAGGCTACGAAAGCGCCCATCCAGCTATTGGCTGATCGGATTGCTGCTATATTTGTACCGAGCGTTTTGATAGTAGCTACCCTTACGGGTTTGGCATGGTGGGTTTTAGGTCCTGAGCCCTCGTTGGACAATGCGCTCCTTAGGTTTGTCGCCGTGCTGATAATCGCTTGCCCATGTGCCCTCGGTCTGGCAGCGCCGACGGCCATTGTTGTTGGCACTGGACGGGCAGCACGTCTTGGTATTCTGATTAGAGATGCAGCTTCTTTACAGCGTCTTGCCGTGGTGACTGACGTTGCAACAGACAAGACGGGTACGGTTACCACAGGAAAGCTCGCAGTCGTAGATGTCAGGGCTGTGGAAGGAGTGGACGAACAGGAGCTGATTCGCCTAACGGCCTCTGTAGAAGCCTGGTCAGAGCACCCGCTTGCAAGGGCTATACTCACTTATTCCGATTCGTTGGATCTACTTCCGTCTCGTGCAAGTGATGTCTCTGTAGATCCAGGCTCAGGTATAACTGCTCGCGTTGGCGATAAACTCGTTGTCGTCGGAAATCAGCGATACGTAGCTGCCGCCACAGGGATAGAACAAGCTGACGACACGAAAATAGTCGGATCAAGGGTTCTCGTAGCGATTGATGGGAAGTATGCCGGCATGATTATCGCAGCAGACAGCATGCGCACAGACGCGCCTACGATGGTGAAGCGGCTGATACGTTCTGGCAGGCAGGTCCATATGCTAACAGGGGACAACCAATTAACGGCAGACGCCGTTGCTAGTGATGCAGGTATCTTGGCCGTACACGCGGAGCTTCTACCAGGGGAAAAGGTTGAAGTGATTCAGGGATTACAGTCCAAGGGCCTGCGGGTTGCCATGATTGGAGATGGTATCAATGATGCTCCTGCACTGGCAATAGCAGATATCGGGATCGCTGTTCAAGCGGGATCCGACATAGCAAGGGAAACAAGCGATGTCACGCTTATGAGAAATGACCTGGCGTTAGTTCCTGAGGTCTTTGATCTTGCATCTGACACGATGAAAGTGATCAAGCAAAATTTGTTTTTCGCTTTCGTCTATAACGTATTACTGATCCCAATTGCAGCAGGTGCTTTATATCCGGCTTTTGGGATTCTCTTAAGTCCAGTCTTGGCATCGGCCGCGATGGCGCTTAGTAGCATTTCTGTTGTTACAAATAGCCTGCGACTAAAAAAATCATAAAAACGAACTCCATGCGATGACTCCTGGAATCAAATTCGGAAAAACGATATGAAATACGCCCTAGAACTTGGCGGAATGACGTGTAATCACTGTAGAATGGTCGTCGACGAGGCACTTGAGCAGCTCGAAGGTATTACGTCCAAAGAGGTATCTATCGGGAAAGCGGTGATAGAAACATCTTCGATTGACGACATCAAAAAAGAGCTGGCATCCGTATTAGAAGAGGAAGGCTACCCTCTACTTTCTGTGAGCGAGCACATCGGCTGATTCCGAGTGTCCAAAAGGATGTTTCGACTATCCAGGCAGATCTGTACCGATCACTCTGGGGATTTGCCTAGGGCCGACACCATCTCTTCGACAGAGGTGAATTTGACTCTAGGACGTCCAGATGCTGTACCGCGCTCGGTCTCGATACGGTCCAATTCAAGCCAGTCAGCATAATTGAACAGCGCAGGTTGAACTCCTCTCAAGAATGACTCGGCGTCAGATTCCGATGGGGAAAAATGCTTCCCTGCTTGGAGGTCTTCTATCATACAGGCTACCGTTTCGACAGCATCAGGCTTATTGGTACCGATGACTCCAGTTGGCCCTCGTTTTATCCATCCGCCAGCGTAGCATCCCTCTACCACATTTCCGTCAGCATCCGTAATGCGTCCTTTCTCATTGTGGATTACTCCCCAGGCATCATTAAACGGAATGTCAGGGAGTGCAACACCTCTGTAGCCTACAGAGCGGAAAACAAGTCCTACAGGCCATTCGAACGTCTCGCCAGTAGCTCGCGCACCAAGGCGGCCAGAAGAGGAAGGCTCCAACTTGTTACGTCCCACTTTCATAGCTCCTACAGCGCCACTACCGTCGTCCTGTAGTTCTATTGGTGAAACAAGAAAGCGTACCTGGCAGGTGCGGGAGGCTGTTTCGTTGGTACCTTCGAGGAAGCCATCGAGTACGTCTAACTTCTTGGAGGTCATGCGGTCCGGGTTCGTTTCTAATTGCGCTGAGGAATGCTCGTCGAGCTGCATTTCATCTGCCATAGTCACGGCTGATGCATCGGCCAATTCACCCATCTCTTTGATTTCTTTCAAAGAAAAAGCAGCTTGTGCTGGACCCCTTCTGCCCATCAGTATCACTTCCTTTACGCGACTTTCGGAGAGGGCATCAAGTGCATAGTCGGCAATATCAGTGGTCTTCAATTCATTCACTGTTTTGCACAATATGCGAGCTACATCGATGGCCACATTACCTACGCCCACAATGACTACACGCTCCTGGCTCAAGTCAAACTGTAGGTCCCTGAAATCTGGATGACCGTTGTACCAAGCCACAAACTCGGTAGCCGAATAACTTCGTTCCAGGTCTTCCCCTGGAATCCCAAGAGCCCTATCGACTTGAGCACCTGTCGAAAAGTAGACCTGATGATAGAAGCTCCTGAGTTGTTCGAGCGAAACGTGATTACCGAATTCAACGTTTCCAAAAAACCTAAAACTCGGATTGGAAGCCGTCTTATCGAAAATGCGCGTCACGTTCTTGATCTTCTCATGATCAGGTGCCACTCCAGCTCTTACGAGGCCATGGGGAGTGGGAAGCCGGTCGAACACATCGACGTTGACATGAAGGTCAGCCTGCTTGAAAAAGTGGTCAGCTGCGTAGAAACCGGCTGGACCGGCTCCAATTATGGCGATTCGCCAAGGGTTCTGTTCGGTGCCAGGTGAAGACATGATGGCGGGGTTTGACTTGAATAAGCCATAGAATGTAGTGCCCATTCCGGCATTGCGCCAAGCCAAGAGAAAGAAGAGATCTTTTTAGGGAAACTGCCTACCGTCCCCGGGGTAGGTTCTCCGGCAGCGTTCCATCCCAGACAACGTTTTCCGTTGCGAGATCTGCAGATTCATTTAACCTCCAAGGCTGAAAAGGAGCTCTCATTGTCGTGCAGAGGTCCCGAAGGAGGCGTGCTTGGGGGGTTCAACGTATTGGCGGCTTGGTTGGCCGTTTTCTACATATCTATCTGGGTGATCGTGCCCAGTTATTGCTGGTCACAGGATCTTCCGAATCCAGACAAGCGATTCGAGCAAACGTCCTCGCAGCATCTAGTCCTGCCATCCAGGTCAGATACCCTCAGTGTTACTGGCAGGGGGCCATTTCTCATCCGGCCATTTATTGTCCCAGGGACACTTTCAATTAGAATCGCCCGCACTAGTATCTCGCCAGATGATTGGCTTCTCGATGCAAGACATGGTTTTATAGAATTTGTAGGCATAGATCCAGATTCCTCCTTCATATTTGTGGCTGCGTACTCGTATGTACCGTTGGAGCTTGCTGCTTCCTATCAGCTATGGGATGAAACCGATGCGGAAAACACCCATCAATCGCCTAAACGCCCTGTGCAGCCCGCGAGCCGTTTGCAAACGTCGGGGTCTATAACCAGAGGAATTCTGACAGGCAGTAACCGTGATGCTGCAATCGAATCTGGACTTCGATTACAGGTTGAGGGTGAAGTGGCACCCGGTGTAACTGTGCGAGCTGCATTGACGGATGAAGACACGCCATTATTGCCCGAGGGTACAACTCGGCGCTTAGACCAGTTTGATAGGGTGTTTATCCAGTTCGAGTCCAGACGAGGACTGGTACAGCTTGGGGACTACGAGGCCCGGCTTGATGGAAGTGAGTTCGGTCAATTACGACGAAAGCTTCAGGGCGGTACGATTCGAACTGCACCGATAGGAATCGATGCCGGTTGGATAAAAGATCTTTCCTTCGAGGCAGGTACTGCTGTATCGCGAGGGATCTTCAAATCGCAAGCCCAAGATACAGAGCAAGGACTACAAGGTCCTTATCGGTTGACGGGGAACGATGGGGAACGCTTTGTTCTAGTGCTACCTGGGACGGAGCGAGTCTATGTCGATGGGACATTGCTGGAATCAGGCGCTTCAGAAGACTACACGATTGACTATTCGACTGGCGAGCTCTCATTTACACCTAACCGTTTAATGGGTAGAGACAAGCGGGTACGCATCGATTTCGAGTACACGACTAATAGATACAGCCGTACGCTCAGTTTTGCAGAGGCGTCAGTTGGTCTTGGCGCTCGGTCGAAGCAAACATCCACACAGCTTACCGTACGAGCCATTAGAGAGGCTGACGGAGATGCCTTTACGGACGAATTTGGGCTGTCTCCAGCAGATTCGGCAATCGTCGCCGACGTAATGGATGGCAACGCATTCGGTTCAGGCGCCACAGAGGTCACGTACGAGCCGGAAGCACTCTTCACGCAGTATTTCAGTGAGAATACACTGGATACTTCAGGTGATATGATCGCGATATGGGTCGTGTTAGATCGTCTACCTAGTGCAGGAGAGGCGGTATACCGCGTTACTTTCTCCTGGATCGGAGAGGGTAAAGGCGATTATAAGCGAATTGCAGGTCCTTCTGGGGGCATAGCATTCCAATACGTTGGCAAGGATGCAGGTGCCTATAACCCTCTACGACCACTTCCAGTGCCCTCAAGTAGGGAGCTAGTTGACGTTCGCCTGTCCTCAAAGGTTATACCAGGGTTCGTGATTGAATCAGAGTGGGCTGTTTCTTCGCTCGATAGAAACAGACTATCCAATCATCCACAGAGTCTGGATCAAGGACAGGCTGGGTCATTTGGGATTAGCAGCCAAAAACTCGAGCTACCCAGTGATTGGTGGATGCGACTTGATACGAGATACTCTCTGCGTCAGCAGGATTTTGTGACGTTTGAACGTGCTCGAAGCATTGAGTTTGAAAGAGAATGGAATCTCCCGTTTCGCAATACCGACCCGACGACCTCGCTACTGAAAGGAGAATCAGAATCGACCAAAAGTGTGGGGGTACAGATTGGAAAAGGCGAAGACATCGATGTTCATGTACAGACAGCGCGTCTTTCGTTGGGCGATGCGCTGACAGCGTCACGCTTCTCGGTCAATAGTAGCATAACAGCATCCGGGTTTCCCGTGCTTTCTACCGTCGCACAGGCCACGGAAACACACTATGCAGAATGGATATCACCTTCCCGTTGGCAGAGTATTTTATCCAGAGCCGACAGATCCAATTCGGAAAAACGTTGGCAACCGTATACGGAATGGGAAGGGGAGAGACGAAGCGGGCCGTTTCGGCTAGATGGAACAAGCGGTATACCCTTCGATGAATACCGAATCGGTGTAGACCGGGCAGGAGAGAGGTATACGTGGGGTGTACTCTTGGAGGAACGACGAGAGCTATCCGGATCCACGCTACCGTCAACGGAAAATGATACGGGATCTCAAGGATCAGGTCATAGCACGTTAGAAGCCGGTTCTGGAAGTAGCATTACTACATTTCAATCGTCAATTGATATCGATCTCGGAGCCTCTCTACGAAACAAGATGACCCTTGGGCTTCGTTCGTTGCGCGACCCACGTTCAATGGACGTCATAGGGGCTTCTTCCGGGGTCGCTGGTTCAAATAGCATCGAGAATACTCTCTTGATGTCGATTGAGGGTCAAAGCAGGTTTTTTGGCACGCATGTACTACGATGGAACTACCGGACGCAGTCTGAGAGAACAGCAGCGCAGCAAGAGATCTACATACGTACAGGTCCCGAACGAGGACAATATGTCTGGATCGATGGAAACAAGGATGGCGTCATTCAAGAAGATGAGTTTTTGCCTGAAACGACCCCTGGCGAGGGTATTTATGTCCGAACATTCTTCCCAACGGATTCTCTCGAATCCGTCACAAACGTGCAAGCATCGCTTCGTCACGATGTCAGTCCAGACAGTAATAGTGGATTGCTCGGGCGCTTCAGTTGGCGCACGGTTCTAGAGGTTAGCGAAACGTCTCGAACCGATGCACGTGCTCGGCTATACTTATTGGATCCGTCTGTGATGCGGCTTGGAGGAAAGACTATTGCCGGCCGATACCGCCTGAGCGAACGCATTGGCATCTTTCCACGTGATCGAAATCGCGATCTAGATATCTCCATTCAACGCAACGGATCTGTGACCGAATTAGTGTCTGGAATTCGAACGACCACACGATCGGATTTGTCTGTTCGTTTCAGACAGGCATTTGGAGCACTTTTTAGTTTTACGATGGAGGCCGCCCGCGTTCGGGATGAGTCAGAGTCAGCAGGTTTTTCTAGCCGCACATATTCCATCCAGCGAAATGAATTTATTCCTGGTGGGGTGATAGCTGGAGAGTACAATTCTATTTCTCTGCGCCTACACCTCACCCAAGGCCGGGATGAGAGGTCCGATATCAGCGCAAAAAGCTTCCGTTTGCCCTTGGATTGGACGTGGAGCACCTCGCAACGGATCCAGATTAGGTCCGGTCTCGAATATTCGAACGTGAACTTGGACGGGGTGGCCGTTGGTTTGCAGCTGTTTGAGCTAACTGAAGGACGAGGCAAAGGTGAGTCATGGCTTTGGCGAACTCGAGCGGACGTGCGAGCATCAGAAACAGTGACAGCCACGCTGGCTTACGATGGCCGAGCCCCTTCGGTCGGCCCGATTATTCATACCGGACGACTGCAACTCACGGCCCGATTCTAAAGCCTTCTACTCTGGATCAGCCCACTCGTCGTAACTCACGCGAGTGATGTCAATTCCTGCTCCAGCTAATTTTTGCTCAAGACGCTCATATCCCCGGTCAAGATGATAGATACGATGGACATGCGTCTCACCGGATGCCACCATTCCTGCCAGGACAAGAGAAACGCTTGCGCGTAGGTCCGTGCTCATAACCTGAGTGCCTTGAATCTGCTTTCCACCCTCTATCATTACCTCATCTCCAACAATAATAGCATTGACGCCCATTCGCTGCAGTTCAGGTATATGTTTGAAGCGATCCGGATAGACGGTCTCATGAACTTTGGAGTTGCCAGCACACCGGGCCATGAGGATCGTCCATTGTGCTTGCAGGTCCGTTGGAAAACCGGGGTAGATGTCTGTTCGGACACTAACAGGTCGTAACTCCTCAGGAGCCGTGATGAGTAGCCCGTCTCCATCTGCCGAAACAACACTGCCAGTTCGTTCAAACGCGTCCATGAATACTGAACCTAGATGTTCGGTCCAGCCTCCTGTGATTCGCACAGGTGAATCTGGCGTCCCCGCTATGGCTGCTGCAATCATAAACGTCCCGAACTCAATCCTATCGGGACAATTCTCGAAGGCCACCGGGCTCAACGATTCGGATCCCTGAATATGGAGTGTTCGCGATCCGATTCCCTCCATCGTTACGCCCATTTTCTGCAGCATGGTGCAAAAGTGAACAACATCTGGTTCTATTGCAGCGTTATCGATGACAGATTCTCCTCGAGCGAGAGCCGCTGCCAATGCGATATTAATGGTTGCCCCAACGGAAGAGGGTTCGAGTGTGACGCGTCCCCCTTGGAGCCGCCCTCCAGGAGCTTCCGCGACTACATAGCCCTGGTCTAGTTCAACTTTTGCCCCCAAGGCTTGCATACCCTTTAGGTGCAGGTCTACGGGGCGGGGGCCCCAAGCGCATCCACCAGGAAGGGAGACGCGCGCTTTTCCAGCCCTTGCGAGAAGCGCGCCTAACATGTAAAAGGAAGCGCGCATACGCTTCACTAATTCATAGGGAGCTTCAGCCCGGTCAAACCCCGAAGCATCAAGAGTGATGCGGTGACCAACAGGGTCAAAATTTACAGAAGTGCCAGTAACCTGAATCACACGACTAAACGTGTCAATGTCCTTCAAGTCCGGAATATTCGTTAGTTCAACTGGCCCATCGGTTAGAATAGCAGCCGCCATCAAAGGGAGTGCCGTATTCTTCGAGCCACTTACATGTAGAGCTCCTTGTAGCGGGTTACCACCACGGATGACAAGTTTGTCCATTATCTCAGATTTCTGAGGGCGATTCTAAAAGGAATGATCGACATCTGGTGACGTCAATATATGGGTGCGCCGGTCGGTTCGAGAGTCCAATGATTCAGAACTCTGAACGTTTCGTTTGTCTGCTGCGTATATCGACACCCCGCATCCCAAAGGACCATGACTAACACGACGCATATTTATCTCGACCATTCAGCAACTAGCGCAATTCGCCCCGAAGTATTGGAGGGGATGATGCCGTGGTTGACAAGCCAGTTCGGGAATCCTTCTTCGGTATACCGTGCGGGACGTGAAGCACGCCATGCACTTGAATCGTCAAGAGCTCGTATCGCAACCCTTCTAGGTGTGGGGCCAGCAGAGATTACTTTTACTTCAGGAGGGAGTGAGTCTAACGGTACCGTAATCGCTTCGCATACCAACCCCATGCGTCCTGGGGTAATTACCTCGTCCATTGAGCACGAGGCAACACTCGAACCCGTCAGGCAACACGATATCCACACGATCATTAAGCCAGATTCGTCGGGCCGCGTGACGAAGGGCATGCTCAGTTCTTTGGGAGAAGAACGTCTCAAGAACACGGGCCTAGCGTCCTTTATGCTGGTGAACAACGAGCTGGGAAGTATCAATCCTATCGTAGAGTTGAGTGACTTCTTGCATGAACATGGCATCATGATTCATACGGACGCAGCGCAAGCGGTTCGAACGATTGATCTAGTTCCGATAGCCAAGAATGCGGATTACCTGTCCATGTCTGGGCACAAGTTTGGCGCGCCTAAGGGGAGTGGTATCCTGATGGTAAAAGTCGGTACACCCTACGTACCGCTTATCCGAGGTGGTGGGCAGGAACAGGACCGTAGAGCAGGTACTGAAAATGTGGCTGCAGCCGTTGGGCTTGCTGTTGGCTTGGAATTGGCTATCGCAGAACGGGAGTCATTGGTTGCGCAATGCTTGGCGTTTAGAGAGATGCTTGTCAATGGATTGACTAATGAACTAGGGGATTCTCTTCGCATCAACTCTTCATTGAACGACAGCTCACCTCACATTCTGAACGTAGCCATTGTGAATTCGGATGGGGTTGGTCTCGACGGTGAAATGCTCATTCTTGGATTGGATATCGAAGGCCTGGCAGCATCAGCTGGATCTGCCTGCAGCTCAGGCACGATAAAGACGAGTCACGTGCTCGATGGTATCGGTGTGGCATCTGATGTCGCGAGAGGAGCACTACGACTGTCTATGGGGCCGCAGACTACGTCAAAGGAGATCAATCACGCCGTTGAGATAGTTAGTCGGGTCGCGAAGCGGATGATGTAGGCCGGCTGCGCTTGGCGCGAATGCAGTCAAAGGATCAGATCGATCCGGTTTTCCTGGTCTTCCGACGATTATTGAAAACAGCCGCATATTCGGGTTGGAACGTGAGACTAACCTGAATATCTTGCCAGCCTACGCTAGGATCAACCAACCCGTCCCATTATGCAGCCGGAAGGAAAACTCGAAGAAATTGGAGCGTTTAAGACGCTAGAACAGTTCATCATCGAGCGTCAATTCACTGTCGAGTCCTCCACTGGCGCTTTTTCAAGATTGCTGCGCGACATAAGTGTAGCAGCCAAGCTAGTAAACTGGCACATGCGCCGAGCTGGAATTGTCGATGTGTTTGGGAGTACGGGAGAGATTAATGTTCAGGGCGAGGTCCAAGCAGTGATGGATGCGCTGGCCCATAAAGAATTTGTCAGAGCACTCCGACGCGGCGGGGAATGCTGTCTAATTGGTTCAGAAGAGCACTCCGAGGCAATTCCGATGCGGACTGCCGACGATAACGAAGGCAAGTACATTGTCCTTCTGGATCCTCTTGATGGATCATCCAATATTGAAGTCAACGTATCAGTCGGTACGATATTTAGTATCTATCAGCTTCCTGAAGGTGTTAAGGAGGTCACGCTTGATGCGGCACTGCAGCCCGGGATCCTACAGGTAGGAGCCGGTTACGTTGTATATGGAAGTTCGACAATCCTTGTTTACACGACCGGGGATGGTGTGAATGGCTTTACATTGGATCCCTCGATCGGGGAGTTCCTCCTTACGCACCCGGATATTCGAACGCCTGAAGATGGCAACATGTACTCCGTCAACGAAGGCAACTATGAGAGTTTTGACATAGGTCTTAAGAAGCATATTAAATGGATGCAGCAGGAGAGGGCCGACGACGGAAGACCCCTAAGTACCCGGTATATCGGATCATTCGTAGCTGACTTCCATCGGAATCTTCTGAAGGGAGGGCTATACATGTACCCAGCAACTCATAAGAGCCCTGAAGGGAAATTGCGCTTGATGTACGAAGCTAACCCGTTGGCCTACATCGTAGAGCAGGCTGGTGGTTTGGCTTCAACGGGAAGCCAGCGCATTCTTGAGGTCAAACCGACCAAACTGCATCAGAGAATAGCAGTCTATATTGGAAGCAGGAAAATGGTGGAGACAGCCGAAGCATTTTTGAGGGGCGAAAGGGACTTAGATCCGTGATAGAACCTCGTTCCACTGCCACTGCTTGGGCGCCGGCATCTGTCTCGAATTTGGGTCCAGGTTTCGATGCCTTAGGAGCCGCCCTCTCGTTTGCTGGTGATACAGTTTCTGTGACTCGAACGGACGGCGGTGGGTGTGTCGTTCAGTTTGATCCACTTGGTGCTTGGTCTGGTCCTACAGACCCCTCTATGAACACCGCTGCGTTAGCTGCACTTCGCGTAGGAGAGTTGGCCGGCTACACTGGGGGGCTATTCATCAAGATTCGAAAAGGACTGAAAGCGGGAACGGGTCTTGGCAGTTCTGCGGCAAGCTCAGTAGCAGCGGCTGTCGCTGCTAATGCTCTTTTTGGGTCCTTACTTTCCCCACATGAACTGATCAATCCTGTAATGCACGGCGAATCGGCTGTTTCAGGGTCGCCGCATGGTGATAACGTCCTTCCATCGTTATTTGGCGGATTTGTATTGGGACGTTCTCGCAGCCCACTAAACCATGTCCGAATTCAAGGATGGGATGGACTCCATCTTGCCATCATCTTACCTGACATTCAAGTCTTAACTCGTTCTGCGCGGGAAATATTGCCTACAAGCATTTCTCTTGCTGACGCTGTAGACCACGCATCGAGGCTCGGGCTGTTGGTAGATGCGTTGCACCGTCAGGATGCTCAGGCCTTAGCAACCCTTGCGATGAGCGACCAACTCATTGAACCGCTTCGTGCTTCCTTGATTTCCGTTTATGATGTGATAAAACAAGCCGCTTTGGATGCAGGTGCTCTGGGGTGCGCGCTTTCCGGGTCAGGACCGGCGATGCTCGCTTTTTCTGACGATCAAGAAGAGGCAGAATTAATCCGGCAGGCCATGGAAACTGCATGTACTACCCTTAATGTTGAGTGCTTAACGGTGATAGACAAGATTAACAATCAGGGCGCTCACGTCATTGTAGGGTGATTTGACAGTCACAGAGGTACATGATGATTTCATTTTGCAGTACACGTGATCCAGCGCTACTTGCCTCTGCTGGAGAGGCTTTGGAGGTGGGCCTAGCGTCAGATGGTGGCTTGTTCATACCGCAATCGTTTCCAACGATTGATGTTGCGGCCTTGCCTTCTGAAAGCTTTCAGGAGATGGCTAAGATGTGGTTACACGCCTGGCTAAAAGGGACTGAGTTCGAGAAGGACATATCTTCCGTCGTAGACGATGCCCTCAACTTTTCTGTACCTATCTATCGTCTAGACGAGAATACAGCTGTTCTTGAACTGTTTCACGGTCCAACCTTATCGTTCAAGGACTACGGCGCAAGAACAATGGCACGGCTACTTGGCCAGCGCCTTGCAAGAACTGGGGGTAATAGAATTATTCTTGTGGCAACTTCCGGAGACACAGGGAGCGCCGTGGCCGACGGTTTCGCTGGGATTGATGGCATCCAAGTAGTTCTGCTTTACCCAAGCGGTGGTGTAAGCGAAATCCAGGAACGGCAATTGATTGTCGAGCGGCCCAATGTGCAGGCTCTCCGTGTCAAAGGGTCTTTTGATGACTGTCAGCAATTAGTCAAAGGTGCCTTCGCTGATCCTGCATTAGTAGGAATACCACTTTCAACAGCCAATTCTATCAATATTGGAAGGCTTCTCCCACAGATGCTTTACTATGTCTGGGCTGTTAAGCACTTGCAGAACAACGACATTGAGTTCTATGTACCTAGTGGAAACCTAGGTAATATGACCGCTGGGGTAATGACTCATCTGGCGGGATTATCTGTGCATGGATTACGGGCTGCTCACAATGCCAACGATTTTTACCCCGCCTTCCTGCTAGATCCCTCCACAGCTTTCGGATCAACTATTCAGACATTGTCTAATGCGATGGATGTAGGGGCCCCTTCAAATTTCGAGAGACTGCAGGCTTTATTGAATCCGGCCAAAATGCGTCAGTTAATTCAGGGTGAGGTGGTCTCCGACCAGGACACTATCGCATCCATGCAACGGGTATATGAACAATACGGTTATTTAGCAGACCCTCACACGGCTGTAGGGCTTGAGGCATCGCGCAGATTCCGCCTCAAGAGTGGGGAAGAGCGGCTTCACGTCATTCTCTCGACAGCTCATCCAGCAAAATTTCCAGAGGTTTGCGAACGGGCGTTGGGGATCAAACCAGTAGAACCTGCTCAACTGGCTGCTCTTCGAGATGCTTCAACGAATGTGGTCGACATTGGAGCGCAAAGAGAGCACTTAGCAAGCGTTCTTTTAGGCTTGTGAGGTAGACGAGAGGGTCAGCGTGTAAAGGGAATCTCACGCGAAGCCGTATTGCCCTTGTTGTCTGTTACCGTCATCTCCAGCATGTGAGAACCACGCGGCAGGTCATTCTCGAAACGATGCCGAAGAAGTTGATATTTGGCATCATACTCAAAAAGCACCCACTCCCCGTCAATAGTACCCCGATAGGATCTTATACCACTGAAACCATCACGAATGCGGATTCTTATCTCGCCCGTAGATGCCATATTCTTACCCGGAGAGATGTTCAGAGGGCGTATTTCGGGTGGATCGTCATCTACCGTGACTACAAACGTACCGAAGCTGCGAACGCTTGTTTTCACACTTCGCCCATTCCACTCGCCGCCGGCCCAGGAAAGGGACCCGTTACTAGAAACCTGTGCGATCACAGCTTTGTCGTGTAGCTCTTCGGGGAGATCGGGGGCGGAGATCTCGAGAGAAAGTGGCTTGTGAACTGGCACGACGCGGTCATGAACGCTGTGAAGTGCTGAATAGACAGGCCGCTTTAAACCGAAGGCGGGTAGTTCTGAGTAATGAAACTGGATATCGTCGTAAAGCGCACCTGCAGGGGCTCGAAGTGTGAACCCTCTGGCTCTGTATGTGAATAGTTCTTCGTGGCTCCATCTATATACCTCTGAGCTCTCATCGATTCCGGATGAGTCTTCAGAGTAGGTGCCAAAGACGTCAAACGAGAAACCAGCGGCATTTCCATAGGCGTCTTCAACTTGTACGTCGATGTCAGATACATCGCCTGGCGTCACTGTGAAAACACCTTCGTCCTTCGTTTCGTACATCGGTAACTCGTTGCCGGGCAACACAAATCCGCGCTGGACCCATCTGCCTGATGAACTCCGTTCAGCGTAATCCACATGAGCGTTGATAAAACGAGTTTGGTCAAACGCAAAGCGCTCTAGAACAGACTCGAAAATTGACTCGTCATCTTTTAATACTCGTATTTTGTACTGACCTAACAGGTTGTTCGAGCCATCATGGAAATCATGGGTCTGAACTCCAATACCTATGGGGCCCGATGCCTCAATTCTGTCCACGCATTGCATCACGATTGATCCGTTGTTGCGAATCAGCTCCACGAAGGCACTTTCACCCGCTTCGATAATTCTCCAACCGCCGGTTCTGGAATCCCTTAGTCTAATTCGTGATGTGGTGCCCAGTGCGTAGACTTTAAAACGATAAATCCGGGGTTTGATCGTGTCTTTAACGTCAAATCCCCATAACAAAGGATTCATGGGCCAGCCCGTTCGTTCATCCCGGATCTCGAAGTGGAGATGAGGACCAGACGATCCACCGGAATTACCTGAATAGGCTATGAGTTCTCCTTTTAGAACAGGAAAACGACCTCGATCAGGAAACATCTGGACGTCAAATCGTTCTTCAGCGTACTGACGTTCTTTAACTGCCAACTGGATGTTTTCGCTAAAACGATCTAGGTGACCGTAGACAGTCATGTAGCCATTCTGATGCGAAAGGTATAACGCGTTGCCGTAGCCACCTGGCGAAACAGCGACGCGAGACACCCATCCATCGGCGGCGGCATACACAGGATACCCAGCGTGGCCCTGGGTTTTCATATCCAGACCACCATGGAAATGATTACTTCGCATCTCCGCGAAGCTGCCGGCCAGATACAATGGAATCCCGAGAGGGGATTCAAAATAATCATCCGGATAAGGATCCGGATTGGCACTACCAAATAGAATAAAGGCAATCGCTCCTGCCACTATGGCACGCCACTTCATATCGCGTAATTCCTCTTGAGAATGGTTCGCTTCAGCAAGAATAGCAATCTGTCCAATGTGTTCCTCGGCATTATAGCCGTTTTTGTCCTGGGCGTCATCTTCGTTCAGCTCAAGACGGTTCTCATGCCGTTTGTCATCGCTATCCTGCTCTCGATTATCTGTAAGCCGATGATTCTATGGCTGCGGAATAAGGGTATTCCCATGTTTGCGGCTCTTTTCGGAGTGTTATTGTTGTTTTCCCTCGTTCTATTCCTGGTGGGCTGGGTGTTGTTCTCGTCAACCGAGTCCTTTATAGCCGAGTTGCCGGGGTATCAGTCAAAAATGTCCGTAATCGTTAGCGATATGGAAGCTTGGCTCATCTCGATGGCGGAACGCTTGAATTTGCAGGTGAGTGACTTTAAATGGAGTGATGCAATACAACTTTCTTCCGTGACGGCAGCGGTTACATCGGGGCTAGGCTCGTTCATCAGTTTCGTTACGACCACATTCCTTGTTTTGCTTTTTATGCTCTTTATCCTTGCTTCGAGCGGCGAGCTGGGCATGAAAGTCAGAAGTGCATTTCCTGAGCAATACGCAGACTGGATGGCTTCTGTGTTAAAGACGGTGGACTCGCAAGTACGTCAGTACCTGGTCACAAAGACATTGGTCAGCGTAGGGACCGGGACGGTGACGTGGTTAACCCTTTGGTTGATCGGCGTCGATTTCCCCTTGGTATTCGGCTTCATTGCTTTCACGCTTAACTATATCCCAAATATTGGAAGTACGATAGCCGTTCTATTTCCCTTTGCATTAAGCTTGTTACAGTTTGAGACGTTGACGGCACCGTTACTAGTTCTGTTGGGACTTGGGTCGACTCAAATCCTGATGGGCAACGTTATTGAGCCTCGAATCATGGGATATAGTCTAAATCTTAGCCCATTACTGATTCTTGTTTCCCTAATCTTTTGGGGTTGGCTCTGGGGCCTGTGGGGTATGGTGCTAGCCGTTCCACTTATGGCTACCATCAAGATCGTGTTTGAAAACCTAGAGCCCATGCGGCCGATTGGCAAGCTCATGAATGGACCGGCGCACTAGAATTGTATGCGCAGGTAGGCAGCAATACTAACCTACGGGGAACGGCTCGTCGAGTCTGCGCCTTTAAACGCCCCTTTCTATGTAGTCTGCAGTCTGGGTCTTCCTGAAGTATAGACCTGGCTGATTACCGATTTGTCGCCAGAGTACATGCATGCTGCCAATGCGTCATCGGGTGTACGAGCATCGAGAAGTGGGTGATGATCAGATAAAACAACCAGGTCAGCAGAAGACCCTTCTTCGATTCGTCCAACGGCCATTCCGCTGGCACGTCTTCCACCCTCGCAAGCCTGCAGGTATAGCCTTGTGGCCACGGAAAGTAAGGCATCCATCTTGAACGCATTTCGCCGGCGGGAAGACAGCCGCTGTTGCCAATCCATCAGGCGGATTTCCTGAAATGGGTCAACGCATAGATTACTGTCCGAGCCAATACCCCATGTCCCGCCTTCGGAGATAAACCTACTCAAGGGGAAAAAACCATCGCCCAGATCCGCCTCAGTCGTCGGGCACAGTCCTACAGTAATTTGGCGCTCAATCAATTGCCTTCGTTCTGGGTCGCTCATATGCGTTGCATGAATCAGGCACCAGCTAGAATCTGGCTCAAAAGCATCCAAGAGCCATTCAACGGGCCTCTTTCTGTGCGCTAAAATACACTCATTGACCTCTCGAACTTGCTCGGCGATGTGGATGTGAACGGGTGCGTGTGGAGCCGTATCTGCTCGATGATCTATCACAGCTCGTATTGAGTCCAGCCCTACAGCCCGAAGCGAATGAGGAGCATAGCCAATTGATTGTAGCGGAGAGCGAGGGCTCTCATCACGCAAGTGTTCAATCAATCGCAAATAGACCTGGGTGTCCAGACCAAAGGATCGTTGCTCCGGTGCTAGAGGTTGTTCACCAAAGCCTGCCTGCTGATACAGCACGGGAAGCAACATCATCCTCATTCCCGTAGATTCTGAGGCACGCAGAAGTGACTCAGCCATCAATACAGGTATTTCCGCATTATCTCTTTGAACTGCTCCATGCGTGTAATGGAACTCACAGACTGTAGTGTAGCCATGTGAAAGCATATCGGCATATAGACGTTGCGCCCCCTTAAACTGGGAATCTGTAGTCAAGGCCGCTGCTTCGGAATACATACGGGATCTCCACGACCAGAAATCATCCTCCGGACGCGAAAAACGCTGAGTGCGACCGACTAGGTGCCGCTGAAAGGCATGGGAATGAAGGTTGATCATGCCCGGAATACAGATGGGGAGATCCGGCGGCGTAATGGCAGGCCCAACAGAGACAATCAATCCGTCCTTATCGATCGAAAGCTCCATGTGCTGGTGCCATCCATTGGGCAGCAGCATCCATTCTGCGGAGAGAGTATGTAGGCCGGCGGAATCAATCATTCCGCAAGGTAGTGAACACGCTCAATTGTATAGGCAGGCGAAACGCTGTTTGCCGATCAATACAGATAAACGAGGACAGACCACAAAGTGCAACTAACCCTTAACAGATTGAAAGGTTAGAAAGGATGAATATCTGCACTCGTTCGGGTCATACAGTGTTTTCGAGCATTCTATTAATGATCTCTACACTGGAAACGCCATCAGCTTCAGCGGTGAAGTTGGGTACGATGCGGTGTCGCAACACGGAGACGGCAATACTGTTTACATCCTCTATGCCTGGCGTAAGACGACCGTCAAGGGCAGCCATTGCTTTAGCTCCGAGGATCAAGTACTGAGAGGCACGTGGGCCGGCACCATAACCCAGATAATTTTTGACAAAGTCTGGTGCAAGGCCTCCTTCAGGTCGAGTCTTAGTGACAAGGCGCACTGCATATTCAATCACATTGTCTGCGACTGGAATCTGACGGACCAAGTGCTGGTACCGTTGAATATCTTCGCCGGTCATAACCTGAAGCTTCTCAGGCCGAGAATCACTTGTAGTTTGACGAACGATATCAACTTCTTGTTGAAACGTTGGATAATCCAACCACAGGTTAAACATGAAGCGATCCAACTGAGCCTCTGGAAGGGGATAGGTTCCTTCCTGTTCAATAGGGTTTTGCGTGGCCAAGACAAAAAACGGTTCCGGCAGCGAGTAGGTGTGTCCAGCTGCCGTTACGCGGTGCTCCTGCATAGCCTCCAAGAGCGCAGCCTGTGTCTTTGGGGGAGTTCTGTTAATCTCGTCGGCCAAGACAACATTTGCGAACACTGGCCCCTTAACGAACTTGAATTGGCGCCGACCGGTCGTAGCATCCTCCTCAATGATCTCCGTTCCAGTGATATCGCTGGGCATGAGGTCTGGAGTAAACTGTATCCGAGAAAAGTCCAAGTCAATTGCATCCGCAATTGTGTGCACAAGTAGCGTCTTTGCCAATCCTGGAACGCCAACCAACAACACATGTCCTCGGCAAATCATGCTGAGGAAAATCTGTCGGATGATCTCATCCTGCCCCACAATCACTTTGCCGATTTCGGCCCGAAGGGACTCGAAGCCAGCGTGTAGTTCGTTTACAGTGTCGGGCGAGGTCGAATTGTCAAAATTGGTTTCTGGCACGTCAGTTATCTGTTGCTAGATTCAGTTCACGGGCACGCCCGCGGAGGTCAATGTATACGGACTTCTTGAGATCGAGGAGCCATTTCTCCATGATCAATTGTTGTTTGTCTTGCAGTGCACGCTCTTCGATCAACTCGTAATCCGTCGAAATATCCACGCGATGCGAAGGGATTCTGGCCTCGAGACGAACAATATGAAAAGCACGGCGACCGTCAATTAGTTGCACTTCTGATGGCTCAGAGATATCGCCTGGGTCCATTTCAGACAATGTCCGTTGCCAAAGGCCACCAAGTGCCTCGACATATAGGTTTCGTTCTCCCGTGTTCGGATCGCTTACTCTACCGCCCTGTGACTTGCTAAACTCTTCTTCTGATTCTTCGCGAGCAAGAGCTTCAAATGAAGCCCGCTTCGTTAGTATGGAATCGCGAATTTGGGTCAGGTCAGCTATTGCAGGGCCAGAGTCTACTTTACGATCGTCGAACGATATGAGAATATGGTTGTAATCGATTCGGTCCCCGCGGCGAGCATTTACACGCAAGAAATGAAGACCGAACTGCGTTTCAAAGACGCGTGAGTACATGCTAATGGCTGCCCGAGAAGCTACCGCGGCAAATTCGGGGACTACTTCGTCTAGGCCCATGTTTTCATAGAGCCCTCCGTTTGGGGCAGAGCCTGGGTCATCAGAAAAAAGTTGCGCCATCTCTTCCATTGTACTTGCTCCAGCCACGACACTGTCTCGAATAGACGTGATGATTTCCATCGCCTCATTACGGGCCGCTTCAGTCACCTTGGGTAGCTTCACGATATGAGAAACCCGTACAAGGTCCGGCAAAGTGGGAAGAGAATCTGTAGGGATTTGAGCAAACCATTGGCGGACATCTGTAGGCGTTGCTTTAATCGAGGACATCTTTTGGCGTCGGAACTCGTCGGCGAGTAGGCGATCGCGATAGTCTTCGCGCAGATCTGCCTTCACTTCTAGTACTGATTTTCCATAAATCTCTTCCAAACGGGCTTGACCGCCGACTCGTTGCTGGATCTGCTCAATCTGAGAATCGAGCATCTGGTCAACCTGTTGATCAGTCACAACTAGGTTGGTATCTCTTTGCGCATGGGTTACCAAGACTTTATCATTCAGGAGTTGAACGAGTGCCTCTTGCCACAGCTCCTCTGACCATTCCATTTGCTGCTGGCTCATGACACCAAGCACCATCCCGTCAACATCAGATTGGAGGATGATATAGTTACCCACTACGGCAACGATCTCATCCAGAACACGACCTTCTTGCGCCTTAACAGTGGATGCTGAGCTACCAACGAAGGTGAGAAGAAAGAGAGAGAGAAGAGCTGTGCTGAATGGACGATTAAGCATCGAAATCATGTAACAGGAAACAAGTGGTGATGCTTTCTGGAGATAGCATCGAGTGATTACGAGCAGCTTAAAGGTCCTTTCCGGTAAGCGTCTCCCGAAAAAGAGGGAGGGCTAGCAATAAACACCAGGCATGGACGCCGAGACGCATCCATCGAGGATAGGACTCAACAAAGTTGCTGGCTCGAATAACGTGACAAAGCTCGAAAAATTGCAAACCGAGAACGGAGGGCGTCACCGAATCTCCAGTTCCTCTCTGGCCAATGCCCGTGTGCGAAGCCGTTGAACCTGCCGTGCATACAACTGTTTCCTCATTTGGATTGCCACTCTGTCGCGAATGTCATCCCTGATCATGTCGATAGAAGGGACCGTGCCTTCGGGCAATCTGTCCAACAATTGTACTACGTGAAAAGCCGTCTCGTGAGCGAAAACCGACATTACTTCACCCACGTCTAGGCCATCTACCGCCTGGTTTAGTCCTGGGATTGCGGCGAAAAGCTGTCGCTGCGGATAAAACGCCTCTTCATTGAGTCCTTGGTTTGCATTTCTTCCCATCGGACGGGGTAGCGGTTCAAGACCTGATCGCTGAAGTATTCCCCGAGCTGCTTCGGCTGAATCCGCATCGTCAAAAATGATGTGGCGAACCTTGACAAAAGGCTCCCGCAGTGCCAGCTGATCTCGGTGTTGCTCGTAATAGGTCTGTAAAGCTGATTCATTGGGCCCGTTACCTAATTCTTCTGACACAGCGCGATTTACGAACGCGTTAATTAGTACTGACCGTTCATTGTCCGCAAGTAAACGTTGTACTTCTGGATCTCCGCGAAGACCGCGGTCCCGGGCTTCCTGAAATAATAACTCATTGGTTACCCATTGCTCAACTATCTGAGAAACGACATCAGCAGAGTCAAGAAACACGGATTGGTTTTCAAGCAAGCGATTGATTTCATTCATGGTCAAGACAGCCTCTCCAACCCGGGCAACGTATTCCGGAGCGGGTGGAGTCTGTTTGCAAGAGGACACTCCAAGGACAATGACCAAGAAAATCGCTGACCTCATTACAACCCCGAGTCTATCTCTACCAATAATTCCAAGACACTTGGATAGACTTCAACCCCGAAAGCCGTCCTCAAATCTGAAATCAGCTTTTCTTCGAGAACTACTTGATACTCGCCAACCACTTGAGAGCGAGCTTCATCCAACGTCATTGCGCGTGCTGCCTCGATACCATCATTATAGAGAGCAAGCCACCCCTGATTGAACTCTTTTGAATCAGTAATGCTACCTGGCTCCACGGTCAACACCTCGTCAAAGAGTGAACCGGTCGGCTCGGTAACCCAGGTTGTGTCTGCACGGAGGCTGATTGTTGAATCCGAAGCAACACCTTCGAGAGCGGCAACAAGGCCGTTCTCTTGTACGCTATCAACAAACGCGCGGAGCACCGTTTCATCACGTGATGAATAGCTGATCACGCGGGTACGATCCTGATACTGATAGGAGTCCTGATTAGCCTCGTAATGCGCCAACAGTCCCGTAGAATCTTGAGCTGCTTTATTCCATACCATCTGCTCCATGAAACGGAATAGGAGGAGGCCGTCCCTGAAGTCAGTCATCGTAGTAGCAAAATCTACATCGCGCTCCTCCAATCGGTTGATTTCCCATTCAATAGCTAGATCGTCAAAGTATTTGTCCATCACCGCAAAGACGCGATCCTCGACATTAAAGCCACTGGAGACGATGGATGTGCGGAAATATTCAGCAAATTCTTGGAGACCAATTTCCCTGTTGCCGAGCCGCATGACAGGTTTAGAGTCCATAGACTCTTCGAAATCTGAAAGGGCTAACCAACGAATGAGTGAATCAAGTGCCATCTCCCCAGCCCACTCAGATACAAGCGTAGAGTCTACCCAAGTGCCGACTTCCTTTCTGGTATTAGCGGCAAATTCCTTTTCGGCCTTTTGTGCTCGAGGCATTTGACTGATTCGTGTCTTAAGTCGGTCATATTCCTCCTCGAATGATGCTAATGGTGTTTCATCAACAAACTGGATGAAATGAATGCCAAACGGAGTCTGGACTGGACCTGTCCAATCACCAGGTTGTTCAATCGCGAATGCAGCGTCCCGAAAGGTGAACGGCAGTCCGGCGTCAAATGCCAGTGTCCCAATAGCACCGCCTTGGGGCGCCGAATTCTGATCGTCCGAAAGCGCTCTAGCAACCTCGCCAAATACTTCTCCAGCTTCAAGTCGAGCCAACACGGCACCAAGACGTTGTTCAGTGTCAGCTTGTTCAGCAGGGGTGTTTGCAGCGGGGCGAATCATGATGTGGGCCAACGCACGGTCAGCCGGCATAGGTTTGCGCCCGCTGACGTGTAAGATGTGATAGCCGAAATCAGTGCGGAAAATCTCACTTGTTTGCCCAACTTCAGTATTGAAGGCCATGTCTTCGAACTCTTCGACCATTCTGCCCCCTCCAAAGAATCCAAGCTGTCCCTGATAGCCGGGACTTCCAGGCGAGCCAGCAGCCGAAGGGTCCTGAGAAAAACGGGCAGCCATTAGGCCGAAATCAGCCCCAGCAACCACGGAGTCTCGAACCGCGCTTAGTTGCGTCCAGGCATTGAGAGTGTCTTCTGGCGAGTCCGTCTTGCTCACCGTGATTAGGATATGGCTGGCGTCTACAGCTTCTAGACGGCGGTCGTACATCTCCCTTACTAATGGTTCAAATATTTCGCGTTCGAAGAGATAGGGTCTAGCCAGCTGAAGTCGGTATTGATCAATTTCCTCCTGCAATGTTGGATCTTGATCCAACCCTTCCTTTCGTGCCTGCAAGACCTTGAGTCGGAAATCAACAAATCGGGTGAGAAAGTCCTGGTATTCAGCTAGGTCTTGGGCCTGGGTTGCTGACGTACGTCCATTTCTGTCATAATGGGCCTTGAAATCATCTAAGGTGATGTTTAGGCCGTCAATGACGGCAACTACGGGTTTATCAGAGGCGTCTTCTGCGTTTTCATCCACTATGATTACAGTTGGAGAGGATGAAGTACATCCTGCTATCACGAGGAAGCTTGTAAAGAGAAGAAGGGAAAGAAATCGTTGTAGGTACATACCCTTTGAATGGCGTTTGAATTCCGGCAAATATGAGGCTAGAAAAGTATCCTTAAAAGCAGCGCATCCACGCACTAGGGAACGCAATGGTTCCATTTTAAAGCAGTTGCCATCACCTCCGAGCAACTTCGAGCAACTTCGAGCAACTTTGAGCAATATGAAGGGTCAAAGAAGGTGAGGGCTAGAAGGGCCTTCCTTCCTTGAATCCTCTAAAGGAGTAAGAGTATAAAGTGTTGGGGTTGCTAGCAATCGACTTTGACCTAAGCCATATGAATGAACACGCACTTATAGATTCATTCCGTTCGGGTGACGAGTTTGCATTCGTCAGTCTGTATAACCGGTACAAGGGACCGGTCTATTCCTTTTGCTACAAAATGCTCCTTGATTCGGATGCGGCACAGGATGTTACGCAAGAGACCTTCCTGCGAATCTATGAAAACCGCGACAGACTGATGAAGTCCTCTGCGTTCAAGTCTTGGCTATTTACCATAGTGAGAAATCAATGCTTAAATGCCCTCAGGCGATCCGGTAAGCACGTGGGGATTGAGCCAGATGGTGCGAATTTGCCGGTATCCATCGACACACCATTCACTCGAATGGAAAGGTCGGAGCAGGTTCGTTTTGTAACCAAGTTTCTAGAATCTCTAAGCCCTGAATATCGGGAAGTGATCGTGCTTAGAGAATATCAGAACATGACCTACGAAGAAATTGCAGCCGTCACGCGAAGCACGATAAGTGCGGTTAAATCGAGGCTCTTCAAAGCCCGTCGGAAGCTTGCTCAACTCATGGAGCAGTCAATTGGCATGTCGAAAAACAACGTGGCTAGGGCTGTTAACGAAGGGTCAGATTTACCCACCATTTCAACAAACTGACTGTGAAGGTGCCTCGCAAAAGGACATGAAATCCGAAATTGAAATGACATACAGCGGAAACGAGGAGGATCTCAATCTCTTTCTAGACGGGGAACTGCCTTTTCAGAAGCAGAGTGATCTGTATGCCCATTTGGCTGAAAGTCCTTCATCACGCTCCTTTATGGACATGGTGATGCTATTTCGCAGGATGAGTCGACAGGAATGTATTGAATTGCCACCTGTAGCAGATGAGCGATTCTTTCAGCGGTTAGCAGAAGTCAAGGCATCTAATGAACGATTTGATAGGGTAGAGGACCGAAAGCCACTTTGGAATACTCGTAGGCTTGTTTCAGTTCGCACAGCCATTGCAGCGGCTGTTGTCATTTTCACGGTTGGGTTATTAGTGCCGCTTTCTGCGGACACAGGGACTACTTTTGTGGAGCAGGAAGAAGAGCGAGTCTATTTCGACACGCCACAGACGCGGGTGTTGCAATCCTACATTTATGTATACGAACCAGGATTGACCATCGAAGCGGAGTAGGATTGACGGGATCTCCTTGAATAGACTCGTATCTTCGCGGTCCACATCAACACAGTATTGCCTCGAGTTCGTATGCGTGTCAGATTTGCCCCCAGTCCTACCGGTTATCTCCACATTGGTGGACTCAGAACCGCGCTCTATAATTTTTTGCTAGCTCGGAAACACGGCGGTACGTTCGTTCTGCGCGTTGAAGATACCGACAGAACACGTTTTGTCGAGGACGCAGAGGCCGATATTCTGTCCTCTCTCACTTGGGCTGGGATCCAATTCGATGAGGGACCGGGTTTGAATGGTGGATATGGTCCGTACCGGCAGTCCGAAAGGAGTACACGGTATGCCGAGGTTGCAAATCACCTTATTGAGCACGAAAAAGCCTATATAGCTTTTGATAGCTCCGAGGAGATAGACGCGCTGAAGGAGCGACTCCGAACTCCTGAAAACCCGTCTCCTAGGTATGACCACGAGACTCGTCTGTCAATGAGTAATTCGCTGACGATGTCTTCAGAGGACGTTGCTCGAAAGGTAGCGGCCGGTGAAGAATATGTAGTACGTCTTCTGGTCACTCCTGGCTCGCAAATAAAGTTTACCGACGTTATACGTGGAGAAGTGGAGTTTGACAGCGCCACGGTCGATGACCAAGTATTAGTCAAATCTGACGGGCTGCCAACATATCACTTGGCAAACATCGTAGATGATCACGACATGGCCATTACGCATGTCATTAGGGGCGAAGAGTGGTTACCTTCCACTCCCAAGCACGTTCTTCTGTATCAAGCAATGGGGTGGGATGTACCGCAAATGGCGCATTTGCCATTGATTCTAAGCCCAACAGGTGGAAAGCTTTCAAAGCGAAATGCCGATAAACAGGGAATCCCCGTATCAGTCAGTCAATACCGAGAGGCAGGGTATGAGGCGCATGCTCTGGTTAATTTCCTGGCAATGTTAGGCTGGAATCCGGGAGATGACCGAGAAGTCTTTTCTATGGAAGAACTGATTGAAGCTTTTTCCCTGGAGCGGGTCGGGCAGTCTGGCGTTCAGTTCGATTTGCAAAAGCTAGAATGGTTTAATGAGCATTGGCTTCGAAGTAGATCGGATAGTGATATTGCTGATGAGCTTGAGACATCTATTCAGGACACATTCAGCGACGTTAGCCGGGAGCATCTAGTGGAGGCAGTGGCTCTTATGAAGGATCGGCTTTCCTTTGCCTCAGATCTCTTAGAGGCTGAGTATCTGTTCCGTCGTCCCTCCAGCTACGATGAAAAGTCAGTGGCAAAACGATGGAAAGATGATTCGCCAGTAGTGCTTGCCGCGTTCGCTGATTCGCTGGAATCAGTGGATGAATGGACTCTCGATAAACTGGAAGAAGCGCTTCAGACCTTTGTCGAAATACACGAGATGGGGATGGGTAAAATCATGTTCCCCATCCGCTTAGCGTTATCAGGGCAGCCATCCGGGCCAGGGCTGTACGAAATGATGGCCTTGTTCGGAAAAGACGAGACGATTGCACGGTTCAGGGCATGCAATGACGCATTAGCCTAACAGGCGGGAGAAACACCGTCCACGCCAACGTCATGAATACTCCGCGCACGTTTGGCGCCTACGTCTTGTCCATTAGAACGTTAACGAAATGCGCCGCTGCCGTAAGAGGGGTCGTATTTCCGTCGGTGATTGCATTTCGCAAGTCAGTTTTCAACGATTGTAGATCTGTCCGCTCGGAGGCAATCTGCTCGATCGTCCGTGCTACGGCGGAGTCAAACCACTTCAGACGCTGATCTGCTCTGCGTTTATCGAAGGCGCCGTTTTCCAGATGGCTATTGCACCAGCTCGAAATCAAGCTCAGAAGCTCAGAGATTCCACTCCCGAATTCGGCAGAGAGGCAAGTAACCTCGACATCATCGTGTGGGCGAAGTAGGTGAAGAGCCTGTTTGAGTTCGTTAGCAAAACGTTTGCTGGCCTGGACACGGTCTCCGTCAGTTTTATTGACAACGACCAGATCCATAGACTCCAAAATGCCTCTTTTAATGCCTTGCAATCCATCCCCTGAGCCTTCCATCGTCACTAAAAGGACGATGTCTACTAAATGGGCGACAGATGTTTCTGATTGACCGACCCCCACTGTCTCGACAAGGATTCGATCAAATCCGGCTACTTCACAGACCATGATCGATTCACGCGTCATAGCACCCACTCCACCAAGCTGTCCCGAAGAAGGCGTTGGACGGATAAATGCTTTGCTATGACCCGATAATCCACTCATGCGGGTTTTATCGCCGAGGATACTACCGCCGGTTATTTCGCTCGATGGGTCAATGGCCAGAACAGCCACCGTGTGCTCGGCCTCTACTAGCATCAATCCCAAGCGATCGATAAGTGTGCTCTTACCAACTCCTGGGGAGCCAGTGACTGCGATCCGAACCGTGGGATGTGCTATCCTCGTAGTTAGGTATTGCGCACATCTTTCAAGAAACCTGTTCCTTATCTCTTGATCTACACGTCTTCGACTCTCAATCAGAGTTAAGGCTCGGGCAAGCACCTGGATGTCTCCCTGCGTGAGAAGATCGAACGTCTCGTCCGATGAGAAGTCTATTGATGAGAAGTCGATCATCATGCGTCAATTTGTAGTAGTAGCAGATCCAGCAATTCCTCAGCCGCCTCAGGAATGACGGTCCCGGGGCCAAAGATAGCTGTTACTCCAGCCGCTAAAAGGGCGGAGATGTCTTGCTCTGGAATCACACCACCTGCGATCACGAGAATATCGCCACGACCTTTTTCCCAAAGAAGCGTCACCAACTCAGGGACGAGGGTTCGATGCGCTCCCGCCAGCGAGGACACACCAATCAAATGCACATCATTCTCTATGGCTTGTCGCGTTGCTTCAGCCGGCGTCTGGAAGAGAGGTCCGATATCTACATCATATCCCATGTCGGCAAACGCTGTTGCAATAACGCGGGCACCTCTGTCGTGACCGTCTTGCCCCATCTTGGCTACTAGAATGCGAGGCCTTCGGCCAACTTTTTCTAGAAATATGTCAGATTTCCGTTTCACTATGTCCAATGTACTGCGTTCACTGTATTCTGCCGCATAGACGCCTGAAATCGTTGGTGAGTTTGGTATGTGTCTTCCAAATGCGATCTCTAATGCGTCCGATATTTCTCCCAACGTCGCGCGCGCCCTAGCAGCTTCTATACACGGCTCCATAAGCATCGCGTTGGGTGTCTCAGCTGCCGAAGTCAGCTTTCTAAGGGCTTCTACAACTGCACTTTCATCTCTCGAAGCGCGAATGCGCAAAAGACGTTCTATCTGCGATGTGCGCACAGCTGCATTATCAATCGAGCGGACCTCGACGTCCGACGAGTGGACCGGTCTAAACTTGTTTACGCCAACGATAACCTCAGCTCCAGTGTCGATCCTTGCTTGGCGTTTCGCTGCGGCCTGCTCAATACGCATTTTGGGAATACCTTGAGCTATCGCTTGGGACATACCACCAGCGTCTCGTACCTCTTTGATGTGCTGTTGGGCTTGGGTAATCAGTTCGTCTGTCAGTTCTTCTAGAACAAAACTGCCTCCAAATGGATCGATTACATCGCATAAATCAGTTTCCTCCTGAAGAATGCGCTGTGTATTCCGGGCAACGCGAGCAGAAAAGTCAGTTGGTAAGGCTATGGCTTCATCCAGTGCATTTGTATGGAGGGACTGTGTATTTCCTAGAACCGCGGCCACCGCCTCGACACACGTCCTAGCAGCATTGTTAAAAGGATCATGCGCTGCCAAGGACCAGCCAGAGGTTTGGCAGTGCGTTCGAAGCATACGGGATTTAAGCTTTTTAGGAGCGAATTCTTGCATCAGTTCGGCCCACAGGGTTCTGGCTGCTCGCAGTTTCGCAGCCTCCATCAAGGGGTTCATGCCAATTCCAAAAAAGAACGATATGCGCGGAGCAAATGCATCAACATCCAACCCAGCCTCTACAGCTTGCGAGACGTACTCTAATCCATCTGCAAGTGTGTAGGCCAGTTCTAAATCTGGCGATGCGCCCGCCTCGAGCATATGGTATCCGCTGACCGAAATAGGATTAAAGCGAGGCATTTTCTGCGATGAGAAACGAATGATGTCTCTCACGATTCGCATAGAAGGGTCAGGCGGGTAAATAAACGTATTCCTCACCATGAACTCCTTCAGGATGTCATTCTGAATCGTTCCCGAAAGTTCGGACAGAGGCACACCGCTCTCCTCAGCTGCTACAACGAAAAATGCCATGACTGGAAGCACAGCTCCATTCATGGTCATCGAGACACTCATTTCTCCCAGAGGAATGTCCTTGAAGAGTAGCTTGATATCATCAACCGAATCAACGGCAACTCCTGCCATTCCAACATCCCCCGAAACTCGTTCATGATCGGAATCATATCCGCGATGGGTGGGGAGATCAAACGCTACTGACAGGCCTTTTTGACCAGCCGCCAGGTTTCTGAGGTAAAATGTGTTCGATTCTTCAGCCGTCGAAAAACCTGCATACTGCCGAATGGTCCACGGCCGTCCGAGGTACATGCTGGAATAAGGTCCGCGAGTAAACGGAATCTCACCAGCAGGTTGCAAGGCCCGCTGGTTTTCTCGACGTACCGGTTTCGCCGGCGCTGGACTCATCAACGAGGACAACCCAGGATGCGAATTAGAAATGTCCTTTCTCTCTCTAGGCGTCGAAGGCGCTGGAAGAGGAGGGAAGCTGACGTTTTTCCCTAATTGACTAGTCGAATCAATTAACTGCTTGCGTTGCGAGAGCTCTCTATCCCTCAATATTGAGCTCAAAAAGGGCTCGTGAAGGGCAAGCTCGGTTGTATCCATGGATCTCCAGCTCAGAAATCGTTTCCAAGCGGTGTCGAAAAAAGCCGTCGTCGCAGATTCCATTGAAAAAGCACCACGCAGTGGATCCGTAGATCCATCCAAACAGGACTCATGGCGTAAGAGCAATGAAATATTCGCCGCAAGACGGGTCGCTTCAGGGTCAGACTCATAGGAAGATGCAGAATTGTATCCTGCCAAGCTGAAACGATCACATCCTCCAAGTACGGCAGAAAGCCCCTGCAGTGTAGTTCGGACGAGATTGTCGTATTCGTCCGTTGGGCTTAGTTCTTCCCGGTCTGAGACGCCGTGAAAAATGGGTTGTGCTTCCGAGTTATACTGACTCGCAAGGTGAGTCAATGCCAAACGAAGCGCTCTCAAGAATGCAGAGGCTTGGAGAAGCATCTTACTTACAGGCACGTACACAATTGGTGCGTCCATGCTTGCCGTTTGCAGATGGCCCGAGGAAGTCAAGGCAGACGAATAGTGTCGATCTAAGCTATATAGTGCCAACGCGATACGATTTATGGGACCTAAACCATAGGCGGAAGCTGGAAGAAGGTCCACAACAGGTCGGCGCACCCCAGAATGATCACCACCGTGTCGCAATCGGATATCCAATCCCGAGATAACGTTCCAGAAAGAAGCTAGCTCATTATCGTAATGAAGGGCCTTGCAGTTTGATCCATCCCAAGACGTCTTAGACTCTTCCGTAGTCTGAAAGGAGAGAAGGACGGTAGTATTGTCGGAATAATGTTCTCCCTCTTTTGGAGCATTAGACGTTATCAGAAGTCCATCGTAAGAAGCGTCATGAGTCAAAGGCACGTAGGTCCAGTCACGCATAGACTCTGCCGTCGTGACGCCTGATGTAAATTCTTGAACCTCAAGGGACACATCAGCATCCGGATGCCATGTGAGATCACCTTCGCTCAATTTCCCTCGAGAATCTTTTACTATGCGTTGTTTCCAATCCATGAAGAGATTGAGTCAAATTGAGGCGATGAAAGAGGGTCGCATCGAACGGAACGAACGCACTACGTCATATAGCATGACGCCTGTAGCGACAGAAACGTTCAAGGACTGTTTGACGCCGAACTGTGGCAATTCTAATGCTAGATCACATTCCTCGATGAGATCATCGGATACCCCCATGATCTCGTTCCCAGCAATAATACACAACGGGAATGTCGCTTCGGTTAGTATAGATGCGTCCGATGGAGAATCTGTAATCTCAAGGGCAGCAATAGTGTAGCCCTCCAACTTCAAACGCCTAACAAGCTCTAGCGCATCTTGTTCATGTGACCATGGAACAGTGTCTTGAGCTCCTAGCGCCGCCTTGTGAACGGCCCGGTGGCTTCCGTCAGGGGTGAATCCGCAGCAATACACACGCTCAAGGCGGAGAGCGTCCGCAGTGCGCAAGATGGACCCGACGTTGTGGGCCGAGCGAATATTCTCCATCAGGATGGTAATGGGGTGTCGCACAACCTCAGATAGTGCCTGCGGTTGTAATCGTGGGATTTCCTCATGGCGAAGTCGTCGCATAAATAATCGTTAGACAATGGAGGGGCGATAAGGAACGGTCAGTTTCGGACCATCAATTCACGGAAATCGTGATACATGGTTATTGAAACGTCGTTCATCCGGCAATAGTTTGGACACAAACAACGTGAAAACAGTGATTATTGCCATTGACGGGCCAGCAGGCTCAGGAAAAAGTTCTACCGCTAAAGAGGTTGCTCGTAGAACCGGCGCGCTTTATATGGACACAGGTGCCATGTATCGTGCAGTCGCGCTTAAGGTAATCAGAGAAGGCTACGACCTCTCCGAGCAGGGTGTTTTGGATAGATTGCTTCCTACTCTTGATATCCGTTTGGAGGAAGCATTGGAAGGGGTGAGAGTTCTTCTCGACGGTCAAGATGTTTCTTCGGCCATACGTACAAACGACGTCAGTACGATGTCTTCGCGTGTCAGTAGTTTTCCAGAAGTCCGGCTTCGGATGGTTGAATTGCAGCGTAAGACCGCTGATCGCGAAACCGAGAAGGGAAAAAAGGTCGTGATGGAAGGACGGGACATAGGTACCGTCGTATTTCCAGATGCGCAATTCAAGTTCTTCGTTACAGCCGCACCTGAGGTTCGCGCGAAAAGAAGAGCTGTAGAGCTCCGACAAAGAGGAGAAACCGTAGATGAAGCCCACCTTTTGCAGGATATCAAGGATCGGGATGCCCGCGATGCTGGAAGGAAGCATTCACCTCTGCGGCAGGCAAAAGACGCCATTGTGCTTGACACGAGTTCGATGACGTTTGAAGAACAGGTGGAGAATATAATTAGGGTAATTGAAGGGAACGCAGCCTGACTGATCAGGTACAAGTCAGTCTGAACCAAATTGGCTCAGACCGTCACGGAGTGGGATTCAGAACGGTATTTCAGTAAGTAGACCTGAGGCTGCTGGTCCCCCAAACTGCCCTGACCAGCGAGTGCTCAACACGTGGACCCTCATGGCTGATGATCAGCAGAAGGAAGTCCAGGACTCCGAGGAGACCCCCGCGGCAGAAACGCCGAAAGTGGAGGAGACCCCAGTCACTGAAGAAACTTCCGATACTACGGGTTCCGACGCGACCGCTGAAAGCACAGATTCTCCTGTTGCTGAAGAAGCAGAAGCTACACCGGAACCAGACATTGAGGCCGCATCTGATGTAGATGCCGCATCCGTCGAAGAGGAATCAACCGAAGACGCAACCGACAACACAGACGCAGAAGCAGCACCCGCTGACGAAGCAGAAGGAGCTGCGCCTGTTGCAGAAGAAGCTGCGCCTGTTGCAGAAGAAGCTGCGCCTGTTGCAGAAGAAACTGCGCCTGTTGCAGAAGAAACTGCGCCTGTTGCAGAAGAAGCTGCGCCTGTTGCAGAAGAAGCTGCGCCTGTTGCAGAAGAAGCATCATCAGATACAGAAGTTGAAACTGCTGAAGCACCCGCTTCATCAGGTGATGATGTATTTGACGAAGATGTTGCGATGGGTGAAGAAGACACAGATCCAGTTATGTCCGAGTCAGATGCTTTAGTGCACGCTCCAGGCATGATTGGATTCACCGGTGAAATATCCGGAGAAGTCTATCGTCTCGAAGACCTCGACAACATTATTGATCCAGACGACGCAAACGTCGGACTGGACGAACTGCGCAAACTTGTTGAAAACACGCTAACGAACGTCTCTGAAAATGAGATCGTCGCAGGACGCGTGATCAGCATTGGTGAAAAGGATGTCGTAATCGACATCGGCTTCAAATCAGACGGTATTGTATCTCGAAGCGAATTCGGGGCCGAGCTCGAGGTTGATGAAGAAGTCGAGGTATTCCTTGAGCGCATTGAAGACTACCACGGACAACTTGTCCTCTCTAAAACGAAAGCCGATACGGTTCGCAGATGGCGCCGTATCGAGGATGCTTTCGATAATGAGGAAGTCCTCGAAGGAACGATCGTTCGCCGTATTAAAGGCGGTATGATTGTGGAACTGTTTGACACCATGGAAGCATTCCTTCCTGGATCGCAGATCGACGTTCGCCCAGTGCGCGACTTCGACGCGTATCTAGACAAGCGAATGGAGTTCAAGATTGTCAAGCTGAATCCAGCCAACGAAAACATTGTGGTCTCGCACAAAGCCCTGATCGAAAAAGATCTGATGGCACAGCGCGAAAACATTCTGTCCACGATGGAGCCTGGTCAGATCTTAGAAGGTATTGTCAAGAACATCACAGATTTCGGTGTCTTCATCGACCTCGGTGGCGTCGACGGTCTTCTTCACATCACGGATCTTTCTTGGGGTCGCGTATCTCACCCATCAGAGCTCGTTACTCTGGATGAAAAACTCAACGTTGTTGTCCTCGACTACGACAAAGAGCGTCAGCGCATCTCTCTTGGTCTCAAACAGTTGCAGAAGCATCCGTGGGAAGACATCGAAGAGAAGCTTGCTTCCAGCCAGGTTGTTGAGGGTAAGGTCGTTTCGATCACCGATTACGGTGCATTCGTCGAGCTTGAAAAAGGAATTGAAGGTCTGGTCCACATCTCAGAAATGAGTTGGACTGAGCACATTCGCCATCCTTCGCAGATGGTGTCGCTCGGACAGTTGGTTCAGGTAAAAATCCTGAATGTCGATTCAGACGGCAAGAAGATTTCCCTTGGAATGAAGCAGCTTGAGCCAGATCCATGGGAGAATATTGCAGAGCGCTATCCACCGGGAACGGTCATGCGAGGCAAAGTCCGCAACATCACCAACTTTGGTGTATTTGTCGAGATTGAGCCGGGCATAGACGGGTTGGTCCACATTTCGGATCTGTCATGGACCAAGCGTATCAGCCATCCTTCCGATATGGTCAAGAAAGGCCAGGAATTGGATGTTGTCGTACTGAATATCGATACAGCCGATCGACGAATTTCACTTGGTCACAAGCAGGTTGATACCAACCCATGGAATCAGTTTGCAACGGTTTACGCCGAAGGCAGTGTTTCCAGTGCCAAAGTCGTCCGTCAGGAAGACAAAGGTATTGTCGTCGAATTGCCGCTTGAAGTGGAAGCATTTGTTCCTGATGGAGAACTGCCAGAAGGCCGTGCCATTGGCGCCTTTAAGGAAGGCGAGGAGCTTGAAAACCTCTACGTCATCCGTTTTGACGCTAACCAGAAGGAAATTGTGCTAAGTGCCATGGAGCAGTCGCGTACGGAAGAACGCGCTGAACGCCAGGCAGAACGCCGTGAGCAACAGGCTGCACGCCGCGATGAGCAGCGTTCCGTTAAGCAGTTCATTGAGAAGGAATCGTCCAGTGGGCCAGCCACTCTCGGTGAGCTCAGCGGACTTGCAGAACTCAAAGCACAGATGGAACAGGCAGAGGCCGCAGTTTCTGAAGGTGCCGCTGAAGAGCCTGCAGCCGAAGTAGCTGAAGAGGCTCCTAAGAAAGCCACTAAAGCCAAGGCCAAAGCAAAGCCTAAAGCGAAAGCGAAGCCAAAAGCTGAGGAAGAGCCAAAAGCTGAGGAGGAGCCCAAAGCTGAGGAAAAGCCAAAAGCAAAGGCGAAACCGAAAGCCAAAGCGAAGCCGAAGGCAAAGAAAGCTGAGGAGCCGGTAGCAGAAGCTGCACCTGAGCCTGCAGCTGAAGCTGCTCCTGAAGAGGCTACTGCTGAAGAACCTTCTGACGACAAGAAAGAAGGTTGATCCAAATCAGCTGATGTACGTTAAAAAGGGGGCTGCACTACGTGCCGCCCCCTTTTTGCTTTTATATACGAAGAGAGATTATTAGAGAAGAGAAGAAAAGAATGAGTAACGCACCTGATTGGAAAGCCGCCACACCGAAAGAGCGCCAAATGAACAAGGCCCTCTTAGAGAGGACTGATGGGATAGTTCACAAATTGCTTGAGCGTCTATTGGCCGATAGAGAGGTCAATCTGTACCATAGTTACGCCAACGTGGTGTCTGTAAGACGGTTAGGATACAACGACCATGGTCCCGTTCATGCACGAATCACGACATACAATGCGCTAAAGATCCTGAGACTATTGCATGATGGCGGGGTTGAAACGAGTCTTGAGCGGGAAGAAGTCGGTACTTTTGAAGACTCTCAGATTGCTGTGGTATTAGGATGTTTTCTGCACGACACCGGAATGGGTGTAGCAAGGGACCGACATGAATGGCATGCCATTAACCTAATCGATCCCATCATCCGGGAGTATCTCCAATGGCTTCTTCCAGGAGCAATAGATCGCCATGTTGTGCTCCGGTCTATGATCCATGAAGTCATTGTGGGCCATATGGCACACGTGAGAATTCATTCCATTGAGGCCGGTGTAGTGTTGGTCGCTGATGGGACGGATATGACAAAGGGACGTTCTCTTATCCCATTTAATCTCCAATCAGAGCCTGAAGTTGGAGATATGCACCGGTATTCGGCCAACACTATTTCGAAGGTTGAAATTACTAAAGGATCTCACAAACCTGTGAGAATCAGCATTAACATGGACAACACGACAGGGCTTTTCCAGATCGAGGAAGTATTGATGTCCAAAGTCAAAGCGTCTCCCGTTATGAAGCACCTTGAGATCGAAGCATTAATTGAAGGACAAGCACCCAGAATGTATCTAAAATAGCAGAAGCATCACCTTAAGAGGTGGGTGGGCTACTTAGGATTTGTGGCCTTTAGAGCTCAATCGCTCCCAAGCAAGACCCGCTGCGGCCAAGTCTTCAATGCTAGCTCCAACGGATTTAAAAACAGTGATAGCATCCGCGTTTCGTCTGCCAAGGTGTTTGCCGCTACAGAGTCTTGGTAGATCCGACACGATATTTTCGAACGTCCAGTCTGAGTCAATGGAGGCCTGTATCAGGTCCCCTGCCTCGTTTTGGGCGCCTTCGAGCGTGTCAACAAAGATGTCAGAACGAGTAATCAGGGCGGTGTCGGTTTCTCGCATCGTCGCCGTATATGCTCCAACTAGATCTATATGAGTACCCGGACGTACTGCTTCGCTGTTAAAGAGGGGAGATCGTGACAGGGTGGCACAGCTCACAATGTCGGCCATATCCAATGCCGATTCAGGGTCATGACTGATTGAAACCTCAAGACTGGTGGTATCTTGTAGTTCGTCAACCAGACGGTCTCTTCGCGTGGCCGATCGATTCCAGCAAATGACACGCTCAATAGGTCGAACGGCCGCATGAGCCAAAACTAATGGGTAAGCCAGGCTGCCGGCGCCCATCATAAGCAGCGTACTGGAATCCGGACGAGACAGATAGGATGAGGCTAAAGCCGAGGTCGCAGCCGTTCTAAGTTTTGTCAGAACATTGCCGTCAAACATAGCCAGTTCTTGACCCGTTCGCGCATCCTTTAACACGTAAGAAGCGTGCACAGAGGGAATTGATAGCTTGGCATTATCAGGATGAATGGTTGCGAGTTTAATTCCGATATAACGCTGATTCCAAGCGGGCATCAGTAAAAGCGTTACATCCTGATTGGAATGCGTTGGCACACTCAAATGAACGCGGCTAGGTTGTGGGGTATTGAGAGAAAAAACACTCTTTATCGCCTCAACAAGATCTACTGGGGCCAGTAAGCGTTTGAGCTCCTCAGCGTCGACAAAGGGCGTCATGGCTCGAGTGATTTGTTGGGAGGTGATAGAATCGTAGCTTCTTAACGAGGCCAAGATACACGTGAGTCGCATTAGACACCGATCCGAAGAGAAAGAACATGAGACTACACATCGTTAGTAAAACTGAGGGAGCATCGATTCCCTTCCTTCGAGGTATTCTCACGCGCTCCTTACAGAAGGCCGGGTTGCCATTTGAAGACGCGTATAAAATTGCATCCGATGCCCGTGATTTACTTGAAGATAGGGAGGAGATCCCAGGGGATGAGTTGCGAAGAGAGGTGGTTCGGCTTTTAGAAAACAATGGTCATAGCGAGCATGTTGAATCCTACCTGGGCCCGAGGGCTGAGGCTGAGGGAATTCGAGTACTGACATCAGACGGTTCCGATGCGCCATTTTCGAAAGGGCAGCTAGCTGACTCACTCGAAATATGTGCTCTACCACGTGAAACACTTTATGATTTAGCCATCCGTATAGAAACAGAGCTCGTTCAAACCGACTGCACGGAAGTAACCTCAAGCGAACTCACAGGTCTGGTTCTCGAAGCACTCGAGAGGGACATCAGTAAACCTGCCGCAGAGGATTTCCGACGTTGGGTCGATTTTTCTCATAGCGGTAGGCCTTTGGTCATTCTTATTGGAGGCACTACAGGTAGTGGGAAAAGCTCTGTAAGCTCTGAGCTAGCGCATAGACTCGATATTGTCCGAACGCAGTCAACTGACATGCTTCGAGAGGTGATGCGCTTACTAGTACCAGAACGCCTTGTACCCACTATCCATACATCTTCGTTCGAGGCTTTTGAGAAGCTACCGGTTGTCAACACAACACCGTCCGAAAAGGACATGGTGCAGGGCTACCTAGCGCAGTCGTCTCAGGTCGCAGTTGGAATTGAAGGTGTGCTAAATAGGACGGCGAATGAGAGTGTCTCTCTGATCGTCGAGGGAGTCCACTTGCATCCGCGTTTGATGGCTGAGATTGCCGAGCGCTCCGACTGTATTGTTGTTCCGGTGCTTCTGTCTGTATTGAAGGCAAAGCGGCTTAAGAAGCGTCTAATAGGACGTGGGCATCTAATCCAGTCACGTCGATCTGAGCGTTACATCAAAAACTTCGACCGTATTTGGGATCTTCAGTCCTTTCTGTTGGACGAAGCGGATCAATTTGATATCCCTATCATCCCCAATAATAACGAAGAGGCAGCAGTACGGGCTGTTTTGCAGACGGTATCAGGTGTTTTGCGAAGAGAGTTTGACGTACCGACTCAGCCGTAACGTCCCTCAATGTAATCGGCTGTTTTCTGATGGGTAGGGGTCAAAAAAAGATCTTCCGTACGCCTGTGTTCCATCATTTCACCCATTAGCATGAACGCGCATTCGTCAGAGGCACGGCGCGCTTGTGCCATATTGTGTGTCACAATCAGAATGGTATAATCCCCACGCAAATTCCAGATAAGCTCTTCCACAGTCTCAGTAGCTTTGGGGTCGAGCGCCGAGCAAGGTTCGTCCATTAACAGCACTTCTGGCTTGACTGGAAGAAGTCGGGCGATGCAGAGCTTCTGCTGTTGTTCTAGCGACAACCCAGTTGCGAGACGGTCTAGTCGGTCCTTCACGTCGTCCCACAAGAGCACATCGCGAAGAGCCTTTTCTACAATAGTATCGGCCTCAGCTTTAGACGATTGCTTTCCATGATGAAGCTGATACGCAAACAGGATGTTCTTGCGTACAGAGACGGGAAGGGGGTTGGGACGTTGAAACACCATGCCTACGCGACTTCTTACTTGAGTCAAGTCAACCTGTGGGGCATAAATATCGTGACCTAATACGTCCACCTTGCCTTCCGTACGGACATACCCGAATCGTTCATTGATTCTGTTAACGCATCGTAAAAGGGTCGATTTACCGCACCCAGATGGGCCTATCAGGGACGTGACGATCCCGCGTTTTACTGAAAAGTCGACATCGAAAAGCGCCTGGAACGTTCCGTACCAAAGATTTAGCTTCTCAGTCCGAACAGCAATGTCAGCTTTCAGGCTATGTCTCGCTTCATCCAACCCTACCACTGGAAATAATGATTCAGCCAAAACGTCCCTCCAGGTAATCTGTTGTGCGTTGGTCCTTAGTTCTGCCGTCGAATAGTTCGTTCGTTTGTCCGATTTCTACGAGCTCTCCATTCAAGAACAAAGCGGTACGATCAGCCAGACGCTCGGCTTGTTGGACTAGGTTTGTGACCAGAATGATCGAGAGCTCCTTCTTGAGATCCCTTAACACATCCTCGATCCGCATCGTTGTGACGGGATCGACTGCGATGGAGAACTCATCCAGCATTAAAAGCTTCGGCTTCTGTGATAGCGCCCGGGCAATCGTCAGGCGTTGTTGCTGTCCACCTGATAGCAATGAGCCAAGAGAATTGAGACGATCTTTTACCTCATCCCATAATGCAGCTCTGGTTAGGCAGTTTTCCACAATATCGTCCAACTCACTCTTATTACGCACTCCGGAAATCCTAGGTGCGAAGGCAACGTTTTCGTAGACAGAGAGCGGAAGACCAACGGGCAAAGGAAAGACCACACCCATTTGTTTGCGCAACGAGTACAGATTTCTCCACTTGGAGGTATCGTAGCCATAGAACTCAATCAGTCCTTCGGTGCGCATGCCATCTGTAAACTCATCCATCCGGTTGATGGCCTTCAGGAAAGACGTCTTACCACTGTTTGCTGGCCCAATTATGCCAAATATTTCGTTGGGCCGAACATTCAGTGTAACATCTCTAAGGATCGTATTGGATCCATAAGAGATGTTCAAATCCCGAATGTTGAGTACAGGTATGTTCTGTGAGGTGTCTATCATCCTACCATTTTTTCTTGTTTCGGAGATAAACACGGAAGCCAATGGATAGCGCATTCATTGTGAGCACAATCCCGATCAAGAGGAGAGCCACGCCGTATGGCAAATTCTCAGGCACATTTGGGACCTGCGTCGAAACAACGAACAGGTGCAAAGAAAGCGCCATCGTCTGGTCATATACCGACTCTGGCAGAAACGGGAGGAAGAAAGCTGCTCCCGTGAACATTATTGGTGCTGTTTCGCCTGCCGTCCGAGACACTTCAAGAATGATCCCAGTCAAAATGCCGGAAATGGCATTGGGTAGCACAATGCGACGGATAGTTTGCCAGCGCGTAGCCCCTAGGCTCCAGCAGGCTTCTCGGAATGCCTGGGGTACCGATTGTAATGATTCCCTAGTGGCTACGATCACTACTGGTAGAGCCATTATTGCCAGGGTCAAACTGGCTGCTAGGATACTCGTCCCAAACTTAAAAAAGAGTACAAAGGCCCCAACACCGAAGAGAGCATGCACGATGGAAGGAACGCCCGCCAAGTTGATGATTGCTAGGTTGATTGCGCGAGTCAACCAGTTGTCAGCCGCGTACTCACTTAGATAAATTGCGGCGGCAATGCCCAGAGGTACCGAAAAAACCAACGCGAGCGATACTAGGAAAATGGTTCCTAGGAAGGCTGGGAAGATGCCACCTTCGGTCATGCCGTTACGAGGGAACTCGCTCAGGAATTCCCAAGAAATCGCTCCGCCGCCTCGTACAACTAAAAGCGTGAGAATGACGAGAACCGGCAGAATTAGCAGGACAGTCATAACAAGGAACAGCAGCCGCCATCGACCCTGTACCTTGTAATTCTGTAGGTTCAGTTCAGTTGCTAAAAACATGGATTACTTCTTTCGGATGCCCTTTACGACAAGGTCTGCCGTGAGGTTGATCAGGAAGGTGATAATGAAAAGGAAGATGCCGAGTGTGAAAAGGGCTCCATAGTGGTCAGAACCTACTGCCGTTTCGCCCAATTCTGCGGCGATGGTAGCCGTCAACGCTCGAACTGAGTCAAATGGACTACCAGGAATATTGATTGAATGACCGCTGGCCATCAAAACTGCCATCGTTTCACCAAATCCACGCCCGATGCCGAGCAGTACGGCGGATACAAGTCCGTTTTTTGCAGCAGGCAGCACAACTTGGCGGATCATTTGCCACTTCGTTGCCCCCATCGCTTCCGCTGCTTCTCGGTACTTGTCAGGTACAGCTTTGAGAGCATCCTCTGCAATGGTGGTCATGATCGGAGCAGCCATCAAGCCCAAAATGATGCCGGCATTCAGGACATTCAGTCCGATCGGGATGTCGAACAGGTCAATGATGATCCCGTTCATGATGGTCAAACCAATGAAACCCCATACAACGGATGGGATTGCGGCTAACAACTCAACAAGGATCTTAAGCGACTCTCTTGTCTTACCGGTAGCAAACTCGCCGATATAAATGGCTGCACCCAGAGAGAAGGGAATCGCTACTAGCATCGCCATACCTGTCACACTCGCAGTGCCCACGATTAGCGCCAGCGCCCCAAAAGTCTGGTTGTTCTCTGAAGTAGGTCGCCAATTAATAGATCCGAAAAACTCCGTAAAGGAGAACCCTTCGAAAAGAAAAGAGAAACCCTCTTTGCCGACGAAAACGAAGATTCCTACGATGAAGATTACGGCTGAGATACCGCCCACGAACATCAGGACCTGAACCGTTTTGTCGACGAACCAAGAAACATCTCTTCTGTCGAGGCGGCCCTCCTGGATGACTGTATCAGACATGCTGCTTGTAGTTTCAGTCAACGGAAGGACCCCGAACGAGATGGACTAGATCGTCAACCTTGTCGGAAATGAAATGGAAAACCTGCTCTGCTCCGGCGTCTAAGGGGAGATCCCATCTGATTGGAACCACGCCATACGGCAGTTCTGAGCAATAATCAGCAATGTCTGAATTCAACGTTATCAGAACATCATGATCGCGCCAGTGCTCTGAATCTGAGTAAATCCCGCTCGGGTCCTGTCCGCTGAGTTCCAATCCTCTTTCTTCGCACAGATTTTGGATGTCGCGAGAAATAGCTTCTGCGGGCGTTTTTCCCAAACTGGAAGAAGAAATTCGGTCGGCATGGAATTTCCTGCACAAGGCCACTGCAATCTGAGTAGCTGCGTTATCCTCTGCATCGAGAAAAAGCAGCCTGTAACGACGACGCTGCTTCGTCTTGCCTGTACTGGAAAACACGACCTCTTCGCACAGATTCTTCGCCTGATCGGCAACACGCTCAATCTGCCTGACAATTACTAGTCGAGCAAACTGCTCCGATCGGGTTAGAAGGTCCATGTCCTGGCCCAACAAGTCTGAAAGTGTGACCAGAAAGTCGCGGTCGACGCTGGAAGCCAGCTTTGACGTAGATGTCGCCAGTTCTGGATCCTGACTCGAATACGCAGTAAGAGACCGATGAAGCATGGTCAAAGCATCGCCGGCCATCTTCTCGAGATCATTCTTGAAATCACCAGATGGTGTTGATTTCATTTGTACGGACTCGCGAGAGATCGTCACGGCATAATCCCCAAGACGCTCAATCAGGATGATGATCCTGAGGGAGGAGGAAATGAATCGTAGGTGCCCAGCCGAAGGCAGGTGCTTCGCAATGAACCGATGACATTTCAAGTTGAGCGCGTCTACCTCCCTATTGACCGGGTGGTCACCCAAGATTACCTGGTAGGAGAGACGGCTGTCTCCTGTAACTAGCGCTTCAACAGCCTTGGAAAGGCCTTCATGGACGGCTATTCCGAGGCGATGAATGCTTGAGCGAATGTCGTCTAGATCGCGAGCAAGTCGCTGTTCCAGTTGTGACATAACAGATTGTTGAAGTTGATGTAGGCAATACGCCTACGATTACATGCTTGCTGGAGAGCAATCAACCGTGTCGGCGGGAGCATATCCCTTGGCCAGAATGATGCATTGGCCCTCAGAACTGAGAATCCATTGTAGATACTCTGCAACGGCTCCTTCGGGCTGCCCTGCGGTGTACATGAACAAAGGCCGTGCAATCGGATACGTCGCGTCAATAGCAGTTTCTACGGTCGGGAAAACACACTCCTCGGATCCATCTGCAATCACACAAGGCATATGGATTTCGTCCGTTGCGTAGGCCAGACCGCTATACCCGATAGCACATGCCGTATTCATTACGAGGTCGACTACGTCTTTGGAACCATGCATATCGCGGGATCCAAGCTTGAAGTCACCTTCGTCCAATACAGCCTCACGGAAGTAGGCATACGTGCCAGAATTGTTCTGCCGGCTGATTCGGATGATCTCGTCGGAAGAACAACCAGGAACAGTAACACCTAGCTGTGACCAACGCTCAAGGCTACCACCATCGACATAAATCTCGCGCAGTTGCTCAACACTCATTTCCTGAATCGGATTGTCTTCATGCAGGAAGATCGCAAGTGCATCATACCCGACGATAAACTCAACAGGAGCTTGACCAGCCTCAGCCATGGTAGTTGCTTCAGACTCTTTGATTTGACGAGATGCATTTGCAATATCAACCGTCCCGTTGATCAAGGAAGCGATACCGGTCCCAGAACCGCCACCCGTGACAGCTATAGCAATGGCTGGGTTGACAGTCTGATAGGCCTCGGCCCAAGCCTGAGCTACGTTAACAAGTGTATCAGAACCCTTGTTCTGAAGGACAACGCGGGAGGAGCCACCCTCGGGGCGACCACAGCCTGCGATCATAATGACAGCAAGCAAGAGAGAATACATTTTCAGGTAGGAACGCATAGTACTTGTAGTGTGTGATTGTGCGTTGATAAAATGGATGAACACCGTGCATATGAGATGTACACGGTGCTTTTAGCCATCCAATCAGAAGGAAACCCATGCTGTCAAACGACCCGTAATAGTCGGATCATCATCGAGGTCAGATTTCTGATAAATGAGGTTTGGAATAAACTCGACGCCGGATTCCAGACGGAATGCAAATCCGATTGTGGCCCAGTCTTCGGCAGACTCTGCTCCCCGGTTGTCGCGGTCTGAGTAGTCGTAACGGGCAATAATGCGGCGAGAATCAGATAAGTCGTACGAGCCATAAACTGAAATGCCGTTCCGTATGTCCTCATCAGTCATGCCATCAAAAGAAATGGGGTTATAAAACCCTTCGACTCCTATGCGAGCCTTTTCTAAGGTGTACCCGAGGAAGGCATTAATATTCAATGAGCTACCGCCGTCAAAAGCATAGTAGTCCGAAGCAACCGTCATTTGAATGGCAGCACTAGGGGCATAACCGACCAGTCCATAAACACGCTTGAACTTGTCTGTTTCGGCCTTGCCAGCTGAGTTGTTGGCAAACATGGCGCTGTACGTGAGACGACCATCAGGGCTGATGGGGCCATCCAATCCGATACCAATGTCTCGCGAGTTAGCGATCTTCGCCCGGTCTTGAATGGTTTTCTCTATGGCGCGGTATCCCCAGTGATCCTCAGATGCTCCCCATATTGGAGGTCTGCTTAAGCCTAAAGTGGCACTGTGTCCGGCTCCAATAACATTTTTCCACTTGACATAAAGGTCTTTGATATACGGCGCCGGCTTGCCGTGCACATTCTGAGAGTCGTCGCTACTTTCAAACCTAAGCCGTCCAGAAAAGCGATCCGATTTCTTAAAATCAGCAGTCAGCCGTGCTCTCCTAAAACCGAATCCATTTTGGCCTTCAAAATCACGCTCCGGAGAATTCAAGACGTAACTATAGTCTGAAAACAAAACTCCTTTAAAGGAAATAGCATCCTGTGCTATAAGACCTTTTGGCATCGTCAGTACAATAAACAGGGCGACTAAGGCCACTACAAGGGAAGATCGATTCATGGGGTACGTACCAAAAGGCTGGTATGCAGGATTGTTAAGGAGGGAGTCGTTGACTGCAATGCAAGTGTATTGAGCCAATGTTACCTTACTGTAAACAGTTACGATGAAGTTTTCGAGAGCCTATATAATTCCCCTTAGAGTGCCAGAATAGTGGAATACATATCATCATCCGTTGATCTAGACTGGTGGCAACTCATCGTTTCTGTGGGAGCGGGATTAGCAATATTCCTCTACGGACTCCTCTTATTGACAGATGGGTTGAAGCGTGCTGCTGGCTCAACCATGAAGCGAATATTGGGGCGAATGACATCAAACCGCTTCAAGGGCGCCTTGGCCGGAGCGTTTATAACCTCCGTGATTCAATCTTCTTCCGTCACGACAGTCTTGGTTGCTGGCTTTATCTCTGCAGGATTGATGGGGCTTACCGAAAGCGTCGGCGTCATCATGGGCGCAAATATTGGAACTACAATCACGGCCCAAATTGTGGCATTCAAGGTAACTAAAGCAGCCCTAGTACTGATTGCGATAGGTGGTATCGGCTTTGTTTTTAGCTCAGTCCAAAAGAGAAAAAATATCTTTCTGATATCTCTGGCTTTAGGGTTCATTTTTTTTGGAATGACCCTTATGTCAGACGGTACGGCTCCACTGCGTACTTATGCTCCTTTCATTGACTTCATGCAGTGGATCGAGTCACCCCTCCTAGGGATTCTGGCCGGTGCACTATTTACCGCCATCGTTCAAAGTTCTTCCGCCACGACAGCTATAGTAATCGTCTTGGCGACTCAGGGACTAGTTACTTTGGAAGGTGGCATCGCCTTGGCGTTCGGTGCCAATGTGGGAACATGTGTCACCGCATTTCTTGCCAGTCTTGGTAAGCCGGTGGACGCCAAGAGGGCAGCACTAGTACATGTCATGTTTAATGTAGCTGGTGTTCTCATCTGGGTCGGGTTTTATTGACGAGCTCGTCTTGATGGTACACTGGCTGACTGCCCAGGCAGGTTCTGAGGTCTCGGTCGATATTGCGAAGCGTGTTCCAAGGGAGATTGCCAATGCCCATACCATATTTAACGTGTTGAACACGGTAATCCTGATCGGCTTTGCTACACCTATGGCAAAACTGTCCAGGTGGGCAATAAAGGATCAACCCATCAAGCAGGGTAGTCTTCTAGAAGCGAAATATTTAGATGACTCACTTATTTCTACTCCGGCACTTGCGTTAGATCGAGCCCGTCTTGAGATCGGACGAATGGGTGAGAGGCTTATTGAAATGGTTGGAATAGCAGGTCATCTTATTTCAGAAGAAAGTGAGCAAGATTCCATTACGCTACGAACGTTGGACGATGAAGTCGATTCTCTGTATTTACAAATAACATCCTACCTCGGCCGCGTTTCGAGTGGGCAAATGACTGGTGAGGAGGTAAAGACGTCTCAGCTCTTTCTTGCTGCTGCCTCTGCTTTAGAGAATCTTGGGGATCAAATCGACCTAAGATTCGGAGTCGACTTTGCTGAGAGAAGCCGTTTGATGCTGGATTTTAGCCCGCAGACCCGGAATTTACTCAAGGACTTAATCCTGTCAGTAATCCCCAATTTGGAGCTGACCTTAAAGGCTCTAGACGAGGGTGATGTCGAGTTAGCTCAAAGGATACGTCTATCCAAAGCTCAATTAAAATCTTCCGTCGAGAAATTACGAGTCCACCTTATGTCCCGTCTGGCTGAGAGTTCTGGAGAACGCGCTCGTGTCTTTGGACTAGAAACCGAGGTTGTAGAAGCAGCAAAGCGACTCAACGACATATCTCGTAGAATAGCTAAGTTAGTTATTGCCCGGTACGAAGCGCCAAAAGGGTAAGGAGCCTATTAGATACAGAAACGGCATGCTGAGGAGCTCCTCAGCATGCCGTTTCTCACGTGCTTTTGCAAGGCCGAAACCGTGCTAACGCCTACTTCTAGTCCTCAACGTTGTCGATTTGTGCTTTCTGCAGCTTGCCGCTGTAGTCCACATAAACCGTTTTTGTCTCGGTATAGAATTCGAAAACTTCCCATCCACCTTCACGGTGTCCGTTACCTGTACCCTTAACGCCGCCAAACGGCATGTGGGCCTCGGCACCGATAGTCGGGCCGTTCACGTACGTGATACCAGCTTCTATCTCGTGCATGGCACGGAAAGCGGTTGCAATATCTTGCGTATAAATTGCTGAAGAGAGGCCAAACTCAATATTGTTAGCCACTTTTACAGCCTCCTCGTAAGAGGATATTTTGATGACGGAGAGCACGGGACCAAAGATTTCCTCTTTGGCAATCCTCATATTTGGTGTCACATTGGTGAAGATGGTTGGCTCTAAAAAGAATCCATCTTCAAGCCCCGGGCCTTCTGCCCGGTTACCACCCAAAGCGAGGGTTGCACCTTCTTCTTTTCCAATGGCGATATAGGACTCGATTTTGTCAATGGCCTTTTGATTGATGACAGGACCCATTTCGGTGTCGTCTTCATTGCCGTACCCAATTTTGAGTGCGGAGGCACGCTCTTTCAGCGTGTTCACCAGTTCGTCGTGAACGTCTTCGTGTACGATGAGGCGGGAGGTCGCTGTGCATCGCTGTCCCGTTGTTCCGAAAGCGCCCCAAAGCAGTCCTTCAATAACAAGGTCTAGGTCCGCATCGGCCAGAACGATCATCGGGTTTTTGCCACCCATTTCTAAGGAGAAACGTTTGTGGAGGCGTCCACAAGATTCCCCAATTTTACTTCCGGTAACAGTAGATCCAGTAAACGAGACCGCGTTAACGTCTGGATGCTCAACGAGTGCGCGTCCTGCGTTAGCACTTCCCTGAACCAGGTTGACAACACCTGATGGGAGTCCTGCATCTTCAAAAATCTTAACTAGAAGAGCACCGCTATGGGGAGCATCTTCGCTTGGTTTGAACACTACCGTGTTGCCGGCTGCTAGCGCTGGAAACATCTTCCAAGTTGGTACAGCGACTGGGAAATTCCAGGCTGTAATCACACCGCAAACGCCGATAGGGCGTCGAATAGACATGTTGAACTTATTTGGCATCTCCGAAGGAACGGTATGGCCAAACAATCGACGGGTCTCAGTGGCAGCGTAATACGCAGTATCGATCGCCTCCTGAACATCGCCTTTCGTTTCAAAAAACGGCTTGCCCATTTCGCGGGTCATTTGAAATGCTAGCTCGCTCTTGCGCTCCGTCAAAAGGTCGCCAATGCGTCTGAGGTAGTCTCCTCGGGCCGGCGCAGGCATGCTTCCCCACGTGCGGAAAGCCTTTCTGGCTGCCCGTACGGCGTCGTCCACATCTTCGACTCCCGATTCTGGAAAGTTGCCGATAACGTCGCTGTTTACAGCAGGGTTAACGTCTTTAAAGGTGGCTCCGGCGGAAGCTTCCTGCCAGATGCCGTCGATGTAGTTCTTTGTCAGTGCTTCGGACATGGACCTAAAATTTGCATTTACGGGATCTTTAGGGGCACAAATTACCTAGATGTGCGACGCGTGGCAAACAAAGATTCTGCGCGGAAATTCAATCATCCTGAGCCAGTATGATCGTATATTCGGGCCTTATTATGTCGGATGTTGAAACTGAAGAGACTATGAACGAACTGGAAAAAAGACTCTCGCAAAGGGTGACATCGGTGCCGCCATCAGGTATCCGTCGATTCTTCGAGATTGCAGCTTCTATGAAGGAGGTAATCACTCTTGGAATAGGGGAGCCAGATTTCGCCTCGCCGGATGCAGTAATTCAAGGCGCAATTCGTTCTTTACACGAGGGCAAGACTGGGTATACATCTAATGCAGGCATCGCCCCACTGAGAGAAGCTATCGCGGAGGATTTGAATCGGCGATACAACGTTACCTATGATCCCGGAAGTGAGATTCTGGTAACTGTTGGAGTCAGTGAGGCTGTTCAGTTAGCCATGCTTGCCCTAATTGACCCCGGTGACGAAATACTAATTCCAGAACCGTGCTTTGTCTCTTATGGTCCAGCGTCTGTGTTTGCAGGAGGTGTCGTCAAATACGTTCCAACGTCTGTTGAGAATGACTTTCAGGTTACAGCGGCGGATATCGAATCCCGTATCACAGATAAAACCAAGCTCCTATTTTTGGCATATCCGTCAAACCCGACCGGAGCAGTATTAAGGCGTGAGGTACTAGAGGAAATAGCGGAAGTGGTCGTCAAACATGATCTACTTGTCCTCTCTGATGAGATCTACGATCGTTTGATATACGGAAATGCGTATGAGCGCGGGCACACGTGCCTTCCGTCTATCGAGGCACTTCGAGATCGAACCATTCTGCTAGGCGGTTTTTCGAAGGCTTATGCCATGACGGGTTGGCGTGTGGGATATGTATGTGCCCCTAAACCCATATATGATGCCCTGTACAAGTTGCACCAGTACATTATCATGTCGGCACCAACAGCCGGCCAGTGGGGTGCTCTTGCCGGTATAAAAGAAGCTCAGGATGATGTAGAACGAATGCGACAGGCTTACGATACTCGTCGTCGCGTGATCGTTGACGGCTTTCGAGCTGCGGGTATGCCTACTTTTGAGCCAGAAGGAGCGTTCTACTGTTTCCCTGACATTACCTCCACAGGTCTATCATCAGAAGAGTTCGCTCAAGAACTTCTACAGTCACAACATGTGGCAGTCGTTCCTGGTGATGCTTTTGGCCCAAGTGGGGCGGGTTTTGTGCGATGCTCCTACGCCAACTCCATGGAAAACATTCAAGAGGCTGTACGAAGAATTACACTGTTTGCAGAGCAGCGAAAAATTGATCTCCAGTCATAGTTTAAAATACCTCTAATGAAGTACGCTAGTTGGATCCTGAGCTTGCTGGTATCCATTGCGCTCCATGTGTTTATGGGGTGGTCTTGGAGTATTGCCGGAGCCGTTTTGGTTGGCGCTTTGCAACCTCGGTTAGGTTGGCTGGCTGGTGGAACTGTTTTAACGCTTTCTTGGGGCTTGCTAATCGGGAGCAACTTTTTCGTCGCACCGAAAGAGACATTCAACATGATCAACACAGTTGCCCAGCTCATAGGAGATCTTCCGGGCTTTGTCACCGTTGCAGCAACATTGATGATCGCTTTCGTTCTTGGCAGTGCTAGCGGTTGGCTAGGTGCTGCCATCACCCAGAAAAGGAGTTCCAAGAAATGATAGAGAGAGAGCAAATTCGTAGCCTGTCAGAGCGTGTGGACACGCTCGGGAGGTATCTTTGACCCTGCGGGTCGAGAAGAACGAAAAGCAGCGTTGGAGAAGAAGCGGTTGGACCCGGGATATTGGGATGATTCCGATGCCGCACAGCAGACTGAGAAAGAGATAGCCTTTGAAAAAGGTTGGCTGGACGCTTGGGATACGATTAAGACCCACGTGGACAACATTGATACACTGCTGTTAATGGAGTCTGAGGAGGGAGAAGACTTGGCATCCGAGATCGAGGCCGAATACGGTACGCTGTTGGCTCTCGTGGACGACCTGGAGCTGAAAAGTTTGTTAAGTGCGCCTGATGATCATCGCGATGCTATCCTGACCATTAATCCGGGTGCTGGTGGGACGGAAAGTCAAGATTGGGCAGCTATGCTGGTGCGAACGTATACCCGGTGGGGCGAAAGAAATGGATATACGGTCCAGTTGCTAGAGTATCAAGACGGCGAAGTGGCAGGAATCAAGAGTGCATCTCTCGCCATCCGAGGTGACTTTGCCTACGGGTATCTAAAGTCAGAATCAGGAGTCCATCGCTTGGTCAGGATTTCTCCGTTTGATTCATCCGGTCGACGGCATACATCATTCTCGAGTGTATTTGTCTTCCCAGAGATTGATGACACGATCGAGATCGAAATCAAGTCGGACGAACTAGAGCTGCAGACTTTTCGCTCTGGTGGTAAGGGTGGTCAGAATGTGAACAAAGTGGAAACTGGTGTTCGCTACATCTGGACAGGACAATTGTCGGATGGCACTGAATCCCGGGTTGCTGCGGAATGTACCGAAGAGCGAAGCCAGCTACAGAACAAGGAGCGGGCAATGATGATGCTTAAAAGCAAAATCTATCAGCTTGAGCTGCAGATTCAGGAGGCTGCCAAGAACACTGTAGAGGGCAACAAAAAGAAGATCGAATGGGGATCTCAGATCCGCAGTTATGTCTTCCAGCCGTACACTATGGTCAATGACCATAGGACGGGAACGAAGAGCACAGACGTTCACTCCGTAATGGATGGCGATCTGGACGAGTTCATTAAAGCGTTTCTCATGCAAGATGCCTAAACAACTATGCCGTAAAAGCCCGGGCAGGTCATTGATTTTCCCGGGCTTCCTGCTTTATATTGGGGATTGCGAAAAGAAGGGAGGCGGCCAGCCGCCCTTTTTTGTTGAAGCGGGGATTCCCTGTGGCGCCCGTCCGAGCATCGGACCGGGCGTTTTCTACAAATGGACTATCCGTTTGAGGGAATACCTGAGCTGTTTCTTTCACAAGAATCAGTGCATGAATGCAGCGTACCTACGTTATACATGGCAATTAAGGAGCAAATAGCTAATACGACTGATAGCGAACGATTCGGCCGCCCAGGATCGCTCGAGTCACGAATTATGTCTTTCCTTGACGAGATTATCTCGCGGGAAGACTGGTTTATCGTCGATGTTTCGGTTCGTGGAGGTAAGGGTTCGCGCGTAGTTGAGGTCTATATGGATGGAGATGAAGGTATTTCTATCACTGATATGGCTAAACTGAGCAGAGAACTATCATTTTTGCTCGACGCAGAAGACATCATAAAGGGTAAATATCTTTTAAACGTTTCGTCTCCTGGAGACGAAAGAGCGCTATTGCTCGAAAGGCAGTATCAGCGACACACTGGTAAGACGTTGGAAGTTCTCGTTAATCGTGAAGAAGGTCCAATATGGCTCGAAGGTGAAAACCTCGGTGTCAACGATGGCGTTCTCACACTTAAGGTTGCTTCTTTATCTCAGGAAATACCACTGAACGGTATTTCAAAAGCACGCATTAAATTGCCCTGGTAGGGAGACGTTGAGACCGGCTCGGCCGGCGAATGGCTCAGATTAGGGAGAAAATAACCATGCAGAATTCAGATCTTGTTTCCTCGTTTGCGGAAATTGCCCGGGAGAAGGGCATCGACCGTGATTCGTTGCAGCTCATCGTGGAAGATGTTTTTCGTGCCATGATCCGGAAACGGTACGGTTCGGATGATTCGTTTGAAATCATCCTGAACCCTGACCATGGCGACATCCAGATTATCCACGTGCGCGAAGTCGTTGAGGATTGGGCTGTTGAAGACCCCGTAACTCAGATCGAAGAAACGGATGCCGTCGTTATTGACGAAGACTTCGAGGTTGGGGATGAGGTTGCTGAGGAGATAGAGTTCAGAGACTTTGGCCGACGCGCTGTCATGACTGCGCGCCAAACGTTTAGCCAACGAATTCGAGATATTGAAAAGGATAATACTGTCGAATGGTATCAAGACCTCGTTGGAGAGGTCGTCGTGGGTGAGTTATACCAGATGCGTCGCCGCGAAATACTGGTAATGCATAACAAGGCAGAGTTGAAAATGCCTCGTGAGGAACAGATCTATCGCGATCGATTCCGCAAGGGTGACATGATCCGTGCCGTGATCAAGGAAGTAGGGCGCGAGCCCAACGGTGATCCACGCATTGTTATCTCCCGCGCCGATGAACTGTTCATGGAGCGTCTTTTCGAACTAGAAGTACCCGAAATCGATGAGGGTCTCGTAGAGATTAAGAAGATTGTTCGCGAGCCGGGTGACCGTGCAAAGGTTGCAGTCGTCAGTTATGATGAACGCATTGATCCAGTAGGAGCCTGTGTCGGAATGAAAGGCTCAAGGATTCACTCGGTAGTTCGCGAGCTCGGTAACGAGAACATCGACGTTGTGCAGTGGACCGACGATACTGTCGAGATGATCAAACGGGCTCTTTCGCCTGCGAAACCTCTCATGGTGCAGCTGAATGACCAGTTAACGCCTCCGCGTGCTAAAGTTGTTGTTCAGGCTGATGAGGTATCCCAGGCAATCGGCCGCGGTGGTATCAATATCAGACTTGCATCCAGGCTGACAGGGTACGAGATAGACGTATATCGCGAAATCCCAGAATCCGAAGAGGATATTGAGATTCAAGAATTCTCAGATGAGATTCCAGAAGAGCTTCTACAGAAGCTCCGGGATATTGGGTGTGACACAGCACGTGCCGTTCTTGAGCTGTCACGCGATGAGCTAATGCGTAGAACTAGCATGGAAGAAGAAGAAGCTTCACACGTGCTTAAAGTAATCCGAACAGAGTTTGCTGAAGAGTCAGCGGCTGCCGCGAATACATCTGATTCCGAGGAGGTTGCACCTGAGTCTGTTGCTGAAGAAACTGCAGCTGAAGCTGTTGCAGAGGAAGTTCAGTCGACTGAAGATGCCGCTGTCGAAGATGCTTCTGCCAAAGAGCCCCAAAAAAATGACGCTGACGAAGTAGCTGCTGAAGCTACGCCGATGGCCGGTGATGAAGAGGTAGAGGAGAAAGAAAAGACTGACTGACCGAGCATCGCTCCGGTCAATATTTTAGCGACCAACCCCTGATACATGTCCACAGATAATAAATTCAAAAAAGTCCGTTTGTTTAAGCTCGCTAAGGAGTTCAACGTATCCGTTGATGCTTTAGTCGAGCACATTACGGAAGCAGGTCATGCCGACTCCCTTGTGGGAGCTGGCATCAACGCCGCTGTTGCTACAGAGGTGGCGTACGAGGACCTGATGGACTTTTTTGCCGATGACAAAGTCCAGGCGGACCGACTCAGTCGCAAACGTGCAGCAATGCATGAAACAGAGGAGGAAGGTGAACCATCTGGTGACGCCCCTGAAAAAGGTCCCGAAGATGCAACAGCGCCAGAGGCTGTTGAGGAAGCGGAAGCTGCGCCTGCAGCGCCAGCTCCAGAGCCAGAGCCAAAAACTGTTGCAGATGAGCCCAAGCCGGCTCCGGAAACGACTCCTAAAGAGGTTGTTGTGGCAGAAGAGCCTGATCCCGAGCCTGTTGCCGAAGAGGTTGAAGAAGTCGTTGAAGCTACAGTCGAGCCTGCGCAAGAGATTGAGGAAGTAAAAGAGGCTCCGGAGGCTGCAGATACCGCTGTCGTAGTAGACGAAACACCGCCCCCAGCCGCTGAAGAGGATCATGAGTCTTCACAGCCCGAATCTGTTCCAGCACCCGTCACACCTGAGAATAGTGCCGAAACTGCCGTTACGGAAGACCCGGTAAGTCCTACAGATGAGATAGCAGTAGGGGATGAAGCGACACTAGATGAGGCAGAAGCTGCCCTAATCGATCCCGCCGCATTGTTTTCGGCAGACCGCTACAAGCTCACCGGGACCAAAATACTTGGCAAAATTGATCTTGGTACGGTTGAAGATTCCGAACCAGGCGCCAAGCGTAAGCGCAAAAGAAAGCGTACTCGCATAGAAAGTGCGGAGGATTCAGCAGGTAAAACCAAACCGGCTCCGGCATCGCCCGATGCTAAAGGCAAAAAAGCCACAAAGAAATCCCGCAAGAAAGGGCCTGCCGTCGATGAAAAAGATGTAGAGGCGACCCTGCAAGAGACCTTACGTGAGTTGGAAGCAGGTGCAAGTCGCGTTCGCCAGAAGCGCCGTCGTCAACGAAGAGATAGTCGTGCCGCAGAACGTGAGCGGGCTGATGAAGAACAGCAGGATCTGTCAACGACACTCGAAGTGACAGAATTCATTTCGACTGGCGAGTTAGCCAACCTGATGGAGGTCCCGGTCACAGAGGTTATTTCTACTCTGTTCGCCGCAGGCATGGTAGTTTCGATTAATCAGCGACTTGACGCTGACACTATTACGATCGTTGCCGATGAGTTTGGGTTTGACATTGAATTCTTGACTGACTTCACGGGAACCGATGTTACCATCGCTGAGGATGATCCAGCAGACCTCATTCCTCGTGCACCGGTTGTTACGGTCATGGGCCACGTTGATCACGGAAAGACGTCACTTCTAGACTACATCAGAAGTGAAGACGTGGTTGCCGGCGAGGCCGGTGGTATCACCCAGCATATTGGTGCCTATCAGGTTAAGCTCAAGAGTGGTAAGGACATAACCTTCCTAGATACTCCTGGTCACGAGGCCTTTACAGCCATGCGTGCTCGTGGAGCTCAAGTAACAGATGTTGTCGTCCTCGTCGTAGCGGCCGATGACGCTGTTATGCCTCAAACGGTTGAGGCTATCAACCATGCTCAAGCAGCTGGGGTGCCAATTGTTGTAGCCATCAATAAGATGGATAAAGATGGTGCTAATCCTGATAGGGTAATGCAGCAGCTTGCCGATAAGAATGTGCTAGTTGAGCAGTGGGGAGGAAAGATTCAGTGTGAGCAGGTTTCTGCGCACTCAGGTCTAGGGATTCCAGAATTGCTCGATAAGGTTCTTCTTGAAGCCGAATTACTTGACTTGAAAGCGAATCCAAATAGAAATGCGGTTTCGGCCGTCATCGAATCCCGACTAGAGAAAGGACGTGGGAACGTTGCGACCGTTCTGGTTCAAAATGGAACGCTGAAAGTCGGCGACCCTTTCCTAGCAGGTATCTGGAGTGGACGCGTCCGCGCTATGTTCGATGAACGGGATCGCCGCGTCTCTGAGGTCGGTCCTTCCCAGCCTGCATTGGTTATCGGACTAGATGGTTCACCGGCTGTTGGTGACACCTTCCTGGTTCTAGACACGGAAAAAGAAACGAAGGATCTTGCGGCACGTCGTCAGCAAATTCAACGCGAACAGTCACTTCGTCAGCGCAAGCACATTACGCTAGACGAAATTGGTCGACGACTTGCACTTGGAGACTTCCGTGAGCTTAACCTGATCGTGAAGGGAGATGTTGCGGGTTCTGTTGAAGCCCTCTCTGATTCCTTGATGAAATTGGGTACTGAAGAGGTAGTAGTAAACATTATCCATAAGGGCGTTGGAGCCATTAATGAGAGCGACGTTGTCCTAGCTTCGGCTTCGGATGCCATCATTGTAGGTTTCCAAGTTCGACCTGTCCTAGGAGCTCGCAAAGCTGCAGAAAGAGAAGAGATAGACATCCGACTTTATTCGGTGATCTATCACGCTATTGAAGAAGTAAAAGATGCCCTTGAAGGTCTACTTTCTCCAGAGCGCAGTGAAAAGATTATCGGTGTGGCAGAAGTGCGAGACACGTTCAAAGTACCCAAACAGGGTACTATCGCAGGATGCCACGTGATCGAAGGGCGCATCAACCGTTCAGACAAAATCCACCTAATCCGCGAGGGTGTAGTCATCTATGATGGCAAACTTGCATCCTTGAAGCGATTCAAAGATGATGTGCGGGAAGTCCTAAATGGATACGAGTGTGGAATGGGCATCGAGAACTTCAATGACCTGAAAGTAGGGGACCAGATCGAATCGTACGAGATCATTGAGACAAAACGTACGCTTGACGACTGATCTGGCCCATCAACAGGAGCAGGAACGATCATGAGCATCCGTACTGAACGAGTAGCCAGTTTATTTCAGCGCGAAATTGCAGGAATACTAGGCACCGAGTTCGCAGATCAATTACATCCAATGGTCACCGTAACAGGAGTACGTGTTACGGCTGATCTCTCGATTGCCTATGTAGATTGCTCCGTCATGGGTGACACAATGGCGCAGAAAACTGCCGTCATTAGCAAGTTGTCGGACTTGACGCCAAAGATTCGCAAGAGCTTAGGCCAAGCGATACGGCATCAGGTTAAAAAAATTCCGGAATTGCGTTTCTTTTTGGACGAGACACTCGAACATGCTTCCCGCATGGATGAGCTATTTGGGAAGATCCGCACGGAGCGCAGCTCTAGGGATGGGAGCGTGAATCAAGAACAGGAGTCTCTCGAGGATGGCTCTGAAACTGCAACCAACTGACTCCATGGCTCTGGCTCCAGATCCTGCCTCAGTTCCTGTCTGCATGTCGCCTGAGGTGCCCACGTCTTGGGATCCATTGATCCTGTTAATTGACAAGGCCCAAGGGGACACGTCCTTCGATGTGATTAGGCAATTACGTCGTTTCTCTCCGATTAGAAAAATAGGCCACGCAGGCACACTTGACCCGATGGCTACCGGCTTATTGATTTGTCTGAGTGGTCGGGCAACTAAACTCATGAATCATTTTCTTGGGCAGTCCAAAGTCTATGTGGGGACGATCCGTCTGGGGCAAACTACCCCCTCATGGGATGCTGAAACGGCTGTTATAGAAGAAGTGGACGCTTCTCATATTACTAATGAGGTACTGTCAAACGCTATTCCAGACTTCACAGGGGACATCGTCCAGACAACACCAGTGTACTCTGCCGTTAAGGTCGAAGGCGAGCGTTTATACCAAAAAGCAAGAAGAGGAGAGAAGGTCAAGCTTCCCACTAGGCAGGTAACAGTCCATTCCTTCGATATTTTGGAAAGGCGTGGAGCAGACGTAGACTTTGAAGTATCCTGCTCGAGTGGCACCTACATACGCAGTTTAGCTCACGAGCTAGGCCAACAACTTGGGACCGGGGGACACTTGGTTGCTCTTCGCAGAACAGCCATCGGGGAAACAAGCGTCGACGGCGCCTGGAAAGTAGATGATCTAGCTCGTTCTTGGAAGGCTCAATAGGTACGACAATGACCCTTGCCTTCATATTAGGAGACCCGGAAAGAAGAGAATCTGCAGTCACCATTGGGAGCTTTGATGGTGTTCATCTAGGCCACAGAAAAGTCCTCGACCTGCTTGCCTCGGTAGCTGATGATCGTGGATTGTCCGCAGTAGTAGCGACGTTTGATCCGCATCCCAGAGTAGTTTTGGGTGGGCAACATCCTGAGTTGTTGACATCCGTGGAAGAGCGCAGCAACCTCCTTGCTGAGCTCGGAATCGAACGCTTTGCGGCCATTGACTTTACCCACGACATAGCGTCTATGTCACCTGAATTGTTTGTTGAGGATATCCTTGTCAACCGACTGGGGGCCAGAGCCGTCATTGTTGGGCATGATCATCGGTTCGGACAGGACCGAAGAGGAGATGTCAACCTGTTGAAGGCACTTGGTGGGCATCATGGCTTCGATGTAATCCAATGCGATCCCCTTGAATGGGAGCAAGCAACAGTATCATCGAGCCGAGTTAGATCTCTCCTGAGAACGGGAGATGTGTCGGGAGCCGCAATGCTATTGGGTCGCAGATATGCCGTATCGGGACGCGTGATTCACGGAGCAGGACGTGGACGCCGCATTGGGATCCCGACTGCCAATATCTCCCCGCTTTCTTTAGAGCAATTAATTCCTGGTATTGGCGTCTATGCTGTTCTTGTCAGTCTTCCAGGTGCGTCAGAATTACATCCTGGCATGATGAATATCGGTCGGCGGCCCACTTTCGATGGTGTTGACATTCACTTAGAAGTGCACCTACTAGATTGGTCAGGTGACCTCTATGAGCGTGAAGTTCGTGTTGAATTCGTCCAAAGGATCCGAAATGAGCAGAAATTCGATAGTGTAGACGGCCTGATTCAGCAACTTAACAAGGACCGAGACCGTTGTAGCGCCCTGTTAAGAGATTTATCTTAACATTATTGAGCAGTCTCTAGCCTTGTTGCTGGATTCTCTTATTTACATCAGATGGAATTCGTTTCCTCAACGGCGACTAGCTTGCCGGGAAATCGGGTTCTTCTTTAGCATGATATTAATCTAAAGAGGTTCTCACTTGATCGCGAAAGAACAAAAGACTGAACTCATTGAGAAGTTTGGTAAGTCCAATACGGACACGGGTACGGCAGAAGTGCAAATTGCCATCTTCTCGACCCGCATTAATGAGTTGACAGAACACCTGAAGGCTCATTCCAAAGACCATTCCACCCGCAGAGGATTGCTCAAGTTGGTTGGAAAGCGTCGTCGTTTGCTAAACTACCTGATGAACACAGATATCGAACGATATCGTACAATCATTGTAGAATTGGGCATACGTAAATAGACCATTTTGCACGGCGGAACGCCCACGAGGGCGTTCCGCCGTGCGTTAGTGCACTTTTGGATTCATTCTTTTCCAGTCCGATAGTGCCCACGGCTCAGCCCAGGACTTGTTGTCCCTAACGAGCCACAGTTATGTGTAGGAAAGGAAGAAAAAAACGGTTAGAAAATGTCTAAAGCAGTTATCCGGGAAATCGAATTAGCCCCCGGAAAAGTTCTCAGTCTGGAGACCGGACGTCTTGCCAAGCAGGCAAACGGCTCGGTAGTAGCCAGACTGGGAGATACCATGGTACTTTGTACGGCTGTCCTCGCGACAGAAGCCCGTGAAGGTCAGAGTTTTTTCCCTCTCACGGTCGATTACCGCGAGAAATTCTCCGCCGCAGGAAAGATTCCAGGTGGATTCATCAAGCGTGAAGGACGCTCGACGGACAAGGAGACTCTGTCTTCTCGTATCATCGATAGGACACTACGTCCGCTCTTCGGTGATAACTTCTTCAATGAAGTTCAGATCATTTGCTCAGTCCTTTCAGGGGATGATGAAAATGATGGCGACGTCGTAGCAGGTGTGGGCGCTTCCGCAGCATTGATGCTAGCTGGCGCTCCATTTGAAGGTCCAATTGCTTCAGTTCGCGTCGGACGCGTTGAAGGCGAGTTCATAGTGAACCCAACGTTTGAGCAGCTCGAGTCATCAGACATTAACCTCATTGTTGCTGGAAAGAGTGACGCCATCGTGATGGTTGAAGGTGAAATGGATGAGATCTCAGAAGAAGAGATGCTTCAGGCACTTGAAGTCGGACACAACGCTATTAAGGATTTGTGCCAGGGTCAGATCGATCTGGTTGCCGATGCAGGCGGAGCTAAAACTTTCGAATATTCACCAGTCGGTCTTCCGGAAGGTGTTGTAGAGGCTGTACATGACTTTGCAGCCAAAAGGCTTGAAGATCACATTTTGCTCCCTTATGCAAAGGAAACGTTCTACGGTGGTATCTCTGACATCAAGAAAGAAGTGGTTACTCACTTCTTAGGTGAAGGCGAGAATGCTGTTGACGCAACCGAGCAGGGCTGGACGAAGTCCGACATCAAAGAAGCTGTCGGTAAAGTTGAATCCAATGTCATGCGTGAACTCATTCTTCGGGATGGTCGACGCATCGATGGACGTGGATTGACGGATGTTCGTGCCATTTGGAACGAAGTCGGTTATCTCCCTCGCGTACATGGTTCAGCCGTCTTTACTCGTGGTGAAACACAAGTAATGTCCAGTGTCACACTGGGTACAGGTAAGGATGTACAGCCAGTCGATCAGATTTTTGACACGAAGGATAAGTCGTTCTTCCTTCACTACTCATTCCCACCGTTCAGTGTTGGAGAAGCCCGCTTCTTGCGTGGCCCAGGCCGACGTGAAATTGGACACGGAATGTTGGCTGAACGCGCGCTTCAGCGTGTGATCCCCGGCCAAGATGAGTTTCCTTACACGATCCGCATCAACGCTGATGTACTTGAGTCTAATGGTTCTTCCTCCATGGGAAGTGTCTGCTCTGGTTCAATGGCGATGATGGATGCTGGTGTACCGATCAAGAAAGCCGTTTCTGGTATCGCAATGGGTCTCATCTCTGATGGGAAACGCACCGCGATCCTTAGCGACATTCTTGGTACGGAAGACCACCTTGGAGATATGGACTTCAAACTGACCGGTACCCGCGACGGGATCACCGCTTGTCAGATGGACATCAAAATCTCCGGCCTAAGTCACGACGTTATGTCACAGGCACTGCATCAGGCAAAAGAAGGTCGCCTCCACATTCTCGACTGCATGGAAGAGACGATCAAAGAGCCTAGGCTCGATCTATCTCCTTATGCACCACGTCTAACGCAGATCACTATCGATGCCAGCTTCATTGGCGCCGTGATCGGACCAGGTGGCAAGATCATTCAGGGTATCCAGCGCGAAACAAATACCGTCATTGAAATCCGCGAGGAAGAAGGAGTCGGTATTGTAGTTATTGCTGCCAAAAATGGTGATGACGCCATGGCTGCCCTCGAAATCGTTAAAGGTATCGTAACCGTGCCTGAAGAAGGTGCCGATTACGAAGGTACCGTTCGTAAGGTTGAAGGCTTTGGTGCGATTGTAGAAGTTCTTCCAGGTAAGGAGGGTCTACTACACGTTTCTGAGCTCGACTACGGATATGTAGAGAATGTAAACGACTATCTACAGGTTGGCGATAAAGTCAAAGTTAGGCTCATCGAAGTTCGTGACGACGGAAAACTGCGCTTCAGCCGCAAGCCCTTCCTCGAAAAACCAGAAGGCTACGAAGAACGCCCTCGCGAACGCCGTGATGGCGGTGGCGGCGGACGCGGACGTGGACGCGATGGTGGACGAGGTCGAGACGGTGGCGGACGAGGTCGAGATGACAATCGGGGCCGCGACCGAGATCGTAATCAGGATCGCGACTAATTCTGATACGCGAAAATAAAATAGCGGCGGCCATTCGGCCGTCGCTATTTTTTTACCTTCTTTTCCGGCTGATGTCGGATTCGACAGCATAAAAGGCATAAATGTCCCTACAGTTCCAGAAAACAACCCTTCCAAACGGCGTTCGAATCGTCACCGAGCACATTCCTTCTGTACGAAGTGTATCCGTTGGTGCTTGGATAGGAGTAGGAAGCAGGGATGAAACTCCTGACGAAAGCGGGATGTGTCATTTTATTGAGCACATGGTTTTCAAGGGCACCCGCAAGCGACGAATGCATCATATTGCTCAACGGATGGAAAATGTTGGCGGCTATCTAAATGCGTTCACCTCGAAGGAGTTTACCTGCTACTATTCTCGCTGTCTCGATGAACACTTGCCCCGGGCGTTAGACACCGTTCTGGATCTGGTTGTGAATCCGGTTTTTCCGGAGAAGGAGCTAGAACGAGAAAAGGATGTAGTGCTCGAAGAGATGAAGATGTACGAAGATACTCCTGATGAATATGTCTTCGACTTGTTGGATAAGGCAATTTATGGCAAAGATGCCATGGGCCGACCGGTAATTGGTACAGAGGAATCCGTAACGGGATTTTCTCGGGATAGTCTGGTCGAATTTCTATCGTCAAATTACACCGGCGAGCGTGTTGTCGTAGCGGTTTCAGGAAACGTAGCCCATGCTCGAACTGTCCGTCTCGTTCAAAAGGCCCTAGAGGGAATCTCTACTTCAGGGCGAAAAACAGACAGAAGGGAAGCGCCCGAAACATCCATACAGAATATCGTTGAGACAAAGCCAATGCAGCAGGCACATCTCATACTTGGAGCCAGGGGTCTGGATGTCCACCATTCAGATAGAGTAGCTCTTTCTGTGCTTAATACCGTCCTAGGTGGCGGCATGTCAAGCAGACTAAATCAAAATATCCGAGAGAAATACGGATACTGTTATAACATCTACTCCTTCGCAAATATGCATTCCGATTCCGGCGATTTCGGCGTGTATATGGGCACTGACGCGACAAAGGCTGATCGATCCATTAAGCTTATACGGCGGGAACTGGATAAATTAGTACAGAAGCCGGTGTCCAAAACGGAGCTTGAGCGTGCAAAAAGCCAAGCAAAAGGAGCAATAATGTTGGGACTGGAGAACATGAGCTCTAGAATGATGCGTATTGGCCGGCAGGAATTGTTTTATGGACGCTACTTTTCTTTAGATGAGATTCTAGATCTACTTGATCAAGTTACCTCGGAAGACCTCCAGCGAACGGCAACTCAGATATTCGCTCCCGAACGTTTTTCGGAGATAAGACTTATTCCCTCATGATATCAGCAGAAAAACAGTCGAAAAAGATTCTAGTAACTGGTGGAGCAGGCTTCATTGGTTCACACATCTGCGATGCCTTGCTCTCAAGTGGATATAGTGTCCATGTCATGGATGACCTTTCTGGAGGCAGAAGAGAGTTGCTTGCAGAGGGCGTTGTTTTTCATGAAGTCGACATTCGCAGTCCTGAAGTGCATGTGATATGGAAGGCCGAACAGTTCGATGTAATGTTTCATTTGGCGGCCCAAATGGACGTACGCAGGAGCGTGGCGGACCCACAATTTGATGCCGATGTTAATGTAGGGGGACTGTTAAACCTGATGGAAGCAGGACGGAAACACGGGTTGAAAAGGGTCATATTCTCCTCAACAGGCGGCGCCATTTACGGTGAACCTGATTACGTGCCCCAAGACGAAGACCATGCGCTGCAACCACTATCACCGTATGGCATAACAAAATTATGCACTGAGAAGTATCTCTATTTCTATCAGTCAACTTGGGGCATCGACTTTGTTGCCTTGCGCTATGGAAACGTTTACGGCCCACGGCAAAACCCACACGGAGAAGCAGGAGTGGTTGCAATATTTTGCGAGCGCATGCTAGACGGTAAGCAGCCTATCGTTAATGGAGATGGCTTACAGACGCGCGACTATGTTCACGTTTCAGATGTCGTATCTGCCAACATTGCGGCATTGGAAAAGGGAGTAAGTGGCATTTTTAATGTTGGCACCTCAATTGAGACGACGGTAGTGACTCTTTTTGAGACACTTCGGGATGAATTGGCGCCACACATGCCCGTAGAACACGGTCCTGGGAAACCGGGCGAACAGCGTCGTTCAGTACTATCTTTTGTGGCAACTACCTCGTCGCTGGACTGGACTCCTACTATTACTGTTCGCGACGGACTGACTGAGACGGCTCGATGGTTCAGGAACCAGCGCTCCGATAACTGAGCACCATGTACAAGATTAGACTCCAACAATTTGAAGGTCCTCTTGACCTGCTTCTCTTTTTCATTCGAAGAGATGAGTTGGATATCCATGACATTCCGATTGCCTCAATTGCGGACGAATTTCTGGAGTACGTCTCGTACATGGAAGAAGTAGACCTAGATGGAGTAGGAGACTTTCTGTATATGGCTGCCGTGCTTATAAACATCAAAACACGGATGCTCCTCCCATCCCAGGATTTAGATGAAGATGGGGAGCCTATCGATCCGAGGATGGAGTTGGTGGAACGTCTTTTGGAGTATGTGCGATTCAAAGAGGCCTCTGACCATTTAGAAGAGAAATACGCCGAAAGAGCCTTGCAGTATGTTCGTGGTGCCGCCTCCGCGATAGAGGATACACTAGCGGATCCTGACGATGAACTGGTTGAAGCAACCGTCTTTGACCTAATTACTGCCCTACGGCGCGTCCTCACCGATGCACCAGATGAGTTATTTCATAACATTGTAACTGAGTCATGGTCAGTTGAGGACCAGCAGATATTTCTTCGCGGAGAACTTGTCAGCAACGAGAAGAGATCGTTTGTGGAAATGGCAACTGGCCGGTCTAAACCGTTTATCATAGCCACTTTCCTTGCCGTACTTGAGATGGCTAGGACGGGCGAAATCGATATCTTTCTGGCCGGTGATGCTAGTGATTTCCATGTTCGGCTAAGGTCAATAGAGGAGGTCACGGCTCATGAAGGGAGTGAGCAAAAGGAATTAACCCAAGCTCGGGATGACAAATCCCGGAAAACGAAGTAAGGCAGATGGAAGCGAACATGCCAGATGAACATTATGATGTATCCTTCGATTCTGCCATCGAAGCATTGATATTTGCCGCAGAAGAGCCCGTATCTGGTGTCGATCTTGCTCGGTCATGGTCAGATGCCATGAGATTGGAGCAACCTTCAGTCTCAGAGGTACAGGATGCAGTTGATCGCATCAATGCTAGACTCGTTGAGTCTGAACGGCCTTATCGAATAGAATCCTGGGGAGGAGGCTTCCGTTTTGCTACGCGAAAAGAGGTTGCGCCGTTTTTGAGGGCACTCTTTATTACCGACAGACAGCGAAAGTTATCTCGGACGCTAATGGAGTCCCTCGCAATTCTTGCCTATAGGCAACCAGTATCACGATCCGAGTTGGAGTTTGTGCGAGGGGTTGATTGTGACTATGCAGTCCGCAAACTGCTTGAATATGGATTGGTTGATGTTGTTGGACGATCAGAAAGGGTGGGTAGGCCCCTCTTGTACGGTACGACTGACAAGTTTCTCGAGTTGTTTGGTCTGCATACCTTGGATGAGTTGCCTAACCTTAGAGAGTTAGAGTCAATTCTCGATGATCCGGCTTTTCAAAAGGAGAAGGCCCGCTTGTTGATGACGACAGGTGTGCAATTGCCCTTGCTGGAAAGGGAATCTGGAGCCGAAGAAGATGCAAGCAATGTGCCTGTATCAGGAGAAGACGATGAATCTGGAGAGGTCCGACGCGACGATGGGAAACAGGAAGGATAATAAACGAAGCGGGGCTGGTCATTCAGGAAAAGGGTCCTCTAATAGCGGACCTACATCCAGTGGTGGACAACGCTCAGATAGCGGAAGCAGAGGACCTGGTGGTGCGGCAGGGAAACGACGCCCGGGATCTGGAACAGGGGCAGCTGGGGCTCGATACAGAGGTAAGCCCACAGGCGCGAACAGGCGGCCTACATCCACACCCGTTTTGACGCTTGATGAACCGGTACGACTAAACAGATACATCGCCAGCAGTGGTACCTGTTCCCGCAGGGAAGCCGATGACTTAATCAACCAAGGTTTAATCAAACTAAACGGCGAAGTCGTCAGCGAACTCGGCACCAAGGTTTCCAAAGGCGATCGGGTAATGGTTAATGGAAAACATATAGTTCCAGTTGATCGGGAGTATCTCTTGATGAACAAACCTACGGACACAATCACGACAACGTCGGACGAAAAGGGTAGGAGATCGGTGATGGACCTACTAGATGCACAGGAGTACGGTACATTAGGTCTATTTCCAGTTGGTCGACTGGACCGGCATACAACTGGTGCGCTGCTCTTGACGAATGATGGAGACCTGGCACACCGTCTTATGCATCCGAGTTATGTGGTCTCGAAACAATATTTGATCGAAACCCGTGACCCTGTTGATGAAAAACAGCTTACGGCGCTGCAAACAGGAGTAGAGCTAGAAGACGGAATAGCGAAGGCTGATCGCGTCTCGTATGCGGATGACGCCAGCCCCACTTGGTTAGTTATGTCTCTGCACGAAGGGCGGAATAGGCAGGTGAGACGAATGTTGGAAGCTCTAGGCAACGAAGTCGTGAAACTGGATCGAGTCCGTTATGCCGGACTTACCACAGAAGGAATCCGAAAGGGAAGATGGCGTCGTCTATCCCGGGATGAAGTCGCGGTGTTATACCGCAAAGTGAAACTGTAAACCGATTGATAACGAAACCGTATCATCCTTCCCAATTCCATAGATCATGCAGAGCTCGGATTCTCATATGTCCCACCCAAAGTTTCGTAGTGAAGGCCTGACGTACGACGATGTATTGCTCGTTCCGGCACGATCAGGTGTCATGCCGAGAGGTGTATCTACAGCAACAATGCTTACGAGAAACATCCAACTCAACATTCCTCTTGTTTCGGCAGCCATGGATACGGTGACGGAATCTGATATGGCCATCGCAATGGCGCGAGAAGGGGGAGTAGGTGTTCTCCACAAGAATATGTCTATTGATCAGCAGGCCTCTGAGGTTCGTAGGGTCAAGCGCTCAGAGAGCGGTATGATTATGGATCCGATCACGCTGTCTGGCTCCGAGACTGTAACAGCTGCTAGAGCTATGATGGCTCGGTTTTCGATAGGTGGAATACCAATCGTTTCTGCTGATCAGATTCTAGAAGGGATTGTTACGAATAGGGACCTTCGATTCCAGATGGATGGTGCGATCAGGTTGGCGGATATCATGACGAAAGCTCCGTTGATCACAGCTCCGGAGGGTACCACCCTCGATGAGGCTGAAGCTCTTCTGGAAATGAATAAAATTGAAAAGCTTCCTGTTGTAGACGGCTCGGGAAGGCTGACAGGTCTGATCACCTTCAAGGACATTCAAAAGAAGCGTCAGTTTCCGAATGCCTGTAAAGATGAGCATGGACGACTACGGGTAGGTGCAGCTGTTGGGCCTACGACGGATATGCTAGACCGAGTAGCCGCGCTCGTTGCGGCAGAAGTTGATTTTATCGCATTGGACACCGCCCACGGCCATAGCGAAGGCGTTTTAAAAGCTGTTAAGACCGTTAAGGAGGCATATCCTGACTTGGACGTAATAGCAGGCAATGTCGCAACGGCAGAGGCCACGCTAGATCTCATCGAAATGGGCGCCGATGGTATCAAGGTTGGAATTGGCCCCGGATCTATATGTACTACCCGAATTGTTGCTGGTGTGGGTGTTCCACAGCTTAGTGCCGTCCTGGAGTGTGCTGAAGCGGCGGCGCCGCACGGTGTACCGGTGATCGCCGACGGTGGAATCAAGCAGACGGGCGAAATTCCTAAGGCCTTGACTGCGGGAGCACAGTGTGTAATGATTGGTGGCCTATTTGCGCGGGTTGAGGAGAGTCCGGGAGAGACTATCCTATACGAAGGACGTAAGTACAAAAGCTATCGTGGCATGGGCTCTTTGAGTGCCATGCAGGATGGGAGTAAGGATCGTTATTTCCAGGATGCTGAGGACGATATTAAGAAACTCGTGCCTGAAGGAATTGAGGGGCGTGTGCCGTTCGGAGGAACCCTTCACGAGGTCGTCTACCAGATGCTTGGTGGACTACGCTCTGCTATGGGGTACTGTGGCTGTGCAACCGTAGAGGCCTTGTACGAGCGTGCGCAGTTTGTTAGAATAACCGGTGCATCCTTCGCGGAAAGTCATCCCCATAACATCGCCATTACAAAAGAAGCGCCGAACTACAGCACACGCTCCTAATGGTGGCACCCTACACTGCATCGTATGCGAGCCGCATTGCCAAGCTACGTGGACACCTGAAGCTCGAGCAAGGAGAGGCCGTGTTGGTGACCTCTCTAAAGGATATTCGATGGTTGGTAGGATTCAGTGGATCCAATGCAGTTATAGTCATCGATAGAGACGGCTTACTTCTCGTGACAGACGGGCGATATGCAGTTCAAGTCGGTCAGGAATGTCCCGGGCTTGACGTCAAAATCACGAGTGGCAATGCATTTGCTTCCGCAATTGACCATGTAGCGACAGAACCAGTTCATACGGTTCACTGCCAAGCTAACCATATCACGTGGGAGCAATCCCAATTGACTCATTCGAAGCTGCAAAAGGCCGATTTGCAGCCACTCGATGATCCGTTACCTGAATTTCGGGCCTCCAAAACTGAGCAGGAGATTCGGTTAATCGAAGAGGCCTTGGAGATTACTGAATCAGTCTACGAGGAATGTCTTGGGATTATTGAAGACGGAATGACAGAGTTGGATCTTGCCGCAGAACTGGATTATCGACAGCGAATTGCAGGTGGACAGGGCCAGGCGTTTGATACCATCGTCGCATTCGGCGAAAACGCAGCTCTACCTCATGCCAGGCCTTCTGCGCGAAAGCTAGCTAAAGGTGATGTCATCCTAATGGATTTTGGCTGCGTAGTTGATGGGTATCATTCAGACATGACTAGAACCGTATTCTTCGGCGCGCCCACGGACACCATTCGCATGTCGTACATGGCAGTGAAAGAAGCGCTAGAAGCAGCCGCTGAAAGAGCATCTAGTGGACTAATCGGTGCTACACTTGATGCCGTCGCCCGAGACCTGCTTTCGCGTCATGGATTAGGTTCGTTTTTTCAGCACAGCTTAGGACACGGCGTTGGATTAGACATACATGAGTTTCCTACTCTATCTAGTCGCGGAGCATCGCCAATCCCAGATTTCAGCATTATTACGTTGGAACCAGGAGTCTACATTCCCGGTGAGTATGGAATTCGGATCGAAAATATGGGATTGCTTTCTCCAGATGGATGCCGCATCCTAAATCGGACACCTATTGATCCCATTATTTTATGATGGATACTATTTCATTCAAGTCATTCAGTCATCCGTTGAGTCTTACTCCGGAAGAAATGCGCGAACGCACGCAGAACTTTCATTCCTTGATGGATGGACGCAGAACGATACGGGAATACGTTGATACTCCGGTAGATCGGGAAGTAATTGAGGACTGCATAAGAGCGGCTGGAACGGCCCCTTCGGGTGCTCACAAACAACCGTGGCACTTTGTTGCGATATCTGACCCAGAAATCAAGAAGCAAATTCGAGAGGCTGCGGAAGAAGAAGAGCATTCGTTTTACCACGGTAGAGCAGGAGAGGAGTGGCTAGAAGCCCTTCGCCCGTTTCGCACGAATGAGAACAAGCCGTTTCTGACGATTGCGCCGTATTTGATCGCTGTCTTTGCTCGAAACTTCGATCTAGGATCCGATGGCAAGCGCTCAAAAAACTACTATGTCCCAGAGTCGGTTGGTATTGCTACTGGAATGTTGATAACAGCGCTGCATCAAGCTGGATTAAGCACGTTAACACACACACCCAGCCCCATGGGGTTCTTGAATAAAGTGCTAGGCAGGCCATCGCACGAAAGAGCTGTCATCCTATTAGTCGTCGGTCATGCAGCGCCCGATGCTCAGGTGCCTGATATCGAGCGGAAGGATCTCCAAGACATAGCTACCTTCATTTGATAATTGTGGGCGACTCTTTCACTGCAAATACCCGCCAGGCTCTTGTCGTGGCATACTATTTCCCGCCGCTCGGTTTGTCGGGTGTGCAACGTATCGCTAAGCTTGTAAAGTACTTGCCAGATCATGGTTGGAATGTCACTGTCATCACTGTTCAGCCTGGCGCCTATTTTGCTTTTGACGACACATTGGCTTCTGAGCTTGATCGTCCCGGTATTCGTGTCCATAGAACTCAAACCATGGACCCAACTCGGAGAAAAAGTGGCCGTAAGGTTGTAGCCTTTCCGAGTGAAGCCAAGCGCCGCTTACTATCTCGAATTACGCAGTGGCTGTTTCTTCCGGACAACAAGCGTGGATGGATTAAGCATGCGCTTAAAGCGTATGAAGAGCTCGCATCTTCCACTAAATTCGATGTCGTCTTTTCAAGTGCTCCGCCATATACGTCATTCCTGGTCGGCTCAGCCATAGCAAAACGTGCAGGGATACCTCTCTTTTTAGATTACAGGGACGATTGGATCCAGAATCCACGTCATTCTTATCCAACTACACTGCACCGTTGGTTACAAATCAGAATGGAGCAGCGTGCAGCCGGATTTTCTTCCAGTGTTACGGTCATCAATCAAGAGATAGGTTTTCTAGTTTCTAAGAGGTTGCCGACGGCCGATGTGCATGTGATTCCGCAAGGCTTTGATGCCTCGGACTTTGTTTATCAGGACAATCTTGAACAGGAGTCTAACAGACGAATTCGATTCCTTTACACTGGTATGTTTTATGATGCCCAGCGTCCTGACACCTTTCTTACGGCGCTCTCTGGCCTCTTTAAGAAGCGTCCTGAATTGCGAGGAAAGATAGAAGCGCGTTTTGTGGGTTTAGCGCCGGAAAACGGAACGAAGTTGACAAACAGCCTCGGTCTTCAAGACTCCGTTCATTTTACCGGCTACCTTGATCACAAGTCGACCATTCGAGAGATGCAGCTTGCGGATGTTCTTTGGATGACGATTGGCCACCAGAAAGGAGGCAATATGATCTCCACGGGTAAATTATTTGAGTATTTCGGCAGTCGAAAGCCGATTCTTGGTCTTGTACCTGATGGGGCTGCAGCCACGGCCATAAAGAGCTACGAAGCCGGATGGATATGCGATCCGGATGATGTACAAGCTGTTCAGAATGCCCTAGAAGGGGTTGTTGCCAAAATAGAAGACGGTAGCCTGCCAATTCCTAATGAGAGTTTTGTTCAGAAACATGATCGTCGTCGGCTCGCAGGCGAAGTAGCACGTCTTTTTGAATCACGTCTTTGATCATTTTAGAAGTCGAAATTTTTGTATGTTTCGCCACTCGTTAACCGCTGGGACAGAAACGATCTAATCGCACATGACGGCCCCTACGGATCCATCTAAAAAGATCATCATCTCCAGTCGCTTCGAGGAGCTGGACCGGATCGTGGATGAAGCTGAGGCTTTCTATAAAGCCTGTCTCAGCGATGAAGAAAAAGTGTTTACTGGCGTACTTCTTGCCAGTGAAGCCGTTACAAATGCGATTGAGCATGGCAACGCCAGTGATCCAGCTAAAAAAGTCATCATAGACTTCCGGCTAAATGGGACGCAGGCAGAGCTCTGGGTAGAGGACGAAGGGGACGGATTCAATAGGGATGATATAGCTAATCCGTTGGCATCAGAAAATCTACTTGAAGACGGCGGACGTGGTATTTTCCTGATCGAACGATTGGCCGACGGGGTAAAGTATGAGAAGGAAGGTCGTAGAATCGGTATTTTCTTTAGTCTCTAAGGCTTGCCAGTATTTCCCCTGCGATGTCTGATGTCTCTCGTTCGCCCACATCAATCCATTGGGCATCCGGATACCTTCGGTACCAGGTTAGTTGTCGCTTTGCGTACCGGCGGGAATTGCGTTTAATCAGTCGTACAGCCTCTTCTATTGGGTACTCCCCAGTGATGGCGGGAATTAATTCCTGATACCCAATAGTTCGAAAGGCATTGCCCGTCACATCAGCACCGGCTGACATGAGTTGTTCTACCTCTCGTAATAAGCCGGACGCCATCATTGCCTCAACTCGCTGGTCTATACGCTCATATAGTTGTTGCCTAGGGCGGTGCAGGATAATGAGACGAAACGTCTGGTTCGGCAGGGGAGGAGGAGTATGAAAGCTGCTAAGCGGCATGCCCGTCCCCTCGAACACTTCAAGGCCACGAATGATACGTTGGGTCTTTGATGCGTCTAGAGTGGCAGCAAACGCTGGATCGGCCAAAACGAGTTCTGCATGTAATACGTCAGGACCTTCCTCTTCGAGGCGATGGTTGAGGCGCTCTCTAATGGTGGGTTCGACGAAAGGGATATCCGAGAGTCCCTCAATCAATGCATGTACATACAGAGTTGACCCACCGGTTATAACAACGTTTTTACCACGTGCTTGAATGTCGGGAATCCGCTCAGTGGCGGCTGCGGCAAAGCGACCTGCCGAATAATCTTGGTCAAGACCATATTCGGCAACGAAATGATGCGAGATCCTGCTCAGCTCCGGCTCCAACGGGCGAGCGGTACCAATTTTGAAGTCAGAATAAATCTGGCGGCTATCAGCCGAGACGATTTCAGCTCCCATAATCTCGGCCAAATCAAGGCTAATGGCTGTTTTGCCAACGGCAGTTGGCCCAGCAAGAACTGGAATAGCTGTAAGCTTTTGCATGATTAAGCCGGAAGAAAACGATTCCTCTAAACGTCCAGGTACTTTCCGGATGAATCATCCGGCCGGGCATGGGAATATCTACTCGTGGTTGTGAGGGGACTTATGTCCAAGCGTCTCCTTGACGAGATGCGTTGGAGCCCCATGATCAAGAGAGTGGGACGCATGCGCGTGTCGAAGCCAATGGGGAGATACAGCGCGATCAACACCGGCCATTGTAGCTGCCTTACGGACGATTCGCCAAATCTGAGGCCGAGAAAGTGGACCTCCTTTAGCTGAGCGTATCACGGGATCTTTCAACGATCCGAAACCAGCGTGTTGTTCTGCACTGCGCAGATTTATCAATATGGACCAAATAGACGCAGGAACGAGCACATTGCGTGTTTTGGACCCTTTTCCTATCAGAGTTATGATGCATTCACTAGGCGAACCAGGGATCTTCTTTTCCTGAACATGCTCCCAATTTAGGGTCACTAATTCCGAAACCCTTGCACCAGTCGAATAGAAAAGACGCAAAAGAACTGAATTGCGCTCTGAATCGGCTGTGTGCAAAATATCTTGGACCTCATTCTCTGTAAGGATGCGCTGTGCAAGCATATCAGGGATTTTAGGAAGGGATATGGCCGCGCCAACATTGAACGAGAGGTAGCCAACCTTATGCCCGAAGCTAAAAAGACTCTTTACCGATGCAAGTTTGCGTGCTCGAGAAGAGACGGCCAATCCTTCGCCTTCCAGGTGATCCAGCCAACTCCAGATGTCATCCAGCTTAGCCCTGGTCAGTTCTACGCCTGTAAATAAAAGGAACTGACTGATGTCCCTGGAATAAGCTTCCTTTGAGCTGACCGCTTTTGAGCGAAGCCAAAGTGCTATCAAATGATCATCACTGTTGGCATTCGTGATTCGGTCATCTCTGGGGACGTATGGTGTGATATCTGACATAATGTAACATAAGGTTAATTACGTTACATAGTCAATACGAGTAATCAGAGAGCATACTTGGCTCGGTTATCCGTTGCGGCACAACCTTATAAGTGCTACCTCAAAGAATATACTGTAGCAAGTACGTTCATAATCCGGATCATTCTTACCTACCGGTAGTGTGTCGATGTGGTTACTCTTAAACAAATAATCTTGCATGTTCTGGTTGCTTTTACTATTTGTCGTCGTTCCAGCTGTTGAGCTCTACATACTGATACAGATTGGAGCTTCTATTGGGGCTGGCAATACATTGCTGCTCATTCTTGCCACGGGTGTCGCTGGCTCTTGGCTAGCCAAAACGCAAGGAATGGCTACATGGCGGGCACTCAACGAGCGTTGGTATGCGGGTCAGATTCCTGGTAAAGAACTGATGGATGGTGCCATAATATTGGTGTGCGGTACACTGTTGCTCACGCCAGGTGTGTTGACGGATGCCATAGGACTTCTTGGGCTGTTTCCTTTGACACGTTCTGCCTTCCGTGGCGTCTTAAAACGAGTGTTTACATCAATTCCCACAGTACGGGTCCGTTTTGGTGCGGCTACATCATACAATGATATAAGAGGTAATCAGACACAGAATGCGTCCTCTGCCACATCAGAGAACAGCAATACGAAGGATTTTATCAGCCAAGGGTCATCAAAAGTCACGGGCCAAGAATCACCAGTGCTCTCAGGCTCGGCAAAATCACGCCCCTCGCATGAGAACCCATCTTGAAGGGTTAGAAGTAGCTGATATCACCTAAAAGGATGTGCTTTAATGAACGCGAATATTGCTCAGATACTTTTACGACTCGACTCAATTGATTCGCTGATACCACATCTGCACTTACAGTCGGATGCCGTTTCGGCGTGGTCGGTTGGTCAACAAATAGACCACGTTATTAGCGCGACATCTACGTTTTCAGTTTTACTACTTCGCGATCGCAGGAGTGATGGCAAAGCGGAGAAGAACGCCTTTAAGGACCCTGTGCTCTCAAAAGGAGCTTTTCCGCGTGGCGTAATTAAGGCACCAAAAGGCCTTGACAACCCCTCTCAACCTGAACCTATTCCCCTTTCTAGAGCTATACTAAAATGTCGTACTAGAGTTAGTAAGCTGGAAGGGCTGTCTGCTGAGGCGGTAGCAACGCACCAATTAATGGGTGAAATGTCTAGAGATGAAATCATTCGTTTTCTGATCATTCACCTAGATCATCACCTAGCCATAATTCAAGATATACTCGCCGATCACAATATTTATATTGGGACTGACGACTAGAGATAATTGGACGTTATAAACGCATTTTATACGATTATAAGGTCTGATGTGATTATCGTACTGACTACTGCACGTGTCGAAACGTTGTACGAGAATACTCTTGATCCCAATCATGTCCGAGCACTAATTGGGCACTCATGCGACCAATTTGATCTGAGCTCTTAGCTGACTTTCCGCATCCACCCATGGCTGCCCAGCAGTTGTTTTCAATTTGATCAATCACTGGATATCCCGACTTCGTATACGTCAAAAGACAGGGTTTTGAGCGAACTAAGGCGCCGCTCAAAGAAGGTATCAGTGTCGTAAGTCGTTCTTTCAGCATTCGAGCCGTCCGAGCGCTGCCTTCGCTTCTCATGTATTGGTCAGCGAGTGCAACTGTCGAAATGTCGATGTCTCGGTCGTGATCCGCACCAATTTTTATCCAGGATCGCCCATCTGGATACGCCACTGGCGGAAGGATGTATGCATACGGTAGGTCAGGATGATCGTCATAATTCCAGATGATGCCAGGCATGCGGTCAAATGTAGCTTTCATGGCCGGCGATACCTCAGCCAATAGAACGGTCTCTGGACGAATCGAGAGAGCCATTGGGATAGGTACCACGTCGGGCATCAGTTTCCCATAAGTGCCCATACAAAGGAGTAACCGCTCAGCGACTACGCTTCCCTCCCCTGTTTTAATATGCCATCCATCCCCCTCGCGTCTCGTTTCAAGGGCTACATCATGTAAGAATGTCATCCCGTTGGAAAGCCCGATTGATAACTGAGCTTCAATCAGTTGTAAGGGATTGACAATTCCAGATGGAGACGGCTCAATATGAAACTGGGTAGCGTCTGCAAAACGCAAATACGGGAAGAGGTGCTCGACCTCATCGTTCGAAACGGGCACAACATCGCCCCGGACTTCAGAGAGGGTTGCAACAACGGATGACAGCTCGCTCCTCGGATGATTAAGTGGCAGATCGGCCCGAAGATGGCCACAAGGCGTGTGAAAAGGAATGCCAGATTCCTCTTCGATGGTTGAGTATCTCGATTGAGATGCGTGCGCTAGATGTGCCCAGACGGGATCAGGACTAGTAAGCCGTGTGATACGGGCCTGATCGTAATGACTGGCATGAACGCCATGACGATTCCCTTGTGTTGTGCCAATGAGCGCTACGCGAAGTCCTTCTTTTGCCAAGTATTTTGCTGCGGCTGAGCCGATCAACCCTGCGCCAACTACGGCGACATCGGCAGAAACTCTTGAGGCGGAGGCGTTTCCCATCATAGCTGAGACGTTAATACGTGGACCAACTCCCTTTCCACTTCAAGCCAACCTTCGTCGGCGTACCAATCAACTGTGGTTCCTGAAACTTCCGATCCGGGCGCTTGGCTGTCAATCAATTCTTTTCGGATTAGGCGTATGGCGTCGGGCTGAGGCCCCCAAACAAACTGTATTTCGTCATTTTCGCCAACTCCAATAAACTTGGGAATAGAACGCGCCCCACTTGAAAGGAAGTGGTCCAGAATATCGAGATGGTCATCCTTGAGCAGAATGCTCAGATGAAGATCTTCCCTTAGTGCAACGGCATCCCGAATCAAGGGCAGGCTATACGCTGAATCCACACACCAGTCATCTGTGATGAATAGCCAAGTGGCGGGCCCTGGAGCTGACATGACGGCAGACCTGAAAGCATCTGACATTGACCATAATTGATCGACACGCTGCTGACGTTCCGAGTTGTACTTAGAGTAGAAGCGATAACGACGCGCAATCTTGTCGAGGCCTTTCATTGAAAGGACATTCTTGGCAAGCCACTGAGACATGTAGGCCTCAAAGGTGAGTCCATGCCGAATGCGCTGAAGTTGGGAGCTGGTAAGATTCATTCACGTGTGATGCCTGGCACTCCTAGGTAGTTCCCTCTCGGCGAAACCACATAACATCGTGCGTCTCGTTTGGTCCCAAAAAACAGTATTACAACAGGCTAGAAGACCAATCAAACCAAGTAGGTTGCCATATCCTTTCCTGCAAGAACATACCTAGAATGTACGTCCAGATACGTGTCTCGAACTAGTATATCTACGTCCTCAGATGACATGAAACCCGATGAAAAGTCCCCCACGACCGGATCGATAACAAGCCTACTAGCATTGATAAAATGGCCTATTAGCTCCTTCGGATTCTCATCGCCCACAGCAATACGAATATTGGTTGGTGTAATTCCGGACTCTTCTAATGCTTCTGCGTCCAATTCTGAGTGCGATGTGAAAGCTGGGCAAAGGATCGTTGTGTTGCACTGGCCAAGACTCACCATGTGGTTGAAGACAGGTGACAGACTGTCAAAAAAGCTGATAAAGGTTTCTGACGGCAAGCCCGAGTCCTCAAAGTCAATTGTAAATAAAGGAGCTGCGAGGCCAAAGCGCAGATTAGACTTTCGGAGGTCGTAGTTCCAATGTCCTTCGATGGCATTGCAATGGACATTTATACCCGGGTGAGTAGCCAAAAAGCGGGCTAGGATGAGCGTGTTGATGCATTTCTTCAGCATCCTCATCTCAAGTGTCTTGATGCCCGAAATCACTTCAAACGCCTTGTCAGCATCAAGGAAGGCACCCTTAATAAAAAAAGCGTCCCAAAACAGCGTGTCATTCCATTCTACCCCGTTTACGGTCTCTCCTTTGGGAATAAACATGCGTTCATTCTTTGCAATTACGACCCCGGCCGTAGCATTTCCATTCCCCGTCAGATCCTTGGTGTAGGAGTGGATCAGATAGTCCGGACGTTCTGCAGAATCTTCTCGCTGAAGAGGTTTATCCAAGAATGGTGTCGCAACAGTTGAATCATGCATTACCGTCCAACCCCGTTTGTGTGCCTCACGGGCCATCCCCGGGACATCGAGAACGTATCCGTGCGGGTTACAAGGCGATTCTATGTAGAGAAACACCTTTGCTCCGGCAGAAATGCGTTCCTCATACTTTGAGCTCAGTTTGTCGGCATGACGATTGAAATCGTCTGTTAAATACCCATCAAACCACTCCACCTTGACACCCAATCTCCTCGGGTCCCCATAGAAATCGTGCATCAGCTGGTAAGTACCACCATAGACATTGCGGGAAACCAAGACAATGTCTCCTTGACCAAGAACATGGCCTAATAGGGTATCAATAGCGGCCATTCCAGAGTTGAAATTCCAAGCGAGATACTCTGAAGCGAACTTGCCAGCTTCTAGATCCACAATGTGGTTAGCCAGGGAAATTGATGTAGGATTTAGCAATCGAGAATAAATCTCGTGCAGCGCCTCTTTTCCATGAAAGGCATCATCTACCCACTCTGTACAGGCATAGATATAGGTTGCTGTACGTACAATTACTGGGTTGGCAGAAAACAACGCAGTTACATTGTCGAAGATTGGATACGGACCCTTAGCCTGCATAGAATCGTCCGACAGATCAAGCTCCTGGTAGGCTTTCCTAAATGGATTCTGAAGCGTATCCAAGATCTTAGCCACCTGGAAGGAGAGGAATTTCTTGGCATTGAAATATGCAACGCGATCCTTTCTATCTAACCCGGAAATAGTATCTGAGGTCACCTCCCAAAGTTTTGTTATGTCGGCTTGAGCTTCATAAAGCTGAGTGCAGGCACCCTTCAACGCTCTGCCATACTCTGAATCAGGATTTACACCGAAGTGGCGAAGTTGCTCATCAGCAAGTCCGTCTACAGATTCCTCCTTGGAGGATTTACGACGTGGTGACAGCATTCTGGAGGCAGCCAGACGTTTTTCATCAACGGGATTAGTGGATACAACTGTTGAGACCGGATGATCTGAATGAGAAATGTCCATGGCGACAGCCTGAAATAATGATGTGTAGAATATATCGGTGCTCTATCATCTGCAATATGTATTAAATCCGGCATATATTCTGTCAAACCGAATACTATACGGCCAACTTTACATATGAAGCGTGTAGATCGAATTGACGAAAAGATTATCGAGCTCTATCAGAACGATGCTCGGACCACCAATAAGGCGGTAGCCATGGAATTGGGTATCGCTCCTTCAACGGCTCTAGAACGGACTAGGCGCTTGGAAGAAATTGGCGTGTTCAAAGGCTTTCATGCTGACGTAGAGCCGAAGCACTTGGGCGTACGGCTGCTCGCTATGATTTCGGTGAGGTTAAGCAAGCACGATCCCCATGCCGTATTCAGGTTTACGAATCACGTTTTGGGGCTAAAAGAGGTGCGAGATGTCTACCATGTGGCCGGGGAAGATGATTTCCTTATCCATGTGGCCGTCAAGGATTCAGAACACCTGAGAAACGTTGTGCTTGGCGGTATCACGGCACAAGTTGAGGTCGAACACGTGGAGACCAATCTGATTTTTGATCACCATAGGGACCACGTTCTTGAATCCTGTTGGGAGACCGAGCACTAGGAGTTGATCAAAACGAAAGTTGGAGACGATTCTTAGCCCCTTTCTCAGGCCTAATTAGACATCTAGGCCTAATTAGACATCCAGATTGTGCACTTCATCTACATTGTTCATAATGAAGTCGAAACGAGCCGAGGCATCTTTACCCATCAACTGAGAAATCGTTGTTTCGGTTAGCAAGCGCTCGTCGGTAGGAATCGATACCTGAAGTAATCGTCTTTTCTCTGGGTCAAGCGTAGTGTCCTTCAGCGTTTGAGGCATCATCTCACCGAGTCCCTTGAATCGCTGCATCTCTATTTTTGCGTTCTTGTTTTTCTTCCTGATTTCAGCCGTGATCTTCTCTCGATCAGCCTCATCAAGAGCCCAGAAGGTTTGTTTCCCGGAATCCATGCGGAAAAGAGGTGGCTGGGCGATGAAGACGTAGCCCTCCTCGATTAGAGGTCGCATGTATCGATATAAGAACGTCAGAAGCAACGTAGAAATGTGATGACCGTCTGAATCTGCATCCATCAATAGGATGATCTTGTGATATCGCAGCTTACTGATGTCGAGAGCCTCCCCTACTCCGCAGCCGACGGCTTGAACTACATTCGACAACTCTTTGTTGTCCATCACCTTCTTTAGAGTTGCCTGCTCGGCATTTAAGACCTTGCCACGAAGTGGGAGAATAGCTTGCGTCGCGCGGTCCCTCCCCTGTTTGGCAGAACCACCAGCTGAATCCCCTTCGACGATGAACAACTCGCACTCATCCGGACTTGTTGATGCACAATCAGCCAGTTTGCCAGGAAGGTTCAAACGGTGACTGACATTCGACTTTCTGCGAACGCTGTTTGCAGCAGCGCGACTAGCGTGCCTGGCACGCGCTGCCTGGATAACACGGGTAGCTATGGCTTCGCCCGTTGAGGGGTGCCTATTTAGAAATTGCTCGAGTTCTAGGCGGATGGCGCCCGATACAATACTCTTCGTCTCAGGATTGTTGAGTTTCTCCTTCGTTTGACCCTGAAACTGAGGGTCCACCATGAAGAGGTTGATAATACCAAAAACGCCCTCACGAATATCATCTGCAGATATCTCCAGCTTTTTAGGAAGGAGATCATGGGTGTCCAGATAGGAGCGGATCGCGGATCGGATAGCGTCTTTCAACCCTTGCTCATGCGTGCCGCCGTCACTTGTTGGAATACCATTCACGAACGAGTGCAGCGTCTCGCGAGGAGCTTCCGTCCATTGAAGGGTTACCTCGACCCGCGCCCCATCGTGCATGCCTTCCTGGCGAAGAACAAAAGGATCCGGGTGTACCGGACGAGCTTTGGCTTCAGTCAGCTTGTGGGCGAGGTATTCTTCAATACCGCCCTCGTGATGGTAATCATGTTTTTCGCCGGTAACCTCATTCTTAAAAGCGATCCGAAGGGAGCCATTCAAATACGTTTTAGTTTCGAGATTCTCGGCAATTGTTTCGGGATCGAATTCAACCGTCTCAAAAATGTCTGCATCCGGACGAAAAAACATCGTCGTGCCAGACCCCCTGGACGAGCTCGATATCTTTTTGAGTTTAGTTACAGGCTTACCGCGCTCGTAGCGCTGCTCCCATATAGCCCCATCTCGCTTCACCGTCGCTATCAAGCTCTCGGAAAGAGCATTGACTACAGATGCTCCAACTCCGTGAAGTCCGCCAGAAGTGATATAGTTAGAACTGTCGAACTTCCCTCCAGCATGCAGCGTGGTCAGAATGACTTCAATCGTGGGAATCTTTTTCGTTGGATGTATATCAACAGGGATGCCTCGACCATTATCTGAGACCGTTATTGATTTACCATCCTTGTGAAGTACAACATCAATCTGAGAAGCATACCCATTTGTTGCTTCATCGACCGCATTGTCCACAACCTCCCATAAGAGGTGGTGAAGTCCGGGCTTCCCCGTTCCACCGATATACATCCCAGGTCGTTTGCGTACCGGTTCTAGCCCTTCCAGGACTTGGATATTCTTGCCAGTGTAAGTCGTTGTGCTCAATGGAATACTGGGTCCGTGTTAGGCTAATCTGACATGCCGTCGGTAATCTCGACGGTCGGATAAATGACGCTCTTAATATCGCCCCTTTTGATAATGAGACGACCCTTATTACCCCGGTTTGAAATGGGGAATTTCGTTGGGCGTACAATTTCACTACGTCCCCTGGACGTTTCTACTTCTAGTCCTTGACGGGCTGCTGCAGAAAGCGCACATCCGAGCACTCTATCACTGGCACTCATGCGAATGGCAATAACGCCTTTGGCAGCATTTTTCATGATGGGGATCTGAGAAATCGGGAAAATCAGGCAATTGCCTTCCTTCGTGGCCAAGCACATGTTTTCCGATCCAGCTCCTGGTTCTACGCGCAGTAGCATTTCGCCTTTCGCCACTTTCATAAACATTCGACCACTAACCGTGGAGGGATCAGAATAATTACCCAGCACCATTCGCAATGTTTGGCCATCAGACGTGACCCCCACAGCGAAGGGACCCTCAAGTTCAGGTTCACCCGCTACGAACAGCTCAGGCTCGACATCCTCCTGAACAATGGGCCGCGGTAGTGCACGTTCGTCCATGGTGACTACTCCAGCGATGTACTCCTTGTCTGAAAAATCAAAAAGCTTCTGTACTGGACTGCCGTGACCAGTTAGTGGCTGGAAGATTTTCAGTCCTGGTCGTATAGGCCTTGCCGAAATTGCTAAAGAAAATAACGGACTTACGCGTCGTACAAGGAAGAATCCAGCCAACGGAATCTCCATCTCGTACGCGAATACTCTCAACATCACCATAAGAACGTTGTCGCTTTACCCATCCGTCGCGAGTTACAATGACAAATACATCTTCCTCGATGATATAATCTTCGGCAGAGTATTCAATGTCCTTGTCAGGCCCTGCAATGGTCGTTCTTCTCTTTTCAGAGTACCGCTCGCGGATGTCTTTCAATTCCGTCCGAATTAGCTTCCATCGTGCACCCTCATCGCTCAACATCTTACGCAATTCGGCTGCCATCGCTTCCTTCTGCTCTAATTCCTCTCGAATAGCGTCTATTTCAAGCTGTGAAAGCTTGTACAACTTGGTTTCCAAAACGGCTTCTGCCTGTACGTCATCCAATCGGAAACGATGAATTAGGCGCGCTGCAGCATCTGACTTGTTTTTCGATGCCCGTATGATGCGAATCGCTTCATCGAGTGCATCAAATATTTTTTCAAAACCATGAAGGATGTGTATCCGCTTTTCGAGCTGAGATAACTCGTACTCCAGCCGTTTCACCACCACTTCCATCCTGAAATCAAGGAAGTGTCGTAAAATCGTCTGCAGATCTACTCTGGCTGGCGCACCAACCTCTGGGTTGTCGGTAGGGAGTAGACATGTCAGGTTGACATGGAATCGTGTCTGTAGCTGCGTATGCTTCAATAGAAAAGCCATTGCCGCTTCGCTCTGGGACCCCCGCTTAATTTCCAGCACGATTCGAACATCATCCGTCGATTCATCCCTTACGTCGACAAGTTGAGGTACCTTTCCTTTGATGATGTTGTCTGCAATTTGCTCTATAAGCGTGCTTTTCGTTACTGCGTAGGGAATGCTTGTGATGATAACACGGCTTTTGCCTTCATTCTCATACTCGCCACGAAGCTCGATCGGCCCCTCCCCTTTGGAGTAGATCTCGATCAACTGCTCCTGTGTGTTCAGGCACCGCCCACACGTTGGGAAGTCTGGTCCCGTGACAAAATTCTCAACAAGCGTCTGCGTCCTTGCGTTGGGCGATCCAATCATGTAGATCGCCGCATCTATCAGCTCAGTCAGGTTGTGCGGAGGAATGTTTGTCGCCATACCCACCGCAATTCCAGATGCTCCGTTTAAGAGCAAATTGGGAATCCTAGCAGGTACAACTACCGGCTCGAATAACGAGCCGTCAAAATTGGGTCTAAAAGCAACCGTTTCCTTGCGGATTTCAGACAACAATTCCATTGCAAGTGGTCGCAGCCTGGCCTCCGTATACCGCATTGCTGCTGGGGAGTCACCATCGAGCGAGCCAAAATTACCATGACCCTCTACAAGTGGAGCTCTAAGAGAAAACTCTTGAGCCATCCGCACCATTGCATCATAGATAGCGGAATCACCGTGCGGGTGATATTTCCCCATGACCTCTCCGACTACCGTTGCGCTTTTCTTAAACCGCGCGTCTGGATACAAGTGTAGGTTGGTAAACATCGCATATAAGATGCGACGTTGCACGGGCTTTAGGCCATCCCGAATATCGGGAAGTGCGCGCGCCGTAATAACGGATAACGCGTAGTTTAAATAACGCGATCGCGTTGTTTCGTGTAGGGGGATGACATCTACAACAGGCATGATCGTCAACAATAACGGTCTTATTGATACGTCAAGGTAATGTACGAAAGTCCCCGGGCAATCTCAGAGACGAAATCAGCCACGCTGAAAATATTCTAGGGAACTCGCGGCTTAGTGCACTTATGAGTAACCTACTTATGAGCAACCTAATGTTATCCGTTATAGTGGATCATGTAGAAATCACCACGGGCTTCGCGATACTGATCCAAAATTCCTGCTCGAGTTAGCGTTACCAGCAATTTGCCAGCAGCTGAAACATCCAAATCAGCAATCTGCGCGAATCCATCTACGGTTACCTTGCTGTATTGCTCGAGGTAGCGCATGAGAAGAAGCTCCGTCTCTCCAAATTCAAAATTGACCCCGTTTGGAGAGTGCTCGTGCTGCATAAGCATGACTGACTCCGGCGATGCCTCCAAGCTCATGTCTTCAACACGTACATAGGCTGGCCCACTGCCATCTTCCACATTTACCACGAGAAAATGTGGTTTCCGCGGACTGTCTGGTACGGTGACCAGAATAACATCACGCTTCGACGTAATCGGTATGCGCTGCGCAGACCAAACGATACGGGGGCGACAGTTCATCCTCAACGCACGCCTGAGCGCAAACTCTTCCTCTTCAGAGTCCTTCACGCCTAGAATGGAGCCATCGTCGTCTACGCCAAGCAAAAGGTGCCCTCCCCCTGAGTTGGCGAATGCCAGAACCTCCTTCGCCAAACGCTCCGGCTCAGGCACCCTCCTTTTGAATTCGAGATGCCGCCCTTCGCCTCTCGCGACTAATCGTTTCAGATCCTCAATAGTCATGCTTCCGGGTACGGCTTCAAGTTCAATCAGGAATCTGTTCGATCCACTCTTCTTGCTTTGCACTGCGCATCATCAGGCAGCGAACTGCCTCGGCCGGCGGAACTCCTTCAAACAGGATAGAGTGAACTGCAGCAGTGATGGGCATCTCAACCTCAAGCTGTGCAGCTAATTGCATAACTGATGCAGTAGTTCGTACGCCCTCAGCTACCATAGTCATCGCCTCTAGTGCTTGGTCTAGCGACTTGCCCTGGCCGATTGCAAACCCGAGGTTGCGGTTACGACTCAGAGTACTCATACATGTTACAACCAAGTCCCCAATTCCAGCCAAACCTGCAAACGTGCCTTCAACTCCACCCATGGCCACGCCAAGCCGCTTGATTTCAGACAGCCCCCTTGTGAGAATGGCCGCTTTGGCATTGTCCCCGTAGCCAACGCCGTCTGAAATACCTGCTGCGATAGCCAATACGTTTTTGACTGAACCAGCTATCTCGACCCCAATAAGATCCGTATTGACGTATACTCGTAGGGTCGATGTCATGAACACTTGTTGAATCAATCGGGCAGTCGCCAGACTTGTGGATGAGGCCACGACCGTTGTAGGCGTTGACATAGCCACTTCTTCTGCGTGACTTGGACCGTACAAAACAGCCACGTTAGCTGGCCCTAGCTGTTGAAAAACATCCAGTAAAACCTGGGACGTAGTCATCAATGTCTCATTTTCGATGCCTTTTGCAGCTGTTATGATGACCTTCTCAGGTGTTGCAAAAGGAATTAGTCGCTCTGCAACGCCTCGAACATCTTGGGATGGGACCGTAATTAACCATAATGTGCATCCATTGACTGCCTCGGCCAAATCATCGGTGATAAGCACCGAGTCGTGGATAACCGCCTCTGCCAAATAACCAGGGTTGTGCCGTGAAGTACGCATGGCATCAGCGGCCTCTTTTCTTCGAGCCCACAGCCTCACATCATGACCTTTTCCGGCCAAGCTGATTGCAAGAGCTGTTCCCCAGCTTCCTGCACCAATAACTGCTACGCGATGTATGGAGTCCGTCACTGAAATAATTGCTTGGGTCAGCCCCTTACGAAATGTATGGAATGCAAATGCGTTCCGTCAGCACTCTTTCTTTCCAGCAAGTCCTTGCGAGGGACGAAAAGAACGAATGCGACTCTCTTCTCCATTGATCAATCGTTTGATATTTGCACGGTGCGCGTAAAAGATGCTTGCTGCAAGTGCTAACGAGAGGACAAAAATGCTGGCATCATATCCTTCGGAGTGAATAACGTACTTCTCCACCGCTATGGCACTTGGATAGGTAAAAGTAGCAGCGAGAGAGGCAACCGATGCGTACCGGGACAGGAATAGTACTGCCGCAAATACCCCGAGAGTTACAAGCATTACCATGGGGGTTATGGCAAGTAGGACACCAGCGGTTGTATTAACACCCTTCCCACCTCTAAAGCCAGCCCACAGAGGATAATTATGTCCAGCAACAGCAGTGACGCCGGCCAGCAGCCGAACTACAGAGTCAACTTCCCAAAAACCTAACCCAGTCGGCAACGTGTCGATTCGAATCGTAGCAATCAGTCCTGCAGCCACAATACCTTTAGCCAAGTCAATAACTGCAGCCATCGACCCACACTTCCAACCGAGCACTCTGAATGCGTTTGTGGCGCCAGCATTCCCACTTCCGTGTTCACGTAAATCTATTCCATGGAACAGCCTTCCTACCCATACACTGGATGGAATAGACCCAACCATGTAGCTCAGAACAAGAATCAAAGCCACTGACTGCATGCCGAAGACACCTTGAATCTGATTGATGAAAGAAAAGCGCTTTTTTGAACGCTAGGTGGTGATGAATTCAAATCTTCTTTGACGGGACTCGTGCGTAAGATACGCATCCATCTCATGCCGACTGAACCCTTGCGGCAAAAAAAGCCTCCCTCCTACCTGACAAAAAAGCGATACCGTTTTACCGGAATTAGAAAAAGAGGATTTGGAACTACGACGTTTTGATGACTGAACCGATGGTAATTGCGCCATCATCCTTCATTGTTGCCAAGACGGATTCCTTCTCTGCTGCTGGAATTACGGCAATTAATCCTATACCTAGGTTGAAGGCTGAACGCATATCATCTTCCGGTACTGATCCGAGTTGCTGGATTAGAGCAAAAAGAGCTGGACGCTTCCAAGATGCATAGTCAACATCGATGGTCAATCCCTCTGGCATTATTCGTTTCGAATTACCGGGAATGCCTCCACCAGTGACATGCACTAATCCACGCACGTCGGAAGACTGACGAAGCGCCTTAATAACTTCTAAGTAGGAAACGTGGATTTTGAGGAGAGCTTCTCCCACCGATTCGCCCCCCAGAACTGCTGGGCGATCGTGCACATCATGGTGACGAAAGAGAACGTGTCTAGCAAGGCTATATCCGTTCGTATGTAGTCCTGAAGAGGGAAACCCGATCAAAACATCTCCTTCCTCAATAGTTGATCCATCAATGATAGATTCTTTGTCTACCACGCCAACAATTGTACCGGCCAAGTCATACTCGCCGCTTTCATAAATGTCAGGCATTTCAGCAGTCTCTCCACCAATCAGCGCACATTTATTCTGTTCGCATGCCGTGGCAAAGCCCTTTATGACTTGAAATGCTGCGTCCTGCTCAAGCTTACCAGTCGAGAAGTAATCAAGGAAAAACAATGGCTCCGCACCACAGACAGCAATGTCGTTTACGCAATGGTTAACAAGGTCTTGCCCTACTGTGTCGTGTTTGTCCATCGCGAATGCGACTTTCAGCTTAGTCCCAACGCCATCGACTGAAGAAACAAGAACAGGGTCTCGATAGGCGCGCCAGTCAACTTGGAAAAATGCTCCAAAGGCACCGATGTCTGTCATTACACCAGGCGTAAATGTGCGACGAACCAGTGGCTTGATACTATTGACCATCGCTTCGCCTGCTTCAATATCTACGCCAGCATCCTTGTACGTTGTCATGAATTCTTTTCTTCCTTTTGTGTGCCGTTGTCGAAGTTCCGGCGGTGTAATAGTTACAAAATAGCGTGTGAAGCATTCATCGACTGAGTAAACCGAATGAAAAGACCGATTTCAATCTGCACCAAGCGCTCAACGATCTAATGATCCGTGGACCGTTACAGTCTTTCTGCCAGTCGACCGTTACTCCCAATCACCTTGATTGACCTCAACCTGTTATGTCGCCCTAATATCGTCGACATCCGAACAGCGCCCTTCAGCGCGACCTAATCTATGATCTCTGCTCAGGAGGGCGACAGCGTTTTACCATTTGGTGTCGTCAGAGAGATTGTTATCTAAATGTCGTCTGCCCAAACAGAGCTTGCCATTGAACATGAATGCGAGATCGAAATGGCAACACGAATCCTGCATCTTTAAACGACTCTGACGCATGTTCTGCTAATCGAGTCCACTCTAATGCAGAGAACCACCAGATTTTGAAGCGCCGTCTATTTAGACGATTCAAGTCCAAAGAAAGCGCAATGGAGTCAGCCAAATATTGCCGAATCATTACACACTGCCTCCAGACGAGTTGATCTCGTTCTTTGGCACTCGAAGGTTTGGTCGATCGGTTAGAAATCACGGAAAATGGTGACACCGACGTCTCATCTAATAAAAGTCGCCTCACGCCATCAAGACCTGCGATAGCAAGCACAACGCCATCCACAGCCCGGTGTCTCCAAATTCCACCTAATCCCAATTCACTTGCGATTTTTCTACAAGATGGAAGAAATACTTGCTTCAAAACCTGCTCGCGACTTTTACGCTGCGAGTTACCTAGAACTTCTGGTGCATCCGATGCGGCTAATATTGTCCTCGCTCCGTCATCAACGCTGCTTTTTCCTAAGGCTGCCCCTGTGTCGATAAACCCCTGAATAGTCTCCTCCGAAAGAAAATCAGACGGAACAGATCCTGGCGAAGGCACCCAAATACTCGATGAGTGTCCTTGTAGAGATTGAGACGTCCATGCATTTAAGCCATGAGTTGAGCCATACGACACCCAGAGCCGGCCAAACCAGTTCGACCAAGAGGCCGCTTCTGCTTTACGCTCAGCGGGAAGTAATGCAGTCACCCAGTCAAGACGGAACGGCTCATCTCGAATGTCCATCTCAGCCATTTCAGTCCGATCTATCATGCTGAATCTGGATGGTCATGGTCCCATGATTGCACCCACGGAGGACTCTTTTTGTCCAAGAATGCCCTGACCCCGTCCTGGCAATCCTTGCTTTGGCGTGCGCTCGCATTGGCCTTTGCCGCATGCAACATGGCGTCCTCAAAAGACAGATTGGCTATTTCATCCAGAAGTCTCTTAGTACGAGTAATGGCCTCTCTCGACGTAGAACGCGCTATAGTCTCGACGTATCCAGCAACCTTTTCTTCTAATTGAGACGCGGATACAGCCTCTGTTATGAGGCCTATCTGGGCTGCATATGTTGCGGAAATGAGCCTACCGCTCAGCAAGAGATCTCGGAGATCAGCCTCCTTGAGCCTGTTTCTTAACAGTACCGAGACAAGCGCTGGCACAAATCCGATTCGTACTTCTGTGAATCCGAACTTCGCCTCGTTCACTGCAAAAGCAATATCACATGCAGCAACTAGGCCTGAGCCGCCTGCTATTGCATGACCATTGACCCTCGCTACTACGACTTTGGGCGAGGCCCTGATGGCACTGAAGAGGTCCGCTAGAGCGCGTGAGTCGGCTAGATTATCTTCTTGCGATGCAGACGAAAGCGATGCCAATGCATCTAGATCAGCTCCTGCAGAAAATGTTGAGCCAGCGCCTGTAAGAACAATCACGCGTACAAAATCATCCTGTGAGAGAGAGCGGATGATGCCCGTTAGTTCTCCTACTAAGCGTTGATTCAGTGCATTGCGCCGATCTGGTCTATTCAGCGTTACCGTTATTATTCGGCCATCCAGACTGTGTTCAATGGCTGTCATTCATGTCCTCCATTAAGAAGTTGCATCCTCTAAGTTCTGCACCCGAGAGCCTTCCTAGAACATGGAATCCGTCACCCCTTCGAATGGCTCTGTCTTCAGTTAGCACTGCACTGGCACTCCAGCAATTAGCCAGATCCATTAGTGCTAAAACCCCTTCATTCCCCTCTGAGACCTCTCTCAGAGGATCCATGGGGTCTAGAATAGCAAATCGCATCCAAGGAGGCGTTCTAAATAAGCCATCTCCCCCACTATAACACTGCGACATCAACTCACACATGCCATATTCAGACCTGATTTGCTGTATTGCAAGCCCGAAACCTGATGACAAGTGATTGTGCAGCGATTCTCTATCCACCTCTCTGCGATGCGTCTTCATTCCTCCTGTTTCCAAAATAACTGATTGATCAGGTAGTTGTATTGGCTCCTTTTCCAACAGATCCAGTAAGCCAAAGGCTGCGCCGAACAAAAGGATTGGGCGCTTTTCGATATCCGCCTTATCAATCGCTTTCTTTAAGATGTCTATATCATCAAGGAAAAAAGACGAGCCTTGGGCACCCCGCTCGTTAATGAGCAATTGCACCATATATACCAACGAGCTTCGGTCTGCGTAGTGTGGTAGGTGCCCTAGAATTAACGGCTTTGTTGTACCCGCGTAGTCTCTGATTGCGTTCTCATCCTGTGCTGCCATCGATTCCCAAAACTGGTCGAACCCTGTTAAAACACTTCGTTCGTACAGGCTAAGGTCTAGCACATAGTGCTTCGCCCTTTGAGGTGACGTCGTTGCAGAGCTTTCAAACACGATTTCAGCGTCTGAAGGATCAAAGCTGCAAACCTCTGTAAGCTTGAAAGCTTGCACGGGCAGATACGTGTACCCCTTGAATCCTTCTACTACGGGATTATAGAGACGCTGATACGTCATGACAGCAGTAGCCCAACCATTGAACGTGCTGTCATCACCTGCCTTGAGGCTATGAAAGCCCTGCGCTACAGTTTGTATAGACACTTCGTGTGTAGAATCCTTTTTGCTCATCAGGGATCGATACGCATTACAGGGTATGTCGCTCCAGCATCGATCCATTTATCCAACATGGCCCAATTCAGCAAGCCGTCATCAGAACGGGGCTCAAGAAGGTAGAAGGCAAGTCTTGCAAGTGGCTGGTTACCAGAAACGAGTAGACTACCAGGCGACAACACCAGATCTTTTTTGTCCCATGTACCAAACACGACGCGTTCGTTGATTTGCTGAAATGCTCGTTCAGCAACCGATGTAGAGTCTACAGTAAATGATGACACAGTCCTGTCCGTGGCAGACTTGATGGTCTCATAGTGTACTCCGTGAGCAGAAAGTGCCGCCCCTACAATTTCGGCTGCCTCTGCAGAAACGACCCATGCAGCAGGTATAGAAGATGTTTCTGTTGGTGAGAAAGCCCCGAACTCGGGCATTGATTGAAACCAGGTAGAATCAGTCCGATGCAGGATTGTGGAGCCACTAAACGGATTAACTCTCTCTTCTGCGGCACCCATACGAATGTCAGTTGCTTCTGAATTCATGACCGGCACGAAATGTAGACCTTGCACTAGGCCAGGGTTCGTTGCCTTGTCTGCCTGTAGTATGACCTCTTGCAGAGTACTGACGTTGCGAGAGGCATAGTTGACTATTTCTTCGACAAACTTGAGGGTTACCAAGATGCGGTCCTCAAACGTAGCATAGGCATAGGCCTCGCTGAGAATCGGAATACGGTTTCGGAGACCGATATAGTTGTTATTGAATCTGGGGCGATGATCAAAGGTGTACCAGCCAGCTTCTGCCCGCCGAAACGGCAAATTGCCGTAGTAATACGTATCCCATCCAGTGTCTTCCATGACATTCTGCCGAACTTGCGGAAGAAGTTCATTGCGAAGTAGCTCGTCAATGGAGGAATCTGTATTGGGATTTAATGCTGGAGAATAGGTCAACATGTACCCATGACGAGTGCCGTTCGTTGTGTGTAGATCTACAGAAACATGTGGGTCGTATTCGTTCATGAACCGAATCAACGAACGGGCCTCGGGACTTTTCATTTTCATGTGATCCCGATTGAGATCAAGCCCTTCTGCATTAGGTCTTTGGCCCATGCCTCCGAAGGGTCCGTTTTGTCGCGGCCTATTGTAAAGATTCACTAGCTCGTTTCCATCCGCATTATAAATTGGTGCCATAATCAAGACTAACGAGTCAGCCCATGAAGCATGCTCTCCGCTAGCGAGGGACCGTATAAGCATGAGGAGAGCCTCCTTGCCACACACCTCGCCAGCATGAATGTTACCCTGGACAAAGACGCGCAACTTTCCAGATTGCATTACAGACTCTGGACGTGCGTCAGCTATATCACCAAAAACTACAAGAGGTAGAGATCTTCCCTCATTCGAGTACCCAAAAGACGTTTTATGGAGCATAGGATGCTGAGAGACAGCTACCTCAAGAAACGCGTTTGCCTCATCGTATCTGGTCGTCTCTTGGAACGATGTTCTTTCGGGAGTTGTCAGCAAAAAGGATAGGTCAGCCGTCTGAGCAAACAGAAACGACGGAAGAGCCAGCGTAGAAATGCACCAAGCCAGTAACAAAGGGATGGCCGTTCGAATCAATGCATCTAAATTGATTGTCTTTTGAAGCGAGATCTGAGCCATAGGATTGATAGGATTCAGAGGTTTCTCATCGGAAGGTGTTTTTGCGCGCGAACAAAGCTCTTTTCCGTAATTCATAGTTAAATGTAGGGCTGCCACAAGACACTATTTTACGGAGTTTTTAATGCGATAAGGGACTATTTCATAGGAATTCACTAGGATCAATGACAGAATTCGATCAGTAAACGTAATTTGTGGTTTGGATCAGCCTGTAACGCGGGCAGTACAAATGCTCACACAGGGCTGAAATCGACATTATCCCATGGCCTCTACTCCTACCGACGTCCAGCTTTCCATCATCCCGGAATCGAGGGTGTCTCTAATCGACGTGTCTGAGCGAGTCGAAAAAGAGAAAGCAGAATTTTTTCAGGAGTACCGAAAAAGTGCGTTTGCGTCGCATCATACAACGGCTGGATATTTCGAACAGAGCTTTGCCCGACGTTTGAAAGATGACCCCGAGACGCTAGAAGCATACGTGGGCTCGTTCAAAAAGCTATTTCCTCCAAATGCCGATTATCGTCACGATCAAATGGAGTTTCGGGACGAGTTGTCAGATGAACAAAAGCTTGTCGAACCCAAAAATGCAGATTCGCACCTGACGTATATCGGTTCAGGTCTGGAAAATTGCGTCACATATCTCAATGAGAATCGCTCTCCTGTCTACTTCATAGACCTCGATGGTACAAATGGTGAAGAACGACGCAATCGTAAGACAACCATTATCGGATACAATAGCGAAGCACTCGTAAAAGAACAGCTACTTCGTATTCCGATGAGCAATCACCCCATTGACTCGATTAACCTCTGGGACGAAAGGGTTGGCGTTCTGCAGCTACTTGAGGAGCGTATTAAAGAATTAGGACTAGAGAAAGGCCGCATTGACCTATCTCTTGCAGCAGATGAGCATAACACCGGGCTTACGGTGAATGAATACGAAACGCTTTTAATGAGGCACGATCTTCCAGAAGTGCTTAAAAATCCTGTTCGTTTTATGGCGCAACGAGGTGTAAATATGCTTCGTGATCCGGGCGCCATCAAGGAAAAGGCGAAGGATTACATGAAGTATGACCTGGTCCATGTAGTCAACGAGTTTATTGACTCAATGGGACTAAGTGAGTCAATGGTCGAGCGCATCATAGACAAGTTTTTCCAAGTACCAGCTTCTCGTTTTCTACGTATGAAACGCAAGGTTAGCCTGATCGTCTCAGATGGCGGCACAGGAGAAGGCCGTATTGTTAACGGCACGTATCAGAGCCCCATACTTGTTCAGTGGCGCCGCAATCACGAACGTGTACGCAATATTAACGTCACGTTTACCCGTTTCGAGTAGTACTGTCCTTTGAAAGGGCGGCTTTGGAAAGTCGTCGTGATTGACAGACCACCGCATCACCTTTCCCTGCACTACTGTTTAGATTAACGAGCGTGACTGAACGCCATCAACAGTAATACACGCCCCTGAAACCCAGCTGGCGCGCTCCGAGGAAAGAAAAGTGACTACGTCGGCTACTTCCTCCGCTGTTCCAAACCGTCCGAGTGGAATATTCTCTGAAATGAAGGTGGCCATCCCTTCAGGATCGCTAATACACCTTTTATCCCACGACCCACCGGGAAAACGAATGGATCCTGGAGCTACTGAATTCACTCTAATGCCGTCTTTGCCCAACTCAATGGCCATAATCTTTGCGGCACTGATCAACGCGGATTTTGTCGTGTTATAGATAGAAAGGCCTGCACCACCTGCTTCACGTCCAAAAATAGAGGAAATGAAGACGATAGAGCCGCTACCGGACGCTTTCATACTAGGAATCACTTCCCGTGCCGAGCGGAGATGTGCTTTAAGATTAAGTTCGAGAATGTCATCCCAATCCTGATCTGTTGAATCGGCAAATTGGCCGCGACGATTACCTCCTGCACTGGCCACCAGCACGTCCACACCACCAAACAATTCAGTTGCTTTATCTGCCAGCTGTTTTGCAGCCCCGAGATCAGTTATGTCTACCGTAAGTCCGTGAGCATCTGCTCCACTAGACCTAAGCTCATTCACTGTCTCCATCAGAGCTTCCTCTCCCCGAGCACATACCAACAAACGGCACCCTTCGGCGGCAAGTGATTGAGCAATTGCTTTGCCGATACCGCGACTACCACCGGTTACGATGGCTGATTTTCCTTTGAGTCCAAGTTGCATGAGTGAACTTTCTTTTAGTGGGAACGAGTAGCTTATAAAATAGCGATCTTTCAAACGCATTTTGCGTTGACCTTCTTCATTCCGGATGAATTCCTTACACCAAGGCTGACATGCTCTTCTCACACCTTCCTGACGAGTCTGACTGCTGGATTTACGCTAGCGACCGAGCTCTATCAGCAGAACAAATAGATCTTCTGACGTCACTCTTCAATAAATTTAGTCTTGACTGGTCATCCCATGGCCGCAAAGTACATGCGGGCTTCGATGTAGTCGACGCCCGGATAATGATCGTCTCTGCTCATATTGCCGGTGGAGATATAAGTGGTTGCGGAATTGACAAATCCCTTCATCTGCTGCAGGAAGTAGCCGAAAATCGCTCATTTTCATGGGTCAGTGCGCTACACATCGTTTATCGTTCTGATGAAGGCGAAATTGAAGTTGTTTCAAGAAAAGGGTTTAGAGAGTTGGCAGAAACAGGTCAGGTTCATTCCGAGACACCCGTAGTTGATCTATCAATCCGCCGCCTAGGAGAGTTAAGAGCACGAGGAATGGAAATACCGGCCTCTTCCTCTTGGCATGGCCAGGTATTTACTCTCAAGCCACAAGCGGAAACTGTTTCTGAATGAGTACTCCCTATCCTTCAGTAAACTCTGGAAGTGCTGGCGGAATACTCGCTAGCAGGGAGTTGATTGGTGCAAATCTATTCCTGGCCGGCGTTTTGCTGGTAGGAACTGTAGGGTACTCATTGATCGAAGGATGGTCATTGTCTGACAGTTTGTACATGACATTCATCACTTTGACAACTATTGGGTTTGCTGAAGTACATGAACTCTCCCCTGCGGGACGACTGTTCACCATATTAGTCGGATTAACTGGGATAGGTAGTGTGGCATTTATCGCTACCCGAACTGCCCAACTTTTGCTCAATACAAGAGCGTTCAGGGTTCGTGCAATGATGAAATCAATCAACGCAATCAATGATCATTACATTTTAGCTGGCTTCGGACGCATTGGCGAAAGAATAGCACAAGACTTGATGCGCAACGACATGTCGTTCGTCGTCATTGAGGCAGATGAAGCAAAAGCATCCGAGATCGAGCGCCAGGGTATGAAGTATCTCATTGGTAACGCTGAGGACGAGGATACCTTGTCTGCCGTGGGAATAGAAAGGGCCAAGGGATTGATCCTCACACTGCCAGAGGACCGTGCCAATGTTTTCGCAACGCTGGTAGCCAGGGAAATGAATCCCGATTTGTATATCCTAGTCCGCACAGATACGAATGCCAATCGGCGGAAATTAATTCGCTCTGGTGCCGATAAAGTTGTCGCTCCGTACGAAATCGGTGCAGACAGGATGGCCCAAGTATTATTACGCCCTTCTGTTGACCGCTTCATGGAGCGGGTCCTGCAAGCCGATGCCTTCAACTACACCATGGACGAGGTGCTTGTCTTGCCTGAGTCCTCCTTAGCGGGTAAAACGTTGCAGGCAGCAAACTTCAGGCAGCAGTTTGAGGCGATTGTTGTTGCTGTTATGGATGGTAAGACTATGGGAATGTCGTTCAATCCTGGACCAACTGAGCTTATCAAGCCCAATGATACGTTGATCGTTATGGGCAGTGTTGATATGATTGCGAAACTCAAAAAGGAAGGATGTAGTCCCAATTGAGTCAATTTGACAGACCAATTTAGTTTTTAAGCCCTCAACACACGGAACGGAATGATAATTGACGTGGTAGCCAGTGTCAGTCATCACCCCACGATTATTCGGCCCATGCGCACTCCTCGCTTTTTTCTACTGCCTCTCCTTGCGTTGTTTTTCGTCCTGCCAGCTCGCGCTCAATTTTATCTGAATCAAGGTGAATTGGCAGAGATCATGCATGAGTGTACGCCTGAGCTAGAGCGTCTTCCCGCCGTTCACTACAGCTATAAAGTGCTCTATAACTCGCGTAACAACAACGTTTTAGCCAGAAACACTTTTTATAAGATTATCGGCGAGGAAGATGTTAGCACGGGGCGTAGTCGGTCCTTATTAGTTGGACTTTTAAACAGGCAGTTGATGCATGAAGTCAGCATTGGGGATACGCTTGTAGTGCCGGACAAATGGGATTTGGACTTCTGCGCTTACTCGCCCTTTCCTCGGTTTTATGCTGGTGGACTGAGTTTTGACAAGCTCTTCGTCATCGATAAGTCCATTCAAGCTTGGGCCGCGTACGAAAGTGGACGTTTAGCTCGCTGGGGTATCGTAAACACGGGTGATCCCCAACACCGTACGCCAAACGGACGATTCAATTTTAATTGGAAGACAGAGTATCGTGTCTCCTCACACAGCCCGCCAGGTGAACCATGGGAGATGTACTGGGTCTTCAATTTCGTCGAGTCCAGAGGTATTCATATTCATCAATACCCGATGCCTAGTGGTGGCCCAATGAGCCACGGCTGCGTTCGATTGGTCGATGAAGACGCCCAATGGATCTACAAATGGGCAGATTCGTGGACCATGGGCTCAACGGGATTTCGCTCGGGATACGGGACCGTAGCCAAGCCCGGCACAACACTCATCGTCATCGGAGACGACCCACCAGGCAATCCGTCAACGTTCGAAAAGAATGGACGGATGCCGGCACTAAACATGGTCCAACTGCCTGCGCACCCGTACGACATTCCGGCAGGAACGAATCAGCAGGAATACTTCGATCGCGTGCGCGGTACTCAGCCGTAAAGATCATTTCTACACTAATTAGGTGATTAGGAAGCTTGGAGCAGCTGCTTTCTCAAACGCCGCAGGCCTTTTGAGATGAAAAGTGCTCTAATAGTCCCCACATAGTGTCGGACTACGGCATTATCTCCTTCTTTCGGCGGAAGACCAATGGCGTACGAGGGCGGAAAAAATGAAAAACCATGCTTGGCTGACAAGTGGCGATAGACCTCTTGCTCCACAAGCCAACTTTGCATCATCTTCTTGAACTTCTCTGTACCTAAAAGCTCATTTGCGTAATTAATGTTCATGAGCGACTCTGGAAGACAACCAAATCCAGAATTGAAGCCCACAGTTCCCTCCGATACCTCACCTTCTTTCTTTGCCTTAATCGGTTCCTACCTCCTAACGTGCAGTTCCCTGTTCCACCGGCACGTCAACGCGGCGTCTTCTTTTTTATTTGCTAGCCAGTCTAGGACTTCTTTTGGCGACTTCAGCACGAGGACGTCGCTATCCATTAAGATCCGTTTACCGGACGTCTGAAATATCCATGGGTTAAGGAGTTTCAGCGCTATTCCATTATTCGAAGCCAATCTGAGTAGGTTTTTCGCCCAAGGCACATCTTTGCTAGCTTGTTTCAATGCCTCATCTCGAGAAACAACTCTCACACCAGGAAGCACAGAGTTTACTTGGTCAATATGTTTTTTTCAAGACTCCCATCACCATATAGAAATACTGGAATTCGTTTGGGTAGCTGGATCATGAGCGAGTAGAGCGCCCATATGGCGAACTTTACTTCACTATCTTTCGTCAAGATGTGTACCGCAGTCTCACCAGTCTGATATTCAGGAATTAAAATAGGAGGTAGCTTCAGAGCCTCACGTAGATACTTTCTACCGATGACTCTCAACAAGATGCGATAGATAGAACTATACTTGAACCCGTGCTGAGACACGAATCTGTAATGTGCCCGACTTAGTTCATCGAGCAGCTTGAATCGAAGACGATCAAATTGTGATTCTTTCATTGCCTTATTTTACCGTAATCTTGACGGGCCGAGAAATCTGACGATCACTGAATCATGGAGAAGAGCCGGCCGAATCGTGGCAACATGGCGTCTTTGTCCCAGCTGAAATAGACGAGAATTGCTTTACCGACCACGTGATCCATGGGAACGAACCCCCAAAAGCGACTGTCCTCTGAGTTGTCCCGGTTGTCACCCATTGCGAAGTAGTAATTCTGTTCGAAGGTGTATTCGGATACGACTTGCCCATCTATCAGAAATCCTCCATCCGGAGTGCTAGCTGTCTGATGTCCCTCGTAGCGACTGATCACCGTTCTATAAATTTCCCAATTTTGGTCTGTTAGGGTGACGCTCTCCCCTTCCGATGGAATTGTTACCGGTCCGTAGTTATCTGGCGTCCAGCCTCTTCCTGGCGGATACATAGCTGCATCATATACAGAATTCGTTGGAGCTATCGCCGGCTCGACCCGATCAACCCATGGCCAGGAGGCGATGACACTAGCGGCATTTTCGGTGGTGATAAGCTGCACTTTAGACGGATCAGCACCTTGAATCACGTCAGAAATACCAAGCTCTTCAAGCGCAGATCTGTTTAACTGTACTCTGGGGTCTGTCTTGTGAATCAACCAATACTGCTGCATTTCTTCTTGTAATGGGATAGACTCACCATCTACAATGACCTGCTTGTTCTGAACTTGAATCGACTCACCAGGTAACCCCATAATTCGCTTTATGTAGTGCATTCGGCGCTCAATTACATCTACCTCATCTGCTGGCCAGTTGAAGACGACGGCATCTCCGCGCTTGACGTCAGAAAAACCAGGCAAGCGTGTGTATGGAAAGGACAAGCCTTTCAGGTAAATCTGAGTAAAAGGCACGCCTATTGTCATGGGCGTTCTCGTACCATAATGCATCTTAGATACGAAGAGATAGTCTCCGACAAGGAGGCTCTTTTCCATGGAAGGGGTTGGAATCCGGAACAGATCAAAGAAAATCGTCCTTAGGATTACCATGACCACGATGGCGAATATCATGGCATCCAACCATTCGCGTACCTTCCCTTTCTGGGGCACAGCACGATCTTGAGACTGCTGTTGAGCCTTTTGTCGTTCTGCGCGGCGCTTGGTTCGCTCGCTTTTTCTGGATTCCTTTCGGCTTTTTGCCACGTTAACTGCCTTCTTCCTTATCGGATTGTTCTATGGGATCTGCCTCCGTTTCGGGAGCAAGGATAGGCGCAGGTCGTCCTGTGCTCAAATCCGGACGGTCAATACGCTGGTCGAAATAAGATGCTCCATCAAATCCCGTCAAATACCATGTCTGTTGATCTACGTTGTAATAGTAGTCGGTAAAAGGTCTACGGCGCGCTTTTGGAATGAGTTGCCCTAGAAACTGTTCTTTAATGACCGAAAGAGATGACCTAAATCTCATATCCGCAGCCAACACGATACCTCGGTCCCAGGGACCGTTTACATCCAGGACGATCACATTGATAGAGTCGTTCAATGCGAACCAATATTCAAATTCGATTACCTGCTCTCGCAATAAGGAATCTGGATATCCCATTTCAACTAGCGTCTTGGTTGGTGCACCAAACAAGTCTTGAAGCCGGGAGCGTATATCTCGGGTTCGTAAGGTGTCTAGCAGCGAACGCGAGTTACTACCTGTGAAAGCCCATCGTGTTGAGTCAAACAAGTCCTTATAAACGGGTGCTTCCAATCGGTTAATTGAAGTCCATGATTGGACCCTAAAAAGCTCCAGCGGGTCAGGAAGACTGGCAGCAAGCCGATCATGCTCTAGTTGCTGTAGCCAGGCACGAAGCGAATCACTTTGGTTTGGAATCCTTTCGAAGTCACGATAGGCTATTCGCTGCCCGGCTCGCTTGGCATCTCTTTCTGCTAAATAGCTTGTCCTGGCTTGCATGTAGCGTCGCAAAAGCTCAGAGGAAGTGATTTCTTGAGCAGTAGCTGCTTGAATTGTTGCAAAACCAAAGGCTGCACTGAATACAACCACCAAAATGAGGAGCACCCAGCGACGCGTTCTTACCGTGTCTGTTCGGGGTCTCTTCACCGGTATCAGTCCTCCATCGAGAGAACAGCAAGAAATGCCTCCTGGGGCACTTCGACACTGCCAACCTGCTTCATGCGCTTTTTACCTGCCTTCTGCTTTTCAAGAAGCTTGCGTTTACGGGAGATATCTCCGCCATAACATTTGGCAGTAACGTCCTTTCGTAGCGCCTTGACCGTTTCGCGCGAAATAATTCGAGACCCGACTGCAGCCTGTAAGGCAACGTCATACATCTGTCTTGGAATCAATTCACGTAGCTTGGATACCAATCGTCGACCCATGTCATACGCTTTATCGCGGTGGACGATAGTCGATAGGGCATCTACTGGATCACCGTTGATCATAACGTCTAACTTGACGAGGTGACTTTCACGGTAATTCAGGTATTCATAGTCAAGAGACGCGTATCCGCGACTAATACTTTTCAGCTTGTCATAATAATCGAAGACGATCTCAGCCAACGGAAGATGGTATTCCAGACTGACTCGTTCTGTGTCCAAGTACTGCGTATTGATGTAGGTACCTCGACGATCCTGACACAATTGCATCAGTCCTCCGATATACTCAGTTGGCGTGATAATTTCCGCCTTGACGTATGGCTCAGATATCTGACTTATCACACCAACTTCTGGCATGTTCGACGGGTTCTCGACGGTTATCTCCGATGAATCCGTTTTTAACACCTTGTACTTTACGTTCGGGACCGTCGTGATAATATCTAGTCCAAATTCGCGGTCGAGCCGTTCCTGAACAATCTCCATATGGAGTAGTCCCAGGAAACCAACTCGAAAGCCAAATCCTAGGGCGATCGATGTCTCAGGCTCAAATGTCAGAGCTGCATCATTGAGCTGAAGTTTCTCAAGGGATGCTCTAAGCTCCTCGAATTCGTCTGCATTGGTCGGATAAACACCAGAAAAGACCATTGACTTGGCTTCCCTGAACCCAGCAATAGCTTCGGTGGCTCCACGCTCGCGTGTCGTTACTGTATCACCGACCTGCGTATCCTTGACGTTCTTGATGGACCCAATAATGTAGCCAACATCTCCAGCTGTCAATTTCTTAACAGGCTCCATCTTCATGCGCAAGAAGCCAATCTCTTCTGCATCTGTTTCCTTGCCTGTGGCCATGAAGCGGATGCCTTGACGCGACTCCAACGTGCCATCAAAAATACGCGCGTAGACAATGGACCCTCTGTAGGTATCAAACACGGAGTCAAAAATCAGAGCCTTCAGAGGCGCATCAGGATTGCCTGAGGGCTCCGGAATTCGCGCTACAATCTTCTCCAGTAGGTCGTGCACTCCAACACCTGTTTTGGCACTGATCCGGAGAATGTCCTCCGCTGGTTCGCCAATCAGGTTTTCAATTGTTTGAGCAACCGCGTCTGCATTGGCGCCCGGTAAATCGACTTTGTTTAGTACAGGAATGATTTCGAGGTCGAGCTCCATGGCTAGAAGGAGATTCGAAATAGTCTGTGCTTCGATTCCCTGGGCAGCGTCCACTACCAGAATTGCCCCTTCACACGCCTCTAGGGCTCGCGAGACCTCGTAGGTAAAGTCTACGTGTCCCGGTGTGTCGATCAGGTTGAGCACGTACGGAGACCCATCGTCAGCCGTATAATTCATGCGGATCGCGTGACTCTTGATCGTGATCCCGCGTTCCCGTTCCAAATCCATGGAATCCAGGACCTGGTTTTGAAGCTCTCGCTTAGATAGCGTGCCGGTAAGTTCAAGAAGCCGGTCCGCCAGCGTACTCTTTCCGTGATCAATATGTGCGATGATGCAGAAATTCCTGATTCTGCTTTGCTCAGTAGACATTCAGGCGGACAGCTGGCGTGATGGTGTCAGGATTGGGTTTGATCGACGTATAATAACATCAGTACTCCCCGGTTCCTGTGATCCGGGTTTGCTGCTGCACATTCGGTGTGAATCCTCTTAACTACAATCTGATTCCCAACTAATCGTTAGCTTTGAGAACAACGTATTTGCTATCGGGTTGGATCAGCAAACGGGACAGGTCAGGGAGAAAAGGGGACAATAAATGGAATTTATTTTTTGATTTTACAGCTTGAAACGTCCGTACTTCTTGAAAAGAACCACCCTATCCCGCTGTGCCACTAAGCCTTACAGCTATTAACTAATGTTCTTATTGATCAAAAGGCCAATTTTGGGTAATTCGCGCTCTCTTCGTGTACTAGAGTTGACTGAGGGTAATTGAGCATGCGATCCATTGCGGAAGAGCAGTTTCAATCCTGGAGTCACGGTCTTTTACAGTCCGACGAGGCGTCTTACGCCGAGCTCTTCGATGCGAGCTATGATGCACTTCATCGTTATTCGATGTACATCACGCACGACGCTGTCTCGGCTTCTGACATCTTACAAGATGTGTATTTAAAACTGTGGCAGGTGCGCGAAACTATCGATCCGGAACGTTCTCTTAGAGCGTTGATGTATCAGATGGTGCGCAATTACTCACTCAATCACGAACGCCAGAAGAAGCGGCATGCCGCAGAAGCCATTGAGGCTGATCACCCTTCTGTCGGCTTTGACAGTGTGAATGACGATGAGATTGATGCAGCCCTTCTGAAGATGCGTCTTCAGGAATGGATTGACGAAATGCCGGAACGCAGAAAAGAAGCGTTCATGCTGAGTCGTTTCGAGGGTTTGAGCCATGAAGAGATAGCTTCTTTAATGGACCTAGCACCCAAGACTGTTAACAATCACATCGTTCTGGCACTCCAGCACATTCGGAAGAAGCTGGAGGCCTTTAAGGAACGGGAATCATTTTATGGCTCCCGCCCCTCGAACACATAGGATGTATTGCACATAAGATGTATAACACATTGAGTTTTTGTGAGCCTAAGAAACTTCACATACGAACCAACTGAGCAACTCTTCGACGGTCTATCGACTGACGAGAGTATTCAGCTTGGACACATCTGGGATCTGTGCGAAAGCGCGCAGCAAACAGATACTGATCCTAGGAAAGCACAGGTTCGTAGCGCAGTCTTGGCACAAATCAACGATAGTGCAGCTTTTTCGTCGGCACATTCTGTTGAATCTCGTCCAGCACGACCACCTGCACGGATTTATAGGATGCGGTTTCGTGCAGTTTCAATCGCTGCCGCAGTTGTTTTAGGCCTCAGCATGCTGTTATCCCCTTCCCATGATCAGTTCAGGGCGCCGACCGGGTCAGAGTTGACCACTGTCTCTCTTGCAGATGGATCTACAGTTGACCTTGCTCCTGGAAGTCGCCTTATTGTCAAAAAAGGTTTCAACGACCATCATCGTGATGTGGCACTGATTGGAGATGGTTTTTTTGATGTGCAGCCTGGCACTACACCATTCGAAGTTTCAACATTTGATGCCACAACTACTGTTCTTGGTACAAGCTTTGGTATTTCGGCTTGGCCAGGAGCAATCGCGGCGAGTACAGAAGTATTAGTCGCCACCGGTCGCGTACAGGTTCAGGGTAGTAACGGTGAAGTCTTACTTGCTGCCGACCAGATGACCAGTTCTGATGACGTCACGATTCAAGAAGTTGATATATCGGCAAAGTTAGCATGGCTATCGGGTGGGTTCTCCTATCAAGATGAGCTGATTGGGAATGTACTGGACGATGTAGAACGCAGGTTCGACATCAAGGTAAAAGCTCCTTCTTCCATTCGTCTTCGTCCCATAACAATCCATCGAAATGAAGTGGGTGATGCGAGCGAGTTTCTGGGGGATATTGCTGCAACCATCAGTGTTCGATATCGTCAAAGAGCAAACGGATACGAAATGTACCTGAACTAATCCGCGTCACATCTACGGACTATGTTCAGCCGATTCCTTAATGGGGAAATCGGTTTTTTTGTATACATAAGTCATTAGTGAGTGGACGACTACGCGATTAGATCGGCATTTTTTGTATCTTGCTTATCTCAGATCTCCATGCGGCACTCTGAATTTCCACAGGACGTCATTCCTTTCGGACATTCCAACTCCAGCCAGTCTTACCTGAACGGTGCTACGGGCATTCGATCCACCGTTCTCCTGTTGACCTCGTTGCTGACGGTCACTGTTTTCCTGTCTCCAATCTTAACTACCGCTCGTGCTCAGGATCAGTCTGCGCGCTACACGATGGCTTGGCGTGGGGTATCACTGAGTAGCGCCCTATTACAGTTCCGGGAGGCTACGCGTATCGACATTTCCTGGGATCCTCTTCTCACAGAAGGCAAACGTGTGTTTTGCGTGGCGGAAAGCCTGCAATCTGAAGAGATCCTTCAGTGTATTCTAAAGGGAACAGGTCTAGATTTTGTTAGGCGCTCTAGTGGTCTTTATGTATTGGAGGTTGCTGCAGAGGGAATCCCCCTGTACGGAGATCTACGTGGGATTGTGCTGGATGCTGAGACTGAACAACCACTTTCCTTTGCCCATATTCTCATTGCTGATGCCGATCGAGCAAGTATCGCTAATCTGGATGGTCTGTTCATTTTCCCAAGACTTCTGGCCGGAGAGTACCGCCTTAGAGTGAGTCATCTAGGGTATGCAGCAAACGAGACGACGGTAACAATCGCTGCGGGTTCAAGCGAGAGCATAGAGGTAATTCTTGAGACTGATGAACCGTTACTGATATCTCAGGTCATTGTAGATGGAATCGGAATGATGCCCTCCTCCACCCTACTCGGAGCTCCATCTGCCAATCAGGAAGAGGTCTCCTCGCGCCTCTCGTCGGGATCCGTAGGAGTGTTGCAAAGCCTGGACGCCATGCCGGGGGTTCGAGTTAATGACGCCACAGCGGACATACATATTCAGGGAGGTGAAGCAGGAGAGCACCAATTTAGGCTAGATGGAGCTCCTGTATTCCTCCCGCTTAACGTTGCCTCTTTCATTGGGCCGTTTAGCCCATTCGCCCTCGGGAAGATCACCGTCAACAAAGCTGGCTTTGGTGCCACGTTAGGAAGTCAGATTTCAGGAGTGATATCTGCGAAGCATGATCTGCGCGCGCCATCCTCGAGAGTCTCGATGTCCGGTGGCAACGGCCAATTGACCCTACAGGTGGACCCGCTCTCTACGAATGCTCGACATTCTGGGTTTTGGATACGTCCATCGGGAGCGCGAATCACAACGCTTGGGGCAGCAAGAATTGGCACATGGAGCCTACTAGCGCCGCCTGCACTAGCAAACCTAATGGATGATTGGAACGTGATTGATACATTTTTACTGTCGGCTTTTGCAGAGAACAATACCCCCTTCGCCAATTTCCCATCAACGGGAGAACCGGCTATCCAGTTCGCAGATATTCACGCAGCGACTAAGATCCAGTCTGGTTTACGAACAATCACGGCCTCCTCGTATTGGGGGCGTTCAAGTCTGGGAAACAACCTCGCCGGCCTAGATATCACAGATGTTGACTTCCCTGCTTCTAGCACATCAAACACAGGTGCTAACAGGTTTAAGGATCTGTATTCCTGGCAGAATGGAATGTCTCAGATTCGTGTTTCTGATGTTCGCAGTGCTCATACTCTCACTACATTCGGCGCCCGAGCCAGTTATTACCGCCTCCGACATGACTTTGACGCTCCAGGAGAGGCATCTGAGCTAACTACCGAAGATGACGGAAACCGCATTTTCGAAACCGCAATTGATGGCAATTTGAACTGGTTTCCGGGCAACGGCCACGAAGTCGAGATAGGAGGCGAATTGATTCACACTAGCAGCCGATTTACGGTCGCTGGTACGCAACAATTTCCGCTAATTCATGATTCGAATGGTTGGCGCTTGGCGTCCTACGTTCAAGACCGGGTCAAGGCAGGTGATCATGCTGTCTTTGAGGCGGGAAGTCGCTTCACATGGTTGCATGCAAAACAAAGTCTTTACGCAGAACCTAGGCTCTCAGCCCGATTCGACTGGGTGGACACGCCCGTGGGTGGTTATTCACTCTATTTGGGCACTGGATTATATCGGCAATTCGTTTCGCAGTTTGACGTAAGTAGCAGGAGTCCTCGGACATTTGTCTCGTCAACGAGATTCTGGATGGGTAATGACGCTACGGTAACCCCACCAAAAGCAGCTCATTTTGCCGCTGAAATGCTGTTTTTACCCACTAACAAGTGGTCGATTTCGTTGGAGTCCTTCTACAAACGTCAGTATCACATCCTTTCTGTGGACTATTCGGCTACCACGGGAGAACGAATAGAACTCCAACAAGGTGATTTCCTGGAATCAACTCGAGGTCATTCCTGGGGTGTTTCTACTGGAGTGAAACGAAAAGTAGGCCTTGGGAACGTGAAAGCGCGCTTAGATCACACTGTTTCCCGCAGGCAGATTGCCAACCTATTCGGCAATGAATCGTTATCTGTACCCTGGAATGAGCCACTTCGTCTGGAATTTTCTGCCGACTTTGTACCCATGAGGCGCACTGTAGTATTAGCTCGGTGGCGTAGTATTTGGGGACGTGAATGGGGCTACCGTAAGTCTTATTACGACTTCCTAAGTGCTCACCTGAATGACGTTGATTCTCTTCTTGACCAGATGCGGGAGAATGGTGTTTCCGGAGATGCTATTCGACGCGTTGAACGCCAAATTTCGAATTACAACCTGACGGATCCTGAATCGCATGTCCTGGCCCCTATCCATCAACTCGACGTGAGTGTAGCGTACTCTCTCGATATAGGGAAATACGCACTTCAGTTAAGGGGCGATATCGTCAACGTCTTAAATCGTCAGAATTCGGCCGAATGGCGGTTCCAAATGGATGAGGATTCGTACTTCGGCGGCGGAGCTACTTCCTCTACGGGCTTGCTCGAACGATCGGACCGATTACTCCTTCCCCGCGTCTTCTCCTTCGCTGCTCGTCTCACTTGGTGACGTCGTTGCGCCTTCTGATAGACTAGAGTCACTTCTTGCGTTGAGTAGGCTTTCCTCAACAACCGTGTGGAATCGACGCTGATAAGAGATAATTCCTACTACACCAAGAACGATTGCCATATCGGCTACATTCCAAATCGGAAATAGCGCCAGATACTTTCCTCCGAGGAAGGGAATCGCTTCAGGCACCATTCCACGCCAGACATTGATGTGTATAAAATCAACTACTTTGCCCAGAAAATACGGGTCGTCGTGTAGAATCTTACCGTAAAAGACGCGGTCGATAATGTTGCCAATTGCACCACCGAGTACCATGCTAAGGCTAATACGATAGGGGCGAAACATTCCTCCGACCCGGTACAGATACACAATGATGAGAATCGTGGCCACTATCGAGAAGATGCTAATCAGGGCAGGTGGGCCAAACTGGATTCCAAAGGCCATACCTGGATTCTCGATGAAAGTCAGTTTGAGCCAGTCTCCAAAGACAGAAATCGATTGACCCCGATACATCGTCTTCAAAACGGTGACTTTCGAAAGTTGATCTACAATGATGATCATAGCCACCATCATCATCGACTTTATCTTCCAATTGCGAGCAGAATCCATAGACCGGTAGATTTATCCCCGACTCGACTCGCTGCCTCACGACATCAGAGCGCCCGAAGAAAAGAACTATTACTTCTTCTGGGCGAGCTTTGCTTCAATTGATATTTCCGTGTGAGGCACTGATTCAAGGCGTTCCTTCGAGATAGGATTACCGGTAACCTTACACACACCGTAGCTTCCGCTAGCAATTCGGTCCAAGGCACGATCCAAGTACCCGATGTATTTTTGCTGCCGAGCTACCATCAAATACAGCTTCTCACGGTCCATCGCATCTGTTCCTGCGTCCGCCATGTGGAAACTGTATGCAGTATCGTTTTCCGCCTGCTCACGCGCATCTTCAAGCTGCGCACGCATACGGGCTACATCATCGCTTGCTGACTCACGCTTCTCAGTTATCAGCTGCTTGAAATGATCCAGTTCTTCCGGGGTAAACGGTGAACGCAGTGCAACAGCTGGTTTCTGGTCCTTGTTTTTTTTCTCTGCCATGATAATTGAACGTGTTTACGGTACGGATTCAAGTTGCTCAATTGCTGACCAACCGAATACCGACCGTCAGTCTCTCAGTGTTGATATCGAACTCCGAAATGAGTTCGCCATCAGGATTCGCAGCGGATTCAAACTCTAGACTCAACGTCTCGTTCCTGACCCATTCACCATGCTGCTCGAGTGCAGTTTCCATTCCTTGCGAACCTGTATAGCGGACCGAAATACGGTCGGTGACATCATATCCAGCATCTTTTCGCATATTCTGAATACGATTGATCGCTTCTCGTGCCAAACCCTCGGTTCGGAGTTCATCTGAGATGGCCGTATCTAGCGCCACTGTGACCGTGTTCTCTTGGCCAACTAGCCAGCCTTCGATTCCTTCGCTAACGATTTCAAGATCATCTCCCGAGAGCACAACTATTTCACCGTCCAGGTCAAGATTGAGCTCTCCTGTCGCTAAGTACTGGTCTATTTCTTCTGATGACATTGCCCTGATAGCCTGAGAGGCTGCTTTCATGTGACGTCCCAGTCGTTTACCTAATGCTTTGAAATTAGGTTTAGCCTGCCGACTAACAACTGATGAGGAGCCTTCCACAAAAGTAATGGACTTAACGTTCGTCTCTTCACGGATGATCGAAGCAACAGTCTCAACAATCATTTCCTCGACGTCAGGCCCAGTGACAACCATGATTCCCGGTAGAGGCTGACGCACATTTATTGATGCCGTATTTCTCAAGCCCAGTACAAGTGAAGAGATCGTTCTAGCCAAGTACATTTTATGCTCTAAATCCGAATCGAATGCATCAGCATGGTCCGACACACCAGGAAACGTAGTAAGATGCACGGATTCTGCCTCCAACAGACCCAATGGACCATTCACATTATTGAACATCCATTCGGCATAAAACGGAGCAATCGGGGCCATTAACCTCGCGACGGTCAATAGACACTCCGCTACCGTCTGGTAGGCTGCATGTTTTGACTCTTCCCCTTCCCCCGTATCCTTGGCACTCCAGAACCGGCGACGATTTCTGCGGATATACCAATTGGATAACTCATCGACAAAACCTTCAACGATACGTGCAGCTTTCGTGGGGTGGTACTCGGTGAGGGCAGCTTCCACCTGAACACCGGCAGTATGCAGTCGGGAAAGGATCCATCGATCCATTTCAGGGCGTTGACCTACCGCAACTGCTTCACCATACTCAAATCCATCAACGTTAGCATAGGTAGCGAAGAATGAATAGACATTCGTGAGGGTATTGAAGAAACGGCGTTGTATATCAATAATACCTCGCTCTGAAAACTTCAGATTTTCCCATGGCGGCGTGTTACTCATCATGTACCAGCGAATCACATCTACGCCATGCGTGTCGATCAACGCGAACGGATCAACTGCGTTGCCCTTGCTTTTGGACATCTTCTCGCCCTTCTCATCCAGCACTAAGCCGTTCACAACCACGTTGCGGTACGCAACGTCGTCCATAACGAGCGCTGCAATAGCGTGAAGTGTGTAGAACCAGCCTCTTGTTTGGTCAACTCCTTCCGCAATGAAATCACCGGGGAAGTTGCGCTCAAATACTTCCTTGTTCTCAAAAGGATAGTGCCACTGTGCAAATGGCATAGCCCCAGAATCAAACCAGACGTCAATGAGGTCTTCTACCCGGCGCATGGTACCACCATCTGGAGCCGACCAGGTCAGTTCATCGACAAATGGACGATGTAAGTCGACATCTTCATCATTCTCGGGTAACTGGCCCGGGCACTTCTCCCTCAACTGGGCAATCGAACCGATTACTTCAATGTATTCAGATTCTGGAGCATCTGATTGCCAAATTGGAAGCGGCGTACCCCAGTATCTACGACGGCTTAGCGCCCAGTCCACATTGTTCTTTAACCAGTCTCCAAAACGCCCTGTACCAATACCGGCGGGCTGCCAATTGATGGTATCATTAAGCTCCATCAATCGGTCCTTGATTGCAGTGGTTCGGACAAACCAGCTGTCAACAGGATAACTCATGAGGGGTGTTCCTTTACGCCAATCATGAGGGTAATTGTGGAGATACGTCTCGTGCCGATACATCAGTCCGCGGTCTCGCAAATCTCGTGAAACCACTTTATCAGCATCCTTGAACCACATCCCAGCAACAAGTCCGAACTCTTCTCGGAAACAGCCATCGGGCTCAACGGCATTTAACATTGGCAGGCCTGTCTTTTGGGCTGTCTCGAAGTCTTCTGCACCAAACGCAGGTGCGGTATGAACCAATCCCGTTCCGTCTTCTGTGGAGACGTAATCTGCGGGAACGATGCGCCATGCATTTTCGGTGCCTTCCGTTCCGACAAAGAAATCATACAGAGGCTCGTACATCCGTCCAACGAGGTCTGAGCCGACATACTCTTCAACAACCTCATACTCCTCTTTAATCACAGAGAGCCGGGCTTTAGCCAGAATCAAGTCGTGCTCGCCGATGTCATCTGTCGTCAATCGTATTCTGACATAGTCGATCTTTGGACCTACCGCGACGGCAACGTTAGATACTGTTGTCCAAGGTGTTGTTGTCCATGCGAGATAGTACAGATTGGCGTCTTCGGAGGAACGAAACCGAGTGTAAATACTCGGGTCCTGGACCTCCTTATACCCAAGACTGACTTCATGCGATGAGAGTACTGTACCGGAACCAGGGCTATACCACTGAATTTTAAATCCTTTATAGAGATACCCCTTCCGATGCATCTCACTGAGAAGCCACCATACGCTCTCTATATAGCTTGATTTAAACGTGATATATGGATCATCAAGATCGACCCAGTACCCCATGCGGGTAGTCAATTGATCCCATAGGCCTTTATACCTGAGAACGCTCTCGCGACAGGCAGCATTGTACTCAGCAATGCCATATTCCTCTACCTGGTGCCGGCCCTCCAAGCCCAATTCTTTCTCAATTTCGATCTCTACAGGCAACCCATGTGTATCCCAGCCAGCTTTGCGTTCAACTTGGAATCCTTCCATGGTTTTGAACCGACAGAAGATATCCTTAATGGTCCGGGCCATCACATGGTGGATCCCTGGTTTGCCGTTAGCCGTTGGGGGGCCTTCAAAAAAGGTGAACGTCTCTGCCCCTTCGTGCTGCCGAATACTTTTGCCGAAAATATCTTCCTTTTCCCAAAAGGATAAGACGTCCCTTTCGAGCTTATCGGCGTTGATTTCTTTGAATTCGTTGAAGGCCATACGGCTACCAAATAGGGCTTTAGTACAGAAAACGGAAGATAGCGACTATCGTGATCAAGACTGAGACTGATTGCGCCTTGAACTCATACAAAAAGCCGAATTACGACTTTCCTCAAATTCGCGGAAGCAACGCCTTAAGCATCTTAGATAAAGGGTCACTAGCACGTGCTGCTGCGGCTAGGACATCTTCAATTGAAATTGGCTGCAATGTATCGGGAAAGCATTCATCGGTAATGACTGAAAATGCTACAACCTGAACACCCATATGGTTGGCCACTATCACTTCTGGGACCGTACTCATTCCGACAACATCAGCCCCCATCTTGTGAAGCATGCGGTATTCTGCCCGTGTCTCCAAGTTTGGTCCAACGACAGAGATATAGACTCCTTCGTGCAGCTTGATGTCCAATTCCGTGGCTACTGCTCTTGCTTTCGCTCGCAGGTCGGCGGGATATGGATCGCTCATGTCTGGGAAACGAGGGCCCCAAGAGTCTTCGTTAGGCCCTTCAAGCGGATTGTGGCCCGTCAGGTTAATGTGATCCTCAATAAGCATGATATCACCCGAACGAAAGGCTGGATTCATGCCTCCGCTGGCATTGGACACAATTAAGGTCTTAATCCCACACGCTGCCAATGCACGTATCGGCAGCGTTACCTCTTTAGAGGAATAGCCCTCATAAATATGAGCTCTACCCTGCATGGCGACGATCTTTCGCCCAGCGAGTGTACCCAAAAGAAGTGTTCCTGCGTGGGACTGTACTGTTGACTCAGGGAAACCAGGTATATCACTGTATGACAACTCCTTCTCAACCGTAATGGCCTTCGAAAGACCATCTAAGCCTGTCCCCAAGATCACTCCTACGTCTGGAACAGATCCAAAAGAGTCAGCGATAGCCGCTGCAGCTGCTGCTACTTTTTCATAATACGTCGACGACGATTGCATCAATTTCCTGCCCCATCCTGCTCCTCATCCAGTCCTTTTAGGATTTCGTGGATCTTTTTGATCTCCTCATCGGCAGATTCATCTCCTACCATGCGCTTCTCCGCGTCATGGTCTTCTTCAGAGGTCTCATCATCCGCAGGCTCAACGGACTCAAAAACCGGAGTTACGCGCCAAGACGGTGACCCCTCCTTGTGTGATGATTCTTCGTCATCGGACTCGTCGTCATCGTCGTACTCCAGATCGTCGTCGTCATCATCATCGTCTTCCCACTCTTCATCATCCTCATCTGAGGAGTCGTCATCATCATCGTACTCAAGGTCGTCGTCTGCATCGTCGTCGTCTATATCCTCGTCTTCATCCCAGTTATCTTGAGGTGTTTCTGAAGACTCACCTTCTTCTTGTGGTTGAGGATCTTGCCATCCGGCGAAAATATCATCTAAATCGATCGATTCATCACTCTCAGCTGCATCTTCGCCTGCCTTTTCATCGCGAATCAGTTCGATTTCTCGATGCGGGGATGCTCCAGCTAATGTTCTATCAGATGTATCTGATTCGAAATGACGCAACATTTCCATTTCGGAAACCAGAAATGAGCGCAGTTTGGCCACAATCTCCTGCTGGCGAACCGAATACCTTGCTGTTTCTCGCTTGATCTCCAGTCTACTTGAATCAGCTTCCCTCTGCATCTCAACAATTCTGTTCTCTGCTTCTTCAAGCATTGCAGCCGCTTTTCGCTCTGCCGACTCAATTGTCTGGCGAGAACTTGTTCTGGCTGTTTGGAGAGCCACCTCCAGTGCCTCCTCAACTTTCATATAGTGCTCAAGCGTCAGTTGCTGTTCCTGGATCTTGTCATTGTTTCGACGAAGATCATCAACCATTTCCTGCCATTCTGTGGCAACCACCTGAAGAAACGAGTCTACCTCCTCGGCATCATACCCACGGAATGTCCGGGCGAATTCCTGTTTGCGGATGTCCAGTGCAGAAATTTTCATGGCATACAGATTGGATAGCGGACTGAACTACCGGGAGACCCCGGCCTCTTCTATTTGACATACTAAGATACAGAAATCATAGCGTATCCCGTAGCGCACAACCTCCTTCCTTTGCTAGCGTGTACCGAAGATTGCACTGCCGACTCGTACATGGGTCGCCCCCTCTTCGATCGCTACCTCGTAATCGGAACTCATGCCCATCGAAAGCTGGCAAACACCATCTAACAAACGATCAGAGATGCTTTCACCCAGTCGGCGCAGTAAAACTAGTTCAGGGCGAGCTTTTTCAGCATCACTAACGGGTGCCGCTAGAGTCATGAGACCCGTAGGTATGACTCTATCACAAGCAGAAATTGCGTCCAAAAACCTACCAAGATCATCTGGTTCAATACCGAATTTGGATGTTTCACCAGAGACATTGACCTGAATTAAACATTTCAAGCTGGTATCCTCGGCCTCGAGACGAGCCTGAAGGGCTTGTGCAAGCCTAGTACTGTCAAGAGCGTGAAACAGCGAAGCGCGCCCAATAATGTCTTTGACTTTATTGCGTTGCAAATGCCCAATGTGATGCCAAACAATCGGGTGCTCTACCGTACCTGAACCCAATTCATCAACCTTCGAAATCAGCTCTTGGACCTTGTTTTCTCCAAAGTCAACTTGCCCTGCACGGCTGGCTGCAACGATATCCGATGATGGAAATGTCTTTGAAACCGCTATCAGCGTGACGTCATCCGCGTTTCGACCTGACCGAGCGGCTGCGTTGGAGATCGACTGCCGCATGGCAGCCAGTCTGTCTTCGAGAGTCATATCGAAAAAGGGAATATCACGTTTCTGAACGAAGTACTTCGAGAGCGGAACGGTCATACACACCCCGGGAATTGAAGTGCCCGATGATCAAGGTTAGCCCGATGACCACTCCCATGATTGTAAGAATAGCTCCTGGTGCAAGAATCAACTCAGTTGCGAAAACGAATCGAGCAATGCACCATCCGGCAATCACGGACAAAAGCACGCCTGTTGCGGAAGAAACTAGGCCCAGCACCAGATACTCAACGGACATAATCCTAAGAACCGTTTTACGAGACGCTCCTAGCGTCTTAAGAAGAACAGATTCTTCAATCCGTTGGAAACGACTAATCAGGACGGCACCTGCAAGTACGATCAAGCCTGTTGAAATGGAAAAGAGGGCCATGAACCGTGCAACGAATCCAATTCGAGAGAAAATGGCGTCAAACACAGAAAGGACCAGTGAGATGTCGATCGATGAAACGTTGGGTTGGCTACGGATTACTGCACCTTGGACAAGGGCGGAGGCCTCTTCAGAGTCTGCTCGCGTCATAACGACGTGCGTTGCAGGTGCATTGTCCAGAGTACCATCCGGGAATACCACAAAGAAATTGGTCTGCATGCGACGCCAATCCACTTCTCTAAGGCTAGCTACCTCAGTCTCTACCGGAATGCCTTGAATATCGAATACAATCTGGTCACCAATCATGACCTCCAGTTCCGAAGCAACCCCCACCTCTACAGAAACTGGGATAGGTCCGCTACCAGAGTGTGCACCAACAAATTCGCCTTCTAGAAGCGTTTCTGAATCTGTAAGACGGTCTCGATAGGTAGAGCGATATTCTCGTCGGTGAGCCCATGAAGTGCGCACGGTAGAATCGGCTCTCATTTCATCTACACTTAAGCCTTTGACAGACTGAATCCGCATTGTTACGATCGGAACATCCTCCATTACAGGAAGCCCAGTTTGCTCTACTGTAGCAATAAGCTCATCGACCTGATCGGGCTGAATGTCGAAGAAAATGAGATTGGGGCGCTCTTCTGCTCCAGCGACTGTGATCTGCCCCAGTAACGTCTGCTCACTAATCAACATAGTTGTGACAAGAAACGTACCCAATCCCAGTGCCAGGACCATCATCAGAGTCTGGTTATTGGGTCGATGAAGATTGGCAATTCCTTGCTTGATCGTATAAGAAGTGCGTATCGGGGGTCTGCGCACTAAAAGCCACATGACACCTTTTGCAGTCGCTGCTAATAGAAGAAACACCACCAGAATGCCGCCGGCGTAGGAAAGCCCCATCAATGGCGTTGGGGCTTGAATCATGGCAAACCCTGTAGTTCCTAGCCCAACAACTGCGGCAGTGGCCCACCACATCCACCCTTTCTCGAGTGCGGTTGTATCTACTCCTGAACGTAATGCAGCGAGCGGAGATACGTTTCTCAGTGACAGGAGAGGCAATAGTGCGAACAGAATAGTGACACCTAAGCCGATGCCAGAGCCCATAAATACGGCTGGCCAAGAGATATTGAATGAGACATCAACAGGCAGGAAGTCACCCAAAATGATTGGTATCAAGGTCTGAATACTAACTCCAACCACACTTCCTGCTAATGCGCCAAATAGTCCCATTCCAAGGGCTTGCATCAGGTACACTCCCACGGTGGACCAGGTTGACGCGCCATAACAGCGGAGGACTGCGATCGTCTGAACGCGTTGACGGACATAGACGCTGATGCTTGACGCCACGCCCAAAGAACCTAAAAGCAATGCGGTGAAACCGACAAGTCCCAAGAACCGATACAAGTTTGTTAGCGCTTCGTCCCAGTTTTCACGCTCTTCTTCTACCGTATCAATTCCTACGCGTTCTTCCTGTAAGCTTTCACGTAATGGTTCAGCCGTTGCCTCCACATCTCGCTCATCCTCGAAGCGAAAATACACCTCGTAATCTGCACGACTACCCATGGCAAGCAACGTGGTATCGACTCTTGCCAAGGGCACATAGATACGTGGACTGAACAGCATGATGGCCGCCGACTCCCTTGGCGTTTGCAGTAGACGCCCTTCAACGCGATACATACTGCGCCCAATCTTGACCGAATCCCCCACCACTACTCCATATTGTTGCATCAGTGTGCCATCCACTAACGCACCGTCGCCGCTCAGATATTGTTCTGCGGCTTCAGGTGGATCTGTTTCAATCGCCCCATAAAATGGATAACCTGCCTCATTTCCTCGAACAGTAACTAGGCGTGAAGAGGCAGTACGTGGGAAATATGCCATGGAGGAAAAAGAAGTCCTACGACTTTGTATGCCTCCAAGAGAATCCACAATTGACTCAACATTGTCACTGAACGGCTTTGAACTCTCCAAGCTCATGTCGGCGCCGAGCAACGTTTGTGCTTCTGCATCAATGGCTGTACGCAGGTTGTCTCCAAACGAATTAATAGAAACGAGCGCAGCTACGCCAAGAACCATAGAGGAGACGAATAGCGCTAATCGCCCACGGTTACCCCGTGTGTCCCTACGAGCAAATCTGAACATCCATCGCTGCATGTTAGTCGCCTCCATTCATAGAAGCCGAGGCCATTTCGCGCGGATTGGAGTCAGATACGACTTCGCCACCCTTCAATCGAATCACCCGATTGGTCTTGTTGGCCAGTTCGAGATCGTGGGTAACCAGTACTAGCGTCGTACCTGCGTCGCGGTTAAGACGAAACAGAATATCAACTACGTGCTCTCCCGTCTCAGAATCTAAGTTGCCTGTGGGCTCATCGGCGAAGAGAATGGCAGGCCGGTTAATGAATGCTCGCGCCAAGGCAACTCGCTGCTGTTCTCCCCCGGAGAGCTGCGACGGGAAGTGGTCGAAGCGGTCTTCTAAACCAACATCCTTTAGCAAGGCTTCTGCTTCATGTTTTACATCAAGGCGTCCCTGTAATTCAGCTGGCACCATCACATTTTCAATAGCTGTAAGAGTGGGGATAAGCCGGAAAGACTGAAATACAAAACCAACATGCATATTCCGGACCCTAGCGCGGTCGTCCTCTGAAAGCGGACCGAGATTCCTGTCGCAAAGTGTAACACTTCCTCCCGACGGAGAATCTAACCCAGCACACAACCCAAGCAACGTCGTCTTGCCGCTTCCGCTCGGACCCACAATAGCGCAGGTATCTCCGGCTTCCAATTGGAACGAGACATCATGTAGGACGGTAAGCGAACGGCTGCCACTTTGGTAGGTTTTAGTCAAGTCACTTACCCGCAAAACATCATTCATTCGGTTTGCCTGTTTCTTGCCCGACAGTTTTCGGGTATTGGTTTCAATACAGAGTCGTTATTAATGCGCCTTCCACTGTGTGCTATCCTGATTCTCTTTCTCGTCTCTTGCGGCTCGCCGTCCGACCGTGAAGCGACCATAACAGTTCCTGAAGAGTCAGTGACCCAGGACGAATCGAGTGTAACCCCACCCTCAACAGCCGATGCACCCACATCGGATGATTCGGTACGCATCGTATTCCTCGGAGACAGCATTACTGCCGGTTATGGACTCAACACGGAGTCAGCCTTTCCGGCACTCGTTGGGATGCAATTAGCGGACGCAGGTTACACGGTTCGCGTAATTGATGCTGGGATATCTGGAGATACTAGTTCGGGTGGCCTTAACAGGGTGGAATGGCTACTTCAGGAGCGAGTCGATATTCTCGTACTTGAGCTCGGCGGCAATGACGGATTGCGTGGAATCGATCTTTCCCTAACAAAGTCGAATCTTGGCGGTATTATCGATAAAACACGCCAAGCTTGGACCGATGCTGAAATTGTACTTGTCGGAATGGAGGTCCCGCCGAACCTAGGCCATGAGTACACTACTCAATTTGCTTCCATGTATCCAGAAGTGGCTGCATCGCATGGTGTAAAGCTTATTCCCTTCATTGGAGAAGGCTTCGGAGCAATCACTCATTTGCTTCAAAATGATGGTATTCACCCGACTGCGGAAGGGCACCGCATCATTGCCGAGAGAGTCCTTGCAACCTTAGAGCCGTTGGTGTCCAGCTTGCAGCCCTAAAGTGCCTTGACCTCGTTGGTTACCGCCGAAATCGAGTCCTTAGCGTCTCCAAAGAGCATCTGGTTATTTGAGTTGTAGAACAACTCATTGTCAATACCTGCATATCCAGGACGCATAGAGCGCTTAAGGACGATAGAAGTAGCGGCATGGTCCACGTTCAAGATTGGCATTCCATAGATAGGGCTACTCTTGTCGTGTCTGGCTGCAGGGTTTACGACGTCGTTCGCGCCGATGACGACAGCTACATCAGTTGTCTCAAATTCACCGTTGATCTCATCCATTTCAAACAGCTGATCATACGGCACATTTGCTTCGGCCAGTAGCACATTCATATGTCCTGGCATACGTCCTGCAACCGGATGTACCGCGAATTTGACTTCTACATCCTTCTTCGCCAGCTCCTCTGCTAACTCCCTAACGGCATGCTGGGCCTGAGCAACTGCCATCCCGTACCCTGGCACGAAAATGACCTTATTCGCGTAGCTGAGCAGGATAGCGACATCGTCAGATGTAGTTGAATTAACCGTAAGACCTTCCGTTGAGGTTGCTCCGGATGGACCACCACCAGAATCTCCCCCAAAGCCACCAATCAGGACATTGAACAACGACCTGTTCATGGCCTCGCACATAATATTGGTCAGGATAAGTCCAGAGGCGCCAACCAGTGCCCCGGACACAATAAGGGCGGTGTTATTGAGTACGAATCCGGTTGCTGCTGCTGCAAGGCCTGAGTACGAGTTCAGAAGAGCAACCACAACGGGCATATCAGCTCCCCCAATAGGAATAACCAGAAGAATGCCGAGTACGGCGCCAGCGAATCCAATAGCGATACCTGCTTCGACCATGGGATTCAGCCATAAACCAGCTGCTCCAAAGTCGCCCATGTGCAATACCATCCAGACTATGGAGGCGATTGCCCCTGCCATGAATAGGACCGTGAATACCCTCATGCCAGGAAACGAAATAGGGTTTCCTGAAACTTTGCCAGAAAGCTTTCCGAAAGCGACAAACGAGCCGGTGAAAGTGACCATCCCAATAAGAATGGACAACGAGATGGTAACCGCATCAACCCCACCTAGATGGGAGACAAGGCTTGGATCGTGCCTGAACTCAGATAGAACCTTCGCGATTTCAGCGCCTGCTACGAGGGCAGAAGCAATTCCGCCAAATCCATTAAATGCTGCTACGAGCTCTGGCATACCGGTCATTTCGACTCGCCGAGCAAGAACAGCGCCTACTCCAGCACCTATTACAACACCAATGATCATTTGAACCGGTGTTACAATCTCTTGGATGAATAACGTAGCGACAATGGCCACGAACATACCCAAGGCTGCAAGCTGGTTACCCTTTCGGGCCGTTGCCGGTGACTGCAACCGCTTCAGTCCATAAATGAACATGATGGCGGAGATGAGATAGGCGATATCAATAATGTTCTGCTTCATCAGGAATCTTCAGAATGAGGTTGTCGGGTGCAGCGGGATTCGCCTATGCTTTCTTTTTGAACATCTGAAGCATCCGGTCTGTGACCAGAAAACCTCCGACTACGTTGATGGTCGCGACTATAACAGCGCCCATGCCTATGTACATGGCCCATTTATCACCAACCATGCCCGCAACGACAAGCGCTCCGACAATGGTTATGCCGGAAACCGCATTGGATCCAGACATTAGCGGGGTGTGCAATGTCGCTGGGACTTTGCTTATGACCTCACTACCGATGATGGATGCGAGAATGAAAACGATGAGATTCGTGAGCATCGATACGTCCAGTTGTTTGGTCAGGAAGGGTTGAGTAATGATTTGACTCGTTCGTTCACGACGGCTCCGCCACGCGTGATACAAGAGCCCGTAAACACTTCGTCTTCTTCGTTTGGAGCAAAGCCGTTTTCGTCAGTGAAATCTTGCAACATAGCTAACAAGGTCTTCGAATAGAGCTGGCTCGCATGGACCGGCATATCGGCGGTCAGATTTGTTGCGCCAATGATTGTGACACCATGCCGTACAACAGTTTCACCAGGAACTGTTAGCTCGCAGTTACCACCATTTGAGGCAGCCATGTCGACAATTACAGAGCCATGTGCCATGGCCTTGACGGCCTCTTCGGATATCAAAAGCGGAGCAGGCCTTCCCGGGATTAGTGCCGTGGAGACCACAACATCAGACTTGCCGATAAAAGGAACCAGGAGGCCAACTTGCTGCTTGGCTTTTTCCGCGACCAAGGCCTTAGCATACCCACCGGAATCTGAATCGTCCTGTCCTTCAATCTCAAGTTCTACAAAACTTGCTCCCAAACTTTGAACTTCCTCACCAACAGCCTCCCGGATGTCATAGGCCGACACCTTAGCTCCTAAACGACGAGCTGTTGCAATAGCCTGCAATCCAGCTACACCTGCACCAAGGATCAGCACATTAGACGGCCGAACCGTTCCAGCCGCCGTTGTAAGAAGCGGGAAGAACTTTGGGAGGATGGTAGCGGCGTGCAGCACTGCCTTGTACCCTCCAATAGAGCTGAGAGCAGAAAGGGCGTCCATTTTTTGAGCACGTGAGATGCGGGGCACCATTTCCATGCTCAAAGCCGTCACACCGCGAGCTGCGACAGCTGAGGAAATTCCCGGGTTATCAAGTGGAGCTAGAAAACCGATGTAGGCACCTCCCTCTTTCATCAGCGGGATTTCATCTGACGACGGTGGGCGGACTTTCACAAGGATATCAGCAGAAAATGCCTCCTCCTTGCTACATATCTGCGCCCCCACAGCTTCGAACTCGTTATCCGCCATGAAGGCAGTGTCTCCGGCACCTTTCTCAACGAGAACGGTTGCGCCAGCTTTGACAAGACGTGCTACGACTTCCGGAACGAGCGCGACTAGGCGCTCTCCGGTAGCGGTTTCTTTCGGAACTCCGATGGTATACGGCATAATTTCAGGTGCGGCTCTGAGAAAGTTGTGACCTATATACAAATGGCTGGTACACCCTGCAATCTTCGAATTCCTGTACACGCCCCACAGGAAAACCCTTACAGGCTAGCCATTACCTTTTTCGAAGTCGTTCATAAAACTAACAAGTGCCCTTACAGCATCTTGGGGGCACGCATTGTAGATAGACGCGCGAATTCCACCAGCGCTTCTATGGCCTTTCAATGCCACCATTCCGTGACTTTTTGCTGCAGAAATAAATGACGCCTCCAGATCCTCCGTTGGGAGCTTGAATGTGACATTCATATTTGACCTTGAATCCGGGCTCGCAACTCCTGTGTAAAAGTCAGTAGAATCAATGCGATCATATAGCAGTGCCGCTTTTTCGTCATTTAGTGACTTCATTTTGGCTAAACCGCCTTTACCTTTGATCCAACGCAGCACTTTTTCCACCATGTAGACAGCAAATACTGGTGGCGTATGAAAAAGGCTCTTCGCATGAGTGCGGTAATCCAACATTGTTGGAAGGCCCTCAGGAATACGATCAAGAAAGTCTTGGCGAACCATTACCACGGTAGCTCCAGCCGGCCCAATGTTCTTCTGTGCACCTGCGTACATGCAGCCATACTTGTCCATGTCAATGGGTCGGGATAAGAAGTCACTCGAAGCATCACAAATCATTGGGACAGTAATGGCTGGATCACTCGCCATTTGTGTACCATAGATTGTGTTATTGGAGGTGATATGCACGTACGCTGCATCATCGGAGATGTCCCAGTGTTCTACTGCCGTGATATGACTGAAGTTATCTGCCGCACTTGAGGCGGCCGTGTGAACGCTTCCAACCCGGCCCGCTTCTGCCAGTGCCTTTTTTGCCCAAGACCCGGTTACTACGTAATTGCCGCTTGTTCCCGGGGTCAGGAAATTGAGCGCAGTCTGGTAAAATTGTAGCGAAGCCCCTCCCTGCAGGAAGAGAATGTGCCACTCATCTCCTAGGCCCAAAAGTTCTCTGAGATGGGTGCGCGCAGCGTCTGCGACGGCTGTGTATTGAGGTGAGCGGTGACTTATCTCCATGATGGAGGCACCGGCGTCCTTAAAAAGCAGCATTTCATCTCGCGCTTCTTCAAGCACTTCAACGGGTAGCGTACCAGGACCTGCGGAAAAATTAAATAGTCGTTCCATGACGAAATCGTTCAGTGTTCAGAGGATTAATGGTCAGCACGAGCCAAATCTAGAGGACCTACAGCTCAATCAAGGAGACGGCCAGAATGTCTTCTAATACTGCAATCTTGTCAGCTGCAGAAGAATCCGCAAAACCGTCGAACCGAATGTATGCACAAGCGGCTCGGCCTTCGTCAAAAACGACGTTCTCCATTTCCTGCACATTCCAATTAGCGATACTCATCTCGTTCAGCACTCTTGCAAGCACACCAACCTTGTCAAGGTGGCGCACTGTAAGTTGATGCGTGGCATCTGATTGCGCAGCCAAGTTCACGCAGTTAGGAACGTCCCCAGTAGTGTGATACGATTCCACAACTCGGGCTGCTTCTTGCGCGATGGCTTCTTGCGCCTGCTCTGTTGAGGCGCCAATATGATGGGTCAGATACACCGACGTATTGGAGGCAAGCTCATGTGAGAACGCGCCCGTCTTTACCGATGGTTCATCTGAAAATACATCGAGTGCCGCCCGGACTCCCTTGCCTTCGATAGCCTGTTTCAACGCTCCCTCATCTACTACGGCATCACGTGTTGTATTGATGAAAAAGGCCCCTGGCTTCATCACTTCAAAGAAAGCTGCATCGGCTAATTTCTTCGTGTCAGGCTTAGATGCGACATGTAAGGAGACGATATCCGCATCCTTTGCCACCTCAACAGGTGATCCGCGCCAGCCAACACCCAGCTCAGCGGCCCGCTCTTTTGTCAAAGACCGGCTCCAAGCGATGACGTTCATGTCCATACCCCGGGCCCGCTTTAGGACTTCTTGGCCGATGTTACCCATCCCTACGAGTCCCAATGTTTTTCCTTTAACGCCTGATGCTTTGCCATAGAGCGCTTTATTCCAGACTCCGTTCCGCGCATCCATCACGTTGTCTGGGATAGAGCGATCAAGCGACAGGATTAGTCCCATGGTAAGCTCAGCGACAGCCGCTGAATTCTTTCCAGGGCAGTTTGCCACGAAAATACCTAATCCTGAGGCGGTGCTTACGTCAACATTGTCATAACCAGCTCCAGCACGGACAATGAGCTCGAGCCCGGGTGCTGCACGCAGGTCGGCTTCCGTCACTTTAGTTGAGCGAACGACCAGAACCTGCGGGTTTAACGTGGAAAGCGCCTTAGTCAGCTCCTCACCTTTCAAGCCGGGTTGATTATCAACCTGGCAACCAGCAGCGTGAAGACGATCCATGACGGACTGTGAAAGGCTGTCTGCAAGAAGAACTGTCATTTTCTAGAGGATGCAATTTGGTGGAAAGGTACAACAAAGGACGTAAGTCAGGCGAGGACAAATACCCTGGCCACTGCAATCAAATGGTCATGCCCTTACTAGAACAGATGAACCAAAAGACCACTCCGCAATTTTGGTTCAAACCAAGTTGATTTGGGTGGCATTAACAGTCCGGCGTCAGAAACCGCAACGAGTTCTTCGATACTGGTCGGGTACATCGAAATAGCCAATTGAGCATGACCCTCATCAACAACTCGTTCTAGTTCCTTTGTCCCTCTTATGCCGCCAACGAAATCAATGTTGGGATCCGTCCTGGGATCTTCGATAGATAACATGGGTCGTAGAATGGCGTCTGAAAGACGGCCAACATCTAGATCTTCTACGCTATTTGAAGATGTCGGCTCTGGAAGGGTCATGGTAAACCATGATCCGTCGATGTACAGGCAAATGTCCCCTTTGGTTGATGGGACAGGGTTTTCCGTAGGAGTAAGATCAAACCTGCCTCCAAGAGATTGGAGAAAGGCCTTTGGCGTGACAGGTAGCTTACGGATGATCCGGTTGTAAGCTAGAATTTCCATATCTGCCATTGGAAACAGAACGGCCGGAAAAAACCTGACTTCCCCATCTTCGGCTAGCTCCGCTGCCGCGCGACTAGCCGCCTTGCATCGATGATGACCGTCTGCTACATACAGATGATTTACTTGTTGGAAAAGAGAGGCTAGGGATAGCGCATCGTCCACTTTCCAGATGGTGTGCTGGACTCCGTCTGCCGCCGTCAAGTCGTACAGTGAATCTTGCTCTTGCGTGGTTGCAATGACGCTTGCAATGGCCGCGTCATCTTTAAATGTTAGCATGACAGGCTCTGCGTGGGCCCGCTGTTCCAGGATGTGCCGCGTTCTGTCGTCCTCCTTCACAGGCCGAGTCAGCTCGTGCTTGAGAATCACATCGTTGTCGTAGTCATCCACTGACACACACCCAAAGATGCCGGTTTGCGCCCTACCATTCATTATCAATCGATAGACGTACAGCGAAGGCTCCTCCTCTTGTAGAGAGGCTTTACTTGCAGCATATTTTCGGAGATTGTCCGCTCCCGTTTGGTAAACGATATCTGCATGCTCATCAATTCCTTGCGGCAAATCAATTTCCGGCCGGATGACATGCAGGAAACTTTTAGCATTACCCTTTGCCAGGGCGCGGGCCTCCTGTGTATTGATAACATCATAGGGCACACAGGCGATTTCGCGTGCGTTCTCTTGAACGGGACGGAGCGCCCGGAATGGATGTACGACAGCCATTGATCATTAAGCTATGTAGTGGAAAAATACCTTCATGTGAGGTCACAAAGGATGTTGGAAAATAAGACGCATATAACAACTGACCTAGAAAGGGTTTCTTCCAGCCTGCTATCGTCATTCCTAAGACCCGTATTTAACTACTTGCGCTCGGACGCACTTGGCTGGAAAGCCCTTCACGTAGGCTATGTTAATCGGAGGCTTTTGTACTGTCATCTTGGCAACCATGAATAAGACACGAACAACGTTCTTCCCCATGTCAAGATTATGTGACTACCTGTTGATTGAGATCGCCATTGTTGGATTTGGTGAGACGTGACGTATATTCCGTGCTCTACCGCGGGGTGGAGCAGCTGGTAGCTCATCGGGCTCATAACCCGAAGGTCGCAGGTTCGAATCCTGCCCCCGCTACAACGAAGGGCTTCGATTGAAAGATCGAGGCCCTTTTTGTTTTCAGCAGTTTGTGATGGGCACAGAACAGCTTAGCCTTTTGCCATGCAATTCCCGTCACTGACGGCGTTTAAGCATCGAAGAAACGGGCTAATTCCTCGTATTGGTTTCTAGCGTCTTGGTAACCTACGTCGATCAGTCCAGTGGTGTAAGCTGGTTCGAAAAGTATCATTGATAACCAATCTGGACTTTTCGTGTCTTTACTTCCCAACCCACGTCCAATCAGCTTCAGAACTCCACTCAAGTCGTGTTGAAAGTCCCCTGATAGCTTGCCTAGATCCCTAGAAGGCCGAATGACTAGCAAGTCGATAGGTCGCAAGTCTTGACGGCTTGAGGGCGGTATATGCCTTATCAACTCGTTAATGCGCACCATGCCTGCCGCGTCTTGATCTAATCGATCTAGAAAAACAGCGTTGAGCAATACACCGAATATCTGAGCTGCAGGAGGATATCCGACTACTACCGGGTCTGCTGATTCAGTTGAATTACTGCCGTATCTCGTAGAGACAGCTAATATTTTTGTTGCGCCAAGATGGACAGCAGGACTCAACGGCTCAACCTGCCGAATACCTCCGTCTCCGTACCACGCGTCCCCAACCTTGATCGCGGGAAACAGGAAGGGCAATGACGATGAGGCCATAATATGGTCTACCTTCAAATGGACCTGTTTGCTGATTCGCCTTGGGCGCTCCCATCGCGTTAAGGGATCCCCCTCGATCCATGTCACGGACCGCCCGGTAGCATACTCTGTTCCAACGAGTGCGCAGGCCTTCAAGGCTCCTTTTTCAATATTGGTAGCAATACCACTCAGCCTGCCATCTTCCGCGCCCATCACTTTCCTTAGATACCCCTGAAGTGGTGTGGTATCCACAAGTCCCGTCCTGGGCAAAAGCTCCTGATCATGATCAGATGAACGCTTCATCATGCTCATCATTACAGAAAAGCTAGATTCAGGCTCATATACATCTTCTGGCGTTAGCTGACTCCAGCAACCGACTAAATGAGCTACAGCGTCCCTTGTATTGCCTACATGGTTAGCAAGCTGAGCTGCGTTGATTGAGCCGGCGGAGACGCCAGTTATTACTCCCAGCGGATCAAGTGTTATTCGATCTGAAATGAATTGTAACACGCCAGCCTGATAAGCCGCTCTAGCTCCCCCGCCACTCAGGACCAGCGCAGTACAAGCCGGCAAGCTAGGCGCAGTTCGTTCGCGGAATATGGATTGAAGTGTCTTTATCATATCTATCATGAATTACATTGAAACGGCCCCCAGCGCAAAAGAGCCGAAGACGTAACTTCCCACCCACCCCAGTAAAGTGCAAACGGGGCAACTACCCCCATCTAGAATGTCCAACCCTTCGATCTATTTCCTGTTCATTGATGGTATTGGCTTAGCCCCGAAGAACGGTTCAAATCCATTTTCCGAACTTGAACTACCAGGGTTTACGGCACTCGCTGAATCGCCCTCTTGGACATCTGACCTACTCGTTCAGAGCACTACGCCTTCATTGCTGATCCGCGGTATTGACGCCAATCTAGGTATTGATGGGTTGCCTCAAAGCGGGACTGGTCAATCGACGATTTTTAGTGGGGTCAACTGCGCACAACTTGCCGGCCGGCATTACGGGCCCTATCCGCATTCAACATCAAGGGACGTCCTTCTCGAAAAAAATATCTTTCGCAGAGTTGGACCTGGCCGCTCAGTTTTTGCGAATGCCTATCCAGAACGCTTTTTCCGCTATGCCGAGCGGCGAGACAGATGGCCTACTACTACCCGATGCTGCCTTGATAGCGGGATTAAAATTCGAACCATTTCGGATCTCGAGGAAGGGAACGCGCTAGCGGCTGATATTACCGGTGCCGGTCTTGCTGCTGTCTCAAAGGCAAACGTAACAACTATTTCGGAATCAGCAGCGGCAAAACGAGTTAGGTCCATGTGCTCTTCAAACGCGTTGGTCGTATCAGAATATTTTCATACTGACAAAGCTGGACATGCTCAGGATCCTATTGCCGCTACCTCGTGCCTTCGGTCCCTGGATCGGTTTATATCCTGCTTATTAGATGAGCTTGATTGGTCCCAGACGACCATGGTTCTTACAAGTGATCACGGCAATATGGAAGACCTGTCGGTCAAAACGCATACTAGGAATCCCGTTCCTCTTGTTGTGCGCGGTCCGTCTGCCCATTATTTCAGCGAGGTTTCAGACCTTTCTCAACTAGCTGACGCGGTAGAATTAGCCGTCCGATTGTAAAACGTCCCCTTCTTAATTCAGTTGGCGTCTCTTGCTAATAGCCTACTAATGGTTTACTGCGGCCATCTTTCAACGATTTACCGTAGCGCGTCAGCCTCTTCTTCCGATCCAAGAAATCTTCTATCAAGAATCTCAAGGATTAGTCTATCAGCATCCTCAAGGCTCTCCAGAGCTTCAATAATGGCACGTACATCCACAGAAATCGTCCTGCCGAAAGTGTCTTCAAAGACGTATTCGTTTTGCAATGATTCAAGATTTCCATCCAATACCAGTCCGACGATGCGTAGCTGAGCATCTAATAAAGGAGAACCTGAATTCCCTCCGGCAATGTCATTCGTTGAGACTAAGTTCAGTGGTACTGCCTGATCTATCTGGTCACGAGCCTCAACCCATCGTTGTGGTAGGTCCCACTCCTCCTGACCGTATAGGGAGTCAGCCAACTGATACATACTCCCGAAAGTGGTGTAGGCAGGCCGTTTCTTACCGTTAACTGCGTATCCAGCAACACGTCCATCCATTAAGCGCAACGAAAAATCGGCATCTGGAGGAGCTGCATTCCCGTCAATTTCGAAGCGTATCTGCGCAAGGCGCTTCAGCAACTGGTCTTCCCTTTCTCGAAGCTGCTGAAGTTCGGCGTCCACCGTGAAGTAGAGTGATCCGATCATGTTCACTAAGTCCACCGTCACGTCCTTGGACGCCAGATAATTAACTTCCAGAATATCTCGAAAGCCCGTAGAATCCCCTAATGCGGTATATGTAACGATGGAATCAGCTAACGCTTCGGCACTTATCCCTGCAAACATTCGCCTAACGGTTGGATCTTCGGCGCCGAGTGCCGTCTCGAAATCTCTCAGCCGATGCGCAATAATCGCCTTTTCCAACTCAGGTGGCCAGTCCTCAATCTTGACACCGTCGTCAAATATGTCCTTCAAGACCTCAGGTGGAGCGCCACGTTGCTTTGACAACGCGTAAACATACCCGTACATAGCCCTAGCTAGGATATGGGACGATATGGACGGATTCATGAATTGCGTAAACGCTGCGGCGCGTCTAGCTGAAATACGTTTGGACTGCTGAATTAAAGTCAGATCACGGAAAATAGACTTGAATTCAGCCATCTCCGTATCTGTGCTGTCCAAAAAGGCCTCGACACTTCTCTCCCACGCTTGTGTCTTGGAGATAACAGTGCCATCTAACAGAGCGCGATACTGACCTTCAAGGGCTTTTTGCATATTTCGCGCGCTCATTAGATCATTTCGCACGTCGAACGAATCAGTCTCAGAAATGATACCCCCAAGAAAGAGCTCTAAGACATTGGTACGATCAGCAAGAATCTCAAGTGCTGGCGGTAGCTGTGTATCTCGTAGGAATTCTAGTTGACTCACAGTAACCAAGCGTTTCGTTGAGCCCGGATTTCCGATCACAAATACGGCCTCACCCGGATCCGCTCCCGTTAGATCCCACGTAAAGAAGTCGCTTGTCTGCAAGGGGGCTCCATCCTCCCAGATCCGGAAAAAGGCGACATCCAGCGTGTGACGGGGATACGTGAAGTTGTCAGTTTCGCCACCAAACTGTCCAAGCTGCAGCTCAGGCACCCACACTAAACGAACATCGTTGTACGTGCGAAATGTCAGAGCCGAGTAGATCTGACCTGGAACGCGTTCTACTAGTTCAGCCTCACGTTCCGTTGCCTCGCTACCGAAACGCTCTGTCATTCTACGCTGAATTGAATCCATCCGTTTTTGACGAGCCTCTGAGCGTGGTCCTTCCCCTTTCACCCCTTTTGCAGCGCCCGTTACTTCCTTGCTCACATCCTCAATAGATATAAGTTGACGCACGGATAGGTCACGGATTTTTCGCTCTGCCGTCGTGTCGGAAGCATAAAAGCCATTATCCAGGAGCTCTTCATCTGGACCTGAGATCATGGACACCCAGTCTCTAGCGCAGTGGTGATTCGTCATCACTAAGCCATTAGGACTGATCAGACTGGCCGAACATCCCTCTCCGAACTTCAAAGCACCACGTCGAGCCTTCGTTAGCCATGCCTCATCTATCGTGATACCGTATTCTGACTTGATCCAGTCAATAGGAGGATTTTCAAACGTCCACATTCGACCATCATCAAAACGTCCAACCGTAGCATCTGCATAGGGTGACGCTTCAGGCGTGGGCATCTCCTGAGATACATCCTCTTGCCGCTTTGGTGGAGCCTCGGGCCGAGCAGACACCCTGACGACCTGCCTTGGAGGTGAACAGGCGCTGACAGCGAACAAGACCAAAATGATTGGAAATCTCCTAGTCAAAAAGGTTTTTTGTCGAATGTTTGTCATCTTCCGGAACTCAGTGGCTTCGTTATGAATAACAGGCGCCGCTTGCGAGAGTGGCGGAATTGGTAGACGCGCTAGATTTAGGATCTAGTGTCCACAGGACGTGGGGGTTCGAGTCCCCCCTCTCGTACCATCTCCCGAAAGGGATCAGTTTATCATTGATGTATAATCGGAAAGGTGAGCCGGATCTGCCTTTGATAGATCATCAAAGGCCTGCGAGGCCTCTTGGCTACCTTGGAATACCCCTACGATTTCTTTGTATTTCGCCGAATAGAACTGATCCAGGTAGTACGCACGAGTGACGTCTTCCCTCAAAGTGGCTAGATCGCGGACGATCGAAAGCATTACTTGTCGGGCATCGTCCGTATTTTCGATAAAGTTGTCCAGGCAACTGTAGTGATAATCGAAATACGCAGTTCTAAGAACAGAGAATCTCGGGTCCATGACGTTTGAAATTAATTCTCCTCTACTCTGATCCCCACCAAGCGAACTCCACCCAACGGCACCTGTGTTTTGCGCCGTTAAGGCTATAGTACGTGCTTTTTCGAAATGTGGTTGACCACCCAGCTCATCAAAAGTATCGTAATCAAATCCCAGCATCATGTAGGCGTAATAATTCAGTACTGATGTGATAGGGTCATACTTATCTGGTTGGAAGATTAGCGGCGTACCTTGCGAATATTCAAACTGCCAATCCTCGTCACTGATTGTCAGGACCTGTGTCCTTTGAGCTGAGCCGTAGATGGGCCTTGTGGAACTGAGCACCAAGCGGGCCCTAAACTGAGTAAGGGTAATTGCTTCGGTGAACGCTATCTGCATGGAGCAATTAATGCGCTCCTCTTCCTCAAAGCGATCATCAGTCCACCGACGCATGTTAATGTATTCAACTGTGCGCTGTTCTAATTCATCCAAGAAAGTGTAATCAGAACCGGACAACTGCCGGTAATCGACTTGTACAGAACAATTTAATTCTTGTGCCTGCGTTGGCAGGACAAGCAGTAGAGCAATTGATACTAGGGCTAGTAGTGACCAGAGTCTGAGCATAGTGCGTGATTTCCTCGTTGCATTGGTCGGGTGAACACGCCAATCGCGGTTACGGTTTCCTCATTTGCGGGTCGATGGTGCGAACCGAAGCCATTCCGTGACCAACTGTGTTTCAAGGCTATTCACCAGCATACCTGAGGCTAAAGATGTCCTCGCTGAGGAAAGTGCGATGCACGTTTCTGTCGTATGGGCAGGTTAAACGCTTCATGTTTTCGTATCTGGTCATTTGGATATGCATACCCAGTCTCGCCATCGCAAAGAAGCATGCTGATGAACAGGATCAGGCTCGGTCGGATACCTTGGACTTCTACGTTGACCCGGAAGATGCAAAGACGTGGGTTGAGGCCAACGAATCTGCCTGGCTTGGCCAATTTACTGGAATACTTGTTTCACGTTGGAAATGGTCGTCTAACGATGGCTCGTCCTCAGCGCCGGGCGGACCTTTTGCGGTGCGCACGCAACTGCGAGTCGCCACTGAAGATGGTGTCACCCTCGAATTATCGATGTCCAAAGATGCCTTTGAACCTTGGGGCACGGGAGGCCGAGTACCATGGAAAGGCCCGGAATTGATCCGCGGCTTTCTTAGCGGAGAGCTCAGGAAATGGCACTTCGTGGGCGGATATTTCAAAAGCACTCAAGGGTATCGCTTGACTAGTGGACCTCGCGCGTACTCCTCGATTTCGCGAACAAATCCGTTAGCTATGCCTGCATCTGGGATGAAAATGAAGGGCTACTCTGGGACCGGACATGGACCAGTTCGCTTCGGCGTTGCAGCGGTGCGTGAGATTGGCCCCATCAGACTTCATGGCTGGTGGAGTCGATCGAAAACCACGGCTAGGCTTGAAGGCTTCGCTCTCTTTGACGGCTCCACAGTGCGACAGCTGGTTGTCGACGTTTCCAGCACCTCTGCATTCACTAGCGCCAAGAGCCTGCTGAGACGCCGTCAACTCCGGCTACAAGCCACCGGTGCAGCTATTGACATGCGAACCAAGCGATATGTTGGCTCTCTTCTAGTCGAGTCGATAACGGCTCGAGCCGGCCCAGATCTAGATCCGGCACCTGCCCTACTTTCACAGCCTTACGTACTGACAGGCTGGTTTAACCAATTTCGATTTCGAAGCGTACACTTTTCTACAGAATCGGCGTTTCTGGGAAAAAGACTAACTGCTTGGCGTTCAGCTATTCGAACAACTCAACCGCGTAAAATGCCAAGTGCTTTAATAGATGTTTACCACAGGAGCTCTTCGCAAACTAGTCCATTTTCATTGCGACCTGCCTTCAAGACGACGGCTGATAAAGAGACGTCCGTAATCAGTGCCCTATCATGGCGCCCCTGGCGGAGTGCTAGTGCTAAACATTTCGAGAACCCTTGGCCTCTATGTAATTCGACTGACGAAGGTGCCTACCAGTCCAAAACGAGAAATGGAGGACTGCCTAAACTCACTGCAGGTATCCAGTGGCGTGCGCATACGTTTCAGGATGGGGAGGAATCAAGAAATGACATCAGAGCTTTTGTATCGGCCATCTGGGCGCCTGCTTCATCGAACTGGATTCGTGCAACCATAAAGAGAGCTGTGAGATCTGATCGTGAGATGAGCCAGCTGTATCAGACGTTTCAGAACCGCCTTTTTATGCTCAACGTGCGACATAAGATCACGCCAACCTGGGATGCAGATCTACACCTACAAATAGGCGCTGAGTCGGAACGTAGAATCTCAGGACGTTCTTTACGAAAAGGTCTAGTTATCTTGGGTTTGCGACGATCCCGACAGGTCTGGAGCAGTCGTTTATGGCACGCTCATGCAGTGGGACACAATGAAACGACCGTCTTCTATGCTAGCATACCAACCGTGAAAGGTGGTTTTCCATTACTGGCGATGGCTGCGCCTGCCTCACGATCTGTCATGAAAATTGCTTTGACGCACGAAAGGTGGATTTTCGAAGCCTTGGTTCAGCGTATCTGGCCTACCTTTCAGCGTGAGACAGAACACCGCCTATCTTGGCAAGTTACGCGAATTTGGTAGGATGAGATCTGTTTACCTCAAGCGCATGCTCGCCTAACAAAGTTGCTGTTCCGGTGCGACAAACAATCCCTGGATTGCTAGCTGCGTTGCGTTGAAAGCAGTGACCGTATCAAGAAAGGGTTTAGTGATCGATTCACAGAATCAATCACTCGCCAGATTTTCGGCGATCACGAATCATAACTTCCAAGCGAGAAAGCTCGTCCTGGTCTAGGCTAGGCTCAGAAGCGTCTAACAGCGCCGTTATGGCGTCCGATACCGATCCGTGGAAAAACGTCGAAAGTGTATGCTTTATAGCGTGTTTACTCGCTTCTTTTCTAGGTACACTTGGAGAATAGATAAATCTCGGACCAGATTTCTCGTGCGTGACCTGCCCCTTCTGCTCGAGAATCCGTAGCAAAGCCCGTACAGCAGAGTATCCTGGACCATCAGACAGGCGATCCATCACGTCTGCTACGGTGGATGCACCCCGCAAATACAGGATATCCATAATCTGCCGTTCTCGACGACTTAGATTCCTACTAGGTGAAGGTGTTGAAGGCGACATAAAAAGGCTTGTGCTAACTATTTAACAGAGATACACCCACATTACCTGAAGACATACAGTTTACCCATCAATATTCTTCGACGACATCCCAGATGCCTTGCCACTGCTTCACCCCCGTACGGTATGCAACCACATAGGACAAGTTGAAATCGAAGAAGTGCAAGAATCGAAGTTTCATCCCTGCACCAAATGAATAGCTGGAGTAGCGCTCGGCGGCATCAGACGAGCGCTGTACCGAATCAGCACCCGCAGTTAGATACAAGGCACGGATGTAACCAGGAAGCGTTAGCCAGCCATTATCTGGAAACAAAAGTGGTTGAGTAACCTGCAGTCCGTAACGGACATAATTGTCCGCCAATAATTGGGCGCTATCCCAACCGGGTGGTTTGAAAAACGTCAGTCCAAAAATTGAAGGATTGTTTTGTTTAAGCATCCCGGCGTTCAGGCGAATCGATGTATTCGTCCCGCGCAATAAGGGCACATACCAATTGACAAAACCAATCCAGCCCTTGCGTCTCTCACCGATGTCGCGGCTCGCTTCCCAATCGCCAAACCAACTGATACTTTGACCGGAAGTAGGCTTTATATCTCTTGGATTGCGAAGTAACCTCCTGCCATAAAACACCGAGGGCGACAAGGACACGTACGACCTCGATTGTTGTAGTTCATTGAAATCGTCATCTAAAAACCGATCAGACCGGTAACTGATGGAGAGTTGAGAGATGAGACTTGTCCTGTCTACATTCTGTTCGATCGTAACAGGCAATTGAACATATGCCGACATCGCAACACGATCACGAATAACTCGAGTAACCCCCTCCTGTCCGCCTATTACAGCGTCAACAGTACTCGGTCGTCGCTCTACAGAAACGCCGGGGCGAATTGGTAGGGCAGCTGTCTGAAACCCAAATTCGCCCCAAAGATGGTTTTTCTGAATGATCCCTTCCCCGTACCAAACATGTCGCTGCAAGGGGTCAGTGCCCTGAGCGGCGACCCCAATCCCGAAGCCCGATCGAGCGTCATCTTCATTTTCTCTCGGACTATCTAGATACAATGTTGGATATATCATTCGAGGCGAGAGGTACTTCCAAGACCGATACCGACGTGAAGTAGCAAACGCGTCATTGGATGACAGCTTATCATCTGACGAACCCAAAGCCGTTGTTTCCCAATCGATTGACCATGTTGCGTTAGCCAAATCTCTGTTGATCTCTTCGACCCATGGCCCAAAAACGGAGGCGATTTTTAGGTCAAACTGCTCCCTACCATACTCCACGAATGTTACTCTGCTACCATCAGGACTAACATGTCCTTCCATAGCGGCATATAGCACATTTGTTACCCGTTGGATTCGTTCAGTCTGAGCATCGAGCACATAGACGTTTAATATCCCGGTTCTATCTGAGGTGAACGACAGGTACCTACCCGATGCGCTCCAGGATGCGTCATATATGGTACTTCCTTCAAAGCCAACCCATGGTCGAATCGTCCATTCATCATCCGCCGTATCAATCAGAAAAAGAGCCTGATGATTACCAATCTTAGCAATTACAGCTAGAGAATCGGATAACGGCCTCGGAGCCAGTGAAACAAATTCGACAGCGGGATAGCTTAAAAGCACCTCAGCTTCATCTCTGTGTCCAAACACCACTAACTCTCTGTACGGACCATCAGAACGAAGACCAATCGTACGACCATCGGACAAACGTACAGGGTTGAAAACACCTTGCGACCCCGGTAAGCGCCGCTCCTTACCCGTACTTGGATCCAACTCCCATGATGACACCTTCCTGATCTGAGCAGACAACGGATGCTCTTCATACCGGGAGTACAATATCTGTCCACTGGCCGATATAGAATAAACAGCATCATCCGATATCTCATTGCGTGTCAGGCGAGTACGACTCCCGTCTTCAGACGTTACGTGGAAGCCTCGCGCAAGATCGTAGCCTAAATCAAACGAAAGTACCTCAGTTTCTGAAATCCAATAGGGTCTGCGGTGTGTACGCCCTACATGGGCATCCAACGTTAGCGAGGGGAATATCGGGCCGAGAGAGGCAACAAGAGCATTTTCTCGTACCTGAAACCACTGCCTAAAACGCTCCTCGATTAAAGCCGGTGACTCTCCAGTAGCGTGTCGCAGATTAAACCCAAAGCCAGAAATCGGTAATTGCTGCTGCCACTTTAAGGTACTTGTTACTGCATCTCGCCCATACGTGGTGACGAAAAACTGTGTGAACAAGGCCCCTCCTTTATAGAATCGATCAAAGGGTCGGGTGTAGGAAGGCGCTTCGAGAAGCTGTGTCAACGACCAATCTGCCTCTTGAATTCCCGCACGGGCCTGCATCAGGAAATAAGGATGATTTAAACGTCCTGCCCCCTTCGGAACCTGACTCTCCCTAAATACAGCCAGTCCCTCGGTGTAACCCGATGGAAAGAAAAGCCCGATAGCACGAGCGAAATCAGGGGAGAAACGACCGATTACCCCGACTAGGCTCTTGTTTGTTCTGAAAGAAGCCTGAGCGGCATGTACCAATTCATGCGTGGTAACGACTTGTACCCAGGAATCATGTCGCCTAGAAAGTCCTCTACCGCGCAGGGCGACGCCTTCTATTTCCGTTTTAAACGGAAAAGGAGAGACAAATCCATTTCCAGCATCTGATTGATTTGTCAGGACTATGTTTAGAGGAAAGTCATCCTGAACTCCCAGAAATAGTCCGGTGGCAGGTTTAGTCTCCTTTAGAACAGCAAGAATGTCTTTGGCTTGAGTTTCACGTCGCATGGGATAAATAATGCGATGTGGGCCATCCTGAGCCACAAAATACTTCTCGCCAATCGGTCTGTAGACGATGTCATACAGAGAGACAACTTGAGCACGCGCCGGAATGGCGAATAACAAACCAATCAGCACCAGGCCGGATACTGAGCTGATAAGAGTCCGTAAAGATTGGAGTCGTCGTTTCGACAAAGGAATACTGCGGTTGAAATGGACATCAACAGGTGCGTAGGTAAAGATACGCAGTTCCTGATTGCGCGCGACACTAACCTTTATATACGAACCCTTTTCCCTTGGATTTAGCCGTTGCTAGTCACTCGATGATGATCTCGGCGGCTTCTCGTCTTGGCGAGGCACAGGGGCGGATGCTGGCTGTCGAATGGATGCCAAGCCGGCCATCGCAGCCATAAAGGCCAGAGCAATTCCAACAGACCACAAGAGTGTTGGGCTAAACCAGCTCAACCATGTATCCCAAACAAACGGCCAGTTCGTTCCGTCCACAGAATGGAATACATCTCCGGGATTGTCCCACCATTGCATCACTGTGACCACAGAACTCACCATAATGGCGATGACAAGGCCGATTCGGCCCGCAATACGCAGTCTTTGTCTAAACATCTGACGTCACAGCTTCTAATTGATAGCTATGAATCTAGCAAATCATCAGCAATGTGCCATTCCAAGTCTTCGATTACGCTCAGTTCAACAATATTCTCAGCTCGACCAAGAAGAGCTTGGCAATCTTTGCTAAGGTTTAGTAGATGGAGTTTTTTTCCGTACTGATTATATCGCTCGGTAATGTTCTGCAACGCTTCAATGCCGGAGTGATCCCACACCCTGGCCTGTTCAAAATCAATGACGACGTGTTCCTTGTCCTTCTTGAAATTGAACAGATTCTTGAATGACGTAACTGATCCAAAAAAGAGAGGACCTTCAAGATTGTAGTGCGTGCGCCCCTCCCTGTTCTTACGTACGGCATGCATCACTTTCCCATGCTCCCAGGCAAAGACAAGAGCTGATACGATGATTCCGACTAACACAGCAATAGCGAGATCGGCTACGACCGTCACCACGGACACAATAACGATTACTACCACATCAGAGACAGGAATCTTATTAATCAGTCGAAGGCTCGACCATTCAAACGTGCCGATGACCACCATAAACATGACGCCAACGAGGGCGGCTAACGGGATCATTTCAATCAAGGAGGCTCCAAATAGGAGGAAACCCAACAAAGCCAGTGCGGCGGTGATACCAGAAAGACGTCCTCTACCACCCCCTCGAATGTTGATCATGCTCTGCCCGATCATGGCACAACCACCCATTCCTCCGAAAAAACCGTTCACGATGTTTGCCACACCCTGACCGATACACTCCTTGTTGCCTCGTCCGCGTGTCTCTGTGAGCTCATCAACCAGTGTCAGAGTCATGAGGGATTCAATAAGACCAACGGCTGCTGCCAGGAACGAGTAGGGTAGAATCGTTTGAAACGCCTCTAGTGAGAAAGGTATCTTCGGGAGATTAAATGCTGGTAAGCCAGCGGCAATCGTTGTGATACTAGAGTTTCCGTCTTGTACAAAATCCAAAACGGTTCTGACCAGTCCAGGATTAGACACGTTTAGCAGGCCTCCAAGAAGTGTTACTACCACGATGCCAACGAGCGTTGCTGGAACTGCTTTTGTCAATTTGGGCAAATAGATGGAGATGAGCATGGTCAATAAGATCATGCCTACCATCACCGCCAGAGGGCCCATGGACATCAACTCCCCGCCCACTTTGAATTGATCAAACTGTGCTTTGAAGATGATGATGGCCAAGCCATTAACGAACCCAAGCATAACGGGGTGGGGAACGAGTCGGATGAACTTGCCCAAGCGTAAGACCCCAAACATCACCTGAATAAGACCCATCAGAATTACGGCAGCAAACAGGTAGCCGAGCGAGCTCTGGACAATCATGTCGGCCGTCATTCCGGCAGTTTGGCCTGCTTCCACGATTTTAGCTACCAATGGCGCAAAGATGACGGCTACAGCGCCTGTTGCTCCCGAAATCATTCCTGGGCGTCCACCGATGATGGCTGTAATAAGCCCCATCATAAAAGCTGCGTACAATCCTACCTTAGGATCAACACCTGCTACGAAAGCAAAGGCAATCGCTTCTGGCACGAGCGCCAGCGAAACAGTGAGTCCTGACAGGAGATCATTCTTGATGTTCGCCGGTCGCTGAATAATTAGCTGGACCAAACGATTTCGAACTGAATGCTGCGCTGCAGAATGTTTTGTATCAGGCATGGACGGGACTCTCGAACGGAATGACATAAAAAAAGTCAGAAACGATCTGATGCCGTTTCTGACAAACACTGGCCCTGGCGCGCGTACCACTATCTGGGTCCATTGAACTCGCCAAAATACCGCTTTTCGAGCCCGCATAATCTTTTGGGGCTTGAATTTACTGGTAATGGAAGCGCTTCGAGCCTCGCTCTTCCTATCGGTCCGGTATGAACGGCCCGCTAAGCCCTATGGTAATGTAATGGAGTGCCCTCCGCCCGATGGCCTGCCCTTCGCCCCCTTAGACGCATTTGTTGTACGTTTGTACGACGAGTATGCCTAAGGCAAAAGGATGAACCGGAGCCTATTTCACAGCGGCACCTCCGAGTATCTCTCCTGGGCGCTCGTCGATGGGCATGCTCTGGTTCTTCAAAGGAAACTACTCGTTCATAAATCGCCACGTCGTACTGAAGTCGCGCGTCAGGACTTGTCCAGTCAAACGGGCTCTGACCATTTCCACCGGCATACGACCTCCTTTCATTACGGCATCATGAAACTCGAGGGTCGTCATCTGACCAGAATCAACGACTTCCTTGTACAGCTCCCTAAACTGGATGCCTCCCATCATATAAGCGACCTGATAGAGCGGCGAATAGCCTCCTTGGAAGGATCGACGCACTTCCGCCTCGGCGTTTGCCCGTTCGTGACCAACTCGGTCTACTAGAAAGTCCACAGCTTCTTGCGGCGTCATGCGCTCGAGATGGAAACTAAGAGAGAAGATGATGCGAGCTGCACGGTGCATGCGCCAGAACAGCATTCCAATTCTGTCTTCGGGCCCACGAGGAAAATCTGCGTCCCACAACACCATTTCCCAGTATAGAGCCCATCCTTCCCCCCAGAAAGGGGTACTGAAAATTCCACGGTGGTCATTATAACGACTCGTCATGAATCCCTGCAGATGGTGACCTGGGATGAGCTCATGATGTACAGTCGCCCTGTTGAAATGCGGATTATTGCCCCGCATACTCATCAGTTTCTCGTCATGCGTCATTTCGTTGGTCGGATACGAAATCCAGATGGTCTCTCCTCCCAGGAAAAAGGGCGAAACACGCTGCCGTTCGGGGGAAATCATTGTCATGCGCCATACTTCTTCGGCTAGAGAAGGCAGCGTAATCCAATCATGGTCCTTGATGAACTCAACGGATTGCCTCTCCAGGTCGACTACGACGCCTGGTTTCTCACCCGGATCGACCGCCAGGTTTTTAACTGCCTCTTGCGCCGCTTTCCAGTCATCCCCGTATCCCATCTCGCGAGATGCCTCAATAAGTGCGTCCTCCATCCATGAAAACTCGGCTTCTGCAATCGCAATCAACTCGTCAGCCGTATATGGAATCATTTCATGTTGGAGATGGGCACGAAGGCCGTCCTCACCAATCGGATTACCCACAACGGGGCCATTCTCTAGATCGCCGAGATAAGCCTTTTCGATCGCCGCAGCATGAGTAGTCATGGCAGCGGTGAGTCGCTCGTATGGTGCTGGAACCCACCAACTGAAAAGCGGATCGTACCCATTGAAATACGCAAACCAACCATCGAGAATACGACCCATTGTGCGAAGGTATTCTGCAGCACGGAATGCGCTGACTGGCTCTATGTCATTGGTGCCGTTATTGTTAACGAGATCTGCTGCCAGCGTTTCTGCCTTTTTGGCCACGTCGTTTAAGAGATCCGCCGTGATTCGGGCATCGATTGGTAACCTGTCCCTGCGAGCTTCCTGTAATTCTTCTAGGCTCCGGATATACGGGATTAACGGGCGCATTGTATCAACCGATTCCTCTTCAAGACGAAGCTCCTCACGCTGGAACTGAATGTCGTTGCGTAGCAATACATAGTCGACCCGGCCCTCGTGATTCAGTCCATCAAAATTGAGGTCCTTCAGCGCGCCCAGCCACTCGTCATAAAACGCGCGCATGCGCTCACGTGTTACCGGTGAGAGAGGGACATCGTATCTCCGGCTCAATGCCGACCTGTCTTCTCTGTAGCGAATTACGCCAACTCGCAGGTGACTCTGCCCTTGATCGAAAGCAACGAGACTGGCGAGGTCAGGCGTCGTGTCAAGACCGGGATCCTGGGCTTTGGACGGATCGGCAAGAAGTAACCATGACACAAGGACAAGCAGATGACGGCAGCGAAATGAGGACATGGGGCGATGGGGTTTCTTTGGGCTAGCGGTCGGAATATGCGCGCAGCCTCAAATGACTACTGAAACGTTGATATCGGCCCCAAACGAATTAGTGTCTGTTTGCCGGATCCCTAAGGTAGCCCAGCATGGCCACGGTAGCCTCTCAATGTAGACCAATAATTGGTCAGAGAAGCAGTCTGGACGAAGCATCAACAGCAATTTGAGCCGTCTTCCTGAATCGGTGGACAAGGGACATCGCCGTACGAGCAGAACACACAACATTCCCCCGTTTTCGGTTTGAGAATAGTCTTGCAGTTTCGGCATTCATAGAAGTACGTACAAGCATTTGTTGGCATGGTCTCTTTCGAGACATGACTGCATGATGGGCACGTGAGCGTGCTGACTAGAAGGACTTCTGGACTCATTATTATCGCGCTGTTGTTAGCTCGATCTACGATTCCTTCTTTTTGCTCCGCAGAAAGAACACGCCTTCGCGCAGACTGGTGATCATTACCGTACCACTCTCGAAAAAACGGATACGTGCTCCACGCACCACTAAATCCCGGACCATCCATTGTCGGAGACGTGTCGAACGATCCAATCTCAACAGGATTCTCTGGATCCGATATATCCAACACATGCAAACCGTATCGGTAATTCGCCTGATACACGCGATCACCCTTTATGTATAGGTTATGCGCGCTCGCCGGCATCGAACCCATGAACTCATTGATAAGGATCGGATCTTCAAGATCGGTCAAATCCCAAACGAGCGTACGCGTCGTTGCTACGTTGCCGCGCACTACGTCGGATTCGTCATCTTGATAGAAGTAGTGTTGGTCGTCCGTCAACCATCCTTGATGGATATAGGCTGCGTTAGGTGAAGACGCGGTCGAGATAGACACGGGATTAGCTTTGTCCGTCACATCCATGATTTCAAAATAGGCGCCATTCGAGTTCAGGCACAGTTCCCGTCCCGAATACCGCTGATCAGGGCCGCTGTACGTAACACATTGTGAATCGTGCGTACCTCGTTCGCCTCCTTTTGAACAACCTACAAAGGTGGGGTTCAATGGATCATTGATGTCCATCATATACAACCCACCTCCACACGTAGGGCCATCGACGGTATACGCGAAACCGCTTTCCTCGTTGATAATCACATTATGTGAGCTAGCAATGTCCGTGTAATGGAGGTCAGGCTCGAAGAGAGCCGGAGGGTTTTCAACATCACGTAACCGTGTCAGATCGAACACTTGCATTCCATGATCTCCAGCACCGTCTGCAACGATATAGGCATAGCCTTTATACGTCTTGATGTCGCGCCAAAGCTGCGAAGGAGGCGTTCCCCAGGGCTTCGGAAGGTCACCAATCAATACGGGATTCGTCGGATCTGTGACGTCGATAAAGCTAGTACCATCATTGCGGCCCACAAGGGCGTATTCGCGATCCGTTTCAGGATCCGTCCAACCCCAGTTGTCATTTGTACGAACTCCTCGAGAGCTTTCACCGGCGCGAAGTATCGTGTTGGGAACGAAGGAGAGAAGTTCGACATCGTCGCAGTCGAACGGACCAATCTTGCCGTCAATACACTCACGCTCCTCTCCGCTCATTTCAGCAAGTCCATCTGGCAAACTAAAGAGACGCTGCCCATCTGGCGTCGCAGAAGAATACGCGACTAGCGCACCAGACTGATGATGCATGCCTGGCGAAGAAACAACGATCATGTCGCCATCCGCATAAATAGCATTGCCAAACCAGTCTCGTTCAACCGTGTTTTCAAGTTGAATTCTGCGGGGGGTGTCGCTCATTAGGCCGTCATCGTTGAAGTCGTAGACGTACGTAGATCCGATTTCGTTATCCCTTTGAGCAGGCGCTCCGATCCAAACGGCACTGTCCGCATGCGCAATACCACTTCCGAATCGATCGCCTACTTCCCCATCAGTTAGACGGATGGTCCTCTTCGGCGCCCAAGACCCGTCGGTTTGCCATTCATAAGCGTAAACGACGCCTCTGCTACGATTAGAGCCGGGTGCACCTACGAGCAACTCAGTGCCGCGCATCGAAAGAGTACTTCCAAATGCAGCTGCCGACTCTGTAAATGAGGGTAGCATGCCAGTTTCACTCCAAAGGCCATCCACTAGTTGATACTGGGCCACATGACCCACAGCTTCTAGACCAACTGAGTTATCGTTCCAAGCCGGCGCACCAATCAATACAAGGCCATCATGAAGAAGAATCGTTTGCCCAAAACGGTCTCCCGACATGGTTGCAGAAGATTTGATAACCGAATGCTCTCCCCAAGAGCCGTCCGAAGACCGGTGATAGACATACACCACACCTTCAGGTGCTTCAGGCATCTCTTCCTCCCCACGACTGCGCTGAGGAATTTCGCCGGGGTTACCGATAAGCAACCAATCACCTTGAAGGGCTAGTGTCAAACCGAAGTCCGTACCACAATAGCCATATTGCTGGCATCCAGGATCAAGCCCTTCCGTTCCATTACCGACAATCGTTCCAGCATGGGCCCATTCGTTATCGACTTTCTCGTAAATATGTACAGGACCATTTTTCTGAGCGGCAAGCAATGTATTTCCGTCTCTCGCTAAGACAGAGCCAAAACCATCTTCAGGAGCGGCTTCGGGAGCCGTCAAACGTTGGGTTTCAGACCAACCGGCTTCCGTGTGCTCATAGACATAAATCGAGCCTTCACGGAAAGAAGTATTTGGCTCTCCAACAATAAGTTCATTGCCAGAAAGAACAACCGCTGTTCCGAACGAGCCAGACTGTGCACTTACTACTTGGGGCGCAATGCCAAGTAATGCAAGAATAGAGAAGAGTAAGGTTTTGGTACGCATGACGATTTGGGGTTTGGGTGGTTCTCCAAAATCGGGGCGAGTTGGTGGGAAGTCAACACTGTCCGAAATGTATTAAGGTCGGAATGGACCATTTACGCGTGGAAGGTCCACGTACCTGAGCCAACAAGAAGTACCATGGACTCATTTGTTCTACGAAGAACGTCCAGATCAGAACGATCCCTAACGTCGATTCCCCCTTCTTTGGCATCTGCAAGGTCACCGGTTGGAATGTGTATTTCAGCCGTCACGCCCACGGGAATAGAAACCATGAGCTCTATTCCCTTCCTTCTTCTCTCCCAACGAGTTATTACTGGACCTCGGACGCTGTCGTATCGGGTTTCAACCCAGTCTAATTCCGGCGCGAAATACGGCGATAGCCAAACTTTATCAAACCCGATGGCATTGGGAGACGGATTAATGCCGCCCAAAGACCGGAAAAACCACTCACTTACTGATCCGAACATGGGGTGGTTTTGCGAAAAGACGTTATCGCTCTGCGCCCATGTCTCCCAAAGTGTCGTCGCGCCGTTGGCCATCATGTGTCGCCATCCTGGGAAGTCAGGCTGGTTGACCAAGTTATAAGCAATATCGGCGTTGCCCGTCGCTGTCAGCTCGCGTAATAGATATTTCGTGCCAAATATACCCGCTGCTATATGACCATCATGATCATTTACAACAGCGTCGACCATTCTTTGCACAGCCGCTTCCCGTTCAGTAGTAGGTACGAGACCCGAGAATAATGCAGAAGCCTGGGCAGCTTGCGTTCCTGAATCGAACACACCGGTCCCTTCGGCTAGGAACTCCTCCAAGAAACGCGAATGGATATGCATAGCGTGTTCAATGTATCGGGCGGCTTCATCGTCTCGGCCCAGAAAACTCGCCATGTCAGCCACCATGGACGTGGCCTGATGAAATTGAGCGGTTGCAATCAGAGCAATGGGCTTAGGGTCAAGACTTTCATGGTCTCCGATGCAGCGGTCAATGATGCTATCGTCGGAGGCTTCATTCAATAGGTCGACCCACTGTCGGGCCGCGGGATAATGCTCTTCTAGAAGTCGCTCATTACCAGTGTACTGTAGTAATTGCGTGACCAAAAGCGGGTGCGCCAGTCCCCAACCGATTGGTCCCGCCCTTTCTGCATAGTTAGCAGCTTGAATGCCAACGAACGGAGCTGTTTCTGTAAACCATCCTCCTACGCGATCATCGCGGTGGTCATCCACTGCTTTGGCATAAAACGTTGCCATATCGTGATTAAAGAACGCCATCTCGCTAGATGCTACGATGTCTCCGCCGTACTGAAATTTCTCGCGTGCCGGGCAATCCGACTGCACTCCGAAGATGTTGCTTAGAAGCGTCCATTCCACCACGTCCTTGATTTGATTGAAGGCGGTGTTCGAACAGCGAAATGAGCCGATTGCCTCAAGATCTGTGTTCAGGCGCAGACCTTCTATTGCATCTATACCTGGCGTTCCGGGAAAACCCGTTACTTCCACGTATCGAAAGCCGTGAAAGGTGAATCTAGGTGTGTATGTCTCCTCTCCTTCACCTTCTGCAGAGCCGCGGAGCGTATAAACGTTTTCCTGCCAAGCGACTTCTGGAGCTCCAGGCCCACCAACAGAGATGCCATTCTCTCTAAGACGTTTGACCTGCCCTGCTACAGCCGTCATGGGATTGAGTGTGCCGTCCTCATAGAGCAACTCCCCCATGCGCATGCGGATTTTCGTCCCACTTGGTCCGCTCACACGTAGCCGGGCCCATCCCGCAAAGTTTTGCCCTAGGTCGAATACCCAAACGCCGTCGCTAATCTCAATAATTGAAATCGGCTCCAGTATCTTTGTTACTCGAATGGGGGGAATGGGCGCTGCCTGCAAGCGAACTGGATCAGCCTGCAGTCCTGGTTGGTCCTTGCTCTTGGACGCTGAGCTCCAGTCTCTGTCGTCAAATTCCGGAAACTGCCATCTTGATGGCTCTAACCGCGCATCGACGTGCTCGCCCAGATAGACGCTGTTGCGCAAGATCGGACCATCAGCCACTCGCCACCTATCATCACTAGAAATGATTTTCTGCGAACCATCTTCGTAGTCGATATGCAATTGACAGAGCATCGCTGGACGCCCAACCGGAAGACTCTCTCGAATGTTTATTCGTCCCCACATTCTTAGGGGCAACGGATTGCGCCAGCCATTGCCCAACATAGCCGCCAGCGCGTTGTCTCCCTCTACCAGCCCTTCTGTAACATCGTACACTCTGTAGTGGATTCGGTGGCGCGTTGAAGTCCACGCAGGATCAAGCACGGTGTCTGAAACAGGCACCCCGTTCAGGCGAAGATCTAGGTAGCCGAGTGCTGTCGCATATAGACGGGCACGCCGTACGGGACGAGATACCTCGAAACTGCGGCGCAGCAGAGGTGCTGGATCATCCTCATAGAACTCTTCATCGGACTGTGGAAGCTGTCTTCCTGATCCAATCCATAATCCTTCCCAGTCGTTGCCCATCAACAAGCCCATCTCGAACCAAGAACCAGCGCGCTGACTGTGCTCCTGGGCCCCGGAGCCCCAAACCTCTACCTCCCAGTAGCAGCGTTGGCCACTTTGCAGCTTTGCTCCATCATACACCACATGTAACTGCCTGTCGGATTCAATCCTACCGCTATCCCATAAGTCGCCTTGACCTTCATCGAGAACCTTCTTTGATGAAGCCACGCGGATTCGAAAGGCTGATTGCTTCAGGTTTCGAGCAGCATCGTCTAATGATTCCAACACCCAACTAAATCGGGGCCTCGCAGCATCGATCCCTAAGGGCTCGACGAGATACTCGCACCGCAGGCGCGTTGGCCGAATACCAGTGAGCGACATTCCACACCCGGAAAGTGATGTGACCGGAACTGCGGCTGCACCAGCACCTGCAACTAGAGATTTTCTGAGAAATGAACGTCGGCGCACGGGAAACGGATTTGTGGGTACGAAATAACCGACCGCCCATGGACGATGTCTTGAAATAGGCGATAGGAAGAACCAAGAGCCATTTTACACTTGAGCCTCTGAAGCCGCGATAACGGAGTCACCAACCGAAACGGATCCGTCTCCTAGGACTGTGGCCGTAATACCACCGTGGCCACGTACTGCGTTGTACCCACCCGGTCCAAAATTGCGCTCCATCTTGCTACAAGGCTGACAGTGGCCAGTAAACCTCAGATGCACCGTACCAACATAAAAGGATTTGTCTTTCAGTGCTAAAAGATTAATACCTGAAACAACAATATTTCGTCTCAGCAATGCTGGATCAGCCTCCGGTCTATGAAGCAAGGAAGCAATGGCTGAAAGGTGTTCCGCTTGAATTAGCGTGACCTGTCTTTTACTGCCTTCTCCACCGCTAAATCGATCGCCTTCGACACTGCCTGCCTTCGTGATCTTGACTTGTTGTCTCTCAATTACGGGGGCATCTCTCGCTGGTCGGACACCAATCCATTCCACTCTACCTTTTTGAGGTAGGGTGTTCAGCAATGCATTAAGTGGGCTCAGCTCATTCATCAGATACTCAAGGCCTAAAGGTGCACATAGGACCGCTGCGCGGCAGAATCAGGTCTTATTCCGAGGATGATGCCTCCCTCATTTTGGCTATACCGAGAGATACCATGGCACCGAGCGTAAAAATCAGGCCCAAATTAAACATCCCACTTTCAAAGCTGAACGTAAAGCCTTGTGTAACGAAGCCGGCGAGTAAGAATATGATTCCGATAGGAAGGAGCTTCTTACCCATTGATTTACCGACATATTTCATAATCTACCTTCGCTTAGCTGGTGGCTAAGTTGGTCTAAATGATTTATCTCAAGATACACACCACGACCCACAGGGATTCAAGTCCGCAGCTTCGAATCACACGGCACAACGTTTGACATCGCAGTGCACGCAGACTCGGCATTTGACCGTGACCGCCTAGTTGATGACCACCTAGCGATTGTTGACTCATAGATCGACATCCTGGGTGTTGTTCTATTCGAACGGTATCTGTTCATGTACCACTAGGATTGGCGGTGAAAAGTCGCTGGATGATGTATTCCGCTACCTTTACGAAGAGCACCCGACGAAAGACCTTTGAGTCACAGAAAATCAGTTTCAAGTTGCACTTGAATCCGTATCCATAACCTCGTTTGCTGAACATTTCGAACGCCAGATCGCCGGCGCTAAAGATGTGGATTGGTCGTCCTCTTTGTCGAAGGAGGGCGTCATTTCGGAGGAACGAGCAGGCACTGACCCGGCTTCTTGGTTGAGAGTCTACCTAGGAGGCGGAATGACCATTTTGGCTTCTGGCCCTTCCGGTAACGCCGTCCCATTTGGACTGGCTGATGGCGATACATTCCTGAATGTGGGAGATGCTGGCGTAACGGACCAGCAATTATTTGAAGTACCTTTGCCGCTTTTGCACCGGGTGAGGTTGCAAAATGGTGCTAGAGGCTCAGGGAGAAGCGGGTCAAAAGGAAAAGGCCGTTAGGGTAAATTGATTGTGTGAATTTGCATGAATCATTGTTCCCAAACGATTCCTGGTCGTCACAATTCCACTCTTTTGAAAAAAGGCAAAGCGATTTCATGGTTTAAATATGAGCCAACTCCGATATGGTTTTTCTTCAGTTACCAAGAGGTCTAGCCCCTCTCTGCGAACAAACTCATCAACAGCTGTCTTGACTCCATATTTACCCGTACCGGGGACTCCATCGAGGTAGTCATGGCCTGCCAACAACCCACCCTTTTTTACTTTGGGCCACCACAGAGAAATATCCTCTTTTACTGCCTCATAGTGATGTTGCGCATCGATATAGACGAAATCCAGTTGTTCGTCTTCAAAATGAACAACAGCCTGTTGCGACGTTTGTCTAATTATCTCTGAACGTTTGCCAAACAGGCGAAGATTATCATCGGTTTCCTCATATAACTACTCCTGCTCGCCCTGAGAGACGTTTGATATATCCACGTACTCTTCTCCCATTTCCATCCACGGATCAATCGAATAGAGTCTCAAACCTTTCCAGCGCTTAAGTAGCTCCACGGAATAATTGCCGCGCTAAACTCCAATTTCAGCTGCTTCACCAACTAAGCCATAGGCATTCAATATATGAGGTAATTCTCTGCGGCTGCGCAGGTAAGGAAGACCCCATCGATATGTCAAACGAAATGGTCTTATTAAATATTCCTTCATAGAGAAGACAATCTTAGCATTCATATTTTTTGAGATCAGCACAGCTCGTCTTTTCTAATTAAAAGTTAATGTAGCGTGGGCAAACATGTCACTGCGCAGGTTACGATCCAGCAATTCAAAGTAAAAATCAATAATTCTAGGTCATCACTAAGGACTGAAGAGTTCTCGATATGTTATAGTGGGTAACATACCCATCAACGCTATATGGCCCATAAATAGAATGTGCGTCTTGGATCAGATCCATCGTGTGACCAGTTGATTGGTTGCCCACTTGATTTATCCCTGACCGACCCGAGTAAGCATTTTGTTGCTTTAATGGCGCAGAATGCCCCTTTAAAAACGGACCTCTCTAATCTGCCTGCGTCTAATTTGCTGCGCGTAGCATATCGCCCCGTACTATATTTTCTCGTCTAGTCTGATCATTCCCTACGTCGGTCGCTTTATCATGTGTCAAAAATTCCTCATTTGTGGCTTTGCTCTGTCGGTTTCCCTGATTTTGGGTTGTAAAACGGAACGTAATTCAGATGCAGAATCTTCCCAAGGTGCTTCAGGTCAGTCTTCCGATACATTGGTTGCCGAAAGCCCCAGACCTAGCACCCTAGTTGAAGATTCTTCGGTCTCACAGGCCGCGCCACTTCCGAGTGATGGCATGTCTGGCGGCCCAGACCGGGAGCTAATGGATGACGAAATTAATGAATACGGATTAGTCGTCGCCGTTGAAGATGGTCCTTACCCGATGTTTGTAGTGACAGTCGAGTTTCCTGAGCGGCAAATGACGGCGTCATTCAACCTCAATATTGAGGCGGTCAACATGAATCGAGACGTCTTGGATTCTTTAGAAGGTAAATACGCGACCTTTTATTACATCAGCGAACTCCAAAATGGGGTTGAGGATATGCTGGTAGATTGCGAGTCTATCTACGGAGAATACGCGCCTGAATTTGATGAAACCTGGCGTTATGTAGAGGGAACGTTGGAGAATGCTGAGTTTCCGTCGGGAGATCTACCAAGTACTGTTTCCATACTAGGCATAGACGGCCAACGTGTCATGCTGACTTTGTTTGTCGAGGAAGACCACGTAGCTGCAAACGGAGAGTACGTAGAGGTATACTATTCTACCCGAGGCATGGAAACGATAACGTACCTGCGAGTCCCTACTAACTAGAAAGCAACCATTGCTACCCTAAACCAGACTCTTAGCCACTACGGCGCCTGCTTTTCCTGGAATTCTTCTTAGGTGTGTTTTGCCACACTCCTTTCCCCCCCTTCTTGGTGCTCTTACCAGAACTTTTACCAGCACCTTTCTTAGACCGCTTGGGAGATGTTTCGCCTTTCGCAGGTGTTGAATCGTCGCGCGTTGGTGGGGATTCGCTTCTCATTGGTGGTGACTCACCACCCTCAGTAAACCGCCCTCTACGCTTGGACGCCGTCTCGCTCCTCATGTGCTTTGCCTCGCCCTTCTGCAGAGGAGAATTCCGCCTTTGTGATGATGACTCCCCCCTTTTGGGACTGACGCCGGAACGTTCATGTTCAATGGCCCTAGCCAAACCCTTCTTTCTGACGGCGGCTTCACTGGGCGCATTGTGAGCTGGTCCCAACAAAGCCTCTTTATCCCCGACAGCCATTTTGGCCAAAGCAGCCGCAATTTCGATTGCCGGTATATTATGCTCCTGCTGATACCGCTCGATCAAACCCTGCATAAATTCCAAATTCTCGGCTGCTAGCGTATCACTAATTGCCTGCTTGAAATCCGAAACGCGCTTGCTGTGAACCATCTCAATGGAGGGCAGAACCAACGGCTCGATTTGCTGTCGGGTAGCTCTCTCAATGGCATGGAACATCCTGCGTTCTCGGGGGGAAACAAATAGAATCGCTTCTCCCTTACGTCCTGCACGCCCTGTCCGACCGATGCGGTGAATGTAGGATTCGGTTTCGCTTGGGATATCGTAGTTAAGAACGTGGCTGATACGATCAACATCCAACCCTCGTGCGGCAACGTCTGTCGCAATCAGAATGTCCAATTGGCCTCTTTTGAGACGATTGACCATGTTTTCACGCTGCTGCTGCGGCATATCTCCATTAAGAGCCGATGCAGCATGACCGCGCGCTTCTAGCTTTTCTGCCAACCGAACTGTTTCAATCCGCGTGCGAACAAAGATCAGCATGGCATCGAACTCTTCCACTTCCAGGATACGCGTAAGCGCGTCAAGCTTGTGCAAGCCACTAACCTTCCAATACCGCTGACGAATGGTAGCTGCCGTTGCAGTTTTTGCCTTGATGGCAATTTCCGACGGGTTGGTTAAATACTTCTGGGCAATGCGCTTAATCTGGGTCGGCATGGTTGCCGAGAACAACGCAGTCTGACGCTTTTGATTGGTCTGCTCCAGAATCCATTCTACATCATCAATAAATCCCATGCGGAGCATTTCATCCGCTTCATCAAGAACCACAGCTTTGATATTCCCGAGCTTCAAACGACCCTTTTTCATATGGTCCATCACGCGACCTGGGGTCCCTACTACAGCGTGAACGCCTCGCTTTAGACCGCGAATCTGTCCCGTATAGTCTTGCCCACCATAAATAGGCAGGACATGGAATCCTTTTAGGTGGGAAGCATATCGCTGCAGAGCCTCAGCTACCTGGATTGCCAACTCTCGTGTTGGCGTTAATACCATAAGCTGCACATCTTTCGAGGCTAAGTCGATCTGGGCAAGCAAGGGTAGCGCGAAAGCAGCTGTCTTGCCCGTCCCGGTGGGAGCTCGCCCAATGAGATCCTTCCCTTCCATCAGAAGAGGAATTGCCTGCATTTGAATGGCGGAAGGGGTTTCGTACCCGATCTCGTCAATCGCGGCCATTAGAGGGGCAGGAAGATTCAGATCCCGAAACGTAGCAATCGTAGACGTAGGCTCAGACATAAAAACAAGGGTCGGTTAAACAGTGCAGCATCGCTGCAGAACAGCCTAAAAGTATAGGGCTCTAGTATGCAGACCACGCAGAGACAATAAATAGACCTTGAGAATTATTAAGTATTGTCTTCATTGTGGTCAGCTCTCGCGTCTATAAAACACTGAAGGGAGTGATAGCAGGAGGTCAAACTGCAAGATGAAGTCTTTTACACCAAACAGTCGATCCAGTCTAGTGCCATGTGGATCAAGAGCCCAAGTCCAACCAGGTGTATCACGAATGCTGCGGAATGCAGGCTTTGATCAGCCGCAGAACGCCTCAAGACCAGTGGAAATACAAATAGGGCAGCATAGAGCACAATTGCAGGCATCGTATGAAAAGGATGGAATCCAATTGAACAGCGAGTCGCATCATAGATTGGATTGGCCCAGAGATGGTCTACATCTACCATCATAGTCGCGATCATGACCCAGAACCCGTATCTCCAACGGCTTCGGTAGAAGACAAAGGCTACAGCCAGCGGTACTACAAAATGAAGGAGAATATGGATCATAGTCTAAATCGGTACGGATAAGACGATTTTCTGTCGTCCGACAGCCTAGTTGTAAATCTAGATTAGTCTTCCCATAAATTTTAGTCGTACTCACACTTATCTCCTGAGAATGAGTCAAACAAGTTTCGATGGGTGACTAATGAAAACTCGTCCTCTCGTTGATCATACTGACGAATCCAAGAAATGAGCATGTCTAGATTCGCATTTTGCGCTTCCGGCGAATCGTATTTATGAGATTCCCACGGACGTGACCGCGCATTTTCGATACAAACGTTGATGCCTGGATTGAGAAATATGACTTTCGTGGCCGAGACCATGGCATGCCTAAGCAAATCGGAATAGCAACCTTCAATAATCCAGTTTTCATTGCCCTCTACGAATTTATCAATCTCCAGTTGGCTCAGAGTGGAGGCTCGTCCTTTTGGTGGGTTCGATCCCATCTCCCAAGCAATACTGTCTAAGTCCATGTGTGGCAAGCCTTGGCTATCAGATAGCCTCTTAGAAATAGTCGACTTTCCTGAACCAGAATTGCCGAAAACAACGATCCTTTCCAATGCACTCTCCCGTTTTTGGCACCTTGTACGATATCGTACTTACTTACTGCTGATTAGACAAAGCTGAGATAGCACCTAGCTCTCCCTGACAGCGTATATGCTCTCGAATGATGACTTCCACAACAGAATCTATCCTTCCTAACACACTTGCGTCTTCCTTTAACCTATTGTGATCCGCGTGCGTTCAACACTCTGTCCATATGCACACTTCCTCCCTCAATTCCGTCTGCCATACGAGCGTGCGTTTCCGCACACAAGAAATCTTCGACCGTTAGACAGACGTCAACCAACGAACCTTGCAGGGATCCACTTTCTGGATAGTATTCAGCCGCTAGTGAAAGTACCGCACGAGCTTTTTCTGGCTGTCCTGAATCCAACGACATGAATGCGAGCATTTCTAATAGCTCCTCTTCCATGGGCAAAGAATAACCCATGTTTTCTGTCCTTGCTTGGGATTGAGCTCGGATCAGGGCAATCAGTGTGTCTGTGGGAATGTCAGGGTTGTTGTAAAGTGACGGATTCTTCAACTCCCAAAAATCGTATAGATAGACCAAAGCGTCTCGCATCCCTACCAAAGGAATTGAGCCATGGATGTCCTGAGGGTAAAAATCCCAGTTAAAGCGTAGGCCCTGTGGAGGGCTTGACTCAAGGGCATCTATAAAGGACAACGAGGATCTGATGCCCTGGCTAAACTCACTGGTGTCTGCGGAGACGGTATCTACCGTCAATAGATTTGAGAATCGAATAATTTCATTTGCAACGGCAACAAACAGCCCTTTTCCCTTCATATCTGAAGACACTATAGCGTCAAGTGCACTGCCTAGCCATCGCTGATCATCCCAATCCAAACTGGGATCTAGCGCCACATAGTTTGAAAACAACTCTGAATGGTGAACTAGCGTATTAATGGTGAAAAGCCCACCGTACGAATGTCCTATTAGCACTCGATGACTCGTAGTTGGATACTTCGAGTCGATCATCGGAATGAGCTCATCGGCCAAAAAGGAAGTGAATTGCTCTGCCCCACCAGATTCTTCCACCAGGGCTCCATGACGTGATTCAATCTCAGATGGCGTCAAATTGAGCGTTCTACTGCTCGCATTCGAGATTCCTACTACGATCATTTCAGGCAACCTGAAGTGATTGTAGAACTCTTGGACGGCTGCAAGACCACCCATAAGGGCTCCCCCATCCAGTAGATAGATTACTGGATAACGTTGGCCTTCATTTAAGTCCATCCCACCAGGTAGGTGGACCCAAAATGTTCGGTTTTCCTGTAAAACCGTAGAATAAAGACTGTCTTGTACTCCTACGGTCCATAGATACTCGGAGGTTTGGGATGATTGTGCGTTCGAGCTTTGTGACAAGAGGCTCAAACTGAAAATGACGACCGCTAAAGCAGTAATTGTATACTTGGACAATCTCTTATGAGGTAGTTGATAGGCACGGTAATCTCACGATATCGTGGCAATTATGCACACCTGTGACAGGAAGACGACTCAGGGCCTAGAAAAGTTGCCTATTGGCGCTTGGGCTAGCATGGGTCCTCCTCGAGGGTGTACTTTCGCTATCGACCTAGACGTCTAATCCTGACACCCAATCTTCGGTCAGAATACCTGGCTCGCACACAGTATATAGAATCATCTTCCCAATAATCATGAAGGCATCCCTCCTATCTGTAATGCTTGGCTTTCTCCTCCTTGGGTGCCAACAGGAATCAACCTCGATTGACCTGTTTAATGGGACGGATTTAACCGGATGGCATGTCGATGTCCCTGAAATGGACTCGGTGACTACTGCTCGGAATCCGTTCATTGTACGTGACGGCAAATTAGTCAGTCTAGGCACACCCGAAGGTCATCTCATAACGGACGCTGTCTATTCAAACTACCGCCTTGAGGTTACCTATCGCTTTGTGGGTGAGCCGGGAAACTGTGGCGTTTTAGTGCACGCTTCCACCCCGCGGGCATTATATGGGATGTTTCCCAAATCGATTGAGGCTCAAATGATGCACGAAAATGCAGGCGATTTTTGGGTAATCGTAGAGGACATAGAAGTAGCTGATATGGTCGAACGCAGAGGACCTGAAGAAGAATGGGGTATTACCGAAGGCAAACGTAGACGCATTCTAAACCTTACCGATGGGTCCGAAAACCCTCTGGGAGAATGGAATACGATGACGATCGAAGCAGTCGAGGACGAAATAACAGTCTGGGTAAACGGCGATCTTGTAAATTACGGTTTTGGCTCTACTGCACGCGAGGGACAAATTGCTGTTCAAGCAGAAGGAGCGGAGGTAGAATTTATGAGCCTGCTCCTAACTCCCTTGTCTACCGACTGATTAACGGCTTGACGAGAAATGGTAGGTCACACCAACGGCAAAGACGTGGTTTATAAATGCTCTTGGCTGCACAGAATTTGTGTTTTCTAGATGCACATGGCCATCATCATTGTATTCATATTTGACCTTGAGTGACGTATTTCTGCTCACTTTTTTTCCAATTCCTAGGCTCAATTGCAGTAGGATTTCAGAACTCGAATCATCTATATAGTAGGCGGTGTTCGGTACTGACTCCTTGACCTTTGCGAAGGACACTCCCGTACCTATTCCGAAGAATGGCTTGATTCCATAAACCTCCCAGGGATAGACTTCCAAGCTAAGTAGAGAGGATGTTGCGCTCCAATACCCGTCCTTCTTGATGATTCTTCCCGCTAATTCTGAATAATCCTCATCATTCGATTGGCGCTCTAACTCAAGCTCCAACGCCCATATCTTGCCCATTTCTTTTCCAAGCTGAACCTGAAGGAAAGTGCCATTTTAAAAATGGCTTTTGCCTTTTTCGCCCGGATACAACATTTTACTAGTAAAGGAATAAGGCTCGACGTGATTTACACCGATAAAAACAGATGCTGTATAGCCTTTGACGTGTGATTGATCACTTTGTGCTTGTACTCCCGTTCCAATGAAGCACATCGTAATCAATACAGAATAGAATTTGTTCATCATTGGTACTGTGAGTGTAAGTGGTTGGATAGTTCGAATAGAAAAGGGAAGTAAGGAATCGAAAAGGCCTCATTCACCAACTGATGGGGTTTGATCTTCTAGGTCATCAAATTTTGCTGCCATGGTAGGATTTCGGCGTGTCAACTTCCTAATTGTTACATCCTGTGCCTTGTTATTTGCCAGCCGGAGATTCCGATCCGTTCCGAGCAAAGCGTCCTTCGTCTTCTGTAGGTGATTAATTGATTTATCTATTTCATCAATCGCGGTCTGAAATTTTCTCGAGGCAAGCTCATAGTTCTTCCCAAATGCACTCTTGAATGATTCGAGGTCATTTTCAAAATTTGTGACGTCGATGTTCTGTGCTCTAACGAGCGCAAGTTCTCGCTTGTATTCCAACGACTTCATCGCCGCATTTCTCAGCAGCGTAATGATTGGGAGAAAAAACTGTGGTCTAACGATATACATCTTTGGATATCGATGAAATACGTCCACGATCCCCGCATTATAAAGCTCACTTTCAGGTTCAAGAAGAGAAACCAAGACAGCATATTCACATCCCTTCTCGGTCCTGTCCTTGTCGAGTTCTTTTAGGAAGTCCTCGTTTTTTTTCTTGGTTGCAGTGGCATCGCTTTCGTTCTTCATTTCAAACATGATCGAAACGATTTCTGTCCCAGCCTCGTCCGAATCGCGAAAAATGTAGTCTCCTTTACTACCACTTCTGGCATCATTGTCCTTTTCAAAATATGCCCTGGGAAACGCCGTCGATCGGAATCGATTAAACTCAGTCTCACAATGCTGCTCAAGGGTTTCGCCAACCATTTTGGTGGACAAGCGTGCCTTCATATCTCGAAGACGTTCTATCGCGTCGTCTCGATCCTTGATCTGCGTCTCGTATTTATCCTTGAGAGATTTTTCAGAGAGCTGCTTTTCGAGTTCAGCTTGCTGAAGGCCATTCTTCAACGCGTCCCGCTCTTTCTCAACAATATTAACCGCTTCGGTGATCGCTAACCGCTTCGCCACATCGATGGATTCTAGTTTCGCCTTGAGGCTTTGAATCTCAGCTTCTTTGGTTGCAGACGCCTTCTGCAATACGCTTTCATACTGAATTTTGGATAGCTCCATGGCGCTACGCTTATCCGCCTCTGCTAACTCCAACCGTTCATTCAGCTGTCGCTCGAACTCTACGTCGCGAACCTGCCTCTGAATTTCAGCATACCCGGCAGCGTCAATCTTGAATGCTTTCCCACAGTTCGGGCACGTTATTTCATGCATGTGTCCTCCTTATCCTCTACGACGAAAAGTGTTGTAAGCGTCCTTGTCGGCTCCCTGAAATTCCTAACTGAGTTCCGACGAGGCGCTTTGTAGTTGGCGCGCATACCGCGACCTGCCTAAAACTAATCGATTCTGACCACTGCAGCCAGTCCACTACATCCCAGATATGGACATTCATATTGCGTCTTGTATCACTAATTAACGTTGCCAATCCGTGTTACCTCAGAGGTTGGGATGAGAGAAAGTCTCTAGTGATTTCTAGCGAATAGACCGGGTCCGTGTACGATAAACTCCGCAAATACTCCTCTGCTTTCCCTGTATACACATAACTGTAATGCGGAGGAATCGCGTCTGGTCACTAGGTCCTTCTCCGTTGCCCAGATGTGTGTGATTTCGAAAGACCTCATGGCGCCGCCAACCACTGAATACTCCTCCCCTACTTCTCGCCGCGCTTCAATTAAAAGGCCTCCAATCATCCAGGAAAGCATCATTAGAAGGCCTGGACCCAGTCCATTTCCAACATCAATCAATCCGAAGAAGTCTAAAGCCACAAACACTAAGAATTGCAAGATGCCCAATATCGCTAGCACGAAACCAATCTTATACAGTGAGAAATCACTAGTCAACCATTTTTTGATATTCATATAGGTGCGCAAGTCCTGAAGTATTGATAATGCGGAAGATGCACCTACCCGGGCGACTTATCACCATGGGTACTCTGTATTTCAGGAAGTACGAGTAAGCCACCACAAATCTTACAGTGCCTAGCGTCATGATCATGCCCCTCCTCCAGGCAATGAGGGCATACCTTGGCTTTGTTTTGCTGATTCACATTCATGAGTTCAGCCGAAACGATACCAGTGGGAACTGCAATTATGGCATAGCCAGCTACCATTACGAGAGCAGCTATGAATTGGCCTAGCGTCGTAGCTGGACTAATATCGCCGTATCCGACTGTTGTAATCGTAACAATAGCCCAATAGATACTCCTGGGAATGCTATCAAATTGGTCGGCAGCGGGGCCATTGCTCTCAATCAAATACATGAAAGAACCAATCACAATAACCATCAAAAAGACGACGTAGAGGAAAACCGCAATTTTGCGCCGACTACGCAGCAATGCCGTGCCGATAATGTCTCCTTGGTTGAGGAAGCTGTGGAGCTTGAATACCCTAAACACCCTGAGCAATCGTAGGATGCGAATGACAGCGCCTACTTGCGAACCGGGTATGAACAAACTAAGGTACGTGGGAAGAATCGATAACAGATCAATAATCCCATAAAAGCTTCGAACGTACGTGACTGGCCGCAAAGAGCAGTAAATACGGAGCACGTACTCAATCGTGAAGAAAACCGTGAATATCCATTCCAACACCTTGAAAACAGGACGATATTCTTGGGCAATTGAGGGGGTGCTTTCCAAAAAGACAGTCAACACGCTGGCCAGAATCATCACCAATAGCCAAACATCAAACTGTTTTCCTGCAGGGGTATCTGCTTCGAAAATGATTCGATATAGCTTTTTCTGGAATGGCGTTAAAGATCGTTCGCTAGTCATCGTAATGGACGGCTCCGGCAGCAGGCAATGTATTGGATGGATTCTGCTTACAAACTAACCGAAAATTGCGTTAACAGTAGTCAATCCAACCAGTGTGAACGATTAGAACTAGAGTAGTGATAGGAATTCTACGAACGTCTCTCGTTAACGTAGTGTCCTATTGACTCTCTACCAGGGTTAGCTTTACAAGACGCCCTGAGTTCGGCCCATCTGATTCACGGGCATCTACTAGGATCAGCAAATCTCCGTCAGGTAGTTGTTTGGTATCCCGGACGCGCCCTACATCGTCCAAAATTATGGTAGTCATCCCTGTTTCTAGCTCATAGGCGATGAGGCGCTGCTGAACCAAGGAACCCCAGACAAACCTAGTCCCTATTGAAGGAATTGACACCCGCTCAAGACTTGAGGGCGCGATGTTAAATGTAGTTCCCCACGATTTCAGTGGGAGTATAGAAAGGCTGTCTGCTTCAGCTTCAGAAAGATCCCCAACAATAGAACCGTCATAGTTCAATCCATGGGAGAAACGGGGCCATCCGTAATTACCGCTCTTTTTGATGACGTTGAGCTCATCGCCACCAAGCGGGCCGTGCTCGGTAGCATACAATACGTCATTATCTCTGTCTAAGAAGAGACCTTGAACATCCCTGTGGCCATAGCTCCAAATACTTGAGGGTTCTGACTGCCCTTCGAACACAGGATTGTCCGTAGGTATCGATCCATCCTCCATCAAGCGGTGAACCTTACCTGCGTCCGACATCACGTCTTGTGGCCCCGGGTCTGGAAGTGGGAAGCCTGCTGCGCCTTGAGACACGAAAAAGTGTGAATCGTCTTCCCACTCGATTCTGGATCCCAGCGAGAAGGCGTTCGACTCAAAAATCACCTCAAACTCCCGAATGCTCTGGTCTATAAAAGTGAAACGCGCTACGACCATGTGTAAATCATGGTCTACGTAGGCAAGATATACCAACCTGTTATCACGGAATAAAGGGTGTAGACTAACACCCATCACCCCTCCATAATGTCGGTCCGATTTAATCGTCCTTGTTTCAGGAAGACCATCAAGTTCGATCGCATGACCGTCCTTGATGTAGACCAGCTCCCCCATCCGTTCTGTTACGAGATATTCGTCGCCTGCTAAGACGGCGATACTCCAAGGGATTGAGAATCCCTCTGCAATTACCTCACTCGAGAAATCTAGCGTTGCCATCTCAACGCCTTCAGGTAACGGGACGCCTTCTCTACCAGGGATCTCCTCCGGCGTTGTGCGGCACGATGTGAGAACCGTACCTACCAACACCGTAAGGCCCAGGCACAATACGCCACGCCGTAAGGACGCTAAACTCATCATGAGTAGTCTATGCATCGAATAGATAATGCGTCTCAGGACTGCACTGATCGCTGAATCTGCCCAATCACTTGCCTATACCAAGCTTTAACGCGTCGGCTTATCATAACACCAAACACACTTCAGACACAGAGGCTATGTACCGATTATTCGTCAGACTATATCAAGCTTTGCAGGTGGGTGCGTCAACTACGTCTAATCTGTAAGAACATTCTCTCCCGTTGCTTGGATGATATTTGTCCGGTCGTAGTAGGTGTAGACACGGTTAATCTGATTGTCTGAATCGAAATACATAGCCCAGTTCATGCGAACATTGACGGTTGACTCAGTATAGACTAATTCGTTGGAGAAGTATGATAGGACAAGTATCGTTTGAAGCCCGGAATAAGGATTCGTCACCTTTGGATTGAGCGGAATATCAATATGGTCACGATAGGTCATTGACTGGATACCGGACGTTTCTTTCCAGTTAGTCCACCATTCTGCAACTGCTGCCTTTCCAATCAGGTTTGTTCTTGTTTCTCCGTCGCCATCTGGGAAATAAAACTGGACATCTTCTGACATCATTGACATCCAAGCGTCGAGATCAAGTGCGGCCCAACTGGTTAAAAATTCGGATGCAAGGTCGGAGAATTGGGGAGAAGCAATTGCGTAATCGGGATTTGCCGATTCTGCTGGCGTATCACTAGGGGAGGCACATCCAGTCGTTAAAAGGGCAATCACACACAGGCCAAGGGAGGCTTCTTTGAGGAGGGAGTTGAGGCTCTTCATTTTCATCCTTTATGTCTAAGTGACTTGGGCTACTCCCCTTCATACAAAACGTACGATGGGATGACGGCAAATTTGAAATGACCGTGACAGGAAATAGCTGCTCAGTTTTTAGGCTTAGCTGCTCCTTGTGCTTCCTGAAGCAGCGGAAATTGAGCGACCCAATGTTGCCGAAACGAGAATAGCACTCGGACTGCATAATTGAAATGGAATCCGCATACCTGAGAGCTCATCTATATCTTTAGCACATGGAGACTATTAGCACCTTAAGCAGATTGGACAGCTGGAAGAAATCTTGACTCACACATCGTAAATTGCGGCGTAATCGCTCCGACCTTTGTTTGATTTGGCTACCTCGTTACCACTAACCTATTGACCGAAATGCATGATATCGATGTAATCGTAGTTGGCGCTGGCCACAATGGACTAATCTCAGCAATCATGCTAGCGCGACAGGGGCTCAATGTTACTGTGCTGGAGGAAAAAGAAATAGTTGGTGGCGCGGCTAAAACCGAATACCCATTTGCCAAAGCACCAGGCCTAGGTACATCGACGGCCAGTTATCTTCTCGGTGTAATGCCCCCGGAATTGATTCAAAAGCTAGGAGCAAATATCGACCTTATAAGAAGAGATCCGCACTATTTCCTACCCACAACTGATGGAAGATACCTGTTGTTTGGATCGGACAAGAATACCTTGCGTGATCAGTTTCTGACGTTTTTTTCGGAAAGGGACTGGCGAGCCAATGAAGCATTGACAACAGAGATCTCACAAATTAGGGATGATCTAGCTCCGAGTTGGCTGATGGAACCGCTTTCTCTAAACGAGACCGCCGACCGATTCATCCGTCCTGCACTTCGAAACGTGTTCATGGATCTGGTAACGCGCCCTACTGAAGAGTATCTGGCAAGATTCGGCTTTGAATCAGAACTCCTAATGGCCATGTATGCGGTAACCGATGGGTTCTCGGGGCTGTCAGGCAGTTTCGGGACGCCGGGTACCGGGATGAATTTCCTCGTCCACAATATGTGCCGTCTCCCAGGTGCCGACGGTACGTTCATGATCGTTCGCGGAGGAATGGGGTCCATCGCCCGTGAACTACTCAGGCTAGCGCAAGAGGCCGGTGTCAATGTGGTCACCAGTGCGGGAGTTAAGCGAATCGCGACTCGCAGTGGAATTGCGTCTGGCGTCGAACTTAGTGACGGGCGCGAGCTCAATGCTAAGGTTGTGATGACTGGGTGCGATCCGTTTAAGATGAGAGAAATGGTTGGTAAGGAATCCCTTCCGCTTGCTTTCAACCAAAAAATGGATGGTTGGAAGCGAATGGGTACCACGATGAAGGTAAATCTCGCTCTCGATCGATTGCCAACATTTACATGCTTGCCTGAAAACAGAGGTCAGCATAATGGAACGATTCATCTTCTACCGCAGGGAGACAATATCGTTGATCATATTCGACGCGGCTACGAGGCAGTTCAGCAGGGCGTATTGGCCGATTTCCCTACAATAGAATGGTACATACATACCCAAGCTGATCCGTCACTAATGGATTCACAAGGACGGCATAACGCTGCCTTCTTCGTCCAATGGGTCCCGTACGAGCTAAGCAACTCGACGTGGGAGAAAGAGGAAGATCGCTACGTTGCCCACCTCTTCAGCATCGCCGAGCAATTCGCGCCAGGCTTCACTGACAGCGTAGTGGATACGTTCACTCTAACACCGAAGAAAATTGAGAGCCATATTGGGATTCGGCATGGTCATATCCACCACATCGACAATACCTTTGGAATGGATCAGCGGATGCCTTACGCAACACCGATCGAAGGACTCTACTCTTGTAGTGCCGGCTGCCATCCAGCTGGCTCAGTACTAGGTGCAGCCGGGCATAACGCTGCAGAGCGGGTATGGAAGGATTTGAATGGGTAATTGGGGAGGTGTTTCTAGACAACGAGTTGTCCGCCGTTGGCGATCAATTAGACAAAGCGACCTAGATAAAACAAAGAAGCCCCCGCAGCCGATAGGCTGCGGGGGCTTCTGCTCCATGCGGAGAGGGAGGGATTCGAACCCTCGGTACGATTGCTCGCACAACGGTTTTCGAGACCGCCCCATTCAACCACTCTGGCACCTCTCCTGGTTGAAGGCGAAAAACTAGGCCGTTTCCGAAAGGGATCCAACGTACACGTGATCAAAAAACGCCGAAGAACACGCGTCTTCGCTGAGGGCCGGATCTCCGGCCCGAAACAACCTGAACTAAGGTCAGGCCAGCATATCGGAGAGGATTCTGGGCGCGGCAAGTAGGGCTTCATCGAGTTTTTCAGGCTGCTTCCCTCCTGCCGTCGCGAGTTGAGGTCGGCCACCGCCACCGCCACCGACAAGTCGAGCAACCTGACCGATGAGCTTGCCAGCCTGCAGGCCTTTCCCAGAAATGAGGTCATCTGATACGGCTGCGCAGAGCATAACTTTGCCGGCGTCCATATCGGCGCTTCCAAGAAGGCAGACGTGCCCATCGCCAACTTGGTCCCGCAGATCGCTCACGAGCGTCTGCAGAGCATTACCGTCAGCACCATCTACCCTTCCTGTGATAAGCTTGATACCTGAAACGGCGTGTGCGCCATCGATCAATGAGGATATCTTGCCACGCAGGGCTTCGATGCGCAGAGATTCTGCCTCTTTCTCCAGAGACTTCGTGCGAGCAAGGAGGTCAGCGACTTCCTCATCTGTTGGTCGCTGCAAAGTCTTGAACTGACCGCGTACGCGAGCGAGCTCCTCTGCTTCCTGTCTGGTGAAGAGCAGCGCGTCCATTCCAGCGACGGCTTCCACACGGCGAATGCCGGCGGCAACGGAGCCTTCGCTCGTAAAGCGGAAGAGCCCAATTTCTCCAGTCGCATTCACATGGATACCGCCACACAATTCGATCGAGTACGCAGGATCAAACGTGATCATGCGGACTTTTTCGCCGTACTTCTCGCCAAAAAGGGCCGTAGCGCCTCGCGACAAAGCCTCCTTGATCGGTACGTCGCGGTCTTCCTGCTTGGCAATGTTGCGCTGGATGACGGCGTTGACCCGGTTTTCGACGGCCTTTAGTTCCTCATCGCTCACTTTCTCGAAGTGGCTGAAGTCGAAGCGCAAGTGGTTCGGCGTAACCAGAGATCCCTTTTGAGCCACATGGTCACCCAGCTCTTCCCTGAGCGCTGCGTGCATCAGATGAGTCACCGAGTGATGCTTCACGATGCGGGCGCGACGCGCTGCATCAACAGTGGCGCGAACATCGGAGGAAGCATCAACGGGAAGACGCTCGACACGATGAATGATCTTACCGGCCTGCTTCTGGGTGTCCAATACAAGGATTTCTTCTCCACCGATGTTTAGAATCCCGATATCTCCAATCTGACCACCACTTTCGGCGTAAAATGGCGTCGCGTCCAGCACGAGTTCGTGAAACGATTCTCCGTCCTTGCTTTCTACGGTGCGCATCGCGCGAATGCGAGCATCGCCCTCGTCAGCTTCATAGCCAGTGAACGTTGAGTCACCGCCCTTGGAAATGATTCTCCAGCCATCCTCTCCTGACATATCGATTTTGAAGGAGGTCGCTGCCCGCGCTCTCTCCTTCTGCTCTGTCATTAGCTCGGCATAGCGCTTCATGTCCACATCGTACCCTTCTTCACGCGCCATGAGCTGCGTGAGGTCGACTGGGAATCCGTAGGTGTCGTGCAGCAAAAAGGCGAGTTCGCCTGGCATTGTCTTCTTAAGAGCGCTTGCAATGTGGTCCTTAGAAATATCCTCATCCGACATTTCGTGCGAGTAGGCCTTACGAAGCAAGTCCATTAGGGACTTGTTCTGTTTGACCTCATCGGGAATCGAAGTCTCAGAATCGGAGTCGTTTTTCGCGATTCTTTCAGCGTGGCGACTAAAGATTTCAAACAGTTCGATACCCGTACCAAGCGTCTCAAGGAAGCTCTCTTCTTCGGCGCGAATAACACGCTCGATGTACGACTGCCCTTTGACCAGTTCAGGGAATTGCTCACCCATCTCGTTTACAACCACATCGACCAACTCGCACAAGACAGGCTTGCGGAAGCCTAGGGTCTGATATCCATATCGCACAGCGCGGCGTAAGATGCGTCGAATCACATATCCGCGTCCAACATTTCCGGGCATAACACCGTCAGCAACAGCAAACGAAATAGTGCGAAGGTGATCGGCCATGACACGCAAGGCAATGGCCTGCTTCTCATCTCCACTCGCCAAAACCTCCGCATACGAAGCGCCTTCTGTAACCTTGCTGCGAGCTGAAATAGCGTCCAGGATGGGGCCGAAGAGATCCGTATCGTAATTCGATTTCTTGCCTTGTAGCACGGCTACGACGCGCTCAAAGCCCATACCTGTATCGACGTGCTTTGCTGCGAGTGGTTTCAGCGATCCGTCCTGCTGAGCGTTGTACTGTATGAAAACCAGATTCCAGATCTCGATGACCTGAGGATGGTCTTTATTAACCAACTCAATACCCGGCACCGCTGCTCGCTCTTCATCTGAGCGCATGTCTACGTGAACTTCTGAACATGGGCCGCACGGTCCCGTGTCGCCCATCATCCAGAAGTTGTCCTTCGAATCGCAATACATCACATGCTCTGCTGGAAGAGTCGTTTCCGACCGCCAGAATGCTGCTGCTTCCTCATCGGGCTCCAAACCCAACTTTTGATCACCCTCATGCACGGTGGCATACAGGCGCGACGGATCAAGGCCCCACTGATCTACCAATAATTCCCAAGCCCACGAAATAGCTTCCTTCTTGAAGTAATCCCCAAAACTCCAGTTTCCTAACATCTCGAAGAAAGTGTGGTGATACGTGTCGTATCCCACCTCGTCAAGATCGTTGTGTTTACCTGATACCCGGAGGCACTTCTGCGTATCTGCCGCACGGACATAAGAACGCGTTCCCTCGCCCAAAAACACATCCTTGAACTGGTTCATCCCAGCGTTCGTAAACATTAGTGTCGGGTCGTTTCCGGGGACGATTGCGTCTGAAGGAACCACCTGATGACTTTTATTACGAAAGAAGTCGAGGAATTCCGAACGGATCTGCTGGGCGGATTTCACGGGAAAAGACGGTTTTGTGCAGGCATCAGCGCACAGTGGGTTGAAATGAAAAGGCCGTTTTTCCAGTATGCAATCCGTTGCATCACTTTCGGAAAATCGGCCACTTCGGCAGTATTTGCGTTTGCCAATATACGCCACGCAAACCTTTTGCTTGTTGCTGTGATCCAACCTTCGACGGGACCAAACTGAGGTTAGTAACAACTACCTGATCATACCAACCTCGTTGCTGTTATCACACTACTGTAACTACGCGAGGCCAGTACCCGTACTTCTTCTGGTCTATTTACTCCATCTTCCGTTCGACATCGCTATGCGTACCAAATTAATCGCAGCTCTACTCGCCGTACTAACCACTCTTGGCGGCCTAAACCTTTTCCAAAGCATCAAAAAGCGCATGATGCCTGAATCCGAGGCGAAAACCTACGTCGTTTCCCATAAGCGGACTGATCGTGTCGTTGTCCAGAAAAGAGAGGGAAACCGCGAGCGAATCCTCATCCGGGTTGGTGGAGAAATTGAGACAACCGTAAAAACTGACATCATGCTTGAATCGGTTGTCAAGATCTCTTCTGGTACCGAATCGATGATCAGTGAGCGTTTCACTGTCGACCGTGGAGATAACCTGATAGTTACCATCTCCCATGCAGACGTCGAAATCGAAACAGGCTCAAGCTCAGAAGCAGAAGTCGAAGTTCGTCTTGATGCCTATCGCTCAGAGAAGGCTCGCGAGCAGTTTAAGCGCATGAATTGGCGCGTCTATCAGGATGGCGATGATGTTGTTGTATTAGCTGATGAGGTTCGCGGTAACTGGAACGTAGACATGGACATATCGGTGCATATCCTGATTCCAAGTGAGTTCAACGTAGATCTTGAAACATCTCATGGCGACTTAGAACTCGGGAATTTGCGCGGCACACTCAAAATGACGTCATCTCATGGCGACGTGCACACCGCCGATGTTGAGGGTGATCGTATCTGGGTCCAGACCTCTCACGGCAGAATCAGCGGTGGTGATTTCAGCGCTCCTTGGGTTGACGTCCAGACCTCACATGCTGACATCGCAATGAATTCGGTCAACAGCAAGGAATTTAACGCCACGACCTCACATGCAGATATTGATATTGAAAGCGTCGTAGGAGTTTCGCGCATCGTTACCTCGCATGGCGATGTCAGCGTAGAACTAGACTCAGCTGACGGCGCTCAAATTGAAACTGAGCATGGTGATGTAGAGCTCCGCATCAACGCAAAGACCGGTTATGACCTCGATGTGCGCGCCGAAGAAGTAAGCATCTCTTCTTCCTTGGATGTCTCAGGTCGCATGGGCGAGGACTTTGTGGATGGAAGCATTGCAGGTGGTGGTGCTCAGATTCGAGTTCGCACAACGCATGGTGAGATCTCGGTCAACTGACCCTACCATACGAATCGACAAATATGAGAAAGGGTGGCGGACCAAATGGTCCGCCACCCTTTTCTTTCGACACAAGCGCCGAACGCTTAGAACGCACCCCCAAAGAACAGCGCGTTGAAAAACAACCGTTGACTACCAACCCAATAGGCCCGGAAGTTCAAGCGGTCCATGAACAGGATCGTATTTCCCTGTCCGTAACTCCCCGCTAAAACGGCGGGCCCACCCGCTAGCTGAGCGGCTTTCTCCTCTGAGAGATAACCCGAGAGCAAAGGCTGATCTGAATACTGCCCTACAAGATGGGCATCACTTCCATCGAAGGTATACATCGATGATCCCTGCCTCAGAACAGGAAGTCTTTCAGGCAAGCCGTAGGCCAGCGGGTGCGTCGTGTCGAGGGAGACCTCGAAAATAGACCCTCCAATACCCTGGGCGCCTCTAGCTTCATCCATGAGGTGATATGGAAGTCCTTCGAGCAACGAATCTATGTCGACTGTCTGACTCTCTACGTCAAAAAGACCCTGCGAGCCGGCCCAGTTTGCCATGCCCGAGAGCATAACCAACGTTCCGCCGCTACGCGTCCACGCTTTGAGCGACTCGGTGGCATCGGCGCTGTATGACCCACCTGGAAGTACAATAACTGAATACCTCGACAGATCGGCACGTCCAAGACTAGAAGGTTCGATTAACGATACAGGCAAACGAAAGCGCTCACCCATTGCATGCCAAGCCTCCCCGGCTGAGCCTGAGGATAACCCGCTTCCGGCAGCGAGAGCGATTTGAACAGGACGGAGCGTACTGGTGCTACTTCCACCCAAATCTGGGCCCATGGGCGTTAAGCCCGTGTCTGCAGAATAAATGGATACATGATCCTCACGGACAGCCGTCTGAATGATCTCATGCACAACGTTTAGATCCTGCGTCATCCCCGGCATATCCCGTCCTTTGAATGGGATTATAACCGAGCCCCGATCAAACGAGACCTCTTCTCCATCGACCAAGGCCGTGAATGGTTGATGTGCCAAGCGTAACGGTATACCAGCTTGTTGCAATCGAAAAACAGTCCGTGGTGCAAAGAGTCTGTCCCACCTTAAAAGGTATGCAACACCATCTGTACCTCCATAAAGACGTCCTCCATCGAGCTCTGCGTACATAAGCTCATCACCTATAATGCCGTCTGGGGAAGATGTCATCTCCAGGAAATCCACATCAAACGCGAGTGGGAGCGTCCATGTAGATACATCGTAAAACAAAGAATCTTCGTAAACCAACGTCCGCTCTGTGAAGGACTTGATCGCCTTGAACTGGAGCTGATTGGCCGGCACGACAGCTCCTTGACCAGCGCGAACTGTGCGTCCACCAACGGTTACGTCTTTTGTTAGCGCATAGAACTCGACGCGATGACGCTGCAGCGTCTGCATAAACATTTGTGCGCGAGTACGTCCATCAGCCATATCCAGGACCCAAGCTTTCGTCTTCGATTTGCTCGCCTCTTCGAGGGCATCAAGGTAGAAGTCTCGCTGATAACGCAGCATGTCCTGACGCATTCCAATGCCAGCATGCAGGGTCGTGAGCGAAGTCACATATTGGTTGAGAACCGTGAACGCATAGTGGAGGTCGCCATCTGATGCTGCTCCGATCAATGCACGGGACGAAGCCTGTTCGAACAAGATGCCGACGCCCCCATTGACATCCGGAAACGCTGATCCCTTGCCCAGGAAAAAATCATCATAGCTTTCTTCTGAGTAGTACGCTGATCCCACAGCATCCAGGCCCCGGGCATGATAGGTGCCAATTCTTGCAGTAAGCTCAGTGTTCAAAACCGGAGTATTCGGGTTATTCCTGGTTGGAATGCCCGGCTGGAAAAAGAATGTTGCGTTTCCGCCCATCTCGTGGTGATCGGTCAAAATATGGGGCCGCCAGGTGTGAAAAAGCTCGATTCGCCCCTTCGACTCCGGGTGCTGAGCCACCATCCAATCCCTGTTCAGGTCAAACCAGTAATGATTCGTCCGTCCACCAGGCCATGGCTCGTTGTGCTCGCGATCCTGCGGGTCATTAGTGGCAACGCCTCCACGATTTCGGTTCACCCAATCGCCAAAGCGGTCCCGACCATCAGGGTTGAACATGGGCACGATGAGGATGATGGCACTGTCGAGCGCCTCATCAATCTCAGACCCTTGGCCTGCTGCCAAGTGATAGAGATACAATAAGGAGGCTTCTGTACCTGAAGCTTCATTTCCGTGCACACTGTAGCCTTGATACAGGACTACCGGCATATCGGCTAGATCTGCATCTGAAACAGAAGCGGGATCATCAGCCACCCGCTGCTGCATCGCAAGAATCTCATCTAGGCGAGCATGATTCGCTGGAGATGTCACGATGGCATGAATCAGGTTGCGGCCCTCGTAGGAGCGTGCATGCACGTCTAGCGTCACGCGATCACTCACACCTGCGACAGCGCGGAAATAGGCTTCAACCTCATGCGGTACCGTGTGTTTAGTACCAATGACGTGCCCAATCACGGACTCCGGAGTTGGAATAGACCTGTCGTACGACTCTGCGCCGTCCGTCGGCGCATCCATTGCAAAGGGCAGAGATTGTGCCTGAGAAAGGGAGACTACGAAGAGAAAACAGCAAAGTGCTGTTGAGTGCAGGATTCTGCGCATAGATAGATCGAAGTGAACGAAATGAATGATAATATCAGCGTTTGGTCACCGTAGAAACCCAAACACCAGGCGCGACCTAAGGATTAATCTCTCGTGTAGAGAGCGGCGAGGTCGACAAGGAAGCCACCTTCGGAATTAGCTGCTGCGAACTTGCCGTTTCCACCCCAGATCTCTGCGCCACCTACTTCACCAGCAGTATTAAGAGCATAGAACTGGACATTGAAGTTGGGACGTCCGTTTTCGTCAAGAAGGTGAGCCACTTTAGTGTGGTCTGAAATACGCTTGCAGGCGAATAGGCAGGCAGCTTCGGGGGAGTCTCCTTCGCGCATGCGCTCTACTATTAAGAAGGAAGCAAGTGTTTCGAGATTTGCTTCACCTCTACCCGTCGAACCGGCTGCACCGACTTCATTATCGCAGTATAGTCCTGCACCAATGATCGGTGAGTCGCCCACACGTCCGGGAATTTTAAAAGCCATACCCGACGTGGTCGTGACAGACGAAATATTGCCTGCAAGGTCAATAGCCGAACAATGAATCGTACCCCACGAGCGCTTTTGAGGGACATAGTCAGAGCCAATTATGGCGTCAGACGGGTCATGCGGCGGTAAATATTCGTCCCGATTGGACAGGTTTTCGCGCCAACGGACCCACATTTCGCGTGCTTGCTCGGTCAAAAGATTTTCGACGGGAAAACCGTGCATAACCGCAAAGTCTTGTGCACCCTTACCCACAAGATTGACGTGGTCGGTGCGCTCAAGAACCAGTTTTGCGACCTTCGAAGGGTACTTGATGCCTTCAATACAGGCCACAGAGCCTGCACGACCAGTTGGTCCGTGCATAACAGCTGCATCGAGTTGGACGATGCCGAGAGCATTGGGCGCTCCCCCGTATCCTACACTCGTATCATTCGGATCCTCCTCCACCAGATTCACTCCGGCAACCACGGCCTCAAGTGCATCTGCACCACCTTGTATCAGTTCCATAGCTTTTAGAACCGATTGCTGCCCATTCCGGCTACTAATTACTAGGGGTCCGTCGGCCTTCTTATTAGGTAAGACCGATGAAGCTGCACTCACGACTCGAGGTGCGGATCCTAATGTGGCTGCTGCAACGGACGCAACGGCTGATTTCTTGAGGAAATCCCTGCGGGATTTAGTGGTGGATTGTCCCATACTACTTGTGACCTTAGAGGTTAACTTGGCGATACTCGTCCTAACGTAAGACACGGCAACGATTCGCACCAACCGTTGCACTACCCCTTACGGCAACTTTCGCACAACCTGCAGCCTTAACTGCACCTTTTACCGATGACTTCTCCTATCGGACGCTTTCACGTACTTACGGATTTTACTTTTCAACAACGGTTTAGCCATGCCAAGCTCGCAGCTTTGGCTATCGAAGGTGGTGCAGATGTCATTCAATTTCGTCAAAAGCTCGGTGCTATTCAGGATATTCTTTCCAATGCCCACGCCGTCGCGAAAGTATGCCACGACGCAGAGATTCCTTTGGTGATCAATGACCGAATCGACATCGCCTTAGCCGTCGGTGCGAGTGGCGTACATCTTGGGCAAACTGACATGCCTCTACTAGATGCGCGGTCAATTCTAGGACCTGATGCCATCATCGGCATCACTGCTCCCTCCATCCCCCAAGCGCGTAAAGCGCTCGAATGTGGCGCAGACTACATCGGGTTTGGCCCCGTCTTCCCCACCCAATCCAAGGCTAATTCAACACCGATCAAAGGCCTTGAAGGTGTTCTCGAAATGGCTAACAATGTCGATATACCCATCATTGGCATCGCCGGCATTACGGCTCTTCGTGCGCCTGATATACTGAGAGCGGGAGCACATGGTGTGGCCGTAATGACGGCTATCTCTTTGGCTGATGACCCCGTGGTAGCATCTCGTGAGTTCAGAGAGGCAATTGATGCCGTTGCCGCTAGGCGCTAGATTCCCGTATCTGATCAATCAAAAATTCCATGTCAAACCAATTCATACGCCGAGTTGCCGCTCTTCGAGCTGCCATGCACCAATCTGGCCTAGATTCCGTTCTGTTAAACCCTGGCCCCTCGATGCCCTACTTGTCGGGCCTGCATTTTCACATAAGCGAACGGCCTGTAATCCTCTGCCTGCCAGCGAATGGAGAGGCATCAATCATTGTCCCGGAACTGGAAGCTCAGAAACTTAATCATGCTTCTTTTGCCCTTGAAGCCTTCACCTATTCTGAGGACGTGTCTTCCTGGCAAGCAGCGTTTACGGCTGGATTAGCCCGTCTTGCGTCTATGGGCGCAAGACGTGTTGGCATCGAACCGCGTAGTCTAAGAGTGCTTGAACTTCGATTCCTTGAGGGCGCACTTCCACAAATATCCCTCGTCTCTTGCGAAGGCGCCATGGCCTCCCTTCGTGCTAAGAAGGACAGTTCCGAGCTCGATTTGATGCAAGAAGCTGTACGCATGGCACAAGATGCGTTGAAAGCTACTCTTCCTCATGTGAAAGTAGGTGTCTCTGAACGTGAGATTGCAGGGCGTTTGATCGCCAACTTGCTAGCCGAGGGCTCTGGAGGAGAACTGCCGTTTCAACCAATTATCGCTTTTGGAGCTAATTCAGCAAATCCACATGCGATGCCGACAGATTATCAGGCTAAAAAGGGTGATTTAATTCTCTTTGACTGGGGAGCTAATCACCAGGGGTATTTTTCTGACCTCACCAGAACGTTTGCACTCGGCCAGCCCTCTGAGAAGCTTCGTCTCATTCACGACACGGTTCGAGCTTCAAATGAGGCGGGCCGCAACGCCTCGCGTCCAGGTGTCCCTGCGGGTGCTGTCGATGACGCTTCTCGCAAAACGATTACAGACGCAGGGTTTGGGGAGTATTTTACGCACCGAACCGGGCACGGACTAGGCCTTGAAGTCCATGAAGAACCCTATATGCGCGCAGGTAACGACCAACTTCTCGAACCTGGAATGACGTTTACCGTTGAGCCGGGCATCTATTTGCCCGGTGAAGGAGGCGTTCGAATTGAGGATGACATGGTTATTACCAAGGACGGAGCCCGCAGTCTGAGCACGTATCCACGCGAATTACAGATACTGCCTGCATGACGGCAGATAAACGCATTAACCTGATAGCTGCAACCGGCGAACATGCCGAGTGGCTGCGTGTGGCGTTCAGTGTGATCAATGGTTACGAAGTATCTGTAACGTTTCCAGACAGCATGCCCGGGGCTATTTCCGATGCAGACGCCTACATCCTTGACGCATCTATCGGTCAAGATACCGCTAGAGATATTCTCGCTGACATCCTCAAGGACAAGCCTGCCTCGGCTGTACTTGTTGGTATAGATGCTGCTGATCTTGGCTCCTGGGATACGTTGATCAGACTAGGGGCCCAGGACACTCTATTTCGTGACCGTGATGAGCCAGTTGATATTGTGCGCCGAATCGCAAACGCCATCGACCGTGCACGTATCCTAGATGCAACACAAGAGGCAGAAATACGGCTTCGAACGATCATCGAAAACATCCAAGACGGTGTCTTGATCGTAGACAAGACGGGTGTAGTGATGTTTGCCAATCCAGCTGCTGAATTTCTGCTCGATCGTGATCTGGATGAGCTGTACGGGATGGATATTCCCACGGATATTCCCCTTTCTGGAGAGGACTTCGTACGAATTGAACCGGCTAACTCCTTAGCCCGAACGCTTCACGTTCGTGCGCATGATGTTCGATGGGAAGGCCGCGAGGCCTTTCTTGTGACGTTTCGCGATGTTACGAACGAAGTTGAAATTAAAGAGCAGCTTCGCTTGGCTCGCAAAGCTGCCGAAGAGGCTTCCGCGATGAAAAGCACTTTCTTGGCCAATATGAGCCACGAACTTCGGATGCCGCTTGCCAGCATCATTGGGTTTGCGCAATTGATCGAGGAAGGCACTAATAACGATGATTACCGGGAGTTCGCACAAACAATTCGGGACAGTGGAAATCGACTTCTTACAACGATCAATGCCGTTCTTGAAGCGACGCGTTTGGAGAAACACCACATCGATCCTCTCATGCAGCCGGTTAGACTCGATGTGTTAGTGGAAGAGGTTGTAGCCACCTTGCAGCCATTGCTGCAAAACGATAAAGTGACGCTGTCCTGCGTTGGCCAAGGAGAACCTATGGTCCTGGCCGACGAGGACTTTCTGATTCGCATTCTGAACAACCTGATTGGAAACGCCGCTAAATTCACGTCTGAAGGCTCAATCACCGTGTCTTGGGAGTTTCTTGAGTCTGTTATCCGTATTGATGTCCAGGATACAGGTAAAGGTATGGCCAAGGAATTCTTGCCTCACGTTTTTGACGAGTTCACCCAGGAAAGCACCGAAGCTGGTCGTTCTCATGAAGGTACTGGCCTTGGACTTACCATTGTTAAAGGCCTCATTGACCTAATGGATGGCCGAATCGAAGTTACTAGTGAGCCAGGAAAGGGCTCGTGCTTTAGCGTATATCTTCCCGTCCCGTCCAATTCTCTAGATAGTTCTGACTAATATGATCACCGAACCAAATCAACTATTTGCGCTTTTGGCTGGGGTACTCGCTCTTGTCTTCTGGCTCTCTACGCTCCCAGCACTCTCAAAGGTATTCAGGATTCTGCCCCCTGTAATCTGGGCCTATTTTGTGCCCATGTTACTGACGACAGCTGGCATCACGCCATCGAGTTCGGGAGTGTATTCATGGATGTCAACGGTTCTACTACCGTTTTCGCTCTTCTTATTGATGATTACGGTCGATCTTCCCTCGATCCTCAAACTGGGGCGAAAGGCCATCATAATGATGCTGGCCGGTACGCTTGGAATCGTCATCGGTGGACCGATCGCCTACCTGATTTTTGGCGCTTTTCTACCCGAAGATGCGTGGCAGGGACTAGCCACTCTGTCCGGAAGTTGGATCGGCGGGACCGCCAACATGCTGGCTATAAAGGAAAGCGTTGGGGCATCGGATGCCATGCTGGGGCCCATTATCGTCGTAGATACCGTTGTTGGATACGGATGGATGGGCATTTTAATCTTCTTGAGCGCCTTTCAAGAACGGTTTGACAAGTGGGTTAAAGCTGACAATGGAGCCATCGAACAGGCCAACGCTCGGCTCTCAGAACTAGATCAAACACGGCGGCCGGTCCAGCTCAATGATCTAATTTATATCGTCGGCTTAACACTAGTAGCTACCGTTGTTGCCATTGCCGTTGGGGATCGTCTACCGGCTGTTGGAGATCCTACCATTATCTCTCCTGCTACCTGGGCGATATTGATCGTAGTGACCGTCGGCCTCTCGCTCTCTTTTACCCGATTGCGAAATTTGGAGTCTGCTGGCGCATCCAAAATTGGATTTTTAGCTCTCTATCTACTTCTCACTTCAATCGGAGCAAGGGCTGACCTTCGAGCGGTCGTTGATGCCCCTCTCTTCCTCGCGGCCGGTGCAGTTTGGATCAGTGTACACATTGCCTTGTTAATGATATTCGCCAAGCTATTCAGGGCGCCGCTTTTCTTTGTGGCCACCGGAAGCATGGCAAACATAGGCGGTGCTGCCAGCGCCCCAGTCGTGGCCAGTGTCTATCATCCAGCCATGGCACCCGTAGGCCTCCTTATGGGAGTGTCTGGGTACATATTAGGTATATACGCAGCTCTAGGATGCGCGTGGATACTCGGGCAAATGGCGTTTATGTAGTGCTCCGCTGGCCTATCTACAGAGATCAGTTGACCTGACGGCTCAGTTCTTCGGCCTGATCTACAAGGGCCCCAATAGCTTGCACACCGCCGGCCCAAAATGCTGGATCGCGTAGATCTACGCCCAAGCGTCCTACGAGTACGTGTGGCCAATCTGATCCACCACTTCGCAGTAGGTCCAGATACGCGTCAGCAAAGGACTCGCCCTGCTCCTGGTAGCGCTGATAGAGCGCAAGCACCAACAGTTCACCAAAGGCATACGCGTAGACATAGCCCGGTGTATGTAGGAAATGCGGGATGTAGCTCCACCACGCTGCATAGTTTTCACTCAGCGTCACACTATCCCCAAACATCGGACGCTGTGTATCCATCCATGCTTCACTCAGGTCTGCTGTGGACAATTCTCCTTTTTCACGGCGCTCGTGGTGAATCCTATTCTCGAACCGGTTCATGGACACCTGTCGAAAGACGGTTGCAATAGTATCATCGATTTTGCCCATCAACATGGCCAAACGATTGGCCGGATCAGTTTCTTCGCGCATCAAGCGCTGGAAGACTAACATCTCACCAAATACGGATGCAGTTTCAGCCGTGGTTAGAGGCGTATCAGCATGGAAAATGCCTTGCTCCCGGGAAAGATACTGATGCACACCATGTCCCAATTCATGGGCGAGTGTCTGCACATCACGAATTTTACCCGTGTAGTTCATTAGGATATAAGGATGAGTCGATGGCACCGCGCCGTGACTGAACGCACCCCCCCGCTTTGCCTCGCCAAGGGCGGCATCGATCCAGTTCTCATCGAAGAAGCGTTTTGTAATAGCGCCCATCTGCGGATGGAACTCGGTGTAAGATGAGAGCACCATTTCGCGAGCCGTATCCCAATCAATGTGACGATCTGCTTCGCCTATCGGAGCGTAGCGGTCGTACTCAGTCATGGTTTCGAGGCCCAGTAACCGCTGTTTGATGGAGTAGAATCGCTGAACATGAACGTAACCATCCTGAACGGCGCCAATCAGGGCCTCTACATCCTCATCCGCTACCTCGTTAGACATGTTGCGTGAAGTGATCCATGACGGATAGCCACGCAAGCGATCATCAAGGGCCTTATCAGCTAAAATTGTATTGAAGATGAACGTCAGTGGCCTGGATGAAGCTTTTAGACCTTGGGTGAACGCCTCAGCCGCAACCCGGCGGGTCTCGCGATCCTTATCGTGCAATCGCGCCAAGACCTGCTGCTGCGTCATAGCAACACCATCCACTTCGAAACGCATATCGGACAGGGTCTCATCGAAAAACCTGTTCCAAGCCGATCGACCTGTATTTCCCTTCTCCATCATGACTCGCTCTCCTTCTTCGGACAGCAAGTAAGGCTTTTGAAGCCTGGCCACTTCTAGGTAATGTCTGCAGAAGCTCAAGCTTCCATCGCTTAGCAATTCCGCTGCTCTTTTGTCCTCAACCTGCGTCCATTCCAATTCAAAGAAGAGTAGATGTCCAGCAATCGTTGTGTAGGACTCCCGCACATGTTGTAGGAGAGCGCCCCGCTCAGCATCAGCTGTGTCCGTTGACCAGTTCAGATACGCATACGTATACGCCTTTCCGACTCCATCCTGTAACGTTTCCATTTCCTTCATGGCAGCCGCTAATCCATCGATATCCAACGCTGCAACGTTTCCCCGATACGCGAGGGCAAAGGACTCTGCCATTGAGAGGCTATCGGCTAGGGTCTGCTTGAGATCCGATACGGAAGCAAACATCTGGGACAGATCCCAGGTCACGGACTCGGCGCCCGTGGTTTTCGAGGCGCTACCTGCTTCAGACGGTGTCTGAGGAACGTTTTGAGGTCGAGCAGGTGACATTCTTGCGGTAATTGGGTCGATGAGGGACATTCTGTCAGGAAAAATGGTTGAAACAAAGCAGGTCGCCTAGGCGGGCCGTCGGAACGATGATCGGCGCACAGTGTAACGCACGAATCAACTCGCACACTCCATAAAGGGTTCGGTCCGGCCGTCCCTTCCTGTCATCATTGCCTACTAAAGGCCCCTGATATGCGATCCGGTCTTTCTATACTCTTGCTTTCGCTGACCGCTCTTGTCTTATTTGCATGCGGTGATAAGCCAGCTGCTGAGCCTTTCTCGTTGGTGCCTATGACGGGACGCGCCCAGACGCCCGAGATGGTGCCTGAGTTCGAGCGCGATTTGATGAATGGTGGAACCTTTACACAGGCTGACTTCGATGGAAAGATTACACTGGTCAACTTCTGGGCCACTTGGTGTGGTCCGTGCGTGGTCGAAATTCCAGAGTTTGTAGCCTTGAAAGAAGAATGGAAAGATCGGCCGTTCGAAATACTTGGCGTGTCGATGGACGAGGAAGGATTCGACATGGTGAGGCCATTTGCGGAAGACTTCTACATGAACTACCCCCAGATCCTCGATGTCCAAGGCGAACTCGGTGAAGGATTTGGCGGGGTCTATGCGCTTCCGGGCACCTTTGTCGTCGGATCGGATGGCAAGATACTCTCCGGGTACCTCGGCCTGTTTCCGATCAAGGAATACATGCCAGATCTAGAAATGTTAGTAGCTGAATTGGAAGGCTAATCTAGTCCGTTCGTGTCAGGCCACTTCAGCTGCTAATGGTTCATAGATGCCGGTGGTGCTCTGTTCTTTTTTGAACGTGCTGCGAGCAGCTTCCATGATGTCCTCGGCCGTGACCTTGGATGCACCTTCCAAAAACCGAGTATATAGCTTCCAGTCTCCGGCTGCGATCGCCTCATTTAGTTGAGATGCCATCGAATAAGATCCGTCCCGCGCATAGAGCGTCTCAGCTTCTAACTTGGCCATTGCTCGCTCTAATTCGCGGTCGGATACAGGCTCACTAGCCAGAAGAGTTAATTCCTCCTGAAGCACACGCTCTACTTCGGCCATATCCACATCCGGCGCAAGAGCTACGAAAATGGTAAACAGGCCGGGATCTCTGAAAGATGACGCACCAGCTGAAACGGACGTAGCCAGCCCGCCGTCGACCATGAGTTGCTGTAGCCGGCTCGACCTTCCGTGAGAGAGAACAAGGCCTGCCATATGCAGCGCGTTCATTCTATCATTCATGGCATCTGGCGACTTGAATCCAACCAGAAGAGCTGGCATTCCGCCCGCCATACGGATGACTGTTGTTCGCTCCCCCAATTGTCTGGGCTCCCGAACAACATCCACTTCCGAATCGAGCCCGCGCGGAATGGATCCAAATTTATTCAGGATACTTGCCATGGCCTGTTCAGCATCAAATCCGCCTATGACCGATACAGTGGCATTGTTAGGCCAGTAGAACCGATCATAATATCCTCTCAGACCCTCTGACGTAATGGTTTCAATATCTGAGCGCCATCCAATCGTGGGATGGTGGTAGGTATGTGCTTCAAAAGCCGTAGACCAGACAGCGTGGTAAAGCTTGCGATACGGCTCATTTTCGCCGCCGTCGAACTCGTTTAGGATAACGGAACGCTCGCTTTCAACTTCGCCTGGATCCAGTAGCAAATTGCGCATTCTATCTGCTTCGATGTCGATAGCAAGATCTAAATGACTCGAAGGAAGCAGCTCGTAGTAGTTTGTTCGATCGTTCCAGGTCGTGGCATTGACACGTGCCCCCTGCGCTTGAAGAGCATTGAAGATAGTTGTGCCACTCTGCTTTGAGTAACGCGACGTCCCTTTGAACATCATGTGCTCCAAGAAATGGGTCGCACCCGTCTCCCCTTGCCGTTCATTGCGGCTACCGACCTTATAGGTAATCATCAGCGTGGCTACACGAGCAGCACCCTGAGGACATAGCAGAACCGTCAGTCCATTTGAATCCAATTGCCAGGCCTGAATGCCACCATCTTCCTCAATGAACGTGAAGCCTTCGTGCTTTGTATCCTTTAAACTTCTCTTCTGAGTTTCGTTCATCAATGCGCCTCCAACCAATTAGCACCCGTCCCCATCGATACCTCGACTGGAATCTTGAGTAAAAGAGCCTCTGTCATTTCTTTCTCGACGAGTTTTTTGAGTAGCTCAACTTCATCGTGTGGGACCTCAAACACAAGTTCATCGTGAACCTGTAACAGCATGCGGCTCTTCAGATTTTCCTCTCGGATCCTGCGGTCGATTGCAATCATTGCGAGCTTGATCATGTCTGCCTGAGTACCTTGAATGGGCATATTCACTGCAACACGTTCCGCTGCTGCACGAACGTTCCGGTTACGGGCATCAATGTCGGGGAGATAGCGACGACGGCCCAGCATGGTCTCTGCGTATCCGTTCTCACGCGCCGTCTCGATTTGCTCGGTCAAGTATCGAGCAACAGACGGAAAACTGCGATTATATGTGTCGATCAACTTCTGCGCCTCACCGACCGGGCAGCGCAATCTGTTTGAAAGGCCGTACGCCGAAATGCCGTACGGAATACCATAATTGACCTCTTTAGCGCGACCACGCTGCTCACGAGTGACGTCGCTCAGTGGTACTCCAAATACCCGTGCCGCTGTCGATGTGTGTATGTCTTCTCCATTGAGATAGGCCTGCTGCATGGCTTCATCATCGGCCAAAGAGGCCAAAATGCGCAGTTCAATCTGGGCGTAATCCGCAGAAAGCAATACACATCCGTCTTTTGGCACGAATGCCTTTCGGATTTCCCGTCCCCGTTCTGTGCGGATTGGAATGTTCTGGAGATTCGGATTAGAACTAGATAGCCGCCCCGTTGCGGCTACCGTCTGACTGTAGGAAGTGTGTAATCGACCTGTTTCCGGATGCACGAGATCCCCTAGGGAATCGATATACGTTGATTTCAGCTTTGCTAGCTCTCTCCAATCGAGGATCATGGCTGGCAGCTCATGCTCGGAAGCTAATTCTTGAAGATCCGATTCCTTCGTGGAAGGTTTGCCAGTGGACGTTTTTGAGACGACGCGCAGACCGATTTTTTCGAACAGTATTTTCCCAATCTGCGCCGGGGAGGCAATGTTGAACTCCTCTCCTGCTGCTTCGAAGATGGCCTTTTGCAGTACCTCTAAATCCTCCGCTGTTCGAACGGAAAGCTCCTGCAAAACAGGACGATCAAGTTTGATACCTTCGACCTCCATTCTGGCTAACACTTCAATCAGGGGGAATTCCAGATCAAAAGCGAGTGATTCCACCCCATTTTCTCCCAATTGGGGTCTCAAGACCTCTGAAAGCTGCAACGTGATGTCAGCATCTTCACACGCGTAGGGAGAAACGTCTACGGGAGCCACGTCGCGCATCGATTTAGCATCTTTTCCCTTCCCGATCAGGGTTGAGATTGGGATCGTCTCGTACCCCAGAAGATTACGTGCGAGAGCGTCCATACCGTGAGATGCCTCAGGAGATACCAGGTAGTGGGCAACCATCGTGTCAAAGAATGGCCCATTGACCGGCGCACCATGCCGTGCCAAAACCAACCAGTCGTATTTCACATTCTGACCGATTTTTTCCTCGTCTGTAGTAAACAAAGGCGCCAACACCGCTAGAACAGCCTCCGTTGGCGTTCCATCAGGCAATGGAGTGGGTATGTAAACCGCGTCGTTTTTTTGTGTTGAAAGCGAAATGCCCACCAATGAGGCTAGCATTGGATCAGTCGATGTGGTTTCCGTATCGAATGAAAGAGGATGCTTCCCTTCAAGGTCTACAACGGCCTGTTTAACATCCGCCAGCGTTGTTAACATCTTATACGATGTCGTATTGGGTGCGTAGCGTTTAAGGCCATCATCTGCAAACAGGGACCCTTGGCCTTCTGAATCAGGCTCTGAATCCGTTTGAGAGGAGGATGCTTCTTGAACAGGTCTAAGAGTTGCTTCTGCAGTGCTGGATGTTCCTTTTGGCCCAATCACGCGGGCCACTCTGTCATACAGTCGGCTAAATTCTAGCTCATCGAAGAGTTGACGGATCTCCTGCAGATTTGGCGCTTCGCATTTAAAGTCATCCCAGCCCAAATCTAATGGAACATCGGTCTTGATAGTTACCAGTTTCTTGGACAAAATCGCCATATCAGCATGCTGCTGCATGCCTTCGCGTGCTCGTTTGCCACTTAACTCGTCGGCGTGTTCTATCAATTTTTCAATAGTGCCATACTCCGAAATCAGTTTGATGGCTGTCTTCTCACCTATGCCATGCACACCGGGCACATTGTCCGCCGAATCCCCCATTAAGGCAAGCACATCGATGAACTGAACCGGCTCAAGACCATACTTTTCCCGAAAAGAGTCCAAAGTAACTGGGTCAAACTCCTCTCCTCGGTACGCGGGCCTAAACTGAGTGACATGTGGACCAATCAATTGCTGAAAATCCTTGTCAGGAGACACAATAACCGCGTCTGTATTTTCAGCAGCTACCCGTAACGCCAGCGTCCCGATTACATCGTCAGCCTCAACGCCCCCCACCTCAATGACGGGAATATCAATTGCCTCGACCACACGCTTCATGTGTGGAAGGTTTGCAATAAGCTCTTCAGGCGGTGGATCACGATGCCCTTTGTAGTCCTCATACATCTCATCGCGAAACGTCCCACCTGGCTCCATGACGTCAAATACCACCGCCATGTGGTTGATTCCGTGATCCTCAATCAACTTGACAAGCGCAGACGTAAAGCCATACGTAGCACTGGTGTTGAATCCGCGCGAATTGATTAGCGGGCGATTGATGAATATGAAATGCGCTCTGTAGGCAAGCGCCATTGCATCCAGCAAATAGAGAGTTCGTTTCGAGTCGGGCATGAATTGGTAGTATTCCTGAGGCTAATAACGGCGGTCGGAACCGAGAACGTCCTCGAACTTACACGGTTCACACTCTCACATCCAACCTGATTGACGTGTCTTTTACTCCTTCCCGTATTCTTGTAACTGGTGGCGCAGGATTTATCGGCTCCAATTACCTGTTGCACTGTGTGCCGAGCTATCCAGCTGCCCAATTTGTCAACTTGGACCTGTTGACCTACGCAGGAAACCTTGCCAATCTTAGGCAGATTGAATCATTAGAGAACTATCACTTTGAGCGCGGAGACGTTGCAGACCCTGTTTTTATCCGCTCCTTGTTTGAGCGCTGGCAATTCGACACGGTAGTTCACTTTGCAGCCGAGTCTCATGTGGACCGATCTATTCTGGACCCTGGAGAATTTGTGCGGACCAACGTCACCGGTACGCTAACGCTGCTGCAAGCTGCAAAGGAAGCCTGGAAAGATCGTTTTGATGAATGCCGTTTTCATCACATTTCTACCGATGAAGTATTCGGCTCACTAGGACTCGAGGGAGAATTTAGGGAAGACACTGCCTATGCGCCGCGCTCTCCCTATGCCGCCTCAAAAGCAGCTGCTGACCACCTAGTGAGATCTTTCGGTACGACCTATGGCTTTCCGTACGTCATGACGAACACGTCAAACAATTACGGCCCGTTCCAATTTCCAGAGAAGTTAATCCCTCTAGTGATCCGCAACGCCTCCGAACGTAAAGAGATACCGGTGTACGGTAAGGGGGAAAACATCCGAGATTGGCTATACGTCACCGACCACTGCGAAGCGTTGGATCTCGTTCTTCGGCAAGCTGCAACAGAAGACACTTTTTTAATTGGGGGATCTCAGGAGGTCACTAACCTAGACCTCGTGCACCTTTTGCTCGACGTATACGATCGGCAAACGAGCAACGAGCCAGGACGCAGTCGCGAATTGATTCGCTTTGTGGGAGACAGGCCTGGACATGATTTCCGATATGCACTCGACAGTTCTCCTATCCAGAACCGGCTGGGATGGACTCCTAAGCATGACCTGACGTCCGGTCTTGAAGCCACCGTCGCCTGGTACCTTGACAATCAGGAGTGGATGGATGCCATTTTCGGGAAAGACTACCTGGCCTATTACGAAGTGCAATACGGCAATCGATGACATTTTTGATGCCTCGATTTTTGGGTCTATGTCTCCGGGCATTTCTGTGTGACTTTTCATAACCTCGACGCACGGATGCTCATATATTCTGCGTTGACGACGAACACTCTACTAATCAATGCCCTGACTCTATGAAAGGCGTCATTTTGGCCGGCGGAACCGGCAGCCGGCTATATCCGCTAACGCGGGTTACGAACAAGCACCTGCTACCTGTTGGTAGGTATCCGATGATCTATCACCCCATCATGCGACTACGAAGAGCTGGTGTGACAGAAATCGTACTCGTAACAAGTCCCGAGCACATGGGAGATGTGGTCAATCTGCTCGGAAGTGGATCCCGTCTCGGTGTGGATCTTACCTACAGGGTACAAGACGAGCCAGGCGGAATTGCCCAAGCACTTGCCCTGTGCGAAACCTTCGTTGGCGATGATCCTTTTGTAGTGGTCCTAGGAGACAATGTTCTTGGAGAGGACTTTGACAAAGATGTTATTGCGTTCCGCGAGCAGACCGCTAAGGGCCCTGGAGCGAGGGTATTGTTGAAAGAGGTACGTGACCCCGAACGATATGGAGTGCCAGAATTCGAAAATGGACGGATCGTCAGAGTAATCGAAAAGCCTTCCGATCCCCCCTCTTCGTTTTCCGTGATCGGAATCTATTTCTACGACTCGTCTGTATTTGAGCATATCCGCACACTAACGCCGTCGCAACGTGGTGAACTAGAGATCACCGATGTAAGCAATGCATATGCGGACCGAGGACTTCTCACCCATGGAACGTTGACTAATTGGTGGGGTGACGCCGGTACATTCGAGGGACTAGAAGAGGCCAACAGCCTCGCGAGAGATCTTATCTACGAAGAAATAGGCTTAGGTGAAGGGACATGAGCTCACCTTGGAAGGAAGGGACCATCCACGATGTCTCTATTGAGGCGTTTAGCATTTTCTCAGATGACAGAGGCTGGCTAGCCGAACTGTTTCGGCGTGATGAGATCGCTGTTGCTGACTTCCCCGCGATGGGGTATCTCTCATCAACATTCCCAGGATTTGCCCGTGGGCCGCACGAACACCACGATCAAACAGATCGTTTTGGCTTTTTTAGCGGCCATTACCGGTTGTTTCTCTGGGATGCCCGAGAAGATTCCCCAACGTCTGGGAAGCGCCATATTGTCGATGTGGGAGCGAATAATCCTGTTGAAGTCATTATTCCTCCCGGAGTTGTTCACGCCTATCGCAATGTTGGAAGCACTCCGGCATTTGTGTTGAATTTTCCCGACCGCTTATATGCTGGAGAAGGCAAGGCGGAGCCCGTAGACGAAATCCGTCACGAGGACCGTGAGGACTCCCTCTACGAGATGCCATGATTCTGCTCCTTTTCGACATTGACGGAACACTGCTGATTTCAAACGGCGTGGGACGACGCTCCATTACGCGCGCGTTGTCTGATGTCGTTGGTCGAGAAGTTACTTCTGAGAACGTCTCGTTCTCGGGACGAACGGATCCTGCTATTGTCCGAGATATGTTGTCGGGATCAGGATTCACAGGGCATGAAATCGACCAGCTCATGCCTCGGTGTCTGGAGCGCTACCAGGAAACGCTGATGGACACCATTAGTGAAGAGCATATCACATTGATGCCGGGGGTACCTGACATCGTTGACCGGTTACTCGCAATTGACGATGTGCAATTAGCGCTAGTGACTGGCAACCTGCAACCCACAGCGTATGCCAAGCTTACCGCTGCCAAATTAGCAGAGCACTTCCCCTTTGGCGCCTTCGGAAGCGATCACGAAATTCGCAATGAACTACCGGGGATGGCCATGCAGCGGGCGCATGACCAGGGTATGACATGGGTGGAGCCTGATCGCACGGTCATCATCGGAGACACTGAGCATGATATCGGATGTGCACGCCACGCAGGAGTTCGCGCAGTAGCCGTTGCAACGGGGATGGTAACGCACGACAAGCTGAATGCCTGTAATCCTGATCTGCTGCTTCAGGACATGTCGGACCCCGAGCTGTTGACTACCTACATTGCGAGCCTCCGTTAGGCGGCCCAGATGCCACCCTTTATTAGCGGAACCGGCTTCACACGCCGTAGTGCGCTTTCAGGCTTCCTAGCAGAGCTTGTGACGTCCTCTCTACCATCGTAAAGACGTTTCGGAACCCCTCGTCTCCTCCGTAATAGGGATCTGGCACCTGAAAATCACCCGGTTCTGGATCCCACTCCCGGAAAAGCTTAACCTTGTGCCCAAACGTATCCTCTTTGTCGAGATACAGGATATCGTGCAGGTTTGATTTATCCATTGCGAGGATCAAGTCGAATCGCTCAAGATCTTCCTCCACAAACTGTCGTGCATGCTGTTTTGAGATGTCGACTCCCTGAGAAGCTGCCGACTTCGTCATTCGGGAATCGGGCGACTGTCCCACATGCCACGCTCCTGTACCAGCAGAGTCAATGGTGAAGGCTCCCGTAAGGCCTGCCTCTTCTACCTGATGGCGGAACACCCCCTCTGCGACTGGACTCCGGCATATGTTGCCTAGGCAGACAAAGAGAACGGAGAATTGATCACTCATGCACCAATCCTCCCTCCAAAGGTGCGTCTCACCATCCATCGATTTGCTAGTAGCAGTGCGGCTATCACGATCGCCCACTGAACGGTCACTGTCATCACACTGTATGGATCCAGCGGGTTCCACCATGTATCAGGTGCGTATTCGGTAATCGACAGCCAGAACCACCATACTAGAAGAACGATGGCCTGCACAGGCACCAGCTTCGAGATAAGGAACTCCCACAGGCGACCAGCTCTCCAGTCTCCTTCGACACAATCGACAGCCTCTTTCCGGAAGGCACTCGCGCCATAACGGATGATGGAGAAGGCTATGAAGGCACCGGACACCATCAGTGCAACTCCCCAAACGAAGTCTTGGTTACCGAAGAAGGTCAGATTGACGGCCGATGGGATACCCATTGTGAAGGACACTGTCGCGACGGAAAGAACAGCCTGCCTGCGCGTCAGCCCCAAATCCACCAATATCCTGGAGGTCAGCTCGATCATTGAAATCAATGAACTGAACGCCGCAAAGGCTAACCCAAGGAAAAACAGCATGGCTAGCGGATTACCGAATGCCATCTTTGCAAAGAGCTGCGGCATCCAGATAAATGTGAGTCCAGTGGCAGCTGGCCCGCTGGTTCGCATGATATCCAACACTTCGGGCCGTGTCATTTCGGAACCCAGCACCGCGAATACGGTCCCAAAAATGGTGATAGCGGCCAAAAGCGACACTACGTTATTACCAAAACCGGTAATCATAGCATTCTTTACGACGCCGTGCTTTGCATGCATGTACGCGCCGTATGTCAATATCAGGCCCCAGCCGGCACCCGTATCCCATGCATTTTGCGTCAGCGCCTCAAGCCATGTCCTCGGATTTGACAACGTGGCCCAATCAGGCGTGAACAGGAAGGCAATACCATCGCTCGCACCATCGAGTGTCACAGCTCGAACCAATGAAATGAGCACAATGGCGAACAAGGACGGAATCAGGATCTTATTCGCCCGTTCGATTGATTTTACTCCCTTGAGCACAATCGCTGCCCCCACTCCCATGGCAAGCGCATGGAAAACCAGAGGTAGGCTCGATCCCTGAAAACCTTCCCATACCGCCGTGGAGGTTTCAACCGAGATAGGCAACGGATTGATAACCATTTGGCTGAAATAATAAATACACCATCCGGCTACCACGGAATAGTAAAACATGATAGCCGTAGCGACGAATGCGATGAAACCGCCCATCCATGTAAACTTCTCACCGGCAATTTTAGCAATAGTGCCGACCACACCCATGCGGCCTTTTCTACCGAGCGCATACTCAGCAATAATGAGAGGTACCGACCAAACTAGTAGAAAAATGAACCAGGCCAGCAGGAAGGCTCCTGCCCCCTCATCGCCAGCGTTTGTGGCCGCAATACGCGGAAAGCGCCAAATGTTGCCTGTACCCACGGCAATGCCTAAAACACTTAAAAGCAGACCCAGCCTGCTGGAAAATCGTTGATCTTGTTCGGCCATGATGGTCGGTTCTGGTTGCCTAAAAAAATACGCGGGCTTGAAAATTGGTGAAGAGAATCGTTTCCCACACCAATGCCCTAGTGTTGTTGATTACTGATATCCAAGTCATAATACTGGAAGTCAGCATATCGCTCAATGTGAGCGTCGTATAAGGTCGAAAACGGATTCCCGCTCTGTCCACCGGGGTAAATACCTCGTGCAAGCGGTGGTGATGTAGAAAAATCTACAACAACTCGCCAGGACGCTGTAAACGTCACTGGATTTGATCTAGCGGGCGAGAGCGTCTCTGGTGAACCCCCAAACGGAATGCCCTCGCGCCATAACGCGCGAAGTGGTTCTGCGCCTGTAATGTGTTTGATCTGAAGCTGCTGGATTTCGCCAAGTGGTACCTCGGCAAATCCCTCTTTTGCCCAATCTGCAGCCGTATCGTCCAATGCTAAACGGAATACGTCGCTACCGTTTTCGCGCTCTGAAGTGGCAGGCCGATCGAACCAGACTGACTGGGGATCATCTCTAAGTAATTCCAAAATCCGGATTTCCTTGGGGATTCTAGTACCCACGAAAACATCCTCGTCCCAGGTCATGTCTTCTAGATTATCTATGTAGGCATTGAACAGTCTGGCGACCGTACTCTCAACCGACATTGTCCCGTCAAATTGCAAGAAGCGTTCTCGGAGTCGTTCCGCGGCAGAAGAGAGATCCTTGAGGTCTTTCAGTGGCTCAATGAAGAGTTGGGCCTTGATCGCTTTCTGATCAGCTTGATAGCTTGCTATTTCAACTGGCGAATGCTCCTGTTTTGAGGAAAGCAACTCATTGATTCGAATAGATCGATATATACTTCGCCAATCGCGCCCTAAGTAATGTGGGTACCCTTCTGAAGCTGGGCGTTGATTGGTAGAGGAAAGAAAGCCTCTTTCTGGATTAATAGAATGAGGTAGTTCATCAAACGGAACCCGCCCTATCCATTCTGTATCTGACGACGTACCGTCTAGAATACCATAGGCATCTCCTTGGCCTCGAATAGGCAAATAGCCCGTGCTACGGATGGCCACAATGGAATCGCGTCCGGCATACAGAATATTCTGCATCGGATAATCCCACTGTCGAATCGCTAGCTCAAACTCCTCATAATTAGTCGCCCTGTTCATATCCCAGATGGCAGACAACGAGGTACCAAATTCATGGCCGACCCATCGAGTGACATAATCACCGTCCACACTCCGGTTAATAGGGCCGAAATGTGTATATGACACGGCCAAAACTACCGGATCCCCTCCTTTGACAAAGATAGTGTCTGTTTCAACGGTGAGATCCCTCCACTGCCCGTCAAACAAGTATTGACGCCCTGATTCGTCCAACACGACTCGATAGGTGTCTAGCTGGTCTGCTCCGGTATTGGTAAAAGCCCAAGCTGTTGTTGGTGTAATACCCTCTACAATGCCTGGAACAGCTGGAAAAGTGACACCATATACGTTGGACGAAGGCGTTATTAAGTGTGCCTCGTACCATATCGCAGGCAGCGTTAGGGATAAGTGCATGTCCCCAGCTAGAATCGGCATGCCAGTTGTTGATCTGGATCCAGAAACGGCCCAGTTATTAGATCCTTTTCCTTCAATGAATCCTTCTGCAGCCGGTGGAGCGATTAACCGATTAGCCGTGCGAACCAACTCACGTTGCAGTTTCGAGCCCTTCTGACTGGCGAAAAGCTGCGCTGGAGATTCGCTCGTGCCCGATTCCACGTCTAAGAGCGACGCGGGCGTTGAGGCTGTCCCTGGTATCTCTGCAATATCCGAACGTGAAGCCGGCGAAGGTGAAGCCGCCGATCCCGCAGCCTCTTCCGTCCAATGAGCTTCCGCCTCCGGTACAATCGTGCGCTCCCACGTGGAATAGCGCGGGAAAAGACGATCGTACTCTAAATCTCCTAACGACCGCATGAGTCGCTCGGCTTGAATGTCTGAAGCCGTCCGCCTGAAGCTCAGGTCGTAGGTCATATAGGCGTAAAGCGCCATCGTGAACTCCGGCGTGAGCTCTACCGGTGGTTTAGCACCAAGAAGTCGATACTCGAGCGGATACGAGCCCTCATCAAGTGAAGACAGCCAGGTATTTGCTCCCTTCATATACCATTCGATGACCTCCCAGTCTCTTGGAAGCTGGTCGGGCAATCTAGCTGTGTTTTCTCGAACTGCACGAACAATGCCGTTCTCCAGAAAATGCCGATCTATGGATGCCGCTGCCGGTCCAAGCAACTCTGACAACCTACCAGTAGTCACACGATGGATGAAGTCGAGTTCAAAAAGACGATCTCTCACAACAGCGTAACCAAGCGCTGCGACAGCATCCAACTCTGATTTTGCATAGATGTGCGGAACGCCGCGCTCATCAATTTCTATGTGAGCAGTTGCTGTCATCCCATCGACAAAGAAGTTTTCTGACTGATGAGGTATAGCTGCACGCGCAGTAGCCCAAAGTCCGTTTACGGGATCAAGAAGCGGGCCCGGACGGAATTCGCCTGAAACGGGTTGATGTAATCCCCATACCAAGGCCGTCAGCAGAATGAGACGCCAGAGAATCTGCATAAGTCAGGAATTGTTTTGATGTTCAGCAGGGCGGAAATACGATTCTCGGACGGGTTTCTCTTCTTGCACTTCAGATAATGCAGAGGATTTTACCATTCCCAGTATTTCGTCAGCCACATTTGCATAGTCAATGGCTCCACGAGCCGTTGAATCTGCATCATATACCGTTGTGCCGTTGCGCGCCGACACGGATAGCGTGGTACACGTTCTAACAATACTTCGCATAACTCCCTCTTGGTACTTTTCCCGAAGATACTCGCGATAAGCGCGGTGATTCTTCTTTCGGCCGTCGACCATAGTAAAGAGGAATTTGGTGTTTTTTATCGCTGGATTGAGTTTGTCTCTCACCATCGACACCGTTTGCCAGGTTTGTTCTGCCCCAACAACTGGTTGATACTCGGGTGCAACGGGGATGAGAACCATGTCACTGGCCACTAGGGCATTTAGACTGTAAACGGTAACGGCCGCCGCCGTATCCAGCAGCACAGCATCATAGCCGTCAATTGAGCCTTTGAGATACTCCCTAGCCCACAAAACATCGGTAGGCTTGGTTAACTTCCTCATCGTCGTCGATAAAGCTGGCGAAGACGGAATCAGGTCGAATGCTGGCAATGATTGAATGATGGGAGGGGAAGCGGTATCCTGCTGGAACAGCTGTAAGGATGATTTGCCTGGGGGCGGTTCTCCCATTCCCATCATGCGGGTCAGGAAGCCCTGGGGATCCAGATCAATGACAAGGACACGCAATCCGCTCAATGACAGCGCTGCCGATAGATTAATCGACGTGGTGGTTTTACCCGTACCGCCTTTGTGGTTGCAGACCGTAAGGATGATCATGTGTAATCCGTAGCAAGGAGAGGTGCCGCAAGTTAATGAGGATAAGGGGAAAAGAAATATGGTGGGCTATTGTCGCCGGATGCCTGACGAGTTTGTCCTGGCCTCCAGTTGGATTGTGGCTTGCTCTGTTTCTGGGCCCAGCGGCCCATCTGGTATTGGTGTCTCAATCTGCCAATGCTTCGGACCGGCAACACCGCTTCATGTTGCATCTCGTTTTCCTGTTGTCAGCCTGGATACTTCCGTTTCATTGGGTCGCACTGCACCCCATCCCAATTACCGCTCTCACGTCCGTATTAGCTCTTCTCGCGTACGCTATGCTTTTCGCTGCGACACTCGCTGTTCTGCCAAGATGGCTCCAGCGAATTGGCGTAGGCGGCTCGTTACTCCCAATGATATTGGCCTGGTCCCTCTTCGACTGGCTCCTAGGCCAAACGCCCTTTGCTATGCCGTGGCTACGTCTCGGCATGGCTGCCGCTCCTTCTGATTGGTCACTCTTCTGGGTACGTGTCGTTGGGCCAATTGGATTGACTTTTCTTGCCTTATCCAGCGTCGGTGTGATCGAATCGATCAGACGAAAGACCCGATTCAAGTGGGTGTTTTTGGCCGTCTTTCTCGCCATGTCACTCGGGCCTTCAGCACAATCAATATGGATATCTAGCAGTAGGTCGACTGACCTAACTATTAACGATGAGAACACACCAGATGAGCTTAAGCTTGTTTTGGTACAGCCCGGGTGGTCGCCTGAGGAATGGGCCAATATCGCAGATCCAACTCGTTTAGAGAGGCTTGAAAGTCTTTTAATCGACACGCCAAGGGATTCTGATGCGTTACTGTTACCTGAAACATCCCTCCCTCCGCTAACCTCGGAAGAGGCACAGGCCGCAGTGAAGCATCTCTCCAACCGTGCTGGTTTACCGGTTATTGCAGGAGCAATACTAATAGACAGTAATGCCCAAGCCTCGAATGCAGTAATTAGCTCCGAGTCGACCTATCTCAAACGCCATTTAGTACCCTTCGCTGAATACGTACCATTTTCGTCCACAATTCCATTTTTCAGCGTTTTTTCTGTTCCCGCGGGCGGTGTGGCAGCCTATGTACCGGGCGATGCAATGGAACTCTTTCAAGTAGGAAATGCCACGGCTGGGGTTCTAATCTGTTTCGAAAGCCTGTTCCTGCGGGACGGACGAACGTATGCTCGAAACGGAGCCGATCTACTAATCGTTCAGACGCAAGACGGGTGGTGGAGGTCGGGAGCACCCCGTTCGCAGCATGTATCCTTCACCCAACTGCTTGCCGCAGCGTCAGGCCTGCCCGTGGCTCAGGTATCTGTAGACGGTACCTCTGCTTTAATTGATGCCCAAGGACATATCGTGCTAGAACACTCTGAGGGCGGTCCCGTGCTAGAGACTGGACGTCTACCCCTTTCGAACGTCGCTACACCATATCGCGCAATGGGCGACTGGATCTTTTGCCTTAGTTTTGTTGCTCTTGCAGGCTGGAGTATTGTCTCCAACTCCTCTCTTTTGAAGTCCTATAACGCCTGACAGACACAAATCGGATCTGCACGTCATCGGCTGACTCTCTGCAATTTGTCCACACCAACGCCTGTCCAAGAATTCTACTCGATCCCTATGATCCTATTGGCTCCACTTATTTTAGCATCTGCATCCCCTCGTAGAAAGTCGCTTTTAGCCGCCATGGGATTCGATTTTACATGTTTGCCAGCTCATTTGAATGAAGACCCCTTTCCTAATGAGTCCCCGACTGACATGGCCTGCCGACTTGCGGTGGAAAAAGCGTCAACCATTGCCAAGAACAATGAAACAGCGCTCGTTCTTGGATCCGATACGACAGTTGTGCTCGATGGTAAGATGCTTGGAAAACCTGCAACAGAAGCTGAAGCTATCACGATGCTTAGACTGCTGAGCGGTCGTACGCATGAGGTAATCACATCTGTCGCATTGGTTCATAATGCCTCGTCCCGATGTGTGGTCGAGCCCTCGTCAACCAGCGTTAAGTTTGACACACTAGATGATGCACGCATTAAAGAATACGTAGCGTCGGGTTCTCCAATGGACAAGGCAGGTTCGTACGGCATCCAAGATGACCAAGGTGCGTTTTTCGTTCGGGAGATACACGGAGACTACTATACTGTCGTAGGCCTACCCCTGAATCTTCTACACCGCATGCTTACTGGCTCTTTCAAGGATCTGATTGGCAAGTGATCCGTTTTCCGACCCACTCAATCCAGGAACCATGGCATCTGAAACAGGCAAAATAAGTGTACTGCTATTGCAGGCACGTAATACCGTTGATATTGAAGCGCAGGAGCAGGAATGCTTTCAAGAAAGGTGCAGACTGGACGCAGATCAGATTACTTCTGTCAACCTAGCTCGACTGGACACCCTTCCGGATGACTCGATTCTCGACGGGTTCGATGCGTTCTTCATTGGAGGTGCTGGAGAGTATTCCGCAACGAAAGACTATCCATGGATGCCATTTGCACTGGACTTGGTGCGGCGGGCTCATGACCTCTCACTCCCCACTTTTGGAAGTTGTTGGGGACACCAACTGATCGCACGCGGTCTAGGTGGCCGCGTTGAACATGATCCTGATAAAGCAGAATTGGGATGTCACCACGTCTATTTGACAGTGGCCGGACAAGTGGACGAGCTCTTTCGCAACTTTCCACTTTCCTTTTTGGTGAACATGGGACATCACGACCGAGTGACCAAACTCCCTAAGAATGGCTTGGAGCTAGTCAACAATCAGAGTCAGCCGAACGAGGCCTTCCGAATCATCGGAAAGCCAATGTATGGAACGCAATTCCACTCCGAACTCGATCATCGTCGAGAGGAGGAACGCCTCCACAAGTACCGTTCTTACTATGAGAATGAGATGGGAAGTGACGACGTGTTCCAGAAAATCATCGATTCGCTAAGAGAGACTACAGAGGTAGATCACCTGATGTATGATTTTCTGTGTCGATTCGTCAGCAAATAGCGATAAACCTATTTGCTCTTGTACGTTATCGGCTGAATCCTGGGTGCAACATGACGTCAACCAGCGGTCTACGCTGAGTGATAACTTTCCGGCCGGGACGTCCGAATCGGACCAGTAGTACGTGGATCCCATTGCACGATGTCAAACGAGAAACAACGTCCGCAAGATGCTTGGCCTCACTTGGGATATTAATCATGGCTGCGTTCACTCCGAACCGGGATGCTTCAATCAGAGCTTGCATAAGAGTCATTCCCGCGGATAGCCATGCTAGAGGAGTATTTGAGACAACGCACAATGCAGACAGGCGTGTCGTATCCGTTCCTGCATCTTGGTCACTCCAGCACACAGTAATCGGTGTACTCATTCCTGGCTTTTCCGGAATGCCATCCCTACTCCGTGATCTAATTGGATGCGTCCAAGACTCGCTTTCGCGACGGAAATGAATATCCTGCTCCATGTCTTCTTCCATTGAGCACGTCTGCTGCAATATCAAGCGTTCTGCCTCTTCGTCATGAATCGCGCAAAGAGTGTCGGCTGAATTATCTCTATCGCTATCGAATGAATCCAGAAACGCTTTGGGAAGCGGCAAATTCATGAATCCGCGACGAATCGTACTCCTTGAAACGATCGCTCGAGCTAGTTCGGTATCTACGTCTGCTTTGTCTGCTTCTCCCCGAACCGTAATTCGTGCAAGTAGATCAGGGTTTGAAAAATCAGGCATAAGCGTTGTTGTCCACTTAAAGCCAAAAACAGAAAGAGCCGATTCCATAAGTGCGATACAAGACCCACAACTAATGGTCAAGCAGCGATCTTCCGGGTCCAATACTGGCAGAGCACGGCTACGATCCGCGTGGATTTCAACCGTGTGGTTCAGCACTCTAAACAACCACGGTTGTGTATTGTGTGTTGACGGCGCCAACACGGCATAGTTTACAAGGAATTTCAACCGTGATTCTATGGTGGCATCATCCGGATAGTCCTGGAACCGTACCTCTCTCGGGTTGTCAAGTCCCCGCTTCTTGATCATGTCTGTTTTGTGATGAATCACAGTGAGTGTCTTTTTCTTGTTTCCCATGCAAAAAACGCGATTCTATCGTCCTTCCATTGACAGCGACCCGTATGAAGTACTTGTAGGGGATTCCCGCATCTTCATTTTTGACCAGTTTAAACTGAGTGTGCTGCTTCGGAAAGGGCTCGGGTATTTCGAGTACTGTTTTGCATAGTGATTCGTCAATTGTCTTCTCGCAAACCCAGTTGTCTTCTCTCAGACTTGACAGTCCTCTCTTAGACTCAGCTGTCAATACATCAGGGAGAAAACAAGTCGGCGCGGGGCCAAAGGCCCCGCGCCGTGTTGATCCGTCCGCACCGCGGTCCAGCATTGACGGCAGCATCCATCGGGCGGGTCAAATTGAATGCTTCTGACTTCTTACTGCCTCATCTGGAGTTAGCGGCATCTTTCAGCCTAAATCGGATGGGAATGGCTAATCGTACAGGCACCGCTTTTCCACGTTGGCGGCCCGGTTCAAATCGTAGTTTCATAACAGCATTCGAGGCTGCAATGTCCAAAACCTCGCCAGCTGATCGCGCTACAAATGGATCTGTTGGTACACCTTCTGCTCCTACAACAATCTGGATTACAACCATACCTTCAATACCTGCTTGACGTGCGATGTCCGGGTAATCCAGAAATTCGTACACCTTGCGGTTTCCTCCGATTACTTGGGGCATTTGCTCAACAACCACGAATACTTCTACCTCGTCATCTGCCTGATCGTCTACGGGCACCGGAGGTGGCGGCGGAATGTCAAGCATTTCCGCATTTAGATCTAATGTAACGTCAAGGTCAAGGATGTCGTCATCCAAAACCACGTCATTAGGAACCTCCACTGGAACGGGTGGGCGTGGTGGTGGTGGTGCTTTTATTTCTTGCTTTGTCTGCTCGATTTCCTCCATTTGCACCACCTCTTGCCGAGCCAACGTGAAATCACCATCGTCATTAGACGGCCGGTAATCTGCACGGAAAAGCAAGCTGACACCAGTCAGGGCAACGACAAACCCAACCATAAGGGTGGCACGGTAGGCAGTCTTAACGTCTTTGCCCTTTGCCTTATTCGGTCGTCTTGGGTTTTCGAGTAGAATGGGTAGAATTCCTTTTGAACCATGCAATAGCGCCGGGGATAACCCTTTTTTGGTGCTTTTCGGCGATGGTTTGCCAATTGGAGCCCGTTGATCACTCGTTGATTCTTTTGGGCGATGGAATTCTGGATGCTGGAAAGTCTTCATGATGTCCTCGCAGGATGCATGCGAAAAACGTTGCTGGAACCATGAAAAGTGTACAACACTCCAGCCTACCAGTCATCGGGCTATTGTCCGATGCGATGTAGTCCAAGAGAATCCTGATAAGAAGGAAAGCTGGAGGCCTCAATTGTAGGGGGTTTCCTTACAGCCCCGATGCAGACTTAGTCTGCTTTTTCGCCTTCCACCCACTGAACAGCATGCTGCATCAATTCTGCAGCATTGTTCAAATTGAGCTTAGTTTTGATCCTAGCCCGGTAGCTTTCGACGGTTTTAACGGAGAGGTGGAGGCGCTCTGCAATATCGCGCGTTCCAAACCCTTTGCCCGTTAACTCAAATACTTCCAACTCGCGATCACTTAATACATCAAGTGGCGATTGAGAAAGCATTTCGTGGCCTGACGCGATACCCATGAGCAGCCGCTCATTAATATTGTCTGATACGTAAATACCGTTATTCATGACCCTTCGAACCGCTTTGACCATGACGTCAGCTGCCTCAAGTTTCATGATGTACCCTTTGGCCCCTGCCCTTATAGCGCGTTCTGCATAAAGTGCTTCATCGTGCCGGCTGACCACAAGGGTCTTCATGTTTGGGCGAATTGCGTGGATCTGCTTGATCAGTTCAAGACCGCTCATTCCTGGTAGGGAAATATCCACCACAACCAAATCAGGGTTTTCGGTTTCGACGATGCCGATTGCGTCCTCCGCATTAGATGCCTGAGCACAAACCGTGAAATCTGATTCGCTTTCTAGCGACATGACCAGCCCCTTACGCATCAGAGGGTGATCATCTACTACAACAATACGAGTCATGGTGTTGAGATGTCTTTATTCACTATTTCCCAGGAGAAGATAGGACACAGGTGACGACTGTACCCCCCTTCTTGAGCACGAGAAATGTCTAGACGTGCATTAATCACCCTAGCCCGATGGCGCATAATGTCTACGCCCATTCCCCGATCTTTCTTTAATTCGTCTGGGAATCCAACCCCATTATCGGTCACTTTAAGAGTTAGACCTGAGCCCTTTCCAACAAGTGAAACATCGATTTTAGTCGCTCTACCGTGTTTTACAACATTACTCACACACTCTTGTGCAATTCTGTAGAGATTAGACGCAGCGCCGCCATCCTTGACAGAAACATCGCCTTCTTCAGAATACTCGCATTCGACAGAAAAGAATTTTCGCGCATTGTCGCAAAGTGCGCTTAAAGCAGCAGACATTCCCTCCCCTTCCATTTCTACCGGCACTAAACCCCGCGCAATGTTGCGACTCAATCTGTCGGCATCCCGAATTAAATCGGTCATTTCTACCAGCTCATCTCCCATACTATGGCCTTCGAGTGTCAAGCGACGAGCAATATTGCCCGATATTAGGCTGATTCCAGTCAGCATCTGACCCAATCCATCGTGTAAGTCTTGACCTACTCTGCGGCGCTCATGCTCGGATGTTCGAAGGGTTTCATGCTCCAGCCTTCTACGTACTGTGATGTCGCGCACGATACCCGCAAAGAACCGATCTCCTTCGGACTCAAACTAGCTCAACGCCAATTCCATTGGGAAGGTATCACCATTTTTACGCATGCCCTCCACTTCACGCCCGATCCCTATTACCTTTTTTCGACCTGTTGTGACATAATTCGAGATATAGGAATCGTGTTCTCGCGAATAGCTATAAGGCATAAGCATCGAGACATTCTTTCCCATAACCTCGTCTGACAGGTAGCCAAAAATATTCTCCGCCGCCTTATTGAAGCGGTTAATAATGCCTCGCATGTTGATGATGATGATCGCATCAACAGCATGCTCAAAAATTGCAGTGAACTGACGACGCCTAGAATCCCTGAGACGCAGTCTCTTCGTAATGAATGGTAGGCGCTCTTCGAGTTCTTCCACCGAACCGAATAAATCGTCAACATGTGGCTGAAGCTCAGTCCATTTCTCTTTCTCTTTTGTTTAGTCCCGCAACGCAATGCGCAAACTTTCCGGATGATGTTCAACGAATTGACGCAACCAATTCATATCGAACCCATCCATGCTACAAAGAAGGACTATATCATAATCTTTCCCCTTCTCAAAGCGCCGATCTATCTGCCCAACGTCTCCTTGCTCGACAAATTTTGTAATCTCTTCAGCCTTGGCTCCCTTACCAAGCACCAAAAATGAGATGTCGTGTGACTGGTCCATAAAATTGGCTAGGATAGGGTTCTGGGTAGAATATGGTCAATGAGCCTACCTGGGAGAACCCCAACTTCTGTCCATGAGGTAGCGGGACAATCCACGACAACTAAACAAGCAGTCGGCACGTCCAGCATGAGCCCATCAAGTAGAAACGACGCAACAATAGATGTAAATGGTTGATGACCCACAACCAATACTGAGGATACCTCCTCCTGTATTGACTGAATCATGCGTAGCACAGATTCCGGAGCCGCTAGATACAATTCGTCGTGATAGACAATTGTAGGATCTCTCCAACCGGCTGATGTGGATACCCGATCAATCGTTTGACGCGTTCTGGCAGCAGTACTGCAGAGAACTAGCTCAGGATTCCAATCACGTCCAGCCATAAGCTGCCCGATCATATCTGCATCCCGCCGTCCTCTGCTCGCAAGTGGGCGACCATGGTCCATATCGCCGGTCTTCCAGTCCGACTTCCCATGTCGAAGTAGGAAGATTCTCTTGAGACCATTTCCGGACATCATTAAACACCCGCTCTTATTGCTTCGTAAACCGCTTCTGCACAGTCGCATGGGCCTCCAACTGGGGGATTGGCCTTTCTGACAGTTACTTCGACATGAGATGCCATGTCCTCGCGTTCCAGAATTCGATGTGCAATGAGATAAGAAAGTCTCTCGATGAGGAAAAACTTATTTCCCATGATGATCTCTTTGACCTCACTATAAACCCGTTCATAATCGACCGTACGGGCGAGATCATCCTCGAGGGCTGCAGCTTCGAAGTCTACCTTCATCGCTATATCAACCTCGTACCGACCACCGATGCGATGCTCTTCCTGCATCACCCCGTGATGGGCGTAAAAAACGGCGTTGGTAAGGCGAACGGTTCCGACGGACATAGCATCTCTGGGTGTTGCTAGAAACTACTGCGAGGCAGACTCAATTCCGAACTTGAAGGCTAGACCTATTTCTTCTGAGGTGGCTTCGCCTCGAGATATCCTCTGAGCAATTTCTGAGAGATAGATAGTTCCATAAAGCCCAAGAAGGATGTCGCTTCGTTTTGCATGCTCCTGTAATGTAGAAACGATGCTAGCGTTACGTAGCCCTTCAGCAACCTCGATAAATCGAGGACCGTCAGGACCATCTTCAACTCTTGCCGGGAAGCTCCGCTCAGGTTCATATTGCCTCGTTCCGAAATGACAACCTGTACATCGGATTGGAACCATCATGTCGTCGGGTTGCTTCTGAACTCTGTCAACCAATTGCCCCTCATCGTCATAGGCAAAGAAATCCCAGAAACCATCTGATCGCTTCTGCATGATAGTCGTTTCCACGACGAAGCCGTTAGAAAAGTGCTCCCCAATGACAGCAGTTCCAACCGGATACAGGATGGGGGATTCAATTTCTTCAACCTGGTTTAGCGCACTTAACACGGCGCTTCGCTTAATGGCAACGCGGCGAGGAAATGGTGACATACTACCTTTAACATCAATAGAGAGCCATTTCTCCAAGCTAGTCCAATCTCCAAGGTTCTCTCTCCACACTTCGATAGCCTGAGGCGCCCTTCGAGCAAAGTAATACGAGCTCATCAAAAAACTGTCCATTAAGTCCTTTGAGATTTCCTCCGCACTCAAGCCATCCCGATACAGTTGCTGCAGGCTTGTATCTACTTCCTGCCAGAATGATGGATGCCGCAAAAACCACGAATTTTCCCGTTCTTCCAAGACACCGGCGAGTACAGGATCTCCTCCCGTTTCACCCACATAACTGCCTACATAGAATCGCAATAACCGTTCAGGGTCACCACGTTCCAATCGGATAGGAATCGCTCCTGATATGTCTTCTGCCTGCGGGCTCGAACATCCAGCAATACATGCAATCATGACGACCCATATCAGCATACTATGTGTGGCACTGTCGACTGTGACGGTTGCAAGGCTGCGTCCTGCGACAGTAAGTCGTGTTAGTAAGGGGTTCATATCGAAAGCAACTGTTTGTCAGACTACGGTGACGCAAACGGCATCATGGGGTAAAACGGTTCCTTGCTAACGTGAGCAATTCATTGATCATAGCAATTTCTTTGGCATGTGCAGCTATCGGGACCGGCCTTGGTTTCTTGTTGGCTCGTTATCGGCATGCTCTATGCGTTCAATCCCTCGCTGAAAAAGAGAGGCAAATCCGACACATGCGGGTCCAGTTACATCAGGATAGCCGCCATGAATCCACTGCTCAGGGTCCAACACTCAATCAAGAGGATTCAATACTCGCTCAGGACCCTAAGGAGGAATTGGAGCAGGCCCGTCTAGATCTACTTCTATTGCGGGAAGACAAACGCATCGAGTTGGCCCTTTTTCGAGAGGAAAACGAACAATTGCGTTCGGACCTAGATCGTTTCAATTCCGCATCTGCCCAATTTGTCGACGTCGTTCCATCTGATCATAAAGAGCCGCAAGAACCGGATGTGATTGTCGGTGCTGGATGGGTCGAAGAGCCAGAGGTAATCTCGATTGCGGCTGAAAAGGATTCAGATTCCGCCATCAAACCGCCAAACGAGGTCATACCAGATTCTGAACCAGTGTCTGCAGAAACAGAACCTTCGGAAGAATCAACAGAATTAGCCATTCATTGGGAGCCTCCCTCTCGAAAACTCAGCCCGATTCTTGACTCACCCAACGAGAGAATAGAGGGCGACCGAATGGGTAGTGATCATACATCCACCAACCCTCTTCCTGTCTACCAGCCACTTTCGATAATAATGAAGCATTGGGCTACACCGAACGTGATCGACTCAGGGCCAGAATCAGGTATTAGAACGGAATCAACCCTAATTCGGAGCATTGTGCAGCTTTCAGACGACGGGTTCGAGTTACTCAGCGAGTTAGGCTATGCCACGCTGGATAAACTGGCTGACCTGTCACCTAGTGAAATTCGCCGTCTCGCAGCCATATTTAGAATCAACGAGATGGACATAGATCAAGGATGGATGCCTGCGGCTAAGGCACATCGTAATAGGGAAACGTCGTGAGATGTTAACGCCGTATGATCAGCAGGTCGCCTGATCAGCACATCGAACCGTCAGGACCTCGAACCATCTGCACATCGAACCGTCAGGACGTCGTAATCTCAGCAATCGGCATCGGGATCGTAGTGAGGTCCCTGAAAGCATCAATTCTCTGCCCGATTTCGCTCCTTGTAAGTTCATAGAGTGCTTCGGGACCAAATTTCTCAACCGTAAACGAAGCAATAACGCTACCGTAGACCAAGGCGTGTTTGAGCGAATCAAGATTAATTTCCTTACATCCGGATAGAAAACCAGCAAAGCCGCCCATAAACGCGTCTCCTGCGCCCGTTGGATCCTGAATGTCTTCCAAAGGAAAAGCCGGGACGGTAAATATTGAATCACCGGCGAACATCAATGCACCGTGCTCTCCCTTCTTGATGATTAATACCTTAGGCCCCAGCTCCCGAATTCGACGTGCACAAACAATCAGGTTGGGCTCTCCTGCTAGCTCTCGGGCCTCAGAATCATTGATCACAAGGCAATCCACGCGACCCAACAATTGTGTGAGCGAATCTGGTGTGTGTTCGATCCAGAAATTCATTGTGTCGCACAGAACTATCTCGGGAGCCGAAATCTGATCCATCACACTCGCCTGGACGGTTGGGTCCAAGTTGCCCAGACACACTATTCTAGAATCGGTATAGGAAGCCGGTAAAACAGGATTGAAACTCGAAAGAACATTCAAGTCGGTATAGAGCGTGTCCCGATTGTTCAGGTCGTAATGATACTTTCCTCCCCAAGCGAACGTTAATTCGTCAGGTCGGCTTTCCAACCCCTCGAGGTCAATGTTTCGAGATCTCATCACCTCCACGTACTCTTCCGGGAAGTCGTGTCCAACCACTGCGACAAGCCTGACGTCGTCGCTCATGAAGCGGGAGGCCAGCGTGATATATGTGGCGCTGCCGCCCAAGGCACGATCGCGTTTACCAAAGGGTGTTTCAATGTGGTCGAAAGCGACTGTTCCTACGGCAAGTACACTCATGATTACGGGGTCGTTCTGAGAAATTTACGGCCTGAAGATACGTCCGCTCATCTCCATTGTCATCCAATTACTTCCTCTAGCGGACTACGACTGGAAACGTAGCGTCCGGACACGGGTTTAGACGCTCGATTGACACCAACTTCTTCCGATGTGCCAACCACCTGCGCCTCGGATTCACTGTTTTCTCAGATTGCCTCGCATGAACGTATTCGGAAGGTCCCGCACTCGCGATAGGCTAGTTTCTGTTCCGCTGACGCTTTCCGCGCTATGCTTTTCGGTCCTATTTCTCCTTAGCACGTTGCCTGTTATGGCACAAATGGTGGACCGCAGTGGTGTTGAGTGGTATGCCGATGGGCTACATGAGTTTAATAACAATCTCTTTTCCGACGCAGCCGCTACATTCCGAGAGTTTCGATCAGCATACCCTGACCACCCGCGGGCTCCGGATGCAATGTATCATGAAGCGGAGTCATACCTCGCGCTGGGTCGTGAGTATGATGCGATCCGGCTCCTTAGTGCCTTTGAAAGACGCTACCCACGGCATCCTTATGCATTTGGATCTAGACTCTCTTTAGGAAAGTATTTTTTCGAAACGGGTGATTACGACCGAGCTATTTTGACCTTAGAACAGGTCATGGAGCGGACTCCGACACCTCAACAAGCAGCCCTCGCTCTATACTGGATGGGCGAATCAGCCCACCGCCTTCGACGTGAAGACGAGGCTATCTCATATTTCGAGGAAGTAGTAAGGGACTACCCGCAGACCGAAACCGCGCCGCGCGCCGCATATGCCATTGCATACAATCAGGTAGAATTAGGCCGCTACGACGCTGCAGCGGCCTCTTTTGAACGTCTTGACCGTCAGTTTGCCGGTTCGTCTTGGGCTAACAACATGGGCTTAGCATTAGCTGAAGTCTATTACGAAATCAGTGAATATGGGCGTGCCGCTGCGGAGATCGAACGTCGGCTTCCCAACATGCAGGGTGAGGCTCGCGACCGAGCCATTTTTCTACTAGCCGAGTCCTATAACCAAACCCGCAATAGTGATGGTGCGATTGTCAACTATCGCCACTTCACGGAAGGCGATACCATTTCACCCTATTTCGAACGGGCGTTGTATGGTCTTGCGTGGAACTACCATCATGAAGGGGCCTGGCAATGGGCTGCAGACAACTTTTCAATGGTCAGGGACAGTGGTCATGAAAGTCTTGCGGGCGAGTCCGCTTATTACGTTGGCACTAATCTCAGACTGGCCGAGGATGCTGCAGGATCGATAAGTGCTTATCAGCAGTTTCTTTCCAACTTCAAAGGACATCGTCTCGCTGACCACGGGTGGTATGAACTGGGCATCGTGTTTTACGAAGAGCGTCAATGGCAGAGCGCCCGAGATGCATTCCGGCAATTAGTGAACGGCTACCCCTCGTCAGAGCTTCGGGGAGATGGACTCAAGCATCTTGGCAATACCGAGATTGCTCTAGGTAATTTTGAAGCAGCTCACGAAGCGTTTGACCAAGCAATTGACGAAGGAACCGTATCTGTCGAACTCCTTGAAGAGATCATCTTTCAAAAGGCATGGTTGAATTACCGAAATCGGGAATACAACGCATCTGCTGTGGAGTTTATGGAGCTGTTTTCGTCGAACCCCTCCTCTGCAGGTGCATCCGAGACGCTATTTTGGGCCGCTGAGAGTAATTTCCAGATAGGCCAGTTCGCCATCGCTGAGCAGCTTTTTACACGCTATTTGCGTGATTACCCAGGAGCTCGGCATGCTGATGCAGCTCAATATGCATTGGGCTGGACGTATTTCAAGCAGGGCAACTACGGAGCCGCTATTCCACGCTTCGAAGCATTTTTAGACGCTTATCGTGATGAGACTGGCACCGTGCCCTACCGCTCCGACGCTAGGCTTCGATTAGCTGACAGCTACTTTGCTTTAAAGCGCTATCCAGAAGCAGTGCGAGTTTATGGCCGAATGGCAGCTAATGGAGACGACTATTCGATGTACCAGATCGGGCAGGCTTACTCCAACTCCGGAGATGCATTTGAGGCCTCATCAACATTCCGACAACTACTGGAAGCCTTTCCCTTGAGCGAATGGCGCGAAGAGGCTCAATATTCGCTTGGATACCTGTTTTTTCTCAATCAGGAATACGAGCAGGCTATAGTTGAGTATCAGCACCTCATTGATTCCTACCCACTGGATCCTCTTGCGGCCAAAGCCCAGTACGGAAAGGGAGATGCACGGTTTAATGGCGGGGATATAAACGCGGCGGTTAAGGAATACGAACGTGTGTTGACCAACTACCCGACGAGTCCATTTGTCGCAGACGCAGCTGCCGGAATTCAGTTTGCTTTGTTAGCCACTGGGCAGGAAGACCGCGCTGATTCGGTTGTTGATTCGCTAGCTCTTGTCCTGCAGGGTACACCGGCTGCTGAGCAACTTCGCTTTCGTCAGGCAGAGGCCAAGTATCAAGCCGGATTGATTGATCCGTCGATGGCCGATTTCATGCGATTCCTAGAGTTTGCCCAGGACGAAGATCTAAGATCCGAAACCCATTTTTACTTGGCTCAGGCGTTTGAGCAAAAAAACGAATCGACTTTTGCCCAACAGCACTACCGGACCATTGTGGACGATCATCCAACTAGTGCACGCTCCGCTGACGCGGCTGGTAACCTGGGTCATTTAGTGCTCGGATCTGGCAATGCCGACGAGGCCGAGCGCCTATTTAGGCTCATGGAGGAGCGATCAAACGGTGAAGCGAGGACTATTTCTCTTGCTCGATATGGACTCTCTTTAGCATTGAGTGCACAAGGACGTGACCTAGAGGCTGAATCCCTGTTACAAGAAGCAGTTGAGGTGGCTCCCATGAGCGAGGCATCTTGGCCAGCTTACCTTGGTCTAGCGCGAATTGCAGAGCAGAGGCAAGAGCTTAGCGAGGCGGAACGGCTTTATGACGTAGTGACTTCTCGATCCCGCGATGAAACAGGTGCCGAGGCGCTCTTCTTGCTTGGTGAATTACAGCTCGAAAGCGGACGCGTTAATCAAGGGATTGAAACCCATTCTAGAATGCAGGCCCTTTTCGCTGGTTATCCGCAATGGCTAGCTCGAAGCACATTTTCTCAGGGTCAGGCTTTCGAATCCCTCGGTGACCGAGGTCAGGCGATAAGGCTCTATCAAATGATTCAATCTATGTATCCTGAATCTGACGTCGCCGTATTGGCCGCAGCAAGGTTGGAGGACCTTCAGTAGAATGAAACAATTCGCACTTCTGGTCCTGTTTCTTGCTGCTCATTCAATCCCTGCTTTCGCGAGACAGGACACGGTTCTTCCGGATCTGGCGCCTCGCGAAGTTGAGATCACAGGCGATTTGACGATTGCATTCCCCACGTTGAGAAGACAACCCATTGTTGGGTTCAATCCTCCGCCTCGGGTTCCTGATATCGACTCAAACCGAAGGCCATTTACGGAGGCGTATGGGCAAGCCAGTGCTGACCTGCCTCCGAGTCCGCTTCAAGCTCCTGAACCACCGAGTGTCTCGGCTATTGAGCGTAGGTTGCCGGCAACTGGGCTGCTGGACATTCGGCTTGGCGCCCATCTTGACAGAAGTGCAGATGCAGATATCGCGCTTTTAGAGACTCCGACAACTACAGCGCTATTTGATTTCTCTTATTTCGGAACGGACGGTCATGATGTAGTCACGGCTGGCAACAACCTCGATTCAGGTCGTGATCTCCTCTCTGGCGCCCTCTCAATTGAACAACGTGCAGGACCACTTGTACTCGGATTGGGGGTAGACGGCTTTCGCAACCAATACACATTGTTTGGAGCCGAGCCTTCCCTAGCCAGCCCCGCTCAAATTGATCCCGAACGGACTTTTTCCGGCCTTGAAGGAAACATTTCGCTCAAGAATCGCCCCGGTTCAAGGATTCGCCTGAGCCTAGAAACCGTTGCTGGTCAGTCTCATGCCAAAACAGGATTATATGATCCGGACGTTAGAATTGACCCAGCTACAGAACGTGATGAGTCCTATTTAAAACTGACTTCTTCTGCCGTAATCCCCATCCGGGATGGAACCGTACGCATCGAGGCGCGAGGCACCTCATCAGGTCTCGATGCTTCAGGTTTTCCTGGTTCGACCATTAAGTTGGGCATGACAGGAGGATACCTGACATGGCTTTACTCAAGCAAAATGGAGATACGAGCCGGAGCCTACTTTATGGGCTTTGACTCTGATTCTCAGACCGGTACCGATCCCGCCCGAAGTCTTACGTGGGTTGCTCCCCTAGCCCGGATCGACTATTTGCTTTCTAGATCCATTACGGTAACAGCGGGCACAGCGCCAAGCATTGGTGAGGCATTGCAGCGTGATGCTATTCAAACTAGCCCGTATTTGATGGATGAGCCTCGACTTCTTCCGACTCTTACATCCATTGATGCATCAGTGGGCATTATTGTTCAGTCAGACTTTGTGTCGGCCTCGGTGAAAGCTGGATGGCGGGATCAGCCATTCCGACGCTACTCCTTCCAGCCTGCGAGTCCAAACCGGGGCTATTCAAGGGGATACCCAGCCCTAGCATATGATGACGCCCGTGTGATGTATTCATTAGTAGATCTAAGCGTCATTCCATTTAGAGGTCTTCAGGTCGGACTCGACGCCTTGGTTCAACAGACCCAATTGGACGCAGCTGATGTAAAGGCTCCTTATGTGTCTCCCATCTCCCTTGGAGGATTCGTAGCACTCAGTTTACTGGATGGAGACCTGGAGTCTCGCGTGGACTTCGTTCATGAAACCGCACGGTCTTCAGATGTAACAGAATCCAATGACATTTCGGCCATTACCCGGGTCGATCTAATGGTTTCCTGGTTTTTCCATCCGAATTATGGGATGACAACAGGGGTCCGCAGCCTTGGGTCAACGCAGGAGTTTTGGTCGGGCTATCCTCTTGAAAGCAATGCCTTCTTCCTGGGCTTCCGATATCGATGGTGAAAGCTATTGGTAGATCCTCGTATCTTCCGAACAAATGGTTGGCATCTCCAACCTAAAAGCCTACTAACTAGAACAGCCGAATCCCTGACGTGGAAAACAGGATTACCATTGGTAGACTTATTGCACGTGCCCTTCTGGAGGGCAAGAATGTTGAAGTGCCCGGTCTCGGTACGTTCACTCGCAAACATGTCCCTGCTCAAAAACACCTTAATGGCGACAGGGTGATCTGGACGCCTCCATCGACCAACGTCAATCTCCTGAGCGGAGCCGTCACCAAGGAGGAGACTGGCGATGACTGAGAAAACGATTGACCTTGCTGAACTTCTCTTCGAACTCAGTCCGTTAAACCGACGACATGCCGAGTTGCTTTCTGAGCGTTGGGCAAAAGACGTGATTCAGGAGCTTCAGGACACAGGAGTTAGTGTGATAAGTGGCCTTGGCACTCTTTCTGCCGGATTAGATGGAATCACGTTCCAATTGGACAAAGACTTGCCAATTGCACCGGAGTTGCCCGGTGTCGAAGGCTTCAGTGAAACGGGTGCACTTGCTCACGCAGCCTTGATTGCATCTACCCACCATGTACACCCCGAATCGGGGCCATCCCTCTCAGATGGGACGTCTCAGGCACCAGAGGTACCTGTAGTGTCGGAATCGTCGTCTACAGTAACACCAGAGCCAGAGCCCGGCTTATCCAGCAACGTTGAAGAGACATCAACTGACGAGGATTCACTGAACGAACCACAGACCTCCGACGAGTCAACTGATGAAGCGGCACCCCTCCCGCCAGAGCCGACAGGAAGTAAACCATCATCTGACTCACCATCATCTCGACTAGCCCCCGATAATGCACCTATTCCTGGAGGCGCCTCCTCAGACGATTCCAGCAAGAAGACTATCAAGTCAGATACTTCAGATCAAGAGACTAACCAACCGACCACGGCCAAGGAAGCGGCCGCCAGAAGACGGGAAGCCTCTGCACGGATACCTTCCCGAGGTGGAAGAAGGCGCGCGGGTGTGGGCGCCCATCAAAATCAACAAGATCGTGGCGGCCTGATAATTGCCGCTGGTCTATTAGTTGTTTTGATTATCTCTATTGTTGCAGTTTGGGCTATACGGCCCTCGGATGACTCGATGTCTACTGATCCAATTACTGCAGCTGAAGCACAAGAGAGTGCGGAGGTGAATGTCGGGGATCTTGACGTAGATAGTGGCAGGGACATCGACAAAAATCTTTCCACAGATGAAACAGAAGGCAATCCTGAGGCACCGGCCTCAACTGCCCCTTCGGAGTCTGATGAGTCTGGCTCTGCGGTTTATCAAGAAATAACAGCTGATACTCCCGGCTACATGCTAGTTGTCGGTTCGAGCCTAGAGCTACAAGGAGCGCAACAATCCCTAACTCAATTTGCAAATTTAGGGGTGCCTCTTGGTGTTATTGCATACGAAGAGGATGGTATAACCCGTTATCGTATGGGTGTCGGCATTTATGAAACAGCCGCTATTGCTGACGAAGCAAGAATAAAGCTATCTGAAGAGCTTCCCGAGGGAACTTGGGTGAAACGAATACGCTAAAGGCTGACCTAACATTACTAACCTCTATTCTTTTGAATTCGCATGAGGCTCCAAGCCCTTCAAGAAGTCGGCGCAGCGTCTGACAGCCTGATAAGCGTCACTGACCCGACGTCCTCCCAGCTTGATATCATCTTGCAGGCTGGATGGATCATGGTTCCAATCTTTTTCCTGTCCATTCTGACCATTTACCTTTTGGTCGAGAGGTTGATGACGATTCGGCGCTCGGTTACGGATCGAGATGAGTTTATGGGAAGAATTCGTGAGTATGTCGGAGTCGGTAATATCCATGGCGCACAGGCGTACTGTGAAGTACAAGACAAACCTCTTACCCGAATTCTGAAGCATGGATTGGAACGTCTTGGGCGACCAATTTCCGAAATTCAAGATGCAGTAAACGCAGCGGGAAAACACGAGGCGTTCGAACTTGAAAAACGAATGGACATTTTGGCAAGTATTGCAGGGATCGCGCCGATGCTTGGTTTCCTGGGTACAGTTACCGGAATGATCTCTGCGTTCCAGGAAATCCAAAACCTACAAGGCAATGTCAACCCAAGCGTACTAGCTGGGGGGATCTGGGAAGCCCTTGTTTCGACCGCCGCCGGACTCGTTGTGGGTATTTTGGCCCTGTTTTTCTACAATTTCCTGTTGGGTAGGATCAACAGGCTTGTGAATGACATGGAACAGTCGGCTACTGAATTCATCGATTTGCTGCAGACACCTGCTTCAGGAAGCAGATCGCAGGATTACCCATCAAGCTTCTGATCGATGTCTCTCAACTTCTCAACAGAACGAAAGCCCCTGATGGCCTTCAGCCAGGCTGGCCTGGCTGATATCGTGCTACTGCTTTTGATTTTCTTTCTGCTGACGAGCAGCTTTATTCCACAGTTCGGAATTCAGGTCACCTTACCGCGCACTGAAGCTGCAGCTCCAACATCAGGGCAGTTCATTTCTGTTGCTGTAACAGCGGATGGCACTTTTTACGTAGAACAGGAGCGTGTGGGTCGCGAAGGTCTTCTTTCAGCACTTCAACGTGATCTGAATGGACGTACCGCTCTAGTCCTCCGCGCTGATGAAAATGCTCTCGTCAAGCATTTGGCCTCTGTTGCTGATGCCGCCCGCGCGCTTAATCTGCGCGTTCTGATGGCGACAGATCAGACCTCGATGACCCCTTAGACGATTAAGCCTTGGTTCGTAGAGACGCCAAAAAAGGCACGAGTCTCGCCCAAGCGGCTCTCACTTTGCAAAGATCTCTCAGCTAACTCACCCATCGGGGTCGATATTGCAACGCCTTTGACAGGTGCCTTGGCAGTACGAGATGATCGCCATTCAAGGCAGCGATGGTCCGGGATACTTTCATCATTCGGTTGCGCCCTCTCATTGAAAGTCGTAGCGAGTTGATTGATCGGTTTAGCATCTCTTCGGCCTCCGCTGAGAACCAAGGCGGCCGACCTGCATGTTCTAAACTTTTTCCGCTATCCACCAGGTTTTGGTCTTCCTTCTTGACGAGACTCCATGCTTGCTCCGCTCGCTGCCTGATTGCATCAGATGTCCTTGATGCAACAAACGACACCACCTCTGGATCAACAGGCTGCATAAAGACGAACATATCGATACGATCCAAAAGCGGACCACTAATGCGTGCCCTATATCGTACTACTTCGGCCTGAGTGCATTCACATGTACTGCCCTGCACCCCCGAATATCCACACGGGCATGGATTCATCGCCGCGATTAATTGGAAATTAGCTGGGTAGCGGACTGGACCGCCGGCACGAGCAATTGTAACAGCGCCTTCTTCTAAGGGCTCACGTAATCCTTCAAGGACGGAGCGAGAGTATTCGGCAATCTCGTCCAGAAAAAGCACGCCTTGATGCGCAAGAGATACTTCTCCGGGAAGTACAGGACGACCTCCTCCTAGCATACCCGCTGTATTGATGGAATGATGTGGAGCGCGGAATGGGCGAAATGGCATCAGCCCGATCCCTGGACGCCGCAAAGAATGAATGCTAGTTGTTTCAAGAGCTTCGGCTCCTTCCCAAGCAGGGATAATTCCCGGTATTCTTTTTGAAAGCATTGTCTTTCCGCACCCGGGAGGCCCAACCAGCATAAGATTATGCCCCCCCGCGGCAGCCACTTCCAATGCATCGATTGCGCCAAACTGTCCAAGAACCTCTGAATAGTCCAGATCAAAACTCTAACAACGCTGCTGCGCCTGCACAGGCCTTTCCGGAATGCGCTTCCCCGTTACGACATCTATTGCCTCAGCCAGGTGTGATACACAGTGAATGTGCGTGTCTTCGAGTAGCAATGCCTCATTACGATTTCCTTCAGGCACGATAAAGTGTGTGATTCCAACCGCTGAGGCAGACGCAATCGCTGGCAACACACCACGTACTGATCTGACACCTCCGTCTAGTGTTAGCTCGCCCATCACAACGAATGAGCTAACATCGTGCTCACACTCAATCTGACCATCAGCCAAAAGCATACCTAACGCGATCGGAAGGTCGAATGATGATCCTTCTTTTCGTGTGTCTGCTGGTGCTAAGTTGATCGTGATCGCTCCTCGTGGAAAGGAAAGACCAACTGCAGCAATGGCGGCTCGGATGCGGTCCATTGCCTCCCGAATGGCTCCATTTGCAAGACCTACAACTGTATGGCGAGGTATACCAGAAATGATTGATATTTCAATGAGCACGGGTGGTGTGTCCATTCCAGCGGGACTGCACCCGTTAAGTCGACTATACCTGAGCACAGCTCCCATGAACATATAAAAATCAGTTATTGCATCCTCCTACCCGGGATTCGAATAAAGACCCGACAAACGGCAATACGTAACCGATCCAACCAACATGAATTGGTACGTTCATGATTCCGCACGTAGTTTGCCATCCCGACCTTCCCTGACCTTCTACTCCTCATGCGCTTCGGTATTACTGGAAATCCTGGCAAAGACACTTTGTGGCAACCCCTCGAAGAAGTCCTGCAGATTCTCAACGAATCGTCCTATTCCTATGTCTTGCATCCTGATATGCATGACGGGCTTGTCTCCCGAGGGATGATCGCACCTCCCACAAGGATATCCGATGTCAGGACATTCATTGATTCCGCTGACATCATCCTTTCCTTCGGTGGAGATGGGACGCTGCTGAAAACAGTCGCTGAGCTTGGAGATACTCCCAAGCCCATCCTGGGAGTAAACCACGGACGCTTAGGCTTCCTCGCCAATGTTGAAGGCACTGAACTGAATGGGCGTCTCGACAAATTAGAGAGAGGCGATTTCATTGTCGAAGAGCGCCTAGTATTGCAAGCCACAAAGTCCTCAGGCAAGGCCTTCCCTCTGGCCCAGGCAATGAATGAATTCACGGTCCAACGCGCCGGCGATGCAGGTTTAATAAGCCTGGAAGTTTCCATTGATGGCGTAGCGATGAATACATACTGGTCAGACGGATTGATCATCTCCACTCCAACAGGTTCTACGGCTTACTCTCTTGCCTTGGGTGGCCCGATAATGGTTCCTGGGTGTGGATCCATCCTAATCACTCCCATTGCCCCTCACAGCCTCACGGTACGCCCAGTAGTGTTGTCTGAAGACTCAGTGGTCAGCATCAGAATTCTAGACGAGGAACGTTCGCATATCTTCACGGCCGACGGTGTCAGTTCAGATGACTCCTTAATTGGAGAATCCATCACGGTTAAGAAGGCTGACTACAAGGTTCGCCTAATTCGTTTTCATGATCAGGATTATTTTTCCACATTGCGGACTAAATTGATGTGGGGAGCTAGAAAGACTACTTAAAATGTCTTCATGGTAGTTTTATCAGTACGACGAGGCGGTCATAGTTTGTCAACTAGGTGTGAAACTGGAGAAGGATCTCAGTGATTGTTGACTACAGCGAAAACACAGCCGTATATTCGTCGGCTAGGCCGGTCAGGTAGCTCAGTTGGTAGAGCAATGGACTGAAAATCCATGTGTCGGGGGTTCAATTCCCTCCCTGACCACACCGAATCGTACGGACATATAGTCGAGATTCAGTTCTGAGAAATGTCGCACTACACGGATTCCTCAAAATCTTGTAGTTGCACACCGCTCGGAGGGGGACGTATCTTTGCGTCTGCTTCGAGAGGGTCATAAGGTCCGGTAGTTCAGTTTGGTTAGAACGCCTGCCTGTCACGCAGGAGGTCGCGAGTTCGAGTCTCGTCCGGACCGCCATTAAAACCCCGATTCATCACACGATGAGTTGGGGTTTTTTTATGGAGTTGGGGTTTTTTTATGGAGTTGGGGTTTTTTATGGAGTTGGGATTTTTATGGCCTAGAATAAATGATTCGCGCTGGATAGCGCACGCATAGCGACCCTGTTTTCCGGCACTAGGAAAAGGTCCTATTTTGTCTTTCCTGCTGCCACCTCAGAATGGAGTGAATACCGCTGCCCTTCAAACTACCTAGAGCTACGACAATGGCCACCCCCAAAACAGTCCCCCACGATGCCTCCGTAGTCGATTTTCTGAATGCGGTAGAGAATCCTGAGCGAAAAGCAGATGCTATGAAGGCTCTTGATATCATGATGGAGGTCACGGGCGAAAAGCCCAAAATGTGGGGTCCTAGCATTGTTGGCTTTGGCTCCTATCACTACGTTTATGCCTCAGGACGAGAAGGTGACTGGCCGCTGACTGGCTTTTCGCCTCGCAAACAGGCGCTAACTCTTTACATTATGGCAGGGTTTGGTCACTACGATGAGCTCATGTCACGACTAGGTAAACACAAAACTGGAAAGTCTTGCCTGTATGTCAAGCGTCTTTCCGATATTGACGAATCAGTTCTCAGGGAACTGATTGCTGCATCCGTCGACCACATGAAATCCACCTACGGCCAATGAAACGCCTCCTCACCTTCCTAGTAGCTGTATTCCTTCTTCAAGGATGTGCGCAGGAATCGACGCCGCCAAACATCATCTACATCCTGGCTGACGATCTGGGGTACAATGAGTTAGGATCCTATGGACAGACCATCATCCAGACCCCAAGGCTTGACCAATTGGCTAACCAGGGCGTGCGCTTCACACAGCACTATTCTGGTAGTCCCGTCTGCGCTCCATCGAGAGGAACCCTTCTGACAGGTAAGCACACCGGCAACGCCTATGTAAGGGACAATTTGGAAATGGGCGGATGGGGTCCGGATGAACCGGAGGGACAACTTCCCCTCCTCGATGCAGAAATCACAATTGCCGAGATGCTAAAGCCGAAGGGGTATGCTACCGGCTTCATCGGCAAATGGGGACTTGGCGGACCCGATTCTGAAGGTCACCCCAATAACCAGGGTTTTGATGAGTTTTACGGTTATCTGTGTCAACGCGTGGCCCATAACTACTACCCCACACATCTCTGGGACAACGCTGACCCCGATTCCTTGGAGGGCAACACGTATTTCGCGTCGCATCAGCAAATCGACGAGCCTCTTGCGACCGAGCAGGACTATTACGACCGATTTTCGGGTGAGCGGTACGCTCCTGATTTGATGCTCGATGCTGCCCTCGGCTTTCTTGATGAAAACCAGGACAACCCCTTTTTCCTTGTTTTTGCCACACCCGTTCCGCATCTAGCCCTCCAGGTCCCGGAAGAATCTCTTTCTGAGTACCCAGACTCGATGGACACCGAGCCGTTTCTAGGCCGTCCCTATCTGCCCCATCCTCGGCCAAAGGCCGCCTACGCTGCCATGATCTCGCGTATGGATCGAGACATCGGGCAGATTCTCGATAGATTGGAAGAGCTTGGCGTATCCGATAACACGATCGTCATGTTTTCCTCCGATAACGGCACCACGTATTCCGGTGGCACCCATGCAGACTATTTCCAAAGCGTTGGGGACCTCCGGGGGCTGAAGGGAAGCGTATTCGAAGGCGGCGTCCGCGTACCCATGATCGTGCGCTGGCCCGGCACCGTTGAACCTGGCACAGTTACCGATCATGTGTCGGCCTTCTGGGATATCATGCCAACCATTGCTGACATAACAGGAGCTGAAGCGCCGACAGGCATTGACGGTAATTCATTCCTGCCAACTCTTACGGGCATTGGTGAACAGCTCCAAGATGGGCCGCTTTACTGGGAGTACCATGCCTTTGGCGGTATGCAAGCGGTCCGGATGGGCTCTTGGAAAGGCGTTCGCCTCGAAATTCGTCGGCAAGAAGACTCGCCTGTACTGTTATTTGATCTCGCCAATGATCCCATCGAGTCATTGGATATAGCGGCAGAGCACCCGGACGTTGTAGCCGAGATACGGCGCATCATGGACTCAAGACGATCTTCAGAGATTGCTGAATGGAATTTCGTCAGGGAATCTACGCCCTGATTCCCGCTCTGCACAAAAACTCCCCGGATCAATCTAGCTCAGGAATCGCAGGTTGCGTCCAAGCGCGCTCCTTTTCGCCCTCTGAGGTAGGATTTGCCTTGACCTTCGATGACGTCACACGTGCGCGAACGTATAGCTCCTCGCCCGTGTAATGGTACACCGCCTCGTTGCCGGTTGTGCGCTGCAGCACTCGTCCGATGTCATCGCTGTAGCGATAGGTCAGTAACTCGCCTGATTCAGAGTTCAATACTTCGACAGGCGAAGGATTGTGATCTCTGTCTGTTCCAATGAACTCAATGACATACTCGACGCCGTCCTCAACCTCAACCGAAACGGCGTAGCGCTCCCCTTCGACAGATAATTCAGATAAGGTCACACCGGATGAGGCGTAGAATCTTCCTTGGTCCATGGATTCGAGAAGTGCATCTGCAGATAGATCAGCAGACTCCACCATCACCCATCCCCTGCCGGTATTGGCTCGGTTTATGGCTTGCTCCTGATAGTTGTGAGCGTCGTCGGTGCCAATACCGAACATCATCGGGCGCCCATCTTGCAGACGGATTGTGTTGACCACATCCCACATCTTCTCCATTCCCATGCGCAAAGAATCGCCATAATTATTTACAGCTGGATGACCGTTGTAGACTTCAAAGAAACGCTCTCCATCGATCATTGCTAGTTGATCAGCCCGCATGGCCCATCCGAAGTTGGGATGATTGATGTGGGGCATTACACGCTGCTGGAGCCGTTCTCCCTGCTCGAGAATTGCATTAACGTTTGCTTGCATGACCTCTACCAGACTATTCCCACTTCTCGGCTCAATGTATTCAGCCACATTCGACGCGTTGATGTGAATCGGTTTACGCTCAAAACTGGAGGTAACTTCCTCTGCGCGAATCATCAGGAACGAGCCTGGGGCATTGAAACGCGAAGAGTACTCTTCGTACGTTTTCAAGCGCACTTGAACCGTATCATCGGCTTCGCTGAACTCAACCCACCCATCCGGACTAGAGGCCAGGTAATCCTGAAAAACGTCATAGCGAGCGTGCGATGCTGGAATAGTCAACCAACGCTCCCCTTCAGCAATGGTGTTGTGATCTGAAATTGCCAGGAAGTTGTATCCGTTCTCAACGTACCACGTTGTAATTGTCTCTGGGAAGTCGTCCCCATCACTCCAAAACGAGTGGGTGTGCAGATTACCTTTATACCATGATGTGTTGGACTCAGGCGCACACGATGACAAGGCAGGAAGCAGGACCAATACGATCAGTCCGTTGAGCAATTGGCGTGTAAGCATGAGAGGTTGATTAGTTGGGTATCAGGGTTGTAGAAGTCGCACAGCCTCTGGACCGTGGTTAAACAATATATCCAGAACGCTCATTCCCGGTATAAATCCTTCAAAATTCTGTCGATATGCGTATTCCTGACGTGGATCCAGCTCGAATGATGGCGACTCACTCGCCAAAAAAGCCTCGTCTGACTCTGCAATCCGAAAAGATACCCCTAGCCCAAGTAGCTTGGCACTTAGCTTAACCGAAGCAACAGTAAGTGGGCCTAGCCTATCATGGGCCGTCCTAATCAACTCCTCAACTTCATCTATGTAGTGCAGATGGAACGGGGACGTGGAGTAATTGAACTTTAGGCCTTTCAGATGACGAGTTGCCCACTCGCTTGCTGGCAAAATTGCCGTGTCAGCTATCGCATCTCCTAGATGCCGCGCTTCTAGTGGCACCGTAAGCCATTGCCAGCCATCGGGATTTCGGATTTTCGTCCTGTTTTGCCAAGACTGTCGGCTGTATTGGACCTCGGGATGCAGAACACACTCCGACACACCCACTAACCGCATCATCGTCGAGACGCGCGGAAAGTACTCAGGGATAAGGTGGATGATTTTTCCTGCTTCCTGCATGGTGCCAGTTAGGTATATTCGATCGAGTGAACCATCCGCCTCGCGTCAGGTTCGACAACGGACCTCTAATTGAACAGCTCTGACATGAACGTCCACAAGGCGCCATCACTTATCCGTCCAGCGAAAGTCGGTATTATCGCACCGGCCTCTGCTCCGCGAGCTGATCACCGCTATGATGAGGGGCTCAATGGCTTGCGCTCAGTTGGTCTTGAGCCGGTGTTCAAACGATCGTCCATCGCGCATGACGGGTATTTGGCGGGAACGGATGAAGAGCGTCTGAATGAGCTTAACAGCTTTCTCGCCGATGCAGACGTCGACACCCTGATCTGCGTTCGTGGAGGCTATGGAGTTCTACGAATACTTGATCAGGTCGATTACGACATGGCGCGTCAGCACCCCAAGCTGCTGGTAGGCTATTCGGATATCACCGCTCTGCAATTGGCTCTTTTTGCCCATGCAGGGTGGGTATCCATATCCGGGCCGATGGTGGCCGTGGAATGGCATGACCCAAAGGGGTTGGCTTGTTCAGATTTCCTCGCACTTGCCGGTTCTGACTTACCTACTGGCCCACTTGACCCTGATTCGCCACTCACCACGTTCGTGCCCGGTTCTGCAGAAGGCGTTTTGTTGGGAGGTAATCTCTCGCTTATTACCCGATTGATTGGAACGCCTCACCTTCCTGACCTCTCTGGAGCGATTCTATTTCTAGAAGAAGTGGGAGAATCCCCCTATCGAGTCGATGGTTTGCTGGCTCATTTACAATTAGCAGGTATTCTGGAATCCTTGGCAGGAGTCGTTCTAGGTGGTTTTACAGAATCAGATGCTGAGCCAGATAAACCATCTCTAACCATGGAACAGGTTTTTGATGACTACTTCGGTGACCTAGGCATCCCAGTATGTTCGGGCCTTCGGTACGGCCACTTTCATGAGAAAATTGCGGTCCCCATAGGCGTAAAATGTCGGCTAGAGGCTGGTGCGGAAACTGGAACGATTATGTTACTCGAGTCGCCAACCGCATAAGCCAAGTTTTTTGCTTTGCCTCGTGTTTTTCATCTCCTATTTCAAGATCCGGACTGCTCGATTTCGTAGGTTGTTTAGCTCTTGCAAATAGTCCGTTGGGCCGGTAATTCACTGCGCTTTTTCGGTCTGCTTCCTTCGTCATTGACGACCTGATCCTCGCATGAACCTAGCGGTTTTCGCCTCCGGCGGCGGTTCCAATTTTCAGGCCATAGCGGATGCCATCTTCTCGGGTGAGCTTCCCGCATCCTTGGCGCTATGCGTGGCAAGTAGACCTGACGCGGGAGTGATCGAGAGGGCTAATCGGCTGTCCATCCCCGTGCACGTGCTTTCAGGGTCGCAAGATGACTGGTTACCTCAGCTTTTGACGCAATTATCAGAGCGTAACGTTGATTTTATTGCGCTAGCCGGGTTTATGAAGATGATTCCATCCTCCCTGGTAGCAGTCTTTCGACATCGAATTATCAACATCCACCCTGCCCTGCTTCCTGATTTTGGTGGCAAGGGTATGTACGGGATGAACGTACATCGAGCAGTTATCGCGTCCGGTACCAAAAAAACGGGTGCAACAGTTCACCTAGTCGACGAGCAGTACGACACGGGGCCGATCGTGATGCAGGCCTCAGTGGATGTACTTCCTGACGACACCGCAGAGTCTCTTGCCGCTCGGGTTCTGGATGTAGAGCATCGTTTGTATCCGAGCGCCCTCAAATCGTTTGCAGAGAACCGCGTTAACATAGACGGCTCCATCGTTTCCATCCTTTGAACAGCTTATTGAATTCCATCTGATCTATGATCCACGTAAAAGACTTGCCTGCTCCCTCAGATCACTATCCTATCCGACGCGCGCTACTCTCCGTATTCGATAAGAATGGCGTCACAGAGTTTGCCCGCGAACTACATCGGCACGGTGTCGAACTCGTATCGACAGGTGGAACAGCCCGCGCGCTTACTGAGGCTGGGCTTCCCGTTGTTTCAGTTGATGATTTGACCGGATACCCCGAGATCCTAGGGGGACGAGTTAAGACGCTGCATCCTGCGGTCCATGGTGGGCTCCTTTCGCGTCGTACAGACCCCGAGGATCAGGCTGAGTTGCGAGAACAGTCTATTACAGAAATCGACCTTGTGGTTGTTAACCTCTATCCATTTTCACAGGCTACTGCAGGCGCTGATGTAACGGATGCCACTGCTATCGAAAACATTGATATTGGTGGCCCGACCATGATCCGAGCAGCCGCGAAGAATTTCTTTTTCGTAGGGGTTGCCAGTTCTCCTGATCAGTATACTAAAATAATTGCCGAAATGGATCAAACGGGTGGAGCCCTTTCAATGGCTACCCGTCGTGGATTAGCTGCTGCAGCGTTCGATCATACCGCACTCTACGACACAGCCGTTTCAGCTTACTTTCAACGTGCACATGGAGGTTCTAGCGACAGATTCCGTCTGGACCTACCGCTTCAGCAGACGCTGCGATACGGCGAAAACCCTCACCAAGAGGCTGCACTTTACGGAGATACCTCCTCCCTTTTCGAAACGCTTCACGGAAAGGACCTCTCGTTCAACAATCTGCTTGATCTCAGTGCTGCGCTCTGCCTTATCGACGAGTTCAAGGATGCCCAGCCCACCGTGGCAATCCTCAAGCATACGAATCCATGTGGCGTCGGAACCGCAGAAACACTTACCGAGGCGTATCGCAAAGCTTTTTCCACGGATAGGCAGTCGCCGTTCGGTGGAATTGTGGTCGTAAACCGAACGTTAGACCTTGCTACGGCCCAGGCTATCGACAAAGTGTTCACCGAAATAATCATTGCCCCTGACTTCGAAGAGGATGTCTTGGACTTTCTCATGCAGAAAAAGAACCGTCGTCTGGTTAGGACCCTAGCAGCCGCCTCTACAGATCGAACGCGCGACGTGCGCTCTGTTATCGGAGGGTTTTTGGTTCAGGATCGCGATGCAGCGCTTCCTTCTTTCGCTGATTTGAAGGCACGTTGTACGGTTGTCACAAAGCGACAGCCAACCGATGAGGAATGGAGAGATCTAGACTTCGCGTGGCGTGTAGCGAAAAACGTGAAAAGTAACGCAATCGTGTACGCTCGCGATGGACAAACTATTGGGGTCGGAGCGGGTCAGATGAGCCGCATCGATTCGTCGGAAATAGCGGTATCTAAAGGTCAGAAATCAGGGCTTTCCTTCGAAAACAGCGTCATAGCATCTGATGCTTTTTTCCCGTTCGCAGATGGCTTACTCGAAGCCGCATCAAATGGAGCTCGAGCTGCTATCCAACCAGGTGGGTCCATCCGGGACGAAGAAGTGATCGCTGCTGCCGATGAACATGAAGTCGCAATGGTCTTCACGGGGAACCGCCACTTCCGTCACTGATTCTACGAGTTCTCCTCTGTGCTTCAATCATGAACCGATTCTCGGAAAGTATTCACGAGTGGGTGCTTTTAGGCATTCTACTCGCTATTTCGTTAGGCGTCTTGTTGACGGCAAACGAACCTATGCTTCGTGGTTTACGAGCGCGTTCCCTTGAAGCCACATCCTCCGTTGAAGGTTTATTTGCTGGTTTAGGTAGATATGTCCGCGCATTGGACGAAAATGAGGCACTAAGAACACAGAACATTGATTTAGCTAATCAAGTGGCTTTGATGCGCACATCTCAGGCTGAGAACCAGCGCCTTGAGGCACTACTTCAGCTACAAGATTCGCTTTCTTTCGACGTTGTCGCCGCACGCGTTGCGTCCAAAGACATTACTGCAGAACGTAATTTCATCACGCTCGATGTTGGTGCAGAAGATGGAATACGTGAAAACATGGCCGTCATCGACCCCTCGGGTATTGTTGGAAAAGTTGTTTTGGTTGCGCAGAAGTATTCCAAAGTCATGACGTACTTGAATACTGATTTTTTTGTACCCGCCAACGTGCTGCCTTCCATGACGGACGGCAGTATCAGATGGAATGGAGACCGTTTCGACAGGCTACTGCTTGAACACGTAGTTCAATCCTCCGACGTCAGCATCGGAGACCTGGTCGTTACAAATGGATATTCCACTATCTACCGTTCTGGCTACCCAATTGGCGTCGTTGATTCTTTGTTTGCCCTTCCCGGCTCTAGTACGTGGATGATTCACGTCAAGCCATCTGCCCGACTGGACAACTTGAGTCATGTTTTCGTCGTTATGACTACCCCATCAACGGCCCCGATCATCACTGTACCTGATTCCTGACTATGCGCCTTGCCACCCCGCTTCTCTTGCGTCATGTTTTTTGCCTTGTCATTCTGGCCACTGCAGCCTCCACTGTGATGGCACAGACCCGAACGCAAGAAGAACTTCGCGTAGCCATTGATGATGCTATTGCAAAGGCAGGTATGCCGAATGGCTGGTGGACAGTGAATGTCCAAGACGCTGAAACGGGTGCACCTCTGTATGAGCGGGACACGGCGCGAAGCTTCATTCCGGCCTCCAACACGAAGTTGTACTCGTCAGCTGCAGCGCTGGATATTCTCGGACCCGATTACCGATTTGAAACGGAAATTTGGGCTATGGGGAGGGTTGAGAATGGTATTCTGAACGGACATCTCATTATTCGCGGCTCGGGGGATCCCGTAATCGGCGGACGGTTTACCGATGGTGATGTGACAGCCTATTTCAGAGCATGGGCTGACTCATTAAAAGCGGCAGGCATCACGACCATCCGAGGCGACATAATTGGTGATGATGATGCCTACGACGAAGAGGCCATTGGATATGGCTGGCAGTATGACGACCTACCATACTGGTATGCGGCAGAGCTGAGCGCGTTGTCATTTAATGACAATGCGGTCGACTTCCGTCTTGAAGCTTCCACGCCTGGCTCCCCGGCCATTCTTTCCTGGGAGCCCATGATGACCTCTTACGTCACGGCCCGTAATGCCTCCATGACCACCGAAGCGGGAGGATCTATCGAGGAGGACTATTTCCGCCCTCAAGGGTCAAATGATTTTGTTTTAGGCTCTCTCGTGCCTGCCGGCCGCATAGATTATGAGTCTCTCTCGGTAGCTAATCCTACGAAGTATTTTCTTCATGTCCTTAGGGAAGTACTTGTAGCACAAGGTATTACTGTTTTGGGGAAAGGCATTGATATTGACGATCTGTCCATAAAGCCCGCATACGCACAGATGACTCATTTATTCAGCCACTATTCGCCCAGCTTGGCTGAAATCGTTGTGCCTTTAAACAAAGACAGTCACAACCTCTATGCAGAAATGGCATTACGGGCAATTGCTGCGGATCATTTGCCGGAAAATGGTGAGCCCGCTGCAGGCTCCGTTGCGCTGGCGGTCTCTCGGGCCAGAAAAGTATTCGGAAGAGCGGGAGTTGACACCCTCCATATCCAATTGGTTGATGGATCCGGTTTAGCTCGTCAGAATCTCATCACTTCGTCCATGACAACAAGTCTTCTGAGGTATATGCGAACTCATCCCAATGAAGCTACTCAGCGGGCTTTTATTGACTCCCTTCCTATTGGCGGCGTGGACGGCTCACTCTCATCAAGAATGAAGGGCACGGCGGCCGCAGGAAATGTCCAGGCCAAAACCGGCTCTATGGGAAATGTCAGTGCCTTGGCAGGATATGTAACCTCCGCCTCAGGCCGTGAATTGGTGTTTTCCATTATGGCCAATAATTATCTGGGGTCCTCGTCAAGGCCCCGCAAAGTGCAAGATGAGATCGTCGTGATCCTTGCTTCGCATGGCAACTGAGAGAGGCCTTACAGGAAACAAGGAGCACTTCTCCCGGTACGCCCTTTAGAAATTGTTTTGTTCGAAAATCATTGCAGTATTGGTAGAATCAAGAGTGAAGTCGGACACACCCTCCTCCCGTATTAAAAGCACAACCGTTGTCGGCATCCGGCACCATGGACGCGTTGTACTGGGTTCAGATGGGCAGGCCACTATGGGCGATACCGTCATGAAGAGGCATGTCAAAAAGGTCCGGACACTATATAACGGACAGATTCTGGCCGGCTTTGCGGGTGCAACGGCAGATGCGTTCACACTTTTTGAGCGTTTCGAAGAGAAGCTCCAGCAATATGGAGGAAATATCACTCGCTCAGCCGTGGAACTTGCCAAGGACTGGCGTACTGATCGGTATCTGCGAAAGCTAGAGGCTCTCCTAGCCGTTGCTTCTCACGATAAGTTGCTGTTGATTAGCGGAACGGGTGACGTGATTGAACCTGATGATGAAATTCTAGCCATTGGGTCTGGTGGTTCCTATGCCCTTGCCGCAGCGAGAGCAATGCTCAAACACGCGCCCCAATTGGACACCCGCACCATGGTGGAAGAGTCTCTACTGATCGCCTCTGACATCTGTATTTATTCGAATGACAATTTGACCATCCTCGAACTTGAGTAAAGGTTCGATCCGAGTTTTTCCGGGCCTTTTTATTTTTGCTTTTCATTTACTGAGAATTGACCATGGCATCTCGCAAGTCATCCTATCTTCCGCGCAGCCGGAATGCAGTTATTTTGATCGATTACACCAATGTTTTCGGTGTAATCTCTGAACGAATCGATAACGACCAGCCCGATGCAGTCGTGTTGGACTTGGTCGCGTCACTCAAACGACACGTTTCAGACCATTTACATCTTAAACCGCTCAGAACGCTTGCTTTCGCCAACCTGCCGCCTGGAAATACTGGTGGACACCGTGCGACAGGAGCCTGGCTATCTGCGGGCATAGAACCGCGCTTTTCCTACGCCCGCTCCACCGATGAGGCGTCTGCTATCGACCTAGCAATGGAGGCCATGGAGCTATCCGCTGAGCTGGGTCAAGCAACAGCATTTGTGGTTCTATCAGGAAACCAGTGGTTCGTACCACTCGTGCAGCGACTCTATGGGAAAGGGCATTTTGTATTGATGTCCACACTCGAATCCCCTTCGCAACCTGATGACCTACCATCCGATTGCCAGGATTTGTATTTGAATGCGGAATTCCTGCTTGGCGGCCCAGGACGTAAGATGGATTTAGTTCGGTCTGAAAACGATGATAATGACACATCTAGCGAGTCTCAGCGTCCGACTGAAACAACACCTTTGGGTGATTCGGCCGCGCGACGCACACTGGAATCAATTGATTCTTACTTCGGACAGTATGAAGAGATTTACCTCACCCCTTTGCTTCGCAAGTTGTCTGAGGTTATGGACGAGCCGGACGATGAACCCAAGATTTTGATCAATGATCTCGAAGAAGCTGGTGCTGTTTGGCTTGAGAAAAGACGCGGCTTTCCCCACAACTACACGGTGCTCATGATGAATCTTAAGCATCCGGATGTCGCTGAAATCAAGGAATCAAACGCCTCTAGCACATTCTTAGAGGAGGAAGACGATGATTTCGACGATTATGATCGCGATGGGTACGACGATTACGACGACGAATCTGACGACACAAACAACACGGACGCGGACGATACCGACGATTATCGCGCATCTTGAAACGCATTCAATAAGGCATCCCCATGGGACTCCAGCAGGAAATGACACCGCATGAGGTCGTAGCTGAACTAGATCGCTATGTGATCGGGCAGCACGATGCGAAAAAGAGCGTTGCAATCGCTCTTCGCAACCGGTGGAGACGGCTAAACGCCTCACTGGAGTTGCGTGATGAGATCATGCCGAACAACATCATCATGATCGGTCCAACGGGCGTTGGGAAAACAGAGATAGCCCGTCGATTGGCTAAGCTCTCTGGCGCCCCATTTATCAAGGTCGAGGCCACCAAGTTTACAGAGGTGGGTTACGTCGGACGAGACGTCGATGCGATGATTAGAGACCTGTGCGATATCGCGATCAACATGGTTCGCGAAGAGCACACCGAATCCGTTCAGGAGAAGGCGCAGAAAAGAGCCGAGGAACGGATACTTGATATCCTGATTCCTCCCGCACCTCCAAAACCACCTGTTCGTCCCAATTTAGGCTCTACACGCCCTAGTATGTCGCCCGACACTGCAGGAGCTACATCTGGCGCCCCAGCAGCGACTGATGCGAACATGTCCCTAGGTGGATCCAATACTAATGGTGCCGCAGAGGAAGACGCCCTTCGGTCTCGAACCCGGGAAAAATTCCGAAAGATGCTGCTTGCCGGTGAATTAGATGAACGGGAGGTCGAAGTTGACGTTGCCGCCGACCAGTCCTCGATGCTACAGGTCTTTGGGCCTATGGGAATGGAGGAGATGGGCGTCAACCTTCAAGATCTTTTCGGCCAAATGGGTGGAAAAAAGAGCAAGAAACGCCGTCTTCCGGTCTCAGAGGCTCGTGAGTTACTCGCTCAAGAGGAAGCCCAGAAGCTCATAGATATGGATAAGGTGACCAAGCAAGCCCTCGAACGGGTGCAGCAGTCTGGTATTGTGTTCATCGACGAAATTGACAAAGTGGCTACCCGAAGTAACGGCGGCAAGAGCGGACCCGATGTATCTCGAGAAGGTGTTCAGCGAGACCTCTTGCCAATCGTTGAAGGATCTGGCGTCATGACCAAATACGGAATGGTCAAGACGGATCACATCCTGTTCATCGCATCGGGTGCATTCCATATTGCAAAACCAAGTGATCTCATCCCGGAATTGCAGGGTCGTTTTCCAATTCGGGTGGAGCTGCAAAGCTTGACTGAGGAGGATTTTTTCAAGATCCTTACCGTCCCAAAAAATGCTCTGATAAAGCAATATGTCGCACTCATGGCATCGGAGGGAGTAAAAGTAGACTTTACCGAAGGCGCTGTTCGCGAAGTTGCTAGAATGGCAGCTGCCGTAAATGAGGAAGTAGAAAATATTGGTGCACGTCGGCTTCACACCATTCTTACGACATTGCTCGAGGATCTACTCTTTGATGTCCCAGATGCGATGCGTGATGATTCCTTCGCCGTTGACGAAGCGTTGGTTCAGGCCAAGCTTGCCGACGTAGTCGAAAACAGGGATCTCAGTCAGTATATCCTCTGATGGCTCTGCAAGTAGTCAGAGACGCGAAGGTCATTGAGCAGGAATGGAGTCGATGGCTTGATCTTGAGGAGGATCCCTCCCCCTTCTGTCAGCCACAGGTTTTAGCTGGACTGAACCATCTGTTCGGCTGGGAGAATGTACTGCTTCAGGTCAATAACGAGTTATCTGCATGGTGCTCTCTTCGTAAGAGAGGTCCCCTAGCCGATCTAGTCGTTCCTCCATTGACGCAGTTCACGCCCATCCTAGCCCGTCCGGAGCTAAAAAATGGAGATGTTGAGGAGATCGTAAGCACATTGATGCTGCCTCACGCAGAACTGCCGTACTCGAGATTTTTCTCCTTACCCCCATCCTTCGGCAGCGCATTTCCCGGCCATCCGGATCGGCGCGTTCAGCAAGTCACCAAAAAGACCTTTCATGTAGCATGTGCGCCTCTAGAAGAAGCGTTGTCTTCATGGTCCTCCTCTCACAGACGAACGTTTCGTCACGAAAATGAGCGTTTCCAATTCCACGTAGACGAAGGAAACCCAATTGAAATAGCGCAATTGACGGATGCAGCGTACCGCAGAGGAGGCTCACGTCTTGCCGTAGAGCCGAAAAGACTCCATCCCTTCGTACAGCAGCTGACGGATGATGGATTGGTGAGGACCGTCCACGTAACCGACACCTCGGGCGATCTGAAGGCTGGAATCATCTTACTTGTTAACAAGGAGAAGGCGTGGTACTGGGTTGCGGGAAGCCACCGAGGGCCTGCTATGACTGTTTTGCTGGCACACACCCTGGCCTTCTTGCATGAACAAGGAATCAAAACCTTGGATATGGTTGGTGCCAATACACCGGCCATCGCTGAATTCAAGCGTCGTTTTGGAGGCATTGGAGTAGACTATCTCCATGTTTCTCGTCGTAGTCTGGTCGTTGAACTAGCTGAAAAAGCAGGAAGCCGCCTTCGCTCAAAGGGAGGAAAGGGATCTTAATGGATCAAACAACCCCTCCAATCTCACCTTCGCATGATGCTCTTTCGGACGAGGGGCCTCCTTCTTCCCCTGCATCTAGGCGTAATCTTACCGTTTCCTCAAATCTGCTAGCTTGGGGAACGGCATCAGCTGTTGTCGGGCTCTTTATTCTGCGCTTCGGTTACCATGTGGGCTGGAGTGACCAGGATGAGTTCCTACCACTAATCCAGCACTGGATAGACCCCAATCTGTTCACACACGACTGGTTCGTGATGATGCAAACAAGCACGTTCGGCATCAGGACGGCGTTTGCGACCGCGCTGTGGGGACTTTCGAACCTCGCGAGTCTGGAACTGGCCGTACTCATAGTCCAACTTGGAAGCGCCTTTGCCATTTGTTTGGCCATATTCAGGATTTCGGAGCGATTAAGTCCAGTTCCGTGGATGCCAGTCGTTTCGACCATCGTGGCAGTCTTGATTACTGCTCGGATGAATCCGGGTGGTAACGACGTCCTCCATGCATTTCTGGTACCAAGTAGTGTAGGCTGGGCGGCAGCGTTATGGGCTCTTTATCACGTTCTGGCAGGGCGAGCAATCCTAGCGGGACTATTCATTGCAGGAGCGCTTTGGATGCATCCGTTAGTCGGACTTCAGACGGGAAGTGTTCTTTGCCTAGTTGCGTTGATGGCTAGCGGATGGAAGCTGAAGCAAGTGTGGCCTACTCTTTTGCTATTCGCCTCCAGTGCAATCCCCTTGATTCTCTTGCTTGCGAACTTAGGGGCGCCTTCAGCACCATCTACTAGTCTTGTAACAGAGGCTTTGCCAATGCTTAGTATGGATCCAGCTTGGATCCTGACTGAGGTGAGGTCACCGCACCATTATCTTCCTACCACTTTTCCATTGCAGGACTGGCTTTGGTTCTTCGCTATCGTCCTAACTGCTGGGGGATTTCTGATCGCTAGCAGCAGAATGGGAAGCAAACTAGCTGCCAATGATAATGGCTCCATGCAGCTATTATTCGTCGTACTACTGTGCGTTTTGGGCGGAGCTTTTCTGGTAACAGGATGGCCATGGCAGATTCCGTTCCTCGTGAGGCTTCAGCCTTTTCACCTCAGCCCTCTTCTGCGCATAGTCTCCGTCCTACTTATTACTGCTGGTGTTTCCCGACTGCTCGCTCGCTTTGCATTCGTTGCCTCTCTATCACGCCTTTTGCCACTGGTTATGCCCATCGCTGGAGGATTGCTACTGGTTATAGGCTTGTGGAAAATCCAGCCCAACGGATACCTAGACCGAAGTGCCGACGCCCAGCTCCACCGTTGGGTTGCAAGTTCGACGTCTGAAGACGCTGTTTTTGCTATTCCGCCGTCCATGTCAGGGTTTCAGTATGGCACCGGCCGAGCCCAGTTTATTTCTTTTAAGAGCTTTCCATTTACCCCAGATGGCTCGAAAGAATGGATACACCGCCTCCATGAACTAGCGCCTGTTTCATCCTGGCTCCCTGGAGGTACACCTCTGCTGGATCGTTTAGACGAGTCTTGGTCCAACCGTTCGATTAGTGACATGGCCAAAGTTTTGCTTTCTCAAGACATCGACTATTTAGTACGACCGGTCCCCGACCCTGCAAACTGGGATAAAGTCCTTGAGCCACAGTGGTGTTCGGAAACGTGGTGCGTTTATTGGGCGGGTCGTATTCTCATGCGACCTAGCGAACCAACATCGTGATATAGTGACCCAGCGCTCCAGTGACCCAGTGATATTTTGACTCTTCGCGATCGCATACTTTCTGTTTTCAGTGACTCCGCATTCCGGGCTCCTGTCCTGAAGCTACTATCTGGCACTGGCGTCGCATTTATTGTTGCCTATCTAGCCAATATTGTGCTTCTGAGGCTCTATCCAGACGAATTCTGGGGGGTCGCTGATTACATCATTGCGTGGGTCAGCATATTGGCACCAGTCGCTTCCTTGCGATACGAAGACGCCCTTATGTTGCCAAAAGACCGCAGGCAAGCGGCGCACGCCTTTATACTTGCTATTGCGGCGGTCCTGGTGTCCGCGACACTTCTATTCACCTTCTTGGCCCTTTCTGATTCCGCTCTCGCCTTCTTCGAAGAAAAGAAGGCTGGTAGATGGATGCTTCTTGTACCGTTAGCCCTGATGGCAAACCGGTTTGCCAAGATCAGCGAGCTATGGCTGTCACGCCAAGAGTCCTTTGGCAATATTTCTGCCGCCCAAGTAGTCCAAAGTACCTCCATGGTAAGCGTGCGAATCGGCACAGGCCTATCTACGCCGGGGCCTGGTGGGCTGATCTGGGGTTTCATCGCTGGTTTTGGACTGTCCACATTAGGTATGTCCAGACGAGTAGTACTGACTCTGAGGGCATCCCTCGAACATCGACCAACCTTGAGGGAGTTTAGGGAGGTCGCATCTCGATATCGCCGGTTTCCACAGTTCACTATGCCCGCCGCTCTTATAAGCGGATTGATCACCCGATTACCCATCCTGCTCATTCCAGAATTTTTTGATATGGGTGTGGCCGGACAGTATTCGCGAGGCTTCAGCATCCTTTTTGTCCCCCTAAGCCTGCTAGCAGCTGCTGTAGCGCAGGTATTCTTCGTACGAGCGGTGGAGGCTAACCGGTCAGGAACGCTCGGTGCGTTCGCAGGCAACGTGCATGCGCGCCTTGTCCTCATGTGTTTCTGGCCTACCGTGATCCTGATGACGGCAGGTGCAGACATTTTTCAGGTGCTTTTTGGTGAAGCCTGGCGCGATTCTGCCTCTTACCTCGGCTTCGTTGCTCCCTGGATACTCTTTTCCGTCGTTGCCTCTCCCTTGACTCGCCTATTCGATGTACTAGAGCGACAACGTCTAGAATTGCTGGCAACCGTCTTAATGCTTGCCGTCATTTCAGCTACTCTATTCTATGGTGGACAGACAGGTGACATCAAGGTGACTCTTCTCGCCCTCGGCATTGGTGGAACGGTCATACGACTGGGTCAGATCATGCTCTTACTGCACCTCGCAGGCACGTCACTTACTGCCATGATCCGCCCGTATCTGTCCTATATCGTATGGTCTCTTCCGTTGCTTGGCGGCATATTCTGGATTGCAACGTTGGGAATGCCCATTCTTACTACCATCGCGGGGACTATTGGTGGGCTCATCTTCTATGCCTTTATAGCATTCCGAGAAAAACTGATTTAAGCTATGCCCCTCTTCCCTACTCGCCATCTCCCGGCGTTATGCACGGTTCTTTCTCTAACGGTTTTTGGCTGTTCGCCATCGCAGGATACCATTGTAGAGCGTCCTGATATGGTGATCGATGTGATGTCATTCAACATTAGATACGATAATCCCGCGGATGGACAGGATGCGTGGCCTCTGAGAACAGATTGGGTTGCCCATCTGATTGATAGCTCAGGAGCTGATGTCGTGGGTCTCCAAGAGGCACTATACCATCAATTACTGGATATCGTGATGGTAGCCAGCCGTTTTGAATGGGTCGGAGTTGGACGAGATGATGGAGCCATGTCAGGAGAATTTTCGCCCGTTCTGTATGATCGTGAGCGCTTCGAGCTACTTGACGTAGATACTCGCTGGCTTTCAGAAACCCCTGATTCGGTAGGATCTGTAGGATGGGACGCTGCACTCCCGCGCATTGCCACCATCGTAACATTGCGCCAAAGAAGCGATGGTCGAACACTGCGAGTATTGAATACTCATTTTGACCACCGCGGCGAACTGGCCAGAGCCAATAGTGCCACACTTGTCAAACAATGGATGAGTGATTCTGACATCGCAATGGGCGATTTCAATTTCCAGCCAGATGAAGCACCATGGGATTCCGTAACGGCTGGCGGACTGGTGGATGTCGCTCTCATGATGGAAAAAGGTGAGGAAGGGACCTTCAGAAGCTTTGATCCGGAGGCGGGTATATCAAACCGAATCGACTACGTCTTTCTGAATCCAGCGCATCAGGCTCAAAAAGTCGATATTCTTGCTACCATTCGCAATGGTCGTTTTCCGTCCGATCACTTGCCAGTCTTGGCCTCTATACGGCTCAAAAGCGATACTAAATAGCTTTTGGAGCCTTTGGCATAGAAAAAGGGGCGCCGGTCTTTGACCGGCGCCCCTTTCTTTTCTGAGCGGGTGATGAGATTCGAACTCACGACCCTCACGTTGGCAACGTGATGCTCTACCACTGAGCTACACCCGCTTTTCACAGCGTGCAATAATACGTTGGATACGTCTCTCCGATCAACCCCTTTTGCCACCTTTACATGAAGCTCACAGATATTTATCGCTTCACCCAAAGTTGACGACCTTGCCGGCCGCATATCACCTTATTCCGGATCTAGCTTGTTATTTTACAGCGCTATTCCTTTCAATCGTTTCCACAAGGCACCCCAATGGCTCACTTAATAGACGGCAAAGCTCTTTCTGCCCAGATCCGCGAAGAAGTCAAACAGGCGGTGACGCAGCGTACTTCTGAAGGTCATCGTGCGCCATACCTCGCCGTTGTACTCGTGGGTGAGGACCCTGCTTCCGCTTCCTACGTCAGAGGTAAAGCTAAGGCATCGGCTGAAGTTGGAATTGGAAGTGATACCATGACCTACCCGGACGATATCGGCGAAAACGAGCTCCTTGACATTGTTAAGGGGCTAAACGAAGACCCTGAAGTAGATGGCATTTTGGTTCAATTGCCGCTACCTAAGCACATTGATGATCGAAAAGTGATTAACGCGATCGATCCAAAGAAAGATGTTGATTGCTTCCACCCCGAATCTGTTGGAAACCTCGTGATCGGTCTAGACGGCTTTCAACCAGCCACGCCAGCGGGAATTGTTGAGATGCTGCGACGCTCTAACATCGAAACGAGTGGCAAGCACTGCGTGATTATCGGACGGTCCAACATCGTCGGTAAACCACTTGCCAACCTGATGCTCAAGAAAGGGATGGATTCTACTGTCACGGTTTGCCATAGCCGAACGAAAGACCTCCCAAGCATAGCCCGGCAAGCTGACATCCTTGTCGCTGCCATAGGGTGGGCTAATTTCGTCACAGCTGACATGGTAAAACCTGGCGCAGTGGTCATCGATGTTGGCATCAACCGCGTGGATGACGAAACTCGTGAGCGTGGATACCGCCTTGTCGGAGATGTTGATTTTGAAGCGGTGGAACCCATCGCCAGCCACATCACTCCCGTCCCAGGAGGCGTTGGACCGATGACAATTGCAGTGCTTCTACAGAATACATTGAAGGCAGCAGTAGATCACTCCGCATAATGTTTTGGATTACTTGTATTGCACTAAAGTGTTGCACTGCTTGGTTTTTGGGCAGTCCGTGTAATGTATGTTTTAGCTCATGTTTTTTTGACGTCATGACTTGAGGAAGCCCAATCGGGGACGATCCTACACGTGCGGGCAGGTGCGCGCATCATTTAGTTGCGCACTCTTGCCAGCAAGGACAAACCCCAATCAGCCTTTTTTTCGTTATGCAGTTTCCTACCAGGCCTCCCGCCGCTTCGCACATCAGCCGTCGTGCTGCAAGCGTTCTCTTACTGCTCATTTTTTCGGCAACCTTGCTCGCCCCTTTCGTTAGCGCCCAATCCCTTGGAGATTTCCAGACACGAGGTAGTGGTAATTGGAATAAGAGCAACACCTGGGAAGAATGGAATGGGTCTCCTTGGATCAATAATAAAGTGGTTCCTGACTTTAGCAGTGGTCAAATCACGATCCGTTTGGGACACAGTGTGAATGGGAATGCAATTGGTGACTACGATCAGGTCGTCATTGAGGCAGGTGCCACACTGTCTCTTAGTAAGTCATTCACCATCCTCGACGGCCCAGGAACTGACTTACATGTCTTTGGCACGCTTGTCGTCGGCTCTAATGTGATTTTGCAAGGGGCAGCAACGGCCATTTCTGAGCCTAATTCAGCGCTAGACATCGGACGTTTAGGCAGTTTTGCGGTACTGGGTACATCTTCTGTACAGTTTTTAAGTCCAGTTACGATAGCATCTACCAGTGACTTCATCGTGGGGGACGCTGCGACGGCCACTCTCGCATCAGGCTCAATATTGACCAATGGTACTCAAGGAGTAATAGACGTATCCATCAGCGGGTCTCTTTCATTTGCAGGTTCAACGGTCATCAATGAAGGGCTGATAACTACGGGCGGTAGTGGCACCATTTCGTTTGACGCAACGTCTGAATACGTCCATGCGCAAGATGGAGGCAGCTTTCCACCAGCATCATCCACAACCTGGGCTACAGGCTCAACCGCATCAATTACGGGTGCTGATAGAAATACAACCTCCGGCTTGGATGCTTCTTTTTCCAATTTTGTTTGGAATAGTCCTGCGCAGTCCAAGGAAATTGATCTTCAAGGTGTGTTGATCTCCGTTTCTGGCGACCTAACGATTTCCAGCACTGGAAGCGGCTCAATCATGTTCAGTGCCGCTGGAACAGCACTAAATATCGGTGGAAACTACACGCAAGACGGTGGCAACGTCGTTTTTCAGGATACCGGAAGTGCTGCCATGACTGTTGGCGGCGATTTTCAACTCAACGTTGGCACCTTCAATTTAGCTGCTACCGGAGGCACACCTGTCCTCGACGTTAACGGAGACCTACTCATTGCTGGAGCGCTCGAAAACACGGGATCAGGTACGGCAACCATCTCGCTTTCTTCAGCATCGACCCAAATAATCGACGTTTCCGGCTCGCTTTCGGGGTTGATTAACCTTGAGCTTAATGGATCTGGCGGGATACTGCTCGCCAACGACCTGACGTTACCAGGTAGCCTCACAGAAACCATTGGCGGGCTCGATCTGAACGGTTTCAATTTGACACTTTCCGGGAGCTTGACCCTTGCCTCTCTCCTTCAGAATGCAGGTTTACTCACCTTCAACGGTCCCGACCCATCTACCCTATCAGCTCCTTCACCTTTTCAGGTAGAGGAAATGGTCATCGACAAAGCACCGTCCACCCTCACGCTGCTCTCAGACTTGGAGATCGGCACGAGCCTGATTATCCGAAGCGGGGATTTCGACGTGGACGGGTTTAACGTGATCTTAGCACCTAGAGCAACGTTTTATAACGCCAGCGGAGCACCATTTCCTGGTACTGTTACAATCGAGCGCTCCTGGACGGACTCGAGCGATGGCTGGCTCAGTTTGCTACGATTTCTTTCGACATCATTCCCGTCTACGCTAGAGTCCGACCGAAGGCAGCCAATGCACCGCTAAGTCTTGCACTTGCAACTGTAGGAGACGAAGGTGGAGCGATTCCCCAGGCTACGATTACCGCAAACGGCAAAATGCTGGGCGGTTCGGTCTTTGTTTCCGCGACACTAGCCGAAATGCCACGTCAAAAGTTCTACGGAGAAGACGCTAACCTCAAGGCTACGTACGTTTCCGAAGATGTTATTGTCCAGCTCGGCGATCACAGTCAGGCGATTTCCCCCTTAACACTCACCGGTGAAAAAGGCCTCGGAGCCTCTGCTGATGTTTCCACTGGCAATTGGAATATCAAAGCTACTGCACAGCGCGCACGATACATTTTTCCGGTTCAAGAACGCCTAGCTTTTTCGGTAGGATATGCGACATCTTCTACCTCAACAGCTAGCGTTAACCTCATGCACCGCAATGGTTATTACCAGGGCAGCATCATGTCTCTTCGCACGTTGTCTAGCCCATTCGGCCCAACGTCAAAACTGGACTTGGAATGTGGTATGGATAATGCAGAGGCCCTTAGGGACCCATCATGCTCCATGCAGTTCTCCAATAGCTCTCGTCGCTTATCCTATCGTTTAGGAGCTCAGCGCGGGTCTACTTCGTTTCCAGGGGCGATTGCAGGAGCGACGCAGTTTTCAGAGTATTTATCGTTTCGCCTTTCACGATCGATTCGTTTAGACAATAACCTGAATGTGACCAAACGATCATTAGGCGGTGGTTTTGAACGCTCCAATTTGTTTGCCAAGGTTGGAGTTACGTGGTCAACACGCGTTTTAGGCGGATCACTCTATGTAAGCGCGCACGGTGTTCATACCCAGAATGCGTATACAACCCTAGCCTCCTCTTCCGATAGAACGGATAACACCTTACGCTCTTCGCTGGGTTATCATCTGCGCCGCATGGGCTTAACAGTTTCTGTTGAACAAGGTACTTCACGTTCTTCAAGCGAGGGAACGTCTGGTGGATTATCTAGAATTAAGTCAAACTACCGTTACAGCCCAACTCAAAGCTGGTCTATTAACGGTTCATGGGAGATGTCCAGCGGTAATCTGTCAGCAATGGCTCTTAAACAGACGCAACACCAGATTGGCTTAGGGTCGACTTTAGCGTTAGCCAAAGGATGGACGGCCAGTGCTACAGCGTTTAGAAGCACTGTCGAAGCTACCATACGCCAGCAGTATGCTTCCCTACGAGGCAGTATAACACGTACATTCAAAACTGGAAGGACTCTCTCGGCCAGGATTCAGATGAATCACTCAGCTGGACGGCAGGAGATCAGAGCCTCGGATTATCGCCTTGCCTTCACTACTCCCCTGGCTTCGCCTTTTAACCGAGCTCAATCTGAAGCTAATATTCTTCGAGGGCGTCTCATCGATCAGGATACGGGTGCCCCCATTACGGGTATTATGATGTTTTCGGCAACGACCTCGCTATGACTGATGATAAAGGTCGTTTCATATTTGCTAGAAATCCTGAGAATACATCCTTCCTGCGAGTCGACCAGCAGACTCTCGGATACGATCGTATTCCTGAAATGTCTATGCCGATTCAGATTGGTCCTACCGACTGGACAGGAAGCGAGCTTATCATTCCTATTTCGAAGGCATCCCGCGTTTCAGGTATTCTGGAGTCCTTTAGAACGTCTGCATCTGCCGACATTCTCATGGGTGTCACGTCAGATTCTCTCGTTCTGGAAAAAGGAATCGGTGGTGCTGTACTACAAATAGAAAACGATCGTATTCGCTTGCGCACAAGAACCTCCCCGTCAGGACGATTCGAGTTTACGCAGCTACCTCCAGGGACCTACGAGGTAAGTATACTAAAGGCTAAGACCAATGAATACCAACGACTTGAACTCACTTCTATTAAAGTGATACTAGAGGAGGGAGCGGATAAAGAATTGGAGTTTAGAATTATCCCTGCTCGTAAAAAGATCCGGATGATCTCAACATCAAGCCTGTTTCTAAATGGCAGTTCCTCTGGACTTTCAAGTGAATCAACGACTCCTTCTCCAGTTTCGCTGAACGAATCTGCTTCAATTGAGAAGCAGGTCGCAATCGAGGACCAAAAAGCATCCTCCCCAGCAGCGCCTGTATCACCTATTTCAAACGCGAAAAAGGATACTAGCCACCAAACGCCTGTCGAATCCGCTCCTTCAACGGTAGCTGTTGTATCCGCAACGTCTAGCGTTCAGGAAGTAAGCTCTCTATATGAGAGCGACACACCCAAAAGCAAGGACACTATTGAAAGACCTAAGTGGTTTCAGTTGCTTAAGCAGGCAGCGCTTGAAGTATCGAAGCATAATGATGCATCACAGCGTCTATCAGAGGCGGCGGGACCGGCCCCTTTCATTCCTTACTATATCCATCGGATGACACCAGAAAGTGGTAGCAATCGAGCCATGCTCAATGGACTATTGTTCGTTCTCTGCTTGCTGTTTCTATTGGTCGATATTGATCTGTTGGTCCGTTTTGCGGTGACCCGCAAAAAGAACGGTATTCGTTCTCTGAAGGACCCCGTATGGTTCGCACTTTGGCGGCAGCTCATCATCTACTTGTTCGCAATCACGGTTGCAACCGTGTCATGGGGATTACTTGCAGGAATCTCTGTTTCCCTAGCACTTAGTGGTATTTCAGTGGCAATTGAGACGCGAGATACCTATCGAGCGATCTGGAATATTGCTCAACTCTACGGACGTGGTGTAAAGGTAGATACTTGGGTTGTCTGGCGTGATAGTGCTGTATGTATCAAAGGTATTGGACTCGAAGCTGTACAAGCCTCAACACTTGAAGGACAACGAATTGAGATCCCAACGCATTTGACACACCTGCTTATTGGGCAGATTTTTTCTACTGAAGATGCTCAGGATAGTCAGTTCACTTTCGAAATTTCTCGTATGGCCAATCTGAGTCACGTGAGGTCGTTGATCCAAGATTCACTTCGGCCACTTTCACCTTCTGGGCTCAACAGCAACGCTAGCATTGAGTTCGAAGACATCGACGCCCAGCGTACGCTTGTTTGTATTACTCTTCTTTCGATGCCATCTCATCCAGCTCATGTTCTGGCACCTGGCCTCTGTGAGAAATCATTGAACGCAGCCGGAATACCTGGTATTTCAACCAAGAGAGATGGGCCAATAAGTGGCTCCGCACATCGGGGTGGTAAAGCCTATGGACCCTTGAAGCTTATTAAAGGAAACAGAGCCGTTTAATTCTGCTGCAGACAAAGCTCAAAGACCAAACGTGTCGCTCCTCGTTCTGCCCCAGTTTGGATCCGATTTGACTAGCGTGACTAAGCAAGCGTGGACCCGAAGTAGGTCAATCGAAGGTTGCTCCACCATGGTCAGTGCCATTGACCGTGTAGCGATAGGAGATCTGCGCTGATTTCTCCAATATTCTAGACACTGAGCAATACTTGCCCAGACTCAGTTCGATGGCACGTTTTACCCGGGCAGGATCAAGATTCCCTTCCAGTTTGAAGTGTAGTTCGATGGTTTCGTAGATCGATGGAGATACTCCATCTGGCTTGAACCCGTCCACTTCTACCGTCATCGATGTAATGTCCTGTCGCCCCTTCTTCAAAATGGAGACCACATCTACGCTACTGCACCCACCAATAGCCATGACAACAAGCTGCATCGGACCGACACCATTGCCCTTTCCATCTTCGTAGGCCGTGGCATCATCGATATCCACAAATTGGCCGGCTGTGTTAAAGGCTCTGAAATGAAAATCAGCTTCCTGTTTTTCTAGTTTGGCGATTACATGTCCCATGAAGATGCGATTAGTTGGTAGACGACAGCGTCCAGACTGCACTTAAATCGAATTAATGGCCCTCGGACGAATACTGTATGTTCTGGTCTGGGCCAATTCAATTGATCGAGTCGATGTTCCAGTCTCTGAGAGACAACTCATCCATAACACGGTAAGCAGTCAGGTCATGTAAGATGGGTGTTATGGAAACCCACCCATTCTCAACCGCCCACAGATCAGTATTCTCTCCCTTATCCATATTGACAAATGTCCCAGAAAGCCAGTAATAAGGCTTATCGAAAGGGTCTAGGCGCTCTGCAAACTGCTCTTCCCAACGCGCTTGCGCCTGCCTCGTGATAAGACAACCTTTGATCTTTTCTATGGGCAGATCTGGGATGTTCACATTCAATAGAATTCCTGGAGGAGGCGCTTGCTTAAGGACGTTTTCGACGATTTGGCGGGCCACCCGACCAGATGCTTCAAAATCGCCCCCTCCCCACCTACAATGTGAAAAAGCGACTGCTGGAATACCAAGGATGGACGCCTCAGTAGCTGCGCTTACCGTGCCTGAATAGATTACATTCACGGCCGTGTTTGGGCCATGGTTGATCCCTGAAACCACTAGATCGGGTTTACGCGGTACAAGCTTATCAAGAGCGAGCTTTACACAGTCAGCAGGCGTTCCTGAGACGGCAAATGCTGTTAGCTGGCCAGAGGGCCCTCGAAATGGCCAAGGACGCGCCCTTACCGGGTCTCGCATTGTTATTGCGTGCCCAACTGCACTCATTTCGTGCAGTGGTGCCACAATAATCACCTCAGCTACTGCATCGAGAGCTGAAGCCAAGGATAAAATTCCCGCTGCTTCGATACCGTCGTCATTGCTGATCAAAATCAGCGGTCGTTCCGAATCCTTCACGTAATTGCTGGTCAATAACTTTCGTCGTCCGATGGAAATGCTCCTGAACGTACATCATCTATGTACTGCTGCACCATGCTGCTGATCTGTTGATCTAGATGCCCATAACGCCGGACAAAACGGGGATTGAAGTCAGTAGTTAGCCCCAATGCATCGTGGGTAACTAGAACCTGACCATCACAAGAAATTCCCGCGCCGATGCCAATCGTTGGGATAGATACGGACGCTGTCACTTCAGCTGCCAAATGTGCTGGGATCTTCTCTAGCACAATGGCAAATACTCCGGCCTGTTCCAGCAGTTTTGCATCCTCTCGCAATTCCTCTGCCTCGACTTCATCGCGAGCCCTGACTTGGTACGAACCAAAACGATAAATACTCTGCGGAGTGAGCCCAAGATGGCCCATCACCGGGATGCCAGCCTCAAGGATTCGTTCAACAGTCGGCACGATTGAGCGGCCCCCTTCTACCTTCACTGCATGAGCTCCTGACTCCTTCATCACTCTTACAGCAGATGAAAGTGCCTCTTTTGTATTTCCTTGATAGGTACCAAAAGGTAGATCTACTACTACTAAGGATCTTTGTACCCCGCGCACGACGCACTGCGCGTGATACACCATCTGATCAAGCGTAATGGGCAGCGTCGTTTCATGACCTGCCATCACGTTCGAGGCTGAGTCCCCAACAAGCAAGACGTCAACGCCGGCCGCATCTAGGATGCGCGCGGACGTGTAGTCGTATGCTGTCAGCATGGCAATACGGACCCCTGACCCCTTCATGTCTTGAAGTGTCCGAGTGGTAACCCGAGCAACCTGTTCGGGTGAAGGCATTGAGGTACGAGTACTCATGCTGCTAGAACTCCATGAATCAGGACGGTTTTAAGTAACGACAATCGCTGCATTAACGTCCGCAGAAGAGGCAATATATAAAAAGGCGGGCGCCCGCTGGGCGCCCGCCTTTTTCGCAATAAACGCCAGAGCTAGTTGATCGACTGGGAATCTTCCTCGTCAATCTCGATGCCGAGACGAAGGGCAATATCCACATTGATGTTGATCACCGTTTCCGTGTTCACGTATAGAAGCGCGGGCGAACGCATGACGATGTCCAATCCTTGTTCCTGGGCGATTGCATCGATCGCATCCTGGACACTCTGCAAAAGGGGAGCCATCAGTTGATCCTGACGGTCGGCTAGTTCCTGATCTTTTGCAGCTGCAGATGTCTGAATCTCGTTCTGAAGCTGTGCAAGCTCATTTTCTCGTTCAGCTTGACGCTCTGCCGTAAGAAGAGGCTGCTGCTTCTGGTAGCGATCGACTCTTTCCTGAAAATCTTCAGCCAATGCCTGAAGCGCTTCCTGGCTCGTACGGTATTCAACCGCCATCTGCTGCTGCACGCCTTGATACTCAGGCATATAGGTAATGATAATCTCCGGATCGGCATAACCGACCTTAAGCGCCTGAGCCGCTGTATCCTGATGGAACGTACCCACGAGGAGGAGTGCAAGGAGAATACTAAATAAGGACTTTTTCATTTGTTGTTCTGAACGTCCGGTATCTGAGACCGGATGAATTGATGGAATGACTCAGGAGAGCCAGCCGGGTTCATGGTTGTAAAGGGGTTCTACCTTTGTTCACTATCAACGTCTATGCCAAGTTCTTGGAGCACCTCGATTGAAACGTCGTACTGTTCGCGTTTGAACATGAATAGGAACTCGCCGCTCGAATCAAAAATGTAATCATAACCTTCTGAATCAGCGACCTCGTTTATAGCCTGGAGAATCTTTTCTTGTACAGGCCGCATGAGCTGTTCTTGCTGAAGAAATATATCTCCTTCTGGACCAAAATACTTAACCCGTAAACGCTCAAGCGCCTCCTCTGCCTGAAGAATTTCCTGACGTCGTCGCTGACGCTCTTCATTGGTGTAAAGTAACTCACGGGCTTGATATTCGCGGAATTGGCCATCCAAATCCTCTTTCGTCTGATCAAGCTCATCTTGCCATGTTTGTGCAATCCGGTCGAGCTGCTGCTGTATCGTTGCATACTCAGGCATCTGCTCAAGCACATAGTCTGAATTTACATACCCAATTTTCTGCTGTGCTTGCGCGGGCGAAGCTAAGAGAAACAGGATCACTGCCAGGCTAAAAGCCCCTACGATTTGATTGGTTCGTTTCATCATGGCCGAAAGACGATTGACCGTCATTGGAGGAAGGAAGGTGTCTCGGAAACTGTACTTAAAAGTGGACTCCAATCAGGATTACTGTCCGAAACCCTGACCTAGACTGAACTGAAAGGTCCATTTCTTGGATCCGTCATGCTTGTTATTAATCGGCTCGAACTCGTCGTAATTGTATCCATAAGCCATTTCTACCATCCCAAGAATTGGAAGGAAGAATCGCATCCCAAAGCCTGCAGAACGATACAAGTCAGTTGGGTTGTAGGACGAGAACGAATTCCACGCGTTCGCGGCATCTATAAACAGGTACGGTGCAGCCTGCAACTGCTCAGATTGAATAGCAATCCATCGTAGTTCTGCTGAGTACTTATTTAACAAACGCCCGCCAAATGGATCATTCTCGGTGCTACGAGGACCAAGTGCACCCAAAGGATACCCACGCATATAAACGATGTCCTTGCCAAAATAGCTATAGAATCCTTGCGTTTCGAAAGGTGAGCCACCAACAATAAACCGTTCGAACTGGACTTCATCCCCAGTCAAAGACCCTATATATCCGTAATCAGCACTAAACCCGAATGCAATTTTGGGAGCAACCGGTGTATTCCAGGAACTGCTCATCCGCCATTTGTGGTACTGAATTAAGTTGCCTAACGGTGGAGCAATCTCAAGAGAGAGAAGGAATTTTGACCCAGACGCAGGAAATAACGGGTGGCTTAGGTTATTGCGAAGCAACGTCTGCTTGAATGTGACCTCTTGGCTCACTCCGTTCGGAAGGGTTGAAATCCAGTCCTTGTTGTTATAGTACTGGAATCCAACTTGGGTCGACGTGCTAAACCACGGATCTGGCCATTTCAATCGTTGCTCGTAGAATACTCGCTGAGAAAACGTTAGGAGCTGGCCACTATCTGAATCGATATATGTGTACCCTGAAATCCTCGAGAAGGACGTGGAAAATCCGAGCTGACGGGGTCTTCCTTTGAACCACGGCTCAGTAAAGGAGAGTGAATACTGTTGGTACCGACGCCCGTTTGTCTGAATTCCAACTGAGAAGCGTTGTCCATCACCGGCGGGAAGCGGCTTCCACTCCTCACCTTTAAGGAAATTCTGAGCCGAGAAGTTATTGAAGTTGAAGCGCAGCATCAGGATGAGGCCAAATCGCCCCCAAGTACCTGAAAGTTCTAGCTGATCCGTTCCCGTTTCCTCGAGGACATAGGACAGGTCCACTGTTTTGCTTTCTTCACGAACATCCACGCCTGGACCACCTGCAAGCGACTCCTGCGTGAAGTAGTTCAATTGCATCAGGCGACGAATGGATTCCTGGATCTGCGTCCTACTGAACCTATCGCCTGGGATTGTTCTCAGTTCGCGCCTAACGACATGGTCCTTTGTCTTCGTGTTTCCTGCGATCGACACCGTACCGTACTCGTATACATCTCCTTCAAAGATATCGAAGACAAAATCCAAGCTGTCTTGATCAACCGTAATCTTGGGCTGCACATTGAAGCGCATGTGCCCAGAATTATAGTAGAGGCTTGAGACATCGTTATTCTTGCCAACTCCGTATAGATTCTCAGTCAACTTACTGGAGTTATAGGCATCACCAACGAAGAAGCCCAAGCGTTCCGTTAGCTGAGCATCAGAGAACAGCGTGTTTCCTTCCCAATCTATATTGCGAATATGATAGAGCGGGCCTTCGCGGACCTCGATTTCTACTACCATCGATGGCTTGTCCAAGTCTTGACCAACGATGTAGACAGAATCGCTTAGAACTTCGGCGTCGTAATAGCCCTTTTCGTTATACCGGTCCGTTACGCGCGCCATGTCCTTTTCGTACTCGGCACGGTCCAACTTTCCGCTTCGCCAGAAACGCCAACCACCCTTGGGCTTTGTTTCCATTGCTTTGACAATCGCAGCATCATCAAGACCTTCATTTCCATTGACGATAACCTCCTTGACCTTCACTTTTGGGCCTCTGGCCACATTAAAGGTGAGAGACTGCGTGTTGTCTTCGTGCTCTTCTCGCTGAACATCAATCGCTGCTAGCGGGAAGCCTTTTTCTGCATAGAATTGCTCAATAATCTGAATACTGCGAGCAATACTGTTTTCGTGAACCGGTCCTCGAGCAATCAATGGGACCTCTTTTCTCAAATCTTTGGCCTGGCTTTTTTTGATCCCTTCAAACTCATAGGCCCTGAGCTTAGGCACCTCCCGAACCTTAATGACTAGATACAGGCCTGTACCAACTCGTCGTTCTTCCACAATCTGAACATCTTCGTATGTACGCAGGCGATAAATCGCCCGGATAGCATCTCCTAGGGCCGGATCACCAGGGAGGGTCATCTTCTGACCGATTCTCAGACGTGATGTCTGTTGGACGAAGCTATTGGAATATTCGTCGGTCGTTCCCTCAACGGAGATTCCGAGAATTTCCACGATTTCCGGTGCCACACCAGGAATTCCAGCCTGCGCCACCGATCCATTCCGGTTTTGAGCATCAGCAGTGCCGATACCCGCAAGGAGGATAGCTATTAGTAATAGGGCTCTAGGGCGCATGTAGGGGTCTTTCTCTTTTCCTTCAGGATCTTCATCACATAGAAGCGGATGAACGGCCAGCGTCCTGCAGGGGTTTCCAATTGAGCGAGGCATTCCGGCGTACGGCAGGAACGCGCTACGAAACTAGTTATTGTCTGGACGTCTGATTGCGTCTTTCAGTAAAGCCTTATCAGGTTTCGCTTAACACACCTCCAAACCGCCGCTCTCTGTCCTGAAAATCTCGGATAGCGGCATATAGGTGCTGTCTCCTGAAATCAGGCCAAAAAACAGGTGAGAAGTGTAATTCCGAATAGGCCATTTGCCAGAGCATGAAATTAGAAATACGCCGTTCCCCTCCTGTGCGAATCAGAAGGTCCGGATCGGACATTCCTGCGGTGGAAAGATGAGCATTGATCACTTCTTCATCTACGCCATCTGCATTCAGTTGTCCATCTTCAACACTGTTGGCTATTGACTGAACGGCTTTCGTTAGGTCCCACCTTCCGCTATAGGACAGAGCCAAAGTGAGCGTCATTCTAGAGTATGACGACGTGTCACTAATTAGTGACTGCAATTCTTCCTGGCAGACATCCGGCAGGTGGCTAACATCGCCAATTGCATTCAGCCGAATGTCGTTTTCATGAAACGTTGCAGCCTCCTTTCTGAGTGCATTGATCAAAAGCTGCATTAGCGCATTGATCTCGGGGAGCGGCCGACTCCAATTTTCGGTGGAAAACGTGTAGAGTGTAAGGTTTGGAACGCCAAGTTCAGCACAGCTTTCAGTTATGTCCCTGACAGAGTGTACTCCTTGACGATGCCCTTTGACGCGCGCAAAGCCTTTATTCTTGGCCCAACGGCCATTCCCATCCATGATAACGGCAATGTGCTCGGGCAAGGCTCCTCCCTCAACCAGTTCCTTCTGTATGTCAGCGTCCGATCGGCTCAAGAACGTCCCTGCCTCAGAGTTTCAACAGGTCATTAAAAATGACGAAAACCATAAATGCCAGCAGGATGACCATCCCAACCTGCTGAAGGACCATCCTGATTTTGAGGGATGGCTCTTTTCGTGCGATGGCTTCGTAGATAAGGAAAACCAAATGCCCTCCATCTAACGCAGGAATTGGCAAGATGTTGATGATGGCCAACGTAATTGACAACATGGCGACAATCTGCCAAAAGAATGGGGCACCCATGTCTGCAGCCTCTCTCGTGACCTTGGCAATCATTACCGGGCCGCCAATGTTCTCACGGAAATTATCCTGACCAACGAAAATGCGTTTTAAACTGGACGCCACCATTCGTGTGTTTAACCACGTATCTGACGTACCGCTAATAATAGCTTCACCCAGCGAGTAGTTTTTCAGTCGTACGTATTGCTGAATGCCGAGTACAACCTGTCCATCAGCTGACCCAGAACCAGCGATTGAAACCTCCCATGAGGTCCCTCCAACTGTCTGCAGCGAGTCTGGGAGCCGAACAGCCCCGGATGAAACGGCCGTATTTACTGAATCAGGTCGCAGGAACCGCAGCGTAAAGGACTCTCCCGCCGTTGCTTGTAAGACTGGCGTGATCTGCTGGAAATACGTGATGGTCGAATCTCCGATCGCTAGAATATGGTCACCCGGAAGTAGTCCAGCTTGATCTGCGGCTGAAGCGCCGCTGACATATCCGATAATTGACGGATCGAAATCAATCCCAAAGTCCCCACCTGACTGATTCAAGCGAGTCATGATGTCTCGCGGTCCTTCGAGGCGAATCAACTCCCCTTCCCTGTCTACATCTATAATCAATGGGTCGGAGAGCAGTAGCTCTTCCATGCCACTGAGACCTTCAAGGACATCAACAGGCTTGCCATTAACTGCCGATATCATATCTCCTGTGCGCAGACCCATCTCGTAAGCAACGGATGACTCGTTCACGAGGACAGCACCAACGGCAGGGTCGTATGCTTCTCCGTAGGTAGCCTTTAGCGTAATGAATATGATGGCAGCGAGAATGATGTTGAATAGCACTCCCCCGGTAATGACGAGCATGCGCTGCCAGACGGGTTTAGAGCGGAATTCCCAAGGTTTTGGCTCTTCTGCCAACTCATCGGCATCCATGCTCTCATCGACCATACCAGCGATTTTTACATACCCGCCTAGCGGAGTCAATCCAATGACATATTCAGTTCCACCGACGGTCGCCCCAATCACTTTCGGTGGAAATCCAACAGAAAACTTGTCTACCCGCATCTTGAAGAGCTTGGCAAACAGAAAATGCCCCAACTCGTGAATGAACACGAGAATCATGATGGCAAGCAGGACCCAGCCGATATACGGCAGGAAATTCAGGATCGCATCCATGGAGCGCGGGGTTGAGGCTGTTCTTCAAGGGGGGGTCGTAGGATGCGCTCTAATTCCCGCCTGCACCTGCTAGTTCCTTCGCGACCATTCGGGCTTCACGATCGGCCTCGAGACGTGATTCAAGCGACATAGCCGAAGCAGCTGGCACTAGATCGAGTGTTTTTTCGAGAAGGTGCGGAATGTCGACGAAGCTGACCGACCCTTTTAGAAAGCCGGCTACGATCTCTTCGTTTGCCGCATTCAGCACCGCACTCGCCCCTCCTCCTTCCTCCAAAACGCGGTATGCAAGATTTAAACACGGATATCTTTTCGGATCAGGCGCCTCGAACGTGAGGGTTTGATTGACCGTCCAGTCTATCCGAGGATGGTGGGCGCTCCATCGATCGGGATACGACAGTGCTACCTGAATTGGGACCTTCATATCTGGAGGGCCCAGTTGCGCTTTTGAAGAACCATCAACGAACTGCACCATCGAATGGATTACAGACTGGGGATGAATGACTACGTCAATCTTTTCGGGCGCTACATCGAACAACCAGCGCGCCTCTATGACCTCAAGCCCTTTGTTCATCATCGAGGCTGAGTCAATCGTGATTTTGGGGCCCATATCCCAATTAGGGTGATTCAATGCTTCTGTAAGAGAAATAGCAGCAAAGGTATCCAAGGGGCGATTACGGAAAGGGCCTCCGGACGCCGTAAGAATAATTTTTTCAATGGAGGATGAAGGCTCCCCAAAAAGGCATTGAAAGATAGCTGAGTGTTCGCTGTCGACTGGGATAATCTCGGCCCCATGCGTTTCACACAGCCCCTTGATCAAGTCGCCGGCTATCACCATTGTTTCTTTGTTGGCTAAGGCTATCCTGCGCCCACGCTCAACAGCAGCAAGCGTAGGCAACAAGCCCGCTGCACCAACCATACCAGTAACTACCACGTCCACATCGTCTAGTGCAGCTATCTCGCAGACTCCTTCTGCACCCGAAAGTACGCGGCAATCTACCTGGCCCCTTAGAGAAGAGGCGGCCTGTTCATTGGCCAATGCGACAAATGAAGGCTTGAATTCTTGTGCCTGCATGGCGAGCAACGTCGCATTTGATCTGGCCGCTAGCCCTACAATCCGTATTCGGTCCGGAAAACTCCGGGCAATATCCAAAGTTTGTGTGCCGATTGAGCCGGTGGACCCGAGTACGACCAAACGCAATGGAGATCCTTCGATGTTGATTGCAGACATGGATAGCCAAACGTTCTCAAGGAGAGGGCAATTAGAAGCCGCTCGAAACATACGGGGCTCCGCCGCGATATTAAAGCGCCCGGCATTGTACTTCCTTCAACTCCCCGACTGGCTTGAAATATTTCGCTCTTTTTCTGGCCCTTGTTCTTTCGATGGTATCGCCTGTTCAGGCACAAACAGTCGAAGAATCCCAGGTTGGCCGTTTTGAATTAGCTCAGTCTTTCCTACGAGCAGCGCAGTATGAGCGTGCCATCTCCCTTTTGGAGGGGCTGCACGAGGAAAGCCCAGCGACCCACGTTTTCTATGAACGCCTTCGCGAAGCGTATGAGAGCGTGAAACGATATGATGCGGCGATTGCCTTGGTAGACTCGAAGATCAAATCAGAAACCTCGCCTACGTCCTATTTAACGGAAAAGGCACGCCTCCTATTCCTCAAGGGCGACGAAGCAGGAGCAAGGGTTCAATGGGATCAAGCCATTAAGACCAATCCAGAATCACCAAGCGTGTACTTGCTGGTTTATCGCTCGCTAATGCAACTGCGGCTTTTCGATTATGCAATCGATGTTCTGGAGGAAGGACGAGAAAAGGGAGATAATCAAGCTCTATTCCAGACTGATCTAGCTCAACTTTATAACCTCACTTCTCAGCACGGCAAAGCCGTAATACAGTACCTAGAGTTGCTTTCATTGAATCAGAATCAGCTAAGCTATGTCAAGAGCCAGCTGGGACAGTTCTTGACGTCACCCGAAGCAATCGAAGAGAGCAGAAAAGAGGCCGAAGCCGGAGTGGCTAGAGAGCCTTTAAATCGAGCCTACCGAGAGCTTTTAGGCTGGTTATATGTTGAGGGAGACCAGTACTCAGAGGCACTCGATACATATCGCGCGATAGACCGTTTGGAAAAAGAAGAAGGCCGAATGTTATTCGGTTTCGGACTGATTGCAGCCGACGGAGGAGCTTATGGCGTTGCCTTGGAATCCTTCGATGAAGTATTACGCCGCTATCCTGATTCGCCCTCGGCACCTGACGCCATGCGCGGCCTAGGCATGATGCAAGAAAAATGGGCTGAGATGTTGGGCGAGCGTGTGTTTGACGTTTCCGGAACGAGGCTCGAGCGAAATCATTGGGATGAAGCCCTAGAGACCTATCAACGCTTCCTTGTTGAATACCCCCAACATCCACAGTTTCCGGATGTTTTGCGGCGCATTGGAGTTCTGCAACAGAATGTGTTTTTCGATTTTGAAGCAGCTGAAAAGGTGCTGCTAGAAGTTGCTGCCAGGTATCCACAAACGGACGCTGCAAATCAGGCCGCTTACGATCTAGGCCGCTTAGCCGTTACGCAGAACCGCCTCGAAGATGCACGCATTCGATTTAGCCGACTGCTTACTCGATTACGCACCGGAGAACTAGCCGATCTTGCACGATATGAACTTGCGATGCTGCACTTCTACCAGGGAGATTTCGATGCGGCCGACAGTTTCACACGCGCCATGCAGGAGAACACATCGACCGACGTAGCCAACGATGCCATCTCCATGAAAGTAATGCTCATCGAAAGCAAGGGCCCCGATTCGCTTAACACTCCCCTTCGCCGATTTGCAAGGATTCAACTCTTATCGAGACAGCGTGAGTGGGAATCTGCTAGGCACCAGCTGGAAGACTTGATGAACGAGTTCGGTCAGCATCCGCTAGCTGATGATATGCTTCTTGAAAAAGCAGGCCTGCAAGCGCGAACCGGCGACCTTCTCGGTGCTGTTCAATCGTACCTTGAGCTGCCCTTGTTATATCCCCGCAGTTTCCTGGGGCCACGAAGCCTCCTAGAAGCTGCTCTTATCCAGGCAGAAGCGTTGGATGACCCGGAGGCTGCAATCGCTACCTATCAACGCATCCTTCAGGAATTCCCAGGATCACTCCTCATTCCGCAAGTAAGGGATGCAATCCGCCTTCTACGGGGCGATCAAGTTTGATGAACGACATGATGCAACGTTTTCTACTGTTTGCCTTCTTACTTCTCATGACGGTCAGGACTTCTATGTCTCAGGACATTCTGGTCCCAATGGATGACACGCAGTCAGATCATCTCAAGGCGTATGGTTTAACCTTTTGGGCGCTTGAGAGACAAATCGATGTAGACTGGCTGCTCAACTACAGAGGTGGGTCATTCCTATTTGTGCGTGAGCCTGAAATCGAATCCGAGTTGCGGATTAGAGGTGTTTCGTACGAGGTCATCAGTGGTTCGAGAACAGCAGCTATTATTTCTGAAGTCGAGAGCGATGCTGCCAACACTTCGATGGTTCGCCTAGAAAAACCACCAAGGATAGCCGTATACGCGCCCGATCAAACGCTACCCTGGGATGATGCCGTTTTGCTTGCTTTGACGTATGCCGAAGTGCCCTACGAAATGATCTATGATGATGATGTCCTTACTGGCGCCCTAGATGAATATGATTGGTTACACCTTCATCATGAGGACTTTACAGGACAATTCGGGAAGTTTTTCAACTACAGAGCAACGCCATGGTATGTCGAGCAACAACGAGCTGCTGAAGTTTCAGCGCGTAAGAACGGCTTCAGAAAGGTGAGTGAGCTAAAATTGGCAGTAGTCGAGCGCATCAGGGAATACGTCGGTGGAGGCGGTTTCCTGTTCGCCATGTGTTCTGGAACAGATACGTTCGATATTGCGCTGGCCTCACATCAGACGGACATCGTTCCTCCGGAATATGATGGCGATCCGATAGATCCTGATGCGATGTCCCAATTAGACTTCTCTCATACGTTCGCTTTTACAGATTTTCGGCCCATTTTTAATGCTCGTGAATATGAGCACTCGAATATTGATGCCGGACCTCCGCCCCAACCACTTCGGAACCCAGCTGTTGATTACTTCACGTTGTTCGAATTCAGCGCTAAGTACGACCAAGTACCGACGATGTTGACCCAGAACCATGTCCCGACAATTAAGGGTTTTATTGGTCAAACGACGAACTTTCGGAAATCAGTTGTCAAAACAGGTGTCGTCATTCTTGCCGAGGCACCGGGCCGCGACGAAGTCCGGTATCTACATGGTACGTTCGGAGAGGGCACATTCACCTTTTATGGTGGACACGATCCTGAGGATTATCAGCATTACGTTGGTGATCCCCCAACCGACCTTAGCCTACACAAGCACTCGCCAGGATATCGCCTCATCCTGAACAATATTCTTTTTCCTGCCGCAAAGAAAAAGAAACAGAAAACTTGATCTATGCCATCAACTACTCCACCGAACACTAAAACTCCTGCTGATTCACAAACGGTGATGAGCGAGTTGGTGCTTCCAAACGATACAAATGGTCTTGGAAATCTGATGGGAGGTCGGTTGCTACACTGGATGGACGTATGTGCGGCTATCTCTGCCCAGCGGCATGCTGGAATGGTCTGTGTTACAGCATCAGTGGACTCCGTAGAATTTCATTCACCCATCTTGCAGTCCGAAATTGTTTCCCTTCGTAGCTGGGTAAACCGAGCATTCAGAACCTCCATGGAAATTGAGATCCAGGTCACGGCCGAGAATCCGCGGACGGGCAGCCATCGGGTGGCAAACAGTGCCTTTTTCACCTTTGTTGGCGTTGGAACAGATGGACGACCAACACCAATCCCTGCTCTTGAACCAGTTTCCGAGGAGGAAAAAGTAGCACATGATGCTGCTGGCCGCAGACGCCAATTCAGGTTGTTCACCGCAGGAAGGTTGGAAACGGAAGACATTGAGAACCTCCAAGAATACATTGCATCCATCAAAAACAGACCTTGAAGCGAGTCTGAATCGCAAGGCGCGGCAGTCTCGGACACAGGTTGTTGGATATATCCTGATTTTAGCGCTTGTGTCCTTGAATCTTGGCCAGGTAGCACTCGGGCAGGTCGTTTCCGAACATGGTCAAGACGAACAGACCCATAACAGACCGATCGCCTTTGCTCAGCACAGTACCCCGTACAGTACCTATCCAGCCTCCCAGAACTTAACGAGACAAGGCATAGGTGTGCTGGCCGGCCCAACCAGTGGTGCCACCTTCAAATGGACACGATCTGATCGTTCAGGGCTACCAGCGATCTCGAGCGTGGACGTAAATCTCAGTTTAAACCTAGAAGGCTTTTTGCTTGTGACATCTCACGTTCTCCGAGAAACCAAGCTTCCTGAATCTGCGATGGTCTTTTTCCTAGGTTCTGGAATGGCGTCCGGAACGGAGGATGGTCATCTTTTCTGGGGCGTTTCCACCAATATAGGTGGGTATTTCGTACTCTCTCGGTACGAGGTCTTCTTGCAATTAATGCCGCGCCTAACCGTATTACCTGAGCGAAAGGGTCGATTTGGAGCCTCCGTAGGCCTTCGCTATCTGTTCTAGTCCTTCTTGTTATCCGCAACGAAACTGCGCCTCAACCGAGCCGTATCTGCACGCCATCATCCGGCTCTTGAAGGAGTTTGGGATTCTCATTTTATCGTCCGCACAACCAATTGATGAGCGAGCCAGTGTTCAATCGCGTTCTAATCACCGGAGCTAATGGACTCCTGGGCCAACACTTGGTCCAGCTGATGGGTCGCATGCCGGAATATGATGTATTGGCCACAGGACGAGATCGTATGCCGCGATTTAGCGGTGGCTCATGCGGATATACTCAACTGGACATCACCGATCCTGCGGCCATAGAACGCATATTTGCAGACTTCGCCCCTGACGTTGTCGTCAATTGCGCTGCGATGACCCAAGTTGATCAGTGTGAGTCAGAACGGGAAACGTGTTGGCAAGTCAACGCAACTGCCGTTGAGACGTTGGCACGAAATTGCCTGACAACCGGAGCCAAACTGGTTCAGATTTCTACAGATTTCGTATTTGATGGCACCGATGGTCCATACCGTGAAGATGCCCGGCCAAATCCAGTGAGTTACTACGGCCGCTCGAAATTGGCCGGTGAAAACCACGCCCGTGGAGCCGGAACGGAGGCGTGGGCTATCATCCGAACTGTCCTTGTTTTTGGGGCCGCGGAGAACCTTAATAGAGGGAATTTTGTGACCTGGGTTAACGATAATCTCGAACAGGGAAAACAGATAAGGGTTGTCACCGATCAATGGCGTACCCCTACTTATGTAGTGGATTTGGCATCAGCCGTCGAGAGACTAATTCGTTTCAGAAAGAGAGGAACGTTTCACGTTTCTGGTCGGGATTTTCTATCGATCAATGAATTTGCCCATTTGATTGCCAATACATTGGAGCTGGATGAATCGCTCATTCTTCCAGCAGATGGGACAACGTTTTCTCAGCCAGCGCAGAGACCCCCAAAAACTGGCTTTATCGTTCTTAAGGCTGAAACAGAGCTAGGATATCACCCTCATCATACTGCCGATGCCATCAAGGACATGATGCGTCGTACCAAAGCCCTCCGTACTCAGGCCTGAATCACACGTTTTTCCAAGTAGACTGGCTATTGTCATCGTAATTTGGTCTAGCTGTTTCCGGATTCTCCCTTTCAACCGTTTTTCTTCCCATGCTGGATCTCCAATTCATCCGAGATAATCAGGACCGTGTTCGCAAAGCTATGGTCGACAAAGGAATCGGAAACGACTCCATCGTCGATGCTCTGCTCAAAGCCGACGAAGAACGGCGAAATTTGATAACCCAAACTCAGGATACTCAGACCCGTGCCAATGCGGCGGCAAAGGAGATTGGGATTCTGATGAAAGATGGGCGCAAAGAGGAGGCACAGGAGGCCATTATCGAAAATAGCCGATTGAAGGCTGAGTTGAAGTCGCTAGAAGATGGGCTGCGCTCTGCACAGGAGGTGGTCGATCAGTTGCAACTTGAAATACCAAATGTGCCGCACGAGTCAGTTCCTGTTGGACGCACGCCCGACGATAACGTAGTCGACGAGGAATGGGGCGAGAAGCCAATATTTGGTTTCGACGCTCTTGCTCACTGGGAATTGATCGACACATTGAATCTGGTTGACTTCGATCGCGGCTCCAAGGTATCTGGCGCTGGATTTCCTTTCTACTTGGGTGCAGGCGCACGCATTCAACGAGCTTTGACAAATTTCTTTCTCGATGAAGCTATCAAGGCAGGCTACCTCGAAGTCCAGGCACCGTTGGTAGTCAATGAGGACTCCGCCCGAGGTACCGGACAGCTTCCGGATAAGGAAGACCTGATGTATGAAGCGCAGCGAGATGGTCTTTATCTCATTCCAACTGCTGAAGTCCCGGTCACCAACTTTCACCGGGATGAAATATTCGCTGCAAAGGAGCTACCTAAGCGATATTGCGCCTATACGCCTTGCTTTCGTCGTGAGGCCGGTTCGTATGGAAAAGATGTTCGCGGGTTGAATAGGCTTCACCAGTTCGATAAAGTTGAATTAGTCCATCTCGTGCGTCCGGAAGACTCGTATGCTGCTCTCGAAGATCTTCGCGAGCATGCTGAAAACTTACTTCGCAAGCTTGAACTTCCATTCCGCCGTCTCCTTATGTGTACAGGAGACATGGGGTTCACCCAGGCCAAGAAATACGATCTCGAGGTATGGAGCGCAGGACAGGAACGATGGTTAGAAGTCTCATCCATTTCCAACTTTGAGTCCTTTCAGGCTCGCAGGATGAAGATTCGATATCGAGATGAAGATGGTGGCAAACCCCAGATCATTCATACTATCAATGGGAGCGGGTTGGCCGTTCCACGTATCGTTGCTGCCTTATTGGAGAACAACCAGCAGCCCGACGGCACTATCCGCGTTCCTGATTGCTTAGTCTCGTACTTCGGTGCATCTTCCATCGGGCACGTACGTGGCTCAGATATCTCTGCCCACTAGAACGCTTACTCGAACCCTTGTTCTAGTAAAGTAACCAGCCAGATTTAATCAAGAGGCCGGATCTACGTCTGGCGTTGACAGACTCAAATCGTCGGCGCTGGTCACATTGGGAGCACCGTCTCCAGCCACTGTCGCTCCGGTTGCAACCGTATTTTGGGCTTTACCAGGTGTCTGAGCTATGGCGTCTTTAATGAATCCCTGTTTCATTGCTGGAAACTGTTTTACGAGATCCGTTCGGACTGTTTTCCCAGTTCCCGCAGCCGATGGAGATGATTCATGGATGTAAAAATCATTGTTCGGTAGAGAATCAGACCTGTCGCGTCCGGCTTTTGCCGCAGCCGCCATGGACTTATCTGGGTTATCCTTGAGTTCTGTAAACAAGACGTTGATTCGGTGTTCGAGCAGATCAAAGGCATGCTCGAAATAGGCACGATCCTCAGCTGCACCGATCGAACCGTCAGTTAGGGTCCGATCCATGCGCGTTAGCATCGTAGACATGGCGAAAAGGAACGAAGCCGTGTCTCCTAATCGAGCTTGAACCACCTGACGCACTACGATTTCTTCGCGGTACCATTTTGAGGCCATCTTGAACCAGTGAGCCTGCCCCTGAACCAACTTTTCAATGCGTTTGGCATGAGGTGCAAGGGATGGATGATTCACCTTCACCCGTGGTGCTGACGGGCGGTAACCCATAAATAGCTCCATTGCCAAAGGGATAGCCCTTTTCATGACCGTTGGGCGAAATGCATTTCCGAGCATGCGGGAGACATTCGAACCAAAGGACTCATCTGTATCCCAAGACAGCGCTTCACGGATAGAAATCATCTGTTCGGCAAGCTGCTTACCACCGTAACCGAAAATGAACGGCTGCATGACTTCGTTTGAGCCCTCCACAATTCGGTGGATGCGGTTGTCGCGCCAGAGTCGTTCTAACTCGTTTTCGGTCATGTACCCTTCGCCACCCATAATCTCGAGCGCATCGTCGATTACTTCCCAGCCGATTTGCGAGCAAAACACCTTGGTCATAGCCGTCTCAACCATGATGTCCTCATCTCCCCTATCTAACATACCTGTCATCATGTATAAGACGGCATCCATCGCATAGATATTCGAATACATACGAGCAATGCGTTGCTGGACGAGTTCAAAGTCAGCCAAGGGCCGCTGGAACTGGTATCTGGTCTGGACCCATTTGGTGGCCTGATCTGCAGCACGCTTGGCCGCGCCAGTAATGCCAGCAGACAGTGTACAACGCCCGAAATTCAGGCAGGTGAGCGCAACGTGAAGGCCTCTACCCTCCTTATGAAGCAGGTTTTCGAGAGGTATTTTCACATCCGTAAAGCGAAGCCGGGCTTGCCACGTGCCACGGATACCTGCTTTTGAACGATTGCTTTCAAAAATTTCGATTCCCGGCATATCTGGCGTGCAGATAAGCGCGGTTACTTTTTCTTTCTCCTTGCCCGTCTTGGGATCGACGACCATTTGCTTGGCCATCACCGTATACATTCCGCTTAACGCGCCTGAGGTACTCCACTTTTTCTCTCCATTGAGGATATAATGGGAGCCGTCCTCAGACAACTTACACCTTGTCTCCTGTCCGGCGGCATCAGATCCGACTTGCGGCTCTGAGAGGCAAAAGGCCGACAAGTATTCACGGGCAACGCCTGGAAGGAATCGTTTCTTCTGTTCCTCTGATCCAAAGAGCATTATCGCCTTGCAACCGATTGACTGGTGAGCAGACACCATCACAGAGGTAGAGCCACAGTAGGAGCCGATCTTCTCGAGCACACGATTGTAACTCGAAATCCCCAAGCCGAGACCGCCGTATTCCACAGGTACAGTCATCCCCATCACACCCATGTCGAACAGACGGCGGATGGCCCATTCGGGAATCTCTTCGTCTCGATCGATTTCGATCGACGGATGCTCATTCTTGAGATACTCCTCTAGTTCAGCTACGAGCGCATCACACTTCTCACTCTCGGTCTTATCGACCATGGGGTAAGGAGCCACAAGGTCGTTTCTAAACCGTCCCCAAAACAGGTTCTTTGCAAAACCCATAGTCGTTGGCTCGGGGCCTATCATGACCTCGATGTCTCGGATCATTTTCTGATCTTCAGCGGAAACGTTCTTAAGTTTCAGGGTGTCGATGGCCATGATGACAGTTGTTTTCTTGAGACCGGTAAATGGATCGTATGACCCGAACTTAACAGCGTTAATCGTCAATTTAGGGGGTTGGTTCCGCTATAAGATACGCCAAAACCTCTTCGGGTGAACAGTGTTAACCTAGAATAACAGAAAGCCCGACATAAGCGGTATATTCCGGGGTACTGACGCCACTTTTTCCTCTTTTCAATTTCCCGTGAAACTCTCCTTTTCTAGCCGACTCTCTACCCTTCGCCACCAGAAACAGTCAGTTCTGTGTGTAGGATTAGACCCAGATCCGGACCGTATCCCCACTCACCTGCGTCCCCATCTTGACCTTCCTGCTGCCGTCATCCAGTTTTGCTCAGAGATTATTTCTGCCACATCTGACCTTGCAATTGCCTACAAGATCAACTTCGCTTTCTTTGAGGCCTTGGGAGATGAGGGGATAAAGGTCATGCGCGAAGTCCTCGGCAAAATACCTGACCATGTCCTAACGATCGCCGACGCGAAGCGAGGCGATATCGGAAATTCAGCTTCTTTTTATGCTCGGTCCGTGTTTGATGATCTTAGTTTCGATTCAGTCACCGTCAGCCCATACATGGGAAAAGATTCTATTGTACCCTTCCTTTCCACTGAGGGTACGTGCGCTTTTGTTTTGGCCAGAACATCGAATCCTGGAGGCAATGACTTTCAGTTGTTGAAGTGCGATGATCAGCGTCTTTTTGAACGAGTAGCTGATCAGGTGGGCACATGGAGTTTTGATACGCCCGGTGAAGGAGGCCTTGTAGTTGGCGCAACGGATATCGACGACATGACTACCCTAAGAGAGAGGCATCCTGACATGCCTTTTCTAATTCCAGGAGTCGGGGCCCAAGGCGGATCAGCTGAAGATGTGATGCAGGCCGCGGGCTCAGGTCCGGTCTTGGTGAACAGCAGTAGAGCCATCCTATACGCTTCAGATGGACCTGATTTTGCCGAAAAAGCGGCGCAGGCAGCGGATAAAACACGAACTATACTCGGATCATGATAAGACGAATCGTACATCTGCACATCGCCAACGATCACATTGACGACTTTCTAGTGCTCTTTGAAGGGTCAAAAGCAGCTATTCTTTCCATGGACGGCTGCCTTGAGCTACGGCTATTGCAGCAAATTGATGATCCAAGTCGATTTACCACCTTCAGTTCCTGGAAAAGTGACCAGCATCTGCAGGACTACAGGGCATCAGACCTATTCCTTTCCACGTGGGGGCGCACCAAGGCGATGTTTTCCGACAAGGCCTGGGCTGCAACCTTCGAAGAACTGTATCGCGGCGGACCTGATAGAGGCAGTTAATTACTATCCAGTGCCATCAGCGGGATAGATTCAATCCGAAACGGACACTACGACCCTCATCCGGAAGTCCAAGCTGCGACAAGTGAAGTTCATCAGTAACGTTGTTGATACCAGCGTATACCTGCGCAAAAACGTTCGAGCCCTTAAAATAGCGGGCTGCGGAAAGCCTAAGGTTTAATCGAACTGTGGTTGGGAGCTCGATTTGATCATTCTCGATGCCCAAACCGTACGACCTCCCCGTAAATACTCCGTCTGCATGAAGGACAAGCGTACCCGTCACATCAATTCGCGTCGTGAGGGTAGCAAGTAATTCAGGTTTTTCCGTTAAATGCCGATTTCCATCATCTGTGATAGCAACGGGACGTAACCACGTGCCATGTCCTTCGAGCCTGACTCTTCGCGAGGCTATCAAAGAGCCCGTCATTTCAATACCAAGAACGCGACTACCATCCAGATTGATTCGTTTTCGCTTGTTCGTACCGTCGACTTGGACATTCACTTGGTCGATCGTCCCAATCGTTCGCTGGATGAACACGCCTCCCCCAATGCTCCATTCTTCGCGCGTCAGATTCAGTGCGCCTTCGGCCAGCCAAGACCTCTCAGGAGTAAGGTCTGGATTGACAATGTACCTGTTTAGCGCCGTCCCGAAAAGCTCCCTCATGGTCGGAAAACGGGGTTTGCTTCCTGCATTTAGATACAAAGAAACATCTTTACGTAGAGAACGGACCCATTCCGTGTTTACACTCCAGGCATAAAACCCATCTTGATCATCGAATTTGCCGACCTCTGGTGTCAACATTCCGTCCAACGTTGCGCCGAACACCCAGTGCCCATCGTCCGTTGGCCGTGATGTTATTTCCATCCCGGTAGAATGAAGTACACTACGATATCGAACGCGGAGTGCCGATTTGATTTCAGGAACTAGTTCCTTGTCATCTTGCCGATGCCCGGAGATCGATACCAGGTGAATACCACGAACCAGGACCGGCCCAAGTTCAGATTCCGCTATTAGGCGAAGCCCGGCAGCGTCGTCGAGATCACGTTGAGACGCGGTTCGTTGATCATAGGTGACATCAGAATAATTATCGATTTGTTGCCTAAATCGATTGAGCCACGCTGTTCCTGACAGCCGCCAATCATCCCTATCTGAGACGGCATTCAAAATGGCCATGGTGTTTTGCCAGCGCGGGTAGCGCCAATAGCGCACATTTTCCATCGACGGGTCCAAATGACCTTCGGGAGGAACACCTTTTTCGGCAGACGCATGAAGGAGCGTAAAACCCCAGCGAGTTCGATCGCCAGTTAGATCATATCTGACGTAGATATTCCCTTCTCTACGATCGGAGTTAGCTCTCCTCGTCATCTCCGGCTCAAAGGGCAAATCTGCTCCTCTTGGAACAATCATGCCACCGGACTTGGCAATCGTAGCACCAACCAGAATGGAACTACGTTGCGTCCGATTAGCAAACAATCCGCGGATCTGCCTCGATGATCCACTTCCTCCTTGAAGGGTCATTTCAGACAACCGACCGGGCGTTTGCAAGCGCCGACTCTGAAGATTTACCGCTCCACCGGAAACGTTGGTACCGTAGGCGGCTCCTACTGCACCTTTCTCAATGGTCATTCCACCAATGATGTTAGCAGGCACCAAGCTGAGGTCGATTCGATTATCCCAAGCAATATTCAGCGGTGCCCCATCGAGAAAAAGAGCGACTTGGCGTTCACCTGAAGCCCGAACATAGACCAACGCTTCTCCTCTTGAATTCGTTTGCACAGTGGCTCCCGGAAGCAATCGGAGCGTACCGGCAACATCTGGCGCATCTTGTCGAGCCAGATCAGCAAGGCTAACTCTGAATAATTGCTCTGCCCGGTCTGATTCTCTGCCCTCGCCACCAATAACTATCTCTGAAAGATCATAAGAGCGTAATGAATCCGATTGGACTTGGCCAAGCACGGTAAGTGGGGCAAGAAGGACCGTCGACAAAAAGAGAAGTAACCTTAAGGACATGCAGTCGATGATTATAAAAGAAACTCGAAAGGCCACGGCGGATTGAGGAACGTCCCCAACGGGCCCTTTATCAATCGGGTTCCACATGCTGGTTAGCCTTCAACGCCTTTCAGCCTCTGAGGGTAATAATTAGCGCAAGACTCATCATCATGAAACCCGCACCCGCTAGGCTAGGTAGATAGACCTCACTATCAGAACCCGCATGAGTACCCTGACCCAGCAACTTGTCCAGCTGATCCTGAAACGACTAGCCCACGCCCGGCTTCGTTTGTTGCAGGCTGACCTCACGGCAGGGCTCGTCCTTTTGCTGGGGAGTATACTGGCACTTTGGTTTGTCTTTGCACTTCTAGAATCCATTTTCTGGTTTGCAACTCCAGTTCGCTGGGCCCTTGTCGCAGTCGGGATGGTCACCGTCCTCGGCCTAGTCCTACTCAGTATTGTCCTTCCATTATTGCGTCACTGGGGGTTGCTTCCCGGAAGAGACGAATTGACAATCGCTCGACAGATAGGTCGCGTTCACCCAGATGTTGGGGATCGCTTGCTAAACCTCATTCAGTTGTCGCAAGGCAAGCATAGTGCAAGCCCTGAGCCGTTTATTGACCAAGCGGTACAACGTCTGGCTGAACCGATGGAGCAAACTGACTTCAATCGCATCGCCAGCTGGCAAACGGCCCTGCGCTACTCTAAGTGGTGTACCGCTCCCCTGTTACTTGTCATCGTTTCCGTGATAGCCGCTCCCGTTTCTTTCATGGAAGCCTCGGAGCGCATCATTCGGCCGAGTGAAAACTTCGAGCGACCTGCACCTTTTGTGATTTCTGTTGAACCTGGTAATGCAGAGCTGATTACGGGTGATGATTTAGCAGTTTCAGTGATGATTACTGGGATCCTTCCTGAAGAAACTCCCATTCTTGAAACGCTGACAGAGGGTGAAATGAGGTCCCGGTTTATTAACCTCACGCCAGACTCTTCAGGTCTACTTCTTCATACCTATGAAGATGTGCGCTTTGGTTTCCAATACCGTATTTCAAGTGAGACCGTGACGACGCCGTGGTATGAAGTGACATTAGTCGACCGTCCGATTGTTCAGCAGCTAAACGTTCGTCTCAATTTTCCCAGATACAGCCGTATTCCTGCGCTGTCCCTTGACGCCAATGTTGGGGACGTCGCTGCGTTGAAAGGCACGTCCATGGAAATCCGAGCCGCGTTGTCTGGTTCGGATGTGACATCTGCCACTGTAGAATTCGAATCAGGCCGATCTGAAGAATTAATTATTGATGGTCGTGAGGCAACGGGTAGGTTCACACTTACACGCAACGACACATACCACGTCGTTTTAGAATCTCCCGATGGCATCCGAAATCTGGATCCGATCTCGTATCGCATTGAATCGATGGACGATGCACTTCCTTCTGCTACTCTCATCGCGCCAGCACCGCTGGTCGATCTTGGAGATGACCTAACAGTTGGCCTACTGACAAATATTACCGATGACTTCGGATTCAGTCGGCTCTTACTTCATTTTCGTTTATCCGATTCACGTTTTGGCACTGTGTCCGAGACGTTCTCCTTCATTGAGATTGAGCTTGACGACGTATTCCAATTGGATCAGGAGATTGTCAAAGTGTGGCGCCTCTCAGACGAAACCAATCTGGATCCCGTACCCGGAGATGTGATTGACTACTACGTCGAAGTCTTCGACAACGACGGTTTTTCAGGTGCTAAATCAGCTCAAACAAGGATCCATCAGTTGAGGATGCCATCCATTGCAGAACGCTACGAAAGCCTTGATGACAGCCAAGATGACACTGAAGCCTCGCTAGAACAGCTTCTCGACGAAGCAGACGAAGCTAGAAAACAGTTCGAGGAGCTAAAGGAGCAACTACTCGAGAATCCGGAGGCTGATTTTCACGAAGAGCGACTGTTGGAACAGCTACAGCAGAAACAAGATGCTTTAGAAGAGTCGGTCAACAAGGTGGCCGAAAAAATGGAAGAGCTTGCTCAGCAGATGCAAGAGAACGACTTGGTCTCCGAGGACACAATGAACATGTTCGAGGAACTGCAGGAAGTCGTAGAGGAAGTGCGTACGCCGGAATTGATGGATGCTCTGAAGCAGCTCCAAAGTGCCATGCAAAACATGGACATGAATGAGATGCAGGATGCTTTGGAAAAATTCGAGTTTTCCGAGGAAATGTATCAGGAGCGTTTAGAGCGGACTCTAGACCTGTTTAAGAAATTCAGGGTCGACCAGGATATGGAAGAGATCGAGGAGCGTGCCAAAGACCTGTCCGAGACAGAGCAGCGTCTGGCGGACGAAACCGAAAAATTAGAGGAAGAACAGAAACAGGCCGAAGACCCTCAGGATGCCAATAGTGACAATGAGCAACCTGGTGAGCGCAAGGATGAGTTGGCTGAGGAACAGGAGCTTGCAGCGGAAGAAATGAAGGCGCTCGGGGAGAAGATGGAGGAAGTTCGCAAGCGGATGGAGGAGATGGACAACATGCCTGCTGAGGAAATGCAGGATCTGATGGAGGACACGCAGGACCAAGAGATGTCACAGAAGATGAAGGATAATGCTCAAAAAATGCGGGAGAATGAGCTGCAAGAAGCAGGACAAGAACAACAGAAAATGTCTGAGCAGCTGGATCAGCTTTCTTCCCAAATGGATCAGATGCAGATGAGCATGCAAGGCGCACAGATGCAGCTAAATATCGCTGCCATCAGATCTGCTCTTGAGGACATGCTGACACTGTCCGAACGCCAGGAGTTCCTGCGACTCGATGTCTTGCAAATGAGCGCCGACTCTCCCCTTCTGCGCGATGCTGCTCAATCACAACTCGACCTTAGCGAGGGGCTTGCCATTACTGCTGACTCTCTCCAATCGATTGCAAAGGAAATCCCGCAGATGACACGCGATGTTCAACAGCGAGCAGGAGATGCAATTCGGGAGATGAGCGACGCCACCGCTTCACTGACTGAGCGTGCGGCCAGACGAGCTGCAGGTCATCAGCGAGGTGCAATGACCAACCTGAATGAACTGGCCTTGATGTTGTCCGAGCTACTGAATCAGCAGATGAACGGATCGGGTACCGGCCAGAGTAATCAGAGTATGGAGCAAATGATGGAACAGCTCCAGCAAATGGGTCAGCAGCAGCAGCAGTTGAATCAGCAGATTCAGCAGCTCCTCAATGATATGCAAGGTCAACGCCTGACGCAGGATATGACGGAGAGGCTACGTCAATTAGGCGCACAACAGGAGCAAATGCGAAACGAGGTCCGCCAAATGAATCGTAATCGAGATGCTCGCAATAAACTACTTGGTGACCTAAACAGAGTTGCTGACCAGATGATGGAAACGATTGAAGAGCTGCAGCAGAATCGTGTATCACGAAGAACCATTCAACGACAGCAGCAGATCCTGACCCGCCTTCTCGAGGCATCCCGCTCCATGGAGCAAAAAGGAAAAGATGACAAACGGGAAGGTAAAACCGTTGATGAAAACCTTCGCGAGAGCCCAGATTCACTTACACCGAATGAACAGGCGGAGCGACTGAGGCGTGATCTGATTCGCGCTCTAGAGTCCGGGTATTCCTCAGACTACGAGGCTCTTATCAGGCGGTATTTCGATCTTCTTCAGTCTCAATCTAAAGGCGTACCTGAACCTCAGCCCTAGAGAAAGCGAGACTTGATATCTGGGGTTGGGATTCTGCAGGCATCAGACTTACCAAACCACCCGTATCGGTGGTTGGCGATCCAGTTATACACTGCATTTCGGAAGCCTAAAGGAAAAATGCGCAATCCGTAGAGCCATGGCCATAGGCCGGGCATCTCCCGGAAGATTTGCAAAACGGCATCCGAGCTAGTGTAGGTCTCACCGTCTTTGATCAAGACGATAGAGTCAAAGTACCCCACAGGAAGATTATGCTCGCGCAAGCATGCAAGTCCTTCGGGTGACTGGAGGGCCCCAAAGCGAAACCGGGCTCCCGGATCACGATCGATCAAGAAGTTGACGCTTCCGTTACAGAAGTTGCACACTCCGTCAAATAGGATGATGGCTGACTTAATGACTCACTCCGTCGTGTTATCTGGTCAATCGGTTGGTTCAGTTTAGAGCACTTTAGTTACGTTTTGGATCCCGTCAGGTTTTCGTTCCACATCTTTCCTGGCCCACAATCACTCTTAATAGTGTTGGTTCACAAAGCTCAAACGGCAGGGTAGTCTTGTAAAAACAGCCAGTTATTGGTAAATTAAAGGTTCTGTGTGTTTTAGCGGACCCGAATCTGCTACACCAGCGCCAACCGACCGGGAATAGGAGGTGCTTTGTGCGCACGGAGCCGACGATGCTCACCACATGAAACGGTGCTCGTACCAATTCGGGCGGCGTTCCAAGTACCATCGGCTCCCCTTCTCTCTGTCGAATCCCTTCCGAGCCCGACAATTAAGTGAATCAGGTATGGCAAACGCGATGAGGATTCTGTTCATTTCAGGGGAGGTAGCCCCTTTTTCTAGTCAATCGGAAGTCGCCCCGATCGTTCGGTCTCTTCCTGAAGCTCTACATGAGTCCGGTAAGTTTGAGACCAGGATCATGATGCCGCGCTATGGCACGGTCAGCGAACGTAGAAATAGACTGCACGAAGTAATTAGACTTTCGGGAAGTGAAATCACCCTGGGAGATCATACTGAGACGCTCCGTGTGAAAGTCGCCTCCATTCCTGGAATACGCCTGCAAGTGTACTTCATGGATAACGACTTCTACTTCAAACGAAAAGGAATATATCGAGATCGCCAGGGTAATTTATTTGCCGACAATCTTGAACGTTCCGCTTTCTATGCCCGAGCCGTTATCCGCACTATCCGCAATTTGGGCTGGCAACCTGATTTGGTTCATGCCTTTGGTTGGTTAAGCGGACTAGTACCCTACGTACTGAGGACTGAGTTCGGAGAAGATGAGCTTTTTAAGAATGCCAAGATTGTTTACACCCCCGATCAAGTAGATTTCGAAGCACGATTTGAGACGGACAGCTTCGCTCGCTTAAGTCTTGCGCCACACGACAAATTGGTGGGACAGCAACCGACAGAGTCTGGAGCAACGTTTGCAGACGCAGTCATTTTACCCCCATCCATGTCAGAAACCAGTGATGCGGCCTCATTCAGCGGTAATGCCGAGCTGGAAATGGATGAAGCTGTTGCTGTATATGAAAGCGTCATGAGTGGCGTACCTGCGTGACCCTATTAATGCCCCGTGAAGGGGAAACAAGTTGCCCAAGGCTGGCATTTCACCGGTCAGCCTGACGCTAGGCGGAACCCCGAGACCATGCGTTCGGGGTTTCGGCATTTTACCAGCAGGCATACGATTTAGTGATGCTGCTCCGTTAGGATGACGGCCTTTATTCCCAACACAACAAAGCACTCCATGCGGACTTCCGTCCGGCAGCTGCCAGTCAGACTGCTTATTCCCCTCTTGTCGTTCTTTTTAATCGCCGGTTGTGATGACCCATCCAATGTCGGCCAAGGACTGGTTGACTCACAGGCAGGAGAAACCAGAATCCTTGAGATGGACGCTACCTCGTTTGAAGCAAATGAACTGGCAGATCTTACAGGTGGCAACACAGCCTCCGGTTCATTTTATGCTCTTTTTGGACAGGTTGATGACCCTGTAGCAGGAAATATGATCGCCACAGGAGTCGTTGATTTCGTACCCGAAAGTCAATTCAGCACGGCATTCACCGGTGGAATTGTCAATTTCGCCGAATTGCAGTTCAATATTGAATACCTCTACGGTGATACCACGTCTGCCATACAATTTGAATTACTCCCGATCCTCTCGCCGTGGGAATCATCAACGCTGCGTTCGGATTCTACGATTCAAACTGGAACTAGTATTGCCACGTACTCCGTTGCCGCGAGTAAAGGAATCACAAAGATCACTCTTCCTCAATCCTGGGTTTCCAATTTCGACCAGCTCTTGAGAAGCAGTGGATTCTCTGATGAGTTTCATGGTTTTGTAATCCAGCCTATCGCCAGTGGCGCTATCGCTGGAATAAGGTTTACAAATTCTCAACTTCGCGCCACAGCTGTACCAGGTGACACTACAACCTATGTTCTATCAAAGGTTGGTACATTAACAGCGCCACTTTCCAGCTCCATCGAAGATGTAGTTCTCCTTCACGACGCAGGCCGTTCTGGACTCGACATCCGCTTTCCCATTGCTGGATCTGAGTCAGAGCCACTAATGATTCACCGGGTTAGAATGGCCTTCCAGGCTATGAATTTGGCAGATCGCTATCCAACGGGATTTGTACGCTCTTTTCCAGCATCCGTTGGGCTACGTGCAGTCTCAAATGATGGGCTAACTAGGCTGGACATTCTTGAAGTCCCTATAAACGCTGATGGTGCCTTTTCCTTCGATAACGGCACCCTCACCAATATTTTCCAGTCTGCAAATCTCGAGAAATCGGTCCTTGATCGGTTTGAGATCTACTTACCTACAGATCAGAGTGGAGTTGGCTTTCTCGCCTTTCCTGCAACTGCAGGCTTGGGATCCACTTTCCCGACGGCGGAATTGACCGTCACACCGATAAACTGATTCAAGATCACGAATGAAATTCGAAGCTATCCTATCAAGTCGGTGTTACCGCTCCATCCTTGCCGGTGCAGTCATAGCATTTTTGCTTCCTGCGCTTGCCGTTGCCCAACGAAGCAATGATGGTTCTGTATATACACGATTTGGCCTTGGCGACCGCCAGACATGGAATTCAGCTCGAGGCCAGGCCATGGGCGGCGGCGGATATGCATTGCCATCGACGCTTTATATCAACATGGCTAATCCGGCTTCTCTAAGTGATCAGATCCTCACTCGATTTGCGGGAGGCCTTACTTACCAGACGCTTACCACCTCCTCTGATGGGTTTGAATCTGGACGACTCGCCTCAGGCTCACTGTCAGGGGTGCATGCAGCATTCCCTATCAAAATAAACAAAACCGGAATCGGTCTATCATTGGCCCCATATACACGCATTTCGTACCGCATTCAAGATCTCAACACTATTGCGGGAGAGATGGAGGACACGGGCGTTATTCGAGAGTATAGCGGCAATGGGGGACTTTATGCCCTTACCGGTGGCATCGGCCATCGGTTGTCTGATAATTTGAGTCTTGGTGTTTCGGCCCAAATGATCTTTGGCTTGCTCGAAGAGGCCCAAAGCTCACGGTTCAACAATTCCCTTTATACCGACAGGACGGTAGAAAAGTCCACCCGACTACGTGGTGCTACAGCATCCCTAGGAGCCCGTTATGTGGTTCCTGGGCTTCCAAGAGGCAAGGGTCTCGTTTTTGGTGCTACTCTGACTTTACCTACCACACTCAGTGGAGAGCGAATTGCCGCACTGACCACTTCTGTAGGCACGGATACGTTAGGAACGACAACAAAAGGAGACGCTAGCATCCCAGTTACTATTGGTGCCGGAGTGGCGTTTCAACCGAGCGAAAAATGGTCACTTGTTGCTGACCTACTGTATGAAGGATGGTCAAGCTTTTCTAGCGATTTTGACTTCCCCGGATATGATCATACCGCTAATGCAGATTTAAATAATCGGGTCAGAATATCTGCAGGAGTAGAATTTTGGCCAGCTGGCAACCGCCCGTTTGCGTCCTATGGCGCCAAGATCGCATATCGAGCTGGACTCTATTCTGATCGTTCATATACATCTCCCGACCCAGATCAAATTATTCGAGCACTGGGTGTAACAGGAGGTTTGAGTCTGCCTTCATTGCTGCCTGGCACGACAATTGACTTAAACGTGGATGTCGGGCGCCGCGGATCTACTTCCAACGGGCTCGTCCACGATCGGTACATCCGATTCGGCCTCAACATAAATTTTGGTGAACGTTGGTTCGATCGCTTGCCTCTTGGCTAGCAACAACGTCATCTTTTGAAATTGTACAAACAACGTACTGTAAAACGACAGGTACCATGTTATTCCGCCTCCCAAAAATCGGGACCAACGCTGCTGCGTCTGTTTTCCTGATTGCTCTTTTCGGATTGTCTGCAATGCCAAATCTGGCAACTGCACAATCTGCAGAATGTAATGAAGACGACATACGCATGAACTATAGCCTTTATTACGAAGACTATAAGATTGAAAGTTGGGAAACGTCCCTTCCCTATCTGAAATGGATCATTCGCTGTGCTCCTGGATTTCCTTCTAATAATGACCGTAACTATGATCGATTGACGCAGGTCTATGAAGGCCTAGCCCTCTCTTCGGACGATGCAGACCTACAACGCACGTATATCGACTCGGCCTTAGTCATTCACGACACTGCACCTGACTCACTGGAAAAAGCCGGAATCGAGGTAGATCGATTCGACTGGCTCTTTTCAAAAGGCCGATTTATTCAAAAGCACAACGCCATCGTTCCAGATCTTCAGACTATCGTCGGAAGCGTTTACCACGAGGCATACGATCTAGATCACACTCGGCTTCAAAATTACTACATCAACTACATCGTCTTCGATCTTGTCAATAAGGACAGAAAAGGCGATGCCGTAGACTTTATGGATGAGGTTGAGGTCGACTTTGCCGGCAATTCTGAGGTTTTGACGACTATCGAAAATTGGCGTGGTCAGCTCTTTACCTCACCTGAGGAGAGAATCGGATTCCTAGAAAGCCAGGTTGACAAGAATCCAGAAGATGTTGATCTGAAGGCAGAGCTGCTACAGTTGTACATGGAAGAAGGCATCCGTGACATGGCTTATGACCTGGCTGATCAGGTTATGAATGACAACCCGAATGGTCGCCTTTACCGCACTGTCGCAAAAATGCGCCTTGATGACGGAGACACAGAAGAAGCCATTCGCCTCTATGAAGAGTCTCTCGAAATGGAAGGCGGTCCAGAAGCAGCCCGCGAAGTTTACTTTAATATCGGGATTGCCCATCAGCAGGAAGGACGCTTGGCGAGTGCGCGGTCGCAGTTCAGAAAATCAATGGAAGCCGATCCAACCTATGTCCAGGCTCTTATTGCCATTGGTGATCTGTATGTAACCGCCGTGCAAGGGTGTGGCTCTTTTGAACGTGAGGACCGTGCAGTTTACTGGCTCGCAGCCGATTATTTCGACCGCGCTGCCTCACGCACGGATAACGATGGTATCCGCAATCAGGCACGCCAGCGCTCTTCTAACATCAAGCGCTTTTTCCCAACGGCAGAGGATAAGTTCTTTAAGAACTGGAATCCGGGTGATCGCTTTACTATTGACTACGGGTGCTACACTTGGATCGGCGAATCAACAGCCGTCCGGTAAACAGTATCTGAACCTGTCGAAAAAGGGCGGGCGCTCAGTGAGCGCCCGCCCTTTTGTTTGGCACCTACTCTACGAGCCCTATTCTTCACCCAGAAATGATCGTGGAAGGGCTTCCGGGGTTTTGGTTACCCCCCTTCCTTTCCCGATTTTAAGGTATCTCCAACCCAACTAGACGCAACGACATGTCCCTCATCGCTGATATCCATGCTCGCCAGATTTTTGATAGTCGTGGCAATCCCACAGTAGAGGTAGATCTTATCACAGACGATGGCCATTTCGGCCGTGCAGCTGTTCCTAGTGGCGCATCAACCGGTGAAAACGAAGCTGTTGAACTGCGTGATGGAGATGCTTCCCGTTACATGGGTAAGGGTGTTAGTAAAGCAGTTCAGAATGTAAATGAGATTATTGCTCCGGAGCTTGACGGGTTTTATGTCTTCGATCAGGTCGAAATCGATGAGTACATGATCGAGCTAGACGGCACAGACAACAAATCTAACCTGGGTGCTAATGCCATCCTTGGCGTATCTCTTGCTGTTGCCAATGCCGCAGCAGACGCTGCAGGACTACCACTTTTTCGTTATGTGGGCGGAGCCGGCGCGCGCACTCTTCCTGTTCCGATGATGAATATCATCAACGGTGGTCGTCACGCGGACAACAGCGTTGACATGCAAGAGTTCATGATCATGCCAACGGGTGCTCCGTCCTTCTCGGAAGCCCTCCGCATGGGTTCAGAGGTATTCCACCACCTCAAAAGCGTCCTTCATGATCTGAAAATGAGTACAGCAGTTGGAGATGAAGGTGGATTTGCTCCGAACCTGCGCAGTAATGAGGAGGCTATTGAGGTTATTCTTCGTGCTATAGAGAAGGCGGGATATACGCCCGGTCAAGACATTCACATTGCATTGGATCCCGCAGCCTCAGAGATGTCCAAGGATGGTGGTTACGAGTTTTGGAAAAGCGATCCAGGCACTATCCGTTCGTCGGATGATATGGTGGCATTCTGGGCAGATTGGGTTGCACGATATCCAATCATTTCCATCGAAGACGGCATGACGGAAAATGACTGGGATGGCTGGAAGAACCTGACTGATGAAGTAGGCTCCAAAGTCCAGCTAGTGGGAGACGATCTTTTTGTGACTAATACCTCATTCCTAAAGAAGGGCATCGATACGGGATGTGCGAACTCAATCCTTATCAAACTGAATCAAATCGGAACGCTCTCTGAGACCCTAGCAGCTATCGAATTAGCACACAAAAGTGGTTACACGTCAGTCATTTCGCATCGCAGTGGTGAGACTGAAGATACAACTATTGCTGATCTGGCCGTTGCAACCAATTCCGGTCAGATTAAGACGGGCTCTGCCTCCCGCTCTGATAGGTTGGCCAAGTACAACCAATTACTTCGACTCGAAGAACTACTGGGCTCCGCTGCAACGTATCCCGGCATGAATGCGTTTAAGATTTAGTACCTTGTAGCGTTGCTCCCCGTCATAATCTGTTTTCCATGTCGATTGCGGAACGAGTTTCGGACCTTGCCTCACGGTTCAGGAAAATCCTGTTCGTCGTTGGCGCATCCTTTGTACTTATCTGGGTGTTGTTCTTCGACAGTCACAGCATTTTTGCGCGATTGCAATTGAGTGCTGAAAAATCTGAGCTTGAGGCCGATAACGAAGTAATGCGTGCACGTATCGCCAGACTTGAGGAACAGCTGTCACGTCCTCTCACTGCTCAGGAAATCGAAGAAATTGCTAGAGAGGAGTACGGAATGAGTCGAGACGGCGAAACCGTGTATCCAATTAAGGAAAAGTAGCGCCGAGTGCTTCGTTGCACTTCGACGCCTCGATCAGACCACCCGAGCCAACACTACAAGTCAACCAGCTTTTCGGATGTCTACCCCGCGCCTTTCCATTGGAATCGATCTTGGGGGAACGTCAATCAAGGCGGGCCTGATCTCAGATATTGATGGGTTGATCGATGAACGCAGTGTAATTACTGAAGCAGAGTCCGGACATGTACGTGTCCTAGACCAGATATCCGACCTAGTCAGCGGTTTTTTACGCACAGATGATGCCATTGAAGGAATCGGTATTGGCTTCCCTGGTGCCGTCAATTGGGAGCGCACAGTGGCTTCCAAGCCTGTCAACATTGCGGATTGGGAGCATGTACACATGCCAGAGGCTATCAATAGTCGATTAGGCACCTCCCTTCCCGTTTTGGTTGAGAATGATGCCAATGCCGCCGCATTGGGTTCCGCTCGTTTCGGCGCGGGTCGAGATTTCGACTCCTTTATCATGATTACGTTGGGCACAGGGGTCGGTGGAGCGATTATCTATCAGAAAAAGATCTTCCGCGGCGCAACGGGCGCTGCCGGCGAAATCGGCCACATGACAATCGACTTTGAGGGTCCTCTAGCCCGCAGTGGCGTAGCTGGTGCAATAGAAGCTTATCTGGGACAACGTTTCCTTTCCCGGCATGCACGATATCAACTCTTGAATGAGAAGGACAGCCTGGTACATGGAATGGCCGGCCCAGATTTACTAGATATATCGCCAAAGATCCTATACGAGGCCGCCTTGCAAGGCGACGCTGGTTCTACTGAAATACTTGCCTGGGCAGGCAATAAGCTGGGTATCGTATTGGGATCAGCTATCAATCTACTCGATATCCGAAAGGTAGTAGTAGGCGGTGGGCTTTCAGCAGCTGGCGATTTCATTCTCGCTAGCGCCCGTAAATCAATGGTCGATTTTACTACTCCTGCCCTTCGTGATGGACTAGAAATTGTTCAAGAGAGTAGCGGTAACGAAGCTGGCATGCTTGGTGCCGGGTACTTAGTCTTCGAACAAACCGGCGAGGTGGGTTCTGACTAGAACGTGGCATATCGGCCCTGCATCATCTCGGTGGCTAGGCTATCCGATGATGTTCTTGCCCCTGATCCTATTCATCGGCCTTTTGCCTCAAAACGTGGTAGCGAGACAGCAAGATGCTCGGGTAGAGTCCCCGGTAGTGTTTTCAGCCGGTGATTCGCTCATTTTCCACCTAGGAAAGGGTAATCGCTCTGGCACCTTACATGGATTGGCCTCCGTCACCTACGATGGGAACGTACTCGATGCATGGGAAATTGACCTTTTGCTAGCAGATGAGGAGCTGCATGCCCGCGGACTAGTATCTGACACTGGCTGGGTTGGGAAGCCTCGAATTCAGCAGGGAGAGGACGAGTTTTCAGGCTCTGAACTGGCTTTCAATCTTAAAACTCAACGTGGACGAGTCCTTGGGGCTCAGACGAGGTACGAGGAAGGCTTTATTGCAGCAGATGTAGTCAAGGCGCTTGAGGACAGTACTCTTTTCATTCGGAACGGTGTTTACACTACATGTGAGTGCGTGGAAGATCCTTCTTATTCATTACGCTCCAACAAGATGAAGATGGTTGGACGCGAATGGATCTATACTGGCCCAATCCAGCTATTTCTTTTCAATATTCCGACCCCTCTGTGGCTACCCTTCGGATTCTTGCCTGCTCAAGATAGTCGCCGAAGCGGTCCTCTCCCTCCCACGTACGGCGAGGATGAGTTTGGATTCTATCTTCGGGATTGGGGCTGGTACTTTTCGATGAATGATTACATGGATCTACAGCTCCAAGGTGGATTCTGGACGCGGGGAAGTTGGGAAGTACGCTCGTTATACCGCTATAGGAAGCTGTACGCCTATGATGGCCAGTTCCGACTCGACTATGCTAGGTTTAGAAATGGAGAGCGGGGCGATCCTGGATACTCGATACGCCAAACCAGCGCATTTCGATGGACACATAATCAGGATATCGGCCAGAAAAGCAAGTTTAATGCAAACGTTAATCTCTCCTCCTCATCCTATCTACGCTCAGTTTCTCAGGATTACAATGATCGAATCCGTCAGGATATTCAATCCAGTCTGAAATTTACCAAGCGCTGGACAGGCAAGAATCTCTCGGTTCAAGTGAATCAGCGACAGCAGCTTACAACGAACCAAGTAACGCTAACGCTGCCCAGCTTGTCGTTTTCTCAGAGTTCATTTAAGCCCTTGGCGAGAAGCGTTCGGCAGCCTGGAAGCCGCGAATCGATCAGGGATAAGCTCACCGTGAGTTACAATGCTTCAGTAAACAATAGCTTCCGTTTTGTACCGCTTCCCGACGAGGAGCTGCTAGCCCGAGGCGACACCTTAGCTGCAGACATCAATTGGCTAGATGCTGTCTTGTCAGGTGAGGACTACGAAAGAGCAACCGGTAGGGACACACGTTTTGACTTTAGGGCGACACACCGCATACCTGTTTCCGCTCCGTTCTCCGTTAACAGACTACCACTTTTGGGCGATTTGTCTCTTAATTTCTCACCTACTTTCACCTACACAGAAGACTGGTATCTACAATCAGAGCTTCGGCAGCTTAACGCGGATAGCTCCGGAATTGATGTGGTCAATGATCCGGGCTTTTTCGCACTCAGACAGTTTAGTTCTTTTGTCTCTGCCAGCACGATCTTCTACGGTCTCTTTCCTGTTAACGCGTTCGGTTTTCGCGGAATTAGACACACCGTCCGTCCCAATGTTGGTATGTCGTGGCGGCCAGATTTCTACTCAGAACGCTGGGGATATGTACGCTCCTATACCGATGCTTCTGGGAATGAGATTGATTACGGAGCTGTTTCAGGTATCAGCCGGGGCAAGCAACAGGCTCTAACATTCTCATTAAACAATACCTTTGAAACTAAACGAGCTCCATCGGACTCCACCTCCAGCAACGGATCCACCCAAGTTGGCGCGCGAAATCAGGCTGTAAAGCTATTTGACCTGAACATTTCCTCCTCGTACAATTTTGCCGCCGACTCGCTTCGTATGGCAAACGTCAGTTTGAGCGGCCGAACTAGACTTTTCGGTAAGGTAGACCTTGATGTAAGGAGCTCGTTCTCACCCTACGAAGTGTCCTCCCTCGGAGTACGTACAACGGAAAGTGCCTTCTCGGTGAGCTCGCCTCTCGGCCGGATGACCTCAACAAACATTACACTCAGAACCTCTCTGCGTTCGCGTCAGGGTAATGGAGACCGCCCAATTACGAGTCCTAGAGGTGCCATGATGCCAACCGGGACAACCTTCGGAGACACTCGTTTCGGAAACGACGGTTATGGTAGCGGTCTCGCTGGGTCTAACGGGCTCCTTCAAAACAACTATGCCACAGCCGGCTCGGATTTTTCCATCCCTTGGTCTCTAAATCTCGACTTCTCCTATGGGGTCACGAAACCAGGTATCAGCACCATACGGCGCGCGATTCTGAATGCGTCATTCGATTTTAGTCTAACTCCGAATTGGAAGGTGGCCAGCAGAACTGGGTACGACTTCGAACAAAAACAGATGGCTACAACAAATGTAGCTCTTGCTCGGGACTTTGAGTGTTGGCAGATGGCGTTTAACTGGATTCCCTTCGGTCGCTACCAGTCTTGGGGCTTTGACCTGCATGTTAAAAGCGGTGCCCTTCGAGACCTGTTGCGCATTCGCCAGCCTAAATCAGACGTTAGAGACCGCTTCGGTAGCTCGTTCTAGAAACCGAGTCCTACAAGTCGTCTTCTACCCAACGATAAGCCAGAATACGAACCTTTGTTTCGTCACTTATTTCCTGATCGCCCCCGATACGGGCCGTAAGGGTAACACCAGCTGCCATTAGGGTGAGTTCTGTAGTCATTCCAAGAAACTGACGAGCTACCACCCGGGCGTCAACACCACCCTCAGAAGAGGTCTCGATCTGTTCTGGTCGGATGCTCAACGCCTTGCCGGGTATAGCATTTTCTCCCGTAAGCTCGTAAATCGCTTCAGCAGAGGTCACAATGTTGCTTCCCCCTAGAAAGGAGGCGACGAAGGCTGTGGCCGGCTCCCTATACAGGTCTGTTGGCTTTCCCGTCTGAACGATTCGACCTGCTCTCATCACCGCCAATTGATCGGACAGAGCAAGCGCCTCTTCCTGATCATGAGTTACGTAGATACTGGTCAGGCCAAGTCGGTGTTGCAGGCTTTTGAGTTCCGCCCGCGTCTGATGGCGAAGGGCGACATCTAGATTGGAAAGAGGCTCGTCGAATAGTATAACACGGGGCTCGATGGCTACAGCACGAGCTAAAGCCGTTCGTTGCTGCTGTCCACCCGAAAGCGAGGTGACCGGCGTGTCGGCGAACCCAGATAAATCGACTCTTTGTAGTGCGTCATCTACTCTTCGCTTCACATCGGGTGCTGACAGCTTCCTAACTTTCAGACCATACGCTACATTTTGACCGACCGTCATATGCGGGAAAAGCGCGTAGTTCTGAAACACCATCGCCGTCGGACGGCGCCTGGCTTGTAGATCTGTTACGTCTTCTTCCCCTATGAAGATCTTTCCGCTATCCGGTGCTTCAAACCCAGAGATTATCCTGAGCGTCGTGGACTTCCCACACCCGCTGGGACCTAAAAGGGAAAAGAAGGAACCCGAGGGAATATCGATCGACACCCCATCAACCGCTTTCAGCTCGCCAAATGAACGGGAAACCTGTTCAAGGCGGACGCCTGCCGTCGTTGGAGTATGGCTTGGGTCAGTCACTAAAGCGTGATTTAGCCTTCGAGTGCCGACTGAACTTTGTCAGCTGCTTCTTGAAATAGGATGGCTGTCTGCACTTCGAGACCGCTTTCGTCGAGAATAGCTTTACCCTCCTCGGCGTTCGTTCCCTGAAGGCGGACTATAAGTGGCAGTTTCATATCCACTTTGCCGGCTGCTTCGACTACACCTTTTGCGACTCGGTCACATCGGACAATTCCGCCAAAGATATTGACAAGAATAGCCTTGACTTCTGGGTCCTTCAAAATGATTCTGAAGCCAGCTTCAACTGTAGCAGGATTGGCCCCACCCCCAACGTCCAGGAAGTTGGCCGGTTCGCCGCCAGCCAGCTTGATGATGTCCATGGTTGCCATAGCCAAGCCAGCCCCATTTACCATGCAGCCTACGTTTCCGTCCAATTTGACGTAGTTGAGGTGGTGCTCTGCTGCTTCCACTTCAAGTGGATCTTCTTCGTTCACATCCCGCAACTGCGCAAGGTCTTTGTGACGGTAGAGCGCGTTGTCGTCCAGATTGATCTTTGCATCAATCGCCAATACGTCACCTTGTTCAGTGAGCGTCAGGGGGTTGATTTCTGCAATCGAACAGTCACTTTCCTCATAAGCCCGGTGCAGCGCCAAAATAAATCGAACCGCTTTTTTGAAAGCATCGCCCTCAAAACCGAGCCCAAATGCTAAACGGCGAGCCTGAAAGCCTTGCAGGCCGATCACAGGATCAACCCATTCTTTCAGAATGAGCTCCGGCGATTCCTCGGCTACTGTCTCGATTTCAACACCGCCTTCTGTTGATGCCATGATGACCGTCTGGTTACGACCACGATCCAACGTGATACCCAGATAGAACTCTTTGGCAATGTCCACAGCATCTGCAATCAAAACCGAGCGGACTTTCTGTCCTTCTGGCCCGGTCTGAGGTGTTTTCAGCATCATACCAAGAATGGCATCCGCCTTTTCTCGGACATCATCAAAACTTTTTGCAAGCTTGACACCTCCGCCTTTGCCTCGACCACCAGCATGGATCTGCGCCTTGACGACGAAGAGGTCCGTTCCGGTTTCTTTGTTCAAGGATTCTGCGGCGCGAACAGCCTCATCAGCTGTTGTGGCAACCACTCCCCGTTGAACTGCTACGCCATATTTGGCGAGAATGTCTTTGGCCTGGTACTCGTGGACTTTCATGGATCTGGAATTGCGTACTTTGGATGACGAAAACTACGGTTGACAACCACGGAATACCCGAATACGAAAAGTTTGAACTACTTTTTCGCTGTTTCTTTTCAGCTCATCGCTTCGGAAGCCAATTATTAGCCCTTGACCTACGATTTACACATCATCAAACGGCTCCTCACAGGATATGTCCTCCTTATCGGAGGGCTGATCCTGTTCTTTGTTGTTCTACACTATGTAGAGTACATCGACGACTTTATGGACCGCGGTGCCACGATGAGCGAAGTGTTTCTCCTGTACTACCCGAACTATGTACCGGAAATAATTCGCCTAACCTCGCCCCTTGCGCTCTTTATTTCAGCCATTATTCTGACTTCTAGGCTAGCACAACGCCTTGAGCTTTCCTCGCTGCAAACGGCCGGTGTGTCTTTGTACCGGTTGATGCTCCCCTTTGTACTTAGTGGACTTGCCATTTCCTTGTTCATGTTTTGGTTTAACGGATGGATCGTACCACAGACAAACCAAACGCGTCTTGCCTTTGAGCAAGACTATACTAAGGATGCCCCTAGCAGAGCGGAGTACGCAAATATCCATCGTCAAAATGCTCCCGGGAGTATCCTGTCTGTCAATTTCTACGAGCGGAAATCACAGACGGCAACTAGCGTAACGCTTCAGCAATTCACGCAGGAAGGAACGTTAGTACAGCGAATTGATGCGGATCGGATGAGTTGGGTCGACTCTACTGGGGCATGGACACTCATTTCCCCCATTATCCGGACATTCGATGAAAATGGGGAAACACGTCGCATAGAAGTGGCGCGTCTTGACACGATTCTAAGCCTGGGTCCGCGTGATCTCGCCCGTGTTCAAGGGGATGTAGATGCCATGACCGTACCAGAATCCAGGGATTACCTTCAGACGCTGAATAGGACTGCGGCCAATCGAACGGGGCCTTCATTAGTGGCTTACTACACTAAATTTTCCTACCCATTCGCCAATTTGATTCTAGTTCTCATGGCCGTACCGATTGCTAGTGTACGCCGCCGCGGAGGCCAAGCGGTCCAACTGGGAATCGGCTTGTTCGTAGCATTTGTGTACTTGGCCGTCATGAAGCTAAGCGAGCCATTCGGTTATGCTGGAGTGATCTCACCTGTGGTTACTGCCTGGTTGCCCCACGCAATATTCCTACTTGTGGCCATTGTACTACTGATAAATACCCGAAAGTAGGCAGTGGTTCAGCTATCGAATCAGGCTTCGCCGCCTGGAATTCCAAAGTGAATAGCTGGTCCTTGACTGCCGGTCTCTTCAATCTCTCCGTGTGAACGTTCAAATCGTTCAATGTTATCAGCCAGCGCCCTGAGCAAACGCTTTGCATGAGACGGGGACACAATAACCCGGCTTTTTACCTTCGCTTTCGGTACGCCTGGCATAACGCGGATGAAATCCAGAATAAACTCTTCGGAGGAGTGGGCTAGCATGACCAAATTCGAATACGTGCCCTCCGCTACATCTTCGGTAAGTTCAATATTTATCTGTGGGGCTTGCTGCCTATCGGCGTCTTTTTTCTCTTTCATCGTAGAAGTGATCTTATATAATTAATATCTGGCGTCGAGCCGCTGGACGTAACCAGCAGCAACCCATCTGGATCAAAAGGACCCATCTCGGGGCCTATTTCTGTCGAGAAGCCAAAGCTTCGATCAAATCACTCTTTGTGATGATCGCGAGGCCTCGTTCTCCTCTATCAACCAATACGGCCCCCGGAGCCTCTCTCAGGAGTGAACTGAGCCCACTTAGTGGAAGACTTTCCTCGACAACGGGCAGAGGCTTGCCCATGTTCTCGGAGACTGCATGTTTTCCGGCATCTGGATCATCAATCAGCCTGTTAAGCACGACGGATTCGGTTAGACTACCAACGATCTCGTTGCCTTCCATGACTGGAAGCTGTGAGATGGAATGATCAACCATTCTCGTAATAGCCGTTTGCAACGTGTCTGAAGGAGAAACTGCGATGAGGCCTTCCCGATCAGATGGCACCACATCCACCGCGCTGAGCTCCCCACGTTCGTCAAGAAAGCCATGACTCCGCATCCAGGTGTCATTGTAGGTCTTCGAAAGATAACGGAAACCAGAATCGGGAAGCAGAATCACGACTAGGTCGTCCTCACTCAAGTTGGAGCGATTAGCTTCCAGCCATTTCAATGCGCCAGAAACTGCTAATCCGCAGGATTGACCAACGAACAGCCCCTCTTCTCGCGCAAGGCGTCGAGTCATCAACATGTTTTCTCGGTCCGTTGAGCGGACATAGTCATCAACTACATTGAAATCCATGTTGGCTGCTAGAATATCCTCTCCTGCCCCTTCGGTCAGATAGGGATAGATCTCAGTCTCATCAAATTCCTTGGTAAAGAAATACTTGTGATAGACGGACCCATACGTGTCCACTCCAATGATTTGGATATCCTCATTCTTTTCCTTCAAGTAGCGGCCGGTCCCAGAAATCGTGCCTCCTGTTCCAGCTGACGCTATGTAATGAGTAATTTTTCCTTCTGTTTGCTCCCATAACTCCGGTCCTGAAGAGGCATAATGAGCAGCCGCGTTCGCTGGATTATCGTACTGATTCATGTAGACCGCTCCTGGAGTCTCTTTCGCGAGCCGCGCGGAGACAGAATAGTAGGAACGGGGATCTTCTGGGGCGACATTTGTCGGGCATATACGGACTTCTGCCCCCAGCGCCCGCAGCACATCAGCCTTTTCCGGACTCTGCTTGTCTGTTGTGACGAAAATACAGGAGTATCCTTTCTGAATGGCCACCAATGCGAGGCCTGCCCCTGTGTTACCACTCGTGCCTTCCACGATCGTGCCACCTGGCTTCAAATCACCTGATAGCTCTGCTGCTTCAATCATAGCCACGCCAATGCGGTCTTTGACAGAACCACCGGGGTTGAAGTACTCGACCTTTGCAAGGACTGTACAAGGATAATCGGCCGTGATCCGGTTTAAACGCACAAGAGGTGTGTTGCCGATAGTGTCGATGATCGAATTATGCCACATAGTGCTGAATGAGTAGCGTATGAGTGTGCTGAACTGGCTTGATTTGTGCGTCTGAGTCTCTTAGGCCACCGATATGGTCAGAACATGAAAACATCTATATTCGGTATCGCCCAAGAGTAAAGGAATGTACGATTTCCCTTCGGGGAATAGGACTCTTGAGTTGTTTTTGACACAGAAGTCTCATGCAGCAGTAGCCCCCACGAATGGCTGAACACGACGAACCACTATCCTTAATAGAACCGGACCTTCTGATAGCAACCTGCCAGGCAGACGGGAGCATCCTTACTCGCAATGATGCGTGGACGCATGTGCTGGGCGACGGAGAATCGCTGTGGAAGCGACTCGAGCATTCCGATCAGGAATTAGCTGCTCGCAATGTAGCTGAAGCAGCAAGTGGGTCGCTGGTAACTCACGCCTTGTTCATGGCAACATCCCTTCACAGGGATATTCCGATACCCATCCTTCTTCATTTCGTCCCAGTCCACATTCCTGGAGATAAGGACATTCGGGCCGTAGCGATCACGGGAGAGGTTCTCACTGAGCCTTCTACGTGGACTGAAAGTCAGACACACCGCCACAGGATGGAGACCTTGGGGCGCATGACAATGGGGATGGCTCATGATTTCAACAATCTGCTTAGCGGTATCCTGGGGCATATAGAGTTGTGGCGTCTTGAGCAGCCTCCGACGCCCGCCTCGGAGAATCACTTAAAGACAATTGAGCAAGCAGCTACCGATGGCGCAGACCTTATTGGACGCATCCAACGCTACATCCGCCAAGAGGCTCGCTCCTCGTTCGAGCCAGTAGATTTAGTCGCACTTGTCGAAGATTGCGTCACGTTCACACGCCCATATTGGTACAACGAACCTCGGCGACAGGGTATTCACATCGAGGTCGAACATATCTCCGAAGAGATCCCCCTTATTGATGGGTCCCGTGCGGAACTGAGGGATGTTTTCGTTAATCTGATCCTCAATTCCGTGCATGCCATGCCCAAAGGGGGACGCATTCAACTCCGTACGCGGTACGCTGACAACGAAATCGTGATTGATGTTCAGGATAACGGAGAGGGTATGCCCGAAGTCGTACGCAATCGTGTTTTTGAGCCTCTGTTTTCAACCAAGGGCGAACAGGGAAATGGAATGGGACTTGCGGTTGCTGCAGGGACGATGCGTGAGCATTTTGGTAGCATCTCAGTTGCCTCAGTTGATGGCGAAGGCACTACGTTCACTCTCCGATTCCCAGTCTCAACCAATGATCCTATTCAGCCCATTGCACCGCTCGACCAGGAGGTGCTTCAAGCGACGACAAAGGGTCGCACCGTGCTTGTTGTTGATGATGAAGACATGGTACGCAACGTGATCTGCCGATTGCTCGGGGTACGGGGTCATTCTGCCACCGGAGTTTCATAGGGGCAGGAAGCACTAGACATGCTTGTAGAACAAACATTTGACCTAGTCCTGACAGATCAGGGCATGCCGGGGATGACGGGAAGAGAATTGGCTCATCAGATTCGCAAGACAAACACAGAATTGCCTGTCCTGCTGTTAACCGGGGATACCGACATCACTGTCGATACATCTGAGATCGGATTGGTACTGACAAAACCATTCCGAATTGATGATGTTGAAAGAGCCATCGCTTCCCTGACCTGACGGATCAGCCGAAAGCAGGACAGTTTGTCATACCATCCTCTTTGGCTTGGTTTTTGGACACCGACGTGCGAAGCATACTGACACACCCAGCACCCCATGCACCAGGACCTGGTTCTCCTACTCGAAGACGATCCCGAACAGAGCATTCCCCTGCCCACGGCAGATGAGGAAAAGGCGATGAGCACGTCCGATATCCCGGACACGCTGCCCATTTTGACGCTCAGAAATACCGTCCTTTTTCCCGGCGTAGTCCTTCCCATTACTGTGGGACGTGACACATCATTGAAATTGGTCAAAGACTCCTTTGGGAATGACCGTTTAATTGGAGTAGTTGCGCAGAAAAGCGCAGAAACTGAAAATCCGTCCCCTTCTGACCTGTTCGAATACGGTACGGTAGCAAGCATTTTGAAGCTTATCAAAATGCCGGATGGCACGAAATCCATCGTGATTCAAGGCAAACGCCGTTTCAGGATATCGGAGTTCGTCCAGCTCGAACCCTACTTCACGGCGAGAGTCGAACCGATTGTTGAGGATTTGGCCAATGAGGACATTGAAATCCAGGCCCGTATTCGCTCCATCAAAGATCTAGCGATTCAGATTGTCAATCTGTCTCCAAATCTGCCAAGCGAAGCTGCGTACGCGATTCAAAACATTGAATCACCAACATTTCTGATTCACTTTATTGCTTCGAATCTGCAGATAGATGTGGAAGACAAGCAAGAGTTGCTAGAGACCCTTCCCTTGGTGGATCGGGCTGATTTAGTGATGGACTACCTTAATCAGGAACTGCAGGTTCTGCAACTCTCAGAAGAAATCAGAACGAGAGTGAAGACGGATGTGGATCAGCAACAGCGCGAATATTTACTTCGCCAACAGCTGAAGGCCATCCAGGATGAACTGGGCGAGGCAGAAGGAAACGGGAATGAAATTCGGGAGCTTCGTGATCGTGCAGCGAAAAAAGCATTACCTGACCATGTAGTGACCATCATGGAGAAAGAGCTAGAGAGGCTTGCCCGCTCTAACCCCGCTTCTCCTGACTATGCCGTGACGCGTAATTACGTGGATTGGATCCTAGATATTCCTTGGATGGAGTACTCGAAGGATAAGCTTGACATCAAACGAGCCGGAAAAATCCTGAATCAGGACCACTACGGGCTAGAAGCCGTCAAGCAACGTATTCTTGAGTATCTGGCTGTCCTGAAGTTGAAGGGAGATATGAAGGCTCCTATTCTGTGCTTCCATGGGCCTCCAGGCGTTGGCAAGACCTCTCTTGGAAAGAGCATAGCCCGTGCACTTGGTAGAGAGTTTGTTCGAATGTCTCTCGGTGGCGTGCGAGATGAAGCAGAAATCCGAGGTCATCGCCGAACCTACGTTGGAGCACTTCCTGGACGGGTAATTCAGGGTATGAAGAAAGCGGGCACGGCGAATCCTGTCTTCATGCTAGATGAAGTGGATAAGCTTGGATCTGACTTCCGTGGCGATCCTTCCTCCGCTCTACTCGAAGTATTAGACCCCGAACAAAATCACGCCTTTAATGACCATTATTTGGAGGCGGATTACGATCTATCGAATGTCCTCTTTATTGCGACAGCTAACTACTTAGACCAAATTCCTGCTCCCTTACGCGATCGTATGGAGATGATTGAAATAAATGGATATACGCAGGAAGAAAAGCTAGCAATAGCCCAGCAGTACCTCGTTCCAAGACAGATTGATCGTAATGGACTATCTAAAGATCAGTTTTCTATTACTAAAGCTGCGCTTCGTGAGATTATCGATGGATACACGCGTGAATCAGGGGTACGTCAACTAGAACGTACGATTGGCGCAGTGGCTCGGGGAGGTGCCAAAAAGGTCGCAATGGGGGAATCTGAGCAGATGGATGTCGATATAGCCGACATTGAAGGCTTCCTGAAGGCACGGAAGTTCTACTCCGATATCGCAGAACGCACTTCTGTGCCTGGTGTGGCTACCGGCCTCGCTTGGACACCTGTAGGTGGTGACATTCTATTTATTGAGGTGTCCGTTTCTCGTGGTTCGGGTCGAATGATTCTGACGGGTCAACTGGGTGATGTCATGAAGGAATCTGCGCAAGCAGCCCTGTCCTATGTAAAGGCTAATGCTGAGACATGGACTATTCCGTCGGACGCTTTCCGGTATTGGGACTTGCATATTCATGTCCCGGCTGGTGCGGTGCCGAAAGATGGGCCTTCTGCCGGTGTAGCCATGCTAAGCGCTCTAATTTCCATTTACACCCAACGTAAGGTCAAGCACAATGTGGCAATGACTGGAGAAATCACCTTACGTGGTTTAGTATTGCCAGTAGGCGGGATCAAAGAGAAAGTCCTAGCGGCCAAACGAGCTGGTATCAAGCAAGTGATTCTTCCCGAAAAGAATCGCAAAGACATTGAGGAGATCAAACCATCTTCACTACGCGGATTGAAAGTCGAGTACGTTAAGCAGATGGAGGACGTGATTGATTTGGCGCTTTTGAAAAAGCCAATCCACAACCCAACTACATATTTCACTATCCCGGATTCGGAAAGGGGCCAGAGAACTAGCGGCTCAAATGGAACGGCCGTTTCTGCGAATTGAAAAAATCGGGGTCTAGTCTAGTAGGATGCGAAATTCAGGATGATCTGCGTTTCTTCTCCGCTCTCGGAATTTCGATTTCGTCAATGATTAGAGCGTCAATACTACCTTCTGACGCATCTTTGGGATCAGCATTAGTATGACTGGCTGAGCTTTTCCCAGGATGTGCGCGATGTTCAGAACTGCCTTCCGTGAAGGCCTTTTCGGCTTGAATCCATACATCTCCGATGGTGGAAACCGTGAAATCAAATATGGAGCCAAGCGTCCGAAAAGCGCCACCGGCTAGGTACACAGCCTTCCCTACCGTGTTGAGCCGCTCAAACTCTACAACCCGGTTATCAGTAGCCCGCTTGCGATCTGATCTGCCACCGCCTTGCTCCATTTTCTAGGACTCCTTGTCAGTGGCGCTCTTGCCGGTGTCGCCCGATGTTCCAGTTTTCTTCGATGAACCTGCTTTCTTTGCTGCAGGCTTCTTACTCCTCGGTTTTCCCTTTGCTGCTGCTTTGCTTTTGGTGGCCGTTTTGCCCGTAGACTTTTTACGCGCTGAGGTATCGTGATTCTCCTTCCCTTCAGCTGCATCGTCTGCATGGTCTACATCGTCTGCATGGTCTACATCGTCTCCCTCGGCATTGCACGCATCGCGGAAGGTCTGTTCCATTTGTTCACCGAACCTCTGCAAACCACCTACAACGGTTGCTACAGCGGATTCGAATAGAAACATAGCCTTTTCTTCCAGTCCGAGCTCTTCGAACGTGCTCCTAGCACTTCCATATGTCTCTGAGCGATGGGAGTGCCCTTCGTTATCGTGTTCTTCTTGCTTCTTGTTTCCCTTATCTGCCATGGCCTTAATTCCCTCAATAGTGTCGGATTGGCGCGTGGATCCGTTGCGTTGGACCTGAAGCATAGGTAGACGAGTCCCAGCCATACAGGTTGCATAAACGAAAGCGGGTGGGCGGCCTTCGGCCGCCCACCCGTTCAATCTTACTCCAGCTTATCTCCATAAGAAGGATAAATCAACCTTCATTAGCAAGAGCTGCCTGAGCTGCAGCCAGTCGAGCAATCGGTACGCGGAATGGTGAACAGGATACGTAGTCCATGCCTACTTCATAGCAGAAGTGAACAGACCTTGGATCACCACCATGCTCACCACAGATTCCGACTTTCAGGCCATCACGCGTTGAACGACCGCGTTCGGTACCCATGCGAACCAATTGCCCGACACCATTGATGTCGAGTGACTGGAATGGATCCTCCGGCAGAATCTTACGATCAACGTATTCTGGCAAGAAGACACCGGCATCATCGCGACTATAACCGAAAGTCATCTGAGTCAAGTCGTTCGTTCCGAACGAGAAGAATTCAGCTTCTTTCGCGATTTGATCAGCTGTCAAGGCTGCGCGTGGAATCTCGATCATCGTTCCAATCAGGAAGTCTACGCGAGCGCCCTTTTCTTCGAAGACCTTCTCTGCCGTGGCGGCAATGATGGCCTTTTGGTTGGCGAACTCCTCGACCGTCCCGATTAGAGGGACCATGATTTCAGGATAGACTTCAACCCCATCTTCGGATAGCTCAACAGCCGCCTCAATGATGGCGCGCGTCTGCATTTCCGTGATTTCTGGATACGTGATGCCAAGGCGGCAACCACGATGACCCAGCATCGGATTGAATTCGGACAGTGATTCAACTTTAGCCTGGACAGCTTCAAAGCTGATGCCCATTTTCTCCGCCATGTCACGTTTATCTGCTTCCTCGTGGGGCAAAAACTCGTGAAGAGGTGGATCAAGCAATCGAACGGTTACCGGCATGCCAGCCATGGCTTTGAAGATGCCTAAGAAATCTGCTTTCTGGTAAGGCAGAAGTTTAGCTAGAGCATCTCGACGAGCCTCGACCGTAGACGAAAGAATCATCTCACGAACGCTGTCGATTCGGTCTCCTTCAAAGAACATATGCTCTGTACGGCACAGCCCAATACCTTCGGCACCAAACTCAATAGCTTTCAAGGAGTCTGCCGGAGTGTCAGCATTCGTACGCACCTTCATTGTGCGGTATTCATCTGCCCATGCCATAAAGCGACCAAAATCACCGGTAAGCTCTGGAGCAACCAAATTCTGTGCACCAAGGATGATTTCCCCAGTCGAACCATTGATTGACACCCAATCACCTTCAGCCACCGTGACCTTACCGTTAGTAAAGGACTTATTGGCGTAGCTAATCACGATATCGCCACATCCTGCAACACAAGGCTTACCCCATCCACGGGCAACAACAGCCGCGTGGCTTGTCATTCCACCGCGAGAGGTCAAAATTCCTTGCGCAGCATTCATTCCCCCTACGTCTTCGGGGCTGGTCTCAATGCGAACCAGAATAACCTTTTTCCCTTCTGCATCTGCCTCCTCTGCATGTTCGGCAGAGAAAACTACCTGACCAACGGCAGCACCAGGTGAAGCAGGGAGGCCTTTTGCGATTACATCCTCGCTGTATCCATCTGCATCTTCGAAGCCAGGGTGGAGCAACTGGTCTAAGTGACCAGGCTCTACCATGTCTCGGACGGCTTCCTTCGTGGAAATCAGTCCTTCGTCCACCATATCGACAGCGATCTTCACTGCCGCAGCACCTGTGCGCTTACCACCGCGAGTCTGCAGAATGAAGAGGTTACCCTCCTGTACGGTGAACTCAATGTCCTGCATATTGCGATAATGCTTCTCAAGCTGCTGAGTAGCAGCTACAAGGCGATCGTACGCTTCAGGAAAATGTTCGGCCATCTGCGAGATGTCCTCCGGCGTGCGGATACCTGCAACGACATCTTCACCCTGGGCATTTACAAGAAACTCTCCATAGAGCTTGTTCTCACCATGGGATGGGTTGCGAGTGAAAAGAACACCCGTTCCACTTCCATCTCCCATGTTTCCGTACACCATCGCCTGTACGTTTACAGCTGTACCAATAAGTCCAGAGATCTTATTGATTGAGCGGTACTTAAGCGCGCGATCACTATCCCATGAGCCGAAAACGGCGTTAATGGACAACTTCAGCTGCTCGTACGGGTCATCAGGGAACATGAACCCTGTGTGCTGGCGATAAATAGCCTTGTAACGATCCACGAGCGTGCGAAGGTCATCGCCCGAGAGATCGACATCATTCTCTACGCCCCGTTCTTTCTTGAGAGCTTCGATGGCCTCTTCGAAAAGCTCGTGATGGACACCCATAACAACGTCACCGAACATGTCGATGAATCGACGATACGCGTCAAACGCGAAGCGCACATTACCCGTCTTGCGAGCAAGACCCTCAACAGCAGCATCGTTCAGGCCAAGATTGAGGACCGTGTCCATCATTCCTGGCATAGAAACAGCTGCACCTGAACGCACTGATACGAGAAGCGGATTCTCGGAATCGCCAAAGCCAGCGTTCATTTGCTTTGCAACATGGTCGATGCCCTGACGAATTTGATCGTCTAGGCCTTCTGGCCATGCGCCATTGTTGTTGCTGTAGTACGCGCAGCTGTCTGTGTTGATGGTGAATCCTGGAGGCACTGGGAGGCCAATGGAACACATTTCAGCTAAGTTGGCGCCTTTGCCACCGAGGTGGGCCTTCATTGACTTGTCGCCGTCGACGACGCCGTCTCCGAACTTGTAAACCATCTGGGTCAGAGAATCTGCCATGGAATAATGTTGTGCGTTATTTGGAGAGATGCGGAACGCGCCTGCTAATCAGCAGACCGTGTTGAATTCGTATTCCCGGTTCCAGTTGGATTGTGGTCCGCGGGACGCTTTTCGCTCATAGCGAATCCTAAAAAATATACGATCAAGCCATGCTCATGTCGTCGTCTTACGTTCTAAGAAATCATTAAAGCGTGGTAGCGCTTCCAGAACACGCAGCGGAACGCAACTTCACACCGAGCGTGAGAGGGGTCACATTATAAGTAGCAGGCCCCCAGCGTAGACAGGACCCTTTCCTATGAAGCGACTCGTTGTCGTCGAATCCCCAACCAAAGCCAGAACCATCCGGAAATTCCTTCCCGACAGCTATGTCGTGGAAGCCAGTATGGGGCATGTGCGTGATCTTCCGCCATCTGCATCGCAGATCCCGGAGAAGTTCAAAAAACAGAAATGGTCACGCTTGGGCGTCAATGTAGATGAGGATTTTTCTCCTCTTTACATCGTGCCAACCGACAAGAAAAAGGTCGTCAAGCTACTAAAGGACGCGATGAAGGATGCTGAAGAGCTCTACATTGCAACGGATGAAGACCGCGAGGGAGAGTCAATCGGCTGGCACCTTCTCGAAGTCCTAAATCCGAAGATCCCTGTTCGCCGAATGGTCTTTCACGAGATCACAAAATCGGCGATTATGGAGGCCTTGGATAATACTCGCGAGATGGATACTCATCTAGTTGAGGCTCAGGAGACTCGTAGAGTGCTTGATCGCCTTGTTGGGTACTCAATTTCACCTCTTCTCTGGAAAAAGATTGCACCGAAGCTTTCCGCTGGTCGAGTTCAGAGTGTAGCCGTGCGGGTTTTGGTAAAACGAGAGATTGAACGCATACTTTTTATACCCGCCTCCTATTGGGGCCTGAAGGCAGGTCTGGGACAAGAAGCCAGAAGCTTCGAAGCGGTGATGACCCACACTCGAGGCCTTCGCCTCGCAACAGGCAAGGACTTCGACGACAATACCGGTCGACTAAATGAGGGCACAGTGGATGGCAAGGACCTCACTGTACTCAAGGAAGACCGGGCGCGTGAGCTCGAGGCTACGCTTGCGAAGAATGATTGGGTAGTCACGGACGTAGAAGAACGCAAAGTGACGCGCAAGCCCACTGCACCTTTCATTACCTCTACCCTTCAGCAGGAGTCTTCCAGGAAACTGCGGTTGTCGGCTCGCGAAACAATGCGCGTAGCCCAAAAACTGTACGAGCAAGGTTTCATCACCTATATGCGTACTGATTCAACTAGTCTTTCAGCGGAAGCAGTTAATGCAGCTCGCGCAGCCGTTTCCTCCCGCTATGGGGATGAATACCTAAGTGATGGCGCCCGCGAATTCGCCAACAAGGTCCGCAATGCCCAAGAAGCTCATGAGGCGATCCGGCCATCGGGTACTGAAATGCGAACGGCGTCTGAACTAAAGCTGCGCGGTGACGAATCTTCGCTATATGACCTGATTTGGAAACGAACGCTAGCCTCCCAGATGGCAGAAGCTCGTATTCGGCGCGTTACAGTTCGTGTAACAGCCGGCACCGGAGATGACGAGTCAGTTTTCCGTGCCAGTGGACAGACTATCGAATTTGCCGGATTCATGAGGGCCTATGTCGAGGGTTCTGACGATCCCGATGCAGCGCTGGAAGATGGAGAAAATCCACTACCACCAATGGCTGTAGGAGACGTTCTGGATCTTAGTGGTCTTGATGCTACAGGCCACGCTACGAAACCACCCGCGCGATACACGGACGCCACCCTCATCAAGATTCTAGAGCAGGAAGGCATCGGTCGTCCGAGTACCTACGCCTCTATTATTGATACCATCGTTCGACGAGGCTATGTTCGGCGCGACCGGAATCAGTTGATCCCCACGTTTACAGCCTTTGCTACTAACAATCTTCTGGAGCAACAATTTTCAACGCTAGTCGATACAGGCTTCACCGCCGAAATGGAACAGGTGTTGGATGATATCGCAGACGGCAAGGTAAAAGCGCTCCCCTATCTCAAAGAGTTTTACTCTGGCAAGAACGGACTAGCCGGTCTGGTCGAAGGTGGGTTGGATTCTATCGATGCCCGAGAAGTCTCGGGTGTAAACTTCGATAAGTGGAAGCCTTTTGTCGTTCGAGTTGGGAAATACGGCCCATATGTTGAGCTGGGAGAAGGCGATGAGCGTAAAGTAGCCTCCATCCCCTACAATGTGGCGCCTGGGGACTTAGAGGCTGCAGACCTTCAGGGCTTCTTGGATGAAAAAGACCGTGGCGACGATGTACTTGGTATCCACCCTGAAATGGAAATGCCAGTTTTCGTAAAAAAAGGGCCCTATGGTCATTACGTTCAGCTGGGAGACGATGAACAGGAAGGAAAGCCAAAGCGCATTTCAGTTCCAAAGACAATGGATCCTGGATCCGTTGATTTCGATACTGCTCTGAAGTTGCTTCAGCTCCCCCGCGAATTGGGTAATCACCCAGAAACGGGAACGGTGCTAAAAACGAATATTGGACGCTTTGGCCCGTACGTACAACACGGTTCTGTCTTCGCATCCCTCACGAAAGATGATGATGTCTTAGAGATTGGATTCGATCGGGCGTTGGAGCTGATTGCAAAAAAGGAAGCCCGTAACAAACCTCTACGTATCATCGGAGATCATCCAGAATCTGGCGAACAGGTCGGAATCTGGGAAGGTCGCTACGGCCCTTACGTAAAGCATCAACGTGTCAATGCCTCTCTTCCAAAAGACCGGCCGACAGAGGCGGTAACAATGGAAGAAGCTATTGAGCTGCTGAACGCCAAGGCCGCGGGAAAGAAAAAATCGTCAAAGGCCAAGGCCAAGCCCAAGGCGAAGCCGAAAGCAAAGGCAAAACCTAAGGCCAAGGCCAAACCCAAGCCCAAGAAATAGCGCTGAATGGCCACGTCGTGCTAGAATCAGAAGGCACTGTGCTTCTTCAGCGACCTACGTCTGCATTCCCTAGTTGAAGCGAGCGAAGCATGTTGATATAGCTCTCGTATCGTTCGATCGGGAGTACATCCTCCTCTACCAGATCCTTGATATGACAATCAGGCTCATGGTCATGGGTACAGTTGGGGAATCGGCATTCTCCCAGGTACTTACGGAACTCCACAAAGTGATGAGACAAGTGAGCCGGCTCAATGTCATAAAGGCCGAATTCTCGTAGACCAGGTGTATCCCCGATGAATCCGCCGTCCGGCCGGACTTCTCCTACCTGAATTAGTTCAGCATATGTGGTCGTATGCTTTCCTTTTTGCGTTGCCTGACTGATCACGCCGGTTCGCAATTCCAGATCTGGAAGCAAAGCGTTTAATAGAGATGACTTTCCAACACCTGAAGGCCCCACGAAGACATGGATGCCCGTTAGCAACTCGTCTCGCAGATCATCGATGCCGTCGCCTGTCTTCGTACTGGTAAACAGTACTTCAAAGCCTAGGTCTACGTACATCCCAGCTATGAAGCCTACGTGCTCCTCAGCCCGCTCATCAAATAGGTCCGTTTTGTTGATGATAATACCCGCTTCAATTCCGCGAGCATCAGCCATGACGAGGAATCGATCAATGAAACCGGGATTGATTCTCGGTTCGCGTACGCTTTGAACGATCCAAGCTCTGTCCACGTTTGCAATGATAACATGCTCGCGCCCGACCCTGCGTCCGGCAGCTCTTCTACTCAACTTGCCGTGACGTTCTCCACGATCGGTTATTACGCCTGACTCATCCTCATTCATCAGAATGGTCACATGATCCCCGATGACGACCGGGTTCGTAGTATCCTCTTCTTTGAGCCGGAAACGACCTCGAATAGTGCATGACACCATGCCCTTTTCGGTCAGGACATCATGCCTACTACCCGTCGACCGAACTACGATGCCTTTCACGTTAGGAACGGTTTTTTTCTTGGCGGCTCACAGGTGCCACGTCCATTACCTCTTCATCTTTTGAAAAGTCGATGCGCTGCGTACTGTCATGTGCTTGCAACTGACCTGGCGCTTTTCCAAGGCGAGCTATTTCAAGTTCAAGGTCTTCGATTTTGGAAACTAGAGGAAGGGAAGCATCCTCAACAGCATTTCGCATCAGGCGCTCCAATTCGCTCGTAGTCATGCTTGAATCTCCAGTCGTTTTCGTGTTGTCAAACCGCTTGCGACGATGCCGCAGAATCATTGACGTGAATGACAGCACGAAAACACTGAGAACTAATAGTACTAGTACTTCTTCCATAACACGACTTGGGTTGGGTGCGGTAGTTAATCAGCCTCAGCAGATGACATCAGGTCAGTCTTCTCGGGACTCAGCCTGCGACTCTTCGCTTGCGCCCTCAATCATTTTTTGAGAGGGTCCTTGAGGCAGGCTGCGGATCTCAAGCTCATCGATGCGTTCCTGCAGGGGAGCCACCGCTTTTCCTACGGCCGCATCGATAATGTCCTCCAATTCTGACAAAAGAAGAGATGAACCTTCGGGTGATCGATCCGCAAGAAGCTTTTCTCGATTGAAATCGAGAATCATCTTGGCAACCATGAGAGCTGATCCAAATACCAAGGCAACTATAAGAGCAGGAAGCATGCAGATGTTCGATCTGATCCAAGAGCCCTTGCGACTCCGGGAGATGAGACTAATTCGGAATATCCTGTTTTGATACGCCGTAATTCTCTCTGAAGTTACGCCATTTCGGCTCAGAGATCGTTGCCGCGAGGCGTAAATGACTGAATACCTGTCAGCTCCCTTCCCAGAATCAAGCCGTGGATGTCGTAAGTGCCTTCATAGGTGTTCACGCTTTCCAGATTGACCATGTGATGAATAACGCGGTACTCTCCCGTGATCCCATTGCCACCCATCATGTCGCGTGCGACCCGAGCAATGTCCAATGCGCGACCGCTATTGTTTCGTTTTGCCAACGAGATCATGGCCGGAACTGCTTGACCCTGATCCTTTAGTTCTCCCAAACGCCAGGAAAGAAGCTGCATTTGAGTGATGTCGGTTACCATATTTGTAAGCTTCGTCTGCACCAACTGCATAGCCCCCAACGGGTAGCCAAACTGCTTTCTCTCCATTACATACTGTCGTGCCCTAGAGAAACAGTTCTCTGCTGCCCCCAGCGTTCCCCAAACAATGCCATACCGAGCATTATTGAGGCATGAAAATGGACCTTTCAACCCGGTTACATCCGGAAACATGTTTCCTTCCGGCACAAACACGTTGTCCATCACAATCTCACCTGTGTGAGAAGCACGCAATGACATTTTGTTGTGTGTCACCGGAGCAGAAAGACCTTCCATTCCTTTTTCCAGAACAAAGCCACGGATTACGCCTGCATCTCCCGCCTTTTCTTTCAGCTTCGCCCATACGATGAACACGTCCGCAATCGGGGAATTCGTTATCCACATTTTGGCTCCATTCAGGATGAAACCCCCGTCGGCCCGCAGAGCGGTCGTTGTCATAGACCCAGGATCAGACCCGTGATCAGGCTCTGTTAGACCAAAGCAGCCAATCAACTCAGCTGTAGCAAGCTTTGGCAAGTACTTCAGGCGCATCTCCTCGGTCCCGAATGCATTAATCGGGTGCATGACGAGAGAACTTTGCACAGATGCAAACGAGCGATAGCCCGAATCTACCCGCTCCAGTTCACGAGCAATCAATCCGTACGCCGTGTAGCTAGCTCCCACTCCGCCGTACTGTTCTGGGATCGTGGCGCCTAATAAACCTAGCTCTCCCATCTCTTTGGGAATCTCTGATTCAAAAATCCCCTCTTGATTCCCTTCTAGTGCACGTGGCTCTAAATAGGTCTGCGCATATTCACGCGCGGTTTCCATTATGAGTCGTTCTTCTTCACCCAACAGGGATTCAAAGTGGAAAATGTCTTCTGCGTTAAAGAAGGGTTTCGACATGAGAGTCTTCACACAAATGGTTGTTGATACCGTTGACACAAGATACATCGAGAGACATCTCCAGAAATGGATAAAAGATGCTCATTGTTGAACTTGACGCGTTTTCCATCATTGGAGACTATGTTAAAAAAACTGAGGCTGATACTTTTCCTCTTCCAGTCTCTTTCCCCCACACGTCCCAATTTTCTAAATGTATCGAATTGCGCTGATTGGTCTCGGACTTATGGGTGGATCAATGGGCCTCGCTCTCAGGGAGGGCGATCCAACACTTGAGATCATCGGAGTAGATGAGCCTGGCGTTCTGGATCAGGCCTTGCGTAAAGGTGCAATTACAAAAAGCGCATCTTCCCCGAATGAAGCCGTAGCCGAGGCAGACATTGTTATTCTTGCTACGCCCCTTTCTGTCACGTTAGGTCTGATACGCGAAATTGGTCCAAATCTACGCCCTGGGACGCTCGTTCATGACATCTGTTCTGTGAAAGTGCCCGTGGAGACCTGTGCGCAACACGCTCTCGGTGATGGAGTTTTCTTTGTAGGTGGTCATCCGATGACGGGTTCAGAGAAGGCAGGTATTCGACACGCAGATGGACTTCTCTTTGAGAATGCGACGTATGTACTTTGTCCTTCGAGTAGCAGCGAGGAAAGTGAGATGTACGGCGAACTCAAACGATTACTTTCTTCCTTGGGAGCTCGGCTTCTAGAGATGGAGTCTCTCGTTCATGATCGAATTGCATCCAGGGTCAGCCATTTACCCCAGTTGCTTTCGGTGCTGCTCGTGAACTTGGCCTCAAAATCCCGCAAACTGGATAGAAATATTCTGGATCTAGCCGCGGGAGGATTCCGCGATATGACTCGTATTGCCGGTTCTCCATTCCCGATGTGGCATGATATCCTTGATGGTAACCGGGATGAAGTACTCTCCGCACTTACAGATTTCGAGCGATTGCTCGCTGAACTGAAGTCCGATCTCGCTTCAAAAAGCCTTGATTCTGTTGGCGAGCGTTTCCGAGATGCAGAGCAAACTCGAAACTTCATTCCCTCTGACCGAAAAGGATTTCTTCAACCTCTTGCTGACGTTTATGTATTTACGTCGGATCGGCCAGGTGCTCTTGTGGATATGACTAGTGCACTTCACGAAGCTGACCTGAGCATCAAAGACATAGAATTGCTTCGAATTCGGGAGAACACCGGCGGCACCTTCCGCATAGGATTTGAGACGCCTATAGAGGCTGATGCGGCCGTTCGGGCTCTTTCTGAGGCCAATTTCCTTTCGTATCGGCTCTGATACTAAGGTCGATCTTCCCCGTATTGCGTTTTCTGAAAAGCTATTACCGTCAAGATTCGTACAAAGCGCACCGATGGTAGTCCTGTCTCGTTGCCTTGGGATGTCGAAGCGCGTATCATCGGTTTCCCCGTATCTAACCCTCCTTTACTGCCGTGTCTGACACTCAACATCTGAAGCAAACCCCCATCCAGGACCGCCATGTCGCTCTGGGTGCCAAAATGGTTCCTTTCGCCGGGTTTAATATGCCCGTGCAGTACACGGGTATTATCGATGAACATCATGCTGTGCGCAACAGGGCTGGGCTCTTTGATGTGAGTCATATGGGTGAAGTCCGGGTAACTGGAGATCGCGCGTTGGACTTCGTTCAGAAGCTTATATCTAATGACGCGAGTACGCTTATCGATGGAAAAGCGCTCTACACTGTAATGTGTAAGCCAGATGGTGGTATTGTTGATGACCTGCTGGTATATCGTCTTGCAGCGGACGATTATCTGCTCGTGATCAATGCATCGAATATCGATGGGGACATCGCATGGATGCGCGCTTCAAATGATGTTGGCGCGACTCTAACGGACGAAAGTGATGCGACAGGACTGTTGGCACTTCAAGGGCCGGCAGCTTTTGACGTCCTCACTGCTGCAACAGGATATGATGCCTCTTACCTTTCTTTTTACCACTTTGACGCCGTTACGGATGGTACGGTCTTAGGCTTGTCTAACGTGATCATCTCACGCACAGGATACACGGGTGAACCAGGCGTGGAGATATACTGCCGCGCAGAGGACACAGGTACAATTTGGGATGCTCTTATGAGCGTTGCTGATCAATTTGGCATGCAACCAACCGGACTTGGCGCTCGAGATACGTTACGTTTAGAAAGCGGGTACTGTTTGTACGGGAACGACATTTCGCTCGAGACCAATCCGCTAGAAGCAGGTCTGGGTTGGGTAACCAAGCTTGCAAAGCCCGCTTTCAACGGTAGAGAGACATTAGCTGCTCTAAAAGAAGCCGGTCTTGAAAGGAAGCTTGTTGGTTTTGTTGTAAACGAAAAAGGGATTCCTCGCGGGGGATATGAAATCCAAAATGGGGATGGTGAGACGATCGGACAGGTAACATCGGGCACACAGTCCCCGGTCCTTAGCAAGGGTATCGGCATGGGATACGTTAAGAATGTGCCCGAGTACACCACTCCCGGCTCTGTGCTTCATGTGGCTGCTCGCGGGCGGACTTTTGCCGTGACTGTGGTTAAACCGCCTTTCCATAAGTAAGAGCGCATCTTTACGTTGGCGCCGCGCTGTCATTCTGCGTAGATTCCGATATGCCGACAACTGTACAGAAGCGCAAGCCGTCCCGCAAGGAAAAGGACGCCACCAAATCCATCATTTCCGAGGATCGCAAACGCGAAATCCTGGGGTTGCTGACCATTGTCGTCAGTCTTCTCCTTGCTCTGGCCATTGTGACCTACGATGCTGCCGATGATTTATTGGCCAGGCGTTTTTCTATTGATTCGCTAATCGCTCCGGGATCGCGTAGCGCAACAAACGCACTCGGCCTAACAGGAGCTGCTTTGGCTCGCATGCTGGTGCCTGGGTTTCTTGGCTACTGCGTATTGCTCATTCCCTGCTTGACTACCATTTGGGGTTATAGCTGGCTACGCCATCGGACCATTGAGCGGTTGCCAATGGCCTCCTTCCTCGTGATCGCTGGAGCTTGGTTTCTTGCCACTTTGTTTGGGTGGATCTCGTTATCGGCTGGTTCTGACCTAATTGAGTGGAGTGGACTTTGGGGTCAGGGTACCGCCCTGTGGATGCAGCAGATACTCGGTGCTTCAGGATCATTAATTATAATCCTGGCACTTTTGGTTACATCGGCTCTTCTTTTGATCGATCGAGATATTCAAAAATCGATGGATCGAATGGAAAATGGGATGGCGGCGTTGAGAGACGCATTCAAGGATCGTCGGGCGCATAGCAAGAAGGCAAAAGCTGAAAAGGCACTAAACAAAGAGAAGGAAGCTGATCTAGTCGCCAAGGAACGGGAAAACCGTCTCAAAGAAGAGGCCCGCCAGCGAGAAACAGAGCGTCTGACGCGTACTCCGTCCAAAGCAGCTACAGATTCAATGGCTACTGATCCAATAGCCAACGCTCCGGCGGCTAAGGCTCCATCGTCGGATTCGTCAGCTAAAGATCGCACTGCTTCGGCACCTGCCACTGCTCCAACTTCGAGCGAGGGAAATTCGCGGGACGATGTCGAGATCATAGTCCACGAGCAAAAACGAGAAGAAAAGGCCCGTCGCCCTTCTCGAAATGAGTTGTCGTCGGCTGACTATGATTTTGCCCAGCCTGGCATGGATTTGTTAGATCCAACGGAAGAAAGTCGACATCGGATCGACTATGATGAGCTGGAGGAAAACAAGCAGATCCTACTTGATAAGCTCGCGACGTACAACATCGAGATTATTGGAATCGATGCTGTGGTCGGACCGACTGTTACCCTTTTTGAGCTTACACCTGCTCCGGGCGTTAAGATCAGTCGCATAACAGCGCTTGAGAATGATATCGCCATGGCTTTGGCAGCTCGTGGAATCCGAATTATTGCCCCCATTCCAGGCAAATCTGCCATCGGCGTCGAGATTCCGAACAGACACCGTGAGTTTGTGCGCATTCGCGACATCATCGAAACGCGGACATTCCAAGAGACCAAAATGGAGTTACCCTTAATCCTGGGTAAGTCCATTGAGGGAGAGACGGTGTTGCAGGACCTGACAAAAATGCCCCATGTACTTATCGCAGGGGCAACCGGTTCTGGTAAGTCTGTAGGTGTGAATACGTTCATTGCAGGCTTACTCTATTCAGTACCTCCCACCCTTCTGAAGTTCGTGATGATCGATCCTAAAAAGATCGAACTATCTTCGTATGCCCGGATTGCCTCACATTATGTTGCGATGCCGCCGGAAGCTGACGACGCTATCATTACCGACTTTTCCCAAGCCCTTGGAACACTGAAAAGCTGCGAAAAGGAAATGGAAGGCCGGTACGACTTGCTTTCCCTAGCGCAAGTCCGATCCGTAAAGGAATACAACAAACGTTTCCGATCAGGTTCTCTTGACCCGGAAGAAGGCCATCGCATTCTCCCCTACATCATCGTAATCGTCGATGAGCTGGCTGACCTCATGATGACTGCTGGAAAGGATATCGAAGCTCCCATCGCACGTCTGGCTCAAATGGCACGCGCCGTCGGAATCCACTTGATTCTAGCAACGCAACGTCCATCCGTAGATGTTATCACCGGACTCATCAAGGCCAATTTCCCGTCCCGTATTGCTTATCAGGTAGCCTCTAAAATCGACTCCCGGACTATTCTCGACCAGAATGGAGCTGAAGGTCTAGTCGGAAATGGTGACCTCCTCTACATGCTTGGGTCTCGAATTACACGTCTTCAGGGGCCGTACGTCTCTAACGAAGAGATTGATCGGATCACAGGCTTTATTGGCGATCAGGAAGGACCTGGTCCGTATCTGCTGCCCTCCATCGAAGAGGAGTCCGGCCCGGCATCAATGGCCGGATCTGGCACGGGGCCACGCGACGAACTGTTCGAAGATGCGGCTCGTATTATTGTGCGCGCTCAGCAGGGGTCTGTATCACTATTACAAAGGAAGCTTTCTGTCGGGTACTCTCGAGCAGCTCGCATCGTCGACCAACTTGAAGATGCAGGCATCGTGGGGCCATTCGAAGGGTCCAAAGCACGGCAGGTTCTTGTAGAAGATGAACCCACGCTTGACCAGTTCTTTTCCCAATAGCATTCAGTGATGGATGGTGGCAAATTGTATGTCACTCCCCATCCAAAATCAACGCATCGAATAACGCTCATGTCCGGCAGCGACGCATTATTTCCAACTATCGGGATCCTTGGTGGAGGCCAATTAGGCCGAATGACTGCCCTTGCCGCTATTCGGATGGGTATGCATGTCCGAACACTGTCCCCCTCTCCATCTGGACCGGTTGCCCCACTAGGCGAGGCCATTATCGGTGATTGGACGAATGAGAAAGTCATGAAGGACTTTCTTGAAGGGTGTGATGTGGTCACGGTAGAAAGCGAGTGGGCCCCCGCAGATGTTGCTGAGCGGGTGTCTAATGGATCCGTCCCAGTTTGGCCCTCCGCCACTACGCTGAAGCTTATTCGTCATAAAGGAATCCAAAAGGACACGCTGCAAAGTGCTGGCATACCTCTGGGAGACTATCGTGCCTGTATCACCTTGGAGGACGCCGTTCAAGCTCTTTCAGCTTTTGGCGGTAAAGCAGTTGCAAAGAAGTTTGAAGGCTCTTACGACGGCTACGGTAACGCAACGGTCACGTCTGAAGAAGAACTCAAACAGGCTTGGAAAGAGCTGTCTGCCTCTGACGGGTTATTGATGGAGGCATTTGTACCCTTCGTACGCGAGCTGGCCGTTATCGTCGCACGGTCCCCCTCTGGCCAAACAGCCGTTTATCCCGTGGTTGAAACAGAACAAAAAGACCACCGATGCCATGCCGTCATTGCTCCAGCCCGGATCCGCACCGAGACGGCTGATCTAGCTCGAGATGCAGCTTTAGCAGCCGCAGAAGCGGTCAAGGCTGTCGGCATCCTCGGCGTTGAGCTGTTCGAACTCTCCGATGGGACAATACTTCTGAACGAACTGGCACCAAGGCCTCACAATACGGGACATTATTCAATTGAAGGGTGCCATGCTTCGCAATTTGAAAATCATGCACGCTCGATCCTGGACTTGCCTCTCGGTAATCCTGACTTACGTGTTCCGGTAGCTGTGATGATCAATGTGCTTGGCCACCGCGCCGGACCTGTCCAAACGGATGGGTTTTCTGATGCGCTTTCGATCGATAATGCTTCTGTTCACCTTTACGGGAAACTAGAAGCTCGCCCCAAGCGCAAAATGGGTCACGTGACCGTAACTGGGGACGATATCGATACCCTTCGGCGGCGCGCGGAGCGTTCGGCTGATGCCATAATGCTATGACATGCCTTCTCTAAAGCCAACGCACTAACCCTCATATCAATTAACATCTTAACTCAGTACATCCAATGTCGCAAAATGACTCTGTGAAAGTTGGCGTCGCCATGGGAAGCCAGTCAGATTGGCCTGTAATGGAAGCCGCTGCCGACCTGCTTGCTGAATTCGGTGTCGCGTTCGAAGCGCGTGTCTTGAGCGCACATCGCACGCCAGAGGCCATGACTGCCTATGCAGAAGAGGCTGCATCACGCGGATTGAAAGTGATCATTGCAGGAGCCGGCGGAGCCGCCCACCTTCCTGGAATGATTGCTGCGTCCACATCATTACCCGTCATTGGCGTCCCCGTGCCAACACACAACCTCAAGGGCCTAGACTCTCTACTTTCTATTGTCCAGATGCCAGGCGGCGTTCCTGTAGCTACCGTGGCTATTGGCGGCGCAAAGAATGCGGGCCTGCTTGCCGTGCAGATTTTAGCAACGTCCGACGAAAACCTCTTTGACAGCCTAGAAACCTACAAAGCCTCCCTGAAAAGTCTGGTGAGAGACATGGATCAGCAGGTCGGCGAAATGGCTGCTCGTAAGTAGCCAAGATCCCACACGACCCCCAGCGTACTGACCCTATTAAGAGCAATAAGGCCGCGCACCATTAGGTGCGCGGCCTTATTAATGAAGTAGCTTTTACGCTCGCGGCGCATCACGCAAGATGACTCCGTCGTGGATTTCTCTTACTCTAAGAATAGGTCTTTCGTCATCTCAACGTCCCGACCTGAATTCTGATCAGTAATCTTTACCGTAAGCGTAAATAGGCCCGAATCCAGATTGTCTGCGTCAAGAATGAGGTACTGTCCGTCCTCTGAGGCCTCTACAGAGATCGGCACACCGGTCGAAACACCTCGTCCGCCCCCACCAACTAGACCGCGAAATACACGAGTCAAACTATTGCCCATTTCTTTGGGTGTCAGTTCAGCCTCTACCTCATAACGTGCCAGACCAGTATCGTCCTGAGCGAGATTGTACACCTCGAAATAGATATAAATAGGCTGATCAGTTCCGAACACCGTCCAAGGAGCAGGCTGAATCGACAAGCCTTTCCTGAGAATGTTTGAGCTAGACCCTTCTGCCAAGTCCGCTTCTTCGATCCGATAAGCCAATAGAATATCAGACATAGATAGCTGAGTCCCTGAAAAGTCCTGTACCTCTACCTTTCTTCTCTGGACTGCTACTGTACCGCCGCCGGCCGTCTCGAACTCGACGGAAATCTCGTGATTCCCAGGAGGGGTTGTAAGGCGTTGCGTGTCAACCCATAGGTTCGACTCATCGAATCGCACGATCTGAGAAATGGGTAGACCATAGATTGTGCGACGACGCTCAACGAGCATATCTCGGTTCTCAGCAACAACAAACATCCCTTGGTTGGCCGTGAGGCTTATAAACTCGGCTGATGGATCGTATGCATCAGTGATCGGCACAGCATAATTCACGTAGACGTCGGTCGTTCCATCGGCTCCTTTGAAGGAGGCAACTGCATAAGGCAACTCAATTTGACGTCCTGGTGCTTCATACTCGTACCGTTCCGGTGTCTCGCGGATGGTCTCTTTTGCTTTGATGATGTAGTCGTTTACATACGGAATAGCACCATTTGCGATATCTTCCGCTGAAGGGCTATACAAACGATATTCGCCGTTACGGAAGGGATCTTCAAATACGAATTTGAAGTCACCATAATCCCAAATGTTATAGGTGTTTGCTTCTTCAAACATGTCCCATCCACTGCCCTGGCGTCCAACTTGAATCGCCAATCCTGAATCACCCGTCGGGTCCTGGTCTGAGCCCATCTTTGCCGGCGCGCCTTGCATGACTCCCGATCCGGAACGAGGGATAATGACAACATCCCCCTGTGGTGCACCATATCTAACAAGAATTTGACCACGTTCGGTGTTCCATCCTTTCAGGTTTACTGCCGGAGAACCATAAAGTAGATCCGCATACGTCAATCGGGCATAATGCTCTATTTTTCTTTCATTAAACGGGGTTAGAAATCTGGGATCCTTCGATGTCCAAAAACGAGCAGTATAGGCCGCTTCATCCTCTTTATACCTTTTGAGTTCATCCTCTGGCAGAATGTTCTCCAGATGACTAAAAGCGTATTCAGTTTCACTATCCATAAACCTGAAAGAAGTCTCAAATGACTTTGATGCAGCCTCTAGATTTCCAGAATGATAATGGGCGTACCCGAGATACGTCCATAGTTCAGGATCTTCGGGGAAAAAGACATACATCTGGGAAAGCATCTGCAGAGCATCGTCATATTCTCCCTTAAGAGAATATATCTCCATCAGATGGTCGTAAACAGTCCGTTGCCTAGGATCTGCTTCTAAAGCGGCATTGAGATGTCCAATCGCTCTATCGTATGCTTCCTGAGCTCTTTCTGAAAGATCCAATACTGGTATACCTTGGCTTTTGAGAGCCTCTACGTCAAACTCATCGGCCATAAACACGTTGTTAGGATTCCAAGACACCCCTGCTTGCTGAATAGATATGTTGGGAATCTCAGACTCTTGAATTCCTCCGTTAGCGAGGTCGTAAGCATTTGCTTGATCCACAAGGTACCCGGCCATTGGATCATATTCCGTTCTGGAACGATAATCTGCTCGCAAAAAGTCCAACGCTGGGTACATAAACGCGTTGCGATACCGCCAGAAGTCCCTAATAAACGTTGCTCCTAGTTCCTCGTGGGCAAACGAGTTGGTTTCATCTAGCTTAAGAATATCTACGGCGAGACGTCTCCTTCGCGCTTCGCGTGATTGTTCGACCATGAACAACCTTGATTCCGCTCTTAGCTGCTGAAGTAAAGCAACCATGTATTGGACATTGTTCGGTTCGATAGCCAAAGCTGCTTCCAACTCCTTACCAGCACGTGATGGGTCTCTCAAGTCTGTTTCCCAATAGAGCCTAGCAAGCAGGAAATGGGCTTCCGCATTTGTGGGGTCCGCCTTGAGCGCTTCTTCGAAATACGTCACGGCATCAGAGTGATTACCACTACGGAAGGCCAAAATGCCCTCGGTCATAGGGTCAGCATCTTGAGCGAAGATCGGAATCGAACTAAAAAGTGCCACGAGAACGATACCTATCGTTCTTGAGAAGCGTTTTCCAAGGTCAAAGTTACTTGTCATTGTCGTGCTGTTGAATGCATTTCTAGCTCTACGCTAAATAGGCGCTATGATCATCGGTCAATAGAAAAGCCCGCATCACGAGCTATTTCGTCATCAAGAACAAAGATGAAGGAATCGAAATATCCTCCACCCACGAATCCGAATCCATTATGGACATTTGAAAACGTACCAGGTTGAACGAGCAACTCGGGGTCGAAAGATCCCACCGGACTCTCCCATTCTTCAGAAACCACGAAAGCTTTTACTTCAATCTGGTGTAGAATCACTGGGGTCCTTCCCGGTTGAATCTGCAGCGCGGAGAAAATGGCTCCGATATCGGACGAAGGTATTATAGTGACTGCCCATGTACCGTCGCTGTTTTCTTGAACGCGACCGCTCTTAATATCTACCCGAACGGTCGTTGTATCGCTTCCATCAGGAAATGGTATTCGGACGAAATAGCTAACATCAGCTTGAATGATGCGAGGTACATCTGCCCAGTTCATTGTTACGATCACATTGCTCCTTGACGAGACGATGTTGTCAATCCGCACATCTCCGTCGGGAGGAGTTATGAGATCTACAAAGGCCTCACGCCCGTCGCTGCGAACGGCAGTAATAATGTATCTGGTCGAGTGAGTAGCTCTAAAGTCTGCTACAAATACATGCCCAATGCTACGATCACGAAACGTTATGACCGAATCACGCCAAACGATCGTTTCGCCAGTGTCCATATTGACTGAAGTCACAACTGCATCAAGAAAATCCGTCGTGGTAGGAAAAAGTATTCCATCAACCGTAAAGATCCTTAATGCTTGCTGGTCTGAGGATGGATCCAAATACCCATACATTGAGAACGCCTCCTCTGTCTCAAGTACTGGGTCTACTGACTCTTGGCATCCTACAATCACCATCGCGAAGAGCGTCAATAGAGGAAGCCAAATAGCTATTTTATCTCCTGATCTCATTCGAATTCCAATTTCAGTCCGAACGTCGGAATTAATGGGAGTTGATCAACACGGCGAAGCGTAAATACATCCAGATAAAACAAGTTGCGTCGATCATATGCATTAATGACTCCTGCCAGTACGGTAAGGGTTGCTTCTCCAGGAAGGGTCATTGATCGGTCGATTGTCACATCCAGCCTGTGATAAGTAGGTAAGATTCCGTTGTACGGCTTCTGATAGATCACGCGTCGATTCCCGGGATCATTGTACACATCCAGTTCTCCATCAACGAGCATAAAACCGTCAAAACCAAGAGCTCTACTATAGGGAAGACCAGAACCGAACTGCCAACGGACATCAATATCAAAAGGCCTGAAATCAAACGAGGTAACCAGATTAAGCTGATGTCTACGGTCGTGAGCTGGGCGGAAACTGAGTTCCTTGCTGCCATACCACAGCTCAATGGACTCTTGCTGCGCTGTGTAACGAACTGATGAAAGGCCGTAGGTAATTAATCCGGTGAACGGTTTTTTACGGTATTCTACTCTAAAATCACCACCGTATACCCTGCCTTCAGCGGGCTGGATTCTCGTCGTAAATCTAGGATAAGCAGTCCATTCTGGAATGTAGAGATTGTTGAGTTTCTTGGCGTACCCCTCTACGCTCACCTCTAGATGCTCGTTGAACATTCTACGATAGCCCGCAATTACGTGAATAGCTTCGGGCACCTTTTGATCAAACGTGCTTGAGGTCCAGGCCGTAAATACGCCAGCGGCATCCCTCCTATCTGTCAACCCTACGATCTCCTGGTGAAAAATCCCGGCAGCAAAGGTGTATTCATCTCGGTCATTGACCTTCACTGCGCGAAATCTAGGCTCTAGGAAACCTGAGTTTTGACTTGGAAAAGAATGGATTCTAAATCCAGTACGTACCTGCCAGCCATAGGCTAACCTGAATTCTGGTTCGATATACATACCAACTTCCGTAGCATACTCTTTGCGGTCCGAAAAACCCTGATACAAGCCATCAAGACTGGCTTGCAATTCCACAGTTCTTGCAAATAGCCCCCATCTCACTTCAGTATTGCGATGGAAGTGAGTAATGTTCACCGTGGTATTGGCACTGGACAGCTTCGAAAACCGTTCTTCCTGACTCAGGCCACCTAGAGATGACTTAAGTCGAGATCCGGACAGGATAAACTCAGCCATGACTGGGAAAGCACGCGGAAAAACCAAATAACGCATTGAAGCTGATCTATTCTGCCAGCTGAGAAATTGTTCATCTTGCAGGTCATTCCCTTCAAACACAGTACCTCGGTCATCTGTTCGAAGCAGTGAAAGGGAGAGCTGCGTATTTGAGTTGATGAATGCGTGCGTCTTGGCAAAGAAGTCGCTGAACTGGAATGGAAGGTCATCCTGAACAAGCTTAGACGCACCCTGCTCAATCACTGACTCGCGATAACTGACTAGAAAGGAAACGACATCAACTGCGATCGGACCCTCCAGCGTAAATCCGGAAACAAAAGGTGCCAATGAGCCAGAACCCGCAAAGCCACGCTTATCGCCATTTCTACTCTTTACATCAATGACAGACGATATTCGGCCGCCATACTGACTTGTAAATCCTCCTGCGTAGACATCGACTTCCTGCAGTATATCTGTCGGAAAGGAGGAAAAAAAGCCAAGTATGTGAAATGGCTGATATACCCACATTCCGTCCAATAAGACCAGATTCTGCCAAGGCTCACCTCCTCGAATGAAGAGTTGGCCTCCGCGATCCCCGATGGAAACTATGCCGGGCAAGGTCGTGAGATAGTTAATTAAGTCTCCAGAGACGTCGGGCGACGGAATCATTTCGACATCTGCGGGTCGGATTGACGTCTGCCCAGCCAGAATACGCGCAGCTCCTGTGTCGGAATCTCCTCGAACGACCACCTCATCTAGTTCAGTCTCAGTCTCTTGCATGACGAGGTTCACTATCAAGCGATCTCCCTGCCCAATAGTGAGCGTATCCCGTTCAGTAGCATACCCCACGAAGGTTGCTCTCAATACGTAGATACCCGGTGAAATACCTGGCAACGCGTAGACTCCATCTGATCCAGAGGCTGTCCCGGCCACGAGCGTATCCGCTTGAAAAAGAGCAATGTTGACCCCTTGAAGCCATTCTCCATCGCTTGCTGCAACGACGGTACCTCGCAAAATAGCCTGTTGAGCGTGCACCGGAGTGGCAAACAGACCTATTACAAGCAGCATGCATTGTCCAATGAACAATGGATTCCTTTTCAGGCGCAAGAAACTCGTTATTAGGCTACGTTTCATCTGGCGGATTCGATTACAATTTCCCGTCGGGATACAGCTTGCCTACCGGTAGACGATTCGGTCATGCGAATAGCTAGTGTGTAGGTACCCGGAGCCAAATCCTGCGTTTCCAAAATGAGAGAGCGCCCTTGTGAATCAGACACAATTTCATCCATAAATTGCACCGATACTGCGGCATTCTCTCTGCGTCCAAAAAGCCGTCCAAGAAGCGATGTGCCTACCTCATTGAGACCTCCTTCCGCCACGACCGCCTGTACAGCTAGCGACTCACCAGTCATGACATCTTGCAATCCGTACGCTTCTACATATAGATGAAGGTGTTCACCCTGCGCGTAGCTACTCCATACTTTGGGAAAGATGTATAGATCATTGCGCCGAAAAGCGCCCTGAGGAACGGCTTTGGATGCTGGATTGGCATCTAAGATATCCGAAGCAAGGACTATGTCAGAGACAAGTAGTTGCCCTTCGTCTGCAAAATGGGGAAGATCGATTCGGGCTGCTGCCCAAAACACTTCATTCGTGACCTCCAGCGAAATCTCCCTTTCCCGAAAGTCTGTCTCGTGTGTAATGATAGTATTGGGACACTCATCGCTCACTTTCACGGGTGTACTGAAAGCAGGCGGCGGCACAGACGCTCCTTCTTCGCGATCAAATATCAGAATCCGATCCTGTGACGTGAAGCCTCCTCGCAAAAAACAAACAGGAGCAATTACTACGCGTGAATCGCCATTACGTAGGACGGAGGAAAGAACTTGCAATGGAAGTCTATTAGACATGTCTACCTCTGTTCTCAAGGGATCATCTCTAAACACTTCTCGAGCCTGCAGAACGAAGTCGTTAAACCCGATTGGAGGACGAGGACCATTAAGTTGATCTGCGGGTGGCGAATAGAATATTGGCTTCCCTGTTTTTGCGATATCATGGAAGTACCAATACCTGTCCCCGTAATGAAGAACGTGGTATCTCGAGCCTTCATCTTGGAATTGGATATAAGATTTGGGTGAACCATATCGGACAATCACTTGCCCTGGTTCTGTTTCCCACCCACGATACCCCTCCTCAGGCCGTCCCCATAACAGATCAACCTTTGTCATACGCGACATATGCTCGGTAAGACGTTCGTTATCCGGTGTCGTCCATCTAGGATCCTGCCTACTCCAGAAATCAGCCAATTGTGATGCACCAATCCGTTTATAATCGCTTTCTACGACGCGGCTGACAACACGCGATGGGTTCTGCCAAATCAGTGCCTCCTCTTCCGTCATTAGAGCAATAGCCTTCTCAAATTCAATTGAAGCACGGTCCTTGTTGCCTAATTCGTACTGAAACATCCCCAGCAAGCGATGGCCTTCTGAAGCATTTGGGAATCGCCCAACATATTCGGCGACAACCATTAGACCATCCTGAAGACGTCCAGCCCGGAGTGTTGACTCGGACAGATTCCGGATGGCTTCAGCCCTCAAATGTCCAGATACCGAAGCTCTGATGAAATAGCGCACCGTTTCCGTGGATATCTCATTGAACGCATCATCACTCCAGATCACTTGAATTTCAGGAGAGCCAGACAGACGGGCCTCAAATTTTGGCTTACCTGTCCTGGGGTCGATCTCAGACGAGGCATACATGGCCAGAAACTCCAATCCACCGTCCGAGGAGGCATCAATCCCGAATCGAACAGCGCCATCCAATGTCCGTTGTTGATCCAGACGTAACCGGCCCGCTACCAAATTGGCAATTGCGTCGGTAGGATCTTCTTCCAGCAACTCCTTCGCCCTTTTCATCTGCATGGCGTCGCGGTAGGTCGGAAGGAAGGAAATACCATATCGGTAGTCTCTCCAAAGGTCCAATGCTTCTATGTCTGGCCGTTTGCGCGTACTTCGGGGAAGCTTTCGCAGTGCAGAATTGGCTGCCGACGGTTCTGGATTTGGACCAAACAACATTGCCGATGCTAACAGAATTAGGCCGTCTTCATCACGGGGCCAGCGATTGAGAATCTGCATGGCCTGTGCCCTAACAAGTTGATAATTGCCTGCAGAAAGAGCCATTTCTGCCTGCCTAACTCGGTCATCTCGGGTCAATCCAGTTTCGGAAACAGCTATCTCCTCCTGATTTTGAGCGGAGGCTGGCGTAACCGCAATTAATACGGCTAGCAAACACCAAAGCAGAAGCATCCTGACATGGACGATGCTACGACCGACCATCACTGATTCAATGGATAGACGAGACCTTACGATCCGGAGGTTGATCATGGTCAAATACCGATTAGCCTAGGTGGCAACGATGATGGCAAGAATGTAGGGGATGCAGGCTCTATCGACCGTTATTGACCATCACTTTCGCCCTCCATTGGAGGAATGGATCCGTGAATGAACCTTAGGGGCGCTTGAATGGAGCGATAATTCCTGTAAATCTCCTATCGCAGACGACCGCCCGCTCTATTTACTGATCCTGTAGACGTCGAACATCTGCCCGATCAAGCTTACGTTTTGACTCTCTTTCTGCGATTGAGGCCCTCTTATCATAGAGCTTCTTCCCCTTGCCTAATCCTATTTCAATTTTGGCCTTACCATTTTTGAAATAGATTTTCATCGGCACTAGTGTGTACCCTTTTTGAGCAGCAGCCTTGCCTAGTTTTTCAATTTCTTTTCGATGCAGCAGCAGCTTTCGTGTCCGAACGGGGTCATGATTGGCGCGATTACCGTGATCGTACGGTGCGATGTGACATTGTCGTAGAACCATTTCGCCGCCCTCAACAAGACAAAACGCTTCTTGCAGATTGGCCTTACCAGCCCTTAGCGATTTTACCTCAGTACCCTGAAGCACCATACCAGCCTCAAACCGCTCATCAATTTGGTATTCATGAGTCGCTTTTCGATTGCGAGTTACGGTATGAATCGAGTCTGCCATCAGGGAAGTTAGTCTTCATCAGAGGAAGGATTTTGCAGCGTGGCAAATTGCACGGGCAAGACTTCCTCTGTGATTCCATAAAAAAACAGGTGATCACACAATTCGGTGAGACTAGCTACAGCAAGATCATCCATGGTAACACGCAATTCGTTGAGGAAGAAATCTTCAGCTACAGAATCCAGATCCCATCGTTGGACAGCTTCAACTCGGTGAGTATCAAGATGCTTCATGGCGTCACGGATGGCAATAATCATCTTATCAGACGCTTCGTCTCGACGACAAACGAATACGGACCAAACGAACGGGTAACTCGCCATTTCTGACCACTCTAAACCGAGATCGAGTGTCGTAGCAGCAGCATTCTGCTCTGCCTTCTCCTCATCGGATAGAACGTCTTTCTTCGAAGCGGAATCCAATCCTTCCAGCGGAACCGTTATGAGCGCATGGCTCGCAATACCATCTGGCATCGTTGCCTGCTCATTAAGCACTGCAGAAGTCTGATAGTGCTCCTTCAAAATGATAGCAGCCAGAAGCGCTGAAGGTCGTCCCTCAGGCCCATGCATGATACCTAACGTGGGGGCGCCTAGTTGATCACCGATAACTAGAGCTGCATATGGGTTAACCCAGGATGAGACTGCTACCGCAGGAAGCACATCCATATCGGCATGCCCTCCTAAAGCCATTTCTGAAGGCAATAGCGCTACATCGGCTACACTTGATTTAAGAAGGGCGATGCATTCGGCAATCGTCGTTGCCTCTACCGAAGCAATTCCTGATTCCTGCAGTGCGGTCATCACCGGATGATTAACGGGATGATTCCAGGCAGCGATTCGCATCATGTTTTCCGTCTTCTTTGACTTGCTTCTTCTTCCTTGACTTAGAGGTACAACAGACGGGCCGCCGGCGAGTTATCGCCGGCGGCCCGAAGATCAAACAGTCAGTTTTGCTGTGAAGGTATAACCCCTCACAACCAACCTCCAATTTCACTGCGTCGCTTTTAAAAACGCTGGGAGTGACGCCCCCAACATCATAAGCGATTAGCTGCGGCGGCGCTCTTTGATACGAGCTGCTTTTCCACGACGCTCGCGAAGATAATAAAGCTTCGCACGGCGAACGCTTCCTTCGCGTACAACCTCGATTTTCGCCAGTTTTGGTGAGTACAGCGGAAATACGCGCTCTACACCAACACTGTTAGAAACTTTACGCACGGTAAACGTGCGACGAGCTCCGCTTCCTTTGAACGCAATTACGACGCCCTGATATTGCTGAATACGCTCTTTCTCGCCTTCAACAACGCGCACATGCACATTAACGGTGTCCCCGGCTTCAAAAGCAGGGATATCGTCGCGCTTCTGCGTCGCTTCGATCAGGTTCATCAAATCGGTAGCCATGGCATACCTCTCTCGGACAATGAGTTAGTAAAAAATGTCAGTTGTCAGTCCTACTGCGTTCGTTCGCCGAGTCTAGTAGGTCGGGACGACGCTCACGCGTCTTAACAAGACGCTGTTCATCCCGCCATTCGTCGATTCGCCGATGATCTCCAGATGTCAAAACATCTGGCACCTTCATCTCCCTAAAGAGAGCAGGTCGGGTGTAACACGGAGCATCCAGAAAACCATCCTGGAATGAGTCCGTCAAAGCTGAGGAGGCATCTCCTAGCACACCCGGAATCAGTCTGGCAAGCGCGTCAACAAGCACCAATGCGGGTAGTTCCCCCCCACTGAGCACGTAGTCGCCTATGGACACTTCACGCGTAACAAGCTTGTCTCGAACTCGTTGGTCAACCCCTTTGTAGTGGCCGGCCAATAGGACAAGATGCTTCTTGAGCGAAAGCTCGTTCGCCAGCGATTGGTCCAATACCGCCCCGTCTGGGGTGAGGAATATTACCTCGTCGACGGACTCTCCCACCTCCTCCATAATCGATTCGATACAGGAAAAGATGGGCTCAGGCTTTAGCACCATACCGGCTCCACCCCCGAAAGGAGTGTCATCCACCTGCTTGTACTTATCAAATGCATGATCGCGAAGATCATGCACGTGCACGTCAAGTAGGTTTTTTTTCCGTGCACGTCCTGGGATACTCTCTTCAAGAGGACCCCGAACGATGTTCGGAAGAGCCGTTACAATGTCTATACGCATGAAACGTTGAGCTTACTCAGAGTAGGCCTTCGACCGGATCCACAAGAATCTGATCGTTATCGAAGTCGATCTCCACCACGAAGGCATCGACCAATGGAATCATGATCTCAGCACCGGACGATTTTTTCACAAGTAAAAGATCTTGTCCGGGTCCCTCAATCACATCCTTAACGATCCCTAGATCAGGTTCATCGCTAGAAGCCACTTTCATTCCTATCAGATCGCTATAGTAAAACTCCCCTTCCTCTAGTGGAGGTAGGTCATTCTGGTCTACGAACACCTTCAATTTATTGAGACGTTCGGCAGATTGGCGATCTGTCACTCCTGAAAGAGTCAACAACACGGTGATTCCGTATTTCGAAGGCTGCAGTCTGACTGACACAATGTCAAAGGACGTGGTCGAATCTTCGTCAGATCCAACCAAAACCGATTTCAGTTCGGTGAATCGGTCTGGATCGTCCGTCTCTGGCGCAACCTTGATCTCCCCCATTACACCATGCGGTCGCACGATGCGTCCCATCTCACGAAGGGTTTTGGAGTGCTTCATGTCACGCCTCGAACGGACTGATCACTAATCTTTCTTTTCTGCTTTTTCTTCAGCAGCAGGAGCTTCCTCGGCTTCAGCAGCAGGAGCTTCCTCGGCTTCAGCAGCAGGAGCTTCTTCGGCTTCAGCAGCAGGAGCTTCTTCGGCTTCAGCAGCAGGAGCTTCCTCGGCTTCAGCAGCAGGAGCTTCCTCGGCTTCAGCAGCAGGAGCTTCTTCGGCTTCGGCAGCAGGAGCTTCTTCGGCTTCGGCAGCAGGAGCTTCCTCAGCTTCAGCAGCAGGGGCTGCTTTAGGAGCATCCTCTACAGCCTGAGCTGCATTAGCTTCAGCCTGTTCGGCCTGTGCCTCTGCAGCAGCGGCTTCGCGACCTGCTTCAGCAGCAGCAAGCGCAGCAGCTGCAGCTTCCTTGGCTTTTGCGGCTGCGGCAGCGCGCTCTTTGGCCAATTCAGCAGCACGTTCTGATGCACGCTGCTCTTCTTCTTTAAGGGCATGCTGGCGGCGCTCGTCCGCAGTCATTTTCCTCGAAGAAGCTGCTTTCTCAGCACGAGTAGCTCTGTGGGATTCCACGGCGGCCAAGATATCCTCTTCTGCTGCACCTTTTCGGCGCATGTGCAGGGCAAGCATTACGCCTTCCCGGCTCAGAAGGGAGCGTACTGTATCGGACGGCTGTGCGCCAGTCTCGAGCCAGTACAGGCACCGATCATTATTGAGTGTGAGGGTCGCTGGTTCATCCAATGGATTATACCGACCGAGGTCCTCTATGTACCGTCCGTCACGCGGGCTTTTGGAGTCCGCGGCGACAATTGCGTAGAGGGGGCGTTTTTTACGGCCCATTCGTCTTAAACGAAGCTTTACTGCCACTTTTTCTGACTGATGTTGATCTGTTGTTGATGTTCAGTGATTACTTACCGACCGCCCATAAGCGCGCCCAGGTCCATAGACCGGCCTTTGCCCATTAGTTTGGTCATGGTTTTCATCATTTTGCGCATGTCCCGGAATTGCTTCAATAATTGATTCACTTCCCGTACTTCTACGCCGGCACCGATGGCGATTCTTCGCCTCCGGCTTCCGTTAATGATCTCTGGCTTCTGCCGTTCTTCTACGGTCATGGAATAGATAATCGCTTCGATGTATTTAAATGCATCATCTTCGATATCTAGGTCCTTGACCTGACGGCCGACCCCAGGAATCATCCCGACGAGATCCTTCATGGATCCCATCTTTTTCAGGCGCCCAAGCTGATCCAGAAAATCTACCAAATCGAAATTTTCCGACCGGATTTTCTTCTGAAGCTTTTCTGCCTGACCCTGGTCAAACTGCTCCTGTGCTTTCTCAACCAGGGAAACAACGTCTCCCATTCCAAGAATTCGCTGTGCCATCCGCTCTGGGTAGAACGGCGTCAACGCATCGAGTTTCTCTCCTGTTGAGGCAAACTTGATCGGTTTCTCAACGACAGTCCTGATCGATAGCGCGGCGCCACCGCGCGTATCACCATCAAGCTTCGTGAGAACGACTCCATCAAAATTGAGGCGCTGATTGAATTCAACAGCGGTATTGACGGCATCTTGTCCGGTCATTGCATCTACAACGAATAGAATCTCATCCGGGGATACAGCCGATTTTATATCGGCTACCTCGGTCATCATCTTATCGTCCACATGAAGTCGACCGGCCGTATCGATAATCAGAATGTCGCGAGCTTGCTCACGAGCTGCCTTCACAGCTTCGCGGGCAATCCGGACAGGATCCTGAACGATCTGACCATTCTCCTCAAGTGAGTAGACGGGTACTTCAATGGAATCGGCAAGGGTCTTTAACTGATCGACAGCCGCCGGACGGTAGACGTCGGCTGCAGCCAGCATTGGAGACCGGCCCTTCCCTTTGAAGTGATTTGCTAGTTTTCCAGCAAACGTGGTCTTTCCAGATCCTTGAAGGCCGGCAATGAGAATGACTGTGGGGGGATTCTGCGAGAACGTAATATCCTGCTGCGTTTCCCCGAGGAAGTGGACGAGTTCGTCATAGACGATCTTGACCAGCAACTGTCCTGGAGAGACGGCATTGATTACATCCTGACCTAAAACCTGCTCCTTAATCCGATCCGTAAAGTCTTTCGCTACCTGATAGTTGACATCCGCATCAAGCAAGGCCCGCCGAATCTCGCGCATACTCTCCGCGATATTCAGTTCGGTAATACGCCCCTGACCGCTAAGCGATTGGAGTGCACCTTCTAGCTTTTCTGATAGACTGTCGAACATGGTCCGAAGGCTCGTGAATCAACTCATTTCCGACCGACCCTGAATCAGGTTCGGTCACGTCTGCACAAAATTGTACAGACCTGTAAAAATAGGGCTGATATTCTGTGTTATCAATGTTTTTTTCCCTGTCACAACAGAAAGACATCCCCTAATTCGGGCTGGTTAAAATGAATCCTCCGGATCTTCACCCCGAACGGCGCGAATCAAGCACTTTACAACCGGTCAGGCAGCTTTTTCTGCTCTTGTCAAATCTAACGTTTCCACCGCATGACGCAGATGTGGAATCACAATTGAGCCCCCAACAACCAAAGCAATATTCATAGCGTCCTCCAATTCAGCGTCCGAAAATCCTGCTTCAACGGCTTGCACAACGTGATAGTCGATGCAATCATTGCATCGCAGAACCATAGACGCAACCAAACCGAGAAGCTCCTTTGTACGCGCATCAAGAGCTCCGTCCTGGTAAGCATTAGTATCTAGGTTGAAGAATCGCTTGATGCCGCGGTGAGACCCTTCATCCAGAATCCTAGCGTTCATTTTCTCACGATAAAGACGGAATTCTTCCAGGCGGTTGGTATTCTCGGATTCATTCTGGTGAGTCATTAGATTCAATGTCGAAAGATGATTGAAAGGAAATGGAAGAAACCTCCAAAGACAAACAGGCCTTAAGGCGACAAATGCGCACCCGCCGGTCCCTCCTTTCAACAGAAGAATGGGAGCGCCGATCCGGTTTGATCTGCTTTCACTTACAATCCTTGGAAGAGTTCGAATCTGCGTCAATCGTGCACATTTTTTGGCCCATTGAGGCTAACCGAGAAGTAGATCTTCGTACGCTTATACGAGCAGAGTATTCTGGAGGTCGGACTATAGTGCTACCAAGAATGGACGGTAATTCGTTAACGTTCTTGCCTTTCAGTGGGGATTCTAATCTTACCCAGGGCTCTTTTGGAGTCTGGGAGCCCAATTCCGGTACCCCTATAGAACCTGAATCTATCGACTTGTTTGTCCTCCCAGCTTTGGCCGTCGACAGAACTGGAGGAAGACTCGGCTACGGAGGAGGCTATTATGACCGCACGTTACACGACTTAAAGAGTCTAAAAGTGGTAACAGCTTTTGATTTTCAGCTTATAGAGGACGTAGCGGTTTCCTCACGGGACGTTTCAGTAGATCTTATTGTCACAGAATCCGGAGTGATAAGAGTCTCTTGATCTCGACGATAAGCCGAGCCATTTGACGATGACACCACTGTCTTGATTGAAGGCTGCATAGGCGGAACCCAGCAACCTGGGCCGGTATCTTATGCAAAGAAGGATACCAAAGATGTAACCTCGTATCTTTATCGCCGTAACACACGACTATGGCATCCAAAGTGGGCGTCGTCACCCTGAGCATGACCATGAGTACTCGAACACGCACAGCGACAGCAGAAAACGAACAGGACCTCCTGTACGATGACGAGACCCTTGACCTTGAGGCGCTGTCTGACGACGAGTTGGAGGCCATTCTCTTTGAAGATGAGCCTCAAAAGCCCACAGGGATGTTCAATCTGCCCACGCTCACGGGTCTTTCTCTCATCTTGGTTGGGATCGCCTACTTTTTTCAGCAAATGGGTCTCTGGAGCGCAGGAATCGACCTTACGGTCCTCGCTCAGATGCTTCCTTGGCTGGCAGGAGTCCTGATTATCCTGTTGGGATTTGGGGTCCTTTCATGGAGGCCCGGACGAAACCGAAAGCGAGAGAAAGCTGAAAAGAAACTTGCAAAATCCCAGTTAAGGTCCGAGAAAAGCCGAGGTGCCAAGGTTGGCAAATCTGGTCGGAAGTCTGGGCGCAAACTGATGAAATCGCAGGACAAAAAGCTAGCCGGCGTGGCATCCGGGTTGGCCGAATACTTTGGTATCGACCCGACACTGGTCCGCATTGGATTTGTGATCGGAACGATCGCATCGGGTGGTGGGCCTTTTCTTTTAGGCTACATCATCCTGGCATTTGTAATGCCAAATCAGGAAAAAGCACTTAAGCCTAGTACATCGGAACGCATTACAATTATCAGAGACAGTTAAACAACGGAATCGATGAGTACACGTAAGCTGAAAAAGACCCCACATGACAAGATGGTTGCGGGTGTGTGCGGAGGAATCGCGGACTACTTCGGTATTGATTCGACCCTCGTTCGCGTTGGCTATGTCATTTTGAGCGTTCTAGCCACGGGCTTCCCTGGGCTGATCGTCTATATCATTTTGGCTTTTGTTATGCCGGACAACTAGGTCCGCCTTGCAAGACATCCGGGCAAACCACGTAGGTAAGTAAACCAAGCGAAGCAGATTTACTCTGCGCTAGCTTCGAGTTTAGTGCCTGCGGTCACCAGTACATGGTCTGATGGATGAAGATGGGTAGCTATAGCCGCATTCACATCCTCTAGAGAAAGATTTGCTACATCCTTAGGATGAGTATCCAAGTTCTCAGGACTCCGCCCCCTGAGCATATTCAGATGCATTCGAGAAGCAAGCCCAACGGTCGTGGCGAGCTGTACTTCGTAGGAGCCAATCATGGTCATTTTGCGCTCTTCCAATTCAGCGCTAGTGATTCCGCCTTCTGCGAACTGCTGGAGCATTTCAGCGATTGAAGCAACCCCCTCGTCCAGCCTCTCCTGACTTAATGTTACCGCGGTTTTCCATGCTCCACCGTATTCGGCTGACATGTCGGACAATGATGAGTTGATTCCATATGTAAGGCCCTTAATGTCCCTAATTTTGGACATTAATCTGGAGGAGAAATTGCCTCCCAAAACGAATACAGCGGTCCACAAAGCGAGATAGTCTGAATCATTAGTTTTCACATCGACCGGGTAACCAAACACTGCATTCAAGTTCAGTCTGTCCGCAATTTCAAGATGAGTCATCGATGGAGATGGCATCAACAGATTTGGAGGGGTTTCTGCTCCGAAAGACCCCACGCGGGCAGCCCCAGGGATAGACGTAGGGATCAAGAAGGATCTAATTTCCTCGGGCGTCCAATGCCCTACATCTCCCACAACGGCAATCTTCAGATCATCGAAAATCACTCTTGACGAATGAAATGCTCGTATCCGGTCTATTTCCATCGAAGCCAGCTTAGCTCCTAGATCGTCAAAAGATAGCTCTCTCTCTGGATGCGATGAGCCATAGAGGTGTCGGGACAATTCATTGCGAACTGCCGCTCCAGTATCCGTACGCTGTCGCTCCAATCCTGCCTGAAACCGCCTCTGTAGAAGATCTAATTCAGCCTCTGGCATAGCAGGGGCAACAAGTTGCTCACTAAGCATCGAGAGAACGAACTCTAGATCTCGCGCCAAACAACGGGCGCCGAATCGAAGGCGATTGCCTCCCATAGAAAAAGACATGGAGGCTCCAACCCGCTCCAGTGCATCGGAAATATCTGTTTTACTTTGGTCTGTAGTGCCCTTGTCTAACAGAGCACAGGCAGCATCTGCAATAAGACCTTCCCCCGCCTCATGGTTCGGTTTGAAACGGAACGAGCCGGTGATGGAAACCACTTGCTCGACTTGCCACGGCAGAACCTGGATCTCAACAGAATCCGTGACCATGCGCTTTAGGCCTTCAGCCAGACGGGTCTTTCTCATAACCGCCCCCGACTATTCTCAGGCAACCTGCAAATCAGCCATATGGTGGACGCTGCCAAGGATTCGTTTGAAAATCGCAGAGACTTCGCCAGCACCATCAATTTCAAAGAGGAGTCCCGCTTGACGGAAAAATTCTTCGACAGGATGTGTGTCACGCCTGTACGTCTCGAGCCGAGCCAGAATTGATTCCGGAGTGTCATCTTTTCGCTGGACTATAAGGGTTGGATCCAAATCCGCGGGTGGCGGGTGGTACTCCAGATGATAACTCTCCCCGGTCACTTTGTTGATGCGTCTTTTCGAAAGACGGTCAATGATTACCTCATCAGAAACCTGTAGGCTTACTACGGCTTCCATGGGCGATTTATAGGCATCTAAAAATTCGATCAGCCACCGCGCCTGTGTCGTTGTTCTCGGGTACCCATCCAGGATAAAGCGGTCAAAACCATGTTCTGCCATAGAGCGATTGGCAAGGTCCCTAACCATTTCATCAGAGGCCAACTGGCCCGCATTCACGCACGCCTCGACCTTCTTTCCCATTTCTGATCCTTCCCGAATGGCCGTCCTAATAAGGTTTCCGGTCGATATGATATCAAGACCGAACCGCTCTTTAAGAAGCAAAGATTGCGTGCCCTTCCCCGCTCCAGGAGGACCAAATAACGCGATGCGCATGACTGATTCCGGGGTGATCCGGTCGAATAGGTGCGTGAAAAGGAATACGGGCCTTCGTATATATACCCGATCAATCCATTCGCTGTAAAATTATTGTTACCCCAGTCTCATCACAAGCGAAATTTCGCTGGTGCGGTTACGATTTCGCTTGAAGAGGTCATTTTTTTACCCCTACATTTCGCTTCCAGCGAAATTTCGCTGCTGGCGAAGCCACTCGTCGCACAATGTTTGTCCGTATTACCGTCGGAAGCAGCCCATGTCATCTCACAAGGAAAAAGCCAGTTCATCATCTGTCAACGAGGAGAAGCTGCGGTTTATTCTAGGGTTCAAGTTGAAGAACCTGCGGCTTGAACAAGGTATGTCTCTCAAACAAGCCGCTTCCCGTTCTGGCATGAGCATTTCTTATCTCTCCGAGATCGAGAAAGGGAAAAAATACCCAAAAACGGAAAAGCTCCTCTCCTTGGCAGCCTGCTACGGAACCACCTATGATGACCTTGTCACTGCCGGAGAGCCAGATCGTCACCACCCGCTCGAAGCATCTTTAGAATCTGGTTTCTTCAGAGAATTCCCTTTCGAGCTATTTGGTCTACAAGCTGAAGACCTTTTTTCTTTACTCACATCTGCACCCGATAAAGCCGGAGCCTTAATACGCACCTTTCTTGAGGTTGGTGAGATGTATGATATTCGGGTTGATCAATTTTTGTTTGCTGCACTTCGCGCTTATCAGAAGATGCACAACAATTATTTCCCTGAGATAGAAGAGGCAGTGGATGCCTTTCTGCTGAACAACCCACGCCTTGGGAGGCCGCTTGACCATCAAAGGCTGCGTAGATTCCTGGAATCAGAATGGAAATATCAAATTGACGAAGAATACCTCGGATCCCACGATGTCCTCGGCGGATTCAGATCTGTCTTCCTCCAAGGACATCGCCCCAGACTCTTCATCAACCCCCGCCTTCTCCCGCAGCAAAAAGCATTCATTTATGCGAAAGAAATCGGAACGCATATTCTTGGGATAACCAGTAGAACAGCGACCTCATCCTGGATCAAGGTGGAAAGCTTCGATCAGGTTTTGAACAACTTTAAGACCTCGTATTTCGCTGGGGCACTTTTGCTGGGAAGAGCCCAGACGGCTGCCGGACTACATCGAATCTTCCGTTCGCGCCAGTTTAGGCCTGAGTCATGGTTAGGTCTTATGTCTCAGCTCAATGCAACTCCAGAAATATTTTTCTACCGTATTGGTCAGTTGGCCTATGCCGAATTCGGTTTGGAGAACCACTATTTCATGAGGCTGAACAGCCGAGAGGGTAAACAATCGTTTGATGTGACAAAGCTATTGAACCTCTCCGGATTGTCCCTTCCTCGGGGGCTTTCAGCGAATGAACATTATTGCAGAAAGTGGGCCGGAATGAGGTTGCTACGAGCCCGTGGGCGGCAGCGGGAGATTGCCTTGCCGGACCTGCCTGCTCGATCCGGTCCCACTATCGCAGCTCAACGAGCATTTTTATCTGGTTCAAATCAGGAAATGTTCACCTTCTCTATTTCCAGAACCCTGCAATTGTCATCTTCTGACGACTCTTGCGTAATCCTGGGGTTTGAACTAGACGATACATTCAAAGAGGCCGTGCCTTTCTGGAACGACCCGAACATCCCACTCGAGGAGGTAGGCATCACGTGTGAGCGATGTTCATTACCGCTGGATCGATGTTCAGAACGAGTAGCCGAGGCAGATATGTTGGATAAGGCCTCCATGATTGAGGCGTACGAGGAAGCATTGGATGATATGGTCCTGCGCTTCGACGCATCGTAGCGGCCGATTAGCCGCCGATTAGCGGCCGATCAGAGGCCGATCAGAGGCCGATTGGCGGCACAAGAACTACTACGCGTACGTGAGTTACTACTAGGAAGGCGGCGAAGAAGCTGCGGGCGTTTGGGCATCAAAGGCCGTATTCGATCCAACTGACCTCAGTTTTCGTCAAGAGCCACATCCCATTCCGCCCAGGGCTGAAGTCCATCCAATCGCCAGACTGCTTGAATTCGTACGCGCTTGAAGATGGAGGTTTAAAATCAGTGACAAGTCCGTCACGACTCAGTCTGAGTACTCTACTTGGAAATAGAAGCCAAACTGAGTCATACGCTACTTGAACAGCTCGGACGCCTTGCAGCGAAACTGTCCACTGCTCCGTCTCGCGACCTGAATTATTGAAAAGTCGAATTAAATCGAGAGCAGGTTCCATCAAAACGATGACCCCTTCGCCCGTCGCGAGAACCGAGGTATTGGTTTCCGGGTCGCCTTCCAACTGGGCAAACAAGTCAAATCGCTCAAACACCCTGTCCGATAGCATAATGCTACCCGAAGTAGCATCAAGGACAGCCAAGCGGCCGTCTTCTGTTTCTGCAATGGCGCTTGGAATCACATCAGAAGCCACCAAGGCTCGAGGGCTAGTCCAATCGTTGAAGTTGTTCGAAGGAGCTTCATTTGATTTCCAAGTGTTCGGGAGAGTGATGCTTCCAGCGAAAGCTCCGTCCCGACTGAATCGAAGAATTCGACCGGACGCATCTGCGACCGACACGAACATCCCAGTGGCCACATCAATATCTAGTGGATCAACGAACTGGTCGTTCTCCATCCCTCGCGTACCAAACTGCCCCAAATTCTCCCCAGCCTCACTCCATTTCGAAACGATTCCGACGCCTGATTCTAGGACCCAAATTACGCCATCACCGCCCCGGACGATTCTTCGACCATCTTGGATGGTCGAAATAATTGGCTTGCCGAGAGATAACGAGGCCATGGATGCTGCGGGGCCTATGTCAAAACGGGCCAAATCGCTCGTCTTTAGAGCCAATCCTGTACATCCTGCCAAATTGAGCGCGATGACGAGAAACCCGGCTAAGCCGACAAATCGGCGTGGTTCTCTGTGGCCGTCAGTCATTGTGGGCCAATCCTTTGTGGCCGATGTCTCGTCGGAATTGAACGCCATCAAAATCGATCTGGGATACTGTGCGATATGCTTCATCCAATGCCACTTGCAGCGTTACACCTCTGGCTGCGACGGCGAGGACCCTGCCTCCGTTCGTCTGCAGTTCGCCCGATTCACTTACACGCGTTCCTGCATGAAAGATGACCGCAGCTTCACCTCCTGCTGAACTACTACCATTCGAATCACTCATTTCGCCGATTCCAGAGATGGCTTTCCCCTTTGCATACGAGCCTGGGTACCCGGCAGAGGCCAGCACGACACACGCAGCGGCTCCCTCATAAGATTCCACCTCTAACCCTGATAATGTGCCATGCGCTAACGCAGCAAACACGTCTACTGCGTCCGTTTTCATCAGTGGCAACACGACTTGAGCTTCAGGGTCTCCAAGACGGCAATTATACTCGACAACCTTGGGCCCCTCTTCCGTAATCATGAGACCAACGTACAGAATGCCTTGATAGGGCATTCCTTCATTGACCATGCCCTCTAATGTGGGTCGAATGACACGTTCTATGGCGGCATTCATTAAGTCCGTCGTCATTACAGGTGCAGGCGCATAAGCACCCATTCCGCCTGTGTTTGGCCCGATATCACCTTCACCAATTCTCTTGTGGTCCTGTGCCGGGGCCAGAATGGAGAAATCAACTCCGTCCGTTAGTACGAACAGGCTTGCTTCCTCGCCCGTCATAAATGATTCGATAACGACGGTGCTTCCTGCGTCTCCAAGCATGTCATCCTTCATGAGTCCCCTAACCGCATTTTCCGCCTCGGCCAGGGTCATGCACACCATAGCACCTTTACCGGCTGCTAGCCCGCTAGCCTTGACTACGATTGGCACCCCTTCTTCGCGAACGAAATCGAGCGCTTCGTCCGACTGATCGGAAGAAAACGTTCGGTAGGCCGCTGTAGGGATCCCGTGACGCGACATGAATGATTTCGAAAATGCTTTGCTGCCTTCCAATTGGGCGGCTGCAGCAGAAGGGCCGACCACTGGAATGCTTTCCTTTCGTAGCGCATCCGACAACCCATCTACCAGTGGCTGTTCTGGCCCCACAATCACGAAGTCAATCGACTCACGACGAACAAACCCAATCACTTCCTCGTGTCGGGTGACGTCGAAGGACACATTCCGCCCGAGCGCTTGCGTACCTCCATTACCAGGAGCAATGAACAGTTCGGTCGGCTGGGGGCTCTGCTTCAGGGACCAGGCGATAGCGTGTTCGCGCCCACCACTACCAATGATCAGGATTCGCATGATTCGGATGGTCAGGAGTAAAAGGGGTTGATATCAGGCGTATCGACGCCAAGGTATACGTTTTTGTACTTCACGTAGTTGTCGGCGTAGTTCATAATAGACGCTACTTCCTCATCCGTTAGCTGCCTAACTACTTTTCCCGGTGAGCCAATGACCAAGGAACGCGGAGGAATGGCCTTCCCACTTGTGATCAACGTACCGGCACCAATAATCGTGTCCTCGCCGACCACCACGTGGTCCAAGAGGATGGCCCCCATCCCAACCAAAACCCGATTACCAATCGTGCATCCGTGAACGATGGCAGAGTGACCAATAGTGACGTTGTCCCCTATTGATGTGGGCGCCGTCCTATTAGTCACATGTACTACTGCGTTGTCCTGCACATTTGACCGGTCGCCAATGCGAATGCGATGCACATCGCCTCGGATGGTTGCCGAAAACCAAACCGATGAATGAATGCCGAGATGAACGTCCCCAATTACCGCCGCATTTTCGGCGATGAAATTGGTTGGTCCCACCGTGGGCTCGACATGAATGAAAGGCTGGATCATAGTTCTTTCGATTTTTGATGCAGCTTCGCGAGAAGGAGCAGCGCATCAATCGGCGTCATGCCGTCTGGGTCCAGATCCGAGATCGCATCTACGATTTCTTGATTGAGAGGGTCAGGTTCTGCTACAAAAAGCGACATTTGAGGTGGGTCCGGTATCGGAGTGGGTCTGCGAAGCGATTTGCTAGCTCCGTCCTGAGAAATCTCCAGCTCCTGTTTCTCCAGTTGATTGAGGATTTGCCTCGATCGATCAAGCACTTCCGCTGGCAATCCAGCCATGCGAGCAACCTCGATCCCATACGAGTGATCTGCTCCGCCACGAACTAGCTTTCTAAGGAAGATGACCTTTCCATTATGCTCTTGAACCTGGATGCGGAAGTTGCGCACTCTTTCCAGCTGCTGCTCTAACTCGTTCAGCTCGTGATAGTGCGTCGCAAACAATGTTCTTGCAGCAACAGCTTGATTGCTGTGCAGATATTCCACCAAAGACCAAGCAATCGACATTCCGTCAAACGTGCTAGTGCCTCTTCCCACTTCGTCAAGTAAAATCAGCGAACGTTGCGTTGCGTTGTTGAGGATGTTAGCCGTTTCGTTCATCTCAACGAGGAACGTACTCTCCCCAGCCGCTAGATTGTCACTAGCTCCAACTCGGGTAAATATTCGATCCGTAAGGCCGATGCGAGCACGCTTCGCTGGGACAAACGATCCAATCTGAGCCAGTAAGACAATCAGACCGACCTGCCTGAGAACGACGCTTTTTCCGGCCATATTTGGGCCGGTGATAATCAATATCTGTTCCGTATCTGCTGATAGCCGCACTGAATTTGGCACAAACGGCTCTCCTGGTGGAAGCAATGATTCCACAACGGGATGCCGCCCATCTTCGATCTCTAGATCCAAACCCTCATGCAAAAGAGGACGGACGTATCTCTTTGAAACGGCCACCTCGGCAAAGGTTGAAAGAACATCCAGCACAGCCAGCATTCTCGCATTGGACTGTACGCGATTCAAATGCCGAGCTACTTCGTCACGAAGGTCGGCAAAAAGCGCAGCCTCCAGCGTAGTAAGCCGTTCCTCTGCGCCAAGTATGCGCTCCTCATATTCTTTGAGCTCTTCAGTGATGTAGCGCTCCGCATTGACCAGTGTCTGTTTCCTGATCCACGCCGCAGGGACCTTATCCTTGTGAGAGTTTGTCACCTCCAAGTAGTACCCAAAGACCTTATTGAAACCAATCTTGAGAGAGGATATCCCTGTTTTCTCCGATTCGCTTTTTTGGAGCTCGGCGAGCCACTGTTTCCCGCCACGTGCGAGCGAACGTAACTCATCCAACTCCTCAGAATGACCAGCCCGAATGACTCCCCCATCCTTTAATGTGGCTGGAGGATCATCGACCATAATTGTCGCGATCTGTTCAACGACGTCATCACACGAGACGAACCGTCCAGCTAGTTCATCAAGCGCTTCAAGACTTCCTTTTTCAAGAGCCGACACAAGATCAGGAATCGCTGACAGAGACAGACGTAAGCCTGACAGGTCCCGCGGCGTTGCCCGGCCCGTTGTTATCCGAACCGCCATTCTCTCGAGATCTCCCACATTGCCCAACAGGTCTCGGACAGAATCCCTCAGGTGCCTTGATGCATGAAAACATTCGACAAGGGCCTGTCGCCATGCTATTTGATCCAGCTTGCGCAGCGGGCGAATGAGCCAATGGCGCAACAGTCGCGCACCCATAGGGGTTCGAGTGACATCCAGAATGCCGACCAACGAACCGTCCCTCCTCCCGGCATTCGAGCTGACTAACTCCAGATTCCGAAGCGTTTGGACATCGAGAGGCATGTACTCTTGATCATCGACGAGTTCGAGGCGCGTCAGTTGGGGTAAAGCGGCCTTCTGTGTGTCTTGGACGTAGTGCAGCAATGCTCCTGCAGCCGTTAATCCAGCCGTGAGTTTCTCGAGGCCGAATCCCTTTAGAGAATGAACGTCGAAGTGCTCCATTAAGAGGTTTGTCGCATACTCTTCCGAAAAAACCCAGTCTTCGAGCGCGGTCAACGATTCCTGCGCAAATCCAAGACTTTCGATGGAGTCTCTCATCGAACGCACGCAGAGTACTTCTGCCGGACCCATTCCCGTCAGGTAGTTGCCCAGTGCGTCGAGCGAACACTCGGTGACTTTAAACTCACCGGTTGATACATCTGCATGGGCCACACCGCACAACAGCGTTTTATCGGCACCACGACCCTGCTCCATAAAAGCTACGGCAGCCAAGAACGTAGACTGATTCGGCTCTAGTAGTTGGCTTCTCACCGCCACGCCAGGCGTGACGATTTCTACCACATCCCGGTCTACAATTTTTTTGCCTTTTTCTGGCTCCTCCAATTGCTCACAAATCGCCACCCTAAATCCTGCTTTAACTAGCTTGGAGAGATACGTATCGAGCGCATGGTACGGGAAGCCTGCGAGCGCCACGTCAGCCGCAGAACCATTCGACCGCTTCGTCAGCGTTATTCCTAGCGCCTGATGCACCTTATGAGCATCTGTATCAAACGTCTCATAAAAGTCCCCCATCCTAAAAAGAAGGATAGTACCAGGATGGCGCTCCTTCACCGCAAAATACTGCCGCATAAGCGGAGTCTGTCCCTTGGGGTGGGATGTTTTAGCAGTTTGAGGCATTCGAATTGGTGCGGGCGATGGTATCTTCGCAAGACTTCGAAACTACGGGTGAGCAGGTGCAAACAAAAGGAACTGTGGATAACCATAATCGACTTTCAGAGGGTCCAAGCCCCATTATCCGTCCGACGGATTTGATTGACCTTATTTCAGATGTGGATGTCGTAATTTTTGACTGCAGATTCGATCTAGCCGACCCTGCAGCTGGCGAATCAGCATTCCATAATTCAAGAATCCCAGGGGCTTATTATGCCCATCTCGATCAGGACCTGTCAGGTCCCATTGGAGACGGTACGGCAGGACGCCACCCCTTGCCTGACCCATTATTGTTTGCTGCCTTTTTGGAATCTTGTGGAGTCAACGATGACACGTTTGTCATCGCGTACGACAGTAGCGGCGGCGCGTTTGCCTCCCGGCTTTGGTGGCTAATCAGATGGCTTGGGCATGATGCCGTCTCTGTTCTGGATGGGGGCTGGCCTGCATGGATAAAGGCCGGTGGTCTCGTTGATTCGTCAGAACTAAGTACTCCTCAAGCACCTCAGCACTACAAGTCTGAAGCTTTAGAAAGCACGTCTTCAACAGGATTAACTATTCAAGTGCACAATGATTGGTTGATTTCTGCTGATCAATTATCAAACAGCTCGTATCGACTAATCGATTCTCGAATTGCTTCACGATACCTTGGTCTTGAGGAACCTATAGATCCTGTGGCCGGACATATTCCGGGAGCCATCAATCGCTCATGGAAGGAGAATCTGGATACTCAGGGGCACTTCTTGCCATCATCAGATCTGAATACTCGATTTAAACCCGTCGAAGGAAAGCAGGATGTATTCTACTGTGGTTCAGGCGTCACAGCCTGCCACAATATTCTTGCGAGCGTTGCTGCCGGCAACGAAATGCCGCTGCTATACGCTCCTTCGTGGAGCGGTTGGATTTCAGATCCAAACCGCCCTTTTGAGACAGACACATCAGAAAATCCGGGCAGTTGAAATCCCGATTCTGAACCCTGGTTCATCCAGTCTCCAGGCGGCATCCAACCTTATTACCGTAAATAATCCGGATAAGGATACGCCAGCTTCGTGATGCCATCCGCCAGATACTGGAACATCGACGCTAGATCTCGCCTCCGTCAGGCGTGTTCTCCCATGCGCACCATGAAGAATCAGGTGCCAATGACGCTGCACAAATCCATCAAATCCCATCATTTCAAAGGGAATGGTCCTAAATGAATGCTCCCAAGCGAGGAGTAACCATTCATCGCCGCGATACGGTGGATTGTCAACCGTCTTTAAAACACCAAATACAGACAACAGTCTAGACCCGTCAACAAGTCCAAAACGCTGAGGTGGCACAGTTCCGAAGGCCTTACCGGCCACCATTCGGACGTCCAAAACGGTAGGCAGAATTCGCCGTTTGAAAAAAGTTGGGAGACGCCAAAACCCGGATGCCTCCACCCTGTGGTAGTCGCTTCCCCCAGCAATGTCACCTCCTAAGCCTTTTTCTAAAGCAAGCTTAACCGACTGCTGAGGGCCAATCGGCAGGGGGAAATCATCCCAAGACCTCTGGAAGACAATCCGAAAGTAGTCTAATGAGCCCTCCGCAACACCTGGATTAACCGACGTTTCCATGACCCTGCCAAGAAGCGATTCAGTCAGTTCCTGATCCAGCGAAGCATGGTCCTCCCTTGACAGCCCAACGGAGATATTCAATCGCAGAGGAGTAACTCGTCTAAAGCTGAGACTAGCGGAGACTCCGCGGCGGCGGTAATAGTCGTAATATGCCGGCGAACCAAGCATGACCCTAGCGACATTAGGTAGCTGACTCTTTATTTCAGAGGGCACTTGCAGTGCCGTCTGATCGAAGCCTTCTAGTCGCACTCTTGCCTTTTTACCGATTCCTATTCCGGCTCCTCTGCTCCAGTCCCCTCTTGCTGTTTCAATGGCTGCGGTCCCATCAATCGATAGCCATGGCTTTACTCCGAGCCGAAGCCTGCCACCAGCATGCCACCCTTCTACGCGGTTATACCAGAGTGCGGGTCGAAACCCAACGTCCAACGAGCCTACCCTCCTAGAAACCCCTCCCGGACCATTTGAAGAAGAAGAAGAGGAAGAACCACTACTATTATCTTCTGTATTGACAAATCGGGAGAGAGCTCCGCTCGGCTCATACGCCTTCTCAATCGTCATCGTCGAATCAATAGTCTCGTATGCTTTTAGTTCTTGCTCTGTGAGAGGGACCGCGGACACATCCGGTGGACGAACCGTAGGTCTAGATACTGTGCTGTCTACCGCAATAATAGTATCGGACTCGTACAACGAATCAGGTACGACCACATTCAGCTCAAAGTCAGACAGCCTCGACATCTGCCGGACTCGAACTTCCGGAAACACTAACAGGCCGTTGATGCCAACCTTGATCGCCATATCAGACTGCATATCGATAGGAAGCCAGGCATCAAGACCAAATGAAGAGAATTGTTGACGATACGTTGCCTGGACATACTGTATAGGCGGAGGAAACAGGAAAGCCTCACTCGGCTGCAGTTCAGCAGCAATCATAGCATACTCACCATCTAGAACGCGGATGGTCCCATCAAAACCAGAAAAGGTCCCCCGTTTGGGACGCACCGAAATAACATAAACTTCTGACTCATCTCTGGCCTCGATCGACTCCAACGAGAAACGGTAGTGATCTAGTGCATCTGGATGTGTGACGCCCATCAAACGATAACCGGCTACCTCCAGATCGTCATCATACAGGTTCATAACGAATAGAGCGGCAGGGAGCATGCCATCAAAATCCATATTACGGGTTTGTTGCTGCCAAACTGACACTTCCCTTACCCCACGTTCGCGATCCCAATAGGCTTTAGTACCGCTTTCCCAAATCGATACGATCCCCGTATCGTTTTCCATTCTAAAACGGTTGTAGGCCTCCACTGAATACGTATTCAATCCTTCGCGCCAGCGCTGTTTTTCTTCAACAACGCGCCGCATGATGGCTATGGCAGGATCTTCACCCGTAATGGTCACGCCCCCAAGCTCGATCGTTGAAGGCTCAAGCCGAATGGATATAGTTGATGACGAGTCTCTATCAACGGAGACTCTAGCCGATTGAAAACCAATAAATCGAACGATCAATACGGCTGAATCAGTAGCTAAATTGAGCGAGAAGCTCCCTTCTGCATTGGTAATCGTTCCCGTGTACGTGCCTTCAACCTGAAGCGATGCTCCATAAAGAGACTGCCCCGTAGATGCATCCACAACCTGACCAGAAACAGCCATCTGGGCATGAACGACCATCGTTGGCATCCCTATCATCAAGATGGTGAAAAGCCATACTTGGAATCGATGCATTGTCTTTTCTAGAATGAATTGAATCCGTGATTGCTACTGCAAAGTATCTGCCGCAAAAGCTGCAGCTGAGCCCAAAAGAAACCCAGTCAGCACGTCGGTGGGATAATGGACACCCTTCCAGATCCTGGACGTGCCAATAGAAACAGCCCAAAAAGCGGCTGCTGGACCAGCAAGCCTAGGTTGTTTCCGCAATATCCAATAGGAAGCGGATACAGCTGCCAGGGACGAATGACCTGAAGGAAACGAGGAATAATCTCCTAACCCCCGACGCTGCTCCGAAGATAGCCGACTCCCCAACGCAGGAACTGAAACGTACGGGCGTGATCGCTGCGAGATGCGTTTGAGTAGAAATGTGCTACCTGCCGTAGCAATCCAAGCACCAGAGAAGCCTAGTGCGTCGGATGAAGAGACAGAATTAGACACCAATGCAGCCACCCACCAGGCAGGCACCGAGCCAAACATCAATGGGTACGAAGACTTATCTGCTGCTCCCATCCAGGCGGAAAACAACCGGCTATCGGTGCCATTGAGCGCCACAACAAGTCGTAGCTCGATACCTGTATTTCGGGAATAGGAGCCGTTTAGGGCAGGATTGCCTACGAAATGATTAGAAGTTGCGGGCTCCAGTAGTTGCTGATTCGACGGCTGCTTGAAATCAGCAGCAAGTATCTCGTGCTGTATCGAAGAACGAGTTACGTCTAGTTCTACCACAAACGATTGGGCTGCTGCCGGCAACCCTGTTGCCGGCAGCAGCCCAATTATCACAAACAGAATTGATTGGGAAGGACCCCTATGCTTCAGCCACTTCTTTAGCCACACCATTCGTGCTCTCAACTATTGGAATAAGGCCTAGAATTTCCTTGACCTTAAGAGTGATCTCTTCCCTGATAGAGTCGTTTTCACGTAGCCACGCCTTAGCTGAGTCACGGCCTTGCCCAATCTTTATGTCTCCATAGGAGAACCAAGACCCAGCCTTGTTAATGACTTCATTTTCGACGGCTACATCGACAAGCTCACCCATGGATGATATGCCTTCTCCGTATATGATGTCGAATTCAGCCTCACGGAAAGGTGGCGCTACTTTGTTTTTGACCACTTTTACGCGCGTCCTATTTCCAACAACCTCTGTGCCATCCTTGATAGCCCCAATACGCCGAATGTCCATACGAACGGACGCATAAAACTTGAGAGCACGCCCGCCTGTAGTCGTTTCTGGACTTCCAAACATCACGCCGATCTTCATCCTAATCTGGTTGATAAATATCAACACCGTCTTGGTCCGGTTGATGGTGCCTGTCAGCTTGCGAAGGGCCTGACTCATGAGCCGTGCCTGAAGACCCATGTGACTGTCTCCCATGTCGCCTTCGATCTCTGCGCGTGGAACCAATGCTGCCACTGAATCGATAACGATTACGTCGAGTGCACCACTACGAACTAGAGTATCACAGATGTTAAGGGCATCTTCCCCTGTATCTGGCTGTGAAACGAGTAGATCGTCTACCATCACGCCCAACTTTTCAGCATAGCTGGCATCAAAAGCATGTTCGGCATCAATGAATGCGCAGGCCCCTCCCGCTTTCTGAGCTTCCGCAATGATATGCGTGGCCAATGTGGTCTTTCCAGATGATTCGGGACCGTAGATCTCGACGATACGTCCACGCGGAACGCCGCCTATACCTAGTGCTGAGTCGAGCAACAAGGATCCGCTGGAAATGGAAGCAATACGCTCAGTAGGGCTGTCCCCGAGCCGCATAATAGCTCCTTTTCCATAGTTTTTTTCGATCTGTTTCAGAGCCAGATCAAGGGCTCGCTGCTTGGCAGAATCCTGCGTGCTCATGGGCTTGGAAAATTATGGTCTGTGATAATCAGGAAGAGATTGCGAAAGCGTTGAACCGGCCCTGCGCACTTGGCTAAGGTTGGGTTCTGACGCACGGCGATCAACCACTGTTGATAAGTGTAGCTGAACTACTGTGCAATATATGTGACACACATAACATATGCTACATATGTTTGATGTTATTCATCCGGACGGACTAGAAACGCTTATCTCAGCATCTTTGCATCCGACTCGAACGAACAAACCTAAGGTAAACAAGGGGGGTGTCACCCCAATGTCATAGGCTAGCAAATTGACTGTGCCGTCTCAATATCATGTGTGTAATTGACACTCATTTCCCCCACTCATAACCAATCACTACCCAATCCAGCATCACTATCTACCATCATGACCTTGCAATTACTCTGGCTCAAATGCCAAAACCACGTTTTTCAGTATCGCTAAAGCTGATACCACGGCGCGCTCCTTGTTTCGCAGCCTCTCCTTGCCGAGCGTCATTTTCACAGCTGATGTTCTTTTTTCGGTAGAGACCCCTATCCAGAGGGTGCCGACAGGCTTTTCTCCAGATCCTCCCCCCGGACCCAAGACACCCGTTGTACTTATGCCGATTGAAGCATTCAAGCGATGCCGAACCCCTTCTGCCATTTCGCAAGCGGTTTGACGGCTTACCGCTCCGTAGGAATCCAATGTATCCGGTTGAACTCCTAGTGACTCTATCTTTACAGCATTGTCGTAACTGATGATGCCCCCAAGCAGATAATCAGACGAACCCGGCACGTTGGTTAGCCGATCAGCTAACCTTCCACCTGTACAACTCTCAGCTGTTGCAACCGTCATTTTTCGGTCCCGCAGCAACCTGCCGATCACGGCCTCCAACGTATCTAGGCCTTCTCCATAGATCCACTCGTTTGCCCGGCTACGGATAAATGATTCAAGCTCTGCAAGCCGTTCCTCTGCAATTGTTGGAGAGTCATCAACGCTAGTAAGACGAAGTCGTAGCGTACTCAGGTTTGGTAGGTACGCCAGAGAGCGGCCGCCGGTAAGTAATGCTTCGACACCTTCCAGCGCTTCGTGTAAGTGAGATTCTCCCGCGCCCACGGTTAGTAATGTTTTCTGCAGCACGATCGGTGCTCCTTCCAACTTGGCAATTCTACCTAAAACGTGTTCCGACATGAAATGCTGCATTTCATAGGGTACTCCTGGAAGTACAGCAAGTAATGCTTCTCCATCCTCGTGGTCAAAACCCCTGAGCAAAGCCGGCGCTGTCCCAGCAGGATTGACAATTGCTTCAAACCCTTCTGGCACCATGCTTTGCGAGATATTGGAAGCCGGCATTTCCTTACCGCGCCTAGTAAATCGTTCTCGAACGATGGCTAGAATTTCCTCATCGGAGCATAGCGCAACACCAAAAACATCGGCCACTACGTCCCGAGTTATGTCATCATGGGTTGGCCCAAGCCCACCTGTAACGATGACCACTCGGCTCTCTTCCATAGCCCGAAGGAGGGAATCCTTGATTTTTGCGGCTTCATCCCCAACTGTTTCCATCCTAAGAGGACGCACTCCCAGCGTCGTCAACTGTTCACCAATCCAAGCCGCATTGGTATTGACGATTTGTCCGATCAGAATTTCATCACCAATGGTGAGTACGGTTGCTGTGATACTCTTCAACCCTCAACGCCCCCCACGATCTGAAGACCATCGTGCTGGATTACGATACCAGGCCTGAAGCGATATAATATCATCTTCGGAGAGCGAATCGGATAACGCTGCCTCCTGAATCAACGTGGGGAAATCGGACAACGTAAAGAGCGGCACCCCCGCCTTCTCAAAAGCAGCCTCCGCCGCGACCAGTCCATAGGTAAAAATGGCCATGACTGCCTCAACTTTCACACCCGCATCGGCCAAAGGAGCCAGCACAGCAGTCGAAGACATGCCTGTTGAAACGAGGTCTTCAACCACGACGGCGTGAGCTCCTTCCGGAGCCAACCCCTCAATCTGGTTGCCTCGGCCATGCTCCTTTGCTTTGCTTCTGACGTAGGCCATGGGCAATTCCATGCGATCCGCCAACCAAGAAGCGTGTGGAATGCCAGCCGTTGCTGTTCCAATAATCACGTCGCAGGGAATACTGTTTTCCTTTAGTAACGTCGCGAATCCAGCGGAAATATCTCTTCGAACATCTGGGTAGCCCAATGTCAGGCGATTATCGCAATACACGGGTGATAGCCTACCACTTGCCCATGTAAAAGGGCTGGTTGGCGACAAATTGACAGCTCCTATTCTAAGAAGATCCCGGGCGATCTTACGGGATAAGTCAGTGGGCTTGGGGTTCATTCAGGTCCGAATCTTGTTCAGTTTCTGGCTTGATAAAATAGCCGAGTCCGGTGAGGACTGTTACGATCGTTACGACCACAAGAGCCCAGAAAATCAAGCTAGAGGCAAGGAGAGCTTCCATCCAGGAAACAACCGGCTCAACAGTATGAGCTCCGGTCAAAAACAGCAGTAGTGCAATCAGGAATGTCAACTGAAAAGCCGTCTTCCACTTAGCATTTCGGCTAGTCTTTAGCACCTGACCATTACGCTTCAGCCAAAGTCGATAAAGGGTCACTGAGAGGTCTCGACCTCCAATGATGGCTACCAACCACCATGGCACGTGTTCTGGCAGGATGAATACGAGGGCGATGAACGTTCCTAAGACCAAGATCTTGTCAGCCACTGGATCAAGAAATTGGCCGAGTCGCGAGCCAACACCAAAGCGACGCGCTAGGTTACCATCTGCCCAATCAGAAATCGAGGCGAACACGAATAGCGCTAACGCCCAGCCAAAACCGGCTAGCGAATCCAAAAACAACAGAACTAGAAGTATTGGCGTGACCACTATACGGGCGATGGTCAACGCATTTGGGACGTGCTTCATGCGTGTGTGTCGGCGTCTGCACCAATATAGGCAAGAGACATCGCCAGAAGAAGAGCATATCACAGAGTTGAGGCTGACATTTTGTCCGAATAGCGGAATGGCATTGTTCTTGTATCTGCACTTCTGCAGGTCCACCAGAGGGTCGGCCTGACATTTTTACATCTATCACTCAACTTCCGACCCGATCACGATGGGAAAGATCATAGGCATTGACCTCGGTACGACCAACTCTGTCGTAGCCGTCATGGAGGGCGGAGAACCCGTCGTCATCAATAACGCTGAAGGCGCGCGTACGACACCTTCCATTATTGCATTCAAGAAAGACGGTGAACGTCTTGTTGGTGCCCCGGCCAAGCGCCAGGCCATCACTAATCCTGAGCACACCATTTTCTCGATCAAAAGATTCATGGGGCGCAAGTTCGCAGAGGTGGGTTCAGAATTGAAGACAGTACCGTACGAGGTCGTCAAAGGCGACAACGATACGGCACGTGTCAAAATTGATGAGCGCGTCTATACGCCACAGGAAATTTCAGCCATGATACTCGGAAAGCTGAAACAGACAGCTGAAGACTACCTGGGCGAGAAGGTTACCGAAGCCGTTATCACGGTTCCGGCCTACTTCAATGATGCACAGCGTACTGCTACCAAGGAAGCTGGTGAGATCGCTGGCCTCCAGGTTCGACGCATCATTAACGAGCCAACGGCCGCTGCACTCGCTTATGGACTGGACAACAAGAATGCTGAAGAGGTCATTGCAGTTTTCGACCTTGGCGGTGGTACCTATGACATCTCCATTCTTGAGCTTGGAGACGGTGTCTTTGAAGTCAAGTCCACCAACGGTGACTCCCATCTAGGAGGGGACGATTTCGATCAGTGCCTGATTGACTGGATTGCTGACGAGTTTAAGAAGGCCGAAGGAATCGATCTGCGTAAAGACGCCATGGCGTTGCAGCGCTTGAAAGAAGCAGCTGAAAAAGCCAAGGTTGAACTCTCCTCTTCTTCTCAGACCACAATCAACCTTCCGTTTATTACAGCGACGCAAGACGGACCCAAGCACCTTACGCTCGATTTGAGCAGGGCTCAGTTTGAAAAATTGGTCGACAGTTTGGTCAAGCGCACAATTCCTCCAATGGAGAAAGCGCTCAAGGATGCTGGCCTGAGCAAGGGACAAGTTGACGAGATTATTCTAGTCGGTGGTTCTTCGCGTATTCCGAAAATCCAGGAAGTAGTCGAAGAGTTCTTCGGCAAGAAGCCTAATCGCTCTGTCAACCCTGATGAAGTGGTAGCCATAGGTGCTGCTATTCAAGGTGGTGTTCTTTCGGGTGATGTATCTGACGTTCTGCTCCTGGACGTAACACCGCTCAACCTGGGAATTGAAACCCTCGGTGGTGTTGCTACGCCGCTAATCAAGGCTAATACAACCATCCCGACGAAAAAGAGCGAAACGTTTTCGACCGCCGCTGACAATCAGCCATCGGTAGAGATCCACGTATTGCAAGGCGACCGTTCTATGGCTGCGGATAACCGTACTATCGGTCGTTTTCACCTCGACGGAATTCCGCCGTCACCACGTGGGACTCCTCAGGTCGAGGTCACGTTTGATATTGATGCAAACGGAATCCTCAGCGTCTCAGCTAAAGACAAGGCAACCGGTAAGGAACAGTCGATTCGCATCGAGGCTTCTTCAGGTTTGACCGATAAGGAAATCGAGAAAATGCGCGAAGATGCCAAATCCCATGCGGATGATGACAAAAAGCGTCGCGAAGAGGTAGATAAGTTTAACACAGCCGATTCGCTGATTTTCTCGTCTGAAAAAAACCTAGCTGACTACGGTGAAAAGCTTCCAGAGGAAAAGAAAGCGAAGATCGAATCTGCGCTTGAACGCCTCAAAGAAGCTCACAAAGAGCATAACGGAGATGAGCTAGACTCAGCCATGCAGCAGCTCAACGAAGCGTGGAGCGAAGCGAGTCAGGATCTTTACCAAGCCCAGCAAGAGGCTGAAGCCGCTAGCGGTGGTGAAGGCGAACCTTCGGATGCTTCGGATGACGACGCCGATGAAGTAAAGGATGTCGATTACGAAGTAGTCGAGGACGAAGAAGAGAAATAGTCTTCCGTCTGACATTCTGAGTGAATGAGAAGGGGCTGGCGCTGGCGATTAAGAATCGCCAACTCGCCAGCCCCTTTTCTTATCTCCAAAAAGCTCACCGCTTGATGAACGTCCTGCTTTTTCGTGTTCTGGATAGTAAGGGCTCTGGCCATACTGACTCAATCTGAACGAAATAGACCCCTGCTGGTAGCGCTTGTATGTCTATTCTGGCCTGCCCGTCGCTGCTAATTGCATCACGAAGAACCACTCTACCTAAGATGTCGACAATCTGAATGGAGACCTGCTTGCCCACGTGCTCCCGCATCCGAATCGAAAGCACGGTAGAAACTGGGTTTGGCCACAGTGCCACCGTATCGGCATCGAAGGATGGGTTCAACGGCTGCAGAGGGTGATCGTGAGCCGAGGTTGAGGTGGACTGAGCTCCTTTCAAAACACGATATCGGTTTCCGGCTTTTAGGCCCTGAACAACCTGAATGGTTCCGTCTGGCCAAAATACCCGCAACTCTGCAGCTTCTACTTCCCCACCTAATCCGAAGTGCAGACGCGAGGAGTTCTGCCCGTTGTATCCATCACCACCGTGTACGAGTCTAAGCAGAGTTTTATCTCCCACATCTAATTCTAGCCTCGCTCCTACGCCCGCAGGAAGAGAATCTGGTTCTCGAAGCTCGACCGTGAGCCAGTTTCCCGTAGTCAGTGTTTCATTAATCATCAATCGGTGTTGGCCGCGGGAATTAGCAATCACTAGGTCCTGTCTGCCATCTAAATCGAAATCGCCGACTGCCAATCCTAGATCCGAGAGTACAAATTGAAAATCTCCCGCTTCTTGAATCGGTTGAAACCAAGGTCCCAGATTTGTAAACATAGTGGGCGGCACAAAACCCGATGCAGCAGAGGAAACCATGACAAGATCTTCGTCCATGTCATTGTCTAGATCTACGAAAGAGACTCCCCAGCCAACACCATTCGGGGCGACCCGATACTGAGTGGCTTTGTCGCTATAGCGTTGTGTGACGGCATCCCATACATAGAACCCTGCGACACGGATGCGCGTGACGTAGACATCTAGGTCCCCATCTTGATCAGGATCCCCCCACGCTACGCCCATAGAATTACCTTCCCCAACCTCCCGAATATTCAATTCTTGGGCACGATCTTCAAAGGTCGTTCCATCCTGATTTATGTAGAACCGATTATAAACCTCCTCATCATGTGTCACGAATAGATCCTGGTCACCATCAAAATCGACATCGAGAAATGTCGCCTGCATGGCAAACCATCCCGGATCTCCGCCGATACCAAAAGCATCCGACACGTCCTCAAATCCTTTTCCCTCAACGCTGCGGTATAGTAAATCCGGTTTCCCGTCTACACCCATAAATAGATCCGGAAAACCATCTCCAGAAAAATCACCAAATACCGCTGTTCCTGTCCGGGCAGTTGTGTTGATCCCCCAATCGGCAGCTACTTCTGAAAATGTACCATCTCCTTGGTTGAGCCAAAGAGCGTTTGCTCCCATGCTGGCCTGCCCTAAAAAAAGATCAGGCAGTGCATCCCTGTTTACATCGACCCAAATAGGTACTAGGATATTTCCTGTAGAGGTAATCCCACTTGCTAGTGCCACGTCCGTGAATGTGCCATCACCGTTGTTAACAAGCAGAGCTGGCGGGGCATCACGGCGTGCAATCGTGATATCATCGAGGCCATCATCATTAAAATCAAACGCGGATACGCCCGTTCCACCGGCACTTAGATCGAGTCCAGACCCCAAGACGTGATTTGTGAACACGATGTCAGCCACGTCTTGTGCATACCCTGGCGACGTGCTGACCACAAAACTCGCTGCAATGAAGCAATAAGCCAGCCCACGTCTAATAGTCGGACTCATCATCAGAATTCCTGGTAGATTTCCGCTGCTGCCATCAGTAGTTCCCCGGATATTCGCTGCCGATAATCAGGATTGCTGTATTGGAATTTGATTTGACCATCGGTTCCAACGACAAAGACGCTTGGCACGGGCAGTACTCCATGACCCACGCCCGATTCTTGTGCAAGATCAAGGCCCGACTCCAAATAACGATTTAATGTAGACTCAGCAACGTGGAAGGCAATTCCATATGATTGCGCAATCTGCATCGTGCTGTCCGAGAGTAAGGTGATGGGTACGTCATCACCAAGAGATCCCTCCCTCAGCTTCGCAGGCCGATCTGCACTCAAAAACAGCAAGTCATACCCCATATCGACTAACTCTACGTCAATCTTTCGGAGTTCGGATAGTTGCATACTACAATACGGGCACCATCCACCTCTGTAAAAGACAATGATGGCTGGTCGGTCCATCTGAGACGAATCAAAGACAAAGGACTCATCTGTTGATGTTCGGGTCTCAAATGATTGTGCCGTCATCCCCGGCATCAGCGGATTGGCAGATTCCGCGTCAGGCGCTATGCCTCCGCGGGACACCATCGCCGTTGTTGCTGATTGATCAACTGCTTTGGGATCGGTGGCGCATCCGACAAGGAATGTTAGTAGTAGACAAATCAGGCATCCGATTCGCATTCTTCCTCACAGGTTGATGCCAATAGAAGATCGAAGGCAATTTGCACGTCGTCCTTTGTATGCAACGATCCGAACATCGCTGTCGGCGGTTTCATGCCAAAGTCTGTCATCTTTAATTCGTGCGCTCCTGAGTACCGTATTGTCCTGTTGTTGGATCGTTCTTCGGTCAGCACAACTGATACAGGAAGTGTCACGCCTGAAATAGTGAGATTTCCCGCCATGGTCCACTGATCCTCGCCCGTTGCCTCTGCAGAGTCTAGAAGAAAACTAATTTGTGGGTGCTCATCGGCATTGAAGGAGGAGTACATCAGGCGATCCATAATGAGGCTGCGCCCGCCTTTCATCTCCTTAACGTCTATAGTGAGCGTACCGGATTGAGGAACACCTTCTGTGACCTCAAACGATCCAGAGAATCCGTTTGCGTTGACACTCCAATCAGATTTATTGGATGAGCCGTCAACGCGGATTGTTGATCCATCGCCGAGAACATACGTTTCCTGTGCTGAAACGGCTGACGCGGAGAACACAAAGAAAAGGATAGCAGTGAAAAAGCGGAGGACAGATATTCGCATTGAATTGGGTCGCAAATTGCGCTCTAGATGATTCGTAACCCCCCGGTGCTGGGCGGAACAGTTAAATCCTCGATGCCAATCTCGTGGATTTATCACGAGGAACGGCACATGTCGTCGTGAGGATCCCGAACTGATTTTCCACTCTTCCTAAAACAGACGTTGACCTATCCCCTCCACATTGTATCTTCATCATCCTATTCTGACATGAAGCCTACAAGGTACATCCTACCATGAGCAAGAAGCCTTCCGGTTCGCCGGCAAAAGATTCCCGTCGCAAATTCCTAAAGAAAGGCGCTTTAGCTGCCGGTGCCCTAGTTACCGGAGTTGGTTCTGCCGAAGCCGCTCCTAAAAAGGTTCGCCGCTATTCCGGTTCGCCGGCCAAGGGCAGCGTGCTCGGAGCTAATGATCGTCTACTCGTGGGACATGTTGGTGTCGGTGGGCAGGGGTTCACCCACGTCCGTGCTGTCACGAATATGAACCAAGACGGGACGAACTGGCATGACTTCGAATACAATGTCGCGGACGTTGCAGGATGTGATCTGTATTCCGGGCGCCGGGACCGTGTGAAGGATCATCTCGAAATGGTACGTGATGCCAAGGGCCAAGACTTCACAGTTGAGGCTCACGAAGATCACCGTAAGCTGTTAGAGAACAAAGACATCGATGTCATTTTCATCGGTGCTGTGGACCATTGGCACGCTCAGATAGCTATTGATGCCATGGAAGCAGGAAAGCACGTTTATTGCGAAAAGCCAATGACGCGCTACCTTGGAGAAGCCTTCGGCGTTTACGATGCCGTCAAACGGACAGGCATGAAATTCCAGATTGGATCCCAGTATTGCTCCGAAGCCAAGTGGCATCAGGCTGCTGAACTGGTCAAAGCTGGCAAGATTGGCCCGGCTACGTTCGCGCAGAACTCCTACATGCGCAACTCACCCGACGGAGAGTGGAATTACTATGGGCTGGAAGAAGGTGTCACGACTGAGACCCTCAATTGGGATCACTGGCTAGGCCAAGTCGCTCACAAGCCGGACTTCAACCGCGAGCACTACCACCGTTGGAGAAAGTACTATCCATACTGTGCTGGCATCTTGGGAGACCTCCTAGCGCACATGATTCATCCTCTGGTCATTGCCGCAAACATTACAGAAATGCCTAAGCGCGTGGTTTGTATTGGTAACAAGCTGGTGACGGACATGCTGGTCGGCCCTGACGATCGCTCCGTTGATGACAATACACAGTTGTTGGCTGAATTCCCTTCAGGCCTCTGTATGATGATTGCCGGATCGACCGTCAATGAACAAGGCGTTAGTCAGGTTATTCGCGGCCATGAGGCTACCCTCTACTTCGGTGGTGGATCAGTCGAATTACGCCCTGAGCGTCCTTATGCAGATCTTGTCGATGCAGAGATTTACGAAAACCTGACCCCAGGTCCGGACATTCCAGCCCACGTGGACAACCTATTCTCAGCTATCCGCAACGACCACGACACGAATGGTAACATCGATGTAGCGATTATAGCCCAGGCTATCATCTCGATGGCCGAGGCATCCAATCGTTACGGAGAAGCCATCTACCTGAAAGCAGATGATCGGACGTTTCATACCGGTGGCGGGACAATTCTCGACGTTCCCACATACGGTACGTTTGATCAGTCCTGATCGCGATTCGTCTACTGCTACTTTCTGAAGCCGTGGGGCCGGATGGCAAGGGCCATCCGGCCCCGCTTCGTTTTATCCATAATCGTTTCGACTTTCAAGCATGGTATGCCCCCTATCCGTCTAGCGGTCCATTCCATGGCCACCCGTTTCGAGTTACTTCTACTCGGAGAGGATGATGTACATCTTCGAGCTGCCGGAGAGGAGGCTATCCGCGAAATTCAGCTAGCCGAGAGACGGTTTAGTTACTACGACCCTTCATCCGAGCTTTCTCGCGTCAATCGTCAGGCCGCCAAAGAAAAAACCCCCGTTTCCGCGACCATGGCGCGTATTCTGGAGATCTGTTTCAGCGTGCACGAAAACAGTAGTGGGGCATTTGATCCAACAATTGCTCCCCTCTTGCGTGCTTGGGGCTTGAGGAATAGGGACGATGAGGGGCGCATACCTTCCGAGAGTGAATTACGGACCCTTTTGGATGATGTTGGGCTTAAACACGCCGAATTCGACCGAAAAAATCGGACCATCCAGTTTCACCGTAATGGAATGAGGCTGGATTTGGGGGGTGTGGTAAAGGGATGGGTGCTCGATGAATGTCGGATGCTGCTGCAAGACTATGACATAGAACATGCCTTTCTGCATGGCGGCACGAGCACAGCTGTTGCTATGGGTTTAGATCCCTCTGGTAACCCTTGGCGTGTAGGCCTGATGGACCCTTTTGAGACGTCTGACGAGCCAACTTGGTTTGCCCACGTTGATCTCATAAACCAAGCACTTTCCGTCTCTGGCATACAAGGAAAGTCATTTTCTGAAGATGGGAATCTCCATGGCCATGTAATACACCCGAAAACAGGCATGTCTGTTCAAGGAGAACGCATTGCCGCTTGCTGTCACAAGTCTGCCGCTGCTGCTGATGCATGGTCCACTGCGCTACTTGCTGATCCCGATCGCCCCATTATTTCAGACGGCTCTCGAGCCACGTTCTTGAAATCGAAAGCTGGGTGGATACTAACCGCCGGCACATGGTCCGGTTTTGAAGACACAGACACACTCCGTATCCATCCGACATAAGGGTATCCATAGAAATCGTACCGAACGAATTCCTCTGGGTCGTATCTTGGTATAGCCTTGTGCCACCATGTTTGTGCTGCCAACTTTGTGCCGCCATGTTTGTGCTGCCAACTTTGTGCCGCCATGTTTGTGCCGCCAACTTTGTGCCGCCGGCCCCGCACCGACCGGTACACCACCCGCACCGACACAGGCTCTGCCTGAAAAACGAATCATCATCCAGACCTGAAGCTGCCGTGAGCAACCAACGCCTGACCCGTCGTAATTTTCTTAAAACCGGTTCCCTAGGGACGCTTGCAGGTGTACTGGCCTCGGGCGAACGCATTCCAAGCGCTGCCGCACAACCAAGGACAAAGCGCACATCGGATGACCCACTTCGCTGCGCCGTAATTGGTTATGGAGAATGGGGACGTGAAATAGCCGCGGCCATCAATGATGTCGAAGAAACGGAACTGACGGCTATTTGCGATAGCTTCCCACTCATGCTCCGTAGAGCCCAGAGAGATTATCCGGAGGCAGCTCGTATTGCGGAGGTGCAAGAGATTATTGATGACGAGACGATCCCGGCAATTTTCATTGCAACTCCGACGCACAAGCACCGTGAGCTCGTGATTGCAGCCCTTGCAGCAGGTAAACACGTGTATTGTGAAGCTCCCCTGGCTCACACCATGGATGATGCCCGCGCAATTGCACAAGCAGCCTTAGACGCACCGGATCAGATTTTCCAGGGCGGGCTAGTGTATCGAACAGAACCCCAGTATCGCAGTGTGTTCGGATTCGTTCGGAGTGGAGCTATTGGCAAAGCCATCATGTCCCGCTCGCAGTGGCACACAAAACAGTCCTGGCGTCGAGCTTCTTCAAGTCAGCAACGGGCTGATGAGTTGAATTGGAGGCTCTATCAAGAGACCTCTCTTGGCCTTGTCGGTGAGATTGGGATGCATCCAGTAGATATTATGTCCTGGATGAAAGGAGAATTACCGACCGCCGTATCTGGATTCGGAAATGTGCTTTACTGGCGAGATGGAAGGACCGAGCCAGATACCATTCAGGCTGTCTTTGAATATCCAGGCGGAGAGAACATGCTCTTCGATGCGTCTCTGGTAAGCGGATTCGATTCCGCATACGACCTGCTTTTTGGAAGCGACTCGACCATCATTCTTCGGGATCAGAAAGCATGGATGTTCAAAGAGGTTGATGCCCCCATGTTAGGATGGGAGGTGTACGCTCGCCGCGATCGTTTCTACAAAGAAACAGGTATTGCATTGCTAGCCAATGCGACAAAGCTGGATGCCCTTGGAACGGATCCCACCGAAGACGACCCCAATCTGAAAGCTCCTATCTGGCATGCAGTGAAAGCTTTTGCCGAAAATTACATTTACGGCCCATTTGACGCGGCTGCAAGTGCCGAGCGCTCCTACGAAGCAACCGTGGTGGCAATCAAGGCTGCCGAAGCAGTTCATTCGAAGTCTCGCGTCGAGATCACTCCGGAAGATTATTCAGTCCAAGGCTAACGGTTCTAGGGTAGATCGAACAGCTTTTTGGCGTTTTCGGTAGTGGCATTGGCCACCTCCTCGAGAGAAAGTCCCCTGATCTCGGCTAGTTTTTCAGCAACTAGTCTGACATAGGAAGGCTCATTTCGCTTGCCACGATGTGGCGCCGGAGTCAAGAATGGAGAATCTGTCTCGAGAATGATTCGATCGATGGGCACAGTGGCCGTCGCATCTGGGACACCGCCATTTTTGAACGTGTAGGTCCCCCCGATTCCCATGTAAAAATCCAGGTCCATTACGGCTTCGGTAACGTCCGCTGGACCTCCGAAGCAGTGAAAGACCCCACGAATCTGCTCGGGCTTTGACGATGCCTCCTTTTCCTCGCGTACAATCCGGATGAGGTCCCAGGTTGCCTCACGATCATGAAAGACGAGCGGTTTGTTCAGCTCAGATGCTAAACGGATGTGACGGCGAAGGAAGTCGTGCTGCTTCTCGTTGAAGCTCTGATCCCAATAGTAATCCAAGCCCGTTTCTCCGATGGCGATGATGCGTTCATCACTCGCGAGCTTAGCAATGGCTTCGAAATCCTCATCCGTTGCCTTTTTCACTTCAGACGGGTGAAGTCCGGCCATCGCAAAAAGGGCTGGATGCCGATCTGCGAGCTCAAGTGATCTATGGACCGACGCTACATCAATGGCGGGCAACAGGATCTGGCTTACACCAGCCCCATTCGCCCGCTCTAGAACCTGATCAAAGTCCGATTCAAACTGTTCGAGGAAAATATGGGCGTGCGTATCGACGAGCATGGAACCGGATGTGCTACTTTAACGCTCAAGGAAGCGTTGGGGAGACAGGAATTGGACAGCTAAAAACTGTCCGTCCCTTCTAAGTCCCATCGGAGCAGGCGTTCCGACTCGCCAACCCATTCTTTATTTTCGAAAGAGTTCAGGCAGCTCACCGCCATGAAACGCACTCGAATCATACCGCATTTGCTACTGCTTTTAGCCACCCTACTTGCCGGGTGGCCCATGGTGAATGCCGTGCAGGAGTGGATGGATGTGAGAGCCTTTGAAGATGGTCTCATAGTCGTCAAACGCCCATCAGCTCGGGCATCTGATTGGGTCGTCTGGGACGATATAGACGGCAGTATTACCGCATCGTGGGTGTATCCGGGTGGACCCGGGTATCGTGGAGGTATTCGAACTGGCGATGAGTTCTATGCTCTTGAGTTTCAGCAGTATTTCAACGCGGAGGACCTAACTAATGCCATTGCAGGCATTGATCCAGGACAGGTTCGTGACCTAATTCTTGTGCGAGAGGGAAAGCCGATTGATGTCTCCGTGACGTTTTCCCGGCAACCGACTTTCCTCTACCCCAGTTCAAGGGGCGTCTGGCAATTCGCTCTCTGGGCCTTCACGATTGGCGCCTTTTTTCATGTCCTCGGACTCATCATAGCGACCCCGTTGGCAACACACCATCGGCGTTCCAGGACGGACATAGTGATGATAGCCGTCTCAGCGCTTTGGGTCGTGGGCAATATGCTCCGACTTGTATTGGTCGAGCTGTTTGGCCCACCAGGAGCAGACACATTTTACGATGACCTATTTCAGGCATTGACAATCGTGGGACTGATCGGTTGGGTTGGCTTCCCCGCCATTTTGATTGATACGCTGGCCAAGGATGCTTCCCTTTTTAAATTTCGAGGTGGCTTCCTTTATCGGCTAGTGTATCTGATTCCAGTTACGCTTTTGGCAGGTGTTCTGACCGCGGCTGTGAAAGGACATATCGGGCCGTTCACCTTAGAAAAACTGCTCGTCCCGATCTTGTTCTATGCATCGTGCTACATCGGTGGTGCCGCCCTTGTCTCTTTGACGGCAAGCTTCCGAGGGCACGCTTCAGGTGAGGGCGAAACCACAGGTTGGGGCCCATTTGAAGGTTTGTTTATCTTGATATTCTCGGCTGGAGCAGCACTCTCAGTTACTGAAATCGTGCCTATTTTCTCGACAATGAGCGAGTCTGCCTCAGCATGGATTATCGTTGCAGCGCAATTACTTGCAGCCGTTCCTATTACACTCTACACCATAGGAACACTACGGTATGGCAAGGTTGACGAAGTTCTGAACAGGGCAATCGTTTACACGCTAGTTCTGGGCCTAATTTTCTTTGCCTTTGTAGGTGGTGTAACCCTACTAGATACCTTTCTTGAATCGACAGGGAGCTCTCGAACGGTACTCGAAGGACTGCTCGTTGTCGTACTCCTGATTGTTTTCGAACGAATCTCCCGCCGCCTCAGAACCCTTGCTATATCCATTTTTGCAACGGATCGTCAACGTGGCCGCCAAGTCATCAACCGGTTCCAGGAAACAGCGACTGAAGTGCTGGATGCTGACACGTTGGCTCAACAAGCGATTGATGTGGCTGGCCGTGTATTTGGATCACGCAGTTCCATCATTTTTCTTCGCTCTCCGGCTGATAATTCATGGGTCATTAAGCGCCACAACCCTGATCCGCCCTATCTGACCGAGCAGGTATTCGAATCTATTTGGTCTCATTTCGAATATGCGCCGACCATCTGGGCTCGGAATCCAGAACTAAACGAGCATCGTATTTCCAAAAGCCACGAAAATGAATTGCGACGCTATCACGCATCACTCGCGGTTCCAATTCGAGGCGAAGGAAAATCAGTAGGTTTGATCATTCTCAGCAACAAGACGCGGCGCGGCTCGGTCTATAACCTCGACGACCTTGATCAGCTCCGCTCCCTTGCCGGCAACCTAGCCCTTGCTGTGGACCGCCTCGGCCTAGTGGAACGCGAGAAATCATTGGCTGCGGAAAGCTCCGAGGCTCATCTGGTTGCACTTCGAGCCCAGATCAACCCTCATTTCCTGTTCAATGCCTTGAACACATTACTGTCTCTGATCGGCGAAAAGCCGAAAGAGGCGGAAGCGGTGGTTGAACACCTAGCGGCCATTTTTAGGCATACGCTCCATGCGGGCAGCAAAGCGTTTGTCTCATTGGAGTCGGAAATGACCTTGGTACAGTGTTACCTGGCCATTGAAAAGGCCCGTTTTGGCGATCGGCTGACAGTGAACATAGAATGGGATGACTCCCTTCGATCCCATCCCGTGCCGGCGTTTACCATTCAGACCCTTGTAGAAAACTCCATCAAGCACGGTCTCGAAAAGAAGCGGGAAGCTGGCATCTTGACCATTAAGATGACTCGAACTGATGACCATCATGCTATCCTAACCATACAAGACACTGGCAATGGCATTCCCGCTCTGTTCGGCCGCAAGGGTCCAGCGTCAGAAATACATGACTTTTTCGGAATTGGACTGAGCAACGTCTACGAGCGTCTCCGTCAGTTATTTGCACGGGAGGATCTCCTGCGATTTAGTAGTGACCCAGAGACAGGCACTACAGTCGAAGTTGTGCTCCCTGCCTCCCGGACGCCCTCCTCCTGACTAGTTTAAGACTTTTTTCACCACCTTGAACCCCAACATCCTATGGCACGCATCCTACTTGTAGATGACGAAGCTCCAGCACGGAAGCGACTGCAAAAGTTGCTTGCAGAACCTTCCCTTGCTTCGATGGTGACATCTGTAGATCAGGCAGCGGACGGCGTCGATGCACTGGAAAAGCTCACATCCGACCATTTTGATGTCATTTTTCTGGATATTCAGATGCCCGGAATGGACGGATTCGAGGTGTTGGACCGGCTGGACCCTGAAAATCGACCTGCAGTAGTCTTTACGACAGCTTATGACGAGTACGCTATCCGAGCTTTCGAAGCCAACGCGGTGGATTACCTCCTGAAACCAGTTCCTGTTGACCGACTTTCCGAAGCACTGAAGCGGGTTCATAAAACGCTTGGAGAACCAGCTGCCCAGGACGACCGGCTAGGCAAATTGCTTGAATGGATGGACGAGAAAGCCATGTCCAAAGCGGACCCATCCTCCTCGGAAGGTGGTTGGCTCGAAAAACTTTCAATCCCTTACCGGGACCGGATCTTGATTATCCCGATTGATCACGTTGTATCTATCGAAATCTCGGAAGGGATCACGCGCGTCTACATCCTAGAGGATGACCCAACCAGCACTCGGCCTCGTTTGCGTCAACACATTGTCAATTATACGCTCGACCAACTGGGTAGTATGCTCAGTCCTGACGCCTTCATGCGTGTCCACCGATCTGCCATTGTCCAATTCTCTCACATCCGAGAACTAATCCCGTGGTTTTCAGGGCGCTATAAGCTGGCGCTGACGGGAAGCCACGAGGTAATAGCAAGCCGAGAACGCTCTAAAGTGGTAAAAGAGCGACTGAAGATCTGAGAGGGGTGTTTTTCTCCGCAGCTACGCGCTACTGGATCCGTTTTTTTCCTCTGCCCTGTCGCTCACACAGCTACGGCAACACCACTACAGATTTGACGGCACGCATGGAACCTGTGCGAACCACGATCTGGTAGACGCCAGCGGCCGCCCCGCGGCCTGAGATCGTCATCAAGTCCCAGGTCAGTTCCAACTTGCCCGGTGAGCGCATACCTGAGCCGCCGGGCGGCCGCGCCACCTCGTGACCCAGCATGTCCAGCACGCGTACGTCAATATCGACAGATTCGCCCAGTTCTAGGATGATGGTTGCACGCTGTGAGACAGGGTTCGGATACACAGAAATGTCTCGCAACGCAGTCGTGGAAGGAAACGCCTCTTTACCTGTGGACGTGATGGACACTGTCGCAAAATTGGTTTCAGCCCCTTCTATCGAGTTTGCACTCAGACCGGTCACTGCATAGTAGTACGTCCCTCCTACCTCAAGCGCTTCGTCATCGACGTAGTCGGGGTCCCATGAGATGGCAATCAGGTTTTTCACATCATTGGTCATGTCACGAGCATCCGGCGTCGAGGCATCCGAGCGCATCCGGTAAACCCCCCATTTGTTGGCAACCGAAAAGCCCCCAAGCGGAGGGTCCCATCTGAGAGCAACGCCATTGCTTCCAGATACGGCCGTAAGACTGGTCGACGCGTCTGGAGGCCACGTGTCCTTGTACAGCATATAGGGTGTAAAAGCCTTTGTGCCATAAAAATCCGATATAAGAGCTTGGGTTAGTCCTTGATTCTGTGCTCGCCCCAGATTGTCGGCGCGAAAAAACACACTCCCTTGAATGCCGTCCATGACTCGCCCTAAGCTCAATTGAGCTGGGATCTCGAAACCGTCAAACTCAGGTGCACCTCCATTAGCGAATGCCATATCTGCTTTATAAGCCGCAATCCCCGGATAAATGTGAATCCCATTTGCCTGATCCACCCACCACTCGGCGAGCTTTTCATGGTCCTGCGCTCCTCCAATCTTCCAGTACAATAGAGGTACCAAGTAATCCACGCTTTCTACCAAGAGCCAATTTACAGGGTCTGAGAAGATGACGTTGAAAGCATCTAGACCCGAAATCCCTGGTGGTACTTGGTCTTTCCAAATGGGAAATGGGCTAACACCAAAACGGACGCCTGTTTTCAGGTTCTCAATTGCTGAATTGACCTCAACGATGAAGGCATTGATATTGTCACGTCGCCAATCCCCCATCGAGGTATATCCGAAACCAAACTGATTAAAGGTTTCCTCGTCTTCCATTGCGATTTGATAGGGCGGATAGGGATAAAAGTAGTCGTCAAAATGGATACCGTCGACATCATATCTGCGCACAATATCCTCGACGACATGAACGATGTGCTCTCGTGCCTGAGGTATTCCTGGGTTAATAATCGATAGAATAGATCCAATTTTGTTGTCATCGGATCCCTTATAGGACGTCTCCAAAATCCATTCGGGATGTGTTTTTGTGATATGATTTCCGGCCAGATTAAAAGAGCCCACATCCGAAATAGCCCGAAATGGATTTAACCATGCGTGTAGTTCCATCCCGCGTTCATGCGCCAGATCAATTGCTACCGCCAGCGGATCCCAGTACGGGCTTGGCGTCCGCCCTTGCGTACCAGTAAGAAATTGAGACCAGGGCTCCAGGGCTGATGGATACATTGCATCTGCTTCAGAGCGGACCTGAAAAAAGACAGTATTTATTCCGGTACGGGCTAGCTCGTCGAACAAAAAGGCTAAGTCAGCCTGTTGTGTGGCCGGCGAATCAAACCTCGATTCAGGCCAATCGAGATTGTAAACAGTGGTTACCCACACCCCACGCATCTCATACTTGGGGTTTTGGGCTAAGGACGCCAAGCTCATCGATAACAGCCCCATCATCAGGCCCCTCAAAACAACGTATCTCGTTGCGCTATAGGGAGTCACGATTGTTTCATACGTTTTCACGATTATAGTTGACAGGATCCGTTTCATTCAATACACTACTGGTTCAATCGTTTCGCTTTCGAGATGGCGGCTCCCACCCTTCTGCCGCAATATCCGAACGGCAAGATAAAATCTCATTCGAATTGGAGGCCTTATGCGTAGAGTTACAAATTTGATGCTGTTGGTTGCATTCCTGTTTGCAGGAAGCGCCGCAGCACAAAGCACAGATTATTCGTGGACGGTTCCGCTGTCAGACGATGCACAGCGAGCTTTTTCGGCTGGACATTCCGGTGCTCGTACAGTTGCAGGTCCTTTTGATCTGGACAATGACGGCAAAATGGAAGTTTTGGTTTCGGACTACACAGGCGGCGCGCGTGTGCACGTTCTGGAAGTTGTAGGTCCTGACCAGTGGGAATGGGTCTACTCGACTCCCTTTCTAGACGTTGACGCATCGACCAACAACGGACGCGCCATCGCTGGTGGTGACATGGACGGTGACGGCAACGGAGAAATTTATTTCTTCGGTGGCGCAGGTTACGCTGACGGTTCGCCCTACCCATATGGACTTTACGTTTTCGAATTTACCGGAACGGATAATGACTATGGCACAGAGCCTGCCACGGTGTACGAAATGCCGAACGCACCGAACCGCTGGCGTCAGGAGCAGATCGTCGTTCAAGACGTCGACAATGATGGCGTTCAGGAAATGATGTTTGGAAACAACGGAAATAACGCCGGTGACAACTGGTGGATTATTTCTGTTGATGGAGACATCGGATCCGGTTTTGAAACGTGGTCAGATGAGGCCTACCTCAACTCCCGCGTTACCGACTGGGACCCTGTGAACCGTGGTGGTGGATCACCATACGGAATGGTTGCAGCTGACGTTGATGGCAACGGCATCAATGAAATCGTGATGTCAAGCTGGAATAACTTGAACATCACGATCGGTCAAGCAACAGGCGCTAACACTTACTACTGGCCAGATGGATCGCTCGGCGATTACTGGCAGCATTTGTCGGGCTCCGACACCGTCACTCTTTTCGGTCTTGATGTTATTGATATCGATGGTGATGGTAACGAAGAAGTATTTGGTTCGGAATACAATACTGGTGACGTTTTCGTCATCAACTATAATCCGGGTGAAAACGTCTTCACGCTTACGCCAGACAACTACTCATACGCAGTAGTACCTGATCTTTCCTCATTGGGTCTCACCGCTGGTGACCTGGACGGTGACGGTCATATGGACCTAATCGGAACGGGCTCATCCTACACGTCTCAGCAGTTCAACAACGGTTTATCTCCCAACTGGGTGAACATCGTTGAGTTCACGGGGACGGATCCTGAAGACCCAACTCATTACTCGGATATCACGCAGGTATTCTTCCCGAATGACGTGGCTGATGACTTCGACCGCGTTACGCGTGATTCTGCAGGTGTTATGACCGAATACCGTGAAAATGGTGATCAGGGTCCTCAGTTTGCTTCCAAGTTCGCCTTCTTGGGTGACGTGGACGGAGATACCTACAACGAGGTAGCTCTGTCTATCCAGGGTGTTGATGATTCGCTGTACACGTACCACGAAGTCTTCAACCCTGCAGACTCTACCTACACTCGTACACTCACCTCTGTCGAAGCTGGACCAGCTCGCGTGTTCATGCGCATCCTGTCAGCAGGTGCCACCGGCATCTCGATCGAAGATGAGCGCGTTGTCATCCCAACGGACTATGTTCTCGAGCAGAACTATCCAAACCCGTTCAACCCGACAACAAACATCCGCTTCGAATTGCCTCTCGACAAAGCCGTCTCGCTGACGATCTTTGATGTATCGGGACGTATCGTGAAGAAGCTTGTGGACAATCAGTACCTGTCTCAGGGCGTCCATGAAATTCAGTGGGATGGAACGAGCGATGCAGGTGGACAGGTTGCAAGTGGTACCTACCTCTACCAGCTGAAGTTTGGTAACTTTGCGCACACCAAGACTATGGTGTTGCTGAAATAAACCGGCTTGCTTAAAAACATGGGGAGGCCCTTTTCGGGCCTCCCCTTTTTTTGCCGTTAAAGTGCTGTTAACGGTATTTTCGGGCTTCACGTCCGAATAAAGATTCATTCCGCAGAATCCATGCGCAGACAGAGCCTCCTTTTCCTATTCGTCCTTGCCATTACTGCGCAAACTGCGTTCGCTCAGGGCAAAATTGCCGGTCGTGTCTTGGACGCGATTACCGGTGAAGGTCTCATCGGTGTGAACGTAGTGCTTGATGGCACCACACAAGGGACGACCACCGATGTGGAAGGTAATTACATCATCCTGAATGTCAGACCCGGCGAGTATACCCTCCGGTTCTCCTATATCGGATTCTCGACACAGTTGATCGCGGGCATTAACGTCCAAACTGGTCAGACAACCCGATACGATCTGGATATGAGGGAAGAGGTCATCGAGGGGGAGGAAATCGTCATTCAAGCCGAGCGACCGCTCGTACAAAAAGACTTGACATCATCCTCCGTAACGGTGAATGCCGAGGAAATTGATGCGCTGCCGGTTGAAGGGTTCTTTGGCGTACTAGTTACTCAGGCTGGGGTCAATCAAGGTCCAGGAGGCGAAGTTCATATTCGCGGTGGGCGGTCAAACGAGATTGCCTACCTCGTTGATGGTATGTCGGTAGGCAACCCGTTCGAAACAAACGGTCTTGCCACGTCAGTCGCTGCAGATGCCATCCAGGAAATGACGGTCATATCTGGCGCATTTAATGCAGAGTACGGAAAGGCCATGTCTGGTATCGTGAACCTGGTCACCAAAGAAGGTGAGGAGCGATATGCTGGTTCTGTTAGTTTTTATGGTGGTGATAATGTCACCAAGCATTCCAACATCTTTGGCCCTCCGACGTCCACCGGCAACATCGGTGTCAATGTCTACACCATGGAAGGCACATTATCAGGCCCGCTGCCTTTCTACAAAAAAATAAGGTTCTTCATCTCTGGCCGCTATGATGAGAACAAGGGTACAATCTTCGGGAAGGACATCCACCTCCCCTCTGATTCGGCCAACTTCAACGGTGGCCCTGATGTATTAGACAACATTCGGGAATTCATTCCAGACTACGATGGTCCGGCTTGGTATTACGAACTCCACGGAAAGCCCTGGTATGAATTCGGCGCTGGTGATCCTCTTCCTGGAAAAGACCGGGCTATGAACCCACGCGAAAGCGGCAATATTATCGCCAAGTTCAGCATGCGCCCCATTCGGAGTGCCAGGTTGGAATACTCCTTCCTCTTGGACGGCGCGAAAAGCAAGCTCTATAGCTTCGCCTACACGTATAATCCAGATGGAACGGCTAGCTACAGAGACAAAAGCACGAATCACAGCCTTCACTGGACCCAGACACTGAGCGAAAGAGCCTTTTACACACTTCGGATGTCGTATGCCAATTCTGAAGCGAAAACGTTCTTATATGAGGATCCGCTCAACCCTCTTTACGTCTCCTCTGGCGACGTAGTTGGGTTTCCTGGCAATCAGTTCCTCTTCGGTGGCGATCAGAAAGGTCATACGTATGAGTCTTCCACCTCATTACGCATCAAGGGTGACATAACACAGCAATTAGGCATCATCCACGAGGCTAAAGCTGGGTTTGAAATTAACCGGCACTCACTGGACCGACGCAATTTTGCCGTGCTATATGACGGAGATAACTACCCCGTCCCAACGGTTCCAGATGTGTCTACGCCTGCGCACGATTACTACGCTGACCAGAAGGTCACTGAGTTCAGTGCGTATGCGCAGGACAAGCTGGAATTCGATGATTTCATCATCAACGCCGGACTGCGATTCGAATACTTTGAGCCCAACGGCAAGTTTATCCCGAATCTGCTGGATCCCATGGCCGAGGATGACCCGCTTCAGAGCGCCGAGGCAACTACCATCGTAATGCCCCGCCTTGGAGTGTCGTTCCCCATCACGGAAACCGGAATCATTCACTTCTCCTACGGTCATTTTGCTCAGATGCCCCGTCTGCGCAACCTGTATCTAAATCCGGAATTTGAATTCAGCCTTTCGTCTGCACCAACGTTCGGTAATACGAACATGCGTCCAGAGCGTACTGTGCAGTATGAGATTGGCCTTCAGCAAGGACTGACGGATGACCTCGCCTTCGACATCACTGGGTTCTTCAAGGATATTCGAGATTACCTCGCTCTTCAGACCATTCGTTTCTCTACGATTTCTGGAGAAGACCTGTACAACATCTATCTGAACCGAGACTACGCTAACGTGAAGGGCGTCACCTTTGCGCTCACCAAGCGTCGTCCACGTGATGGGATGCTTTCTGCTTCTGTGGATTACACCTTCCAAATGGCCGAAGGAAACAACAACCAGACCAACTCCTTCTTCTTCAACTCGTTGTCGGGCAGAGAGAATGAGCTAGAATTGATTCCGCTCAGCTTCGACCAGCGGCACATCGTTTCCGGAACGGTCACCTTGACGAAACCGGGCAGATGGGGTGCTTCATTCATCTCTTCGTACTCAACAGGTTACCCGTACACGCCCCAGCTCTTCGATCAGAAGATCGATCAGCTACCGAACCAGGAGCGCAAGCCAAGTCTGTTCAAGATGGATGCCCACCTCTATTACAATGTACCACTTTCAGGTCGCGGATCGATGCGAGTGTTCGCCAAAGTGTTCAACGTCTTTGATCACTTGAACGAACAGTTCGTCTTCAACGACACGGGTCGAGCCACGTATTCGCTGAATGGCCAACGCGGCGTGCACGCGTCATGGGAGTCTGCCTACGGGTTACCCGGCATTGCCGATTTGGACGAGTACAACACCCGTCCGAGTTACTACAGTTCTCCGCGCGAAGTGCGCCTTGGAGCCACCCTTTCATTCTGACCAGGCAGCTCCATGACAAACGACCAATCAACTTTTGACTTTTCTTCCATCATGTCGATATCGACTCGATTGACATCATCAGCCCTGCTCCTCCTCATTGCGATTGTTGCGCTTCCTGATGGTGCAAATGCACAGGAACGCGAGCGTGGATGGGATTATTCGGAGCAGCGAAACTGGATCAACCGCCAGACCAATAAAGGCGGTGAAATGGCCGTCGCCGACTGCTTCGAGGATACCACGAACCGTCGCGACGTTATTCTAAACGGAAACCGAATCACCACTCAGATTCTGAACTTCGGTTCGATCTCCGCTCCCGGAAACACGATTACTGACATCGTTTGGAATGGACTCGGTTACGGATACGAATTTGGCCCGTTCGTAGCTGCGGAAGTTGTCGATGTGGGACACAAAGACCCGAAAAGCGTCCTGAAAAGGGATGAAAACGGCCAGGTCGTCACGGACGAAAACGGCGATCCAGTTTGGGTGATGCACATCGTTTCCGATGGTATTGCATCCAATGGCGGTGAAGTGTCACCTGATGGATCAGAACGCTGGGGATGGCATCCGATTCCGTGCGCCGAGCCTGTCGGTAGCTTCGAAGGAATTGAAGTGGTTAGCCCCGAATCTGACTTTATTCCTACGTCCGATGCCGCGGACGACAATCTGGATGGCAAGCCTGACTCGTGGCCAACGACCTGGTACAATGACGTCTTGAAGGACTATGTATGGCCAGGTGCCTTGCAGCAGGGAGCCTCCAACGCTGACAAGGAAGCCCTGTACTTCATGAATGACTATTCCAACAGGGAATTCCACTACTACCCATTTCCGTCCGATTCGACGAAGAAAGGATTGGGTCTCGAAGTCGAAGTCCGTCTCTATCAGTGGGCGAACCCGCTTGCGGAAGACGCCATCTTCTTGATCTACAAGATTTCCAATAAGAGTGAAACCGATCTCGACAAAGTCACTTTTGGAATGTGGGGTGACCCACACGTCGGAGGGCCTGGTGACTGGGCCGATGACCTCGCCTTTTTCGACAAAGAGCGTAACATGGTCTTCGCGTGGGACAACAACCAGGTCGGTGACATTCCAGGACGGATTCCTGGGTATTTCGGCTACAAGTTTTTGGAAAGCCCTGGCCTCGGCAACGAGATCATCAACGGTGTCTTCTATGCAGGTGATGGCATCGACAATGACAACGACGGCATGATCGATGAATCCTGGACGGATGGTATCGACAACGACAACGATTGGAATCCGGAACGGGACGACGTTGGAATTGACGGCATCCCAGGAACGGGTGATCAGGGTGAAAATGACGGATTCCCAACGGCAGGTGATCAATTCGATATCACCAAGCCGGGCGAGCCAAACTTTGAGTTCACCGATATCGACGAGTCCGATATGATCGGACTGACCTCCTTCTCCTCTCCCCGATTCGCTGGATCATCTATTTCCGACGATGAACGGGTGTATGCGCTCGTAGAGCCAGGCAATTTCGATGAAGTCCCGTCCGAACCTGGGGATTACGTCTTTTTGTATGGATCGGGAAGTTTCCCGCTGCGTGCAGGCGAAACGAAACGGTTCTCCATCGCTCTTCTTGTTGGCGAAAACCTTTCTGACTTGAGGCTTAATGCTGAAACGGTGCAGCAGATATTCGACGTCGGATATCGCTTTGCCCGTCCACCTGAAAAACCACGGCTTCGAGCAGTCCCTGGCGACGGCGAAGTAACCCTGTATTGGGACAATAACGCCGAGCTTTCTGTCGACCCTTTATCTCGTACCCGAGATTTCGAGGGATATGCGATTTACCGTTCAACCGACAATGAATTCAGCGATCAGCAGACGATCACTGACATCAATGGGTCGAAATTCCTTTTCCAACCGCTGCAGAATGAACTGGGAGTGGAGGCCAAATTTGATCTCGACAACGGTTTAGCTGGTCCAAGCCCCATCGTCTTCCCAAATCGGGGAGTCTCATTTGACCTGGGTGATGACACAGGACTCTTTCATACCTACACAGACACGGACGTCGTCAACGGACAGACCTATTACTACGGCGTCACCGCGTACGACCGCGGCTATGCACCAGGTCAGGAAGGCGACTTTGGGAATGGTATTCCCCCAAGCGAAACGTCAAAAACCGTCACGTTCAACCCTGTCACGGACAGTTACATCTACGATGTTAATACCGCCTCCGTCATTCCCCGACCGCGCGTGGCCGGCTATGTAGCGCCGTCTATAGAGGCGGCCGGTGGCATTATCCGACAAAGTGGACACGGAACGGGCGACATCACGATCCGAATCATCGACGAAATGTCGGTTCGCAATGGTGCGTCGTATGACATCGTATTCCACGAAGAAACTGGCAGAGATATTAGCTACTCAATCGAGGACCTGAACACGATTCAGACCAAGATTCGTGCGGTTGTAGGAAAGACCAGCTCCCTGGGATATCAGAATATTAGTGAGGCTTCATTCGTCCTTTCCCGTTCCGACGGAACAGTATTATCGTCACTTGACGACTACTTGCTTGTCCCTGAGTCCGGCGTGGTTCAGATTGTAGGCTCGACAATCAGCGATGGAGATTCGCTGTCAGCCTCATTCCGCTACTTCCCCATTGCTCAAAGCAAACTCATGGCCGGTGAAGAAGCCAATCCTGTATTCGATGGAATGCACATCTTCGTCGAAGATGCTGAGCTGACCGTGGATGAGGACGAAACGGGTTGGTCTTCCGGAGGTGAAGGCATCAGCTTTGAAATTGATGTCGCCCGGGCTGGTCCCGGAAGAAAACGGCAGCCCTTCGATTATGAGGTGACGTTTGATGATGGGTTCATCTCGAATGGTTTCTCGAACAACCTGCCACTGCCCTTCACAGTAACCAACCTTACGCAAGCCAATCAGCAGATCGAAGTTTTCGCAACTGATGTGGACCGTGACGGTGAATGGGATCTAAACGAGCCTGTTATCTTCCTTGATATTGTAGACGACAGCATGGTGGCAAGTTGGCAAGTTACATTCACCGATAATGGCAGCATGCCTGGGAGTGGAGATGTTCTGTATATCGAGACGAACAAACCATTTGCAAGCGATGATCACTTTACGTTCGGAACGGTTTCGGCGATGACGGACGCGGACCTTCTCAAAGAAGAGCTGCGTGAGATCTACACCGTTCCCAACCCTTACGTCGCAACCAATGAACTGGAACCAAGAAATCCAGTATCTCGCTCTGAGCGCGGCGATAGGCGATTGTACTTCGCGAATGTCCCTGCTCAGGCTACCATACGAATTTACACTCTGGCGGGTGAGTTGGTTGATACAATCAACCACAACAGCACCCTTGACGACGGAAAGGCCTTTTGGGACCTCCGAACCAAGGACAACATGAACATCGCGTACGGCCTCTACATCTTCCATGTAGACTCTGCAGAAGGCTCGTATATCGGCAAATTCGCGGTGATCAAATGATGTCTACACTGAATTCCATCGATCAGAAGATGAACGTTCTCCTGCCTAGTATCCTTTGCCTTTTGTTAGTCCTTCCGTCTAGCGCTCAAAGCCTGAAAGACGGCGGCGAGACGGAAACGATCACAAAAGTAGGCACGACTGCGGCTCAATTCCTGAAAATTGGGGTTGGCGCCCGTGCCGTAGGTATGGGAGGCAGTTTCGTGGCAGAAGCAAACGACCTCTCTGCCCTTTATTGGAACCCTGCAGGCCTCTCGAAAATCCGAGGTGGGGCGGTTCAGTTCTCTACGACCCAATACCTAGCGGATATCAGCTATAGCTACGCTGCCGTTGGATTTAATCTGGGTGGTATGGGGACCATGGCAGCCAGCCTACTGTACCTTGATTCGGGTGATATGGAGGTCCGAACAGTCAATGAACCCGGCGGGACGGGTGAGAAGTTCAGCAAGCAGGATATGGCTCTGCAGGTTTCGTACGCCCGTTCGCTCACGGATCGATTCTCCATTGGTACGACCGTGAAGTACATCCGCGAAAAGATCTGGCACAGCACAGCCTCTGCCACGGCCTTCGATATCGGGATTCTCTTCACTACGCCCTACGAAGACCTGAGGCTTGGGGCATCCATGTCGAACTTCGGTCCAAAGATGCAGATGACAGGACGAGACATCATTTTCGCGATTGATCCAACGGTCAATCAGGAGGGTACTGTTGAAATCGTCAACTCGGAATACCTTCTGGACAGCTACCCACTTCCGCTCATGTTCCGTGTTGGACTTGCATGGGACGCTATCGATACGGCGGATCACAGAGTGGTTCTGACTACAGATGCCGCCCACCCGAACGACAATAGTGAGTACGTTAATACTGGCGCTGAGTACTCCTTTCGCGATCTTTTAGCGCTCAGAGCAGGATATCGGAATGCTTTCGAGAAGGATGGCGAACAGGGCTTGACGTGGGGCGCAGGCCTCAATTTCCGAATCGACCGCTCCACACGTGCGAGCTTTGACTATGCGTACGCAGACTTCGGTCGTCTGGAACAGACCCATTGGTATTCCTTTAACCTGATGTTCTAAAGCGTACCGTGAATAGCGGTCAGAATACTAGGCCCTTAACAGGTACCAATGCACATGGCGGATGTTGTGAAGATGAGAAGGCTGTCCTTGACAGCGATGTTAGTAGTAGTTCTTTTGAGCGCGCCAGCCTCCCAGGGTCAGGCCTTGGGTGACTTGGTCGATATTGCCGCTCCGTTTGTGCGCACAGATTTACAGGTCGCTGGTAAGCAACTGACCGTTGGGGTCCGCGGCTTCCTTCCTCCTGGCGTGTTCAATGGTCTCGCTGTTGAGGTTGGGTATTCAGATACCAATCTGGCCGCAGAGATCCGGTTTGGAGATTCAGAGCCGTGGCAACGCATGCATATAGTCACTTCTGCCACTGGAGGAACGGCCGTTGCAGGATATAGACAGGACGGCCAATTCGAATCATCGTTGTACGAAGTTCGGGTCATGGGACAATCCGGCGGAACGCTGACGATCAGGGATGTGGGCGTTTTCAATGCGCAACCAGAGTCAGAATCACGTCCTTTGTTAGACGTGGAACCTCTAATTGGTGCAAAAAGTGGCACAATTATCCCTCCCGCCCTAATTACTCGCGCTCAGTGGAGTGCACAAGCGTTTCGGGGCACACCCTCCAATCTTGCTAGGCCAGGGTATGAATACATGACCTGGCATCACGCTGCTGGATATTCTGCTGAAACGCTGGACGAAGGGAAGGCTCAAATGCGGGCCATGCAGGATTTGCACCAAAACATTAGGGGCTGGTCTGATATTGGATACCAGTTTGCCATCGACCGTGGAGGTCGCCTCTATCAAGGCCGTCCTTTCATGGACAACAGCACTTCCTTGTCTCAGGTGCCCATTCTGGCAATGGGGGCGCATGCCGGCGGAGCCAATACAGGCAACGTTGGTGTGGTGATCATGGGATGCTACCATCCTCCTGAAGGCGCCTACTGCGAACAAGAAATCACACCGAAAGCCTTCGCCACCTACATAAATCTGTTTGCATTCTTGAGCGAACGCTATGGCGTTGAGCCCGAACGTATTCGAGGTCATCGGGATTTCGGGCAAACCGCTTGTCCTGGGGATAATAATTATGTTCTGATCCCTGAGCTGATATCGCGAGTATCCACTGTTCTCGTTACTGGCAATGAACCATTAGGTGAAGCCACGATCTCAGGGACGGTTGATGATACTGGAGTCGTCACCTTTTCCTGGGCAGTCAATTCGGATTTTGGTATTGAAAGTCTGCAAATCGAGCGAATTACAGCGGATGGGACAACAGTCTTGAATCTTGACCCAGCAGCTATTTCTACCTTCACGGATAGATCTCTCGCTGGCCTGCAGTCAGCAACGTATTTGCTGATTGCAACAGCCGCTGACGGTCGGCGCCAGGAACTAGCCCGCCTAGAACTTGACATCGAAAACCCAGATTCATTCGTGTTATCTAGTGCCTTTCCGAATCCGACCTCAGACCGGTTCGAAGTACGATACTTCTTATCAGCAGAGGGATTCGTGACCTTGTCCATGCATGATTCCATGGGTCGAGAAGTCCTGAAGCATCCATCTGAATTCCAGGACGCAGACGAGTGGTACACGCAGCGTATCGACGTGGATAGACTCGCAGCTGGCGTCTACTTCGTACGGCTCCATATTGAGAGCTTTGGAGGCACTTCCTTCGACAAGACCATTCCCTTGGTCATCGTGCGATAAGGGTCTAGGCGCCTCCCGGGGACGTCCCAGCGCCCCTTGCCCTCACTTCAGCTCGCCGGTTCCAACTGGATGACAAAAGCATGCCCGGGCTCCGTTAGGAGTCCGGGCAGCTTCACCCAGAACCAATCATCACTGAGAGGTGATGCGCCGACTCGATCACGGCACTTGCCTGCGTCGATCGGCTTCGAAGGTCATTGTACCCCAAAGACAAAGAGTGAGTTGTAGGTGTTTTTTCGAACGCTCTGTAATGTGATGCCCTACTAACGTTTGAACGCTTATGAATTGCCTTGATTGGTCGATAAGGAAGAAGAAGGGTAGCGTTCCCTCCTGCTTACCTATTTGTAGCAGGTGGGTTTGTCCCCGAACTGAATTATATCAGACCCACCTTAACTCGCTCCTACACAATGGCCTCGTCCAAACCACAGACCCTCATCGCGGGTGGTGCCGGCTTTCTCGGCTCCCACTTATGCGATCGGTTTATTCGCGATGGTCACCACGTTACCTGCGTTGATAACCTTCTTACGGGCCGCCTAGAAAACGTCGACCACCTTCTCGGCGACCCTGATTTCACGTTTGTGCATCGGGATATATCAACGTCTACCGATTTGGGAACGGGTTATGACTTCATTCTGAACTTCGCCTGCCCAGCCTCTCCAATCGATTACTTAAGGTATCCCTTGGAAACCCTTGATGTCGGTTCGCTTGGAATGAGGAACCTGCTTGGTATAGCTAAAGCATCCAATGCCCGGATCTTACAAGCATCTACCAGCGAAGTATATGGCGACCCGTTGGTACATCCTCAGGACGAATCGTACTGGGGTCATGTCAATCCAATAGGACCGCGAAGCGTGTATGATGAATCCAAACGCTTTGCAGAGGCCATAATGGCATCTTACCACCGGGAATTCGGTCTTGAGACTCGCATTGCCCGAATCTTCAATACGTATGGAACTCGGATGCGTCTCGATGACGGCCGAGTCCTACCAACGTTCATAAAGCAGGCATTGTGTGATGAACCCATTTCGATTTTTGGAGACGGGTCTCAGACTCGACCATTCTGCTACGTAGACGACCTGGTCGAAGGAATTGTCCGGCTCCTCTACTCTGATGAATCTGATCCAGTCAACATTGGGAATCCAGAAGAGATCACCATTGGTGAGTTTGCTGAGGAAGTGGTCAAACTTACGGGCAGCCGTAGTTCCATAACGTATCTCCCGTTGCCGGAAGACGACCCCAAAGTTCGCAAACCAGATATCACAAAGGCTCGTGTGATTCTAGGCTGGTCGCCGGCTACGAATCGAACAGATGGAGTAGCCTCAACGCTCGACTATTTCTTTGATGAGGTTTCTCGTCTTGGAATCGCGCCCATTAATCGTCGCCCTATCCAACGGCCTTTTGGTCGCGCTGGCAATCGCAGTGCAATTCAACGACGGCGTAGTCAGGGCCGCCTATTTCGCAATCGCGCTGGGAAAAACAAACGTATTTCGGACCCAAGGACATGAACTGGTTAAACAAATCCGATTCTGGACATCAAGCAGCTGGTCCCTCCCGCCGGGAGACCGATGGCCAGCGTACGCCCTCTGATCGGCTGACCAGCCGCCAAGGACGTCGTCCGGGTATGACAGGTTTATGGCAGGTATCTGGACGGTCGGACACTGGAACCGACGGTATGGAGCAGTTTGACTCCTACTATGTCCGTAATTGGTCAATTTGGCTGGACATCGTCGTGATAACAAGAACATTGAGTGCCGTAATGAAGTCCTCAGGTGCCTACTAAGGCGAAGTGGAACTTGCCAGGCCAGTCAGGATAGACCGGCTACACCCGTTTTAGAATTTCCTAGTACAAATTCGGGTTTTCGATGGGTGCGTTGGTCAGAAACAATGCAACTCCTATCTTTCATGTGAGGGCCTCCCGCCGGGCCCAGTCGTACCCCTTTTCGACAATTCGGCAAGTCAGAAAACTTCATGAGTCAGGCAAAAGACGCATCTAAGCGTTCCTGGTCCCTTGATTGGACCAACGTTCTCTTCCTTTCAGGATATCACCTTCTCCTTTTTATTCTCCTGCCCATCTACATCATCAACTATGATGCATCCGCATCGTTGATATGGAGTACGGTAGCTCTTTGGTGCCTATGTCTTTTGGCCATCACTATGGGCTACCATAGACTTTATGCGCACGTGACATACAAAACGCACCCTGCCATTGAAGCCTTTTTGAGCTTTTGGGGCACGGTTGCTACTGAGGGCAGCATTTTTTCTTGGTCTCACGATCACCGCATCCACCATCGCCATGTGGATACAGATCTCGATCCGTACAGTGCACCTCAAGGATTCTGGCATTCACACATGCTTTGGATGTTCAAGACGCGTCCTGAAATCAACCCTCGCGTGATTCATGACCTCTGGGAACGCCCTGCTTTGCAATTCCAGCACAAGCATTACGCCGTCATAATGGTCGTTGTTAACACCATGGTTTGGGGCGCACTTTGGGCAATCACGGGTGATCCACTGGGGTCGTTTGTGATTGGAACGCTACTACGCATGTTCTTTGTACATCACTGTACATGGTTTATCAATTCGCTCGCCCACATTTGGGGCTCGCAGCCATTTAGCACCGAACATACAGCCGTCAATAATTTTCTCCTCTCCATCCTCACTTTTGGAGAAGGGTATCACAACTATCACCATACGTTTGCTGGTGATTATCGCAATGGCGTTCGCTGGTATCAGTTCGATCCAGCTAAAATTGTTATTTGGTCACTCAGTAAGATTGGACTGGCCTACGACTTGAAGAAGGTGAATCACCTCACGATCAAACGCAGATTGGTAGCCGCAGATCGACACCTCATGTTGGAACGGATCGAGGAACTGAAGCACCGTATTGATTACGACAGTTGGAGTGCGCGTGTCGAGGAAGCAGCCGAATCCCTGACAGCCAACCTTAACGGACTGAAGACAACCTCAGATAAAATTCAGCGACTGAAGGATGAGAAAATCCAGCAGATGAAAACAGCTCGTGACGAGGAGCTTGAATTATTGCATCAGAGGTTCGACGAGCTCAAAAAGAACGTAACGGACGAGATGGATGCTTGGAAAGCCATGGTTCACCTCATCTTGGAAAGCCCAGAATCTCGCTTGACTTCGTTAGCGGCCTAAGTGTAATCAGGATCTATTGAGAACGAGCACTAGGCCTCGTCCGAAGAACCAAGCTCCAGCTGGCGAGGCGTTCCCTCGATTTGCTTCATTTCGGGTAGTTCACTAGACGTGGAAGAACCCAACTCCTTGAACTTGCGAGCCGAAACGAGAACTCGGCTTTCCATCGAGGCTGCCGCCTTGTTGTAGCTTGTGACGGCTGAATTGAGGCCACGCCCGACTTTGTTGATGTGTTCGGAAAGAACACTTAGACGCTCATACAGCTCCTGCCCCAACCTAGAGATCTTCTGCGCATTCTCGGTTAGCTGTTCCTGGCGCCATCCATACGCAACAGCCTTCAACAACGTAATTAGGGTGGTTGGCGTGGCAATAACCACGTTGTTTTCCACTCCCTGTTCGATCAGCGTTGGGTCTATCTCCTGAGCAGCATAGTAGAAGGATTCACCGGGGAGAAACAGAACAACCATGTCTGGAGTGCTATCAAATTGATCCTGATAGGCTTTGGTCGAAAGTTGCCGAATGTGGATTTTGACCTGCTCGGCATGCTTGCGCATGAAACGTTCTCGTTCGTCTTCATCATCGGTCTCGATGGCGTCCAAATACGCAGAAAGCGGCGCCTTGGCATCGACTACGATGGTCTTTCCGCCGGCAAGATGAACGATCATATCCGGCCGCAACCTACCACTGTCGGAATGCACAGTATGCTGTTCCTCGAAGTCGCAGTGGTCAAGCATTCCAGCCATTTCAACGACACGTTTGAGCTGAATTTCACCCCATCGGCCTCTGACAGACGGCTTACGAAGGGCGTTTACCAGATTTGCCGCTTCCTTTCGAATCGACTCCTGCGCAACAGATAGTCCTTTTACCTGCTCCGTTATTGAGGTATAGGCACGTTCCCTCTCCTTTTCGACTTCCCGAACATGCTTTGAAACGTCTTCTAAGGTCTTGGACAACGGTGAAACGAGCTTTTCGAGCTCTAATTTTCGTTTCTCTTCCTTGGTATCGACGTCTTGGACCATCTTCTCGATTTGCGTCTTCGCAAGCTCCATGAAGCTTTTGCTATTCGAGTCGAGCGCTTTCCGCGAGAGCGCGTCGAACTGCTTCATCAACTCCTCTTGGGCCTGAATATGAGCCTCCTGCTTTTCAGCCCACCCCTTTATCTCCTGCTCTCTGGCAGCCCTTTCGGCAGCTAGATCGGCGCGCAGCGAGGAGTTGGTCTCGCGCAGTACCGCCATTTCAGCCGTTGCTTCCTCCCGAGCGCGCACCAGTTCCTCGCTGCGCGCCGCTAGTCCAGAAGCTTTTGCCTTGAGGATAAGAAATACAATACCTGCTCCGATGAGCACTCCGACTGCGCCGGAAACGAATAGTTCAGTCATCTTGATAGGCTCAATCAATGGTTGACGGGTATCGCCCGCCCGAGTGCAGTTGACCAGATAATTCCCTTGCACGACTGGTCGTCAAAAAGAGACATCCAAGCGTCAACGTATGCTTCTATCTGAGAGGCATGACGCGTGATTAGGGTCTTTTCGTCTGCTGCATCCGATTTGTAGTCTACAATGGTCCAGCTGTCATCCGTTCGGAAGGCAAGGTCTACGATGCCCGAATAGAGTACGTCTTCTCCCTCTTCGTCACGCTGAAGAGTGAATGGAACCTCCGTTAGTACTCGATCAGCATTTTTCAACGTCTGCCACACTTCCGACTCCACAAATTTTAGGAGTCCGATTTCGGCTACATTCTGTAGTGCTGAGCGCACAGTGCTATCCGCCGAAGACAGGACTGCTTGAACGATATCCTGAACATCCGTCTCTGACACGCTCTTCTTTCGATATGCAACAAGAGACTCGAACATCGTGTGCCATGCCGTTCCCACTTTGCGACCATCGGGACGAGACGACTGTTTGGGTCCTTCATACGAACTCTGGGCTTTCTCCAACTCGCCCTCCTCAGACTCACTTGGACGTAAAACTCTCCATGTACTCGTTTCAAGCGCCGAAATCCGGTCCAGCAGATCTCCTTCGGCATTTTCACGCGCCCAGTCAGTTGGTCGTTTGCGACGTCTGAACCCGGGCAACGTATCCGATGCGGTGGGAAGCACCTCTAGGGAGTCAACCTCCGCTGCCACTAATGCAGGGATGAGTTGATCCCATGTACCCTTTCCTTCTTCAGCATGAGTACAAACGATAAGTTGCTCAATGGCCCTTGTTGCTGCGACATAAATCAGACGGTTTTCCTCGGCCTGCTCGTATCTTTTTTCCTCCAGGGCAGCTTGAACCCATCCAAAAGGCTCGAGCAGGCGCGTGCTGTATTGACCAACCGTTGACTTTACTACAGCTAATCCGTTCAGAGCAGGACCGTCCCGCCAAATATGACGGTCCGGCTTGTGATCCTTTTTGGCTATAACATCCGCTAAAACAACTCGCTTTGCCTGTAACCCCTTGGCTCCGTGAATGGTCATAATCCTCACACTGTCTCTGAAGGGCACATTGTCCGAGAAAAGCTCTAGACTTCGCTCACCAGATTGATACCTAGCTATTTCCCGGACACAAGCAGGCATGTCCTTGCCTTCGCCTTGAAGCCTGGAAAAAAGCTCACCAATCATTTCCATCATTCCAACGGCAACATCTCCATCTGCGCGCTGCCTTAAAGCACCCTCTATTCCACTGTCAGCCAAAATCTTTTCCCAAAGAGTTAGCGGGGCGTATAGTCGAGTCCACTCTGCCCATTCCCTGAGCTTTAGAGAGGCGTTTCGCATGGACTCGGGAATGTCAGGATTTCCCACGGGAATCGTCAACCAAGCATTCCATGATCCTCCAGCGATGCGATATGCATGCAAATCCGCATCAGATACGCCGAACCACAGAGATGTCAATGTCGCAGCAAGGGATACATGGTCAGTTGGATCCACCAGACACCGCAGCAGATTGTGAACGAGAGAAATGACATCTGACACCTCGTCTCCCTTCCCTCCTTCTAAGGCAACTGGGATACCTTCCTCACTAAGGATATTGAGGAAAGCTGGCACCCGCGAGTGTCCCCTGACCAAAATAAGCCAGTCTCCATATCCTACTTCAGCCTTTCCCGACGCTCCATCCACTGACTCGTGGATAATGGATGCTATTGCACGTGCTTCGGCCACTGTGCGCGTCGTGGGCGCTCTTCCTGCTTGTTTACCGACGCACACCCTCCGGACTGCCTCGCCCTCGTGCAGCGTCCCTTTTGCGGGCTCTAATGGTTGCCAATTTGCTTGATATGGTGCCACATCCTCATCGAAGAGAGGTTTGATTGCTTCATTTACCCAAGCACACACCCGCTGATCCGACCGGAAATTTGCCGTAAGCTGGAGATGTCTGCCCCCCTTTTCGGAGAGTGCAGAACAAACAGCTGAAAATGCCTGGAAATCAGCCTTCCTAAACCTGTAAACCGACTGCTTATCATCCCCAACAACGAAAAGCCTGCCGGGAAGTAAGTCGTTTTTTCGCCAGTCATCAGGATTCAAAGAGCTTGCGCACAGGTTGAACATCAAAGATGCCTGCACGGGGTCAGTATCCTGAAATTCATCGACTAAAACACGAGTAAAACGCTGCTGAAGCATCTCCCGTACTCGCTCATGATCACGGACAATTCTATTCGCTTCCCTAAGTAAATCATCGTAGGTCAACCACCCCAACGAGAGGCGTTCGTCCCGATAGGCGTCTGTAAGAGAGGTGACAAATCGAAGTGCTGCATCATGTAGCCAATGTTGCCACTGTTTCAGGGCAGGCTGTACCGTATCGATGACATACTCCAACAACGCCCCCCCAGCACAAAGGTCGTCTTCTCCGTCCCGAAGAGCGTAGGCTAGTGCTCCGCTTTCAGATGCCTTCTTTCCCCACTGCCGAACGGTTACGTTGAACGTTGGTGGGTCGGCCGTTTTTAGTGACGACACGATAATTTCCAGTACCTGGATTCGTTCAAGATCGGTAGTCACCGCAACAGGTTGAACCAATTGCCAAGCGCGTTCAATTGCCAACTGAAATGGCCCGGGCTTTCCAGTTTGTGGCAGAAGAGGGTAGATCTTCTTCATGCAATCAGCTATTGGCACAAAGACAGAGACCACCTCAGGACGCTCTACTCCGCTCTGAGTGAAGGTCACACCTGCGTTTTTAATACACGTGTCAAACAGATGGAACAGAGCTTCATCAGGAATCTCCATTTCGCGTAGAAGCGCCAGATCCAAGTCTCCCTCTTCCGTGCGTTCTCGGATAGAACGGTTCCAGAAAGTCTTTCGCAGTTTTTGCTCATCGGCATCGTCAACTTGCTCGAAATCCGGTGGTATTCCTGCCGCAACGGGGTGATATCGGAGCAGACGTGCACAAAAAGAGTGAATCGTTCCCACAAAAGCATCTTCGCTGCGCTCCAACGCTGCCTCAATTCGCTGTGATTCTAGCAGCCACTCAGCCTTCACCTCACCAGAACTACTGTTAATCCTCTTTCCGATATCCTCACGCGCTTCCATTAAGCCTGCAAAAAACCTTTCTTGAAGCTCTCCAGCCGCCTTCTTTGTAAACGTAATAGCGACGAGCTCATTGACAGGAATACCTGATCGAATGAGAGCAATCAACCGCTCAATGAGAGCCGTCGTTTTTCCAGAACCTGCGCCCGCACTCACAATGATATTAGATGTGAGATCAAGGTCTTTATCTAGAGACACGGGTACTGAAAGACCTCGTATTCCTCGAATTATTCGACGGCCCGCTTCGTCAGGAGCGTCATCAAACGAAGGGGGAGTTTCCATTCCTGTCGTGTCGTTGTTCGTTTTCATGACGTGATGGATTTTTCCCGGAATGCCCAGCCTTCATAAGCGTCAGTTTCGGCAGGATCTGAATCCCTAAACTTCTCCCTGATCATATGCTTTCTCGCATTGAGATCGCCGCAAATAGCTTTAAAATCACACCATTGACATGTCGTATTCGGGTCAGGCGCTGGCATAAAGTGATTTGAAGCGACTCTTTTCAAAACACTATCAAGCAAGGGTTCAACTTGCTCCCGCGAAGGAGCCGCAACTTGACTCACCCAACCAGATCCCTTTCTGGATGTAAATACATACTCAGCCAAAGACACCTTTTTCCCGGTGGTTTCAGACGCTGCCCACGCATACAGTGCCCATTGGATTTTTTCATTCATCGATAAGAGCTTGTCCGGCACAAAACCATCCGGCTTGCTGGTTTTGAAATCGATGATCACCCATGACCCATCATTGAGCTCATCAATTCGATCAATGCGCCCGGTTACCGTGATCTCTCCCTGATCGGACCGAAATCGAGCCGGTGGAGCGTCCGACGATTCATGATCGGAAAACGAAAACTCAGCATGCACTGGCTCACGCTCATCGGCAAGCTGTCTTTCTCGCCTGAAATACGTCCGGACCCCGTGAGCCAGAGACAGATATCGAGCATGCACCATAGCTTCAACATCGTCCCCTGAGCGAAGCGCCTGACGCTCTACAGCAGCCCTAAGATCGCGCAACATCTGCTCTTCGTCTGAAGAAGCGAACCCTGCCATTTTCTGAATTCGAGCACGGGTATGACGTTCAAACAACTCATGCAGAACATTGCCCTCCGAGGCAGCGTCCATCCATTCCTCTTCGTTTTCGGCTCCAGCGCGAAGCTTAAGGACGCTACTTAGGAAATATCTATACGGGCAGGAGAGCATCACCTCAAGTCTGGAAGGCGACATCCTCAATTCTATTAGCTGCTCTTCATCTGAGGAGCCGTTCTTATAGTGAGATGCAACCATTCCATCATATTCGGTCCACCCTGACTCATTTCGTTTGGCTTCTGCCTGTAAGCCACGCAAAACAGAGGGAAATGCCGGGGCTTCCACACGCCAAGGATCCCGACAAAATCGATCGGCCATGTCAATACCGCCCATACGATGCTCGGCACGGATTTCCTTCATCTTCGCGATTTCGACTAAGGAGCTACCTGGAAAGAGAATGCGTTCATCAGCAACGTCCCATGCAGGCACCGAACAAATCAATCGGTCTCCAAATCGCCGTTTTAGTTCGGCAACAAGGTGCCTTGCGGGTGTTGGATCACCATAGCCAGAAGGTATAGTCGATTCGTGTCCTACAGGATGCGTGGATCGTTCCGAAGCGCTGGTCGATGAGGCTTGATCATCCAAACCCAGCACATAACATGTACTCCTGGGACCATAGCCCGCCTCAGACAAGGCGGTAACGTGTAAACCAGATCCATCGTCACGGATGATCCGCCGATGGCTCGATAGCTGATCCAAAATCGATCCGGCTAACCACGTTGATTCCACCGGAAGAAAATCGCTCTCTAGTAATGGTTCTAGCGCCTTCTCTAGATTCGACCTGTCTTTATTTCCCTCCAGACTTTTGACCCCTGCTAGACGCAATAGGCTCCAGATGCGCTCCACGAAAGTTGATGGGGACGTTACGCTATCAGGTAATCTCTCTCTAATTGACATAAACCATTTCAAGAGCCTATCGACGTCCTCCCTGCTCACGCGATCCCGTGCCGCTCCCTCAAGGAGGATTGATCTAAGATCCGGATTTGATAGGGCTGCCGGCGTAAGCCTGAATACGGAGAGCAATCGTGCTATTTCCAACGGATCAAGCAACTGATCACGTCTGGATGCTGAAGCGCGGGTATCCTGCTGAACCTCAATCGGATTGAAGACCGTGCCACTTCGCAATAAATCCTGGAGTTCCTCGACCTTATATCCAGAAGCAACCCATGACAAAAACCCTCTAAGAGCTATATCTACCGGATGAATCGTTCCATCCTCGTTGCCACTTGATGTCAACGGAATCGATAATCTGCGACAGGCCGCCTCGATGTGGGGCCTATATAAGTCATTAGACGAGACAGCCAATTCGACATCATCAAACGATTCGCACCGTGTCAGGATATCCGAAAAAACGGACCACACTTCCTCTCGCCTGGTTGCTGCCTGAATGACACGAACGTTGGAGCCAGTGTCCAAGGAGACCTTTGGTACCGTCCAATCAGTGAATACGCTTCCAGCCTGCAATGGCTCATTAAAGCCTGGGGCTGATTGATCACCCAATAAAATGCTTACGCGAGCCCCATTGGACAGGCCAACCAAGAGGTCTTTTTGTGCAGGAAGCAATTGCACATTCCTACATACTACCAGTCCTTCAAGATGACGGGCTTCGCAGAACTCCTCAACCTGTTCAACAGCCACTCTATGGACATCGGCCATGTCCAATCTACCCGTTCCATTCAGATAGTGTTCGTACGCTCCAAAAAGCTCTGCATATACCTCCTGACTTGGATTTCGCTGGCGTTTTGCAGCCCATGATGCGTCGCGCCCTGCAAGCCGATCTGCTTGGATTGACTGCACGAGCGTAGAAAGAGAGGAAGAGAATAACCGGCCCTCTGGGTTTGAGGTTGTCCGCAAAGCCGATGCTAAGACGACTTCAAGTTGCCAGGATGAGACAAGTCGCGCTGCCTGCCAGGGCTGCATGGCTCGCCAAACGTGCAAGGCTAAACCTGCAACAGATACCGCCTCCACATTTACGAGAGAGCGCCCAACCCGTGCAGCAGCAGTTTTTAGGGCAACTGCCATTTGTGCAGATGGTGCAACAATCAACTTTAAGCCGGATGGATCGGCGCAAGCTTCAAGACCAGACAACAACTGCCTGTGTAGATATGAGGAGGGATGCTTGATGAGTCGTAAGTTAGGTTAAGCGAAATATTGGTCGCGATTGGATTATACGAAACAGGGGGTGACACCAGATTGTCACAGGGGTCCCCTACCTTTCAATTGCCCGCGCGATAACAAAGGAGTTCCTCTCCAAACACTTCGGCCGATTAGGGTCCGGAGCCCATTAGAAGAAACAGAACTGCAGCGAGATTCCATGAGCAAAATAATGATCGCCTTCGATGTCGAGACAACCGGTCGCAATCCGGATACTGACCAGATTGTCGAGTTGTCGATGTGTCTGTACGAAGGAGGCACGGAAGAGTCATACTATCAGCTTTTCAAGCCGGAAGTACCCATTGCAAAAGGAGCCCAGGCCGTTCATGGGATTAGTATGGAAGACCTCGCCCATGAACCGACATTCGCTGAGGTTGCGGATGAGGTTGAGGCGTTTCTCGCTCGAGCAGACGTTATTGTAGGGTATAACGTACGGTTTGATATCCGATGTGTCGAGAAGGAATTTGAACGGATCGGGCGAACGATCGATTTGTCATCTAGGCTAGTGGTAGACCCATACAGAATATGGCAATCGCTAGAGCCTCGTAGCCTTACCGATGCCTACAAGCGCTTTGTTGGGGGCGAATTCGAAGATGCCCACTCTGCCGAGGCTGATGTTCAGGCAGCGGTTGATGTACTTCGCGGGATACGACGCACGTTTAATCTGGAAGAAACATCGTGGGAAGAGCTCGCCAAGATGACCAACCCGGAAAAAGAATATTGGGTTGGACCAACAAATCATTTTACCTGGTCGGTCGGTGAAATTGTTTTCAGCTTCGGTAAATACAACGGCCGTCCACTGTTCGAAGTGAAGGATCGTGAGGCTAGCTATCTACAATGGGTGGAACGGTCTGACTTCCCTGCTCATGTCAAAAGCTTGTGCAAAGGGGCCCTTTCCGGCATATCAGAAGAAGACTTCAACAAACGCATCCTTGAGCACTATGGATCACCTCCTCCGGACGGGCTGGGCATTGTTTCAGAAGAGCCCGAGGGCTAGAGATCTAGGCAAATTCACTATGCAAGGAGCCCGAGTCATGCCGCTAGTAATTGCACATTCAGATCGAAACGCCGATTATTTGCGATAAGAATACCCCTCACACCATTCCATACCCATTATGTACTCTGACATTAATTATTGGGCGGTCCTAGTTGCCAGTTTGATTCCAATGGCTACAGGAGCCCTATGGTACGGCCCTCTTTTCGGCCAGAAATGGATGGATTTGATCGGCAAAACCGAGGAAGAGCTTCGTGCGGGGTTCAATCCCACGAAGTCGTATGGTGTTACATGGGTATTCGCCCTTCTTATGGCTCTGGTTTTGGCCCATGTTTCAGGGGCTTGGTACGATGCCTATCAGGTTGAGGGTGTGATGTCAGGTATCCAAACAGGATTCTGGATTTGGCTAGGCTTCGTCCTCACCATCGGATGGCAACGTGTTGCGTTTGAAGGCACCGACCTGATGCTTTGGATGCTTAATTCGCTCTATAACCTTGTCACGCTCATGGCGATGGGAGCTCTGATCGGCGGATGGTAGGTTGATTTGAGTTGTGCGTCTTCGTTCATCTATGGCTCTTGGTACCTGATTTGTAACCCTAGAGCCTCTCTTCACGTACGCCGCTAGAACCGTTTCAATTTAACCAATCAATGCCATGGCCAGCGAATACAAAACCGCCATTTACACCCACGAACAGGTGGAGAATGCTCGTACTAAAGGTCAACTGGTTGGATGGGTCCAAGGTGGATTGGCCGTAGGGGGACTACTGTTCCTATTGCAATTTATTGGGTGGATTCCGCTCATCGGAGTTGCTGGCCTAGTTTTGTTTGCCGGATATCGATTCACGCAGCGAAAAAAGTGAATTGTCAGGCCAGAAATGAAGGACGCCGTAAAAAATGATTGATCGGGTTGGATGATCGAGCATTGGTCCATTACCTTCGGTTAACCATTTCCCCAGCCAATGGATCGACGTACCGCCTTGTCTCGCATAACGCTACTCTTCGGAGCCGCAGCGTCTGCCTCTACCGTTTCCGCCATTCTCGCTGGCTGTTCCACCCCTTCTGTAGATGGCTTTTCTCCCCGGGTGCTCTCCTCCAGTGAATTAGATTTGCTCGGGCGATTATCAAATCTGGTGATTCCCGATACAGACACTCCAGGTGCACTGGCCGCTGGCGTCCCCCGATTTATCGACACCTTGCTTGCCGAGTATTTACTCGATACAGATGCCCAATCATTCAAACAGAATCTAGCGACTTTTGCCGAAAGTACGGGTGCCTCCTCCCTCTCGGATAATGAGCTTCTTGCGTTGGTCACAAATCTTGATGAGCGGACATATTCTGGAAGCGACGACACCCAAAAGCCTTTCTGGGGCGATCTAAAAATGTGGACTGTTTTCGGTTACTATACATCTGAAATCGGCATGACGCAGGAATTGCGTCTTCGGCCTTATGTGAAGGCTCGCATGGATATGCCACGTGCAGAAATCGATCGAACCTGGTCCAACTGACGCCAATTCAGCACCTTTATGACGTATCTCGCAAAAAACGAATTTGACGCCATTGTGGTCGGCTCTGGCATGGCAGGAGGCATGGCTGCCAAAGAATTATGTGAGCGTGGCCTGAAAACGCTAGTTCTTGATCGAGGTGGTGCCTTTGAACATGCTGAAAGCTTCGTTACGGAGCACAAGCAGGCATATGAGCTTCCCCGCCACGGCCGGGTGCCGCTCAAGGAGCAGCAGGATGACTACGAGGTCCAGAGTAAAGTGTACCTGTTCGATGAAGCAACCAAGCACCTGTTCGTCAAAGACAGTGAGCAACCTTATATCCAAGAAAAGCCATACGACTGGATTCGGGCCAATCAGGTAGGCGGTCGCAGCTTAATGTGGGCTCGACAGACGTATCGGTGGGGACCGCAGGACTTTCTAGCCAATCTAGAAGATGGCCATGGCGTTGACTGGCCCATTCGTTACGAGGACATCGCCCCCTGGTATGACTATGCGGAACGATTCATGGGAATCTCGGGACAGGCCGAAGACCTGCACCAGTTGCCGGATGGTCAGTTTCTCCCCCCGATGGAGATGACGGCAGTAGAGAAGCACATGAAACAGCAGGTCGAGGCCGCTTTCCCTGATCGCTGTATGACCATCGGTCGGTGCGCCGTCCTAACCGAGGTACACAATGGTCGGGCTGCTTGCCATTATTGCGGCACGTGCGAAAGAGGCTGTACAACGAAATCGTATTTCTCTTCAGTGTCCGTGGCACTGCCTGCAGCGGCTGCAACAGGCAACATGACGCTCATCCCAAATTCAATCGTGCACAGCGTCATTCATGATCCACAAACAGATCGTGCAACAGGGGTTCGGGTGATCGATGCAAATACGGGGGAGATGGTTGAGTACTACAGCAAATTAGTCTTCCTAGCAGCTTCGTGCCTTGGCACAACTCAAATTATGCTGAACTCGAAGGATTCGAGGTATCCTGACGGTATCGCTAATTCAAGCGGCACGTTGGGGCATTACTTGGGCGATCACCACATGGGAATTAACGCATCTGGAGTCGCCGAAGGATTCGATGATCGATTTTATAACGCCACCAGACCAAACGGCATCTATATCCCTCGATTTAGAAATCTAGATGCCAGGTCCATGCGATCAGACTACGTTCGTGGATTTGCCTATCAAGGATCAAGTTGGCGAGCCGGGCCTCAACGAGGCGGATTTGAAGCGGGTATCGGCGAAGACTTTAAGCAGAGTCTGCGTGATCCTGGACCGTGGGAAATGCAGCTTTGGGGATATGGCGAAACGCTCCCGCGATATGAAAACCATTGCCGGCTTTCGGAAACGGAAACAGATAAATGGGGCATTCCTCAACTCATTGTGAGCGCTGATTGGGGCGAGAATGAGCTGGCGATGCGCAAGGATTGTGCTGAAAGTGCTCAGGAGATGATGGAGACTGCTGGATTCAAGGATATTCGAGTAACTGACGACATCGAAAATAATCCTCAAGGTCTGGCAATCCACGAAATGGGCACGGCGCGAATGGGTAGAGACCCCAAAACATCCGTCTTGAATGCCTTCAACCAGTCCCACGACATACCCAATCTGTTTGTGACGGACGGCGCATGCATGACAAGTACGGCCGTGCAGAACCCGTCGGTTACCTACATCGCGCTAACGGCAAGGGCAGTTGACTACGCCGTAAACGCGCTAAAACGAGGCGACATCTAGTTTTATAGCCACATCAGCCATTGGTACCCTCGAGATAGACCGTTTCGGTGTACCGATATGCAGCGAAACTGCCTGTATCAGACTATGATTCTGTACGCCAAAAGGACAATAGCTGTAAGAATAATGACACCTAAGACTCGTTGAATCGTTCGAGCAGCCCATTTTGAGGATCCAAAAAATGATCCTGCCAAACCGCCAACGAATACGGTCGCTGCCAGCGGCAGCATGAGCTCCCAAGGCAACTCATCAAACCGAGCCCTCGCCATCAATCCCGATATAGAGTTGATCAGGATAAAGGCAGCTCCCGTTGCGGCGGCTTCTCTGGCCGTACCAATTCCTGTTAGCAAAATGAGGGGTACCAAATAAATTCCGCCACCGATTCCGACGACGCTAGCGACAAATCCTAACAAAGCACCCGAAACAACGGACAGCCCAATCCTGAATCCCTTTGAGGACGGAAGCTTAAGAATGGGGTCTTTCCACAAATAAATCCGCGCAGCCACTGCGATCAAAGAAAGAAGCAGCACGATTTGAAACGTGTTTTCCTCAAGGTGCAGACTGCCTCCGAAAAAGGCCATGGGAATAGATGAGAAAACAAACGGCAGCAGGATACCTGCTTTCAAATGACCTTTTCTGGCAAATTGTACCGTAGCTGAAGCCGTAACAACGGTATTTAGCGTAAGTGACAGCGTCGGAATCAGGACAAATGACAATCCCAGGATCGTAAACAAGGACGTATACGAGGAGCCCCCACCTAGGCCGACTGAGGAGTAGGCAAAGGAAATGAGCAATACGGCAGGAAGCAGAATGTAAAGGCTTGATTCCAATGGATCGAAACAAACAGAAAGGAAGTTTAATTGCGGCTGAAGATACTACTACCCATATTCCTTCGCGTCGTCCACTCATATCGCTAGCAAATGATTCTTAATCTACTTCTCTCCTTACTGCTTTCATCGTCCCCAAGGACAGTGGCCGCAGAACCGCATGCAAGTAACCATCAAACCAACCAAGAAGAGACCCCTGGGTCGACCCTTCGCTGGGGTTGGGATGCCCATAAGATGGTGTGCACCATTGCTTGGTGGGATATGAAGGAATCCACCCGCCAAGCTATACAAACGCTCTTAAAAACAGATGCCGGGTTTGACCGTTTTATGGAAAGCTGTCTTTGGGCTGACGAAGTCCGTGGCCGGCTCCCAGAATACGATCGATGGACCACAGCACATTATGTCAATCTTCCTAGAGGTGCCTCCGCATTTGTTCTCGAGCGCGACTGTGCAGATACATTGTGTGTGGTCGAGGGCATCATGGAGTCGAGAATAGCGCTGCGAGACACCACACGTCCCACGAAAGAAAGGCTAGACGCACTAAAATTCCTGTCTCATTTCATTGGGGATATCCATCAACCTCTCCATGCTGGATACGCCGATGACCGGGGGGGCAATGATACCCGCGTCACGTTATTCGGCCGGGATACCAATGTGCATGCGACCTGGGACTACGGCTTATTAGAGCATTCTGGCATGTCCTGGATAGATTATGCCTCGCATCTCTTTTTCCAAATCACTCCTAACGAGCGAGATGACTGGGCCTCGGACGATCCTGCTCTGTGGTCTAAGGAATCTTTTGATATCCTGTTGAAAGGGGCCTACGATATCGGAGATGGACAGCTTGGTGAATCATATTACGAGCAGAACATCGGTTTCGTCGAACAACGCATCCAGCAGGCCGGTGTGAGGCTGGCCGATCAATTGGATGTTATTCTAGGAAACTGACCCTTCGCCCCGCAACCCTTCATGGATACGCCTCCTGTTTTTGAATTTCCTGCCCCGGTTTTACTGAATTGGAAGCATCCACAATGGACGTTCCACTATATCCCTGTGCCGCCTGACGTTGCGAAGACACTTATGCAGCGTGGTACGAGGCGAGTAATCCTCATTGTGAATGGCCGAGAAACGAAGCGAGCGCTGTTTAGCAACAAGGACGGAGAATTTCATCTCGTTGTAGGCCTCACTGTCCTCCGCGACCTCGGTATTCGGCCAGATGATGTGATCATTGCGACCCTGCGCTCAGATCCTGATCCCAATACCGTTGATATTCCACCAGAGTTTGAAGAAGCTCTGGAACATGATGCCGCGGCTTCTAAAAGATTTGCGACGTTCTCACCCGGTAAAAAGCGGTCCGTGGCCTCTTACATTACGCAAGCCAAGCGGGAAGAAACACGCATGAAGCGGGCCTACGAAATAGCACATAAGCTAAGCAGCTACACATTACACGGGGATATCCCCACTGAATCCTAATCAGTAGTATCTTTCCCTTTCTCTTCCATCATCATCTACAAGACGCTCACTACTATGTCCCGTTTCCGATCACTATTTGTACTGGTACTCGGCCTTGTCGTGCTGACGTCCTGTTCTCAGGCTCCGACAAACCTTGACATGCCGTCGCAGACGCACGAGGATCTTGTATCTTTTTTCGAAGCGTGGCGTGAGTTCCGTGTTCCTCCTGCTGTCGATGGCGTACCCGATTTCAGCCGAGAAACCATTGCTGCGCAATGGAATGACTTCCCTTCTTGGCGTTCCACGCTGGACTCCTTCCCTATTGAAGAATGGGCTGTAAACGAACAGGTAGACTGGCATCTGGTAAATGCGGAGCTCAACGGCCTACAGTTTGACCATGAGGTGCTCAAACCGTGGCAGAGGGATCCTGCTTATTACGTCTACTTTTATCCGAGCCCCACAGATGTCCCAAATCGTGAGGGACCCATGATCGAAGGCTCGTTGGAAGTATCCTACTACGAATATCCCCTTTCCGATGAGGATGCGGCACACATCGAAGCGGGCTTACGCATCATGCCTGCTCTGTTTGAATCGGCACAGGAAAACCTGACCGGTAATGCCCGGGATCTATGGATCAAGGGAGCGGAAAGCATTCGGGAGCAGAGCACAGCACTTCACGCATATGCCGAGCGCATGGCAACGAGTCGTCCGGGCATTGCAGAAGCCGCAGGAGAAGCGCAAGCTGCTAGCGATAATTTTGCTGACTGGCTGGACAGGCAGGCAGACAGCAAGACGGGTGAATCTGGTGTTGGTAAGGATAACATGACCTGGGCCCTCAAAAATATCCATTATTTACCACTAACGTGGGAAGAAGAGGTAGTACTTGTAAAACGGGAGCTTGCCCGCTCGCATGCAGCACTGCGTCTTGAAGAAAATCGCAATCGCAGTCTGCCCGAACTAGAACGAATTGCTTCACCTGCGGAGTATGACCAGAAGCTGAATGCGGCCGTTGATGAATACATGGCTTTCCTTGAGGAAGAGGAAATTCTTCCCCTGAAAGACTACATGGATCTCGCACTCAGGGAACGAATCGGCTCATTCAGTCCTATCTCATCGGATGATGAGCTGCGTGGCTTCTTCTCTGAGGTTGGTTATCGAGATGAAATGGCGATGCGCACTCACCACTACCATTGGATCGATCTTGCCCGCATGAGAGACGAGCCTACGGACTCCCCCATTCGTAATTCACCTCTTTGGTATAACATCTTCGATGGCCGCGCCGAAGGGCTAGCCACAGGTATGGAAGAGATGATGATGCACGCAGGATTAATGGACGACAGACCGCGTGGACGGGAGATGATTTGGATCCTGCTTGCCCAACGGGCCGCTCGCGCCTTGGGTGGACTATACCAGCACGCAAACATGATGACCCTTGAGGAGGCTGCCAGATTCGCCGACAAGTGGACCCCACGCGGATTTCTTCCTTGGGATGGCAGTACAATCCAACACGAACAGCATTTCTACCTACGGCAGCCTGCCTATGGTGAGAGCTACGTGATTGGGAAGATTGAAATCGAGAAACTGCTAGCCGAATACGCTCGCGAGCGAGCTGAAGACTTTACCCTGTATCAGTTCATGGATGACATGAACTCGATGGGGATCATTCCAGTCTCCCTGATCAACTGGGAGCTTAATGGAGACGACTCCGAAATTCAGATGATGATCGGTAGATAAAACCGATCTCTAATCAACAGTATGTGAGCAGAACGGCCCGTTCCGGGCCGTTCTGCTCACGCTTTTTCTGCGGCGTGAAGCCTATTTCAGCGATGTGGAGCCATCTTTCTGAACGGACCAGCGGAAGGAAAGCATACGCGGGATCGGGTCTTGGCCAAAAACAGTCTTGTAATAGTCTGTAATATTGAGCTTGCCCCAATGGCCATTTTTTGTCTGGAAAATGGCTGTCCGATCCGGCTTAGCTGAGATGATGTGTGTATTGAAATCGTAATTAAACCACCGAGTCTCCGCATCAGTGGGGAGCTCGGAGGTACCGTCCTCAGAGGTAGCAAATCCTTCGGCCGGGGCTTCCTCGACCGCGTCATACGCAGCCGCAAGCAACTGGGAAGGCCCATTGAATTTCACTGTGGTGCCCTGAAACGCCACATCCCAAGAGCCAAACGCAGCCTCCTGAGTCGTCACTTCCCTGTTTTCAGACAGGTTATAGTAAACGAAATCATCTGATGACGTATCGAGATGTAGTTTGAAGCCTTCCATCAAGTCTTGCGCGCTTCCTGCCGCTGGAAAGAGAAGCAGAACGCCTAGAAGGGTCAGAATGAGGGTCGATCGTTTGGTTTGCATGTCCGATTGCCGTTGTTTGGACCGTTGATTTTCGTATGTAAGACACGGCAACTAACAAGTTCTCTCTTCACACCGGATTCAGAAGACATTTATCATGAAATCGGAAACCAGACCAACTACCACCCAATCTCACAGTGCCCCAGCATGGGCAGCAGGTGCAAAAGCCCAGACCACTACCATCGGTCTCCTCGGCTTCTTTTTTCTAGCCTTTATTGCGCCGATGGGATGCACGACAGACACTCCTCGCCCTAACCTGATCATCCTCTTTTCAGACGATGCCGGCTATGCAGACTTCGGATTCCAGGGGAGCGAGTTCATGCAAACCCCGTACCTCGACAAATTGGCTGCTTCTGGCGCTCGCTTCACCAGCGGATATGTCACGGCTTCCGTTTGCTCCCCATCTCGGGCTGGTCTCTTGACCGGGCGCTACCAACAGCGATTCGGTCACGAACTCAACCTTCCTGGAAAACCTGATCCCGCAGTCCCAGACTCCCTTCGTGGACTGCCACTTTCGGAGAGGACTATCGCCGACTGGCTTGCTGACGCTGGCTATGCAACGAGTCTTATTGGGAAGTGGCACCTAGGCTTAGAGGATCGATTTCATCCACAGCAGCGCGGCTTTCAAGAGTTCTTTGGACTACGCGCCGGAAGCGGGCCGTACTTCACGGGCCTGAACAGTCGCGTAGAAACCGGAACCACACCCGTTCCGGCCGATTCCCTCGATTACCTCACGGACGAGTTCGGCGATCGAGCCGTCGATTTCATTGCGCGACATAGAGATGAGCCTTTCTTGCTCTTCTTGAGCTTTACCACACCTCATACGCCGATGCAAGCGCGCGCGGACTATTTGGCGCAAGACAGCGCCCGGTTTGAAACGGATGTCCGAGCAAAATATGCCTCTATGACCCGCTCTCTGGATGAGAATGTTGGCAAGGTGCTAGAAACGCTGGACCTATTCAACCTTCGAGAAAACACCCTCGTTTTCTTCGCCAATGATAACGGCGGTGCTATGCCCTACAACGGTTCTCTCAATGCTCCCTTACGTGGCGCAAAGGGAACAGCACTGGAGGGAGGAAACCGCGTCCCCTACCTCCTCTCTTGGCCCGGGCATATTCCAGCAGACCTGGTAACAGACGATCCGGTCTCAACGCTGGACGTCTTACCTACTTTCCTGGCGGCGGCGGGCGTAGATCTTCCGACCGATCGTTCATTTGACGGAGTCGACTTGATGCCTCATCTGAACGGACAAAGCGCTTCAGCACCTCATGACACCCTGTATTGGAAAATGCAGTGGGGTGCCGCCATTCGCGCTGGCAATTGGAAGCTCGTTCGGACTCCCGATGCCCAGCATTGGCTATTCGACTTAGCCAACGACCTTTCAGAAACGACGGACCTCTCGAACCAGGAGCCGGAACGGGCAGCCGCCCTCAGAAAGAGCCTGGAAGCGTGGGAATCAACGCATCCAGATCCGATCTGGCTGATTAATGATGCATGGCATGCTCGCACGCTGGAGCGTTATGACCAGAGTGTGGTCGAAGGATACGTGCGGAACTGATCTTGCGTAGTCACCCCGACTCTACCTATTGTCCGGACAATGCATCCCACTCCGACTGAGTTGCTGGCGTTTTTTGATACTCCATCATCATTAGCCAGGTACCTTTCTTAACGAGAAGAGCTGCAAGGTGAATGTGTTGTACAACCTCTTCACCACCTTCCGGCGTGAAATGATACCGAAAGATGCCAGTTTCGTGTGCCGTCGTTTCAGATAACAACCGCTGAGAGAAACGCAATTCGACGCCCGCGGACTGCTTACCGGCTTTCGTGTCATCAAAACCTGGCTTCCATCCTGCGAGAGCGTCCGCTATCGGATAGCTATTGCTCGAAGCCATGCTGACCAATACCGCATCAGGATGATACGTAGCAGAGTATCCTTCGAAATCCCCCTCAGCGACTGTGCGCCCTACTTCTAACCAGTAAGCATCCAGTTCAGCAACCTGTGCGGATGCCATCAATGGAAGAAACAGAATTGGAAACAGCAGTGATGTGCGACGGATCATTGGCTTAGTACCTGTTGATGTACTTCGTGATAGTGATGGATTAGATGCGTCCAGTCGAAGTTCTGGGCGAATGCTTCAGAGCGGTTCCTCTGAGCGATGCGCTGGCGTCTATTCTGTTGACAGAATCGGAATAACATGTCTGTGAGTTGATTCACAGCTTCCTCCTTTGGCTTGCCTCTTCGGTTTACAAGATAGAGACCTGCCTTCTCGTGACTCTCCCTAAGCGCTGATGCATACACACCGAAACCAGCCAGATCAGAGCTGACAGCCGGAACACCCATCGCAAGGGTTTCTAACGGTGTGTATCCCCAAGGCTCATAAAAACTTGGGAAAATACCAAGATGGCATCCTCTGATGAGTTCTTCATAGTCTAAACTAAATAGCGGGTTGGTCGAGCGCACAAAATCCGGATGGTATACAACCTTGACCTTGTCGTGAGCATTGTTGAACAACTCCAGTTCACGAAGCTTATTGATGACCTCATCATTGCCATCATCAAGCAAGTCGTGTGTTACGATCGGCGGCAGCCAATCCCTGTGCCATGCATGTTGGGCCCTGCGAATACGAAGCTTCCAGACTTCAGGCACCATTTCGTTGAGATCTAAGGGATGCCCTGCTGCTAATTCTTCAATCAAATGCTTTCGGATCTCTTCCGTGACGCTCCTAGCAATAGTCTTGAACTCACGAAACATGGCAGCATACTCAAGACTGCCAACGGACATGCTTCGAACGGGCTGCTTCGTGATAAGCAGGAAAACCACGGTTTTTCTCGAACCAGTGTCTATCAAGCGCTGATTCAACTTCGATAGCGCCTCCAGCGTTAAGTCCATTCCTTTATTGCGGAATTCAAATCGCCCGGAGGAAAAGAAATACAGTGTCTGATCTAGTTCAAAGTTGTAGCTGGGGAAGAAATACCCCATCGTGAATTCATGCAGCTTTTCCTTGTATTCCGTGTGCATCTGCTGGAACTCATGCAACGCAAGGAAGCGGTTGATATTTAACCCATTGGGTACCAGTTCATCGACTTCTCGCCCTAGAAGATGTTTACATTCTAACGCCGTAATACCTGATACTGTAGTGAACTTATCGGCGTCACGGGCTGAAGCTTTTTCCAGCATGTGCTGAGCCATTATCCCATGCTTCTTGGCCTCCACCATATCATCAAAGTCTTCAATACGGCTATAGAACCGCTCCGAACTCATGGCGATGTACCGACCGATCAGCGTTGCATGGGTCGTGAAAACCGAATGTCCGGACCATCCGTCGTGTTTAAGTAATGGAAGCGCCACTCCAGACATCCACTCATGAAAATGTGCAATGACGGGTGTCCCCTTCGAAAAACCCTCTAACAGGGTCAAAAACTGATGAACACCAGCACTGAAGGCAACTACGTCCCGAACCAGTTCATCTTCTGGCGGAATGATGATTTCCTGTTCGTCCAGAAGCCGCTTTGACTGCTCTTTGACCTTCGACTGCAAACTCTGAACTCCGATCAGAACCGCTCTGGGTCGTCCAGAAACCTGCCACCGTCCAATGCGCACCTCGACCCCCTCCGCTCTCATAGCCTCAACGGTCAAACTTATCGCGTCCCCTGACTCCTGATCTTCAAATTCAATGTCAGCCTGGGTATGATTCAGCGGCCCCACTAGGCAATAGGCATCTCCCCATTCCTTCACCATTTCAGGAGACTTCGATCGCAAGACGGTGTAAATGCCACCAATCTGGTTACATACTTCCCATCCCAGCTCGATGAGCAGGGCCTTCTTTTCGATAGGTAGTGTTGGTTCATTCATATCGAATGGTAGAAAAAATCTCGGTAATCATGATTTGAGGGGAAGATCAGATTTCACACTATGCCAACAGCAAACTGGTAACAGACTCCCCCATTTCCGATCAAAGGGTCGTTCCATCAATCGGAGCCATCTGTAAGATCATCAAATGACCGACGCCTTCCAACCAAATCAAACCTCGATGTCCCCACTTCTTCACGTCTCTGGTCTAAGAAAGTCATACACCGAAGGTGATGCGACTCGGGAAGTGTTGAAAGGCATCTCCTGCGAGATCATGCAGGGTGAACTGATCGTTCTTCTTGGCAGAAGTGGCTCAGGTAAGAGCACGTTTCTCAATATGATCAGTGGCATGGATGCTCCTTCCAGTGGATCAATACAATTCGATCAGACAGAGCTAACAGCTCTCTCTGATACGGAAAGAACGCTTTTTCGGCGGCACGCGATCGGAATTATTTTCCAATCTTTCAACCTGATCCCAACGCTTACAGTGGCAGAGAACGTCCTGTTGCCTATAGAACTCGCAGGTGCTGGGTCGAAAGAAGACAGGGATACTGCGCTCAAGGTCCTGGAAGAAGTTGGTCTGGCCGACAGGCATGAAAGCTTCCCCGATCGACTGTCGGGCGGAGAACAACAGCGCGTGGCCATAGCGAGAGCGCTTGCCCACGAACCACGCCTGATTCTGGCCGATGAGCCGACAGGTAACCTGGATGCAAAAACTGCCGATCTGGTGATGGATATCCTCGAGCGTCTGGTTCACGATGACAATCGGACGATGCTGATTGCAACGCATGATCGCGACATTATCCGGCTCGCCGATCGTGTTTTCCTGCTACAAGAAGGTCATTTGACGGAAACAAGTAAAGCTGACGCGCTGGCTAGGAGCTGATCGATGACCAATCTCTCCCAGCAACCCTCGCCTTCATTTCCTGGCCGACTGCTACGACGCAGTAGCAGGAGGTATCTACGACAGCACCCGTTGCTGATCTTGCTTTCGATTTTAGGTGTGGCCGTTGGCGTATCCGTTGTTGTCGGTATCGACCTCGCCAATTCCAGCGCACGAACTGCCTTTCAGCTTTCGACTGAAACCGTTGCAGGTCGGGCTACGCACGCGCTCGTTGCCGGAGATGGTCCGATTGATGATGATATATACCAAGAGGTCCGGGTTGGCCTCGGTGTCCGGCAAGCGGCCCCAATTCTCGAAGGATATGCCCGCGTAAGCGACCCGACAGGTCCAGTTGTTCAACTTCTTGGAATTGATCCACTAGCAGACGGAGATTTCCGCTCGTTCGCGGGCGGCCCTGGCGGAGGCTTGGATCTGGGCGGCTTCATGGGAGGATCCTCCTCGGTACTTATGGCTCCTGCCACCGCGTCTCGCTTCGGCCTTGAAATCGGTTCGTCTTTTTTTCTGTGGGTCGATGGGCGTGCAAAAGAGGTCACCTTGCTGGATATGCTTGACCCATCGGATGATCTGGAAGCGACTGGCCTCGACAACCTAATCGTTATGGACATTTCCGTTGCCCAAGCGGTGATGGATGCCCCAGGCCAGCTCTCTCGCATCGATCTGCGACTGCCGTTGCCCATCGACGTAGAGAACATGACGGCACTGGTCGAGGACCGTTTGCCTGAGAATGTGGAATTGCGCCGTGCTGAGGCACGTTCTTCAACGTTAGATCAGATGACCGAGGCATTCTCGCTTAATCTTACCGCCATGAGCCTGCTTGCGCTCGTTGTGGGCATGTTTCTCATCTACAACACGATGACATTCTCTGTTGTACAGCGTCGCAGCCTGATGGGCCGACTGCGCGCGCTCGGAGTCACCCGTCGCGAGATTTTCTGGTTGGTGCTGTCTGAAGCTCTTCTGATCGGCGGCATAGGGGCCATCATTGGCGTACTGGGCGGCGTCGCGCTGGGCCGCGTGCTTGTGGGTCTGGTTACACAGACCATTAATGACCTGTATTTCGTGGTGCGGATTCGCGATCTAGACCTTTCTTACTGGGCCCTTGCTAAGGGTCTTCTTCTGGGTATAGGAAGCACGTTGCTCTCCACCATTCCTCCGGCTCGGGAGGCGACCCGTGCTGCCGTCAGCACCGTGCTCCGACGAAGCGAAAACGAGAGCCGAATCTCAGCTATGCTGCCACGGCTCAATTGGTCCGGGTTAGGCCTAGCTGTTTTGGGTGGACTCCTTTTGTGGGGCTCAGGAACCAATATTGCTGTAAGCTACGTGGGTATTCTTGCGATCATACTTGCCGGTGCCTGCTGGACGCCTGCTCTCGTTTTATTGGGGAGCCGCCTACTTCGTCCTGTACTGGGTGGGGTATTCGGAATTATTGGTCGAATGGCCGCCTCCGGAATCGGGCAATCTCTTAGCCGATCCGCTGTAGCCGTTGCGGCCCTTACGATTGCGGTTTCTGCCACGACGGGCGTGGGAGTGATGGTTGAGTCATTCAGAACCACGGTGGACACCTGGCTTACCTATTCTCTTGAGGCCGATGTCTATATATCACCCCCCGGGACAGTATTTCGGCGCAACGACTCTACCATTACTCCAGAGGCAGAAGCTGTTATCCGCTCGGCAGACGGCGTCATTTCCAGCTTCTCTGTCCGCACTGCAAACGTTGTCGTTGATAACGAACCTACAGATCTGATTGTCACAGAGCCTCGTCCTAGCGCTTTAGAGCCTGGTAGATACAAGGCCATTGCCGACTATGACCATCGCGAAGCTATGCGCTCCCGCGACGTAGTAATGGTTTCTGAGCCCTATTCGTATCGGCATGGGACGCGAGTAGGTGACGAACTGCTCATTGTAACTGCTAACGGTCCGATTCGCTTCGAAGTCGGAGCCATCTACCATGATTATGCATCCGATCTGGGGGCGGTCCAGATGACTCGATCCCGATACGACATACATTTCAATGATCCTTTTGTATCCGGGTTAGCGGTCTACGTGGCGCCCTCCGATTCGGTTGAAACGGTAGTAGAGCAACTACGAGAGGCGACTACATCCGTGCAGGGCCTAAACATTCGTTCCAATCGAGATCTGCGACAGGCTTCCCTGGAAGTATTCGATCGGACGTTTACCGTCACAACAGTACTGCGCCTTTTGGCCATCCTGGTTGCCTTTGTCGGCGTGCTGACGGCGCTCATGTCATTGCAGCTAGAACGTCGAAGAGAATTGGCGGTCCTACGCGCCAATGGCATGACGCCTGTGCAAGTCCGTCGCACGGTAACGCTTCAAACAGTAAGCATGGGACTGATCGCCGGGATCCTCTCCATCCCGATGGGCCTTGTCTTGTCATGGCTGTTGATATTTGTGATCAACCAACGCTCGTTCGGATGGACGCTACAGTTCATCATTGATCCTATGATTTTAGGACAAGCCGTTCTCTTGGCGCTACTTGCGGCTTTGTTAGCATCCGTATACCCGACTTGGTCGATGTCACGTGCAAACGCAGCCGACGCGCTGAGAGCCGAATGAAATACCAACTCTACATGGCGCTCCTCGGCCTCGTTCTTACAGGATGCGGCGTCCAGGCACCCACTAAGTCCGACACAGAACCCATGGAGTTGGCAGCAGCCATGGGCGGTGACACGCTTGGTTATGCGCGAGCAACTGGCCCACAACTCTTTAACATGCCCAGTGACTTAGGTGCCCATCCAGACTTCAAGACTGAATGGTGGTACTTCACTGGTAATCTGTTTTCGGATGAAGGTCGAAGGTTTGGGTATGAGTTGACGCTGTTCCGCAGTGCACTCGCCCCGCCTGACGTGGACGATGAATCAGCAGGAGCTCCTCCTGATAGTGCGTGGGACACTCGTCAGCTGTACATGGGGCACTTCTCCTTAGCGGATCCGGAAACCGGAGAGTTCTATGCCTTTGAGAGATTCAGTCGTGGCTCCATGGGCCTCGCGGGTGCCCAGTCTCCTCCCTTCAGGATTTGGCTGGACGACTGGAATATGGAATCTGAAAGCATTGAGGACCTTTTCCCATTACGGCTCATGGCCGAAGAAGACGGCATCGGAATCGACCTCCACCTAGGACGTGCCAAACCGATGGTCTTGCAGGGTAATGATGGTTGGGATCCAAAGGGAGAAGGCGAAGGCAATGCCAGTTATTACTACTCCTACACCCGAATAGAGACGGAAGGCACCGTATCTCTGCGTGGCGATCGGATTGAAGTATCCGGACAGAGTTGGAAGGATCATGAATGGAGCACATCCGCCCTTGGGCCCAAAGAATCTGGGTGGGATTGGTTTGCCCTCCAGCTCAGTGACGGCCGGGAAATCATGGTTTATCAGCTTCGTCGCAAAGATGGCTCAGTGAGCCCCTTTACCAGCGGCACGCTTGTTCTGGAAGACGGAAGCAAGCGTGCCCTCGAAGCAGATCAGTTTGAAATCACCGTCCGCGACACATGGCTTAGTCCGGTAAGTGGAGCCGAATATCCTTCAGGGTGGAGACTCGAGATTCCCTCTGAGGACATATCTCTGTCAGTCACACCCGTTCAGCCAAATCAGGAACTGAATGTGTCTGTCAGATACTGGGAAGGAGCTGTTGACATCGGTGGCTCGGCTTCCGGGGAGGCGATCACAGGAGTTGGGTACGTAGAGTTGACGGGGTACGACACACCCCCCACGGACGCTCAATAGTTCGCACTAGCGCACATTTTTTCAAGCCGAAAGGATGCCACTGGCGCGCACGCCTAGCCATCTTACTGCGTCGGCAGTTTGTACCTAATTGAAAGGTCTACCATTACTCCACGAGACATAGACAAGCTTTCACTGTCAGAGTCTGTTCCATAATAGAGTTCGCTTGTCAAGATTTAGGAGGCTTCAACCCGAGCTACGATCGGGCCTGCAATCGGAGTCTCCCCCTCTAGCCCAGCCCTTCTAATTGATACCTTACGGAGGAAAGTCCGGATTACAAACGACCCGGTAGCCTAGCAGCATCATGCTACCTCTTGGAGCTTGCCCATTACAAAAAAGGGAGTGATTTAAGCCGTTGAGCCACAACTTAAACCACTCCTGAGTGTGCCCTGGAGAGGACTCGAACCTCCACGCCATTGCTGACACTAGCTCCTGAAGCTAGCGCGTCTACCAATTCCGCCACCAGGGCTGATGACAAGCGGCACCCGCTTAAACGGGGAAGCAATTCTACGACAATCCACAACTCGATTCAACTTAATGCACCGCCCGAGGCATCATTTCGCAACCCTTTCATCACAATTGCGCTAGGAAAGGATATTTTGCAGCGTGATAACAGCAGAACCGGAATCCAGCAAGGTTTTTGTTCGTCTGCATTTCGTACCCAGCATAAACACCCAACTCACTCAGAACACCATGCAGAAGGCTACCGCTATGCTTTTTGTGCTGTTGGCAGTTACGACGCTTGCCACAGCACAAGAAACAGACGTCCCCTCTATTGAAGCCACGTTCGCTGATGATTCTCCACGCATAGATGGTCGTCTCGATGACGCCGTCTGGTCTCGAATCATGCCAATGACGGATTTCGTCCAGCGCTGGCCGAACGAGGGTCAAGATCCCACAGAAGACTCATGGGCTAAAGTCGCATATGACCGTGATAACCTGTACTTCGCCTTTCAGTTTTCTGACAAAGAGCCAGAACTGATCCGCGCCAAAAATATGGAGCGAGGTGGTCGCAATGATCGCGATGATCACGCCTATATCGGGATCGACACTTTTCTTGATGGTCGTAATGCCTTCCTATTCGAAATGAATGCGTTGGGCACCCAGGACGATGCCCTTATCGCCGACGAACACATGACGATCGACTCCTATTCTTGGGATGCCGTATTCGAAAGCGAAACACAAATCAACGATAAAGGATGGTCGATGGAAGTGAGAATTCCATTCCGGCAGCTTCGATTCCCTGAGGGCGATGATCTGACCTTCGGTCTGTTCATGAGACGAACAGTCAACCGGAAAAATGAAATCCAGAACTGGCCGCTTATCCCTCTTACATACGGATCAGGCTATTCCGATGACATGAAGACGGTTTCTAGATATGGACGCTTGACGGGCATAAAGAACATCCGTCGAGGCAAGAACATCGAACTCAAGCCTTATATCATCTCTGGAGCTCAGAAAGTCCGTCCTGACCTTCAGATCAAGGATACGGAGTCAGATAGCAACATTGACGCAGGATTTGACCTCAAATATGGCCTGACATCCAACTTGACGTTGGATTTCACTATGAACACTGACTTTGCTCAGGTCGAGGCTGACAACACTCAAATAAATCTGACACGATTCAGCCTGTTCTTTCCCGAAAAGCGTGAGTTTTTCCTAGAGCGCTCAGGAATTTTCGAGCATGGAGATTCTCGTCGCACTCAGACTTTCTTTTCTCGACGAATTGGACTCACTGAATCAATTCTTGCGGGCGCACGAATGACCGGTCAAGTTGGACGATTCAACGTGGGTGTTCTCAACATTGAAACAGGTCCAGACGAAGGCAATATTGGCGATAAACTCGGCCGCATTTTCGGAGAGGAATCAGCCAATAATGCTGTTGCACGGCTCCAGACTAATTTCGGACGTCGAGGATCAGCAGGGATAATTCTTACCAGTTATGACCGTGGGGAAGACTGGAATCGCGCCGTTGGTTTTGACGTGCGACAGCGTTTTGGTTCTGCTAGTAGTGCCGATGTCTGGTTTACCAGCGTTTCGGACAGCAATCCAGACAAAGATGACTGGGCAGGTAGCGCCGCCGTTAGCTATCGAAATGACATTTATGGTGCATCCCTGTCCTACACGAGTGTTGGAGAGAACTATGCCCCAGCACTCGGCTTTGTGAGGCGCCGGGACATGAGGCAAAGCATCGGTACTGTTACGTACAGTCCATACTTCGACAAGGGCCCATTTCGCCAGATGACCTATCACACTATGGGAATCCACACCGATGGTCAAGATGGAGAGCTGCAGTCATGGTCTGTAAACAACAGCGTAGGGTTCACTTCCCGGGAGCGCGATAATGTCCGTTTCTCCTTCAGCCGAGAGTTTGATCGTCTTGAGCGCTCGTTTTACATCAGACCAGATGCCGAGATCGTCTCCAATGACTATACGTTTAACCGCGTCGGAATTAGCCTGACCTCTGATCCGGGTCGTAAGTTTTCAGGTACGCTCAGCGGCGAAACGGGAGGCTTCTATGGTGGAAACCGTACAGACATGCGTGCAACAGCCGGTTATCGTCAATCTAAGCACCTCACGTTGGGCGGCGGGTTGAGTAGGAATAGTGTTGATCTTCCCATCGACAATGGAAACTTTAGTGCTATTACGGCTTCGCTGGACATTCTGGCTAGCGTTTCTCGCAAGTTGTTCGCCAAGGCGCTCATCCAGACAGATAACTTCTCTCGGGACATCAACGCCAACATTCGCATTGACTGGATCCATACGCCAGGCTCAGACCTGTTCCTGGTGATCAACACCTCCTATCACGTGACAGATGACAATGAAATGCTCTTCGACCCGCGCGCCAATTATGTGATGAACAGCAACATTGGTATCGCTAAGCTTACCTATCTGATCCTGCTTTAAACAATAGGAGCGGTAGGTTTTCCCGCGTTCCTCCCCGTCCGCTAAACGGACATTCATTGATATAACCCATATATAAAGCCGCATCGGGCCTAAATGTGAGTCACGATTGGGCTGTAGAATTCACTTTTGCACCCCAATTTTAGGTCTCTCAGAAATGTAATTTACTTTTCTCGTTGAAAACCCCGCTAAGAGGGTTGTCCCACCTGAAAAATCATTTTATCTTTGCGACCGCTTCCAATGCGAGACCTTCCTCGGTAGCTCAGTGGTAGAGCATGCGGCTGTTAACCGCAGGGTCGTAGGTTCAAATCCTACCCGGGGAGCGAAGAACGGGAGATCGGCATCAGCCGGTCTCCCGTTTTGTTATTTAGAAGCCCGACCATTTCAGAAGAAATAATCAGTCGTAGAGATCAGCGAAAGCTATCCGGGTAGTCTTTTCTCAATATCGAATGCTCACGGTCCATGATAATTACCCGGATCCGACATGTTTATGTTTCTACGTAGCTATATCGGACGAAGCAACAATAACATTTCGATAGAACCGAATTGCTTTTTCTAGATTCTCTAAGCTCATTCGTTTGTTCACTCCGTGGATTCGTTTGGAATCAGGTACATCCAATAAGATCGGTGTGATCTTGAAAATGGACGAAGTGACACTTGAATAGTGTCTTGAGTCGGTCCGAGCAATCATGAGAGCTGGAACGGGCACCGCATCCGGATGCACCACAAGGAGTTGGTCCCTAATCACTCCATATTCTGGCGTCTCCGTCGGGGACAAAGCAGATGGTTCGGACGCCCCCTCCAAAAGCATCACTTGTACTCGATCATCGCTCACGATGCCTTGAAGCTCACTCACTACGCCTTCGACCGTATCGCCGGGACGAATTCGTGCATTAAAGAGTGCCCGGGCTGACGGTGGTAAGATATTCACTTTCGTACCGGCTTCAATAATCGTCGGGGCGAGGGTGGTCCGAACCAATGCATTCGTAGATGGTCCCTTTTCAAACTGGTTGATGACCGTACGACATCCATATGAGCCGCTAAAACGATAGGCGCAAGCGATGGGTTTGTACCCCTCCATTCAAAAAGAAGGCTGAAGTCGCCCACCCGCTCCAACCTCCGGCAACATATCGGCCGGCCCTCTTGGTCCTTGCTGCACCACGCCTGTCTGCGAACCAGTTTCAGCCCCAAAAAAAGTTCGCACTAGAAGCACGCAAAGAAGGATCACGAGGATCGATACGAATCCAGAAATAAAATGAGCACCTTCATGGGGTCGACCAAGTTCGAAAATGAAGCCGTGCCCCAGTCAGCTTTCTACCCAGAGGAAGAGCGACCAATGATGGCCTTGGAACCGCCGCTTGGTTGTCCGCCATCGAGGCACAAATCGTACTAAGGATAATGACGCTCCGATATATTAAGACCAATGCGGGGGATGCGTGCATCCACCTGTCTGGTTCAGACAGGATCAATCACCCATTGGACCGATCCTCTTCACGGCAGGTCGTGCCGATGGAGGACCGGTCCGTATCGGGTTTAGTGCCGGCTACGCGTTCTGACGCCATCTCCGCCAACAGAAGCATTCTTGCTTCCGCGGCCTGGATGGCCACCACTCGCGCTCTGACTGCGCCCTTTATTTCCATTTCGGCTGCCACCATTGTTCGGATTGGAGCGACCTGAACGACCAGAACCTCCAGAACGGCCGTTACCAGAACGACCACTTCGTCCTCGACCACCGCCGTTTGAGCCACCGCCAGATCGGCCGTTCGAGCGAGCACTGTCGCGACCAGATGAATCCGTTGAGTCGCTGAAATCAGGAGCAAATCCATCGGCTGTCAAACGGACGATCTTTGATCCGATCATTCGCTCTGTAGCACGGAGCCATCCAATGTCTTTGCCTGTCACAAAGGTGTACGCCATCCCTTCAGCTTCCGAACGACCGGTTCGTCCAATACGATGCGTATAGGCCTGAGGTGTATTAGGAACGTCGTAGTTGATGACGTGAGATACCTTTTCGACATCGATACCACGGGCTGCGATATCTGTGGCTACGAGAATATCAAAGTTGCCATCCCTGAAGCCCTGCATAGCTCGATCACGCTGCGCCTGGGACATGTTTCCCTGCAAAGCAATACTGCGATGTCCCTCGTTGCTCAATCGCTTTGCTAACCGTTTAGCACGGTGCTTCGTTCGCGTGAAAATGATAGCTGTATGACAGTCCTCCATGCCAAGAAGGTGATTCAGAAGATTGTCTTTCTGGCCTTCTCCAATGCTGTACAGACCATGGTCGATGGTCGAAGCCGGAGCTTGGTCGGCTAGTTCGATAACAAAGGGATCATTGAGAATCTCGTCAGCCAAGCGACGAATGTCCCTAGGCATCGTAGCAGAAAACAGTAGGTTTTGGCGCTTCGCTGGAATACGGGAAAGGATGCGTCGAATGTCAGGCAGGAATCCCATGTCGAACATGTGATCAGCCTCATCAAGGACGAGAGTATCTAGTTCGTCCAGGCGAAGATGTCCCTGCTGCATTAGATCGAGAACCCTGCCCGGGCAACCGACAATAATGTCAGGACGGCGGCGAACGTTGGAGATCTGACGACCCATCGACGTTCCGCCGTAAATCGTCATGAGTGAAACACGTGTATGCTGCGACAGAAGAAGAATCTCCTCCGCAATCTGATTAGCTAATTCACGCGTAGGCGCAAGAATCAATGCACTCGTGTGGCGCGGGCGAAATCGTAAAATGGAATCGATGAGGGGTAATGCGAAAGCAGCCGTTTTTCCGGTGCCTGTCTGGGCAAGGCCCAACACATCACGTCCTTCCTGAGCTGGCGCGATGGCTTCGGCTTGAATTGGACGAGGTTCGGAGAATCCGGCATCCTGTATGCCGCGCATGATGTCCTTGTGGAGTCCGAACCTAGTAAACCCGTTCGAAAGATTGTTATTGCTGGTAGTCATGTAAGATGAAGTTGCCGCACTGGACCGAGAAGATCATTCGATTCCGTGGCAACTCCATCACAAGAAAGACTTTTAGGTCTCTCATACGTGGTTCTGCCATACTGCTGGAAACGATCCAGACAGGCGTAATCGCTGCTTCGGTGTCCCGACGACGTTATAATGCGACGAGGACGTCCGGTTGTACGGTGAGTGTTCCAACCCGTACAACAGAGAGGGGCAAGAGAAGAAATAAGCGGCGATAACTCCTAGTAATGACTGCCGGCTAATGAGCCGGTTCGCTCATCGACCTGAAAATGAATGGTCGACGCGACGGGAGTGCTGCTGTCTGCCCGGGAAGGCAGGTAGCCGAAATGTGCCGCTTGAATGTCATGACTCCAGAAAATGTTCCTTGTACTGACTTCCTAGTTCTTTCCTTCGCTTTTTTTGGACGCAATCCACGCATCCACACTGTATTTACCTGGACCAGTAAACAGGAATGCAATGAGAACCATCATATTTTTGAACGAATGGCCCGGCGTACCTTGACCAGAGGCAATGTGGCCCGTCCAGGCAACAAACATTGTCACGGCCAAAATGATTGACATAGGTGCAAAGAGGAAACCGAGAGCGATCATCAGCGCAGCAATGGATTCAGCAAAAGCAGCCATGAAACCCCAGAATACTGGTAGGAAATCGATCCCAAATCGTGACATCGCGCCACCCAGGCCCTCCCATCGTTCAGGTCCACCCATAATTTTGTCCCAACCGTGGTAATAAAGGAATCCGATTCCCATTCCAATGCGGGCGATGAGTAGTCCAATGTCAAGGTGCTTGTAAAGGCGTTGCATACGGCTTCGGTGTCTTCTTCTAGTTTTGGCCTCTGAGAGTTAGTTGGACGCCGGGCACCTCAACAGATTCCGTTAGGTCTAGAGTACGCCTATATGACAACTCAATTCACAGTTTATCATTTAGGACGTCGCAATGGAAAGATGTCCTTTTCAGGCCGCCGGAATATCCGCTACTAATCTTGAATTCAACCACTAATTACGAACCAAGCGAATCACTTGAGTAGCTGCAACTGCAGGTTGTCCTTGCAAAGTGAAGTCGAATTCGGCATCCATGCGTGTCAGTGTCGCTACGCCCCCGTCCAGCTGAAACTGATATTGCACAGTTGGACGTCCTTCCTCTACAGGGTCTGATGTAAAAAAACTGCCACTGACGCTAAGCTGAGCGTCCCATTCATCATGGAAGTCACCAAAATCGACCCACGTACGAGCACCTCCTCCAGCGAGCACTGTCATTCTGGTTTCTCCCCCGAGGGCAATAATGTCGACTACCTGAGACGAATTCGCATTGTTTGTAAACATGTGAGAAGACGCCTTCCAACTTCCAACAAAGTCTTCTGCGCTAACAGGGTCATCAGATGAAGATGTTGAATCACAACCGGTAAGTACGACCGCAACCATTAACAGAAGAAAAAGGCGGGATAAGTAGAACATGATTATTACTCGGCTGATGAATAGTTCGCTGGCATTGGCTCATCAATGTACTTGCGCTTCCGCAGCCAATCCCCTCTCATAGGTATTGAATTGGCTGAAGGAGACATTCGATACTAAGTAATATTAAAGACTTACGCCGGATTATGTTGATGCCGGAGCTATCTATCATTTGCAGAAGAGCAGCTTCAACTGTCTATATCTAGATCACTGTCTATATCTAGATCTATGTGCAAATGCGAAAATCGACCACAAACATCGGCAACAGCATCGAAACATAGGCTAATAGGTCCCATGGATCGAACACCGAACCGCACAACTCCCAGAAGGGTCGCAATCAGTGCATGTAGAAATAGTACACAAAATGCCTCTAAGCGGCTAGGGCTGCATCTGACGGCTGCTTCTTCATCCAGAAATGCAGGACCGTAAAGAGAACAATTAAGATGGCAGGGAAAAGAACCATGGTTCCTAAAGTAGCTTGTCCTGCTACCAATTCTAATTCGTCCCCTGTAAACCCTGCAGCCATTCCGGCGGCGCGGTCACCATCGATCCATCCACCGATGATTGGCTGGAAGATCGAGGTTGAGAACATTCCAACTGCTCCAACAATAGACATGCCCAAGGCGCCACTCTTCGGAATTTTGTCGGCAACAAAACCGATCATGTTTGGCCAGAAATAAGCAATTCCCAACGCATAAACGATGGCTGCTACGTACGCCATAGCCCCTGTTTGGGTGCTGAATAGATAGACTCCGATGGTGGCAAGTACAGCCGACCCAAGCAATACTCCAGTTTGACTGAATTTGCCAACTACATCTCCTCCAAAATACCTAGCTACAGCCATGAGACCTGTTACAAGTGCTAAAATCAGCATCGGCTGAGCACCACTCTTCGACAAAATGAGACCAACCCACTGTTGTGGTCCGAACTCAGAGATTGCGGTTAACGCCATACAAGCAAAAATGAATAGGAACAGAGGAGAAAGCATCGCCTGGAAATTCTTCGACACAGAAGTCGACTCGGCCTCTTTAGCTGCCGGGAAAGTCTGACCCCAAAAGAGATAGGCGTAAATCAACGTTGGAATCATAATCATCCAAATCTGAGCCTGCCATCCGAATCCAAAATCAGTCATGAATTTCGACACCAGTGCGCCTATCACGATTCCACCTGGAAACCACATATGGAAGCGGTTCATCATGGTGCTCATCTTGACGCCTTCGTACGTGTCGGCGATCATCGGATTACATGCCGCTTCAGTACATCCATTTCCGAGGCCGATCAGCAATGTGGAGATCAAAAGCCCAATGAAGCTGCCAGAGTAAATGGTCATTACGATTCCGACCGCATGGGCCAAGAACGCAAATTGCATGATCTTTTTCGGTCCCACGGTGTGATAAACAAGACCTCCAATTACCATAGAAATTGGGAATCCTAGAAACCACATAGAGTTAATCCACCCTAACTGCTCGGCAGAAAAGCTTAACTCAGTTCCCAATTGGCCAAGAATACCGGCTCGAATACTAAATGAGAGAGCAGTTGTTATTAGTGCAAAACAACTTCCGTAAAAAAGTCGACGATCGTTATTCATGAGCGTATTGGCTACGTGGGGTGTAAGACTTGGACAAAGTGCTATGCAAACAGCCTTAAACCGATTGCACGGAAAAGAAAAGGGCTCTCTCACTCATAAACAAGAAGTGGGTACATCTTGATGACAGAATAGAATCCTTCTCCTTTCTAATCATTCCGCTTCTGTTGTCGACTTAGCTTCTCATACTGAAAATAGGATCCGATTGTTGATGCAATGGCTACCAAGATCAAAAACAGGAAAATGGGTTCTTTGACAGGCGACGTCAAATAAAAGTATAGCATCACAATCACTAACCCGATGCCCAAGAGCAGAGAGCTCAATGATCCGTGTTTAAAGGGATTTCCAAAGTCTGCCATATTTTTTAGCTCAGAGAATGTGTAAATACACGAGGGGGCATCCCTCTATCTAGAATTCATCGCTCAACAAGATCGATGAGCCAAATATCGCCATCCGTCTCTCTGAAGGCATAGTACAACGTTGAATCTTTCAACCGAGCATTACTACTAACATGGCTACTGAGCGGTAAAGAGAGAACCATTCGGGCAGTCCCGTCAGCGGCCGATACTGAAAATAATCAAGTTTCATTATTCTGCACATCAATTACTTCCGCATATAAGAAGGCAGCATCATCGGAGCGGAAGACCGCTCATTGTCGCAGAAATCCGAATATCGCGAAGAGATCAGTGGCAGGAGTATTAGACAATATATCCCCACCAAACTGATACAAATCACGAACTACCTCCGGATTGCTCCACGTTCCCGTTTTGTCTCGCTGAACGATATCCTTCGTGTTAGCAGCCTCCAGAGCAGTCGCAACTTCGCTCGCTATGCGAATTGCATCCTCAAGTCAAAGTGGTCCCTCATTAATTTTAGCATCAAGGGTCTATCCCTGGATAAACTCCCCGGTTGTGAGGCCATCATTCCTGCGATAAAGATAAGTTGCCGCTTGCACCTTCAATTCAGACTTGCGAACACGCTAGATAGCAAAGTGCGCTGCTCTTTGGACAAGGAGGTAAGCAATTCCGAAGAAACGTGATCTACCGTAGTTGAGGCGTCTCGATAGATTGATGCCCCTGAGTCAGACAGTTTAACCAAGCTCATTCTTGCGTCGCGTACGTTTGACTCCTTGTGCACTAAACCGATCTTCTCCATCGGTGCAAGCATTCTGGTGACACCTGACGCCGATAGGCCTACTAAACGCGCAAGTTCAATACGAGGAAGCATCGATGCGGGGCTTTGCGAAAGGTGATGCAGCACTTGGTATTCGGAAAAACTAATACCATGGATGCTGAGATTCGCATCCATGCGCTTTACCGCTGCACTGTTGAAGGTGACAAGGTTGATAAAAAGAGTACTTGAGGATTCCATGATACACTTTGTTGATTTATGCTTGAGCTATCAAGTACCCATCAACAATCTGTAACACCTAATTTCCATCCAAAACGTTTTAAAACTGGTTGTTTCACGTAGCTGAGTTAGCACGTAATCAGCGTCCTGCACCTTGCACTTTTGCCAATCTTCAATGCACTCCAATCATCTGAGCTCGTCAACTGCGCGAAAAGCCTCTTCTATGGCTGCTTGAGTATACGCGGATGCCGCTGCGTCTGAGTTAGCAATCACAATATTGCCTGTCGGCCGCCGCGCGATTTCATGAGGAGCGTGGCCTTCTTCCCATTCTGGATCCCAGAGATCAAGATATCCATACGCGCGGCATGTGGGAAGAGTGGGGCGAAAGGGTCACGCGCGGCCAGCTGGGCAAGTGTAGCGCGGGCGCACGGGCGCACGGGCGCACGGGCGCACGGGGAAGTTACTGTAGCGACGTTCCCACAACGTAGCCACTAGCCCAAGCCCATTGAAAGTTGAATCCGCCAATGGGCCCGTCTACATCACATATTTCACCACACAGATACAATCCTGGGCAACTGCGGGATTCCATTCGCTGAAGAACCAGCTCGCTTAAAGGCACACCACCTGCTGTTACTTCCGCGAAGGTATAACCACGGTTTCCCGTAATATCGAGGCGCATTTCAGTAGTTGCCTGAGTGAGGCGCCGTCGCTCGCTCCGCAGAAGTTGGTCTCCCAGGATATCAAACTCGAGATCGCAATAGGTGAGCAGCATTTTTACTAATCGCTCAGGCAGTAAGCATCTTTGTAAATACTGACGTACTGAGGTATGCCCCAATGATTGCAGATCCGCATCAAGGTCTTTGGTTGCTTTGTTGGGGAGCCAGTTGATCGATATATACGCTCCCGGATCATTGGACTTGAAGTCCAAATAATAGCGACTGATATCTAAGACAGACGGCCCTGATAGGCCAAAATGTGCACAAAGCGTCGAGTCCGTGAACTCAATTATGCGTTTCCCAGTATTGGAATGAAGGCGCAGTGTCGTCTGGAGGGTTAATCCACTCAATAGGCAAATATGATCATGCTTTGGCAATGTTATAGGGACCAAGGCCGGAAACGTCCGCGTCACTTTATGCCCGAAGGAATGAACGAAATCATACCCCTTTCCGTCTGAACCAGACTTTGGCAGACTCTTGCCACCTGTTGCAAGAACAAGTTGTCCGCATTCCATTCGGCCCCACTGTCCCGAAACAAAAAATCCAGACGACGTGTGACCAACAGCATCAACACGGCATGGATTGTGAATACGGACTTTTGCTTTCTTAGCTGCGCTTAGCAAGGCATTTAAAACATCCCTTGAACTGTCAGTCGTGGGAAACAACTTCCCAGTATCCTCGCGCTTCAGGTCTACGCCTAGATCGCTAAAGAACTGCGTGGTTTCTGGTACATCAAATTGCCGCAGAACTCGCGATATCGCTGATTTCGTTGAGCCGGCATACCTTGATGGATCTACCTGATGATGCGTGACATTGCACCGTCCGCCACCGGCAACCAAGATTTTGGCGCCTAGCTTTTTTGCCCCGTCTAAAAGGACTATTGACCGTCCCGGATGGGTTCGTCCAGCCCAAATGGCCGCCATCAAGCCTGCTGCTCCGGCACCCACAATAACTACGTCAGACTGTTCGATACTTCCCATTGACTGTAGTTTGTGTGATTATCCGTAAACGTCCTAAAGAAGAATCTGTGCTGTGGTGAATTCAGTTTTTTTCGGCCATTGCCAATATCTCGTCGGGTGAGAGCATGCTAAGCTCAATAATTCCTTTTCCAGATTGTTTAGCTGCTCGGTGTATAATAAACCTACCAACTCGGTAGCCAATAGAGTTGCGCCCGTCAGGATGCTTGCCCATCATCCAAATCTGGTAGTTAGCATCAGTTGGGAGAGCCTGAATTTCGGCTAACCAGTCTGCTACATCCTCAGGACAACTGTACGCTGCTTTGAAATAGACTCCTGTGTACGTCTCCGAAAAGACGCTGGCAAGCCCTTCATTAACTGCTGCAATCGGAATTCCTTGTCCGAAACGGTTATCCTGAATGGTCCAACCTCGGAAGAGATGATGAAACTCGTGAAAGATGGTAGAGGAAAGTGCCGTCTCAGCCGCAGCCAGTATACCTCCGGGGTAGGTTGAGGACAATTGGATGGTGACTTTACCTGGGGCTTCTGCACGCCCTGAAACGCCTCCCACCACATCAATATCCCGGTCAACAACCTCGATGTTTACCAGGATGGAATCAGGAAGACTGGGTAATAGTGCTCGCACCTCAATTTCCGAATCAGAGATCATCTGCCTGATAATTCTACTTGCAGAATCACCAAGAGCTTCAGAACTGACTTCGTCAAAGGCAACCACTAAAGAAGATAATGCAGGCTGTGACCCAAGACCCTTTTCTACCTCATTCGCACACGCTGATACCAGGATCACTAAGGTAAGCGCGAAGATTCGATACATCGGATGGGCGAAGTAAGTGTCAGTGCATTTCCGGGCGTCGAAGCACAAAGTTGAGAGAGCCTACAACATACGTCTGCTACGTACCCTGACCTGTCCGTTAAGAGGTCGCAACGAAACCAACGTATTCTTTATTCTCACGATGATGAGGGCCAGTCACAGCACGACATTAAAAAAGAAAAACAACAAACGCCACTAGGAAACAATCACCTAAATGGTCATCCTTGTTCCTTCTTCGCTAACTCCACATCACTTCGTGAAAAGCTTGGTCTAAGCCTTCTAACGGTCTGCGTAGCTACTCCCTGAGTGGATTACTCATACTGCCATTTCAAATACCACGGATCCCAAGTACGAATCTGATGGCCTTTGAGCTTCTCTTTGTAGTTGGCCACTTCATCAGAATAAGCTAAATCCAATGCCAGGTTTTTAGACTCGTATGGATCTGTCAACATGTCATACAACTCGAACTCTGGCCGGTGGATATATTCGTTGACCGTTCGAGGACCAAACTGAGCCTGGGGACCTTCGGCATAGACATCCTGCCATGATGGTGATTCCCAAAGATCAGCTGCAAAAGGGAATGGCAATTGATACGCTACGTTCCAAATAAATTTGAATTCTCGATCCCGTACCGCTCGCATCGGGTAGTACATTTGGATCTCATGGAACGTGTGCGAGGCAAATACTTCATCCCATCCTACAGGATCTTGAGTCCCAACAATGTCTAGGAATGAGCGCCCATGAAGGCCCCCGTTTGCTGGAAACGCCTCTTTCAACGGTTCGAGGCCAATATGCTGGTCATAAACTGGCATTTCGATTCCGGCAAAGTCTAGGATTGTCGGAGTGATGTCGACCATGCTTGTCAATGCACTGCTGGTCCCTCCCCCTTCAAGGTTCGGGTGTCTTACTATTAACGGTACCCGGAGGCCTGGTTCATAGACCGTGGTTTTCGCTCCCGGAAAAGCAATCCCGTGATCTGATGTATAGATAATTAGCGTGTCATCGAGACGACCAGATGACTCGAGAATGCTCAGCAAGCGACCAACGCCTTGGTCAACTCGAGATATAGCCTGGTAGTATTGGGCAATTTCCGCCCGAACTGTTGGGGTATCTGGCAGATAGTCCGGGACAATAACATCATCGGGATCGTACACAACAGACTCAACACCAGGAAAGCCTTCAACGCGATTACCGAATCGGTCCGGCGCATAGGGTTGGTCGGTTGCAAACCCAGCACCGCGATGAGGATCAGACGACGCGTAGTACAGAAAGAATGGTGCCTCGTCGTCTGACTCGATTACGGTACGAGCAGCCTCCGCCATCTCGATTGAGCTGCGGGAATGACCGGCAAGAAAGGAGTCAAATTGGTAGACATCTCGTGGAGCTACATGAAACGTACCAACTGTTGCAGTCCTGTACCCCGAATCTGACAACAAGACGGGAAGACTACGGACGTGATCGAAACTCACGAAATGGTGAAAGTCGTGCTGATGGCCGTACTGACCGGTTGCGTGATTCTGGAGGCCTGATAGAATCACAGAACGGCTCGCCGAACAACTGGCTGTGGTCGCGTAATGATGTTTAAAAACCGTTCCTTCGGCTGCTAGCCGATCCAAATTCGGAGTCCGGACTACTGGGTTGCCGTACGCACCAAGATCTTGGCTGTGATCATCCGCAACGATCAAGACAACATTGCGCCGAGGAATTTCGTCCACCCTTTTTGCATCGCCAGTACATCCAGAAATGACGACCGAATACAACAGGACCAGAAGTAGTGCAACCAGTTTGTTCATGCTTTCGGAAATCTAGATAACGGCTAAAGGTTTTACGTGTTTAGTCCTCGGTTTCCCACCTTCGTGGGCGGCAAGCTAAGACACTCAAACTAGAAATAATTAGGTTCTCAAATGCCTCTAATAGTGGTACAACCCATCGGAAAATCTTTTTCAAACAAGAATAGAAGTAGTACAAATTCCTTGCAGATCGACAAAAAATCTAGTCAATAGGCCTTAGCTGACGGTTAAAATCCGCCTCGTCATAATACCCGTCAGCAGAAATGATGAGTCCATGTAAATCGAGCACAATTGTCTCGTAGCCAGAAATATCAATTATTCTCCCAGAGCCATCGGGTCCAGAATTTGTACCCCTCATTGTCCAGCACCACTTAATCGCTTTTTCCTCAACGATTACTTGGTCACACTGCACATCTAGATCAGGAAAGGTCGACATAAAACCTAAAGCGACCTCAGCAATCGCAGCGCGGCCAATGGCCGGTTGGTTACCATTGATTGTGATGTAGCCTTCTGGAGAAAACATGTCGGCTACCTTGGTAGGAAGCTGACTGCTCCAGGCCTCAGCATATCGTCTTCCAAAATCGTCGTATAGTTGAGAAGCGAGCACAGCGAAAGTGTTTTAGATGTTATACCTGTGGCGGACTTACTTGGTTAATTTGATCCTTGGGCTCTAATCAATCTGTGATTTCGGTTATCGTCCGCAAACCGACGCAGGCCTTCGAGAAGCGAGTCCACTACCAGTTCGATCACCAAGGCTCGGTGGTCAGAAATGACCTCTTCTGCGAGCAACTCCTGACTAATGATGGAGAAGCTGTCGAGTGGTCGCCACATGAAGAAGTCGATTTCTTTCACCGGGTCAAAGGATGAAAAGGTGAGATAATCCTCTCCTTTGTCGACTACGTACCAGGACTTCTCAAGATATGTCAGGACGGAATCACCGCGCTCGGAGTTGAAGTCTCCAGCTAAAATGGTTGGCAGGACCTCATCATCCTCAGAGTACTCCTCCAGTCTTACGGCCTGAGCAAGACGCTCTTCCTCTGTCCGGTAGAAGTGTATTCCGATGAAACGAAGAAGCTGACCTGTTTGAGGAAGCTCTACGACCGCTGATAACGCCGTCCGAGGCTCATTTCCATCTGGCAATCGATAATTCGTGGAGCTAACAATGGGTAACTTGGAAAGCAGAGCCATACCGTAAGCTCCCCCCTGGTAGTCCATAAATGCACCAAAGAGCGGCTCCATTCCAGTCAGATCAGCCAACACGCCAACGCACTATTTCTTTGGCGTGAGCCGCCTTCAAGGCCTCGGTCACTTGCGCCGCCACATTCACGGCGTCCGCCAGCTTCATCGGACCCTTTTTGATGAGCTCTTGAAGGGTTTCTCCTTCGATGAATTCCATCACGATATAGGGCCGCGGGCCATCGGAGGCCGCTACTTCGTTTCCATCCGCGTCTACGGGAATCGTTTCGTCGATTTCAAAGACGGTGGCAATGTTCGGGTGATGAAGCTGCGCGGCGGACTGGGCCTCGCGAAAGAATCGGGCTCGGTCTTCTTCGCTTGCCAGCGCTGCAGCGGGGAGAATCTTGAGGGCGACCTCACGGTTCAGCTTCGTGTCCGTCGCCCGGTACACGATGCCCATTCCGCCGCGCCCAAGCTCGGAGGTGATTTCGTAATGTGCGAGTGAGTAGCCGATCATGTTAGTTCAGAGTGTGTGAACCAAGAAAAGGTGTAGGTTGACGAAACACAAAATATCTGCCGGCACACAGTTGATAAATCATCTGATACCATAACTAACGTTTTTTAGGTACTTTGCTCACCCCATATGTTTTTTCTTCTTCAACCTCTTATATCATGCCCCGCCCAATCGTCTTAGCGCTTTGTTTCTTTCTTGCTGCCTGTTCACAGGAACTTGTCACGCCGAAAGCAGACATTACTCCAGAACCGGAATTTACGATTACAGCAGAAAATGGTCACAACAAGTGGAGCCAGACTTTTGAGCCCGTATTGACCGTGGACTCAGGAGCGATAGTCGAAGCATTTCTCGTTGAAGCTTCAGGTGGCCATGTAACCGTAGACACCAAGGCTGAAGACCTGGATGCCATCTTGGCTGCCGGACCTTTCCATGCGCTTACCGGGCCTGTGTACGTTAATGGAGCCGAGCCAGGGGATCTGCTTGCAGTTACGCTTCATGAGATCGAAGTGCAAGATTGGGGTTGGTCAGCCGTATTTCCGGGATTTGGTTTTCTCGCCGATGAATTCACCGAGCCATTCATGAAGGTATTTCATTTTGAGCCCGGAGATACAGAGGCAGATTTTGGCAACGGTATCACGATTCCGTTCAGGCCGTTTCCAGGTGTGATGGGAGTTGCACCGGCCACGGATTCACTGCTTTCCACCGTGCCACCGAGACATAACGGAGGGAATATGGACGACAAAGACCTCGTAGAAGGCACTACGTCCTATTTCCCTGTTTTTGTTGACGGAGCTCTGTTTTCTATTGGCGATCCGCACGTCGCGCAGGGTGATGGCGAGGTGTCGGGCACGGCTATAGAAGGTCCACTTCGAGTGGTCTACGAGATTCATGTTGTCAAAGAGGGTAGAGACATCCCATCTCCACAGTATGAAACCGATCATTCATACTCGGTTACGGGATATGGGGTCACGATAGACGACGCTGCGAAAATGGCCATCCGTGCCATGATCGACTACATTGTTGACCAAACCGGAATGTCCCGAACAGAAGCATACGTGCTGGCATCTCTTTCGGCAGACCTGAAGATTGCTGAGACTGTTGATGTCCCCCACATGCTGGTCACGATGACCATTCCCAAGCACATTTTCTGAGCACCGATCGAAAGACGCATAACGGCTGGCGGATTTACTCGTGGCTTCGCCACTGCGTTAGTCGAAGGCTTTGCCCTCTCGTTTGCGGCGAACTGGCGCCCATCTCCCAGAAAGTAATCGTTTCCAACGGCCTCTGCCAGTTGTGCGAGTCCGTAACATGCCCTTGTTATCCGCACGAGTAATCAGATTCGGGCAAGCTGGGCGTCGTGCCATACTCCAACCACCCATACAACATTCTTCTCGACGCGATAGAAGAAGCGATACGGCTTAACAATCACCTGTTGGAATTCAGAGTCAGGAAACTCCGGGATAAGACTTCCGGAATCTGGATAGTCTTCGAGGCGACTGAGAATGCGCTCTGCTTTGACGCGAAAGTTCTTGGCCGCCGATGGCTTGTCCGCCTTGATATAGCGAAGCGCGTCCAAATACTGTCGCCTTGCTGGGGGCGTGTACTGAATGGAGAGTTTACTCGCCAAGGATCTCGTCAGCCTCCTTCATCACGTCAGCCATCGTGTAGCCCACGCCAGCTTCAATGTCCTTCTCGCCCTGCACCAGGATCTTGAGAATCTCGAGCTCTTTCTGGGAGCGCTGATATGCTTCGGCTCCCACCATGACCACGGCTGCCTTGCCGCGCTGGGTGATTACGAGAGGCTCCTTCGATCCGGCGACCTGCTTGACGAGGCCAGCGGCTTCTTTTCTGAATTCAGAGATCGGGACGATCTGGGGGATGGTTTTCATAGCGCTCGGACCAGCTTAGTTGTACAATAGAATGTACGACCATGAGGACAAGTTCCGAGTGCGGATAACGGCTGGCGGATTTGCGGCGAGCATCCACACCCACCCTTTCAGAACATAACTCTTTCCAACCAGCATGTCAGGTCAATGCGAGCCCGCAACATGCGCTTGTTATGGCGCGAAAGAAAACACGCTAACTTAATAGAAGTATTCCGAAGGGAGCAGATTCTTCTAAATTCAGAATGTTGGCACTGTTTTCTCGGAGTAGTTGCTCGATGTCAGCTGTCGAGCAATTTCCCCTTCTGATCCAGATTACTCTGGGAGGAAAACCGCGAACCATCCCGATTTCACTCAGGTCTGAATCTTTACTGGCGATGGAAAATCCATGCTCTTTGGCATAGTCCCATACTCGGAAGTCAGACTCGGACTCCAATCCAACCTCTGAAACGTGTTTGGAATCTGGAAAAAGATCTTGCAGACGATCGACCAGCTTTGGAGACAAGTTTTGATCGAATAGGATTTTCATGCGCTGGCCGTCAGCGTAACACGTTCACGTTCGGCTGCATATTCAAGGCTAGCCAAAATGTCTTCCTTGGCTAGAGATGGAAAATCGGACAGGATCTCTTGAGTAGACATTCCAGATGCCAAGTAGCTCAAAACATCATAAACGGTAATTCTCAAACCTCGAATACAAGGTTTACCACCGCGTTTTCCGGCTTCAATCGTAATTCTATTTAAATAAGACATTGAATCACACCAATTGTTAGCTAACAATCTAACCCAACTCGCCTAAACCTGTTTCAGATGTCAACAGAAGCGCCATAACGGCTGGCGGATTTGCGGCGAGCCAACGCTCACCTAACAGAAAGTAATTGGTAACAGACCGGCACGCCAGAACTGCGAGCCCGCAACATGCGCTTGTTATGTGTCTTTTGCCTTTGTCTCCTCATTCCTTGAATACTTTCTGGCGATGATAATCCAGATAAGGATAGTGAGAGGGCTCTGTTTCAATAGACATCAAATGGTCAACTCCAAGCGTTTGAGGGTCTTTGAACAAAGTGGAGATAATCACTTCACCCGAGTCTCGAAAGGCGATCAACCCTGAATCAAAGGCAGTATCTAAATTAGGAACCAACAACAAGCCGTTAAAATGGTCGAGTCTTTCGTAGTCGTTCGAAACTCTCCAAGGCTTGATATGTGATGCTTTGAGCAGTGAGCAGAAAGAAATCTGCAGGTGGTGCAGCAGCATGAAAGTGGCCACTAAGTAGATTAACGTGCATGAGAGGCGCTTCCGACAAGCCTCATGTCAAGTCAACGTATGGCCGGAAGTGATTGTTACACGCTACTCTCCGTACCTAACTCATCGGAAAATCTCTTTTTCATGGCTAGGCATTGACACACATATATTACATATGTTATGCTAGGGGGCCATTCCTTCATCGGCGGGTGCCAACAGACCCGCAGTACATACCGCACGAATCCCACCGGATTCACGCGCACCACAAGGCCCATCATGGAAGCACGATCATTCCTCACCCCATCTCCTGCTCCCGATCCAGAGCGCACCTCGAACCTGGATACGCAGCATTTCGGCTGCCTGACCATCAAGCACTTCCCGGCATGGGCCATTTCGCTCATTCGGCATCATGACTCGGTCAAGCCCCTCATTGTGCAGGAGGAGAACCACATCATCGCAGTAAATCGGGCGGCGGCCATGGTAGGCCTCGAACGGGGTATGACGGCCGCGCGGGCCATGTCTCTCTGCCCTGAAGCAGCACTTTATGTGCGGGATCCGGTCGCGGAGTTCAGCGCATGGGAGTATGTGCTCGAACGCATGAACCGCATCACGCCGTTCATGGAAAGCGATTCACCTCGGCTCTGGTTTGCCGCCGATACGGAAGAGGTACGCATGACGGCGCGCTTTCTCGGCGCGTCAATCGGCTTCGGCCCGCACCGCTCAACAGCGTGGCTTGCCTCCATTCAGGCGGGCGCCGGACAGGTTCTTTCGGTGGATGAGGACGAAGTCGATGGCTTTCAGGACAACTTCCCGGTCGCTTTCCTCGAGGAAGCGGACTTTGGATATGAATGTATCGAGGGTCTGGAGATGCTCGGATGTGCGACACTTGGAACGGCGCGAGCGATGAGCGAGCGCCATTTGAAACTGGCTTGGGACGATGAAGGCACGCACTTGCACCGCCTCATCCATCCAGAGGATGCAACGGCCATCTCCCTCTTCCGTCCGGCGCCGGTCATCCGTAAGCATTTCACGCTCTTCACGCCTTGCTACGACGCCCCGTACGTTATTCCCATCGTACACCGGCTCGTGCAGAAGACCCACGAGAAGCTCAAGTCGAACATCGTTGGGCAGGTCCGAGTGGTGCTACATCTCGAGGGTCATCCCCCCGAACACGCAGCACGTGTTCTCACTCATCCCACAGCTCGCCTCGATGCGCTCATCAGGTTTGCCGAACGGCTCACGGAGGACATGTTTACTGAATTAATGCAGTCGAAGGGCCGCGTGGGAATCGAAAAGGTAGAAGTCATTCTGGCTGGGCTGCTCACGGGAGATATGATTCAGATGTCTCTTTTCGACCGCAAACGGCGTCAAGTCAAGGAAGCCGTCAGCAAGGTGCACCGCCGCTTCCCCCGCTCACTCAAACGGTCGATGGTGCGCGAAGGCGCTCATTTCCACGAGGACCGCTACAGCTACGTTGTCTGGGAATAGCGCCCGCCCATGGCCCTCATAACAATATGCGCCACAATGCCTAGCACGCACACACCACTCAGAATCATGGCGACGATACCAATCACCGAACCATCCGGCTGGCTGGCCTGAATGCCGTAGGCAGCCCAGGCAATCACGCCAATGAATGCAGCATCACGGCTTGAGCGATAGACCACAAAACCAACCGTAGCCGCAACCAGCAGCTTGAGAAGCGTCCATATGGTTTCAGAGACGAGGAAATCATTCAGATCCCACACGCTCTGCAACACGCTGATGTTGGCAATCGTCGCCATGCAGATCCAGCCGAAGTAAATGCTCATCGGCAGGCGGACACTTGTCCAGAACACCGGCCCAACGGGTGCTCGGTCATCGGACAAGGTGCGGTGAATGATGACGAGCGTAGCCAGGATGCCCAGCATGATGGCCATCGACAGGAGCAAGAGGTTATAGTGCCAAGCCAGTATCCATCCCGCATTGAGCAGACAGTTCACCTGGAAGAGCCGATCGATGCGGGCCAAAACCTCACTGTGGCGAAACCGGGGCAATGCCTGCACAATGATAAAGAAAAACAGACCCAGGTAGATCACGCCCCAGATTGAGAACGTGAAGCCGGCAGGGGTGAACATGGATTGGAATCGATCCGAAATCTCACCGGTCATCTGCCCATTAATAGGAAGGATGTTGGCCAGCGCATTGGTGCCAAGCATCACGACATAAGCAAGCACATTGCCAGCCACGTTGGGAATACTTCTGGAAAGAGTCATCGGATGGGTCAATGTCGTATCTACTCGATTGAATGATCGCAGCCAGACACCTTGAATTGGCGCCGGTCACACGCCTAAAAGTACACCCGCCAATCATACAAACCATAGAACGCAGCGCGGGGCTCTCGCCCCGCGCTATCTACAAAGGCGCAGAGCTTCCGCCCACTCTATCTACAAAGGGCGCGGGGCTCTCGCCCCGCGCCCCACAAGCACCCAATCCGATTGGACAGACGCTTTACTTGACGAGCGCTGTCAACATCGAGGAATCATTCTCTAGAATGCGAACCCGCACAAGGAATGAATCTCCCTCATCCAAGCTCTCAACGATCTTTTCAAAGTCTTTCACACTTTCCACTTTCTGCCGGTTGGCCTCAATAATCAAGAAGCCTGGACGAAGGTTAGCATCACGAAACGCGAGGCTGCTTTCATCGACATCTGTGATCAAGACCCCGTTCAGATCCGATTCGATGTTGTAGCGCCGAGCGACATCTTCCGTGAGCGACGTGTAGCTCAGTCCGAGTGCTTCAGAGACTGAGTCTTCGGACGTATCCTCCACAGCAGCCACAGACTCACTTTCCTCAGCTGCCCCAAGGGTCACTGTTAGCGTCTTCTGCTCCCCTTCCCGGTTAATCTTCATATCGATCTTCTGTCCGGGACGTAAACCTCCAATAATCGTCGAAAGCGCAAGCGCATTGTCTAGCTTTTGGCCATCAACTTCAAGGATGACATCGCCCTCATGAATGCCAGCCTTATCAGCTGCACTACCTTCAATGACATTACCGACCTGGGCGGCGCCCAGTGGTAGATCCAGCGCATTGATCAGCGCGTTCGATGCCGCACCATACTCGACACCCAAACGAGCGCGCTGAACGCCACCTTTGGCAATCAACTGTCTGGTAATCGCCTCCACCGTGTTAACGGGAATAGCGAAACCGATTCCTTGATAACCACCAGTCCGAGTGAAAATAGCCGTGTTGATGCCCACCAATTCTCCATTCAAGTTGATGAGTGCACCGCCCGAGTTACCCGGATTGATGGCTGCATCCGTCTGGATGTAGTGCTGAACACTGGTACCATTACTAGAGTAGCGACCTTTAGCGCTAACGATTCCTGTCGTGACGGTATTAGCGAGCTCGGCCGAGAGAGGCGACCCGAATGCCATCACCCATTGTCCGACACGCAAATCATCCGCGTTGCCGAATCCTACAACCGGGAGATCATCTGTTTCGACTTTCAGGACAGCCAAGTCAGTAAACTCGTCTCCCCCGACTAGAGTCGCTTCGAGCTCGCTACCATCGAGCAACATCACAGAGAAGTTCTCTGCGCCATCAACCACATGGTTGTTGGTTACGATGTACCCATCACCCCGAATGATAACTCCTGATCCGAGTCCTTCAGAGCGGTACTCTCGCTGTGTGCCGCCGCCTGGGGTCCCTCGCTCTGCTTGGGGTAGACCAAACTGTCTGAAAAAGTCGTCGAAGGGAGTACCGCGCAATTGGGATGCATCAGGCATCTGCTGACGAACCACCCGTTCAGCTCGGATTTGGACAACGGCCGGGTTGATGCGCTCTGCGACGTTGACGAAGGCCGACTCAAATTCAAAGACAGACGGCGCGACGTCCGGCTCCGTCCAGTCCATAGTTGGTTCTATTTCAGCCCGATCGGAAGCTAGGCTGATGGTTGCAACGCGATCCTCCGATCCAAGAAAATTGGCGCCGGCGGTGGTAAACAATACTCCGCTGACAAACATGGCTGCCGCAATGACCGGAATAGAAAACTTCTTTCTCAACATAATTCACCTTCCTTGAGTGTTGGTCGTGAGTCATCCCGCTAGTTCGGTGATGACGTGTGGCGGTGGGTGCATGGGGAGGTTTGCAAGCAGTGTGCCAATTGTAGTCCAACCCTCCCTCTTGTTCGGCTTCCTGTCATAGTGAAGCACTCAAAAGTCATAACGAGTCATATTGTCATTTTATTGTAGAAAAAATGACACGCTACCCTGTCATTTTTACATACACTTTCTGCCGCACATGTCTTGACACACATATTCTGCACATATTATCGTGCCTATTCACAATCACCTCTATTTCCACGAGCGAATGAAGCGTAGAAGACGAGAGACAGAAGTCCGATTTGAGGGAGATCGCCCCACCATTCTGATCCGGGGCAAGGAACGACACCCAGTCCGGGAGATCATCGAGCAATGGGATGTGCGAGGAACGTGGTGGGCTATAGAGCGGCATCGCCGCTACGTCACGTTGCGCACCGACCGGGGCACATTCGATGTGGCACGAGATATGAAAACCGGCAAATGGACCCTCGTCGGCGTACACGACTGATCAAATCGCAGCTGCTTCCTTTGCGAATCCGACGACTGATCATTTCAAGCGGCGCATCACCAAGTATCCGATACTCGACACCACAAGTAGCGTACCGAGGCCCATGAACTCTGCCTGCGTCATGTTCGAGAGTAGCCACAGCACAACAAGGGAGCTGGCGATCGGGACAGTGGGCCCACCTGGCACGGTAAAGACCGGTCCTTCCGGATTGGGGTTCATCCGACGAAGCTTGAGAACGGCAAGGCTACAGCCTAAATAGAGCAGTAGGAGTGACCCACTTGAGACAATTGCTAGCATCTTAAAAGCACCCGTGAGGGCAAAAGCACAGGCTAGACCCGCACTGAAGACAACTGCCACATGAGGTGTATGGTACGTTGGATGAACTGATGCCAATACCCTAGGCAATAACCCGTCCCGGGCAGAGGCAAACACCGCTCTAGGATGGTTTAGTACATGTCCACTCGTGACGCCAAAAATTGAGATGCCTGCCCCGATGAGCATAAAGGTTCGCGCCCATCCTCCCCAGGCTCGCTCGGCCGTCGCTACGAGAGGAGCCTCCATATTATCAAGCAGATCTGGACCCATCACACCTTGCGCGACACCCTGAATAGCCAAATACAGGACGAAAACAAGCGATATCCCATAAAAGAGGGACAAAGGCACCGTCCTCGACGGATTTTTTACCTCGCCACCTGCATTCAGAGCAAGTTCGCCACCACCAAATGCAAACACCAACATTAGCGTCCCAGCGCCCAGGCTCGCGAGCGAAGGCATCGTTTCGATCACTAGATTATCCCACTCGACGAAAAACGCGCCAAAGATAGCAAGCAGAAAAAGCGGTATAAGCTTGCCGTATGTGTTGAAGGTTGTGATGCGAACACCCCACTTGACGCCGCGGATGTTGACCCAAGCCAGTAGAGAAAAAAGGGAAATTAACAGAATCGACCGGGGTACAACCTCTCCCATTGGAGGCCAAGCGATGGCAATCAACTCTGCAAAGGCGATGGCAACAGCAGCATTCGACAAGATTCCCCAGCCGAACCACAACAAGACGGACGATAGAAAACCGGGGTATGGACCGAAAGCATCCTCAATGTAGGCATACGTCCCGCCACTGCGCGTCACACGGCTTCCAGCTTCAGCGAAGCACAGGAATACCAGCGCGACAGCTACCGAGCAGATGAAGTAGGCGATGATGGCAGCCGGTCCGAGCAGTTCTGCTATACGCCCTGGCAAGACGAAAATGCCCGCTCCAACAATCATATTGACGATGCCCAGACTGAGGGCGCGCACGCCCATCACCCGGACAAGGCCTTCATTGGTGACGCCGCCTGAAGACGGGTTCGTATTAGTAGCAGATTCCATTGGAATTCTCTCGAGACGATTGGGATGTCCGAGAGTAGGCATTCTATAGTGTGAAAACAACGCCTACTGCTGATTCAGATCCTTCACCTTCCCTGACCAAAGTCCCGTTTCATGGCTTCATTAAATCGCTCCAACTGCGCAGAAATGGGCTCCATTCCGATTTCAGTGCGACGTTTGTCTACATTCTCGAGGTCAAGCAAGGTCTGAGGTACATACCTGCCTAGCTCCTCATTCATTTCCATCTGGGTACCATAAACCTGCGGCCGTCCTGACTCGAGTTCGGTACGATCTAAGGATGGAGCATACTCCGTCCAATCGGCTTCTCCCGCTTCACAGGCCACTTTGAGCATCGGCAAATAGGTCTGTCGTGCCTCTAAACCCATGTGAGTCAGCACATTCATTGCTGCATATGCAGCCTCTTCGCCCACACTCGACACACTAGGCCACCCTGGTTCGTCCAGAATGTCAATGAGTGCTTCTTCGTTCATTTTGTGGCGATCACCCATAGCGTCGGATAGCATGGCCAACGCCGGCGACTGACCTCCTGTTTGGCGAAAGAGCAGCATAACGTCACTGTCCCCAGCACCTTTTTCACATTTTACACGGCACTTTTCATGCGCACATGTCTTGACACACATATGATGCACATATTATTGTGGAGACCCACCAAACTCATCGCCGTCACCACCACCTCGGAGCGCTCGCCCTCCGCCAACCGTCACCTGCATGTTCGTCCACCTGCATGCCCGCAGCTGGTATTCCTTCCGCGCGGCTGGGTCATCGCCCGAAGCGCTCGTCGCTGAAGCTGCTCGGCTCGGCATGCCTGTCATGGGTATCACCGATCGTCACGGCGCCTATGGCGTTGTCCGATTTCAGCAAGCCTGCAAGGAGCACGGCATCCGCCATGTCTTCGGGGCCGAGGTGCCCATCCGCTGGGCGCCAGAGAGCCAAGGCAACCCCACAGCCCTAGCTGGTCCCCCCACGCCCGGGCCCCACGCCCTCACCGGAGATCTCGTCCTTCTTGCCCGCTCTCGCAAGGGGTACGCTAACCTGTGCCGTCTCATCACAAATGCCCACCTCGCTGCTGGTGAACGAGATGACAGGAATCACCCCTGGACAACATTCGAAGACCTCGCTGCCCACAGCGCTGATCTGATCTGCCTGACAGGGTCAGACGAAGGCCTCCTGTACCCGCTTATTGATGCTGGCATGAATACCTTGGCCGGCGAACTGACGGGCACCCTCCAAGACATATTCGATAACCGTCTTTTCCTCGAACTCACCCACCAGCGGCGCAAGGGTGATGACCGCCGCCTTGGGCGGCTCCTACGCCTCGCTGATCAAACGGGCATCCCAACGGTGGCTACGGGTGATGTTCGCTTCGCCGTCCCTCGGGACTACTGGCGCTACGATCTCGTAACATGCATCCGCAACGGCATCACCGTCTTCGACAATCACCCAGAACGCCCTGCGAACGCCATGGCTTACGTGCAGCCCGAAGCAGAGCTCGCACGGCGTGGCTTGCCCCATGATGCCTTGCATCGGTCAGGAGAGATTGCGGCCATGTGTGAGGTGGATCTGATCCCCGGACATATTATTCCTCCCGGAGCGCAGCTACCCGAAGGCATTACATCGAGCGAGCTCTTTCTACAGAAGGTGCGCACGGGGTTCGAACGCAAGTATCCTAAAGGAGCAAAGCACCGAGAAGCCGGTCGGATTCGGTTAGAGAAAGAAATTGCCATCATCATGGACCTCGACATCCAGGACTTCTTCCTGGTTGTGAACGAAGTCATCGAGGAAGCCCTTCGGCGTGGCATTCGCTGCCTCGGTCGTGGGTCAGCGGCGAACTCCATCGTAACGTACCTGCTGGACATCACAAGGGTCTGTCCCGTCGAGCATAACTTATTATTCGAACGCTTTTTGCACCGCGGACGCAAGGGAACGCCCGATATCGACCTGGATTTTGATTCCAGCCGCCGCCTCGAGATCATCGAATGGATGGAGGAGCGTTTTGGTGCGGAGCATACCGGCATGGCTGCCACCATTGACCGCTATCTCACGAAGTCTGCCGTGCAAGACACGGCCAAGGCGCTCGGTTGGCCTGCTGAAATGGCTACGCAGATGTCGAAACGCTGCTCCCATGCCCCCCCGACAGACCCTTCGAATGCGGCCCACATCGAAAGTGTGGCTGGCGGCAAGACACCTTTACTGCGCATCCTGCTCTCCGCCTCGCAGGCTCTCATGGAGTGCCCACGCCACCTTGGGCAGCACTCGGGTGGGATGGTTCTTACACGCGAGCCCATGCCGTACTTCTCCCCGCTCCAGCAGAGTGCGAATGGAGTGCGCGTCGTACAGTTCGACAAGAACGATCTCGAATTCCTTGGGCTCGTCAAGCTGGATGTGCTGGGACTACGCATGCTCGGCGCTATCGCTGAGGCCAGAGACATCGTCGCAGACCGGCAGAATGAGGTGATCGACCTGGACAACCTGCCTTTCGATGACGAGAAGGTGTACGATATGATCTGCGAGGGCGATGTCTTGGGGCTCTTCCAGATCGAATCCCCGGCGCAGATGAGCGCGGGCGCGCGTATTCAGGCCCGGTCGATGCAGGACCTCATCAAACAGATCTCTCTCGTGCGTCCAGGCCCTATCCTGGGCGGACTCATGCACCCGTTCATCCGCCGCCATCAAGGCATTGAGCCGGTCCGCTTCGAGCACCCGATTCTCGAAGAAATCCTCACCGATACATACGGTGTGATTGTCTTTCAGGAGCAGGTCCTTGAGGTCGCCCACCGCTTTGCCAATTGGCCCCTCGAGCGCGCCGACCAATTCCGTCGCCTCATGTCCCGTTTCCGCGACCCCGCTGAAATGGAAAGTATGCGGGACGGTTTCGTGGAGTCGGCGATGGCCAACCCGACGCATCCGCGTATCAGCCGGCAAGTCGCAGGCCGCGTGTTCGATCAGGTGTCAAAGTTCGTGGGGTACGGGTTCTGCCGCTCACACGCTGCTTCATTTGCCCTCACTGTTTATCACAGTGCCTACTTGAAGGCCTATCACCCGGCCGCCTTCCACGCCGCCGTGATGCAACATCGGCCCGGCATGTATGCCCAAATGACGCTCGAACAGGAAGCGCGCCGGCATGGCGTACGCGTGCTAGTGCCCGATGTAAACGCTTCCGGTTTGCGCTTTGACTTAGAAAACGTACAGTACGCATGGGCCATTCGAAAACCTCTGACCTCCGTGAAAGGCATCTCGGAATCACTCGCCAGAGACGTCATACTTGAACGGCAATGTGGCCTATTTACCAGCTTTGAGGATTTTTTCTACCGTGTGCCAGCGGATGCGAAGGAACTGAAAGCACTAGCCAAGGCAGGTGCCTTTGATCAACTTGAAGGCGCTAACCGAACGGTGCTTTACAAGATGCAGGTCCTCCTACGTCGGCGCCTAGCTGGTGGAGAACTAGATTTTCGTTCGAGTACCGAGGCGCTTCGAGCCTCACCCACCTTACTTGAAATGCATAGCCTACAGGAGAAGGACATTCCGGCGCTGCCCGGCATAACACTGCGCACTCGCCTCGAATGGGATCTCCGTATGCACAGTGGCCCACGCGTTCACCCCATGGTCGTACTACGCCGTCATCTTGCCGACTGGGAAATCCGGCCGATCGATACAGCGCGTCAGTTCGGCATCACGCTTCCTTACGAAGAACGCCGTCCACCCACTATGACGGCGGCTGGATTAGTGATGTTCAGACAACGGCCCGGTACGGCAAACGGAACTATGTTCATCTTCCTCGAAGACGAGACGGGCTATATACAATGTATCTGCAAGCCAGACATTCGGGAGAAACTCGGCGATGTACTAACCGAAAGCGCCCTCATTGTGAAGGGTAAGTTGCAGGCCGTCGGCCCATGGCGGGGCATCATGATAGAGGAGGCTTGGGGGCTTGCCGGGGTAATAGGAGGCTACCGAGGACGACCAGGAGGACATACATTTGGACGGGACGAACGCGACATTGCCTTCGAGCCCATTCCGCATCATGGGAGCAAGAAATCGACGCGATCCGTATGATGACAATCAGCAGCGCCAGAATGGCCCCAATGTGGCGCCATCGCTAACCTCAAAACCAGCCCAAACCGACACCTATGTGTGGACGAATCGTCAACCAGATGCCATCGGGTTACCTACGCGAGCAGTTTGATGAAACAGCTGCTGCTGACATCCTTGAAGAGCCCGGCCTATTGCCCAGATTCAACCTCGCGCCGTCTGAATTCCTACCTGGTATTCGGACAGCTTCTGACGGAGGTACGGAATGGGCGATCATGCGATGGGGGCTTATTCCTCGATGGGCCAAACCAGATCGTATACCTGAGCGCACATTTAATGCACGAAGCGAGACAGTGGCGGAGAAACCTACGTTCCGCGACGCATGGAAAAAGCGGAGGTGCGTGATTCCGGTAAGCGGATATTATGAATGGACTGGGGAAAAAGGATCAAAGCAACCCTTCTATTTCCATCCAGAAAACAATACGCCCCTATTACTTGCTGGCCTATGGGAGACATGGCGCTTCGAGGACAACATCGTAGACTCATGCACGATACTAACACGACCTGCGAAGGGACAGCTTGCTGATTTCCATCATCGAATGCCGGTTTTCCTTAAAAAAGAAGACACGACGGATTGGCTAGTAGGAAACTCGGACCAACTGAATCAAATGATCGAATCAGTAAATAATGATTTTATTGCCATTGATACTGTTAGTCGCGAGGTGAATAATAGTCGTAATGATTACCCGGCTTTGATTATACCAATATCAGCAGAAAACTAACTACTTCCATCTTCACCAAGTCCGGAGCCAATCAAAAAAGGGCAGCAACTCGATGGTCACTGCCCTCTCTTGAAGATCAAAAAGAAGATTCTGGAGTCAATTAAACGGCAAAATCATCTTTCTTCTTGCCTTTTTTCACCTCAGCAGCCATCCATAATGGCATCCGACCGCGACCTGACCAAGTATTGTCTGCATTCTTAGGATCGCGATACTTGATCTTAGCTTTTGCGCGCTTTTTGCCTGCTGATGCCCCAAATAGCTCTTCTACAGAAAAACCAGCATCGGCCGCCATGGCTGTTAATTTTTTACGGGTTTCAGTCCTTTCCCTTTCCTCACGCTTCTTCATTTCTTTCGTGATATCCGTAGAAAGTTTACGAAGATCAGCGCGGGACAGTTTTGAGAGATCCATGGAATAACTTGAATGGATTAATTGAATAGTTCGAACAATGTTAGTCACTATTAAACTTTCTAGCAACCAATTATTAAGCCTAATTACTTGAATTAATCAATAAACAACAAAATCATTCACTGACTAAGTACTAATTCTCCTTTGCCTATCACAATGGTCGTCCGTCGCTGATCAGCACAGACGTGAGTTAAGTAATGATAGTCTTGTCAGCTACTCCAGCCGTTGCTATCAATTACCACCAGTTAAGAGGGCAAAACTCAGATATCGAACCAAACCTACAATCTTTCAAGCGAGTCAAAATTCACATACCACAATATTGGGTATTGACGTAGTTTTCGGTGTTCGTGCATCAAACGCAATGCGACCTTTTCTGCCGGTAACTTTCCAGGTAGGATCGCATCTACTTCTTCATCAAGGCAGCTCACCCTGAGCTCCTTTTATGCCACTTAGCCCAATAGACGAGGTGATCATTATGTTGCTCTCACCGGAAGACATGCTGCAGAATTCGGACGTTAGAGAACTCGAACAGGAATACACAGATTGGACGTATGCGGACGAGATTCTCGACACTATCTCGAACTCATTTGAAGATGACGATGACGATTTTGACGAGGACGATTTCGACGATGACGATTTTGCCCTCGGTGACGACGATGAGGACGATGACGAGGACTCAGACGACGAAGACGAGGAAGACGACTGGGATTTGGATGATACTGATGATGATGACGACGAAGATGATTGGGACACTGGAGACGATGAATGGTAAATCCTAAAAGCACATCCGATTCCCCTGGGAACGGCGCAGACCGGGGACAGAATCGCAATCGTGCGGGGATGACCGGTACTGTCGACTTCATCGAATATCATTTCAGACATTTCAATGCTGCGGCTCTTGTAGACGCTGCCAAAGGCTATGTGGCGCATCTCGAAGAGGATGGGCTCATGATGGTCACATTGGCTGGCGCAATGAGTACGGCTGAGATAGGCCTTTCCCTCGCCGAGATGATCCGCGATGGCCATGTTCACGCCATAACGTGCACAGGAGCCAACCTTGAAGAGGATGTGTTCAATTTGGTCGCTCATGACCATTACGTACGGATCCCCAACTACCGAGATTTGACGCCAAGTGATGAGCAAGCACTACTTGCCCGGCATCTCAATCGGGTTACGGATACGTGTATTCCGGAAGAGGAAGCGATTCGTCGAATCGAGAAGGTGATTCTCAAGGCGTGGCAGGATGCTGACGCAAGCGGAGAACGTCTTCTTCCTCATCAGTTTCTGTACCGCATTCTTCTAAGCGGAGATCTTGAGGAGCATTACCAAGTCGACCCAGCCGACTCATGGCTGTTGGCTGCTGCCAAGGCTGACCTCCCAATGGTGGTGCCCGGTTGGGAAGACTCCACTTTGGGCAACATCTATGCAGCACACTGTATCCAAGGCGATATCAAAAACATTCACACGGTTCGATCTGGGATCGAATACATGATGGATCTCGCTGAGTGGTACACCGAGGTTTCTTCTAAACATGACATCGGGTTTTTCCAGATCGGTGGAGGCATTGCAGGAGATTTTCCGATCTGTGTCGTCCCAATGCTTGAGCAAGATCTGCTCAGAGATACCCGTAAATGGGCGTATTTCTGCCAGATTAGCGACTCAACTACCAGTTATGGTTCCTATTCCGGCGCTGTACCAAACGAAAAGATCACGTGGGGCAAACTGGATGAATCCAGTAAGTCATTTGTGATCGAGTCAGACGCTACTATTGTGGCTCCTCTGGTTTTCGCGTACGTACTCGAGCGCTCCCGCTGAGTCTTTTCACTTCCAGACACCCCCTCTATTGATCAAGAACACTGCTGCAACCTCGCAAGGCGCGGTTCAAGACGACATTAAACCATGGACTCCGGCTAGCGCTGAAGACATGTATCTCATGTCTGCATGGTCGGACGGTTTTTTTTCTGTCAATGAAGCAGGCCATGTTCGCGTCAATGTCTCTGACGAATCGTCAAATGGTATCGACATAACAAAAGTAGTCGAGCATCTCGAACGCAAAGGCATCACATTCCCCTTATTGATCCGTTTCCAGGATGTGTTGAAAGGGCGAATACAGCAGCTTTATAGTGCCTTTCATGATGCCATTAAGGACGTAGACTATGCGTCGCAGTACACGGCGGTCTATCCTATCAAGGTGAATCAGCTACACGAAGTAGTTGAGGAAATTCTCGATGCGGGAAAATCTTTTGGGATGGGCCTTGAATGCGGTTCAAAAGCTGAGTTGATTGCGGCGCTTCCCCTGCTCGATGATGATGACACATTGCTCATCTGCAATGGGTACAAGGATCAGTCGATGTTGGACCTGATTCTTTCTGGGCAAAAAATTGGCAAGTCCGTCCTTCCAGTGATCGAGAAGATGGATGAATTCCGAACGTATGATGGACGCGCCGAGGAATTAGGCTTGCATGCTCCATTCGGCGTTCGCTTGCGCCTAACTACCGCTGGAGCGGGTAAATGGGCTGATTCAGGTGGTGATCAGTCGAAATTCGGCATTTCAGTGCCTGAACTGCTCAGAGTTGTTGCGCTCCTAGAGGAGAGGAATCAGCAAGATCGCTTTCAATTACTTCATTTTCATTTGGGTAGCCAGATTTCGGATATCCGTACGCTGAAAAAGGCCGTAAGAGAAATTACTCAGGTGTACTCACAGCTTACACGGCGAGGATTGGGCATCAAATTCTTGGATGTAGGAGGTGGACTGGGCATTAATTACGGTGGCTCGTATGCCAGCCACGACGACGCGATCAACTATTCCTTGAGTGAATACGCGAATGCTATCGTATCGACGGTCAAGGATGTTTGCGATGCAGAAGGGGTAGCGCATCCACGCATTATTTCAGAAAGTGGTCGCGCCCTCACAGCTCACCATTCTGTTTTGATCATCAATGCGATCGGACTTTATGCAAAGGAGGAAATGGAGGAAGACTTCGTACCCTCTGCTGAGAGCCATCGTCTAGTGAATGACATACATGCCTTAAGGACATGGTTATTGGAAGAGCCAGAGATGGCGATTCCCGAATTGCTCGAAGCTTTCCACGATGCTTCTGGAAAACGTGCTGAAGCTGATTCGCTTTTCTCTTTGGGATATCTCCCCCTTGAGGAAAAGGCTGTCATCGAAAAGCTCTATTGGGCAGTTTGTCGTCAAATCAATGACCGGGTTCAGCATTTTGACTCCGAAGTCCTACCCCCCGAATTGGACCGACTGGATTCTCATCTAATAGATCAGTGCCTGTGCGATTTTTCAGTCTTCCAGTCCTTATTAGACCACTGGGCGATTGGTCAACGATTCCCAATCATTCCCATGCAACGGCTGAATGAAGAGCCTACCCGCCGCGCGGTGCTGGTCGATCTTACCTGCGATTCGGATGGTAAGGTCTCCTCCTACGTAGGCCTAGGAAACAAGGAACATGAGTTCTTGCATATGCATGGTTTTGATGCTGACGAGCCCTACCGCTTCGGCATCTTTCTCGTGGGAGCCTATCAGGACATCATGGGCGACACGCACAATCTGTTCGGGCGCGTGACCGAAGCTCATATTTATGCCGATGCTGATGAGCCAGAAGGGTTTTACGTCGAAAAAGTGATCCGTGGAACCGCCGTAAAGGATATGCTAGCCCTTGTGCAGTATTTCCCGAATGACCTGTACAATAGGATGAATAAGCATATCCGCGCTCGTATTCAGGAGGGAAAATTGAAGGCAAGTGAGGGGTATGAGTTGCTCGAACGATACGCTGAGACTTTCAACGAATCGACCTATTACACGATGCCGAAAAACCGAGAAATGGAATGACAACGACTGAAGGCATTCGCATTGCTGCCCTGCAGTTTTCCTGCTCGACCGATTCAGTCGCCAATTTGGCGAAAGCAGAGAGGCTGTCTCGTGAAGCGGCAGCTGACGGGGCAAAACTTATTTGTCTTCCCGAGCTATTCCAGACTCGTTATTTCTGCCAGACAGAAACGGGTGATCATTTCGCATTGGCAGAGCCCATTCCCGGACCGACGACCTCGTATTTCGAAAAGCTGTCCGCTGAATTGGGCGTATCATTTGTTTTGAGCTTGTTCGAGAAGCGTACCGAGGGGCTGTATCACAACACGGCAGCGGTTATTGATCCTGAAAAAGGCTACCTCGGCAAGTATCGCAAGATGCACATTCCAGATGACCCCTTGTTCTTAGAAAAATTCTATTTCACCCCAGGAGATCTCGGATTTAAGGTTTTCGAAACATCAGGTATTAAAGTAGGTGTGCTAATCTGCTGGGACCAGTGGTTTCCCGAAGGCGCGCGCATGACCGCGCTAAAAGGTGCACAAGTTCTCGTCTACCCAACTGCTATTGGTTGGCACCCATCAGAGAAGGAAACGCACGGCGATGCACAGCTATCCGCCTGGCAGACTATTCAGCGCTCCCACGCCGTGGCAAACGGTGTGTATGTCGTTGCGGTCAATCGCACGGGCTTTGAGCCCACCAATGAAGACGAAGGCTATCCAGATGGTATCCAGTTTTGGGGTAACTCGTTCATAGCCGGTCCAGACGGCGTGCCCGTTGCATCGGCTGAGGAAAAGGACGAAGGACACATTATGACGGACTTCAATGTCAAAGACATTGCCGACCAGCGTCACGGGTGGCCGTTTCTTCGAGATCGACGAGTGGATGCGTACGATGGCCTCAATAAGAAGTACCTCGACGAGGACTAGTCCCGTGTCGAAACGAATATTTCCTGCTGAATGGGCCTTGCATGCCGCCTCTTGGTTTACTTGGCCTGCTAATCCAGATACGTGGACAGACGCTATTGATGCCGTCCGTCGAGACTTGGCGTCCGCCTTCGTTGAAATCGCCCGTGGTGAACCTGTACTTGTCAATGTGGCCTCTGCAGAGGAGGCAGAACAGGTCCATGAATTGACGGGCGGCCACCCTGATGTGGTAACGCTCAATTTGCCGTCGAACGACTCCTGGTGCCGCGACCACGGACCGACTATCGTGATGGAGGGTGGCCGCCCGAAAGCCATCACATGGAACTACAATGCTTGGGGAGGCAAGTATCCTCCCTATGACCTAGATGCGAAGCTCGGCGCTCAAATGGCAGCCTGCATCGGTGTCCCGCATGAGAAGGCGTCCATTACGCTCGAAGGTGGTGCTTTAGAGTCAAATGGAGAAGACATCCTTCTAACCACCGCCTCTTGCGTACTTAACCCAAACCGCAATCCGGGCCTCACCCGCGAAGATGCGGAACGCCACCTAATCGAGCGACTTGGTTTGCCGATCGTGGGCTGGCTCGAAGGTGAGCTCGATGGCGATGACACCGATGGTCATATCGACAACCTAGTCCGATTCTCCGGACCTTACTCGATACTGATCGCAGAATCCATCGCTGGATTAGCAAACATCCTCGAATTAAATCGCCTTGAGCAAATCAGTGGCAGGACGTTCCGAATGGACACGTTACCGTCCCCGCCCGTGCTTTTGCATGAGGGACATCCCCTTCCCTGCTCCCACATGAACTTCTACGTCACCAACGCTTGCGTCATTCTGCCCACGTATGGTGGCGAGTCCGATCAAACGGCGCAACGGACTTTGACAGAGCACTTTCCAAGCCACAACATCGTTCCAGTAGACTGCCGGAGCATCATCCGAGGCCTGGGTGCGATCCACTGCTTGAGCCAGCAGATTCCGGCCTTTGATGGCTTTATACGACCAACCGACGATTTCCTATCTTGACTGACCCACTGCCGTCCGTAGGCCGAGATTTTTCAGATCGACTAATGGCCCGTTCGTGGAAGCCTTTCTGATCGTCAGGCCCGTTAATATGGCGTAGACACCCATATGGATGAGCAGGAAAGCGATGCTATCGGCAACTTTTTTGCCATTCCATTTCAGGCGTACCGGCGAAGACTCGATCCACCACTCGAAGAAGAACAGGACATCCTCAAACCATGATGCTACTCGCAACTATTATAGCATGGACCATGACTGGCTGGCTCTTGGTTGGCCTTGTATGCATGCCATGGATAATCCTTCGTGGTTTAGATCGAATTGATCCGGCAGTCTCCGGCTCATCGCGGGGTTTTCGATTAATAATGATTCCTTCGGCAATAGCTTTTTGGCCCCTTCTCTTGAAGCGGGCGCTTCAAAGACAGTCCCCGTCTGAAGAACGGACAGCCCACAAACAGGCAGCCGGGGGAAGGTCATGATTACCAATCTCAGGCGACGTCATAGGATCACTGTCCTTGTTCTAGCACTTATTCTAATCGCTATTGGATTGGTGTCGATGGCCAACCGTGAGGCTAACCAGGTGGACGAAATTAAGACGGAGGCTACCTCCTAATGGGCGCCTCATACCAAAGCATCGGTTTCAATCGGCATAAGTGGCGATATGACGTGTTCGCCATGGTCGGAATCATCCTCTTTTTGGCGCTATTCATTGGGGCTGGTAGTGTTTTATATCCATCAGCCGCTCCCGAGACATTCTTGATCCGGGGCTTCTCAACAGCTGCGTTCGGTCTTTTGCACATCATTTTGTCCATCGGACCTCTTGCTCGACTTAACCCTCGTTTTCTCCCGCTACTCTATAACCGGCGGCACCTGGGTGTTCTAATGTCCTTGATCGCAAGTGCCCACGCGCTCATCTCCATTATTCAGTTTCATGCTTTCGGAGACTTGCACCCGCTGACAAGTGTGCTGATTTCAGACGGGTCCTTTGAACGCCTTGGCAGTCTCCCATTCCAACCGTTCGGACTCCTGGCTTGGATCATCATACTTCTTATGGCCGTGACTAGCCATGATTTTTGGCTCAGACAACTCTCTGCCCCCACATGGAAACGACTCCACATGCTCGTCTACGTTGCCTGGGCCGCACTTGTAGCGCATGTCCTACTCGGTATCGGAAGCGATGCCGTATCTAGCGCGCCAATATGGCTAACTCTAGCAGGCAGTGCTTGGTTGATTACGATTCATGTAGCAGCAGCTTTTAGGAGCGCACCTGGCCCGGATAAACAACTCCTGGATGACCCTCTCGAAGTCGATGCAGGGACTGCTCTCGACATCCCTGATCAGCGTGCCATTGCTGTGCAGGTTGTAGGGGAAACAGTTGCTGTGTTTAGGGACGGTCATCGCGTATTCGCTCTTTCAGGCGTTTGTCAGCATCAAAATGGTCCATTGGCCGAGGGTAAGCTCGTCGATGGAAAGGTTGTCTGCCCGTGGCACGGGTATGAGTACTGCCCCCTCAAAGGCACATCTCCCCCACCTTTCGACGAATGGGTGCCTACATTCGATGTTCGTATTAGCGAAGGCCAAGTGTTGGTATCTGCCTCACCCAATCCTCGGGGCACGGAATCCACAGCTGGTCTGATTGAGGACGCCTCATGAGCAATCCCTTCTACATTGGATATTATCCCAAGATGGACCGATCCAACGCACGGTGGATAGCCTTGAGTGCGGGGATCCTATTGTTGGCTTTTCTTGGTGCCGCGTGGATGTGGCTACCCATCATGCAGGATGCTGGTGATGGGCAGTACGACTACGGAGAGGTACGATCATGGAGCGGACTGGTACTCAATGATGCGTACCCCATTCTATCCGTCCTGGATGAAGACAACAATCCACGAGAGGTATTACTCGTCGCACCATTCAAAAAGGGTGCGGATGAATTTGTTAGCGGCCGTCAGGGCCAAATGATTGAGGTCATCGGTACCCGCATCGAACGGGGCGGAATAATGATGATTGAGCTCGATGGCTCGCCAGTTCACCAGCATGCGTCAGAATCTGTCCCAGAGGCTAGTAGGACCATCGATGGTGTCGCTGTGACCGCTTCGGGGGAGATCGTCGACTCAAAATGCTGGCTTGGAGTCATGAACCCGGGAGAAGGATCCGTCCATCGCGCCTGCGCCAACCTGTGCATCCGCGGGGGTATCCCTCCTGCCTTCCGCTACCGTGAGGCAGATGGAACTCAGCAAACGGCTCTACTGTACGGCCCCAACGGCGAACACGCCTCGAGCGCTCTTCACGACCTCGCTGGCCGTCTCATTTCGCTATCAGGGACTTACACTCGATCCCAGTCTGGCAGTTTGCCACGTTTCGTACTAAACGAGTGGCCCTCGAACTGATCCTCTAGCGATTAGTATTGCGGAAAAACATTACACCACCTGAGACGCCACCGACGAATAAGTCCAGATCCCCATCCCCATCGATGTCAGCGAACTCTGGAGCAGCAATGGCCTGAGTATCCACATCGAGAATACCCCACTCCTGAAAGTCGAATACTTCGGGCGTGCCGATGTTTACATATAGCATCAGGCCTTCCAACTCAGTACCGATGATCATATCCTGATCACCGTCACCATCTAGGTCAGCAAACGTTGGGAAGCTGCGTCGTCCGGTGTCGATGTCCAACCATGTGTCAGAAACGAGCTCATACATTGGCTCCTGCGGCGTTCCATTATTGACCCAGTAGTTCATGTTTCCAGATGCCTCGCCTGCCACTAGATCGAGGTCACCATCATTGTCTAGGTCAACCAACGCCGGAGCAGCATTCTGTCCCCTCGTAAGTGCCTGGTAAACTGGGTCTACTTCGGTAAATGCATACTCGGAAGCCGATCCATCATTGCGGAACAGTGCCATTTCCTTGTTCCATTTACCAATCATGAAGTCCAAATCACCGTCAGCATCAAGATCAGCAATGGCTGGGTTCTGATGATAGGTGCTTATCAGATCTAGTGTCTCCCAGTAGGCAAATTCGGGCGCCGACGACGATCCGACATTGCGGAAGACAAACATGAGCGAGGTCTTCTGATTACTCGGCTCAATCTTGTTGCCAATGATCATGTCTAGGTCCCCATCATCATCCAGGTCTGCAAACTTCACGACACTCTCTGAGCCTGAGTCCAAGTCATAGAGAAAACGCTTTGTGGCGACATCGAACACACCGTCTTTTTGCTCCATGAGATAGAAGTTATCTCGGGTAGTCGCGTTGGCATTGAATGCACCGCCAAGCACGCCGAATACCATGTCGAGATCATCGTCAGCATCGATATCGATCAATACAGGGGCGTTATAACCGCTTGTCGTGACAGGGTTATTGATAGGCCAGTTGATTGGCTCACTTCGCAATGATGGTGCACCACACGATCCAAGATTGCGGACTAGAAGAATGCCCGCTTCGAAGAAGTCTCCCCAAAACAAGTCGAGGTCACCATCGAGGTCTACATCGGCGAAATTCATCGTGTTGGCGCCGTGTAGTGATACGTTTTCGCCCACAATTTCGATGTCTTCCCACCGATCTGTCACAAAACGAAATCTCGGAATACCTTCGGCATCGTCTCCAACAGATTCATAGTGGGTGATCGTACCCGTTACGCGTCCGATAAACAGGTCAAGCAACCCGTCACAATCGATATCTACGATGTGTGGAATGTTCTGGCGATCAGCAAAGATCGGTGTGCCAGTGGCATCGAGTAAGGTATCCACAGCAACTACAAATCGAGGGTCAGAGGCAGTTCCTTCATTGCGGTAGAACCGGATGTAACTGAACCGTTCTTCAGTCAGAACATCCATGTCTCCATCTCGGTCCAGGTCTACGATCCGATACCACTCTCCTGTGTCTAGGCCACCATACTCATTGGTCCTCCAGGTAAAACGAGCATCCTGCGGCGTACCCGTGTTCTCGAACTTCATTATCCGACCAGATTCTTCCTGGATAAACATGTCCTGATCACCATCTGCGTCCATGTCCGCAAATTGGGGCCGAGGAACGTTCAGACCACCCTGGAAAGGCAGCTCATAGGCTCGTCCCAAACCGTCCGTAACGCGGAACGGTTCGACTTCTCGAACAAAGGTTGGCGGAAAGGTTGAAGAACCGTCGTCAGCGGTCTGACCCGTTGAGGCACAACCTGTTACTAACAGCATGAATGCTGTTAGTATAGTCGCAAAAACACCTGAATAGCGCATGGGTGGGGAGTTTGGCTTGAGGAATTGAGTTGGCCCGGGCGAAGACGCCCGGGCCAACTCAACTCAAAGATGTCAATAAAGAAGTAAGTAGGATTAGCGTAAGGCACGGCCTGCAGTACCTGCTGGCATGGCTCCGGCTTCGAGAACCTTGATAATCTCCTGGCTCTGTGTGTCAATTACGACGATCGTTCCAGGATGATTATCCATCATTTCTGTGCCACCAAAATTATGACGCCGGGTGTAAGCCATATTCATGTTTTGGTTGCTTACGTACAAATAACGGCCATCTGCAGAAAGAGCGGTGCCATGAGGTTGGGCAAGGCCGTTTCCTTTGATGACAGCCTCAACTTCTTCCGTTTCCATATTCAGTATGGTTACAGCATCAGCCATCTTGTTGGCGAAGTAGGCACGTGATCCGTCTGCATTGAACACTGGGTGCCAAGGTGCAGCTTCGACGTCAATGGTTTTTTCAATTGGAACACCCGAGCCATCTTCCGCATCGAAAAAGAAGAACTTGCCTGTCATCTGAGCGCCGGAAACCATCGTGTGTCCATCAGGGGAAATCTGAAGATCTACCAGCGTGTGGATAGGCCCGTCAAGCGTGTGAAACTCGCTGTCGCCCGTCTCCATATCGACGGCAATCATACGGTTTTCTGAAAGACTGGCTGAATAAACATAGCGGCCATCCTGTGAAACGGCGAGGGCGTGTGGCCTATGTAGAAACACCTCGATCTCTTCGATCTCCATGGTTTCCGTTTCAATCATTCCAATGCGCTGCGGTGGATTCACAGCAGCCATAGACCGACCTACATAAAGACGTCCTGGATTAGCTGGGTCCAGTTCCAGAAGGCCTGGCACTTCAAATACGCCCTGGCCGACCAGTTCGTTATCGCGAGTAAATTTGAGGATGCGACCGGCAGAGATAAGCGTCACATACCAATGCGCACCATCAGCTTCGACTGCAACGTGATGTGGTTTTGAGCCAACGTCAAAACCAAGCTTCGTCAAATCCACCCTGCGTGCGATCACGTTTGTCTCTACATCAACTACGTTGACCGTGCCTTCGCCCTGGTTCGTGATATAGACGAATTCCCTATCGCCTGAAAAGGGTGCATTTCCTTGGGGACCTACCGCTCCCCCATCGATCCATTCCATAATCTTCGAGACTTCAGCATCGGTGAGTGCAGCCTCTCCCGCTTCTGCTGGGTGGCTGCCTGCTGCCAGCTGACTCACCATTTTCATCATTACGCTGTTCGCTGCATCGTAGGCGATGATGGCTTCGCTATTGTCAGACCCTTGAATGAGTGTATCCCAAGAAGACAAGTCCAAACCGGCCTCCTTTCGCTCGCCACTATGACAGCTTGCACATTTCGCTGCGAAGATCGGCTGAATGTCAGACGTATATACACTGGAGGATTGCGCTGAAGAGCCGGTCTGAGCACATGCACTCGAGACGATTCCTGAACACACAACAAAGGCCAATTGGAGAAGGCGTTTCACAACAGTTCGGGATTGTTTGATGGTGATGCCGGACAAATCTTATTCCCTCAAAAGGGTTAGATCAAAAAGCGTTGACGAAATCTGGCAAGAAAGGTTCAGTTGTAACTGACTCCAGCTCTCAAAATACCGAATATTCCTGTAATCTGTTGATTTCCTCGACCCGTGAACATCGCGTCAATCCCCAACGGGATATTCGCTGGAAGCGCTTCTACCGTTATCTTCGCTTTCCCGAATAAACGAGGTGTCATGATTCTTATTACCGGAGCATCCGGCCAGATCGGCGTAGACTTAGCCGACGCCCTCGTAGATCGTTATGGACCGGGCAAGGTCCTTGTAACTGATCTGCGTGTGCCTGAAAAGGTGCGGCCCAACCGGCTGTACGACGTGCTAGATGTCACGTACATGGAGTCTATCGAAAAGATCATCCAGGCCCATGACATTAAGACGATCTTTCATCTGGCAGGCATTCTGTCCGCAACTGGTGAAAGACACCCTGAATTGGCCTGGAATGTCAATGTAAATGGCGTCCGGAATATCTTGGAGGCAGCCCGACGTTTCGGTTGCCGGGTCTTCTGGCCTAGCTCCATTGCCGTATTCGGGCCTACGACGCCCAAGTTGAATACTCCTCAGGAGACGGTGACGGAACCGGGCACGATGTACGGCGCCACGAAGGTAACTGGGGAATTGCTGTGCAAATTCCACGCGACACATCACGACCTAGACGTGCGTAGTGTTCGCTTTCCTGGCATCATTAGCCACTCCGCCCCTCCGGGAGGCGGCACGACGGATTGGGCCGTGGACATGTTTTTCCAGGCTGTTCGACATGGCCATTATGAGTGTTTTGTGACACAAGAGACCCGTTTGCCTATGATGTACATGCCGGACGCTGTGAAGTCTGTCCTGGACTTAATGGATGCCGACGAAAACGGGATCACCATACGGACGTCCTACAATCTAACTGCGTTTAGTTTTTCTGCAGGAGAACTTGCTGCCGCCATCCGACGTCGGATACCTGATTTCATCGTCGAGTACAAGCCAGATTTTCGGCAGGATATTGCAGATTCTTGGCCACAGTCGATCAACGACAGCCGCGCGCGCAGGGACTGGAATTGGACGCCGCAGTATTCGCTGGATGACATGGTCGATGACATGCTGAAGCATGTAGCAGAGCGTGTCGCGAACGAACCCCCGGATACAAATCCTGCTTGAAGACCAACTATAATCCAATCCCCCATCCGACATGTTTGACACAGCACGAACCCAACTGCAGACCACGCTCAACGAAATCAAGGAAGCGGGTCTGTACAAGGAGGAACGGATTATCACGTCGCAGCAGTCCGCTGAGATCGAAGTGTCCTCCGGGGATCATGTAATCAACTTCTGTGCGAACAATTACCTCGGCCTCGCCAACCATCCGGACTTGATTGAGGCGGCAAAAGACGGTGTCGACAAGTACGGATTTGGACTTTCTTCGGTGCGCTTCATTTGTGGGACGCAAGACGTCCACAAGGAACTGGAGCGTCGAATTGCGGAATATCTTGGCACCGAAGACACCATTCTCTATGCCGCCTGTTTCGACGCCAATGGCGGATTGTTTGAAACGCTACTAGACAAAGAATGTGCAGTCATCTCAGATGCGTTGAATCACGCATCTATCATCGATGGCATTCGATTGAGCAAAGCAGCACGATTCCGCTATAATCACTCGGATATGGCTGATCTCGAGCGCTGCTTGCAGGAATCATCCGATGCTAAACGAAGGGTTATTGCGACAGATGGCGTGTTCTCTATGGACGGCGCCATTGCCAAACTTGACCAAATCTGTGACCTCGCAGACAAGTACGATGCCATGGTTATGGTCGATGAGTGCCACGCCACAGGGTTCTTTGGCCCGACGGGGCGCGGCTCCATCGAGTATAAAAACGTTATGGGCCGTGTGGACATCATTACGAGTACGCTAGGCAAGGCACTCGGCGGCGCCATGGGTGGCTTTACTACTGGTCGCAAAGAGATCATCGACTTGCTACGTCAGCGCTCACGTCCCTACCTCTTCTCCAACTCCTTGGCCCCAGTCATCGCCCATACCTCTTTAACGGTGTTGGACATGCTAAGCGGCTCTACGGCACTGCGCGACGAGCTAGAAGAGAACACGAAGCATTTCCGCACGGCAATGACTAACGCTGGCTTTGAGATCAAACCGGGCGTTCACCCGATTGTCCCAATCATGCTTTATGAAGCCCGTCTGGCTCAGAATATGGCCGCAGACTTACTCGCAGAAGGGATTTACGTCATCGGATTTTCTTACCCAGTTGTTCCACAGGGTCAGGCGCGCATTCGGGTGCAGATCTCGGCCGGCCATTCGACTGAACACATTGAAAAATGCGTAGATGCATTTGTGCGCGTGGGTAAGAAACACGGCGTCATTAGCTAAGACGAGAGTAAAATGTACTGACCGGGGCGACATGGGCGACATGGGCGACCGAACCTACCAAGTCTTTACAAGCATAAAGGGGCGGATCGCTTTGCGATCCGCCCCTTTATTATTTCAATCTCTCTGCGCTAAAGTGTCCCCTCGGACTACTTCATTAGCACCAGCGTTTTTGTTGCCTGGAAGGACTCAGTTTCCATGCGATAAATGTACAAGCCACTAGACACGCTAGCGCCACTCTGATCGGTCGCATCCCATGAAACGCGATGAATTCCAGGTGGCAACGTACCATTGACCAACGTCTTTACGACTTGACCAAGCACATTGTAGACCCTGACGCTAACTCCTGCAGCGAGAGGCATGCTGAACTCGATGGTCAGACCAGTATCCGCAACGCGCATCGCGTCGGTGACACCGAGGCCGCCGTCAGTCTGAGCAAATACGGGAGTAGCAGCTATAAAAATGAACAGCAGCAGGAAGCCGGCAAGTGCCGAAGTAAATTCGTAACGAACTTTCATAGTGTTCTGAGCGAGCGTCAAACCCGGTAAAACCGTCATTTTTGATCCAATACGACGCTTTTGCGTCGGACAGGTCACCACAACGAGGTTCTGTGATATTGTATTACATGGTTGGATAACGCTAAAAACCACAGTATTTGCGATACATGATAGAAAAATGTCTTCTTTTTAATTGATCTCTCAATAGGATATTTCATCTCGCCTTTCCAATTCGCAAACCTATCTTCAGTGGCACTATCCTCTGTTCACCGTCGCGCCCTGTCATCAAAGGACGTTGAATTGTTGGACCTTTAGACGTACCACTCACTTACTAGTACCTGAATCAACGTGATTCTGATCCTCGAACCTAACGTAGATCGTAGTTCCGAAAGCTACGCGCACCTAATCAAGTACCTTGATTCTTCCGACAGAGTGGAGTATTCGATGCATGATGTGCAGGGTGCTGGCCAGGTCCTGACAGAGATCTATCTCATCGGAAACACTGCAGCGCTTTCGATACATCAGATGAAAAGCCTCCCATGTGTTAGGCGAGTCGTCAGAGTTCAAGACTCTTATCGCATTCTCGGACGACATGGTGAGGACGACCTCCAGACAGGTTTCACGTACAATGGCGTTGAGTTCAGCCAAGACACGCTGCACGTATTTGCGGGTCTGTGTGCGGTAGACACTCCTCAGCATGTGGAAATCATGATGTCCGCCCTTCGGGACCTTGGACAGGAATGTACTCGGATGGGCGCCTATAAGCCTCGTACCAATCCATATTCCTTTCAAGGACACGGTGCTGAGTGTCTTCCATGGGTGTTTGATCTCGCCGGGAAATATGGCATCAAAGTTATCGCCATGGAAGTGACTCATGAGTCGCATGTGGAGGAGATTAACCGTGCACTCGAGCAGACCGGAAACCCGACTGGGGTCATGCTTCAGATCGGCACGAGGAATACGCAGAATTTTGAGCTTCTCAAGAGTGTAGGAAGGCAGAAAGTGCATCCAGTATTATTCAAACGAGGGTTTGGAATTACGCTCGATGAATCGCTGAACGCTGCTGAGTATCTGGCAAGTGAAGGGAATCCAAATGTGATTTTTGCCTTGAGAGGAATGAAGAACCAAGGGGGCGATCCACACAGAAACATGGTTGATTTCACGCATGTCCCTGTTGTAAAACGCCTTACCAGGATGCCAGTCTGTGTTGACCCTTCTCATTCCGTTGGCTCCAGAGATCATTCGCCTGACAGTATCATGGATGTTTTTCATGCGACAGCTCAAGGGGTGATTGCTGGCGCAAACATGGTCCTGGTAGACTTTCATCCAGCACCTGCAGGGGCGCTCGTTGATGGCCCACAAGCACTTAGAATGAATGAGCTAGAATGGTTTCTGCAGGACGTCGCAGTATCACGTGATGCCTATCTTAAGCGGCGTGCTCTTGCTCAAAAAGCTCATACTAGTTGATCGAATCCATCAAAATCATGAACGTACTTGGCATCGATATCGGCGGGACGGGCATCAAAGGCGCTCCTGTAAACGTGAAAACGGGTGAATTGATTGGCGAGCGGTTTCGGATTCCCACGCCAAACCCTGCCACGCCTGACGCTGTAGCAGATGTTGTCCGGCAAATAGCAGAGCATTTCAAGTGGAAAGGACCCATCGGGTGCACTATTCCAGCGCGCGTCGAACACGGCTTGGTCCGAACAGCGGCGAACATTCATGAGGATTGGATCGATACCCCAGTTGATGACTTGATGCAGAAAGCGACTGGCTGCCCCGTCACAACCCTCAACGACGCTGACGCTGCTGGGTTGGCGTCGATGCGCTACGGAACTGGCAAAGGTCGCGACGGCCTGGTGCTCTTCATTACCGTGGGCACGGGCATAGGATCGGCTATGTTCTACGATCAAGTGTTAATACCAGGCATCGAACTTGGACACCTTCGTTTGAAGGGCGCGGCCGCTGAGCTTTATGCGTCAGATCGTACGCGCAAACAGAAAGAATTGTCTTGGAAACGATGGGCAAAACGCTTCCAGAAGTACTTGGATCGGGTCGAATTCCTATTTGCTCCGGATACCATCATCATCGGTGGAGGTATTTCGCGGCCATCAAAGGCGGAACAATACCTTCCACGGCTTTCTACGAAATGCGAACTCATCGTAGCTGAACTAGAGAACGAAGCGGGAATCATTGGAGCCGCTGCGGCAACTACCTGATAACAGTTACACGGTCAGGTACTACTAGGGCGCCCGGAAAAGACCGGTTCATGGCCTCAGCCAACCGAACAGCGCGGTCTCGTCGTTCAAAGTCACCCACCCGCACCCGGTAATAAGGTGAGCGGTATAGAGTGTACACCTGAACAGGACCACTCAAACCCCACGCGTTTTGTTGGCCTTCAGACAGGCCTGAGAGCCAGCGGCGAACGGCATCTTCGCTGTCGGCCGTTTCCTCGCGTTCGGCAGAAGAAAATATCTGGACGCGATATCCATCAACTTCGACGATCGTTCCGTCATCTGCTGTGCTGTTCATCAAGGGCGCCGGAACGTCATGTTCGACTCGCGCATCCACGACTGGTAGCGTTTCTGGAAACTCACCGAGATCTACCGATTCCACGTCAGACCATGATGTCGGACCCACCACTACTTCCTCGGGCGATTCAATAACGAGAGGAGCAGGTGCTGCGCAAGCTGACAGGAATACAATGGAGACCAGCGCAAAGGCAAGCTTGGCCGTTGCAGAATGACGACTACTCGAAGTGCGAAAGACGACTGGAAGTTGGATCATGCCCTGACTTAATAATCTGACGTGGTTTTGGCGCCCTTCAGGATAGCCACCGAGGCACTGGCTCCGATACGAGTCGCGCCGTGGGCAATCATCAATTCAGCATCTTCTTTGGTTCGGACACCACCGGATGCTTTCACGCCCATGCCTGATCCAACCACCCTGCGCATGAGGGCAATGTCAGCAGCCGTTGCACCGCCGCTCGAGAAACCGGTCGATGTTTTTACGAAATCAGCACCGGCATTCTGAGCCAGAACGGACGCAATTACTTTTTCTTCGTCCGTCAAAAGGGCTGTCTCTAAAATCACCTTAACCACGATGTGGCCCCGATTCGAACGCTGAGATTCTGCCGCTCTAGCTGCATCCACGACGGCATGTATATCCAATTCCACCGTGTCGTATTGCCCACTTTTCATCAAGCCAACATTCATGACCATGTCCACCTCCGTTGCACCATCTCGAATGGCGCACGTAGCTTCAAGGGCTTTGACTTCGGTCGCAGAGGCGCCAAATGGAAATCCAATCACGGTGCAAACAGCGACGGGCGACCCTGCAAGCATCTCTGAGGCGAGGGCAACATGGCATGGATTGACACATACGGAGGCGAAACAATACGTGCGCGCCTCTTTACACAACTCACGAATCTGATCCTGCGTGACGTCAGGTTTGAGTGCCGTATGGTCAATCATTCGCGCTAGCGGTGGTGCTAAGTCACAAGATGCGAAGCTGTATCGCTCAGGTTGATCGGCACAAACGCCAAATCGGGATGCTCCGATGTCGACGAGGGTCGATAACCGACCATGTGCGCCGCTGGTGTCTTTGCCAGCGCCAGAAGAAGCACCTGAAGCGCCGCTGCCCATCGATTGATGCACCCCGCCATCAAGCCGGGCCTTCAATCGATCTACAATTTGTTGTTTTTCGTGTTCGGTCATGTCCAAAGATACGCATCGTACGGAAGCGGGTGCCGCCTGATCAGAACTTTTGTATAAATCATTCTCCCACTGATACGTTCAATGAGCCTGGTGTATCAAGACAAGATCGATTAGAGAAGGTCAGGAGCTGCGGCCGGCACAATCACGTTCAGCGACCCAGGCTGAACATCTACTTGAATGGTGCGCGCCTGCAAGGATAGGATTTCACCATCTGCATGAATCGGGAGACCCCGGTCTGTTTCAATGTTGAGCGATTCTAGACGTACGTACGTTACCCCTTTTAAGCCAATATGCCCCCCATTCCGAGCCTTCGGCAGCAACATGAGTGCCCGGGGTATAGACATGTTTTCGACAATACACGGATCTAGCTTGCCGTCTGTTATGAGCGCGCCAGGATTGACCGTGTATCCACCTCCTGAATCCTGTGCGTTTCCAATCGTTACGAACATCAGCCGGCCGTTAAAAACAACGTCTCCGTTGCGGGTGCCGCTTCTAAGAGTCGCTCCCCCAGAAACCCATGTTTTGAGACCTGCAAGTATGGCCACCGTGTACCCAATGCCAAACGGCATGCCTTTGTACGCGGGTGCCAATGACGCGGTGTGAGCATCGAACCCTACGCCAAGGGCATTGATAAAAAATCCTTCGTGTTCTTCGGCTTCTTCCATCCACGATACCCGTCCGGTATCCGAAGCAATCATGCGACCATTCGAGATGGCTTGAAGCGCTGCCTTGATGGCCAGCGGCATATGAAGCGCCCGGGCATAATCATTCCCAGATCCCAGAGGAAGAACCCCCATGGGCACATTCGTACTTGATTGCACAAGCCCTTTTGCTACTTCATGCACCGTCCCGTCGCCTCCACACGCAATAACTAGATCAGCCTTCTTGCCCTCTGACAAAGCAATTTCTGTTGCATGTCCTTTCTGCGTGGTCAACCGAAGCGTCACCTCGCCGAATATCGATTCTGCGGCCTCGCGAATGGACGGGACCAACTGAGCCGTTCTTCCTGTTCTGGAAAATGGGTTCAGGATCAGAAGTACGTGCTTAAAATGCATCATGACGCAATCTACACGTTGCGTTGGAAATTTATCCGCCCTACCCCTCTCTTCGCCCTATCTTTCGACTTCTACCCCTTACGTCCGACATACCCAAAGCGATCATACGACTGATGTCTAATCTACGACGAGTGGTGGCGCACCTTGCCTCATTCCTGCAATTTTTTCTGCTGTTCGGCCTCCTCACAGGCTGCCAGTCCGGTTCAGAACCTGGCAGCGAAGATCTCAACGGACACTCGTTAACTGATCGCGTAATCGTGATTGATGGTCTGGGAAGAGAACTCTCTTTCACCTCTCCCCCTTCTCGAATTGTCTCCATTGCTCCGAGTGCAACGGAAATTCTGGTTGCTGCGGGTGGGCTGGACCGGTTGGTAGGGGTCACGAATGTTGATGACTATCCTCCAGAAATTGCTGGATTACCTGTTTTTTCCGCCTTACCCCTGGACATTGAATCCGTTGCTGCGATGGATCCCGATTTAGTCATGGCCTCTGATCAAGTAAATGATCCAAACCATGTAGAGCTCTTCACGGCACTCGGTATCCCGATCTTCTATCAGGAAGCTGGATCGTGGGCTGGTATCCGCTCGGCCCTATTGGATGTGTCAATGATCTTGGGCACTGAAGATGTAGCTCGCAAAACTGTTGACTCTCTCGACGCTCGCATCAGTGCGCTCAAGCAAATGACGTCTAGCGCAGAGCCTGTAACAGGTATTTTTCTTGTTTCTGATGTCACTTCCTATTCCTTCGGACAGGGTAGCTACGCCTTGGATCTGATGGAATGGGCTGGAATTACACCGTTGACCCGAGAATTCGATACGCCAGCCCCAGTTTTGTCGGATGAATGGGTACTCATGGCCAATCCCGATGTTATTATTGGAACGTTTGGGGACGGGTTCACTATTGAAGATCTTTTAGAGCACCATCCAGCATGGAGTTCGCTGGACGCCGTTCGTTTGGGCAGGGTGTATGCTGTAGATGGCGATAGTATTCTTCGGCCTGGTCCACGTAACGTACTTGCTGTTGAGCAGATGGCTAGGCTTGTTTTTCCAGAGTATTTTACCACGGAGCGGACGGACAGGTGAAGAAGGAATTGGCCATACTACTGGGTTTACTTACCCTCGTTTTGCCGGTGCTAGCAACGGGTGTAGCTCTTGGCCCCGTGTCACTGCCGTTTGCTTTTTCTATGCAAACCATAGTGGATGCGCTGATGGGGCAAGCGGCAGATCCCACGGATCGCATGGCGCAGATCATTTTGCAGATTCGATTGCCGCGTGTTCTGACTTCGTTCACAGTGGGGGCCGGTTTATCCGTGGTGGGTGTAGCCATGCAAGCACTGGTTCGCAATCCATTAGCTGAACCCTACGTGCTAGGAATATCAAGCGGAGCCTCTGCAGGCGCCTCTCTGTTCTATCTCGGGTTCCTACCGGCATTCATCGCTGCCCGCATCGACATTACGTTGGCAGCCTTTCTTGGCGCCCTCGTTTCCATTTCCATCGTGTACGTTGTTGCCCGGGGCGGCGGTAGCCTCTCCGTATCTCGTCTATTGCTTGCCGGTGTTGCGTTGGCCTCGTTCATGGCGGCCGTTTCTTCGTTTGTCACGTTTGCCTCCCCCGACCTAAACCGCATGCGCGCCGTACTTTTTTGGTTAATGGGGTCCTTTAGCGGCATCACATGGAGCGACCTGCCAACGGCTGTCATCGTTACCGTAGTCGGCACGCTCGTTCTGATTTCTCAATCACGCTCTCTAGATGCTCTCCTGACGGGCGAAGAGCCGGCACGTAGCCTAGGTGTCAGGGTTGAGGGGCTAAAGAAAGTCTTAATTGTTCTAGCTGCTCTCGTCACCGGCGTGCTTGTTTCGATTTCAGGGGCTATCGGGTTTATCGGACTAATCATACCGCACTCCATCCGCAGCCTAGTCGGAGTAAACCACCGGTTTGTTCTGCCCGGATCATTCCTGGCTGGGGGGCTTTTCTTGGTCCTCGCTGACACAATTTCACAAGTTATACTCCCTGGACAGCAGATCCCTGTAGGTATCGTTACCGCCTTGGCAGGCGTTCCATTTTTTCTCTACCTGCTGCGCAGATCCGACTATCAATTCAAATAATGTACACAACCTGAACGGTGTGAGGCCGTTAGAGCGCCTCAAGCATCCAGACCGAACCCCTTCCTCAGTACCCTACTAATGCCCGAATCATCCGACGTAGTACTCAGCCGACCGACGAGCTCGCTGAACGACATTCGTCGGCCAGTCGAGAGTGAGCTGTCAGAGTTCAAATCCTACTTTCGGGATGCGATGAAGTCGCGGGTGTTCCTTCTGGATCAGGTCGTGCAGTACCTATTGAGACAGAAGGGGAAGCAGTTGCGGCCCATTCTGGTTCTTTTGACTGCCAGAGCATGCGGAGGCGTCACTGAATCTACCTACCGAGCTGCAGCGCTCGTCGAGCTCTTGCACACGGCCACGTTGGTGCACGATGATGTGGTTGATGAAGCAGACCGCCGGCGCGGAATGTTTTCGATCAATGCGCTATGGAAAAACAAAGTTGCCGTATTACTCGGCGACTTTTTGCTGAGTAGAGGCCTGTTGTTAGCGCTTGATCATCGAGAGTATGAATTGCTTCATATAGTCTCGGACGCCGTACGGCGCATGAGTGAGGGCGAACTACTTCAGATTGAGAAGGCTCGCAAGTTGGATATCGACGAGGCGACCTACTTCACGATCATTTCCGACAAGACAGCGTCTCTCCTTTCCGCTTGCACGGGGTGTGGAGCCGCAAGTGCCGACGCAGATGATGATGTCCAGCAACGCATGCGGGACTTCGGTCAGGCTCTTGGAATGGCATTCCAAATCAAGGATGACCTATTTGATTTTGGCGTCGATGACATCGGAAAACCGCTTGGGATTGATCTGCAAGAGAAAAAGATGACACTTCCGCTCATCCACTCCCTTAAGGAGGCTGATCGAACTACTCGAAAGAACATCATGCGGATTGTTCGTCAGAAGTCGAAGTCTCAAAAAGACATAGCGTTTGTATCACGCTTTGTAGAGGAGCAAGGGGGCATCGCCTATGCTCATCAAGTCATGATGGAACAAGCTCAAAAAGCCATTGGATTACTGGAAGAACTGCCTGAAAGCGACGCGAAAGAAGCGCTAGCTGATCTTATCCGCTTTACGGTTACTCGGAAAAAGTAGTCTTGCTAGGAGAGGCTCCATCCAAGAACGCGATTGCGAGCTGATTGAACACGCCAGGGCGCTCGATATTACAAACGTGCCCCACTCCGTCGATCACCTGAAGGAACGACGAGTCCGAACGAGAAGCCATCCGTCTCGCAGGAGGCAGAAAAAGGTGGTCCTTGCCTCCCATCAGATATAAGCTACGACAGTCCGGAATCCGCGATGACCACTCTTTTAGCCGACGTCGAACTTCCGGGATAAGCTGAATCCAGCGGTGGAATTCCTCGGGGGCCACCTGCCTTGCTTCCTGCTTAAAAATGCGTCGGGATTCTTGCGCTTTCGGGCCTGGCATGATAATCCAGGCGAACGTAGCGTACAGCGTATGAAAAGGGATCAGATAGCGAAGTGCCTGTCCAACACTGATTAGAGAACGGGCTGACACCGTGAATCCGGCCACTGCTCCCGCATAAATGACCGATTTGACACGACTAGGAGCGATATCCACGATCATTCGAATTAGGATTGTCCCAAGAGATACACCCACAAAATGGGCCGATTCAATCCCTTCTCGTTCGAGCACATCAACCACATCTTGAGATATAGATTTCAAGGTGTACCGCTTTTCATTCCCGTGATAGTCCGAGGACCTTCCATGACCACGAAGGTCAACCAAAAGAATGTTGAACCGCTGCCGAAAATCTCGTAACTGCTTGAACCACACGGCGGAACTGCCGCCTGCTCCGTGTATAAACACGACCCAGTCGCTCGAAGCATCATGTACGAAAGTCTTGTAAGAAAGCATGTTCAGGGTGGAAATCGGAGTCGTCTATACGTCGAACTGCGCCCCGAGTTGTTTCTCTATTCGTTTTCTTTCACGCACTGTTCGAAATTTCATTCTATCATGTGAGGTGCCAGTTCGTTGGCACCCCTCCCGTTCGGAACCGAAAGTACGTCCATGCAACATCCTCCTACGCCCGACGCACCGGGCTTATTTAAATCTCATTTCGACTATCCTGCTGCACACGTTGCTTCTGCTCCTGGTCGGGTTGAAGTGTTGGGCAACCATACCGACTATAATGGCGGTACGGTGGTAGGAGCAGGCATTAACCTCCGCCTGGAGGTCGCTGCGCATGTCAGATCAGATGATGTCATCCGTCTCGTTTCCAGTGGGGATGGCCTCAATACGACTGTAGTAACAACCAGTATAGATACGTATTCAACGGACACCCTCCCTGACTGGACGCGGTATTTGTTGGGTGTGCTTGACGAATTTCGGCTACAAGGACTTTGGTCAGATCAAGGAGTCGACCTTGCCGTCGATTCCGCCCTCCCGATTGGTATGGGTCTATCCAGTAGCGCCGCAATTGAGCTCTCCACAGCAGGAGTTCTCACTTCTATCAGGCAGACGCTCGAGCCAAAACCCGGGACTGACTCCAAACAAGACGGTGCGGTGGCGGCACCACAGGCCCATTTCGGTATAGACGTCCTTGTGGGAATCGCTCATTGGGCTGAAAACCGATACGTTGGCGTTCCATGTGGCTTGCTTGATCAGACAGTAGTTGGACACGCGCAGAAGGGCTCGCTGATAGTGCTCGATGCATCAACAAACCGCCACTTGGCCATCGCGCTCCCGCCGGGTGTGTCCTTTGTCTTATTCCGCACCCACATATCCCATCGGCTGATAGACTCGCCCTATGAAAGCAGGCATCGAGAATGCCGCACTGCGCTCATGGGATTACAGCGAATGATTCCTGGCGTCCGCCACCTAGCTCGCCTCCACCCAGTAGATATCGACGCCTACGAGGTCGTAATTGACCCTGTGTCGGTTCGTCGATCACGTCACGTCGTGGAAGAACAGCGTCGTGTTGGCCGGTTTCTTCGTGCCTTAGTCGAAGGTGATGTGACAACAGCTGGACAATTGATGCGTGCATCTCACGACAGCTCACGTGTACTGTTTGAAAACTCGACACCCGAGTTGGACATTCTTGTCGAGCGACTAATGGAAAAGCCCGGCGTGAAGGGAGCCCGACTCTCTGGCGCTGGATGGGGCGGAGCCGTCATGGCAATGGTCGATGAATCGTTTGATGATGAAGCAGCTGAGTCTGTTTGCGATGCGTACGAAGAGCTGTTCGAAGCTCGTCCATATTGGTGGCGTACCGATGCAGAAGAAGGCCTGCGCATGGAAGCCTTGGCAACCGACTGACACCTTATGCACGACGCGTAACCGTTTCCAATCGGAATCTACCTATCCCCATGAGCAAACAAGCAAAGAAAACTCGTCGCCCCCGGATTCGGACAATCGTTGAATGGAGTGTTTTCATCTTGTTTTTTCTGTTCCTCCGTTACACGGATCAAGGAACGACTGTGCAGGGATGGATGCAGCAAGCTGTTCTTGCCACCGGACTTTTTCAGGCCAACACCGTTTATGTCGCTGAGGAAGCCGAGCCGGCCAGCTACCAGTTAGCTCTTGAAACGCTCGATGGCCGCCCTGATCACCTTTCTGCCTATGAGGGCAAAACGATATTTCTGAACCTTTGGGCTACCTGGTGTGCTCCTTGTTTAGCCGAAATGCCTTACATCCAGGATCTCTACGAAGAGACGAAGGACGAGGGTGTGGTCTTCATCACAATTGCAACGGATGATGATTTAGACCTTTCGCGCCGGTACATGGAGTCCAAGGAGTACACGTTTCCAGCATACAGAGTCGTTGGGCCCATGCCGCCAGTGTATCAGTCCCCCACGTTGCCTACCACATGGGTGATATCTCCAGAAGGTAAAATCGCAACCGTTCACGCTGGAATGGCCAATTACGCCACCCGCGGGTTCAGACAATTCCTACGCGACTTATCAAATGTTCAGGCGCCATGACGGTCCGGAGCTAGCTTTGTGCGCCGTCAAACTTTGGTCATTTTTAGGCGCTTGAGGATAGTTATCGACGAAGATAGTCGTCAGTCTTGTCCAACCAATCCTGGCGAGGAGGACTAAAAATATCTACATCCAACGTGTCTTCAAGAGCCTGTGCTTTGTGCCACACATTTGAAGGAATGTGTAGGACTTCACCTTCATGTACATCCACAACCTCTGATTCATCTTCGCCAATCCAGAACCGTAATGTTCCTTTCAGGATGTAGGTGATCTGTTCGTTGTCATGTTGATGTAGCGGTACGATGCAATCCTTGTCGAGATACACATGCGCTAACATTACGCGATCGCCACTAATGAGCTTGCGCCCGAGGCTAGGAGAAAGCTGTTCCATAGGAAGTTCATCCCAGGAAATCTTTGTGACGGAGGAAGAATTGGTAGTAGACATAACTGATTTCAAAATGTGCGGTTGAACGGGATGTAAGAATGATAATCAATTCGTACCCAATCTCCCGAATCACTCAGGCATTGAAAGCGTTGCACGGCACAGGTTAACCCATCTTCCTGCCAAGATACATGGCTGCTGACCCTTCCTTATCGTTGAATCGCTCCCCTTCCCAAGGAGACTTCCCATGCTTTGCTGCGGGGCTTCCCACGGCCTTACCCGGAGAGGGTGAATATGAGCTTCGTTTTGCCTGCTCACTGCAAGAGTTGACAGCCATCCAACGCCTTCGATATCGCGTGTTTAACATTGAGATGAATGAAGGGCTGGCCAACTCGCACACCCGTCAGTTGGATGCCGATGAGTTTGACAAACAGTGCCACCATGTGTATGTCAGGCATCGAGAATCGGGAGACATTGTTGGGACGTACCGAATGCAAACCCAAAATATGGCTCAGGCCGGGAAGGGCTTCTATTCATCCACTGAGTATGACCTCGCAGCAATGAGTACTGCATTGCTCGAAAATATCATTGAAATTGGGCGAGCCTGCATTTCGCGAGAACACCGGGGCTTACATGTGCTTTATCTGCTATGGAAAGGCCTCGGCCAATATGCTGCCCATAATCAGATGCGTTATCTGTTTGGTTGCTGCTCCGTAACGACCCAGGATCAGGCAGAGGGATTGGCCTTACTCGCAAAGTTGAAGCTAGAAGGGCATATGCATCCTGATCTTCTGGTTCATGCCCTTCCATCTCATCGCTGTCAGGTTCAAGAACAGAAATCCATTTCGAACGAGTTATCCAATAACATTCGCCCACCTCGATTGATGAGGACCTACCTGAGTCTCGGTGCTACCATCTGCAGTGAACCCGCTATCGATCGGAAATTTGGAACGATCGACTTTCTCGCCCTATTTGACTTCGAGAATCTCAATCATTCCGATTTGGCATTCTTCAAATTTAGATGATTCGACACGCACGGGCCCTGACCCGCATCACTCTGATCATGCTCTCCCTGCTGGTATTGCTTCCTTTCTGGCTGCTGACACGCTTGATTACTGCTGGTTCGCCCAGGCTGCAGCGTACATCAAGAGATGCATGGACGCGAGGTTGGAGCCGTCTAGCCGCTCGATTGATTGGCTTGAGAATTACTATCTCCGGTACGCCGCCAGATCCACCTTTCTGCTTAGTGTCCAACCATCTATCCTATCTGGATGCGATAGTAATTTCTGCGCACGCCCCTGGCCTGATGATTGCTAAATCGGAAGTAGCTTCTTGGCCTCTGATTGGCTGGTTGAGTACGCAAATAGGGACCATTTTTATTGATCGAAAGACCTCAAAAGATGTGATGAGGGTCAACGATATCATTAAAAAAACGCTTCTTGATGGAAATGGTGTTACGTTTTTCCCTGAAGGAACGACATCGGATGGCCAGGCTGTCGGGCGCTTCCACTCCTCCTTACTTAACTATCCGGCAAGTGTCTCGTACCCGGTCCATTATGCAACACTGAGATATGAATCGGACCATGGGAACGTGGTCAATGATGTATGCTGGTGGGGTGACATGACCTTTGGAGCCCACTTTTATCGTATGTCTCAGTTGCCTAGAATCAAGGCAAAAATCCATTTTTGCACGGATCCAGTAACCAACCCAGACCGCAAGGAACTGACCGGTATGCTGCGTAGTGGTGTTGCCCAACATTTTCTTCCAATCAACTAGTAATCCAACAAATGACTGACACGGAAACACTCGTTGATTCAAATCGCGACTTTCTTCGCCAAGCTCAACGCCTGATCCTTTCGATTACCGATGAGTCATATGTGCATTCGGATGGGACAATTCATCAAAGTGGTGTTGGCGCTCACTTGCGGCACGTAATTGAGCATTATCAGCGGTTTCTTATTGGGACGCGCGATGGCGAGGTCAATTATGATGCACGGCAACGAGATATGCGAATTGCAACAGATCGCAATCTTGCCTGCAGCGTAATGGAGCAGGTGGTCGAGGGTCTTGTGGACCTTGGTAGTGAAGACGCCGAAGTGAGCGTTCGCATGGCTTCGTCCGGTGATTCCATGCGTACCTCAGACGCGACCCAATCGTCCATCAACAGGGAATTGCAGTACTTGGTGGCACACACTGTTCATCACTACGCACTGATCGGGTTCATCCTACGTTTACAGGGTATCGTTCCTCCAGAGGATTTTGGTATTGCGCCCTCTACGTTACAGCACTTCCAGGCACGATAGCACGTCTTCCACATGACGGCTTTAGCCAACTCCATTTCCCCACGTGGACAGACCGGACGGTGGCTTTTCTGGTTCTGGCTGATACTGTTGCTCGCCTCCTCCATCGTGCGTTGGTTGCAGCCTGACGTTCGACCTCGCTCCTACCAACGTTCGGTTTCGCTCCCTGCAATGAATGGTGCGGGCGTAGTGAAAGGGAAACCGGTAGTGATGTCGTGGACAGACTCGAGTATTGGTGCCGTTAAATCAGACGTAAACGCGGAGACAGATTTAGATGCAGCCTCATCGCATCTTCCCGCCGTCATATTGCTTCACGGAAGCCCTGCAGCGTCTAGTTCGCTGATGCGCCTCCACCAGGAAATGGCTGATAACGGTGATTGGCGGGTCATTACACCGGACCTTCCAGGTTTTGAGGGTTCATCTAAAAATATCCCTGACTATTCCGTCGCTGCCCACTCCCGGTATTTAGATGCTTTCTTGGACTCTTTAGATGTATCACAGGTACATCTGGTTGGCTACAGTATGTCTGGCGGTGTGGTCATTGAAGCGATGGACCATTGGCCAGAGCGCATATCCAGCATTACGCTACTCTCGGGAATAGGCGTTCAGGAGATGGAATTACTCGGTGATTACCATCTGAACCACGGAATCCATGGTCTTCAGTTAGCCGTGCTGTGGGGCCTCAGGAATCTCGTACCCCATTTTGGATGGATGGACTCGGCCATGTTGGGCGTTCCGTATGCTCGGAATTTTTACGATACAGATCAGCGGCCATTGAGGGGCATTCTTGGTCGATGGTCAAAACCAATGCTGATCCTGCATGCCGAAAATGACCCGCTGGTCCCTTTCTCGGCGGCGAAAGAGCACCATCGCATCGTTCCACAAAGTGAATGGGTAATCTATCCTGATGGCGGCCATGGAGTTGCGATGATGGCGGCGGCACGGGTGAGCGCAGATATCTCCACTTTCCTTCGCCGGGTAGATAGCGGAAACGGCGTCACCCGTGCCGCCGCCGAACCGGACAGATTGGCCGATGCCGCTCGTCCGTTTGATGCCTCACAACTACCCCCAGCCGTAGGCTTTTCTCTATTCATACTCATGTTTCTGCTCGCTATATCGACCCTCGTGAACGAGGACTTGGCAAGCATTGCAGCAGGGCTAATGGCTGCGCGCGGCACGATCGGAATTGAACACGCGATGATGGCGGCATTCGCGGGTATTCTGATCGGAGACATCGCATTGTATGCTGCGGGCAGATTCCTTGGACGTCGCATACTTCATTTGCCACCATTTTCGTGGTTTATCGACGCTGCACAGCTTGATCGAGGCCAAAACTGGTTCAAGTCAAAAGGTGGTCGTGTGGTCATCGCCAGCCGGTTTATACCAGGGACTCGCTTTCCCACGTATGTAGCTGCTGGTGTTCTAAAAGCGCCTTTTTGGACGTTTTTAGGATATTTCCTGATTGCTACTGTCTTCTGGACCCCATTTATCGTTGGTCTTTCTGCATTCGCAGGGGAGCAAATCCTGGAGGTATGGACGGTATACGAAGACGTTGCTCTGTGGGTATTAGGTGGTCTGATTCTACTTCTCTATGGAATTATTCAACTGGGAATCCCACTCTTTCGACATAACGGGCGTCGCCTATTCGTATCTCGCTGGCGCCGACTCACACGATGGGAATTCTGGCCACCTTGGGCCTTTTACCCCCCATTACTTCTTCACATAGCCAGGCTCGCCATAAAGCATCGCTCCTTGATGGTGTTTACGGCGGCTAATCCAGGAATTGATACTGGAGGATTCCTTGGTGAGTCCAAAGCTGCTGCGCTCGATTTACTGGAAGAAACACCAGAGGTTGTAGCTCGATGGAGTCTCATTGCCCACGACCCCAAGGAAACAGAGGCCGATCTTTATGACCGCGTTTGCCGAGCCATGAAAGCGCATGGACTGGCCTTTCCTGTCGTCTTGAAGCCAGACGTCGGTGACCGTGGTCATCGAGTTATGATCGTTCGCTCCTCCGATGAATTACGCAGTGCAGCAGTCTCGTTTCCTTCCGACTTCCTGATCCAAGAGTTCGTGGCCGGTGAAGAGTTTGGCCTTTTCTACATCCGACGCCCCTCCCAGTCGGAAGGCACCATCTTCTCTATCACCGAAAAACGACTTGTTTCGGTTACCGGAAATGGTGTAGATACGCTCGAGCGCCTGATTTTAGACGATGATCGTGCTGTATGCATGGCTTCGCTTTTCTTGAAGCGACATACAGGGTCCCTCGACCTGACATTGGACGATGGCATTGAATTCGAATTGGTATCTGTAGGCACCCATTCCCGGGGTGCGCTCTTTCTCGACGGGAGCTCATTGATGACCCCTGAGCTTGTCGAGGCGGTCGATGCCTTCGCTTCCAGGATGCCCGGCTTCTTTTTCGGTCGATTTGATGTTCGCGTCCCTTCAATCGAGGACTTGCGTCGTGGCATACACATCAAAGTGCTGGAAGCAAACGGGGTTTCGTCCGAGGCGACGCACATCTATGATCCTGCCATTTCACTTGCGCAAGCCTACCGAGTCTTGAGATCGCAATGGGATCTTGCATTCAGCATCGGAGCAGAAAACGCACTACGTGGAGCCCAAGTAAGTTTACTTTCCGTCATCTTGAAGCGCATTGTCAGCCTGAAAATGAAACCCATTGACCGACCCGACAAGGCAGCCCACACGACTATCATTAACTAGTCATGGCTGGGCACGATTTGCCACCCTCTGCCAAGGAAGGGAGATGCTCCCCCACACCGAGTAATGTTGTGTCCGTCCGTACGCCGTATCTTCGACGGGTTGTTCACATTTCATGAGCCCCGATCAATGATTACAGCCCGAATAGGCCGCTCGCTTCACAGCATAGGAGAGTACTCCTTGTTCATGGTGCGGGCGTTTTCTTCGACGCGGGAATCCGTCCGTCACGGATCCATCATTTTCATGGAAATGGTGAGGCTGGGAGTCAATTCCATCCCTGTCGTTCTGATGGCTTCCATTTTTGCTGGCGTGGTCCTAACCCTTCAGACGGCCTATCAGCTCGAAAACACCATCCTAACGGCTGAAGCCATTGGAACCATTGTCGTTCCGACGCTAATTCTCGAGATGGCCGCCCTGACGCCAGGTCTTGTCCTCGCTTCGAGGGTAGGAGCCAGCATCGCAGCTGAACTTGGCACCATGAAGGTCACGGAACAGGTTGATGCCTTAGAGGCCATGGGGCTCAACTCGGTTGCTTACTTGGTGCTCCCTCGCGTGATTGCTGGAATTCTGATGTTTCCTTGCCTCTATGTTGCCTCTGCCCTGATGTCAATCTTGGCCGGTGCATTGGCAGGAGAGTACATGGGATTTCTCTCTGTCCAATCCTATATCATAGGCGCCAAAGCCTGGTTCGTGCCGTTTGATGCTTATTTCGGTGTGACCAAATCTATGGTCTTCGGATTTCTCATAACATCCATCGCTTGCTGGAAAGGATTTCACGCTAGCGGTGGTGCTGACGGCGTCGGACGTGCTACAACAGAAGCCGTAGTTATTAGCTGTGTGAACATATTGATTGCTGACTATATCATGGCCGAAGTCATACTCTGATCTAACCATCCGATTCTTTCCATGTCGAAGAGTATACCTCACGACGTGATGTCTCCTGACCTAGGAGACCAAGGGTCCGCCACCGGCCTGTCCACTTTCGGTGGTGTCTTTACTCCCTCGATCCTTACGATCCTGGGCGTAATCATGTATCTGCGATTTGGATGGGTCGTAGGGAATGTTGGCGTCACAGGCACTTTTTTGATTGTGACCTTGTCCACCGGTATTACGTTTCTTACCGGGCTTTCGATCGCGTCGATCGCTACCGATCAGCGAATTCGTACCGGTGGGGCCTACTACATGATTTCTAGGTCGCTCGGCATTGAAGCAGGTGGCGCGGTGGGGATTCCGCTCTATTTGGCCCAAGCATTGTCCGTTGCGCTCTACACCATTGGGTTCGCGGAAAGTGTGGTTAACGTATTCCCTGTTTTGGATGCGAAGATGGTTGCGCTCGTGACGACCGCAGCAGTTACTGTTCTCGCCCTGAAATCAGCACGAGCGGCGATTAAGGCTCAGTACATCATCATGGGAGCTATCGCGATTTCGCTCCTGTCTCTTTTCTTCGGTTCTCCCCTTGAATCAACTTCCGTACCCACAGCTGCCGAAGCAGCGCAGGGTGTTGAAAAGGCAGGTTTTTGGGTAGTTTTTGCCGTCTTCTTCCCGGCTGTTACAGGGATTATGGCCGGAGTAAATATGTCGGGCGATCTCAAGAACCCCGGCCGATCCATTCCAATTGGAACGCTGGCAGCCATTGGTGTAGGGTACCTAATCTATATGTCGATCCCCTTGCTATTGGCTAGTAGGGCATCGGATGCGCAGCTTATCTCTGACCCCATGATCATGCGGAAAATCGCATTCTGGGGTGATGCGATCATTATGGGTGTCTGGGGAGCGACCCTTTCAAGCGCAGTAGGATCCATTCTTGGAGCGCCTCGAGTACTGCAAGCACTAGCACGAGATGGCGTCCTTCCGCCCTTCCTTCGCTTTCTGGGCCAAGGGTCTGGAGAGGAAGATGAACCCCGGGTAGGAACGGCTTTTACGTTCGCACTCGCCGCTATCACGGTTTTGCTTGCTGATCTGAACCTCGTTGCACCCATCCTGACCATGTTCTTCCTCACCACCTACGGGGTGCTCAACATCACTGCAGGACTAGAACAGTTTCTGGGAAATCCATCCTTTAGGCCCAAGTTCAGGGTCCATTGGCTCTTCTCCTTGGCAGGTGCGGTGGGTTGTACGATAGTAATGTTCTTGATCAACTCGCTTGCCACAGGTGCGGCCATAGCCATCGTACTCACCATCTATTTCTGGCTGGAGCGGCAAGAATTGCGCTCAGCTTGGGGCGATGTTCGAAATGGTATTTGGTTCAATCTCACTCGAACCGGCCTATTGCGGCTTCGCAACACGATAGATGCCAAAAACTGGCGTCCTCATCTGTTGGTGCTGTCTGGCGCGCCCACTCGCCGGTGGTACTTGATAGAATTTGCTTCCTCCCTTTCTCACAACCGCGGCCTCGTTACGGTCTCATCCATTCTGACAGGGGATAACGTATCTGCACGGCGTCTTGAAAGCATGTCCTCAAGTATCTACGAATACCTGGATAAGCAGGGAATCCAAGCCCTCGTTCGCATCATCAGCGCCGATGATCCATTCAAAGGTGCTCAACAGCTGGTTACGACGTATGGCTTGGGCACGTTGGTCCCGAACACCGTCGTTTTGGGAGCGACTGAACAGCCTGAACATCATGCGCCATACTGTGAAATGATTCGTCAATTCCGTGGTGCCCAACGCAATACTCTGATTGTGCGCCAAAACGAACAACGAGGCTTCGGATCCCGTCGTCACATCGATGTTTGGTGGGGCGGACGAAAGGGAAACGGTGCCCTTATGGTGATCTTGTCATGGCTGCTGAGTACAAGCTTAGAGTGGCGTGGTTGTACCGTGACTATCAAAATGGTCGTACCCTCTGAATCCGCCGCTCAAGGTGCAAGAGCAAATCTGGAGACGATTCTGCAAGCCTCCCGTACTGGCTCCCAAGCAGATATCATTGTCTCCAATGGACGTCCTTTTTGGGAATTGCTTCGAGAGTCATCTAATTCAGCTGATCTGGTCTTCTTGGGAATGGCCGAACCAGATGACAATTTCCTAAGCTACTATTCGAAACTACAGGAACAGACGCGCGATCTGCCAACTACCGTTTTCGTCTTGGCGGCGGAAGATCTGGAATTCGGCGAAGTTATCATGTAGAGTGTTTTTCTCGTCAGATTTGGCCCATTTTCTAATAGTTTGTTTTGCCTTTATGCGTAGTACTGAGGATGATCACTCGTCCTCGGTTTCGTGTCCACTACTTCTTGTTAACATAATTTCTCCCCACTACAGTGCTCGACCGGGACCAACTTCTTACGATCGCGGATCAATATGGAACGCCTACCTATGTTTACTCGGAATCCGTCATTCTGGAACGAATCGATCGATTAAGATTCCATCTTGAAGGGCTTCCGCTGCAGCTTCTATATGCCATGAAGGCTAATCACGCTGTTCCGGTAATGGAGACCATGCGGGACAAGGGGCTCGGTATCGATGCTGTATCGCCAGCGGAGCTTCTTCTTGCACTGCGACTTGGATTCAAACCAGAGCGTATCCTTTTCTCCGCCAACAACATGACGGACGAAGAAATGCGGATGGCACATGAAGCAGGCGTCATACTTAATGTTGGAGAACTCTCTCGTCTTGAAAAACTGGGAAAGGAATTCCCTGGCTCCAGCGTTTGCGTCCGCTTGAATCCCCAGATTGGAGCTGGCCATCATGAGCACGTGATTACTGCCGGGGAGAAGAGCAAATTTGGGATTCCGGTTGAACACATTGACCGCATCGTGGATGTAGCACAGAGGTACGATCTACGAATTCGTGGTCTTCATCAACATATCGGCAGTGGTATTCTGGATACAGAAACTCTTTGGAAAGCCATCAGCGTCATTCTGGATGCATCGCGATCCTTTGACACACTGGACTTTATCAATGTTGGTGGAGGCCTTGGCATTCCCTACCGCCCCGAGGAAACCGGCCTCGACATGGAGCTATTCGAATCCCTCATCGTCTCGCCACTGAAGAGTTTCATAGCATCCCACCCATCGAAGAACCTGTCCATCTGGTTCGAACCAGGACGTTATTTCGTGGCAGAAAGCGGCGTACTGCTAACGCAGGTCAATACCATCAAACACTCGACACAGAGAATATTCGCCGGTACGGATTCTGGGATGAACCATCTAATCCGACCTGCGATGTACGGTGCGTACCACGAAGTTAGAAACCTCACTCATCCCGATGGACCGGTCGCCACCTATGATATCGTAGGTAATATCTGCGAATCAGCCGATTATTTCGCTCGGGACAGAGAGGTAGCTCACCTGACTGAAGGCGACATAGTTGGGGTCATGAATGCTGGAGCGTACGGCATCTCCATGGCCTCGACCTATAATATGCGAAGTCTGCCAGCTGAGGTTTGGGTCGATGTCAACAACAAGGCTACCGAAGTGCGAAAGCGAAAAACAGCCAAAGACATCGTTGACGAAGCTTTATCGTCAGGCAATTGAAATCTGTTTGCTAACGCGCACTTCCAGTGAGGGTAAGTCGGTAATTCTAGCCTGAAGTGAATCTCCCGGTGTAACGGCAGAGACACCTTCCGGAGTACCTGTGAACAATAAATCTCCAGGCATCAGGGTGAAAATAGTACTGCAATAGGCAATCAGGCGTGCAACTGGAAATATCATGTCCGATGTGTGACCGTGCTGCCGAACTTCGCCATTGACTTCAAGAGTGACCTCTAACGCTTGTGGGTCAGCGACGCTGGCTGATGGCACAAAAGCTCCCAATGGGGCAAATGTATCATAGCCCTTTGCGACCGACCAAGGATGGCCTTTTTCTTTCGCTTTCTGCTGAATATCTCGAGCTGTCATGTCCAGACCTACAGCAAAGCCGGCAACATGCGACATGGCATCTTCTTCTGAGATGTTTTTGCCTCTTTTCCCGATTAAGCAGACCAATTCTACTTCATGATGGACATCCTCTGACGCAATTGGGATTATTACCGTTGCACCTGAAGGAATGAGAGCAGATGCGGGTTTCAAGAAAACCATGGGTGACGTAGGCACCGCATTACCCAATTCTGCTGCGTGAGCGGCATAATTACGCCCAATACACATCAACTTGCCCGGCGTAAAGACCCGATCAGGCCGCTTATCTCCGTAAGAAATTCTACATTCCTCCATCATGTTCGGAATTGATATCCGCCTCCAGTTGCCTTAAATTTGTGGGCTATGCGATTCTGTGCATTTACTGCAGTGAATGTCAGAAAACTTTCCTCTCGCGTCGGTATCCAGTCCGGCGCCCCAAAGAAGAGCCCATAATGTACGCTATTGTAGAGATTGCCGGAAAGCAGTACAAAGTGTCGAAAGATGACACGTTGTACATCCCCCGGCACAAAGCCGAAACAAACGAGAAGCTGAGCTTCGACAAAGTACTCCTTGTCAATGATGGCAAAAGCATTTCCGTCGGCACCCCAGCAGTTGATGGCATGACCGTCAGCGCTACCGTTATCGATCATGTCAAGGGCGACAAAGTCCTCGTCTTCAAGAAAAAGCGTCGCAAGCGCTACAAAGTGAAGAACGGTCACCGCCAGCCTTACACGCAGATCAAGATCGATGCGATTGGAGCAGCCAAGAAAAAGGCCGCCCCAAAAAAGAAAGCCGCCCCCAAGAAAGAAGCAGTGCCAGCCGCTGATTCTGAATAAACAAGCACCCGAGGTCCTGAATGGCACATAAGAAAGGAATGGGCTCGACCAAGAATGGTCGGGACTCCAACCCCAAGATGCTCGGCATCAAAGCATTTGGCGGTGAATTCGTACAGTCCGGAGCCATCGTAGTTCGTCAGCGTGGAACTAAGTTTCATCCTGGAGACAACGTAGGCCGGGGCGGTGATGACACCCTATTCGCCACAACGAACGGAACGGTTCGTTTTGCGCAAGGCCGGAACAAGCGTCGCTTCGTCCACATCGATCCAGTATCGAACTGACGGCACGTCCTGTTCCACGGAACTGAAGGTTTACCCTTCCAGAGAAGGCTCTCTCCATTGTGGAGAGAGCCTTTTTTGTTGACCATGGTAATGCCAGATCCGGCAACTTTGTCGGCACAAAGGCAAAATGTGCCGTGTGCCCCCCTCCATAATCGCCTCCTGAAGGGCCGGTTCCGGACAAACATATCACGCTCCGGACACTTTTGGTAGAGGGAGGATTTCAGGGCGCGCGGCCAATAGGCCGCGCGCCCTGTTCCATTTTTAACCCTTTTTACGACCTATTCCCTCCTCTCTGGTCAATTCAACAAACACCCTATTTCCTCTCTAGCTCACCATGAGCGGTCGCCTCCCGGAAAAGCTCATTTTAAACTTCAGAGAAAGAGCGAACTATTTGCCTGAATCTGCTGTATATTGCTGGGCTTAGAGAAATCCGTGTTCGCACGTGATTTACCGTCATTTTCAGCCGTCTTCGGACTTTGGGGCAGGTCGTCTGACCCTCGTCCGCACCCGAAGGCACCTGTCGCCATCACGATTGAGGTTCGTCCATGGGCGTAATGAATAATCTCCGGGAGAATACCGGAGTCATTCTCTGGATTCTTGTTTTTGCATTCGGCGTTATCTGGGTCCTACAGGATTCAGGAGGCCTGAACGCTGTAGGTAACCTGAGCAATAACATCGGCACGGTGAACGGAGATCCGATCACCATCGATGAATACAATCAGGCTATCGACCAACAGGTCCAGAGCTACCAGAACCAGTCCGGAGACAATATGCCTCCGCAAATGCTGGATCAGACCCGTGACCGGGTATTTAACCAACTTGTTGAAGCCCGTCTTCGCGAGCAAGAAATGGCTCGTCTTGGACTAGGGGTTTCTGAAGAAGAGCTGGTAGACATGATTCAGGGGGCAGACCCTCACCCAATCATTGTAGCCTACTTCAGCGACGGCAATGGTGGTGTTGATCGAGCTCTCCTGCAGAACTTCATTGCTAACCCAGATGCAACAGCAGACTGGATTAACATCGAAGAGTACCTACGCAGCGAGCGTCGTCGCCAAAAGTTGGAAAACCTGATCTCTGCCTCGGTCCGTATTACGGAACGTGATGTTGAAGAGGAATGGGCTCGTCAAAACAAGTCGGTCGATGTTCGCTATGTAGCATCTCGCTTCACGGCACTTTCCGACGACGACATCTCCTACAACGATGGCGATCTCAGATCCTTCTATAACGACAACCGCGACGAATTTGCACGTGAGAAGTCCTTTGACCTGGCCTACGTGACTAGTTCCAAGGCTCCGACAGCAGCCGATACTGCTGTTGTCTTCAGCGATATGGAAGCACTAAGAGAGAGCTTTGCAGCTGCAGAGAACGACTCGCTCTTTTTGGCGCGCAATGGCTCGGAGCTTCCTTGGTCGGATGCCTATTTCCGTCGCGATGAATTAGCTGAAGATCTAGCTGATGTCATTTTCGACAACCTCGAGGCAGGAACAGTATATGGCCCAGTTCTATCTGGTGGTCAGGTTCATCTCGTGAAGGTTATCGACGTTCGTGCCCCAGAAGAGACAGCCGTCAAAGCTCGTCACATTCTCTTCCAGGCGGAAGAAGGGGACGATGAAGCTCGTGCAGAAGCACGCACCACGGCTAATGATGTACGTCGTCAGTTGCGCAACGGTGGAGACTTCGCCGAATTGGCGGCAGAATATTCAGATGATGGTTCAGCTAATCGCGGCGGCGATTTAGGCTGGTTTGGCCCAGGTCGAATGGTTGCGGAATTTGAAGAGGCGGCATTCGGTGCTAGGATCGGGCAAATTGTTGGCCCAATCTCGACACAGTTTGGCTTCCACCTTATTGAAGTCACGGACCGTGCCACCGAGGAAGCCAAAATTGCTGACTACGCATTGACACTTCGCGCATCAGTTCAGACACTAAATCGTGTACAGTCCAACCTAGATGACCTTCAGTATTTCGCCACAGAAGAAGGCGATTTCGAAGGCGAGTCTGGACGTCGCAACCTGAGTGTCCGCACGGTCGCAATTGAAGCCGATCAGCAGTTTATTCCAGGCCTCGGTAACAGCCGTGCTCTACTCAACTTCTTGGAAACAGCGTCTGCGGGCGATGTTAGCCCAGTTATCGAGTTAAACGATGTGTTTTTTGTGGCTACAGTCCGTTCAGTAACGGATGCTGGTTTCCAGCCGTTCGACGAAGTCCGCGCTCAGATTGAACCTCGAGTTCGCAATATGATGAAAGCGGAAGTTTTGGCTGACCGCATGAATGACGCTCTTGCCACTTCCGGATTTGATGGTCTTGCTGCTGCAATGGACATCGCTGAACGGGAAGCTGAAGGGTTGTCCTTTTCCAATCAGTCGGTACCTGGCATCGGACGGGACGCCAAGTTTGTTGGCGCTGCGTTGTCGATGGGCGAAGGAGAGACATCAGGAGCAATTGCTGGGAGTAACTCGGTATACGTGATTCACGTTACCGCGGTGTCTGATCCGGTTGCAATTCAGCCTTCTGACTTTTCCCGCCTCCAGGAACAGCTTCGTAATCAGCAGCAAAACCTAGTTCGCTCTCAGTGGATTACGGCACTGCGCGAAACAGCTGATATCGTAGACAACCGTAGGGCCTTTCTACAGTAGGCTGATACCTGAATGAGGGTCCATCGGCGAGAAAATCCCCTACGGACAGTAACCTCCGTTCAATGTTAGAAAAGGCGCGCCCGCATTAGCGGGCGCGCCTTTCTGCTTTTACTCCAACTCGGAGAAAGCCTTTTAGCCGGCTGCACGTTTATAGCTCTACAGAGCCTCGATAGACGACCTCTGCAGGCCCTTCTAAATACAGACTTTCAGGTTGATCAGCGCTCCCCTCAAACCCAACATACAGCGTCCCTCCTGCCATTTGGACTGTATATCGATTGACAGATTGCTCGCGCGTAAGTGCCGTCACAAGGCTCGACGCGATTGATCCAGTGCCACAAGCGAGTGTTTCAGCTTCTACTCCTTTCTCAAACGTCCGTACGCGAAGAACGCCATCGTCTATAACCTGAACAAAATTGATATTGGCCCCATTGGTGCCCAATAATGTATCTCGCCTGAGTGCTGACCCGAAGCCTACTACATTGACGTTTTCGACATCATCAACATATACCACGGCATGCTCTGTGCCCGTCCATAGGTAGTGAGCGTCAGTAGAACCAGGCGGAACCGCTGAAGAAAACTTGATATCACGACGGAATCCCTTTGGAGGGGGGACAAATAATCGAACGCTCTGCTCCACACCTGGTACCGAAGCACTATATATCCCCGCATCTGAATCAAAGATTAGCGGTTCGTTTGTCAATCCTGCTTGTCGGGCGAATCGAGCAAGACATCGCGCTCCATTGCCACACATCGTCCCCAAAGATCCATCGGCGTTGTAATATGCCATACGATAGACAGCTTCATTGGACGTCGCAGGATTCAAGGCAAGAAGTCCGTCCGCACCAATTCCAGTTCTTCGCGCGCAGAAACGCACGGCAAAGGAAGACAACTCTTCCCCTAAAAACCGATAAAATCGATTATCGAGTACGATAAAATCATTTCCTGCGCCGCTCATTTTCGTAAATTCAAGTACGAATCGTCGAGCCGGCGGCGTAATGCCCGTTTGGGTCGTCATGATGATTGTAATTACCTGGAAAGACTTGAAGACTCCCCAAAATACTCGGACCAGAGGTAAAAGAGCCCGATTTGAAAGAAAAACGACTTGAAATCGACAAAGCCGAACCACTCTTACTTTTCGGCTTCAATGACATTTATCTGAAACGGATTGAATCCGCCTTTTCTCAAACGCAGATTACCGCGCGCGGAAATCAGGTTCTCCTGAAGGGCGAGGACGCCGATTTGGATTCCATTACGCGTATTCTTGAGGAGCTGACCATCCTGCTCAATCGCAATGGCAACCTTACTGAAAACGACGTTGAGACGGTACTAGCTCTTTTTTCTTCTGGGGATAGTGGGCCTAGGAATCAGCCACAAGGCTCTAATCACACTATTCTTTTTACGCCACACGGTGGCAGCGTAAAGGCAAAAACGCCTAATCAGGCAAAGCTGGTTGAATCAGCGCGCCGTAACGATATCGCTTTCGCCATCGGTCCCGCGGGGACGGGTAAAACATACACCGCAGTTGCCCTTGCCGTTGCAGCATTAAAGTCTAAACAGGTAAAACGCATCGTTCTTTGTCGACCTGCGGTAGAAGCGGGTGAACGGTTAGGATTCCTGCCCGGTGACCTCAAGGAAAAGGTGGATCCATACCTGAGGCCTCTCTACGATGCATTGGAAGACATGCTTCCAAAGGAGAAGCTCAAGACATTCATGGAGAACAACGTCGTAGAAATCGTTCCATTAGCCTTCATGCGTGGACGGACGCTCAATTCAGCGTTTGTCATCCTGGATGAAGCCCAGAATGCGACGGCCCTTCAAATGAAGATGTTTCTTACCAGGCTCGGTGCTAATAGCCGTGCAATTATCACGGGGGATCTAACCCAAACAGATCTTCCCGTAAGAGACATTAGTGGCTTGGCACAAGCCCGAAACATTCTTGGTGATGTGGCCGGCATCGACTTTGTTTATTTCGATGAGGGCGACGTAGTGCGGCACAAATTGGTAAGGGATATCATCAATGCCTATTCCAATTTTTACGACGAGGACACGGAACCAGGAATGTCTAAAAGGGGCTGATCAGCGGCTTCTGAGACGGGTAGATGTAAGACATCTTTCGGACTATTGTGTTCGTCAACAAGCACGACGGTGGCAACGTGATCCAACGCTTCATCGTGTGTCATTTGAGCGTAAGATATCAAGATAACCTCATCCCCCATGGACGCCATGCGGGCTGCAGGGCCATTGAGGCAAATCGTTCCAGAGCCTGCTTTCGCGGGAATCGTGTACGTTTCAAGACGTGCTCCATTGTTTACGTTCACAACATGGACCCGCTCATAGGGTAGAATACCGGCAAGATCGAGCAGCGCACGATCTACGGTAACCGAGCCTTCGTAGTACAATTCGGCCTGCGTAACGCGAGCGCGGTGGATCTTAGCCTTAAAAAGGGAAATGGTCATAAACGTTGTCAGGAGACGGTGATGCAGGGCGCTCATATAGAGATGAGCGGCACAGGTTTCGCATATAGGAAACCTTCATGATGACAACGCTGAACTCGTTCAACTTTAGAGTCTAAGCGCCTTGCTAGGGTACGTCCACAATTGTGTTATCGATAAGACGGGCAGTACCGAAATAGGCGGCGACGGCTATCAAAACTTGAGATCCCGATTCAAGTGACTCAAGCGGCTGCAGCTCCTCGGTGTCTACAACGGATACATAATCCGGTCGGCACGTAGGCTCAGCAAGTAGCTGTGCCTCTATATCCAAAATGATTTTGTCAACATCCCGCATTCCCCCTTTCGAAATACTATGGTGTGCCGTCTGAAGACTTCGATTCACTATTGGTGCGGCTGCTCTTTCTGAGGCATTGAGGTATCTGTTCCTTGATGACATCGCAAGGCCATCGGCCTCACGCACCGTTGGAATACCAGCGAGCCGGGTAGGAAATCCCATCTCGTGCGCCATGCGCTTAAGAATGAAAAACTGCTGCGCATCCTTCAGGCCAAACACAGCAACATCAGGCGTGAGAATAGTAAAAAAGCGAGCTACTACGGTCGTTACGCCTTTAAAATGACCTGGACGGGTCGCTCCACATAAGTGGTCCCCAAGACGGTCAACAGTTACCCACGTCTTATTTGAGCCGAAGGGATACATTTCGATGGGATCTGGAGCAAAGACGGCATCACAACACCCATTGCTCTTAAGCTTCGCCACGTCCAGCTCTAAAGTGCGTGGATACGCTTCGAAGTCTTCGTTTGGCCCAAATTGGGTCGGATTAACAAAAATAGAAACAATTACTTGGTCGCCTTCTTCCCGGGCGCGTCGGACAAGCTCTAGATGCCCATCGTGAAGAGCTCCCATCGTCGGCACGAGTACAACCGTTTCACCACGGGAATGTGCTGCCGCCCGCCACGATCGGGCGTCATCGATGGTAGTAAGTGTGAGAGGGTGGTCGGACATGCGCATGATTATTTCAGGTGCGTCAAAGATACGGTTGCATTTGCACCGATTTCAGCAAAGCTCAACAACCTATAATTTCAATCCCAGATATATTGGACCTACTATTGTTATCCACTTTACGTCCATTCCTTTCGGAGGCGAATCGTCCATCATGAGTGACTACCGCATCGAAAAAGATTCCCTTGGCGAGGTTCGAGTACCCGCTGAGGCTTGGTACGCAGCACAGACGCAGCGTGCCCATGACAACTTCCCTATTTCCGGAATTCGGTTTCCACGTCGGTTCATCCAAGCGCTGGGTACTGTAAAGCTAGCCGCCGCCAAGGCCAACCGTGATCTCGGTATTCTAGAGTCGAATACGGCCGATTTGATCGTTGCTGCCTCTGAAAGAGTACGAGCTGGAGAAGTAGATAGTGAATTCGTTTTGGACATTTTCCAGACCGGATCGGGTACGTCCTCAAACATGAATGCAAACGAGGTGATTTCCAACCTTGCGACCGTTGCAGCAGGGGGGAAACGCGGAGATAAGACGGTTCACCCGAATGATCACGTGAACATGTCTCAGTCGTCGAATGATGTCATTCCAACGGCGATGCATGTCTCTACTGTTGTAACCATTGAAGAGGAGCTGATTCCGGCCCTAAAGGCTTTCCAGAAGGGACTAGAAGACAAAGCGACTGAGTTCGACGATGTGCTGAAGTCAGGCAGAACTCACCTCATGGATGCAACACCAGTGCGATTGGGCCAGGAGTTTTCGGGCTATGCTGCCCAAATATCTCAGGCGACCGAACGAATTCAGCGCTCTGTGAAAGAGCTGCGGGAGTTAGCCCTAGGTGGCACAGCCACGGGAACGGGTATCAATTGTCCAGATGGATTTGCGCAAAAAGCTATCGAATACATTAGCGAGGCAACGGGGTACCATTTCCGCGAAGCTGACAATCACTTTGCGGCACAGGCTGCGAAAGATGCCTTCGTGCAGGCCTCTGGATCCCTAAACACACTTTCTGTAGCGCTCCTCAAGATCGCTAACGACATCCGCCACTTATCCTCCGGCCCAACATCAGGGCTCTCAGAAATCCTATTGCCGGCCATTCAGCCAGGTTCTTCCATCATGCCGGGAAAAGTTAATCCGGTGCTCAGCGAAGCAATGATGATGGCATGTGCACGAGTCATGGGAAACAACATGACCATTACCATCGGCGGGCAGCACGGTAACTTTGAGCTAAACGTCATGATGCCCGTCATGGCCCAAGCTATGCTTGAAAGCATCTCAATCCTTGCCGGCGCTATGAATGCTTTCCGGACCGGTTGCTTAGTAGGCATTAAGGCGGATCGGGATCGCTGTCGCGAATTGCTCGAGTTAAATCCGTCCATTGCAACGGCACTGAACCGGACGATTGGTTATGACATGGCCTCAAAAGTAGCCAAGAGGTCAGCCGCGGAGAAAAAATCTGTTCGCCAAGTGGTCCTCGAAATGGAATTGTTGGATCAGGCAACCTTGGATGATGTTCTGGACGTGCGTCACATGACGGAGCCGGGCATTCCCGGGCAATGAGTCGTAGCGCCACATCGCCCCAAACGCCCTCCTGGACGGACGGATTATGCGAGGGACTAACCGTTTTGGAATTGGCTAGCGTGTTAGCTGGCCCAAGCGTCGGCCAGTTTTTCGCGGAGCTGGGTGCTCGAGTTATTAAGGTGGAAAACCCTTCCACTCAAGGAGATGTTACCCGGACTTGGAAGACAGCTACAGAGCCTGATTCAGACCGATCTGCCTATTTCCACGCCTGCAACTGGGGGAAAGAGTCGGTTGCCATCGATCTGCGCAGTAACGCGGGCATTCGTCTACTGCATGAACTAGTGGCTGCTTCGGACATTGTGATCAGTAACTATTTACCGAGAGCAGCAAAAAAGTTTGAGGCAGATTTTGACCAGCTCAAGAAAGTCAAATCTGATATCATCCTAGGAACGATTGTTGGTTACGCGCCAGATTCAGACAGGCCGGGGTATGATGCCATTATTCAGGCTGAAGCCGGATACTATCATATCAACGCGAGCCCCACGTCTGAAGGATGGAAGCCGGCCAAAATGCCCGTAGCCCTAATGGACGTTCTTGCTGGCCATCAGTTGAAGCAAGCACTGTTGATGGCCCTCCTAAGACGGGAACGAACCGGACAGGGAGCAGAGGTCGTGGTCAGCCTGTATGAGGCAGCGGTTAGCGGATTAGTAAATCAGGCAACCAACTGGCTTGTTGGGGGCAAAGTCCCTGCACCATTAGGGTCCGCCCATCCAAATATCGCTCCATATGGATCTGTCTATACGACGCTGGACGCTCATCCTATCATTCTGGGAGTCGGTACAGATAAGCAATTCGTTTCGCTTTGTGACATCCTTGGCAAGCCTGAGTGGGCCGATGATCCTCAGTTCAAAACGAACCAACTCCGAGTGATAAATCGGACTGCACTGAATGACTGCTTACAGTCAGCCATCGGAAGCGTGCGAAGGGAAATCATGCTCTCTGCCTGCGAAGAAAAAGGTATTCCTGCAGGAGCAGTGCGTCAAATGGACGAGGTTATTGGCAAAACTGCTGGACACCTCCTCCTTCTCGATGACGCCAACAAAGCCAGCGGAGTACGCGAAACAGCTATTTGGCCTCCCGCTGCGCCGCAAGAATCACTGTCCCTGTCTGCGCCCCCCTCCTATGCAGCCAATACCTCGCAGGTACTGCGGGAAGTGCTCTCTATGGACCAGAAGCACATCGACAGCTTGATCGCTGAAGGCACTATTGTTCAATCGTAGCAGCACTGGCTTCGGTTGCCTCTTCCGCCTCAGGAATGCCAATTCTGAACCGCAGACGAGATGACTGAAACAAATCTCTTTCACCTTCAGCTGCTCTAACACGCGTAACCTCGTCTGCCAAAACGGCGTCGGCGTCATTCCCGAAATTGGATCGAACATAGGTTAGTACACTAGCTACCTGTTCATCCGTCAAAAAACCATGCGGGGTCATCACATTGTTATAGGAGACCCCCTTTACCTCAATGGGCCCCTGCATACCGTAAAGGACTAAACGGATGATTCTTCCTTTATCCCCTAAAACCCACTCAGTCTGCCGCAACGGAGGAAATGCCCCCTCCACTCCATTTGCATCTGGTTGATGGCACGTTGCGCAATATCGCTGAAACAATTCTTGCCCTGAACCGGAAACGGGCTCAGATGAGCAAGCACTCCATAATCCTGTCAATCCGGCAAAACCTACCACGGCTATCATTAGCCGCACGCTAATTGGGGTTTGGTTAGTCATCAGTTCGAGAGACTTAAATGGAAGTTCAATCAGTGAGTAGAACGATCCGATTCCAAGGCGACTTCGCGTGGCATGACTTGTATGGGATCCCCTTTTTGGATGGTCCCACCCTGCTCAACATGAAATAGGGCACCCCTAAGCTGAAGCGCTAGAACTGCTTCCTTGGCTTCTTGCGAGATTCTACGCGCGAATAAATCGCACGGGCGGTGGATTTTATCTGCTCTGCGCAGAATGACGTTCCCAATTCGGACCAGTTGCCCTACCTGTAGACTTTTAAGGTCGACTCCTTTGGTTACGATATTGTCACCCGGCACTTCAGGACCTGCCCCCAACGCATCAAGCACTTCTCGCGTTATAGCCGTCACCTCTCTGCCAGGAACTCGCTCTCCTTTCCACCAATCCTTCTTAGTGTGGTCACCATCGAAGCCTTTACCTGCGACGACGTGAGCAACATCAACAAGGGCGTGCATCCCAACAGCCGGCTTCTGCACCAACGAGTCTACCTTGGCTGAACCGTTCCATTTGAGCGCGGATAAACGAGATATGAGATTGGATAGGTCCATTCGAGAGAATGTGATGGGATGGATACTCCGACAAAAAAGCTTCCTAGGCTAACCTAGCCTAGCCAGAATCTAACACTCCAAAATATACATTTGGAGTCAATTCAAGCCTGAGACCGGTCCAAACGGATCAGGCTTACAAATCCCATGGGAGATTTGACTTCATTGTACGCTTGAGCGCCCTATCCATGAACAACTGGTGTATACCATAAATAGATGTTTGTCCGGGCACTGATCGAAGCCGATAAATCCCTTCGGAATCCAACTCCCACGCGGAAGAACGATCCTCCAGAGAGAAATCAAGAATTCGTTTTAAGCGATTTTTGAGCCTTTTTTTCTCGATTTCAACAATGACCTCGACGCGGTCTTCCAAATTCCTGCGCTGCCAATCAGCGCTACCAATGAAATACCTAGGGTTGTCGTTTCCGCCAAAATAGTAAATGCGGCTATGCTCAAGGAATCGCCCTATGATGCTCACAATGCGAATATTTTCACTGAATCCCGGAAGTCCAGGTCGTAAACGGCAGTGTCCTCGAACAATGAGATCGATCTGTACGCCTGCCATCGAGGCCTTGTACAGCTCCTTGATAATCACGAGATCATCGAGGGCATTCATTTTGGCGATAATACGGCCATTTCCGGTTTCTTTCTGGATGGCGACCTCCTCCCTTATTCGATCTACGAAAAAGGAGCGCATGTCACGCGGAGCTACAAGGAGCTTTTGATAGTGCTGCTCTGGAGCATATCCGGTTAGATAATGAAACAGGTTGACCATGTCATCCCCCACTTCACGAGAGCAGGTAAGCAGACCAAAGTCGGTATACAGTTTGGCGTTACCAGGATGATAGTTACCCGTGCCGATGTGACAATAGGTTTTTAACCCACTTTTTTCGCGACGAACAACGAGCGTAGTCTTTGAATGCGTCTTGAGACCTACGAGTCCGTACGTCACGTGGACACCGTGCTGTTCCAGCATCTGGCCCCATTCAATGTTATTCTGCTCATCAAAACGGGCTTTCACTTCGACCAAGACTGCGACCTGTTTGCCAGCATTGGCTGCTTTAAGCAATGCTTTGACCACAGGCGACTCATCAGAAGTGCGATAAAGCGTCTGCTTAATAGCTAAGACATCTGGATCAGAGGCCGCCTCTTCGATAAAACGAAGTACGCTAGAAGCGAACGATTCGTAAGGATGATGCAGGAAAAGATCACCATTCTTGATGACCTCAAAGATATTCAGTCGATCCTTCGCCTCTCCCTCATGCAGAAGGCGTTGAGGTGTAACCGGATCCCAAGGCTCATATTGCAGAGCGGGGAAATCCATGTTGGCAAACTGCGTAATGGATGTAAGGTCGAGATCACCCGATATTTCATACACATCATCAGCACGCAGAGATAGCTCCCGCATAAGCAGATCTGTGACTTCGCGAGGCATGTCCTCGGTCACTTCAAGGCGAACAATGGGAGCAAATCGACGCTCCTGAAGCTCATCTGAAATCATCTCAATGAGGTCGTCGGCAATCTCCTCATCGCGTTTTAGGTCGGCGTTTCTAGTAATCCTGAATGGATGAACGCTGACTACTTTCATTCCCCGAAAAAGCTCGCCAGCATTGGCTGCAATCACCTGTTCGATGGGGACCCATCCCGATTGATCTCGCAGCTGAATCCAACGACCAGTCGTCGTGGGTACTTTGATTCGCGCAAAATGCTCTGTCTTTCGGCCAGGATGCTTGAGTGAAACAGCTAGCGAAAGAGAAAGGTTAGAAATGAACGGAAAAGGATGCCCTGGATCGACGGCCAGTGGTGTCAGGACTGGGAAAACATGCGCCATGAAATAATCCCGGAGTCCATTTTTCTGACTCGCAGTCAACTCATCATACTGCCGAATCTGTATGCTTGTTAACGAAGAAAGCTCATTTTTAAGGTCCACTTCCCATGTATGCATGAGAACCCGGGTCATTTCCAGTACAGCTTCCCGCGCCATTCGTAGCTGTTCCGCAGGCAGTTTTCCGTCTGGAGACGGATGATTCACGCCGGCCGCCACCTGTCGTTTTAGGCCCCCTACGCGTTTTCGGAAAAACTCATCCAGATTGCTGGCTGCGATGGCAACGAATCGAACGCGTTCGAGCATTGGAACACGTTTATCCTGGGCTTGATATAGAACCCGCCAATTGAAATCCAGCCAGCTCAATTCTCGGTTGAACAACAGTCTGGGGCTTTCCAAACCGCCAGCGGGAAGTACCGACGCAGGTTGAGTGGCTCTAGGTACCAATTCTAATAGAGCATAGCCTTTACCACGCTTCGTCTCACCAGTCATCGAAGGCAATAGTCCCGCTGCTACCTTTTCATGCTCCACGTTCTCCATTTCTTCGCTTCGTTCCATAGTCCATTCCGGTTCCTTCTTGCATCAGGCTGATGCAATGAATTTGCGCTCCCTCACTGCTTTCTCGAATCTCTTGAGATCTACTAACTGCTGATTGAGTTCCCTCGTATTCTCCCCCGCCGATTCAAGTCGATAGATTTCTGCTCGCAACACGTCCTCTCTTTCCTGCACCCTGTGCAATTTAAGAAGTACCATCGCGCTTGCAGCTGCCTCGGTACTGTTTTCATCTAATCCAGGTACCCGGATGTTTTTACGCCGGGTCCAATTCTCGGATGGCTCCACCTGTAGGGTCATCACATCAGCTGCTAATGATCTAACATCCTCATTTTGCACGTTGGTAAAGAATGTTTGGCGATCAAATGAATCGTCCTCGTACTGATGTACGAGCTCAGACGCCATAATCCTCGAGGGCCCGTCTGTAAAATCAGCCAATGGCATAGTGCCCATTATCCACTCAATCATGGGAATCCCACCCTCGAGCATAAGGCGCAGAAGCTTTTTCTCCATGGGAAGCGGGCCTTCCTGGCTCGATCGGCGTCGGATAGCGGGTTGTTCTTCCGTCGAGGTCCGTGCTTGCTGCCTGCGCTCCTGCCGAACCACAGCTCGGCGCTCTCCTCTCATTGCTGCGTCCAACACGGGGCGAAGCTGCAAATCAGGAATATCCAACCGGCTCGAAGCGGTCCTCAGATAGGATTCTCGGACCAGGTCGTCTGGAATTAGGGCAACAGATTGAACAATAGTACGCTGGACACTGGCCCGGCCTTCGGGCGTGTCCATACTGCCTGCTGCACGGGCATTTTCGTACACAAAGTCTATAAAGTTCTGGCGGTGGTCCCGAAGATACGCCTCGAAGGCCGGGCCTCCGTTATCACGAACATAGGAGTCGGGGTCGTCTCCATCCGGAAGTCGAACCGCATAGGGAATCAATCCCTTCTTGAGCACCAAGTCGATGCCCCTCAGGGCTGCTCGCAGGCCAGCCTTGTCAGCGTCGTAAAGAAGCACAATGGTACGAGCGTAACGTGACAGGGCCGATACTTGATCGTCGGTGAGGGCCGTCCCCGACGATGCTACGACATGCTGAACACCAGCCTGATACAAGGCAACAACATCCGTGTATCCTTCCACCAGAATAACTTCTTCTCTCGAGCGAATCGCATTTTTTGCATGATAGAGTCCGTACAGGACCCGACTCTTATTGTAGACCGCCGTTTCTGGGGAGTTGATATACTTAGGTTCGTCATCCTCGCGTAGAATACGGCCACCAAATCCTAGCACCTTGCCCACATGCGAGAAAATGGGGAAAATCAAACGGTACCGATATCGGTCATAGTGGCCTGAGCCATCCTTTCGAGGAACAACAAGCCCAGCCTTTTCGAGAATTTCCACATTGATCGGCGCTGCTTCAGCCGCTTTTATCAGATGGTCCCAGCCATCAGGTGCAAATCCGATTCCAAATGTTTTGACCGCCTCTGGAGTGACACCGCGCTTTTTCAGATAGCTCCTAGCAACTTCCGCCTCATCCGTCGAACCGAGCGAATCATGAAAAAATCGAGCGGCAAAACGGAGTGCGTGATAGATCGACTCATTCTCGGAAGCTTCCTCTCCTGGCACGTCGGCCTCAGGTAAAACGATGCCTACTCGTTCGGCCAATAAGCGGACCGATTCGGGAAAAGTCAGTCCTTCAACCCTACTGACAAAACTGAAGACATCGCCACCCTCACCGCACCCAAAACACTTAAAGATGCCTAGACCCGGATTAACATTGAAAGAGGGCGTCTTTTCTGTGTGAAATGGGCATAATCCGACAAAATTGGAGCCTCTCTTTTTCAATCGCACATAATCCCCCACTACGTCCACGATGTCCGCCGAGGATCGGACTTCTTCAATGGATGTGTCTGAAATTATACTCATGGGAGGAAGTGTGCTGCAGGGGGGCGGAGATTAGCCCGAATACAACTAAAAACCAATGAAACCCCCGTGGGTTCGATCCGTAGCGCAATAGACGCAAAGAACCTCCTCATTCAGGAAGGTCACCAAGCCGTTAAACTGGAGCACGTTCCATGAAAATCGAAGGATTCATCGTCCATAAGGACATTGAGGGTGGTTTCTGGGGAATCCAGGCAAATGACGGTCGCCGGTTTGTACCGGTCAATCCTCTAGCCGAGGAATTCCGAAAAGACGGACTGCCCGTCATCGTGGAGCTGTCCCCTGTTCAGGTATTGAGCGCGCTTCAATGGGGAGAGCATGTACAGATTCAATCCATTGATAAGCTCCAGCGAGTTTAGGGCTAATCCCTGAACTCCATCCTACAAATGGTCATGATGATTCCAGGTTTTATAATCGTTTCTGCCTTCCTTTTGGTTGGTCTGGGAGCCACCAGAACATCAAAAGGAGCCCTTTACATGACGGCTGGAAGTCTTCTGTTTGTTATTGGGGCGGCCATGCATGTGACGATGTACGAGGGCTTCGTCTCGTTGATGGGTACCATGTCTGCCGAACTTGGTATCGGTTGCATACTCGTGGCTGGAATGCTCACAAAGCACGGTAAGCAGGGTCGGCCTTTCTTCGTGATTGGTGCAACGTCCCTTCTGATGACCGTCCTGATTTTTGCTTCGGTACAATTGTTTACAGCATCAGATGCCGAACCTCAAGAACAAGCCTCACACGCTAAGCGCCATGGCGAGATTGCCAGTTGGCTGGTTGAACTAGGCGAAGATGATGACATCTCTGAAATTGAGCAGTTGCTCAACGTAGCAGGCGCTTCATGGGAAGAGGCCTTCCCGTCCGTTTCTATGGAGCAAGATGCAGACCTGGCTCAGGTTTATATAATCCGGGTCGAAGAATCGGCCTCGATTCTCCTGGCTAATGCGCTGCGCGCTGATAAGGAAAACGTGGACCATGTTGAGCTCAACTTTATGGTTCAACTAGAAGAGCCTGTTGTAGCCGATGAGGCTGGCATTGCCGACAACGACCTACTCGAAAACGACCCTCTCGCATCCCAACAATGGGCACTCGACGCGATAAACGGACATGCGGTCCATCGCATGCTTGAAAATACCCAGCCTATCCGCAAGGCAATCGTGGCTATTCTGGACACGGGCGTGGATGCTCGACATGAAGATGTGTCAGGAACGTTCACTGACAGTCCGGCAACAGTAGATATTCATGGGCACGGGAGCCATTGTGCAGGTATTGCTGGAGCTATTACTAACAACGGAACAGGGATTGCCTCGTTGAACTGGGAAGGTCGTTTCCTTGATATTGCAGGCTACCAAGCCTTGAATGAGCAAGGATTCGGTAGCATTGAAATGATCTCGCAGGCTATTATCGATGCAGCTCAGGACAAAGTAGATGTGATATCGATGAGCTTGGGGGCAAAGGCTCAAACGCCAAAAGTGATTTCAGACGCTATCGCTTTTGCTCGGCGCAGCAAGGTGATTGTTTTGGCCTCCGCAGGCAACTCCAATGAAGACGCCATCGACCACATGCCTTCCAGCGTAGAAGGAGTGATTGTTGTTTCGGCAGTCGATGAGAATTTGGACAAAGCGAAATTCTCCAACACGAACACGTCCCTTGCCCGTCCGATCACGGCACCCGGAGTCAATATTTTATCGCTCAAAACCGGCGGTGGGTATGTAACCATGAGCGGCACCTCTATGTCGACACCGGTGGTCTCCGGTATTGTGGGCATGATGCGCGCCATGAACCCTGACATTACCGACGATCAAGTATGGGACATCCTGCAATCGACGGGCAGAGATGTGAAAGACACGCAGAGAATCGGGAGATTGATTGATGCAGAAGCAGCCATTAAGAAAGCCATGGATCTGCGCTAACATTCTATTCAGATTGCTCCGGCCCGAATGGCGAAATGGGATACCTCGCCTTAAAGCGCGTTGATTCTTCCTTCTAACGATGTAGATTTGCTCTATGGAAGAGCCTACACAGAGCATAGAGGTCCGAAAAGCGCGTCAAGAAGACACTGACGCCATAGCCGCGATTTACACGGAGTCCATTCTTGCCAGGGATTCTACGATGGTAACCGACCCAGTGAGCGGAGCTGAGATGCTAGAAAGACTTTCTGGATTGGATCCCCGGGAAACCCTACTCGTCGCTCAAGAAGGCGAAAGCGTCATTGGGTGGGGTATCGTTAAGCTCTATTCAGAACGCCCTGGATATCGGCTTGCATGCGAAACGTCCGTTTTCCTTAAAAGGGACCACCTTGGACAGGGAATAGGCAGTCTCGTCCAGAAAGAATTGATGGCCAGCGCTCGAAATGGTGGATTCCACCACGTGCTGGTTCGAATCTGGGCTCAAAACGACTCCAGTATCGCCATGCACCGCAAATTCGGATTTACGATTGTAGGCACCCAGCAGGAAATCGGGGAAATGGACGGTCAATGGATTGACGTGACCATCATGCAGTGTCTGCTCTAAACAGACTCGTCAAGCGGGGCGACCTTAAAACTGTTCGTGAGCCAGAGCTGGACCGTCGCAAAAGATATAGTCAATATTGAATAGGACTTGGATCAAGTCGCCATCTTCGTTGACAGCGTAATGGGCACGAGTACCGAGCTCGCCGGTCGATGGGTCCCAGTTCACGCTTTGGAATTGATCGAGAAGGTCTTCCACTCTGTCGCGGGATGGTCCTTCAACCCAAATTACATCCACACCGCAGATGTCATCCTGATCCACAACAGGATCTTCCAGCCTCACAGCAAACACCGTGGACGGGAATTTATTTTGAAGCATTTCGCTTACCATTTCCAGCGTTTCTTCCGCTGTTACGACTACTGTAGTCATGCTGTCACGCACCCTCTTGAGCAATTGATACCTTCAATATCCCGGTGTCGTTTAACCCGTGGATCTTCTGTCTTATGAGTACGGGAAAGATCACATTTTTTGCGTAGCTCTGAAAAAGGATCTGATCCACTTGCCACTCGTTCATCGCTCTTTCCGATCCGTTCCTTCATCTTGAAAATGATCATGGCTCGTGCACCTGAAAACTTGTCACTAGGAGGCTCGTCTCCTGAAGAAATAGCCCGGGATATAGCCTACCGAGACGTTCTCACTCGTATAGAGACGCTACTCTCTGAACCGTGTGACTGGGTCGCTGCTATGGCCACGGTAGCCTGCGAACTCCATCATGCATTTGATCATTACCACTGGACAGGGTTCTATCGCACCGTCCGCCCAGGTCACTTGCAAGTCGGTCCATACCAGGGAGGGCATGGATGTCTGGATATTTCCTTTGAACGAGGCGTCTGCGGAGCAGCTGCCCGGCTTAAGGACACGCAACTTGTGCCCGATGTTGAAGCGTTTCCCGGGCATATCGCCTGCTCATCGTCAACACGATCAGAAATTGTTGTACCAATCCTCACGTCGGATGGCCAGGTCGTAGCGGTCCTAGATGTTGATTCGAATGACCCTGACGCGTTTGGCGAAACTGATCGTCTTCATCTGGAAGTTTTGGCTGCTGATCTGGGTGAACGTTGGGGCAAAGAGGCCCTTCAGGCAATGACGAAGTAGCGATGACGAAGTAGCAGTGTCAAAGCAGCTTGCTCTAATAGACGTTCCAGGCCATGGAAAATCGCATGATCATGTCGGGAAGGCGTCACCTGCAAATAAATTCAAATCTATTGGCAGTGGCGAAAGGAACCCCTCTTTACTGGCTGACACCGACCAAGCATCCTGATTCAATTCGAGACTCCAAAGTCCATTACCATCAGTAACCGTCTCGAGGACAACATCAGGAGAAGCTGCCTCAATCCTGGCCTGGGGCACAGGAATCCCGTCTTGATTAACGACCCGCCCGGACAAAAACACTTCGTCATCCACGACAACTAGGGGATCAGGAAGCGTTAGTGTCTGGTTCTCCGCTACGGAAACTGTAATAACCGGAGCAGGTCGATACCCTTGTTTGGTAGCTAAAATTGAATAAGTACCTGGTAGCAAGTCTCTAGAGAAAACCCCACTACCATCGGTATTCGTTTCGTACGAATAACCCATGCCTAGGTGGGTCATCGAGACGTTGACGTTCGTGACAGGGGCATCATTCGCGTCTACCACCTGGCCCGTTATTCTCGATGGCAAAGGATCCATAAAGATGGGCACCAACGAAACCTCGTCCTGTTCTATCACAACGGAGACTGTTGTGTCGTCATACCCATCTTTCGATGCGATAAAGCGATACGAACCGACTGAAAGACTGTCCGATAAACTGACACTGGATGTATTGACAAAAGGATTAGATGGCGTGTACCCACCATCTGTAGACGCCACCCTGACGGTTACGCCTAGCAGTTCTTCCCCATCCAAGGACGACCTGGTCTCGAATGTGAACCCACCCATGGGCGTATTGAACAGAAACGACTCAAATTCACTCACACTAGCTGCGCCTTCTCGGTCGTTGGCGATCACAAACCATCGATAGGACCCGCGACGAAATACCTCACGAGCTGGTATCGAAAGCGACGTATTGGGCGAGTTTGCAGCATAAATCTGCTGATCTGATTTGAACCCATCCCCCTGCAGCCGCTCAAACACCGATATGTCGTAGGAGAGGGCCCCTGGCACCGGATCCCATCTCAATTGGACATCTTCTGGATCATTCAATAACACGTTTCCAAGAGGAGCCGTAAGAATGGGCGTGGCCAGCGAATTGCGGTTTTCTAGAGTGAAAGAAATGAGAGGACCAAGTACAACGCTGATGAATCCTGGATCTGTCGTGCTGTACGCGTTGAGGATGCTGTAATAGTAGGTCCTCCCGGGGACGAGCGATCCCGCAGGAAACTGAATGAGTGGATTTGTATCGGTGCGTTCTCCGAAAATCGCACTGGTTTCGGTGGTCAGATAGATCCAAACGGGGTTTAGCCCTTCGAAGTCCGAGATACTCGAACCAGAGGCTGCGACGGTAAACGGTGAACTTGAAACGACAAGAGCGTAGGCTGTCGCTCCTGGCACCGATTCCCACTCAAAGGTCGGTACCCGTTCAGAGATACTATTTCGAGGCGTGATGGCCCGAGGAGTTACCGTGTTTTCTACTGCGAAACGAAATTCTCTAGAGTACCTAATATCCGGATCCGCCGAAGCATCAATCTGGATGCTGGTATAGGATTCTTCGTCCGAAGTAGTCAAGACACCGTAGTAAACACCCACTGGGAGGCCGACTACCTCCGGCGAAAACGATGAGGCTTGGGTTCCTCGCATTTGGACGGTCTTCAACCCGTAGTATCCGGGGACTTCGCCAACCTTGAGCTCCAATCCTGGTACAGATTCTTCCCATCGTAGCGTAACGATGTCACTTGGACGAAAAAGAACCGTCGAGAGGTTCTCTCCGCCGCGCTCTACCACCGCGGGGCGCAACGTAATGTTTTGCGACCACGCTGGAAGCGCGACTAGAAATGAGACAATGACTAGCAGAATGAACTGATAGTATTGCCGGATGCTATGTCCCCTTGGCCTTTGCCGCATATGGCACGCTCGGAATCGCCGTTTTAGGGCAATCCGAACAGATTTCATGGTTGGATTCACTCCTAACAAGTCAAATCCTGTGCCAAGCAGCTTTTTGTCTCAATTCGGGAACGAGTCAAGACCACGTTCAGGCCAAGACGACGCTAGCTCGAGGGTCTTTTTCGGCCAGAAATGCCCTAAGAAGAGCGGCCCTTCACGTCTGAACAGGCCCTAGTTCCCAGCTTCTGGCAGCACATTTACCAATCGGCTAACACGAGCCATGCTTCCAAATATGCCCGCTCCGCCTTCAATCGGATCGAGGACATTCGGGATCTCTCCCGGCGAAAGAAGGCCACCATTCTGCTGCACTTGCTGATAGCGCTGGAAGTCATAAAGATTGTCGTCCAGCACACTCATCGTGATCTCATTCTCCCCATAAAATGCAACGGCGAACCAGGGAAGGCGCACTCTCAACGTTCCATCGGCAAGAATCTCATAGTTGCCTTCGTTGATAGGTGGAGAGGTAAAACGAGCCAATTCTTCCCGGTCTCCCGGTTCAAATTCAAGCGGTTCACCACTGTCGATGTCCTCGCGGTCAAAGACAAAATCTAAATATGGAGCTACCAAGTTCTCTGGCACCGGATTGCCACTGGCAATGGTGAATACGAATATCGACTGACGGTCCGCAAAACTACTTCTTGTAACTAAGTAGGAGAATTGTTCTGGATCGAGGTACTCAATTTCAGTATGGCTGACGTCTAACACCTCGAAAGATTCAGGAACGAGGGTTTCGGCCGACACGGGATCAAGTCCAGTTGTAGCCGCCTCTAACCTATACCTCGCCCCCGATTTCACAACGTGCTGAGTGGCTGGTACATACTTACCAGGAGCGGAGAATGTGCGTTCATAAACGAACGTTTCTGCCGTTGTGCCATTTTCTTCTACCATCATGACAACGACTGACGCGTCATTGACTGCCGCAGATGATTCCGTCCAGACTCCATCCACGTCTAAGCTTCGCGTGAGCCAGATTGGAGGCAACTCCTCTCCTGCCACCAGATAACTCTCGACAACCAATTCCTCATCGTGGACGGATGGACTAGTTGTATCACATCCAGCAAAGAGGATCAGAAGGGCCAATACGGCCGGGTATTTTAATGCGTTCATGATCATCAGAAGCGAAGTGTATAAGAAATGTTTGGTACTGGAACTGGAATCTGAGGTACCACATTTTGCGTGATGGATCCGTCATCTTCGAACTCATAGAAGTAAAACCAGATATTGCGCCGACTGTACGCATTGATCAACTGGATTTGCAACTCGGAATCTCCTCCGAAGAGTGTCCCTTTGCGCATGAAGCCCACATCTAGCCGGTGATACGCTGGCAGCCTGGCACCGTTGAAAGGCGAAATGAGTACGTCCGTTTGCTGAAGCTCAAAAGGCGAATTGGTCAACCGATACTGAGATTCTGGACGGGTATAGGCCTGTCCAGTAGCATAGGAGAAGACGCTTGTAAAACTCCATTTTCTGGTCAGTCTTGCCGTGGTCGTGAGATTCAGATCATGGGTACGATCATACTTGGGAGCGTAGTAGGAATTCTCATTGATCGTTGGAAAACGCCTTTTCGTCACACCATACGTGTATCCGGCAAACCCTGAGAACCGTCCAACGCCACCCTGAATAAAGATCTCACTTCCAGTGGCATACCCTTCGCCAAAGTGAAACAGCTCTTCGTATTCAAGACCTGCCACATCCGGTAAAAACGGATTGAGCGAAAACAAGTCTTTCATCGTGCGATAATACACTTCCCACTCGATGCGGAATCCAGCGTCAGATGCATACTTAAGCCCCCCCACGATCTGGTCTCCATAGGCTGGATTCACGTTTTCAGCCGCCGAAAGCCATGTGTCAAGGCCCGAAAAGGCTTCGTTTGTCACTAGCGTAAGGAACTGGTGATACCGTCCCATGCCAATCTGAGCAAACAATTTTTCATCCAAGCGCCGTTCAACAGACAGTCTAGGTTCGAAACGGACATAATCTCCATCGCTGAAGTAGGCCGCACGCATCCCGGTAGTAATCGTCCAGTCTGCGGTGGGCCGGAAAACGTATTCCCCAAACAGGTTTGTATAAAAGGCACGTGTCTCTAAGGACAATCCTTCAAGACCGTCGAAGACACTCCTGAAGTCAAACCGGTAATTACCAGCCCAAAACCCTGCTTTCACCTGATGTCTTGAATCTGGCAGGTATTCAAAGTCCCCTTTGGCTGAGAAGTCCCACACGTCATTGTTTTGGAATATCTCCGTCGTAGCAAACGTGAATTCTGGCTGACTGAAATACTGCGATCCTGTGAGCGTGAAATTGGAATAGAGCGTTTCGGAGAACAGATGCGTCCAGTTTGCACTCAGCGTTCTGTTTCCGTAGCGCAAGCGCGCACTTACTGACTCTGCAATCGGAACATCAACGACATCCTGCCCGGCATAGAACGACACAGATACACGATTGTCCTGGTTCAGATCAAGATTCAGTTTCCCATTCGCATCAACGAAATAAAACGTATTGGGAATTCCTTCAACGTCCTGACCTCGCGCAATAGCAAGGAGCGGCTCCACCGTAGAGCGTCTCACAGCGAGCATCCACGACCCCTTGGAATGCGGCCCTTCAACCAGAAACCGGGACGCAAGTAGACCGATCGAGACGGATCCAGCATTCTCTCGTCTGTTTCCATCTTTATTGTAGATATCCACTACAGAGCCAATGCGCCCTCCATACTCGGCGCCATATGCGCCCTTGTACAGTCGCACATCCTTGATGGCGTCCGGGTTGAACGTGGAAAACACCCCAAAAAAGTGGGTCGGGTTGTAGACCGTAGTGCGATCAAGTAAAATCAGTGTCTGGTCAGGACTGCCACCGCGAATGTAGAGACCACTGGAAAAGTCTGAAGCCGCCTTCACGCCAGGAAGAAGCTGTAGCGATCTGAAAACATCCGGCTCCAGCACGGTTGGTAACTGCCGAATAGTTGCTGTTGGCATTTTGATGACACCCAACCGCCTCTGCTCCTCTTCGTCGTCCGCCTCTGCAGTTACTACCACCTCATCTACTTCATACTTTCGTGGCTCGAGGTCGATGTCCTTGCGGAGGGCCTCTCCTTCTGCCAACTCGACAAGCAGCTCAAACGTCTCAAATCCAACGTACGAGAACTGAAGAGTGATCTCACCAGCCTCCAAACCGGTCAGCGTGTAATACCCGCTCGTATTTGTGGCTGTACCAGTGAGGGTGTCTTTGACCCTTACGTTAGCAAGGATCAACGTTTCGCCCGTTTCTGCATCTCGGACATACCCACTAATTGATGAATCCTGGGCGCTAACCGCTTCCGCTTTGAACAGCAGAATCACTAGAAAGAAGAGGATCGGAATCTGTTTTAGAAACACGGAAATCGCACAAATTGAGGGAAAGGAAAAAGCTCCATGGTCGTTGAGTACGCAAGCCCCCCATCCAGTTTCACTTGAATGGTCAGACTTGCCAGAATGAGAGCATCATTCACCGTCTTTTCTTAGAACTCAAGACACCAATCTTGCAGAAAAGGACGAGGTAAATAGCACCAAAAAGAGCTCTGTTGCACTCGGATTTTTATGATGGATGAAAAGCGACCTCGATAATACCCGTATGCCCTTGTTGCACAATGCTTTATAGAGCATGGATTACGCAGCTATTGGGGTAGGTTTTCACTCCTCTTTTCTGTATATTTAAGGATCCCGAACAGCTGATTTTTAATCATCTTTTCGACCGCAGGACAGGACCTTTTGGACCAGCCCCCAAAGTCGGGGTAATGTCCACTTTCCTCGTGCAATTTCTATCTCAAACAGACAGAATTCTGCATGACGAAGTTGGAGTCCAGTCCGGCAGATTATCACATCCCAGAGCAGTAAAGAGAAGCGCCAAAGCGCATGGAACCAGAAAACAACCCCCGGATCATCCCGATCAACATCGAAGAGGAAATGAAGTCCTCATACATCGACTATTCTATGTCGGTGATTGTTAGTAGGGCACTTCCTGATGTTAGGGACGGACTCAAGCCTGTTCACCGCAGGGTTCTGTACGCCATGAACGAACAAGGCATGGGTGCAGGATCGGCCTATAAGAAAAGTGCTCGTGTGGTGGGTGAAGTACTGGGTAAGTACCATCCCCATGGTGATTCGGCCATCTACGACACGATGGTCCGAATGGCGCAGGAGTTTTCCTTGCGCTATCCGATGGTCGACGGCCAAGGCAATTTTGGATCAGTAGACGGTGACGGCGCTGCCGCCATGCGTTATACCGAAGCCCGCATGACCCGCCTAGCAGAGGAATTGCTGCGGGACCTCAATAAAGAGACGGTAGATTTCCAGGACAACTTTGACGGCTCTTTACAAGAGCCCCAGGTCCTGCCTTCTGCCATCCCAAGCCTGCTGATTAACGGCTCCGACGGTATTGCCGTCGGAATGGCAACGAAGATCCCGCCACACAATATTACAGAGTCGATTAATGCTACCGTAGCCTATATCGACAACCCTGATATTACGATCGACGAGTTAGTCGAGATCATGCCAGCCCCTGATTTTCCGACAGGTGGCATCATCTATGGTCATACGGAAGTGCGCCAGGCGTATCACACAGGTCGAGGGCGAGTCGTGATGCGTGCACGCATCCACGAAGAAGAGATTCGGCCTGGACGATATGCACTCATTGCGACTGAAATCCCCTACCAGGTCAACAAGAGCTCGTTGATCGAAAAGATTGCGATGCTTGCGCGCGACAAGCGAATCGAAGGTATCTCCGATTTGCGGGATGAATCAGACCGTGACGGAATGCGGATCGTGATTGAACTGAAGCGGGACGCTGTTCCGATGGTTGTTCAGAATCAGCTCTTCAAGTACACCCAGTTTCAGCAGACATTCGGGATGAACGTGGTTGCCCTCGTTCACGGACGGCCCCGTACGCTGAATCTGAAACAGATGATCAAGTACTACGTCGAGCATAGGCACGAAGTAGTTCAGCGACGCACTCAATTCGAATTACGCAAAGCTCAAGAACGCGCCCACGTACTCGAGGGTCTAAAGATTGCACTGGATCATCTTGATGCTGTGATCTCCATCATCAGGCATTCGGCCGATGTTGATGAGGCTCGGGCTAACCTCATGAACGGGGTGTTCCCTCAAAAGCTTACTACGGCCCAACTTGAGCGCCTAGGCCTCCCCACTCATGGGGATTCCATGTTTACGCTTTCTGAAATCCAGGCCAAGGCCATTTTGGACCTGCGCCTAAACCGCCTGACTGGTCTTGAGCGTCAGAAAATTGAAGATGAGTTTGAAGCCATCCTCAAAGAGATTGAACGCTTGAATGCCATCCTCGCTGAGGAAGGGATTCGAATGAGCATCATCAAATCAGAATTGATTGAGATGCGCGATAAGTACGGGGATGATCGCCGCACCGAAATTGATTATACCGGTGGTGGAGACATCTTCATAGAGGACTTGATCGACGATGAGCAGGTAATCGTGACCATTTCGCATCAGGGACTCATCAAAAGGACCTCAGCGTCTGAGTATGAAGCCCAGGGTCGCGGTGGTGTTGGTCGTCGCGGAACGTCTATGCGGGATGAGGACTTCGTGGAGCATCTCTTTGTGGGTAATAACCACGATTATCTGCTGTTTTTCACGGATCAAGGCCGATGTTATTGGCTGCGCATCTATGAAATCCCCGAAGGTACGCGGATTGGAAAAGGCCGCTCTATTCGGAACTGCATCCAGATAGGACCAGAGGATCGCATCCGCGCCATCGTGCCGGTTGCAAAAGAAGACTTCCGTAACCAGGACTTCCTGAACTCCCATTACGTCCTCATGGCTACAAAAAGTGGTCAGGTCAAAAAGACTCAACTCGAATCTTTCTCCCGACCGCGTGTCGATGGTATCATCGCGATTTCCATTGATGAAGGCGACGAACTGTTGGAAGCCCACCTGACGGATGGTAGTGCAAACGTAATTATCGCCTCGTCCAGTGGTGTCTGTATTCGTTTCCAAGAGAAGGATGCTCGTCCGATGGGTCGTAACACACGTGGAGTTCGAGGCATCCGTCTTACCAAGGGATCGGAAGTCATCGGAATGATCGTGATGGATGACGAAGCGCGGGATATTCTCACGATTAGTGCCAACGGTTACGGCAAGCGGACTGCGCTGGAAGAGTATCGACTCCAGTCACGAGGCGGAAAAGGAATTATCGCCCAGAAAACGACCGCCAAGACAGGCCCAATTGTGGCTATCAAGGGGGTTTTGGAGAAAAATGACTTGATGATCTCGACGGTTCAAGGGATCATGATCCGTATGGATATTGGGGCCATTTCTCGCTTGGGACGTAATACCCAGGGTGTCCGGGTCATCAAGCTAAGAGGCGGTGACTCAATCGCTGATGTGACGAAAGTCATTGTTGAAGACGAAGACATCGAATCCGCAGTTATGGGTGAACCATTGGATGGCGAGACGTCACATGCTCAACCTGATTCAAGCGCAGAACAGCCAGAATCAAACGATATGGACAGCGACGTCGATAAAGACGGCTAAACCATTTCTGAGCCCCGGCTATCCAAATAATGCACCGTCTGGAATCATCCGGGCGGTGCATCTGTTTGTTGTGACGACCGTATACCTAGCCTGAAACTATCACGGAAGACATACTATACCTCTCATGTTGAAACGATTATCCTTTTTAGCCTTGGTTCTCTCCATGGCAATTTCTCTACCTGCTTCCACTACAGCGCAAGATCTTTCCACGGCTGAGGGCATCCTTCGTGCTCATGTCGAAGCAACAGGCGGTGAAAAGGCTTGGGCTGCTGTCGAGGACATGTACGCAGAAATCCAGATTGAAGCCGGTACACCAATGGGGCCTCTTACCCTTGAAATGAAGACTTGGTCTATTTTTCCTGGATATGGCTACACTGAAATGAACCTGTTAAATGGCCCAGATGGCATTCCAGCTGAAGCTGTCAACATGAAGGCCTACTACACGCCGCTAGAAGGCTGGATGGAGCAAGGTGGACAGCGGCAGGACATGGCCAATGTTAATCCGCAAATGACGCAACAGTTCATGCGTACCTCTCCAAAACAGGAATTGGAGCTTCTTTCCAACGAGGAAGTTACGCTCGCCTTGAAGGGAGATTCGACATTTGACGACCGTGCTGTTTACGTCATTGGTGTCACCATGGCCGGAACGGAATCCGACATGATGATTGACAAGGAGACTCTAATGATTCTAGGGCAGTCAACATCTACACCGATGGGTGACGTTGTTACTCGCATGAGCGGTTACGAGGAAGTTGATGGGCTGATGTTCTCCATGGGCCAGTCCGCAGAATCTGCCCAAGGAACTCAGAAGGTGACTATCAAGAAGGTTGAGTTGAATTCAGGCCTGACGCCCGGAGCTGTTGCTACGAAAGCAGGTACAAACAAGCGGGTCATGCCAGAGTGATTTGAGGATAACGTAGTCGTTAGGCGTTTCTTCGGGATTGCCTAAACGTAAAGCGGGGCGGCGCCAAATGGCGCCGCCCCGCTTTTTTTCTAGTCGTTTCGCAAACAAACTAAACCGTTTGATGCCAGCGGATTAACCATCCATGAGTGCATCCGTGAGCCCTGCTTTTTTGCGGTACGGCTTATACTCGGCCTCTACCGTGAGGATAATATTCCGAATGAGATCTAGACCCTTGTCGATCTCCTCCTTGGTAATCGTAAGAGGCGAGCGGAACCGGACGGATTTAGCACCACATCCAAGAATGATGATTCCATCATCGTAGCAGCGCTGCAAAACACGATCGCGGAATTCGTTGGTCGGCATGTCCACAGCACACATGAGACCAAGCCCGCGCACATTGGATACCGAAGCCGATTCAGCTGCCAGCGAATGGAGACGAGCCATCAGATGAGCGCCAACCGTGCGAGCGTTGCCAATTAAGTCATCCTCTTCAATAATCTCAAGGATGCGGTCAAAGCGTACCATGTCAACCAAATTTCCACCCCAAGTGGAGTTGATACGGCTACCCATCTTGAACACGTGATCCTCAACCTCGTCGAGCCTGCGGCCGGCTAGAATTCCACAAACCTGAGTCTTTTTCCCAAAAGAGATAATATCCGGCTCTACTCCGATAGCCTGATGGGCCCAGAATTCACCGGTCATGCCTACACCTGTCTGTACCTCATCAAAAATCAACAAGGCATCGTTTTCCAGACAAATGTCCTTCAGTGCCTGTAGATATTCCTTTCGGAAGTGATTATCTCCGCCTTCACCCTGAATAGGTTCGATGATGACACAAGCAATCTCATCCTTATATGCTTCGAAATAATGTTTGACCTGGTTGAGGGATACTTCCTCACGTTTTAGAAGGTCATCCATATGGTCTTCCATCGGGAAAACAATCTTGGGGTTCGAAACGCGTGGCCAATCAAACTTTGGGAAGTGCATGGTCTTGCGCGGATCAGCCGTATTGGTCAGCGTCATTGTGTACCCGCTTCGACCATGAAAAGCCTGATCAAAATGCAGAACCTTTTGGCCAACTTCACGACGATATCCTTTCTGATAGTTCTTGCGAACCTTCCAGTCAAACGCAGCTTTTAGCGCATTTTCGACTGCTAGAGCGCCACCGGAAACGAAGAAGGCGTAAGGAAGGTAATCTGGCTTTGCAACCCGACCGAACGTGTCTAGGAAACGCGCCATATGCACGGTTCGGACATCGGAGTTAGTGACTTTATTCATCGCAGAATCAAGCAACCGTTCCTTGAAGTCCTCATCCCCCGTCATCTTCGGATGATTCATTCCCACGGAACTTGAGGCATAAAACCCGAAGAAATCCATATAGGCCCGATCGGATTGTTCATCCACCAGGTCGATACCGTGGCTGGAGTGCGTCCCAAGAACCATAGGCATCATGCCTTCAGCGTTGGTATGCTCCATAAAAATGCTTTCGACCTGATCTGGCGTGATATGCCTTCTGTTACCCATACTCCGTTCCGCTTCTGTCGTTATTAAAACCTATTATGTCGCCCCCAGAGCACACTTTACTGCCTTCTGGAAGCGCTATTAAGATAGCGAATTGGACCGAAACTTCATTCCCGTTCCGTCGATTTCAGGGATCATTCAAGAGAACGACAGGTTGGTCCCATGCGCTCGAAAAACCCACACTCCGCTCAATCAGAAAGCCCTTCGCACGATGGAAGCACGCAAACCGCTTCGCCCCGGAGACATCAAACTAAAGTCAACGTCCGTTCCTGTTCAGGAACAGGAGGATGGCATGCTAGGGCTGCCCGTGATCGAAGCGCCGGCTGTGGACAATGAGCGAGGAAAACGACCAGAGTGGCTTCGGGTCAAGCTTCCATATGGTGAGACCTACAAAAAGCTCGTTGATACGATCGACTCAAATGGGTTGCACACTGTTTGCCAAAGCGCACGGTGTCCAAATATGGGCGAATGTTGGACCGCTGGAACCGCAACATTCATGATCTTAGGAAACGTCTGTACGCGAAGCTGCGGGTTCTGCGCCGTCCTGACAGGCCGGCCAGATGAAGGACTGGATTGGGATGAGCCGAACCGAGTTGCTCACGCTGCGAAGACAATGGGTATCAAGCACGCCGTGATTACAAGTGTGAACCGGGATGAACGTGAAGATGGTGGCGCCCCCATTTTTGCAAAAACTATTGAAAAGCTTAGAGCAGAGATTGAAGGAGTCACTATTGAAGTCCTTATTCCTGATTTTCGCGGTCTATGGGACGCTCTTCAGCTTGTGATAGATGCCCATCCGGAAGTCATGAACCATAATATGGAAACCGTTCCTAGGCTCTACAAGCGGGTTCGTCCTCAGGCGGTGTACCAGCGTTCGTTGGATGTTCTACATCGTTCAAAACAACAGGGCCTTAGAACCAAAAGCGGCATAATGGTGGGTCTCGGAGAAAGAGACGATGAAGTGCTTCAGTTGATGGATGACTTTGTGGAGATTGGTCTCAACGTAATGACGATCGGCCAGTACCTACAGCCAACTCGCATGCACCTTCCTGTTGAGGAGTTTGTCCACCCTGACAAATTTCAATGGTTCAAAGAAGTCGGAGAAGCCAAGGGAATTGAACACGTTGAGAGCGGCCCATTGGTTCGTTCCTCGTATCATGCAGAGCGTCACATTTGACAAGTCCTACCCATCAAGCCTGATTGACCTGATATGTCCTTTTCCCTGCAACGTGAATCCGACCGCCTGCGCGGAGCGATTCGGCAGGTGGACTGGCAAACGGCAACCGTACTGCTGTTCGCCGCCCTAGCCGTAATCCTCCAGATGAATTACGGAGACCGCGGATTCTTTCGTAGGGACATTGCATCACTCTTTACCGATGAGCCAACCGGACTTCATGGCTGGATTTGGTGGTTCGGTATGCAAGGGGTACTTGGTTTTTTACTGCCCATAGCTATTCTTCGTCTCGGCTTCCGTAACTCGTTCTCTGCCATGGGCCTAGGAGCAGGCGACTGGCGTTTTTCAGTCCGTATCAGTCTTCTCTACTTGCCACTAGTCATTGTTGGCACATGGTTTCTTTCCGATTCATCGGCTTTTAAGGACAACTACCCTCATTACGCTCCTGCAGCCGAGGATTGGAGCATTTTCTTCCTATATGAGGCGTTTTTTCTCTTCTATTGGATTGGGTGGGAGTACTTGTGGCGAGGATTCGTCTTATTTGGAACCGCTCGAACCTTCGGTGTCATGGCAATCTTTGTACAGACAGTTCCATTTGCCCTGATGCATTACGAAAAGCCAATGCCCGAAGCCCTGCTTTCAATTGTCGGCGGCGTTGTACTCGGCGCACTGGTATGGCGTAGTCGCAGCTTCTGGATTGCTGTGCCCATCCATGCCGCCCAAATGATGATACTGGACTTCTGGTGCTCCCTCCGGATCAGAAGTGGTGCAAGCGGATGGGGCCTAGATGCACTCTCAAATGTATTCAGGTCGCTGTTTCAGAATCCGTAGGTCAGGGTAAGAATATGGGCTGGGCCGCCAAACCCATCATCGAAGGGAAGTAAGGCGTAGTCAAATACTAGGTCGACGACTTCAACCCCCACTCCCGCCGAGAAATCTCGCAAGTAGTCATTTGAGAGATATCCAACTCGTGCTGTAACTGTCTCGAGTACTTCCCCTGAAAGACCGACATGCATGCGCGTTGATTCCGTAACGAAATTTCTGGAAACCTCGAGCAACAAAGAGGTCGAGAGGAAGGCGGCTCCATCAAGCGCCGTTATCATTCTGAAAGGAAATACCTCAATACCAACTCGAGCAGTCTTTGGTAATTCGGTAGCCTCCACGTTCAACTCCTGCATCTTTCCAAGATTGGAATAAGTAGCCCCGAAGTGCACACTTTCTCCAGCCAGCGCGCCCTGCACCCCGAAGTCAAACCCGTATCCGTTGGCCGCATTTGTATAGATCCGTTCGGAAAGAAATTTTACGGTCATGCCCGTACGCAACGGCCCGAAGCGGTGAGCAATCGAAGCGCCGGCACTAACGAACTGTGCATCAAAGGCTCCATCTGACTCCCCAGGTTGTTGCCTCGCTTCGAGATCACCTGCGCCTGTCGCTATCATAAATAGGCCCACTCCTGACTTTTCACCCAATGCAAAGCCTGCATTCAACGCGTAGGTGCGAACATCAGCAATCCAGACGTGATGAGATAGAGCGAGCTCATGGCCACTACCACCCGCTAGACCTGCCGGATTCCAGTAGGTTGCAAAGGCTCCAGTTGTTGTTGCTACACCTGCATCTCCACGAGCTAATGCTTCAGCATTTGTCCCCAACGTGAGAAAAGAGAGACCAGAATCTTGCGCAAAAGCTCGTGTTGGCGCACCCAAGACGAAAGCACCAACGATCAGTATTGTCCATAGGACCTGCTGAAGAATATGCGTTACTTCAGTTCTGCCTGTTGAGGAAAAAATGTTGGCCATTGCACTTCAATTGAGGTAAAAGGACGAGGACTGCCGCAAGCGGCATGTTGATCTTCAATAATCTTAGAGGAATAACTGCAATCCGAGTATATGCACTCGGCCCGAGGCCTGCCACTCCATGGCAAATGCATAGTCGAAGCGTAATCTCAGTTGACCAATAAGTTGTTCGGCACTGAATCCAGCCGAGGGCCGTACGGAGTCTAGGACATCCGAACCTAGTTGCTCAATGCCAGCCCGAATGGCAAAACCTGTAGCAGGAAGATACTCACCCCCCAAACGGAGACGCGTTTCTCGCAGCGTCAACTCAGATTCTTCTCTGACACGCGCCGGAGAATCTCCGAGGATCCGAGGCTCATAGGTGTATACGTTACGCGAAATCATCCGATTCTCCACTTCAAGCGAGAGTAGGAGTCGATCATTCAAACGTTGATTTGCTAGCCCTAAACGTAGGCGACGAGGGAAATTTTCTTGGATGTTGCTCCCGCTTCCGCCAATATCTCCGGAATCCCAGGAATAGCGAGCTAGCATATCATCCAAGACGAGAGCGACAGCCCAGCCTGGACGCAGTCGAACTGCCACACCAAGGTCAGCTCCGATAGTTTGAGCGGGTGTTAGGCCTTCAAATAGATCGGTCCTAAACATCTGCAGGTTGATACCAGCACTGACCCGATCACTCAATCGTAAGCCAAATGCCAAGAACCCCGCATACTCATCTACAGATAGTTTGCCAGTGTGGAAACCGCTGTTATCGCGGCCATCAATGTCCGACACTGACGCATGAATGATGCCTAGAGCAAAACCAGCTCGTTGCTGCAAGGGAGCGCCAAGCTGAAGAACTTGCTGGGAGCGGTCGAAACTCATCGATGAGACTGACATCCTGATGGACTGCCCGGCCTGGTGTGGAGCATGCGCAGGATTGTAGTATGGAGAGGTACCTGAAAAAATATCTGCAGCCAGGGCATTACCCATCGAAATACCTCGCGCTCCGAAACCTGTGCGGGAAAATGCTCCTGCGTGCTGTGCTTGCACGGCTGGCACACCAATGGTCAGGCATAAAAACAGAGACGCAGCCATTTTACAGAGTGATCTCCTCGACATGTTGGCCTCGACTCTCATTTTGGCTTTACTCAGCATGTTGGAACGAATCCGTGTGATTTTGAGGTTTCGATTCATTCTATTACCAAGATCTTGCCCCTAAACCGATCAGAACCGGCTCGGATTTCATAAAAGTAGGCACCGTTTGCCACCTGCATGCCGCGACTATCCGTTCCGTCCCAAAGACTTTCTGCGACTCCATCAACTCCCGATTCACGCAGCGTTCTGACCGTATTCATTCCAAAGTCGAAGATGCGGATCTCAATGTTTTGCATTGAACCCGTCTCGTACTTGATGCGCACATACCGATCTTCGCCCGGCGAAAACGGATTTGGATACGCGAAGGCGTCAACGTCTGGAGCAAGTGAAGACGGCTCATCTGGGTGCAGAGGGACATCTACTCTGAATAAAGTCCAAGACGCCGCCTCATCGTCGGAGCGAAGTAATCCATCCGATGTCCCTACCCACAAGATGCCATCATCTACTTCAACAGAAAACACTTCTGAGCCTTGCCGAACAAGTCTGGATGGTTGAGTCCGGTCCCTAAACTGGTTGACTGAATTCCAGGTTCGTCCACCATCATCCGTCATAAACAGTCCCCCATCTCCGGCAGCATACACCCGATTACCGTCGAAGGCGAAGTCATAAATTCGTTCGCCTAATAACGTTTGCTCGAAGCTCTGGCCCCCGTTTGAGGTGAAGGAGACACCAAACTGACCGGTACCTCCTCCTGACTCTCCCGTATTCCAAGTGGCTGTCCAAATCACGCTGCCACTACCCATCTCTTGTTCTTCGATGGAAATGATCCAGTCCCCAGTTAGCGAAGAAGAAGTCCCGTCAGCTTTAAACTTCTGCCAGCCGACTCCTCCATCCGTGGATTTGTTGAGACCTCCTGCCGTTCCCGCCCAGACCGTTCCGTCAGACGCCACCAGTACAGAAAAGCCCATGTGATTTAATGACCCGTTACTTCCCCTTTGTGGCTCAAGGGAAAACGAATAGGGCTGATCCGGGGAAATCGCGTCGAGATTGTCTGGCGGAAGCACTACCCGCTCCCAATTCCGACCATAATCAAGCGAGCGACGAAGCCCACTGGCCCATCCTGCAACGTACAAGACTTCTGTAGCTGCGTCATAGTCCACATCAAAAGGTGGACTCTGTTGGGGAACGATGACTGGAAGTGCAGGCAGAATAGACACACCATACTCCTGCGTATCAGCTTCCGGCCCGTCTAATTGCGGAAATCGATACTGGAAAGATTGTCCTCCGTCTATAGAAACAAGGAAGCCTGAGGCCGTTTGAATACTTTCGCCTCCGCTTCGGTCTGCTCTTCCAAGCCCAGCGACAATCACGTCTCCCTCAACATCAATCGAAAATAGCCGGTTTACGGTTCCAAATAGAGAATCCGAATCGGGGACATACCATGATGCGCCTCCATCCGCGGAGTTACTCAAAAAAGGACCTGCCCAAATCACTCCGCCCGAAGCGTGAAGGTTGGCTACGCTATTGTTCAGAATTCCGTACGGGCTAAGATCAGGTCCCCCTACTGACTGGCGAGCTGATGCACTGGTAGCCGCAACGGCTAGTAGCCCAAATAGGGCCAATACACCTGCTGAGATTCGTTTTTGCTTCATTTTGGATCGATGCCCTTTCATGGTGCTATTCATGTTTTATTGCACCACAATCGTTCTGGAAACTGTTCCGCTGCGTAATCCCGTGCGGTCTACAGCCGTGAATTCGAAGGAGTTCGTTCCTGCGCTATTGGAGGCGTCTAGCTGAATGGTAAGCGTGTACACACCATCACCGGCATCGAGGTCCCCACTGCTTCCAAATCCATTGTTGCAGGTTCCGCTACCGCCGTCATCACACAAACGAAGCGTGGCGGCACCATTTACAATGACCTCTACGAAGGCAACATTGTCCAATCCATCTGGATCGCTGACTGTTGCCTGAATGGAAATACTAATTGGGGGTAGCCCTGCTGCGGGTCGAGTAACCTGATCAGGCATGTCGATGGACATGATTTCCGGTGGCGCGCTTTCGCCGCTCACTTGAATCGATCCATAGGCAGTGTTACTGATATTCCCTGCTGCGTCGGCCGCAAAAACGGAAACAACGAATTGCCCTCCAGATGCACGAGGAACCGTCAAATCAAGGCGTGAAGTGAATGTCCCGGCATTGCCTAACTGAACTTCCTCCTGCGCAAGCGGCGCTTGGCCTGGAGATGAAGAGCGAATCAACACGAAGGCTGCGGTCAAATCGTTATCAGCATCCGTCACGTCAGCCGTAACGGTGATTTGAGCCGAAACGGTTTCTCCTTCTCCTCCCAATTGATCCAAAGCAAGTACCTCTGGCGACACCTGAATGCCAGATACTACCGGAGAGGATGCTGTTGGGTCTGTAACACCGGGAACGGAGTCACACGACGTAAAAACCAGCAGAAAAAAGGCAAAAAGCCACGTTGGGACGTTGCCGTGGAAGAATGGTCGATTTCCGTTGGAAACCTCAGTTAGTCCGAGATGAAGCGTCATCAAACCCCGTATCGTAGAAATCCCGTGCAAAGTGGAAAGGTCGGTAGCAAACGGGATCGATAGGCGAACGTTTCGTTGGGAATGAGGGAATTACAACTGACTCGTTAAGGGTACCCCGCTTGAGTCTGTTCTACCCAAGGTACAGCGGCCGGAAACTGAAACACAGGGCAAAAATAAAGAGCCCAAGCCATGCTAGCTTTCTGCGGCCCGGAGTCAGTGGCTCCATGAACACAACAGGTGGATGATCGACCTTAATAAGTACGACGATGAGCAGACACCAAACCAGCCAACCACTATACCCGAAAGAATTGACTACGGTTAGCAAACCTGACCCTATGGCCGAGAATACTACTAGCCCCAAAACGCCCGGTACAATCCATCGGTAGTCTCCGCTAAAGATCCTGACAAGGAAAACCAGGAAGATGGTCGATAAGATGACCCAAACAAGTTGTCCCAGCCCAGGACCCATGGATGCTAACCAAGGAGTCATTTCATCGATAAATCCAATACCCCCAGAAAGAAGCAATAACATGACGAAACTTCGCGCCATTATGCGATGCCACTTGGGGCCCACCAAGGCATATAACATGTGGCCACCGTCCAATTGTCCGACTGGCAGCAAGTTTAGCGCCGTGAAAAATAGTCCTAACCAACCTGCAAAGAGTACCGGATAGTGGTACATCTCCCACATCGGAGGCACGTCGCTGAACAATTGGGACAGCATCCAATACAGAGGCGTCATGCCAATGGTCAATGTGGTCAGGCCTTCTGCAGCTGGAATCGGCGACGGATCATCCGGAAAAGAACCATTCTGGGCTATGTACTCCTTTAGAGCCTCATGACCATAGAAGCCATCGACATACCCGAGATCTGGAAGTGTTATAAAGCCGACGATTAAGACACCTAGCGCGATAACGAAGCCGGCAAGCGGACCTGCCGCTCCAATATCGAACAACTTGGTCATCGACGGGACCTGTTCTCGGATGCGAATAACAGCTCCAAACGTTCCTATCCCGTTGAAGGGAAAAGGTATATAGTATGGTAGCGAAACAGCTACGCGATGGAAGCGGGCAGCGAAGTAATGACCGAATTCGTGTACGGAAAGAAATAGAAGCAGCGATCCGCCAAATCGTAGTCCATCCAGCAAAAAGGGCGTTGATATACCCATCTGCCCTATCGAAAACCATGGAGCGGCGGCATCGTAGATCAAGATCCGAGCGGCCATTTGTGCCCCAGAAAACACTGTCGTCGCTAGTGTTAGCAAAAAGAGCACAACATGAAGCCAGTAGCGGTCCTTGAACCCTGCCTGATCAGTCATATTCAGGGACGCTCCAGTCGTGCAAAGGCTGCGTCCAGTCGGTCACAAGCTTGTTTTAGCTCAGCCTCTGAGGCCGCGTAGGACATTCTAAGACCAGTCGGTGCTCCGAACGCCTGTCCCGGTACCAACGCAACGTCATGTTCTTCCAGGATAAACATGCATAAATCTTGGGAATCCTTGATGTGCCCACCTGCAGGAGTTCGGCTTCCGAGCCATTGGCCAATATCAGGAAAAAGGTAAAAGGCCCCTTGAGGAGTCGGGCACTTGACACCCGGTAATCTCGCTAGTCTCTCCAGCATCAAGTCACGACGTATCCGAAATGCAGATACCATGTTTGCAACAATGGAGGGATCCATTTCTAATGCAGCGATTCCCGCTTTCTGGGTTATGGTCGATGGTGCCGATGTGAATTGGCTCTGGAGTTTGGAAGCGGCCTTGACGATGGGCAGAGCAGCAGCCATGTATCCAAGCCGCCATCCCGTCATCGCATAAGCCTTGGAGAATCCATTAACCGTAATGGTTCTTTCCTTCATCCCATCAAAACTGGCGATACTTTTGTGAGGCACTTCATATACAATGTGTTCGTAGATCTCGTCTGAAATCACATACATATCAGGGTGACGCAATAACACGTCAACAATATCAGCCAACTGCTCCGGGGAATAGACGCCTCCCGTTGGATTCGAAGGCGAGCAGAGAATCAGCATCCGAGTTTTATCGGTGATAGCTGACTCAAGTTGAGATGCCGTGAGGAGATATCCAGAATCTACCGTCGTCGAGACAGTTATCGGAGTGCCTCCAGCAAAACGAACCATTTCAGGATAGCTGACCCAGTATGGGGCAGGAATAATGACCTCATCACCAGCACGAACCAAAACGGAAACTGCTTGTGCAACCGATTGCTTGGCTCCATTGGAACAGATTATCTCATCTGGACCATACATCAAACCGTTGTCCTGCTCCAGCTTACGGGATATTGCCTCTCTCAGTTCAGGGAGGCCTAAATTATTTGTGTACTGGGTAAATCCATCACGAATCGCTTTAATGCCCGCCTCAGCAATCACTGATGGCGTGGCAAAATCAGGCTCTCCAGCACTTAGGGAGATGACGGGGTGACCCTGCCTGATGCGCTCCTTTGCCGCTGCCGTCATGGCAAGCGTGGCGGAGGGCTTCATAGAGGCGACACGTTCGTTAAACGTTAGTGGGTTGGATGAAGGCAATGTTCACTACCGCTGGGCGGCTAATCAAGTTGAGGACAGGGCTTGGAGAACAGGCTTAGGAACGAATGAAGAAATATCTCCTCCATGCCCATGGATTTCCCGGACAATTGAGGCACTAATCAAGGCGTGACGTTCGCTTGTCATGAAAAATACGGTTTCCACTTCTGGTGCCAAGCGTCGGTTGGCGAAAGCCATGCGAAACTCATAGTCGAAGTCGGATACTTGCCTAAGCCCACGAACTAAAGCTACGGCCTCCATTGACCGGGCATAATCAGCAAGTAGTCCGTCGAATACTTCAACGGACATGTTATCGAGATGCTGAGTGCACTCCAGTATCAGTTCGCGTCTACGTGCATTGGGGAAAAAACCAGATTTTTCGGAATTACGCGCGATAGTTACCTGCACATGATCAAAAATCCGGCACGCTCTCTCAAGGATATCGAGATGACCGAAAGTGAAGGGATCAAAGGACCCTGGATAAAGGGCAATGCCAGCTTTCTTCATCTGTTCGTCTACCTGATTAATGATCTTCTGATCGCATTTCGGAGCAGCCAAGCATCGGAGCCTGCCAATCCCACTTATTCCTGATCCAATTCCGGCCCAAAAACAGAAAGAGCTGTTTTCCCGTACTTCCTAGTGAAAAGTAATTCGGGCCTTTCTTCGATTTGGACAGATCGATCATGTTCCAGAATAAAAAGGCCAGTCGGTTTCACCACACGCAGTGTTCGTTCTATCAATCCAGTCAGATCTTGGGCATCATAAGGTGGATCCGCTAAAATAAGGTCATAGGCTTCTTCTGGCTGTGTACTCAACCAGTTGGCGGCTCTATCCTTTACAAAACGACAAGGAGCATGTTCTTCCAACGCATACGCGTTTTTCCTTGCTAGAGACAATGCGTCAGGATCACGATCAACAAAATGCACCATAGCAGCCCCTCTGCTCCATGCTTCAAGGCCGAGGGATCCACTTCCACAATATAGATCAGCAACATGGGCACCATCTAGGTCCATCCTGGACGAAATGATGTTGAACATAGATTCACGTGTGCGATCCGTGGTAGGCCTGATGCCGTTGCCGTCAGGCGAGGAAAGAACGCGGCGTCTGAACCGTCCAGAAATGATACGCATGATTATTGAATTGCTGCTCCAATGGCCGGGACGAAGGCTTCTATGGGATAATCTGTTTCAAAACGGTCCGGTTCCAGATTTACAATGATCCCAGGATTCAACAGTTGGACTCGATCTCCAAATGCATCCCGCAAGCCTGCCATACCCGCCTCCCGATCAGCATTTCCATACACGTAAACCGTCTGGATATCGTGACATGTCTTGCCAAATCGGCTGCATGTGAGCAAGGCATGATAGGCAGTATCCTCTGGATATGGTGTAACCATCGTCGAATGTGTCAGAGATTCCGCATTGTGCATCAGAATGAAATCACTTAGGCCGTCTATCATACCAACGAGTAGATACGAACCAGTGGATAGGCTTTCTCGATGGGCTACATGCCTGAAAGACAGAGCGGCTGCGTTCATCGATGGAACCATCTGCACCTCAACGTCCGGAAATACTGACCCGACGGCACGTATATGGTTAGCCACACGCTCGTCCACGTGAGCTACAGCAAACCCTTGAACTTGTGATCTGTTTTCAGATCGGAGGTGGACCGGAAATACGTCTCCCCCTTCCCTATTCGATGTAAACAAGCGGGTTTCGAATCCGATCAGACCACTTCGCTCTTGAACATCAGCATCGATTGGGACCGCGGTCGAAAAACGGGTCTGCAACGGTGTCGGGATCACAAACCGAATAACGGACGACGTTGTGTCCCTGAATACATCCTGAATGGCTTCCCTGATTGTCGGGAGCAAATCAGGCTGCATTCCGAGATAAGCCACAGAGGCCGCGTCGAATTCGAATTCGCAATTTCCGAGTCGTTGTAATCGGAATCGGGATTCTGCCTGTTCAATTTCAGCGTAGCGCATCACGCTACCACTGAACTCAACTCCTGCAGTGGTCAGGCCTGCCATGGTTACCTGCTCAAGAAAGTGTACTCGGTCAATCTACTCAAAGACTGACCCGGACGGCTTGTTACTCCCAGCTCGCGGCGTTGAGCTGGGTCACGTCACCACTGACCGTTCCGATATAATCACCCGAGTCTGGATCGTCGATACGATACGTGGACGTGCGCGATGTATCGTTGATAGCAAGCTCAAACTCTTTTCCCGTACGTGGTGAAAACGGGAGAGAGTCAGCCATAAAGCCAGCCGCGAAAATGGAATCAGAAGAGGCAACCATCGTAGAGTCGGTCTTGAGCCATAAGACCAAAGAATCCAGCGTCGACACATATCGACCATTACGTCGCTGATACTCGATCATGGCAGCTCGAACTTGATCCATTCGGCTACGCGTCATCTCGGTGACTTCTTTCTGACGTTCCACTGCCTCGTAAGGCGCGGTGATAGAGACGTAGAGGAAATACGTGAGACCGATGATGGCAATTGCTAGGATTACCTGCATTGCGGTCTGAACTGCCCTGCTGCTGGACGCCATTGTGTTAGGTCGATGTATGCGTTTTGACGGAATAAAGTGATGACAAGAATCTTGGACGCTCAATAGAGCGCGCGCTTCTCACATCACGTCCGAAAATAGGAGCCGCCCCCTCTAAAAGCAATTGCTGAGACTGCGGCAACTGAAGCAAAACATTCCCTGAACAGAGGTGTTTCACCCGACCGCTTCCCCATGTTCAAGACTCATGGATAGCGACCAAGTTGCTCCGGCCTGACTACCTACGAATAATGACGCGTCTTCTGATCAACATCGACCACGTTGCGACCTTGCGAAATGCTCGGCGTGAGACGTTTCCTGACCCGATTGCAGCGGCACGCGAATGCCTGGCTGGGGGTGCTCACGGTATTGTTTTTCATCTTCGCGAAGACCGTCGTCACATCACGGACGAAGACGTCCGACGGCTCAAGTCAGAATTGGATGCAAAACTTGATTTTGAGTTGTCCACCGCGGAAGAGATTGTTTCGATCTGTATTGCAACGCAACCTGAATTAGCCACTCTCGTTCCGGAACGGCGTGAAGAGGTAACAACAGAAGGTGGCCTTGATGTGATCGCTAACCGGAATCGACTTGAATCGGTGATTCCTCGTCTATTTGATGCCGGCATTGCCGAAGTAGCCCTTTTTGTTGATCCGGATTTGGATCAAATCGATGCGTGTGCGGCTTCTGGCGCCAACGGCATCGAGCTTCATACGGGTGACTATGCCAATGCATCCAATTGGGAAGAGAGGCAGTATGTACTGGGCCGCATGGCGGCAGCGGCTGAAAGAGCTCACCAAAATGGTCTCCGCGTGCATGCGGGACATGGACTTGATTTAAATAATTATCCTGACTTTGGAGCGGCAGTTCCGCACTTGTACGAAGTATCCATTGGTTTCGCGGTTATAGCCCGAGCCCTATTCAAAGGAATCCGCACCTCGGTTTCCGAAATGAAACAGATTGTGGAATCAACCACTTATGTCAACTGAAGAATCGTCGGCCATGTCAACAGAAGAAACGTCTGGTCAGCATAAGTGTGGCTATGTCGCACTCGTGGGAAAACCTAACGTCGGTAAGAGCACGCTGCTCAATACCATGATGGGTTTAAAGTTGTCTATTGTTACCCATCGTCCCCAGACCACACGCCGACGTGTCCTTGGTATTTTGTCCGGGGATGACCACCAGGTTATCCTTTTGGATACGCCGGGAATCATCAATCCTCGATACGGATTGCAAGAGTCAATGATGAAGGACGTCCGCATGTCGACCAGTGATGCGGATATATTGGTATTCATGGCAGATGCCACGAGGGACAGAGTCGATGATTTGAGTCTCTCATTTGTGGGAGACACGCCAGCCATCTTGGTTCTGAATAAGATCGACAAGATCAAACAAGAAGATGTGCTGCCCTTGGTATCCTCTTATATGGAAGCACATGCATTTGAAGAAGTCATCCCACTTTCTGCGCTGAAGGGGAAAAACGTCGATGTGCTACTGGAGACGTTGCTCAAACGACTTCCAATGGGACCTGCCTTTTATCCGAAAGAGATGATTAGCGAGCAGCCTGAAAAGTTTTTCGTCGCAGAAATCATCCGGGAAAAAATCTTCAAGCTCTATCGGCAAGAAGTACCTTATTCCACTCAGGTCGACATTGTCAGCTGGGAGGAACGGGAGGGCGATAAGGACCTTATCCATGCAGATATTATCGTAGAGCGGGACTCACAGAAAGGGATCCTCATTGGGAAAGGCGGCAAGGCGCTGAAAAAAATCGGCACGTTTGCCCGAGAAGACATCGAAGAATTCATAGGGCGTGGCATCTTCTTGAAGCTGCACGTCAAGGTTCGCAACGACTGGCGTAACAACGAAACACATTTGCGCTCCTTCGGCTACACCCAGTAATCCGCTGGCTGGAGGCCTAGTGCGCGAAACATGTCTTGATTCGGGGAATCGGACGGAAAGCCATAATTGCTAAATGCTCGCCGAGGCGGATAGGACGCACGGTAGGCATGGAATGCAGCTTTTCTCTCTGTATCAAATAAGCTTGCCTCTTCGCGAGACCTATTACAGCCCATAACTTCGCGGAATCGCTCATCGTCCTGGCGAATGTCAATCATTTGTCTTACCACCTTATCCAGCCAAGCCAAGTCAGAGGGACCCGTTGACTGTCCCTGAAGGTTTTGTGGCTCCGCGATGAGGTGTGATTCCATCCCTTGGCTTTCTCTTGGGTGAGGATGTTGGCTGCTGGTGGAATCTTTGACGTCAATGCCAAGAGCACTACACAAAGAAGTTCGGACCATTTCTACGCCTTGGCGCTTGGCATCGACGGAGTAGCCTGCTATGTGACCGGTTGCGATGTCAGCAACTACTATAGACTCTTGGAATGGCAGCGGTTCGTTCTCAAAAACGTCCAGCACTAGAGCTTGCAACACGCCTGCCCTGCGAGCGCGAATGAGTGCTGATTCATCACATGTGCTTCCACGAGATGACTGGATCAGCCAGGATCCGTGTTTCAAGAATGACAATTCCTTCTCTGCAATCAGGTGATATGTCGGATGCGCGCCGTTGCGGATGAGAGGAACGTGAACGGAAACAATGTCTGAGTGAGACATGAGAAACTCCAACGACACAAATTCCGTCTCCCCTCCCTGACCCGCTCGCGGAGGGTCATTTCTCAAAACCGTCATCCCTAGGCGTTCCGCTGCCTGTGCTAAAGACTCTCCTACATGCCCACACCCAACGATTCCAAGCGTTCGGTCTCGCCAAGTTGTACTTCTCTTTATTGCAATAACGGATATAGCGGCCATGACATACTCCACAACGGATCGTGCGTTGGCACCAGGTGCACTCGCCCACGAAATATCAGCGGCGGAAAGAAAGTCCGTGTCTAGGTGATCTGTTCCAGCCGTTGCGGTTCCGACAAATCGCACCTTAGAGCCTCTCAACAGCTGTTCTCCCACAGATGTGATGCTTCTGACGATGATCGCATTTGCGTTCTTAACGGCAGAATTGTCGATTTTATGGCCAGGAACGGAATGTACCTCCCCTATCTCGGAAAAAAGCTCCGTTGCAAAAGGAATATGCTGGTCGACTACGATCTGAGGTTTCACCGTCAATACACCGTTTTGGCTTCGAAGACTGCCCTTCCTTCGAGTAATCGCGTCCAGAGACTCGTTTTAAGGCTTTTTCCCACCTCCCAATGATACATCAACTAGAAGAATTAGGACGAACACGTCATATTTACGACTGATATCATGGGTTTCGAGCGTGTCTTGGGTGTATTAGTGGTACGAAATGCCGTCACTCAACGGTCCTAGGTGAAGTCGGCATGGAGCTTGCAGGTACCATTCACGAATAGGAAATGAACCGGAAGTGAAGGGCGTAAGAACCCAGAATGAATTCACTCGATCCTGTCCACAAGATGCTGTTTATGTGAGACATAAGCGGTGTATAGAACACGAAACCGGTGGCCGAGGCTCTCGTAGAGAACGGCCATCTGATTGGATCACCCTCCGATCGCACATGTCCATCAGGCGAGACGCAGTCAAAAAGGCTGATTCAAACCGTTGGATATGAAACTACCCCAAGAACCTACCGCCATCTGTAATGAAACTAAAGCTGTTTACGACCGGCACAGTCGCCGCCATCGTACTTGGCTCTTCATGCATGATTGCGTATCGGCACGAACTAATTGGCGGACCCTCACCTCTTCCTGAAGAGGCTCACGTTGTGGCACACCCTGTCATGGTACCAGGTCCCAAGCTGACGCCGATAGAAGAAGCTCTCCATAATCCGCGCAAATTCAAACCGCTGTCACCGGATCAAATTGATTCGGAAACACTGTGGCTTGCGCGCGTCATCTATTCCGAAACCAAACGCGCCGATGAACAGGTACTCGTTGCCTGGGTTGTTCGAAACCGCGTAGAATCTAGATACCGGGGCAAAGCAACCTATGAAGGTGTTGTTCTGGATCCATGGCAATTCAGCGCTTTTCAACTTGACAACGAAAAACGACCGTTCTATGCTGGATTGAATGCATCCTCCCGAGTACCGGGATGGCAAACTGCACTCAATATTGCGTACAACGTGCGCAGAGCAGACCATCGCCATCGCCCGTTTTCCCCAAGCACGCGTCATTTCTACAGCCAGCGCTCCATGACGGACGCTGTGAGTCCTCACTGGGCTGAAGGAATGGCCCCAGTTGAGATTGGATACCACAGTATCCAGATCGATGAGCGTAGATTTCGCTTTTTTGAGGACGTGTCCTAATACTCTGTATCTGTAAGACGGACTACGTCTTCAGGTCTGATATGGACTCGTTACAAGATTCTCAACTGCGAAAATTCTAGTACAATAAAAATTCTATTACAATAAAAAAGGGCGCCGGTGCAAAAGCACCGGCGCCCTTTCTCATACAATCAGGCTCAGCTTACCAACGGTTTCCACCGCCGCCGTTACCGCCGCCGCCGTAACCGCCGCCGCCGCCACGGTTTCCACCGCCGCCGCCGTAACCGCCACCGCCGCCACGGTTTCCACCGCCGCCGCCGCCACTACGCTGTGGGCGATCCTGGGCTTCATTTACACGGATTGCGCGGCCGTCGACTTCCGTCTCGTTCAGTCCGCTGACAGCTTCCATGGCTGCTTCGTCATCCATTTCAACAAAGCCAAATCCACGAGAGCGACCTGTGTCGCGATCCTGGATTACTTTAGCCGAGTGGACGTCTCCGTAGGCGCCAAAAAGTGATTCTAGTTTCTGGTCGTCGACACTCCAAGGGAGGTTTCCGACAAATAAGTTCTTCATACCGTTGGTCGAGCCTGAGGCTCTTATCTGTTATAAAAGGTCCAATCTGCGCAGGAATCCCCGATGCGACGTGCATCAAAAAGAAATGTCGCCCGGACCAAGCCGGTCGACATTTCCTGTAAGCTCCACGGCAGACAAGGCGATAATACGACTTTGAGGAGTAAAGATTCGCATTACCAATGCCCAACGTCAATAATTCACGGTACATATGGGTCGCACTGGGTGGATGAAGGGCTGTAGAGACAGCCTAGAATCCAATTCCGAGGCGTAGCATAACGGAGTTTTGGCGCTGCATTTCGTCTGCCTCAAAGGCTACACTCCCAATCGAGAAATTGTCTTTCATGAAGCGCGAAACGCCAATTGCATAGCGAAGCTCGGGATACAAACGTAAACTCCCTAATGAAATAGCGAGTCCCACACCCACGTTTCCCGATACAGAGACATCAGCGAGAACGTTATCATACTCATCATTACCGGACGAGGGGAAAGACAGAACAGGTCCAACCATTACATATGGACTAATGATTGGCGTGGCGGTAAGGTTGAACCGCAGATCAACCGGGACATCTACCATCCTCAGGTCAAACGCATCTTCGACGCCATCTAGCGTCAGTTCAACGTCCCCAACGTCTCGGAAAAACGCACCCACCCTGAGTGCTATAGGCCCTGCTCCAAGGTCGTAAAAAACACCTACGTGGTACCCATTGGCATTGTCAAATGTCGCTTCCCGATCCCCGCTGATATCGCTGAGATCCTCGAAGTTCAATCCGGCGGCTACCCCTAATTGCGCTTGGGCAGTATTCGCAAAGGACATCAGTGCCATGAGAAGGAACGCGGACAGAATGTGACGGGCCAAAATGAGTCGTGACATAGCTTTGATCAAAAAATGACGTGGAGTCTGACGAAGTTGATAACACCCACTTACCTAGCCGCGGCTAAGGTCGATAAGGTTTCACGAACGACCGCCTTTTCGGGTCCCTCGCACATGCGAATCGATGGGCTGAAAACGTAACAAGTCACTCGGCAACATCACCCACCCCTGCGAGTTTGCCGCTTACACTCCTCTTACGAACTGGACGTCATGAAAATCGGAATCACTTGCTACCCAGTCTACGGAGGTAGCGGCGTTGTCGCCACGGAATTGGGCAAAGCACTTGCTGCAAGGGGGCATTGCGTCCATTTCATTGCCTACTCGATGCCATTCCGGCTCGGACACATCGAAGAGAATATTCGTTTCCATGAGGTAAATGTTAACGCATACCCGTTATTCGAGTATCCGCCCTACACGTTGAACTTGACGTCTAAGATCGTCGACGTGGTCAAGTACGAGGAACTGGATATTCTGCATATGCACTATGCCATTCCTCATGCAACGAGCGCGGTACTTGCCCGGCAAATCCTGGCGAAGGAGGGCATCCGTATCCCCATCGTTACGACGCTTCACGGCACCGACATCACGATTGTCGGCCAAGATCCTTCGTTCGCTCCAGTCGTGAATTACTCGATCAATGAGTCTGACGGTGTAACAGCCGTGTCGGATTACCTCAGACGGGAAACGCTGGGTGGAGATATCACGGCGGACATTGAAGTGATTCCCAACTTCATCGATACCACCAGATTCCGGCGGCATCCGAAGGAGCATTTCAAACAGGCACTATGCCCGAATGGTGAGCGATTGTTGGTTCATGTTTCCAACTTCCGACCCGTCAAACGAGCTGTTGAGGTAGTAGAAGTATTTCATCGACTCCAACAGGCGGGACATGGAATCAAACTACTACTCGTGGGTGACGGCCCCGACCGTGCTGCATGCGAACACCGTGCTCGCGAACTGGGCGCCTACGATGATGTGCGCTTTCTAGGCAAGCAAGAGCCCGTCGAGGAAATTCTTTCCATTGCAGACATCTTTCTTATGCCGTCCGGCTCGGAAACCTTTGGGCTCGCGGCGCTAGAAGCCATGGCCTGTGGCGTTCCTGTAATCGCCTCGGAAATTGGTGGGCTGCCAGAGCTAGTTATTGATGGCGAGACTGGATTTTTGTGTGAGTTAGGGGACATAGATAGCTACACATCTGCATGTGATCAGCTATTAAAAGATGATAATCTGCATCAGCGAATGGCCAAAGCTTCCAGGGATCGCGCGGTAAACATGTTCGATGAGAGCATCATCATTCCAAAATACGAGTCGTATTATGAGCAAGTAATGGAGCGCGCAACCCTAGCCGTCTGATCCCTGTAGCAGGATGGTGCACGTTGCCGTTTATCTAAACTAAGCACGGCCCCGGATCCTGTTATGGGCGATACTCACCTCATTTCGAATAAGAAGGCTCTTTACCCTGTCTCGGACTTCCTCCGGACCTACCTCTCACGATACGGCCGGATCTGGGCAGACTCAATTCGCTACGACGATCTAGGTCGATTTACGAATGCCATTCCTGTCTATGACGAGAAAGGATTCGATACGCTCTGGTCAACAGTTCTTTATTCCGATTCAGAGCGCACCGAGATCCACGAAAAGCTGTTAAATGCGTACGCTATTCTGAAGGCAGACGGGGATATTTCGATAACAAAATACCTGTTCATTGACCGTGTAGATCAGTGTAATCACGGTAATACGCTTCCCTTTCGCGTTCGAGTCGTGAACCGTATCAACGAGAACTTTGACTATTTCTATGTCAAAAAAATTGATGCCAACAGGATTTACGGTTTGGAGCTCGAGCACATCCTCTCTCCCAACCGAATCAACTACTTCATTCACCGCCGAACGATTGTTGAAGAGCATATTATCGGGATCCCAGCCGATGCGTTTCTAAAAGAAGACCTCCCCATCACGGACTTCGACCGAGTCCGATTGGCCAAGGAGTTCGTGAAATTCAACGAACGTTGCTTCGTCTCTTTACTGGGCGACATGCATTCGGGCAACTTCGTCATCGAGTTGACGCGGGATTTCGAGAAGTGGCACTTTCGAATTCATTCGATCGACTTTGACCAGCAGAGCCATCATTGGCGAAAAGAGGTATACCTACCCCAATTTTTTCATCAAAACGATCCCTTCCTGCAGTTAACGATGCAAAACCTTGCGCCGGAAAACGTTCTGCAATACCAGAAGGAAGAACGGAGCCTTATTGCAAACCGGGTGAGAGTCTCGCACGGACGATTCAATGCCCTAATGGAGGTTATGCGCGAAGACATCATTTCTACAGACAGCAATATCGAGCGTCTTGGCGCCCAATTGGCGCTCCACTATCGGGATAATCGATTTGAAACCTGTGATACGATGGGTGAAATCGTATATCAATCCATCATGCTATTGCTTGAATCATCGGCGCCCGCTACCTCTCCGCAGACCCGGATCTAACGGGACGTGTCCGGGAACGCCCAATTGCAGCGGCTATCCAATCAGCGTGGCTATCCTTTTGCAGCGGCTATCCAATCGGCGCATGGCCAACTAAAAATGGATTCGAGGTACGTTCTCGTCCAACCGTAGTCTCCGGACCGTGCCCACTGAGCACCCTGAAGTCATCTCCCAATGGCATCAATTGCTGAAAAATAGATTGCATCAGGATTGGCAGAGAGCCCTCCCACAAATCAGTCCGGCCGATTGAACCGGCAAAAAGAACATCACCGGAATAAACCACTTTCGATGCATGGTCCACAAAGCTGACGGAGCCTGGGGAATGGCCGGGCGTGTGACGTACCTCAAGGGAAACGCTGCCAAAAGTGATGGTTTCCCCAGGTTCAATGAAGCGAATCGGTGCCGGTGGAGGCGTAAGCTGCATCCCAAACATCTGGGATTGCACTTCTGCCCGTTCTAGTAGAACTGATTCCGACGCGTGGACCTCAATGCCCACGCCAAACTCTTCGCTCAACCGTGCGCAGCCAAAAATGTGGTCGATGTGAGCATGCGTCAACAAAACGCGTGTTAGCTGAGCATTCTGTTCGTTGATCCAGTCGATCAAGTGCTGCTGTTCACTCTCGCTTTCACAGGATGGGTCAATTACAATCAGCTCCTCTCCACTCAAAACGATATGGCAATTGGTAGAAAACGGGTTGAACGTGAAGGATTTGATTATCATACTCCTGCTGTTTGAAACTTATGCTGGTGCGTCGAATACCCGCATTTTCCAACTGATTCCCTCCGAATAGGGCGTATTGGGCTTCTCCTGACTCATCCTGATCGGATTCGGACCCGTGCTTTCGGGCCCCTCTGCCACGCAGGTCGAATGAAACAGTTTCACCGAATGATCCTACGGATGCTGCCCGGCCCATTTCTGGCCTGGCTGACGGTGCTCCTGTTTTTATTAGTCATGCAGTTCTTGATCAAGTATTTGCCCCAGCTGGTTGGAAAAGGGCTGCCCGTTCCGGTCATCGGCGAATTGATCCTGTATAACCTGGCTTACATGTTAGTTCTGGCAGTTCCTATGGCTGCCTTGATTGGAACGGTCATGGCGTTTGGCAAATTGGCAGAATCAAACGCCTACGTCGTAATCAAGGGATCTGGCGTTTCTTTCCCTCAGCTTGTCTGGCCTGTCTACCTCGTGGGTATTCTACTAACGGCCGGTATGTGGATGTTTAATACTGAATTTCATCCTGAAGCCAACTTCAGAGCCCGCAACTTGTGGCAAGATATTCGATCTGCTAAGCCTGGATTCGATCTGCAAGCTGGCGTCTTCTACGATGGTATCGAAGATTACCGAATCTTGGTGGGCTCGATTCCACCCGACGCACCGAATGAACTCGAGGATGTCACGATCTTTGATTATACCGAAGGGGCCCGGTTCCGCACTGACATCCGTGCTTCAAGAGGATATCTCCAGCCCATTCGAGATGGCGCCACCCTGCATCTCGTCCTGTTCGATGGAGAGGTCCACCGCAAACGGCCGCCGGGAAGTGGGAATGAGGACCGGTACGAGCGCTTAGCCTTCGATCGACACCTCATGCGGATATCACTGGAAGATCTGAATTTCACGCGTTCTGACCCCAGAGAGGGACGACGTACCGATCGGACTATGAAGTCGCGTGAAATGATCGACTTAGTGGACTCTCTCGATGCGACAGTAGCGACACAACAAAGACATCTTTCAGATATAATCGCGCTGCTAGGAACAGGAGCGGTTACACGCGATGAAGTCGGGACCCTTATACGGGACGAGGCCCGCTTCACGCTGGCGCAGAATGCTGCCGGTGGTAGTGTTGCGCTTTCTGATGACGCTACCATCCGCACCATTCGAGCACTTCGCATGAAAGTGAATTCAGCGCGGGCCGAAATTCAATGGGCGGCCGAGCGAGCGGACAGATACCGAGTTGAGATCCACAAGAAGTACTCTATCGCACTGGCCTGTTTGATATTCATGATGATCGGTGCTCCGCTTGGGCTCTTCGTTCGCAAAGGTGGTCTTGGCACTTCAGCCACGTTGGCTGTGGCGATTTTCCTTTTCCACTGGGTATCACTCGCAAACGGTGAAAAACTGGCCGACCGGGGATTCATCGAGCCGTGGCTGGGTATGTGGCTCGCGGATATCGTGACCGGGGGTATTGCCATATGGCTAACCTTTGTGGTGTGGAAAGACCTCAGGTCTATTCCATCCTATTCATTCACTCTGCCCTGGCGAAGATCGTGATCGTTGACCGACCTGGAATATTATACCTCGTGCCTACGCCTATCGGAAATCTTTCCGACATGAGCGCTCGCGCTATTGAAGTCCTCAGTTCTGTTTCTCTGATAGCCTGCGAGGACACTCGTACGTCCGGTGTTCTTCTGAATCACTATGGCATCACGACGCCCAGAACATCGTTTCATGCACACAACGAGCACGGCAAGAGCAAACGCATCCTTGATGAGCTTCGGTTCGGAAAGGATGTTGCACTTATTTCAGATGCTGGATCTCCTGGGATTTCGGACCCAGGGTACCTCCTAGTTAGGGCAGCACTTGATGCACATTTGGATGTGACAGCCCTTCCGGGCCCTTCAGCTCTTGTGCCTGCCTTGGCAGCGAGTGGGTTGCCATCGGATCGGTTTGCCTTCGAAGGTTTTTTGCCCCAGAAGAAAGGACGGCAGACGCGGATCAAAGCGATTGTAGAAGAAGACCGAACCGTGATATTGTACGAGTCGCCTCATCGCCTCCATAAACTGTTAAAACAACTTGCCGAGTTTGCAGGAGAGGACAGGCAAGTGGTTGTGGCGAGAGAGATTTCAAAAAAATTCGAGGAGTTTCGAAGGGGCACATTGACCGACTTGTTAGCCTGGTGCGACTCGCTCGAGAGGGTACGTGGAGAATGCGTTGTTCTACTTGCCTCGGCTCGAGCGTCTGAGCGTCTTAACGAAGCTGCAAAAAGCACTGATGTAGCGTGAACCCAATCGGAAGGGACTGCGTTGTAGCCGCCATATTGAGTACCTGAATCCGTTCCGACAGCCGTTTACCTGAAGCCCATGCAGTTCAAACGCACCGAAAAGGTAGTAGCCGCCTTAGTTTTCGTCTACTCCTTGGTGATTTACCTCTTCACTGTAGCGCCAGCTACCTCTTTCTGGGATTCGGGAGAGTTCATAGCTATCGCAAACCGACTGCAGGTTTCCCACCCGCCCGGAGCTCCTTTTTTCATGCTCGTGGGCAGGCTGTTTTCGATGTTCGTGCCGCAAGACTACATCGCTCTGTCGGTGAACCTGGTGTCCGTCCTCTCAAGTGCCCTGACGGTCATGCTTTTGCACCTGATCATCGTGCGGCTTATTCGTGAATGGCAGGGCGCCCCAGCAACCTGGAACCCAATTGACCGCCTCGTTGCAATGGCTGGTGGCGTGGTTGGAGCATGTACATTTGCCGTCACAGACTCCTTCTGGTTTAACGCCGTTGAAGCCGAAGTCTACGCTCTTTCAATGCTTTTCACGGCACTTGTTGTTTGGCTGATCCTAAAGTGGCGGGAAGAGGCTGCTCTCGAAGAGGAGCGCCTTACAGGCGGACAGCACCGGTTTGGACTAGCCACTAATCGCTATCTGATTCTGATCGCATATTTGTTTGGTCTTGCCATCGGGGTCCACTTGCTGAACCTCCTAGCCATCTTCTTCATTGCGCTCATCGTCTTCTTCATGGAGTTTGAGAACCCAGAGTGGACGACGCGTCAGCGCTGGATGGGCATCATTGCGACCGGTATCGTGTCCTCTCTTGCCTTCTTGGTTGTCTACCCAGGGATCGTGCAGGTCCTTCCAGGTGTCATTGGCGAGTCTTCCGCCCCCGTAATGTGGACGGTAGTCTTCTTCGCCCTAATCGGTTTTGGCGTCTGGTGGAGTCATTCACGAGGCATGCAGGCCCTGAACATCGTCATGCTTTGCATTACGGTCGTGATGATCGGCTACTCTACCTACTCGCTCATCTTTATTCGCAGCGCCTCGAATCCGCCGATAGATGAAAACGATCCGGAAACAGTTGAAGCAATTGTCTCTTATCTGAAGCGCGAGCAGTACGGGGAAACGCCCATCCTTAAGGGCTTCACGTATAACAATAGCCTCGGATCACTCGATTCCCGACGCGAAAAATGGTTTCCTCGCAGGCATTCACAGGACCCAAATCACGGCCGGGCTTACAATCTCTACAATTCTGATAGCGAATATTTCTGGAGCTACCAGATTGGCCACATGTATGTGCGCTACTTCCTGTGGAATTTCGTCGGTCGCGCCAGCGATGTACAGGATGCTCCGGCCATAACAGGCTTTTCGAGTAAGGAGCACGATCAATTCCTTTATCAAACTCCGAGTGAACAGGCGAGTCGAAACGCATATTACGGTTTGCCATTGCTTCTGGGACTTATCGGAGCGGCATTCCACTTCATGAGAGACTGGAGGCGAGCGTTTGCCGTCCTTGTGCTCTTTCTTGTCACAGGTGTGGGCATCATTTTCTATCTGAACCAGACGCCCTTCCAACCTCGAGAACGAGACTATGCCTATGTGGCTTCGTTCTTCGCCTTCAGTATTTGGGTTGGGATTGGAGCAACTGGATTACTGCGTCTAATTGCGGATCAGATAAAAGATCGCTTCAATAGCGGAGCGCTTAGAAGCGTGTTGGCCGCGGTTGCAGCAATCATATTCCTCGCAGTCCCTGCGCTTATGCTGATCGTGAATTACGATGACCATGACCGAAGTGGACGGTACGTAGCGGGCGATTATGCGTACAACATGTTGATTGGCTTGGAGGAAGATGCCATCATCTTCACCAACGGGGACAATGACACGTTTCCTCTTTGGTACGTGCAAGAGGTTGAAGGTGTGCGACAAGATGTTAGGGTTGCAAACCTATCCTTGCTTAACACTCCCTGGTACATCAAGCAGCTAAAAAATCAGGCGTCGCGCGACTCTGATCCGCTACCGATTTCATTGCCGGACGATGTCATCGATCAGATGGAAATCATCCGATGGACGCCTCAGCAGTTGGAGTTGCCGGTGAATAGAAATCGACTATTCGGCAATGAAATGGGATCCTTCATTCAGGATGAAGACTCCTCGCTTATCGAAAGTCCGATGCGATGGACACTCGATGGCCGCCCTTACTCGCAGGACCTCAATCTTCTTTATGGAGCTGATCAGGCGGCACTGAATATTCTGATGACAAACGCTCAGCAGAATTGGAAGCGTCCGATTTACTTCGCCGTAACCGTTGCGCCAGACGGTCAGCTGGGCCTACAGAATTATTTCCAGCTAGAAGGTCAGGCGTACAGGATTGTACCCATCAGTCACGATGAACAATTGGGGCGTGTGGTCTCCGGAGTCACGGCTGAAAAACTGCGTCTATTCCGGTTCACGGGGCTTAATGATCCAGACGTCTACTTCGACGAAAACATTCGCCGCATGGTGGATAACTATCGCAACATCTTCTCTCACACGGCTGAATCATTGGCTCGAATGGGACAGGCTGATAAAGCTGCGGAATTGCTTGATTGGTTCATGGAGCAAGTTCCATTTGAGACCATCCCAGGCGATGAGACATCCTATGCCTTTATGGCCCAGGCTTATTCCGTTTTGGGTGAGATAGAGCAGTCGGCAGCGCTGTGGCAGGACGCTGAACCGCTGGTCCTGAATCGCCTGCAAAACGCAATCGGATCAAACAACCAGAACTCGTTTGCCCGCGTAGCCCGATTCATCGAAATCATTCAGGGAGCCTACCTTGAAGCTCAGGATTTCGAAGCATACGCTGCGTTTACAAACAGAATTGGAGAGGTAATTGGCGACTCTACGTACCGTCAGAGTGCAGCGGAAGTTGAGGCGATGTATAACGAAATGATGGAGTTGGGAGAAGATGGACAATAATTCCCCTTCGATAATCCCCCATCTTTATCGGCCGTCGCCTTCCTGCACAGGAGCCTTATTAACGTAGCAGAATCGACACCTGGCCGAACGTCAATTAGCCACCGGTGTGTTGACCACGAATGGATGAGACACGTCGTTCAGCTTCATGGAGTAGGAGCCGGGAATATAATTGCCATCCAAGTCAACATAATACCGGTATGGCCGCAGTACGCTGGCACACACACCACCTTGAGGCCGGCGCATGGTTAGCGTAACCAGTATCAGGTTTCCAGCCCTCTGTTGATCCACTTCGTGCAACTCAGAACATGAGTCTGGAAACGAGCCTTTTACTAAGACTTCAACCGCAACGCCACTAGCTCGGTTGGCGGCAGTTACTTCGGCCGGACGAATAGTTACGTTGTCATAGCTGGCATCAAATAAGCGGTACTCTACGCCGTCTCTAGCTGGCGTGATGGCGATAGTGGTTCGACCATCTTCTGTCTGCCCTTCCACCCGATGACCAAATGAATCCTCCACTTCAGGCGCAGCAGGCTTCAAGACGGCACACGCACTGACAAACGCCGTGAGCATAATGCACGAAACAGGGAACGCAAGGTATCTAGAGCAGGCCATGTGGCTGAGACAAATCATAGTACTCTCGAAGGCAGCAAGAGCAGCCTGATTGATGAATACGGCCCGGGCATTGCGTTTTCAGCCCGGTTCAATAAGCGTTGGTGTGATCGGCCAGCTACGCCAGCAGTTTAACGTCGGAAGCCGACTGTGACTCGGTGACTTCTTCCCGAGGAGCATCTCCCCAAAGTCTTTCTAAGGAATAATATTCACGTTGTTCAGGAAGAAAAACATGCACAACGAGATCCACATAGTCTAGGAGGACCCAATTATAATGGTCGTTGCCTTCGACATGCCAAGGTCGCTCGCCCGCCTCTTCCTTCAGTTTTGCACGAACCGATTCTACAATGGCTCGATTTTGTAGATCGGAATCTCCCGTGGCAAGGATAAATATATCCGCGACGCCATTAACCTCGTGAATATCAAGAACCAGAATGTTCTTGCCTTTTTTCTCCAGAATGGCGTCGACGGCTAGCCGGGAAATCTCTCGGGTCGACGCCGCGGTCTGTCTTTTCTTGTCTTCCGTACGTGCTGGGACCAAGTCCTGTGCGTCGGAATGTTGTTGCTTATCGCTCAGTGTTCTGCTCCCCGGAATTACCCGGTTCTTTGCTCATTCACCACTGTCTTCTTCCGACGAATCCTCTTCAACAGGAGAATCCAGTAGGTCGACAAATGGTTTGATCGTTGCGTAGTCCGCTCCTAAGACAATAGTCGCATCTAGGTACCACGTTAGCTCCAACTCCTCTGAGATACGATCCGTTTCCATGCCAAGAGCTAGCGCTACCTGTTCGGCAGCATCCCGGTTTCCAATTCGGTCCAGAATGGCTGTCTCACGGATGGACTGTGAAGTATAATTACCCGTATCTACGACGTCGAACCCAAGGTCACGCAAGTATTCACTCATGCGAGCTGCCAACTCCGGCTCATTTGTGCCATTGCGCACTTCAAGCTGAATAATTGAACCCAATAAATTTCCCGGGTTCTCGAGCCGTTCAGGATCTGGACGCGGTGAGCTTACTCGTTGGCTGAACGACCAAAGCAGAGCTACTGCAATCAGCAACACGACGGCAAGCGTGGTGTTCAGGGCCATATTGCCAACTTTAGAGGCCAAAAGCGTACGGATCGTCGGATTAAAGAGTCAAAAAGGTAGGGCGCGACAGGATGTGTCCTGTCGCGCCCTAAAATACGTAGTCAGAATGGAAGGATGCGTCATCCGAGAATGGAATGCGCGAACTTCTCATCTGGTTGGTCTAGTTAAGCCGATCGTTCCAGAACAGCTCACGACCTATATCACCAAAGTCAGAGCGGAAAGACGACGTGTTGTACCCATTTGAATACCCGTCATAGCCATGCCTGCTGTATCCACCCATTCCGTAAGGACTCATAAATGAACCGTAAGGGCTACGCCTCATGCTCAGGTGCACCTGAACGTTGTCCGTTGGTCGATAGGCTAGCTCAGCATTGCGAACAAACACCTGACTACTGTTCTGACCCATGGCATTTGCCAAACGGGAGTCAGCCATCGGTGAATAAGCAGCTGCAACATCCAACCGTGCGGCTAATTTGCTGCTGAATTGCCACTGCATCGAATTGGTATACATCGCGAGCGAAGAACCGCCGCCATAGCTACTCGAAGACGCCTCAAAAGTGTGGCTCATTCGGAAATGCTGAGGCGTGAAAAACCGATTCAACGAGAAGCCTGCACCACCCTGGTCATACAATTTGACACTGCTTTGCACGCCTGAGCCGGAAGGACGCAGTTGGGCTTGGGCTGGCGCAACCGCCAACAGAATCGCAACAAGCAGTAATGCGGTAAGAGATGAACGCATAGGGTTCTGGGTCAATTTGGAATGTCCGTATTTCACGTCAGCTTGGCGGGCATTTCGTATAATACACGGTATATACGGCCCATGTCAAGAACGTTCCGGTAGCCCATTTATTTTACCCCCCATAGAATAATGTCTGCAGGTGGACTTGCACCTAGAACTATCGTGCGAATGCTCTACTTCGTTGAACCCAACTATCTTTCCGTTTATCGCGCCGAGCATAACAGAAATCGATGAGCCATCAACCTATCATTCTGGGCATTGAAACATCCTGCGATGACACGGCTGCTGCTGTCGTGGCAGGCGGGCAGTTGCTTGCAAATTCGGTTTCAACACAACTTGAGCATGAAAAATGGGGTGGGGTTGTTCCTGAAATCGCCTCTCGGGCCCATGAACGGCAGATCGTTCCAGTCGTCAATGACGCCCTGGCCAAGGCAGGCATTGATCGCGCAGACATAGATGCTGTGGCTGTCACGGTCGGACCCGGACTTATCGGATCTCTTTTGGTGGGCGTTTCTTTTGCGAAAGCTCTCTGCCTCGGTCTCGATCGCCCCTTGATTGCCGTAAATCATCTCGATGGCCATCTAGCATCATTGTATCTGGCTCCTTCTCCCCCACCATGGCCACATCTTTGCCTGATCGTAAGTGGAGGACATACGCAGCTGATGCGCGTTGATGGTCCTGGCGAAACGACCTTGCTCGGTCGAACACGCGATGATGCAGCCGGCGAAGCCTTCGACAAAGTCGGCAAGCTACTTGGCCTCTCCTACCCTGCAGGCCCGCAGGTTGACCGCTTGGCCCGGGAAGGCGACCCAACGTTTCATGCCTTTCCGCGAACTAGGCTAAAAGGATATGATTGGTCATTTTCCGGTATAAAAACGTCCGTACTTTACTACCTAAACGCTCTTCCAGAAACCGAACGGTCAGGTTTTGCCGCGCGACACCTGTCCGATTTATGTGCCTCTTTTCAAGAAGCTGTGGTGGATATGCTTGTTGCACCCGTCAAAAAAGCCATGCAAGACACGGGCATTCGACACGTGGGACTCGTAGGGGGCGTTAGTGCAAATACACGGCTTAGAGAGCGTCTTGGGGAACTCTGCACTACCCAACGGGGTGCCTTGTACGTTCCGCCAATGGAATACTGCATGGACAACGCCGCTATGATCGCTATGGCTGGCTTGCATCGATTCCAATCCGGCCAAACAAGTCCACTCACTGTTTCCGCTGATCCCTCACTGACCCTTACATGAAGTCTATCAACGAATTGATCGAGGGACTGTCCCGACTTCGTGATCAGGGAGACCCTACCTCTCAGGAGGACTCAGAAGCCATTACCGCTTGGCGTGACAGGATCGATGCCATTGACCGCATTGTCCTTGCCTTACTCAATGAGCGCAGCCGGAGTGCCAATGCCATAGGTCATGTTAAACAACGGCTGAATCTTCCCATTTATGTGCCTGAACGAGAACAACGGGTGCTCGAAAACGTGCTCAGTGGCAATGGCGGCCCGCTGGAGGATGCGGCCGTACGACATTTGTTTGAACGTATCATTGACGAAACACGCTCGCTAGAACGCCGAAAATATCAAGCAAAAGGGAATGACCACAATCTGGAATAACCATCCCCATTGGTATTGAAAGAACTCTTTTTTGTCGACTTCGACCACGTCCTGAAGACCTAGCTATCCGGTGAAGAAAGATCTACAACGCCTTATCGCAGTTCTGGCTCTGATCCTTGTCGTGGTCGGACTGGCGGGGTATGACCTGTTTCTACGATCGGCTACACCGGAATTCGAGGGCGAGCTGGGCGTAAATATCCATCCCGATACAACTCCCGCTGATGTTGCCGAGCGTTTAATTGAAGCTGGTATTCTGGAGAATGGTAGTGGATTTCATTGGCTTGCGCGCCTCACTGGATGGGGTGATCAAATCAAAGTGGGTCACTACGAATTTGAAGCAGGCGTATCGAATAAGGAGATCTTGGATGTCCTTCGCAGGGGATTACAGGAACCCGTCCATGTGCGTATTCCGCCAGGGACGAGAAAAGAACGCATGATTAGGTCGATGGCATCAGAAATGGCCTTCACAGAAGAAGAACTAACTGCCGTTTTTTCGGACGTTAGCCTCGCTACAGAGCTACAGACCGACACGACCCACTTGTGGGCCTTCATGGTACCGGACACCTACTTCTTCTATTGGCTGACTAAACCTGAAGACGTAGTTCGCCGTGTCAAGAACCGCTATGATGGGCTGATTGCCTCGGCTGTGGATTCTCTTGGCACCCTACCGCTAGATCTGTCCGCAGATGAAGTCGTCAGGATGGCCGGAATCGTGGAATGGGAAACGGCCCATGTGCCCGAAAAACCAACCGTAGCGGGTGTCTATTACAATCGGATCAAGAATGGATGGCGCCTAGACGCAGACCCAACTGTGCAATATGCCGTTATGAAGTTAGAAGGTGACAAACGGCGTCTATTCTTCAAGGACTATGACCTGAACCACCCGTATAACACCTATCGTCGGCGTGGACTTCCACCGGGACCCATTACAAATCCGACAGCAAGTTCAATACAATCGGTCTTGTATCCAGCAGACCATCGGTATTTCTTTTTTGTTGCCACGGGCGAGGGTACACACATCTTCAGTCGTACGCTGGCTGAGCACCGACGAAATGCCCAGAGTTACTACAGAGTTATGCGCGAAAAGCGCGCAGCAGCTGCGGCGGCAGAAGCTGCAGCAGAGGCTACATCCGAATAACCGACTTCTAGACGTTCGCACCGCCTAGAAAAAGCTGAAGACAAGAATTCTGATCAGGATCAGTCCAAGAGAGGCACCAATCAGGAAAGAAAGCGCGTAAAAAGCCTGCCTGCCCTCCGGAACCGTCAAAAAGTGAATAGCCGTTCCATGTAGCACAGTAGTTGCCGCTAGCATTAGCCAGAGTTCCTCAAATGGCCCTGGTGGCTGAATAAGCTTCAGCACTATCAACGCAGGGCCGACAATGCATAGCGCGAAAAATAATAGGAATAGCACCATCATTGCGGGCAACAAAGCAAGACGGGACGGCTTTTTGCCAACCACTTGCTCAACGAAGTTGCAAAAAGCCATGTTATAAGAATACGCCAAGGCCGTCAAAGGCAGCATTCCGAGTCCAATAACGGGGACGATCTCGGCGGAAGTACGATCATATCCCTGACCCACCAAGAACCAAATAGCCAGGCCTAATTGACTACCCCACAATAAAGCCATGCCAGGCAGAAGCCTGCTCTTGATCATCGATGAGAGGGGTTGTTGTGACATGTAGACAAGGTACGCTACCGTTAAAATATTGTGTGACATAGAGTCATTCATCTACATAAGAATCCATTTCCCATTGGATTTTTTTAGTAGATAGGGATTCCCTCACAGCGCGAACGGATGGCATCCTACCATGTCCAGATAGATCATCCTGCACAAAAGGGGACATACCTGACCGATCTTAGGGTTGGAAATGAATATTCGGTGGGACTAATCTTGGCCGCACCGCACATCGATCAGCACATCACCTGCTGAGGTACGTTATGAGAACAGTACAGGCCCCTAGAGACCATCAGGAGCATATCAATCATCCTCTGCGGTTCTTTGCCTTCACACTGATAGTGCTCATACTAGCCATGCTGATAATGGCATCATCGCAATTATCCCCACGTCCAGTGGATGGAAAAGAGGTCTTTGATCGAGTTTGCACTACGTGCCACCAAATTGATCCACCTGCGGCAATGATGGCGAAGATGCAGTCAGCCGACTCTGACTCAATGAGCGCAGAAACAGCCGCGGATAAGCCGATCGCTCCTCCTATGAAAATGATCGCATCTCGCTATTTGGCGGCTCATGAAACAGAGGCTGAGGCAGCTGCCAGTATCCGATCATGGCTAGAAGGCCCCAGTGAAGAAAAATCACTAATGCCAGCCATGGCTATAGCAGAACACGGCCTCATGCCCCCTGTCAACTTGACCGAGGAAGAACGCAATGCTGTCGCTTCTTACGTCTTGACCCTAGGCTCCTCAGACATGCAATCGATGATGCAAGGCATGATGAATGGTAAGCATGGTGGCATGAAAGGGATGAAGCCTGACTCGACAAAAGGCAACATGAAGGGTATGGGCAAAATGAAGCACAACAACTAAGCTCATTGCCCTCCTTCTGATCGCAGTTGCGATCGAAAATGAACTAATCACCCGTTGCCCATACACAGATCGGCCGGGCCAGCTCATTCTGAGCTGGCCCGGCCGTCATATTTCGTGCAGCCATCAGGCTACATATCCTGAATCGCTCGGTCAGAAGCCGTACGAGAATCCGATCTGGAAACGAGACCGGGTCACTTCTTCGAGCATGTAAGGTGCGTCCGTAACGTCGATATAAAGATCCGTACGGTCATCAAAGCTCTCTTGCATCCAGGCGATGTCAATACCCATACGGTCATTTAGACGATATCCGAGCCCGAGGGATGCAACATCGCGTTTGCGGTCAACGGTTGGAAAGCCCTCTCCACGAAAATCCTGTGTCGATCGAGCGTCCGGATACCTACCAAAGCCGGCTCTCACCTGCCAATCGGCTACATCGTAACTCGCTGCTAAACGGATATTCAATACAGATTCAAGGGAGTTACGGATTTCAAGGTTTTCGGCCTTGAAATCATAATCATTGGCATCGAATTCCATCTGTGACCAGTCCAGCCACTCTACATCACCCATAACGGCTAGATTGCCGACAGAATAGCTTGCTCCCGCACTCAGTTTCCACGGTGTTTTAAGCGTGTAATCAAAAGAGCCTGAAGCCGCATTTTGCCCCGATGCGTCGCCGTAGGAGTAGAAGTCTCCATTGTCGAACTCTGTTTCGAGATAGGTTGAATAGGACTCTTCGATGGCGTAATAGGTCGGTGTTTCTATGGTTGCGCCAACACGGATATTTTCATCCGGCTGCGCAGACACTCCAAAGCGAGCATTCACACCAACAATGTCAGTCCTTAGCTCCTCTGAAAAATAGAGGTGAGCAAAGTCCGTAGTTCCGCCCGTTCCATCATTGTCGTTTAGATAGTCATCTTCCTCCAAAACGCGGAAGCGTTCAAAACTCCCAACTGGAATATTGAGAGAGAACCCAACCATAACATCTTTTGCAGCTTCAGCTGCGCCACCAAAGTTTAACTCGTACATCTTCCCTGTATCCTCGACAAATCCGAACTGAGCAACAGTTCCATAGGAAACGGCAGGTAGAAACGGCACGTTTTCTCCAGCAGCGAGTAACCCGCCATCGAGATCAATCGCATACGTTTCAAAGGCTATAAAAGAGAGAGGACGGGAGAACTCTGGAAAAACGCCACCATCTCCGTCATCAACCAATTCAAATTCACCCGAGAACGGCATGAAGTAGTCCGTTACGGAATTAGAGCCATTGTCACCATCAAATGACATCGTTCTATTCCATGACATTACTTCGGAAACAGATGCCCCTAGAACTATAGACCCTTGGGATGTCGGTGCCTTAAATAGGTAGGATAGACTTCCCAAACCCGACTCGCTGAACTCGTCTTCGATCGACGTACTGACTCCAGGAGCATTGAAATTCCCTTTGTCACTTGTTACTCCGCTAGCAAACGATCCTGCCGCCGTCGAACGTTCCGCCCAGCCAAGTCCAGCCGGGTTAGAAAAGAACGCGGAGGCATCCATCACACCCGCAACGCCCGTTCCGGCTAGACCCATATTACGAGCCGTCAAACCGGGGGTCCGGTCAGCCAGTCTAAGAGCATCATCACCAGTCTGGGCTGAAGCCGACATTGGTGCACTATGAAGTAACAGGAAAGCTAGCAGAAAGAAACCTGCATGCAACGTCATTTTTTTCATGTCTGGACGCCTCTATAACAGCGATGTAAAGTTTGAATTAGATGCACGTATTTGAATTAGATGCACGTACGACCCGCCAGCAGAATGCCGGCCGCGTGAAAACGTATCGGATGAAAGCGTTGCCTTGACGAATTGAGCCTAGCCCGGAGACTACGAGGCGGCGCACTATCAGTTGTTACGTCCAGAGCGGGAGGAAGAACTTTTTGAGCTCGATCCGGACGAGCGGTTGCTACTTCCAGAGGAACGTGCACCCGAAGAACGGCTGCTACTTCCTGAAGAGCGAGCACCCGAAGAACGACTACTGCTTCCTGAAGAGCGAGCACCTGAGGAACGGCTACTGCTTCCTGTAGATCTGCTAGTTGATGTCCGTCGCGTTGAACTGCTTGATTTCCCTGCGCTTGATGGCCTAGTACCTACCCTGGTAGTCGAACGACTTGGAACGGCTCGGCTTCCGGTGCTAGAACCAGCCCTTCGTGCCGTGCTGCTTCTTGGTCGCGTTGTCCGTGTTGATCGCGTAACAGATCGAGTAGCTGGCGACGACGTTCTAGTGGCACTCGTGCGGGAGGCACCCGTAGTCACCCGACTCGTGCGTGAACCTGAATCATTGAGTACGCTACGCGAACGACGATCATCGGACGTTTTAGAAGCGCCATTCGCACCACCCGTATTAACAATAGAACGCGTTCCAAACGTATCGGTGGATGAATTGATTGCTCCCCTTGAACCCACAAGAGCATCGGCACTTCGTCCACCACGAGTTTCTCCACCCCGACTAGTCAGAGCACTTCTGGCCATGGTAGATCCACGAGGGGTGTTATTCGTGCCACGAGCTACGGATACAGCGCTAGTTGAGCCACCATACCATGCGTAGGATGGGTAGTGAGAATAGGGACGATGATATCCACCGTATCCAAAGCTGTACGGGCTGTAATTATTATATCCGAAACCTAGACCATAGTAGGGTGCTCCCCAGTATCGGGTCCCGAAACCGAATCCGAGAGTGAAAGACGAATAACCATAAGAGGGACTGCAATACATGATGTCCCAGCAGTAGCCCCCGCCCAAATAGGGATCATAGAAGCTATCAAAGTAGCGCGCATATCCGTACGGGCGGTGATAGTACCAATCGTATTCGTCATAGACTTCTTCCTCTACATACCCATCTTCATAGTACTTACGAACGAGTACATCGCCATCGTCACCGTAGTCTACGACCATTTGGTCTATCCCATCATGGGGTGCGTCTATGATTGCCAACTGGCTATAGCAGCCCGTCAAACCGACCATGAAAACAACAAGGAATGCCAGCATTGGCAGCCTTAAGATGATCGGAAGTCCACTTTGTTTTCTAGTGGTAGACGTGAGCAGCTGTGTGGCCTGCATCGTGGTGTCCCTCTTGTGGTCTGGCTTCGTCCGGATATCCGGTATGTAGGAATAATCCCCTGCCGGGCTATATCTGTCATATCGAGGAATGTTTCCTCTTACATAGCCGCCGCAAGCGGGGAAATCGAAACACGGAAGCCCTTTTTCTGCCTCTCCAGATTCAAGGACGCTCTAAGCATCCGATGGTCTGGACCAAGAGGCTCCTGTGTTCAGTGAAAACTGGGGCAAATACCCTGCCGAGTTGTGTCCGGCTCGTTAAAGCGGTGTATATATCCGCAAACTGACTGCTATTGTGGGCGGTTGGGGCCTGAGGTGTCGCACAGTGTACACACCCATGTACACTACCGCGCTTAGGTTCCGATTCCCGAGAACGGATTCCGAGGTTGGCTGTTATTCAGGCACCTTTGAGCAATACCCGTGTTGTCCTTTTCATCAATCCGACCCTTCCGCAGATGGCCGAAGCTATAACCCCCCGCGCTACCGACTACTCACAGTGGTATCTGGATGTCATTAAAAGTGCTAAACTGGCCGATTACTCGCCGGTACGTGGCTGTATGATCATCCGACCGAACGGCTATGCACTATGGGAAAACATGCAGGCGGCACTGGATGGCATGTTCAAGGAAACAGGTCATGAAAATGCCTATTTCCCCATTTTCATTCCGCAGTCGTTCTTGGCTAAGGAAGCCGATCACGTCGAAGGGTTTGCTAAGGAATGCGCGGTCGTTACGCACTCTCGCCTAAAAGTTGATGACGAGCATGGTTTGATTGCCGATCCAGATTCTAAGCTGGAGGAAAACCTGATTGTTCGCCCCACGTCGGAAACCATTATCTGGGATACCTACAGTAGATGGATTCAGTCCTGGCGAGATCTACCTATCCTGATGAACCAGTGGGCTAATGTCGTGCGCTGGGAAATGCGTACGCGGCTCTTCCTTCGGACGATGGAGTTTCTCTGGCAAGAGGGCCATACTGCCCATGCCACAGAGCAAGAAGCTGTGGACGAAACACTGACTATTCTGGATATCTATGCCAAGTTTGCCGAAGAATACATGGCCGTACCGGTCATTAAAGGAGTAAAGACAGCCTCCGAGCGGTTTGCAGGAGCCGTTGAGACGTACTGCATCGAAGCCCTAATGCAGGACGGCAAAGCGCTTCAGGCTGGTACCTCTCACTTCCTGGGGCAGAATTTTGCGAAAGCCTTTGATTGTAAATTCCAGAATAAAGACAATGAGCTGGAATACGTTTGGGCTACGTCTTGGGGTGTGTCTACTCGCCTCATCGGAGCGTTGATCATGATCCACTCGGATGATCAGGGACTTATTCTACCGCCTCGCCTAGCGCCCAAGCAGGTAGCACTCGTGCCGATTTACCGCAAAGATGAAGATATGCAGGTTGTGTTGGCTGCGGCGGCTGAGATCGAAAAGGAGCTTAAAGCTGCTGGCATTCGCATCTTTGTCGATGACCGCGACGGATTCCGTCCGGGCTGGAAGTTTAATGAGTACGAAGTTCAAGGCGTCCCTATCCGGCTTGCCCTCGGGCCCCGCGACGTTGCCAACGGAACAGTTGAGGTAGCTCGTCGGGATACGGGTGAGAAACAGAGTATGTCCCGCGAGGGTCTTGCTGATTCAATTGCTGAACTGCTTGAATCTGTACAGCAAGGTCTTTTTGACAGCGCTTTAGCTCATCGCGAGGAAAACACGCGGTCGACAGATTCTTACGATGAGTTCAAACAGATTCTAGATGAGAAAGGTGGCTTTGTAAGCATGCACTGGGACGGTACGGCAGAGACCGAACTACGAATCAAGGAAGAAACCAAAGCAACCATTCGCTGCATTCCACTGGAAGGATACGAGGAAGATGGAGTTGACCCTGTTTCCGGTCAGCCATCGAAAAGCCGCGTGCTCTTTGCTCGGGCCTATTGATTTCCAACGGCGCATAGCGCCCAACGCGGATGCCCTCTTTCGCGAACTAATTACGTCCGTCTTCGAGCGTTGGCCAAACCGCCTCAATAAACTGAGGCTCCGTTGCCTCGCTGCCAATCCTGTCGGTCAGTTCGTCGCCAATGCGTGAACGAGCATCCTCAATGTGCGTCAACAACTCTTGGACTACGTCAGGATACGTCTGCGAAACATCCACCGATTCACTGGGGTCCGCTTCGAGGTCGTACAAGGCGATGCCGATGATGGCAGGACCGTACGCTCCCGGATGCCCGCCTTCACCGGGTGATCCTCCGTACTCCTCTAAAATTGATGTATAAGTATGCGGCACATGGAGTTTCCACTTTCCTTTTCGCATCGAACGCAGCTGACCCGATCGATAGAAAAATAGAGGCCGATTCGCGTCTAACTCACTCTTTCCGGTCAGAGCCGAGGCTAGGCTTGCGCCGTCAAAACGATCGCGTCCTTCAATACCCGCCAATTCCAAAACAGTCGGTAGCACGTCCATCACGATGGCAGGCTCGTCGATGACCTGCCCCGCCAAAATCTGACCTGGCGCTCGAATCAACGCCGGCATCCGGACTCCTCCTTCGAACGTGGTAGCTTTCCCCTCGCGAAACGCCCCCTTTGTGCCGCCGTGATCTCCCATCAGAAGCCATGGCCCGTTGTCCGACGTGAAGACAACGATGGTGTGTTCGTCGAGACCCAATTGGGCTAGTCTATCGAGAATGCGCCCGGTCGAGGCATCTACTTCTTCGATGACATCACCATAAAGCCCGCCTTCGCTTTCCCCTAGGAAGGGATCCGATACCCAAAGCGGCACGTGCGGCATGGAATGAGCTAGATACAAGAAAAAGGGCTCATCCTTGTGCGTATCGATAAACCCCAGAGCTTCCTGCGTGTAGCGCTCTGTCAACAGACGCTGATCGGGCTCACGCTCAACGATAGTAGTATCCCGGAAAAGTGGTAATTCCGGCCACATCACGGCATACGATCGAGGGTTATTGATCGAGCGAGGACTGTAATCGTTCGAATAAGGCAATCCAAACCAGCTCTCGAAACCATGATTGGTTGGCAAAAAGACGGGATTTGCTCCAAGGTGCCATTTGCCCACCATTCCCGTCCGGTACCCGACCTCGAGAAATATCTCAGCGGCCGTTTCCTCTGCCTCAGGTAGTCCGCGAAGTGTTCTAGGACTGATAACTTCTCTGACGCCTGCCTTCAGTGGGTATCGCCCGGTAAGCAGCGCGGCTCTTGACGGTGAACAAGCAGGGGTTGGCACATAGAAATTGGTGAACCTTGCGCCCTCTTCCCCCAACCTATCCAGACTGGGTGTGGCCCATCTTGAGGCTCCGTATGATGAGAGATCTGTGTAGCCCATGTCATCAGCAAAGATGACAATGACGTTGGGCCGCTCGTCAGCGCGGTTGGCTTCCGGTTCTCTAGCGCAGCCAGAAAACACCATTAAAATGATGACAAGCAAAACGGCTACAGCATACGTGCAGTATGACCGATAAGCTAGACCTTGTTGATACGAAGAAGAAAACTGCATGGCTCGCTTTCTGAGGTGACCATCAAGTAGCCACTATTGTGCCAAAACGGTAATGAGCACGACTTACTTTCCATTTAGAAGTCGTCTTTTTAAATACGCGAAAGCTCTTCGAGCTACCACTCGAATCGGCCTCCTTGGTAAGACATAGCCTTCCATGTACCCCTCTATCCAGTCTGTAGGGGACATCTCTGAGTCGTTGTAAGGCGTTTTGAACGATTGAGGCTCGAAGCGATTCAGACTGCCCCATTTCTGCACAAAATAAGCTTCGCTCAAAGCCGCTGAGGCTGAACGTCCTAATCTATTCGTTGTCTGATGTCCTAAATGAATGAAAGGCGCATGGACGCGATGCCATCTAATGCCTAGGAGACTGATTCGGTAATCCATATCAATGTCCTCCCACCAACATGGGTAAAAATTTTCGTCGAACCACCCACATAACTTTTGGAAACCGGGTCTTACCATAAAACAGCTAAAATCCATTTCCGCCTCAAAAGTCAATTCAAACGTCTTTCCACGTGACTCAACAATATCGTAGGGGTCCTCGAAGTATTTGGATGCATCGCTCGGAACAGTCAGGACCACGTCCTGAGGAAGTTGTTGGGATTCCGCAACCCATTTATCGATGGTATCGGGAGCGAAAAGAACGTCATCATTGCTAACGATTACGCAGTCACAGGAGCGATCCCAGGCCTGCCTGATTCCAGTGTTCCAGGCCTTAGCCAAGGCTACTTTCTCGCGGTATTGAGGTTGAATTAAAAAAACCAACTCGTGCTCTTGCGACCTAGCCGAGGAAATAAAATCCAACGCTTGCGAAAAATTATTTAGTACCGGTACAACGATTCCGACGCGCATGAGAAAATATTCGAGCAGTTGAATTAAACAATCAGAACACGAAGTGGGGATATTTCAGCATCTGCTGCCACGTCAGCAGGTGCAAGTTATGAACCCAATGGCTAGATATACGATTCAAAAGCTACGAATATCCACCCTGGTTGTTACCTAGACTTCACTCAATGAGGACTCTGTGCCAACAAGCCATCCACACCACAAAGACAATCGTCACGAATTTGCATGGTGGGTCGGTATGATCATCAATCCGCTGGTCCTCCCTCTTCCACTCCCGTTTCTAATGGCAAGGCATGCTGACGCGTCGACCATCGAACTGACCCGGATTATTGCAATGGCCCTGTTTGGGTACCTGGTTGTTCTTTTCGCGAAGTTATAGCTGGCTGTCTTTTCGTTTTACTAGTTCCGGCACTTGAATTCTGGTTACTTCACGTGGGGAATCTGCTCTACCCCACTGGAACGATCTGAGCGTCGTCGGGTTGAGTTCATCTCGGCATCTCCATTCAAATCGGACGCGATTTCAGAACCGTTACTACGTAGTTTCCTGCTCACGTTGACCGGAGTTTTTTCTCTCCCTGTCCGATTCATGAATCGACTCGCCTTTGCGCCGATGAACAAGCGCTCTTCTTGGCTGGCTTTCTCCTCCTCCACTTTTCTCTGGGTTTTACTTGGGGCGGTAGTCCTGTGGCCATCGACGACCAACGCGCAGGAATGGGGAGCCGTTTCGGGCCAGATTACCGCTTCGGATTCACGGTTTCCGATCCCTGGTGCCACCGTGATCGTGGACGGGACCAACTTCGGAACGGCCGCGGATCCAGAGGGGAAATACCTCCTTCGCCTACCTGTTGGCGAGTATGTCCTCCGTTTTTCTTCGGTTGGCTTCTCGGTAGCCCGAGACTCAGTTGTCGTTCGCTCCAACATCACCACCTATCTCAATCGTTCTCTGGACCCTTCCACAGTGGAAATGGGCGAATTAACGGTCGAGGGACGAAGAAATGCAGAAGCCGGTGTCTTCGGTATTTCCCCGGAAGATGTGCGAAATATGCCAACGCCCATGCGCGATGCGCTACGCGCCTTGCGTGTTCTCCCAGGCGTAGTCACGAACAACGAGTTATCGAATCAATTCTCGGTTCGCGGCGGAGGCTTCAATGAGAATCTCTTTTTCTTAAATGGCTTCGAAATATTTCTCCCCTTCCGGCCCCGCACTGGTGAACAAGAGGGACTTTCGCTCATCAACGGTGACATGGTTGAGCGGATGACTTTGTACGCCGGCGGATTTCCCGTTCGATATGGTGGCAAGTTATCCTCAGCAGTCGAAGCAGAGTACCGAAGACCACAGCGCTCTGGTGAACCGCTTGGAGGAACTGCACACGTATCCTTGTTGGACGCGGGCATCTCAGCAGGTGGAAAGGCCCTTGGTGGAAAGCTTGGATGGCTGGGCGGCGTGCGCAAAGCACAGGCTCGACGATTTTTTCAGACGCAGGAATTGAAAGGCGAATACCAGCCTGACTATACAGATGCCCAGGTCTACCTCGGCTACACGATTCGTCAAGGTCACGAGGTGGAATTTCTGGGGATGTTGGCAGAGAACGAGTTCCGGCTCGACCCGAATGGCAGAAAGACATTTTTTGGCACTCTGAGCCAGAATGAGCTCCTTGCACCCTCTAATCTGCAATCACTTTGGATTCAGTTCGACGCGGATAACGAGGAAACAGACGCCTACTCGACACTCTTCTCTGGCCTCAGAGTGACGAATCGGCTCTCGCCCTCCTTCCGGATGGAGCACGATGTAGCCATTTATGACACAGAAGAAACCGAAGTGCTCGACCTATCGGGCACGGCCGTTCTTTATCAGGTCGATCCTGGCTCTGATAATCCGCAAGACGGAGAAGGCCTATTCCCCACCGGTTCTAGCAGGCAGGAAGATGCTGCGGACAACCGAATCGCGGTCCGTACGACCTCCGCACAGGGGCGCTACCTTCTGACCCGCGAACGTCATACTGCAGAAGTCGGTTGGGCGTTGCGGAGTTTAGACTTCGAGGATCGCATCAATGAAAAGTCAGTGGTCGTCGGTCGGAGTACCACTGGCGACATCGTTCGCATCGTAGCGGACAGCTTGAACGATGCGGCTTCTCTTTCAACCTCCCAAACGGCTCTCCATGTCCAGGAAACGGTCGATGTCTTTGCCGATGAACCAGGGCGGCTGGTAGTCACGGCTGGCCTTCGCGCGGATCACTACGGCTTCACGGACGAATGGACGCTTTCTCCAAGAGCATCGTTCACGTTCCAGGCCAACCCGATCACCTCCTGGTTCGGTTCCGTTGGTCTCTACCATCAGGCGCCCACGTATCGGGAATTGCGCGGAAAGCCCGAAGTTGGAGAATCTATTCTGGGTGCGCTAAATGATTCCTTGAAGTCCCAACGTTCTTTTCAGGTGGTCCTCGGGGGAGAATATTTCATCCCCTCCCGCCGTTTCTATCTACGGGGCGAGGCATGGATTAAGCAGATTGATAACCTCATTTCCTATGACATAGAAAATGTTCGCGTCCTGTATTCCGGTGAGAACGATGGTCGAGGATCCGCTTTTGGTGTCGACCTGCAGCTTCGTGGTGAACTCGTGCCAGGCATGGAAAGTTGGCTGAACTACTCCTTTCTGTCCACGAGAGAGAAATTTGACCCGGCGTTTCAGACAAGGCAGAATACTGGCTGGGTAGCCCGACCAACCGACCAACGACACACTGTCAGTCTCTTTGTGCAGGACTATATACCGTCAGACCCTACTTGGCGCCTGCACCTTCGCACCCTATATGGATCAGGCCTGCCCTATACCCCGCCCATTCCGGGAGAACAGATCGGCAATATCGTCGAACAAGCCCCGGGAGATCGCTTTTCTGCTCGATATACGCGTTTTTTCCGCTTCGATATAGGTGCAACGAAAGAAATCACACAAGAGCGTACGGGCTCACGCGTGGCTGTGGAACTGACGGCTGAGATCCTGAATTTATTCGACATGATCAATACAGTATCCTATTCTTGGATTCCAGATGGTTCAGGCATTTGGCAGCGCATTCCGACCCGATTGACACCTCGTACGCTCAATGTTAGACTAGGCCTACGATTCTGATTTCGTGCTGGGATCTGCTCCGTTTCGATTGACTCTTTAGCTTAGGGAGGCTGCATGAAATGCACTGTATACATGGCCATCAGCCTCGATGGCTTCATTGCCCGAAAAAACGGTGACCTAGACTGGCTCCCGGCATTCGGCGCAAACGAAGAAGACTACGGCTACCACAATTTTATGGAAAGCGTGGACGCTCTTGTGATGGGACGAAATACCTTTACGAAAGTACTCTCGTTTGGAGGAAAGTGGCTCTACGGCTCTAAACCGGTCATCGTCTTAAGCAGCCAGCCGTGTGACATACCAGACAGCTTGCCCGATTCCGTAGAGAATCTGCACGGTGATATGGGAGACCTCGTTGCAGGCCTTTTGCAACGAGGATTCGAACACCTATACGTGGATGGAGGGAAAACCGCACAAATGTTCCTCAATAATGATCTTATAGACAGATATATACTTACTGTTATTCCAGTATTGATTGGTACTGGTATTTCTCTTTTAGACCAATAAGCACAGATAGAAGGCTTAAGTTGGCAGACCATAGATCTTGGCCAAGCGGTCTTCTTCAGCTAACTTATGATGTTACAAAGACGAATTAGACCTTCTTATATGTAACTTTATATGTTACATATTTTTCCTTTATAACTTGCAGTTTGGTCCACTCTGCATCTGCCTCTGTTGCTAGAAAAGCCCACATGAATACCCCTTCCCTACTAGATGAATAAGTTCTTCCTTGGAATCGATATCGGTAGTTCGTCTGTCAAAACTGTCATTTTCGATGCACAGGAATGCAAGACAGTTGCACGAGCGACATGGCCTTCTACTGAACAACCCATAAATGCGCCTCGTCCTGGGTGGGCTGAACAGGACCCACAGATGTGGTGGGACAACTTCAAGATGGGATATGCGCAGGTTGTGCAAGAAGCAGCATTAGATACCAGTCAAATAGTGGCGATCGGTATATCCTATCAAATGCATGGCCTTGTGGCTTTGGACTCATCAGGCGAGGTCGTTCGACCTTCTATTATCTGGTGTGATTCACGAGCGGTCGACGTGGGGCAAAAGGCTCTTGAGTCTATTGGACTTGAGAAGTGCCTGGAACACTTCTTGAATTCACCCGGCAATTTCACGGCGGCCAAACTAGGATGGGTCCGGCAAAACGAACCGGACGTATTTGAGCGTATCTACCGGTTCATGCTTCCAGGTGACTATATCGCCTACCGCCTAACTGGCGAGATGACAACCACAGAGGGTGGTCTTTCAGAAGGTGTTCTGTGGGACTTCACAGAAAAGCGTCCTGCCGTTGAGGTGATGGCTGAGATGGGTATTTCTCCTTCCCTCCTCCCCGATCGAGTGCCTTCGGTGGGATTTCAAGGAGTGGTGAGCCCAACCATTGCTGAAGCTTTGGGCCTAAGCGCTGACGTTAGGGTGACCTACCGAGCCGGTGACCAGCCCAACAATGCTTTTTCGCTTGGCGTCTTGGAGCCAGGACAGATTGCAACTTCGGCCGGGACCTCCGCCGTTATCTACGCTGTGACGGACAAGAATGCTGCCGATAAGGCCTCTCGCGTGAACACCTTTCTGCACGTCAACAATCAACCTGATAGGGCGCGCAACGGCGTTCTAGTATGCGTTAATGGATCAGGGATCTTGTACAGTTGGCTACGAAGACTATTGGGGAGTGCAGGCGCTGCCATGTCCTATCAGGCCATGAATGCGCTCTCAGATACTGCCAGCCCGGGAAGCGAAGGGCTTCTATTCTATCCATTCGGAAATGGAGCGGAGCGAATTTTGAATAATGCTCGACCGAACGCCAGCATACAGCAACTCGATTTCAATCGGCACGGGCCAGAACACTTGATACGAGCGGGGATGGAAGGCATAGTGTATGCTATGAATCTGGGGATCGACGTGCTCAGGGGGATAGGTGTGACATGCGAGTCGGTCCGTGCAGGTCGCGCAAATCTGTTTCTCTCTCCTGCCTTCCGGTCAATCTTCGCCAACGTGACGAACATGCGGATGCATTTGTTCGATACGGATGGCGCCGAGGGCGCAGCCCGAGGCGCGGCATTGGGCGCTGGATATTATGCTGATACCGATGAGGCCTTCAACTCATTACACTGCCTCGAAGTCGTAGAGCCTAATCCTGAACTTGTTGACATATACGATGAACTATCTGCTGCCTGGAGTGCGTCGTTTACCTCATCCTGACTAGCATGTCCAGACCCGTTATCCCCAGCATCACACCACCATAATCATTAGCCCCTAAACCAAGCCATAAGGCTCTGTTGGCTCCTTGTGTGAGATCTGTATGCGCGCCTTAAACGGTCTTTTAGGGCCTCTTGTGTGCTTTTATACCGTTTTCCGCGCCATATCTTCTTTTTCTGTTTTTCTTTTTCTCATGCAAATTACACCCCCTATTATTCATTTGTTTTGCTAGTTTTTTTGCTCGTTATACTATGTTTTTTTGCACCTGCTATCAGGACACCCATCTACATCTTCTGACCCTATATTTTATCTTTATGTGATGTTATTTGTGTCTTTTTTTAAGCTATTTTTCGTCATAGGTCAAAGCATATTCCGCTATGAAGGAGTCAGTTAATAATTATGGGAAGAGTTTCCGTGCTGAAGTAACGCCTGAAATCATATTTGCTTACCGTTCGATCGGCCACAATATGGCATAACTGTGACTTAATCGGCCCTTAGAACACTCGGCTGACGCCTGATAAAAGCCTGCTTAAGCCTAGCTAAGATCCTTTTTAACTCGAGGCTTTCCACCGTAGAGAATTATGAGAGACACGGCGGACACCATGATTACGATGGCAATCAGAATCCGGGCATTGACCGCCTCACCCGCCAGCCACCAGCCCAGGAATACGGCCACAACGGGATTAACGAAGGCATACGACGATATCTGCTTGGGCGGCGCATTCGCCAGTAGCCATACATAGGCTGAAAACGCTACCAATGAACCGAAGATCACCAGATACCACCACGCCCATGCGGACTGTTCAGATATAGCTCCCCATTCAAACACGCTCCACTCCCCTAGTGCAAGTCCCAGGAGACCCATAACAGCCCCACCAGCCGCCATCTGAATCGCGGAAGACATGAATAGGTTTTCTGGCATCGCAATCATCTTGCTACGCAACGAGCCAGCAGACCAAGACAATGTGGCTGCTAACACCGCAAACACTGCCATGGCACTAGAATCTTGAGCTCCCGATATAATCTCTGGCCCAGTCAATATCACGATTCCAAAAAACCCAAGAATGAGTCCGAAGATAACAGGACGTGTCGGCGCGCCACCCTTCAACATCTTCCAATCAAGCAGAACCAACCAGAGAGGAACCGCCGTAATAATGAGCGCCACAAATCCTGAGTCAATGTACTGCTCTGCCCATGCAATTAATCCGGTCCCTATGCCCAACGTGAATATCCCTATCAACGCTCCATTGACAGTACGTTTCAACGGAGGTCGCTTAATGCCCTTCAACCGCAAGAAGCCATAGAGCACCATTCCGGCAAAAAGGAACCGTGACCCAATCGTCAGAAACGGTGGAATTGTATCAATAGCGAATGCAATCGCTAGATATGTCGACCCCCACACGATGTAAATCATCGCGAAGGCAAGAATCATCTTGAGAGAACCACCCGGGGAAGGATTGGTCATGGTTTTTTTCGTGAATCCGGTCTTTGGATTGTGAAAAGCTAGATCTTCAGATTTGTCGCATGTAGTCGTAGGATTTCTCTGTTTTGCGTTTAATCAGGAAAGGGTTCGTCGCAAAGTTACGAGGAGGGGAGACGAGACTCTTTAAATAATGAATTGAACGAAACAAGATTAATCTCGATAGAGGTATTGCATTGAAATCACAACAAGCTAACGTATTCATTACCCCAATATTATTTTCGGTATTTGCAATCGGTTGCCTTCAATTTCCTTCCAATCAAGAACAAGGCTCTCTTTCAGAGCGAGCGCTGAAAGCCTCGTTCCGTCTTCAATATTCTCAGGCCGACTCCTTATATCTTGCGGCCTCTGATTCAGCTTCAACAGAAGGTAATAATGACTTGGTACAAAGAATGATGATAGCTAGAGGTGAGCTATTGCTTGGTCAAGGAAAGTTCATTGAAGCCAAAACATTGTTCCTCCAGTTAGTTTCTTCCGTTGAAAACGAGAATGTAACTCACCACAGTCTATCGCTTGGTAATTGCTATCTGGCAGAAATCGCTATCAGAACAGGTGCCTTCTTCAAAGCCGACAACTACCTCAAAGAATGCTGGTATTTCATGCCATCACTTGAGAAAGACCGGATTGATATTGAGCCATATTACTTCCACACTTTAGGCTTTTTACATCACCAACAGGCTCAGTTTGATCAAGCTCTAGAATATTATGACATTGCTGTGTCCAAATATTCGTTAGACGATACCAACAGGACTCTTGCTTATACAAATACACTCAATAACATAGGCAATGTGTATTACAGAATGGGGCTGTACGACCAAGCTGAAGATATGCATAGTGACAATGTCATTGTGCGTTCATCTTTCCTTCCTAGTAATCATCCCAAGATTGCTGGTTCAATCGGTAATTTAGGTATAGTATACTTTGCGAAAGGTCAATACAATAAGGCGCTTCAGTATCAGTTCAGGTCTCTCGATATATGGCGTAATAGTGGTCGAATCGAGGATCTATCAATCGCTCTAACTTATGACAACATTGGACAATCTTACTCAGCATCGGGTGATTTTGTAAATGCTCTATCATACCTCAATAAATCCCTCGTAATAAAATCTAATTATCTCTCGGAGCATCACCCCTCAAAGGCCACCACATATTGTCACTTAGCATCTACTTTGTTAAGCCTAGGAGATTTGCGGAGTGCCGAAGACGCCATCAATATCGCTTTGAGTATTCTTGAGTCAGAAAACCTGACAAGCAAGCCATTATACGTTCTTGCGATTGGCACAAAGGCTAAGTTACTAGCCCTTCGAGGAAGGGTCGCCGAGGCAACCGCCCTGATAACGCATGCTTATGAGATCTCGAGCCACCAATCTCATCCTGTATTCGCAAAAGTCCTAAACCATAAGGCTGACATATGCCTAGAGCATAGACTTTATGATTGTGCTGTGGAGACCGCTCACACTGCTTTATACACAATCCTTGGGGCACCTGGTTTCAAGAACGAACGTTTTTCTGCGATTAGATTGGATTACAAAAATGCAGAATCTCTTTTATCATCTCTAAATTTGAAAGGGAAGGCACTGTTTCAACGCGGCTTGTCCCTCTCCAGTGAAATTGACTTAAATGCATCTTTCGATTCTTATGAACGGGCAGTTCGTTTGATTAGCAAAATCTATAGGTCTGGCTCACACTATGATGAGAGTTACCTACCTGTATACCAAAATGAGGTGATTCAAGGCGCGCTAATGGTAGGCCTGGAGCTAATTGACCGAAGCGACAATTCAGATGAAATAATCAAAAGAATGTTCAGCATTGTTGATGACTCTCGGAGTAGTGGCATCGTCGATAAACGCCAGAGAGAAACATTCATTGGTCATAGGACGGCAACCCAGCGTCAAGGTCCATTTCAGACTAAAGATGTAGATGATACCGTCATTGTCAGAGACCCAAAAGCCAGCACCTCATCCTTGTCTCCTCATAAATTCGACAGAAGTAGTTATAACCATACTCCTTTTTCTCTAGTCTCATCAATTATTGTGAAAGACGGTTATTCTTTAATAGAGTATTTTTAAATCCAAGATGACATATATGCTTTTATTATAAAAGACAAAAGTATTTACCTCATGCGGATAGGTCCATCAATAGAAGTGGCCCATTTAACGAATAAATTGCGGGTTGCTTACGAGCAGAGCACAGCAGCCGACATATTGAAATATTCGTTTTCGCTGTACAATCTTTTGCTTTTTCCAATGATGGATATTATCGGAGAAGACGATCTTATAATCATCCCCAATCAGTCACTTTCATCAATTTCATTCGAAGCGCTTACGACATCACCAGTTGATTCACTGGAAGATTCTACACGTTTTGACGCTTTCCCCTTTTTGATAAAAGATCGAACCGTAACCTATGGCTTCGCAGCTTCACTTCTAATGATGCAGTCATATCCTAAACAAAAGCTTTTCAATAATGACTTATTAGCTTTTGCACCCGTTTTTGATATTGATGTTCAATATTCGCAAGTTGTTGCGAGCTTCGTGAATCGAAATTCCTCCGCTCAAGTATTTGACAGTTACAATTTGCTCCCACCGCTCCCGGGGTCGGAGCGTGAGGTGAAGTCGATTGCAAGTATCTTGAAATGGAAAGATGGTTGGAAAGGGGTGTTTACGTCTCCTCCGAGTGATGTTCTGTTGCGAGAAGAGTCTACAGAGCACCGTTTGAAATCAACGGATCTGACTCAATACCGCTATTTGCACTTCGCAACGCATAGTTTTGCCGATAAAAACAATCCGGCAGAATCGGGCATTATCCTAGAGACGAGCGGTTCTGATGGAGAGGATGGTATTCTTCACGCACATGAGATTTTTGATCTGAATTTGAATGCTGAATTGGTCGTATTGAGTTCTTGTGATACGGCTAAGGATGCTGCAAATGACAATTCAGGGCTATCTGGCTTTGCGAAGGGATTCATTTATGCAGGAGCCCGCAACCTGGTAGCATCGCTCTGGCCAAGCGACGATGTCGGGACTCAGATACTGATGCAGGAGTTCTATCAGGAGTTGGCCAAGGGGCTCTCCTCCGATGTAGCGCTTCGCAACGCCAAGTTGAACTTGATCAATTCAAAGGGCCCAATCGCCAAACCCTATTACTGGTCGGGTTTCATTCATATTGGTCCACCTGGGGCTAGTGAGACGGCACCATAAGTCTCAAACCTCATGCGCCGATATGCACGGGGGGATTAGCTACTGCTACCTATTCCCCTGCGCCATTCGCGCGGCTTCGGGAAGCGATCGAAGGCGTAGCATGCTGACGATACCGAAGACGGGGCCTGGAATAAGGATGAGCCACGCCCATTCGTAGCCGACGGTGTCTACGAGGAACGGCATGGCTTGAAGCGTTACGAGTGTTAGGAGGAAGCCCAGACTCGTCTGCACTTGAAGAGCAGTGCCGACGTAGCTCGAGTCGGCAAGCTCTGATACGGCGGCGCTAAACTGAGCAGAGTCAGCAATGACGGCGAAGCCCCAAAGCAGGCACACTATGGTGAGCAGGATGGGCTGATGGATGATTAATCCGACGACAGCGCAACAGACTCCTGAAATCGCGAGGGCAACGGCCGTGATCCGAGTGCGTCCGAGTCGATCTGCATAAATGCCGGCGAGAGTAGAGCCGAAAGCACCCGTTACAAACAAACCGAAGGCCGCGAAACGAGCCATCTGCTCACTAAGACCGGCCTCTTTATAGCTAACTAAAAGCATGATCGGGGCCCATGCCCAGACGGCATAGAGCTCCCACATATGGCCGAAATAGCCAAAGTTGGCTAGGCGTGTCGGGCGGTCGGTTAGACCCGAAGCAGCATGCTTCCAGCTGAATGCCGAGGCGCGCCCGAGGAAAGGACCCGATCGGATGAAAAACCAGGCAATCACGGCCGCCAGCGCTGCCTGAATGGAGGTGCCATACAGAACTAAACGCCATGGCGGAATGCCGCTAGCGCCGGCTGAGAGGGCATTCAGAAGATGGGGCATTCCTGATCCGATGGTCAATGCGCCCACGAGCAACCCAATGAATTTGCCGCGATCACCGGATGTCCAGGAGGCAATGATCTTCATGGCCGGTGGATAGACGCCCGCCATCGCCGCGCCAGTCAGAAAACGGAATACAATAGCCGACTCGGGGCCTGTAGATAGCAATGGAATACAGGCATTGACTGCAGCGCCCAATAAAGCACTGAGTGCCACTAACTTGTTGGCCTCCATCTTGTCCGCGAGGTTCAGGACGGCCGATAGTAGGGCTCCTGCTACGAAGCCAATCTGCACGGACATCGTCATCCAAGCCTGCATCGAACCGCTCAGCCCCCATTCACGCGTCAATTGCGGAATGACAGCCGAGGCGGAAAACCAAAGTGATAACGACAGCAACGTCGCTAGCGAAAGCAACGTGATGTTGCGAGCCTTCATGCGCCAAGGATGGATTGAATACGGGGTGGTGTAAATGCCTGATGGCTCAAAGTAGGGCTTGAATGGCTATCTGGGAAGTCAGTCCTCGGAAGGATCACTAAGGATTACTACCTATTACCCGTGCTTTAGCACTGTGTTGAAGACAGAGGCCCCGCCGATGATGCGGTGTACAGGACACTTGCCGGCGATGACACCGATTCGTTCAACTTGCTCTGGGGTAAGCTCATCACCTTCGATTGTCACATGCATGCGAATGACATCAATCATGCCCTTGGCATCAACCGGCACATCGTCTCCATTATACTCGTCCAGCCGCACTCGCTCGTGTTCTAATTCTATCTGAACGCCTTCCATCGGCCATTCCTTGCGATCAGCATACATCCTGAGCGTGATCCCAGTACAGGCGCCTAGGGCGCCTAGCATCAAGGCTACCGGACGTGGTCCAAGATCTGTCCCGCCGATGCCTGGTGGTTCGTCAGCAATGAGCTTATGCCCTTCGATTTCAAGCTCGGTACGGTAGTGATCGCGGCCAATGTGGGCGCTTGCTCGGTGGACGGTATGTCCTTTGTCAGATGATGCCATGGGTTCAAAGCGATATGATCATTGTAGTTCTGCTCTAAAGATGCAGGCGTTGGTCACATGCTACGACGTGAGATAAGCGATGCGTGTCAGGACATCTTGCAAATGCTTGCGGAAAGCCTTGCAATCTGGGCAAAAGAAGAAAGGGGCGGCGACCTACGGTCGCCGCCCCTCAAAAACACTAAACCCAAAGTAGGAATTAGTCCTCCAGATCCAGGATGTCATCGATCCGCATAGACAGATCCTCGAGGTGTAGACGTGTCATGGAGTCACGGGTGCGGCTAGCTGCACGGTCTACTTGACCTTTCAGTGTCTGAAGCTCACCACGGACCAACATACGCAGATCGGACTCATCTGCATCAACGCTCTGCAGGCCTCTAGTAGCAGCAAACCCGGTTGCGTTGTAATCAACCGTCATCAATGACGAGAGTTTTTCGACATATCCACGCTGCAGATTTCGACGATACGCATCTACAGAAGCTCCTGAAGCAAGCTCACTGAATATCGCTGCGCGCATATCTGACATCAGCTCACTGACTGTGTACTGATCACCGTCCCAACGAACTTCGCCTTCCATGAGGCGAGCCAGTTTCTGCGTGTCCAAGAGTCGAGCAATTCCGCCCACTTGGTAACCACGAACTCGGTTCACGATGCCCGCACTTTCGATGCGCGAAAGAATGTCATCCCGAATCAGCCATTCCGGCGTCGTAAATACGTGGTCCACCATCCATTGGACAGCACGGCGTTGCCGTTCTTCGGGCACCGGTGAATAGACCACTCCTTCCTGATCTGTGGTCTTTGGCTGCTCGTAAACGCCGCCAACATTGGCCGCAACGTGGCCGATAAACGTAGAATACTGACCTCCAACCATGTTGTACAGCTCAGCTAAATCTTCCCAGTCTTCACCATCCTCTTCTGTCCATTCCACCAAACCATCCAGAATCCGCTTCAAGTTGAGGATTCCCAAGCTGGAGGCTTCCATTTCATCGTTGGAAAGGCTCTCGGACTGCACGCGAGGATCGCCATTACCCGAGAGGAACAACATTGCAGGATCGCTGGCACGCTCTTTGACCCACTCATTGAGGATCAAGAATTCCTGCTCCGGCGTGCGATTGCCATCGATCCAGGAATAGGTCCATTTCGTGGCCCAGTCATCATATTCCCCGACCTGGGGTCGAGTCTGCGTGACACCATCTTCTGGCTGAGCTACGTAGTTGTATCGAGCATAATCCATGATGGTCGGAGCCGTTCCGTGGGTCGATGTGAACTCCGGATCACGTAACTGATCGACTGTATAGGCATATGAAGAGCCCATGTTGTGCTGGAAACCAAGCGTATGACCCACTTCATGGGCACCAATCCAACGGACACCTTCATAAGCAATCCACTCATCCGTATCCGGGTCTTGGGCCTGCGGGTCATACCCGGCGGTGTGGATAAATGACCAGCGACGCACGAGTCCGAGTACGTTGTGATACCAGTTGATGTCACTTTCGAGAATTTCGCCCGTGCGGGGATCATGCACGTGAGGCCCCGATGCGTTGTTGATTTCTGAAGCGAAATAACGGATCACCGAATAGCGGGCATCTTCCGGGCTGAAATCCGGATCTTCTTCCGGCGTCGGCGCCATTTTGCCGATAATGGCGTTCTTATACCCTGCGGCTTCAAAAGCCCGCTGCCAGTCGTTGACACCATCGATTAAAGCCTGACGCCATTTGACAGGCGTGTTCTGGTCGATATAGTAGATAATCGGCTCGATAGGCTCGACCAGTTCGCCCCGAGCATAGGCTTCCGGGTCGGAAGGCTCAAGGCGCCAGCGCGTCACGAAGCACTTGTTCTGGGCCAAATGCTGTTCTCCATCGTATTCCGTAAATCTGACAGAAAATAGACCGACGCGCTCATCACAAAGACGTGGCTGCATCGGATCGGCAGGGAGAAGAACCATCGACTGCGCCATTTCCACGGTAATCGAATTAGTCGAAGTGTTAGATGGCGCGGACTTCGCTTCGTACGTCATGACGTGACGAACTTCGATATTTTCTGGAAATGACTTGACCTTGTCAATGTAAGAGCGGCTTTTATCGAGATCGCCAACTGAAAAGGCACTTCTCCGCGAAGAAGGCAGGCCAATCGCACGTATGTCGTCCGTATACAAGCTTGTTGCATCAATCACTACACCGGACGTGTCGGCATTCAACGCTTTGATATCAAACGCCTTGATGATCGGCTCGAGGTTGGAATTACGCACAGCCTCAAAGATTGGATCGTCCTCATCACCACGGTTTGCATACCCAACTACGCGAAGGTGGATTTTGTCTCCTTGGCGCACCCAACGAACAACCTGCGTATTGGCTTTCTGTCCCCCATAGCCAATGTTGTCGGCTGTCTTGGCGATTCTGGTTACCAGCAAAAACTCCTTGTCCAGCATGTCATCCGGAATTTCGTAGTAATACGCCTCGTTGTCCTGGTACACATTGAACACCCCTTCGTCTTTGACGAAGTCATCCTTTATGACATCAGAAAATGCTTTGGGACCATCATCAGACTGTGGGGACGTCGAAGATGAGTCCGATTTAGCTGTATTTTGCGTATTGGACAATCCGTTGCTGGAGGCACAACCTGCAATAAAGAGCAGAGCCAACAACAGGACGGAGAGGGATTGTAGCTTCGTCATGATCATGCCTTCGGAGAGTGGAAAGTGGTAGGGTGGGATGCAGGAAATTAAACGTCCGTAGAATGGACGGTGTTGAGTTCGAATCCATTCCCGGACTACAAAAGCAATTTATGGGCGCGGCACAGTCTAGCCGAATAATGCTTGAATCAACGTGAATCGTAACGATTAGCGAGTCAACATTCCCTGCACTGCGACTAGTCTGTCTGTCTGCCGAGTGATATCATTTAGATAGACAAACGTTGTGAAGAGGTTTTCAACCTGAGGCACTCCTGCAGCTAGTGATTGCTGGAAGCTAGGATCGGAAGAGGCATACCGGTACTCATGCTGCCCTTGCTTCATGGATACGACCCCTTCGTACCATCCCTCGGATGGATTCCATTGCATCACGTTTTCAGTTCGTGCCTCCCAATTCGAAAAAGTGCCTAGGACAAACACATCTCCTGGCACAGGTGCTTGATTAGGAGGAACGAGTCGCAAGGTGACATCGATATATTCCCCAGAATAGTCTGGGTCTGGCATTGAACGGACGCCACCTCGAATCAATGATTGACCATTGAGAAAAGGCGCCACCCCTGATGCTCCGAGGTCTGCATAGTCTGGCTCAATGGAGACTTGCCAAGGGATGCTCTGCTGGTTGGTTCGTTCAATACGCCCACCTGTTCTGATATCACCAAGATTCACGTAGTAAGGAGCTGTCTGAGGGGCGAAGGATTCTCTAGGCTCGAGGTAGTACCGAACATCGGGGCGCATATCTAACGATGGATTATCAACGCAACGAGATGAGGCATACCCAGTGTCCCGAACGAAACAGACCGTGTAATCGAATATGTTTATGGTCGGGTCAGGCGGCGCAAACCGAACAAATGGCTGAATAGAGGAATACTGACGCCCTGCTACGAGCACATTTTCAATCCGCATGTCAACGGGTGTTGACTGCTCTGAAATGAAAAAAGCGCGTTCGAAAAGCACTTCGTCTTCTCTACCTTGCTCGCTCACTCGAAGGATATAATTACCACTCAATCGAAAGTCGATCGTCGCATTGGGGAATTCGTACTCATAATGGACATAATCGACAAACGTGGCCCGGGAAGAGCGGTAGTCCATGATATCATCACGATGAAAACCGCTTAGATACTCAGCTGGCATTAGGTCCCGTTTCCACTCTTTGTTCGCATGATAGAATGTTACAGTTAGTGGACGACCTCTCGAGGACATAATATCGAAGGCCAAGCGCAGCGGAACGCCCATGCCCAGTTGTAGGATGGGTAATGCAGTTTCGCCAGAGCCAGCATGCAGCTGCACGGATGCTACTTCATCTACGTCAGTAGCAAGCTGAAACCCCTTAGGCGCACGCGTTCGTTCTGGACGATCTCGTGTTTCTTCCGAGGCCGCACACCCAGACATGAGAGATACGCTCAGAAAACAGCTCAGCAAGAACGAATAGCGTATCACAGAGTGGCTCGGCGTTGGGCTCAAAGGAACTGGTACGAAACGCCCACAGAGAAAATCTCTTTGAGCTGAACGTTTTTACTAACGTCCTCATCGTACAGGACGCCCCATTCGAAGTTCACCTGGAGCCAGGAATTAACCTTCATGCCAACTTGCGTTTCCCAGAACATGTCTGGGCTATCAGGCTTGTTGAACAACGCAAAAAGCCCGAGAGTGGACTTGACGTTCACATTGGTAAAGATCTCCTTTTGGTACTCGGTATAGGCTTCAATACCGAATTCTACTCGAACGGTTTGATCGGCGTCCAAGCTATAAAGCTCACGCAGTTCTTCATCGAGCACAACAGTCTGTTTGCCTCCAACACCAAGGCGCTGCGATAAGTATTCACTGTGCTGATACGTCATACCAACAGCTTGAGAAAACGTACCAGGCGAAAGGAAATCCGAAACTTTTACCGGCAACGCCTTCGTTTCTTCGAATGGATTTTTCTCGTAGTTAAACCCCGCTGCAAACTGGGATCGGGCAGTCAGTGCAACGGTCGGACTGAATTTATCGAGCGAGCCAGTTCCAAGATGCTGAAAAGTAGCCTGCAACCGAATCATGTCCTCTGCTTTTCTGACATCAGATGTGTCTTGTTTGACCAGCCCAAAGGCAAGTCTGGACTGGTACTTTTGGTGCCATCCTCCACTCGTTCTCTCGGCAGCCCCATCAAGCCCCGATGAGAAGGCCAGCGTGTTCACACCACCTTCAGCCCAGTTTTGAAATCCTGCCTGAGAACCGGCCAGCTTCCCAATCAGATCCTTCTTCCACGCTGCTGGATCTTCCACCTGGTCTGCCTCTTGAGCCAAGGAGGAATGCAGGACACCCACCGATGACAAAATTAGGAGGAGCACAATTCGGAAAGCACATTGCCATGTAAACATGAGCGCGGACCTTAGTCAGTTAGATCGTTAAGCGCCGAGACGCTTGTAAATTGAAACAGATACAAAATAGAAAAGGCCGTGCTAAATCAGCACGACCTTTCCTATCAAAACTTGGGAAAACGAGAATTAACCGTTTTTCTTGTTCTGAACCTCAACACGAATGTCCTGAGCCATTCCCTTGAGATCCTGCATGGCTTTGCGGACACGAGTACCTGCCGCTTTGTTGCCTTTGTCGTAAAATTTGCTGAAGTCGTCTTCCAGTGCGTCTACGTATCCTTTAAGATCGGCGAACCTACTCATAGTGATTGCTCCAAAGTTTGATGTGTTCTGTCGGCGGGGAAACAGATTGGAACCCCGTAATGATCTCATCTAAAGTAAGGGCATTGCTATCCTCTGTCAAGAAAAAATCAGCACTTGAGCACGATAAACGGCAATTATTTAAAAAAAGGCCCTCACGGGTGCTTCACCAAAGCGCTTCTAGAGGCGTCTTCGTCACATGAATTGTCAGGCCTGAAGCCCTTTGTTTCAAATCACTTCCACCCATCGTTTTTCAGCTAGCCATTGCACGTGAGAGAGACAAAATGAAGGTTGAAAACTGCCTCCCTGAGGCGACGAAAAAAACGTGGCTACTGACCGGATAGATGATAAAGAAACAGGCTCCGAGCGTGCTTCTGCCTCCTTCACTTCGCTCGTAAGCCGTTGTGCCAGATGAACTATCTGTATATCTGCGTCCAATGATGCTTTGATTGCGTGAGCAAGTACAAGGGGGTGCATATCACAGCAATTCCCGTCCATATTTCGCCCAGAAGACGTCAAAACAGCCACTATGCCAGGTGCCTGCCAAAGGCTAGAAAGTAGCCGCTTGGACAGCCGAATTGAACCCTTTTCAAGCACGACTAAACCCCTATCTGAGCCCAACATTCCGACAGTGTGGATGCTTTCATCGGTTAAGCGCGACACAACCTTCCTGTTTTCCTCTCGAAGGGCCGTTTCGAGGTCTGGATGGGTGGTCATGAGGGCTCCATTCACTCTCTTGACGCCCTCTCCAATCGTTTCCAATTGCCTTTCGGTATACTCACCCGAGCCGAGAATAAGGGCTCTGCGCACGCTCATATCAGGAGGTCCCGAAAATGACCGGGCCAGTTGATCCCAAATCATCAGATCTTCCTGTGCTGCGAGGTCAATGGATATCAATTGAATCATTATTTCTGTTTGTCAATTTCGGCCTTACACCCGGGTTGACTGGAACCTCGCGGGGGCATTCAGACTTACCAACATGCGTTGATTCCGAAGGGTCTGAAACCGTTCTTCTTACGGCCGGCAACCTCTTTCTTTCCACACACGTCTGGGCATCTTGATTACGCCCAATCCTTCCGTTTGATCACATGGATTTCTGTCATCTGCACTGTCATACCCAATACTCCTTGCTGGACGGTGCGGCACGGATCAATCGATTGGTAGCCAAAGCAGAAGAGCTAGAGATGCCAGCGCTGGCTATTACAGACCATGGTAATCTGTTTGGAGTCCCCGAGTTTTACACCTCTGCAAAGAAGGCAGGCATCCGCCCCATCATAGGGTGTGAGTTTTACGTCACTGCCTCAGGCATGACCGACCGCTCCGACCGTGTTCGCTACCATCAGGTCCTACTTGCCAAGAATGATGCGGGGTACCGTAACCTGATCCGTCTTTCGTCACTCTCTTACACTGAAGGCTACTATTACAAGCCGCGCATTGACATGCAGACGCTGCGCGATTGTTCGGAAGGATTAATCGCGACGACGTGCTGCCTTCAGGGTCAGGTGCTTCAAACTATTTTGAAGCATGGCGAAGCCGAAGCCAAAAAAGTATTTGAAGAATGGCTTGGCATTTTTGGCGACGACTACTACATCGAGCTGCAGGATCACAACATTCCGGACCAGCACAAATGCAATGAAGTGCTGCTCCGCTGGGCAAAGGAATATGAGGTAGAGACCATCGTCACAAACGATGTGCACTACGTCGAACAGGAAGACGCTGCGGCACAGGATGTGCTTCTCTGCCTTCAGACAGGACGCGATTATGACGATCCGACCCGAATGCGTTTTGAGAATGACCAATTTTACCTGAAAAGCGCTCAGGAGATGGAATCTTCCATCCGTCATGCGGATGACGCAACGGTCCGAAAAGCGATGGCAACAACAGTTTCTATCGCTGATAAATGCACATTTGAACTCCCAATGGGTGATCTGCTCATGCCGCATTTTCCGCTTCCGGCGGAATTCGGCAATGACATGGACGCCTATCTGAAGCACTTGTCTTTTGCTCGGGCTACGGAACGATTTGGTCCCATGTCGACCGATTGGGAGGAACGACTTAATCTAGAATTGGGCATCATTTCCCAGATGGGATACGCTGGGTATTTCCTCATCGTTCAGGACTTTACGACCGTTGCGCGAGAATTAGGTGTCTCAGTAGGACCGGGTCGTGGCTCTGCCGCTGGGAGCTTGGTGGCCTATGTCCTCGGCATTACGAATGTAGACCCTCTGAAATACGATCTTCTATTTGAACGTTTTCTGAATCCTGAACGCGTTTCAATGCCGGATATCGATATTGACTTCGATGATCGAGGTCGCTCCAAGGTCATCGATTACGTCGTCGAAAAATATGGCCGCCAGAATGTGTGCCAGATCATCACGTTTGGTACGATGGGCGCCCGTTCCGTCATACGAGATGTCTCGAGGGTGCTACAGATACCGCTACCCGAAGCCGACCGAATCGCCAAGATGATTCCTGATGGCGTTGGGGTGAATCTAGAGTCGGCGATGAAAGATGTGCCGGAATTCCGCAAACTACAAGACGATCCGAACGAGCAGATCAGAAACTTGATGCACTATGCCAAAGTGCTCGAAGGATCCGCGCGTCATACAGGGGTCCATGCGGCTGGTGTAATCATCGCGCCCGGTGATGTAAGTAAATATGTCCCTGTTTCGATCGCAAAGGGAAAGTCTGGAAGCGAAGACGTTGTTACAACGCAATACGATGGTAAATGGGTTGAGTCATTTGGCCTTCTGAAAATGGACTTTCTCGGTCTAAAAACGCTTACCGTCATCAACGACACGCTTGACATCATCAAGCAAACGCATGGGCAGGACATTGATGTCGATGAAGTCCCTCTGGACGATGAACGCACGTATGAGCTCTTCCAAAAAGGCGATACTGTATCCATTTTCCAGTTTGAATCCAGCGGGATGCGCGAGTGGCTGCGTAAGCTCAAGCCAACGACGATCAATGATTTGATTGCAATGAACGCATTGTATCGGCCTGGTCCGATGGACAACATACCGACCTACATCAACCGAAAACACGGTCACGAAGAAGTCGCTTACCCGCATGAAATGCTAGAACCCATTCTAGAGGCGACCTATGGTATTCCAGTGTATCAGGAACAGGTCATGCAGATGGCCCAGGTGATGGGTGGCTACACACTAGGTGGAGCTGATATCCTTCGTCGCGCCATGGGCAAGAAGAAGGAATCGGAGATGGTCAAGCAACGCGAGGTCTTCCTCAGGGGAGCAGCTGAGCGTGAAGTGGACGAAGAAACGGCCAACGATGTCTTCGACCTGATGGCCAAGTTTGCCGGCTATGGATTTAACAAATCCCACGCGGCTGCATACTCCATCGTAGCGTACCAGACAGCATGGCTAAAAGCCCACTACACGGCTGAGTTTCTGGCTGCTGCAATGACAAACGAAATGAACGATACCAAGAAGTTGGCCATCGTTCTTGAAGAAGCTAGGCATCTAGGTCTTGAGCTCCTTCCCCCTGATATCAATGCAAGCTCGGCCCGTTTTACCGTCGAGAAAAGCAAAATAAGAATGGGCATGGGCGCCGTGAAAGGTGTAGGTCTCGGCGCTATCGAAGCCATTATCGATGAGCGCGAAAAAGCTGGACCCTACAAAAGTTTATTTGACTTCGTGGGTCGTGTTGATCTTCGAACGGTAAACAAAAAGGCGGTTGAAAGTCTTACGCGCGTTGGCGCCATGGATTGTTTAGACGGACACCGTGCTCAGCTGGCGGAGGCGGTAGATATCGCCATTCAGTATGGGCAGAAAGCGCAGGCAAATGCTGCTGCGGGAATGATCTCACTTTTTGGAGAAGCCGGCGGCGACGGGGCCGCAGGACTGGAGCCATCCCTCCCAACGGCGGAGCCATGGCCCAAGTCCAGGCTCTTGAAGGAAGAGAGAGAATCCGTGGGGTTTTACGTAACAGGCCATCCACTCGAGGCGTATACAGCCGAAAATCGCGCCTTTGCATCTGCCCAGATAACCGATGCTGCTGCCATCATTGAGCGCGAAGGACCCGTCGACGATTCGTGGGCTGGGCGTCAAAACAGGCCTCAGCATACGTTCTGCGGCATTATCACAAGCGTTCAACATCGGATGACCAAGGGCGGAAAACCTTGGGCTTCTGCTCATTTTGAGGACTTTTCAGGTCAAGCCGAACTAGTCTGCTTTTCTAATACCTACGATCGCGTTCAGAACTATCTGAACGTAGATGAGATCATTCTTATCAAAGGACCCGTCGAGATGAGAGGCGGTATGGCCAAAGTGATGGCCAACGATGTTATTCCCATGTGGAAGGTCCGCGAGCAGTTGGTAAAATCCCTGTCTATCCGCATTCAGGCAGCCGAACTCAACCTTTCTCACGTTGATGAACTCGAGACTCTGCTTAGCGAGCATCGTGGCACTTGCAAGCTGTATTTCGACCTAGTCGATGAAGAGCGTCCTCAGCCAACGCGGATTTTGTGCCGTTCCTTTGTGGTCGACCCAAATACTGAGGTGATGCAAGGCATCGAAAAAATATTTGGACGGCGCTCCATCGTGGTTGAAGGCGACTAGAATGAGCCGCAGCAATCGAACGGCGCAACCCGACTTGCAAAGCCGCGTAGCGATCTGTTTCCTATCACCTCAATCTCGGACTTTGCATTCGATGCACCAGCACCGAACACCTTCCTTATTGATCATTCTTCTTTCCATCCTGGTGCTGCCTGGACTTACAGGATGTAGCGCTAAACTGGAAGAGATGCGCGAGCGATATCAGCCGTCCTCAGCTAGAGAAGCGTACATCCAAGGGTTGGAAGATACCGGAATCGATGACTCGGCCGTTGCCATCGAGTGGCTGAAACAAGGGGAAGAAGCCCTGCAAAGCCTCATTGAGCCAGCGCTCCCCTATCGCGAAGAAGGTCGTTTGGTTGCAACAGATATAATGGCTGTGGGATACCGACTGTCCCTTCGACGTGGACAGCAATTGAAGGTAGAAGCTACAGCACAAGGCTATTTTGACGTCTTTATCGATGTGTACGAACTGCTCGAAGAAGAAGGACTGCCACCTCGTAGGATCGCGAGCGCCGATTCTGGTGGAGTATTGGAAGTGGACATTCATCGCACGCGAGACCTACTCCTTCGGATACAACCTGAGATTTTATCTGAGGGTTCATTCGCTGTAACAATTCAAACGGGCGCTTCCCTCGTCTTTCCCGTTGCAGGCCGATCAACAGGGAGTGTTGGGTCCTTTTTTGGGGATATCAGAGACGGTGGACGCCGAGACCATCACGGTCTGGATATTTTCGCTCCACGTGGTACACCGGTGGTGGCCGTTCGACCGGGCCTGGTCAGAAGCACTAGAACTACAGGCATTGGAGGCAAGCAAGTATGGCTGAGGGACGAGTTCGGAAACAGCTTCTACTACGCTCATCTTGATGAGTGGCTGGTTAGCGAAGGGCAACGATTAGCCCCCGGCGATACCCTTGGGCGTGTAGGAAATACAGGAAATGCTCGCACGACACCTCCTCATCTTCATTTCGGGATATATCAACGAGGTCCACACGATCCCTGGCCATTCGTCTACACTCCGGATCGGAGTCCCCGTCCTGTCGTGGTTGATCAATCAGTTTTTGGCTCTTGGAGGCAAGCTTCTGTGTCAGACATGACCCTTAGAAGAGCTCCGGACAGGGCTTCAGAACCCATTGCTGTCATTGACGCATCCTCTCCCCTTCTCGTAATTGGTGGTGCGCGGAACTGGTACCACGTTCGCTTGGCAGATGGATCTGTCGGCTACCTTGAGGCATCGGCTATGACGGGTTCATTGGCCGTTGACAGGCCTAACACTCGCAACAGACCTAGCGGACAAGGTCAACGCTCAGTAGAGCCATACAATCAAGAGGAGCCTGTATCCGGCACCTAGGCATTCAGGATGGAAGAAACCTTCTATTGTCCGATATCGTCCACAGGAAATGTGGCACGCTTTATATACTCTCCCAAGAAATCTGCTTAAGGGTGGTGTACGGCTTTATCGCCTGATTCTTTCTCCGCACTTGGGAGCAGCTTGCCGTTTTACACCTACCTGTTCTGAATATGCGCTACAGGCATTGGATAAGTATGGCGCAATGAAAGGCTTTGTCCTTGCCGTCCATCGCATCACTCGGTGTAATCCATGGGGCGGGCACGGATATGACCCACCAAAATGGTATTTCGAAGAGTATTCCGAGCCGAGCGCCGAAAGGCAAGAAAACGAGAATCCGCAATGAGCCTTGATGAACACATCGAAAAGGGGCGAGTCCTGCGTGCACGGTGCGCCGTGATCACCTGTAGTGATACACGAGACGAGTCCTCAGACACGAGCGGGGCCTTGGTTGAACAGTTGCTTCTAGAAGCAGGTCATGAAGTCACACAGCGCACGATCGTACAGGACGAGCCATCTGAAATCCTCGCAGCACTCGAAGCCGCGCGAGGCTCGGACATTCGACTACTTATCATCAACGGAGGCACAGGAATTTCTCGCCGTGACTCCACGTTCGAAGCCATCAGTCAGGCCATAGACACGCCACTGCCCGGTTTTGGCGAGCTATTTCGGATGCTCTCATTCGAAGATATCGGCGCAGCAGCCATGATGTCCCGCGCTACGGCCGGACTCAGCGATGGCATGTTCGTGTTCTCTCTGCCGGGATCGCGTAATGCGGTCGATTTAGCCATGAGAAAGCTCATCCTTCCGCAGATTGGTCACCTGCTGGCGGAACGATCCTGATAAGGCTGAATCTAGAGCTGCTTCAACTGCAATTCCCTACTCGAAGCGCAACGCATCAATCGGATTTAGAGCAGCCGCTTTTCGGGCCGGATAGAAACCAAAGAAGATCCCCACTGCTCCCGAGAAGATGAGCGCAATCATCACTGTCTGGGAATTGACAACCGTATTCCAGCCCATGGTCGTGCCTAACAGGTTTGCTCCTCCGACCCCAATGGCTACACCGATCGCACCCCCAAGAATACTCATCACAATCGATTCGATCAGAAATTGTGTCAAGACATCAGCGCCTCTGGCCCCTATTGCCATTCGGATTCCGATCTCCCGTGTGCGTTCCGTAACCGAGACAAGCATTATGTTCATGATTCCGATACCGCCGACCAACAACGAAATGGAGGCAATAGCCGCCAGAAGCATGGTCATAACCTCGGTTGTTCCCTGAGCTGCTTCACTAAGCTGATCCTGATTTTTGATCTCAAAATCGTCAGGCTCCCACTCGGCAAGTCCATGTGATTCGCGCATGATGGCGCGCAGTTCAACTTGGGCTTCATCGATATCGTCCGGCGAGTAGGTATTTGCGAGAATCTGTCTAATAAACGTCCAGTTAGACAAACGCCGCTGGACCGTCAGCACTGGAGCAAGGGCTACGTCGTCCTGGTCATTTCCGTCTGGTGTCTGGCCTTTTTTCTCGAGTACACCAATTACATCCATAGGGACATTTCGCACGAGGACGCGTGTACCAACAGCGTCTCCATTGGGAAAAAGATTTTCGGCAATTGTGGCGCCCAAGACGATCACTTTTTTGCCCGTACGCTCTTCACTAGCATCGAAGAAACGTCCCGATGTCAGCTCCCAGTCTCTGATAGTCACGTACTCTGTCGTTACACCATGGATAGTGGATCGCCAGTTACCTGTACCACCCACAATTTGGGTGCGAGTGAAGACCACGGGTGAGACACCAGCAATAAATGCTGACTCATTTCGAATTTTTTCAGAGTCATCAATATTGAGGCGATTGAAGCTGGAAGCTCCCTGATTTACGCCACCTGCATTACTTGTGCCAGGAGTAATGACCAGCATGTTCGTCCCCAGATTTTTGATCTGGTTTTCTATCTGCGACTGGGCTCCTTCACCAATAGCAACCATGACGATGACGGCCCCAACACCAATGATGATGCCAAGCATCGTAAGTAGCGTCCGCATCTTGTTCTTTACGATGCTTTTGCCAGCGACCTTGATCAAACGTAAAGAATGCATGGGTTTCTGGGTCAGTCCGCGTCAGCGGTTTCTAATTCTTCTATTGTAGGATCATCAGCACCGCGCGCCACCAATTCGGCGAGGTCGTCTGCTGCTGAATCGGGCTCCTGAGGCACGTCACGAATAATTTTCCCATCGCGAAGCTCCACGATACGCTTTGCGTACCGAGCCACTTCATCTTCGTGAGTAACGAGAATGATGGTCACACCTTCATCATTTAGCTCCTGAAAGAGCTTCATGACCTCGACAGTCGTTCTAGAGTCCAGGTTACCCGTCGGTTCGTCAGCAAGTACCAAGGCAGGATTGGTGACTAGTGCTCGCGCTATGGCTACACGCTGCTGCTGACCGCCCGACAACTCGTTCGGATGGTGATCGGCCCTATCCCCGAGACCTACTCTCTCTAGCGACCTGCGCGCAGCTTCACGATGCTTCTTGATCCTGTTGGACCGGTCGTAGAGCAGTGGCAGCTCAGTATTTTCTAACGCTGAGGTGCGGGCAAGCAAGTTGAATCCCTGAAAGACGAATCCAATTTTCTGATTCCTAATATCTGCCAGGTCGTTCTTGCCCAGCTTGCTGATCTCAATATCATCAAGGACATAGGACCCTGACGTAGGGTAATCGAGGCCGCCGATGATGTTCATCAAGGTTGACTTTCCTGACCCGGATGCGCCCATGATGGCAACCAACTCCCCTTGCAAAACCGTAAAATCCACCCCTTGCAGGGCATGGACTTTCGTCTTACCCATTTGGTAGGTCTTTCGGATCTCGCGGACTTTAATGACCGCTCGTTTCTCACTCATAGTCGTACTGCCTTTGAATCGAATGAACGGTGGTTAGAATCCGCCGCCGCGGCTGAAACGACTTTGCATGCTACCGCTTTCAGAACTCTGGAATGGATTCCTGATGCCCCCGACTTCTTCAATCACGGATACCCCAGCAATAATTTGCATACCGGCTTCAATACCCTCACCGATGACCTCGGTCTGCGACCCATCCGTAATGCCTGTTCGTGCTCGAAGAACGGAAATATCTCCGTTTTCATCCAAGTACCACAGCGTAACCATATTTGTGTTTGCTCCCGATGACCATCCTCCAGGTGCTCCTCCTCCCGGAAAACCACTTGCCTGACCGGAAGGCCGACCGCCAGAGGGACGAGCCTGGCTGCCATCGCCGCTGGAATCTCCTTCTGAGGCTCTCTCGGCCTCCATTCGGGCCCTCATCTGAAGCATCATCTGCTCGTTGGGACGGAATCGAAGCGCTGCATTTGGCACTTTCATGACGCCTGAAACTTGGTCAATGATAAACTCGGTCGTTGCCGTCATGCCGGGTAGTAACCGGCCGTCTGTATTGTCCACACCAACAACGGCTGTATAGGTTACCACATTCTCCTGTATCGCGGACTGCAGTCGCACTTGGCGTACAGTGCCGTAAAACACATCTTCGTCGTAGGCTTGCACAGTGAATCGAACGGTCTGACCATCCTTGATCAAGCCGATGTCACTTTCGTCCACGCTGACCAATATTTCCATGTCGGCCAAGTCATTAGCGATGAGGAAAAGCTGCGGTGCATTGAGCGAAGCCGCTACTGTCTGCCCCTCATCCACATTGCGTTCGACTACAACGCCGTTTATTGGTGAGACGATGGTGGCGTAGTCCAGATTGCGTTGTGCGCGCTGCAAGTTAATCTGCGACGATACGATGGTCGCTTCCGCAAGATCGAAATTATATTTCGCTTGATTGTATTCAACTTCAGTTGCAAAACTCTTCTCGTAGAGATTCTTGACGCGATCAAACTCGGTTCTCGAAAAGTCTAGCTGAGCCTGATTTCGGCTAAGTGTTGCGCGGGCATCTTGAACGGAGCTAATCAATAACGTGGTGTCGATTCGAGCAATAATCTGCCCCCTACGAACCTCGTCATTGAAGTCGACATAAATATCATTCACGATTCCTGAGACTTGGGTACCAATCTGCACCGTAGTCACAGCGCTCAGGTTTCCTGTTGACGCAACGACGGATTCAAGGTCACCATTTTCAACGGTTACAAAGCGATACTCCATCCGAGCGACCGCTTCTGCACTGTTTGTGTACCAGATAGCGGCCACAACGACGATAACAACAATGACCAGGGCTATAATTCGTTTCATTAATTCAGACCGCTAAACAACGGAAAGGTTGGAGGTTCAAAATGGAAGGAAATCAAGACTACTGTTAGAGTAGGTAGTCGAATATTCACTGAGACGAGGATGAATCAGCCTGAGCCGTAGCGGTAGAGTCAACAGCGGTAGAATCGGACGATGGACGCGGTGTACGCCGCGCAGATTCCGGAAGAGTGGTAATTCTCTCGAGATACGGTTGAAGTTTTTCTTTCTGCGGTTCCGATAAGATCGGTAGTAATTCCTCTTCGAAAGACTCCATCAATACCACACGGTGCCTCATGTAATGACGCCAAAATGGTCCTAGTGTGTCTTGGTAGGCGGTGGCCAATGTCCGCAGTTGCTTTTCCTGCACTGAGTCTTCAGGCTCGATATACCGGGTAATGGAGCCATAAAACCCACCTTCACGGCGCATGCGATCAAGTTGTTCTGCCCGGTAATTGTGCACACCGCTCCAACCCAACGCCCCAATGGCTACCCCAATTAGGAGCGTACTAATCAGCACAATGACGGTTTTTGAATGCATTTTCATACTACAGACCTCAATGATCTTCGAAACTGAGATCGTATGCCGAAGCGACCGTTACAGGCTGTAGGCCAAGTACCATTTCCGTGGTGGATTGATTGAAATCATTTTGTTGGGAAAGTTCGAAGTTGAAGGCTGCAAGCCCAAGAATAACGATGGCTCCAGCGACAAAAACCGGTTTGAACCAGCTTAACAGCTCGCTTTCCAACCAAGACTCGATCCGATTACCACCGGCCTGGGCTAATTTCACAGCTCGCATAACTCGCTCGGTCGGCATGGTCATCATGGAAACGGCGCGCTCGTGCTCCACGAGTTCACGCAATGATGAGACCAAAGCATCTGATGCTTCGAACTGCGGGTCGCGGTGATGCGATTGGTTAGTTGTGTGTTTCATGTTTCTCTTCTCCGATTAGCCTTGCTCCAAATCGATTGCGTTTCCGAGATCCTTTTTCAGTTTCTCGAGTCCCCTTTTTAGTCGGGACAAAACCGTTCCGTAGGGAATATCAAGTACCTTGGCGGTTTCTTCCGTGCTCAGGTCTTCAATAAGTCGTAATACGACAACAGCCCGTTGACTCTCTGGGAGTCTATTGACGGCTGCACGTAGTACTAAATTCCGTTCTTGACCCGTAATCTCTGCATCCGAGGATAGATCTGAAGGCGGATCCCATGTCTCTTCTGATGACCAAGGTTGCATCCAGCGAGATCTCTTTCGCTTCCGCAATGCGTCTAGGCTCTTGTTTATGGCCATTCTGACCACGTATGTCTTCAAAGAGGCATCGCCACGGAATGAGGGAAGCGAACGGTGCAACTTGATGAACACTTCCTGAACGACATCATCAATCTCGGGCACAGGACCTAACACCCCCGTGACAGTCCGGGATACTTCGTCCATGAATCGTTCGACAACCATCCGAAATGCTTGATCGTCACCACCCATGGCGGCGTCAATCAAGACTTCATCCGGACTTTTCCTGTCGATCATCGCAGCGCGGCTCATTTTTACCCGAGAAAACGGGAAAGGATACGTCAAGGATGGTGCTATGATTGAAGTACTGTGCAAAGAGCGCAAGGATTGTCAGATATTTCGTTCTTTGAACGAATTTTGGGGATTAAATAAGGATTTTACCGCGGTAGTTGCCTGTGCTAGCCCTGATCCCTCCACTGACCTCTTCCTGCTGCGTCCACAAAATTTACTTGACCCGTGGCGCAGTTTCCTTATCCAGTACGAGTACTGTCGTTAGTTAAGCAAAATTAGAGTCAAATACTTGCTTCATCTCCTCTGGGGACATCCGCCGACCTTGTGCAAAAAGCGTCCCTGCAGAGACCAAGAAGAGTAGCAGAAACAAGGGCAATCGCTGCGTGGTCGCAACCATAGATTTCGTACTCATTTCCGAGGTCTCTGACTTTGAATGTAGGTTCTTGGCAAAATTTGACAATGTTTTCCGTTAGACGATTTTAAATCGTTTACATTCCACCATTACCCTCTTGCTGCACACTCAATTATATCATTCCAACGTGACCAGGGAATTCAGGATTTATAACACGCTGACCAACCGGATCGAAGAACTCGAACCGCGTAAACCGGGTCATTTGACGTTTTATTCGTGCGGGCCCACGGTCTATTCCTATGCCCATATCGGCAATTTCCGATCCTTTCTAACGGCGGATCTGATTCTACGCACCGCCCAGGCTATTGGATGGGAGGTGACGTATGCCACGAACGTGACCGATGTGGGTCACTTGACTGAAGATGACTTGACCGACCCATCGGGCGAAGACCGCATGGTAAAGGCGCTTCAGTCAAAAGAAGGCGAAGCATTTGTCAACGTCTGGGACTTGGCTCGGTATTACACTCAGACGCTGATTAAGGACTGGCATCGCCTCAACTTGCGCGAACCTTCTGTGAGGCCGCGCGCCACAGAACATATGCGCGAACAGATTGCCGCAGTTCAGAAGCTCGTTGAGAATGGCCACGCATACGAGACGGAGAAAGGAGTTTATTTTTCGGTGACCTCCTTCCCGGATTACGGCAAACTTTCCGGCAATACACTCGACAACGAGCTGGAGCAGACGGTCAGGGATGTTGTCGTAGACACGGACAAGAAAGACCCCCGAGACTTCGCTCTCTGGAAAAAAGACGACAAACATCTGATGCAGTGGTTCAGTCCGTGGGGCTGGGGCTTCCCAGGCTGGCACATCGAATGCTCAGTGATGGCAATGAGCTATCTAGGTGAGGAGATTGATCTTCACGCTGGCGGCGAAGATCTCATTTTTCCCCACCATGAATGCGAAATAGCCCAATCAGAATCCCTGACTGGTAAACCATTCTCACGAATTTGGGCGCATACCCGATTTCTTCAGGTGGAAGGCGAGAAAATGTCCAAGAGTACTGGCAATTTCTTTACGGTAAGAGACCTATCAGCCTCGGAAGCTGAAGGCGGCAAAGGAATTGACCCATTGGCGGTGCGCATGACTCTATTATCGGGTCACTACCGCAAACCGTTCAACTTCACGATGAAGACCCTTCGCGGCAACGTCAAGCATTGTGATCGGCTCCAAGAAGTCATAAAATTGGTAGGTGATCCATCCGAAAACCACGGATCCTACGAAACAGAAGCAGGCGTTATTCTTGGGGGCATGTACCAGCGCGCGCTAGAAGCCATGCTTGATGATTTAAATACGCCGACGGCTCTCGCTTCCCTCTTTGGAGGTACCAAGCTAATCCTGGGCAAGGGCGATGCGCTCGATGAGCCACAGAAGGCAGACGTGCGCCGATGGCTTGCTGACATGAATGCATTGCTTGGCGTCGTGTATCACGACGAACAGACGCCCGCAGAGGCAAACGAAGAAGACCCTCTTGCCGCTAAGGTCGATCCCTTAATAGAAGAACGTAGAGCTGCTCGCGCGGATGGAAACTGGGCCCGAGCTGACGAGATCCGAGATGAGCTTGCTGCTCTAGGTGTTGATATTATGGACTCCGCGGAAGGAACTACCTGGAAACGCAAATCCTCAGTCTGATCCTCTCTGCGATACTGCCTGCACCTGCTTCACAGCCTGAATTATAACACGAAAGATTCAACCCAGTCAGACATGGCTTATCCGACAACATTACTGGATTACGGAGAATTAAGCGGCGGTCTCGTGCGCATGATGGAGCGGTTCAGGACCGAGGGTAACCTGACCAAAGATCCTGATGCGGACCGTTTTCTCATGGAGGATGCAAATGCAGCCCTTTTGGGAATGCTCTACGATCAACGGGTGCTGGCAGAATACGCGTTCACTGGACCTATCCGTCTGAAAGAGCGATTGGGGCATCTTGATATGAAACGATTGTCCGAAACGTCATTGGATGACCTCCGTGTGCTATTTGCGGTAAAGCCGGCAGTCCACCGTTTTACGAACGTAATGGCTGATCGGACCCATCAAATCGCTTCTATTCTGGTTGAAGAATATGATGGAGACGCCGCCAACATGTGGAATGACGGATCCGATTTTTCCGTCATCCAAAAACGCCTCATAGCGTTGCCTGGATTTGGCAAGATGAAAGCGAACAAGATGAAGTACGTACTTCACTACTTCGGGCATCGGGACTTTAGCGAATAGGGCCACCGACTGCTCGAGTTACGTTTCGATTGTTCGAGAAGTGAGGCACGTGTAATTCGATAAGCGATAGATCGTCTATGATAGAGGCAGCTTTTAAGCGGCTGACTCTAGCATGCCGTTCATCGATACCCCAACTGGACTGACGACGAAATAATTTCCAGCCCTATGAATGTCCAGAGTCGGACATTCGCTTCCATTTTCATAGGAAAATAGCTCCCAAGCGATGTCCACGGCTGCATCTATAAGATCCGCCGCCGCCCATTTACCGGAATGGGAAAAGATGCTCCTTTCCCAAGCGATGGCACCACCGGGTACATTCCGGATGTATTTTTCGAGGTATTCGTGTGCTCCCATCTGGTTTTCTTACTTCGAGGAAATTGGACTCCCTGTCCCTTTCCATGAGTTAATGCAGTCTGACTTCGAGTATCGTCAGAGTTGCTGAAAACAAAAGGCAGTAATCGAATGATTACTGCCTGTAGGAGAGCAAAGCACGTACTGGGAACGAATCGCCGCATTCCGAACAGTCGGATTACATATGCGAACGGCCAAAGACTGAATCGTCCTTACGTCATCGGCGCCAGAATGCAGGAACGAAAATGATAATTGCAGTGAATATTTCTAGCCGACCAGCCATCATGAGGAAGGAAAGCACCCATTTTGCCACAGCTGGGAGGTGTGCATAGTTCTCGGTTGGGCCCAATGTCCCAAAAGCAGGTCCAATGTTACCAACGCTGGACAGCGTGGCTCCATAAGCAGTCAGAATGTCTAAACCCAGAAACGCCATAGCCATCGTTCCAATGCCAATCAAACCGAAGTACAGGACAATGAACGACAACACATTGCGCATGACGTCATTTGAAACTACTCGGTCTCCCATGCGGATTGGGATCACGGCCTGTGGATGAATCAGCTGCTTGATTTCCTTGAAGGAGTTTTTAAACATCAAGACGTGTCGAATGACCTTCACACCACCACCTGTAGACCCAGCCATACCACCGATATAAAAACACAAGAAAACCACCCCGATGGCCAAAGGCGGCCATATTTCATAGTCTGTAGTGCCAAATCCAGTCGTCGTCACGATGGCAACAGCCTGGAAAGCGCCATAGCGAAGTGCTTCGAGAATACTGGCATGTCCTTCAAATGGACCTGCCGTCTCAAACGCCGGAAGAAACCGCAATGTTGGAGCCCAAATACCGAACGTCATGAGGAGCGTAGCTACGGCGGTTATACCGACATAGACTCTGAATTCTGTGTCGCGAAAAACCGTGATTGCTTTTCCACGAAGCATTCTAAAGTGAAGGGCGAAGTTGACGCCAGCAAGAAACATGAAGGCAGTTATTACCCAATCGACATAGGCCGAATTGAACTGCCCAACGGACCCATTTTTGGTTGAAAAGCCGCCTGTCGCCATGGTTGCGAACGCATGGTTTATAGCGTCGAACGTCGTCATAGCCGGCAATAATAGCAGGATCTCGATGAACGTGATCCCAACATAAATGAGCCACAAGCGCTTGGCCGTTTCCTGAACACGTGGCGTGAGCTTATCGGCGGAGGGACCCGGTACTTCGGCTTTGTATAACTGCATTCCGCCCACGCCCAGCAGCGGAAGAATAGCCAATGTGAGAACGATGATCCCCATACCACCAAGCCAATGGGCCAGGCTACGCCAGAACAAAATCGCCTTGGGGACCTCTTCTATTTGAGGATTCCCTGCCCCACCCAAAATCGTCGCCCCGGTTGTCGTGAAGGCGCTCATGGTCTCGAAAAAGGCATCAGTAAATGAGTCCAACACGCCGGAAAGAACGAACGGCAATGCCCCTACCAACGATAGAATGACCCAAGCGAGTGCTACGATTACAAACCCTTCCCGAATCTGCAATTCCATTTCGTTGGGATCTCGAGCGTACCAACACATCCCACCTAACAGCATGGCGCCCAATGCTGTACTGCCAAAAGCCAACCATACATCTTCCCCGTAATACAGGGCTACACCTGTCGGAAAAAGCAGAGCGACTCCGAGAAAGAGGACGAGAATCCCCAGCGTGTAAACGACGGCGCGAAGGTTGATGACCATAGATCAGTGAGCAAACAATTTTTCGACCTGGGAGATAACACTAGGCAACACAAAGACGTACGCCCGATCGCCAGCTTCAATTTGAGTCAAACCCGTTGCAATCTCGGTCTCCTTTCCTTTGAGAACGGCTGCAATCAGCGTCCCTCCTGGAAGGTCCTGATTCATCAAAATGTCCTTGGTAATGGGCGATCGGGTTTCAGCTTCTATTTCAAGCACTTCTGCGTCCAAACCATGTATGGTGGCTACGCTTTTTACGTGCTTGCCCCTCAGAAAGCGCATAACCTCTCTTGAAACAGCCAGCTTTGTATTCACGGCAGCATCTAGTCCAATCGACTGACTGATTGGGATATAGCCTCCGTTTGAAAGCAACGCCACTGTTTTCTTGACTTGAAGATGTTTAGCCAACAGGCAGGTCACAAGATTGGACTCCTCGTCCGCCGTCACGGCCACAAAGGCATCCATGTCGGACAACCCCTCGCTTACCAACAGGTCGATGTCAGATCCATCGCCGTGAATGACCATACAACTTCCCAGCTTTTCGGCAAGTATTTCTGCCCGAGCCCTGTCTGATTCAATCAGTTTGACTCGCTTTGTCTTCTCCTCGCTCAGCATCAGAGCAACTTTTGCTCCAATGTCTGAACCACCTAGAATCATGATGTTTTCGAGGCGCTTTTCCGATTTACCTAACATCGACAACACGGTAGGAATATTCTTGGGACGAGCCAAGACAAACACCTGGTCGTTTTTTCGCAATCGCTCGTTGCCGTCTGGCAAAATGGTACGGATTCCTCGCGCAATCGCCATGACTCTGAATTTGACAGCAGGCTGTTCCATCACTAAGTCTTGGAGAGTTCGTCCAATCGCTGAACATTCCGGATCCAGACGTAGACCAACTAAATGCAGGCGGTCATCAGCTAACATGAGGACATCCGTTGCAGAGGCCCTGCGAATAAGTCGCACTACTTCAGCCGCCGCGCTCTCTTCTGGATGGATGATCATATCAATGCCGAAATCCGAGGCATTGAGCACATTATCTGTTGCCGTTAATTCATCGGAGCGCACTCGTGCGATGGTTGTCTCGACGCCCAACCTGTCCCCCAACATGCAGGCAATAATATTTACTTCGTCGATTGCCGTGACTGCGACGAGGATGCGCGCATTTCTGATACCCGCTTCTTCCAAAATGGTCGTAGACGTACCATTTCCTTGGACCGTCATCACGTCAAGCTTTTCGCGGACGTGCAATAGTGCATCGGCATCTTTGTCCACCACAACGACGTCATGATCTGCCTGCGAAAGCAATTTCGCGACATCGAATCCGACTATACCGGCACCGATTACGATTGCTCTCATTTCAATTGGCTGATTTCATTAATAAAGATGGGAAAGAAAACCACATCATATTGGCCATTCTTGTTTGGTCAACGCCTGCTCCCAAAACATCCATTCATACCGAATGCTAGCCCTAAATGCTTCAATAGCTCTTTCTTGTTCTTCTGCGGTAATGCCTTCCGAGACGCGATCCAAAAGGCCTAACAGGTCCGAAGTGTACGACACGAACGATGGATCAGCATAGGTGCGAAGCCAATCAGCATATGGATGGTCATCACGAATTCCGCCAGACCCATCGCTAACAGTAGGATTATTCAGTATCCGCATTCCGATGTCTGTATAAAGCCAGGGGCACGGCGAAAGAGCTGCGAGCGCTTCGACTAGAGGAGCCCGCTGCGCGGCAACCATCATATGGTTCTGATAGGCACGGTTGTTAGGAGTCAACGTAAGTGCCGCAACCTCACTTGGACCATATCCGAGTTGACGACCATACCCTGTATGAAGCTCTTGCTCAACTAGAATGGCCAGCCGGGCACCATCTATGAACCACAATTTATCCGCAGGATCTACAAAGCGTGTCGATAGGATGCTACAGGTATCAGCATAGGCCTCAAGGTATCGGGCATCCTGCATCTGATAGAACCGAAAAATCTCTTTTTCGAGACTTCCATCTATCAGCTGACGCACAAACTCGTGGGTAGCTGCTTTTTCCCATTCCAAACGGCATGCATTCAGACACTGGCCGGCAAATGTGGAAACGACCAGCGAAGACGTGGGAGGTTCAGCTTGATGTGCGATATCGGGTTCCAGCAACTCCTGGTGAGGATGGTCCATCTGTTGGGACGTACCTGAACGGGATCGTGAATCGAGGATGTAAGGCGGGCAAAAGATAGACATCCACAAGAGGGGCGTCAATCAGGTAGTGCCTCACTTTGAACCAATGGAACGCGAATCCAAAACACGGTTCCTCGATCAAACTCAGTATCGAACCCTATTTCTCCATCCATACTTTCAACCGTCTTGCGCGCAATGGCTAGACCCAGACCCGTGCCACTGGTCTTCGTTGAAAAACTAGGCACAAAGATTTTGTCCCATAGATTTCTGGGAATACCTGAGCCGTTGTCTGCAACGCGACCTATAGCCCACGTACGACCGGTCGCATCCGGGTCAATCACTGTCGATACCGTAATTAGGGCCTCCCGGTCATCAGGAACGGCCTGTATGGCATTCTTGATAAAGTTGACGTAAACCCTTCGCAACGCTTCCCTGTCTCCGCTGACAACAAGGGGCATGTCGTGTAGATCGGTCTCGATTGTAACATTCTCCTCGGCCGCCATGAGGCCCACCGCCTCCATAATGACTTCGTTCAGGTCGATTTCCTCCCGAATATGGGTTGGCATGCGACCGAAAGAGGAAAACTCATTGGCAATGCGAGCAAGGGTATCAATCTGTTCAATGAGCGTGGTCGTTGTCTGAGAGAACTTACCCGAAAATTTCTCGTCCTCGGATCCATCGTCCGCTTTGCGCAAGAAGGCCGCCCTGAGATGCTGAATAGACAGCTTCATTGGCGTGAGAGGGTTTTTGATCTCGTGCGCGACCTGGCGAGCCATTTCGCGCCAGGCCAGCTGGCGCTCCTGCTGGGACAGCAGGGAGCGGCTCTCTTGGAGCTGATCCTGCATCGTGTTGAATGAATCCACTAGATCTGCGATCTCATCTCCAGAATCCACCTTAGAGATCCGCTCGAAATGGCCCGCCGCCACGGCCTGAAGGCCTGCGCGCAGCTGCGCAATGGGACGCGTCAAGGCATTGGCCAGCAACGAGGCCGTCACCATCACCACAAGAACGAGCAATAACAGCGCCCCAAACAGATATGCAACCGTCCGCGCCCTCTCCTCCTCTATTCGCTCCTGCTCGGGCAGCGTTGGAATCGAGACTACATAATGCGGCGTCCCCCGCTCGTCTGTCATCGCACGATAGCCAGCGGTGTAGGCGAACGTGCCTAGGTTTTCATCTACGGTTACAAATCGAAAGCCATCGAAATAAAGTGCCTCGAAGGCCTCCACAGGCAGTCGGCGCTCGATGAGTCTGTCACGAATTAGCTCGGGGCGGGAAGCCTGCTCCACCTCCAAGTTGTGATATACCACCAGGTCAAGTCCGACACGAGCTGCCAATGAATCAACGCTCATCCGATCAAGAACGCGGTAGGGTAACTCTTCCCCCCTTGCTTCAAGCTCGAGTGTTTCCTCCACTCTGTCCAGATGCTGTCGAAGCCAAGACTCGATTGCTCGTTCGTTCTCTCCCGTAACGACCCGAAGTCCGACTACGCCCATTGCCACGACCGTGATGATTCCCACGGAGAAAAACGCGTTTAGCACCCTATCGCGGAAATGGCGAATCTGAACCTTGGGCTCCGGTCTTCTCCAGCGAATAAAAAGGCCAGCGATATATACTGGGAACGCCAGAATGAGCCCTGCTACAATAATCCGCAACAGGTGATAAAGCTGATCGAATACGTTGGTCGTCCTTCGCCTCACGGCCGTCACGACCTGCCCCTCTCCAGAAGCGATGTTTTCCTTGACCAGATAATAGGTCTGGTAGGTTCGATCCCTAATCGATTCTCTCAGCCAGAGGCTCTCTTCCCCTTGGAGTTGCTGTTGTACTTCTTCGTCAAGCACACTTCGGCCATAGGATTGTCCCTCGGTCTGCACAAGCACCCCATTTCTGAATTCGGCGATGGACAGATCTGCATATCGATCTCCGTAGTATCCCGCAGGAGATAGAACCCGGGGAAACGGGTGTGCCGGCTGATTCGGTAAGAACCCGCTGCTCGGCACGGATAAGCAAGTATCCACCGACGGATAGGTCCCTAAATCCAGCATATCGAAACCGGTTTTGATCGCTGGTTCCGGTAAGTTTTTCGATCATGGATCCCGATTCACCAAAGTCGTCGTACATGGCTCGAAAGAGGACGTATTCAGTTTCGTCCTCTGCATCCCTTAGCGGTCTGGGGAGCCGTCTGGCAAGATTGCTATACCGTCCAAGTACCCTTCCCGCCTCTGAAAACAGCGTCACTGTCACATCGTAACTCGATAAGGCGGACAGCATGAAACCTGTGGTGACAGATTCTGCTAGTGAATCAATGGCTGGACGGCCAAAGGCTAGATCATCTTGTCGATGGCGCGCGAGCGCTTCCGTCATACCGTTGTCGTCAGCAGCATCCAGCACCTGAGAAATAGCGAACATGGCCCTCGCATCCCTGTCCTCTAGGAATGAACCTGCAGCCTCTTCCATCCGCAGCCGAATCTTATCCGTAGAGCTGATTTCAAGCATTGGAAACAGGGCCAGCGATGTAACGATCACAAGAGGGACTATGCGTCGAAGAACGACGATTGGAGATTGGTCGACAGGTTGAATCGGGCCAAGCATTGCTGCCGTCCACGCCAGAATGGTCATGATGGCTAGCACGAACGCGGGCATCAGGATTCCAGCGCCTAGATTTCCGGGTCCAAGTAGCCCCCCAGCCATCGACATCAAAGCAGCAGCAATTGCATAAATCACGAAAACCAGTGTCACCGTGACGGCCGGAGAAGGCAGATCATTTTGAACCACCTTCAACCGATCGAATAGCAACCAGCCACAACGAGCAATCAACAGAATACTCGAAAACACCAGCATCAGGAGGGACCCAAATACGAGTAGGACCAAACGGCCGGGCAATAGACCGCTTCGTTCAAAGAAGTCGAGTGTGCTATCCAGTATGGTGTGATGAGCTATTTGAAAGAGCAGCAGCGTACCAGCGAGGATTACTAGTTGCTGCAGAATCAGACCGGCAATAAGGCCAGCCGCTGGCTTTCCTGAACCGAATCTCAGTGCGGCAACAGCTCGGCGACGAACTGGGGACGTCACCCGCATAACAACAAGCGCAACGAGCGTAAAGAAGACGGCAGAAATAAAGAGGTCGCCGATGGTGCTCATGGCACCCCATCCATAAACTGATGCAAGGTGCTGCGCATCAAAAAGGGGCGCAAATGGGGCTTTGCCTGACTGCCAACGTCCAGGAAGGTTCAGAAATAGAAACGCCCATCGCGTAAGTACGAGCCACGTGACCCAAGACAAAAGAATCAATCCTTGCTTCGCCCCATCTGGCGGGATATGCCACAGCAGCCACGTCCAGCGGATAACCAGAAAAAGCATGGCCAAAAACAGCCAAAAAAGGACGGTATCGTTATAGCGCCCCTGACGCTCATTGCGCCACCCCTCAAACGCCGGCGCAGAAATTGTTACGCTACCAACAAATACATCTTGTGGAGATCGCAGTACAAATCGGTCCGCACGCTCCCGTAGTTCATTACCTCCGAAAGTAAACTGAACCGGTTGCCCTAGTCGTTCACTCCATTCCTCACCCCAGGTATAATCACGTAGATATTCGTTCCGCAGCGGCATCCGACGCTCAACGATTTCGCCTACGCGGACAACCCCTACAATGGTTGACCCATCCAGAACGGGTGTCCAAACGGTGAGGGCTGTCCTTCGGTTTGCATCCAGCGCCACGCTCTCCTGCACCTGGAGCATGAATCGCTCTTGCCGCACGGCCCCATCGACAGGGAACGCCGCACCACTCCATGCTTGTAGACTTGGCGTTGGATCATAGATTTCAACGAATCGCAGAGGATTCTTGCTGATTCGCGTTGCACGTCGAACGAGCTGTTCTTGCCCGCTTCCCGCATCCACCAGACCTCTCAGACCCTGAACGATGTCTGGATCCCGGGCGAGCAGCGCCGCCTCAGCTCTGATTGCTGCAAAGGATTGATCCACTTCATTTTGGATCTCTACAGCTGACGCGCTTCGTTGCTCGGAAATGGATCGTTCAAAAGAATCTTCGGCACGTGAAACATCCCATTTCCCAATGCCCCAAGTGAGCAGGGCTGCCAAAAGGAGGCCTGTCAAGACCCAGCCAGTGCCTTTGCCCTTTACTACCATCACAAGATGTTGGCGTAGCTCACTCATCCGCACGCTCGATAACCATCTCTCTAATTTTCCAGATCCCACCACTTACTTGGTACCTAACAGTCCATTTCAATCGTCCTACAGAAGCGCTGGTACCCATTTCTGCTTCAACAAACCCAGCCGACGGTGTCCTTGTAAATCGATCTACGCGGAATCCCGAAGGTGGATAATCCTTGAACACGTTTTTCAGCAGCAATGTCGCTTGCCCTCTCGAATAGAATCGTCCCTCACCGAAAAGAGCAATTTCAACCGAGTACGTTGTTTCCGCTGCAAGGCTAGCAGCATCTGCGGCAAGAACGCGGGCGCGAAGTCTATCGGCAACCGCTTCCCCTGAACGAAGAGATGAGTTTTGGGCGACAGCAGGCTGGAGTGCAAAGGAAAGCATCAGCATCAGCATCAGCATCAGCAACAACACCATCACGACACACTGATGCCGTGTCGGTGAGACGATAAAGCGGTATGATCTGCAGGAAATGTGCATGCACGCCAAAAGTAGCAAGAAATGCGCCCAATTGGTCGGTTAAGTGGGCTGAATCGACATGATCCTCTAATAATGCTCGTATGAAAGGTTTCTGGTAGGTATCAAGGGGCTATTCCCAGAGTAAACCGTACGTCCCTTACCTCGCGAGGACTTATTGGTCAGGGTCGATGTACCCAAAAGCAGACACAGCCGTCCAGCTTACGACCAATAGTCTACAACCAAGACCGAACTCATGAAGCAAAATGGATATGTGTCACTCCTGCTCCGCCTTCCATGATTGGCGCTTCGTCAAAGCGACTGATGCCGTCTACGGTAGATAGAAAGTCGTGTAAAACTGAACGTAAAGCACCTGTTCCTTTGCCATGAAGGACTTCGATACGTTCGACACCTGCTGCCAATGCTCGATCCACAAACGGGACGATCTCTGCTAGCGCTTCGTCTGCTCTCTTTCCTCGAATATCTAATCGGGTCGATACGGACTGAACTGAGAGACCGCTCGCTGTCGTAGAAGCGCCTCGGACTTTGACTTCTTGCTTGGACTTGCCACCCACGCGAATGAGCCGATCTAGGTCGATTTTCATTTGCATGCTCGCAAATGCCACCAGAACCTGATTCTTTTTCATTTCTAAGACCTCCCCGATCGTCTGGCCATCGCTAAGTCGGACGCGGTCTCCAACTCGAATGGGACCTGAGATCACATCTGGCAGGCTAGAATCAGATTGTTTTCGGCGAGAACGGGAGCGGCGCTTTTTCTCTGTTTTCTTAACCGCCTGTTTGACTTCCGCTTTTTTCTCTTCGAGCTGCACCCGCGCCTGCTTTGTCCGCTCAGGATTCGCAGCAGACTCCCGAATATCTCGAATAGTCTTCTCGACGGCTCGGTTAGCGTCCCGCATGATCGTATCAGCGGATCTGAGAGCGTCTTCCTTTATTCGATCACGTTCTTCCTGCAGGCCATCCAATCGCGTTTGAAGTGATTCCTTGCGCGCTTCTAAGTCCTTCCTCATGGCCTCCGTATGAATCAAGGACTCTTCCAGCATCGCATTGCGACGCATGAGGTCCTGAATCAAGGACTCGGCGCTCGCTTGACCGGAATCGACAAGTTGTGCGGAGCGCTCAATCACTTCGTCAGGCATGCCGGATCGCGCAGCAATTTCTCGGGCATACGATGAACCCGGAATACCCGGATTGAATTCGTAGGTCGGCCGAAGAGCGTCTTGATCAAAAGTCATCGAGGCATTTTGAATGCCATCGGTTTCGTGTGCAAACAACTTGAGGGGCCCGTAATGGGTGGTCACAATAGTTCGGACACCATTTCGGTGTAGGACCTCAAGAATCGCCCTGGCCATCGCTCCACCAGCCTCCGGATCCGTACCCGTCCCTGCCTCATCTATCAATGCTAGGTCCCGAGGACCAGCCGTTGTGATGATATTTGACAGGTTTTTGAGGTGTGATGTGAATGTCGAGAGGTCATCTGACATGGACTGCTCGTCCCCAATATCCGCATGGACAGTGTCGAAGAGATCGAAGCGAGAGCCGGGTGCAACGGGAATGGGAAGTCCCTTCGATACCATCAAAGCCATCAAACCGACCGCTTTCATGGTAACGGACTTGCCACCAGCGTTTGGGCCCGAAATAACAATCATGGTGTTGTCACCGCCCAGATCCAGATCAAAAGGAACGACCGAGCGCTTCCCGCCTTCTCGGTTAAAGACTAACATCAGTTCCGGATTTCTGGCCTGGATGATCTGTATCCCTCCATTATGCTCCACTGAAGGCACAATGGCATCCATTTCATTGGCAAGTCGGGCTTTTGCTTGGAGGATGTCGGCTCTAACTAAGCGCAACCAAGCAGCTTTCAGTAGTGGTCTCACCTCTCGAAACAGCTCGGTCAATTCCACCCGTATTCGGTGACACTCCCTGATTTCGTCGTACTCTAATTCTCGGACACGATTATTGCTCTCCAAACTTGCAGCAGGTTCGATATATACGGTCTGACCACTTGCCGAAACATCGTGCACAAAGCCATCTACCCTGCGTTTTGCTTCCGCACGAACAGGAATGACGAGCCGGCCACCCCGAATGGTAGGTTGCTCTTCTGCGGCAAAACCGGCAGCAGAGGCTTTACGTAAGGCATCTAATGCCGCTTTACGCGCGCTGCCCTGCGCTCGCGTAAGTCCTCTTCTAATACGCTGCAATTCGGAAGAGGCAGAATCCAGAATCTCTCCTGATAAGTCAATCGCTTTGAACACTTCCCGAAAAGGGAGTTGGTCCGTTTCAGGATCGGATAAGGCACGGAAAAGAAGTGGATACTTCTCGGTGCGATCCTCAAAATATCGATGTACGGTGACGGCTGAACGAGCCGTGTGTGCTAGGAGAAGGAGGTCAGTTGCATCGAGTGCAACGCCTGATGGTCCAATTTCTGAAAGCTGTTGACGGATGTCGGCATAAGGACCCAATAGAAACGGGTCGTCATGTCGTAAGCATTCCTGCAGTTCAGCTACCGTACTAAGTTCTTTTCGGACGGCTTCTAGCCCGTCGAATTCCAGAGACGCTGCCAAGTGCACTCGAGATTCCTCTTCGAGGAGTAGCTCGGCCAGTCGAGCGATAACCACGTCTAGCCCCAGCTTATTGCCAGCTTCATGCCGGCCTGACGCGTCGGATTGGGAACTCATTACCCTTTGACTTCGCTGTGATCGCCAATATTAAGCCGTCCGCTGAAGTCTTCGACAACAGCGTCTCGACCCACGAGGGAATCCGTCAATTCAGAGTTAGTAATCTGAGCACCGGCAAAAGCAATTCCGTGTTTCATTCGGGTGTTTTTAAGCGTAGAACCAGCCTCAAGTGAGGTTTCTGGGCCAATTTCGCCCCCTTCAACTGTTACACCGGGGCCAATATAAACGGGTTCGTGGACCACGGCATTGCGAATGGCGCCTTCAGGAATGACGGGGTTGTCGTGGCGGATAAGAAAGCGCGTAGTATCGGCAAGAGCCTCGACCGTGCCGCAATCGAGCCACTCAGTAACGGTTGCCGTACGGAAGATGCATCCTGTTTTCAACAGGCGGTCAAAAGCATCTGTAAGTTGAAATTCGTTTCCAATACCTGTGATGTTATGGTCCATCAAATAGGCAATTTCATGCCTCAAACGCGCCAGGTCCTTGACATAATAAATGCCAATTAACGCTTCCGTTGAGATCAATTCCTGCGGCTTTTCGACGAGCTCAACTATCCGATCGCCTTCACGCACGGCAACGCCAAACCGGGAAGGATCATCTACATGTTTGACCCAGGCCACAACATCCGAATCGCCCAAATCAAAACCCGGCTCCATAAAAAATAGGGTATCAGCAAAGACAACGATGCCTTCTCCCTCGAGATGATCCCCTGCACAAGAGACCGCATGAGCAGTTCCGAGAGCCGTTTCCTGAACCCCAAAACTGGCGGTAGCGCCGTGCCGTTCACATATCTCGGTCAACTCATTTCGAACGTCCTGCCCAAAATCGGAGCCTAGAATAAAAATTCCTTCCGTTATCGGGCGGGGTAATACAGCTGAAAATGTATCCACAATCCGCTCAACCATGCTCTTGCCGCAAACGGGTAAAAGAGGTTTGGGAGTTACATGAGAATGGGGACGAACGCGGGTACCGCGACCTGCCATCGGGATAATTAGTTTCATGCTACCAGTAGTGGACTTTATTCCTAGTATTCGTTCAAGTCACAAGATACGTTTCCTATTGCCGCGGCGTCATGACGAAACCGATAATTCCCGTGAAGGAACGATCTGGGCTACCATCCGGTTGCGATGGTTTCACCATTAGATTTACGTCATCATGAGCCTCATACAATCCCATCACAAACCAAAAGACACGAATAATGGGTACGACGTTTGGCAGGATGCTCGCATCAAAGATTTATGGCGCGTATTTCGCATCATGGGAGAATTTGTCGATGGTTTCGAAACCCTCTCGGAAGTTGGACCATGTGTATCCATCTTTGGCTCAGCTCGAACCAAGCCTGGGCATCCAGACTACGAAACCGGCCGGCAAGTCGCGGCAGCTCTTGTAGGGAAGGGATTCGGCGTCATAACGGGTGGTGGCCCGGGGATCATGGAGGCTGCTAACAAAGGAGCAAATGAATCTGGTGGCGTTTCTGTTGGCCTAAATATCGATCTGCCTCATGAACAGGCAGCCAATCCTTATATCGACAAAGAACACCTGATTGACTTCGATTTTTTCTTTGTCCGAAAAGTCATGTTCGTCAAGTATGCGCAAGGCCTTGTAGTACTCCCAGGTGGATTCGGGACGATGGATGAGCTATTCGAGTCACTTACTCTGATCCAAACTAAAAAGGCAAAGATGTTTCCAGTAGTTCTAATGGGGACTTCGTTCTGGTCCGGTTTAATTGATTGGCTCAAGAACACCATGCTTGAAGCTGGAAACATATCAGAGAAAGACCTCGACATATTCCACGTAACCGATGACGTAAATGAGGTGGCTGAAGTCATTTCGTCCTTCCATGATCAACGCCGTATGGAACCCAATTTCTAGCGAATACAAGGTTTTATTAGGGTATAACGTCGCTGCAGGGTGGACAATTCGAACAACCTTTGCACAGGATTGAACCCAGGCAATTAGTTTTACCCATTGTATTCGTCGTCCAATCGCGGAAACTTCACGTTTTCATCATGCGTTGGTGCAACTTCCTGCGCCTCGGCGACTCTTTATAAGTGAAGCAGGAGCCCCGCCGGTGGTCAATCGGTCGGGCATTTAAGACGCATAGGATCGCCCTACCACGGTCCTGAACTATCAGACATTCAATCCGATCAGAAACGATGACTTTCTCCTCTGTAAAGCGGACTACCCTCATATCAAGCATCCTTCTTGCTGGCATAATGGTACTGACGCCAGTGCTTACTTCCGCTCAGGAATACAAGGAGGTGTTCAACTCTGCACGCGAAGCGGCCCTTGCTAAAGACTACCCAACTGCCCTCACCAAATACCTAGAAGCGGCAGACGGGGCGGCAGCTGAAGGAGATGCTGATGTGGAGCGAAACGCCCGCAAAGTAATCAGCCAGCTTTCCTACCTGCTCGGTCGTGGCGAGCTTAAGAAAGAAAACTACGATGCAGCTCTGAGCCACTTCGACGCTGGTATCGATAATTACCCGAGCAACGCAAAAAATTACTTGGCTCGCGCAAGCACGCTGAAGAAGATGGATCGGCTAGACGATGCCATTGCCGCCTTTGCACAAACGATGGAAGTCGCTACTTCGGGCAGCGACTCGCAGACCGCACGTCAAGCTGAAGATGCCATCCGTGGACACTACGTCTATCTAGCATCAACCGCCCTTTCTCGTAATGGAACACGTACAGGAGCCGCCGACGCAGACGAGGCTATGGTGCACATCGAAGCTATGCTTCAGTATGTAGAGCCAGATGCAGACGTCTACTATTACACGGCTGAAAGCCAAAAGGTAAAAGGTCTTTATGCAGAATCAGTAGCCAGCGCCGATCAGGCCCTTGCTATGCACCGAGGAAGCCGTAACGACAAGGCGAAGATTTACTTCGTTAAGGGCGAGTCGCTGATGAACATGGGTAACGTGGCAGATGCCAAGGCTTCTTTTCAGAATGCTGCATACGGCAACTATCGCGCATCGGCTGAGCATTACATTGAGACACTCGGCACCAACTGATCCGTCAGATTGAAGATCTTCCACCCCAAGTGGACCCAGAAGTCCGCGGCCGTTTTTGGCCGCGGACTTCTTTTTTGGATGCTGCCCCCGCTGAGTTTGTATTTTAGAGACTCCAGCTATTTTGCGCGCTAGGTCCTACCCTTCAGGAGTAATGACCTAAACACTTACTGTTTCCCCCGAGCTGACTCCCTAATTCATATGAGTTCCTCCCCCATTCATCCGAACGCCCAAATTGGATCCGACACGTCGGTCGGCTTTTTTGCCGTGATTGAACAAGATGTGGTGATCGGTACAGGGTGTCACATTGGTCATCACGCTGTGATTCTTTCTGGAGCCAGACTTGGCGATGGCGTTACCATCGGTGATCACTCAGTAGTTGGGCGTCAGCCCATGCGGGCGGCTAATTCAGCCGTGACAACTGACAAAGCACACGATGGTCCCTTCATCGGCGCTCGCGTGCGCATAGGGACAGGCAGCGTAATCTACGCTGGATGCACACTCGAGGAGGATGTATTTGTGGCTGACCTTGCGACCGTTAGAGAACAAGTCAGCATTGGCGAGGGCACCATCATCGGACGCGGAGCAGCGGTCGAGAATCAGTGTTCGATTGGCAAGCGATGCAAGATTGAAACAAATGCGTACATCACGGCCTACTCCACACTTGGAGACCACGTTTTTGTGGCTCCGGGTGTCCTGACATCCAATGATAATTTTATTGGACGAACGCAGGAACGATTCGACCATTTTAAAGGTGTCCAAGCGGAGTCTAATTCTAGGCTAGGCGTTGGAAGTGTTATCCTTCCAGGAGTACGCATCGGGGAGGAAGCCGTGATTGCAGCAGGTGCTTTGCAAACACAAGATGCGTCGCCAGAAACAGTTTATAAGGGTCTGCCTTCGCGCCAAGCGGGCGCTGTACCTTCGGAACAGCTGAACAAGAACGCAACGAAGTAGGTTTTCGATGTCCATTCAGATGGTCGATCTCAAAGGGCAGTATCAACGCATCAAAGCAGATGTGGACGCCGCCATGGCCCGCGTTATTGATTCCACAGCATTCATTCGCGGTCCTGAAGTGGCCGCGTTTGAGAAGGAATTGTCTGACAAACTAGACGGAGCAGCCGTTTTAGGCGTTGCCAATGGCACTGATGCCCTGCAAATTGCCTTCATGGCCCTTGGCCTCGGCCCCGGCGATGAAGTTATTACAGCTTCATTTACCTTCGTTGCCACAGCTGAAGCCGTAGGATTGTTGGGCGCTACACCTGTTTTTGCCGACATCGACCCTGCAACCTTCAATCTTAATCCAGCGCAGGTCGAATCTCTGATTACGGACCGAACAAAAGCTATCGTTCCTGTGCATCTGTTCGGACAATGCGCCGACATGGATCCATTTCTGGAGATTGGCAAAAGGCACGGTATCCCAGTAATTGAAGACACAGCTCAGGCCATTGGAGCGATGTACAAGGGAAAGCCTGCAGGGACGATGGGCAGTATGGGTACGCTATCCTTTTTCCCATCCAAAAACCTTGGTTGTTATGGCGATGGGGGTGGATTGGTAAGTCGGGATGCAGACCTCATGGCCTCTGCACGTCTAGTTGCAAATCACGGTTCGCGCAAGAAGTATCACAATGAGGTCATCGGCATCAATTCGAGGCTGGATGCGCTTCAAGCAGCCGTTCTGCGAGCAAAGTTGCCCCACCTTGACTCTTTCACGGCTGCACGGCAAAAAGCTGCGGATGGGTATGACCTACGATTAGCCGGTCTCGACGACATCGTTACTCCACAGCGCGCCTCATGGGGGACACACGTATTTCATCAATACACGATCCGAGTGAATGGCAATGTTTCGGGCCGAAGAGATGCACTGCAGGCGTTTCTGAAAGAGCGAGGCGTGCCTTCTTATGTGTACTATCCAGTACCACTACACCTCTTACCGATCTACAAGAATGATCCGGATTCCTGTCGAACAGGGGATATGACGCACACGCTATGGGCAGCCAACGAAGTTTTGTCGTTACCAATGCACACGGAGCTCACAGAAAGTGATCTAGACCAGATCTCGGAAGCTGTGCGGTCTTTCTTTTCGCACTGACGATGTGCGTTCGGCGCTTACCTATCGGTTCGCCCAAGCCACGGATCAATTCGAGGTCATCCGCATCATCTCTTCCGCAGTCGTTTCGCCCATATTGACAAGAACGCGAGCAGAATTAGCAAGAGAAAGCATCCCGTCCTTTTCCGCTTGTGCGCGGATAGCATCTTCGTCAATGGCCTCGCCTGATTCAGCGACCATTGTACGGATTGCAGGAGTGAAATAAAGTGTTTCACAGACAGCCCGTCGGCCTTTGTATCCGGAACCACTACAGGTAGGACAACTCTTGTCGTGGTTTGCCTTGTAAAACGTTCCTGACTCGATTTCTTCTTCTGAGAAACCCAATCCTTTCATCTGGGTGACGTCAGGGGTCTCGTCTAGTACTTTACATTTCGGGCAAACGACACGAATAAGACGCTGTGCAACCACCAAGTTGATGGCGTATGCAATCAAAAATGGCTCTACACCCATCTTGTATAGTCGCGAAACTGCTGCAGGCGCATCGTTGGTATGAAGTGTCGAGAACGTCAAGTGACCCGTGTTGGCCAGTTTAATAGCCAATTCTGCCGTCTGACGGTCACGCATCTCCCCGACCATAACGATGTCTGGGGCATGACGAAGGATGGCACGAAGAGCTCCTTCCAGATCGAGCTTATGACTAAGCTTTATCTGACGGACTCCTCTAATGATGTATTCTACCGGATCCTCAACAGTAAGGACGTTTACTTCCGGCGTTACTACCTGGTATAGAGCCGCGACAAGCGTCGTACTCTTACCCGAACCGGTCGGACCGGTCAGGATAACCATACCGTGAGGTTGCCTAATTGCCTTATTGAATGCATTCAAGGCAACATCCAGCATACCCAACTTCTTGATGTCTGTCAGCACCTTACGGTCATCCAGGATACGAATGACGATGCTTTCGGCGCGTAATTCTTGATTCGCAGAGGCAATCGGGAGGATTGAAACACGGAATCGAATCAGAGCGCCATCAATGTCACGCTGGATGAAACCGTCCTGTGCTGAATCACGCTCAAAACGGTCGACATTTGTCGAGTTGTCTTTGACAACAGCGAGGAATGCTTCCGGATGAACCTTGTCTTCCGTATGCCACTTCTTGAGCCGACCATCTATGCGGAAATGAATTTCAACCTGTCGATTTGGATTCGGAAACAAGTGGATATCTGATACGCCCTGTCGGACTGCTTCCATGAGCGATGCCTCGAACAGGTTAATGAGCTTTGAGCGGCTGATTTCAGCTTCAAGTGCATCTTCATCAAGTGAGTCTTCATCGTCATAGGACATTCCAAGATCGAACGCATCCGTATCTCCCGAAATACGCTCGAGATACTCGTTCTTGCGAGGGAATAATTCATCATACAGACGCAGGATGTTTTTTTCCGAGGCATAGCGCAGTTCGAAGTTCTTCTTCTGAAAAAGACTTCTGCTCCCCTTCTATCACCTTTCCGTTTAAGTGGCGAACCTTGTACATGAACGTCATGCGTTCATCTATCCCCTGCGTCCGGAATGCGTGCCGTTCGGCGAGAGACGCGACACGCTTGCGGGCCGCTTTAGCGCTAGGCGCAAATACGGTTCCCTGAACAGGTTGCCCTGCCTGGCTAATGCCGCTAAATCTGAACTCTTTGACTGCCATGGTGGCCTGCTTAATGCTCAGTTAGTCAATGGTGTAATCGCCGTTGAAACTGACAATTGTCGAATCAACGCTGTAGTTCGTGACAAATGTCCTAGCTCCCAGTTCGGGGTATCGTGTACTAATACCGGTCACTACCAGATTGTTGGACGAAGCTGATGTGATCTCGTATGTAGCGTGGTGTGTTTCCACATTGAGATTGAGTTGCGTTAACCCGTCTGTCTCCAGTCCTGCATAGGAAGCATTCCCGCCCGCGAATGGATCCTTCTTAGTCTTCCAAACCGCAGCTAAGGAAGCAATTTCTAAGTTTCTCTCAACAATGTTGTCCATTTCTGATTGACGCATTTTCTCTTGAAATGCGACAATACCAGAGACCACAGCCAAACCGACTATGATCACACCCATCACGAGAAGAAGAAGTTGCTGTTGTCCCATTGAGCTCGATACTTAATTATGATCGTCCGAGGATTCGATACTATTCGATGTGCACGGAGTGAGTACTCCCAGTATCGGCGGTAAGCAGCGCTTCTTAATCCTTCGCCGCTCTATTTGGTCGTGCTATGCCGTCTTACTATGCCGTCTTGCTATGCCGTCTTGCCAAGCAGTTGTGCTTTACGACCCTGCTTTCTGCATGCCTTCTAGTCAGATCATCACTCCAGCTTCCCTATCGCGCTGCAAAAAGGTAGGTGGCTTGCTTTTACGTGCTACAATCGAGCGCAGATCAATCGAGCGCAGATCAATCGAGCTGAGCTATACAACAATGTTGGTCCGGCCACATACGTGACCGGACCAACAAAAAGCGCGGGGCTTACCAATGGCAAGCCCCGCGCTTCTAATCCTACCTATGTGACATGAGCCACCTTAGGCGAAGGAGTCATACGATCTAGCTAACCGGGTTGATCTCTGTCGAGATAGTCCCAGGAGTAGTACCTGTTACCTCAACAACCACTGTGTTGAGAGCTGTACCGCTACCATCAAAACTGGTACCCGTAATTGTCATGGTTCCGGCGTCGAGGGCAATGTCGTAAACGGCATTTAGATTTTCGTACTGATCGGCTGCTGCGTCGGTACCTGGGTGTAGACCCTGATCACCAACAGTATAGCCAATCTGGCTGAAGCTAAGACCTGTCCAGTTTGAAGCTGAAGCACCACCACCAAAAGCGGATGGCTTAAGTTTCCAAGCCTGTGCATCAGATGCGATACGGATAGCATCGTTAACCATCATGTCTGCATTAGATTGTTTCTGGTTTTCAGAAAAAGCCTGGATACCTACTACGACGGCCAAGCCGACGATGACGATACCAAGTACGAGAAGAAGTAGTTGCTGCTGACCCATTGATGAACCTCCAAGTTCTATTGAGTGAAGTCAGAATTAGTCTGTGTTGTAGAACGCACTTCGTTCGGAAAATTCGTTCTGCATGCTGTATCGTCGGCCCACTACCAGTCTTAAAGCTTATTAACATGTAGTTAACGTGAAGGACTGGTGGGTACGGGCTGATTTTCAGGCCGATATGACAAAACATGGTTCGTTTTTCGCAACACACCACATGACTTGACGTACACGAAAGAGTAGTTATTACTCCATTATCAATGATTCGAGGCGCAAACAATGGTTGACAAAGAAAATGTCCGCACCACTGTTGAAGAGATGAAGGTCAAGGGCGGTCAGCTCATCGACAAAGTGAAACAAGTTATCGAAGAAGGAAATGTTCGGCGTGTTAGCGTACGTAAAGATGGTCGTACTCTAATCGAAGTACCTCTTTCTGTAGGTGCAGGCGGAGCAGCAGCTGCCGTACTGTTTGCTGCGCCTTTGGCTGCTATCGGTGCCATCGCTGCATTGGTTACGGATGTGACCATCGTAGTAGAAAGGGTTGTGGAAGACGTGACCGATGTGGAAGTTGAGGAAGTAACTTCTGATAAGAAGTAGTACCTCTTGCAGTAGGTGGGTAATCTACCCTCCTCTTTAGTAATCTGATTCCTTCCCGACATGACGTCATCAAATGAGGCGAACCCGGGGGATAGGTCGATGCCTGTCTCCCCGGTCTCGTTCAATGATATCCTATCCGCCTCGGACCTGCTTTCTGGCAAAGCCAATAAAACGCCAGTCATCACCAGTCGAACGCTCAATCGAATGAGTGGCGCGACCGTCTTTGTGAAATGCGAAAATTTTCAGCGCACAGGAGCCTTCAAGTTTAGAGGTGCATATAATGCCTTGAGCCGTTTGCGGGAGAGCGACAAGCAAAGAGGAGTCCTAACTTATTCCTCTGGAAACCACGCTCAAGCAATCGCCCTTGCTGGATCGCTGCTGCGTATTCCCACGACGATCATTATGCCTGATGACGCTCCGCGGATCAAGAAGGAAGCTACGCTCGGGTATGGAGCCGAGGTGATCACCTACGATAAGTACACCACGACACGGGAAGATCTCGCCCGCGACATGGCCGCAGAGCGGGGTATGACCATCATTCCTCCTTATGACCATCCCCATGTAGTTGCTGGACAAGGCACCGTAGGCCTTGAACTTATGCAAGCTGCCCACGAACTAGACTATATATATGTTTGTTGTGGTGGGGGTGGACTACTCTCGGGCTGTGCAATCGCAGCAAAGCACCTTCAGTCAACCTGCAAAGTGATTGGTGTTGAACCCGAAGCAGCGGACGATGCTACGCGCAGTTTCCGCACAGGAACGCTTCAGCGCGTACATAACCCTGTTACGATTGCTGACGGCGCACGGACGCCTTATCTAGGAACGATTACGTTTCCCCTGGTCTTGAAGTATGTGGACGACATGATCACGGTATCTGATGCGGCACTCATTGAGGCTATGCGTTTCTTCTGGGAACGGGCCAAAATGATCGTTGAACCGACAGGCGCGCTGGCAACTGCAGGACTACTTTCCGGGCAGCACGACGTCAAGGGCGCGCGCGTGGGAGTTGTGATTAGTGGTGGAAACGTTGACCTCGAGAACGCACTGATGTTGTTTCAGCGGTCGTCAGAGGAATGAACAGGCCAACTCTGGACGCAGAAGCGAGACAATTAAAATCCTACCTGGACCCAATCGCAGCCCGTTTTGAAACCGCTTCCTTCATAAAGGATGACCCGATTTCGATTCCGCATGCTTTTGACGACCCGCGGGATCAAGAAATTATGGCCCTATTTGCGGCATTGCTCGCATGGGGACGCCGGGATATCATGCTGCGCAAACTAGAAGAGTTGTGCGAGCGCATGGCGTTCAAACCGGCTTCATTCATACACGGCTACAAAGCGATGGATCGCTCGCGTATTGAGGGATTCGTCCATCGCACCTTTAACGATGCTGACCTTGAAGGACTCATCCTGGCCCTTCAATCCACACTTGCGGGTGGATCCATCGAGACATTTTTCAAATCCGGCGTCGATGCTTCAGACCCTGTGAAGTCGGGTCTTGAAGCATTTTCTTCGAGCTTATTGGATGCCGTTCCCGGACGCCCACGCCGTATGAATCGTCATGTCGCCCGACCCTCGTCGGGTAGTGCGTGCAAGCGCCTGAATATGTACCTGAGGTGGATGGTTCGCAGCGGGCCGGTGGACTTAGGCCTTTGGACGTGCGTCGACCCTTCTCACTTGATGCTTCCTCTTGACGTGCATTCCGGGACGCAGGCCCGACACATTAATCTTCTTAGTCGCAAGGCAAATGACTGGCGAAGCGTAGAGGAACTGACGCTGGCATGTCGTTCGATGGATCCGATTGATCCGTGCCGATACGATTTTGCCTTCTTCGGCACTGGTTCCGCAGGAGAAACACTTTGCAGGCCTGACTGATGTTGAGATCCATACCGGTGCTGGCTTGTTTAGCCTCCCCGATCTTCTCAACCTCTCTTATTCTGTCGTAGACAATCAGATTCCAGTGGATCGATCAGCTACTTGCTCACCTACAGCGTGATACGCGCGCTGGTGATACACGACAGGGCGCGAAGGCTTGCCTTCTTCTATACCTTCAAGACAGGCAAGAATAATGGTGTGGTCCCCACCATCGTGTAATTGCGTCCTTCGACAGTCGAATCGAACAAGATGCTCCCTAAGAGCAGGTATGCCGTGAGGGCCCTCTTCTATCCATTCAGGTATCAACTGATCGCGAGTGGAAAGATTTGGATCTGCAAAACGATCTGATACCGCGGCCTGATCTTCTCGTAAAACGTGAATCAGGTAATGTTGCGCTTTGATCAACTCGTCATGGATGGTGGAGTCTTTCTTGATGTTGAAACACACCAGCGGGGGATCTAGACTCAGACTGACAAACGAACCGATCGTCACGCCGCACGGAGCCTGGTCTGCGTCAAACATCACGACCGTAACAACCGTCGGGACGTGCCTCATTCCCTTTCGGAATGTTTCAGGATCTACAGGTTGAGATGAAATTGGATGCAATGCTTCCTTTGTTCAAAGTGTGATCGGTGCCGTCATATCGAGAACACCGAGTTCAGTCAACCTAACTGATCGTCAGGAAAAGACATCCTTAACGCGAGAGAAAAATCCTTTACGGTCCCCTAGAGAATCAGGATCCGGCTCGAACGAAGAAGCTTCCTTCCATTTTTCTAGGATTTCCATTTCTTCATCGGTTAGGCCAGTCGGCGTCCATACGTGGACACGTACCATCTGATCTCCTTTTCTTCCTGATTCAATATCAGGAAGACCACGTTCACGCATACGCAGGATTTTACCGGACTGGATTCCAGCATCGATTTGTAACCGCGCTCGCCCTTTGAGTGTCGGTACCTCGACTTCCGTTCCTAGCGTTGCGTCAGGGAAGGAAATATAGAGCTCGTGATATACATCGAGACCCTCACGGGTAAACTCATCATGCCTACGTTCCTCGATCTCTACCCGGAGATCTCCTGAAGAACCACCACGCTGGCCCGCGTTTCCAGCCCCACGAAGCGTTAGGTAATGTCCTTCCAAGACACCAGCCGGCACGGTAATATTGATCGTTTCCTCTCCTTTTTGCCTGCCTTCACCGGCACAGGATTCGCAGGGGGTACGCAGAATCCGGCCTTCACCTCGACATGACGGACAGGGCTGGACATTTACAAACTGTCCGAAAACAGAGCGAGAGACCTGACGGACCTCCCCCACCCCTTGACAAGTGCCACAGGATTCGAATCCTTTTTCCGGATCTTCGGCGCCTCGGCCATCACAAGTTTCGCATTCAATGGACTTGCGGACCTTAATTTTTTTCTCGACGCCTTCCGCGATTTCCTCTAGGGTCAAGGGCAGTTTAATCCGGAGATCATTACCCGGGCGGCCTTGCTGACGCCCACGCCCGCCAGAGCGCCCACCGAACATGTCGTCAAATATGCTGCCACCACTTCCAAAAATATCACTGAAAGCGCTGAAAATGTCATTGATGTCATGGAAGCCGGCTTGACCTCCTGATGCACCACCTTGCACGCCAGCATGCCCAAACTGATCATATCGTTGACGTTTAGCGGGATCAGAGAGCACCTCATAGGCCTGAGCAGCCTCCTTGAACTTGTCCTCTGCTGCCGTATCTCCAGGGTTTCTGTCTGGGTGATACTGCAGAGCAAGTTTGCGATACGCCTTTTTGATTTGCTCTTGTGAAGCAGATCGCTCCATTCCGAGTATTTCGTAATAATCTCTCATGTCAGACGGATACGATGACGCGGGCGTGCCGCAGGACCCGATCACCCATCCGATAGCCACGCTGGACTTCAGATAGGACGATGCCCGATTCTTCCCCTTCTGCAGCCGGTTGCTGCATCAGCGCTTCGTGCAATTCTTCGTCGAACGGTTGCCCAACTACCTCAATGGACTGCACACCCATTTTTTCCAGTTCACCTGTAAGCTTCTGGAAGACTAGCTCTACGCCACTTTTGAGCGATTGATACGCCGGAGAAAGTTCACTTTCCGTTTCAGCTTCCGCCTTGTCTGTTGCTTCCAAGGAACGCTGAAAATCATCAACGACATCTAGGAGAGACGAGATGACAAGGCTTTTCCCGTAAGCCACGGACTGGGACTTCTCTTGCTCGGTGCGGCGCCTATAATTTTGAAACTCTGCAGCCTGCCTCTTCAGCTTGTCAGTTGTCTGCTCCAACTCTTCTTTCAACTGTTCGATTTCATGGGCCCGATCTGCCAGTTCATCAATCGCTTGCAGGACGGCATCCTTATCTTCAGCATCTTCCCCACCTTCAGTCTTTTCAGCTGATTCTGGTTCATCAAATGATTCTAGTTCTTTTTCGCTCATGGTAATCGTCAACGTTTCGGAGAAATAATCGTACTTCCCGCCCTTATGTCAAGTGGATTCAAGCCAGATTCGTTCTTGAATCAGCCAAGCTCATTAGTGTCGCCATTCCCTCAACGAGAGCAACCGCTCTTGCATAGTTCATGCGTGTTGGTCCGATGACGCCAATGGTGCCTTGGAGATTGCTGACCAAGTACGGCGCAGTCACGATGGAGATGCGACATGATTCCGGATCATTTGAATCTCCATGTGCCTGGTACCCAATTCGAACCCTGGCCTTGCCTGGTTGCGGTTCGTCATCTTCTTCCATTAGGCGAATGACCGTGGAGTCATCATCAAGCAACTGAATCAGATCCTTAAACTGTTCTGATCTAGAAAACTCTGGTTGGGAAAGCATAAACCCAGTTCCATCGAATTGAACGGTTCTGGTCTCGGGCTCATCAGAAAACAGATCGGCGCTTCTGCGCAAAATTAATCGAACAACAGGGTCGTCGTCCGAAACAAGATCCTGAATACGTGGGACGCACGTCCGGCGAATTTCATCCAGCGTAAGACCTGCCAATCGTTCGTTGAGAAGCTCTACAAGCTTAACCAACTGATTAGGCCGTAATTCGGAGCCTAACTGCATTAGAATCGTGCGGATGAATCCCCCCTCTACGCTGATAACGAAGAGGACCTTTCCTGAACTTACTGGAACGAGATCAAGCCGTTGCAAGACCCCATTCTTCATACGCGGACTCAGTACAACCCCCAGCAGTTGGGCAAGTCGGGCTAGAAGTCGGCTACTTTCCCGAATTAGAGCCTGCGTATCATCCATTAGCATGGCTAATTCACGATGCATTACCATCCGCTCCTTTTCTTCCAGAACTACCGCTTCCATCAACTCCGTCACGAAGGCCTGGTACCCAAGCTCAGTGGGCATTCTTCCAGCTGAGGTGTAAGGATGAGTCAAGAAGCCTAGCGCCTCAAGATCATTGAGGGTATTACGGATAGTTGCCGGACTCATTCCCAGATTGAAGTGCTCTTTCAAGCCTTTCGAGCCTATTGGGCCCGCCGTTTCAATAAAACTCTTCACGACCATACGCAGAACGGACCGTTGCCGCGGCGTCATGCTGCGTACAGTTCCAGATAACGTGCTGTGGAAGGAGCGGGACAAGGCTTTTGGGTTGGGTTAGAATGCGGACAATCAACGTCCGGGTGTCCAACCTGAAAACAGCTGCGCGGGTTTCCCTTTGCTCGCTTTTCAAGGAAGTCAGGATCGGGGCAGAGGGTGGGAGTCATAAAAAGAGGACGGGGCGGCCTCCTAAAAGGAGGCCGCCCCGTTTATCGACACGTTGAATTACCAGGGTCCGCTATTCAACGCGCCGAATACTGGCTTTCCGATCGACTGAAAACGAAGCTCCAAATTCCGTTTCATAGGCATAAGTTGATTCGGCCTCAAATAGCCCAGATGACCGAAACCCAGAGGATCTGTCAGATGAGTAGCCGTAATAAGCGCCATAATCGTCACGCTCAGCACTGATTGCGTCTGCTCCAAAATCCCAAAGCCATCCTTCATCTTCAGGTAGTAAGCTTATCGGGGCATGGCCTCGATAGGAACGCGGGTTGTAAAGGCGGCTGTACCGTGAAGACCAACTTTCTGCGATCTGAGATATACGCGGCCCACCGCCATGTCCTGATCCCAACCGCTTCCGGAGCCTGCATAGCCATCCTGGAAGGATGTGGAGATGAGTTCAAAACCATCACGGCGGTCTCCAACTAAGAAAACATCTCGATCAAACGCGATATCACCGTTGCGGAATACAGTTGCTTCGATGCGAGACAGATGCTCCGGAATCCGGTCTACCATCCCGATATATCGACCGTTATCGTAAAGGGCAATTTTTTCGATCGACACATCGAGTACAGCATATTCATCATTCGCCCAGCGGACTTGGTGCCGATATGTAGTCTCCATTTCAATACGACTTGTGCGATGTGACCGCCCCCAATCCGAGCGTACGACCACAACTTGCCGATAAGTATATCGTGGCGACCAGTGCCGCTGATAGCGGATTGTCCATGGCCAAGTCAGATGCACGTTGATTCGTGTATGCGGTCTATGGTAGACTACGCGTCTGGAAGGAACGTGAATTCGGGTACGGAAACGAACGTGGCTATTACCGTGACTTCGATAGGTTGCTCGGACGTGTGGCAGGCTTAATCTTGCTCTACGACCATTGATAACGATCCGGTCACTGCGACCTGACGATCCCACTGATCCGCGACTAGAGGCTCTTGTGCGCGAATCGGACACGGAACCAGAACCACCAGCAGAGCCAGAACGATTTATTGATCGCACGGCTGAGCGCGACGTACCAGAAGCGCGAGACCTGCTCTTCGATGAGGATTGAGCCCTCTTTGATGAGGATTGAGAAGGTGTGGCACGTGAATCTGACCTACTAGAAGTCGAACGCGCTGCAATGCCCGATTTACGTGACTGAGCTTTGGAATTTCTCTCCACTCCTCCTTTTGAAGTACTACCCCGTTGCGCAAAAGTCGTTGTCGGCGTAACCACGGTCATGGCGAACAACAGTGCAGCCATGCTGAAAAAAGATGTAAGACGAATCGGTGCGAGTACGGCACGATGTCGTCTAAACTTGTTTAAAAAGGACAGTAGCATTTTCATGTGGTTCACCTTCCGTTCCAGGTTTAATGGGGGGTTGAGAAACGGACCCTGAGTGAAGCCTTGAAAAATGCGTGCCAGACCCGTGGCTTGGAAGGATGAGCGATTTGGCCACTTGTACAGGCTAGAATCGCCCTCAGCATTACCAAATACTGTCTACAATAGAGGTCAGGACCAGAAGCGCTATGTGACCACTGCTTTTAGGTTAGGAGGGAACGCCCCACGTCATAATCCCCCCTATGTGTGCTGTCAACCCAATCAGTATAGCTGCCGCGACCACCAGTAAGAAACCAGCTATCCTGATACCTAAATGGACACCCGGCCGACTTAAATCGCGTCTTCCCCACCAGGCTGCAAAAATGAGCGCTACACAGGTGATACCAATAACCCACATGGCTCGCTCGGCCATCGTCTCATGAAGGTGAACGAACTGGTCGACAATGGTCACTCCTTCGCTCTCGTGTTCCAGCGTTTCACCTGTTTCAAGCGCAACATAGGCTCCGATGAACGCCAGTACTTCAGCCGCCAACGTGATCCCAAGCCAACGCACCCGGTCTCGCATCAACCAAAGAAGGGCAGGTATCAGTGCAAGTACCGCCAAAGCCACTGGAAAATGGACAACGATAGGGTGAAATACGGGAATGGTGTAATCGGCAAGTTGATCAAACATGATGCAAAACCCATTTACGTTGAGGAACTCAGTGCTATACAACGAACAGCTTTAGAGTACCGGTGTAAAGTTAGACGCTTACCTGCGGGTGCAGATTTCCTGGGAAACGCAGTGCAATAGCAATGATGGAGAGAACGTCCGTACGCTCATCGCGTTCTCTCAGCAACCGGGATACTATTACCTATTTATATGCACCCTTCTACTACGCCGTCTGCACCTGCCTCCAAACCCATGAAGTTTCTGAAAGTCCTCTTGGCCAGTACCCTCGGGTCAATGATCGCCATTGGAGTACTGTTCTTTTTCGGTTTCCTGTTCTTACTAGCATTTGCAGCCGCTGGCGATGCTCAGCCACCGATCAAGACCGGTTCTGTGCTCACGTTGGAGCTTGCAGGTGGATTTCCAGAAAAAGTCTCTGGCGACCCACTCACTCAGGCACTTATGGGCGAATCTGCTTTTGATGTTCACGGATTAGTTGATGCCCTAGAAGCTGCCGCAACAGATAGTCGAATTGAGGGATTGTGGATTCGCTCCTCTGGTCTCACCGAATCCTGGGCCACATTGGAGGCTGTTCGGCGCGCCATTGTCTCATTCGCCGCAAGTGACAAACCTGTGTTTGCTTCAAGCCGCAATTTTTTTATGACAGAGGCTGAATATTTCTTGGCTTCTGCGGCCGACAGTGTATTCCTCGACCCACAGTCGATCTTTGAATTCAACGGATTTGCCATGACCTCAACGTTCTACGCAGATCTGTTGGAAAAACTGGATGTCGAGCCGATGGTCGTACGTGCGGGTGATTATAAAGGCGCCGTCGAGCCCTACACACGTACTTCCCTCTCGGATCAGAACCGCGAACAACTTCAGGCCATTTTAGATGACATTGAAGCTGTTTTCGCCAACCGAGTCGCAGAGTCCCGAAATATGTCGGTAGACGATGTAATGCGTCTTCTGAATCAAGACATTATGTTTTCGGCGACAGAAGCTTTTGAAGCAGGTCTTGTTGATGACCTTCTCTACAACGACCAGGTCCGAGCACTATTCGGAGACGACGAGGATGATGACATAACGCTCGTCCCCATGTCGCAGTGGAGCAATCAGGTTCGTAGTTCAACGGCAACCAACAAAATCGCCGTCGTGCACGTCAGTGGTACCATGATGCCTGGCTCAAGCGATGCAGGCGGCCTACTATCTACATCCGTAATGAGCGGATCCGATACGATTGTCGCTGCATTGCGCACTGCCCGCGATCGTCGAGGCGTCAAAGCACTCGTGGTGCGCATTGATTCCCCGGGCGGGATGGCGCCAGCCGCCGATGCCATGCTTCGTGAAATACAGCGAACGGCAGAAGAAATGCCAGTTATCATCTCAATGGGCGATGTAGCAGCAAGTGGTGGGTATTGGATCGCGACTGGGGGTGATCACATTGTAGCTGAATCGACGACCATAACAGGCTCCATCGGAGTGTTCTCGATGTTTTTCGATGCGAGTGAGCTTTTTGAGGCTCGTTTAGGCATCACCAATGATGTAGTGGCTTCGGGCGCATCAGCCGACATGTTTTCTGGCATGCGCTCCTGGAGCGACGCCGAGCGTGCCATGCTCGAACGCACCACAGATACCACTTATCAGGCCTTCCTACAACACGTAGCGACAGCTCGGAATATGAGCACCGAAGAGGCTCACGCCTTAGCCCGTGGCCGCGTATGGACAGGGTCCGATGCCTTTGCCGCTGGATTGGTCGATGAGATTGGTGGCATGGATATCGCCATTGAGCGAGCTATCGAGCAAGCAGAGCTTGATCCCGACGATGTGCAGGTTGTGCGCTACCCTAGGTCACCGACATTTTTCGATCAGCTTAGCCTCACCTCAGCGGTGTCTATGAATGCCCTATCTCGTCTGTTGGGCAATGATCCGGGAGAGGCAACTCTGGTCTTGCAGGCCAAACTGCAGGAGTTTGCGGCAGCAAACGGCACCGTACAGGCTCGGATGACGAACGAATTCGAGATCCGGTAGCGGGCCGCTTTCCAGGGCACCGGCCCTGTCTGGTCTACATCACGGAAAAGCCGTTCATCTCGGGCGGCGGGGTGATTCCCAAAATATGCAGGATGGTTGGGGCCACGTCGGCCAGTTTTCCATGCCGTACCGGTCCCTCAAATCCTTTCTTGATGATAATGTGGGGAACGGGCACTGTTGTGTGAGCCGTGTGTGGCGTGCCATCGGGGTTTTTCATCCGATCCGCGTTTCCGTGATCTGCAATTACATTAACCGAATAGCCACTTTCTAGGGCAGCGTCGATGACCACCTTAGCCGCTGCGTCTACTGCTTCTACGGCCTTAACGGCCGCCTCAAATACGCCGGTATGACCCACCATATCCGGATTGGCAAAGTTGATGACAACCAACGAATAGTCAGTTGAACGAATGGCGTCAGCGACTTTTTGAGCCAACTCAGGCGCACTCATCTCGGGCTGAAGATCGTACGTCGCCACTTTCGGTGACGCTGCCATGATGCGGTCTTCTCCTTTGAACGCGCTCTCCCGTCCTCCGCTGAAGAAATAGGTCACGTGCGGATACTTCTCTGTCTCAGCTGCGCGCAGCTGCAGCAGCCCCTCCCCTTCGATGACTTCGCCAAGCGTCTTGGTCAGGTTTACTTTCGGAAAGACGATCTCAAATGGGAAGGATTCGTCGTACGGCGTGAAGGTCACGTAGCGGATGCCATGCAGCAGAGTCCGTTCAAACTCCTCGAACGTTGGATCCATTATGGCCCGACTTATTTGACGTGCCCGGTCAGCACGAAAATTGAAAAACAATATGGCGTCGCTATCTCTCACACGATGTTGCGATGGATCCCCAATCACAAAAGGCTCAATGAACTCATCGGTCACATCGCGCGAATAACTTGCCTCAACGGCTTGCGAAGCCGTAGCGACCTGCTCACCCACACCATCGACCAAAAGCCGATGGGCCTTCTCGACCCGCGGCCATCGATTATCCCTATCCATCGCCCAATAGCGACCCACGACCGACCCGATTACCCCGCACCCCGTTTCGCTCATCACCTTCTCGAGCTTAGCAACGTATTGCCGCGCACCGTGGGGTGACGTATCCCTTCCATCGGTGAATGCATGGACAACGAGCGATTCCTTTGGACAACCCATGGCCGCGGCAAGACGAATGAGGGCGTGGACGTGATTCTCGTGCGAATGGACGCCGCCGTCAGACAATAACCCTATGAGGTGCAACGTCTTACCATCACGGATTACATCTTCTATCATGCTGCGCAGCAGAGTGTTTTCGTTGAATGATCCGTCACGAATGGCCTCGTCAATTCGAGTGATGTCCTGATAGACCACCCGGCCCGCACCCAAATTCATGTGTCCGACCTCCGAGTTTCCCATTTGGCCCTCAGGGAGACCAACCTCAAGCCCCGATGCATCGAGCGTGCCATGGGGGTAGTTCCTGAATAGCAGATCCAAGAATGGTTGTTTGGCATAAGCGATGGCGCTGACGGACGGATCTTCCGCGATTCCGTAGCCGTCGAGAATCATTAGGAGGTGCTTGTTCATTAATTTATTCTATTCGTTGGTCCTGACTGACAGGAAACTCATACACGGAAGTCTCGAACACGCTTCGCCGAGTGACCTGTCTTCGAAATAAACACATTCATCGATCCACATTTTGGACACGATATCTGTTCCGAACCGTGCCGGTCAGTGGGGAGATCCGGTTCGTTAAAATAGTGGCGCCTGGTCTTGCACCAATACGTCCCTTTTGCTGGATTGAGCCCTGATACCGGAACTGGAAGGCGCTGCCGCTCTTCCGCATATAGGCAGACAGGCGCAACTACGCATGACTCACAGGACGGAGAGCGGGCTGTGCACGTATATCGACCGTGTAAAATGAGCAAATGATGAGCATCTCCCCAGGTGTCTTCTGGCAACAATCTTTTCAATTGCCGTTCTACTTTTTCAGGCGTCGTCGCATCCCGCTTCACGAGCCCTATTCGGTTTGCTACACGGAAGACATGCGTATCGACAGCGAGCGTAGGCACATCGTAGGCAACCGAAGCCACCACCTGCGCGGTCTTCCTCCCTACTCCAGGTAGCGTGACCAATTCGTTTACCGTGCGAGGCACGACGCCATCATAGACCTGTAGCAGCCTCCGGGCAGCACCAACAAGGTGCTTTGCCTTGTTGTTGGGGTAGGATATAGAGCGGATGAGGGGAAACACATCTTCGGACTCCACGGCGGCGGTCGAAGACGCATCAGGAAACCGTTCGAAGAGCGAAGGGGTTACGAGGTTGACTCTGGCATCGGTACATTGTGCCGATAGAATGACGGCGACAAGGAGTTGCCACGGATCCCGATAATCCAGTTCTGTTTCCGGGGCCGGAATAACCTCCCGGAGCGCATCAAACGTCTTTTCTGCACGAAGTGCTCTACTCACAACCAAATGACCCAGTAATGGTGAACGGACGAAGCAATACAAAGGCGCTCTTACGACAAGGGGCGGGGACCGTTCTCCAATTTCTAGTTGTGACATTGATTTTGGCGGCGCTAGCTCTACCTACGCATGCGCAGCTTCCGTCAGATTTGTCGCCGGAGGCCTCCATGTCTGTGTTGACGGTTGCGCCTGGCGATGCCGTGTATTCCTTATGGGGCCACAGTGCGCTTAGGGTGATGGATCCTGAGAGCGGTCTTGATGTGGTGTTCAACTGGGGGACCTTTGACATCACTCGCCCTTGGTTTATTCCCCGGTTTGCCTATGGGGATATGCTCTATGAAGTAAGCATCGAACCAATGCCTCGCTTCCTACGAGGAGCAGATTTTGAACAGCGGGATGTAATCGAGCAATCTCTGGCACTGACCGAAGTGCAGCGCAATGAAATATGGGTGTTGCTGGAGGAAAACCTTCTTCCGGAAAACAGGGCCTATCAATATGATTTCGTTCGGGATAATTGCTCGACGCGCATTTTGGATCTCCTTGTGACTACGGAAGCCATACGTCTTGGCCCTGACGTTGGCGATCGGACGTATCGTCAATTAGTAGATGGGTTTTCGCATCATCATGGGTGGCTTGATTTAGGTATCGACCTGGCCTTTGGTTCGCCCCTCGACGACGTCCCAACCGAACGCGAGCGTGCTTTCTTGCCATTGGAGCTTTTTGATGTCCTCGAGAACGCTGAGGCAGCCAATGGTGGCGCAATCATTTCTCAAACCAGAACATTGCTGGATGCAACCAAAGAACAAGGAACTGGCGGCATACCGTTTTCCAGCATCGTGCTGTGGCTCTTGGGAAGCTCCTTATTGGTCGTCACACTAATGCAATTCCGCTCCTACGGCTTCGAGGCTGGCCTATTGGATCGGCTGATCTTGGGCCTGTTTGGATTCGTAGGCCTTTTCCTTCTGGTGATGTGGTTTTTTACCCTTCATTGGGTCACGTCTGCCAATTGGGACATTCTGTGGGCGCTCCCAACGCATCTAATCGTGGCTATTGTTTGGCGACGATTCTCTTATCTCAAGACCTACTTTAAATGGACTGGCGTTCTGACGCTAATGGCCTTGTTGCTTCAGCTAACACTCATCCAACCCATACCTCCTGCTATGGCCGTCCTCGTTGGCGCCTTTGGGCTACGTCTCTGGCTACTTGGGACGCCGTCTCAGCGCAGTAGCAAGAAATCTTCGGGATAGACCCTGATCAAGCGGTGCTTCACCGCCTCCCTTCTTTCCAGCGGCTTCTCCCGCTTTCACACTGCCGCTCAGTCATTAATTCCCCGCGTCCGCTGCGCGAAGCCCCCGAGTTTTTCAACCACTTCCGCAAAATACAAAGACCCGGTCGGCCTATTGGCCAACCGGGTCTTTGGTACCGCGTACGGGATTTGAACCCGTGTTACCGCCGTGAAAGGGCGGCGTCCTAACCCCTAGACGAACGCGGCATTTAAGAGCCCACGGTGGAACCGGTTAAACCGATGTCATCGTAGCTCTTGGGGTGATCGAGGGGAATTGAACCCCCGACCTCCAGGGCCACAACCTGGCGCTCTAACCAACTGAGCTACGACCACCATGAAATCACAGACCAGAAATATAGGGCTGCCCGGGAGTGCTAGGCAACTGCATGAACATTGAACTTTTTATGCGCATAATAAATTAGGAGCCCGCTCGGCTGTCACCTTACCGGATGATGGCCACCTTTCCTATCGATGTCCCTTCGTCGTTGCGCCCCATCGCAATAACCAGATACACTCCGGAATCAACCAACTGCCCTGTTTCATCCCGTCCATCCCATCTTGTGCGCCCTCCTCGAGCCTCGAGTCTACGTACAAGGTAGCCTGCCGGGGTTACAATACGTATATCGGTAACTGCAACGAGACCTTCGATTTGGATACTAGGCTCCAATGTGCCGCTAACCCTGACTGGATTGGGATAAATCAGAAGATCTCCCGCCTCTGCGCGTGGCGCAATGGCATCGGAGGCAAAGCTGACCAGTCCCCGGTTTGTGGAAAAATAGACCTGGCCAGAATTATCATCGACAGCAACGGCCGTTACTTCATTTGAGAACAGGGGTGAGTTTTCTGAAGTGAAATGATAAACGACCTCGTACCCTCCTTCCGCAGACTCCACCAACCAGGCCCCATTGTCTGTTCCAAACCAGAGACGGCCCGCAGGATCGACTGCTATATCGTGAATGTTCAATCCGAACAGCATAAACGTCCCCAAATCCCGGTTCGCCCACTGTGGCCAAATGGGAATGGCTGATCCATCGCGCGCGACGATACCCGTATTGATGAAGTAGGCAGGGCCACTCTCAGTACCCACCCAGATGAGCCCATCACGATCCTCAGCGATGGCGTTCACACTTACAGAAGGAAGCCCTTGACCTGCCGCCCCCTTGGTTCCAAAAAACCGAAATTCATCATCAGATGGGTTTTCTGAGATGCCTGTGTCAAGCACCATGAGGCCACGTTTCTGCTGAAAGTTGGTCTCTCGATGAACCACAATCCATTTTTCATCAAACGAATCGATAAACACGCGCCCATAGGCGGTCGATGTCGATAACAGACCCTGCCCAATTTTTGGCCCGAAGCCTTTCCAATCCCCAGAGGGGGTCCGCATGTGTAACGGTTCACTACTCGCTCGAGTCGTGACCCAGAGGTTGCCAAATGCGTCTTCGTGTAATCCGCCCACAACCACAAAGTCACTTGACCCTGAGGCAGGCAGCAGAGATGAATTGGCCGGCGTGAACAATGTGACTGTCCCTTCAGCACCTACTAAAGCGACTCCTGCCCCTTCCGATCCCGCCCAGCCAACACCGCCCTCACCCGCGAAGACATGTACAAAAGCAGCCTTTCCCTGAAGTTCAGGTGTATTCAACGTGGACCAAGATGTCCAAATTCCTTCTGTATCTAACCGATAAAAACCTGTGTTTGGAGCATTAACACCACTCGCCCAAACATCACCCTCTTCTGACATGGACAACAATGAAAACGAACCATCGGCCGGTCCACTAGGAAGATATGTCTGGTCTGGACTCAATACGCCTGAATCCAATGCCGGAATAGATGCCCGAGCCAGCCCATTGGCTCCATCGAGCAGCCAAAGCAAGGAACCCTCAAGGCTCGCAGCTACTGGGAATGGTAAGCCGTCAACGGAGTGAGACGAAGCCGATCCATCCTCCCGCACAACTACTAGAGCAAACGTGGCGCTTCCGACCACTGCTGACTCTGATGCAGCCAAGTGAGTAACAGCTCGGTTCGTGACGCCCAGCTTTTGCCACGTACCTGAGATGCCTCTTCGATAGACATCAGCTTGCGCTCCGGCATACACAAATCCGCCCATTTCGGTCAATGAAAACACCGGTATGGGATCCGAGCCCGAACCAACTCGCTCAACTGACCACGAAGCGGGGTCCTGCAGATTGAGACCATTTAGAGGAGCGTGAGCGATGGCTTCATTGGTCGCGACCCACATTGTGGCTCGGCCAAACACCTCTGTTTCGACGTAGACATCATGTACCGTCATAGCAACCGGCAACGAACCAAACCGACTGTAGGAATCCCTTACCTCATTCCTGGTAGGATCGAAAACGACTACACCGAACTCCGTTCCAATCAATAATGAATCACCTTGAACCGTGATTCGATTTATGCCCCTGGCCGTGTATTGCTCGGCCCTTTCGATATCTCTAAATGTCCGTATTTCACCAGTTTCTGCATCAATTCGGTCCATCAAGCCATCGTCATAACCGACCCAAATAACACCTCTTGACTGGTCCGCAGAAATGGCAGAGGACCCAACTTGAGCCAAACCATCGACTACCGTTAATCGGGATATTCCCCCACTCGAACGTTCGATGGAATACACTCCGCCCTCTGTCGAAATCCAGACATGAGAGTCGGTCAATGACAGGTCTGTTCCTTCACCAAATGAGGTATGGGCGGTCCATCCTTCCGATTGCTGACCCAAAGCAGGGCTAACGCAAATTGCCAGAAGGAAGGAAAATATCGCGATGGCTGGACGACGGGACAGCATTCCGAAACGGATCGTTAGCGTGGTGAGGAATAGACTGAAATGACGCAAGAAAGCGCTTTGATGGTTGCAACGGCGCAAACGCAACGATGCGTCAATGGGTCCGAAGTGCCTGCAACAAAGCAGCGTCAGGTTCGAACCGAATCTGTCCCAAAGAAGATCCTCCATGCGAATTCCGAGCATGAAAATCAGACCCACCGCTCATAAGAAGCCCGTTCTGGCGAGCCAATGAACGATAATACTCTTCTAACATGATGTCGTGACTGGGATGCACTACTTCAACACCATCGATTGAGGCCCTGATGAGGTTCCTCACAGTCTGGTGAGCGGTATGATGTCCAGGATGAGCCAGAAACACTAGTCCTGAGGCGCTATGGACAACATCCATTACTTCGGCACCTGATGGCAAAGCTTTTTCTACAAAATGGGGTGTTCCTGGAATCAAATATTTACTAAAAGCTTCTTCCATACTGCTTACGGCACCAGACTCAACCAATAGCGCCGCTACATGTGGCCGCGCCAAGGAGCGCCCCGGGGCAGGCTCAGGCAGTTGCTGTTCATCTGATATAAGACCATCCCGCCGAAAGCATCGAACAAATTCTTCGGCCCTCTCTGTTCGACGTTGTTGTTGTAAGGATAGGAGCGACAACAACCCTGCATTTTCTGGGTTAAATCGATAGGCTAGTAAATGAACCTCTTCGTCGTTTTCACGTGCGCTAATTTCAACGCCATTGACAAATGTTAGCCCGTGCACCTGAGCTGCTGAACGAGCTTCTTCCAGACCTGCAAGTGTGTCGTGATCTGTGAGAGCCACCATTTGCAGCCCAGCATTCGCAGCCTCTGTCATGACATCATGTGGACTCATGCGACCGTCTGAGGCCGTGGAGTGCATATGAAGGTCGGTTACGATGTGAAATCCATCTCCCATAATCCAGTCAGTATGCTTTTAGGAGTGCGAAACCCCTTAACCTGCTAAACGTAACGCGACTGCATCCTCACCGGCTCAACCCCTTCGTCGCCGCACCGTTCCGGACCCCGCTGTCTTCTTTCATCGCCTTACTATGGACGCTTAAGGCACCCTTCCCATGCCAGACGACCTAATAATTGATGGATACGCACCAACTCCTCTTCCACCTGAGGGAGAAGGTGTTCCAGGGTGGTCCTTAAAGGGACTAATCCTTCCGTTGTCCTTGGGCATAGGAGTATTACTGATCATTGCGTGGTACACCTGGGATGAGGGCGCTATGCGCAATTTTATCTCCTCTGTGAACCCTTGGATCATGGCGTGCGCCTTTCTGATGACCATATGTCGGGTAGTGTTTGGCGGTTGGCGTATCAGCTTTATTTCTAGGCACTCGTTGGGGTTCAAAGCCGGCATTCGTTCCCAATTGATGTGGGATTTTGCTTCCAATATCTCACCGAGCGTTGTCGGAGGCGCTCCTTTAACTGCGTATTACATTTCCAGGGAGTCAAAAGTCACGTCCATGGAGACAAAGGCGTCTCGGAAGGGTCCGATAGCCATAGGTGACGTCTCTGCAGTTATGACCTACGTCATGCTGCTGGATCAGATCTGGTTTGCGCTCTCGGTTCCAGTGATCTTGTTTGCAATGCTTTCCATGGATGTCATTCCAGAAGTAGCTGGCAATGTGGGTCTTTGGACCGCGGTGGTGTATTTCATACTGCTAATGCTGTATGCAGGTGTATTCGCTTATGCCACTTTATTCCATCCGGAACTCCTTTCTCGCATTGCCTCCGTAGTGTTCCGCCTGCCTCTTCTGCGACGATTCCGTGATGGAGTCCTCAAGGAAATGGAGCAGTTTTCCGCCCGAGCTTCCGTACTTCGTAAGCAGAAATCGGATTTCTTTTTACGTGGGTTCATGCTGACAACGGGCACATGGATTGCTCGATACATGCTTGCAGTATTCGTAATCTGGAGCTTCGTCCCTGACGTTGACACACTACTGCTTGTGATGCGATCCATCGCCATGACTATTTCTGCCTTAGTGATGCCTACGCCTGGAGGAGCCGGCGGGATAGAAGGCCTTTATGCCCTTTTCTTTAGCGATTTATTGCCAAACACTTCGCTTCTGGTGCCTTCACTCATCACGTGGCGGATCTTGGGATATTACATCTTCCTCGTCTTCGGGGTATCCGTTTCTGCACGGCACCTACAGCGCACTCGAAAGACAGTGAAATAGGCTGCTGGACAATGGAACCCTCTGGAATGGCAGACGAAGTCTAGCCCCCAGAAAAGGTAGGCAGGAGAAGCCTACGCAACCCTCTAGCTTCGTCCGTAGTCGTCCTCAAGTCGTTCGATATCATCCTCATCACAGATTCCCAACTGGGTCTCGATGATAATCAGGTCCCGGTCTTCCGGATTTTCTATTCGGTGGACGCCCCCGACGGGAATGAAGACTTTGTCTCCTGCATTGACCGACGTAACGGAATCATCCAACGTGAAAAGACCGCTTCCCGCAACTATTACCCAATGCTCGCTCCGGAGTTTATGACGCTGCAGGGAAAGACGCTGGCCAGGATGCACAATGATCCGCTTGACCCGATAGCCTGTCTCGTTCAAATACTCTTCCCACCGCCCCCAGGGACGATCATCAGCGTCAATCCAGTTATCAAGAGTGTTGGACATGAAAGGAACGACTAAATATTAAACAGTGCTGGTGGATGCGCTGGAAGCAGCAATTTCGTCCGCTGATTTTCCAACAAACTTTACGGTGAGCGTCAGCAAGACTAAGCCCGTTATCATTGAAATCCACCACGGCATACCAAAACCTGCCGGGACAGTACCGACGAAAATGGCTACTCCGCCCACTAACAAAGCGTAAGGCAACTGCGTTCTGACATGGTCTATGTGGTCACAACCCGATGCCATGGACGATAGGATTGTGGTGTCCGAAATAGGGGAGCAATGATCCCCCCAAACCGAGCCTGCTAGAACACAAGAAATCGTCGAATAAAGAATGTGGTAGTCGTGGTCTGCCGTCATACCGCTCGTCACCATAATCGCCCAAGCAAGTGGAAGTACGAGAGGCAACAAGATGCCCATCGTTCCCCAGCTTGACCCTGTTGCAAAGGCGGTTGCAGCCGCAAGAAGGAAAACAACGGTCGGTACGAGATCTGGGAGAATGGAATCCCCGAGGATAGAAACGAGGTATGGTGCGGTGTGAAGGTCTTCCGTAATGGATGACAAGGACCAGGCTAGGATCAGGATGATCATGGCGAACAACATGCCCTTGAGGCCAGCATACCACGCTTCTATGATTTCACCGATTGGTAGGATTCGCTGAGCTGATGTCAGAAGAACGGCCACCACTACACTAAGTAAAGAGGCCCACATCAATGCGGTGTACGAGTCCGATGAATTGATAATATCCTGTAGCGACTCCCCTTCTCCCGTCACGTACAATCCGCCGAGTACGCCAAAAATGAGAACCAATACTGGAATGACGGCATTGATGGCGCGATATGGAATTCCTTCCTTCGGCATAGTTTCAGCGCCCGTTGCCGCTTCATCTACCTGGGCCCCTAAACGCATTACTTCACCTGTCGTACGCGCTCGGACTTCAGCTTTGAGCATCGGTCCAAAGTCTTTGCCTGACAGGGCAATTAGGAATACAAAAAAGATGGCAAAGACAGGATAAAAAGAATAAGGAATGGACGAAAGGAAGAAGCTATATGCGGACCCTTCGAGCCCATCAATCTTGGCTACTGCGTCTCCAATCAGACCTACCTCGTAGCCAATCCACGTAGTGACAAGTGCAATACAGGCGACTGGTGCTGCCGTGGAGTCCACTATGTAGGCAAGCTTTTCGCGCGAAACACGGAGCTTGTCAGTTACCGAGCGCATCGTGTTTCCTACAACGAGGGAGTTGGCATAATCATCAAAAAATATCGCTAAACCGAGTGCACCCGTAGCTGCCTGTCCTCTTCTCGGCGTGCTAGCCCATTTGATGATGATATTCACCACACCCTGCATACCACCATTCTTGGTAATGATACCGACCATACCGCCAATCATGCAGGAAAACAGAATGACGGCAGCATGCCCCGGATCGGTAAACTCATTTAATACATACACTTGGAAGGCAGAAAGAAGACCAGAAAAGGCCCCTTTTGGTGTGAATCCTGCTACAGAGAATGCACCAACCCAGAGTCCTAGGAAAAGAGCTGGAATGACTCTTTTGGATATCAGCGCAATCATGATGGCTAACAAAGGCGGTACTATAGCCCAAAAACCAGATATGCTTCGAACACTTTCTACCAGAAATGTCTCACCAGAGCGCAGAATGGTGAACTCCTGCATCCCGGTGCCATCCACGATTACGTCTTTCGCTATCCAAGCCTCTTCACCTTCGTCCCACAAAAATGGCACAGCTTCGCCCGCTCCCCGGACTGTGTAGGCATCCATACCGAGCGTATCTCCGCTAACGTCAAGAACGACCGGAAAACCGATGCCATTGAGAACTACTTGTGGCGGGGCCACGCTGGCCTGCTGTGCCTGGGCCTCTGTGGCTGCCAGGACAGACCCTATAAGTAGAACTATAACGGCTAACAGACCAAATCGGTGATACATACTCATAAGATGTTCGACTAGGGGATGATCAACTAGTGCCAAAAATTCGATCCCCGGCGTCACCGAGTCCCGGACGGATATAGGCGTTATCATCGAGTTCTCGATCGATGACGGCCGTATAGATGATAACGTCGGGATGCGTGGTGCGAATAAAAGCAATCCCCTCAGGAGCCGAAACAAGGGTTACCAAGACTATACGCTTTGCTCCGGTGTCCTTGAGATGTTTAATAGCACCCGCCGCGCTTCCGCCCGTGGCGAGCATCGGATCGACAACAATAACAAGAGCATCCTCTATCCCAAGTGGGATAGAGGAATAATAGTCAACCGGCTCATGTGTGTGTTCATCCCGATACATACCCAGATGACCTACCCTCGCCTCAGGTAGAAACCGGACAAACCCGTCGATCATCCCCAGCCCTGCTCGTAGGATCGGTACGACAATGACATTGTCATCGATCTCGTAACCAGTCGTTTTCTCGAGTGGCGTTGTGATCTGCACCTCTTTAACCTTGAGCGTCCTGAGGACTTCATAGGCTAAAATGGACGACAGGTCCCCAATCGTACTTCTGAATTGCCCAAAGGATGTATCCTCCCGACGCAGGACCGTAAGGTCCCGCTTCAGGATAGGATGATCGATAACGTGGACGTTGTCCATACTAGTTCTTATTCAGCGCTCAGGAAAAATCAAGGCTACATTTTTCCAGATTCCCATGGCTTTCTGCTGAAGTACGAATCTACCAGTTTCTTTAGCGCACCAGAGAGCAGAATCAGGGTGATTACGTTGGGAAGCGTAACCAGGGACAATGCAATATCCCCAAGATCCCAGATGGTAGTAACCGCGATAACGGCACCGAGGAAATGGAAGATTAGGAAGACAAATTTGTACGGAAGGATTGCCTTTTTACCCCACAGGTAGTTGGCGCAACGGTCTCCGTAGTAACTCCAAGAGATGGCCGTAGAAACTGCGAACAGGAACACACAGACCAGAACTACCCATTTCCCAAGCCATCCCATACCAATTGGTGCAAGACCGACTTCAAAGCCAAGCGTAGTCAGCGGTGAACTATTTCTGGCGGCGTCTCCGTAGAGCATCTCATACTCTGTTCCGTCTTCACTTACGGCGTGCGGGCCACGATCGTCGAGATCCATGAAGATGGTACCGCTGAACGGCAAGGTCTGAGCTTCATCGGTGTAAAAGCCATCTACAGATACATCATAGAAGGCAAAGAGCGAACCATTATCAGTAGTTGGTACACCTGCACTAACCATCACTTCGTCCGGCTCATCAGCACTATTGTGCATGCCATCCTCGTCGTATTCAACGAACGAGATATTGCCGTCATTCAGGCCGATTGACGTTGGTACCTTAGCCTCGAAAACACCTGTAGAAACGATCACAAGACCCGTCATCGTACAGATAACAATCGTGTCAATGAAAGGCTCGAGCAGTGCGACTACACCTTCTGAAACAGGCTCGTCAGTTTTCGCAGCAGAGTGGGCAATAGGTGCCGAACCCTGTCCAGCTTCGTTCGAGAAGAGACCACGTTGCACACCGTAGCGCATTGTGAAGAGGAACACACCCATTCCAGTACCGGCGACACCGGCCGTTGGATTAAAGGCTTCGCTGAAGATCGTTCCGAATGCGGGAAGAATAGCGTCCATATTCAGGAATAGAACAACCATTGCAGCCGATACATAAATAGCCGCCATAACTGGCGCCAGAATACCTGTTACTTTACCAATGCGGCTGATTCCGCCAACAATGACCAGCCCTACTATACCTGCTGTAAACAGACCTGTTATCCAGGTTGCGATACCGAAATTATCAGCAACTTGCGTAGCAATTGTATTGGACTGAATAGCGTTGCCTGTAAAAAACGAGGTAATCATCAGCATGAATGCGAAAAACATCGCTACTGGCTTCCAATTCCAGCCGAACGCGTCCTTAATACCGTTTTCGATGTAATACATCGGACCACCGGCTACAGACCCCTCCCAAGCTGACTGTCCATCCATATTTATACGGTAGTGCTGAGCAAGGGTGACTTCTGCAAACTTGGTAGCCATACCCAATAGGGCTGTTACCCACATCCAGAAAAGAGCACCTGGACCTCCCCAGTGAATAGCCAGGGCAACGCCTGCGATATTTCCTGTTCCGACCGTGGCCGAAAGTGCTGTCGTGAGTGCTTGGAAATGAGAGACGTCACCAGGGGTGTCCTCGTCATCATACTTTCCTGATGTGACAGCAAAACCGTGACCCAACCGTCGTAGCTGGATAAATCCAAGCCGAATGGTGAGGAAGGCACCCGCACCAAGAAGACCAACAACAAGGATGGGTGATAGAAAATTGCCGACAATCTCGATAAAATGCTCTAAGGCTTCCATGGATCAGAGAATTGGTTCCAGTTTGACGAGGTCCATCCGGTCCCTTTAAATCGAGACGCTACCAGCATGCGGGAAAACCGTTGTAACAGGTAGCGTACGAATGAAGGGCAAGCGGGTACTGGACGAAAAGCCGTCAAACGCAGGGAGTTCAAGGGCCCGGTGGTACGCTGCCGGGGTGGAGGATTTTCCTCCGAAAGGCCTCATTAAAACGTATAGCCGCCAATATAACCCGAGTGAGTCCTGTGAGCAAACCACCTTCAACTACCCGATAGTTAGCCTTTGCGCAGGGCTGGCATAGCATCCAAAATACTATCGGATACGTCCACGATTTCGCCTCTGAGGACTCGTCAGCCCTGTAATGACCGGGGATCAACCTCTACGATCCTTCGATTCATAACGGCCAAAGTTCGGGCGGGGAAGTTGCGGACCATCCGATAATCATGCGTAGCCATGATGACCGTCATCCCACTGCGGTGTAACCCAATCAAAAGTCGCTGGATTTCGTCTGCAACAGTGGGGTCCAGGTTGCCGGTCGGCTCGTCTGCGAGAATAATCCAGGGATCGTTGATGATCGCACGGGCAATTACGACGCGCTGTTGTTCACCTCCCGACAACTCGTGAGGAAATTGACGGCGTTTATGACTCAGGCCGACCCGGGACAATACATGCAACACTTTGCTCTTCACTGCCTTGCCACGACTACCAGTCGCATATTGTGCAAATGCCACATTGTCGAATATGCTTCGATCCGGTAGGAGTTGGAAATCCTGAAAGACGACACCCAAAGAGCGTCTTAGGTAAGGAATTTCAGAGGCCTTTATGGCGTCGGACCGATAATCTGATACCTGAACGAAGCCTCGATCGGGCTTGTTTTCCATATACATCAGTCGCAGAAGAGAACTCTTCCCGCTTCCCGTGGGACCCACCAAATAGACCATCTCCCCTCGCTCAATGAGTAGAGAGACATTTTCTAGTACTGGTTTGGCCGGCTGATCCGGATTCCGGTACGAAATCGAAACATTGGACAATTCAATCACGGCGACGTTCGGCTGAAAATGCGGTGGCTGAGTGTAGTGGACGAGTCAACTGAATATACACCCGAAAGCAAGCAAGGCTACTTCTGTCCTATCTGGGGTTTCTTCGGAGCACCCAATGAATACGTTCGCTTTCGGATTGAGCAGAATCAAGACTAAAACCATCATAGGCAGCCACATGTGAAAGTGGAACCGACTTCAATAGCCTTTTTGTCTCATCCAATGTCCAAGCACGCTGGACATGTGTCTCATGAAAGGACCCTTCACTGGTCTGAATGTCGAAATCGGTGGTATGCAGATTACTTTTGTCATCAAACGAACTTTTACGGATATACTCAGCACCTTCTAGCTCTCCTTCATCCTCGAAAAAATCTGCGTTGTTTATGGAATTATGGGGAGTGCTTTGGTCGAATATGAACAGACCGCCGTCATTCAGATGATCTGCTACCCCTTGAAGCATCGCCGCCACATCCTTTTCGTCCAGTAGATAATTATATCCGTCAAAAAGGAGGAGAATCACATCAAACGACCCGGTAAATGCTGACCAGCCGTTGGAAAAATCAAGCACTTCAACGCGCGAACGCTCAGGGAATACTTCGAGCCTGCTGGATGCCAATCTCAGCATATCCTCAGAGGCATCGGTAGCGATCATATCGACATCGGACTGATCCAGCAGTTCTAGCGTCAGCAAACCGGTACCAGCACCCAGTTCCAGAACGGACCGGGATGATGTTTGACGTTCAGACGAAGCCCCATCTGTGGCGTTTTCATCTGCCACAGCTTCATCTTCCTTGGCATCCCAAGAGTCCATGAGATGCAGGATATAGTCCGCCCATGCATCATATTCTACATGGTCCATCACGGCGTCATAAACGCGAGCTAGTGCGGAATAGGGTCTGACAAATTTCATTCAGCGTCTCTGTGGTACAAAGTGTGAGCAGAAGCAAGGCGTCGCTCGGCAATGTCAGCCGCTAACAAGATGGCCGCCTTCAGACTAGAGGAATCAGCCTTGCCCACACCTGCTATATCAAATCCTGTTCCATGATCGGGAGATGTACGGACGATAGGCAGGCCGGCAGACACATTAACTCCTTTGCCAAACGAGAGCGCCTTGAAGGGTGCCAGACCTTGATCGTGATACATCGCGACAACACCATCCACATTTTTCCACGCGCCACTTCCAAAAAACCCGTCGGCTGCCAGAGGGCCGCTCCACCTGGCAATATCTCCACAGGAAGAGATAGCTGGAATAATAATGCCCATCTCTTCTGATCCAAGGACCCCTCCATCTCCAGCATGTGGATTCAATCCCAAAATCGCAATCCGAGGCCGAACGATTCCAAAGTCCTTTTTCAACGCAGATGTCATGAGTCGTAGTGTCTTCGCAACGGCTTTTTCGGTAATCGCTTCGGCTACCCGCGACAGCGGCAGATGCGAAGTAACCAGCCCAACCCGTAAAGCTCCGGACACCATCATCATCAGCACCTCCCCTCCTCCCGTTCGCTCCGCAATAAATTCGGTGTGGCCCGGGAAATCATATCCAGCGCGCGCGATCACTTCTTTAGAAATTGGACAGGTTACCATAGCATCGGCAGCACCCGTATGGCAGAGGGTGATCGCGCGCGCCACACTTTCCATAGACAATTTCCCGGCTAAGGGATCGGCCTTGCCAGGGACCACGTGGAACGAGGCCGATGCCTCGACCGGTTCGATTCGAACGCCAGACAGATCAAAGGGGTAAGACCCCTCTGAGCCACCTTTCTGTAACATCGCGGCATACGTTCGAAGCACATCCGATGAACCCACTGGTATCATCTCGACGCGATTATTTAATTCGGCGTCTGCCAAGCAGGACAGCAAAACTTCAGGACCGATTCCATTTGGATCGCCCATGGATATGGCAATCCGCAATCGGGACACGTTCCCAGAACGGGTTGATGATCCGGCATCATCGGGTAGGGACCGAGTAGATCCTTCAGGCATCAGCGTGTCCTGGATCAGCGTTTCTTTTCAGCATAGACCTGAAGGAAGCGAGCCAACAATCGAACACCAAATCCTGTACCACCGGCAGCATGATAGCCACGCTGCGCATCCAAGAAGGATGGCCCGGCGATGTCTACGTGGATCCAAGGATAGTCAACGAAATGCTCTAAGAACTTCGCTGCGGTAATTGAGCCAGCTCCGCGGCCACCAACGTTTTTGAGATCAGCAACCGTACTTTTCAGCTGTTCGTTGTACTCGTCGAACATCGGCAAGGGATGGACCCTGTCTCCGGATGCTGCGCCGGCTGACGTGATGGACTGCAGACGATCTTCAGCGCCTTTCTCTTCATTAGTCATTGTGGCAGCCACAATGTCACCCAGTGCAACCACGGCTGCACCTGTCAAAGTGGCCAAATCCAGTACGATTTCTGGATAGAAGGTGGATGCATAAGAGAGCGCATCGGCCAATATCATGCGGCCTTCGGCGTCTGTATTTAACACCTCAACCGTTTTGCCGGAGTGCATCTTTACAACATCACCCGGTACATAGGCCTTTTCACCAGGACGATTGTCTGTCGCAGGAATAAGTCCGATGACGTAGAGCGGAAGCTCCAATTTTGCTACTGCTTCCATGGCGCCAATCACGGCTGCTGCTCCTGCCATGTCAGACTTCATGGAATCCATTGATCCCTTGGTTGGCTTAAGAGATAACCCGCCTGTATCAAAGACGACACCTTTACCAACAAGAATGACTGGGCGGCTGTTGCGTGCATGCTCGGGATGCCATTCCAGCACTGAAAAAGTCGGAGGATCCTGACTTCCACGGTTTACCGCAAGAAGCCCACCCATCCCTTCCTCTTCAATCAGCGCTTTGTCCCATACAGTAACCTCGTATCCATGCTTCTTGGCTGACTTCTCAATCGCTTTTGAAAGCAAGACAGGTGTTTTTTCATCCGGAGACAGGTTTACGAGATCACGCGCTGAACAAACTGCTTCTGCAATGATACGTCCTCGATCAGCCCCACGACGAACCTGTTTGTCCTGGTCGCCGGTTTGGATTACGAGGCGCTGTGCTGGCTCACCCGGATCCTTCTTCGTGCGATACCGATCAAAACGGTACGATCCAAGGACGAATCCTTCGACTAGGGCTTGAGCCGCTTCATCTCCATCTAGATCAATCGATGGCACCGAAATACCCACCGTTTCTGCGCTCACTCGTGTAGCTGTTCTGGCTCCGATGGCCGCCGCACTCCTAAGAGCCTCAGCTGTGACAGAGGATTCCTCTCCGATGCCAGTAAGAACGATCCGTTTTGCTGTTCCAGAATCTGGATATAAGACAAGAGCGTCCCCAGCTTCGCCACGTAGGTCTCCCCGAGCGCGTTCTACTGACTCGCCAAAAGCGTCGACTAAATCGTCCAGCCCATCGGCTACATCTTCAACCGTGACAGGTACGATCAAGAGATCGACATCTAGCTCAGAAAGGGAAATCGTAGATACGGATACTTTCATAGGTATTGGTTCAGTTCTTTTCGCCCAACATGGCGAGGTATTCTACATCATCTTCCGACAATTCAGGCCCAGGCCCTGATTCGGGAAGATCAAGAAAACGCGATGCGGTGTTGACCGCTTTCTGCACAGTTTCGTCTAAGGAAGAATGCTGGAAAGCTCCTGATGCATTCCGATGCCCGCCACCACCAAGACTTTGAGCCCATTTGTGGACGTGCCAATTACCTTTCGACCGAAAACTAATTTTGGTCCCTTTGGCGGTTTCCGTAAACATCAGGGCCACCTGAACACCTTCTACGGACAGAAGAAGATTGACAAACCCATCCGTTTCTTCAACGGACGCGCCTGAATCTGCAAGAAATTGCCGTGTTACGACCATCGTCCCCACCAAGCCGTCAAAGTGTAGCTGCATGGTACCCAAAACAGCACTCATGAGGCGTAGGCCTTCCATGCTCTTGCGGTCGTACACCTGGCCATGAATGTGCGCAGCATCCAGTTCGCCGCGTTCAATTAGGTCGGCCGTCATGCGATGAAGCACGGGCGTTACATTGGAATACCTGAATGAACCGGTATCCGTCATAATCGCTACATAGAGAGGTTCTGCGACAGCAGGCGTAATGCCCGAGAGGTCCCATCCGGCCATCAGTTCATACAGTAATTCACCCGTTGAAGAGGCATCCTCCCTCCTATGAGAGAAGTCAAACCAATCTTCGGGGTCTGTATGGTGATCGATAAGGACTTTTTTCCCGTTGGCAGCCTTCAGTTGGTTACCGGGGGTTCCTAGTCGCGAAGCAGCATTCGTATCGACCACGATAACGACATCGGCAGAAGCAATAGCTTCGACTAGATCAAGCGAATGATCATAGACGCGAATCCGATCCACACCCTGCATCCATTCTAAGTTGTAGGGAACGGGATCGGAGTTGATCATCCAGACCTCCGTTCCGCGTTGCTCTAGAAAGGCTCCGATGGCAAGTTGAGATCCTATCGCATCTCCATCCGGTCGCGTGTGCGTCGAAATCACGACACGCTTCGCGTTGGTTAGAAGAGGAACGATATCGCCAATCATGTGAGGTAGCCTGGGGCTGTGGTAGCCTATCCACCGATAATTTTTCGGTGTGGGCTCAAAAACTTTCAGTCTAGCTTTAACCCTCGCGCCCGATCATTGTTCGGCACATATCGTGAGAAAGCGACGTCCAAAAATATCCCTAGGCAAGTCCTGACCTATTTTTGCCACATCCAGGCAGCACGCAGTACTAGTGCTTCATCCGAAGGCGCACCACCATTTTCTTCGACAAGCACAACCTCCAGACGCCGATCCTCCTGAAGGCTGACCGTTACTTCGATGTCAACATCCCTTGAGATCGCTTGAATTAGCCACTCATCTCCAGGAGAAGCATTCTCGAGCATAGAGCTGAATCCTTCGGCTGAAGACATCCACCTTCCATTGATTCGGGAGATCACATCACCCGAGTCAAGACCGGCTGCATACCACGACGTCCCTTCGGCTGGTGCACTTGTGATGCGCACGCCGTCATCATGGTCCTCCACACGAACCGCCTGATCAACTTCCCCAGGATGGGCGAGCTGGAGAACAAATCCAGCTTCGGAGAGAAGGGGCTCATAGTCCATCACATCTCGCCCCAGGACGTACCTGTCAAAAAAGTCAGCCGCGAAGGCTTCGTCTGCTGTGTGGCTGGCTAATTCAGCTTCCACATCACTTAATGTATAGGGGATTTCTTCTTTTCCATGTTTGACCCACAGCTGTCGCATGAACGCGTCCAAGCTAGAATCAAAACGGGTTCGCAAGGTGAGATCCAACCCTAGACCAATCGCGCTACCCCATGTGTAATAGGAAATAAACGTATTGGATGTATTCATGCGATCACCGAACACACCTCGGTCAGAGAAAGTAGCCCACTGACTCATCTCAGCTGCAGATGCATGTGTCCGGCCCGGTGCATTGATCACTGTATTCAGGGTGCCACTCAGACTATGTGCGTAGTCTTCCGTAGTTGTAATTCCTGCACGTCGGATCGAGAGGCCGGTGTAGTAGCTAGTAAAGCCTTCCGCAAGCCAAAGAGCGTCAGATAAATTTGCCGCCTCAAAATCGAACGGCTCGAGCGTATTCGGTCGAATACGTTCTACGTTCCATTGGTGGAAGTACTCGTGCGACATCGTCCCCAGATTGTCCGTTCCATCATCTGAAAGTGGATTGGTACTATTGACCACCGTCGAGTTGCGGTGCTCCATCCCATCTCTAAATACATTCGGCAGATAGGTAGACAAAAACGTATAGGTTCCGCCACCATATCGGGGCAGTTCCCCAAAAACCCGCGTCTGAGCGTCTACGATTTTCCAGACGTTTTCCGCCCATACGTCAGCTTGTTCATCAGTCCCGTCGTGCTGCAGAGCGATTCGAATAGTTTGGTCTCCCCTTTCTATCGAGTGCCAATCGATGGGGGCAATTCTGACCGGGGAATCTAGTAGATAGTATAGATTGGGGGCCGTCCAAGTAGACGAATCTTCTGTCGGAAACAACTGCGTTGCGACATCCCACGAAGAATCTGGAATATCGAACGTGGCTGAAACAGGGGCATCACCTTGATCTCGTGCCCAAAGCCAAGTTGCCGGGCCATTCATGTGGGCGAAGGTGCGGTCGAACCCGTTGAACGTTCCGTCGGCATTGTCTCCGAAAAGTGTATAGGTAACCACAACCGTTCCATTATGGCCCGCCACATTCCACTGATGAGGAGTAGGGCGCGTCACCTGCAGGGAGTTGCCAGATCCATCTTGGACCCGAAGATCCATAACATGGCGAGCAAAGTCGTGCAAAGCATAGCGACCCGGGGATGTTCGGGACATGCGTAGTTCGAGTTCATATCCAGCCGGTACTCCGTTGAACTGGGCTGTAATTCGCGCCTGGTGCTGATCCAGATTAAGAAACGAAACATCATAGTTCACTGATGAAGTGCTCTGCTGAGGCGCACCTGAACATCCAGCTAACCCCAACGCAGTCACAAGCAGTAGCATACGGACACGCATAAGAGTCATATGAGGCATGGAAATCAGTTGCTGAGGAGGGCCGTTAATGATCTGAAAAGGTGTGCATGCAGACCGTTTATCAAGGATACAGACGATGGGTCTCCCACCCTGATTCCGACCGTTCAAAAATGATTCGGTCATGGAGCCTGAAGGGCCTACCCTGCCAGAATTCAATCCGATCAGGAATCACGAGATATCCACCCCAGTGATCTGGAAGCGGGATATCCTTTCCATCAAACCGAAATTCCAACTCCTTGACCCGCTCCTCCAATGTGGACCGTTTATCCAACGGGGAAGACTGCTTCGATGCCCATGCTCCGATCTGGCTGCCACGCGGCCGCGAATGGTAATACTCTGCTGTTTCCTCTCTACTGACCCGCTCTACACGACCCTCAACGCGAACCTGACGTTGTAGGATGGGCCAATGAAAGAGAAGGGCTACGTTGGGATTGGCATCCAATTCACCAGCCTTGCGACTCTCATAGTTTGTGTAAAACACGAACCCACGCTCATCAGCCGTTTTTAGCAGAACCATCCGGGCGGAAGGTTTACCCTCTGGCGTGGATGAAGCGACGGTTACCGCCTCTGGCAAAAACAACCCTGATTTGCGTGCAGCAGCAAACCAGGTCTCAAATAGTGCCATGGGATCGTCCATCGAGGTCGCGTCAGGCATACCGACAACGATTCCAGCTCCCGAGCTCAAAAGGGCCCGAATATTCTTTAGAATGCGCATAGTTGAAGCAAAAATTAGCGATACCGAAAGGAGCGGGCTCGCAAAATGTGGGGAGCTGACACTAACCGGGGCAAGCTGGTATAGGATCCCTCGGCAAACCCTCAATCACACCTGAGTGCGGAGCCGCCCGTGCTCAAGTACAAGGACGCGATCAGCCAATGCAGCAAAGCGCATATTGTGCGTTACGATTACAAACGTCTGACCTAATTCTCGGCTCAAACGAATAACCTCATCGTGCAACATATCGGCTGTTTTCTCATCCAAATTGCCCGTCGGTTCGTCGGCAAGCACAAGCCCAGGCTCATTCATCAAGGCTCGCGCGATAGCAACACGTTGCTTTTCTCCTCCAGAGAGCTCTCCGGGGCGATGCTCAGCCCGATCAACGAGTCCGACTTGACCAAGTAGTTCTGTGGCACGAACAGAAGCCTTTGAAGGCCTTTGCCCTTGAACCAGCGCGGGCATCATGACGTTTTCAACGGCAGAAAACTCGGGGAGCAAGTGGTGGAATTGAAAAACGAACCCCACCATGCGATTGCGAAAGTTGGACAGTTGTTCGTCAGACTGATCAAACACGTCTAGCTCTCCCATGTGGACTTTTCCAGCATCCGGTCGGTCCAGTCCTCCGAGAATTTGAAGCAGCGTACTTTTGCCGGACCCCGATTCACCTACAATGGCTAAGACTTCCCCTTTGACGACATCGAGATTAAGCTCTTCAAGAACGGGTAATGGACCTCGACCGACCGACGGATAGGTTTTCGACAGAGATGAAACAGAAAGGATCACCTCTTTAGCTGTCGCCACAGACGGTTCTGATTCAGGAGATGATGGATCCATCGGACGGGTCACTCTTCGTCCCGATTAATGTCGTACTTACTCATCTTGTTGTAGAGATGAGAGCGCTGTATGCCAATGGCCTCAGCCGTTCGACTGATGTTCCATTCATTCTGCATCAACTTATGCTCGATAAATAGCTTTTCGGCACTGTCGCGGAAATCGGCAAATTGATCGTAGCGATCAAGCAGTCCGATGATGGGGTTCGAGGAACTGCCACCCGGATGAACGTAGCGCTCAACATCAACGCCCGTGATGCGATCACCTTGGCTGAGGATAGTGAGGCGCTCTACCACGTTGTGTAGTTCCCGCACATTCCCCCGCCACTCAAAGTCACAGAGTGCAGTAAGTGCTTCCTTGGTAAACGGCCTTGGTTCTAACCCATTTCGCCCTGCAATCCGCTCTGCAATGCTCTCTGTAATCAGCGGGACGTCCGAGCGCCGCTCCCGGAGCGGTGGAACGTGGATAAGAATGACAGACAACCGGTGGTAGAGGTCCTCTCGGAATTGATGTTCTTCAATTTGCTCGAGAAGATTCTTATTCGTAGCCGCGATGACGCGTACGTCCACTGGAATAGATCGATCTCCGCCAACGCGGGTAATCGTGTTCTCTTGCAAGGCTCGTAACACTTTGGCTTGAGCCGAAAGACTCATATCCCCGATCTCATCGAGAAACAGCGTGCCTCCGTGAGCCTGCTCAAATTTCCCAATGCGCTGTTTTGTCGCCCCCGTAAAGCTTCCTTTTTCATGCCCAAAAAGCTCGCTCTCGATCAACTCGGAAGGAATTGCGGCGCAGTTGACTTCTACCACAGGTCCTTCGCTACGATGCGAGAGATGATGGATCCACTTCGCTACTAGTTCTTTTCCCGTGCCTGCTTCGCCCGTAATTAGGACGCGCGCTTCCGTCGGAGCAACCCGATCGATCGTTTCCTTGATCATTCGGATCGGAGGACTCTCTCCAAGGATCGGGGTAAGACTCCCAGATACCTTTTCAACGATTGTTTGCCGCATCCGCCGGTTTTCCGACTCAAGCTGGCCACGGTCCATCGCGTTTTTGATGGACAACAGAAGCCGGTTTAAATCCGGAGGCTTTTCTACAAAGTCGAAAGCTCCCAACCGAGTAGCCTCAACGGCCGTCTCGATCGTTCCATGACCTGAGATCATTACTACAGGTACATCAATCTGCTCCTTGCCCATAATAGCAAGGACTTCCAAGCCATCCTTTTTGGGCATTTTGACGTCAAGAAGCATGACGTCAAATCGTTCTGATCGGAGTTTGTCGAGGGCGGCTTCCCCGTCCTCCGCTTCCTCTACAGCAAAATCCTCGTACTCAAGAATTTCGCGCAGCGTCCGTCGGATGCTAGCTTCGTCGTCTACGACGAGAATGACAGGAACGGCCATGTGGTTACCAGATCAATTCTGATCAAAGGACCCGAGTGTAGCCAAACGAAACTCAACATTCCGTGCGGCCTGCGACGAAGGATAATCATCTTGAATGGCTTCTAGAGCACGGACGGCATCTTTCGTATCACCGCCGGCCTCAAATGCGCGAGCCGCGCGAGACAGATACATCGGAGAGGTGATATCACTCTTGAAGACATTGGCAGCACGCAAATACAGATCTCCAGCACGGCTCATGTCACCTTGCATCTCAAGAATGGCCGCTTCGCCGGCAAATGCAGAAGCGCCGATATAATCAGCCTCTTTGCTGTAATCCTGGAAGAAACTGAGTGCACTAACCATGTCTCCTGTCCGAAAAAGGGCGTCTGCGGCGTAAAATTTCGCCAAGTTGCCTGAGGCGGTGCCGCCATACTGGTCGGCTACATCAACCAGTCCTGTGAATGAAAGGTCACCATCGAGTGCCGCTTGGTAGGAACCAGCTTCGTACTGACGTACAGCTTCTGCCATCTCTGAAAGAGCTGTTTCGTTACGATTGGCCTGATTCCAGTTCCAGCCCACAATCAGGGCAGCGAGGAGGACGATGCCACCGAGGACACCATATACCACGTTGCGGTTGTTCTCGAAGAAATCGATAGCCCGGGCATAAAAGGTGATGACCGTGTCTTCACGCAGTTCGTGGCGGCGAGAGACTTTCCGAGTAGGGTTCAGCGTTGACATGTTAACTTGGACGAGGCTAGATCACGGGTTTCGGGTCCTCTGTGGACACAGGAAAACTGAGATGTGTTTGGCAATATGCAAAGATGAAGAAAATATCCTTTTCTGGGTCAGGGAGCAACGAATGCTTCGGGCCTATTACAGGTTTCCCCATTTTTTGAAATAGTGTGATCAAGCACTCCTTTGGAGGGTCTTTCTACTGGAACCGCTTTCTTAATCACTTCTTGGCGTTCGTCTAGGTGCAATCGTGCCCCTTTCTTACGACATTTTCTTTTGACATTTACTCTTCAACTGCATTCTGGTTACTGTTATGGCAATCCGCCTCGGTATCAACGGCTTCGGACGCATCGGCCGTTTGGTCTTTCGCTCCATCATCGAACGCAATACGGACGAATTTGAAATCGTTGGGGTCAATGACCTAACGAACGCCCACACGCTGGCTCATCTTCTGAAATATGATTCCGTACACCTGCGCTTTCCAGGTGAGGTTTCATCGGAAGACGGTGCGATCATAGTAAACGGCAAACGCATCCCGGTTTTCGCTGAACGCAATCCCGAAGACCTCCCGTGGGGAGAGCTCAACACGGATGTAGTCGTTGAGTCGACTGGTATTTTCCGGACACGGGAAAAAGCAGCCATGCACATTACCGCCGGAGCTAAGAAGGTTGTCATTTCGGCTCCTGCTAGCGGTGCCGTCGATGCAACCATTGTTCTGGGAGTCAATGATGACATCCTGACTGGAGAGGAAGAAGTGCTTTCCAACGCGTCATGTACGACAAACTGTCTCGCTCCAATGGTCAAAGTTCTTGACGATGCCTTTGGGGTAAAGAAAGGAATGATGACGACCGTGCATGCCTACACGTCTGATCAGAATATTCAGGACGGACCTCATTCGGACTTGCGTCGCTCCCGCGCTGCAGCCGTTTCAATCATCCCAACTACGACGGGTGCCGCGAAGGCCGTCGGACTCGTTCTACCTCACCTTGCTGGTAAGCTGGACGGATTCGCTCTTCGCGTTCCAACGCCTGACGGTTCTATCACCGATCTCACCGTTGAAGTGGGTCGCGACACTACGGCCGAAGAGGTCAATGCTCTCTTCAAAACGGCTGCAGAAGGCGCACTTAAAGGCATTCTCGAGTACACCGAGGATCCAATCGTATCCATCGACATCATCCACAATCCTCACTCCAACATTTTCGATGCGCAGTCGACGATGGTCATGGGTAATCTGGTCAAAGTGGTTGGATGGTATGACAATGAGTGGGGCTACTCAAACCGTACTGTCGATCTCGTTAAGCGCTTATTCAGCTAATCGCTGATTGTCGCAAGAACCCTGACTACCATGCCGACCCTGAATGACCTGCACCTTGCAGGAAAGCGGGTCCTGGTGCGCGTCGACTTCAATGTCCCTCTCTCCACTAATGATGCGGGAGAGCAGATTGTCGCAGATGACACACGTATCCGGGCCGCACTTCCGACTATTTCCCACATTCTGCAGGCTGGTGGAATGGCCATTTTGGTCAGCCATCTTGGCCGACCGAAGGGAATTTTCGATGAGGCGTACAGCATGCGTCCTGTCGGGCAACACCTTGCGTTGCTGACCGGATCGCCGGTCATCATGGCTCCTGCCGTGGTTGGAGCAGATGTCCTCGAAATTGCAAAATCCGTTGCCCCCGGAGAAATCCTTCTTCTGGAAAACGTCCGTTTTGAGCCGGGTGAAACGAAAAATGAGCCTGCTTTGGCCGCCGCGTTGGCAGAATTGGCCGATGTGTACGTCAATGACGCCTTCGGGACCGCCCATCGCGCGCACGCTTCTACGACAGGCGTTGCTCACCTGATGGCAGAAAAGGCCCCCGGTTTCTTGATGCAGAAGGAACTGGACACGCTGGCTACCATCGTCAATGCACCTGAGCATCCTTTTGTGGCAATCGTGGGCGGCGCCAAGGTCTCGGACAAAATCGGAATTATCTCAAAGCTACTAGAATCGGCTGACCATTTATTAATTGGTGGCGCCATGGCCTACACGTTTCTCAAAGCTCAGGGAATCGAAACCGGCACGTCCCTAACAGAAGATGACAGGCTTGATCTTGCTCGTGACCTTTTGAAGCAGGCAGATGGACGCATCCATCTGCCGGTAGATCACGTATGTGCGAAGGAATTCAGCAATGACTCGCCTTCCGAGGTGTGTTCAGGCAGTATTCCAGCAGATCAAATGGGATTGGACATCGGACCCAAAACGGTTACGATGTACGGCGAATTGATCAGTCGCGCAAAAACTGTCATCTGGAATGGCCCAATGGGGGTTTTCGAGATGTCATCCTTCGCTACTGGCACGAAAGCCATTGCCGACGCCGTTGTGTCTGCCACGGATAACGGCGCTTTCACTGTCGTTGGCGGCGGAGACTCCGTTGCGGCTATCACTGGTGCTGGCCTAGCGGACCGAGTCACTCATGTGAGCACGGGTGGCGGCGCAATGTTGGAGTTACTTGAAGGAAAAGAATTACCAGGAGTCGCAGCCTTGGCATAGATTGCGGTCGCACAATCTTAGGGATCACTTATGCCAGATCAGGTTATTTCAACGGAGAATCTGTCCAAGACGTACGTCTCGGGGCTTCGGCGTAAACGCGTACATGCCTTGCAAGGCGTAGACATTTCCGTTGAACGAGGCGAAATTGTAGGTATTCTCGGCCCAAATGGCGCTGGAAAGACCACTTTCCTTAAGATTCTTCTCGGTATTGTATCCCCAACGGGTGGTAGCGCCATGCTGATGGGGTGTCCGGCGGGAAGCCCAGAGTCCCGTAAGAGTCTTGGATATCTCCCCGAAAACCACCGTTTCCCAACCTATCTGACGGCTCGGCAAACGCTGGATGTCTACGGACGCCTATCCGACTTGCCCAGCACGCAGCGTGAGGAGAGAATTCCGATGCTTCTTAAGCAGGCCGGCCTAGCCGGATGGGAGGACAGCCGAGTTGGCACGTTTTCGAAAGGGATGATGCAGCGTCTGGGTTTAGCCCAGGCACTCATGAATGACCCAGAAATCATTGTCTTGGACGAGCCTACAGACGGTGTAGACCCCGTTGGCCGGCGCGAAATCAGGGATCGTTTAGGAGAATTGCGCAGGCAAGGCAAAACCATTCTGATCAACTCGCACCTTCTGTCCGAAATCGAATTGATTTGCGACCGCGTGATCATTCTGAATCATGGGCGTATCGTTAGGGCTGGAACGGTTGATGAACTGGTAACCCAGGGATTGGGATGGCGTCTTCAACTGAAAGGTGTGGTGCCTGATGATGTATCCGAGCGGTTTACATGCCACACCGAAGAAGACGCTTCGGGCCCTGTTCTAGTCTTGGATACTGGTGATGTGATTGATTTGAATGCATTGATTGACCATCTGCGTTCCTCCAACGTCAGTATTTTGGGTATTGAACGCAATCGACGCTCTCTGGAGGCTGGTTTCATCGAAATCATCGAATCAGGAGAGGTACAGGCATGAGACCACTTTCCGGATCCTTGCTACTTACGTTCAGAGAACTGTGGGCTATGCGCATCACGCAGGGCATGTTTGCTATTGCCTCGCTGGCCTGGCTTCTACTCTCATTCGCCCTCAACATGGACATTGTTGAAGGATCAATTTCCGCCCTGAAAATATTCGGATTTGATGCCGGGGCGCCGATGGAACGCGTCTTTGATGAAGCCACGGGTGAATGGGTCCAACAAGCGACGAGCATCGATCAGTTTGTCGTGGGCATTAATCAGTTTGTATTCGGTGCATCGTATTTCCTGGGAACGCTGTTAGGGCTTTTTGCCACGATGCCGCTCATTGCGGGGTTTTTGGAGCAAGGGCGAATTGATCTGCTGCTTTCCAAGCCGGTTTCCCGTCTACGTTTGCTTTTCGGACACTTGTTGGGCGTCTGGCTTACTGTATTGGTGTTATCCTGTTATTTGGTGGGGGGGGTCTGGCTCAGTCTCTCCCTCAAGACCGGTGTGTGGTTGCCCCATGTTCTTCAAAGCATTCCTGTAATTGTCTTAATGTTCGCCGTAATGTATTCGGTCGTGTTGACCACTTCCATTATCAGCCGAACATCGGGACTTGGGCTGGTCCTTGCGTATGGATTAATCTTCTTTTCTGCTATCCTCTCTGCCCACGACCAGCTCATCCCCGTTCTTGCCCCTACATCGGCGGCCATTTTCAAAGGTTTTTATCACGCATTGCCCAATTTCATTGAAGTGGTTATGATGCAGGCGCAACTTGTGGAAGGCAGTGACGTAACGCGAATATATCCTTTCATCTCCTCCCTCATTTTCGGGGTTATAATCCATGGATTGGGTATTTACTGGTTCGCAAAAAGAGATTTCTAGTCATCACCGCTCCCGGCGTTGGCTGACCTTAACATGCCTCCTTGCTGGTGGCATGATGTTTACCCTAGCGGGATGCGACTCGGAAGCCATGATTGCTTCCTCCAATTCTGAGCAGCAGACGGCTCTCAGGATCCTCGGCACGGACTCAGCCGTGTTGATGCGGGCCGATATTGAGCATCAAATGTCCCTGTTACAGGAATGGATGCCAGATGCAGATGACATGACTGCCTACATGGAAGAAGCTTTTGACGAAGTAGAAGATCGTACAGGAATTCGCCTCGACGAAGATGTTCACGGCGTATATATGGCAATGGCCCAGTTGGAGGAAGAGTCAAATATCGGCATGCTGGTATTCCTTGACTATGATGCAAAAGAGGTCGTTGACCGCTCGGACATAGAAGAGCAAACACGTCGCGTCGAAGTAGATTGGCCAGTAGATGCATTCGTCCTTGGCGATGGCCAAGAAATGGCCGTCGCCTTTGCGGAGGGTTCGCTTGTTATGGTTGCTCGCGGTGAATCTCATCTGCGCACCATGCTTGATCGCGCCTACGATGAAAGTGCACCTGTAGTTAAGGACGAGCTTCTCAGCATGGTTTCCGATCACAACTCTTGGATGGTCGCCCGCAATGTGGATGCGGTAATTGGACAAATCGATTTGAGCGAACTAGATGGTTCAGGAGCTATGCTCCGCCCTCTTGTGGCAAGCGTCCAGCATGTCGGCGTTGGTGTCGATACGGACTCAGACAGGATGTTCATGGAAATCCTAATTGATCCTGTAGACGCTGTAGATTCCGACGATCTCGAAAACCTGTTCAGTGGTGTAAAGGCCCTCCTTAGAATGCAGGCACGGGACGTTGAAGAGTTGGCTAACTTGGTCGAAGGAATCGAAGTAGGGTCTGATAACGGCTTTGTTTCGTTGGGTATCGAAGTAGAGCGCAGCGACATAGAACGCCTCGAAGAGGCGATTCAAGCTCAGATGAGTATGTACTAAGAGTTCAGTTGTCTGCGTCATAACACATGCGCTTGCATTGTGATTTCAGGTGCTTTTTTTGCTCGAGGCATATCGCTGAAAACACCAGAAGTCAGTAGATTGGTGGATCATTTTTCCTCCAATCTTGCTGATGGTACTCACCCAACTTTCTGACGTTGATTTCACGCTTTCCGAGCTCCCATTTATGGAGCCGGCGCGCAACGTGGTCATGACCTCTACTGATCACTTCGAAATCACGTATGTGATCAATCCGCATATGGCGGGAAACATTGGCGATGTCAATACGCAGATCGCCAAGAAACAGTGGCAAGAACTCCATGACGCTTTTGTGAGTCTTGGCTTCAATGTCGATGTTGTCTACGGTATGCCTGGGCAACCAGATATGGTATTCTGTGCCAATCAGACACTCCCCTTCCTTCAAAAAAATGGACAGCGTGGTGCAGTTCTGAGCAAAATGTATGCGCCTCAACGTGCGGGCGAAGTGCTCCACTACGAACGCTATTTTGAAGAGCAGGGCTGGGATATCATCGACGATATCTTCAAGGGAGACATCGAATTTGAAGGAATGGGCGACGCCCTCTGGCATGTTGGCAAACGGCTCCTATGGGGCGGCCACGGCTTCCGCACCGATATTTCAGTATATGATCTAATCAGCCGCAGACTTGAGACGCCGGTTCTCGCTCTGGTTTTGGACGACCCTGAGTTCTACCATTTGGATACTTGCCTCTGTATTCTGGACAGCGAAACAGCGCTGATCTATCCAGATGCCTTCAAGAAAGAAGGCCTCGAACTCATCCACCATTTTTTCCCGCGTGTCATCGAAGCTCCAAAAAACGAAGCGCGCGAGCTGTTTGCGTGCAACGCGCATTGCCCAGATGGAAAGAACGTTATCATCCAGCGCGGCTGCGAGGTAACCAATGGTTTGCTTCGTGACCTAGAATTCAACGTCGTTGAAGTGGATACGGATGAATTCCTGAAGTCAGGTGGGTCTGTGTTCTGTATGAAACTTATGACCTGGTAGGTGCAACTGGGCAATTTCTACTATTTGCTTCATCGATCAACGAAAGGTCACTTTTGCCGCCAAGAAGAGGTGCCGAGTTGCCGCTGGGAAAAACTGCGGACCTGTAACAGACACATTGCCCCAAGACAGCACGCGGTCATTAAGCACATTATTGGCATCCAAAGATAACTGAAGCCGCGTGCGCGACCCTGTCGACCATGCCAGCGAGGCATCTACCAACATAAATGGATCGACAAAAAGATCGTCCTGTTTCGCTCCGGCCGCATCTCGTCCGCTACCATTATCGATGAATTGCTCGCCTACCCAAGAAGCCATTACACTGGCGCGCCAGCCTCCCCGTTTCCAATCAGTGCGCAAATTTCCGTTCCTTCCCGGAAAGCCCGCAATGGTATTCCCTCCGCGATCTAGCATCTCGGAATCTCCCGTCGTTGATATGAAAAACTCTTCAAACGAGATGAATCGGTTTCTTGAAAATGTAGCATTTCCAGAGAGTGCGATGCCTGCTCCCACTTCAACAGCTGCATCGAGTTCTATACCACTATGACGAGCGTGGTCAGCGTTTCCCGTGCGTGGAACACCGTATTGGTCTAATTCTCCGCTGGGTACAATTTCGTCCCGGAAGTCCATAAGAAAGAGATTGGCAGACACACGATGACCGGCTCCCTTCAAGCTTGCCCCAAGCTCGAGGTCGATCAAACGTTCTGGATTGACCAATGGATCTGAGGTATCGAACGAGCCATCTGAGCGAGTCCGAAACTGTGGTTGGAATCCAGCGCCGGCTTCTTCCCCATCGTATAAGGTTTTCATACGGGGCTCTCGACGTGCCAACGCGATGCTGGCAAAAGCGCTAAATGGTTCTTCCGGTTTCCATGTAACCCCAAGCCTAGGGTTAATGAAGGTATAGGGAGTGGAAAAACTTGTACCAAAAAAGGCTTCGTCATAGGCTCGATACTGCCTCCAAGTGACTTGAACATCTGCCTGTGCAGCCCAGTCGCTTGAAAAACGCTGCAACCTAGAAGCATACAGCGAGGCAATTTTCTTCTCTCCTCGGAACGAGTAAACTCGGGCATCGGCCGCCGAACCTACAATGTCATCCGGAAGGCCGAAACCTTCCTGAATCCTGCCCCAGCGAAGACTTCGGTGTAATCTAAGTTCCGCACCGATCGTTGTTGTAGCACGAGGAGATGTAGCTATCAGTCTAGGCATCCAACCAACCTGCCATTGATCCAGATAGGCTCTGAACTGGACACCTACATCAGGACGGGACAAGAAGAGAGGTAGCTCTCTAGACGCACCCGAGACGATGGTTTCTGGCAGCCTCAAGTAGTCGGCACTTCGGAACGTACCTCCAAAATCGAAAAAGCCTTCCCCTTTCATCCAGAATATCGCCTGACTGAACGTCAACTTGTCGTTCATATTCCACTCGTGATGCAGTTCAACATGCGGCTGATGGAAATTTTCAACGTCCCGATCAAAGGCGGAATAGTTGTATTTCCGATTGATTGTTCCCCCATATCCGTCGTCTAGAGTGCGCGTATTAGCTGCTTTCGGAATACCGGAATATGCTAGTCCGTCGCGCTGAGGACCTCCATAGGCTTGTAGCGTGAGGCTGGAGCGCTCTCCATACCGAGTAACACCAGCGAAAAAACGCCAAAACTCAGTCCACGACCAATCCCTGTAGCCATCTGAGGTGAGCCGACTTAACCGACCATAGACTACATACCGGTCGGCCAAGAGGCCCGAATTGACTTCTCCCGAGATCCGCCTCGTCCCGAACGCGCCACTTCCAACGTGAACCGATGCCTCAAAATCACTTTTATAGGGCATGGCACGAAGATTTATTGCTCCCCCGATTGCCGTTGGACCATAGACTGAAGAGCCCGCTCCGCGTTGTATCTGAATATCCTGGACCGCCCCTTGGATGTCGAAAAAATTAATCCAGTAAACATTGAATTCCTCCGGGTCATTCTGTGGAATTCCATTAATTGCGACAGCTAAGTGGCGTTGGTCAAATCCACGCATCCTTAGGGTCGAGTACCCGATGGCATTGCCATTTTCGGAGTAGTACGTGATCCCCGGCTGGCGCGCTAAATGCACCGGCAAGTCTTTCATATCCGGCTGTTCAGCAAGCTCAAGAGCGGTGATATTGGATACGGTGACGGGTGAAAGTCGCAATCTGGCGCGACGCGAACTGACCACCACCTCACCATGAGACAAGACACCAGGGACCAGTACCAGATCTACCACAACTGGCTCCGATTGAACCTGAATAATCAAGGATGTGGAGCCAAACGCTACGTGCGAAACGAAAAGATCATAGCGGCCCTTTGCTACGTTCTCCAGATTGAAATACCCCTCATCGTCCGTGACGACAGCATACCGTGCAAGTGACGACCCGGCAGGAAACAGCTGTACGGCAGCAAAAGGAATTGGCTCTCCTGCCTCATCAGAAATTTTTCCTGAGACAGACAAAGACAATATGTCATCGTTTGCACGATCAATCGGATCCGCGAATGAGCTGGCCCGCATCGAGCCCGGAATGAGTACTATTGCGGATAACAAAAGCACTACGAAGGCGATGCAGCGATGAGACGAGTGGTACATAAAAAGGGGCGATGAATGCTTATTTCCGGGTATCGGATGGTCCGAACAGCGTGCAAAAAGCGCTATTTAAATCACAAAGTGCTTATCGATGATTCATCGTCAGGGCGAGCACCCATCATCGGGGTCGGTACCGAGTCAAAAAAACCCATTAACCGGGCTGAAACAGTACCTGAGGAATGTCCTCGTTTCCCTTCGCCGGCATTATCCGGACAGGTTCCAGGGGTATAATCTCAGCCTAAACGGGCACCCCCAACGAATCGTCACTCCGAATATACGGCGCGTCGTGTTTGAAACCGGTTCCAGCTGAAGACACCTACAAAAGCCATTAGAAAAGCGATAAAACTCATGGCCGCATTGCTCCACGCAATTCTGACTTGTGTTCGCCCAATAGCGGTAATCACCACTTCCTGACTCGATCCTTCCAAAATGGTGACCTCAAGCGTGTCTGATTCCACCCGGTGGCCAATTGAATACGGAAGTGCTAGCCGGTTATGCTCAAATGTTGACCCATCTGCCCGATGAATGAGCAGGTCTAATTCCACGTTTGTTACATCCTTGCGATCGGAGCGTTCGTACCGAGTAACCTCAGCCCACGTAACTTCACCGTCGTCCAACGTGGTCTTGAGGTTGACGGCCGTCCAAACCTGGTGAACAGAAAGAAGAAAAATGATTGTCGGGATCACCCAGGCAAAACGGGCAACAGTTCGAGACGTCATGGAATCGCTCAATTATGGGAGCTCGCAAAAAGATACTTCGGTGCAACCATTGCCTTCATAGCGGGGTCCGTACAGGCCGTGAAGAAAATGCCAATCTGATCGAACAGACCACGGCAGGTAGTCCTGGTATCATTCTCAGTGAGTGGTCTACTCACATACCGGAACCGGAGCGCTCACGAAGCTGGCATGATCTTGTCGCCCACCATGATCTCCCCCTCTCTACCCTCTGGGATCGCATTCATCCCGACCATCACATTGTTACCCTCTCTACGATAGGTAGCCAACGTGGCGGTCGGTTCACGCCCCGAAATACCGGTTTCCTGGTCAATAGTGATGACTACGCATCTTGCACACTTCTTGACAAGCCGAAGATGTACGGATGATGCTCGTAATGACGTCCACTCATCTTCCTGCCAAGGCCGTGCTCCCGAAACGATGATGTTAGCACGAAAACGATTCAACGGAATAGGCTCGGTTAGTCGTTGATTGAGTTCTTCGATGGACGCGCTGCCAAGAACCAGAATCGGATAACCGTCTGCAAAACTGACTTGGTCGGTCGGTTTTGAAAAATCTGGGTCTATAGGTCTGTCGGCCATGGGAGGCATCCATACGAGTTGAACTTCTTCGCCCAGATAGGCCGAAAAAAACTGATTTGCTTCCACGAATCCGGCCAACGCCGATACTGCATCGCCCCAAATGTCCACCTTCACCGATAGCCCACCCTCTTGAATCAATGGCAGGTGTAGCGTTCGTCCTTCTGGGTCAGTGATGGAACAGGAAGCTGTTACTAAATCGCTTACGACGTTCATTCGAACAGCTAGTCGAGCCAACGCCGGATGGGAGCGTTGGGAAATGAAACGCCCGTCTGGGGTCGTAAGCATGTACCGGCGGTCGTGCTCAAGTCCACGCTTAGTAATCCGTGCACGCGCCACACTAATGCCCCGTAATCCTTTGATTGGAAATATGTGCAGCGATGCAATTTTCACGACGTGATTAAATCTGCGAGCTCAAATTGTTGAATGAAAGAGCTCATTATTACTGTCCAATGACACTACTGTCCAACGACAGGAAATGAGTCGATTGCCGAATCCATAGCCTCTACCACATCTAACACAAACCGCCCAGTCGCCTTGAAGAAGTCAGGAGTAATGGCTTCAATGTCATCAGACGGATCGTGATATCCTGCGTGATCTTCCACACCGAAGTACACGAACGCAACTCCAGCCCGATGGAAAGGTCCGTGATCGGATGCGAACGTCCAATCATCGCTACCGGAGCCAGGCTCATCGTGGCCAAACAAGATGGTCATTCCCTCCACAGGTGGCACGCCTTCAATCACTTCTCGTAAGAATGGATAATGGAGCGTTCCGCTGGTGTAAAGTTGAGCAGAATCGCTTCGGCTCACCATGTCCATATTCAGGTTCAGACCAACGTTCATGGCAGAAAAACAGTCAGATTCCACAAATGCGCTGGCACCTCGCAATCCTGACTCTTCAGCATCAAAAGCGGCAAATACTACATCGTGCTCCGGAGGTGCTCCTGCCAAGGACCTTGCCAATTCCAATAACACGGCCGTTCCGGAGGCATTGTCATCTGCGCCATTGTAAACAGTCCCATCCCGGCTGCCCAGATGATCGAAATGCGCTGAGACGACGATCACGGCATCGCTCGATCCTGTGCCAGGTATGCGGGCCAGTAAATTAGTCGCCTCGACCGACGAACCATCGCGCCGTACCAGTGAAAATGTTTGCTCGATTTGTTCTCCGCATGCTGGCTGCAGCGCCATAGCCTGCATTTGCTGCAATACGTAGCGAGCTGCGCCGACTCCACCATCAGTCCCCGTGCGTCGTCCGCTCATTTCGTCTGCTGCTAGCATTGAAACGTGGGACATCATACGATCGGTATCAATGGTCCTTTCTTGCAGGTCATCCGGGTTGGGCTGGCAAGCTGTCCCCAGGAAAGACGCGGTAAGAAGAAATACGAGATGAACTAGAGAACGGCAAAGCATGGACGTTTTGGAATGACGTGCAAATGAGCTGATTTCGGAGAAAGAAGGTCGAGAGGAGAAGAGAAAATATGCTTCTCTCGCACCTGTGTCCGACGCTACGAAATTACGTAAACTCGTGCTGCATGATTCTGCTCCTACGGTTAGGTTGAATCTTTCCCCCATTAATGCGCCTCCTATTCTATGTCTGATCTGCCTTGCGTAGCACTAGAATCGACCGTCCTGTCTCATGGATTGCCCTTTCCGGCCAATCTTACCCTCTCAGAGACATTGGATCGGATTGTCCGCAGCGAAGGCGCCATACCTCGAACGATTGGAATTATTAGCGGGACTGTTAAAACTGACCTTAACCGAGACGAAATCCGTTTGTTATGTCAGGACAGCGGTGTACGTAAAGTCAGTATCAGAGATCTGCCCATTGTGATATCTCGGGCCGAACACGGCGCAACAACAGTCGCGTCTACCATTCATCTGGCTCATCGATCTGGAATTCAGGTCATGGCGACAGGAGGAATCGGCGGCATTCATCTCGATGCTCATGGTCAGCCCTCCATGGATGAAAGCGCTGACCTCCAAACATTGTCACAGTGCCCGGTTTGCGTAGTCTGCTCCGGGCCGAAAGCAATCCTGCATCTAGAAGCCACGCGTGAACGACTCGAGACACTTGGCGTGACGGTCGTGGGCTGGAAAACGGATTTTATGACTGCATTTTATTGCGGCTCCTCCCCTTTCGAAATCGATGCCCGATGCGACGACCTCGATGAGCTTGCTTCCATTATTGAGGCGAGAGATGCGATTGGCCTACAGCAAGCAGTTGTGGTCTGCAACCCGGTCCCCACAGATCATGAAATACCATTCGCTGACGTGATTTCATGTGTAAAACGGGCTCTAATCCATCCCGATGCTGCCAAATTACGCCCAGCCGCCGTGACGCCGTATTTACTCGATTGTGTGCGGAAGGACGTGGGAGATGCAGCCCTGCAGGCTAATATTGCCCTGCTTGAGTCAAATGCACAGCTAGCAGCTAGGCTTGCGAAGCGATTAGCTGAGCGCTCTACCTAGGCTGTATTACGTTAAGCGGGACAAGCGGAGCAACTCTCTATCAGAAAGGTCAGCCCTCGTGACAGGAAAGGACAGTCTAGCAAAGAAGCTAGTTACGACTTGCTGCCCTTCAGGCCCTGAATGGCCCGTTTCTCAAGCAGGTTGACATCGAAAGAGCGGACTCGTCGAACACGGGATTCGAATCGTTCGACTGCGAGTGAGATCAACGTGTTGACTAACTCGGAAAAAGGCACTCCTGAGGGCTCCCAGAGATAAAAGGACAGCGATCCTGGAATGGTATTGATCTCGTTGAACCATACTTCTTTCGTTTCATCATCCATCAGGAAGTCGATACGAGCAACACCACAACCATCTAAGGCTTGAAACACACCTTCGGCAAGTAGCCGAACTCTATCCGCAACTTCGTCGGGTACTGGAGCAGGGATCCTACGCTGCAGAGATGCCATACCTTGGCTGCTCGACTTGGAGCCTCCTTTCCCCGATATCTCCCCTTGGCGCATGTACTTATCCTGAAAAGACAGGGTACCATCAGCCGAAATTGGTTCTTCTAGAACCGATACCCGACACGAATCAGCCGTTCCCAAAACAGAACAGTTGATTTCTCGAAGATTAGCAACACACTTCTCCACCATAACGGATGCATCGTAGCGGAATGCTTCCTCCATGGCTTCCTCAAGCTCCTTGCGGTTGGTAACCCGAGCAATCCCAATACTCGAACCGAGGTGCACTGGCTTGACGATAGCTGGCCAACCAATCTCGCGCTCGATCCGATCCATTTCCTCGTCTTCGTGCCCTTCCCATTGTCCATCTGTACTCGAAATCCAGTCCACAACAGGCAGGTTCATATCCCTGCAGAGTCGTTTGGCAACCACCTTGTCCATGCCTGCGGCAGAGGCTAAAACACCAGACCCCGTGTAGGGTACACCAAGGCTTTCGCACAGCCCTTGGACAGCTCCGTTTTCACCTACGCCACCATGAAAAGCCAGAAAAGCGACGTCAATGCTGAGTTCAGTCTTATTTCCCAAAAAGCTCGTTTTCAGCGGAATAAGACGCAATTTTCTGCCTGGTCCCGGCGCAAGACTGACCTCGGTGGCCTTCTTGAGCAGAGCATCCAACGTTGCATAGTTAGCAATGTCATCGAGACCATCACCCACGAACCATCGTCCACTCTTGGACACATAGACCGAATGCACAGTGCTTCCCTGCTCTCTCAGGGCGGAGAGGGCCTGGATACCGGATATGACCGACACTTCGTGCTCAGGCGATGGACCGCCGAAAAAAACGCCTATGGTTATGGAAGACATTCCTAGATGGGTGAGCTTGTCGTGGGCGGGAAAATACGTTACACATTTCGGGATGCCCAATTCCAAGCACACGCCTGGCAGCCCTGTCAGAAAAGCTGAGCGTGCGTCGTTCCCGGCTCAGGCGTTCACGACAAATTTTCCACGGTTGTACACTGCCCAAGCGCGACCAACCATTTTAGATCCTACAAATGGCGTGTTAACGCTTTTCGATTTGATATCGTCAGCCGTAAATGTCCACTCGGAAGTAGCATCAAAGATGGTCAAATTTGCGGGCGCACCCTCCTCGATCCGAGGCAGCGCAATTCGCAAAATTTGCCGAGGAGCCACACTCAATTTGTAGACTGCTTCAGCCACAGTCAGTACGCCGGGTTGGACAATTTCGCGCCCCGTTAGCCCCCAGGCAGTTTCCAGTCCAAGGATGCCAAACGGAGCGGCTATGTATTCTACTTCTTTCTCGAACGTCGCATGCGGAGCGTGATCGGTACAAATCGCGTCGATTGTGCCATCTGCCAGTCCTTTTTTCATTGCTTCGATGTCGACATCGGTACGCAGCGGTGGATGCATCTTCGTGTGGGTATCGAAGTCAGAGTCTTCGACAGCCTTGTCCGTAAGCGTGAAATGGTGTGTACAGACTTCAGTCGTGACGTTGACCCCACGTGCTTTTCCCTGACGAACTAGCTCGACCGCACCCGCTGTTGAGATGTGAGCCACGTGCACATGACCACCAGTGTACTCAGCAAGCAGAATATCCCGCGCGATCATGATCTCTTCGGAGATAGTCGGAATCCCAGGGAGTCCCAACCGAGTGGAGACCTCGCCCTCATGCATGTGCCCTTTGGGACCAAGAGGCAATTCCTCCTCATGGTTAATAATGGGCACGTCTAGCATAGAGCTGTATTCCAACGCATGGCGCATCAGGGATGTGTCCTGTACTGGGTCACCATCGTCGGAAAATGCCACGGCTCCCCCTGCTGCCAAATCAGCCATTTCTGATAGGCTTTCCCCCTTGCGTCCTTTCGATACACACGCTATCGGATGAACGTCCACCGGTGTTTTCTCCGATCGCTCAATAATGAACTCGACTACGTCGCGGGTATGAATCGGAGGATCTGTATTCGGCATGCAAGCAACGGCAGTAAAGCCACCAAAAGCAGCTGCTCGGCAACCAGTCTCAATGGTTTCCTTGTACTCATATCCTGGCTCACGCAAATGCACATGCATATCCATCCACCCGATGGATATCATCTTGCCAGTCGCGTCATAACGCTCACAGCCTTCCGCATCCAAGCCTTCACCAATGCCGGCGATCTTGCCATCTTTGACAAGGATATCTGCTCTGAGGGTTGTTCCGGATTCGGGATCCAAGATGGTTCCACCATGAAGCAGGAGATTAGGAGCGTTGGATGTCGTCATGGAATTGGAAATGGATCTAAGCTGCAGATCAACGAGAATGCCGACCGTGTCCTTTAAATTAAGACGCGGTACAAGGACTACGGACAAGGTACGATTCAAAGATGATCCCGGACATATCGGACCGCCCTTTCACACAAGATCAACCCGGACCTACTCTCATTGATTCTGTGATCTGTACCTGTATTTATCTGAAATCAACGCCCTTCTAGGTCTTGTGTCATAATTCCCTAGATGAAAAACCGGAACACCGGAGGTAGATTCCACCTTGAACCGTAGGAAACCGTTTACTTCTTCCCTGACGTTATGCCGTCTCACCTAGTGGATCCTTCATTCTCTGCGACTCGCGCCCACATCCATATGGATCGGCTTCGCTCCAATGTCCAAGCCATTCAACAGCGAATGCCAGGACTTGATATGATGGGCGTTGTTAAAGCAGATGCTTACGGCCATGGCAGCGTAGAGGTGGCGACGGCGCTTCGCGATATGGGTATTCGGCATTTTGGGGTCGCAACCGTCGGGGAGGCGGCGAGTCTACGTGCCGCTGGAATTAAGGAATCTATTATGGTGTTTGCTCCGCTTTCTTCACCCCATGTTAAAGCATCAACAGCGTTGTGCTTGGACGTTGTCATTGATTCGACGGAGAGTCTTGAGGCAGCGCGAGGTACAGATGGCCGGTTGCGTTGCCACATCAAAGTCGACACGGGGATGGGGCGTCTTGGCCGAACGCCGGAGGACTCGATTGACATAGTGCGAGGAATCGAGGCAGACACCCGCCTAGATATGGGATCGATCTGGACTCATTTTGCGAGGGCCGACGAGCCAGACCACCCAATGACAGGTCAGCAGATCAGTCGATTTATGGATTTTATTGAAACACTGGGCGGCGCTCCGGCCCCCTTACACGTTGCAGCAAGCGCTGGCGTGTTTGCTCATCCAGACTCAATTGACCCAAACCTATTTTCCATGGCGCGAGTGGGCATTGCTTTGTACGGATTATTGGATCTACCTGGGGCGCGGCCTCCATCCCCGCTCTCACCCGTTATGGAATTTTCGTCGACAGTTACCTCCTTAAAGCATGTTTCTGCCGGAACGCCGATTTCTTACGGTTCGCGTTGGAAGGCTCCAGCAGAGACATGGATTGCCACAGTTGGAGCCGGATATGCCGATGGCGTGAGCCGTACTCTTTCCGGAAAAGGGCGTGTACGTATTGGAAATGAGCTTTATCCGATCGTCGGGACCGTTTGTATGGATATGTTCATGGTTAACCTCGGAAAGAACCCTTTTGAGGTCCGTGTCGGCGATAATGCGATCTTATTTGGTAAATCTGCTCCAACAGCCTTCGAAGTGGCTGATCATATGGACTCCATTACGTACGTTCCGGTATGTGCTGTCTCAAGTCGGGTGCCTAGAGATTACGTCCTCGGGTGAAACCTTTCGTGAAGTCAGGACACTATAGTATATTTGCACCCCTTGCAGGAATTCCGTACATCGGAATCTATACGTCTCGTTCTAAAGCAACCACAACGCTGTTGTCATGGCTAGTACCTTCGATCCGTCCCAACTTCACATCCTTCTCGTTGATGACGAAGAAGACGTCGTAGAAGTAGTTTCCCACTTCCTAGAACAGGAAGGATTCAATGTCCACAAAGCCTACGCAGGTAATGTCGCTCTCGAAAAAGCGACACCGGACATCGACCTGATCGTGCTGGATATCATGCTCCCAGAAATGGATGGGTATGAAATATGCCGCCGACTCCGAAGCCGCGTGGAGACAGAAACCATCCCGATTATCTTTCTCTCCGCTAAAGGAGAAGAAGATGATCAAATCAAGGGCCTCATGCTTGGCGCGGATGCCTTCCTGACCAAGCCAGTATCGCCTCAGGTGATCGTTGCTCACGTCAAGGCCGTGCTTCGTCGTAGCGGCATCGAGGAAAGCCGCACGCTACAGGTGCATAACCTTACGATTTACGAAGACGAGTATCGTGCTTCGCTAGAAGGTAAAGACCTTGGTCTTACGCTAACCGAGTTTGAGCTCGTTCGCTACCTGGTCCGTCATCCGCGCAAGGCATTCACCCGCCAGCAACTGCTCGAGACGATCTGGAAAGATGCCATGATGGTAACCGAGCGTACGGTTGATGCTCATATCAAAAACCTCCGTGAGAAGCTGGGCTCGTTTGCTCAGCACATTCAAACGGTGCGTGGCGTGGGATACCGGTTTGTTGAAGAAGGAAGCGTAGACGGCGAAGCCGAAGCGTAGACCGGACAGCTGACCGAGGAGCCCCTCATGTTCAATCGCCTGGTCGAGCGCATCTTCCCCGCACGCGCTTCGACGCAGACGTGGATGATTCTTACCCTATTGTTGGTAGTCGGTATTGCCGTCGCCGCGGTAGGCCTGTATATCACCTTCGTTCTGCGAAGCGAAGTGAAAGTTGCGTATCAACAGACCATGTCTCAACAAACGGCACAGGTCGCTTCGATTATTGAATCGGAGACCGATCCTGTACGCCGATTGGAAAGAATGGAGACGTTGTCCCGATTCGGAGATATCAGAATCACGGTCATCGATGGGGCTCAAATCCTGGATGTTGATACCGGAGCTGTCGTACAAGATCCCTCTATTCGCTCAGTGCCAGAGCTGCAGTTCGGCGAAAATGAGGATTTCAGATATACTCAGCGCCGGGAAGACGGCAAACTGATTTATTTCTCTGCCCTTCGGCAGTTGGATTCAGGCCTTATCATCCGAGTTGCCCAGCCTCGCCCGATGCTTTTTGTCCTGATCGACCGCCTACAATACACGCTGATTGTGGCTATGATTATGGCACTCCTACTAGCGGTATTTGGTAGTTGGATTGCTGCGCAGCGGGTAACACAACCACTTCAATCGATCAGAAATTCCGCTAAAGCGATCGCAGAAGGGAAATTGGATGAGGAAATATTCGTCGATTCGCGTGCAGCCGAATTCCAGGATCTGGCCAAGAGCCTAAACCTGATGTCGGACACGTTCAAGGAAAAAATCGATGAGTTGCAGAAGATGGCTCACCTGCAGAATGAGTTCATTGGAAACGTCTCGCACGAAGTCAGAAACCCTATTTTTGCCGTTGGAGGCTATCTAGAAGCGCTCGCTTCAGCCAGTCTTTCCGAAGATAAGAGGAAGTTTTACGCTGAAAAAGGCCTCACGAACCTAGAGCGCCTCAACAACCTTTTCAGCGATCTGATTGAAATTGCCCGGCTCGAATACCGGGAGGACCTGATAAAGCCAAAAGTATTCGAGTTGAGTGAACTACTTGATGATGTGTACGATGTGGTCCATGCGAAAGCCGAAGAAAAAGGACTAGATCTAATCGTCGAGCACCCTCAAATTCTTGTTCGCGCAGATCGTTCTCGGATTCGGCAGGTCCTAATTAATCTCACCGACAATGCGATCGCCTATTCGGACGAAGGTACGGTCCGTTGCCGCTATCGTAGACATCTTGACAAGGTCCGTATTGAAGTCGTTGATTCCGGCCGCGGTATACCTGAAGAGCATCTTGAACGGATATTCGAGCGATTCCATCGTGTGGATCCCGACCGCTCGCGTAAAAGCGGTGGGACAGGGTTAGGTCTAAGCATCGTTAAGCAGATTCTTGCAGCACATGGAGAAAATATCCATGTGGAAAGCACGGTGGGACGGGGTACGCGATTCTGGTTCGAGTTGGCCTGGGAACCGGGCGAAGCAGAAGCAGAGTCTGCCTGAACGTTTCTCAGCTACATTCTAGCCACTTCCCCACGCCATGAAACAGCGTATTCGCAGCTGATTAGTGCCCTTTAAAGCCCGCAGTGGCTATTAACGGTGTTAACTTCTTGAGCCAAGCTTCATGTTCTACTACGGTGTGGTTTGCAAACATTTTCGTATTCTCTGACGTAGCAGAGGTCCGACCACCCCAGCAATCCAGAAGAACATGGCAAGAGCGTCAAAATCAAAGAAAGCCGTAGCCGTAGCCGCTGGCGATGGTGCAAGCACGGATGTCGAACTGGCGGCCATTAAATCAAATGGCATGCTGATCGATGGTGATTTTGATATCACCCCGATGGGGCCTGCCGATTTTGACGCCAAGACGCTGCTCGACATATATCGTCGCATGTTGACCTCGCGCCGTCTGGATGAAAAGATGCTCACCCTTCTGAAACAGGGTAAAGGCTTCTTTCATATTGGTTGCGCAGGTCACGAAGCCGCTCAGGCTGCAATCGGACTTCTTAGCCGTGCAGGCGAAGACTGGTTCAGTATGTACTACCGGGACATGATGATGTATCTCATGCTTGGTGGAACGGAGCAAGAAGTGATGCTCCATCATATGGCAAAAGCTAATGACCCAAACTCGGCCGGTCGCCAGATGTCCGAGCACTTTGGCAATCGTGAGCGAAATATTCTCACCGTCTCATCTTCCGTCGGAGCCCAGTTTCTGCCAGCCGTAGGTGTTGCGATGGCCTTGCAGCGAGACGAAAAAGATGCCTATGTGTACTGCTCCTGTGGAGATGGAGCAACCTCCCAGGGTGATTTTCACGAAGCTCTAAACTGGGCAGCACGTGCAATGGCTCCAGTGTTATTTGTTGTGCAAGACAACGGATATGCCATTTCTGTCCCTGTCAGGGATCAGACCGCAGGAGGATCAGCGTACAAACTGGCTCGTGGGTATGAAGGGCTGGCCCGAATCAAGGTTGACGGTACGGATTTTTTCCAGACGTATGCCGCTGCTAAGGCTGCAATCGACCATATTCGTGCTGGAAAAGGGCCCGTTTGCCTCGTTGCAGACCTAGTACGCCTACTTCCGCACTCCTCTTCCGACAATCATGCAAAATACCGGACGCCAGAAGAGCTTGAGGCTGATAAACGAGAAGATCCGATTTTGCAGCTTGAAAAACGGTTGATCGACGCCGGATTACTTACCAAGAAGGCCTCTGATCAGATTCGAAAGGAAGTGCATGTTTCAGTCGATGACGCTGCTAAATGGGCTAATGAGCAGCCAGATCCAGAGGCATCTACTGCTATGGAGCATGTTCTCTATGAAGGTGATCTCGGTCTTGATTTCGAAGCTAGTGAGCCCTCTGGTGAGCCAATTGTCGTCGTTGATGCTATCAATCATGCTCTCCACGAGGAAATGGCGCGGGATGAACGCGTTATTGTTTACGGAGAGGACGTTGCCGGAGGAAAGGGAGGTGTATTCACTGCCACCCGCGAGCTTACAGCCAAGTTTGGGCCAGATCGCTGCTTCAATTCTCCGCTTGCCGAAGCCTCCATTATCGGAACAGCAGTCGGTTTTTCTTCGGCAGGATTCAAGCCGGTAGTCGAGATTCAGTTCGGTGACTACATTTGGCCTGCCTTGCAGCACCTGCGTAATCAGGTTTCCACCTATCGCTATCGCTCCAATGGTGATTGGGGATGCCCAATGGTTATCCGCGTCCCGGTTGGTGGATATATTCATGGCGGACTGTGCCATTCCCAGAACATTGAGGCGTTTTTCGCCCATATGCCTGGATTTCAAATTGCGATGCCTTCGACGGCGGCTGACGCAAAAGGATTACTGAAGGCAGCCATCCGAATGGAAGATCCTGTCTTGTTCATGGAGCACAAGGCACTTTACAGGTCAGCAGCAGCTCGAAGCCCTGAGCCAGACGAAGATTACCTTCTGCCTTTCGGCAAAGCACGTATCGTTCGCGAAGGATCGGACATTACCATCGTGACGTATGGCATGATGGTGCACAAATCCACAGCCGTCGCGCGAGCACTCGAAAAAGAGGGTATTTCGGTCGAGATTATTGATCTTAGAACGCTTCTCCCAGTGGATATGGATACGGTACTCGCTTCAGTTCGTAAGACGAGCCGAGCACTGGTTGTCTATGAAGATCACGAATTCCTGGGATACGGCGCTGAATTGGCAGCACAAATTGCCGACAAGGCCTTTGCGGATTTGGACGCACCTGTCAAGCGACTCGCTGGCAAGTTCGCACCAATTGCGTTCGCCGATCCTCTAGAACGGGAGCTTCTTCCACAAGACGATGACATCCTTGAAGCGGTACGTGGCGTTCTAGACTGGTAGTTGTCTTAGTTGACGACCCTAATCAGCGAAGCCCGTAGAGGCCCTACGCACGCCAAGGGATTAGACGCTTGCCAGGGCCATGTCCAGATCCGCGATCAAGTCTTCTGTGCTCTCAATTCCCACGGACAGGCGGATCAGGGAATCATGAAGCCCAGCCGCGTGTCGCTCCTTAGCCGGAATGGAGGCGTGGGTCATCGTTGCGGGATGGTTCATAAGGCTTTCTACCCCTCCTAGACTTTCGGCTAGTGTGAATACCTGAGTGGCGGAGAGAACTCTATAGGCGGCCTCAATGCTCTCGTCCTTCAGTAGAAAGGAAACTATCCCTCCGAAGCCGTCCATCTGTCTTGCAGCAAGTTCATGGCCCTCGAAGGACGGAAGTCCAGGATAGTACACCTTGCCGACACGAGGATCAGCTTCAAGGAATTCTGCGACCGCTTGGGCATTGCGACAATGCCGTTCCATGCGCACATCGAGCGTCTTCGTCCCTCGCATTGTCAGGAAGCAGTCCATGGGACCAGGAACGGCTCCGGCACTCTTAATGAGAAAGCGAAGCTTCTCAGCCCATTCATCACTATTCGTACATACGGCTCCACCGATGACATCAGAGTGTCCACCGAGGTACTTGGTTGTGGAATGCACTACCAGATCTGCCCCCCTTTCAAGTGGACGCTGCAGAATCGGAGTAGCAAAGGTATTGTCCACTGCTACAGTGGCATTATGGGTATGCCCTAAAGAGACAAGTGTATCGATATCGACTACGCGCACGAGTGGATTGGTAGGCGTCTCTACCCAAAGCAATTTGGTCTCAGGGCGAATCGCTTGCTCGACCTTATCCAGATCGGACATGTCGACAAAGTCAGACGTGATTCCAAAAGGACCAAACACCTGGCGGAAAAGACGATACGTCCCCCCGTACAGGTCGTTGGAAGCAACGATGTGATCTCCAGGGCGCAAGCACCGAGCGATAGCGTCCGTAGCTGCAACACCGGACGAAAAGCAGATTCCGTGCTTGGCTGATTCTAAGCCAGCCAGATTCCCCTCTAACGCCGTACGCGTTGGATTGGAAACACGACCGTACTCATACCCCTTGTGCTCTCCTGGCGAAGCTTGTGCATACGTTGACGTCTGGTAAACAGGGGTCATCACAGCACCCGTTACCGGGTCTGGCTGTTGGCCAGCATGCACAGCACGGGTACCAATACCTTTGGAGATGATTTCTTCTGGTTTCATGCAGGTCGGGATGTATGCGAGTGCGGGTTTGCCAGAGGCAACGCTCCGCATTCTTCAGAATGGGTGGAACGAAGCGGGCCCGGGCTGTGTGCAGCCCGGGCCCGTACGTCCAATGGATTAGAACCGGTCACGTAAGCATACGCCGTGGTCTTGGCAATCGATGCCTCTGACCACAAATTGCCGCATCAGACGTACCGGCATCACCACTAATTATCTTCGTAACCAGCACAAGCAGAAACGCTCTGTGCTTTATCCGTCTGATTCGTCTGGGCGTACGACTGAAAGAGTGCACGGCAGACATCCGATACGTCTTCACCAATCGCTTCGAAAAGTACTTTCGCTGTTTCGAGTGGGGCGACAGCCATATCAAAATGCATGCGACGTTCTTCGATTTTGGCATCCATGGCAGCCTCTGCAGCATCGATGTCGTCGTTGCTCATATCATCGCGATTAGCACGAAGATCATCATCCATAGTCGCAATTTCCGAATTCACATCAACGGCCTGATTAATGTGAGCGGCACCAATGTTGTAGTGCGCTGAGCTATAGTTCGGATCGATGGCAATCGCCTCGTTAAGCTGGGCGATGGCATCTCCATAGTTACCAATCTGGATAAGCAGTGAACCATAATTGTACCGGAAAAGAGCGTTGCTTGGGTCACGCTCAACAGCGGACTTGTACCGATCCAAGGCCTTATCAACCTGACCTGTCATCTGGTAGGCATTCAAGAGCTCTGTCTGGATATCGACATTTTCAGGATACATGGTACTAGCCGTTTCAAGCAGCGTAACCGCATCTTCCATACGATCATTGGTCTGGTAGAGCTGTGCTAGGAAACGATAGGTATCCGGATCTTCATCGCCAGTCTCGATCGCTTTTTCGAAGGGATCTAAGGCATTTTCAGGCTGTTGCGCATTCATGTAGGCATATGCCTCATTTACATACGCGCCCGAAGAATCCGGCATGATGTCAGCTGCCGTATGGAAGTAGCGTGCAGCTACTACAAATTCGCTGTCATCGTTTCGTCCACGGTTGAAGGCCTGTACGCCACGCTGAAACTCATTTGCGAAGGCAAAACGCATCGCGTTAGTTACAGGTTCGCCGTACAAGGGGTCCAATTCGACTGCGCTACTAAACGCTTCAATCATTTGGTGGATTGTCTCGATGTGCGCATCCTGTTCAGACGTAGAGAATGCTTTCTCCGAGAGTACGCGACCCTTTAGTTCGTAAGCTTCCGCGTTCTGTGGATTGTTTTCAAGGGCCGTCTCCAGGTTTCTTAGAGCACGATCGTAATCCTGGTTACGAAGGTCGAGCTTTGCGCCTTCTACGTTTGGGTCGCTGGAGCAACCGTCAGCACCACCCATAAGAAGGGCACCGACGAGAAGACTGAGAATGATGGGAAATCGCTTCATGACTACCATGTTGGGTATCTAAGGATGAATACCTGAAGGCGGGAAACTCAACCTTTGTTAGGAGGAGAAAACCCATCTTAGGGCCAAAAGAGGCAACGACGTGGCGCCATTGCTCACCAAGCAGGCCGGGTAACCTTCGGGCGCCTGCAAGTCCGCTCCGGTCAAATAGAGCCAAAGTGCGGAAATCCAGATCTTTCAAGGTAATATTACCCTTGAGTTCATACAAGGTTTAATAGAGAGTTCTTAGTCTGCTTCGCCTATGTACTTCATAGTTGATCTTTCATTCTCAGAGTCCTTGCTGAAATGCCCCTGAATGACGCGTCTTTCCCCCGTTTTTCGAGTGTAAAGACCCTATTAAATGGTCTTTTTGATTATGCAGGGCTGTTTCCCCCAGCCGCCCTACCCATGCCGGCCGCCTTGGACGAGTATCTTGCCCATCGAGCCGAGCCTGATGATTGGATGCTTGGGCCCTTTGTTATCCCGGTCGCGCGGCTGAACGAATTGGGTGCTCTGGCCGACAGACTCTCTGACGAATCCCCTATCGCTTTGGATCTATTGCCCTCACCGGCAGATTCTGTCGATTCATTTTGCAACTCTCTTCAAAGCGATCTGAATACTTCACTTGAATTCGTAGAGCGGATGAATGGACGAGTCGGTCTCGACTCCTTTGAATATCGCCTACCGAAGGATGCTCTGACCTCTGCGGCCTCAGCCGTACCTGCATTTTCACGTATTGAATCAGTTTTCAGGAGCGCTGGATTGGTACACCTCCCAAGGTATGCAGAGATCAGTAGAACGGATCGATTCATCCAGGAGCTTCCACATTACTTGCTAGCTATCGGCGCCCAGCAATCAGCAGGACTTCTCCGCGCGAAGATTCGCTGCGGTGGTATGAAAGAAGAAGATTTCCCTTCGTTGGTCGAACTGGCCTCGTTTCTTCATGCTGCCATTCGGACAGGACAACCGTTCAAGGCAACCGCCGGGCTACACCATCCTCTTAGACATTTCAACCGAAGCCAGGCACTTACAATGCACGGTTTTCTGAACGTATTTTTTGCGGTCACCTTGGGACGGATGCATAATCTTGATGTAGAACACCTTGAGCAGATCCTTAGCGACACGAACCCTGATTCCTTCGTTTTCACCAACGCTGGTATCGAATGGAACGGTCTCCAAGCATCAACAACTTCCTTTATTCAGGATCGCAGGGCATTGGCTCTTTCCATCGGGAGTTGCAGTTTTGACGAACCCCGACAAGACCTTCGGGACCTCGGATGGCTAACCCACTGATCTGGGCCGCTGGATCCTTCCCGATCTGACCTCGAACACACTTCGACACCATCTAATTATGACATCCTTCATCGACATTCCATCAGGAAGCGACTTTCCGATTCAGAATCTTCCCTACGGTGTATTTGTGCCGCCAGGAAGCGACCGCCCCCGACCGGGCACTGCTATCGGAACGATGGTGGTCGACCTGTGTGCGCTAGAAGCAGAAGGTTTATTGGAGACAGATGTTTTCCAAACATCGACCCTGAACCAATTCATGGAATCGGGCCGCCCCACGTGGACGCTCGTCAGGACATCCCTGCAGGCCCTTCTTTCAGGGGAGGATCCGCGATTGAAAGAAGATGCGGCGCTACGCAGAAGGACGCTCCACCGTCAACAGGACGTCCGCATGGTGTTGCCTGCGTCTATCGGGGACTACACGGACTTCTATTCCTCGCGAGAACACGCCACAAATGTTGGCACCATGTTCAGGGACCCTGAAAATGCACTCCCCCCAAACTGGCTCCATCTGCCTGTAGGATATCATGGTCGTGCAAGCTCCGTGGTTGTATCAGGTACAGAGGTTCGGCGCCCAAATGGACAGACAAAACCCGGCGAAGGCCCTCCCATATTTGGTCCAAGTAGGTTGCTCGATTTTGAACTAGAGCTAGGTTTCTTCACCGGCCCGGGAAACGGACTCGGAAACCCGATTCCAATCAGCCAGGCGAGAGATCACATCTTCGGGTTTGTTTTAGTCAACGACTGGTCTGCCCGCGATATTCAGAAATGGGAATACGTCCCTCTCGGCCCGTTCCTAGCAAAGAACTTCGCAACGTCAATTTCCCCATGGATAGTGACGCTCGATGCACTTGAGCCCTTCCGGTGCGCTGGCCCACACCAACATGACCCTGAACCACTTCCCTATCTGCAATCTAAAAGGGACTCTTCGTGGGATATTGGGCTTGAAGTTGCCATCCAACCTCCAGAAAGAGACGAAGAAGAAATTGTATGTCGTTCAAACTTTCGACACATGTATTGGAACGTGTGCCAACAGCTGGCTCATCACACGGTAGGTGGCTGCAATACTAACCCGGGGGACCTCATGGCTTCCGGAACGATTTCTGGTCCGGATAAAGGCAGTTTTGGGTCGATGCTCGAGATTACTTGGCGCGGCCAGCACCCTGTCAAAATGTTCGATGGATCGGAGAGGAAGTTCATTCAGGACGGCGACACAGTCATTGTGAGAGGGGCCGCTGAGAAAGATGGACTGCGCATTGGATTCGGCGAGGTTCGCGGAAAAGTGTTGCCAGCTCACAGTGTTTAGTTCATTTAGAGCAGATATGTAGCCTTGGCAAGGCTCGGGGCACGGGCTCGGGGCACGGAGTAAGGCACGGTACCCGACCTCCTGACACCATTGCAGGCTCATCTGCGGGGTTGTCAGAGTAAGACCCTCTACCTGTCGAAGTGTCTCAGACAAGATTTCCGCTTTGCTCGCAGGCCTGAAATTCTGTCGCGTCAACGCTGACGTTATGGCCGTTTCTGGCTAATGGCACGCGCTTTGTCTCTTGTGTTGATGAAATTGACCGAGTACGTCAGAAAGGCGTTCCGGGATGTGAATTATGTCATCAACCTGCACAAGAGGTGTATATCATGACCAAACTTGTAAGCTTCTCGCCTCGCGCTGACCTGTCACGCATGCAGCGGGATTTCGATAGTCTATTCTCCAATTTTTTCCCTACCAGCGGCACCGATTCCGAAACCAGTGAAGCCGTTTCTTGGCATCCTAAAATCGATGTTGTAGAAACCAAGGACGCCTTTGAACTGGCTATCGATGTGCCAGGCGTAGAAAAGGATGCCATCCAGATCAACGTACACGAAGGCGTACTGTCCATTTCTGGAGAACGCATTGCCCGCCAAGTCCAGGATGATGACAATGTCATCCGCTTCGAGCGGCAGACAGGTCGGTTTTACCGCTCCTTTACGCTGCCCAATAAGATCGATGACAAGAAAATCGTAGCTCAGCACGAAAACGGCGTTCTAACGATGCGCGTTCCTAAGTTGGAAGAGTCAAAACCGCGGAAGATTATGATCAAATGATCTAGATCGCCTCGATAAAAGAGCGCGAACGGAACAGCGGATTTGGAAGACGCACTTCGAGGCAACGAGACGGGCGCCGGCGGACTGGGCAATCTTTGACTGCCTCTCGCCGGCGCCCGATCTCATTTTTAGCTTATTCGACCATCTAGGTCAATTGGAAAACTCACGATCATTCGGGTACCGCCGCCCACTGCATCGGAAACGGTCAATGAACCTCCGTGAGCCTCGGCAATCGCCTTAGAAATGGCCAGGCCAAGTCCCGTGCGATGCCCCTCGCCTTTTCTTGTTCGAGCATCGTCTCCACGGTAATACCGCTCAAACAGCATCGATTTAATCTCAGGATCGATCCCCTCTCCTGTATCCGTGACGGTAATAACGATATCACTGGCCTCGACACCCGCAGACAACGTAACGGAACCGCCAGTTGGCGTATGTCGAAGGGCATTGCTGAGAAGATTACTGATGAGGCGGATTAGCCGCACGCCATCGGCCTGGATTACGGGTAATTCTTGCTCAAAGTCACCACTCAAGATCACCTGGCGACGTTCGGCATCCGATCTGTGCATATCCAAAACATCAGAGAAAAGCTCGGGTAGTAGAACTTGTTCGAGGTGCACATGGGGCGAGGCGCCCTCTAGCCTACTCAGTTCAAAAAGGTCATTCACTAGGCGTGTCACATACTCAACCTGTCGTTCGGCGGATTCAAGGGAGGAATGCACCTGATCCATGCGACCTTCGCCTTGATAACGAACGGCTTCCTCCAAATGAGCTTTCATAGCTGCGAGAGGAGTTCGGAGGTCATGGCCTACGTTGGCCACGAGTTCTCGTCGCATCAGATCCGACTCGCGAAGCGTTTCAAGGCTAGCCTCTACCCTGTCGGCCATATTATTGATAGTGTGGCCAAGGACGGCTATTTCATCTGATCCTTTGACCGGTATGCGCAGCGAGTTGTTAGCGGCTCCAGCGCCTGATCCTGAAGCTTGCTGTATGATTGGTGAGCCCATCTGATGAACGATGTTCGCCATTTTTCTCAATGGCCTGACCAGCCATAGTGTTAGCAGAACACCCAACAGCAGTGCCATCATTATCGATACGATGGCAATAATCCGGATACTACGTCGGAAGGCGCTTCGGCTTTCCATCAACTCCAGATCCAAGGATCTGGTCAGAGGCTGGACCAGCAAGAGGCCAGTTGGAAACCCAACAGCGTCATACAACGGGGCTGACGCGAAACCACCCTGAACTGCTTCATCCGAAAAATCTACCACCACGTCATCAAATGCTTCCTCGGAGTTAACGAATTCTGGGATAGAAAACATCGAGTCCAACGCTGTGAGTCCCCGACCATTTGCGCCAGCACTCTCATCGACAAACGCATCTTTGGCCGGCCAAATGGGACGTGAAATATCTCCATTTAAATCGACAATGATGAGCGCGTCCGGGAAGCGATATCCAAGGTCCACCAATAACGCATCGGGAAAGCCACTCAAGTCGCTGCCTACCGACTCAGCCCGACGCTCAATCTCTTCAGCTGTCGCATCCAATCGAGCTGCCAAGGCTGCTGCTGCTAGAGTCTCCTGAGCTCCACGCGCCGACCACATCGCAAATCCTGCTGCAAACACAGCAAGAACAAGCTGCAAAACCACGAGAAGGGCTGCTACTCGCCAAAAAAGAGAGCGACCTACGGCCATTTCAGATGGTGGGCCGTGAGTGGATGACAAATCAGCATCTTTCATGATGCATCCGGATCAGGTAGCAAGAATTTATACCCCACGCCCCACACCGTTCGAATCAGTGTCGGATGGGAGGGGTCGGTTTCAACTTTTGATCGTAGGCGCTGGACGTGAGAGTCCACGGTGCGATCATATCCTTCATATTGAAGATTCCACACCTTATCGAGGAGCTGCATCCGAGTGAATGGGCGGTCAGGATGGCGCGCCAGAAAAAGCAAGAGATCAAATTCTAGAACCGTTAGCGGAATCTCTTCATCGTCACGAAAAACTTGTCTTCGCGCTGGATCTATGCGAATCGTGCCAACAAGAATGGGCGTCTCACTTTCCGGCGATTCCTGCGTTGATTCTTCCGTAAGCCGCATTCTGCGCAAAGCGGCTCGCACGCGTGCTACTAATTCGCTGAGGCTGAACGGCTTGGTGATGTAATCATCAGCTCCCACCTCAAGGCCTACAACCCGATCCATTTCTTCGGACCTAGCAGTAAGCATCATGATGTAAAGAAGCGGATGGGATGCTCGTAGGCGACGACATACCTCAAGTCCATCCAGTTCCGGTAGCATAACATCGAGCAGCACGAGATCAGGGAGTTGCTCAGAGACAGCGTCAAGTGCAGCCGTACCTGTTTCAGCTGTTCGTACGCCGTATCCGGACTCCGTGAGCCTGTTGGAAACTACCTTCAGCAGTTCCTGATCGTCTTCTACCAGTAATATGTCGGGAGTTTTTGCCATTGGACGTGTATGCTTTAGGGAAATATAGCCTGTCAGGAGTGTGAATCGAACCCGCTCTGGATATTCCATACTTTCGTGACAACTCGGCGCCTGCGCCTAGGTATACTTCATCCGAGAACCTGTCATTCCGCCATTAATACGTCGAAACCACCGCCGCAAAGAGATACTGAACGATGAGGATCAAGATTTTAAGGCTGCAGAAGTACGCTTCTGTAAAAGTGAGCCTACATCTCCTTTTTTTGCTGTTTTTGCTCGCTACCGCTGGTGCATCCCTCCAGCTTGCTCGGGCTCAGACTCCTATTCAGGGCGATCAACCGTTGGTTGAATCAGCTCGTGACGTGTTTTCAACTTGGTTGCAGTCCCAACGTGAGGCTTTATCCAGGGTCAATTTATTCTCTGCTCGGGCCGATGTCGCCCACATAGTTCAGACACCGGATGGCGAACGAAAGGCTGAATATGGCTTTCTTTTTGACCGTTCTTCTACCGAACGAGAAGGAAGTGGCGACATGGTTTATTTCCTGGTCGATGGAGATTCGCTGGACGTTTCTGAGCGCAAACGCGTAGACCGTGTTCTATCGAATATGATGTCCCCAGAAATGGGACCTATGCTGAACAGTCTGATGCTTCCTGCTAGATTGATTTCTCGAGCACGTATGATTGGTGAACCCGAATTAGTGGAAATCGATGGGAGGCAGCTTTTCCGATACCGATTCCTAATGGCGCCGCCAGAAGGCCGCGACGGCGGATTGCGCCGTCCCCCGCTGGGCGCACCTAGATCACCAGCAGCAGGTCCTCCTGGGGGCCGGCGCCGCAATCCTGGCCTTCGCGGCCCAGAACGCCCCTTCGATAGAGCTCCGGCGGCCCAGCTTGCGCTTTTTATTGATCCGGAGTTGAATGAATTAGTCATGACGCGCATGATGATCAATCTGCCCAACGAAAGACAGCTCGTGGCCGAAACCAAATACAGCAGGCTTCAGGGCGTCGACATTCCGCTGCAACGTACCGTGCGCGGCGCTATACCCTTCCAAAGACGACTCCGGACGGTAACTGTGAACCTTAATCACACAATGCAGATATCCGACGTCACCATCAGCCTCGATACTGACTGAGACGGACCGAGGAACCCTTTCCGGATTGGAGCACATAAGGGGCAGACCCTCAACTGCTCTCATGCCCCATCAATTGACACATCCGGACTTCCGGGACTTTCTTATTTCCCGCCTTTCCCAACCACTCCCGGGACAGATGGCGCAATTCCAGATGGCACCTTTGGCTAGACAGCAGCCCGAGATGGCGTCTGTGCATGCAAAAAAATGCAGGGAGGCCGGCGTTCTTGCCCTCTTCTATCCCGACTCAGATGGAATGCCTGCACTTTTGTTGACCGTGCGCCCAAAGGCGATGAACAAACATGCTGGTCAGGTCGCTTTCCCAGGTGGGCGACGCGAAAAGGGTGAGGATCTTGAAGAAACGGCGCTTAGGGAAACGGAGGAAGAGGTATTGATCCACCGCTCAAAGGTCGATGTGCTAGGTACCTTGTCTTCGCTGTATATCCCCCCTTCAAATTTCTGCGTCTACCCGTTCATCGGATGCATCGACTATACGCCTGATCTATCCGTGCGCACCGAGGAAGTGGCAGATATGTTCGGCGTGCCGGTATCTCACCTAATCGATGCAGAGCGAAGACGCGTGACTAGACGCTCCGTTGGCGAGGCAGAACGAGACGTCCCACATTTTCTCTTTCAGGATCGTTTTGTTTGGGGCGCAACCGCCATGATGATCTCTGAACTGGCGGCGGTCCTCCAGCCTTCACTGTTGGACATGAAACCGCTGGTCAGATCCTGAACCAGTAAGTACAAGCTCAGTCCAGACCCAACTGCCGGACAGCGTCATCTACCATGGTCTCGGACATCTCGGTTGAGCCTGCTTCTGAATAAATCCTGAGGACAGGTTCCGTACCTGACGGCCGGATCAAGAGCCATCCGTCAGCCGTGTGGTACTTGAACCCATCTACCGTCTCCGTTCTGGTGACTGGTTTGCCAGCAACTTGGGAAAGACCATCTTGCTCGGCTAGATGAATGAGAATAGCGTCTTTACGCTCAGGGCTAGTGTGCTTGTCCTGACGAGAGGATGCATGAACCCCATACTGGGAGTGTAAATCTTTGACGAGACGAGAGAGCTCCTTGCCGCGTTTAGCCATCATTTCCAGAATGACCAAGCCGATATAAATACCATCTCGTTCCGGGATGTGCCCTTTCACGGCCATTCCTCCGGACTCTTCACCGCCAACAAGCACATCGCCTGCAAGGAATTCGCCACCGATATACTTGAAACCGATTTTCGTCGTAGTAACAGGCAGCTCAAGTGCTGCGCCCATCTTGTCCAACATATCGGTCGTCGAAAACGTTTTGACGATTCGACCTGTCTGTCCTTTGTCGTTGTGGAGGTAGTCTACTAAAAGGGCTAGCAGATGGTGTGAATCAACAAAGTCTCCATGCTCATCTGTCATTCCGATTCGATCTGCATCTCCATCATTAGCGATGGCTGCGTCACATCGATTTGATGTGATCATGTCCCGAAGGGCATTCAGATTACGCTCGATCGGTTCAGGAGGGGTGCCTTCGAATCCAGGATTAATCGAATTGCGGTGCTCTATCACTCGATCCTCTCCGAGTAACTCCGTCAATATTCCTTGGCCAGCACCGAACATGGCATCATGCACGACCTTAATGCCAGCTTCTTTTATTGCTTCGATATCTACAAGGGCTCGGACATGGTCGATATAGGCCTGCCTGATCGGCTGAACCTCTATCATTCCCTTGTTTACGTACCAATCAAATGATTCATAGCCGTATTCTTCAAATGATTCAATTCGACGTTCAACCGCCTCAATCATGTCAGGGAGAGCCGGTCCACCAAAGTCTGCTTTGATTTTGAATCCGTTGTACTCAGGGGGGTTGTGGGAGGCCGTAATCACAACCCCAGCCTGATGACCGCCCTTCAGTGTTGCCCATGAAACCGCGGGTGTCGGTGCATGCGTATCTGAGACTACCACTTTTAGACCCATCGAGGCCAATACGCAGGCAGCATGCTCCGTGAAGTCACGTCCGCGAAAGCGGGTGTCGTACCCTATGAGAACACTAGAGTCGGCGCCGTAGGTATCCTTAATCCATTCCCCAGTAGCCCTGGAAACCCGTTCCAAATTGTCTTTCGTAAAGCCGTCGCCAATTATGGCGCGCCAGCCATCAGTTCCAAATTTGATGATGGATCGCATGTGGGTCATTATGGGCACCGTTTCGAAAAGACGTTCGCAAAAAATAGGTGACGTGGGTCCTGGGCTAGGCTCGTCTCTGGCCTGTTACATGTCAAGATACCAACCGCATCAGAATGAAGTCAGTCCGAGGTTATGAACTAGGTCGACTTTCAATGAGTTCTCTGGCGGAACGCAAGGACCCCTCGGTTACTTCACTCCCGCTGATTAACGATGCAATCTCTTCACGACGTTCGGCATCGCTTAGCCGGGCCATATGTATGTGCGTATGACCGTCCTCGACAGACTTCAACACCTTGAAGTGAGAGTTTCCAGCAGCAGCTACTTGCGGAAGATGGGTGATAGCCACAATCTGGTGATATCCCCCAAGCGCCAGCATACAATCTCCCACTCGTTGGGCGATAGCTCCTGAGATACCCGTGTCTATCTCATCAAAAATAAGTGTGGGAAGTCGGTCACTCTTAGCCAAAATGGACTTGAGTGCAAGCATGACGCGCGACACCTCTCCGCCCGATGCAATACGCGCCAGTGGCATGGGATCCACACCTGCATTGGTTGAAATATAGAAGGTGCATCGGTCTACGCCGTCAACTCCTGCCACGAAACGCTGTCCGTCTATTTCGATCCATCCAGCCCCGTCTTCAGCATAGTCCAGATGAATTGAAAAGCGGCTCCCAGGCATTCCGAGATCAGCTAATTCTGATACGATCGCAACTTCAATCTGTGATGCTACAGCCCTGCGTTTAGCAGACAGCCGACCAGCCACATCCGAAAGCTCTTCAGACGCCGTTTTGAATTCGGCATCGAGGCGAGACAAGGCGCCGTCAAAATCTGCTGCCAGATCAAATCGTGCCCCAATGTCCTCTCGGTGCGCAATTACGGCCTCAATAGTCCCTCCATACTTGCGCTTGAGACGATCAAAATCGATGAGCCGAGTGCGAATATCTTCTAACCGCTCCGGGTTGAATTCAATCCTCGAGTTGTAGTCCTGCAGGTAAGAAGCTGCTTCGGACACAGAAATCTGAGCTGATGTAATCTCCTGGGCGGTGCGTTCGAAGGTATCATCGATGCGAACCAGATTCCTCAACTCGTTACGAGCGCGAATCAAAAGATCCGAAATCGCTGCATCCGAGTTATAGAGAAGTTCAAACAGAGAAGAAGTAGCCTCAAAAAGCTTTTCGGCATTTTCCAAAATGCGGCGTTCGGACTCAAGTGCGTCCTCTTCACCATCCTGTGGAGCCACTACATCAATTTCTTCGATCTGGAACGAGAGGAGTTCGTGTTCCTGTTTAAGCTGGCGCTCTTTCGACAACATTGTCTCGCGCCGGCTCACGACTTCTTCCACTACTGCCCTGCGTTCTTTATAGGTCCGTACGAGGGCATCTAAGCCACCAAATCCGTCGACAAGTCCCATATGGGTATCCGACCGAAGTAGGGACTGATGATCGTGCTGACCGTGCAGGTCGACTAGTTCGGAGGCTACTTCTTTGAGCAGTCCTACCGTGGCCGGCGAGTCATTGATAAAGGCTCGACTTTGAGACTCTGTGACTTCACGTCTGAGAATTAGATGAGGCAGAACATCAATCCCATTATCCCGAAGTAAAGGGACAATGCGTTCATCTTCACCAGCCTCAAATTCTCCTTCAACAATAGCTTTTCGCGCGCCCGTACGTACCACGTCCGTCGAGGCGCGATCGCCCAGAATGAGCTTGAGCGCGCCTACTACTATCGATTTACCGGCACCGGTTTCGCCCGTGACTATGTTCAAGCCGGAATCGAATTCGACCTCGAGCTCCTCAATAAGGGCTACATCACGGATGTAAAGTCGTCGAAGCACGCGGTTTCGTTCGGAATGATTGCCAAAAAGGCGGTGAGCAAAACGTCATTGATGCAGCGAACCTACCCCTTTGGGATCAGCTTGCCTGACCATGACAATGTTTGTATTTCTTTCCGCTTCCGCAAGGACACGGATCATTTCGACCCGTTTTATCGGCCGTTATAACCGGAGCAGACTTTGCGGTTGGATCTTTCCCTGGTGCTTGGTTGCCATTGCTTCCTACACCAAATGAGCTTGGAGCCGACGCATGCGACGTCTTCGCCTTGGTTGGATCAAGACGACGGGGTGCGGTGCGGCGGGCAGTTGGTGGAGCTTGCTGACGATCTACGAGCGGCCCGCTACGGAAGACGAAAGAGACAACTTCCTCATTGATCTCTTCTATCATCTCAGCAAACAGCTTGTAGGCCTCCATTTTGTATTCCACCAGCGGATCACGCTGCCCGTAGGCTCGAAGGCCAATACCTTCCTTCACCTCGTCAAGATTTCGGAGATGCTCCGTCCACTTTGCATCGATTAAGGAAAGAGAGGTAACCCGCTCCAACGCATCGTTCGCCTCCTGCCCTTCCGATGAAATCGCATCCTCAATTCGTACAACGGCGCGCATAATCCGGCGGCCATCGGTAAAGTCTATAAACACTTTCTCCGGCTTCTTCTCTGCATCAGATGCCTGGAGCTGTTTCATGCTCTCCATAAACGGCTTTGCCAAGGCGGCGCGCTTTCTTGCATACATCTCCGTGGCCATGCGGTAGACTTCATCCGCTACACCATCATCGCCTAGTTTATGGAACCGCTCAGGATCCATATCCAAGTCAAGAGCCAAGATACGCAGCAAATCCTCTTGCAGGCCTTCCAGGTTCCCATCGTCATGGTGTTGCTTGACCATGCGGTCAATGATCTGACCTAATTGATCCTCGATGTCTCCTGCCAAACGCTCTCCCTTCAAGGCGTGGACACGACGGTCATAGATGACAGCACGTTGAGCGTTCAGGACATCATCATACTCAAGCTGGCGCTTCCTGATTGAGAAGTTATTCTGCTCAACCTTCGTCTGAGCACGCTCGATACTTTTGTTCACCCACGGGTGCGTGATAACGGCACCTTCTTCGAGATTCAGCCTGTCCATGACTTTGGCTACCCTATCCGACGAGAACAGACGCATCAGATTGTCATCTAGAGACACGTAAAACTGGCTCTCACCCGGATCTCCCTGACGACCGCTTCGACCACGAAGCTGCAAGTCAATCCGGCGTCCTTCATGGCGTTCGGTTCCGATGATCGCAAGACCACCGGCTTCACGGACACCTTCACCAAGCTTGATATCTGTACCACGACCGGCCATGTTGGTCGCAATGGTGACAGCCTTTTTCTGTCCGGCTTCAGAAACGATCAACGCTTCCGTCTTGGCTCTGTCTTGCTTAGCATTAAGTACATTGTGCTTTATGCCAGCTCGCGTCAACATGCGGGAATACGTCTCTGAAGACTCCACGCTAGTTGTACCCACAAGTACGGGCTGCCCCTTCTCGTTATACTCTCTGATTTTTTCAATGACGGCAGTAAGCTTTTCGCGACGTGTGCGGAAAACCAGGTCATCCAAATCCTTTCTGGCTATGGGTCGGTTGGTCGGGACGACCACTACTTCCATACCGTAGGTTTTGAAAAACTCTTCCGCCTCGGTCTCAGCCGTACCGGTCATACCGGCCAGCTTGTGATACATACGGAAGTAGTTCTGCAACGTGATCGTTGCGTAAGTCTGCGTAGCGGCCTGGATCTTGACCCCTTCTTTGGCTTCAATGGCCTGATGGAGGCCATCAGAATACCGTCTTCCGGAAAGCACACGACCAGTGTGCTCATCCACGATCATGATTTTGCCTTCCTGAACGATGTATTCGGTGTCCTTTTCGAAAAGGATATATGCCTTTACAAGCTGCTCAATAGCGTGCAGTCGCGCGGCGGCGGCTGAATAATCGGTGTACAGCCCTCGTTTTTTCTCTGCGTACTCGTTCTTGAGGACTTTCAGGTCGTTATCGAGCTTGTTTTGACGCTTCTCATCCGTCAAGGAATCATCGCTTTTCAGTGCCCGCTCAATGTCGATGGAGCGCTCTTCTAGCTCCTTGTCCAAATTGACAGTCATTTCTCCCAGATCGGGCAGAATAAATAGGCCCTCGTCCTGACTAGCAGATTTGCCAATAAACTGACGGCCCTGTTCACTCATTTCAATGGAACGCTGCTTTTCATCGTAGGCGAAGTGCAGGTCCGCATCCACAATGGGCATATTCTTGGCATTATCCTGCAAATACAGAAATTCCGTCTTCTGCTTCAGCTGTTCGACACCTTGCTCCTGCAAAAGCTTGCGTAGTCTTTTATTGCGTGGGAAGCCGCGGTATGCTCTCAATAAGGCCAAGCCTGCCTCGGACTCAGCTTGATTAGCCGTACGGTTATCACCTGCTTCTAAGGCTTCATCCCGCTCTTTCAGCTTGCGCTCCGCTTCGCCAATAAAACCACCGACCAGCTTTTGCTGTGAATACACCAAGCGCTCAACGGGGGACTTGAATTCCTCGAACTGACTCTCGTCGGACTGAGGAACCGGACCGGAAATAATAAGCGGTGTTCTGGCTTCGTCAATGAGAACGGAGTCAACCTCATCCACGATAGCAAAGTGATGCCCTCGTTGTTGCAGGTGTTCAGGATCGTTCACGAAGGAGTTATCACGAAGGTAATCGAAGCCGAATTCGTTATTCGTTCCGTACGTGATGTCCGCCGAGTAGGCACTTTTGCGCTGATCAGTGTGGGGTTCATACTTGTCAATCACATCGACGCGCATTCCCAGAAACTCATACACAGGACCCATCCATTCAGCATCACGCTGCGCGAGGTATGGGTTGACGGTAATGAGGTGTACACCTTTTCCGGCAAGTGCATTCAGATAGACCGGAGCGATAGCGACGAGGGTTTTTCCTTCCCCTGTCTTCATCTCTGCGATATTTCCCTTGTGGATGGCTACACCACCGAGCAGCTGCACATCGTAGGGGACCATATCCCAACGCACCGTCTGTCCACCAGCTTGCCATTCGCGACCAACCATACGACGACAAGCATCCTTGGCCACTGCAAAAGCTTCGGGTAGAATCTCTTCCAGTGTATTCTCGAGGGTGCTGTACCACTCTTTTTCCAGGTCATCCAGCTCATCGTAGAGATCCAATCGCTCATTGGTAGTCATCGGATGGGATTCCCCATCTTCTTCAGCCTTGGAGCGCTCTTTGAGTTGACGCATGATCTCGTCGCGATCCTCTTCGATCCCTTTCAGGGCATCGTGGATTCTAGACTTGAACTCAACAGTCTTAGCCTGCAACTGCTCGTCCGTCAGGGACTGCAGTTTCTCATATTCCTGGTTGATCGTCTCGACTACTGGCCACAGCTTCTTCAGCGTGCGATCTTGGCTGTCGCCGAAAATTTTCTTCAGTACGTTAAGCATGGAATGTCGGTGTGGACTGGCGGTGTCCTTGATAAACCCATCATGCGGACATAGTGCCGCAGGACCTATGGTGGTCCGTCTGGTTCATATCGTGAATCCTTTTGACAGATTCCCTTTCCCTTTCTGACAGGAAAGCAGGACCCAATCGGGGGCCTTCTTGGAATCCTGCCAGAAAGGCAGGTAATGTTGTGCTGGGTATCGGTTCAAAAAGCGGGCCATAAAGGCAAAATATACATCTTGTGTATCACGCATCCGACTATCTCTGCGTTCCCGTTTTTACCATGTATTCAAGATGTGTTCGCATAGTGGAGCTCAAACCAGAGCAGTTGCCGGAGCCTCAGGAGAACCAGTATGCTTCAAGCCTGTTGAACCCGCCGTTGGATTTGCACACGTAATAGAAAGACAATTCAAACGCATTCCGCATCACGCGGCTGTCAAGCTTCTGCCTCACCAAAGACTGATAATGACGAATCGAACCACATTCAGAACGGGACTTTTTTCGGCCCTCCTGTTTGCGATGATATTCGTCGGTAACCGAGAGAGCAGCGCGCAGATTGAAAATTCTGGGTTTCCTGTGCTTCAGATGGAGCCTTCTGCGCGAAGTGCGGCAATGGCGGGATCATCTACAGCCGTATCGGAATCAGGCGCAGGAGCTCTTTTCCTGAACCCGGCCCTAATCACGCCCGATGTGGATGGACGTATCGAGTTTTCGTGGCTCAATCATCTTTCCGATATCAACGCCGGCTGGATTGCGTATGGCAAGGACATGGATTCTCTGGGTACCTTCGTTGCAGGTCTTCGGTATTTGTCCTTCGGGTCATTTGACGAACGCAATGACATCGGAGAAAAAACCGGGACCTTCTCAGCAGCTGACGTCTCGCTAACACTAGGCGGCTCTAGGGCTTGGACAAACAAAGTTCGCTATGGGGCAGCCCTATCCATCTCCCATTCCTCTTTAGCGTCAAACGGAGCCAACGCTCTTTCAACGGAAGCCGGTCTTGTTTACAGCGATGAGGCTTCGCGTCAATCAATTGGTGTGTCACTTCACCATCTTGGCGTAGTCGTTTCCTCGATCGGTGAACGCTCGGATAAATTGCCAACCGATCTCAGAATCGGATATACTCGTCGGCTTGCCCACTTGCCTTTGCTGGTATCTGTTACCGGATATCGATTGAACAAGATGGATGGCGGCCCCGACGGAACCGGCGCAATCGGGAAAATCTTGTATCACACACGATTGGCTGGTGAATTCCAATTTAGCGAGTCCTTCCGCGTACGTTTTGGTTATGACCATCGCCGGCACGATGAACTGAGAGTCAACTCTAGATTGGATCTCGCCGGATTCAGTACCGGCGTTGGCATTAAAATATCGCGGTTTGCCTTCGACTACGCATTTAATTCCTGGTCCTCGCTTGGCGGTTTGCACCGAATAACGATTGCCTCTTCGCTCTAAGCCCGACCAGTCTATTGTGACTTCCGTAGCTCGTCTCGGATTTCGGTTAGCAGGTCAACGACTCTCGAATCAGCAACTACATCACCGCTTGAGACTGCCGGCCTAGACGGGGCAGGAGCCGTATCTGCCTTCTCCATCATTCCATCCCGCTGCTCGAGAACCCTGTCCCTGAACTTTTCGACGTCAACAATACCATGAAGCTTGACCAGTGCTCCCTCGGAGGTAGACCCCGCTGTTTCAATAGAAATGGCATGGATACCGAATGCTCGCATTAATGGCCCTTGAATCATTCCAAGGTCCGTAATTTTGTCAAGAGGAATCGTCTTTTCAACGCGTACAAATAAGCCCTTACGCACAATCAGCGATCTACGGGTCAGCGTACAATCCATATGATCCAGATACCGACCAGTCACCCACATCCCGAGGAGCCACCAAATTGGGAGCAAGGGAATCCCTATTAAGGTGACAAACAATGTTATCGTTCCTCCCATTAGCCAATAATTTTTGACCTTGGGATTAAAAACAGCCTGCTGAATAATTTCGGGTTGGGTGGGTTTCATGATCATGCTTGGGTATCAGACACGTCAGTCAATTTGCCTTGCTGGCGGAAATAGATCATTGTCGTATCGAGCGTCCCATGGCGCATTCGTTGCTGGACTTCCTCGATGCTCAATCCATCATTGAGCCAAATTAAGGCAGCAGTATGCGTCAAACTGTGGGGGGAAATCCCTTCTCGCTTCACGCCAGCCCGTTCAAGATGATGGTTGATGCGACTACGGACCGAGCGGGTATTGAGCCGTTGGCCATCACTGCGGTGACCATGAGAGACGAATAGCGGGTCTTCGGGCCGGATGCGGTCTCGGGTATCGAGATACAGACGAAGAGCATCCATCACCTGAGGGTCAATAGGTACCTGCTGATCCTTTACCGTATGACCTTTGCCCTGAATGCGAAGGTACCAGCCAAGAAGCGTCTGCTCGAGATCCTGCACATTGCAGCGCACGATTTCAATTTCGCTCAGACCCGCAAACAGCATCGTATAAACGATGGCGCGATCCCGTTTTTCGATATCATTTACAACGCTCAGGGCATCCAACAGCTGGTCGATGTCCGATTCGGTAAGAAACTTGCGGGAGTGGGTAGCCGGCCGTCGATTGCCTTTGATGGAGCGAGCTGGGTTCTCCTCAAGCATGCCAATGTCTACTAGATACTGGCATAATCGTCGCACCGCTGTCAGGTACGTAGATACAGACACTTGGTGCAATCCCCTCTCTTCCATCAGATAGGTCTTGTACGCTTCGATATCTTCTGATCTGAAGCGGCAGGCACCTTTACCCTTAACGAACCATCGCTCGAATTCATTGAGCGAGCGACGATATGTACCGACGGTTTCCCTGCTCTTTTCTTTCAGATAGATGGTCAGGAAGTCTCCGATAAGGCGTTCCAATTGCTGGACGCCTACATCTATTCCCTGAAGCGAAAGTGCGTCGGAGTCTGCCTTAGAATCGGGGATACCGGTTGGCTCGGCCATAGTCGTTTCCAGTGTGCTGGCGTCATGCCGTACCGGAATACACTTCCGGCCAATGCATGGAGACGGTCCTAGCCCTCGTCACGCAATAACGGCACTACAAAGAAACGGTGGAAAACGGCGAATTGTCAATAACGGACATAGAAAAGGTTCTCCATCCCATGTCGAAAGGATTCAAGATCTCTTTAAACTAGCCGCTAACCTTGATTGGGTTATTCTTGATTGGACGGCTATCAGACCTGATTCAGCGCAACTCGCCGTGAGGACCGAAAGACTCCATGACATCTGTGTAGCGCCGTAGGAAAGACGATGCCATTGCCCCATCGACGATGCGATGATCGTATGACAAAGACACATACATGATGCTACGAATACCAATAGTATCGCCGTAGACCGGATCTTCGATCACAACCGCTCGCTTCTTGATCGCACCGGTTGCGAGAATACCCACTTGAGGCTGATTGATAATGGGCGTTCCCATCGTCGACCCTAGAGATCCTACATTGGTGACCGTAAATGTCCCGCCTTGCAACTGATCAGGGAGTAATTGCTTGTTGCGAGCGCGATCTGCGAGATCTGCGGCGGCATGTGCCAAACCAACTACATTCATCTGGCCTGCATTCCGAATAACTGGTGCAACTAGCCCTGTCTTTCCGATGGCGACTGCAATTCCGACATGATATTCCTTACGCACATGGATTTCCTTTTCTTGCACAGAGGCATTCAGAATCGGATGATCCTTCAAAGCTTCTACGGCGGCAAAGACAAAGAATGGCGTATAGGTTAGTTTTATGCCTTCACGCTGCATAAAGGCATTTTTATTCGCCTCACGAAAGCGTACTAGGTTTGTCACATCTATCTCCGCAAAGGACGTGACATGAGCAGAGGTCGATTTTGATCGGACCATGTGCTCGGCAATAATCTGCCGCATGCGGTCCATCTTGATGATCTCCGTACGAGATCCTCCTTCGGTCACGATCTGTGTCGGTTCGAATGACATCTTCGGCGCTGACGCCACAGGTGTAGCAGGCCCAGATATCACAGCGGGTGTTGCGACGGCTCCACTTCCTCGTTTTTCCAGGTAAGCCATCAAATCGGCTTTTGATACCCTGGACTCGCGCCCTGATCCTGAGAGGGAGGCGAGCTCTGCTAGAGATACTCCTTCTTTTTCTGCAATGGATCTAACTAGCGGCGAGAAGAACTCTCCCGATGGGCCGGTTCGCGGAATCGGTGATCCATCACCAGACGAAATCGGCATGACAACAGCCGGAGCCACGCTAGCAGATGGAGCAGGTGCCGCAGCTACTGCTGGTTGTGCCACTTGCGTCGTGGCAGCAGGAGCAACTGAAGTACCAGGAGCAGCAATCACGGCGATACGAGTCCCGACATCAACCGTATCTCCTTCTGCCACAAGAATTTCCTGAACTCTACCGGCGGCCGGCGAAGGGACTTCGGTGTCAACCTTATCGGTGGCGATTTCCAGTAGCGTTTCGTCAAGCTCAATTTCGTCTCCCACCTGCTTATGCCAAGTCAGGACGGTGCCTTCCATGATGCTCTCACCCATTTTAGGCATCAAAACATCCACTCCTTCGCTGGAGGCTGCTGGCGCAGGGGCCGCAGAAGGCACGGGCGCTGGAGCTGGAGCTGAAGGTGTTAAAGACGCAGCCGAAACTGGTGCGACAGGCTCGGCAGCTGTTTCAACCGGAGCTGGAGTTGCCGATGGGGCAACGACCACTGCCTCTGAGGCTTCGGTTTCCAGTACGGCGATAACGGTTCCTACATCGACCGTGTCGCCTTCAGCTACCCTTATTTCCGTCAGAACGCCCGCCGATGGAGACGGGACTTCTGTATCCACTTTGTCCGTGCCTATTTCCAGCAAGGCCTCATCCATTTCGACGACGTCACCGGGCTTTTTGAGCCATTCAATGACGGTGCCTTCCGTGATGCTCTCGCCCATTTTAGGCATGGAGACTTCAACCTTGGCCATGGGATCCTACGCTGGTACTACAGGTGGTGAATGTGGGTAGAGCGGGATTCTCAATAAACTGGGTTCGAGCCGCTTGGCAATAACCCTACTTTCGCATCCCGCTACTGATAGTATTGAAACGCTTCAGGGCGGATCTGTTTCAATAGAAACAGATCCGCCCATTACGTTAATCTAGATAGATCAGGCAATAAGCGGAGCAATGACCAAGGCCACGACCGCAATTAGCTTGATCAGGATGTTCAGGGAAGGACCGGATGTATCCTTGAGCGGATCGCCGACCGTATCACCTACAACAGACGCTTTGTGAGCATCAGATCCTTTTCCTAGCTCCTTACCATCAATGCTGTAACCGCTTTCGATCATTTTCTTGGCATTGTCCCAAGCACCGCCAGCATTTGACTGGAAGATAGCGAAGAGGACACCTGATACGGTTACACCGGCTAGTAGGCCACCGAGCATGCTTTTGTCGATGAATCCGATGGCTACGGGTACGATAACGGCAAGCAGACCAGGAGCAACCATTTCACGAATGGCTGCTTTGGTAGAAATCTCTACACAACGCTCGTGATCAGGCTTGGCTGTTCCTTCGCGCAGTCCAGGAATCTCTGCGAACTGACGACCAACTTCTTTGATCATGTCAGCCGCTGCACGTCCAACAGCACCCATCGCCATAGCCGAGAAGACATATGGCAACATGGCACCAAGAAGAAGACCTGCAAGAATCTTAGGGTTGGCAACGTCAATGTTCGGAACGTTGGCCTGCTGCATAAAGGCAGCGAAGAGACCCAACGCTGTAAGGGCTGCTGAACCGATGGCGAAGCCTTTACCGATGGCTGCCGTGGTATTTCCTACCGCATCCAACTTGTCAGTGCGTTCGCGAACTTCTTTAGGCAGTTTGGCCATTTCGGCAATACCACCGGCATTATCTGAAATTGGCCCGTACGCATCGACTGCAAGCTGGATACCTGTGACGGACAGCATGCCGACGGCAGCGATGGCGATTCCGTATAAACCGGCAAATTCGTGAGCTCCGATAATAGCAAGAGCTAGAATGACGGCTGGGATACCTGTTGAGAACATGCCCACTCCCAGACCCGCAATGATGTTGGTTGCAGAACCGGTAAGAGACTGATTGACGATACCAGTAACTGGCCCTTTGTCTGTAGCGGTATAATACTCCGTAACTAGACCAATCAGCGTTCCAGCAGCCAGGCCGATGAGAACGGCGAAATAGACACCCAATGAGGTGAATTCCATCATGTTACCCATTACCACAGCACTCCAGGCTTCAGGTAGCATCGCAGTAATGATGAAGTAAGACAGGATAGCCATAAGACCTGCAGCACCGAATTCACCGATGTTCAGACCGTGCTGAGGGTTGCCACCTTCTTTAACTTTCACGAAGAAAGATCCTGCAATAGAAACAATGATACCTACCGCGGCAAGCGCCAAAGGAAGGATGATTGCGCTAAGCTCTCCGAATGCCGAGTCCATCATAGCATTTGAAGTCAAGAAGGCTGTTCCTAGGACCATCGTTCCGATGATCGAACCCACATAGCTTTCAAAGAGGTCAGCGCCCATTCCGGCAACGTCGCCCACGTTGTCACCAACGTTGTCTGCAATCGTAGCCGGGTTACGCGGGTCATCTTCAGGGATACCTTCGTAGACCTTCCCGGCCAAGTCGGCACCGACATCAGCTGCTTTGGTGTAGATACCGCCACCAACACGCGCAAAAAGTGCAATCGAAGAGGCGCCCAACGAGAAGCCGGAAATGACTCCGATTATCTTGGTTACGTTCCAGTCTGTCATCGAGTCGTATGCGATGAACAGCAGCCCTAGGCCAAGAACGCCTAGTCCAACCACCGCCAGTCCCATCACTAATCCACCAGAGAAAGCCACATTGAGGGCTTCACCGAGCCCGGTACGGGCGGCGTTGGTCGTGCGGACGTTGGCTTTCGTTGCTACCGTCATGCCGATGAATCCGGCAAGGGCGCTACAGAAGGCGCCGACAACAAACGAAATAGAGATCATCCAGGACGAGCCAACTTGCGCTGCGTTAGCAAAAGCTAGCAGAACGGCTACGACCAAAACGAAGACAAAAAGCACCCGGTATTCCTGACGCAAAAAGGCGCGAGCACCTTCGGCAATGGCCTGGGCCAATTCGGCCATGAGCTCGGTTCCGACGTCCTGCTTGTTTACCCATTGCGCGCGGGTGAACGCGTAAAGGAGAGCAATGACGCCCGATACAGGGACCAAGTAGGTAAGCGTTGTAATGTCCATTCCTATGGAGTTCCTCGTGATTGTTGGGGAGCCTTGGGCTCCGCGGACACAGAAATCGTTAATCCGCCAAAATTACCCTTTCAGGGTGTCTTTTAGTATTCGTTAATCAAGAATTCTAAGGCCATCTTTTCCACAATCTGACATGACCGGAAGCGCTTCCAAGGAAAAGCCGACCGTTTGAACACATCGCGGCTAATTCGCCACCCTCTTTAATATTCGAAAATAACGCCAAAGAAGGCTATAAAATTGCTCAACGGCGGGTTCAGTTATTGAACCGGTTCATTGCCGTCACGATACCATCAGTAACAAACGTGAGTGCGGCATCTCTGGCCTTTTCGACCACAGGGTCGATTAGCGCCCGCTCTTCTTCCGAAAACCTATCCAGGACATAATCCGCCTGCTGACCCCGCCCGAAGTCGCTTCCAATGCCTAGACGCATCCGAGGGAAATCATTCGTGTCGAGCCAATCGATAATGTCATCAAGGCCGTTATGACCGCCCGTACCTCCTTTCTGACGAATTCGAATCTTACCTGGGTCTAGGTGAATGTCATCAACCACCACCATAATGTCCTGAGGTGCAAGCCGGTGCTTTCGAACTACTTCTTCGAGGGCTAGTCCACTTCGGTTCATGTACGTTTGCGGCATAAGCAAACCGAGATCCCTTCCCCTCCAGCGGCCCCACGCAATCCTGGATTGGCCTTTGGTTGAAAAAGAAGCACCAATGCGCTCTGCAATCGCTTCTATAACTTCAAAGCCGATATTGTGGCGCGTTTTTTCATACTGAAGACCCGGATTGCCGAGCCCAGCGATAATACGTTTTGATCCTGCCATAATGGAGTAGATCGTTCGATTCAGCGGACGACCAGAAGAAGCGGCCGTAACAGGGGAAAATGACAAGACCGGGACCTGTTGAGGTCCCGGTCTTTATCCGAGCTGGTAAACCGGGTTCGTTATTCAGCTGCGTCAGTGGCCTCTTCGCCTTCAGCGCCTTCAGCGCCTTCAACGCCTTCAGCACCTTCAGCTCCTTCTTCGTCTTCGTCCTCATCAAGCACGATGACCAGACGTGGGCGACGGATGGAAACGAGGGTAGAATCAGCCGGAGCCATCAATTCGACACCTTCCGAATCAAGATCGCGCACCAGAATGCTCTGACCGATCTTCATGTCCGTGACGTCAATTGACAAATAGTTAGGCAAATCCTTCGGCAGACAGCGGATCGCAATCCGGTGAACGAATTCTTGCTGAACGCCACCGTTGCGAACACCGCGAGCTGTTCCGTTGAAGTGGACAGGCACGTTGATGTTCACTTTCTCATTTGGATGGAGCACGTAGAAGTCGGCGTGAATCACCCGGTCTGTCACCGGATGAAAATCGACGTCTTTCAGAACGCAGTCATACGTCGTGCCATCAATAATGACGTTCACGCGATGAAATTTGTCCGTGTAGATGAGATCGCGCATGGCGAGTTCCGGAACCTGGAAGGTGCAGGGCTCTTCGCCTCTTCCGTACAGCACGCAAGGTACTTCTTCAGCCTGACGGGCGATGCGAGCCTGCGTTTTGCCGGCTTCTCTTGCCTTGGCTTCGAGCGTGATGACTTCCATGACTTGTATACCGTTAAATGGATCGTTTAATGCTCAGGAATCGAAAAGTGTTGAAATCGATTCGTCTGTATATATGCGGCGAATTGCGTCCGCGAAAATTTCCGATACGCTAACCACCTGGACCTTGTCCAAGCTGCGTCTCAAAGGCACCGTATCTGTTACAACAAGGCGCGAAATGGCAGAGTCTTCGATACGCTCATACGCAGGTCCTGAAAGCAGAGCATGGGTGCCCGCTGCAAGAATCTCCAATGCACCCGCCTTGCGGAGAGCGTTGGCTGCATTTGTAAGAGTGCCTGCCGTATCAATCATATCATCGATGAGAAGAACATTCTTGCCCTCAACCTCACCAATGATGTGCATCACCTCAGCCACGTTCTGTGTTGGGCGGCGTTTATCAATGATGGCCAGTCCCGCGCCAAGCTTTTTGGCATAGGAGCGTGCCATCTTGACGCTACCAACATCTGGCGCGACAATGACGAGGTTCTCCAACTGCAGTTTGCGATAATGATCCGCAAATACAGCTGAACCGTAAAGGTGGTCAACAGGCACATCGAAGAAGCCCTGGATTTGAGAGGCGTGCAGATCCATTGTGAGGACCCTATCCACGCCTGCTGTTGTCAGCATGTTGGCCATCAGTTTCGCAGCGATGGAAACACGCGGTTGATCTTTTCGCTCCTGCCGGGCATATCCGAAATACGGAATGACCGCGGTAATCCGCCCTGAAGACGCTCTAACAGCTGCATCTACCATCAGAAGCAGCTCCATCCAATTGTCAGCCGAAGGATGCGTGCTCTGGATCAAGAACACATCGCAGCCGCGAATAGACTCCTCGTAGTGGACGTAGATCTCTCCGTCCGAGAAGTTTTTGATCTCAATCTGCCCCAGGCCCTGTCCGAACGCCTTCGCAATGGATTGTGCGAGCGCTGGATTAGATCTCCCTGCGAAGAGCTTGATCGGCTGTGAATGGTTCATGGTGCGTTCAATCTGTTAAGTCGGCTCAAGCGTTAGCAGGAGCCACTGTTGCCCGAGGAGGATTTGAACCTCCACCGACGGCTTCAAAGGCCGCTGTCCTGCCATTAGACGATCGGGCACGGTGTGCTGCTCAGCCCCCACCTGCCCCGTGCCTAAGACACGCGTCAATCGGGGATGCCGGTGCCTACCACCGGGGACCTTTCGGAAATCGAGCACCCATTAAATGATGATCAAACCCAAAAAGTGTACAGACCTGAAAAAATAAGAAAGCCTCCGTGCGAAGGCAACGTATTAGGCCTCTCTGATTATTCAATGCACAAAATTCACCTTATTGCCATGAATAGCTTTTATCGCGTCATCGACCTCGTCCGTAGCGATTCATGACGCTCAATACGGCTTCAATATCAATAGCCTCCACAGTACCCTTATCTCCCACCACCGTTGTCGCCTTAAACAGCGCATTGTAAATAGCTTCCTCAGTCGCCTCTACGACTGCCTGAAACAGCGGAGAGACCCGCCCATTGTCTAGGCCATTAGTGGGCCCTCTGCCTTCACCACGGCGAACGTCTTCGGATGTTGAAAATGCAATGGCATAGTCGCCGCTACCGTTTGTCGCTGGAGATCCGGTCCTTCCAATACCCAACATCGCTCGAGAAGCCATTCGCTGAAGATTTCGATCTGAAAGTGGTGCATCCGTGGCAATTACGACGATGATACTACCATCCGCATCACCGCGGTCCAGGACGTTTTTGAGGTAGTATTGCCCAAGTTCTTCGCCGATGGGTACACCATCGATAGTAAGGATTCCTCCATAGTTTGTTTGGACGAGTACACCTACTGTGTAGCCTCCGAGCAGGCCCGGCAACTGCCTAGAACTTGTCCCGATTCCTCCCTTCCATCCGAATGACACCGTCCCCGTCCCAGCCCCAACGCTTCCTTCTTCAACCGGTCCGCGTTCGGCTGATTCAATGGCTTGTCTTATCGTAGCGGCTGATAGATGTCTTCCACGGATGTCGTTCAGATATCCATCATTCGTTTCCCCAACCACAGCATTGACAGAGCCAACACGTTCGTTTTCTGGTCGATCCAACGTCCAATCAATCACCGCTTCCATACCCTGAGGGACGGAAAGTGTATTGGTCAATACAATCGGTGTTTCGATTTCTCCCAGTTCGATGATTTGTGTACTACCCGCAAATTTGCCGTAGCCGTTTCCCCTAAAGAACCCAGCAGGGACTTTATCTGCATACAAATTCCCTTCGTGCGGAAGAATCGCTGTCGCCCCTGTTCGTACCGAATCTCCTTCTCGAAGCGATACATGCCCAACCCTCACACCAACTACGTCTGTTATCGCATTGAGAGGTCCAGGAGTCAAAACTCCCGGTTTGATGCCCAGATCACGGGCTCGAGGCCGTTCTGAGGACTCCGGAGAAATAGTAACAGTGACCGATGAACTGGATTGCGCATCGGCTGAAGCTGGCGAAAGAATAATTAAAAGTAGCAGCAAGGCTATCAAACGAGCATTCATATCGGTTTCCTGGCAAATCACGGGGACATTGGAGCAGATGTGGAATATAAGCGGTTGTTGATCGTGCACAGCCCGGTTGGCACATATACACCGCGCCTTCTCCATTGAATTCATAATCGTTCTTGCCCAACGCAGCACACATTTCCGGCCCTTCTATCGAGCGGGTTATGATCGGTATCCTTGGGGGCATGGGCCCTCAGGCAGGACTCGATTTGGCTGGGAAAATTATTGCAGAAACCGTGGCATCGAAAGACCAGGATCATGTTCCGGTGATGATTTGGAGCCAGACAAACACGCCGGACCGGGCTCGTTTCTTGGATGATCCTTCTGCACTAGATCCGGCACCAGCGATTGCCGAAGGATTCTTACGACTTGAGAATGGTGGCGCCGGCGTAGCTGGTATGGCATGCAACACCGCTCATTCTCCGGCCATTTTTGAACGCGTTACCAAGCATTTGCACGACGCCGGCGCCGGCATGCCCATCTTGCATCTGATCAAGGAGACCGTAGACCATATCCAAGAGCGCGCACCTGGAGCAGTCAAAATCGGCATTTTGGGCACCCACGGGACGCTACAATCCCGGCTGTATCATGATTGGCTTGAGCGCTCCGATCTATACCCATTATCTCCCAGTGACCCGCATAGATTGCGTGATGCCATTTTCCATCCAATTTGTGGCATCAAGGCGCAGTCAAATCCTGTTTCTGGCGATGCCCGCAATCAGATCCTTCGGGCTGTTTCCGAGCTCATCGACGCCGGAGCTGAGGCAGTAATTCTAGGCTGCACAGAGTTACCCCTTGCCGTTCCTGACCACTGGTTCCAGCATATCCCTTTGATCGATCCAGCCAGGGCGCTAGCGCGTTCCCTAATCCGTGTCGCAGCTCCTTCCCAACTGCGCCACCTATCGGAGGGATCCTGATGTCATTGCGCGATATGCTCAGTCCGGCAGTCGAGGACTATCTAAAAGCTATTTTCATTCTGCAAAGTGATGCCCCGGTCAGTACATCCGGACTGGCCACGCGGCTAGGAGTCTCTCCGGCTTCAGTCACTAACATGGTAAAACGGTTATCGAGCCTTAGTCTCGTCACGTACAAATCATACAAAGGCGTTCGATTGACTGACGCGGGTGAAGCTATTGCGCTCGAAATCATTCGTCATCACCGACTATTGGAGACCTACCTCCGAGAAGTGATGGGATATGACTGGGAGGAAATGCACCGCGAAGCAGAACATCTAGAGCATCACATTTCAGAAGCTTTTGAGGAGCGTTTGGATCATATGCTGGGGTATCCCACCCATGACCCTCACGGCGATCCGATCCCTGCTAGGGACGGAACACTGGTACCGGTTGATGCCGACCCGCTTCCTGACTTCCCCGAGGGATCTTCGTTGATTGTTCGCCGGGTAGCGGACACTGACATTCCAACCCTTAAACGATTGGACACCATGGGGTTACTACCTGGCGCAGAAATTCGACTAGTCGAGGTGGACAGATCTTCCGATACAGTTATTCTCGAACAAGATGACGCACCCATCTCCCTACCCATATCTCTTGCCGAACATGTCTTCGTATCCGAACACCAAGCGGTGTCAAACGGTTCAGGACAAAACACACCCTCCACGTCATGAGCGACCAACGCACCGCGATCAGGAAAGAAGTTCTGGCACTTTTTCAAAACGAAGGCAAGCGCTCCTTTCGCCCTAAAGAAGTGGCAAAACGGCTCGGATACTTTGCTAATGAAGAATACCGACTGTGCAGGCAGGTGCTGGAAGAGCTGACGGAAACGGGCAAAATCGAGCGTGTGAAGGGAAATCAATTCACTCTTCGACCAACCATTGGGCAATTAGAAGGACGATTAAGTGTGCATCCAAAAGGGTATGGGTTCGTGAAGGTCGAGGGGCATCCGGATGACTACTACGTCAAAGCCCGCCGCTTGGGAACCGCTTTGGATGGCGATACCGTCCGAATTGCAGTGGGTGTGCGCAAGCCAGGGGACGAACGCCGAGAAGCAGAAGTCATGGAGGTCATCAAACGAGGACGCTCAACGGCTGTAGGTACGTTCGAACATTCTGGTTCATTTGCGACTGTAACACCAGATGATCGTCGCCTCACCCATGACGTGTACGTTGACCTCGGAACCATCGGTGAAGCCGTAACCGGTGATAAGGTCCAGGTTTCCATAGATTCATTCGAACACCGAGGAGGCGCCCCCATAGGCCGGATCCTCAAGGTGCTTGGCTCCGCCGACGATCCAGCTATCCAAACCATGGCATTAGCCATGAGCATCGGCGTAGATATTGATTTCCCAGAAGGCGTTGAGTCAGAGGCCGACCAGATCAGCCAGACTATCCCTGCTGCGGAGATCAAGCGGCGCACGGACTTTCGGGGCGAAACGGTATTCACCATTGACCCTGTGGACGCGAAAGATTTTGATGATGCTCTCCACCTAAAGACGCTAGGAAATGGACGGGTCGAAGTCGGCGTGCATATTGCTGATGTAAGTCATTACGTCGAGCCAGGTGGCTTAATCGACGCAGCTGCGCAAGACCGTGCAACAAGCACGTACCTCGTGGATCGGGTCATTCCAATGCTTCCCGAGGTTCTTTCAAATGAAGTTTGCTCGTTGAATCCGGGTGTGGACCGACTGACATTCTCCTGTGTTGTTGAATTGGACAGCAAAGGAACGGTGCATGATTTTCGCGTCGTAGAGGGCATTATTTGCTCGGCTCACCGGCTCAGCTATGAAGAAGCCCAAGAACTAATCGTGGGCCTGCACCCTGATCACCCGCTTTCTGACACACTAGGTCAGCTAAACAGCATGGCCAAGACCATGCGAGACCAGCGATTCGAGCATGGATCCATCGATTTCGACATCAAGGAAGTTCGCGTTGAGTTGGATGAGCAAGGAAAGCCCATCAGAATTGTGCCGCGGGAACGCCGGGATTCGAATCGGTTAATCGAGGAGTTCATGCTCTTGGCCAACCGTTTGATCGCCACGCGCTATGGGGATGATGGCCAAGACTTCGTCTTCAGAGTCCATGATCCGCCGGACGCTGAACGCATCGCCCATTTATCGAGCTATGTAGCTGCATTCGGCCACGAACTCAAGCATGATAAGGGACATGTTTCACCCCGCGCGTTAAACGATCTACTTCGTGCCGTGTCAGGACGGCCTGAATCCCCAGTAATAGAGGAAGCTGCTCTTCGCTCAATGTCCAAAGCCAAATATGATGTTGCTAACAAGGGGCATTATGGACTAGCCGCTGAACACTACACTCACTTCACAAGCCCCATTAGGCGATATCCTGATCTACTCGTCCATCGCTTGATTAAAGAGCAGCTCGACGGAAAGCACCGAGTTAATCATGATGACCTCTCTGACCTGGCACATCACTGCTCGGAACGGGAATCTGTTGCGACTGAAGCCGAACGTGAATCCGTGAAATTGAAGAAAGTGGAGTATGTAATGGACCACGTTGGTGAAGAATATGCCGGCGTGATTTCAGGGGTTTCCCGATTCGGGGTCTATATCGAGTTGGAAGAATTGCTGGTCCAAGGAATGGTACATGTCAGAAACATGAACGACGATTATTATGAATACGATGAGACCAGCTTCAGTCTTGTGGGGGCCAAGCGAGGTAAGCGATACAAACCAGGCGGACGGGTGAAGGTCCTCATTGCGGCGGCCAGTTTGGAAAACCGCGAGATTGACTTCGAATTTGTTTGATGTGACTAATAGAGGGTAAATCTGGGAGCGTACTCGGTTTTCCTTAATGCTCCACACGTTCCTGCCGAAACCAACGGGATACCCCCCATTTTCCCCTTCTCGATATGAGCCTCTTGTCCTCACAAAGGACATTCCCGTTGCTGGCACGAAACCAGTTCAGGGTTTCGCTGCGCCAGATGCAGTTCAAACAGGGCTGGTTCATGCGTATCGTGATCGCGGTTATGATGGTGTACTCAGCCTTCATCCTGCTGACACTGGGCTTTTTTTTCGATCGGTTTTCCATCCAACTCTGGCCTAACACTACTCCGGTTGATGTTGTAAACCGGTCCCTTCTGGCAGGATTTGTGAGTCTCTTTTTCATCCGGTTTCTGTTCCAGAAAACTCCTCGGATGAAGATCACTCCCTATCTACATCTACCGCTTCAACGAAGAGACTTGATCCTCTTTTTTCAATCTGCGTCGTTGATGTCTATTCACAATTTCTACCCGCTACTTTTCTTCATCCCATTCTGGATGCGTTATGTAGCGGCAGAAGGACCACTATCCGGACACTTGATGTGGATTTCGGCTGTGTGTCTACTTATAGTTGCCTCCCACTTCGCTAACTTATTGCTGCGCAGCACCTTACGCCATCGAGCAGGTCTTTTTTACATTTGGCTTTCGCTCTTCATCACGCTGGCGTTCATTGATGAAACCGCTGGGATTGGATTACAGCAGCGGATTTCAGAATTCCTTTTTGGAAGCATCTTATCTGGCGATTTCACAAGCTTAGCACTGCTGGCTTCTTTCATGGGATTTGTCGTCGTGGCGTCCACCGTAAGCTTGTTTCGTTCGGTCAAGGGGATGGGAGAAGCTTCAGCTCCGGAACAGTCACTCGTTCGATCCTTCGATGTCCCGGAAGAATGGGGCGTGTTAGGTCAACTTATTCGGATGGAGCTGCTACTTATGTGGCGCAATCGACGCCCAAGGCATTACCTCTTTGTCTCCCTGCTCTTCTCCACCATGTATCTGATATTTATGCTGAGTACAGGCGGATCCATTTCAGCTGCTGCCTTCGCCGCGCTACTTGGTTTATTCGCATCTGGCGGCTTCGTGCTCAACTACGGTCAATTGATGTTCGGGTGGGACTCAACTCACTATCCTGCCATGGTCACGCGCAACGTACCTTTTCATGAAATGGTACGAGCAAAGTTGATTGTCCTTCAGTTATCCTGCCTTTTGCTATTTCTGGCATCCCTTCCGCTTTTTATTTGGTTCCGACCAGATCTTGTACCGTTGCACTTTGCTTTCCTCTTTTACAACGCCGGGGTCACGACCATTCTAATTCTTGAGCTAGCAACTCGAAATTCCCAGCGTATCGACATAGCCCGTAGCGGCGGCTTCTTTAATTACGAGGGATTCTCTGCAAAGCATTGGCTCTGGTTCATACCCACAGCCCTCCCTCCCGTATTGTTCATGCAGGTTCTGAGCGGCTCGCCACGGGTAGCACTTGTTAGCTTGGCTGGCCTAGGACTTGTAAGTATTCTGTTCAGTCGTGGTTGGACGCGCTACTTTGCGCGCGGCCTACATCATCGTAAACACTCCATGCTAGAGGGCTTTTCGTCACGTGAGAGTTGAACTGAACAAAATCAGGAAGATCTACGGCGAAAAAATCGCACTAGATGTGCCCGCTTGGTCCCTGGACGATGGTGAAGTGCTAGGACTGGTAGGCAGTAATGGTGCAGGAAAAACCACCTTCTTGCGCATTCTTTTGGATTTGCTTCAACCGGACGAGGGTTCGGTCCGGATCGATGGCCGGGAGCTAGCACTAGATACAGCTTGGCGCGGCAGAACAGGTTCGTTTCTTGATCGCTCTTTCCTGATCGAATACCTCACGATTCCGGAATACCTGGAGTTTGTAGGCGCCACACTTGGATTGACGAAACGCGAAATGAGCGATCGATTAGGGGAGTTTGAATCCTTTTTGCCCTTGTCTCGCGTTGACCAAAATCGGTTACTCCGAGATCTATCTACAGGAAATGCCAAAAAAGTCGGGATCCTCGCCGCATTGTTCGTGCATCCGGAGTTCGTTGTACTAGATGAACCCTTTGCCAATCTCGACCCTCCTTCCCAGATTCGACTCAAAGATATTCTAGTCTCAATGGCAGCTGAGCCGGGTCGAAGTATGATTATTTCGAGCCACGATCTCGGCCACGTTACCGACGTATGCGGCCGTATTACGCTTCTAGAATCCGGGCGAATTCAGCGTGACATCAAACGCAGTGAAAGTACTCTGGCCGATCTAAAAGACTACTTTGCAGGTGAAGACGTCTCTTCGGCCACCTGATCTGTCTATGCCGCGCCTGGAGCCATTGGGCAGGCATTACACCTTGCCTCTGTTACGTCATCGGCATGAGCCTCTCCAATTGACCACTCTGATCGAGGACAATTCGGCTGCACTGCGACAAGGGGGCCATACGTATCCGCTGGCCCGTCGGACGGCTCATGGGCCAGAGCGTCATGAACAAGCTCAGCAAGACACTCCATGAACAGCGGATGGCAATTCAGTCCCGACGCCACTTGGTAGTGTGGAATACCTGCAGCTTCTGCTACGCCTCGCATTTGAACGTCAAGTAAAAATGCTGTGTCAAATTGTTCGCTCACGTGATCCACTGGTATAACGACCACTGCCCGAGTACCAGCACGGGCCATGCGCCGCAGACGGTCCTGAAGGTCAGGTGTTACCTGGTCCGTCCACTTTCGTCTGCGCACAAATGATAGAGAAAAGTCTCGGTCCCGTCCTCGCAGGGCCATGATGCCATCTACGGTATTGTGAACCAGACAGCAATATGGATCTCGATTGTCCGGATCCTCACTTGCAGGGATCCCATGGGCAGCAAAGAGGAGTTCTACGTCAGGTCGAATATGCTTTGGAAAACGCTGCAAGGCCTGCTCGATACGTTCGTTCACAGACAGAAGGTATTTCTCACGGGTGGCAAACTCCCCGATAGACGTTGTAGGCCACGCTTTGATCTCACCTGATCTAATAAGGGCTTCCCACGTCGCGAATGCCCGTCCTGACGTCTCGGTCGCATACTGCGGAAACATCGGCAGGAGTACCACATGCGTCACTCCATCTTCGTCCATTTTTTGCGACGCATCAATCATGTCTGGCATTCCGAACGGCGAAGCCAGATACGTGGAGAATTTTACGCCGTCTGGCAAACCCTCCAACATCTTTAAGCGACCGGTCAGGTCAATACATTGCTCGCGATTGAGTCGGTTGATGGATGATCCGCCACCAATGGAAGAATACTCTGATAGGACCTGACGAGAGAGAAGCCGGGCTGACAAGCGAGATTGCAAATGGCGTACCCAGAGTTTCCAGCCGGAGCGAGCCCCAGGGGGCAGCATCATTCGATGATACAGATACCCATACACATCTTCTTTCTTCTCCGGAGCTCCCGGAACCAAGAGAACGACACCCACCTTATCGCCGGCGCCCGGGCGTACCGGTTCCTGCGAGAAGAAGCGCCCGCTGTAGAGGCGTTCGTCGCTTGCATATGCCTTAACAAGATCGCGAGGCGACATGTGGCAGGAGTTGATGGGAGTGGAATCTGAAAGGGAGTTAACCTGCCGGCAACAGTTCGAAATGCATTGCCAAAAGAAGGCATACAGACGTACGGTTGAGATCGAGGTCACACACCCAATCAAAAGCTAAACTCTCATCTGCCGCCGTGTTTTCAGGAATTGTGAAGGGGTCGCCTATTCTAACAAGCTTCAAAGCAACCACAAGAACAATTCATACGGACATCCTGCAATCGAATTGATTTATGCTCCTTGGACTCTTCAAAACAAAGGAATTACTAAACAGGAACACGATCAGCCCATTCTTGGGGCCAATTTCCCGGCGGCCTGGCCGTCCACCGCATTCGCTCTTTGGTCGTCGGATGATCAAGCTCGAGAATCGAGGCATGAAGTGCGAGATTGCGCCCATCTAGCTCTGTCGTCGCTCCGTATTTGAAGTCCCCAACGATCGGGCATTTTCTCGACGCACACTGCACCCTTATTTGATGTGGTCGGCCCGTGTGCAACTCGATGCTGATCAGGGACTTCTTCCCCTCTGCCGCTAAGGTCTGCATCGATAACTCAGCGCGTTTAGCCCCTTGATGAGATTCACGAACGATACGCACTCGTTCATTCTCCTTAACTAACCAGTCAATCCACTTCTCGTTGAACGGAGCATTTCCCTCCACAAGGGCTACGTATTTCTTTGTCACGCTCCGAGAACGAAACTGCTCCGCAAGACGGGACGCAGCCTTGGATGTTCGAGCAAATACCATTAGGCCCGATGCCGGGCGATCCAGACGATGAACCAGGCCCAGATACACATTACCCGGTTTATTGAACTCCTTCCCTACCCACTCTTTGCAGGCGGTCAACATATCCTCGTCACCTGTACGATCGGCTTGCGAGAGCATCCCTGGAGGCTTCTCGACAACAAGCAGGTGATTATCTACGTAACGAATGGTGATCGATGATCCTGCTTTCATTATGTGCTATCCCCGAAGGTGCCATCATCGAGTGCTTTGCGGATTTTAGCCGTCAAAGAAGAGCGAATCAGATTGTAACTGTGGTCGATGAGCTCAATAACCAGTTTATCGCTCAATTCTCCGTCCAAAACAATTGAATTCCAGTGGATCTTGCTGAGATGATAGCCGGGCTGAACGGATGCGTATGATTCCCGCAGCTCAACGGCTCTTTCTGGGTCGCACTTGAGCGAAATCCAGAGGGGACTTTTTTCCAGAGAGATCAAGGCAAACATCTTTCCGCCAACTTTAAGCACAAGCGTGTCCTCATCGAATGGAAACCCTTCCGTTGCTCCGGCTTTTCCTATGCAGTGTTGGTAGACGAGCTCCAGCATTACTATTCGTCCATTTTCAGGATGCCTCATGTCGCTTCGCACGATGTAAAGCATCATTAATCCAGGGAACACTAGAGGAAGAAACACGGGATGACGCAATCCGATGCCGCCCAGCTAGGGTTTGGTGGTGAAATATATAGAAAGCTGCTTCATCTGTTAGCCATGGCCTACCCGATCGGTTATGTAGTCCTTGATCGTAGTATGGCTCTCCCGATTCTTGTGGCGCTCAGTCTCATTGCTCTGACTTTGGACGTATTCCGATCTCGAAATAGCGCGGTCCACTCTTTCTTCGATACGGTATTCGGCTTCATGATGCGCCGTTCTGAGCGAGATGTACTCGGTAGTGGACCTGTGTTCAACGGAGCCACATGGGTTACGGTGTCATTCACGCTGTTGGTTGTACTGTTCAATATTGAGGTGGCGATAGCGTCATTTACCATGTTTATGCTCGGAGATGCGGCCGCAGCTCTTTTCGGAAGACGATTTGGAAAGACCCCTTGGGCTCGCAAAGGCTGCACGGTTGAGGGATCCGTCGCATTTGCAGTGATTGGCTTCGCTGCTGGCATGCTCCTTTGTAGTGTACCCGTGGCCTCTCCTGTGATTGACATATCACCTTTTAACCTCGCCGTCGCAGTTTTGGTAGCCGCTGCAGTGGAGGCTGCCCCAGTTCCAGTAAATGACAACATAACTGCTCCGTTCGGCGCAGCTATCGTACTTTCTCTCCTCCTTGCCATTGGCGCTTGAACACGGGTAGATACCCCGGATCTCTCCTTCCCATGTCGAAACTCACCACATCTGCCATCCGCCGCATCGCCGGGCTTGAACCATTTCCTCAGCCCCCTCTGCTTCGCACCAAGTATCCGGTCGTATTGATGCATGGGTTCGGACTGCTGGCATTCCTAGCTCGCGGTGGCCATCTCCACGAGGAGGCAATGGACCTCAGGCTCAGAGGCATCACGGCCTATGCGCCCAACATTTCACCTTACAACGTGATTCCACAGCGAGCGGCTACGTGGAAGGATAGAATTGAGGTGATTCTCAAGGAAACGGGCGCCGAGAAAGTGAACCTCATTGCGCACTCGATGGGTGGATTAGATGCCCGATACCTCATCAGCCGGATGGATATGGCACCACGTGTTGCCACACTGACCACCATCTCCACCCCTCACAGAGGGTCATCATTAGCTCAGATGGCCTTGAAACAGCCTGAGCGGATCCGCGAGTTGGTACGAAGTGCAGCGAATTGGGTTGGCGAGCAGGTCATGGAATCTGAAGCTGACTTCAATGCAGCCGTAGAAAGTCTTACACCCGAGTCGCTAACTGGACACTTCAATGAAGACGTCCCCGATGCCGATGGCGTTGTATACCAGTCGTATGCAGGGAGTGCTGGCAAAGGAACACTGAATTCCATCAACCCAATTTTTCGTCCAATGAACTCATGGCTCTATTCGAAAGAAGGTGTCAATGACGGAATCGTTTCCGTTGCCTCAGCTCAGTGGGGCACCTTCATGGGGGAAATCGAAGCGGACCACATGCAACAGATCGGTATCGATGTGCTTGCCGGAAGCTCGTTTCGTTCAAAAGAGTTTCTGGCAGACGTGGCGAAAAACCTTGGACATGCCGGCTACTGAATCATTAGGTCCCCATACGAGACCAATTCACCAAGGCGATCAAAAACATATAACCGGACCAAGCCCGTTCGAGCCAAGAGGGCCGGTGTAAAGCGAAAGATGTAGGCTCCTGGATCGCCAGCATCGAGAATGTCGTCTAGCGTTCTAAGTGTACCAGAGGCGTCACGTGCACGAAGTGCTAGACCGCCCTGAATGGAGTTAAACTCTAGAATAGTCACCGGAACGGTTACAAAATCAATCGTTGCAGGATTGGGGTACGCTGGATCGAGGCGAACTTTTCCACCGTAGACGGGCGCAATTCGCCAATCATCTTTATCATCCTCGATAATCCTGCCTGTGTCGTCCGTGCGTGCAAAGCCTGAGGCCGTGCCGCTAGCGTCCCGCACGAAATCATCTTGCTGTTGCTGTGTATCGCAGCCAGTAAGGATGACTACGGCTGACAGTGTCAGGAAAACAAGGCGCAATGCCGTATTCTTCACGTCGGTTTTTCGGAGGGTTTACTATTCAACCCGGGACCATAGAACGTCCCGTCGAAGACTGCGTACCATCGCCCTGCCCTCTCGTTCCCCCGTCCAGATGCCTTACCTTACAGCTCGAAACCTAGACGTCCATCTCGCTGGAAAGCGGATCCTTGAAGCCGTGGATTTCGAATTCGAAACCGGCACGTGGACTGGCATCCTGGGACCAAACGGAAGTGGGAAAACTACTCTTTTGAGGACTGTCGCTGGTTTCTTGGAGTACCAAGGCGATTTGCTACTGCACCAACGTTCAATCCAATCTTGGTCCTCGCGCGACATGGCACGGCAGCTAGCCTTTGTGCGCCAGTCGCACTCGATGTCTTTCGACTTCCGAGTCAGTGAACTCGTCATGCTCGGACGCGCACCTCACAAGACGCTCTTGTCATCCTATGATCATACCGATGAAGAGAGTGTATCGCATGCACTTCAAAGCGTTGATCTTGACGGCTTTGAGGATCGCTCCTTTCACTCCCTCAGTGGTGGAGAGCAGCAGCGCGTTTTTCTCGCTCAGGCTTTAGTACAAGAGGCAGACATCCTCATGCTGGATGAACCTACCACGTACCTAGATGTCCATCATCAATATGAATTCATGGAGCATGTTCGCTCTCTTGTTCGAGAAGGCCGTTCGGCCATCGGCGCATTTCATGATCTTGAATTGGCCGCCCGGTTTTCGGATCAGTTATTAATCCTTCAAAATGGACGGGTTGCCGCTCAAGGACCGCCCGTAGACGTATTGACGTCAGAGCTTTTAGCCGATGTATTTCGAATGAAAGCTGATGTACAGCCGACGTCAGATGGTGCCGTTCGTATTACGTATGCTCAGCCTCTGCCATAAGCAGGTATCTTTTTTCCAGATGCTATGTGGAATATGAGTAGGCATCGAACCTGCTGGTATTCTCGGCGTTGGTCTTTTCTGTTTGATTTCATGCCCCAAGTCCTCTCTCTCGACGTAACGAATGAAGATCTATACGCGCACAGGTGATTCCGGTGAAACCGGTCTATTTGGTGGACCTAGGGTATCAAAGGATGATCTCCGCATCGAGGCCTACGGTACGGTAGACGAGCTTAATTCCGTCTTGGGTATTGCCCGGGCAGCGCTTTCTGCGGCAATGCCTGGTAAGTTCAGCGTCCCGGATCAGACGGGTGAAAGCGCTAGTGCACAAAGCAGCCCTCGTGCAGGGTATCTACGGCTTGATGCCTGGATGGAGCGAATCCAGAATGAACTATTCGATCTTGGCGCAGATCTTGCAACCCCGTTAGAAACGAAAGCATCCGTAAATCGCATGACCAAAGAGCCGGTGACGGCCTTGGAAAACGATATAGATTCTTTTGAAGAAGACCTCCAACCGCTAACAGCCTTCATTCTTCCAGGTGGTTCAATGACCGCCGCCCAGCTTCATGCCGCTCGCACCATTTGCCGCCGCGCCGAACGACGAGTGATTGCTCTTGCAAGCCGGGATGAGATCAATAACTTCGCGATGGTCTATCTCAATAGACTCTCAGATGCACTGTTTGTAGCCGCACGCTGGGTAAATGCTCTATCTGGCATTCAGGACCATGAATGGACATCTAGTCGCTGATTGGCCGTTGTGACCTATATTGACGTCGCCCATGGTCACGCGTGCCTTACCAACGGCGGGCCCCCAAACGCCCGATTTACTTTCTGATCCATGCGAGACCGACCGTATCTGCTTGCAGCGCTTCTCATTGCAGCTGCCACCTTTTTCCTGCTGACCAGGTCGCAGGGACCGGCGGAGCCGTCTTCTGACGCTGATACCCCTATATCTTCCGCGTCCCTAACCATGGACGAGTTCGGTATGCCTGTGGACCATTTATCCATCAGCGAAGCGACCGTTCAGCGTAATGAAACGTTTTCTGATCTGCTCAATCCGTTCAACGTCAGCTATGAGAGGATCGTATCCTTAGCCCGCGATGGACGCGACACGTTTGACGTGCGTCGAATGAAGTTTGGACAGACCTACCGCGTATACACGGATTCCTCGGGTGTTGGGCTCTTTATGGTCTATGAACGTGATCTGACTAGCTTCGTAGTATTCGACCTTGGAGAAGAGCCCTCTATCCGGATAGAAGAACGCGATGTATCAGTTCGTGTCCGTGAGGTGGAAGGCACCATTGATCGGTCGCTGTATGTAACGCTTGTAGATCAAGGCATTCATCCGACGGTAGCCAACCGCATGTCGGAAGTGTATGCGTGGCAGATAGACTTTTCACTTATTCAGAAAGGAGATGCATTCCGAATCATTTTTGAGGAGGAATATGTTGGAGAAGACCTAGTCAATGTGGGAAATATCCTTGCCGCTCGATTCGAGCATCGCAAGGAAGACTTCTTTGCCTTTCACTACGCAAATGGCACGATTGACGAGCATTATGACCAAGATGGAAAGAGCCTACGAAAAGCTTTCCTCATCGCTCCGGTTGAATACAAGCGGATCTCTTCGAGCTTTTCCTACCGTCGTTTCCATCCCGTCCAAAAGCGGTTTAAGGCGCATTTAGGAACGGACTACGCCGCGGACCCAGGGACTCCCATCATGGCAACTGGAGATGGCGTTGTGGCCGAAGCCCGCTACGGTCAATACAATGGCAACTACGTCAAAATCAGGCATAATGGGACCTACACGACGCAGTACCTGCACATGTCCAAAATCAAGACGGGTATCCGCGCGGGCGTCGCCGTCAAACAAGGCCAGATTATTGGATTCGTCGGATCTACTGGGTTAGCAACCGGCCCTCACGTCTGCTACCGATTTTGGAAAGAAGGTCAGCAGGTCGACCATCGTCGGGAAAAAATTCCGTCAGTAGGTCCAATCCCGGGTGAGTTTGCCGTGGACTTTAGCATCGAGCGAGATCGATGGATGCGAAAGCTTGCTGGCCGATTGGCTCCTGGTGCAGACATGACCTTTGCTCGTCTGCTGGAAACACCAGAAGCCATTACCTCGCCGTAACAGGTTGAACGTTTATTTTTTCAAACCATAGATCGGATCAGGTGCTGAGGATGGTTCTCCTCCTCGTCCCCCACCACGACGGTCCACGATTTGAAGTTCGGTATTAGACTCAGCTCCGTTAGAAAGAAGACGGACGGTGTACGTACCTGAGGGCAGATACCGGTTGCCGTTGCCCTTCACTTCTGGCTCTTCCTCAAAGCTTGAGGCACCGCTTTCTGAGACACTCATATCGTAATCGATGAAATTGAGGCCGGAAACCATTTCCTGCTCCATCGACTGAACGATATCTCCTTCGGCTGCTTCAATCTGAATCGTGGCAGAGCCTGCGCTGGCTGACCAGATGGTGAGCATGGTTGTCGGTTCGCTCACGTCGCTGTAGGGACTGCGCTTGCTTCCCCAGGCTGTGCTATGGATTACTTCATTTGCCGCAAATACGTGAATAGAAGCTGCCATCAATTCCGTATCGAGCGCCGAAACAGGATCTAAGTCGATGCGCCAGATCGAGCGACCATGAGTGCCTACAACTAATTCATTCTCTCGAGATTGAATCTTGAGATCATGGACGGGGACAAATGGAATCTCGGAAGCCAATCCATGAAAAGACGCTCCGCCATCGAGTGATGCATACGTAGCGTGATCCGTTCCGACGATCAATAGATGCTCATTGTCCGAATGTTCGACAATGACGTTGACCGGCTCATTAGGAAGGTCTGACCCTATGCGTGTCCATGTAGATCCGAAGTCCTCGCTGCGGTAGACATAGGCATCAAAGTGATCCCACCGATACCCATTGAGCGTAGCATAAACACGGCCTTCGACATGCGAGGATGCCACCACACGACTCACCCAAAGGTTGTCGGGAAGCCCAGCGTCAATCCGATTCCAGCTCACTCCACCATCCTTCGTGACCTGTACATACCCATCATCCGATCCCGTGTAGATAAGACCAAACCTCAGGGGTGACTCGGAAATTGTCGTCAAGGTGCCGTAGGGCACATCACCTGCCTGTCCGCCACCCGTTAGGTCGGGCGAAATAGGCTGCAGGTTAGCACCTTGGTCCATCGAACGGTAGAGCCGATTGGCGCCGTAATAGAAAATATCTTGGTTGTGAGGTGAAAGCAGAATCGGGGTCTGCCAATTAAACCGTAGCGGCTTCTCGCCGAGCTCATGGCGTGGACGAATCGAGATGCGTTCGCCGGTGGTGCGATTTTGACGACCGTAGAATCCGAACTGGGACCCGACATACAGGACATCATTAGTTCGGGTATCGACCTGAACTTGCATACCATCCCCACCGCCAATCGCTTCATACGGATAGTCGCCGCTAGCATACCAGCGGTAGCTGGCTGAATACGTGCTTGGCCCCATCCAGGTACCGTTATCCTGGAGCCCTCCGTACACATTGTAGGGCTCTGCCATGTCAACCTGAACGGAATAAAACTGTCCGACTGGGGGCACATTCAGCTTAGACCAGGTCTCGCCAGCGTCATAGGACAGGTTCAATCCACCATCGTTGCCGTTGATGATATGGCCCGGACGACTCGGGTTCATCCAAAGTGCCTGATGATCTGAATGGACATGGGATTCACTGATCGAGGTCCACGTTTGGCCACCGTCGTCGGAGCGAATGATCGGCACGCCCATGGCATAGACCTGATCAGGGTTATCCGGCGCGACTCGGACTTCACCAAAATAGTACCCGTAGGTGTTATACACGCCGGGTAGATCTTCCTCATGCGACCGAGTCCAGCTGGCACCGGCATCATCGCTGCGGTAGACTTCAAGTCCGATCACTGGCGAATCGAACAATTGAGCGTTCGCATCATCGACAAAGTCGACTAGAGCTTCAGGAGTGATGACATTATCAGCCACCATTTTGGTGACTACCTCTATCGAATACCGCTCAGGGAAGTTTTCCCGTTCTAAATAGGCGGCAATATCGGCTTCTTCCTGGTCCAGAAATTCTTGCTGGGACATCCCACGCAACTGAGCTCGCGTCAGTCCATTTCCCTCTTCTTTCTCATCGTTATCGTCCTTGCGGAATTGATTGTCGAGAGCCGCGTACATGATAGCTGGCTGCGTTGGATGAACGGCTAAGCCAATCCTGCCAACGCCCTCTCCGCGCGGAAAGCCATTCATGTCACTGCGCGACCATGTACGACCGCCGTCTATGCTCTTGTAGATCCCGGACCCAGGGCCAGACTCGCTGAAATTCCAAGCCCGACGCTCTCTCTCCCACATTGCTGCATATAGGATATCGGGGTTCGTGGGGTCCATAACCAAGTCGATAGCTCCCGTGCGTTCGTCCACAAACAGTGTTTTCTGCCAAGACGCGCCGGCATCAGTAGACATATACACGCCTCGATCTTCACTAGGCGAATACAGTGCGCCGGCTGCAGCCACCCAAACTATATCGGGATTGTCCGGATGCAGGACAATGCGTCCTGTTCGTTGTGTATCTGTCAGCCCCATGTGAGTCCATGTGGCACCCCAATCGGTACTTCGATATACGCCATCGCCGGCGTACGAAGAGCGGCTTGAATTATTTTCTCCCGTTCCGACCCAGACCGTTCCCGTTTCCCAATCAACGGCGATATCACCAATAGTCATGGTACCATTATGGTCAAAGACCGGGTCGAAGGACTGGCCATTATTCCAGGTAACCCATAGACCGCCAGAGGCATAAGCCACCATGAAGTGCGATGGATCAGCAACATGCGCATCGATATCCACGACCCGACCGCTCATTATAGCTGGCCCAATATTGGTTGCCGGGACGTTAGCTAGGGGCGAGGACTCAAAATTCGACATTCGCCCTTCAAAAGCTGATCTGCGGGCTTCAGGCCCGGTAGCCTCGACCAGGTTGTCCATTACAGGGATTGTATTGGCACGCTGTGCGCTCGCGCTACTAGCCGATACACAAATAAGGAGGCTGAAAAGAAGGATCCGGTTTCGCATGACGGATGACAGACTTTAGGGTTGTTTCTGTGGGAGGACGTCTTTCGATCAAAATAATCGCTGATTAACATACCTCGGAAACTCATTAAATGTTGTAGGAGAAGTACTGCTGAGTCACCCCTCTATCGCTTGCTCTGCTGTTCCTCATAAAGGCGTTTAGGCCGAAAGCCTGTGGCGCTATGGCAACATGTAGATGATGCTTTTCAAGCTTGCGCCCGGTTTGGGAGTTAACTACGTTTGGTCCATCGCTTTACTGCCCACCCGACCTACTTCCCTGTATGGCTGCCCCTTTTATCATTGGACTCACCCGGCCCGTCACAGAGAGCCGGTTAGACGTTCGGAATGCATTCGATAGCACGCTAGTGGACACTCTCTCTGTAGCAACGGTAGCGGATGTGGATGAAGCCGTGGCTGCGGCAAAAATTGCTTCAAAACAGCCTTTTCCTGTGCATGAACGTGTCAGCGCATTGTATGCCGCTGCAGACAATTTGGAAAATCATGCGGCAGAAGTGGCACTTTTGCTAGCCAGAGAAGGCAGCAAAACCATCCGGGAGGCACAGCGTGAACCCGTGCGAGCCGCAGAGGTCTTGAGAATGGCCGCAGAGGTAGCACGCACTATGGCCGGTGAAACGCTCCCGTTTGACGCCCGCCCGGGGTCGGAAAAACGAGTGGGCTATTTTGTACGTAAACCACTGGGTGTCATTGCCTGCATCCTTCCGTTCAATGACCCGGTAGCCCTTGTCGCACACAAAGTTGGCCCTGCCATTGCGGCTGGTAATGCCGTCGTCTTAAAGCCAGATCCGTCTTCCTCGCTCGCGGTCCTTCGCACCTGTGAATTGATGCTCGAGGCAGGAATTCCAGCTGGCCGGATTAATGTAGTGACGGGTGGTGCCGAACCAGGAAAACGACTTGTCGAACATCCAGATGTGCGCATGATTTCCTTCACTGGAGGTCGCACTACGGGCGAAGCTGTTGCTCGGAACGCGGGGATCAAGCGTCTCTCTCTCGAACTCGGATCAAACTCTCCCGTCATCATCATGCCGGATGCACGCCTCGAGGCCGCGGTGCGAGCGGTCTCCGACGGCGCTTTTGCACAGGCCGGTCAAAATTGCCTAGGTGTCCAGCGCGTCTACGTGCATTCAAGCATCTATGACACATTCAGGGGGTTGCTTCGTGAACACGTTTCCTCCCTCAAAGCAGGCCATTCCCTAGATGATTCGGTCGATGTCTGCCAGATGATGCGCCCATCGGAGGCCGACCGGGTCAAAGCGCGCATCGATGAAGCCGTAGCGGCCGGAGCTACCGTCTTGTGCGGTGGTCATCGTACGGGTTCCGTAATCGATGCAACCATTCTAGAAAATGTGGGTGATGCCTCGCGTCTAGCGTGTGACGAAATCTACGGGCCGGTTATGGGGCTTTTTTCCTTTGAGACACTCGAGGAAGCGGTCGATCGAGCCAATGCGGTAGATGTAGGCCTTCATGGGGCGGTGTTTACGGAAAGCTTACGCGATGCATTCTACGTAGCCGAACACCTAGAAGTTGGTGGGGTAATCGTCAACGATTCGACGGATTATCGCCTAGATACCATGCCGTTCGGGGGGACCAAGAATTCTGGGATCGGTCGCGAAGGTCTTAAGTACGCAGCCGAAGAAATGAGCGAAACCAGGGTTGTTTGCTTCAATCTAAGTGAGTGAGCACAGGCGGTGATGGGTGCGTGCAGCGAGCGTTAGCGGGTGCTGGCGCCGGGTGCTAATGGACTGCGGTCGCGAGGAGGGTACGGGGTGCAGTCGCGAGGTGCGGTCGCGAGGTGCAGGTAGAACGGTTAGTCCATTTCAGACATCACGTCCACCAGCTTATTTCTTGCTATGTTTCTACCGGAAAGGAAGATCACCACAGGACCATCAGGCCGGGGAAATGAGGGATCAAGGCAGGCTGCAATGGCTACTGCGCACGACCCTTCCATGATCAATTGATGTTCATCGATAAGCCAACGCATCGCACGGCGCAATGCGACCTCATCAGCCAAGCGAATGTCATCGTGCCGTGTTCGCAATATCTCAAACGGCAAAACCCCAATACCGCCTTCCAAGCCCGAGGCAAGGGTATCGATGGGTGGCATAGCAGTGACAGCTCGTCCTTCTTGCATGCTCTTCAGAAAGGCCGCTGATCCTTCATGTTGACAGAGGACGATGCGCGATGCAGGCAGCTTTTCCTTGACATGGAACGCGAATCCACCAGCATGTCCTCCTCCACCGACTGGCATGACGAATGTTGTTGCATCTGGCACCTGATCCAGTACCTCGACGGCAACTGATCCGCCATTGGCCGCCATGACAGCAGGGTCGTCGAATGCGCTTACGAAAGGCAAGCCAAGCTTTTCGGATTCTTCAAGCGCCCATTTTTCCGTGTCATCGTATCCAGCATATCGTGAACGGCGCACGTCAGCACCGGCTTGCTGCATCGCAGTCAGTTTGACTTTGTCTACGCTCGAAGGCACAAAAATAGTGGCCCGCATACCCAGTTTTCCGGCAGCATATGCCACACCTCGGCCATGATTACCTGCCGAACAGGTTGCGACATGATCGATGCCTTCGTCGAACAGGCGATGCATCACGAACAATGCTCCGCGCACCTTGAAACTACCGGTGAGCTGGAGATTCTCCAGCTTCAGCCAAACATCAACGCCCAATCGCTGACTCAAATCGTCTGAGCGTTCAACTGGAGTCCGACGTACCCGACCCTCAAGAAAGGTGGAGGCTTCTTGGATCAACTCAAGTGAAAGGGAAGCAGAGGTGTGATGAGACACAGAATCAGAGGTGGCGACGTGAGAGATGTGGTCTATTGAACGCTGAAACTACGCAAAACTAACGCATCGCCCACGCAACAAGACATGGTTCGCGACAAGAACCGCAAACAGGGACTATCTTAGCGAACTGGCTCCTCTGTCATTCTTGCTCTTATCCCTCGGAACGTTGACTCCCTCAGAAGCTCACTCCCTGCAAAAGGCCCATTTCAGGGCTAACCCGAATCCTTCGTTGAAGCATCGGCTTACCCGGCTGCGCTCACTACGGGCTGAGTTGCTTCGAAGAGAAGATGACATCCATGCTGCGCTTTGGGCCGACTTTAAAAAGCCGTCACCTGAGGTTGAACTCACCGAGATGCTTGCCACGCTCATTGAGTTACACCACGCGATCCGACATTTGGCTTCTTGGATAAAGCCGCTTCGTGCTTCTAATCCTGTTTTTCTCGTTGGCACCAGTACGAACACTGTCCGTTTTCCCAAAGGACCGAGCCTAATCATCGCGCCCTGGAACTACCCGATCCTCTTAACACTTGGGCCCCTGGTCCATGCCACGGCAGCTGGCTGTCCAGTTATTATCAAGCCATCGGAACACACACCGAATGCAGCTGACCTTGTCGACGAAATCATTTCAGCAGTTTATCCTCCAGAGGAGGCTTTCGTCTTTAAGGGTGGTCCGGAGCGGGCTCAAGAACTACTCGCGATGGACGTTCAGCATATCCATTTCACCGGAAGTGCGCGCGTTGGACGGATCATTATGGAGAGTGCAGCCAAATGCCTCGCATCTGTTACGCTAGAACTTGGGGGAAAATCGCCCACCTATGTCCATTCAGATGCCGACCCTTTGAAAGCTGCAAGAAGCATTTGTTTCGGCAAATTTTCCAATGCCGGGCAGACCTGTATCGCACCCGATTACTTGCTCGTGCATCAAGATGTGGCGGCCCGGCTTCTTGATGCCCTCCGAGATGAGATCTTGGCCGGTTACACAAGCGGGAAGGGAGACGCTGACTTGGCTTGCATCGTAACCCCGGTACATTTTGAACGACAACTTTCTCTTCTTGATGATGCCCGTACCATGGGCGCTAAAGTTGCAATCGGCGGTGGATCCAACATTAGTGACCGACGTCTTGAAGCTACGGTCCTAACTGACGTGCCTCTCGCGTCGCGCCTCATGCAGGAGGAAATATTCGGACCCATCCTGCCATTCATCACTGTTGCATCACAAGAAGAAGCGCTTGACATCATTCTCGATCGCCCGCCACCGCTTTCCACGTATGTCTTTACGTCAGATGAGTCGGTCCTGGAACGCTTCTCATCGTCCGTAAGAACCGGCGCTGTCTGCCGCAATACGACCCTCTTGCACTTCGTGCAGCCATTTGGACCCTTTGGAGGAGAAGGCACCTCTGGCATTGGTCGCTCTCACGGAGAGGCAGGATATCGCGCTTTTTCGAACGAACAGGTCGTGCTAAGGCGTAGGTGGGGATCCTGGATCCTGCGTCTTTTGCTTCCTCCATACACGAAACGCACCTCTCAATGGAGTAGGCTATTTCGGCATTTCACGTAAAATCTAGTTAGGACCTAGCCGGCTTCCTGGTTCTTACCGCGGTCCCATGCGAACACCACCATCAAGACGAATGACTTCGCCATTCAGTTTGATGTTTTCGATGATATGTTGGGCGAGAAAGGCATAGTCAGATGGCTTACCGAGACGCTTTGGAAATGGAATTTGACTGATCAACGATTCCTGCACCTCGTCCGGCATGCCCGCGACCATAGGTGTTTCAAAAATGCCGGGAGCGATAGTCATGCACCGAATTCCTTCGCGAGAAAGGTCTCGTGCGATTGGTAGCGTCATTCCAACAACGCCACCCTTCGACGCCGAATAGGCGGCTTGGCCAATTTGGCCGTCGTAGGCGGCTACAGAGGCCGTATTGATCAACACACCCCTTTCACCGTCCGAGGTAGGATCATTCTGCGACATGGCAGCTGCTGCCAACCGGATCACGTTGAACGTACCAATCAGATTCACATTAATGACCCGCGTGAAGCTGGCAAGATCATGGGCTCCACCTCGACCTACCGTTTTCTTGGCAACCAGGATACCGGCGCAGTTTACCACACCTTGCAGGCCACCAAACCTGTCAAAAGCGGTCTGAATAGCATTTTCAACGCTTGCTTCGTTGGTCACATCGGTTTGAGCGAACACGGCGCGCTCACCAAGTGAATCCGCTTTTGCTTGACCTGCTTCGATGTTGACATCAGCGATAACGACGTTTGCGCCCTGCTCAACAAGACGTTCTGCCGTGCCGGCACCCAGACCGGATGATCCGCCTGTTACGATGAATGTGCTGCCCTGTACCTTCATGAAGCTGCCTCGGATATTTTTCGTTCGATATGCGTTCGCTCGAATCTACATCGGGACTCGTTGAAGGGCTGTCGAAATCGACGGAAGAAACCGACGGAAAAATCATCCGGCGACTGAGAGCCCAATGGAGTATCCCATGCCGACAGGGCTTAGGGGTACGTTGTCCTGTTTCACCTTTTTGTTATCACTCCTCCAGGCACCCAATGGCCTACGCCATCAAGGAAATTTATACGACCCTTCAAGGTGAAGGCTACCACACGGGGCGCACAGCCGTTTTTTACACGCTTCGCTGGATGCAATTTGTGGACGGGCCGCGAGGAAGATCGTGCCAATGCGGTATGCAGCTTCTGTGATACAGATTTTGTTGGGGTGGACGGACCCAACGGTGGCAAATTTTCTTCGGCTGAAGAAGCCGCTAAGCAAATTTTTAACGTGTGGAAGGACGCCACGGGCACAGATAAGCCGTTTGTAGTATGCACTGGCGGCGAACCTTTGCTGCAGTTGGATACGGCATTGATCCACGCCCTGCATGCCCTTGGCGCTGAAATAGCGATCGAAACGAACGGGACGATTCAGGTGCCGGACGGCATCGACTGGATTTGTGTTTCACCCAAGAAAGATGCGGAAATCGTCCAGCAGTCTGGCCATGAATTGAAACTCGTGTGGTTTCAACCAGAGGCTCCGCCTGAACGATTCGCATGGTGGGATTTTGAGCACTTCTACCTCCAACCCATGGACGGCCCAGACATCGAACGTTTTACAAAGGAAGCTACTAGCTACTGCATGACCAACCCGCAGTGGCGCCTTTCCATCCAAACACACAAGCTGCTAGGCATTCCGTAGCATCATTCCGTAGCATCGGCCTAATGCACCGACAATTCTGTTAGCGTAGTGCCAAACGTTGGCGGCTGATCGACCGCATGACCCCCGGACTCTGCGACTAATCGGATAGCTTTGGTGGTCACCGTAGGAAAGGAGATACCATAGGAGACTAGTCCGGGCTGTAGATACTTTGACGTGCCATCCGGCGGTGTGGGAAGGACGCTGATCCCCTGAACAGCAGCCCATCCGCCTGATGCATCTTGGACCTCCACCGAAGGATTGATAAGCCATCCCCATTCTTCCCGAGGAAAACCTATCGTGTAGCCCAGATGAGAAAATTCCTGAGGCTCATCGAATTGGTAGCCGTAAAAGTGCGTTTCTGACGCTGTGGAAGTGGCGGAATAAAATGGTAATGATTGGCTTCCATCGCGCAATCGCTCTAGATCAGCAGACATGGTATTGTGAAGGATTCCAACAGCATCGCTCGCCTTGTTGGGTCCCCACACCTCGAAACGTACGCTAGCGCTGTCCAATCCTGCGGTTAACGAGACGCGAAACGAACCCTGCTGCATTGCGCGCCCAGAAAGGCGTGATCCATTGCGCTCCAACCAATCCGGCATCGTGCCCACGACATGTACCTCACCTGCTGTGTTGTAGAGGGCGACATCAAACGTGTCTCCCACGGTCAGAAACTGAACTGGCAAGGGCAGTAATTCTTGGGGCGCATGGAAATGGGAGGATTCATCGACAATGAGGACATCAACCCCATCCATAGAAGTTCTGATGCCACCGGACTGTTCAACGACACGGATGCCTTGATCAGACAGTCTTCTGATTTGATCCGTTATGGATGCATCAGGTAAGTCATGACGAGACACATTGATATATCGGTCATTGAATGGCATCGTCCACTTAGCAACGGGTCTAAGTAGGTCGTCAGGGATAGCTTCTGAGCCCTGTGCCAACCCGAGAAGTCCTGTCAGCGTAGCGGCCTGATTGTCTGCATCGAAGCCCATCGCACAGGCCAGATCAAGCGTTCGCTGTATGTCACCTTCTCCATACAGCAGGGCTAGAACGGCTGCCGCACCATTGAGAACGGCATCAATCGGCTCCCATCCATATTCGTTATATGGCTGCCGCACATAATATTTTTCTGCCAGAACCTGGCGAGCCTGAATCCAATTATCCGGATACGTGGCGTGCAATGCTTGCATTTCTCGGATGACGCCCCGAAACCGGCCATCGGAAGGAAGCGCCTCGAAACCCACCTCGATCAAGGCTGAGATATCATCGGTGAAAAACGCCTCAGATAGCATGGCTGCGTAAAACAATGCAGGCTCTGTGCCGAAATCGTCATTCGTGATGCGAGCTGCCCACGCGGTCTTTTCGACAGCATAAGACACCATTCCCGGAGCCGTAATGGCCCAGATTTCGTTAACCAATTGAGGATCGATTTCAAACCAGCGTGGATTGTGCTCTCGGCTTCCGGTCTCGGGAGGATAATAGCCGTGATGCATAAGCGTCAGTGCTACCCTATTTGCCGCCCAGATCCTGTCTCGAATATGGTACATCCAGGCTTCACGCAACTTCCGATAGGTTGGATCAATGCCGTGCTCCTCCATCTGTAGGAGATACATGTATTCCAGATCCGTGTCGTCATCAGAAAAGGCCCCATCCAGTTCAATGGCCCTTTCGAGCGCTTTTCCATAGCCATACGGAAACGTATCCGGACCTGGCTCTTCCAGATATTTGAACTCATGGGAGAGACCATAGATGTTGCCTACAAGCTGTCCCAACCAGAATCCAGCCACTTTATCCTGATAAGTATCCACGGGTATCGACCGAACGCGGTCCAATCCCGAACAAGACAATATCATAAGCGGCAACAGTGCCAGTACCGTGCGCTTGTTCATTTTTTGGGATGGGTTTGCTTTGTAGCGATGTCCGGCGCCTTTTCTAGGATGAGTAATCCTAGTGGGGGAAGATCTAACTGCAGGGAGGCCGGCTGTCCGTGCGTCATGTCCTGACGAGCTTCAAGCGGACCCATACTACCTGCTCCGCTTCCTCCAAATCGTAGATCATCCGATGAAAGCCGGACCGTCCACGTTCCTTTGTGCGGAACGCCTTGCCGATAATTCAGACGTGGAACTGGGGTAAAATTGAAAATGAAAATGAGCTCCTTTCCGTCGCGATGACGCACATACGATGCGACCGTATTGTCCAGATCCGAAAAGTCTATCCAGTAGAATCCACCCCATTCGTCATACTGAAGCACATCAAATTCCTTATAGAGGTTGTTCAAGGTTCGCACCCACTCGGCGATGCCTTGATGAAGGGGTTCATCCAGCAAGCCCCACTCGAGACCTGCGTCATGATTCCACTCTCCGCGTTGCCCGAACTCGCAGCCCATGAACAAGAGCTTCTTACCTGGATGTCCAAACATGTGGCCATAAAGTAGCCTCAAGTTGGCTGCCTTCTGCCAGTCATCTCCAGGCATTTTACCGAACATCGATCCCTTGCCGTGGACCACCTCATCGTGCGAAAGGGAAAGCATATAATTCTCTGCCCACGCATAGACCAGAGGAAACGTAAAATTGTGAAAATGATAGCGGCGATTGATCGGGTCTTCCTTAAAGAACTCGAGTGAATCGTGCATCCAACCCATATTCCATTTATACAGGAATCCCAGCCCTCCTGTGTACGTGGGGTGCGATACACCAGGCCACGCAGTGGACTCCTCAGCCACCATAATAGCATTGGGGAATCGAGTGAAAACCGTCTCATTGATCTCTTTAAGCAGGCTCATCGCCTCCAAGTTTTCTCGACCGCCGAACTTATTGGGTGTCCATTCTTCTCCTCGAGAATAGTCGCGGTACAGCATCGAAGCTACTGCATCGAAACGAAGGCCATCGATATGAAACTCATCCAGCCAAAACAAGGCATTCGACAACAGGTAATTGCGCACCTGAGGTCTGGTATAGTCAAAAACGAGCGTCCCCCAATCCGGATGATGCCGCATGACGGGCTCTTCGTACTCGAACAGCGGCTCACCGTCAAAATCCACTAACCCTTGAGGATCGGTGGCAAAGTGGGCAGGTACCCAATCCAGTAACACCCCGATACCCTTCTCATGCAAGTAATTGATGAGGTACTTGAAGTCTGCCGGTGATCCATATCGAAAAGTCGGGGCAAACGGCCCGATGACCTGGTAGCCCCAGGAGCCATAGTATGGATGTTCTTGAACAGGCAGAAGCTCAACGTGTGTGAAACCCATGTCGAGTGCATGAGCTGCCAATGGCTCAGCCATTTCTCGATAGCTCAGCGACATGCCATCTCCCTTTCGCCGCCAAGATCCCAGATGGACTTCATAGATGGAGACAGCAGCCGTTAAGGATTCCGGTCCCGGACGGGTGGCCATCCACGCATCATCAGACCAAGCAAAATCCTGATCCGCAATAATACCTGAAAGGCCAGCAACTCCATGACCTCCCATATCAGGAGGCTCCATTTCAAACGCGAACGGATCTGACTTGTCTGTCCACCACGGACCACGCCGGATCGAAAACTTATAGCGCTGACCCACGCGGGCTCCACGAACGTAGATTTCCCAAAACCGCTCCATACCCGTACCGACTGCACGCATACTATGCGCTGCGCGGTCCCAATTGTTAAAATCTCCAATTAACGCGACTTCATCAGCACGAGGAGCCCAAACGCGAAACCACGTGCCTTGCCGGTTTGGATGCGCTCCGAAGACCCTATATGACTCCAAAAGGCGGCCTTCTCCCCATAAATGACGATCAAAGGCAGAGACGGTTGGCATGAAAGCGCAGGTAAAGGTGGTGTTGGAATCTAGCAGGGTGAGGAAAATACGACTTCGCATGCAATCATCGGGATCGAGCCCGATGACTTCCTGTATACTGGCACTTCCCTGATCTCGCGCTTTGCTTGATGTCTCACATTCCAGCGGGTTCAAAGCTGCCCCTTTAGCAAGTCATCTATTTTGATCACTGAAACAGGAAAACCCTATCCTCTCGGAGCAACTCTCCGAGACAATGGCGTCAACTTTGCCGTATTCAGTGCCCACGCAACGCGTGTTACGTTGTGCCTGTTTGATTCAGTTGATGCTATGCAATGCACGCAGGAAGTAGACCTTCCTGAGCGCTCGGGCAACGTTTGGCATGGATTCATTCCGGGAATTCAGGTTGGCCAACTCTATGGTTTTCGCGTTGACGGGCCCTATGAACCCGAAAAGGGACACCGATTCAATCGCAATAAACTGTTACTCGATCCGTACGCGCGTAGCATCGCCCGCATACCGACGTGGCATTCCTCACTACTTGGCTATCGGGCCGGTGAAGAAGACGTGTCGTGGAACGACGAGGATTCTGCCCATTGGGCGGCCGTGGCTAAGGTTTGCCATGAAAGCCTAGCTGAACCGGTGCAGAACGGCTTGGAAATTCCCTGGGAACGCACGGTAATCTACGAGACTCACGTTCGTGGCATGACCATGAATCACCCAGATGTGGACCCGGCTCTTCGGGGCACCTATGCAGGATTAGCCTCCGATCCGGTACTATCTCATCTCAAGGAACTGGGTGTTACGAGTATCCAATTGCTTCCGGTCCAGACCAAATTTTCGGAAGAACACCTCGCAAAAAACGGGCTCGTTAATTATTGGGGGTACAATACACTCGGCTATTTTGCGCCCGAACCCACCTATGCTTCAAAACCGGATGACGCAGCTGCTGAGTTTCGTGCAATGGTAGATCGATTCCATGAGGAAGGCATGGAAGTCATTATCGATGTGGTTTTTAACCACACGGCTGAGGGAAATCGTTTCGGCCCGACGTTGTCCTTCCGTGGATTTGATAATCTAAGCTATTACCTATCACGCGAAGACAACCCGCGCATCTTGCACAATTTCACAGGCACCGGAAACACATTAGATGTCCGGCAGCCTGTTGTTATGCAACTAATTGCTGACTCCTTGCGATACTGGGCCCGGGATATGGGCGTGGATGGCTTTCGCTTCGATCTTGCGACTGTCTTGGCTCGTGCAGGCCAGCAAGTTGATATGGACGGTCCGTTTTTCATTTTACTGCAGCAGGATCCAATTCTTAGATCACGGAAAATGATCGCTGAGCCCTGGGACCTCGGACCGGAAGGCTATCGCTTGGGAAGCTTCGTATCTCCATGGCGTGAATGGAATGGACGTTTTCGCGATGATGTGCGCACGTACTGGACCGGAGAAGTGCGCACAACGGCAGACTTCGCATCTCGAATGAGCGGAAGCAGCGACATTTTTACGGGGCGCCGTCCATCGGCGTCAATCAATTTCATTACGGCCCATGACGGCTTCTCGCTCGCTGATGTAGTCATGTATGAGCAGCGGCACAATCAAGCCAATCTGGAAGATAATCGTGATGGGCACGAACCCAATCATTCCAGAAATTGGGGACAAGAGGGACCAAGCTCGGATCCAGCTATTCTGGATCGCCGGAATCGAGTTCGACGGGCTCTTGTTTCGAGTTTACTCCTTGCCCAAGGTGTGCCCATGATTCTGGGCGGGGATGAACTAGGGAGGACTCAGCAGGGGAATAACAATGCCTATTGCCAGGACAACCCGATTTCTTGGCTAGACTGGTCATCATCGGCTGTCGATAAGGATTTCCTTGATTTCGTCAAAGAAGTAGTCACTGCGCGAACGGCTACCCCCCTCCTTTCGCAGCGGCGTTTCCTAAACGAAAAGGGATCTGCCCTAGCAAAATGGTGGCACGCCTCAGGCCGAGAGATGACACAAGAGGACTGGAAGAACCCTCATGAGCGGGTGGTTGGACTGCATCTTTGGTCCGAACCCTCAGTAGATTCCATCGATCAAACATCAAAGCATGCTTTCTTGATGTTCAATCCTACAGAAGAGCCTTGCTCGTTCCTCATGCCTGAATTGGGCGTTGGGGCCTGGCGAATTGCTCTTCCATTCGATGATCTTGTGACACTGACGAAAGGACTGTGCCATCTAGAAGGGCTCTCCGTGGCACTACTGAAGGCTTAGCATGTAGAGCGCCGTACAGCACATCAGTTCCACACGCCCTTGCACACTTACTCGCTTGATCGCTTCGTCCGATGAGTCAGATCTGCGAGCCTACCTGCTAGTTCCTGCGAAAGAGTGTCCGGTGCCATTCTCCATTGCCAGTTTCCATCTGTCGTACCTGGCGTATTCATGCGGGCTTTTGCTCCGAGACCAAGAAGGTCCTGAACCGGCGTAACCACAATTCGAGCCTCCGATTCCATGAGCCGTTCGATGGCTCTGAATGGCAACTGTTCTTCTTCCTTCCCAGGTTCGAGACCCAGATACGACGCGCAATAGGCCTTGGCTCTAGCAATCTGATCCGCATCCTGGGTGCTGGCCGTGTTGGTCCACCAGCCTATCAACGTATCATTGTCATGGGTCCCGGTGTAGGCCACCAAGGATTCAACATAATTATGAGGCAAGAACCCATTGCTTTCATCTGAGTCGAACGCAAACTGCAGAATGGCCATACCGGGATAATCAAACCGCTCCATAAGCTGGGTCACACCATCGGTAATGACACCCAGGTTCTCAGCGATGAGCGGAACGCTACCTAGATTATCCTCAAGGGTCGCAAACAGATCAGCTCCAGGACCTTTCTGCCATGTTCCATTAATGGCGGTCTGTTCGCTGGCCGCTACCTCCCAGTAGGCTTCGAACCCTCGAAAGTGATCCAGACGCACTAGATCTACCAGTTCCAGGATGCGTGCCATGCGGCTCGTCCACCACGAATAGCCAGACGCCTTCATCCGGTCCCAGTGATACAGAGGATTTCCCCAGCGCTGTCCGGTTTCTGAAAAATAATCCGGGGGAACGCCGGCAATCATGGTTGCATGACCGGTCTCATCCAGTGTGAAAAGCCTTCTGTTCGACCACACATCGGCACTGTCCTGCGCTACATAGATGGGTAGATCGCCGAAAATGCGAATCCCACGATCGTTACAATACGTCTTTAAGTCAGTCCATTGATTTTCGAACAAATACTGCCAAAACATGCGCATGCGAAATCTATCGATGTTCGCAGCTCGATAATCGGACAACGCTCTGGGGTCGCGATCACGTAGTTCAGGCGTCCACGTCATCCACTCCATTTCGTAATGGTCAGATTTTATCGATTCGAACAACGCCCAGTCTTCCAGCCATGCAGCTTGATGGGCGCACCAATCTGCAAATTTATCGCGCTCTGCGGGTGAGGATTGTGTATCAAACCGCTCCCACGCTTTTACCAATAAATCGTACTTGTAAGCGCTTACATCCGCATAAAGAACTGAATTAACTTCAAATTGGACGTTTTCATCTATATCATCCCTGGTCAACCAACCATCCTCGAGTAAACGATCAGGAGAAATGAGAAGTGGATTACCTGCATATGTCGATGGTGCCGCGTACGGAGAATACCCATATCCAGTCGGAACCAACGGTAATACTTGCCAGATTGTCTGACCTGCAGAGGCCAAGAAATCGGCGAATTGATACGCTTCCGGTCCAAGATCGCCAATACCGTGCCGTGACGGCAAGGACGTAATGTGAAGCAAAAGACCGCTGGACCGTGGATGCGGCATAGCCTTTACCTGAAGTAAACTAATCAGTGTGTAAGGGCTTTCAAGTTACACTGCTGAGAGAAAAGAATCCGGAGGAAATTCCATTTTAGACCGTGCCTGCGCTATCAGGGAATTTCTGTAACCTCCCTCTCTTTCCTAGCGTACACCTCGCCTCACACGAGCATGATTCGTCTGCACGCTTGTATCTATGAAGGAACTTCTGGCCGTCCTCAATCCTGCTGACTACCGCTTTATTGCTGGTATTCTGGAAAGCCCGCTCAATCAAACCAATGATGAGCGTTTCGTCGAATTGGTTGACGCTCTTGAAAAAGAAGAGTCGTCCGAGAATTACCTGGCCGTACAGACACAGTTCGAAGAGGATTTTCGATATGTGGGCAGTTCCGAGATCATGTACGTATTTCGCTCCATGACCGGAGAAGAAAAAGGTGCATCCTTCCAGGGAATCGTGAGGGATGTAGCCTCTGCGCTAAAAGTTGACGCTAATTTATTAGGGTCTGATCGCGAAATCGTTGAACGATTGGCTGAGTCGTACGCCACTCAACAATTCACCGAATTGACGCCCGAAGAGCAGCAAAAAATGCTTGAAAGTCTCGGCATAGACCGGGATAAAGCAGCTGCCTTCCTTGCGCGAAGTGCTGGCGTTTTTGCTCTTCCAATGCTTATCGAAGCATTCAATCTTGTCATCGTACAAGGGCTAATTAAGACGATTATCTTTGGTACCATAGCCCGCATCATCGGGTCGCAGTTGGCGAGCAAGTTGTTCGCTTTTCTCGTTGCGCGTATGCCGTGGTGGGTGTCCTGGATCGGACCTGCTGCGTGGACATTATCTCTTGGATGGACGGCTTTTGATCTTCAAGGACCAGCCAAGCGTAAAACAATCCCAGTCGTCTTGTACTTAGGCCTGTGCTCACTCAGGGATCGTCATTCTTCCGAGGATGGAGCGTCAGCAGATGCGGATGCAGCAGACGAAAAACGATCGTAAACGCGCCGAACCAGATCCTCTCCCAGCTTAAATGGGACATCAATCAGGTCAGCTGACTGAACCGGTGAGGCACCAGCAGTATCGACATAGACGGTCGCCAATCCGAGGCGGCGCTGAAACCAAGACGATCGAACGCTTGCCGTCTGCAGTTTCCTGATTGGGATGATCCATTCGTGACGCCGAAACCAACCTCTTCTGACGGCAAAGCTTTCAGATGACTCAGCGTACCCGAGGTACCGATACCTAGTGAATGCCATCACAATAAGTAGCGGAATGATGAGCAATCCCCAAAGGAACTCGATACGCCAAAAAGCCGGTATCCCGATCAGAATCGTTAAGGCGACGAAAGAACGAGTGAGAAATCTGCGAATGGTGAGTTTGGAAACAGGCGCCCACGTTGTCGGCACAGACGGAGCACCCACTTTGTTCAGGAAATGTGTGACGTCCTCTCGACGGCCAATCGGGATAGCCACCTCGAATCCTGATTCATTCAGATCCATACCCATCGTCTGGAGTTCGAGCCGAAACCAGCCAAAATGTGCCATCAATGGATGCGTTCGAACGATGTATGCCTGAATACGCCGAAGTGGAATAGTACCCTCCTTGAGTGTCATCAGGCCATGCGATCGATGCAACTTGTCTCCGATTCGTTCGATACGGAAATGGTGGTATCGGTTGATGGTCAGTAGGATGCCGGAGAACCATCCGAGCGATATCGCGCCAAATGCCGCTAAAGCTCCTGCCAGCCATGGAGATCCCGTTATTACATCCTGCCACGGTTCTAACGGCCCGCGGAGCAGCCAAAAAAACATGCGTTCAGGATCTGGCTCGATGTATTGCAGAAGCGAGAAAAACGCTGCGATGTAGAGCAGCGAAAACCGAAATACACCTGCTAGCACGGTCCTTCGAGGTGACAACTGGTATAAAATGTTGGGCTCAGGATGTGTTTCGACGAGTCCTGAATCAGGCGCGCTTTCTAAGAGCTGTGAAAGCGACTCTTTGGTGGATTCATCCACTTCCCCAGGTGGTTTCTCCATTACAGAAACATCCTTCATAGCGGCTTGCAGCTGCCGAACTACTGAGCGGATATACTGCGCCTCAGCTAATGAGACATACTCAAGCATTCCTTCGGCTGTAGCGCTGCCAGCCGTGAAGACCACCACTTTCGCCGTCCCCAGAATTCGCTGTAAGGGTGCTTGCTCTATCACGATGTTCTGAATGCGATCGACCGGAATATTGCGCTTTCGGCGGGTCAACACACCTGAATGGATTACCAACTCCTGAGCCGTAATCCAGTATCGAAATTTGAGATATTGGAGCCCAATCCAGGGCACAAAGATTACGACATACATCCCTGCCAACACCAGATTGAACCAGGCCATCGAGTCACCGTCACGAAAAACGGGCAGAAGGATGAAGACAATGGCTGGCAGACTCACGATTACGCGCTGTACCAGCGTCAGTGGATGCAAGCGCTTGGCCTCACCCCTTGGATCGTGTGAGTCGTGTAAATCGAGAGGGTCTTCCGGGTTGCTATTCGGTTCGGTCAGAGGTTCGTCCACCATGGAATCAGAGAGCCTCGTCAGTGATGAATTCCTTCATCTCATCCCGAAGGGTTTCAGCAACATCCAGTGAAAGACCAGGAAGAATTACGTCGCTAGATTTGGTGCCCGCTGTATGCACAATAAGCTTGGCTACATCGTATTCCCTTTCAAACAAGTCTTGTGATACATCTAGATGCTGGATGCGCCGCAGCGGAATGATGGTATGAACCCGATTGAAGATGCCTCGCACCAACAGTAATTCCTGCTCTCTTAGTTCGTACCCCCAGTATCGATACCGTAGCGCCGGAATCCAGAACACAAATACTCCTAGGAAGAGCATCACAGCGGCAGGGATCAACCCAAAAAGCGTGATGCGATCTGCTTCAAAGAAATTCATGATATCCCAAATCAGCACACCAGTAGACAGCACGCCTGCCCAGAGACCAGATTTGATTCGCCAAACGTTGAGAATACTTTTATCTAGTGCAGTCATCGTGTCGATTGGGGCGCCGCCGATGGAAGGATCGGCTGATTGTACCAACTTCGAGTAGACACACAGGCACGGCACACCGAAAGCATTACTGGCACTTCAACCAATATGCCGACGACCGTGGCGAGCGCCGCCGGACTCGTTGGGCCGAAGATCGTTATGGCCACCGCAACTGCAAGCTCGAAGAAGTTACTCGAGCCAATTAGTGTACCGGGTGTAGCAACGTTGTGCGGCACACGGAAAAAGCGCATCAAGCCGTAGGTCAGACTCGAATTGAAATAGACCTGAATCAAGATGGGAATCGCGAGAAGAATGACTGCGAACCAATTCGTGACAATGTTTTCGGCTTGGAAAGCAAAGATGAGAACGAGAGTCGCTAACAGCGCCACGATTGTCACAGGTCTAAAACGAGGCAAAAAGCTCCCTTCGAACCATTCTTTCCCTTTGCTTCGAATAAGTACTTTGCGGCTAATCCATCCGGCCGAAAGCGGGATCACAATAAAGACCAATACAGATACGACTAGGACGTTCGAAGGAATGTGCACGCCAGTTACGCCAACAAGCAGCATCACGATGGGCGCAAAGGCAAATACCATAATCAGATCGTTGATCGCGACCTGGGCAAGCGTATAGGGCCCATCACCGTCCGTCAGATAGCTCCAGACGAAAACCATGGCCGTGCAGGGCGCCGCTGCCAGAATGATGAGGCCTGCTACATAGTTTCGTGCTGTATCTGGGTCGATCCAGCCCATGACATCGCCAAATAGTGTCGTCACAAACAACCATCCCAGGAGTGCCATGGAAAATGGCTTGACCAGCCAGTTCACAAACAGTGTCACGAAGAGACCTTTGGGTCTCACAAACACGCCCCGGATGCCACTGAAATCGATCTTCAGCATCATGGGGTAAATCATGAGCCAGATGAGGATGGCAATGGCGATGTTAACCTGAGACCCTTCGCCAAATTCCAGCGCGGCCAAGCTCGCTGTCAAACCAGGCGCCATGGTACCCAGAGCAAGGCCTAATACCATACAGAGGAGCACCCAGATAGAGAGATACCGCTCAAAAAAATCGAGGTGTTTAGTCGGCTGATTCATTGAGTAGATCCTTGGTGGGCTTTGAGAAGCATATCTGAATAAGAATCCTCAAGCAGATCGGACTCCTGGACATCGAACAAGCGCATAAATTCCTCGCACTGAGCTTGCAACGTGTCTTGAGAATGCGTTCCATCCGCATCGATGGCTTCGATCTCGAGAAAGGTCCCCAGCTCTTGGACACGGTCAAGATGAATCTTGACGTTGTCCACGAAATGGATCTCGCGCTGCTTGTCGACTACGACAAATATGCCCAGCGCCTCGCCCAGCACCTTCTTGAGCGATGGATCCGGGGGCTTGACCCGATAGAGCTGGACATCAGAGCGCTTCGGGCCTGCTTGGTCCGAACGCTGGTAAAAAATCAGGCTATTCTCGATGGAGCCCTCTCGAAGCTTCAATCGGCCTTCCGGCACCTGGAAATATGTATCAACTTGATGATCGGTTCCGACCAATCTAGATCCCATGTCCGACAAGACCCGCCGGATGTGATCATGGTCGTCACACCGCGCTTTTATCTCGATATTGAGGCGTGCTCCGCTACGCAGAATGTCCTGATCGCTCATCCTACATCCGGGACAGCTCTTCCCGGACGATGGCCCGGATGACATCAGTATTACGCCACGCTGCCACTTTGCGTCCGTTGATGTATAGCGTCGGTGTTGATCCAACTTGAGCCGCACGACCTTTCGCCAGATCGTCTACTACTCGGTCATGCACTTCTTCTGACAGAATGCACTCGGCAAATTCGCGCTCATCCCATCCCAAGTCAGCTGCTGTACGCGTAAAAATCTGAGGTGATATGATAGCCTGATTACGGAAAAGCTCGTCATGGTAGCTCCAGAAATCACCGAACTTCTCGGCGCAAACACCGGCCTTGGCCGCGTTCCCAGCCTGACTGTGAAGTTGTGCTTGCATGCTTGGATTGATGTTCGAATCAAGTGGGTAGTTCATGAACACAACCTTGACATCCTGCTCAAATTCAAACAACGTCGGACGCAGATGGAACGCTGACAGGCCACAAGCTGGACACTGAAAGTCGGCGAATTCGACAATGGTCAATTCAGCATCAGGATTGCCCCAGATGGAAGCGTCTTCTGGATACTGGACATCGTATACACCGCCCGAAAAATGGGCGCTCACCGAAGCACTGACATCCACGTTGCCAGTTATGTCTCTCGAGTGATTCAGGGCACCAGCATATCCAATACCGAAAACAGCCAAGGCGATGGCCCCAACTTTAAGGATTTGGGGTTCAAAGCCAGTATCTGATTGTTCTCCTCGAATCCTGGCGATATAGTCGCCAATAAACCCGCCCCATTTGGCAGGACCGTATCCGAGTCCTGCACCTAGCGAGAATACGATACCGAAGTTGGCTACATACATCCCCACGCAGACGAGGCAAAGGACACCCAACTCAACGAGGTGGTATATCTTCAGAAAGGTGAAGAGTACAGCGCCAAAGGAGAGCAACAACGAAAAGGCCAGAAAGGACGAAGCAGATCGAGCATTCGATCCAGTGGCTCCGAAAAGCGCGGAAAGACCTGCAAAGGCATAGAACAGGAAGCCCCACCACGCAACAGGCACCGAGAACATCTTGGCATAGCTAGATGCGTTGGCTACATCGCAATTCACCCAGTCATTAAGCGAACAACCGCTGGCTTCAACGATACCTTGGCTTTCGATCGTAAATGTCAGCTGGGTGGCATAAAAAGATAATGCAGCCCCCAAACCCGCAAAGATGACAGCGGCCCAGAGAGCCTTCTTATTCAGATCGGGTTGATTGGCCCTACGGGCACGTTCTTTTCGACGGTTTGGTTTCGCCATGTCAACAGGTCGGTTGAAAAGGGTGAACAATCATATTGATGGGGGTTATTCCCCGGCTTTCGGTCCTGACAAACGCCGCATAAAGGCTGCGGATTCCGGACAAAGGCAACGAAATTCTTCCGAGGCTCTTAGGGCATCAGGAGCTTGCGCTCGATCTATACACTCGAATCCAAATGATTCGAAGAAGGATTCCGCCGTCTCAGTTAGAAGATACAGATCAGCATCGCTTGACAGTAGTAGATATTCTGTGAGACGTTTTCCCAGTCCAAGACCCCGAACAGACGAATCCACAACCAGGCTTCGGAGCAATCCGTCTAGTCCGTGTGGCTCAATGGCACCGGCCGCGAGAACAGGGCCGCTTGACTCTCTAGCGCGGATAACCAAGAACTGGTCGATGATGAGAGAGACACCGGACGTTGGCAGTTTAGCCTCCTCAAGAAGATCGATTATTCGAACAAGATCATCCGGAGAAGCCTTTCCAAACGTGTACTCGATGTGAAGGTCAGGGGTCATCAAAGGATCATTCCCACGTAATACGAGCGGATGCCAACGTCGAGGGTTCGCCAGGAACGGTCCAAAGGGCCACCCATCCATCGTCGCTACGTTCAAGACGAGGATATCCCGTAGAACGGGATGCGCTGGCATTAGCCAGCTCAATGGTTTCCCCCAAGCTGCCGTCTCGGGAGACTGTTCTCAGTAGCAATCCAGCCTGCGCCTGATCATTTTCAGGGTCTGCTCCTTCAAGCCATAAAATTACTGCCTCATTCGGACTGAGCATTCGCACAGCAACTCGGCCGGCGGGGCGCCCGAGATCAGTACGGATGGGGTCAGAAAAGGTGCGCCCGGCATCAGCAGAAAAGGCTATTCGGACCTCGGGCGCCCCGCCGGCCATGGTAAACCAACCAACCACCACATTGTCGTCATGTACATCGGCGGAGGGACCATTTACAGGGCAGGCGTTAATCGACCATCCATCAGAGGCCACTGGCTCCGGCGTACTCCACGATCCATTCTCGTAGGCTACCACATAGATGTCTCTTGTTTCGTCAGCTGACCGATCCCGATACAAGGAAAGCAGACGGCCTCCTCCTGCATCAACGAGCGAAGTCGGGCAGCAATCGCATGTTCGTGAATCCACGGCCGTCTCTATGCCCAGTGCACCATCAGTACCAATCGTTCGTGCATGAACTGCCATTTCTCGTCGTTCCGTAGCATAACCGTTTCCATCGAGCCATACCGCCATGAAACCAGCATCATGTGGGACGATGCTCGCAAACCCGTGCTCCGTTGGGGAACGGTCCTCGTGAAGCCAGTCGGGGTCTGACCAAGTATCACCACCGTCATCAGACAGGGAAAAACGCACACCATAGGCATATCGCTCATCGCCCAAGCGATCCAACCAATGCGCAATCAACGATCCATCAGGGTGAACAGCGATGGAGGGTACATCCGCCCAGTTCACGAACCATGTTGATCCGGAGGCTATTTCTGAAGGGGAGCTCCAGGCTCCATCAATTTGAAGTCGCGAAAAAACAAGCCGTGCAACGTCATCAGACCGTTCAATCCAGGATGCTGCTACTCCCCCATCTGGCAGACGAGTCAGAAAGGGTTCGCCCGCTTCTCCTTGAGTTGGCACGCTTATCCGCGTCAGTTCGGTATCAACTGAGCCCGAGTACATACGTGCTGAAGTCCCTACCAAAATCAACAAAGCGAATACTGCAAGAGTTGTAATTCGACTCATTGCCCGTACCCTCGATCTATCGCTCCCATAATGTCGGGAGGTGTCCAGCCTGGAGGTTTCATCCACTTACCATCTTCGCGACGGTAGCTGCCTTCACTAAACTTGCGCAGGTTCGATGCATCGACCTCTTCGAGAACTGGCTCATCGTCAATACCAAAAGCAATCAACGTACCGATGGTGACTACGGAAATATCAGCACATCCATCAACGACTTCTTTCAAGTCAACCGCATTTGGAGCGGTATATTCGAGTCCTTCTTCGAGTACCTCAGCACCACTAGCATGCACCGTAACTCCTAGTGCTGCAACAGTTTCCAATGCTTCTTCCAGAATAAGTTTAGCACGTAGAATACGAATACCTTCATCTGGAATGGTTGCTTTTTCTGGTGTGTCCTGGCCAACACGCTGCATGAAGTCCTTGACGCGCTGGTAGTGAGGTGTAGGCATGAAAAGAGGGAATTGAAAGGTGTAGAAATGCTCGGACCGCTAGTCCTGCAAAATTACCCGTTCTCGGGCAGACTTGCGAACCGACCGAGTGGGGCTTTTGTGGAGCCCGGCCATATTCTGCCGACACCAAAGAGAACGCGGATCATAATCCAAGCGCCGGTGACACCCCACACCCATGACAAAGTCAGCATGTCCAATTGAGACAAAATGATCAATGTACTGCCTCCAACAAGCGTAGCGACTACCGTGGCGTCTCGCAAAAATCGAAAATCCCCTGTTCCCCAGTGAATGCCGTCTGTTCCAAAGGCTAGCGCATTCAAGGGTTGAAAGAGGAGCGCTAAAAGCCAAGCAGAGCCGAAGAGATATCGAGCTGATTCTGGGACGAGCATTCGGGCCATTACGTCTTCGCCTACCCACATCACGATCATTAGAACGACGCCAAACCCCGTCGCTAATTCGAGAATGGTCCTGGCCACGCGGCGGGCAGTTTGAATACGATCGTTTCCAACATAAAAACCAACAAGGCTCTGACCGGCGATGGCAAACGAATCGAGAAAAAGAGCGGTAAAAATCCAGAACTGCCGAATCGCCTGATGGGCTGCGCCAGCCTCAGCGCCCAGTCGAGTTGCCTCGCGTGTTCCGATAATGAGAAAAAGCGTTAGTGCCGCTGTACGAAAGAACAGATCTCCTCCTACACGAAAAAGCTGTTTCACTCGCTCCCATTCCCAAGCAACACGAGCTCCAAGGGTTCGGTGGACCACTATCCACGTCGTAGCCGCTCCCACCCACTGCGAGATCGAAGTGGCCGCCGCGGCTCCTTCAATCCCAAACGCCGGAACGGGGCCCCAGCCAAAGATTAGTAGAGCGTCCAAAACAATATTCAGAGCGTTGACGCCGATGGCGATCCAAAGCGGGATTTTCATCAGCTGTACGCCTCGGAGGGCACCAAATCCAGCAATTGTAACCAAGATGGCTGGCGAGCCTATTAGACGAATACGTATGTAGGCGTCAGCAGCCCCTCCGATATCGCCTAGGGCACCTAGTAGAGCGGTGACCTGAGAGATAAACGGCCAAAGCAAAAGCGCAGATCCTACACCCAGTACGGCCGAAAGCGTCATCGCCATTCCGCAAATGGAGCCCTTGCTCACAGATTCGCCACGCCCATCAGCCTGCGCCACATCTGTTTGTGTGGCCACGCCTAGAAAATTAAATATCCAGAAGATGGACGAGAGAGCCATCGTGCCTACCCCGAGCGCTGCGAGTTCAACAGCCCCCAAACGGGCGATAAAAGCAGTATCTACTAGCCCTGTCAGGGGTTCAGCAACGAGCGAAAACAGCACCGGAACGGAGAGCCGGAGCAGCGTTCGACGGGGGGACGCATCAAATTGGCTGGGAGGAGTAGAAGGCATGACGAGGAAGCTACGAAACCCACTGAATCAGAACCTCCCGATCAACCGTACTGACCACTTCTCATCACTTCTGTCTTGAAATTCGTGCCGATGTTATCGATGTTTCGGAAACCCAGTTGCAACACAGTCATCGCATGACCCCTTTCTTCGCCCAACGAGGGAATCTTTCTAAGACCTCCGCTCGGACGTTCACCACTAGCCTCATCTTGATTTTCGCACTCTTTGCGATGTCGGGCTCAGTAACGGACGCTACCGCTGCCACTAGCCCCGACGCTGCCCTACTGCAGTCTCAGGCCAATCGCGGGCAGATTCAAGGCATCGTGACCGAAGAAGGCACAAACGATGTGCTTCCCGGCGCGAACGTACGAGTCACCGGGACAAACGACGTCAACCAAGCTGTCGAAACAGGCGTTGCAGCAGGTACCGATGGTCGATTTTCCATTTCCCTTTCTCCTGGCACCTATCGAGTCGAAGTCAGCTTCGTTGGATTTCGGACCTGGACCCGCGAAGGCATCGAGGTCACAGCCGGAGAATCTATCGTGCTCTCTCCCTCTCTTGAGGCCACCGATCAACTGATCAATCCGATTACGATTACGGCGTCGCGTTCCCCAGAGCGCCTCCTCGATGCGCCCGCCTCTATCTCGGTTCTTGAACCCCGTGAGTTGAAAACAAGGACATCCCTCACGGCGGCCTCTCACTTATCATCGATTCCTGCTGTGGACATCATCAACACCGGATTGATATCCTCGCGAATTGTGATCAGGGGCTTTAATGACAATCTGGCGTCTTCGCTTTTGACGCTCGTCGACAACCGTATTGCACGCGCACCCTCTGTCCGACTAACGGCGTTACAGCTTATTCCGATGACCAATGGTGACATCGATCAGATTGAAGTCGTTTCCGGTCCAGCCTCTGCCCTCTATGGCCCGAATGCTGCAAATGGGGTGGTTCATATGATCACGCGAAGCCCGTTCGATTCGAGAGGCACCTCTGTCAGTTTCACAGGTGGTCAGCAAGACGTTTTGCTGGGGTCTATCCGCCATGCTGCCACGTGGGGATCGAAAATTGGCTATAAATTTTCTGCCCAATACTACACGGGGAATGACTTTGAATACTGGGACCCCGAAGAGATAGCGGCTAGGGCCCAGGCCATCGCGGACGGAGCGGCGCTTGATACCCTTCGAATCGGTAATCGGGACTTCACGGTGCGCAATCTTGCTTTTAACGGCGCCCTTGAATACCGAGCGGACAATGGCGGTGTACTAACTTTCAATGCCGGCCTCACCCGCGGTGACAATATTGAAATTACGCCTACTGGGGCGGCCCAGGTCGATAATGCGCGTTTAGGATACGGTCAGATTCGCTACCGCAAGGGACGTCTCTTTGCGCAGACCTACGCCAATCTGCTCAATTCCGGAGCCTCCTATTTCTTGCGCACCGGCGAGCAGTTCAGGGACGTGTCGCGCATGTTTGTGGCTCAGGTTCAGCATTGGTCGCAACCCACCTCACTGCTGCGTTTGACCTATGGGCTGGACGCTTTCTACACCCTCCCCGAAGGAGAGGGCACGGTCAACGGACGTAATGAGAATGATGACAATGTGATAGAGCTTGGCGGATACACACAAGCCGATGTCGATGTGCGAGAATGGCTTACGGTTCTTGGAGCGGCTCGACTCGACTATCACGACCGGCTTGACCTCATCACGTTTTCACCTCGTGCCGCCGTCGTCGTTAAACCCATTGCGGGACACACCTTTCGCGCCACTTACAACCGCGCCTTTCGCACCCCGCTGCCGAACGATCTGTTCTCTGATCTTCTCGGGCTTGGCGACGTGTTTACACTCGGGCAGATGGAACCCCTAATTGGATTTGCCCCAACTACGGATCTGCGGGCACAGGGAATGCAGCATGGCTTCTCGTTTAACCGAGATGGCGCCGGAACGCCGCGTTTCCGCTCGCCTTTCGCGCCGCTCGATCCTCGCGGGCTCGCTACCTCCGACTACATTGATTTGCATGACCCCATGTTCACCAACGTTATGTGGTCCGTTGCTAGACAATCCTCTGTCGCTGGCTTGGCAGACAACTTGGTTTCTCAAGGTGTAATCGATCCATCACAGGTTGCGGGTATTTCGTCGGCTCTCGACGCTGTGCTTCCAGAAACCGTGGAAGGTGTCCAAAATCAGCTCAAGATCCTGAACCTCGAATCGCAGGTCTTTGAGGAGACACGCAACGCCGTTGACGCCCCATCTCTTGACGTAACGCGTACCCGCACCATTGAATTTGGCTACCGCGGTTTGATCGCAAAGGCTCTCGTAGCAAGCGTTGACGTTTACCAGTCCAGGGTTTCTAACTTCTTAGGCCCCTATATGGTTGGCACACCCAACGTCTTTTTGGACGGAAGTACGCTAAATGCGGCGCTAGTCACTGCCGTACGGGATCAACTTGCTTTGCCTGAAAATACGGCGGCCTTGAATGCGCTGCTTTCGCTGGATTCTGCCGGGCAAGTCTACTCGAACAATGATGGAGATCCCTCTGGGGAAGTGGCCTTTCTGTTAGCGGCTGGTCTAGCTGGTGCGATTCCTTTTGGCACGGTTAGCCCCGTTGAAGCCTTCGACCCCACGGCTGTACTTCTCATGCGCCGCAACTTCGGCGAGGTCACAGTCCAGGGGATCGATGTCAACCTAATGATGTTTCTCAGTCGTCAGCTTCGCGTCGGGTTGATGGGGGCCATGCTTTCGGACAACTTCTATGAGAACGTAGATGGTGTCGCGGACATCTCTTTAAACGCTCCACGCTTCAAGGCGGGAGCGCAGGTTCAGTATGATTCTCGGGAAGGCGATGTTGGTGGGTCGCTAAGGGTCCGTTACGTAGAGGGATACCCTGTCCGGAGCGACGTCTATATCGGGTCAGTGGAGCCATTTACCGTGGTTGACGCCTCCATGTACTACCGCGTCCCGTTCTCGAAAGACACGATGGTCAATCTTACCGTGCAGAACGTCACAAATAACCTGCATCGAGAATTTGTTTATGTGCCGGAAATTGGGCGCTTAGCCATGCTCCGCCTCACGCACGAATTTTGATCAGACATTTACTGCTCAATGGCTGCGCTCAGCCATTGGATCGTTCGACGTGCAATCGAGATCGTATTTTCCGGGCCAAGAGCATCTCCTACCAATACGTGGTTGTTCTGATCAAGCGAACTCCGAACCATCACGGAATCTTTCAAGTGTGTTCCTAGTCGATCGTAGAGGCGTTCTGTGGTTTCTGGATCTACCACTTGATCTGTCGGCGAGTAAATCAACATGGTAGGCGCAGTGATACGCCCGAAGTCCATGTCTTGGACAGCGTTCGCAATTCCAACGACCTCGATTAAGACATCAGAAGGGTACTCATGGGTTCCAAGTGCCGCATGTTTCTCGTTTTGGGGTGTCCAAGAATACGTTTCTCCCTGGATAGCATGCAGAATGGACGTACCCCACGGCCAAAGCAGCATGGAGCTACGAGGATCGGCCACGGCAAAATTTGGACTGATCCAGATCTGCGCAGCCATGTTTCGAGACAACTCCTCATCCAAAGAGGCTACTGCTGCAAATGTCGCACCAGTAGACAAACCGATGACGACCACTTTTTCACCAATAGCTTCGCCAACTTTGATCGCTTCTGCTGTGCTTTGCACCCAATCGTGAACTGTTGATTCCCCCAATGCTTGTCCGTCTCGTCCATGACCCGCAAATCGGGTGTAGAAAAGGTTTGCTCCTAGTGCTTTAGCAATCGAATCAGGATATGGCACCGCCTCGAGGCGACTCGCTGAAAAACCATGTAGATAGACAATGGAAAGAGGTGTGCGCGCCTTGCTTGAGTCGGCCCAGATCACTTCCTTTTGGACACCGGGACGAAGATCATCGAAGATGGCTTCCTGCGCATCCAGCCATTCGTCAATAGGCTGACCGACTTGAATATCGTCCCACGACAAGTCAACGTGCGCTCTAGGACCTGCAAAGAACAGCAGGATCAGCGCAATGAAAATGAGAAGGAGGGTTCGGGATCTGGACATCGAGTCAGGGGTGAAAGGGAGCCACGTACCGGATCCACTCGGAGCTTGTTCCAACGTTCTAGCGACCTAGCCAGCTCTTGAATCATCATTCACGTCAGTCCATACCGAATGAGCTCCTTCCACGGACTGTGGGCCGCCTCAGTAACACCCCTTACGAATGATCTATTGCCGGACGCCGATCGGCTGGTCGGGCATATAGACTGGCTGTTCACACAGGGATGTGATGGTGTGCTACTCTTTGGCACTACAGGAGAAGCCAATTCGTTTTCTGTTTCCGAGCGCCGCCATCTGCTCGATAGCTTAGCAGCACGAGATGTCGACCTAACCAGGGTGATTGTGGGTACGGGATGCTCCGCACAGAGCGATACCATCGAATTGACGCGTCATGCCACCGACGTAGGGTGTCCAGGGGTCCTGATGCTACCGCCGTTTTACTACAAGTCGGTCTCGGATGATGGACTTTTCGGTTATATGTCCCAGGTAATCGACCATGTGGATCGGGACTCCTTGCGTGTGCTGCTGTACCACTTTCCCAAAATGTCCGGGGTCGGCTGGTCAGTTCACCTCACGCAACGCTTGAAGACTACTTACCCGCAGATCATCGCTGGTATCAAAGATTCTAGTGGCGACACGGACAACTTGACACTCTATTGTCGCGAAATAGATGATTTTGATGTCTTTTCAGGCACCGAAGCTCTTCTCTCGTACGCCCTTGAAGAAGGGGGTGTTGGCTGTATTTCAGCTACGGCTAACCTGACATCCCGATTGATACGTTCAGTTTTGGATGGCGAAAAAGGACAAGCGGACCGAATGATTCGGACACGGAAAGCGCTAGAAGCCTTTCCTCTCATCCCGATGATCAAGCATATGTTAGCAGAAGAATCGGGTGAGGAGGCCTGGAGAGCTCTTCGACCACCACTCATGAAGCTATCTGCGGCGCATGAATCGCGCCTCCAAGAGATCCTCGACACTATTGGCGTGCTCCCAAACTTTGTAGAACCAGAAAACGATGACGCTCGTTGAGTGTCCTGTTATTAGACCGTATCCTGTTGGTCTACAACTACGTTTTTTCTTTTTAAGACACCTATCCCAGGTATTCAGATGCATAGAAGTCCCCTTCTGGCCCTGATGCTTGCCGTTCTCTTTTCGGCATGCACCACGGTCAATGTCACCGATCCCGCCTCTGTATCAACGGCTTCTTCGAGCAAACCTGCGGCTTCGGCCTCGAGCGCGAAACCTAAAGCCGATTCGCCCTTCAAAAAATGGGATGAGGTCCTCAAGGACACCAAAGCCATGAAAGGGCAGTTCAACCTTCACATGAAGCGTGATCGGACGCTGTTTATGGAGGTCCAGCCCGCACAATTGGGCATGGATTTCGGCTTCATCAGCCACTACTCGAAAGGAACGGGTGTCTTTAACCTGCATGATGGCCTTGCAATCACCGACACGCGCATGATGCGCTTCGAGCGAATCGGCGACAAAGTGTACCTGCACCACGTGAATACGCGCTTCACAGCTGATGAAGGCACACCGCTTCGGGAATCACTCGACGACAACGTTGGCAACTCGATTATTGCTGCGTTTTCGATCGAAAGTGAAAACGCAACGTCAAAGGCGCTGCTGATCGACTTCACGGATTTCATCGTCTCGGATTACATGCAGATCTCTGAAGGGATCAAGATGTATTTCGCGGGTCGCCCTGTGATGTTTGACAAAAGCCGTTCCTATGTCTCGAACGCCATGGCCTTCCCAAAGAACGTGGAAATCGACGCCATGCTGACGTACAAGCCTAATGGCTCCCCTCTCTCGTCATCGGCGGGCGTTTCCGATGTGACATCTGTTCCTGTTGGACTGCGGTACTCCTTCTTTGCGCTACCTGAAAAACCAATGGCGCGCCGCATGTCGGATGATCGTGTGGGATTCTTTTCCGATGCGCAGCGAGATTTCTCGCGTCAGACAGAGGTCAACCAGATGGTGCAGTATGTAAACCGCTGGCGCCTCGAAAAGAAAGACCCAACGGCAGAAATGTCAGACCCTGTACAGCCGATTGTCTATTACATCGACCGTACAGTGCCAACAGAACTCCGCAAATGGGTTCGGGAAGGCATTGAAGGATGGCAAAAAGCGTTTGAAGCCGCAGGCTTTACCAACGCCATCATTGCAAAGGAAGCACCGGATGACTCCACCTGGAGCGCCGAGGACATGCGCTACTCTACTGTGCGTTGGAGCGCCTCGCACCAAATGGGCTATGCTATCGGCCCATCTCAGACGGACCCTCGAACCGGAGAAATCCTGAATGCCGACGTATTGCTGTCAGCCACGTTTATGCGCGGATGGGGAGATGAATGGCAGACTCTCGTAGGGCCAAATGGAATGCTGCAGCGCATGCAGGACATGAACAATCAGGCGTCACTTATGTCGTCCTTTGAGCAGGATCAGCTTTGTATGGCACCCTTTGGGAAACAGTTCGAAATGGGACTGATGCAGACGGTGATGCTCGCCGACGGGTTGATTGACCCAGTTAGTGACGCTCCGGCCGATTTTTATGGCCCTTCACTGCGCGACCTTGTTTTCCACGAAATCGGTCACACCCTCGGTTTGCGTCACAACTTTCGAGGCTCCGGTGCCATTCCGTACGAAAGACTTCAGGACACAGACTTCACCACTGAAAACGGCCTGACACTTTCCGTTATGGATTACGCTGGTAGCAATATCAATCCAGACCGGGACGTGCAGGGTGATTACGTTAACATGGAAGTCGGATCCTACGATGTGTGGGCTGTATCCTATGGGTACACACCGGATGATGCCAAAGCGGCTGATATTGCGCGCCAAGCTGCCAATCCAATGTATGCCTACAACACGGATGGCGACTCTCGAGGCATCGACCCACTGACAAGCGTCTGGGATCTGTCATCAGATCCGATGGCCTATTCTGATGACCAGCGCAAATTGGTCGGTACTATCTATCCAGTGATTGAGGAGCGACTCATTGGAGATGATGATGCGTACTCCCGTTTGCGAGGAACGATTAATGGCCTACTGTTCACGCAGTATCGTCAGCTTACGACCGTTGCCAAGATGGTTGGTGGCTCGCATTTCGCGCGCGATCACAAAGGAGATCCAGACGGCCGTCAGCCTTTGACACCAGTGTCTGGCGCAGAGCAGCGCGAAGCAGTGGCTTATATCCTGGACAAGGCGCTCGACACAACTGAGCTTCCGTTCACGGCTGAACTATTGAACAAGGCGGTGCCAGGACGCACGGATGACTGGAATGCAGGCTATGGTGTCGGTCGCTATGACACACCAGTCTACGAAGCTGTTCAAAACATGCAGATGATGGCGCTTGGCGCACTGACGGACCGGGGCAGGCTGAGTGTTCTTATCAACTCCGATCAGCGTCAGGACGATGTCTACTCGGTGGACATGCTGTTTGCCGACATCGATGCAGCTGTATTTGGCTCGCTGACTGGCCAGGACCGCTTCCAGCGCAACCTCCAGCTTGCCTACGCCGACCACCTCGGCGGACTGATGAACAACTTGCGTCCGTCGCCCTTCGTGCCTAATACGCCGGATGAAGCACGTGCTCTGGCGCGTCTTGAGCTGACTGAGCTTTCAAACCAGATCGCAGCGGCCATGGCTGGTGGCGTATCGGACCGCATGGACCATGCTCACCTGCTCGAACTGCAGGCCCGCGTTGCGGCTACGTTCGACGTTGGACAGACCAAATCAGTCAAGTAGAACGTTTTTTGAGTGTTATTTTGTGGGGCGCGGCCTTTTGGCCGCGCCCCACTTTTGTTGTGTAAGAGTCTGGTGGGCTTTATTCATCCCTCTGTTTTGGGCTGGAAACTGCAAATATTCCCTCAGGCATACTCAACGTACGTTTGTACAACAAATGCGCCTAAGGGCCTGTGGACTGCCTTCGGGCGGTAGCGAGGCTAGCGGCTGCAGGGATACGCCTGCAGGGCTGGCGGCTGCAGGGCTAGCGCCAGCGGGGCAAGCAGCTGCAGGGCTGAAGCCTGTCCCCAGGCTCCGGCCTGCGCAGTGCGCGCTGCCCCAGCCACTCCACCAATCGGTTTGGTGTCTCTCCCGCAACGTGCTACATTTCACCATCCACGTAAAGCACCCACCACCTCCCCTACCACACGTATGACCGCCCGCATCGCGCTCCCCATCTTTCTGTTGCTGTTCATCGTAGCTGCTCGACCCACCGCTGATGAAGTCCTTATCGGCTTTTCTGAAGCCGCCTCTGCCGAACAGCTTGCCCTTGAAGACCGATTTGACGCCCAGCTCGACCCTACCAATCTCGAAAATTGGATGCGCGAGTTGACATCCAAAGCGCAACATGTGGGATCGCCCGGTGCAAAAGAGAATGCGGAAATCGTGCGCGATATGCTCGAGTCATGGGGCTATGACGCTGAAATTGAGATCTTTCATGTACTTTTCCCGACTCCCCTCATTCGGGAAGTTGAATTAACAGCCCCGACCCAATACACCGCCGTGTTGGACGAACCTATTCTCGAAGAAGACGCATCGAGCGCCAATCGCGAGCACATGCTCCCGCCTTTCAACGCGTATTCTGCCGATGGCGATGTGGAGGCCGAGCTGGTCTACGTCAATCAAGGCATTCCTCAGGACTACGAGGAACTTGCGCGGCGAGGAATCTCCGTCGAGGGCAAAGTGGTAATCGCCCGATATGGGGGTTCATGGCGAGGAATCAAGCCTAAGGTTGCCTTCAAGCACGGCGCCATCGCCTGTATCCTGTATTCAGACCCACGTGATGATGGCTACTTCCAAGGCGACGTCTATCCAGAGGGCCCATTCAAAATGAAATGGGGAGCACAACGTGGCTCAGTTGCTGACATGCCGCAATACCCTGGCGATCCGCTTACACCCTTCGTAGGTGCCAAAGAAGACACCGAGCGCTACACGCCGGAAGAGTCCCCAACCGTGATGAAAATCCCGGTTCTCCCAATCTCGTACGCCGACGCGCAGCCACTACTTGAGGCCCTCGAAGGCCCCGTTGCTCCACCAAGCTGGCGTGGCGCTCTACCCCTCACCTACCACATCGGACCAGGTCCTGCACGTGTGCGAGTGAAGCTCAAGTTCTCATGGGACATCGTTCCTGCCTACAACGTCATTGCCAAAATGGAGGGCAGCGACTTCCCCGATGAATGGGTGATGCGCGGCAACCATCGTGATGCATGGGTGTTCGGCGCTGCCGATCCGACCAGTGGTCAAGTAGCTATGCTTGAAGAAGCCCGAGCCATCGGAGAACTCGCCAAAACAGGATGGCGCCCAAATCGAACAATCGTATACGGCTCCTGGGATGCCGAAGAACCCGGACTGTTAGGTTCAACCGAATGGGTTGAGTACCACCGGGACGAACTGGACGCAAAGCTTATCGCCTACATCAACACGGATGGCAGCGGGCGCGGCTTCCTCGGAATGGGAGGCTCACACACGCTGCAGCCCTTCATCAACCAGATTGCTCGGGACGTTATCGATCCACAGACGGGCGTAACCGTCCTCGAACGACTGAGAGCACGACAGCGGACGAATGGTAATGCATCGACCCCAAAAACGGGCGATTTGCCTATTTCCCCGCTTGGATCGGGCTCTGATTACACGCCCTTTCTGCAACATATGGGTATTTCATCGCTCAACCTGGGCTTTGGTGGAGAGAGTAGTGGTGGTTCCTATCACTCTGCGTATGACTCCTTTGAGCACTACTCGCGATTCGGCGATCCGGGATTTCAGTATGGTGTAACTCTGGCCAAAGTGGCCGGACGTACGACGCTGAGAATCGCTAATGCCGAGACATTGCCCTACCAAATGGGGACGTTCACGCATCACGTCGCAAACTATTTAGATGAAGTCGAAGACCTGGCCGAAGCCGTGCGCACGGAGCGTGTGACGTACAACGAGTTGGTCTCGTCGGGCGCTTATGATTTAGCCTTGGACCCAAAGGGCGATCTGATTGCGCCATTGGCGAAAGCAAGTATCCCATTTGTGGGTCTGGAAGATGCTCGAAACGCATTCTCAGAATTAGAAAAAGCGGCTGCACGAGCAGACGCGGCGATCAAAATAGCCTCGCCATCGGCGGACTTAAATCATGCACTGGCTCGCGTCGAACGGGCAATGATTTCTGAAGATGGCCTCCCCCGTCGTCCGTGGTTCCGCCACCAGATCTATGCACCTGGGTTCTATACAGGCTACGGCGTCAAGACCCTTCCAGGCATCCGTGAAGCAGTAGAACAAGAACTCTGGGACGAGTTTCGTGAGCAGGAAGTACGTCTCGCCGAACGCTTTCGCTTGATCGCAGCGGCCATGGAAGCTGTAACTGAAGCGGCATCTAAGTAAGTACACTCTGACATCATGATTACTCGCACTCGCATAGCTCTTCTCGCCGTTGCAGCCCTCTTCCTGATCAGCGGCTGCTCCACTACTCAAGAAGCAGACACACCGCCGAACATCCTGTTCATATTTACGGATGATCATGCTCAGGCTGCCATTAGCGCCTACGGTTCACCCTACCACCAGACGCCAAATATCGACAGATTGGCAAACGAGGGCGTGCTGTTTCAGAACTGCCTCGTCACGAACTCGATCTGTGCGCCCTCGCGCGCCACGGTTCTGACCGGGAAGTACAGCCACATGAATGGCCAGATCATTAATGGGCCTTACTTCGATGGTAGCCAGCAGACTCTCCCGAAAATCATGCAGACAGCCGGCTACCAGACAGCTATGATTGGCAAGTGGCATCTACGCAGCGCCCCGACTGGGTTCGATCACTACCAAGTTCTCATTGGCCAGGGACCGTACTACAACCCTCCAATCCGGACAGCAACGGACACGACAGTGATCGAAGGCTATACCACGGACATCCTGACCGATCTTGCCCTTGATTGGATGGACGAAGGCCGCGACCCTGAAAAGCCGTTTCTGCTGATGTATCAACACAAAGCACCGCATCGCAACTGGCAGCCAGGTCCTGATCACCTAGATGACTTCGAAGATGTGACGTTTGACCTACCAGAAACTTTCTACGACGACTACTCCAATCGCTCATCGGCAGCGGCGCAGGCTAACATGCGTGTTGACCGCAGTTTGAATGCGAACGACCTTAAGATTACACCCCAGCGCGGATTCACCGACGAACAAACCGAACGCTGGAATGAGTCGTACGGCCCGCGTAACGAGGCGCTCAAGGAGGCGAATCTCACTGGCGAAGACCTAGACAAGTGGAAGTTCAATCGCTACCTCAAAGACTACCTTCGCTCGGTTCAATCGGTGGATGACAACATCGGTCGCGTCCTTGACTACCTCGATGAACACGGCCTCGCGGAAAACACGGTAGTGGTCTACGCCTCCGATCAGGGCTGGTATCTCGGAGAGCACGGTTGGTACGACAAACGATGGATGTACGAGCCATCACTCAAAACACCGTTCATCGTTCGCTGGCCGGAGCGCTATGAAGGTGGGCAGATTAATGAGTCCTTGGTATCTAACGTAGACTTCGCGCCGACCTTCCTGGACATGGCTGGGGCGCCCATTCCTTCAGACATGCAAGGTAAGTCACTGCTACCTGTATTGGAGGGCGGGACCGACCCCGACTTCCGAGATGCCTTCTACTACCAGTACTACGAATATCCCGCATCTCATTGCGTGCGAAGACATTACGGGGTTCGTACAGATCGACATAAATTGATCTACTTCTACGGCATCGACGAGTGGGAGCTTTTCGATCTTGAGGCGGATCCGAACGAAGTGAATTCCGTCTATGGCACGGCTGATTACGCTGAGATTCAAGCGAACCTCGAGATTCGCTTAGCCCAGCTGCGCGAAGAGCTACAGGTACCTGAAGACACGCGGCCCATTCCAGAGGAAGAGTGCACGAGTGATTCCGACGGGTGGATGGGTTTTGATGCAGACTAATTAATGACAGATCCAACAGCGACTGATCAACCCGGAACAGCACGTGTCCTGGGAATCCAGATAGGTATTTTCTTCCTTTTGATGGGCTTCCTGCTTCTGGGATTGCCAGCCATCATCTCCACGGTTCAGTGGCTGCTGCCCGAACCCGTAGATCCGCGCGGAGAGCTAGCTATTTACGACGAGATGGGGTGGTCGAGCACCCACTATAAGGAGTTTAACAGCCTCGAAACCCAGTATCGAGACTTCATCGGGTGGCGAAGGGCGCCGTTCGTTGGGGAAACCATCAGGATCGATGACCGGGGCGTGCGGCGTACCACAACAGCAGCGGGTCAAAAGGCAGACTCCGCTCAGACCGTACTCCTCTTAGGCGGCTCTGTCGCCTGGGGAACTGGATCTAGGGACGAAGAAACCATTGCCTCCCTCATCGCGAAGAAAACCGGCTCAGACGTCACCAATTGGGGCGAGTCAGCCTGGGTATCGCAGCAATCGACTAACCTGCTCCTCAATCTGACCACGCTTGGCGAACGTCCTGATCTGGTTCTGTCGCTCGATGGAGCTAACGAGGTCCTCCATAAATGTCGAACAGAAAACTCGGCCGTCTCTGGCGGACGGGAACAGCGATTCCGCACCGCGATCGAAGGCGCGAAGCCCCTTTCGGTCTCGCACGCATTCGAGCCCCTTCTTTTTGTAGCCACTGAGCTCAAACGCATTTTTGGACCAGATTCGGACCCAACTACCATATATGACTGCGCCTCGAATCCGGATAAAGCGCGCCAAGTGGCAGCCAACTTAGTCACCAACTGGAAAACAGCATCCCGCATCGTGACAGAGCGGGGCGGCCGATATTTACCGATTCTCCAGCCTGTCGCCTTCTTTGGGACGACTGATACGGACTACTTACCAAGCGTCGGGCTAGACAGCCCTCTCGGGAAGCAATTCGAGGCCGTCTTTCCTGAAATCAAACGACAGTTGGCAGAAACAGAGCTAGAGTGGCTGGACCTTGCAGACGTTTTTGATGGCGAAGAACCAGTTTATGTCGATTTCTGCCACGTCATTCCAGCCGGCAACGAGTTGATAGTTGACGGGATTCTGCGCTATTTGATGGCCGTGGGTCCAGAAAAATCAGGTGGGCTTTCTTTGCAGTAAGAACACACTTCGCCTCGGAACGGCTACTGGCTGATCCGGGTATGCTTCGTCTATATGCGTGATTAAACGCTCCGAAATAGGTTCGGAGCAGCGACAGAGCCATTCCATGCCCACCTACATTCTCGGCATTTCCGCCTATTATCACGACTCTGCTGCGTGCCTGGTGCGCGACGGCGTTCTTATAGCAGCAGCTCAAGAAGAGCGGTTTACGCGGGTAAAACATGATCACCGTTTCCCGCACAATGCCGTCCAGTATTGCCTGGAGGAAGCTGGCATCACCTCCGCTGACTTGGAGTACGTCGCATTTTACGATAAGCCTTGGCTGAAATTCGAGCGTCTCCTTGAGACCTATGTGGCCTTTGCGCCCGCGGGTTTGTCTTCCTTTATCAAATCGATGCCCCTCTGGCTGAAGGAAAAACTGTGGATGGAAGACGCCATCAAGAAGGATACCGGCTTTGATGGCCAAGTACTCTTCCCCGAACATCATCAGTCGCATGCGGCATCTGCCTTTTTTCCCTCGCCTTACGAACACGCTGCCGTTCTAACGCTGGATGGCGTTGGTGAATGGGCCACAACGAGTTGGGGTGTCGGCACTGGCAACTTCATCACGCCACATTCTGAAATACACTTCCCACACAGTATCGGTCTGCTGTATTCGGCCTTCACCTACTACACAGGGTTCCGGGTCAATTCGGGCGAGTATAAAGTGATGGGCCTCGCGCCATACGGCGAACCCAAGTACAAAGACCTGATTTTCGAGCATCTTGTCGATCTCAAAGAGGACGGCTCTTTTAGGATGGACATGCAGTATTTCAATTACTGCCAAGGCTTGACGATGACCTCAAAGAAGTTCGATGATGTTTTCGGCGGCCCACCGCGCCAGCCAGAGACCGAGATCTCGCAACGTGAGATGGACCTAGCCCGGTCCGTACAGGAAGCCGTCGAAGAGATGGTCATGAAAATGGCCCGCCACATCCGCAAAGAAACCGGCGAACGCTACCTCTGCTTGGCCGGAGGTGTTGCTCTGAACTGCGTGGCCAACGGCAAACTGCTTCGTGAAAACATTTTTGACGATATCTGGATTCAGCCTGCCGCGGGGGATGCCGGTGGCGCACTCGGCGCAGCCCTTTTTGCCTGGCATCAACATCTAGATAACCCGCGGACCGTAGCCGGGGCTGATGAAACCGGCAAAGGCATCGATTCGATGAGCGGCTCTTACCTCGGCCCTAAGTACACGACGGAAGAAGTCGTCTCGTGGGCCGATGAGTTTGGCGCAGTTGGCGTTGCCTTGGACGATGAAATGGCCATTGAACGAGCTGTGGACATCCTGGAAGCAGGAAACGTCGTTGGGTGGTTCCAAGGGCGCATGGAATTCGGTCCCCGTGCTCTGGGCGGCCGAAGCATCCTCGGTGATGCCCGCAACACGGACATGCAGACGACACTGAATCTGAAAATTAAATATCGGGAATCGTTCCGGCCGTTTGCGCCCTCCTGTCTTGATTCCGACGTTTCCGAACTATTTGAGCTCGATAGACCGTCACCCTACATGCTGTTAGTGGCGCCGGTCAAAGAAGATCGATGCCACCCCGTGCCGGATGATGGTCTCTTTGGCATTGAAAAACTCAAGATTCCGCGCTCTGACATTCCCGCCGTCACGCACGTCGATTATTCGGCGCGCGTGCAAACGATCGACGGGGTCAGCAATGGCCGCTATCACGACCTGCTGTCGAAATTCAAGGATCGGACGGGCTATGGTGTCCTCGTCAACACATCATTCAATGTGCGCGGTGAACCCATCGTGAGTACACCCGAGGATGCCTATCGCTGCTTCATGCGCACAGAAATGGATGCACTTGTGATGGGAAATGTGCTGTTCCTCAAAGAAGATCAGCCCGCATTCGAAGACAAGGATAACTGGCAAGAAACTTACGCACTCGACTAATGGCACTTCAAACCGACAAAAAAGTCCTTCGCAAGTTCGGCCTGGTGATGGCAGGCGCGTCGGCCGTTATTGGAGCCTACATCTATTGGAAGAATGGTTTCCAATGGTCACCGGCAGTCGATTACCTTGCCGTGATTGGCGGGTTTTTCCTGGTCACCGGCCTCATTATCCCAATCGTCCTCGCCCCCATCGAGTGGGCATGGATGAAACTCGCGCACGTCATGGGCTTCGTGATGACGCGCGTGCTTATCTCACTCGTGTACTTCCTTGCCATTACGCCGACCGGTTTGATCTTCAAACTCCTTCGAAAAGACCTGCTCGATAGGAAAATCGACAAAGCTGCCGACAGCTACTGGGTCCCTGCAGAACCCGACGGGCCATGGACCCGAGCGGACAAACCGTACTGATCTGACGAAACAAGTATGAAGGGTTTACGAGAGCCCAATTTTGGTCGATAACAGGTCCTGTGCGACATCTAATTTTACACCTGAAGGACCGATGGAGGTCAAAGCTAAGACACGAATAATGCGCCTCGCCTAATCACAAATTAGTATTGATCAGACATAAATCGGTCTGGTTTCATCCCACGTTCCGCGTGTCTACCAAGACCATCGCTCTGGATTTTATGTCTAACCAATCGTAGTCTGAATGGTCCGTCACAATGACCACGCAGTCTGCCTGTTGTAGCGATGTGTTTAGGTCAGATTCCGATATCATCGCCAGTCCAACGTCATTTATTGTAGGCACATGTGGATCGTGGTAAGCGACTTTTCCACCTTTTTCCTTCAATAGACGAATGATGTCGATTGCAGGACTTTCTCGGAAATCTGAAATGTTTTTCTTGTAGGCAACCCCTAGCACAAGCACTGAGCTGCCATTGACTGCTTTTCCTGACTCATTCAAGGCATCTTGGACCTTTTGGACCCAATAGGCGGGCATACCGGTGTTTATTTCGCTGGCTAATTCAATAAACCGTGCCGTGTAATTAAGCGTCTTTAGTTTCCAGGACAGGTAATGTGGATCGATCGGAATGCAATGTCCTCCAAGACCTGGCCCAGGGGTGAACTTCATAAACCCAAAAGGCTTTGTAGCCGCTGCATCAATGACTTCCCATGCATTAATACCGAGCTTATCACACATCAATAGAACTTCGTTCACTAGGCCAATATTGACAGCCCTAAATGTGTTCTCAAGCAACTTGACCATCTCAGCTACTTCTGGGCTAGAAACTGGCACAACGGTATCGATTGCTCTTCCGTAGATGTCTGACGCCTTCTCAAGACACGTAGGCGTTACTCCGCCAAGTACTTTCGGTGTGTTCTTGGTTGTGAAGTCTTCCCTACCAGGGTCAACTCGTTCCGGACTAAAGGCCAGGTAAAAGTCCCTTCCGACTTTAAGGCCGCTCTCCTCTAATTTTGGCAGGATCACTTCACGCGTCGTTCCTGGATACGTGGTGCTCTCGAGGATGATAGTTTGGCCTTTTCTAAGGCGAGTCGAAATCTCTTGTGTTGCCGCTACGATATACGAGATATCAGGGTCACGCGTTTTCCCCAGCGGTGTAGGCACACAAATCGAAATAGCATTGACGTCAGACAGCAAATCAAAGTCCGTGGTCCCCGAGATCAGGCCTTTTTGTACGAGAGGAGCCAACCTTGAACTTGGAATATCTTCGATGTACGAAGTCCCAGCGTTAAGGTGGTTCATCTTAGACTCAGACAAATCAAATCCGGTCACTCTTACCCCTGCCTCAGCAAACACGACTGCCAAAGGCAGCCCCACGTAACCCATTCCGATTACGCCTAGATGTGGAATTGCGTGCTGTTGAGACATGAGTTCGTACTAAATAGACTGAAATACCGAGAGAGACCGGAGGCAGTGTTGTTCAGGGAGATCAACTAGTGCATTGTGATTTTCTAGGCTCCATAATCAGGCCGGCCAACGGATGAGTAGTCAAACCCTAACTCCTTCATGCGATGTGGTTTGAAAAGGTTTCTTCCATCAAAAATTACCGGCTCATTGAGGAGCTCCCTGACCCGGTCAAAATCAGGACGTCGGAATTCGTGCCATTCGGTCAGTACGGCCAAAGCATCTGCACCTTCTAAGACTTCGTATGGTTCCGTTCCGTACCGAATTCGGTCGCCAAAAACGATGCGTGTTGTTTCCATTGCTTCAGGGTCAAAGGCAACGACATCTGCTCCTGCAGTAAGCAGCCCTTCGATAACGTAGTGGGCTGGAGATTCTCGAACATCGTCTGTGAGAGCTTTGAATGCGAGACCCCATACGGCAATGCGACGCCCCTGTAACGAACCACCAAAACGAGCAATAATTCGCTCTGCCAACTGCAGGCGTTGACGGTCATTGACTTTCAATACGGCATCTAGGATCTGGAAATCGTATCCATTTTCATCCGCGGTACGCTTCAGCGCCTGAACATCTTTAGGGAAACAGCTACCACCAAACCCGATACCTGGATAAAGAAAAAGATTCCCAATTCTACTATCGAGTCCTATCCCTTGCCTGACTTGATCCACATTGGCCCCTACTTCCTCACAGAGATTTGCCACCTCATTGATGAAGGAAATCTTAGTGGCTAGGAACGAATTCGCAGCGTACTTCGTCATTTCTGACGATCGTTCATCCATTACAAGGATTGGATTACCCTGCCTCACAAAAGGCTCATAAATGGCCTTCATGATATTGGCAGCCCGCTCAGAGCGAGTTCCGATCACAACCCGCTCTGGTTTCATGAAGTCAGCAAGAGCTACCCCCTCTCGTAAGAACTCGGGGTTGGATACGACATCGAAGTGCTCTCCTGATACGAGTCCTTTCGATTCCAGAATGGAGCGAACCGCATCTGCCGTCCCAACAGGAACGGTAGATTTATTGACAACGACATGATAGCCAGGAACGTCCATTGCGGACCAAATGTCAGCGAGATCACCGGCTGCTTTCTTCACGTAAGAGAGATCTGCTGCGCCGTCTCCTCCAGGAGGCGTTGGGAGGGCAAGAAAAAGCACATCAGCCCCCGTAGCTTTTTGAAGCTCTGTTGTGAAGGCGAGTCGCTTCTCTCGGATGTTGCGTTGTAGCAGCATCTCAAGACCTGTTTCATAGATGGTCGGGATGCCTTTGTTTAGTTGATCGACCTTTTTTTGGTCGATATCTACACAGAGAACATCAAAACCCATCTCTGCGAAGCAAGTCCCTGTCACTAGACCTACGTATCCCGTACCAATAATTGCAATATGCATAGCTTAACGTGCCAATTCTTGAATAGTCCTAAAGGTACCACGCACCAAATGCGAAATCACTTGATTTCAGCTTTCGCCGTTTGAAGATCTGACTCGACCATTTCGGTTACCATCTGATCCAGCGTGTACTCTAGCTTCCATCCTAATTGCTGCTGGGCCTTTGAGGGGTCTCCAAGCAGTTGTTCTACTTCAGCAGGTCTATAGTACCTGGGGTCGACTTCAATTAACACGTCACCCGTCTTGGCATCCTTACCGACTTCTCTCTCCCCCTCTCCCTCGAACACCAATTCAATACCGGCGGCTCTGAATGCACTATCACAGAATTCGCGCACTGAAATCATTTTCCCAGTTGCTAACACGAAGTCTTCAGGTTCATCTTGCTGGAGCATTAGCCACATGCCTCGAACGTAGTCCTTTGCATGTCCCCAATCTCTTTTTGCATCTAGGTTTCCCAGATATAGCTTTTTTTGGAGCCCTAAACTGATGCGAGAGGCAGCCATGGTGATCTTCCGAGTCACAAAAGTCTCTCCACGAATGGGACTTTCATGATTGAATAAAATCCCATTACACGCATACATGTCGTACGATTCACGATAATTGACGGTGATCCAATAGGCGTACAACTTTGCTACACCGTACGGTGATCGTGGGTAGAACGGTGTCGTCTCTTTCTGCGGTATTTCCTGGACTTTACCGAATAGCTCAGACGTTGAGGCTTGGTAGAAACGGGTTGTTTTCTCTAGTCCAAGAATGCGAATGGCCTCCAACAATCGAAGAACTCCAATCGCATCTGCATTGGCTGTGTATTCAGGCGTATCAAAACTGACCTGAACGTGGCTCATGGCTCCTAGATTATAGATCTCATCCGGCTGAATTTCCTGGACGATCCGAATCAAATTCGTCGAGTCAGTTAGGTCGCCGTAGTGAAGGTGGAAGCGCTGCTCTTCCTCATGAGGATCCTGATATAGGTGATTAATGCGCGCTGTATTGAATGAGCTCGAGCGGCGTTTAATTCCGTGTACCTCATACCCTTTCGACAGTAGTAACTCCGCCAAGTATGCGCCGTCCTGACCGGTTATTCCGGAAACCAATGCTTTTTTCATTTCAACGAGTTTTGCGTTTATATCGAGATGAATTCAAACCGGCCTACGAGCACACTATTTGGTTGTGCTAACCCGATCCAAAATCAGAACAATGGTCCCCACCATAGAAACAATAGGAAACAGGTCCCTCCATCTGAATCCTTGACGGAAAACAGCTTCCATAGTAATTACGTCACCATCTAGAAGTATTGGGTCTTCGTCTCGCACTACGATTTCATTTTTCATCCTGGTCTGAAAGATGATTTGTCTTTCAACGCCTTCTTATCGGTGAAGACGCAAATCCAGATTTCTTGTCGAACGACTGGCGCGTTCGCCAAAAAGTGGCCCACCGGAAAGTGATATCAATTCAGTTAACGTCGAATTGCGTGGTATCTCGTAAAGACCAGGGTATCTCACTGCTCCCCAAACGTGCACTTGCATGGTAACATCACCTTGTTCGGTGTAGTTATAGTACGCGGCTGTGTTGAGGCGAGATCGGTCCAACTCCGTAATTTGACCTATGGCCTGTGATGTGAGAAGAAAGCAGAATGCCCCAAGTAGTAGGTGCTTGATCATATGTGTTTCTTTATAAGTTGCTGCATGTGCTTTCAGGACTGCCTGAGTCGTTCAACCAAAGATATAGAGGTTCTGGCTTCGTCCAATCCAAATCCGTTCGAAACTAGTACGTTCCGGTACGCTTCCGTGTGCAAATCAGTGAAACCCTTCGAAAAATCAAATGGCTCACTGTCCAGCTTCAAAGATCTGTGAGATGGCCCATCTACCCCTTCGGGTAATTCGCTAGCATCAACCGAAAGATGCCAGGTCACATCCGCCTTTTCTAATTGAAACTCTCCTTTCATACTACGGGGCTTGTTATGGATAACAGTACTATGCTGCACCCCTCCAAAAACCCACATAAGCATATCGAAGAAGTGGATGCCAATATTGGTGGCCACGCCACCTGATTTGGCTGGGTCCCCTTTCCAAGAAACATCATACCACTTGCCACGCGGTGTGATATAGGTCAATTCAACTTGATGACGCCTTCCCTCAGGCTCGGAATCAATCTGCTTCTTCAGGGCAATCACAGCAGGGTGCAGCCTGAGCTGCAACACGTTCCAGATCCGCTGTCCCGTTTCCTGCTCTAATTCCTGAAGAGCATCCACATTCCATGGATTGAGCACGAGCGGCTTTTCGCAGATAGCGTCTGCCCCAATCCTGAGAGCAAAGCGGCAGTGAGCATCATGCAAGTAGTTGGGAGAACAAATACTTACATAGTGCAACCGATGCTCATCTCCCATTCGCCTCAGTTTCTCGGCGTGACGGTCAAATCGCTCGAACTCGGTAAAGAAGCTCGCGTCCGGCGCATAGGAGTCGATGATGCCAACCGAATCATTCGGATCCATCGCAGCAACCAACCGATTGCCGGTATCATTGATTGCCTTCATGTGGCGAGGAGCCACATACCCGGCTGCGCCGATAAGTCCGAAGTTCTTGGGGGAAGGCATAAACGTGTATGAATGGATTAAGTCTTGGGAACGCTCCTATCGCCCAAAATATTCCCATTTCCCGAAATATTCTGAGCTGATCGCACTTCGGCGTCTTCTTCTCATTTCCCACACTCTCCCAATAGACTCGTCACACTTCTGTGACAACTGCCCCCGGACGTCTCCGTTAATTGGGTACAGATCGAATGAGAGCCGGCAGCCGCGCACCGAGCGTAGTGCAACTCTTATTTGATCTAGGCCGTGTGCCACCCAGGAATCCACCCTGATTCCGGCACGTGGCGGCATGAACACCCACGTTCATACCACACACAACATATTCCAAGCGTTATGAAAACGATTATTCAACACATCTCAACTCGCCTCGTGGGGCTGTTCATCCTTACAGCCGTCCTGTCTGCCTGCGATACCTCGGGCTCCTTCAGCGGCGATGACGGTGCAGACAGCGCCACGTTCGAACAGACCGTCTCCTTCCTCGCTGCTGACTTGGGCCTGAATTCTACGGAAACAGCCGCCTTATCAGCCTCCTTTGCTAAGTTTGGTGATGGGTCGGCCGATGGAGACAGAGAGCCCGGCTTCCTATGGAGAGTCGCTGATAACCTTCAGGCAACGCTCACAGACGAGCAGAAAGCACGCCTCTTTGAGCGCCTCGAACAAATGCGCGATCGCGGCCAGCAAGGCCAAGGCATGCGTCCAGGACAGAACGGACAAGGCCAAAATGGTCAGCGTCGTCCCGGCATGGGTGGTCCCGGCGGACAAGGCCAAGGTGATGGTCCACGAAGCGGTTTTGCGCAACTCGATCTATCTGACGATCAGCAGGCAGCCATCAAAGACATTCGCGAAAGCTACAAGGATGACATCCAAGCCGTCGTAGCACAGCGCGAAACCCTTTCTCGCGATGAAATCAAAGAGCAGCTTGAAATGCTCCACGAATCCATCCGCGCAGAAATTGAAGCCGTCCTAACAACCGATCAGCTGCAGCAGCTCGAAGATTTGAAGGCGGAAGCAGAAGCTCGTCGTGCAGAACGCCAAGCCGAAATGGAAGCCAACCGTGAAGCCGCGAAAGTCGTTATGATTGAAGTCTTGGGCCTCACAACGGACCAGATTGCTGCTCTTGATGACCTTCGAGCATCTCGCGAAGCCGATCGTGAATCCATCCGTGAGCTAAAAGACTCAGGTGCATCGGAAGAAGATGTGAAGGCCGCTGCAGTAGCATTCCGCGCAGCAAACGAGGCAGCCCTAAACATTATCCTCGACGACACTCAGCTTGAGATCACGATGATCCATCAAGTCCTAGCCATGCGCTTGCGCAACCATAGACAGGGTGGACCCGGCCAGAAAGGCCAGGGTGGTCCTGGTGGACAAGGCGGACAGCGAGGCTTCGGTGGACCGGGTGGACAAGGTGGTCCAGGAGGCGCCGGAAGACCTGCCGTCCATGGCTAAGATGACCCGGGCTTTCCTGAATAGGCTTTCCCGTGGTTTTGGCGGGCTGCGGGTTGCCTCCTCGGTAAAGGGCGCGCTTTCTAACGAAAGCGCGCCCTTTGCCTTTTGCATTACGGACTGTGCGGCAGCAGGTTTGAAAAACCCGCTGCCGCCCCTCTAATCTTTGCTGAATGTCTCTATTTCAGCAGCACCATCCGTGTTACTCGCATTTCACCCCCAACCCGAAGACGGGCTAGGTAAACACCCGAAGGCCTACCCTCTGCAACCCATCGGAACATATGCTGACCAGGTAACAAAACACCTTCAAATAATGACGCCACCCGCTGACCAGTGGTCGAGAACACGTCAAGCGAGGCCTCCCCGACATCAGACATTTCCACCGTCAACGTCGTTACGGGATTGAACGGATTGGGATACGCAGCATACAGCATCACCGTGTTTGGAAGTTCGCTTCCTTGCTGGGAATCCGTGCTACTAGCGGCAGTGATTCTGAGAGTATATGCTGGCCCTTGCTTACCGGGATTATTGGTAAAGTCGGCTACCCGTAGGAAGTAAATTCCTGATGTAGTTGGGGTAAAGACCAGCTTTGCATTTAGCAATTCGCCCCCATCGTCGTTAAAACCAACTTGAATGCCCGTGTTGGATCCATCCGCTACGCCAGCACCGTAAAGGTGGAATATCGGATCAGCATTGCCAAGGGTTTCGAAGGTATACTCAACTCCACTAACCAGTTCGATTCGGTACCAATCCACATCCGTAAACACCGGCTCCAACTCAAACTCCTGCTCGAACGGCAGGGCATTAACTACGGTCGCACAGGCCGGAGTGTCATTCTGATCGACTGTTGAACACGTATTCGTTCCGCCTGTCGTGAATGACCACTCGAATGGCCGCCAGAGGCTCACCCCAGCGGTATTGTGAGCGTCCTCCGAAAGTGAAGCGGTATATGTTGTTCCCTCCAGTAGAGGCGCGTTCGGCGGCGAAATAAAGCGGGACAATCGGAATTTTCTCCAGATGGAGGTACTGCCAGATGTCGAGCTCCGTCCAATTTGAAATCGGGAAGACGCGAATGCTTTCGCCTTTCTTGATTCGCGTGTTGTACAGATTCCAGAGCTCTGGGCGCTGATTCTTCGGGTCCCAGCGATGCTGTGCTGATCGGAACGAGAACACGCGCTCCTTGGCGCGGGACTTTTCTTCGTCGCGCCGCGCGCCACCAAAATCTGCATCGAACCCATGCTTGTCGAGAGCCTGTTTGAGGCCCTGGGTCTTCATGATGTCCGTGTGCACGGCGGACCCATGTGAGAACGGTCCAACACCTTGTTCGACTCCGTCTTCATTGATGTGAACGATCAGATCAAAATCATATTCCTTCGCGATGTTCTCGCGGAAGTCGATCATCTCCCGAAATTTCCACGTCGTGTCGATGTGCATCAACGGGAACGGAATCTTGCTCGGGTAAAAGGCCTTGCGCGCCAAATGTAGCATCACAGAGGAATCCTTCCCGATCGAATAAAGCATCACTGGGTTTTCGAACTCGGCGGCGACTTCACGCATGATGTGAATCGCCTCCGCTTCGAGAAGCTGGAGATGGGTCAGGCGCTCTGGAGATATGCTATTTCCTCCCGTAATGCGTTAGTCTGGATGTTCAGCACTTCTCGAAAATACTCAATCGCCTTCTTGAGGCCCTCATCTCTGGCAACAGTCGGCGCCCACCCCAGAATCGTCTTCGCCCTCGTGATGTCCGGCTGGCGCACTTTTGGATCGTCTTGCGGAAGAGGATGAAGTGTCAGTTCCGAACTTGAGCCTGTCAATTGTATGATTTCCTTGGCCACATTCAGAATGCTAATCTCTTCGGGGTTGCCAATATTGACCGGGTAGACCTCGTCAGAGGCAAGTAAGCGGACGATGCCCTCCACAAGGTCATCAACGTAGCAAAACGAACGCGTCTGCGACCCGTCTCCAAAAATGGTGATAGGCTCGTTTGCAAGCGCCTGAGAAATGAATGCTGGAAGAGCACGCCCATCATTCGGACGCATTCGTGATCCGTAGGTATTAAAGATGCGAATAATGCGGGTTTCGAGGCCGTGCGCTCGGTGATAGGCCATCGTCATGGCTTCAGAAAAACGTTTCGCTTCATCATACACGCCCCGTACCCCGATCGGATTTACGCTTCCCCAGTACGATTCTGGCTGCGGATGAATCTCCGGGGCACCATAGACTTCGCTCGTCGAAGCTAGTAAAAAACGCGCGCCTTTAGCCTTGGCGAGACCCAGCGCATTGTGCGTCCCAAGCGATCCTACTTTCATGGTTTGGATCGGTAGGACAAGGTAGTCGATCGGCGAGGCAGGACTGGCAAAATGCAGCACATTGTCGATGTTGCGGTCGATCTCGATATGCTCCGACACATCTTGCTCTAGGAACGTAAACTCCCTGCGTCCCAATAGGTGGCGGATGTTGTCCTCACTGCCTGTGATGAGGTTATCGACACAGATTACATCGTGCCCATCCCGTATGAAGCGATCGCAAAGATGAGAGCCTAGGAATCCGGCGCCGCCGGTGATGACTGTTGTCATAAATCAGGAGATGGTTGGGTTTCAAGTGCCGGATTAAAAACTGCCCGGCTTCAATCGTTTTAGCATACCAAGAATACGGCGCAATGCCATTTGATGCGTTGCGATGGCGTCTCTACGCCGGTTTTTCAACCGATTTGGTTACGATGCGCGCACGCCCGTGTCTTGGTGATGCCGCGACTTTTCAGCGCGGGTGTACCTAATGAGGGTGAATCAAGGAGGGCAAGATGCGCCATTACATACTATATGCGGTCGTGGCCGCGCTTATGATTGTTGTTGGAGGTCGTGATGCGACAGCACAAGCAGTGTTTTTCTCAGAATCATTCGATGCCGTTTCTGAGCCGGATTTCAGCGATTCGGTTCTCTCGTTTGATGCGAGCTGGAAGACGAATTCGTCGTCGTCCTCGCCCGGATCGGGCGCCAATAATGCGGTCCATACCGGCTCAGGGCCCGGTGCGCTGATTATCGGCCCTGTGGACCTCACAGCTGCACTGGATGGCACTATCTCATACTGGGCGCGCAGGACCTCTTCTTACGCCGCAGACAGCCTCATCGTGCGGGCAGGATTTGATGGGGTATTGTTTGATCTCGATGTCTTCGGCGGCGGTCTGCCAGCGGTGGCCAGTTCCTGGGAAGAGATTGCTGTTCCTGTGCCGGACACTTTGCTTGGGTCAGCCTCGGTCTATTTGTTGTTCAATGGCCGTGGTGGCACGAGCAGCGGTTCGAATATCCGCATTGATGATATCTTGGTTGCTGGAACGGCAGATCCCGGCCTTATTCCAAGCGCCTTCGGCTTCGAAAGCGAGTCCGCAACATGGCTGCAGTCTGATTCAGTTTTTTCTGTAGAACTAGACCTATCCTGGCCCGGCCCAGATACTTTACAGGGCATTCAATTCGATCTGGATTTTGATGAGTCAATGGTTTTAGTCGATTCTGTTCTACTCGGCCCCGACCTGCTTGGCACTTGGTCTTCATCGTGGGAGGCTTCTGTCGGAACGATCCGAGTAGCAGCTGTGGACTTGTCGCCAGATGGACTGCCTCCGGGGCCCCATTCCGATGTGCTGCATGTATATATGAGTGCAACAAGTCCGGTAGCTTCCGATACGACTTTCACCCTAGGTCTTTCCGGTATCTTGGCCGTTTCAACTTCGGCAGCGGCTGATGAAATCCTGTTGCCAGGCGGTACGCGGTCTCTGGGCATCACCCTGTCCCCTGCTGCGGCATCGATTTCCTTGTCTTCGCTGGCGCTGGATTTCGGGACTGTTGTGGCTGGGAACTCTGCCGAGGTGAGTCTCGACATTTCCAATCCTACTGGCTCAACTTCTCTCGTGTTTTCAGGATTTGCGTTCGAATCGTCCTTGGCGTCTGATTCCTTATCGGCTGTATTGCCTGATTCGGTCGACGTCGGATCTCTGGCGTCTGGGCTGTTTCGAATTCACCCGGACATTACCTCTGTTGGCCAGCTTTCGGGGACATTAACCTTGTATCACAACGCTCCCGGTGACTCCATCGTCGTGGATTGGACGGCATTGGCCCTTGGTGGTCGCGGAGATGCAGATGCTGACGGCGTGTTTGACGTCGCCGATGTCGTTGCGTCGCTCGATGCGAGCGTGTCATTTACACCGCCTGACGCTGAAGTGCTTCATCGACATGACCTCTTCCCTTTCCCCTCGGGAGATGGCGCGGTCGATGTTCGCGACGTAACTCTTGCTATACAGGCCATCCTCCGTAATCAATGGCCCGACGGCTCTCCTCTTCCGGTTGCGCCCTCGTCTGTACCCGGTTCACCCTCCTCAGGTTCGTTGGCCGATGCGGGCGTTTTCAAATCGGATGCATTTCGACTCGTAAAATCAAATTATGGGCTGTTCGTGGAGGCCCCGGTCGCTCTTCGTGGCATCCAACTTGAATTTCGATTGGGCTCACCGATCTCCTTCCAGCAGCCAACAAAAACGGGCGCTTCGCTCTCCACGTTCATCGACGCAGGATCCGATGTTCATCGCGTACTGTTGCTGGCTCGTGCTGATACCCCCTTTGACGCGGGTCACCTGATACTTTCGGGAATCGCTCCAACGGAAATGGAGTTGATTTCTGGTATTGTCGTGGATACCGACGGTGCCAAACATGATGTGGTCGCTGAGCCCGCAAGCTTGACGGATCTGGATCTACAACTTCCCAGTGAGCTCATTACCGTCTACCCAAATCCACTACCACTAGGTCAAAGACTCCAAATAGCTGCAACGGCAGGCCAGGTACAGCGAATTGAAGTGTTCGATGCTATCGGACGAAAACTGTATTCGTCTTCTAACATGGTCGTATTCGTTCCAGCAGACGTCTTTCGAGTGCCCGGCTTCTACTACGTACGCCTCACGGAAATAGAAAAGGCAACAACGATTTCCATCATTGCTGCCCGATAGCCCTTGCTAGCCTTAGCTTTCTCGCGCTACCTATCCCTATGGTTCTCTATGGAAAAAGGTACCGATCCATGTAGAGGAAAAGCAGTGTGCTCGCGGTCGATATCCAGATTAAGAAAATCACAACGAGGGAAACCAACTTCCAGGTTTCAGCCCGATCTCCTTTTTCTCTCGACTGTTTGTTTTTTGTCTGCTTAACTTTGGCTTTGCGCGTGAGCTTCCGCTTGTCTTCCACGGGAATGGATACCGTTGGATTCACATTCATCGTGAGCTCATTCGACAAGTCCACTTGGCCTTGTCCGTCGCCTTGGGAGGGCAGCACCTGAGGGGGAGGTGTGCTGTCGAGCCCGGGACGGTGTCCAGCCATTGGCCAGACAGGCATCATAGGATTTGCAACGTCGCGCCGACCATCTCCAGACCAAATAGGTCCAGGATTGGTCACTTTGGAACCGGAATCGCCCGAAGATCGCGGCAATTCATTGCTTTCGCTGGGAATACGTGCGCCACTTGCCATCATACTGGATCCACTTCCTAAGGAACGCTCGCTCTGAAATCCCATACCATTACCTTTTCCAAGTCCATCTCCTGCATAATTTGGCAGGAACTGGGGAGGAATGCCGTTCGGCCGCGTTGCGGGAATGAACTGCGATCCTCCTACCTGGGGGCCGAACTGTGGGCGCGGCTCAAAGGATGGGCGATCCAACATCGGGGTCTTAGTAGCGAAAATGGTGGGACGAATGAAATCCGGATTCGGATGACCGATTGCTACTTTAACCTAACGAGACTTTCTCCGGGATTTGCGGGCGCCCTACAGAAAAACTTCACGATTCGACGAGAAAGTAGAGGCCTTGCTTTTTAGAGGCCTTGGGAAGCGCTCTTCAGTCACTCAACTGATGATTATCCCTTCAGCCTTCCAAGGATTTCATCAAGTGAATCGCCACCAAATTTTTCTAGTAGGGCATTAGCAATTTCGACAGCCACTACGGCTTCCGCTACGGTCGACGCCGCCGGCACGCTCGTCACATCGCTTCGTTCATACCGAGTAGGGCTCTCCTTTCCAGTGGACATGTCGGCTGTTCCAAGAGGCTTGATCAGCGTCGGAATCGGTTTCATAAACCCTCGAACGATGATTGGCATGCCGTTAGACATGCCGCCCTCGATGCCTCCAGCCCGGTTTTGGGTTCTTGGAAACACCCCGCTCTCGGCCCGAATCGGATCGTGAACTCGTGAACCCCTATCGCCAGCAGCCGCAATTCCATCACCAATTTCGACTCCCTTCTGCGCTTGAATACTTAAAATCGCCCGCCCAAGGTTTGCATCCAGCTTGCGATCCCACTGCACATAAGACCCCAATCCTACTGGCACACCAGTAACTACCACCTCGTAAATACCGCCCAAGCTATCCCCTTCTCTCTTCATCGCCGTGATATGCTCCTTGCAGCGTGTACTGAGCTCGGTATCCAGCATGCGCACTTCGCTTGCATCAGCTAGGTTATTAATGCTCTCTGCGCCATCCGTAATCAATGTTTCGAGCTGTGCTGCATACTCAGACGGACTGCCGTACCCAACCTCGCCAATCTGCGTAACGTGGCTGCCAATCTGAATCCCAACAGCATTAAGAAATGCTCTAGCTATAGAACAGCATGCAACCCGCATCGCTGTTTCTCGGGCGCTAGATCGATCAATCACTGGACGGATATCATCGAATCCGTATTTCTGGGCGCCCGTCAGGTCAGCGTGGCCGGGCCTTGGAAGGGTAATCTTTTCGACTCCATCACCATTTCCATCAATCGACATAACCTCAGGCCAACCCGACTTGTCCTTTCTAAATGCTGCGTTGTCGAGCCGTAATGCAATCGGGCCGCCCATCGTCTTGGAGAATCGTACCCCAGAATATATATGGACTTGATCCGTCTCGAATTTTGCCCGTCCGCCCCGACCAAAGCCTAACCAGCGCCGTGCTAGATGGCGGTCAATATCATCCGTGAGTAGCGGAACGCCAGCTGGTACGCCTTCAACAATACCGATGAGGGCTTCGCCGTGGGATTCACCGGCTGTGAGATAACGGATCATGAAACAGGGGTCGTTGTGGTCCAGGGCAAAAGTATTCCAACCAATCGAGGCGCTGAAGCGTCCTGATACGGACTCTCCTAGGCCTCACTCCCAAACTACGGCAGACAACACTCTCACGCCTATCGAACAATTTCGTAGAAAGCCGTCGTTCCATCACGCCGGACAGTGCGCACCAAAAGGTTGCCTTGCTGCCGAAGCGCATCGTTCAGCGTATCGACATTATATACAGGCAGGTCATTGATTCCGGTGATGATCACCCCTCGCTCCACTCCTGCGTTCGCAAAAGGACTTCCTTGCTGAACATCGGCTAGGTACACACCATGTGCCACCTGAAAGCGCCGACGAGATCTTGCATCCAGATTAGCAACACCGATACCCCACTCTTCCACTTCCGTGATGAGATCTTCGGGCACCTGCGGCTCCACAAAGACTTGATCTTGAGGTCGATTCATTGTCGACAACCAACTGGCATAGCCTGGATCTTCGCGACCTTTTAGCGTCACGTTGAATGTCAATGAGCGAGAATCTCGCCAGACCTCAACTGGGACTGCATCGCCGGGAGAAAAAAGTGCGATAGCACTTTGCAGTTCGTTCGGTTCGGTCATCGACCGCCCGTTGATGGAAAGAAGCACATCTCCTGTTCGAAGTCCACCTTCGAAACCAGCCAGACCTCGCTGAACATTCGAAAGGTAGACACCGCGTACGCCATCGAGGCCAACCTCGCGAGCCGCTTGTGCATTCATGGCGACGATAGATACGCCTAGGTAGCCGCGTTTGACCTCACCAAAGCGAATCAGATCGCGCACAACGCGCTCCATCAAATCGACTGGTACAGCAAATCCGTACCCTTCATACGAACCTGTTTCCGTGGCAATGGCCGTTGCGATGCCAACCAGTTCGCCTCGAAGATTCACCACGGCGCCGCCCGAGTTTCCCGGATTGATTGCTGCGTCCGTTTGAATAAAGCTTTCGATACCGAGCTGATCCTCTATCACATTGACCTGTCGGCCTATGGCGCTCACAATACCGGCCGTGACGGTCGATGTTAGTCGAAATGGGTTGCCAACGGCCAACACCCACTCTCCTACCTCAACCTTATCTGCATCGCCCAAGGCAATAACTGGAATATCTTGTTTAGGATCGACCTTGATCACCGCTAGGTCCGTGGTCGGATCAGAACCCACGACGCGCGCTTCAAATTCTCTCTTGTCGTTCAAAATCACACGAATGCGAGAGGCATTGTCAACAACGTGATTGTTGGTGACGATATAGCCGTCAGAACTGATGATGACGCCGCTGCCCAAGCTCTGAGATGGCTGAAGATTTCCCTCACGACCGAAAGGAGACAGGAAGCTACGCGTCACCGTTGACTCTACTTCGATATACACGACCGTTGGAGTAACCCTCGACGAGACAGCTTTGAACACCTCGTTCATCGACATCACATCCAGATACTGCGAGGGGACTTCAGACTCTGGGATGCGGACATAGCCCGAACCGGCATCGGAACCAAGCTCAACTGCTCGGGTGACTTCGACGGGGAATCCGTCATCCGAAAAAACACCCCCAAACCACAGGGTTAGCAAAATGCCGATCAAAAGCCCAACAATTATTAGTGCGATCGGCTTGAGATTGGTCGATCCAGATCGCTGATTAATTGCCGTCTGCGCCGACGTGGGGTTCGGCGTCTCTGACTGCGACGTATTTCCTGAAGGCTCCATGTTCACCTTTATTGACAGTGCTATCGGGGTACTGCTCCATCGGACTCAGTATACAAACATCATCATCGATGGATGCATTCAACCTGGATCACAGATTAGTACATGTGGCGTCATATTCGTTTCGGCGTTTGGGCGATTCGCTTGCAGCAGTTCTCTGCAATAGTCTTGGCTTTCGCGATACCCGAAACACATCGCCGACCTATTACCACCACTATTTCAGCATGCCAACAAACCGTGCTGGATTTAAATTTACCCCACAATACTCATCCATTTGCCGTCATCTGACCGATTTCATTTATTTCGTCCCTCATCAGAGCAGCCACAGCTTCCTGAGCTCTTCTCGCTAATTCTTTTCGATCTCTACCTGACGCGTGAATAGGTTCTCCGATGCGGATCACAAAATGCAACGGGCCGAGACCTAGAATATGCCACAGATTGGCAAACATGGTTTGTGGACTCGTCCAAGTCACGGTCATCCGAGACTCCATTGATACAGGCTGCCCACTGATCGTGCGTAGATGGAAATACATCGGAACGATGAAGCCATCGTCCATGCCTGCAACCGCTTGAAAACCTCCTGTTTTGAAAGGCAGGAGCTGCTGACCATCAGATGTTGTGCCTTCTGGGAAGATGAGAACTGGCACTCCATCACGCATCCGGTCTTGGATTTCATTAACTGTTCCTGTCGTTTTCATAACTCGGCCACGATGGGCGAAGATGATGCCTACGGACCTGCACACGAAGGAAATGATGGGCCAGGAGCCCATTTCCGCTTTCGCAACAAACGACACATCCAATGTTGCTGCAAGGATCCAGGGGTCAAGCGTCCCGATATGGTTACACGTGATCAGCGATGCCTTTCCCCTAGGCAGCTTTCCTCGAGTTTCGCTTGTGAGGCCCAAAATACAAGTCAGGGCAACACACCCGGCACGTTGGCGACTCGCGATATACGAAGCACGGGCGCGCGCTGAAAGCGCGCGCCCGGCAAAAACCATGTGGACGCAATACGCGACCATCACAAAGAGAAATCTGAACGCCTTGAAAAGTCGAATCATGGGTTGGGTCGAGATCTATACCAATAATCCAATATCCGAAATACCGAGGGATCAGGCACTGGCTGTATTTCCCATTCCCTTAATTCTTCTCGGCATCTGACGAGGCGCTTCAGCCTCCTTGAGTAGGACAATAAATGTCGATCCAACTCCTTTTTCACTTTCTACTCTAATTGATGCCCCCATCAACTGAACAATGCCAGACGTTATTGCCAGCCCTAGGCCCGTTCCTTCATGCGTTCTGGATAGTCCATCAGACTCTTGAACAAATGCACTGAACAAGTCAGGCAAAAACTCAGCTTCAATACCTATACCTGAATCCTGAATACGCATTTCGATACCATTTTCAGCTCTATCGAATGATATTCTGACCGTTCCTTGATCGGTAAATTTAATAGCGTTGCCAACCAGATTATGTAGAATGCGAGACAATCCATGCATATCCACCATTGCATGGAGAGAAGCCTCTGGACGCTCGATTCGCAACGACAGGCTTTTTCGAGTCGCCGCGTCTTGGAACTGTACAACCTCCTGATATGTCGCTTGATACAGATTAACGGGTTCAAGATTAATGTCCATGATCCCGGCTCTGAGTTTAGCCAGATCAAGAAGCGAGTTGAGCGTGTCCATCAGGCGACCACCACTGTCCTCGATAATATCTAGGAATTCTCGGTACTCGGCGTCTTCCGGTATCTCATCCTTTAGAACACTTGTAAAGCCAAGAATGGCTGTCAAAGGGGTGCGCAGTTCATGCGAGGTTGTCGCAAGAAACTCATCTTTGAGCTTGTTTGCCTGCTTCAAACGATCGTTGGCTTCGGACAGCTTTTTAATTACTTCACGTTCACGCTCCAGCTCTTTAGGCTGTTCAACCGCAAGCTTGTGTGAGCGTCGCATATGGAGATACTTTCGCGCTGAAATAATAGCGGCAATGGCCACTAACACGTAAACGATGTAGGCCCATGCCGTGCGATACCAAGGCGGAAGAATGACAAATGAATAGGTTGAAGATTCACTCAACCTGCCGATTTCGTCTTTCGCTTGGACTGCGAGGGAGTATTTGCCCTCCTTTAGGCTGGGGGTCATTACCTCGGACTCGAGCGACCATTCCGTCCATTAGTCGTTATCCGCACCAACTAGTCGGTATCGATACTGAACAGATTCTGGACTGATAAACTCGGTAGCCGAAAAGCCAAATGATAGATTTTTCTCTTCGTAGCTAAGTACAGGTATTGACCAATCTGGCTGAGTCAGAGCGATCCCACCATTATCTGCACGGTAAACCCCGTGAAACAGAACTTTACCTGTAGAATTCTGCGTGACCTGGGCAATATGGGCGTTGAAGACCTTATTACCCGGCACATCATATCGGGGATCATATCTAATTAGCTCGCTTCCATTATTGAACCACACTACACCAGTAGAATCAACGAGGATGGAAGACGTCGAGCTTTTTTCAAACTTCATCGACTCAGGCGTTCCTGAGATTTCCATCCCAGAATGCTTTTTGTGGAGTTGGATCAGACGGTCTGTAGTAACTAACCAACCAACACCATTTGAAGAAGGAGAAAGAACAGATACATCTCGTAAATCTGAGAAATCAAGATCATTCAGCTCAAGATTCTCTCCATCTTCAGAGAGTTCAACTCTAAAAATGGCATTTGCATTGACACCGAATAAACTATCGCCCCACCTCACCACATCATTTCTTCCTAGGGGATGATGTGAGGAGACCATTATTTTATCAACATCTCCGGTTTCTGAGTCGTAACCAGACACGACAACGAAACCATCATATGCTGTCCCCAAAAAAAGCTTGCCATCTTGTAATTCAATACTCCGAATTTCGAATGATGCTAATCCCAAATCAAGCCTTTGAAGTTGACAAGAATCATTTTCCATGAGAGGGTCATAAATAGCTAACCCATCTTCTAGGCCGACAATTAATACATCGTTTTTACTATCAACCGCGAATGAAAACGCCTGTACTGCTAAAAATTTGCCCTCATCATCTGGAATTTCACAAGGTACTAATTCCAAATCTATTGAATCCACATAACCTCTGAATATTCCGGATTCCGAAGCGATAAAGAGTTCATCATGATACTTTTCTAACGACCAAACTATCGGTTGTTCGCTTATTTGAACAAAATCTGGCATATTAGAGTCCTTCGAATAATATAATTCACTCGAAGGATCCACCATGTTCATATTTTTCGAAGCAAAAATACCTGCACCAGTTGTCACATAAATTCTTTTATCAATTTGTTTGATATCGTTGATATAGCCGGATATACCTTCGTCCCGATCGTAAGTGAGTCTTACCAAATCATTGTCTAGGTAGGCCACGCCTTCATTGTCCAGGGCAACCCACAAGCCTCCATTTCGAGATACTTTTAGGTAATTCTGAGAATTGTCAGGAAATCCAGTTTGGAGGCTCAAATGGTTGATCACAGTGCTATTATTATCAACAATGATTAGCCCAGCACCGAGGGTGGCAACGACAAGACGGCTAGCATCTAGTCGAGCTACGTGATACATCCGAAACTCATCACTGATAGATTGTAGTTCAGCCGGATAATTTCTTCGGAGCCTAACTGTGTCGTCAGTTTTATTGATTTCATAAACTCCATTCGCGTGAGTCCATATACAAATCGTCCCTATACTATCCGTAACGATACCTGATATAATGATATTAGATAACATCTCACCGCCTAGTACAGGCCTCAACTCTCCGTCAACTAATTCTATTAAACCGACAGCAAACTCTCGAATAAATATTCTACCGCTGACCTCAAATGCATTATGAAATCCATATTCAGACTCCCACAACTTGATTTTTTTTCCATCGTACTCTAGCAGGTAATCCCTTGTCTGAAAATAGACTCTGCCAGCACTTTCCAGAACATTCCATACATTCCCAATTGATAAACTGTCTGGAATTAAATATTTCAGGGACTTGGCGTCAAGAATCCCTGTGCTGTCCACATCGACAAAGCCGAAATCACCCTGCTCGCCGTAATAGAGCCTTTCTGAATTCTTGTTTTGCGTGACCTTAAGAGACCTAACTGTTGAAGCGTTTGGAGTTTTGACTAATACAAACTCATCACCCCTCAGCGCTAATATTCCCTCTTCCTCAGCGAAGAAGACCCAGCCGGACTGCGATTCTTCTACCGACCAGATTTGATTGTTTATTTGAGATTCTCCGGGCGCCAGGTGGGAAAGTCTCGTTCCAAGCGTGTCTGAAATCACAAGAATTCCTGTCCCGTCTTTGGCATCAGAAGGGGATGGTGTGCAGCTGATAATCAGAGCGACAGCAGCAATACATAACAAAATTATTACACGATTGGACATTGAATACGTGTGGAAGAAGTGTTTCATCGCAAGAGATTACCCTTCGTATCGTCTGACAATTTTTAACCTTTAGCATTTTCTGTTTCAGTTCAATGTCGTAAAACGGACACATCTATCGTTTCTGTGTGTGAATTCCATCAGCAAATAGCTGAGAAAGAGCGACAAACCGCAGAAATCCTCTCTAGAGGTAATGAAATGAAGATTCGTGTTATATCAATGGCCATCGTAGCGGCGCTTGCTCTGACTGGTTGCAACCCCGACTCACTTGTCGGATCTCAGTCGGATGAAATTGCTGTATTTGTAGACGGCGGAAGCGGACACAACGTAGACGGCGGAAGCGGACACAACGTAGACGGCGGAAGCGGACACAACTAAAAGGCCATACTCAAGCATTGAGGCCAACCCGATTTATCGGGTTGGCCTCTTTTGTTTTGGTCGGTTTTTATCAGCTAGGTGGTGCTGAGGCTGTGATGAGTGCCGATTAAGCGGGACGCTCGATGGCTACTATCACTTGAAAAACATCGATCTAGTCAAGTCTCACCAAACAACACGCTTGACTCTAGTAGTCTTCGATCGCTTTAAGTATGGCTGGCACGATGTCTTCTTCAGGAATGGTGCTAATGATCTTTCCTTTCTTGAATAGGTGCGCCCTTCCTCTTCCCAGAGAAATACCAAGGTCAGCACCAGCAGCTTCTCCAGGACCATTTACCGCACATCCCATCAAAGCGACATTTAGATCTTTGTCAAATTTCCTGGCTTTGACCGCAGCTTCCACTTCCTCAACAATCGAGAAAAGGTCCCCAGTTAGGCGGCCACAAGTTGGGCATGCAATGATGTTCACTCCCGGTCGACCTAGGCGAAGAGACTTGAGGATCTGATGCCCCGCATCCACTTCATGCTCAGAATCGGCGGCAAGTGACACACGAATGGTGTCCCCAATGCCTTCTGCCAGAAGCGCCCCAATCCCGATTGAGCTTTTGATGGTGCCAGTGTCTTTCGACCCTGATTCAGTAACACCAAGGTGCAACGGGAAATCAGTCCTTTCTGCGAGCAACTTGTAGGACTGGATCATGAAAAACACGTCAGAGTGTTTCACTGAAATGACAACATCCTCAAAGTCACAGGAGGCACAAATTTCCAAGTGGCGCATGGCACTTTCGTAGAGCGCTTCAGGCTGTGGGTATCCGTACTTGTCTAGAATATCCTTTTCCAACGAACCCGAATTTACCCCAATTCTGATGGGAAGCCCCGCAGCTTTCGCTGCTGTGAGCACTTCTGCTTCCCATTCTGGCTTCCCAATATTACCTGGGTTGATGCGAACTTTCGCTACTCCGGCCTCAATGGCCTGAAGCGCATATTTGTGGTTGAAGTGGATATCAGCTACCACTGGGACCTTGGCGCCGGAAACGACCTCAGGCAGCGCATCAGCATCTTCCGGCCTTGGAACTGCCACCCGTACGATGTCTGCACCAGCATCCGCTAGTCGATTTATCTCAGTAACGGTGGCCTCAACGTCATGCGTCTTAGAGGTGGTCATTGACTGAACGGAAATAGGTGCTCCCCCGCCAATGATTACATCTCCAACATGTACCTGTCTTGAAATTCTTCTGGGACGTTCCATTTAAAACTGGATTCTTTCGGTGATGGAAGAAATCGCGCTCATTCTTAGTACTCTTTCACGCACTTCGGATGAGTAGAGAATGGCAGTAAAGTAGGTTAGCACACGATAGACTGTGTTACGGCACTCATGGAATGATCGCAAATTGAAGAGGAATTCCGACAACTACAATTCAATCGCGATTATCCAGAGAAATAGCTTTGAATCAGGCTAAAGGTCGCTACTGCACTCTCGCGCCGTTTCTCGGTACCATATTTCGCCGCTGCAGCACAACACTCTACCTCATAACCATAAGCGCCGACTATCAAGTCACTAGTCATTATCGCTGCCCGATTCAACGAGGAATCTCTTTTCCTCATCAGAAAGCGAATCATAGCCTGTCGCACTGATCTTGTCCAATATTCGATCTACGGCTGATTCATTTGTCTCACCAATGCCAGAAGCCCTTTCCTGCTTTCTCTCAGGTCGTGACGTCCGTTCTGGGCTAAGTGACGCCTTTTTTGATGAGCGTCTCGCAAGACGAGCCTCCATTTTGTCCAGAATTCCACCGCTGCTAACACCGCCGCTAATACCGCCGCTATCACTAGAGCGAGGACGGCTATAAGAATCATATTTTGGCTGTCGGCTACCACGTTGGCCTCTTGCAAAGACAGAGCCAACACTAAAAAGCGATTCGGACCATCCAAACGGATCACCGCCAGCCTGAAGGATGCGTCCAAATAGGAATCCTGTGGCAATGCCGCCAAGGTGAGCTGATACGGACGTGCCTCCGGCAGAGAGAAAGAGAATGTCCAGCGCCATGAATCCAATCACGACATGAATAAGCCGGACAACGCCGATAAACATTAGGCCGATGCGCTTATCAGGCTGGTGTATAGCTACCATCGTCATCAGAGCCATGACAGCACCGGATGCGCCATGGACAATACCCCCAAAAAACGAGGCTCCAGGAAACAGGGCGTGAAGCCCCACGGTCATCAAGGCCCCGCCAGCTGCTCCAAGAATATAAATACCCAAAATTCGTCCTGGACCGTATGTCTCTTCGTATTCCTTACCGATCCAGAACATCCAAAGCATATTGAATCCAATGTGCAGCAATCCTCCTAAGCCTGTACCAAGGTGAAGGAAGCTGTACGTCAACAGTTGCCATGGCTCATAGACTATGCCTGGCAAACCCGGGTTTAAAGCTATATGCCGAATGACAAAATCGTAGGTCACAGGGAAATGGATCAGGAAAACCTGCCATACCAGATAAGCGACGACGTTGATCGCGAGCAGAAGCCTCAGCGCACGCGGCTGCATTTGATACCAAAACTTGAAAGAGCTCACCTGACTACCTCGTATTGAACGATCACCAATACATTTGCTTTTCGGGCTTCCATGGCAACTTACCGCGCCAGAACTGAATCAACAGGAAACCAAACAACATGCCACCCAAATGGGCGAAATGTGCTACGGTACTTGAGCCACTAACCCCCGCAAATAACTCAATCAAACCATATCCAATCACAAACCACTTCGCTTTCACTGGAAATAGGAAGTACAGGTAGATCGGCTGGTCTGGAAACATCATTCCAAAGGCAAGCAATAGTCCGAACACGCCGCCGGATGCGCCAATGGTCGGTACCCACCATCGCGGATCACCGCCACTTGACACAAAATCAAATGTGATAATGGGAAGCTGAATCAATGCGGCACCGACCACACAGGCGAAGTAAAACACAGCAAAACGCTGCGAACCCCACGTGTTTTCAATCTGAACGCCAAACATCCACAGAGCGAACATATTGAATAGCAAATGACTGAATCCACCGTGTAGGAAGCCATAAGTCAACAGCTGCCATGGCCAAAATTCGCCGAATCCAATGATCGGGGTGTCGCCTAACGGCCATAGTCCAAACCAGCTTATCAGTATTGCATTCGTCGAAGGAACGATCTGTGCAAGGAAAACCAACCCATTAAGAATCAGGAGATTCTTTATCACGGGAGGGAAAACCGAAAACCGCGTTGGTGGCTGATACGTGCCTTGGTACATGTGCTGTTTTGTTTGCCTATAAGACCTAGGTAATCTGTCCTAAAGTCGCAATACTTCTTGCTGTAAACTCGGTCCAAATAGGACCCAAACTCAAACGACAGATGGTTGCGACTTACCATCCACTACCCTTTTGGTTCTTGTATTTACACGGGTGCGCAACCCGAAATCTGCCATCAGCCGTAACGATACATTGTATAAGAGGGATCAAAAAGTCACATTAAGCCATGGCTATCGCTTCGATTAAGCTAATCGACACCATTTGCTATTCTTTTCTGGGTACGGGAAGCAGAGACATTGGATTCGGTCAGGCAGTGAATGAAGACTGCTCTCTATTGCATAGATTGATCACGGACTGACCGCAAACGGATTGAAAAAACGCGTACTTCATACAGAAGGGGCTCTTGTGAAAAGGGTCAACGACGCCCATATGCCTGGTTCTTCAGGATGGGATAGCGGAAGCTCTGCTCTGCAAATCCCCCGTCAGTCTTGTGCCACGAAGACTCGTTTATCCACGGATGCCTGGCAATCGAGGCCGAAGTGGACTGAGCTTCGAATCTGGACTAATCCAGAAAAGGTGTGGGGTTGTCGCGCTAAACAAACCATTCGTGTCAGACAAGACGTGCCAATTCGAGGTCAAAATTTCGATTTCCCAATCGCAGGATCGGGAGGCGATGGTAGTGGGTTGGTCAGCCAAACGCTTCCACAGCAAGCAGGCACGCATTCAAACCACGGACATAACACCCACCCTGCTCTCTCTTTTCTACCACTGAATGTCTATCTGGGAGAAACCGTTCGTCATCCCCGCATTCATCCGCCTTCGGGAATAGACCCTAGGGCACGCCGGCAGCGAAATTCCAAGGGCAGGGTCGATGATGAACGCAATGGAATCCACCAGCCGGGCAATTCCCACGGTGCACACATTGATGGAAAACCCAGTGTTACAGGTGAAACCGCATCGCACCTAGACCCTGCATCCTCGACTACATCCCATAGCCGCCAGTTCGGACCTGCACTTTTTAAGACATGCCTATGGCTGGGCCTGATACTTATTGCCGTGTCCATCTTTGTCGGTGCCCGGCACGTCTCTAGGCTAAACAATCAACTTCCCGTACTCCCATCTAATCCAGCAGCTTCGCTTCCACAAACGAGCCTGATTCTTGCCAGCGATGGGTCACAGATAGGAACGTTGTTTGGTGACAGACGCACCTGGATACCATTTCAGGAAATGTCTCCTGATGTAATCAATGCTCTAATTGCTGCGGAAGACCATCGTTACTTTGAGCATAACGGCATCGATTTATACCGAGTTGTGGGCGCGTTCTGGAAGACTCGGCAAGGTAATCCCGAGGGCGCCTCAACCATTCCAATGCAGTTGGCCCGCAATTTCTTCCCGGAGATTAAACAGCATTCGTTGGTAGATCGAAAGATTGAGGAGCTGCTACTGGCGCGACGTATAAATCGAACGTTTTCCAAGGAGGAGACCTTGGAATGGTACCTGAACACTGTCGCGTTTGGCCACAACAGTTTTGGCATTGAAGCAGCGGCAGAACGATTCTACGCGACAGATGCTGCCTCGTTGACCCTCTCCCAAGCATCTTTGTTAGTTGGCATATTACAGGGCCCTTCTAAATACGACCCATTCGCTCGACCGGACAATGCTAGAGCGCGAAGAGACGTTGTGTTAGTCCGCATGGCGCAATTGGGGATGATTTCTCAGATTCGATTAGCCAGCACCCGAGAAAAGCCCATAGGTCTTAACCCTGTCTATTTTGATCCAGCTGAGTCGATTGCCCCCCATTTTTTGGATTTCGTTAAGCGAGAAGCAAGAGCTTGGGCAGATCGTGCTGGATTCGACCTCAGAAGTGATGGCCTAGTCATACACACCTCTATCGACCCTAACCTTCAGCGCATTGCTACTGCATCGGTCGTTCGACAAACCAAGAACCTCCAATCGGTCATTGCCAGAGAATTTGGTGCTCCGGGTTCAATAGCAAATGAACGGTTCTGGAGAATGAGGCGAAATGTAGAAGACGACCATATTCGAAAATCTGAGCCATTCCGTGTACTTAAGGATGCGGGAAGAAGCGACCAGGAAGCACTTCTCTCGATCCGTCGGGACGCGACCTTCCTACGAGAAATCCGTAATCGCGCGTCCCAGCTTCAGGCAGGATTCGTAGCTATGGATCCGCACAGTGGGCAAATAAAAGCGTGGGTTGGAGGGACTGATTACCGGACAGGTCAGTTTGACAAAGTTGCTTCAGCCAAGCGGCAGCCAGGTTCTGTATTTAAGCCAATCCTTTATGCGGAGGCTCTTGAACGTGGTTATTCGCCTTATTTCCTAGTAGAAGACCGTATCAAGACCTTTTCGACCAATACTCGGGGCGAACGATGGACGCCAACAAACTCTGGCGGAGGCGCAAGCGGCCGCCTAGTTACCCTTCAGCAGGGCCTTGCGTGGTCAAAAAACACCGTCTCTGCTCATCTAATTTCTCGAATAGGCCCAAGAGCCGTTGTTGATCGTGCGAAAGCAATGGGTATTACGTCTTCATTACTAGCGGTGCCATCCCTTGCCCTCGGCACTGGGGAAACAAGCCTGCTGGAGATGGTCAATGTCTACGCCACCCTTGGGGACCATGGTATTCGCAGAAATGTCACAGCGATAACATCCATTTCTGATCGGGATGGAAATATTGTAGCAACGTTTCCGTCTGAGCCAGATCGCGTGCTATCTGAACAGACGTCTCACACCATGCTTGACATGATGAGAGATGTGATCGATGGCGGCACAGGTGGCCTCATCCGTAGTCGCTTCCATGTTAAAGGCGAGATTGCCGGCAAGACAGGCACAACTCAAAACAATGCTGATGGCTGGTTCATCGCGATTCATCCCGACCTCGTTGTTGGTGCGTGGGTAGGATTTAACGACCAGCGAGTCACATTCCAGTCTAATTACTGGGGACAGGGAGGACACAATGCTCTGTTACTTGTTGGGGATTTCTTGCGAGATGCAGGTAAGGGTCCGGGCGCTTTGCTCAAACCATCACGCTTCAATGTGCCGATAGGATATCGGGCTCCCGTACCGCCCGTATATTCACTTACTAAGCAAAGAGTAGCCGGAAAGGAGGAAGGTGCTTCCGAAGGCAGCACCAAGGAGATGCGAGAGCGCACCACTGTTCCTTCAGCTCGAACGCCGATCACTATTCCTACCGGCCGACGACCCATCGGCTTGCGCACACGCTTTACCCCTAGCTCTTCTAGTAGCGACTCGTGATTTTCGTCGTCTCCGACATTCATCTTGGCAAAAAACCCGAAACGGATCGGCAAAGCCTTCACGAATTGCAAGAATGCATTTCTGCGCTTAATCCGACCGACGTGGTTTTTCTTGGTGATACGTTCGATGCGTTTGTTGAACACCCTCGATACCTACCAAAGCAAGTAGTCGAATGGTCGGAAATGGTCTTTTTGATGCAGCGTAATGGTATCAACGTCCATTTCGTGGCGGGTAATCACGATCGATGGCACCGAGGTCACATCGCCCGACTAATTGGTAGTGAAGTCAGACGCGAAGCCTTCACCCTCTCATGGTCGGATCGTACGATACATCTAGAACACGGAGACGGAATCGAATTGTTGGACACGTTTACCCGTTTTGCACGATTCATCTCAGATCACCCGCTTTCCCTTCGATTATATACGCTTGCTCTCCCTTTCGGCCTAGGACAACGACTAGCCTCCTGGGTATCCAGAAAATACGCTTCGTTCGAGACAAACTTAGAGACTGTCACAACCCTGCAGAGACACGCTGCTTCCATTATCCATTCTGGCAATGCGGACATCGTCTTGATGGGGCATTGCCACCATCCGACGCTGATGACAGTTGAGCGTCGGGCGGTAAATAATTCGACATCACAGGATCCGATATCAGTGCAACTGACCATAGATCCTCCGACGGCAGATGCACGGGCTGTTTCGGGATTGGATTTGGAATCGGGCCTAGCGACAGCGTCACCGACCAGGGAGGATGGGCTCTATGTCAATTCGGGAGACTGGTTTGAAGGTCGCACGTTCTGTCTTCTTGAAGAGGAATCGCGCGCGAAGGTATCTCTTTGTCGATGGACAGGATCAAGTATCGAGACGATTGATCATCGTATTTTTGACCCTCGATGACAACATTTTGATCAGAGCGGTCGTTGTACGGACAAGGGAGCAACCAACGATACTATGTCTGACTGGTCCTACTCCGATGAGGAGCTGGAAAATTACTTCAACGATTCCGGAAAACGCCGGGGCAAAAAAGGCATCCACGGCCGATTTATGGGCTTCTGGATCACTCGTCTGCGCAATGAACGAAAGGCAGAAGCGGCTTCCCTGCTATCCTATGTCCTTCTTGCTGGCGTAGCCGTAACGCTCGTCTTGGGACTGTACTTCGTCTCTCTGATTGACGAACTGCCCTCCCTCAAAGAAATCGAAAACCCGGATTTCCAGTTGGCCACCATTGCGTACACCGCTGATGGTCAGGAGCTCGCGCGATATGCTCGCCAGAACAGGTCTTGGGTTACCTATGATCGTATCTCTCCTCACGCCATCAATGCTCTCTGGGCAACTGAAGACCACCGTTTTTACGAGCATTGGGGCATTGATGTTTTTAGGACGGTGTCAGCCGTCGGTAAAACCGTTCTAGGTAAATTTGGTATCCCCGGTTTTGATACGCAGGGAGGATCAACGATCTCGCAGCAGCTAGCTCGAAACCTGTACAATACTCGCATCGGTCGAGAACAGACGGTTGGCCGAAAGATGAAGGAGTGGGTCACCGCCGTGCAGCTTGAGCGTCGGTATACGAAGAACGAAATCATTGAGATGTATCTCAATACGGTTGAATTCCCGTATAACGCCTACGGATTGGAAGCCGCCGCAAGGACTTTTTACGGCAAGGAGCCCATCGACCTAGATGAACTCGAGAGCGCTACCCTAATTGGGATGCTTAAAGGGACCACGTTGTACAATCCTATCCGTAACCCTGAGCGAGCCCGCCAGCGGCGTAATATCGTATTGGGCCAGATGATCAAACGCGATGTTCTTGATCAAGAATTTTTAGATACCCATCGGGCGGATTCGGTTAATGCGGCTTACCGTTCCGCAGCGATCACAATGAGCCTCGCGCCTCATTTTGCGGAGGAAGTCCGAAAGCAGTTAGCTACGTGGGCTTCGCTCAACGGATACGATATTTATGACGATGGCCTTATCGCGTATACGACGCTCGATTCGCGATTGCAGTCCATGGCGCAGGCAGCCGTTGACTCCCTAATGCCGTGTCTAGAAGCAGTCACTGACTTTGAATGGAGTAATCAAGGGTCGGATATTCGCGTATGGAGCGAGGAACCGTGTGATTATCCCGGGTTAGCCGACCGTATGGATTTCGAGCCATGGGATACTTTTTTTAAGAGAAACCCAAACGTGCTTCGAAGCAGCATTACCCAAAGTGAGCACTACCGCAGCCATCGCCGAGCCGGTCTGTCCCGCGACGAGGCTGTCGCGACGTTGCTTCAAAATGCATCTTTCTTGGATTCGCTCAAATCGGACAAGACGCGCCTCGAAGTAGGGTTTGTGGCGATGGATCCGCAAACGGGATTCATCAAGGCCTGGATTGGTGGTCGTAAACTTGATAATGAGTGGTACGACAAGGTCTCGATAGCGGAGAGACAACCGGGATCGACCTTTAAGCCCTTCCTGTACACGGCAGCAATTGATAACGGCTGGTCCTCGTATTACACACTACTTGACGACTCACTCACGTATGTGGATCCGTCTGGTAATGTCTGGAGCCCAGGTAATTCAGGTGAACCGCCCAGCGGAAAAGAGATCACGCTCAGGCAAGCCCTCGCTGAGTCCAAAAACACGGTATCAGCACGCTTGATTCTGGAAGTGGGTGCGCCCAACGTGGCCTTTTATGCTCGCAGAATGGGAATCACATCTGCTCTGGACGAAGTCCCATCCCTTGCTCTAGGAACGAGCGATGTGAATCTACTTGAGATGACTTCTGCCTACTCGACGTTTGCCAATGGTGGGTTGTTATACAAGCCAACATTGATTTGGCGAATAGAAGATCAGGCAGGTAACGTCCTCTTTGAGGCCGAACCAAACCCACGAGAAGCCCTATCGGAAGCGACAGCATTTACCATGGCCGACATGTTGCGAGGCGTTGTTCAACAAGGAACAGGTCGGCGTATGAATGCTCAATATCGACTCAGTGAGTACGACCTAGGCGGAAAAACAGGCACGACTCAAAACAGTGCAGATACTTGGTTCATGATGATCCATCCTGACATTGTGATTGGGTCCTGGGTTGGATTTAACGACCCAGCCTACTCTTTTCGCACAAGCTATTGGGGACAGGGAGCCCACACGGCGCTTCATGTTGTGGGTTCATTTATGAGAAGTGCGACGGCTGAAGAAGAGACCTTCATATCAAAAGAAGCTCGCTTCCCCGCACCGAGCCGGTTTGGTGCTGAACTTGAAATTGATCCAACTCTGTTAGATTCAACACAAGTTGATCCAGCGGCACCACCACGCAGTGGCCGACTTGACTGGTAAAGAGGCTTGCTGCTTCTCGAACTATTCTGCTCAAGTCGAACCTACTAAACCGCAGCTTCAGCCCGACCAACCCAGCTCCGACTTCCTTTGGGCAACTCTTGCACTGAATTGCGTGCCAAGTCCTCAGATGTGAATACTCCAAATACGCTAGATCCGGAACCACTCATCGCGGCATATCCCGCGCCTTTACTCAAGAGCTGATCCCGAGCTGCCTCGATCGAAGGATAGCGTTTGAATATCGTCGTTTCGAAGTCGTTAACGAGGCTAGCCCGCCAATCATTTAATGATCCAGCAGCGACCAATGACATAAGGTCAGGCCTAGATCTCTCATTCGGCACGATACCTGCGTAAGCGTCAGCCGTCGAAACGTGCACTAGAGGAACGATCACGGATAGCCACTGATCTTTTAACGCAGGCGGCATCTCCATAGCAGTGAGTACTTCTCCCTTTCCTGATCCGAAAGCAACAGGTCCACCAAGGAAAAAGGCGACGTCGGAACCCAAGCGCGAGGCCAGTCGAGATAACTCATCGGCATCCAAGTTGGCATTCCATAATTCGTTGCATGCCATGAGTGTAACGGCAGCATCACTTGAGCCGCCGCCCAAACCAGCTCCATAGGGAAGATGTTTTTCTAAGTGGATCTGGGCGCCAGTAATCTGATGAGTTGGCCTAGTTAAGCCGGGATCGGCCTGGCTTCCAACATGGCCCGCCGCGACAGAGTCTGCCACCAGTTGTGCCGCTTGGATACACAAATTGGATTGATCCACAGGCAACATGAGATCGGAACATGTCATTGATAGGTCGGCCGCCGGACTGACAGAAAGCTCATCATGCCAACCGATTCGAAGAAACACTGTCTCCAGATCGTGGAAGCCATCTTGGCGCCGCCGAAGGACGTGAAGCCCGAGGTTAATTTTGGCGAATGCCGTTCGTACCACGTGCAATGGAACCGGTTTTTGGTGCGTTGTTAAAGAGTCGGTAGCCGAAGAAAGCACCTAGAAGGGAGCATGGCCCCTCCTGAATACGTTGCGAAGGCTTGCGCGATGCCTTAGTTTAGGGCAAAATTGACGCTTTTTCTCGTTATATCACATCGGCCACTGCTTATTTTCCATCGCTACCACTACCTTTTTCTGTAGCTGCATCGCCGATTTTTCGAGTTTTCCCATCGTCTCCATGCGTAACCGATTTGCGACCACTTTTAGGGTCGCCCTCCTGCTCGCTGCTTTTCTTGCAGCAGGTCAATCTCCTCAGGCCATTGCACAGATCTCTGGCGATGGAGCTGCTGAACTGTTGCAAGCAGCTCAAACCAACCCCATGTTGCTGCTTCGGCAGCGCTTGAGCCAAGCTTCATTGGCTGCTTCAGCTGTTCCTTTTGAGGGCGTTGTGGATGACCAGGAGTATGTGGTAGGGCCTGGCGATTCGTTCCGCTTTTCCATTGATGGGCAAGATGCTGCAGGGTCTGCTGTTTCCGTGGGCGCTGATGGCCGAATAGCCATCCCGGACGCTGGACTCGTAGAGATAGGTGGCATGACCCTTGAGGAAGCCCGTAATGTGATGGTAGAGGCGCTCAGCACGTATTACGAAGGTAGCGAAGCGGACGCATCCCTCGTTCAGTCTAGGCAGTTTTATGTCCACGTTACTGGCGCTGTACCGGTCCCTGGACGCTACCTCGCATTACCTGTAGCTCGGGTCGCTAACGCTCTAGAGTACGCGTTTGCCGATACCACGGCTCTGCCTATTACCAACCGCTCTTTCCAGCCTTCTCTCAGAAATATCGAAGTGCGAAGAACTGATGGCAGTACGATCAATGTTGACCTGATCCGCTACCTCGCCTCCGGTGACACGTCCGTCAATCCCTATCTGCGCGACGGAGATGTTATACACGTTCCGGCCCATAACCCTGAATATGGATCCATTTCGATAGGTGGGCATGTCCCCTATCCAGGCCTGTACGAATTCAGCAACGGAGACACACTGGGTGAGATTCTAAACATGGCCGGTGGCATCCGCTCGCAAGACGGTGCTGAAATGATTCAGGTCTCGAGGGTTACGGATGATGGACTCACTGCTTTCTCATTTGATGTGACAGATGTGCTGGGCGGCGAAGAGGCAGCCTTTGCCATTCAGGCTCGAGACGTTATTTCAATTACGGAGCGAGACGAGGAACGCGGACTCGTCCGGATTGACGGGCAGGTCACCTTCCCCGGTACCTATCCGATCATCGATGGAGAAACCACTCTCCAACAATTGATTGTAGCTGCAGGTGGTTTGCGAGAGGATGCCCTCATCCGCGGCGCCTTTCTTGAGCGACGCTCGCTTGCCGACCCATCAGATATGTATGCTCCCGAACGAGCCGATGACGCTCGAATGGCTGCCGCAGAATTGATGAGAGCAGATACCACCGCAATTTTCCAGCGCCTTCGCCTAACCGATCTCGATTATATCAGCCGATCTTATTTCATTCAAGAACTCAGTATTCAGAACAGGGTCAGCATGGACGTTGAAGCCGTCGTTTCTGGCTCGGCAGATGACGTTCATTTACGTGCAGGGGATCGTTTTGTGGTCCCAAAAGACCTTGGTATGGTCTATGTCTTCGGACAGGTTTCTCAGCCAGGGTTCATTCCTCTCATGGCGGGGCAAGGTGCTGAATACTACATCGCCAAGGCTGGTGGACGTTCCGAATCAGCCCGAAGGACACTCGTCGTAGATCCTTCTACCGGTGAACCGTCGCTCGATCTGACAAGAGACCTTCAATCAGGAGATATGGTTTTTGTCGATCGGGACGAAAAGCTTGCAGACTCGGCTGAGCTGCAACGACTCATCCTAGAAACTGAAAGAGCCCGTTCCGATGCTCGGATTCGGACATTGCAGACTGTCGTTCAAGGTCTTGGAACACTGGTCTCAGCCATTCTGCTGATCGTCACCATCCGCCGTAATTAACCGTCCTCCAGAGTCAGAACATGTCCTCAACCGAGTCCCACATCGAATCGATGAGCCAGGAAGGCGACCAGGCCTGGTGGAATCTGCTAGGTACCTTGTATCGGTGGCGCCGATTTATCATCATTGTAACATCTGTAATGGCGGTGGCATCCGTCGTTATCAGCTTGTTATTGCCGAACTGGTTTAAAGCCTCTTCTAGGCTTTTGCTACCTGCTTCCGCATCTGGAGGAATTGCCAGCGCGCTTCTAGGCGATATTTCTTCAGCAGCCCAATCGCTGCTTGGTGGCGGGGGTGGAGACTACATCCGTTACATGGCCATTTTGAATAGCCGCAGTGTCATGGATGAAGTCATTGAGCACTTTGATCTGATCATGGTCTATGATCTGGCAGAAGAAGAATTCCCCTTGCAGGAAGCTCGTTCAACTTTAGGCGACAATGTTGACTTCGTGATCGACCAAGAATTTGACTTCATGTCTATCGAGGTCTTGGATCAGGATCCTCAGCGGGCCGCCGATATGTCCAATTTTTTCGTCGAGCGCCTTGATGAGATCAATAACAGATTGTCGAAGCAAACGGCTGGCAACTTTCGGCAGTTTGTAGAAGAACGCTACGCAAAGTCCCAATCCGATCGGGATGCGCTACTCGATTCCCTCGCAGCGTTTCAACGAGAATACGGGGTAATCGATCTTGAGGCGCAGACAGCAGCCTTCTTTACGCAGCTCGCTGAACTGAGGGCTGGCGCTGTGCAAGTCGAGATCCAACTCGAATCCTTGAAGGCTCAATTCGGCGAAACCAATCGCCAGGTGCAGAGCCTGCAGTCACTTGCAGATGCTGCAGATACACGCTACCAAGAAGCACTGAATGGGAGCGAAGCCGTCTTGCCCGTCTCGCGCAGTGCCGCACCTGAAATGGTCAAACGATATCTGAACCTCATGATGGAACGCACGATTCAAGAACGCATCTTGGAACTGGTCGCTCCAATGCTGGAGCAGGCGCGTTTCGAAGAAGAGCGCATCTCCCAGACGGTTCAAGTAGTCGATGCTGCCGTGGCTCCGGTGGAGAAATTCAAACCGAAGCGCAGCATCATCTGTATTGCAGCTACACTTTCCGGCTTCATTCTTGCCATTCTCTTTGCGTTGTTGATCGACTGGTGGAATCGGCGACATGCCTATTTTGCAGACCGACTCCGTGAAGCAGCCTCCGCGTCCTGAGACCCATCAGACGAGTGGCACCCACCGCGACATATGGACCCGGTCCTTCCGACCGATGGCTTGGTAATTGGGGCAGCCTCATTCTATGGGGTGGTTTTGGATTTCTGTTTCTGATTCTGCTGTTCCTTACATGGGCGGCTCCCGAGGCACTCCCCTACGTCCCCGTGCTGCTAGTCGGTGCGGCTGCGGTTGTTTATCTATTTCATCATCCGCTACTAAACCTTGCGTGTGTCATAGGCGGGTTTGTGGCCGTGGTTGGTTTCAAAGAAGGCCTTCAGATAGCGGAAATCCTGTACGGACTGTACTATCTCGGCTTCCTGGGGCATTGGTTTTTCACTCGCTCCCTCCTGAAACAGGAAGTTCTTTGCCGTCGACCGGAGGAAAGGGTGTTGTTTCTTTTCCTGGTTCTCGTGGCTGCAACGGTGCCCATCTCCTTTCTTTATAACGGATGGCCCAGCATGATTCTTGGAGAGGGCTTGAGCCTGACCATGCTGCTTTTCTATTGGCCTATCCGTGAGGCCATCGAGAAAAATCCCAAAGGGCTGAGGGTGGTGGTTGGAGCGCTTACGTTCGTTGGACTATTCGTTCTTGCACGCAATATCCTGGAATATCGCAGTGACCTCAGCAACGCTGAACAACTTTGGCAGATTGCCACCAGCCGTGCGATTACCAATGAATCACTTCTGATGGTTCCGGCCATTTTCGCCGTTGCCATGTTTCTTAGGACGCGGGCTTGGTGGGGTCGCGCTGTATTCCTCGCTCTATTTCTCAGCTTGTTTGCTGGTCTGATTTTAACGCAAAGCAGAGCCTATTGGGTAGCCATTTTCTTGGGTACGGGCGTCATCTTCCTTTTCGTGCCCTTCAAAGATAAAATGCGCATACTTACCGTTGGAGCGGTGTCCGCCGGTGGGGTTTTTCTAATTGCCTACCTGTTCCTTGGCGATTTCCTGCTGCTGGTGCTCACGGGACTTCTCGACCGATTCCTAACGCTCGAGACGGCCGTGACCAAAGATATTTCGTTGATCAACCGATTCTTAGAAGCTCAAGGCGTCTGGGAGCATATAAAGGTTAATCCGATTCTAGGCCACGGGATGGGTGTACCTTACCGGTTCTTCAACATCACCTACCTGTATTCAGAAGAAAAGACGTTCGTACACAATGGATACGTCGCACTGCTCTTCAAATTTGGCATTTGGGGGCTTGGGATGATGCTCTACCTCATGGGCCGTTTCTTTCTCATGGCAATGGGAAATTGGCGCAAAGCGGTCAATACTCCCCTAGCCCGAATAATTTCGTTAGCCGTAGCCGGAAGTATGGCCGCGCTGGCACTGACCGCCACGACAGCTAATCCATTCTATCAGAATGATTTGATGTTCGTCTATGCGGTGCTCTGGGGTATCATAGGAGGAATCAGATCCAGCACGGATGGCCTTCGATGAATGATGCGGACCCACATGTCTTGTATGTCACTCGCTTCGTGCCAGCCTATCGCTTGCCGATCCTCAGACGATTGAATGAACGCCTCGGAGGCAATCTGACGATTTGTTCAGGTGATCCGCCCAAAGGATCCTCATTTGACGGGCTGGTGAGCACAACTGACGAAGGCGTAGACCGAATCCATCTTTCCAATCTCTGGTTCAAGGGCGAGTCACTCCACTGGCAATCGTTCCGGAAGCTCTTTCGCTTGCGCCCAACGGCCAATGTTGTTCTGATGGAAGAATCCCCTAGGTCGCTTTCACAGCGGCCATTGATTCGGATGGCCAAGCGGCAAGGGTGCGGCACCATTTTGTGGGGACACTTTTCCTCCAATTCCCGCTCTCTTGGGTCCTCTGATTGGCGAGATAAAAGACGGCTTGAAACGGCAGGAAAAGCCGACGTCTTACTTTCGTACACGGACGATATTGCCAGCCAACTGCGGAGAAAACTGCCAGATTTGCCTGTTTTCGTAGCACGGAATACGCTGGATACCGAGGTGCTTGACGAGCTGTATCGCGAACTGAACGCTAGAGGGAAGTCTTCGGTCCGCGAGGAATTAGGCCTAGCCCCAAGCCCAACAATCCTTTTTCTAGGGAGGCTTATCGCCGAGAAAGGCGTGATGAGGGTGATTGAGACCGTGTCTGCACTTCCCGGTGATGCTATCAATGTAGTGGTGATCGGTGATGGTCCCGAACGCAACGTGTTGACTGAGAAAGCGAGAGAGCTTGGCGTTAGCGTTCACTTTACCGGGGCATTGGGTGATGTGCGCACATCTGCACCATGGATTTTCGCATCGGATGTGCTTTTGAATCCTGGGTATTTGGGCCTGTCTGTAAACCACGCCTTTAGTTTGGGAGTACCGGTAGTCGCGCCAATGGCCTCTGGGCCTGGCCGAATGCACAGTCCAGAAGGTGCCTATGTGGTTTCAGGTGAAAACGGATTGTTAGCTCAATCTGATTCGGTTGAGGATTTGGGCAAAGCCGTTCAGAGCGTTCTCGCTGATCAGGATAAGTTTAGCGTTGCGGCTCTTAGAACAGCGCGAGAAACACTAAGCATGGATACAATGATCGATGGACTGATTAACGCGATCAACGTCGCCAACCAGATACGATTGCGCGAATCTAGTGGCACAGGGAGGACAACATGATTAAACAGGCCTCACGTCCTGAGCTTGTCTTGATTGGGCGATTCCCCCCTCCTGCCGACGGGCAATCTTTGGCCACGATGCGCCTCAAGGAGTTACTGGAAGAACGCTATGACGTGAAAACCGTCAATACCATGGTAGAAGCTAACCGACCTTGGTGGCAGAAGATCAGTTTGTATCGGGGCGCCGGCTACCGAGTCCGAGACGTACTTAGAGCGTTCCCGGCGGCCCCGGTTGTATGGACCTCGATATCACCTCATAATTCGGGTCATTGGCGTGACAGACTTACCCTTTTACCCTATTTGAAGGGCCGAACGGTTACTGCCGTGGTCCATTGGGGCATGTTTTCCAACGTATTTTCTTCGCCCCTTACTAAAGGATCGGCAAGGAAGATGATTAAGCAATTGTCACGCGTCGTGTTCACTGCAGAAAATCTTTCCAACGAATGCGCAGCCGATATAGATGTCGTAAAACGAATCACCATCCCGAACGGTCTTGATGGAGCAGTAATTCCCCCTGCCGAAGATGTCCAGGAGAGGATTGACAAAGGTCCTTCCCGGCCATTTAGGGTACTCTTTTTGAGCAATATGTTCATTGAGAAAGGATGGGAAGACGTATTAGAAGCGGCCGCGATCATGCGTCGAGGGTCAGCCCGTAAATCTGGCCTTGCCATGACGATGGTCTTTGCTGGAGCCTGGCCATCAGCAACGATTGAATACCGATTTACCAGTCAGGTTGAGCGGCTTCAGCTTCAAGACTCGGTGATTCACCTCGGTGCACTTAGAGATCGGCGTCAGATTCGCGACAATCAGCTCAAGGCTGATGTGTTCGTATTGCCCTCCTGGTTAGGAGAAGCCCAGCCACTTTCTATTCTTGAAGCCATGGCTGCCGGTACCCCGTGCATTGTCTCTGATGCGGGCGCTATGCCGGACATGATTGGTGGTGACGAAGCTGGACGCGTCGTACCCGTGAAGGACCCTGCAGCGATTGCAGAGGCCATAACGACCATGATGGACCCTGAGGAATGGGGAAAATGCGCTTTGGCCGCTCGAGAAAGGTTTGAATCACACTATAACAACGATGTTATACGCGAAAAATGGATGGCACTGCTCGAGAGCATCGACCAAGAGAAGACTGTGATCGAGCCTCGCGTCGGGGGCCCCTCATGAGCAGCAAGATCCTCAAGAACATGAGCTGGCTCACGGTCTCTAACCTGGCCGTTAAGCCACTCTGGTTCATTTTTATAACGTACGGCTGCATCTACTACATGGGACTGGCCCAGTATGGTGTGATGACGGCGGCTCTTGCCTTGATGAGTATCTGCGATGGATCCCTCACCCTCGGATCCTCTCCCTACACTATTCGAGAATTATCTCGCACGCCCGAGCGCTCATCGGAATTCTTCTCCAACCTACTACTTTCTCGCATTGGTATGTCGTTGATCGCGGTAATACTGGGCCTCGTGATTCGGATCATGCTGGGAACAGGGGCGCTGGATGTCGTTCTCTTTGCTGGCGGTTATGTGTTGGCGCGCAACGTGTTGGAGTATTGCAGAGCCCTCTTCCGCGCACATGAGATTTTCCAATACGAAGCGTGGTCGACCATGCTTGAAAAGGTATTAGTCATCGGCGCCGGTATGTGGGCGCTGACAGTTACTCCCTCAGCGGCATCGGCCCTTATGGGCATGAGCCTCGGTATGGCGGTCACTTTCCTACTTACGTTCGCCTGGGTGACACGTGGACTGGCGCCTTTCAACTGGCATCTTGTATCTGGGAAGTTCTTCCGTGAAGCGCTACCGCAGGCCGTCCCGCTAGGACTCTCTTCGATATTTGTACTACTGTATTATCGTACCGACAGCATCATGATCGAAGCGTTTGACGGGGATCTCGTCACGGGCCAGTACGGTCTAGCGTTCCGAATCACAGAGGCGATGGTGCTTCTTCCATATATCGTAACGTCTGTCTTGCTCCCACGTCTGTCCTCTTTATATGCTTCAGACGGCGCTGCATTTGGCCGACTATTCAAGCAAGGAATAGCCGGGATGGCACTGACAGCAGGGCTCGCGGGGTCTGCTGTCTATTTGCTCGCGCCATGGGGTATACCACTGATTGATTCTAGCGTTGATGCGCTTCCAGCCATTCCTCTTCTGCGTATTTTGGTGATTTCTTTTGTCATCAGTGCGATTAACCAGATGATGATCACGCACCTGACAGCAACGAATCAGCAAAACCGTTTGGCAGTGATTCTAGCGATTGCAGCGGTTCTGAACATCGGACTGAATTTGCTTCTTATCCCTCGGTTTTCGGCTCAAGGAGCTGCGTTTGCCACCGTTGCCACCCAAATCCTGCTGGGGCTTCTTTTCTTTGCACAGATGCAACGCGGGCCAACAAAACGTACGGCTTGATAGTCCAACCTGTGCTAGCCGCCAAGAGGGTTTGTCCAGACAGGTAGCAGGCAGGTAGCAGCCGATAGTGTGTAACCGTTTGGCAGCCTGAAACGTACCTGCGGAAACAACATGGTTCTCCCGCCAACTAGTGGCCAGTATTTGGTCAGAAAATGGAGGTCCGAGAATCAACACATTGAGGGAATCCGCCAAGCAACATGAAAAAGTCAGTTACCGCCCTGTTCATCCTGAGCCTATCGCTCATCTTCGTCCATCCGACGTTTGCCCAAGATGAACCATCAAACCGTGTCCCTGCTGAATATGAAACCGTCGTTTCAGCCGTCCAGCAAGTCATGGGGCTGTTGCAGGACGTCACGCAGAGGCACGCAAAAGAGCCGATCAACGATCAGATCCTGAGCATCAGCGACCGACTGGCAATGAACGGTCCGGTCACCGGAGGCTTCCGTGGTATGCCCGAAGAAGACCTGGTAGAGATGCTTCGTGATATTGAAATTGAGCTCGAAAGTATCTCACGTTCGCTTGAGCGGAGAGGTGAGGATGACCTTGCTCGCCGTCTCGATAGCGTTCTCAGAGAATTAAGCTCGGCCATTCAGGAAGCAGATCACGATAATGTCCGCATCCGAAAGGATTCGCCTTACCGGTATGAAATTAAGAATGGAAGGGAGCGCGTGACTATTCGTACTAGTGATGGGGACTGGTGGGACGACGACGATCGCTGGGAAGAAAAGCATGGCGGTCGAGATGAGCGCTGGCGCGATCGCCGAGATGATTGGAGTGATTCATGGAATGGTGGCAGTTCTGACTGGGTAACCTCGTCCGAATCTGTATTGGGCGAATGGAATCATCGCTGGCCATTCCAGCAGTATTCCCTGTATCGCAACATCCCTTCGTTTCGCTACAACCGGGTTGAAGGCCTTTTCTTAGGCGTTACACGCGCTCCGCTCGATTGGTCTAGCTGGGACCGAGGTCGGATATATGGCCAAGGTGGCTATGCCTTCGCGATGAAAAAATGGCAGTATAAGGTCGGCGCTGAAACGCGCTTCGGTGACCGTCAGAGAAATCAAGAGGTTGATCTCAAGATTGGCGGCGCTTACCAGCGCAATACGGACACGGATGATCTGTGGAAAGCTTCCTGGGCTGAAAACACAGCCGCCGCTTCTCTATTCCGTCATGACTTTTTTGACTATCACGGCACAGAAGGCTGGACCGCGTATGCTGTAGCTCGTCTGACTCGGTTTGCCCAGTTGAGTGCCGGATACCGGGATGAAGAGTACTCGAGCCTTCGAAATGAGACTAATTGGTCCCTGTTCGGCGGAAGTGACTTCCGTCCCAACCCTGGCGTTAACGAAGGCCAAATGAAATCATTCGTGCTCTCGTTTGAAGGTGGAAGCATCCGCTCGCTACAGAGCCGCCCACGTGGCGCTGCCTTCAGACTGGAGGCTGAGCTAGGTCAGGGACTGGGAGGAGATTTTGATTTCTCGCGCTATCTGGGTGATGTCCGCACCTATGCTCGCCTCACTCGAAATGCCGGTCTGAGTCTTCGTTTCCGCGGTGGTTTTACGGAAGGCACCGTGCCGGTTCAAAAAGCATTTACGCTTGGCGGCATTGGTTCGGTTCGTGGATACGAGCAGAACGAGTTCATCGGAACGCGAATGATGCTGGCGAACGCTGAGCTTTCATTGTACGAGCCAGATCTTATGGACTGGATCCTCGATGACATCACGCTCTTTGGCACATTCGATGCCGGATGGACGAACTTGCAGGCTGGTCAGGATGCGTTCGACATGAACGATGTAATCCCATCTGCAGGATTTGGGTTAGCCTTCGATGATCGCTTGGTGCGAATCGAGGTGGCATGGCCACTGCGCGACCTGGGTACTGGTTTGGAACCATCAGTCTGGTTCCGTATCAACCCGACGTTCTAGTCAGACCTATTAGCTGAACGATCAAAGGACTGAAAACTCGAGAGGGGCGCACGATCTACGATCGTGCGCCCCTCTTCACTTCTTGCTATTCCCGAATCAGTCTATTCAACGCCTCCGGTAAAGCGTTTCAATGGGAAGGCCAGTAGAAGCGCGACAACACCTGCACCGGCGCTGATCATAGCTACCTGTGAGAAGAGACCGTCGAATCCAAGATTTCCAATGTCTCCTGCAACCAGACCGGCAATGAGATTACCAAGTGCAGTAGCAACAAACCAGATTCCCATCATCTGCCCTACACGTCCCTCAGGGGCGAGCTTCGTGATGGAGGACATTCCAACTGGTGACAAGCAAAGCTCACCAACCGTGTGTAGGAAATAGGTTACGATCAGGAAGGTGATACCAACGCTTCCAGGCTCAGCATTAGCCGCGCCCCACGCAATGACGAAAAAGCCTGCACCCAGTCCGAGAAGACCAAGGGCAAACTTTACTAGGAAGGATGGATGCTTCTTAATCCGTGCGAGTGTGATCCATAACGAACCAAAGATCGGCGCAAAAATGATGATGAATGTCGAATTGACTGACTGTAGCCAGCTCGCTGGCATTTCCCAACCACCAAATTCACGATCTGCCATGCGATCAGCGAAAAGGTTCAACGACGAACCGGCCTGTTCAAATCCTGACCAGAAAATGGCAGCAAGAATGAAGAGCCAGAAAATGATCCCAAGTCTCTTTTTCTCGAGCGCATTGTGTCCAGCGAAAAAGATCAGGTAGATGAAATACACGGCTACAATAATCAGAATGCTCGACCCGAGGCCCTCAGCGATATCTGTCAGGGTCAAATCAAAGACGCCGCTCGAAACCAAAAATCCGAACAAGACCAATACAGCCGCGCTGGCTCCTGAAATGAGGTAGAATTTTCGCGTCTTCGAAGCAATGGCGTCTTGTGAATCCGTCGTCTTTAGCGCTCCAGCAGCCCCAAGATATTTCGTACCCATCCGGTACTGAATCAATCCCAGGACCATTCCAAAACCAGCTAAGGAAAACCCATAATGCCAGTTGATGCCCTCTCCAAAGTATCCACATGCAATTGGACCTAGGAAAGCGCCAATGTTAATTCCCATGTAGTACACCGAAAATCCGGCATCGCGAGCGGCACCGCCTTCAGGATACAACTCACCAACAATCGTGGACACATTCGGCTTCAGCAGTCCCGTTCCAAGAACGATCAGAATCAAGCCGAAGAAGAACATTTCCGTCATGGGAACGGCCATACTAAAGTGACCGGCTGCAATGATTACACCACCCACAAAGACCGATTTCTGTTGACCCCATATTTTATCCGCAACCCAACCGCCCGGCAGAGCGAGCAGGTAGACAAGACTCGTATAGAGCCCATATATGGCCGCTGCAGTGCCGTCGGTCAGACCCATCCCGGGATTATCACCCGTTACTGCTGCAGTCATGAAAAGAATCAAGAGAGCGCGCATGCCATAGTAGCTGAAGCGCTCCCACATCTCCGTAAAAAAGAGTGTCGCTAGACCGCGCGGGTGACCAAAAAAGGTGCCGCCGGGTAACGAGGCTGTTTGGGACATGAATCAAACCGGTTAATGAACGGATCGAGGCAAGATAGAGAACCAAGCTCTTCCAGTCTAAACCAATTTTTCAGCCTTCGCCGTGCGGCGTTCCCCTATCTTTTCCACTCTGCCTGAAAAAAACCCAACCCTGTACGGGATTATGTCTGTTTCCCAGTTCCAGATTGACTCTCACGGTAACCGCTCCCACACGTGTGGCGAGTTGCGCGCCGAGCACGCCGGCCAAACGGTCGTACTCAAAGGTTGGGTCGACACCCGCCGCGACCTCGGTGGTCTAATCTTCGTCGATCTACGCGATCGATATGGCATCACACAAATTGTCTTTAATCCGGAAAACCACCCGGATGCGACCAAGATTGCCGAGTCCCTACGATTCGAATTCGTCATAACCGTCAGGGGCACCGTAATGCAGCGCGAGGTAGCGGCAAAGAACGCTGACCTGCCGACCGCGTCCGTCGAGATTGCCGTTGAGGATATCATCATCCTTAACACATCCGATCCTCTTCCCTTTATGGTTTCTGTTCATGAGGGCAAACAGTCGAACGCCTCGGATGACCTTCGCCTCAAGTACCGCTACTTGGATCTGCGGCGTCAGGAGCTGAAAGAAAACGTTTTGCTACGTCACCGGGTCTATCAAGCAGTTCGCGGATTTTACGATGCTGAGGACTTTGTGGAGGTTGAAACGCCCGTCCTGATGAAGTCCACTCCGGAAGGCGCCAGGGACTACTTAGTGCCAAGCCGCGTGCATGCCGGTAAGTTCTTCGCACTTCCACAGTCCCCACAGACCTACAAGCAGATTTTGATGGTAGCAGGCATGGACCGCTACTTCCAGATCGTGAAGTGCTTCCGGGACGAAGACCTTCGCGCAGATCGTCAGCCAGAGTTCACGCAGATCGACGTCGAAATGACGTTCGCAAACGAGGAAATGATCTACACGACGGCTGAGGGCATGCTCGCTAACATATGGCGACAGGTCAAAGGTACAGAATTGGACCTTCCTTTTCCGAGGATGAGTTACGACGACGCCGTCAAGAAATACGGCTCAGATAAGCCGGATCTTCGCTTCGATATGCAGCTGCACGATCTCAGCGATGCTTTCAACGGCTGCGGTTTCCGAGTATTCGATTCTGTGATCAATGAAGGAGGCGCTGTTGTAGGTATCGTCGTGCCGGGTGAAGGTGATTCGGGTCGTGGCAAACTAGACAAATTGGATAAAGACTTTGTCCGTGGCCGCCTTGGAGCCGGTGGACTGTTTCATTTCCGCCTACCATCTGATGGCTCTGAAGTATTGTCCAGCGTAAAGTCCGATGTATTGCCAACCAGCTATGTCCAGAAAGCCATTGATGCGTGTGGAGCCAATCAAGGTGATCTCGTTCTGGTCTTGGCAGGCCCGGCACCGAAAGTGTTTCATCAGGTGGGAGACCTTCGCCTTAAAATGGGTCGTGACCTGAATCTGATTTCTGATTCATCTGATGGTCCCTGGAAATTCCTTTGGGTCACCGACTTCCCGTTGCTAGAGTACAACGAAGACGAAGGCCGCTTCTTTGCCATGCACCACCCCTTTACGTCTCCCCACGCGGAAGACATGGGTATGCTCGGCACGGATCCAGGCGCTGTTCGCGCGCAAGCCTATGACGTCGTACTGAATGGTAGCGAGATCGGCGGTGGCTCGATTCGTATTCATCGCGCAGACGTTCAGCGCCAGATGTTTGACGCTCTGGGGATCGATGAGGAAGAAGCGCAGACTCGCTTTGGCTTCCTTTTGGATGCCTTCCGCTTCGGCGCACCTCCGCACGGTGGCATTGCCTTCGGATTGGACCGCATCGTGATGTTGCTTGCCGGCGCGTCATCGCTACGCGACGTAATCGTCTTTCCGAAGACTCAAAGTGCACAGGAGCCCATGGTTCAGTCTCCCGACGTAGTAGATGCCCACCAGCTAAGAGATTTGCATATCCAGCTCATTACGCCGGACGACCACGACGACTATGACGATGAGTGATTTGGCCAATCCTGGCGGTGTGCCGGGTTGGGTAGATTGGGAGCAATGGGAAAATCTGATTCGTATCAAGGGCATCACCATTGATCGCCCTATCAATAAGCCACACCCTAATTATCCCGACATCATTTACCCCATAGACTATGGTTATGTAAATGGGACAGACAGTGTTGACGGATCAGGTGTTGATGTCTTTGTAGGAAGTGCAGATAATGGTCTGGTAGCCGCCATATTTACGAATGATTATCGTCAAGGCGACGTAGAGTGCAAGCTCATTTACAATTGTATTCCGAAGGAAATCTACTTGGTCAATGGGTTTATAAACTTTGCTCCCACGCTAATGAATGGACGTTTGTTGATGCGAAGGCAAATGAAATCATTGTTTTGAGAACATTGACAGTCATTTCCCCCTCACTAGCGCGTCAAATGAACGCGTTTTGATCAATAGAATGAGTGTTTTTTAGTTATCCGTTCTCACCGAACCTTCAACAGCTGAAATTTGGTGTGTCAGGGCAAGGATTCGTAATTTCTGTGTCTTGCCGGATATCATTTCCGGCCGGCGATCCCGTAGCTCAGCTGGCAGAGCATCTGACTTTTAATCAGAGGGTCCCAGGTTCGAGCCCTGGCGGGATCACAGAAAGAGCCCCGATTGCATTAGCAATCGGGGCTCTTTCTTTTCTACCCGAAACCGAGGGATCAAGAGATGTCATTTCTAAAAGACATCGTCCTGTTAAAAAGACATCCCCAATCTAAAAGTTCGTATCACCCTCTGGTCCCGGTGCAAAAGATGATCCCGGATGAACTTCCGATTTATTCACTACACGCCAGCTTGCTCCCAAGAAAACTTCAGAAGAACACCTATGGAGCTTGCTGCTGCTAGAGCCGCTGCATTTCCGAGAATGGCAGTTAGATACTCTCCAGCTACAGGAATTGCATCAAGTGCACCAGCAGCAACAGAAAGTCCAATTGCAATTACAATTGTCCTGATTAGGTCTCCTGAATCACGTTGGAGACCCGTTGCGAGACCAAGCACTGCTATGATTACAGCAGCATAAGGAACTTCAACAAAGGCAGCCAAAATGATAAAGACAAAAGCAACACGTAACGTCGTCTTCAGATAATCCATTGATTCTCTCAATATGTGAGTGTACTGGATAGCAGCCTAAGCCACCATTCTGAATTTTATGTGTTTCAATGGTTAAAATTAAATTTTTTCGACCATTGTGAATAAGTTTTTCTTCTTTTCGCTCAAAGCGGCTTAAAAACACCGATTACCGTTGTGGTGTATTCTCCTCACTCCCCAAAAAAGGTATTGAATTCCTCCCTACTACGCGTTTTGAAGTGTCATTGAAATGTGGGGTGCCTCTATTCGATACCGTAACTAATTGTTCTATATTTTCGACCCACCCGCCCAGGTGGTGAAATTGGTAGACACGCCATCTTGAGGGGGTGGTGTCCGAAAGGACGTGCTGGTTCGACTCCAGTCCTGGGCACTCAGAAAGGCGGGTATTCTCGCCTATTAATGTTGAATGGCCCCCAGTCTTGTCTGGGGGCCTTTTTATTTTTCAGTCCGGTATTCGAGAAAGATAGAATTTGATCTGCGTAACTCTCTTCTATCACAACCTCCCGAATAAATACAAACTCAAGCTTTGCGCGGATAGAAGGACCTCGACATCTAATCGATAAGCAGAAATACCGTGTCCACTACGTGCACGACGCCGTTGGCCGCTTCCACCGTGCCCAGGATCTTCGCCCCGTTTACATACATGTCGCCGTCCCGCTCTTCCACGTCAACGTAGTGACCGGTGGCCAGGTAGATCTTCATGCCTGCCTTCAAGCTTGGTCCGGTGAACGTGCCTGGTGAGGCGTGCGATGTAACGATGAGCTGCAGTTTGCGCTGGTTTTCAGGCTTGACCAATTCATCGACTGTCCCTTCAGGCAGTTTGGCGAAAGCAGCATCGTTGGGCGCAAAGACCGTAAGTGGACCGGCGCTGACCGGTGTGGGCTCCATCTCGGACGCCTTGATCGCTGCCGCGAGCGTTTTGTGGTCCGGTGATTCGGCAGCAATCTGGAGAATACTAGGCTTGGTATTCCGGCTGAAATCGTACGGATCGGGCTGGTTGAAAGCGGCTGTAGTTGGCTCTGAGACTGTCTGCTGACAGGCACTGAGAGGCAGAAGTATTGTTAGCACTACTAGGAGTACTGGAAGTATTCGAGTTTTCATTGTCTTGGACAGTGTTGTGGTCAAGATCGTTAGACGCGATATACGACAAAAGAGTATGTTGTCCTTTTTGAAATATCAACGAAATGATGGCCATGAAACCCATCGTCCCCGCTTCGTGCTTTGCGGTGTTCTTTTCGTTTGGTGGCCTCCGTGCTTTTTTTTTCTGGCAATAGGCTCGTATTCTGCGTGCCGCTACAAACACACCCGGACTTATGCGAAAACGATTATTTGCTGGACTCGCGGTACTGCTACTTTCAGCTGCCCCTACGCTTGCACAAACCCACGCCTTTACCGGCGCCCATATCATTCCCATCGACGGTCCGGAGATCGAAAATGGAACCCTCATCATTGAAGATGGCCGCATCGTGGATGTTGGACCTGCCGGCCAAGTCGACGTCCCTCGACGCGCCGAGCGACACGACGTCAAAGGCATGGTAATTATGCCTGGGCTTGTTGATACTCACAGCCACATTGGGGATGGCTCAGGTGCAGACCGCAGTGCGCCTATTCAGCCGGATGTTCGGGTGATGGACTCTATCAATCCACGCGATTCCGGTTTCCAAAAAGCGCAATCGGGTGGCGTCACGACAGCCAACATTATGCCTGGCTCGGGTCACTTACTATCCGGACAGACGTTATACGTCAAATACCGTGATGCAGATATCATCGATGATCTCCTGATCTTAGATGAAGACGGCAATTGGTTAGGCGGCATCAAGATGGCCAACGGTACCAACCCTCGCGGGGCTTCCCCTTTCCCTGGTACTCGTGCTAAAGCGGCCGCCCTTGTGCGCGCTGAATACATAAAAGCGCGAGAGTATGGCGAGAAAAAAGCGACGGCTGCTGAAGCGGGCGAAGACACTCCGCCCATCAACCTGGGGTACGAAGCCCTACTCGATGCGATGTCTGGCAAAAAAGTGGTCCATCACCACACCCATCGCCACGACGACATCTTAACGGTGCTTCGTCTCGCAGAGGAATTTGGGTTCCGAGTTGTGCTTCAACACGTGTCGGATGCATGGAAAGTGGCAGACGAAATTGCCGCCTCTGGTGCATGGGTCTCATTAATCTCTGTGGATAGTCCCGGAGGTAAGCTTGAAGCGATGGATAACCATTTTAAGTCAGGACGCATGCTCGAACGGGCAGGGGCTAAAGTTGGCTTCCACACGGATGACGGTATTACTGACTCCCGTTTTTTCCTTCGGCAAGCTGCCCTTGCGGTTCGTGCCGGCATGAGCCGCGAAAAAGCGCTCTATGGCATGACGATGGCAGGTGCCGAGATGATCGATCTCGACGAGCGCGTCGGGTCACTCACGCCGGGCAAGGACGCTGACTTCATTATCCTATCAGGCGATCCGCTCAGCGTGTACACACACGTTCAGGAGACCTGGATCGACGGCGTTCGGGTATTTGACCGCTCAAACGAGGAGGATCGCAAGTACGCGCTCGGTGGATACGGCGCCAGCAACGATCAGGCTATGCACCTTCACCACATCGAACTGGAGGCGGGTCAATGAGAAACGTATTTCTACTGGCTATTGCAGCCCTATTCTTTTCAGTTCCTGCCTCCCAAGCTCAAATTGCCGTTAAAGGAGATCTCGTCTACACGATGGCCGGCGATCCAATTGAAAACGGCGTCGTGCTGGTCCGCGACGGCAAGATTGAGCGCGTTGGCCGCTTCGCTGTCCCTTCCGGATATGACGTGATGGAAGCAGCCGTCGTCACTCCTGGATTGGTGGACGCGCACACAGTGGTCGGACTAGCTGGATACCTGAATCAAGCACATGATCAGGATCAGGTGGAGCGGTCATCACCCATGCAGCCTGAACTGCGTGCTATCGATGCCTACAACCCTCGAGAAGCGCTCGTCGAGTGGGTACGCGGATTTGGCGTTACCACGATGCATACGGGCCATGGCCCTGGCGTTCTGGTATCTGGGCAGACCATGATCGTGAAGACGGTCGGCAACGATGTATCCGAATCTGTCATCAACCCAGCTGCCATGGTGGCTGTTACACTTGGCAATGGTGGCCGTGCGAACAGTGGATCGCCCGGTACTCGGTCCAAAATGATTGCAATGCTTCGCGGCGAGCTACTTAAAGCACAGGTTTATGATGCGGAAAAAGGTACGGACCTTCGCATGGAAGCATTCAAGGCGGTTCTTGATGGCGATATGCGACTTCTCGTCACAGTCGAGCGTTCTTACGATATCCTGACCACCCTTCGCCTGGCAGAGGAGTTTGGTATCGACCTCGTCTTGGATTCAGCGTCAGAAGCCTATTTGGTGACGGACCAGATCAAGGCAGCTGGCGTCTCTGTCATAACTCATGCGACGATGGCGCGGCATGGTGGCGAACGGGCAAATGCAACCTTTGAGGCAGCCGCCATTCTTCGCGACGCAGGCATCCCGTTTGCGCTGCAGAGCGGCTTCGAGGCCTATGTGCCCAAGACACGGGTTATCCTGTTCGAAGCGGGCGTTGCAGCAGCCAACGGCCTTTCGTTCGAAGAGGCGCTTGCCTCTATCACGATCGACGCGGCAAGGCTATTGGGCGTTGATCATCGCATTGGATCGCTAGAAGTTGGCAAGGATGCCGATATCGCGCTTTACGATGGCGATCCGTTCGAATACACGACGCACGCGATTGGTGTCATCATTGATGGCAACGTGGTCAGCACAGAGGTCCGCTGATCTTCCTACTGACACCAACGGTCAAAAACAGAACGGGCGCGGCGGGATTCATCCCGCCGCGCCCGATTCATATCAGCTGAACTGAAATCAGTCTCAGGCATCCTTTGACGGCAAGGGAGCCGTTTTAAGCAAGAAGTACCCCAGCAGACCCGCTGCAAACGAGGCAACCAAGATCCCCGTCTTTGCCCGATCCAACACTTCCGGATCGTCAAACGAGAGCCCCGCAATAAACAGCGACATCGTAAACCCTACCCCAGTGAGGATGGCCACTGCATACAACTGACGCCAGGTCACATCTTTGGGCATCTCAGCAACGTTCAGCTTGATGGCCAACCACGAGAAGATGGCAACGCCAACTTGCTTCCCAATAAAAAGGCCAGCGATAATACCGAGCGCTACAGGATGCATCAGTGCGTCAAGAATAGAGACGCCCCTCAGATCCACACCAGCATTAGCCAACGCGAAAACGGGCATAATGAAAAAGGCGACCCAACCATGCAAGGCATGCTCCATCCTGGTTAGCGGCGTTTCTGCCCCTTTGGACAGGACTTCAAGGGCATGAATGGCTTCCTGATTGTTGCCCACGTCTGGATCATCTTTCGACGTCTGAGGACGAATGGATGTCAGGAAGGACATCGCTTTGTCTTTAAACGAGCCTGCATCAAGCCGACGGCGCGCGGGAATAGTGAGTGCCAACAACACACCAGCAATGGTTGCATGAACACCTGACTTTAGAAAGGCCAACCAAAGTAAGATGCCAAAAACCACATAGAAGGACGTCTTCTGGATCCTCAAACGATTTCCTAGTGCTAAAACGGCTAAAAGACCAAATCCAATTATGAGCGCACCGAGTTTAATCGTCGAGGTGTAGAAAATGGCAATAACTAGTACAGCGCCTAGATCATCAATGATGGCTAGGGCCGTCAGAAAGATTTTGAGAGAAACCGGAGCCCGACTGCCAAGCAATGCTAGAATCCCTAAGGCGAAGGCAATATCGGTTGCCATAGGGATACCCCAGCCTCCGACAAACGGCGTTCCACCGGTCACTAGCACATAAAACCCAGCAGGAATAACCATTCCACCTACGGCAGCAATGATGGGTAGCAGTGCTTGTCGAGGTGAAGACAGCTCTCCGGTCAGAACTTCCCGCTTTATTTCGAGGCCTACCAGAAAGAAAAAGATGGCCATCAAACCATCATTGATCCACAGGAGTAATGGTTTCTGGATCAAAAGGCTACCAAAACCAAACGTTAGTGGAATATCCAGCGCTTCGAAATACGATGTAGAGAGGGTCGTATTCGCCAGGACGAGTGCTAACACCGCCATGAGAAGCAAAAGGACGCCGGAGGATGCCTCTAATCGGATAAACTTGTTGATTGGGCTCAGAATGCCGTCAACCGGCCGATCTTCAGGCAGTAAAGAGGGAGAAGCCATTTCTGTATTCGTTTATAAAGTTGATTATCTGCACAACCAAGTATTCTGCTAGCAAGTATTCTGCTAGCAAGTATTCTACTAGGTGCTGCCGAATGCTCCCGTCTTCCGAGAAAATGTTGACCGGGCGCTGACATCACAGTAACGTCAACGGAAGGCTCCCTTGCCATGATCCGTCATAAAAGTGAAATCGGATTCACGAATGCATTCACCAAGATGGGATCGGTCTACGTGAAGAGAGGGCGCCAGCTGATACAGCGTTAGCTGATTCAACGCAAAGAAGTAAGACTACCAATCCTCGACGAAAGCTTCGGAAGATCATCATATATTTGCATTTCACTGACCCAGCCCTCTACGGGTGTTCTCCGCCAACTGTACGATGAATCCTGCACCGCCTAGAGTTGTCGCATTAGTTCCAGCCTTCAATGCCGCAGCGTTTGTTAAGCAAACCCTGGATTCTCTCGCTGCACAAACGTATCCGAACCTGCATGTTCTGATTTCTAATGATGCGTCAACCGATGAGACGGGAAGCATCTGCGATGAATATGCTGGGAGAGACCATCGGTTCAGTGTTCAACATCAGGCAAAAAATCTCGGGTGGATTGGGAATGTAAATACACTCCTGCCTCAGGTTGACGGTTATTTTTTCTTTTTTGCAGCTCATGATGATGTGCTACGACCGGAATATGTCCAGATATTAGTCGAGGCGCTTCAGGACAATCCCCAATGTGTCTTAGCGTTTTCAGACATTGACTACGTCATGAGTGATGGGAATATTACCGTCCTTTCTTATCCAAACCTAGATAGTATTACCGATCGATTTGAGCGCTGCTGCACAAACATTCGCCTAGGTAAAAACTGGTGGATTCCATTCAGAGGAATCGTGAGATCCGATGTCCTACGTTTGATTGGTGGCTTACGCCGGAATGTAGGAGGCGAACACATGGCAGACTGGCCATGGATTCTTGAGCTACTGACTTACGGACCTTTTATTCGATGCCCAGAAATCCTCTATCAAAAGACGTGGCGCGCCTCCGGTGTTTCAAATGCGTGGAAATACAACCCACTTTCTAGTCTGGCGGTAGTCCTTTCATGCGCCCGGGTAGAGAACGCGTGCTGCGTCTTCCTTCAGATCCGGCACGACGGATCGAACCGCGTCCAACGTGAACTTTGAGTTCACCAAAATCAGGTCTGCTAATTTAAAAGATCGCGCCTCAATCCAATCCAACGGAGCCCGGTAGAGCCCGTACCACCCTGATTTTTCCCGACTTGACATCAGCTGATCAGGGTAATGGCAATACAAAAGATGCGGGATGCTAGGGCAAAGCACTTTTGAGGACATGATAGCGTGGGGTACCAAGTCGGACACCAGCAAATTTATCTTTTCTCGGGTGATGGCAATGCGGAAAACAATCCAAGCCGTCCATATAATTTGAAAGAACAACTCAAAGCGGCCAATCAATTTCGGCGTGATAGCTCGTCCCCGAATGACAAATTCGATTCCATTCCCTTCCGTCATTTCCTGAAATGCGGTATCCAATCGTCTGGTGTGAATTGAAACGCGATGACCGGCACGCGCACAAGCCACAGCGGCTTGTCCAATTAGGCGCTCTGCGCCACCGATCCCCATTTCAGGATGAATGAATACAATATGTAGGAGCTGATTTTTCAGGACAGCTTGGGCGTAATTTTTCGGGTCTTACTAAAAGACAATATCCTCCATATTTGAATGACATGCCGTGAAAAGTCGTTCAATGAAAGGTAGTCGGAAAACAACGTTTGACCGCTGTGGCGTTGGAAAGAAATGAAAGGATTACGACCTTCACTTCTCAACTCAACCCCGGACCCATGCGATACGTATTGCTTCTTTTGATTTCATTTTCTTTTACGTTCTCTTCAGCTGCCCGGCAATTCAGTACCGTGACGTCGGCATCGAACGACCAAGTCTTTGTTGGCGATGCTCAGCAGCCCGCCATTCCAGGCTCAGTTTACGTCTTTGGTGATGCTGGTTCTGGCGCGTGGACAGAACTACAGCGCCTTTCAGCGGGCATGCTATCCAAAGTGGGAGATCGATTTGGAGCCTCCGTATCCGCAAGCGGAAACGTCATGGCCATCGGCGCCCCGGGAGAAGGATTCATCATGACCTTTTCTCGCGAAAGTGATGGCACATGGCGCGAACAATGGGTTGTCCGCGATGCGAGCCCCGACTTTGGGTCGTCAGTGCATGTATCTGGCGATCTGCTCCTGATTGGCATCCCGGGTTCTGACAGCACTTCAGCCGGCGTTCGGGTGTACCGAGCCGGCAATGATTCTTGGATGTTGGATCAGTCCCTGGAGGCCTCTGATGAAGAATCAGGCAGTGGTTTTGGCTCAACACTTCTTGCTTCAGACCAGGAAATCCTTGTAGGAGCACCCGGAGCCAGTGAAGGCGCTGGGACGGTGTATCGATTTACCCTCGACTCGAATAACGAATGGCAACCCTCAGGCCAAATTACACCGCTTTTTCCGGACGAAGGGGCCTTGTTTGGATCTGCCTTATGGTGGAATAGAACAAGCCTTGCCGTTGGGGCTCCTGGCGCCCTTAACCGCACGGGGGCCGTTTCTTTGTTTGACCGCAATCAGGATGGATGGAGCTTTGCGGAACGACTCCTGCCCTTCGGATCCGGCCGGGGCGAACAGTTCGGCACAGCGATTACCAGCCTAGGGTCGACACTTTGGGTAGGCGCTCCTGGGCATGGCAACTCAGGAACGATCTACAGTTTTGATCTTGACCAGGCCGACGATGGTTCCTCAAGTTCTACCGGCGTTCGACGCGTACCCTCCCCTGCTCTGCAGTCTGGAGCTCGTTTTGGAGAAACCCTTGCTTCACCCGATGGTGGTGTTATTGCAGGTGCACCGGGTACTGATAATCGAGCTGGCGTAGCGTTTGCCATCAAAATGATCGATGAGACGACAGATGGAACTATGAACTGGTCAGCTCCACTCATGAACGAGATCTTTGGCTACGACTCCATGGCTGGCGATCCGATTGAGTGCACAGATAATCAAGCCGGAGATTTCCCGTGCAAGGATGTGGATATTCAGTCTTTTGTTTCGATGGCCGACCTGGGCGCTGATCGAGGCATCCGCACGAATGACCTGTGGGGATGGGAGGATTCTGAAACAGGACGAGAGTATGCTATCGTAGGTCTTTCCAATGCTACCTCATTTGTGGACGTCACTGATCCAGCCCACCCGATCGTACTTGGAACGATGAGAATGACCAGCACGGCCCGCATCAGTGTCTGGCGGGATATGAAAGTGTATCGTAATCACGTCTATATCGTCGCTGACGGAGCCGGACAACATGGCATACAGATCTTCGACCTGACCCGATTGCGTGACGTCAAGGACGCTCCTGTCGAGTTTGAAGAGACATCGCACTACGGTGGCATTTTCAGCGCGCACAATATTGTGATCAATGAAGACACCGGGTTTGGCTATTCGGTCGGAAGCAGCGCCGGTGGCGAAACGTGCGGAGGTGGTTTGCACATGCTAGACCTGCGCGATCCAGCCACTCCTGTCTTTGCAGGATGCTTTTCGGATGGAGAGACCGGTCGACGCGGGACGGGCTATTCCCACGACGCTCAATGTCTGACGTATAGTGGTCCAGACGCTGATTACCAGGGACGCGAAATTTGCATAGGATCCAACGAAACGGCGATTTCAATTGCTGATGTAACGGACAAAGCAAATCCTGTTTCTGTGGCCATCGCAACCTATCCGAGTGTTGCCTACGCTCACCAGGGATGGTTTACGGACGATCAACGATATTTCTATTTGAATGACGAGATTGACGAAGCAAATGGGTTTGTTGATGGCACCCGGACACTGATTTGGGATCTAATGGACCTTGACGACCCTATTCTGGCTGGAGAGTACATTGCCGAAACAACGGAAACTGATCATAATCTGTATGTCAAAGGCAACTTGATGTATCAGTCGAATACATCCGCTGGATTGCGCATTATTGATATCACGGATCCCGAAGCCCCATTTGAAACAGCCTTTTTCGATACATCACCTGTCGGCGGGCGCGGTGTTTCTTGGAGCAATTATCCGTATTTCAAGAGCGGCAACATCGCTGTCACGGCGGGACACTATGGTCTATTCCTTCTGAAGAAGCGCGAAGTAGACATTTAGGCTGCCAGAAACAGGCTAAAAAGGTGCCCACGCCTCTGACGATTCTTTTCCAGGATGACGTCCTAATTGCCATCGATAAACCGGCGGGCATGCTTGTACACCGTACCAAGCTCGATGCGTACGCCACTCGATTTGCAATGCAGACACTGCGAGATCAAATCGGCGAGCGTGTGTGGCCCATTCATCGCCTCGACAAACCGACGTCCGGCATTCTTGTTTTCGGCCGGTCTCGGGAAGCGGCCCGGCAGCTTTCATCGATTTTTGAGGAGCGCCGCATTGAGAAAGGTTATAGAGCCGTAGTGCGGGGATGGACGGATCCTCAGGACACTATCAATTATCCGCTCAAGGAAGTTCTGGACAAGACCACAGATAGGAAAGCTCAGCAAGACAAGCCTGCACAAGAAGCGCTTACGCGCTTTACGACCGTAGCTCAATGTGAAGTAGATGCACCTGTTGGCCGATACGACACAGCTCGATATTCCTTGGTGGACGTCCAACCTATAACAGGGAGAAAGAACCAAATAAGGCGCCACTTCAAGCACATATTCCATCCAATACTCGGTGATCGAAAATTTGGGGACCGCGCTCACAATTCCTTTTTCAGAGACACCTTAGGGGTTGAGCGAATGCTTCTAGCCGCAATTTCCCTTTCATTTGAGCATCCTGTCACCGGGGCGGCCCTTCGTATTGAGGCAGATTCAGGATTCCCGTCAGCCGTTTCTTCCCTTTTTCAGGAGTCTAAAGAGATTCAATAAGCGGTAGAGTCGTCTGATTCATCTTCCTCAGGTTCTTCTTGAACACCGCTGGCAGTTTGATCACCTGGCGTGTCAGCCGGACTGGGAGGCGCCACCCGATAGGTAGACGCTGTCGCCTCTTCTTGGATTACGCGAAGTGTTCGCTGTGGAAATGGAATGACAATACCTTCACGATCGAATGCCTGTTTGAGCATTCGTCTGAGTTCTCTTTCACTATTCCACTGTTCACCCGGGATCATCTTGATTACGATTCGGGCATTGACAGAACTGTCAGCGAATTCGGTTATCGCCTGGACAATGGGCTCCTCGTCCAGCAAGATGTCGGGATGTTCTGCAGCGAACTGATCCGCAACCTTTTGCATCACCGTCATGATTTTGTCAACATCCTGATCATAGGATAGCCCGACTACAACAATCGCCCGCACGAATCCCATACTTCTGTTTGCGAAGGTCCGCAAATCGCCCGCAGGCACCATCAGCAGCTCACCGTTGAAGCGCCTGACCTTAATGATTCGGACACCGATATCTTCTACCATCCCTTCCTCGGTTCCAATACGCACGATATCACCAACATGGATAGAGTCATCAAACAACAACAGGATGCCTCCAATCATGTCTTTGACGAGGGACTGAGCACCAAATCCGATTGCAATACCCGCAATTCCGGCCGTAGCAATGAGCGCACCGACGTCGATATTCATGATACCTAGAATCATGATTAGGACAACGGTCCATGTGGCATATCGTACCGAAGAGGTCAGTAGGGTACTGATAGTCAGCGCGCGTTGGCGGTGAGGATCAATCGCGGGAAGGTCCTTGAATCGCTTCGTCCACATCTTCATGGCGCGATCAAACAACCTGATAAGCAGCCAAGCAATGACTACTAAGGCAATACCTTTTAGAAGGCCTATTGCGATCGTCTCGACTGGAATCACAGAGTCCATCAATTCTCCGAAGTCTGAAGTCACTTCGTCGAAAACGGACGGTCCGGACAGAGTGTCCGCTACCACTTCTTGCGTGGGATAATCAAGCACCGCAAATGGCATGTTCATGCTACAACCAGTTCCTTCGTTTGAAAAATAGCGTCAGACTAATACCCGTTATGATCATTATGCCCCAGACGGCAGCATAGCCGTATTCCCATGATAGTTCGGGCATAACGGCGAAGTTCATACCATAAACACCTGCAATGAACGTCAGCGGAATGAAAATACTCCCAATGATGGTGAGTACCTGCATTACTTCGTTCATGCGCTGGCTGAGTGAGGAGAGATAGAGATCCGTCAGACCCGACAACTGGTCCCTGTATGTCTCCATAAGGTCAATTATCTGAACCACATGGTCGTAAACGTCTCGCAAATACGTAGTCGTCTTTTTTCGCACCAAACCAGATTCATCTCGAATCATAGCGGATACTAACTCCCTGACAGGCCAAATATCTTTTCGATATCCGATGATCGTTTGCTTTGCCGTGCGGATGGATCTAATCGTCTGCTTACTAGGATCATCCATAACCTCCAACTCAAGGTCTTCGACCTCGGTACCCAATCGCTCTAGTAAAACAAAATAAAAGTCTACAATAAGGTCGAGAAGTGCATAGGCTAGGTAATCGGCGCCCATTTTTCGAATGATGCCTTTTCCTACCCTCAGCCGCTCACGGACTGGATCAAACACATCGCCGGGCAGCTCCTGGAATGAAATGATATACGATTTGCCCAGAATGATCGATATCTGCTCTTCCTGTATTGCTCCATCATCACCGACGTGCAGCATCCGGGCCACGATGTACATCTGGTCGTCAAACATCTCCATTTTCGGGCGCTGATTCGGGCTCGCAATATCCTCCATTATCAGTGGATGGATGTTTAAGTGATGCCCGATCTCCTTAATGACTTCAACCTCATGTATTCCAGAGACGTCAAGCCAAGAAACAGAGTCTGGTGAGGGGAGGCGCATCTGCCATATGTCGTCTACATCAACAACTTCCTCAAAGTGATTCTCTTTGTAGTCGATCAACGTAAGCCGGATATCGTGGTCACGTTCCCGGCCAGTATATACCATCGTGCCAGGCGCCGAACCTGGCTTTTTCATAGAAACAGATTGCTGGCGTGAAGTGGGCTTAAATAAGCGCGGTCTTGGCATTTTTATGGTATGGGCATTTTGAATCCAGATGTAGCAATAAAGAGTGCTGCATCGGATTGTACAATAGGAGATACCGCTCATCGAGCGGATATTTTGTAACTCAGTCATCCTCTATTCAACACAGATCGAAGCGACATGAAGAAGGATGTCTGCATGTCAGTCATTCGACGGTTTTTGTCGCAACGATCGATGCACGTCTTCGATCATTATCACCCTCTTCACCAATCTACCTACCATGAAATTTCTCCCCATCATTGGCCGTGTTCTGTTTGTCGTTCCTATGTTGGTGTTCGGTTTCGGACACCTAGGAGATGCCTCCGCGATGAGCGGTATGGTGCCTTCATTCCTACCTGCTCCAACTCTCTTCGTGTATTTGACCGGTTTACTCCTGATCGTTGCTGGTGGAGCTATCGCTGTTGGGTACAAAACCAAACAGGCTGCGCTTTTCCTAGCGGTTTTCCTCGCCAGCACCACGTTCATGGTGTGGGCTCCCATGTTGAGCTCCGGTGATCAGACGGCTTTTGGAATGTTCATGAAGGATCTAGGCTTGACGGGTGCTGCGCTCTTTATTGCATGGGCTGGCGCCGGTCCGATGAGTATGGACAACAAAGGTGAAAGCGACGACTAAGACAGATAATGTCTGACTCAACTACTACATCAAGAGGTGCGGCATGGGGCGTCTGGTTGACCACACCGGCCCTATTTGTCGTAGCAGTGATTATAGCCTTCGGGGGCGGGTCGCAGATCCGCCCCCTATGGGATTCAATACCCATCCTGATAACGGGATGGGCCTTCGCGGTTAATATCGTGGCATGGGTACCTGCTTGGTTAAATCGCAGTGAGCGCTTCTATGACGCGGTCGGTAGTATCACCTTTATCAGTTCTATTCTGATTATCGGCATAATGACGCCTGACCTTGGAGCTCGTGTTCTCGTGATGCTCTCATGTGTTGGGCTCTGGTCACTAAGAATGGGGTACTTTCTCATAACTAGGATCCGGAAGGCTGGGCAGGATGGCCGATTCGACGACTTCAAAAAGCACCCCATCAGATTCTTAAACGTGTGGGCCATGCAAGCACTCTGGGCTGTGTTGTGTCTTGCGCCAGTTCTAGCCCTCGCCGATGGTTCACCTGCAGCAGGCCTTGATATCTGGGCGCTAGTAGGCCTTGCATTGTGGGTTGGCGGCTTCCTCGTAGAGGTCGTAGCTGATCAGCAGAAGAGAACCTTCCGCGATAATCCTGCAAACCAAGGCCGATTTATCCAAACGGGACTTTGGGCTATCTCCCGTCACCCCAACTATTTGGGAGAGATCATGTTATGGGCAGGCCTCAGCGTAATCGCCTTTCCGCTCCTAATGGGCTGGCAGCTTATCACTTTGATCTCCCCAGTCTTTGTGTACATCCTGCTCACCCGAATCAGTGGCATTCCATTGCTAGAAGAGCGCGCTGATGCGCGTTGGGGCGGACAGAGCGACTACGAAACGTACAAACGCGATACACCCGTGCTGATACCGTTCACAAAAGGGGGCTAGAATCGTTGGGCCGCATGATCCATTATGTGCTCCCCGATCGCAAGGCACGCTGTGGCAGCTGGAGACGGGGCATTACACACGTGGACCATGTCATCCTGATCGGCGATGACGAAGTCATCTACCATCGACCCATCGGGCCGCACAGCTTGGGCGCGAATGCCTGACCGGCATGGGACGAGGTCATCGACCGATACTGACGGCACCAACGTGGTCAACGCTTTGAGGTAGGCAGACCGAGATACCGTGCGATGCATCTCCAAAAGCCCCTTTCGCCAGTGATTCGCGGCCAAATGTCGGAAACCCTTATATCGCACGGCCTCGATCAAGTCACCAGCGTTCCACGTTGAAAGCGAATACCCTTCCCGGGCCATAGCCAATACTGCGTTGGGCCCAACCTCTACGCTGCCATCGATCATACGCGTGAAATGGACGCCAAGAAATGGATAGGCTGGGTCAGGCACGGGATAAATCAGGTTACGGCACAGTGCACGTGCCGCCGGACGGAGTTCGTAGTACACACCACGGAATGGCACGATCATCATCCCGGGGTCTGCGCCTGCCATCCGAGCAATCCGATCTGAGTACAGCCCTGCGCAATTGATAACCAAGTCTGCCGCTACCACGTTATTCGAACTGCACACTTGGACGCCTTGCGATGTGCGCTCGAAACCTTGAACATCAAATCCTTTTTCGATGCGCCCGCCAGCTTCTGTAATCAATTCTCCCAGCTTCTGCGCAACACCTGGATAATCGACGATACCCGCATCGGGCACGTGGATGGCCGCGACTCCTTGCGCAGCAGGTTCTAGCTCCCGAAGCCCAGACGGATCGACTATTTCGCAACGAATTTCATTCTCTTGACCCCGAGAATAAATGCCGTGGAGTCGTTCAACCTCATCCTCAGACGTTGCGACAATGACCTTTCCACACGTGTCATAGGCTACGTTTTGCTCTTCGCAGAAAGAAACAAGACTAGCTCTCCCTTCGCGGCAAAGGGTGGCCTTTAGTGAGCCCGGCGTATAGTAGATGCCGGAATGAATAACGCCTGAGTTGCGACCGGATTGATGTGCGGCCACGGTGTCTTCCTTCTCTAGGATCGTAAGTTGTAAATGAGGATACCGCAGAATTAGAGCACGAGCGGTTGCAAGTCCTACCAAGCCTCCTCCAACAACAGCAATACGTTCGATCATCCCTCAGAGATGTATTTCGACGGCAGTCCATTATTGGCCAGGTACTCCATCGCATCGCAGAAGCGTTCCAACTCCTCCATTGTCGTATAGACGTTCGCCGTTACGCGAGCTCCTTCAAATTCAGGATGTTTGATCGGTGTGATGATGATGCGATGCTCATCCCACATGAATTTACCCACAGCGGACGTGTCGATACCGCGGATTCCAACGTTTCCAATACAGCAGGAAAACTCCGGCTTCTGGCTGGTGTTCAGGTAAATCCGGTCATGCTGCAGCAGACGATCTGCCCAGTAATCCCTCAAGTAGCGAAGGCGAGCTTCCTTGCGAGCCGCTCCAATTCCCTGATGGAAGGTCAGCGCTTCCGAAATTGCGATTTGATTCGCCTCTGGGTGGGTACCGATTTCCTCGAACTTGCGGATGTTATCGTCTTGTGTTTCCGAACTAGCTTGCATCGGCCACAGATCTTTGATCTTTTCCTTGCGCACGTACAACATACCGGTGCCAATCGGAGCAAGGAGCCATTTATGGAGGCTTGTAGCAAAGTAATCGCAGTCCAGATCCTCGTGCTTGAATTGGAAATGGGCAAACGAGTGAGCCCCATCTACAATTACGGGAATGCCTTTCTTGCGCGCCATCTGCACCACCCCTTTCACTGGCAGAATCTGGCCCGTGATATTGACGATGTGGCACATGAGGATCGCTTTGGTCTTCGGAGTGATGTTCTGTTCGAACAACCGTACGATTTCATCTGGATCCTCAGCTGGAATCGGAAGGGGGAATTGTTTGAGTACAATGCCGTCACGACGCTCACGCTGCTTGAACGTGTTGATCATACGACCATAGTCCTGCGTTGTCGTTAGCACCTCGTCTCCCGGTTCGAAATCGAACCCGTTCTGACAAATCTGCAAACCCTCGCTCGCATTTCTAGTAATGGCAATTTCTTCGGCCGATGCACCGAATTCGCGCGCTAAACGCTGACGGACTCCTTCTGCCTGTGGCTGGAGCACCTGCCACATGGTATAAACCGGCGCTTGGTTCATGTAGTCCAGGTGGGCTTTCATAGCCTGCTGGACGATGGCCGGAGCCGGACTGACGCCACCATTGTTGAGGTTCACCAAGGAACGATCAACGGTAAATGCCTGCTGAATCTCGTGCCAGAAGGTCTCGTCTCGTGCAACGATTTCGGGCGCCCTCGTATCGGACGCGATATGCTCGAGATAATCCGAAATAGATGACGGATTGAAGAACGGAGCTACGAAGGATGCGGCAACTGGAGCAGAAGCACGGCGGAGAAAATGGCGACGGGACAGCATGGGATCTCTTTGCTATGGTGAGCGATCCCGAAATGTAGTAGAAATCAGCCGGTTTTCAAGAGTCCTTTTGCAATCGCTGATTAACGCCGTCCTTGCAATTCGATTTGACCATCCATCACAACGGGCTGATAGTATCCGTCGACGATACGTCCCAAATAGAAAATGGCAATCATCGTGATGACGAAAACGAGTGTCGCAACGACTGGAATACGGAACGAGTCCTCCATCCGGGTTTCGGCCGGTATCAGCTGCTCCCGTTTAACACGATGGCGTGTAACCATTTCCTGTTGACCCATGGCTTCGGTAGCCGTCAGTGGCATGGATGGATATGCTTGGCGTGTTTCAGGCATGAAATGGGGACGATCAGTTCGTTTTCGAGTCTTTTGTCCGAAACTGGACAAGGAAAGGGCTCCGTCCTAACTATGAACGACAATTTTCTGCCTAATTGCGATCCGACAACTATTTCAGAGCACGTTCAGATGGGCAAACTTTCTGTTTTCAAGGCAAGAGAACCGATTTAGGTCTAACTCCCCTAATATCAAAATCGCTTTGAACCGCTTCCCTGAAGAATACCCGACCGCCAGCCGGCACACTACGAACGACGATCCCCATGGAATCCACTCCTCGATTATCTGCATCAAAGAGAGAGAATTGGATTTGAGCAATCAAAATCTCTTCATCTGACAAGTTTTCTAGATAGCCTGTCAGAATTCTAGCTCCGCCGGGGAGTTCTTCTAGTGCAACCTCGGATACCTTTACTCGATCTGTTGTGAGCGATACCTCGCTTTCGCAGGAGACGAACAGAATGGATATGAGCACCCCTAGAATTAGCAGGACGCTCACCCTACCGGCATTAACGTGCGTCTTCGTCATCAATCAAAGTGCAAGGTGAAAGCTAGCCAAGGAAGCACCGGAAACCCCCCTTCGTCAAGCAAGGAAGACTCTGTAACACCTCCAAGGTCGGTGGTCAGGCGACCACCAATAAACCGGACCGCAAAACTAAGTAATGCGCCTCCAGTCTCGGTTGGCATGGCATAATTTTCCGTCAATAGTTTGACGCGCGACGAGAGTTGCTTCTGGCCACCCAGCATGATGATGGGGGAATCGTGCACCTCTCCGCCTCCGAACAGGAAGCCGGTCCCTACTGAAAGCGATTGATCGGGAGGCCCAAAGGTACCTACCCCGTACAGAATTCCACCGTATCCGGAAACTCCAGTTATCGTGCCCACCATGAATCCGACGGCAAAGGCTCGATTTTCCCGTTCGTGCACGGTGAACTTTGGGGCGATGAACACCAGCTGCTCGGGTGCGCCCGGGATGATGGATGCACCTCCCATTAATGTCAGCTTCCCACCCAGGCCGACCGCACCTGAAAGGAAAAACAATTCATGTGCTGCCAGATAGCCTGAACCGGCTGATAAGGCTTTTGCAGTGGGTCCAAAAAGTAAACGAGTAGCGTTCGGATCGAAGGTCACAAACTTTTCGTCACTCATTCGACCCGACACTTGACGACGACGAACCACGTCAGTGACGGCAACTTCAACCGTAATACCAGTGAGTGTTTCGAAGACGATAATAGAGTCTGTCTCGCTGACAATACGACCCCGTAGGATCGATCCGTCTCGCAATTCTATTTCATCCACCACCTGCGCAGAACTATCCACCAAATCTTGTGCGAGTCCTGTGCTAACGCCAGGCACTCCGTGCAAAAGAAGCAAAGCCAAAAACAAGACTAAGATGCGTGCCATTGGAATACCTCGCAGATCCAATTGATTGGGCTACAAAGGTACACGTTGGAACGCATCAAGCAAGCTCTTCGAGGGACGCTTTTAAACGAACGAGTTCAGCCTTTATCTCTTCAGCTTTGTCTTTTTCTTTCTGGACCACAGCATCCGGGGCTCGCGAAATGAACTGCTCGTTCAGTAGCTTTCCTTCAGTGCTCTTCAGGAAGCGTGTCTTCTCGTCGATTTCCTTACGGATTCGATCTCGCTCGATCTCCAAGTCGATCATTCCTTCGAGAGGAACGAAGACCGTGTTCTTCCCAACTACGGCCGATGCAGCTGCTGGGGGACGCGAACCATCTGGGGAAATTGTTAGGTCAGTCGCTTTTGCAAGCTTGGCGAAATACGCTCTGTGCTCCTCTACTGGTTTGACAAGGCCTTTCTCGAGCTGCAGCACCACAGATACTTCCTGGCCTGGAGACACAGCATACTGCGCCTTGATATTGCGGATACCTGAGATGAGGTCCTGCATCGTAGCAAAGTGGCCTGCCAGATCCGCATCGATCTCTTGTGCGTTTGATGCTGGCCAAGAGCTTGTCATACACAAATCTCCTTCTTCCCTTGGCCGCACGTGCGCCCAGAGTTCTTCGGTAATAAATGGCATGAATGGATGCAGCAACTGGAGCATTTTCTCGAATAGCTCGATAGCCAAGCCAATCGTTTCTGGATCCATCGGGTTACCATCGGTAGGCTTGATCAGCTCTAGGTACCAGTCGCAATAATCGCCCCAAAAGAGGGTATAGATTTTTGTGATGGCCTCGTTGAGACGATACCGGGCTAGATCCTCTTCAACCTCAAGAATAGTCTGATTGAGGCGCGTCACCATCCATTGCTCAGCGAAATCAAGATCTTTGAAAGAACGCTGTCGGCTATACTGCTGACCCGTTTCCATAAACTGACCGAATACGTTGAATGCATTCCAGATCTTGTTCGCGAAGTTGCGACCCATCTCAAACTTGGTAGGGTCCAGCTTGATATCCTGTCCCTGAGCGCAGAGAATGGTGAGGCTAAAGCGGACGGCGTCAGCTCCATACTCCTCCGTCATTTCCAAAGGATCGATGCCATTACCAAGCGACTTTGACATCCATCGCCCCTGCTTGTCCTTGATCATCCCCGTGATGAAGATATCTCGGTACGGAATCTCTCCCATAAAATGGATGCCAGCCATGATCATACGGGCAATCCAGAAGAATAGAATGTCGTAGCCCGAAACAAGAACCGCACCGGGGTAGAATTTGGCGAGGTCCGGTGTTTTCTCAGGCCATCCTAGCGTTGCAAACGGCCACAACCAAGAAGAGAACCAGGTGTCGAGTACATCCTCGTCTTGGACCATCCCTTCTTCGGGTTGTTCGATAGAGACTTTGAACCCCTTGGTTTCATCAATCTCGCCCTCTGCATCCAACCAGTACCAGACTGGGATACGGTGCCCCCACCAAAGTTGGCGTGAGATCGTCCAATCTCGAATATTCTCTAGCCAACGGTAGTACTCGTTTTCCCAGCGTTTAGGATAGAATTTGATTCGCCCATCGCGAACGGCCTCGAGGGCTGGCTCCGCCAAAGGTTTCATCTTAACGAACCACTGCCTTGAAATGAGTGGTTCGATGATGGCTTTTGACCGATGAGAAATCGGCACGGTGGAGGCATACTCTTCGACCCGAACCAATAACCCTTCTGCCTCAAGGTCTGCTACCACTTTCTCACGAGCATCGAAACGATCCATCCCCTCATACGCGCCTGCATTCTCGTTTAGCGTGGCATTAAGGTTCATGATATTGATTGACTCGAGATGGTGCTTTTGACCAATCTCAAAGTCATTCTTGTCATGCGCTGGCGTGACCTTTAGAGCGCCCGCACCAAATTCGCTTTTGACATAGTCGTCCCCAATAATTGGAATCTCACGATCGGTGAGCGGGAGTTTGACCTTTTTTCCAATCAGCGCAGTGTAGCGCTCGTCTTCAGGGTGCACAGCAATCGCCGTGTCTCCAAACATGGTTTCTGGCCGGGTCGTTGCAATTTCAATGTGACCACTTCCATCAGCCAGTGGATAGCGGATGTACCATAGGTGTCCTTTGCGCTCGACGTTATCGACTTCTTCGTCAGAAATAGCCGTCTGATCGACTGGGCACCAGTTCACCAAATAGCTACCGCGGTAGACCAGTCCCTCTTCGAATAACTGTACAAAAACACCTTGGACTGCTCTTGAAAAGCCATCATCCATGGTGAATCGCTCTTTGGACCAGTCACACGAATCGCCAAGGCGACGTTTCTGTTCGAGGATGATGCCACCATATTCCTCTTTCCAATCCCAAACCTTCTCTACAAAGGCCTCACGGCCAAGGTCGTGTCGGTTTTTCTTTTCCTCCTTCTTGAGGGTTTTCTCGACCACATTCTGGGTCGCAATCCCAGCATGATCCATGCCTGGCACCCAGAGAGCTTCAAATCCTTGCATCCGGCGCAATCGCGTCAAGGCATCCTGCACCGTGTCTTGGAGCGCATGCCCCATGTGTAGACGGCCCGTCACGTTTGGGGGCGGCATCACGATAACATGAGGTTCTTTATCCGACGAAGCGTCCGACTTGAACAGACCATTTTCCTCCCAGTAAGTATACCAGGAAGATTCAATGCTGGCAGGATCGTATTTGCCCCGATCAGCGGGAGAAATTTTACGGGCTGTAGGCGCCATGACCGTCTTGAGAAAGTGTCGTTTTCAAGGAAAAAGTGAAGATAAGAGGTTTACTCGCTTCATCCGGAAAGGAAACGCGAATAATGGGTTAGATCTAGGACGTACATCTTGTTTCCGAAAGATCACACATTGTAAACGAGTCACTCGTGGCGACTATGTGCTCATGCCTTAGATTAGGGCTCACCATCTGGCCCTAGAAACGACCATAGATCTTCAATTAGCGTGCCCCGTACTGGAAAGAAATACGTAGCCGTCGCCGGCAACATTGGAGCTGGTAAAAGCTCTTTGACCCGCATCCTCTCGGACTATTTCAAGTGGGAGGCGTACTTCGAGCGGGTTGATGACAACCCGTACCTCGAGGATTTCTACGAAGACATGCATCGTTGGTCCTTCAACTTGCAAGTCTTCTTCCTATCCAGTCGGTTTGAGCATCAGCGCCTGATCGAGGAGGCACCCCATTCGGTTGTGCAAGATCGGTCTATTTACGAGGATGCCGAGATCTTTGCCCGCAACCTCAATGAGATGGGACTAATGTCAGCCCGGGACTATGAGAATTATCAGGACCTGTTCAAAGTAATGACGTCCTATTTGAGACCGCCCGATCTCCTCGTCTATCTCAAGGCAAGCGTACCCACCCTAGTTAGCCACATTCAGTCCCGTGGACGAGAATTTGAATCGACGATTCGAATCGAATATCTACAGCGCTTAAATAAGCACTACGAAGACTGGGTGGACCGATATGATTTAGGGCCAAAAGTGATTATTGACGTCGACGAACTTGATTTCGTGAACGTTGAAAAAGATCAGTCTCACATCATTTCGAAGGTCGAGGCTCGTCTCTTCGGTCTTTTTCCGGAGTGAGGATATGATCTCGTACCGGTATGGATTGCTCGCCTTACTGGGACTGCTCCTGTTCACTGGACCTGCCCGTGCCCAAGAAGCGGCCGTTGACGACCAAGAGCTCGTGGCGATGAAGGAAGATTCAACAACGACGCCGGACAGGCTGCCGTTGCAGCACACAGACCCTTCACCATCAACGATCCTGACCCATCAACCGGGCGTTTTTGCGTGGACGTTCGGAGCAGCCGGGTGGCCAGATGCCCCCGCTCCTTTTGGCACCGACCCGAATCGTGTTCAGCTCAGGTGGGACGGTCAAAGCATGGATGACTTGCTGACAGGACGTCCTAGATACGATTTGGTGCCTGTTGGACTGGCGCAGGTTGGTAATTGGCTGAGCGATGGCTCGGCTGGGTTTAAGGCGGATCCACTGGAAACTCAGACTCCAGAAACCCGCATCCGATATGCTTCGGCTAGCGACGGCCTTCAGGGTATCTATTCGGTACACGTCCAGAACCGGTCCTTTGGCACGGATTCAACACGCTCTCGTCTTCAGACGGTTTTCGGATATGCTGGGGCAGGCGCCAGCGGGGAGTACAGTGGAAGTCGGCTGAGGAGAGCGCGAGAAATAGCGTTCATAATTCGTTGGGAGACAACTCGTTACACAATACAACTAGATGAAGTAGCTATTCGGCGCTCCATCGGGGCTCATACGGGGGTCGAACCGTTTGGGACTGATCCGGAGTCTATTTACCAACGACTTGGGGCAATCGTCGGAGACGAATCAGCCCGGCGCCGAACCATCCGCAACGATTTGCGCCTGCGTGGTGACACGCGCGTCCGAGGCATCGAGACACGCCTTAATCTTGAGCGTCATTCTCAGACACATGATTTTACGGGCGAATCCTTGGCGATGCGCTCTATCATGACACGATGGAAGGGCTCTTTTGAACAGAATAAAGACGTTAGAGCCGTCGACCTCAGTTGGAGCGCATTCCACCAGCGAGATATCGCGAACAAGGGTAGTGCATGGACTGAACTTCCCAAAGCTCGTTCACTTTCGGGTGCCACACTTAGCGGTATTTGGCAACGGCGCAGTGCAACCATCCGTGTAAAGGCCGGACCAAGAGTGGATGAGAACCGGACTTGGGTAGACACAGAGTTACACGCCACAAAAAAGATAGGAACACTCTCACTTCGATCGTCGGCTCTACAGACGGGTCGTCGTCTTTCATTGATGGAGAGTGCTGGCATGGGTGATCTTGCGTCCCGGGTACTATCTCATGAAGGTACAGACCTTCGTCGGCTTCAACTGGGAGCCGATTGGAGGCATAGATGGCTATCAGTGTACGTGGACGGGATGATTCAGACCGAAACAGATCCGATTGTCCATCAGCTTGACCCTGATGGCTATTCTCTCTCCACTACTGCCTTGCGAGGAGCTCAGCGGACATCTGCCGTCTCAGTCATTATTGGCATCAGGGACGATGCACAACGTGGCCTTTACGCCCGCTTGAACCCAGTCTTTCGAAAAGCCAAAGCCAACAATTCTGAGATAGTTCAGACCTTATGGGAACGAGCGGCACCGGATTCCTGGTTGTCGGCACGTTTCGGTGTCAGAGCCCTTCTTTTCAAATCAGACTTGGACTTGGACGCTTTCGTTCGCGTGCGTGGTTGGAACGGCATGTCTGGTAGGCGCCTGCACTCTGTCACGGGGCTGCTAGTCCTGCCAAGTGACGGGGCTGACGTCGATTCAGACTGGATGGTAGACTTGGTGGCAGAAGGTGGTGTTCGTGGCGCGACGCTGTTTTTGGCCCTCGAAAATGTCTTATCTGGCACCAACCTGCAGATAGGCAACTTGTTGGTACCAGATTACCCGTTACCTCAGCAACGCTTGCGCTTCGGTGTATACTGGCCTATCAAAAACTGACGGCTGAACGTGGTGTAGGGACAACCTTTCGTCAATGCTCCGTATAAGCATGCCATGAATCAGCATCGACACAAACCTTCAGCGTACGAAACCCAGGTCCTGGAAGAGATCCGGGCATGGCGTAACCCTCCTGAATCGGTCTTTTCATGGGCATCCCAAAAGGTATCTGAGTCATGGAATGCCGTTACCGACCTAGCCCATAAGATTCCAGGCATGGAATGGGCGATGGAGAATGTGGTGACGGGTGTCCTGGAATTGACGAATGAGATTACCCAAGATTCTGTGTGGACGGAGGCGGTGTTGAAGGACTTCCATCAGCGAGGTCACCTCATCAATGACCTCCCCGATATTCACGGACTAGACCTGGCTCACATCGATGAAGTCATGTTTGGCCTAGACCGAAAATATGTTGGCCTGGCCTCGGCTGAAGGTGTAGCTACTGGGGCTGCTGGCGCAGCGGGAATCGTCCCTGACCTAGTCGCTTTAGTTGCCATCAATTTGAGGGCATCGGGCGAAATGGCAACGTATTGTGGATTTGATATCACCGATCCGGCCGAGCGTGTTTTCGCGCTGGAGATCCTCGACCTTGTTGCACGACCTGGCAATAACACGAAGAGCGTGACACTAGCTCCCGCCGTTCGAACAGCTTCGCGGGTAGCGCGGCAGCACGGAACGCAGATCTTAGAACAGGTCGGGGTAGGCAATGTCATCGAAGGAATCGTGCGCAGATTAGGCATGAACCTGACCGAGAAGAAACTCGCGCAGATGGTACCCGTCACCGGTGCCCTATTGGGAGGAGGCCTGAACTACCTCTACACTACCAAAGTGTGCAGAACGGCTAGTTATTTGTATCGGGAGCGTGTGCTCGAGGCGAAATATGGAGCGCAGTTTGTTGCCCGGGTTGATGACAACTGATCTCATTCCTTGGCAAGTTTAGCGTTTGCTCTCAGCTTTGAACTTAAGGGGAGGATTTGAGGACGTCTTTTTCACGAATCGACACACAAAGAACCCCTCCATTCTCTCGGACGGAATAAGTCGACAAGCGCCATCGACCCGTTTATCGATCACATGCCGCCCCACGGATCGAAGCACGGGAATGCGTTCCGGCGCATCCCATTCGATTGGAACGACGTCGAGACAGTCAGAAAAGATGCTCAATGCATGATGAACGACCCCTTCGTTCTCTTCCGGAGCCAACGAGCATGTTGAATAGACGAGGGTCCCTCCCGGCTTCAACGTATGGATAGCCGAAAACAGCAGACGACGCTGCTTGCGAACCATCTCTTTCGTCTTGGAACGCGTCCAAAAAGAATAACTCTCCGGATCATGAAAACGGAATCGGCCTTCACTTGAGCAGGGCGCGTCAAGCAGAACCTTATCAAAATGTTCGGGGCGGTATCGCCAAACCTTGGTTCCATCCTGAAGGAATACTTTCACGCCTTCGGCCCCGTGCCTGGCTAAATTATCTTGCAGCCTGAATTTGCGTTTCCGCACGATTTCTACGGCCGCGATGTCTGCCCCAGGCGCCGCAGCTGCCAACTGCAGTGTTTTGCTGCCCGGTGCTGCAGCCAAGTCTAGCACAACATCTTCCTGAACAGGCTCAAGCACTCGAACAGGTAATTGACTGGCCAGTCCTTGCACATACACTTTTCCCGAAGAAACTTCAGATGACGCAAGAAGCATAGCTCGTTTTGACTCTGGCACCCACCCCGCATCATTCCATTCTTTTGATCGATGCACCGTTTGACCGCCAGCCGCAAGGGCGTCGAATACGGCTTCATTTCCTCCAGCAAGTGGATTTACCCGAAACCAGACTTGGCGCTCAGTTGCCATTCCTTCTAGTATTCTGGTCTTGGTTGTGGTGTCAAAAAGAGTCTCAATACGTTCCAAGAAAGGGATTGGAAACGACTCAGGGGGCGTTGTCATGGGAAACAGTAAGGGTCTGATGGGTTCAATGAGCTAGGATCCATTCAAGGTTGCGTCAAACAATCGTGCCATAAGGTTAAGAAAGGATTTAAGGGATTGTACAAACGGTGCGATATATGTACTATGACGCGCCCGCTCAGATGGGCTCGTTTTTGTGCGACAATGAACTTTCTGAAGCGATAAATCCACCATGAGCAATCTGCGCGACGACGATGTAATCCGGTGTTCCTTCTGTGGACGTACTGCCCATGAGGTAACGTCCATGGTGGCTGGTCCGGAAGTCTACATTTGTGACCGCTGTATAGACGACGCCTCAGGCATCGTAACCAGCGACGTAGCCGCGCCCTCAGCGCCAGCTGCCCCTCGCCCCAAGCGCACTACTGCGCCCAGCGAGCGAATGACCCCTCTCGAGATCAAGTCGTCCTTGGATGAATATGTCGTAGGGCAGGATCAGGCAAAGAAAGCACTTTCTGTTGCCGTGTATAATCATTACAAGCGCATCGATTCGTCTGAATACTTCAGCGAATACGAAGATGTCGAACTCGAAAAATCGAACATCCTCCTTCTTGGTCCTACTGGAACGGGAAAGACCTTATTGGCTCGGACGCTCGCCAGGGTCCTCGATGTGCCTTTTTCCATCTCTGACGCTACGGCATTGACCGAAGCTGGCTATGTCGGAGAAGATGTCGAATCAATTTTGGCCAACTTGCTCCACGCAGCCGACTTTAATGTCGAGCGCGCGGAGCGCGGCATCATCTACATAGATGAGGTCGACAAAGTGGCGCGCAAATCAGACAATGCTTCCATCACGCGGGATGTCTCGGGCGAAGGCGTGCAGCAAGCCTTGTTGAAAATACTGGAAGGCACGGTTGCCGGCGTCCCACCAAAAGGTGGACGTAAGCACCCAGAACAGAGCCTCATTAACATTGACACCTCGAATATCCTCTTCATTTGTGGCGGTGCCTTTGATGGCCTGAGTGATGTTATCGCGAGTCGTATTTCGTCTAGCTCCATCGGTTTTACAGCCAGTCAGACGGACAAAATTGACAAATTCGACCCTAAAATCTTCCAACACGTTGAACCAGACGACCTGATTCGTTTTGGACTGATTCCCGAATTGATCGGACGTCTTCCCGTCATTTCGGCGCTGGACAACTTGTCCATCGAAGCCATGCGTAATATCCTTCTCGAGCCGAAAAATGCGCTCCTGAAGCAGTACAAGAAACTGTTTGCGATGGATGGTATGGAGCTTCACTTTGATGAAGGTGCCATCGACGCCGTCGTTCACAAGGCGAAAGCCCTCGGAACAGGAGCTCGCGGTCTTCGCGCCGTGCTCGAAGATGCCATGCTCGAAATCATGTTCGACGTGCACTCCAAAAACAATATTGCGCGCTGCATCATTACTCGAGAAACGGTAGAATCAAATGCGGAGCCGATTTTCGAACCGAATAAGGCAACTGCCTGACGAATCGTTCCGCATCGCATGAACGTCCTTTTAGTGGGCGCGGCCGCAGGCCGCGCCCACTTTTTTTATGCATTGCCAATCATGAGGTGATATTTAATCTCACACCGAAGACATCCCTACATCTTTCACTATTGCTATGCCTTCACTGCTTTCATCCAAGATGCATTCGAAGTAAGTTGACGCTATGGATTGGAGGGAGAAAAGCATCAGAATGATTGCGCTGCCGAGGTATTACCTGCGGGGGCTCACCAAAGAACTCTATCGGCGGGACGTCTTCCTTTGGGCACAAGCGATCGGCTTTAAGGTGCTCATAACTGTAGTTCCGATCATCGTCCTCGCCACCGGTCTTGCCGGTGCATTACTGCGGCAACAGCGTCCGTTCTCCATTATCGAAGGTCTGATCCGGGATTTCCTTCCCTCGTATCAATCAGACCAAATCGTGAACTTTCTCAGTCAGCTTCAATCTGCCTCCGGTACGCTGACTCTTATTGGGGCAGCGGCCCTTGCTCTGACCGCAATCACGCTGTTTACGACGCTTCGGACAGTGATAGCCAACGTATTCGCCGAAGAATGGCACGAGCATAGAAGCCTCCTAATGGGATACTTATTTGACCTGCGTATGGCGCTTCAAGTTGGCCTCTTTTTCCTTGCTTCAACCCTTATAACGGTCGCACGAGAAACCATCAATGAACAGTCTGTGGCACGGCTTCAGTCTCTGGGTCTTGACTATCCGTGGCTTCAGGAAGGATGGCAAGGAGCGCTAGACTCGTTTGGGTTCATCCTACCCCTTCTGTTAAGTATGGCCATGTTTTACCAGCTCATCTGGTTTACGCCTCTGCCCCGCCCTCCTTGGCGTAGCGCCCTAACCGGGGCATTCTTCACAGGTCTCCTCTGGGAGCTCGGTAAAGTTGCCTTTTCGGCGTATGCATCGGGATATGCAAAATTTGAGGAGGGCGCTCTTGCTGCCCTTGGCGATACCTTTGTTCTTGTCATTGTCATCGTTTTCTGGGCCTATTTCTCTGGCTTAATCCTTACCATGGGTGCAATCGTTACCCTGCTCCATGAACGCAAGCATCGACGCCCAGAACTCATGAAACGGTATTACCCATCGGACATACCAGATGAGCTAGAGGACATTTCTTCTGTTTCTGATAGCATTCAAGCACAGATCAACGAGGAAGTGGAATGAGTACGCCGAAACCTTCTCTTACGATGGAGTTCTTGGCCAACTTCGGTGATCTCACCCGATTCATAGGTCATTTTTTCGTTCGATTCTGGAGACGACCTTTTGAATGGAAAGAACTGGGACGACAGCTCGATGAGGTCGGCTCGAAAAGCTTTTTGCTGACGGCCGTCACAGGGTTGTCAATAGGTGTCGTCCTTGCAATGCAGAGTCGCGGCACACTGGTTCGTTTTGGTGCAGAGGCCGTCCTGCCCAGTATGCTCGCCTTGTCGGTTTTCAAGGAAATTGGGCCCGTCATTACATCACTTGTGCTTGCCGGGCGGCTCGGAGCCGGTATGGGAGCAGAAATTGGCTCGATGCGAGTCACTGAACAAATTGATGCGCTAGAGGTCGCGGCCCTCAAACCGTTCCATTTCCTGGTCATCACTAGGGTGGTCGCCTGCATGATCATGTTTCCCATTCTGACCCTTTGGACAGATTGTTTGGCCATGTTTGGGGGATATCTGGAATCATTGATGGCCTCGGGGATGGACTATCGAATCTTTCTTTCGACGGCGTTTGAAACCATTCGGATTTCAGACATTCTGGTGGATACCGGCAAAACTGCTGTCTTTGGATTCATCGTGGGTATTGTCAGTTGCCATCTCGGATTTAACGTACGTGGTGGAACCCGCGAAGTAGGTCAGGCTGCTATGCGTGCGGTGGTAGGTTCTTCTCTACTGATTCTGCTCACTGACGTCATCATCGTGCGTCTGTCCCTCCTCATTTTTGGAGATGTCGGATCATGAGCGAATCCCCTGTCATACGATTGGTTGATGTTCACAAGGGCTTTTCTGGCGTTGACGTTCTAAACGGAGTCAGCCTGGACGTTTCCAAAGGGAGCTCCTCTGTGGTAATGGGTGGCTCTGGTTCCGGTAAGAGCGTCCTGATCAAGCACATTGTAGGACTTCTCAAACCGGATAAAGGCGAGGTATGGGTAAACGACCGCAGAGTTGACGAGCTGCGGGGAGACTCGTTGGATTCGGTCCGCTTATCTATTGGATATCTGTTTCAGTCGGGCGCTTTGTTTGATTCGATGACTGTCCATGAAAACCTGGATTTTTTTCTGGACCGGCACAGCAAGCTGGATAAAAAGGCGCGCAACGAGAAGATTGCGGAGTCCCTTTCCTGGGTTGGACTTCCCGAGAAAGAAGATCAATTTCCGGCTGAACTTTCAGGAGGGCAAAAAAAACGAATCGCATTTGCCCGAGCCATCATCCTGGAACCTGAAATTCTTTTATATGACGAACCAACAACCGGATTGGACCCCGTTTCTGTTCGAAGCGTATCGGAATTGATCGTGCGACTGCGAGAGGAGAAAGGAGTGACTTCGATTGCCATTACTCATGACCTTCTTTGTGCTGAAATCATAGCCGACGACGTCCACTTCCTACATGAGGGAGTAATTCTTCGTTCTGGAACGCTCGACGATGTTCGGCACGATACTCATCCAGCACTCGATCTCTTTTTTGGAGCAATCGAATCAGCCGGGTGATTTCATGCTTGCAAATACCCTGAGTATTGCCGCGGTGTAAGCCATCAGGCAGTCTCCACTTTTAGAACGTATTTTAGGTGCATCCTGACCGATGCCAAACGACCTGCGGGTCGCATCAAGACAGTTCACATGAACCGCTCCGCCCGACTGGGCATTCTCATCATAACAGCCTCCGCCCTGCTGCTGGTCGTGCTGTTCCTTATCGGGAGCCGCACGTTCCTATTCAGCAGCACGATGGAGGTCAAGTCCCGCTTTAATCAGGTAGCGGGTCTTCAGTCTGGTGCGCCTGTCCAGTTTCAAGGAGTCAACGTTGGACGCGTTCAATCTGTAGCGCTTCCCGGAGCGCCAGGTGAGCAGATTGTCGTGACGATGTCCATTTCTCAAAAGGCATCACACCTGATTCGCAAAAATACCGTCGCCAGTATCAAAAGTGATGGACTTGTTGGGGAGCAGATCATTGTCCTTGTGAACCCCGTCACCATTGATGACCAGGCGGAATCTGATGATTTTTTACCGGGACAAGATCCCTTCGATCTCTTTGAAATAACGGACCGAGCCTTGTCATCCGTTCAGACTTTCGAACAGGCAGCCATCGCTTTCGAGACGATCATGCTAGATGTTCAACGCGGCGAAGGTACGCTCGGCAAAATCGTATATGACTCCACGCTCTACGTCGAGCTCGTACAGACGACAAACGAATCTCGTCGCATCATCTCATCCCTTGCTAATTCGGCCGAAACAAGCGCCCAATTACTCGTCGATATGGCAGCAGAGGCGACAGCAGGAATCGAACATATTCTTGCCAAGGCTGATTCGGGCAACGGCACGTTAGCCCGATTCATTAACGACCCGGCACTGTACGATGGCCTGCTTTCAGCCACCGATTCGCTACAGGTTATCGCCGGAGACTTACGCTCCGTATCGCAATCTGCAGAAAATGCCGCTTTTTGGGGCGAGCTTGGTGCGTATCGCATGTCTGAGTTGATGGAAGCAGCTAAGCACAATTGGTTGTTCCGGCGCTATTTCGAAGAGCGAGGTAGTATCGAGGCTGCACCATTCGAGGTGCGGGAACGTGCCATTTCGGAATCATTTCGCCAGATCAGCGATCGAGAGCGAGAGTTACTACAATGGGAAGAACGCCTCAAGGCACTAGAGGCCCGTTTGCAAGCTGCTGTTGATACGACTGGTACTCCCTCAGGCACTGGCAGCCTGCCCGAATAGACACCAATCGAGAATACGCGGGCACATGGAATTTATCCTAGAGCACACCGACCCCTCGGGAGCGAGGGCCGGCCGGATCATAACGGATCACGGCGAGATCGAAACACCCATTTTCATGCCTGTTGGCACAGTAGGCTCAGTGAAGGCGGTTTGGCCAAAGGAGCTGATGACGGATATAAATGCCGACATCATTTTGGGAAATACGTATCACCTCTACCTACGTCCAGGTCTTGACGTCCTCTCGGCTGCCGGTGGTCTGCATCCATTTATGAACTGGGAGCGTCCCATTCTCACCGACTCGGGTGGCTATCAGGTCTTTTCCCTCTCGGACCGGCGCAAATTGACCGAAGAAGGAGCGACGTTTCAGTCCCATATAGATGGGTCCTACCACACGTTTACCCCTGAAAACGTCGTCGATACCCAGCGAACCATCGGATCGGACATCATGATGGTGCTCGATGAGTGTCCTCCGGGGGACTCTACGCAAAAGTATGCATCCGACTCTAATGAACTCACTATTCGGTGGGCGGAGCGCTGCAAACGCCGTTTCGAAGAGACAACTCCCCATTACGGAGCATCGCAATCTCTTTTTGGCATCGTCCAAGGTGTTGTATATCCAGAAATCCGGCGCCGCTCGGCTCGCCAATTAATGGACATCGATTTTCCGGGCTACGCCATCGGTGGCCTATCCGTGGGCGAGCCAGCCGAGCAGATGTACGCCATGGTGGATGTAGTTGCCCCCATCCTTCCCAAAGACAAACCACGCTATCTGATGGGAGTCGGAACGCCCACGAACTTGATCGAAAATGTGCATCGTGGTATCGATATGTTCGATTGCGTAATGCCCACACGCAATGGAAGGAATGGGATGATGTTCACTACGCAAGGTGTGATAAACATCAAGAATGCCAAGTGGAAGACAGACTTCTCTTGCATCGACCCCGGCCTTGATATTTACGCTTCCCAGGAATTCTCAAAAGCCTACGTTCGCCATCTGTTTATTGCCGGAGAAATACTCGGACTGCAGCTCGCCTCCATCCAAAACCTGGCTTTCTATTTGTGGCTCATGCGGCAAGCTCGGCAGGCCATCTTGGAAGACCGATTCGAAAGCTTCAAGCGTGAAATCCTGCCGAGGATAGGTTCACGCCTGTAACAGGACCCGAACACGTCCGACCAATCCGCGTTAACCGCACTCAGAAAAGAAAGGACGGCACTCACACTGATCGTGAGTTTGCTGAATCCTCTGGAAACCTACTTCATCGTTCATGGCCAGACAGTTCGACGTACCAACGTTTTACCGCAGCCCGGTCGTTTCCCGGATTAAGGAAGCTCGGCGGCTGCAGGATCCTCGCAAAAAGGACCTTAGTCCATCTGTGCTCGATTTTGGTCCGGTGCGCTTTAAGCTAGCGCGTCATTTCGGGTTCTGTTATGGTGTAGAAAACGCTATCGAGATCGCCTACCGGGCCCTTGATGAAGCCGGTGACCGTCGTGTGTTCCTGCTGTCGGAGATGATCCACAATCCACATGTAAATGAGGACTTGCTCTCGCGCGGCATCCAATTCCTGCGTACAACATCGGGTGAACAGCTACTTCCTTTCGATGAACTTCGCTCAGATGACATTGTCATCATTCCAGCCTTCGGAACGACACTAGAAACGGAGAAGATACTTTCGGAGAAAGGGGTCGATGTTGAGGCCTACAACACTACTTGCCCGTTCGTGGAGAAAGTTTGGACCCGATCAAAAAGCATTGGTGCGAAGGACTACACGGTTGTAGTCCACGGCAAACGATACCACGAAGAAACACGGGCTACGTTTAGCCATGCAAAAGACCGTGCGCCAGTGGTTATAGTCCGAGATCTCGAAGAGGCCCAACGGCTAGCGGACGTAATCCGTGGAAAAATCAGCAAAAGTGACTTCTTTCGTGAGTTTGAAGACCGCTTCAGCGAAGGGTTTGACCCTGACCGGGACCTAGTACGGTTGGGCGTTGTGAATCAGACCACCATGTTAGCGACGGAAACGGCTGAAATCGCTGCACTTCTTCGTCGAGCGCTTGAAGTGAGATACGGCGATGATGGCCTTCAGCATTTTGCCGACACCTCAGATACCCTTTGCTACGCTACAAACGAAAACCAAGACGCCACTCGGGCCCTGATTGATGATGGTGCCGATGTAGCTGTCATCGTAGGTGGTTCCAACTCCTCGAATACCAGCCACCTTGTGGAATTGTGCGAGGAGGAGATGCCGACCTATTTCATCACGGGTGATGAAGCCCTAATCGGCCCTGATCGAATCCGCCACTTTGACCTGCACAGTAAATCAGTCATCGAAACACGAGACTGGCTGCCTTCGCATCGCCCAGTCAACATTCTCTTGACGGCCGGAGCCTCCTGTCCCGATGTATTGCTAGACCGGGTGATGCAAACCATCTGTAGCTGGAATACAGACTGTCGCTCCGAAGAAGAAGCCATCAAACCCTTTCTGATTCTGGAATGATAACAACGAAAGCCACATGAGATACGGGCTGTTTATAGTGTTGCTTGTCCTTCAGGGCTGCTCTCTTTTCGACACCCGTAGTCCGGAAGATCCATTGGCGGATACCGGATCGTATGTGCAGCCGGACACACCTGAACAGGTGGTTGAGAATATTACCAACGCCTTAATCGAGCTGAATACCCTGAATTACCGGCGTTCCATGGCCGACGAATTCGAATTCCAGCCAACGGCGACGGCATCAGCCAGAGAGTCCGTGTTTCTTTCTTGGTCTCGGGCTCAAGAAGAGCAGTATTTCTCCTCGATGGTTGCGGCGGCTGCCCTAAATACCGGGCATTCGTTTCAGCTCAATGACCAATCGCTGACGCTGCTGGACGAAAATGAGTTCATCCTCGATGCGACCTATTTCCTGACGATTAATCACCGCAGGACGGAGGTACCGACACAGGTACAAGGGCGCCTTCAATGGATACTCAAGCAGGACGGTGCGGGGCTTTGGGCGCTCGTAGAATGGACCGATCAAGAGCTTGGCAACGAGGCCTCCTGGAGTGATTTGAAAGCCGAGTTCATGAAGTAAGCGGTATTCGGAGCAAGAATGCTACGGTATTCCTTTCGGATTGCCGATATTCCACCATGCGCCGAGCCGTCGTCATACTCCTATTCCCTGCTCTTCTAGCAAGCCTGACTGTTGGCCTTACGGCATGCAATCCGTTTGCTCCCGCGCTGGAGCAAGGTAATCCATTCGGCGACCTCCTGGGCGATCCGACAACCATCGAAGGCTTTTTTACCAACTTCCGCAACGCCTACGAACTGAGAGATTTGTCATTGTATGAGCCCTTGTTGGACTCATCCTTCACGTTCGTCTATCAGGACTTTGACGCGCAAGTAGACCGGGAATGGGGGTTTGCTCAAGATCTTGAAAGCACTCGACGACTCTTTCAGAACGCATCTGGAATACGCCTGCAATGGAATCAAATTATTGCGCAAGATGTGCTCATTCCCATCGTTAGCGAGCGTATAGTAAGGTCATTCAACCTGACTGTCACGCTCGAGCAAGGTGATGTTTTTCGAACAGACGGTAACGTCAACTTCCAACTTGTGCGAGAGGACTCTCTTTCCTCGTGGCGGCTCAAACGATGGCGCGACGAGTCGGAGCTTTAGTCTTCGGCGGCCTGCCAACCTATTCGTTCCCAAAAGCGAGCCGTAGCGCGTGAAACTGCGCTCTCGCCGTGCTACCTTGTGGTCCCCGCAATACTGCAGAACCCTTTCTCTCACACCAGCCAGCGAATTCAATGGATAAGGCACTCGCCTACACCGAACAGCATTTCGACCGATTCGTCGATGAACTCAAGGACTTTCTCCGCATCCCTTCCGTGAGCACGGATTCGCGCCATGCGGGTGATGTCCGAAAAACAGCTGAGTGGCTAGCGGCCCACTTGAAGGTACTTGGACTAAGCAAAGTCGACATTATGGAGACACCCGGACATCCGATTGTCTACGCCGAACAGATGGTAGATGCCAATGCCCCTACCATTCTAGTGTACGGTCATTATGATGTGCAGCCACCTGATCCGCTAGAGTTGTGGGACTCAGATCCGTTTGACCCACAGGTACGCGATGGCAACTTGTATGCCCGTGGCTCTTGTGATGACAAAGGCCAGCTTTTCATGCATGTAAAAGCGGCGGAGTCCTTCTTCAAGACAGGCGGAGCGCCGCCCCTGAACGTCAAATACATTTTTGAAGGAGAGGAAGAGATTGGATCAAAAAACCTACCCGCCTTCCTCGAACAGCAGAAGCAATTACTCGATGCTGACGTCGCCGTCGTTTCGGATACAGCCCTTTTCGGGAGCGGTGTCCCCTCCATTACGTATGGCCTGCGCGGGCTTGCTTACGTCGAAGTAACCCTTCAGGGACCTGCGATCGACCTGCATTCAGGTGTATATGGCGGTGCGATTGAAAATCCTATTAATGCGTTGGCACGCATGATCTCCGACCTGCATGACGATGATCACAGGATTACAGTTGATGGGTTTTACGACAGCGTCATCGGCCTCACTCCTGAGGAACGAGCCACGTTTGCAAGCCTCCCTTTCGACGGAGAGGAATGGGTTCGCGAAGTAGGCGCTCCCCACTCGAAAACGGAAAAGGGATACACAGCGCTCGAGGGTACTACGGCTCGGCCAACACTAGACTGCAATGGTATCTGGAGTGGATTCACAGGGGAGGGAGCTAAGACGGTTCTGCCCGCAAAAGCCACCGCCAAGATCTCATGCCGATTGGTCCCTGGGCAGACGCCTCAAGAAATCACGGACAAGCTGGAAGCGCACTTCCACAAGCATGCACCGGATACGATGAAGCTAACGTTCACCGATCTGCACGGTGGGCACGGGGCACTCGTTCCAACCGACAGTACCGCTATGAAAGCAGCATCTGATGCTATGGAAGGTGTGTATGGGGAGAAACCATACATGGTCCGCTGCGGCGGATCGATCCCAATTGTGGCTGACTTCAAGCGCATTTTGGGCCAAGACACTGTCCTGATGGGCTTCGGTCTGGACTCCGACGCAATTCACTCCCCAAATGAAAAATTCGGCCTCGATCGCTTTCGCGCCGGTATCGACTCTATTATTCGTTTCATGTCGCTGTACGCCAAGACCAACTAAAAAACGATGCGCATTTCACTTTTTGCCGCCTTTCTTCTCATCCTCCTCGCTGGGTGTTCGGCCGAATCAGACATGGTTGAATCCCCGTTCACGGGCGATCCTTGGCCAGAGATCAGGGCTGAGCGTATTGCCATGCTGCTTCCGGGCGCCATGGAAGAACAAGGACTCGATGCTTGGATCGTGATCTGTCGAGAGAACAACAATGATCCGCTGGCCGATCACGTAGGGTGCGAAAACGCGGGTGGCACTGCTGCTTTTATGTTCTTCCTGCAGGATGGAGATCTCACATCAGTAGCTATTTCCCCGGCAGGAGAAGCCACCTCGTTGGCCGAGACAAAGCGCATGGATGAAGTCATTCAAGTTGGTCGTGGTGTGGGTCTCTGGAGTACGGTAGCCGAGCAGTTCGAGCGATTTGATCCTGCTTCGATAGGTATCAACACGGGAAGGTCCCCGATCGTCGACGGTCTTTCGCACACCCAGTATGCCTCCATGATGGACGGGCTTCCTGCGAAGTGGACATCCCGCATGGAGTCTGCTGAAAACATGATTCGGTCTTGGCTATCTGTCAAAATTCCTCGGGAAGTTGAGATTATGGCGATGGCAGCGGAAGTCACGGCCCAATGGGAGGTCGAAGCGTATGCGGCTGCAGTTGGCGGCGTAACAACGGATTTGGACATCGCCAATTTCTTGGAAGCCAAGATGGCAGAAATGGGTGTTGGTGACGGGTGGTCGCCCGAGCAAAATCCTGCTGTCAATTCGGGAATGGACCGTGGGCACTCCCACCCAACCGACCGGGTAATCCAGCCGGGGGACTTCATCCAAACGGACTTTGGTATCCGCGTCTACGACAAATGGGTGACGGACATTCAGCGCTTCGCCTATGTCCTCGCACCCGGTGAAACGGAAGCACCTGCCGATGCCATTGCCAAATGGGAAGCGGCTCGTGCGGGCAGCCGGGCAGCCTTTGCGGCAATGAAGCCAGGTGCCACGGGGAATGAGGTGGATCGTGCACAACGGATCATCTTGGAAGAAAATGGAAGCATCCCAGTAATGTGGGGCACGGGCCATCCAGTTGGTTATTGGGCGCATGACAGTGGCCCTGGACTAAGCGGAGGCCGACTTGGCCAGGAACTTCAACGCCTCCCAACTCAGGTCCTAAAACCCGGCATGACGTTCGCGTTTGACGGATTCCATTCATGGAACCTGACGGACTCAACGACCAAGACCATTTCAGTCGAAGAAATGGCCGTCATCACAGAAGATGGAGCCCAGTGGCTCACGCCTCCTCAAGAAGACCTGATTCTCATATCTACGCCATCGAATTAGCCCGGAAGCATGTCTAGAAAATCTATGTATGATGATGCCGTTTTCGAGGAAGTCCTCAAGCGGCTTTCACGCCTGACGCCTGACTCTCAACCTGAATGGGGTGAGATGATGGTTGCTCAGATGCTGGCTCATTGCGCGGAAATTGCTGATGTCAGTAATGGCAAACCACTCAATGGCACTCCATTTATCATCAAACTGATCGGTGGTCTCATCAAGAAAAAGGTTGTTTCGGACGAACCGTACAAACGAAATATCCGGACACACCCGCAGTATGTGATGTCGAACCCGGAAGATTTTGAATCGCAGCGAAATCGCTTCATCGATTCCCTTCGCACGATGAGAGCCCTTGGCACCGTGCCCAGCTTGGCACCGTGCCCAGCAAACATCCCATTTTTGGAATGATGACGGCCGACGAAAAGGGATGGACGATGTACAAGCACACGGACCATCATCTCACTCAATTCGGCGTCTGATCGAATGAATGATCCAAGCGAGTGCCTACTGGCAGTGGACCTAGGTTTGCGAACCGGGCTAGCGGTATTTGACCGCTCAGGCATGCTACTTTGGTATCGCTCGCGCAACTACGGCAACAAGACACGCTTGAGAAAGGCTGCTCGCTCTGTTATCGACGAAGCTGGCACCGTACACGTAGTTGCTATAGAAGGCGGCGGTGACATAGCTATGCCTTGGATATCAGAAATCGAGCGCAGAGGGTTGGATGTGATTCAATGCCAGGCTCATGTATGGAGAAGAGATCTTCTACTTTCTAGGCATCAACGTAGCGGTGCCGATGCTAAAAAGCATGCAGACACGTTAGCTCGGAAGATCATTCAGCTATCAGGCGCAAAGAAACCCACCTCTCTGCGTCATGATGCGGCAGAAGCGATCTGCTTCGGGCTGTGGGCCGTACGTCGAGCAGGATGGATTGCCCGGTTTCCTTCGGGGATCGGTACATAACCGTGTCCAGTTCTCTCCTAGTAGGTTTTTTTGCCTCTATCTGAACGACTTCGTTTTTGTGGGAAACCCACTAGGACTTTTGTAATTCAATGGGATCTGAGTGCCGCAATGCCTGACGGTATAAAAACCGGCACGTCGAAAGCGACACTCAGAAAGAGCTACCTGCCTCGGTGGCGGAACTGGTAGACGCATGCGACTCAAAATCGTATATCCTTACGGGTGTGGGGGTTCGATTCCCCCCCGAGGTACAAGAAAAGCCCCTTCACGTCAGACGACGTGAAGGGGCTTTGTGTATCGTAGGCGTTTCGCGATGGCGAATCCTCTTGAGGTCCCAATCCAATCGAGTGAAACTACTCGAAAAGTCGACCAACAAAACCGGCGATGATTCCGATGACAACCAGCATAGCAATCAGGTGCAGGAAGCTAGGCTGGATGATAAACAGGGTCGATAGAGGGATCATTGGAAAAATGATCATACAGAACGCCCAGCCGATAGTCTGCTTGAATGAGTTTCTCATGACGGAAAGAAAAGCGGAGTGGAAAAATATTCAGAACAGAATGTACGGTTCAAAACCCCTTTAAATCACATCCCTAGGCAACCTTCCGCGTTTTTTCGAGCAATATGGGGACTAGGTCACTTGCCGACCTAGGGAACGAGAAGGGGGCTCAGCCCATATACTTAGTAAGTATTACAATTTTAAGAGGTTTGCGGATGGCGTTGTTTATCAACCAAGATGCCAAGCTTGGAGAGCTGGAAGGGAGCGGATACCTTTTTCAGAACAAGGATTCGATCGAAGTGTCATACCAGGGCGTCTTTTTTGGGTCAGAGGACAAAGCAGAAGCCATGCAATCCCTCGTAGAACATGAGCCGGTTAAGTTCACCGGTGTGCTCTACAAAAAGAACCGTTCTGGAGCTATCAAGAAATCGAAGATTGAGATGGATGTAGATGTCACACAGTTTAGAGAAGTATCCATGGGCGCCCGAGCGCTACTAGAAGGCATCGAAGAGTCGTAGGCTGATTAAGAAACACTGAGTGCTTATTAACCTCCCCACAGCCTGTCGATGTGCCCATCAAGAGCAGGACTGTCGAACCTATCGAGATAATTTTCTGTCTGCTTGATAGATGAGTGCCCGAGTGCATGGGAGATATCGTAAATAGATTCACCTGCTCTACGAGCAATGTCTGCGTAGGAGTGCCGAGATGCGTAATAGCTAAAGCTGATTCTGATACCAGCCGTTTCCTTTAGCCTCCGGAGATCTTTGTTTATCAGGGCGTTGCGCGATTGAATGGCACTCATGAGGCGGTTTTCATCCGACAGATCGTAGCCCACTAGTAGGGGAAAGATGAAACCCGACGACGATTTGGGATCACCATACTTTTCCAGTATCGCTTGGGCAGGCCCAGCAAGAAGGATAGACTTGTTCCGCTGGGTTTTGGACATGGTATAGTCCAATCTGAGCCGTCCATCGCCTGCAGATACAACATGATCCCATCGCATCAAGCAAAGATCTTTGAACCTGATTCCTGCGCAGTAGATGGAGAAGAGTAGATAGTCACGCGCGCGGCTCACACCTGAATCTTGCCGTAGCACCACTGTTTTGATTCGTTCGATGTCGTCAAGCGTCAGCCGGACAATCTTACCCGAGGGATCACCGACTCTAAAATCTGCGAAAGGGTTGTGACCAGGGCGAACGGCCCCATCATTCCTAGCTCGGTTGAAGATGGCACGAATGGCCTTCAGGTGCGATACCACCGTCGTCTCCTTATTACCTCTCTTCGCGATTCGATGAGACTTGTAGGATCTCAAAAAGGCAGAGGTGATATCGTCTAGCGAAAGTGGCCCGCCGCAGAAAGTACGCAGGTGCTTAGTCACATTGCGATAGCGTCGAGCGGTGTACACCTTTCCTTGCTGCTCGAGGTGCCTAATGTAGAGGTCCGCGTGGGTAAAGAAGTCCGCCTTTGCACCGCGCTCGTTCGATACGGACTCCTTCAAGCCTCTAGCCGTTATCGGTTGTCGCTCGAGCTTACGCCTCGCTGCCTCCCGTTCTAGCGCAGCTACACGATCGGAAATAATCGTATTGACAATCGAGACCCTGTCTGAACTTCCCTTGAGTCGCCCCCTGTTCTCATCCCACTCGTTATCTAGCGCCTTCTCACCTAGTGAGACGAGAGCTCGCTGACGATTGACCTGTATGCGAATGTAGATAGGTGAGCGACCCTCGCCGTCCCGCTTAGCCGTCCACAATATCGGTGTGATAGTAGCCACTTGACCTCTAATTGGTGACGCATTAGGTTACGCACAAAGGTGATATCAAACGACCTATGTGGATATCTTTGGACACTTTTTCAGTCTTTAGAGGTCATAGGAGCCTTTTTTTGATTTGGTGATACTATGGGGTTTACTCCACCCGAGGTACAGGATGAAGCCCTCTGCTTGTTGCGATACACAACGAGCAGAGGGCTTTTTGCATCTGGAGTATTTCTGGCGATTACAAGGGAGACTGATTGTACTCAGCGTACAAAGCCCTACCCCCGCTATAACCGATCAACGCTCCGGTTGCCATTCGTCGATTCGCTGCATTCAGTTGAATCCTAAATGTCCCCCTTGAGTTAGGGTGCATTTGGGATTTCATGATGATAGAGGATACTTGATGAAAGTGATATCGGTCTGCGCGTTTGCGGTCGGTCTTGCTGTAGGGATACTGGCCGTAAAGCCGGGGTTGGCCAACGTCTCCGGTCCGGTGTCTCACGGATCAGAAAAAGCCGAAGGCCATGGATTCAGCGCACTGATTTTTTCGAAGACGGCTGGCTTTCGCCATGACTCCATTCCTGCGGGAATCGCTGCTATCGAAGCTCTTGGAGCAGAGCACGATTTTGACGTGACCTCGACCGAGGATGCGTCCGTGTTCAATGAGACGAGCCTCGCCCCCTACGATGTCGTCATCTTCCTGAACACGACAGGAGATATACTGGACGCGGATCAGCAGCTCGCCATGGAGTCTTTTCTGGCGGCTGGAAAGGGGTATGTGGGCATCCATGCAGCAGCGGATACGGAGTATGGATGGGACTGGTACGCTGATGTCGTTGGGGCGTATTTCGATAACCATCCGGAGATTCAGTCGGCGGAGCTATTGGTGGAAGGCCGTGTACATCCGGCAACAGCCCATCTGCCGGCTCGGTGGCAGCGCACCGATGAGTGGTACGCCTTCAGGACAAATCCAAGAGACGATGTCCACGTACTGATCTCGCTAAACGAGAAGAGTTATTCGGGGGGCACGATGGGGGCGGATCACCCATGGGCGTGGTGCCGCGAGGTTGAGGGAGGGCGGTCCTTTTATACCAATGGCGGCCATACCCCTGAAAGCTTCTCGGAGCCCGATTTTTTGGCGCACCTTTTGGGAGGAATCGAGTGGGCGGCCGGCGCTCAATCAGGCGACTGCGGGGCAAGCATCAAAGAGAACCTTGAGAAAACCATCCTGGACGACACCACCCAAAATCCGATGGATCTGGTAGTCCTCCCAAGCGGTGATGTCTTGTTTCTCGAGCGCGCAGGCCAAGTACGAGTGATCTCACAGGAAACGGGCATTACGAGTACGGCTCTCGACCTGAACGTCGCGCTGGATAATGAGGATGGCCTCTTGGGCATCGTTTTGGATCCTGATTTTGCGCAAAACGGGTGGATCTATCTGTTTTACTCCCCTGCCGGCACAGTCCTACAGAAAGTATCCCGGTTCACGTTTGATGGTTCACTCCTTGATCCCTCATCGGAAGTCAACATCCTGCAGTTCGGGGTGGACCGCAACGAGTGTTGCCATTCTGCAGGCTCGATGGCGTTCAATGCCGATGGGCATCTTTTCATTGCCACCGGCGATAACACGAACCCGTTCGCATCGGACGGGTTCGCTCCATTGGACGACCGTGCGGGCCGTGCACCTTGGGATGCCCGACGCACCAGTGGAAATACGAACGATCTACGTGGAAAAATCCTGAGGATCATCCCCCTTGATGACGGCGGCTATGACATTCCCGAGGGAAATCTTTTTTCCGAGGGCTCGGCATTTACGCGGCCTGAAATCTATATCATGGGCGTGCGCAATCCGTTCCGAATTGCACTGGATACGCAGAATGGTGCGCTATTCTGGGGCGATGTCGGACCGGACGCAGAGTCAGATAATGGTGTCCGTGGCCCCCGAGGATATGACGAATGGAACCGCGCGACGGCAGCCGGGAATTACGGATGGCCATTCTGCGTAGCCGACAACAAGCCCTACACGGACTGGGAATTTGCATCAGGAACCTACTCCGGGCTGTTCGACTGTGCCGCGCCAGAGAACACGTCCTCCTTCAATACCGGCTTGTCTACGCTGCCCTCGAGTGAGCCGGCGTGGATTTACTACCCTTACGGCGTTTCGATCGAGTTTCCTGCTATTACAGGGGGGCCTGGTCGAACCGCTATTGCCGGGCCGGTATACCGGTCATCGGGAGAAGATGTAAGAGGTGCCCTACCCTCCTATTTCTCCGGATCTTTCTTTATTGGCGAATGGACACGCAGCTGGCTGAAGCGGGTCATTATGGATGATGACGGCGGCGTCCTGCGCATACTCCCCTTTGCAGATCACTACGATTACCTGCGTCCCATCGCCCTTAAAATGGGCCCAGATGGTGCTTTTTATGGCATTGAGTGGGGCTCGGGCTTCGGGGGCAACAACGCAGACTCGCGCATTTTCCGCATCTCCTACGAAAAAGGAAATCGAGCACCTGTCGTGCAGGTCAACACGTCGGATCTAGCCGGTGCCATACCGCTGGAAATTACCTTTGACGCATCCGAATCAACCGATTCAGACCCAGGAGATCAGCTCTCCTATGCATGGGATTTTACGAATGATGGTGAAATTGACGCTACGGACCCCGTCGTTACCCACACCTACGATGTTGAAGGCGACTACACAGTTGTCCTCGAAGTCCGGGACACCTTCGATAACGCCGTTACACGCTCCTTCTCGGTGCGCGCGGGGAATACATTCCCAGTGGTAACCATGACGGCCCCAATGGCCGGAACCATGTTCTCCTGGGGTGACACCTTGAATGTTGTGGTCGCGGTTACCGACGCAGAGGATGGATCCACGGCAGACGGTTCCATCGACTGCTCGGAGGTCGAATCTCAGCCCTTCATCGGCCACGACGAACATGCACACCCGCTCGATGTCTACACCGGGTGCGACATACAGATCGTGACCCCTGATGGGCACGGCTCCCCAGGCGATCGCATTTTCCTGTACCTGGAATCTCGATATCAGGACGGCGGCAGTAATGCGGTTTCCAGCGCGCAAGGACAGACCGAGACTCTTCTCTATCCCCGATCCTGGGAGGCAGAGCACTACGACGAGGCCACTGGCATTGAGCTGGAGGATAGTGCCGATCCAACGGGTGGTCGTCGTCATCTGGCTTATATCGACCACGGAGACTGGGTGCTGTACCGAGATCGCAACCTGGCGGGTGTCAGTCACATTACGTTTCGAGTGGCCTCGGACGGCTCAGGAGGGACCATCAGCCTCAGAGAATCGTCTCCCGCAGGACGATTGCTCGGAAAAACCCATGTGCCGGTTACGGGCGGCTGGCAAAGCTTTGTGGACGTGACCATGGCTGTTGAAGCTCCGAATGCTGCAGAGACCTCCGTTACACCTATGGATCTGGCCTTGGTGTTTGAGAATGCCAGTTCAGGTGGCGGCTTGTTCAACATCAACCGAATGCTCTTTGAGGGTTCCGGCGTGGCAGGCAACCGCGAGGAGTGGGGTCTGCGTACCGACTTGTATGCAAGCGCAGACTGGAGCGGAGAAGCAGTGGATGAGATCCATCCGGGTGTGAGCTGGTTCTGGGGAAACGAGAACCCAGTTCCCGGGGCCGCTGTGCGTCCCTTTTCGGCCCGGTGGCAGGGACGGCTGATTGCCCCGATCAGTGGGTCTCTTCGTTTGTTCGCACAGACGTGGGGTACGCTTCGGCTAGATATTGACGGAAGTTCTGCCATCGAAGTCCTGTCGGAAGGTACGTCTCCAACGACTTCTTCCCGGCTGTTCAGGGTCGCGAAGGGCCAGGAGCTGCTACTGGATGCACGGTATTCCGATCAATTAGGGAATGCAGGACTCATACTGTCGTGGGAGGGCACGGGCCTTGTTCGCCAAACGATCCAAATGAGTGATACGCGCCTTCCGAGTGCCTCAGGTACGTTACGTGAGCGTGCCGATGACCTGCCAAGCGGAAGTGCGCTCTTGAAGGCATACCCCAACCCGTTCCAGCAGGCGCTTACCGTTCGTGCGAGCTGCAATGCAGGCTCAACCGTGGAAAGCTCTGTCGTCGACGTGCTCGGAAGGCGTCGGCACCTCGGAAAGATACCTTGCTCGCATCACGGTCACATCGTGCTGGATGTGAATGCTGACCAGCTGACAGCAGGCGTCTACTTTGTGGTCGTCCACACTTCAACCCACCTACTGACGCTACCCGTTACCAAGTTGTAAACGCCGCTGCGGATTTCGAGCCGTCAACAAACAGGCGTCATCGCCTGCCGATACAACATGATCCCACCTCATCAAGCAAAGGACGTCGGAGAAGGTACCGGGCTTGGACTGGATATTGCCCATCGCATCGTGGTCCAGCAGCACCGCGGTCAGATTCTGGTCGAATCCCAGCCGGGCCGCACGCGATTCAGGGTGCAGCTACCGATAGCCTGACTCTACTTTCGCACCCACCAACGCAGGCCAAATAGAACGAGCAGGGTCGAGGCGTAAACGAGCGGTTCGGTTTCTAGTAATTTGGTTTGCCATAGGAAGTGCAGTACCACCAAAACCCCAATCGGATAGATCAATTTGTGCAGCCGGTTCCAACGTTTGCCTCCCATGCGTCGAATCCACCCTGTCGTGCTGGTTACCGCCAGTGGGATTAGAAGCAACCAGGCCAAAAAGCCCACTAGAATCCAGTTTCGTTCGATCACATCTTCGGCAATCGGTCCCAACTGCATACGCTGGTCGAAAATGAAGTAACTGAACACATGCAATGATGCATACAAAAATGAGAATAACCCCAGCAGTCTGCGAAAACGATTCGCTTTGTTGAACGAAGCCAAACGTCGCACAGGTGTTATGGCAAGTGTTGTCAACAGAAAGATGAGGGACGCCGTGCCAGTCCAATGTTGGATCAGTTCGACCGGATCATCGACAAAATCCCCGCCCGTATACTGGCCAGATAGAAATATCCGGTCCACAAGAATGGCAATCGGAGCCAAAGATACCAGCCATACGGCAATCTTGGCTGCCACCACCCAGTCTTTCTTTTTCGATCGCGGGACGGGAGGTAACGTGTTGGCCATCAGTAATTCTTACGCAAGTCCATTCCTTCGTACAAGGGAGCTACCTCGTCATAGCCATTGAACATGAGTGTGTCACGGCGAAAAAATTCGCCCAGACGGCGCTCCGTTGCCTGACTCCACCGGGGATGATCCACTTCGGGATTCACATTGGCATAGAAGCCATACTCGCTTGGAATGGCTTCAGACCAGGTCGTACGTGGCTTATTTTTGGTGAAGCGAATTTTGACAATCGATTTCCCGCCCTTGAACCCGTATTTCCAGGGAATGATGAGGCGGATGGGGGCGCCATTCTGCGGGGGGAGTTTCTTGTCATACACGCCCGTGACCATGAGCGTCAGGGGATGCATCGCTTCATCTATTCGTAGGGCTTCGACATATGGCCACGGCAAAACAGGGCTCATCTGGCCTGGCATTTTCCGGGTGTCGTACAGGGTAGTGAACTCGACATACTTTGCATCTTGCGTCGGTCCGAGTCGCTCGATAAGGTCCTTGAGCGGGATACCGTTCCATGGCACCACCATGCTCCACCCTTCCACGCACCGATGCCGATAGATGCGCTCCTCGACCGTAAAACCGTCGACCAACTCATCAAATGACCACGACCGCGCTTCTTCCACCTCTCCGTCAACCTTAATTGACCACGGCTCCGTTACAAAATTCTTCGCATAACGAGCAGGATCGTCCTTTCCTGTGCCGAACTCGTAAAAATTGTTATATCCAGTGACCGTTTCCCACGGTGTGAGATCATCATCCGTGGTTCGCATGACTGGTTTGTCAGAGCCTGTTCGTGTAGCGGCAAGAACGCCTCCGACTGTTAGCGCGCCACCAATCCCGGCGACAGACGCTTTCGTCATGAACGCTCTTCGGTTCATGAACAGCTTTTCTGGCGTGACTTCCGATGGGTGAGGATGATTTCCTTGGGACATTGTTACTCAGGGTGATCCCTGCTGTGGATAGAATGACGCGGCTAGAATGCAGATGTAGTAATACCTGGATCTATTCTATGTGCGCAAGGAATGAGTTCTATTACGCGCTGATCCTGTCAACAGTAACCAACGGGCGCCGAAACGTGTGATTGACAGCGTGAAAAACCATCCACTGCCCGTATTTATCAGAAAAAGAAGACTAACAACCTAGATTATCGTCGGATTCGAACCCCGTCTGCAATCTCGGATGAAGGGTACCTGATCAGTTCGTCCCCTTCTTGGAGACCATCTAACACGTGTGCATCCATCGATGAGCGGGATCCAGGCGTGATAGCCCGGCGCTCGACCAGATCGTCTGCGACAACGAATACGTACCACTGCTCCCCTTCCCTGAACATCGCGCTCACTGGTATAGTGAGAATATCATTTTCGGACCAAACAACGATATCTGCATCAGCCCTAAAGCCGTCTCCGATTGATTCCGGCAATCTATCAAGATCGATGACCACATTGACACGTTGCTCTTCTACTCCCAGGGCTGAGTATTTAGTGAACGCAGCCGGCTCCACATATCTGACTCGTCCAGACACAGACATCCCCTCCCCCCAGCCGCTGATATGGACCGTATTTCCTGAACGGATCCGAAGAGCATCCTCGGACAATACATCCACGATCAGTTCCAAGCGCTGCATATCGGCGACATCCATGATGGGTTCTCCGGCTAGTACAGGGCGAGCACTTCGATCGGTAATGCGCAATACGTGGCCAGTAACTGGACTAGAGACATCAATACCACCGTTTTCTCGTGTAGCCTCGTTAGTTGGTGCAAGTGCTTTGGCTGACTGCTCTTCCGCTTTCGCAGCCCGCAAGGTCGCTTTCAATACATCGAGGCGTAGAAAGGATGATGATGCATTCCGTTCAACCTGTTCCAGTTCAGCTGGAGCGACGATATCCTGTTCGGCCAAAGATATCATGCGGGCCAAATCTCTTTCCGCCTGCTCTACAATCTCTCGAGCCTCGACAAGTTGCCCATCAATTTGCTGAACGCGCGCAGAAGCAGCTTCGAGGCGCGCTTCAGCTACCTGACGCGACTGCCTTGTTTCCATGGGAATACTGATTCGAAATAAGCTCACTCCAGCCTCAACTTCGTCCCCAGGCAACAACGAAATACGTTGCAATTGACCTGATACAGGCGCCGTCATCACGTAACGATCAATGACCCGTGTCATTCCCTCACCGCGAACAGTTACTTCCAGTTCTTGGGATTGCACACGGTAGGTTTCGGCGGTCATACCACCACCTTGCATCACAACCACCACAAATACGGCGATAGTCAGGAGAACGAAAAGGGCCAGGTATAGTCTGTTTCGTCGTTTCATGGACTCAGTCTCTTGTTTTCAGGACAGAGATCAGATCATAGCGATTCAGGCGTCTGCGAACGACCCAGCTACTTAACAATGCTGCCAGCACTGTCATGGCGGCCGATGCTAAATACGTACCGGAATCAACAACAAATGGAATTCGATAGGTCTCAGTGATCAGACTTTGCACCATCGCAAAAGCCAACCAGTATCCAAGAGCCCATCCAATGGGAATCGCGATCAGGGTGATCAATCCCTGTTCGCTAAATAGAAGTAGGGCAACTTCTTGTTTCGAAAAGCCCAAAACACGCAAGCTTGCTAGTTCCCGCCCCCTTTCTGAAAGGGAAATCCGCGCCCCATTATAGATCACGGCAAGAGCAATGATGGAGGAAAAGAGAACCAAGAAGAACACGCCAATGGCAAACCCTTCATCCATCTGCTTGCGAAAGGACTCGTACATCGCACGAGGTGAGGATACGTCTGCTACCGCTGGAACGTCGGCCAGCGCTCGGCTGACGGATTCCCTTCGCCCTGCCTCGACTTTGAGATTCGCACCGTTCACACTCCGTATACCTCCTGCCAACCGGTGCAGTGCATCTATCTCCATGAAGGCAGATACACCTAGAAAATCATCCACAACTTCTTGGATCGCTACCTGTCGAACTGGTCGTTGACCTATTAGGACCTCTACATCAAGTATGGAGCCAGCCTCAACTTGCAGGGCATCGGCCAGAAATCGGCTAATGACAAGCCCTTCAGCAGGCAACCGGACCATCAGCCCGTCCTCCTTTATAATCCGCCTGAGGTCATCGTCTAAATGGCGGCCTGTAATGCCCACTTCTTTGCGTCGATGGCCTGAAATGAGTCGCGCAGGAACGCTGCGCCATATTTCTGCCTCTGAAACGCCCTCCAAAGACTGCAATTCATAGAGGACACTCGGTGAAACAGGTCGTTCAAAAGAGACCGAGAGATCTTCTCGCTGTATCCGATTGAACTGCAGGTCCATCATGTAATCTATTCCATCGAACAGAAACATGCCGACCACCAAAATGGCTACCGAGAAGGAAACACCAATCGCGGAAAAAATGCTTTTCACGGGTTGGCGTTCAATATTGCGCAGTACCATTCGCATGCTCGAGGAAAGGAATCTAGCGAATCCGATCCGCTCAAAGATACCCGGTCGGAACGAAGCGGGTGCTTGCGGTCGCATCGCCTCGGCCGGTGGTAAGCTCACCGCCTGACGCACGCCTGCCATAGCCCCAATGCCTGCTGCTAGCGCAGAAATAACGAAAGCAAACGACAGGAGCCAGCCGCTCAATCGATACTGCAAATCAGGAAATACGAAGAACTCGGTATAGAGCTCGACCATCATGTCTCCCAGCCAATATCCAACTACTGAACCAATGGCAGCTCCAAGAAACACAGCAAAAAGAGCCATTCGGAGGTAAAATGACCCAACATCAGCGTTGGTGTATCCAAAGGCTTTGAGGACCGCAATTTCCTGTCGTTGTGTTGCGATGAGACGCCGTAAAACCATATTCAACAAAAAGGCGACGACGGCTAAAAAGACGGCCGGGATGAACGTTCCAGTTGTGCGGTTCTGGCTTAACTCACTCTCTAGAAATTGGTGCGAGACCTGCAAATCCCGCCCGTGCGCACCAAGACCGCCATAAGGTTTGAGGATGGCGTCCAATTCTGATATCACATGGGCTTCTTTTGCCCCAGCCTGCATCGTTAAGGCAACTTGGTTGAACGCACCCTCCATATCTGCCAACTCAGAAAGCGCATTCCGTCCCATCCAGAACACGCCATAGGTCTGGTTATCAGGAAAAATGGAGCCTGGCGCTAGCGGGTACGTGTGTTCGGGAGATATCCCAATTCCAAGCACCTCCAATTCCCGTAGTTGGCCATTGAGGACAGCGCGTACCGTGCTGCCCTCGACGAGCTCGTTAGCTTTAGCAAACTGTTCACTTATAACGACTCTGTCTCGTTCGTCTTGTCCTGGTAACCGACCGGAACGTAGATGAAGCCGCCCAAGCATAACATCTTCCCGGTCAATCGTGGAAAAAAACCCTGTTGCTGGCTTCTCAAGTCCCTCTACTCGAACGGTTGCCATGAAGGAAACGCGTGTGTCGACGGCAGATACACCGTCCAACCCTTGGATGCCGCTTTTTAGTGACTCCGGCGCCCGCTCCAACGAGGCCCATATATCAGGAAATCGGGACTGCTCGTAATAGGAATCTCGAGCAATCACCAAGGACTCGTACGTACCGCGCATCGAAAGTACGGTCATAGTAGCGGCTGCCACGACAGCTGCAATCGAGAGCATGGGGCCTCGATGGTGCCACAAATCACGCAGTAATTTTCGATTCAGTGCCCTCATTGGTTCACCATTCGATTTCCTCGATGCTCAACCTGTGTGTGTTGACATCCGAGGATGCTATTCGGCCGCTTCCCATCCGTACCACCCGGTCTCCCATATTGGCGATGGCAGCGTTGTGGGTTATCACGGCAATGGCCGTCTTGAGCTCATTATTCACCCGCTCCAAGGCCCGAAGCACGATACGGCCCGTCTCAAGATCAAGCGCTCCCGTGGGTTCATCACAAAGAAGAACATTGGGGCGCTTCGCGACCGCCCGAGCAATGGCAACACGCTGCTGCTCACCACCCGATAATTGGGCTGGGAAGTGATCCATTCGATCTGCAAGCCCAACCAGATCTAGCGCTTCTTCAGGCGCCATGGGATCATCAGAGATCTCTGTTACGAGGGCTACATTTTCTCGCGCCGTCAGACTTGGAATAAGGTTATAAAACTGGAAGACAAAGCCGACGTGCTTACGCCGATACGTGGTCAATTCATCTTCATCGGCTTGGCTCAAATCATGCTCGCGGTACCAGACCATGCCTGAAGTAGGCCTATCCAGCCCTCCGAGAATATTGAGAAGCGTACTTTTTCCACTACCCGAAGCGCCGAGCAAAACGAGTAGTTCCCCCTCGTTTAGATCGAAATCCACATCCTTGAGTGCTTCCACGCGGACCTCGCCCATTTCATAGATCTTACTCACGCCTCGGGCACGGAAGATCGGTAGGGGTCCCTTTTTGGCAGAGTCGGATGTCAATTGATCGGATGCCATAAACGTCGGGGCTAAGGATCGTTACATCATGGTACGAAAGGACTTCATACAAGTTTGGTTTCGATTGAACGTATCTTCAGGCAGATCGCCTATTCTGAATTCATTCTTCCGATCCATCCATGACTTTTCTGGGACGCTCACTTATTGGCACCTCTGACGCCGCTGCTTCAGGGCAGTCTTTTCATGCCATGAATCCGGCTACCGGCACAGAACTGCCTGAACCGTTTTACATTGCGACACCCGAGGACATCGATCGGGCTGCTTCGCTTGCCGCCGAAGCCTTTCCGGTCTACGCCGCTACCTCCCCCACCGAGCGCGCGGCCTTCTTGCGGGCTATTGCAGACGAAATGGAGGCCTCCCGGTCTGACATTGCCGCCCGCGTGCCACTAGAAACTGCGCTGCCAGAAGGCCGCGCGAATGGAGAGCTGGGGCGCACGATCGGACAACTCCGCATGTTTGCCGATTTAGTGGAAGAGGGATCTTGGGTGGATGCACGACTAGAAACGGCTCTGCCCGATCGTGCGCCGGTCCCTAAACCAGACTTGCGTTCCATGCGCATCCCGATCGGACCAGTCGCTGTATTCGGGGCATCTAACTTCCCGCTCGCCTTTTCTGTAGCCGGTGGTGACACTGCCTCCGCCCTAGCCTCTGGTTGCCCAGTTGTCTGTGTGGCTCATTATGCTCATCCGGGGGTCAGCGAATTAGCCGGACGTGCTATTCGGCGTGCAGTTGCTTCAAGTGGCTTGCCCGAAGGTGTCTTTTCCATGCTACAAGGCACGGGACAAGAGGTTGGTGTGCCATTGGTTGATCACCCAGCCATCAAGGCGGTTGGTTTCACTGGCTCCAGATTTGGTGGGCTTGCCTTGGCGAGACGAGCTGCCGATCGTCCTGAACCGATTCCTGTTTTTGCGGAAATGAGTAGCATTAACCCTATAGTGGTTCTGAAAGGGGCTCTTTCTCAGCGCAGTGACGCACTAGCCCAAGGTTTGGCCGGCTCAGTAAGCATGGGTATTGGTCAATTTTGCACCAACCCGGGCGTTGTCTTAGTGCCTGAAGGCGACGAGGGAGAGGCGTTTTCAGCCTCTTTTGCTGCTCAAATGGACGCTTCCAAAGGCGGAACAGCACTGCATGCGGGTATTGCTCGGGCCTACGATGAAGCTACACGTGGGCGAACAGCCCGTGCAGACGTTGATACCATTGCATCCACAGATAATGAGTTAATTACGAGCCGCATCAACCCTTGGGTGTTCCGCACCACGGCTGCTGCCTTGTTGTCTGACCAGGATCTTGCATCTGAAGCATTCGGCCCATCAACCACGCTTGTGACGTACCGCGATGATCAGGAACTCTACCGAGTCCTTTATTCATTGGAGGGGCAACTTACCACTACCATTCAATGTGCAGATTCAGATCTACCATTGAACTCCGCCCTCGTCCACGCGCTTCAGCAACGAAGTGGTCGCCTGATCATCAACGGCTTCCCAACTGGCGTCGAAGTGTGCCAAGCCATGGTTCATGGTGGCCCTTATCCCGCGACCACTGACGGGCGAACAACCTCGGTAGGCACAGCTGCTATCGAACGATTCACCAGGCCTTTCTGCTTTCAGGCCATGCCGCACGCAGCCTTACCGGCCGCTCTCCAAGATGGAAATCCACTGGGCATATGGCGGCTTGTCGATGGCAAACGGGTAAATGCCTGATTTTCTAAACATCGACCTGACTACGGCGGAATGGCTCCTGTTTCTTGTTGCAGGGGTTGTTACGGGCGTTATCAACACATTGGCTGGGAGCGGATCACTCATCACGCTACCCATTTTTGTGTTTGTGTGTGGCCTTCCGGCCCCGATTGCAAACGGCACGAATCGGATTGGCGTGTTGCTGCAAAGTGCCGTCGGGCTAGCTACCTATCGAAAAAGCGGGGCGATGGACCTCGGTGGATCGAAGTGGATCGTGACGGCCGTCATCATTGGTGCCGTAGTGGGCGCGTTGATCGCGGTGGACCTGAACGAGGAGGCTATGAACACAACGCTCGGCCTTCTGATGGTATTCATGGCCATCGTGCTACTGCTTAAACCTTCTCGCTGGATCCATGACATGGAGATAGACAGTGCCCGCTCGAACCATCCTCTCGCCATCGGGACCTATTTTCTTATTGGTGTTTACGGCGGTTTCATCCAAGCGGGTGTCGGCATCTTCCTGCTAGCTGCCCTCGTATTGATTAGCCGGTATACACTTCGTAGCGGAAATGGCGTGAAGCTACTAGTCGTATTCCTCTACACCATCCCTGGATTGGCCGTCTTTTTCTGGAATGGCCAGGTTCACCTCGGATATGGCCTCGCAATGGCCGTTTTTCAAGCATTTGGGGCTTGGATCGGCGTTCGTTGGGTAATCCGGTTTGAAAAAGCCGATGTGTGGATTCATCGACTACTCATTGTTGTGGTTGCCGCCGCAGCCTTTAAATTCCTTTTTGCTAATTGACCCCGTCAAACTACCTGTTGTCCAAGGTATAGAAAAGTGCGTACCTCCGATCAACTCAATCGACCTGCAAAACCTGTCATGAATCCTTCCTTGCGCCCCGCCCTGCTTGGGTCATTCTTTGCTATCCTGATAGTTATTGCCACTGGATGTGCTGCATCTGATCCAATCAGAAGTCCTTCCCTGGCGACCATGGCGCAACCAGCACCAGATTCGTTTGATGTCCGCATGGCAACCAGCCAAGGAGAAATAGATTTTCGATTCTATCGGGACTGGTCCCCAGCCGGCGTCGACCGAGCATTTTACCTTTTCCGGAATAATTTTTATGAGGGTGCACGGTTCTACCGGGTAATTAACGGATTTGTCGCCCAGTTTGGCGGGTCGGGTGATGCGGAGGTTGATTCGATTTGGCGCACAATGGTCATCAATGATGAACCTGTCCGTCAGAGTAATCTCCGAGGAACGATCTCTTTCGCTCGAGCGGGACGTAAAACACGTTCTTTCACGATGTACATCAACCTTGTTGATAACGCGCGACTGGATTCTCTTGAAGCCGGTGGCGTCATCGGATATCCCCCTATTGGCCGAATTATCAACTCTACCATGACTACAGTAGATAGTCTGTATTCCGGATATGGTGCCGCACCAATGCGCACTAACCTGTCGGCCGATGTGCTGCGCGAGTCTTATCCGCAGCTGGATTCTATCGCTGTCACCTCGGTTACCCAGATGTGGTAGAGGAAGCGTCCCAACGACTGGTTCAATCGAGATAATTTTATTTCAGAGGCTTCCAGTCCGGAGCGGGCGGGGTTGCGCCAGATTGCCCGGCATTCGGCGATAGCCCTTTGGCTTCGTCGATGAAAAGCTGAAGATGCGGAAATGGGATTTCGATTTTCGCCGCCTTCAGTGCTTTGAAAATCTTCTCTGTGTACTCTGCTTTAATCGGCACTTCGATGGCCGAATTCCGAACATGGAATCGAAGCACCATATCGACGCTTGAGCTTCCCAACTCTACTACCACTACTTCGACGGGGAAATCCGCAGCAATACGAGAGTCTGCATTGAGCAATTCGAGGACCACACTCCGTGCCGCATCAGTAGATTCCTTGTAGGCGATACTGAACGGGACCTCGATTCGAAGCAGGCCCATGAGCGTATGATTGACCAGTTTCTGGTTGATCATCAAGACATTGGGCATCACCATGACTTCGTTGTTCAGCGTCCTGAGACGAGTGGAGCGAAGCGTGATATCCTGCACCGTCCCGTACGTGTCCTGAACAACGACCTGGTCTCCAACTCGAAAAGGGCGATCAATCATGATCGTGACGCCAGAAATGAAGTTTTCCAAACTGTCTTTGGCAGCGAAACCGAGAGCCAAACCGACGATGGAAAGTCCTGCCAAAAGAGCGCTGACGTCAATGCCGAACTGCGCCAGAACCATCACCGAAATGAATGCCCAGGCGACGATCGAGGCTGATTTGAGCAGCAAACTTTCCAGACCTGCATCGACATGCCTACTCGCCTTTAACACTCGGGCAAGGAGTGCGCGGACCACCCGATATACTCCATAGAGAAGAACGAATACCAAGAATGCAGTGATGAATTCCGGGAGTACGTTGTCCACGAAATTTATAAAGATCACCTTCATCTGCTGCGAGAAAGAGTAGATGTCTCCTGAAGCAAGCAGATCCACCGCTCTACCCATTTCTTCTCCAGCACCGGCAACGGTGCCCGTACTATCACTGGCCACTGCAACCGTGTCTTGCACAGACTGCAATGAATCCTGAAAGTCGGCTTTCCCAGATAAGTTTGTCAGCAGAGCAAGCATGAAAGATCTGAGTGAATAGAGGCATCAAGGCCCTGTCCAATAATTACTGGAGCAGAGATGAAATCGTCGCAAGCGCTCATTATACTATCATTAACGATCATTTTCAGCAAAATGGCGATTCATATGCTAGGATGCAGTATCATCGCCCGCATCTGATCGAAATCACACACGTTCCTCGTGGCATTTATGACGCATCGATTCGCGAGACTCCTCCTTTTGTTGCTGCTATTAGCGGCCGTACCGGGATGTGGGACTGATCCGTCCGGGTCAACTTCTGAGCTGGACGTGGTGGCGGATTCTATCGCCGCGACGCAAGAGCCTGTTTCCGTTGATTCCTCATCAACAGGCAGGCGTGTGGGTGACATGACCTTGAATCAAGCTGGAGAGGCGGTGCAAGATTACGGGATGAGAGTTTTCTGGGCCGTTATCCTCTTCATTCTGACCTACCTGTTTAACAAGGGGATGGTGTGGCTACTCGAGCGGCTCTCTGAACGCAGCGCCGAACGTAGACTTTTCTACAAACGCCTGGTCCCGTTGGCACGGGTAATCATCTGGAGCATTGCCCTCTACTTTGTAATAAGAGTAGTATTTAAAATCGATGCCCAGAATCTGCTTGCAGCCACCGCAGCCCTCGGCGTTGCAGTCGGTTTTGCTGCTCAAGATCTACTGAAAAATATTTTCGGAGGTCTCGTAATTATTTCTGACCGCCCTTTCCAGGTTGGGGACAAAATTTCAGTGGCAGGCACCTACGGGGAAGTATCCTCCATAGGATTACGATCAACGCGCATCATCACTCCGGATGACAATCTAGTCACGGTGCCCAATGCTCAGGTTGTAGACTCCCAAGTAGCCAACGCCAACGCGGGAGCCCTCGATTGTCAAGTTGTAACAGATTTGTACCTGCCAGGCTGGATCGATGAACGCAAAGCCAAAGCACTTGCCTACGAAGCCGCGGCTTCTTCCAAATTCGTGTATCGCAATAAGCCCATCGTAGTCATCGTAAAGGATGAGTTTAAAGAGACTTTTCTGACGCATCTGAAGGTCAAGGCTTATGTATTTGACACACGATATGAATTCCTGTTGATGAGTGACATCACGGAGCGGTGTCGAGAAGCATTTCGGGAAGCAGGCCTTCTTTCCAGAGAGGATGGAATGGCTGTCCTGAATCGCGGTGGTGCGCCAACGGCGTCCCGTTCAGAATCAATGTTGACAAGAGGAGCACCCGATGCTTGAATTGCAACAACACATTGATATGTTTCATCAGGCTGTCTCAGAAAGTGGCAGCCGATTTGCAAACGACCTCCGAACGCATCTTGCTGACCCGCTCCTGGATGCAGTTGATGACATCCTGAAGTCCGTACAGGTTCTTGAAGCAATCGACCTCAATGCACCCGAGGGTGTCAGTCGGGATGCCATTCTGGCCGTGACACGAGCACTTCAGACGGAGTTTCTCCCTGCCTATGGCAAGCTCTTGTCTTCAAGTAAGGGATTAACCTTGTTGGCAGATGGATTTAAGACGTGGTCCACAGATGTAGAGTCCGCTTCCGATGCTCTGCCCGAAGTACTTACGCGGCCCGAGCCCGAGGCTCTGTATGCTGCGTCAGCGAAGGATTCTGTCGTTCAGAGATCACGAAAATCGATGGTCCGAATGCAGCGCAAGCTGATGGAAAAGGACGCATCTCATGGTCAGAACATACCGTTGCACGACATTGGCAAGGCCTATTCTCGTGTATGGTTACCCATCCAGTTCGGCAAAGTAATCGATGACGACAGACGCCGAATGGCGCAAGCCCTGTCATCCATCGAGCAACATACCTCGATCGTCTTTCATCTAGCCTTGCAGTGTGACTACCGATTAGCCTTGAGAGACCTTTCGGACGGTAATTCTACTGAAGAAAAACCACTTGGCCCGATTCTAGAGGCGTTTTCTGCTGCTTTGCAGAGTCTGAAACAGGTATTGACTGAATCCCCTCCTCGCCTGCGTCCGGTTTCAATGGAGTCTGTCCGGGAGCGGTTGGAGAGAGCCTGGATTCCATTGGAAACGCAGATTGAGCAGTCTGATTCTTTTCTTTCTGCCATCCCATCTGCTTCATCTGAAGATTTGGCAATCAGAATAACTCGATTAGCTGGCAATGCTGATGCTTGGGAAGAATGGCTGCAAAGGTTGAAGGTGCGTCATGCCTATTTGTCGGAGCTGCTCACGTTTCGATTTGGTATCGATGAACTTGCCGAAGTACAGTCTCGGGCGCTGAGCCACAGGATTGGTGATTACATTTCTGAAGCTGTGCGCACCACGTCTACTCGCCTAGAAGATGTATCAAGCCGAACGCAGGCCCTGTTTTCAGGTCCGGATTCGTCTCTCTTCGACAAGACAGAGAGTGGATTAAACGAACTGTCCGATGCTGGAACTCACGCGATTCAAACGAACTTCGTCGCTCCCATACAGGAACTAGCGCCGGTATCGTGCCTGAGCGAAGAAGCCGTACGGTTTCTGGAAGGCCTAGCTGCCCTCAGAGAAGAATTGCATCCAGACTTCCGGATGCATCCTATGCAGGATGAGGCTACGGATCGCATACATCCAGAAGCCGACGCGCGCGTTTTAAACCTCAGAGAATTAGCCCAGAAGGCTGCTGAGGAATTGAACGAAGATCGATTAGAAGCTCTTACGAAGTCGTGCAGAAACGGCCTAAGGGATTTGGTCGAAGATGCCGGAGAACTCCCTTCCATCCTTTCCTTTTCTTTTCAATCCGTTGTGGAAGGGCAAGGTAGTAGGGACTCAGAAAAGGATGATGGCAAGGATTCCGGAGCTGAAATTGCCTTGGGTGGCATCTCGCGAACAATCGCGGCCATGAAATCCATTGAGAGTAAAGCAGGGGAAGAAATCGACGCAGCCTCCAAAGCTATGCACATAGAGGCTATTAGGGCATGGGGACGGCTTCATGAACGTGTCCGTGTAGAGCATCAGGTAGGGGGCTATGTCCTGGACGTAAAGTCCAAACTAGATTCCGAAGCTCGCCAGATAGGGCGTCAAGTTGCCCGGCAGCTTCGAGAAGCCAAAGTGTTGGCTGAGCGGTTCCTACGCCGAGGACAACGTCAAGCCAAAGACTTGATCGAAAAAGGGAAGGAAGCGGTTGGGTCGCCGTCTGTGACTCGAGCCTCATTCCATGAAACAGCTGTCGGATTGGCTGAGCTAGAAGCTGTTCTCAATAGCGTCCCTCCCGTTTATCGCAAGCTTTTCTCCTTCCAACCACTGAGCGATCCAGAACTATTGATCGGAAGATCAGACGGTATCACGTTTGTCAAAAATCAGTTGGAGCAGTTCGAGATGGGAACGCCGCAGGCCACCATATTGGTTGGTGGGCCGAGTTCGGGACGAACCAGCTTGCTAAATGTGGTTCGAACTACCTTGCTTGTAGATCGTGATGTGAGATCTCTTCAACTTAATGAGAAGGTTGAATCATCTAGCGAAATCTTGAAGCTTTTCCGCTCAAAACTGGGCTTATCATTACCTGATAATTGCGCCCTAGACGAGGCGGCAGATTTGATTCTGGACATGCAGTATGGTGAAGCTCAACCACCAATTTGCATCGTTGAACATCTTGAGGCGCTCATGCTCCGTGGTATCGGGGGGTACCGTCTTTTGTCCGATGTCTTAAAGTTCATGTCGCGCACTGACACTCGGATTATCTGGATAAGTACGGTCTCATCGTTCGGATGGCAGTTGATGTCCACGTCTGATCCGGTGGCTGCCGCATTAGTCAACCGCTTTACCATGAATGAACTAGGGCGAGCTGACCTAGAACGACTCATCATGGAGCGGCACAAAAAGAGTGGCGTGCCAATTGAATTTGTGCAGCCCGATGATTTGAATCCGCTTCTTCGCCGCCGTTTACGAAGAGTGCGCAGCAAGGAAATGAAACAAGAACTGCTCAAAGAGGCTTTTTTCGATCGCTTGTATTCGCAGTTCGGCCAAAACATCCAAATGGCGCTACTTCAATGGGTACGCTCTGTAGAGATGGAAGGTGATTCCGAGCGCATGCAGGTTCGAATGACGCAGCCGTTAAACCTGACGTTTTTCTCAGGCTTCCAGTTAGATCAGGTTTTTGCCATGAAGGCACTACTCGAACATGGTCACCTTTCTATCGCAGAGTATGCTGCCATCGATCGGATCACGTATTCGCAGGCAATGTCTATCTTTGAAACGTTGGGCAATGCGTTGGTCATCGAAGCAGTAGAGAGTGATAACCGATCCACGCTATTCCGCCATGTCGCGGTTCGCTCAGGCATTTCCTACCGCATTCGGCCCCTTTTCACGCACGCTGCCATCCGACTGCTGAAGGAACGAAACGTTGTTCACTGATAGTGCGTGTTTGTCTATGCTGGATTAGCCAGATACCAGTCGTAGGTTCTCTTGAGACCTTGTTTCAGATCTACTTCTGGCTTCCATCCGAGCGCAAAAAGGCGATCTACGGCGACGAGCTTGCGAGGCGTCCCGTCCGGTTTCGATGTGTCATATCTGATCTCATTATCTGCTCCAACAGTAGCAGCTACTGCGCTTGCCAGATCAGCGATCGTAAGGTCATGTCCAACGCCAACGTTCATCAAACCATCTGGCGCCGCATCGTAAAGCAAAGATTCCGGCGTTTTGAGAACATGAAGCACCGCCGCCGCCAAATCATCGACATATAAAAACTCCCTTTTAGGAGTGCCTGTACCCCATAGGGTTACCGGCTCGCCAGTCCCCTTTGCCTCGTGAAACTTGCGCAACAAGGCCGGTAGCACGTGGCTGGAATTCAAATCGAAATTATCACCGGGCCCATACAAGTTGGTGGGCATGAGGGAAACGAAGTCCGCACCATGTTGCTTTCTCAGCGCCTCGCATAGCTTAACGCCAGCAATTTTTGCGATGGCATACCACTGATTGGTTGGCTCCAGTTGCCCGGTCAGCAATGACTCCTCCCGTAGTGGCTGAGGGGCCATTTTCGGGTAAATACAGGTTGATCCAAGAAAAATCAGCCGCTTGACACCAATCCGAAAGGCGCCTTGAATCAAGTTTTGCTGGATCTCAAGATTCTGATACAGGAAGTCAGCGGGGTAGGAATCATTAGCCAAAATACCCCCCACCTTGGCGGCAGCGACGATGACGTGATCAGGTCGTTCCGTCTCAAGAAAGTGCCGCACTGCTTGCTGATCTTGCAAGTCCAGCTCAGCCCTGGTTCGGGTCAATATTGAGCGATGACCGGCGTCTTTGAGGGCCCGCACGATTGCTGAGCCAACGAGACCTCGGTGACCAGCCACGAAGATGCGTTCGGTTGAATCTGAAAGATGCATGCAGCGAAAGAATTCGAAATGATGGAGGTTAATTCGCCCAGCCAGGCAATAAACCTGGGACGACCCCGAAAACCCATTGAGCCAGAAAATAGACCAGAACCGTGATAAGGATGGTGAAAAGCAGATTCATCCATATACCCGTTCGAGCCATTCTCGGAATAGAAACGAGATTGCTCCCATATACAATTGCGTTAGGTGGGGTTGCAACCGGCAACATGAAAGCAGCACTTGCAGCAATCGTAGCCGGCAGAACTAGTATAAACGGATCCTGACCAATACCGACCGCAACAGACGCCATAACGGGTAAAAAGGCAGCGGTCGTCGCCGTGTTTGATGTCAGCTCGGTGAGGAAGATGACGAGTATGGTCACCATCAGGACAATCAACAGAACGGGCCACTGCCCTACTCCTGAAATCAGGCCCCCAATCCATACCGCGAGCCCAGTACTATCAATGGCTGATGCCAATGAAAGCCCGCCTCCGAATAGTACCAGAATTCCCCAGGGTAAGGCACGAGCATCATTCCATTGCATCAAGAAGCGAGACTCCCACGTGGGGCCTGGTTTATGACCTGGAACAAGGAATAGAAGCAACGCCGCGAGTAGGGCTATTCCAGTGTCGGAAAGACCAGGAATGAGAGGCGAAAGAAGAGGCCGTGTAATCCAGAGAACGACAGCAAGAGAGAACACGCCAGCGACTGCTTTTTCATCTCTGGATGCCGATCCAAGCTTGTCTACCTCTTCGCTAATTAAAGCCTTCATCCCTTCAATCGGGCTATTTCCCAGCCTAAACAGGAAGCGTGTTAACAAGAACCATGTAATAGGCAGGCCAATAAGGATAATTGGAACACCAAGGCCCATCCACTGCACGAAGCCGATCTCCACTTGGTAGGTCTCCTCCATGAAACCTGCCATCAGAGCATTCGGGACGGTTCCTATAAGGGTCCCCAGGCCGCCAATCGTGCAACTGTAGGCGATGGCCAGCATGAGAGCCGGGGCAAGATCGGGCATGTTCTCTTTACCTAGTCGATCCTGCGCCAAATGGATGATGGACAAGGCAATAGGCAGCATCATCATGGTGGTGGCCGTATTGGTCACCCACATACTCAATACCGCTCCGGCCACCATGAAGCCGCCAATAATGGACGATGGACGGGTCCCAACACGGCAGAGTAAAAAGAGTGCTATTCGTTTGTGCAGACCTGACTTTTCCATGCCGATAGCCAACATAAAACCACCTAGAAACAGGTAAATAAGCGGATTCGCATAGGGTGCTGCTGCCTCACGAATGGAACTGATTCCAAGGATGGGAAACAGTAAAATTGGGAGCAGGGAGGTAATCGGAATGGGTAGGGCCTCGCTCATCCACCAAATCGCCATCCACAACCCCATACCTGCTGTCAACCATGCATTGAAGCTTAAGGCGTTCGGAGGATCGGTTAAAAAGAATACTAGGAACACTAAGGGTCCTAGCACCAATCCAATACGCTCGCGCAGGTATGAGGGTGAGTCAGTCATCACGCACGGATTTCTGACGCGCTTCTTGAAGCGTTTGCGAGCTCCTCTGAAAGCTCTCGGGCCGTGTTCACAACTTGATCCCAGGCAGCATCGACATGGCGCTGCTGCATGTCTCTTCCCCCGACGCACATGCGGATAGTGTAGGTGCCCGCCAATCTTGTATGACTCAAATAGATTGATCCTGAGGCATTAAGCCGTTCCATCAACTGCTCAGTGAACTCGTCTCCCCTTTGATGGGTGAAGCACACAAGGTTCAGTGTTCGAGGAACGACCAGATGGAAATCAAGATCATCGCCGATACGCTGCGCTAGATGCTCGGTCAAGCGAACGTGCTCTCGAATATGAAACGCCAAGCCTTCCTGGCCATAGTGACGCAGAACGAACCAGAGTTTTAAGGCTCTCAACCGCCTTCCCAAAGGTATCTGCCAGTCCCGATAATCAATGGCTGCTCCACTCAAATGCTCAGCAGTGCGCAGGTATTCGGGCAGAATGCTCAGCGCCCCAACCAAAGCCGTTTTGTCCTTCACCCAGAAGCAGTCACAATCAAAATTAGTGAACATCCACTTGTGTGGATTAAAACAATAGCTGTCCGCCCTCTCCAGCCCTTCGTGGATCCATCGGAATTCCTCGCACATAGCAGCCGTACCGGCCATAGCAGCATCCACATGGATCCAGCAACCCTCAGCCGCGTCGATAATGGATAGTATGGGGTCCATTGCCATTGAGGAGGTGGTGCCAACAGTTGCGCTCACAAAAAACGGTGTCAGACCGTCATCTCGATCTTTTTGGATAGCAGCTTGGAGGGCATTTGCATCCATCGCAAAGCTCTCATTGGAGGGAATAAGCCGGAGCCGATCATCCCCTATCCCCGCTATTCGTGCTGACTTTTGCACTGAGCTGTGCGCTTGATCCGACGTATAAGCCACGAGCGTATTTGGCGCTCCCGAACGATTTCCGACGCCTCCGGTTACTCGTTCCCTGGCTGCCAAGAGTGCGCACAGAGTCGCGCTAGAAGCTGTGTCCTGGATGACCCCTCCCCCATTTGTTGAGGAATGAAAGCTGCGAGGCAAGCCCATCATGTCAACCAACCAGTCCATGACAAGGGTTTCGAGTTCAGTGGTCGCGGGACTGGTCTTCCAAGACATGCCTTGTTGCCCCAAGCCGGCTGACATCATTTCCCCCAGAATCGACGGAAAAGACGTGTTGCTGGGGAAATAGGCAAAAAAAACCAGGTGACTGCCAGTGGGTGATACCGGGCATAATGAACTGATCGACATCCTGCATGATGACATCGAATGACTCACCGTGAATCGGTGGTTTTTCTGGCAGTGATTTTCGGATATCACCTGGCTCAATGTCGGGCAGAACACGTTGCGTCTCGACCCACTCATAGTAGTCCGCGATCCAGTCCACCATCTCCTTCCCGTACCGCCGAAACTCATCGGCCGTCATATGGTGATTCGTTTTGCGACTCATGCCTTCTCTCCGTCCATTTCGTTGTCTACTGCGTGATTTACGCTACCCTGTTCTGCGCGCACCATGGCCCGGTACATTAATTCGGCCGGATGGAGTGCTTTGCGGCCCGTACCCTCTGCAATCTGCTGCCGACAACTTACGCCAGGCGCTACAATCGTTGCATGACGCGGCGTATCCCAGATGGCCGGAAAAAGACGCTGCTTTCCGATTTGCATGGAGATGTCATAGTGCTCTGCTTCGAATCCGAACGAGCCGGCCATACCACAGCATCCTGAATCCACCTCGTTGACCGAGCATCCTTCGATATGCCCCAAAGCGCCGTGGGTACCACCCGTGCCGACGGCTGCCTTTTGATGGCAGTGACCGTGCAACAAGACCTCATCATAACCGCTCATATCTGGGAGATGCTGGGCGTCTAAGGAAGCCATGAAATCATCAAATAAGATTGCGCGCTCGGCAACCAACGGAACACGCGGATCGCCAGGCAGCAAACGATGATATTCATCATCGAAAGAGAGGATACAGCTCGGCTCAAGACCAATAATTGGGAGACCCTCCTTGGCATACGGAGCTAGTTTATCTAGTGTCTGGGACGCTTGCTTGCGCGCTACATTGACCAATCCCTTCGAGATCGCAGGGCGCCCACAACAATGATGGCCAGGTAGAATGACGTCAAACCCACACGCCTCCAGCACGAGAACGGCTGAGCGCGACACATCGGGATAATGGTATGTGTTGAAGGTGTCGTTGAAAAGGACAACTCGGGGGCGTGCTGCAGCTCCATTAATTGGCTGGCCCTGCTTCTTTCGATGTTTGGCGAACCACTTCGTAAATGGTTGCTTGGCAAAAGGAGGCAGGGTGCGCTTTGAGGAAATGCCCCAGGTTGCTTCCAGACTTTTTCGTATGCCTGCCTTGCCGGCCATTTTGTTTGCGATGGGTGCCAAGAAGCCACTGAAGAGGCGGGCCTGGCGCGCGGCGCGGGCGAAGAACTTCGATCTGAGAGGCGTTCCGTTTGCGCGATGATAGCGGTCTAGAAATTCTACTTTGATGGTCGCCATGTCGACAGATGAAGGGCATTCCGAGGCGCAAGCTTTGCACTGAAGGCACAGATCCATCGTCTCGTATAGGCGCTTGTCTGTCAGCAGATTCGGATTCAAATGGCCACTGAGCACGTTTCGAAGCGCGTTTGCGCGGCCCCTCGTGGAGTGTTCTTCCTCTCGGGTGGCCATAAAAGACGGACACATGGTTCCGCTTCCGAGCTTACGGCACACGCCCGCCCCATTGCACATTTCGACTGCCGAGGCAAAACCCAGATCATCTGAAAAATCAAGATTCGTTCTGAGCTCCTGCGCGTGGTACTCCGATCCAAATCGTAAGTCAGCGGTCATGGAGCCAGCGCCTGTGATGATCCCCGGATTCAGCAGATGCTCTGGGTCGAAGAGATCCTTCGTCTGCGCGTAAAGCTCATAAAGCCCCTCTCCAAAGAAGGCCTTGTTGAACCCACTGCGGGCTCTACCATCCCCGTGTTCGCTGGAAAGCGAGCCGCCGAACCCTTTCAGTTTTTCGATGGCAAACTCTACGATATCCGGCAAGTGAGCGATCTCGGCGGCCGCCTTGGTATTCACCATGGGGCGAATGTGCACACAACCGGCGCTTGCATGCGCGTAGTAGGCAACTTGGAGGCCGCGATCGTTGCAGAATCGTTCGACATCGGTTACGTACTCAGCTAGGTGTTGGACTGGCACGGCCGCATCTTCGATGAACGGAATAGGCTTGTGATCTCCACGGACACTCATCAAAAAGCCAAGGCCCATCTTGCGGACCGACCAGACATCTGCCTGCCCACTCTCGTCTACAACGGATACGATGCGGGTGAACGGCGCCCCCTGCCGACGAAGCAATTCCTCGAGCGAATCAATACGCGAGCGGATCTCCTCCTGTGTCTCGCCTTGAAACTCCGTTATAAGAATGCAATTGGGTTCGCCCTCGACGAACTGCTCCAACTTCTTGCGCCACATAGGAGACTGCCGGCACATCGACATCCCAAGATGGTCTAGCAGCTCTACCGCCGACGGGTCGGACTCTAGAATCAACTGAACCGTTTCTAGGGCCTGAACGATGTCATCGAAATGGACGATGGCAAGTCCGGTCTGCTTTGGTAGCGGGACCAAGTCCAGGGTGACCGATTCGATCAGGGCCAGCGTTCCTTCAGCGCCACATACAATCCGTGCAAGATTGCGCCCTTCTGGATGAGGCAGGCGGAAGCTCAATTCTTCCTGGACCAACCGGTCTAGATTGTATCCTCCACAGCGGCGCCAGTGCTTGGGTGTGTCTTCTTGGATGATGCGCCGGGCGCCGTCGTTTGCGAGCATGGCTGAAAGCCCAGCGTGAATACGACCTTCGAGTCCCGGTTGACCCACGCGAGCTCGAAAAGCGGCCTCGTCGAGGTTACCGAATGAAGTTCTTGTACCATCTGCGAGGACGACATCCATGGAATGAACGTGGTCCGCCGTCATACCATAACAAATGGAGTGGCTTCCCGTGGAGTTGTTCGAGACGATGCCGCCCATTGCTGCGCGGTTCGACGACGCTGGGTCAGGACCGAAGAGCAATCCTTCTGTCTTCAAGACACGGTTGAGGTCATCAAGGACAACGCCTGGTTCAACCGTGACACGACGTGCTTCTGTGTCCAGATCGAGGATGGAATCAAGATGTTTGGTCACGTCCATGATGATAGAGCGGCCTATCGCCTGACCGGCTAAACTACTTCCAGCAGCACGTGCCGTGACCGGCACTCCGTATTCGGAAGCTGTTTCCATAACGGCCTGCATGTCGTCCCGATGACGAGGCACGACCACCCCAAGCGGCTGGATCTGATATATACTTGCGTCGGTGGAATAGAGCGCGCGTTGATAGTCATCGGTACGAAGGGCATCGCCCAGGCGCGCCGAGAGGCGCGCCATGCAGGCCTCCACGCGTGCCATATCCACATCGGTGGACGTAGGAGCCGATTCGATCGTATCGCTCATGCAGCTGTTTCCTTTGATAGAACGTCTTCCATTGCGGCTAGCAGCAACCGCACATTTTCGGGGCGACTATTAAAGCCCATCATCCCAACACGCCAAACTTTGCCTGCAAGCTGACCAAGTCCCCCTGCAATTTCAATATTATACTCGTTCAATAATGTTCGCGCGACGCGTCCTGAATCTACGCCATCGGGGACCCGAACGGTTGTCAGACTCGGTAGACGAATTTCCTCGTCTACATGGCACGAGAGACCGATAGCCTCCAGCCCATTCCAGAACATACGAGCATTATCCTCATGACGCTGCCACCGTGCCTCAAGCCCTTCTTCGGCTACTAAACGAAGCGCTTCTCGAATTCCATAATTCATGTTGATCGGCGCTGTGTGATGATACGTTCTGGCCGACCCCCAATACTTACCTACGAGGGACATATCCAGATACCAGTTCGGTACAGGCTTTGTCCGCCTGGCTAGACGATCGATCACTTTCTGATTCAGCGTGAGGGGTCCGAGTCCAGGAGGGCAGCTCAAACACTTTTGCGTGCCTGAATAGGCAGCGTCGATGCCCCATTCGTCGATAAACAATTTCACACCGGCTAGACTCGTAACGGTGTCAACAACCAAAAGACAATCGAATTCGTCACACAATGCACGAACACCCTCTAGTGGCTGACGCGCTCCGGTGGATGTTTCTGCATGTACTAGTCCCAATACTGACGGTCGGGCCGTTTCCATTGCCTTTCTGATCGTATCCAGATCAAACGACGTTCCCCACGGTGCATCCATTCGGTGAACGACGGCTCCGTAGCGCGAGGCCATGTCTACCATCCGCTCCCCGAAATATCCATTACAGCCCACCAGAACTGACTGACCTGGCTCCACCGTATTGGCTACGGCAGCTTCCATGGCGGCACTTCCCGTCCCCGAAACAGGGATGGTAACCTGATTGTCTGTTTGCCACGCGTAACGAAGCAACTCCTGAACTTCGTTCATGAGCGCAACAAACGTAGGGTCTAGGTGCCCTACTTGTCGGTTTGACATCGCCCGAAGAACTCGTGGGTGCGCGTTGGAAGGTCCTGGACCCAGCAGAAGCCGAGGTGGCGTGTCTAGATCCCGGGTAACGATGCGGTGAGCGTCAGAGACTGGCATAGAGTAAAACTGTTGAAGAGGAAGGCTGTATTTTAGCTCTCCGAGGTTAGGGCGCAGGCCAACCTTTGTCCAGTAGATTCCTTACAGAATCCCACCCTTTTTTAATCGATTCCCGATCCATCATGGCTCGCATTGGCTCCTATAATCTTCATACCATCGAAACGGGCCGCTTTGGCCTGGACGGTGGCGCCATGTTCGGCATCGTCCCTAAGCCGTTGTGGGAAAAGCGTATCGGGGCGGATGAGTTGAATCGGATCCCTCTGCATGCTCGGTGTTTGCTACTTGAGGGAAACGGCCGGTTGATTTTAATTGACAACGGCATCGGCTCCAAGCAAGACGAGAAGTTCAACAAAATCTACGCCGTAGATACCTCAACAATGGAGCTAGATGCTTCATTAGCCGCCATTGGTGTTCACAGGAACGACATCACCGATGTAATCCTGACCCATCTTCATTTCGATCATTGTGGGGGAAGCACTGAAATCGTTGATGGCAGGCTACAGGTTGCATTTCCGGCGGCCACGTTTCACGTGCAAGATGCACATTGGGATTGGGCCATGGGCTCAAATGTGAGGGAAAAAGCCTCTTTTCTTCCTGAAAACCTCGACCCGCTGGCAGCCTCCGGGCAATTGAATCTCGTTTCGGGGCGTCATGACCTTTTTCCGGGTGTCGAAATGATTCCGGTCGATGGACATACGAAGGCTATGCAGCTAGTGAGGGTTCACGACGAGCGTCATTCTTTACTCTACACGGCGGATCTGCTCCCGACACATGCCCACCTTTCTCCGGCGTGGAATATGGGCTACGATCTTTGGCCCATGACGACCATCGATGAAAAGGCACTGCTGCTTGAAGAAGCTATCCGTGGAGGTTGGCAGCTTTATTTTGAGCACGACCCAACAGTTAGCCTTTGCAGTGTGGTCGAAGGAAAACGAGGACCGGAAATCGCTGATGCCCGCCCCCTGTCCGATCTATAGGCTATCTCTGTACGCTATAGTTGACAGCTGGGCCGGTCAGTTTTGCGCTATCCACTCATCGGCGGCCGTTTCCAGCCGATCCAGGAAGTCGTCCAAGTACGTCTTCCCTCCTGCTTCCTTATCAGCAACCCACCGATTCATGAACACCAGACGCAATACAGCGACACTGGACGCATCCTGTTCTAGGGATTGTAGATACTCATCTTGTCTGACAAGGGGCAGTTCCGTGGCCATTGTCGTCCTAGAAACCAGGTAGTCATATACCTGGATGCTCAAGACGTCTCGGACACCAAAACGCACGGCTAAGTGCTCAGTGAGGGCATTGAGGCTAGAAAGACTCCTCACGGATTCATCTTCAATGATGAGGCAGACAATATTGGTGTGGGGTCGATACAGTGATCTGACTCGACGCCGACTCGTTACTTTCGAATCGAATTCCCGAGCTATATCGCACAGAATCCTGAGCTGACGTCCGTATCCATCTTGGTCCAATGGGATGAGCTTATGACTGAACCAAACTGATGCCGCCACGGCTCCGGGCTTAGACCCTTCGAGAATGAACTTGCCCAATTGTGGGCGAGGTGCCTCCTCGTCGGTTGCGTTTTCGCGGTCAAGACAATAGGGCGCATTTTCGGCCACTAAGTCTTTGAGATAGCCGTGTTTAATTACGATTGAGCCAGCGCCATATGGGATATACCCGGCCTTGTGCGGATCAACAGTAACGGAATCGACACGAGAAAACGAATGGAATGATTCGCCAATCCAGCGGTCCTCTGGCTCAGCTGTATTCACAGGATCAGCTCCACGCCGAAACATTGTTGCGAAATAGCCACCGTATGCACCATCGACATGAATCGGCGCATACGTGCCTTTTGCGGCCATCCGGTCCCGGACATCGGCTAATTCCCCTACTTGATCAATCGATCCAAATTCCGTCGTGCCTACGACGAAGACGATCTGAATAATCGGGCAACGCTCCTCGGCACATTCCGTCAGAACCCGTTCCAGATCCTTCGGAGACGTTCGAAACTCGTTGTCTACGTCCACTTTGCGATAGTTATCCCGTCCGAGCCCAAACAGACCTGCTGACCGGCGCCAGCAGTAGTGGGCCGTTTTCGGCACAATGACCACTGGTTCAATCCATGGTGTTTCGAACATTTCCTCTACAGCCCTGCGGAAACGGGCATCCCCGATGTGGGAAATCAGACTACCTTCGAGTAACGCCCAGCGCATTTCAGGATCGGATCCCTCAGAAAGAAACTCATTGAGCAACCATTCACCATCTTCGAGCGGCACGTTCAGAAACTCGTAGAGCGCGTCAGCTCCCTTTTGCCCTGTCTTCCCGTCATGTGTTCGACGGGCCATTTCAATGGCCAAGGGAAGAAAACGACCTGCCTTATGGAACCAAAGTGATTCATAATTGGCAATCGTTCCGCCTGATGTCAGATGGCCAAACGATGTTCGGTCATCGAACCCAAATAACCGGGCAAACTGCTTGCCTACTTCTAATTCGTGACGGATAGTCACTGGAGAAGCTTCGCTTGATACGTTGTTCGGGTTGTAGAGCAACGTGGCGAAATAGGCAACCAGCGAGGGGAGCGTCGTCTCTGAAATCATGTGCGCCATGTAGCGCGGGCTGAACACTGGAACGTCCAGCTTTAGGTCTGAAACCAGAGAAAAGAGCTCCGTAAAGAAAATCTCCCGGAAGTGGCTGGCGTCAGGGCCATTCGCCTTGCTGTAACCGATGGCCGGTGGGTCTTTCGGCCAGTAGTTGCGACGCCAAAAGACATGGTCGTTTAAAACCAGATGCAGCGCCTCAAATAGAAAGGCCCGCTTCTCGGATTTTGGACCCAAAAAATACAAATCCAAGTCATGTTCGAATGCCGGATCCAAATCGGATGCAGACGCACCCACAGTGGAAGAATCCGGCGAAAGAAAGTCTTTGACATCCATACGAAATACCTCCGACTAGAAGGTCACACCGCGGTGGTCAATTCACAATGGACACTACGTTAGGAATGCCTGAATTTGAGATGATCGACCCACGGCTACGGCTGTATCACTGATGCTCCTACAGGCACTCTATTCTGATAGTCTAAGCCCAAGAGGTCGGCCACAGTTGCAGCTACTTGATTCTGGTACCACTGCCCTTGGACGGTTTCTTCCATAGGCGTAAAGCCCGGCCCCAGCATGGCCAGCCAGATGTTTTCTGAGCCCACCCAGTCGCCGCCATGTCCAATCCAGCGATCCTTGTCTCCGCGGCCATGGTCGGTAGTGATCACGAAAGCGGTCCGATTTGCATACTCCGGATCTGACTGCACCCAGTCCCACAATTCACGAATCATCTCATCAGTTCGTTGTGCAGCATCGAGATAGTGACGGTATTCTGCGTCATGAGCAAAATCATCCGTTTCACCATAGGAGATATAAAGCAGTCTTGGACGGTCTTGCTTTAAGGATTCGAGCGCATAATTGTGTGTAAACACGTCAAGCCGAACAGAAGTCCATGGTGATGGGGTCTGCGCCTGTAGTTGATTTAGCCACGCTTCTTTTTCCGTTAACTCGCCGCTGGCAGCTTCAAATCCGGCGTTAACGGGGACACCGCTACGCTCTTCGTTGATGATATAGGGAAAGACATCCCACGATCCGAAGGCGGTTACTTTTCCTTCGAATCCAGGCTGCTTGTTCACCCACTCCAACAGTGTTTCGTTGGCATTGGGGACTTTGTCATTTGAATCGATGGCCTCGTCAACAAATCCCGTCAGTATTTCGTTGTATCCGGGATATGAGAAAACCCGTGTGTTGGTCACATTAACATTGCTTCCAAGCGCACGATTGCCGTGGATTCGACCTTGCGAGGCAATTGTTGACCAAAAAAACGGCATCAACGCTTCTCGTCTTTCTTCGGGCGACTCTCTCCAGAAACGATCCCGAACAGCATCCACATCGGACGTGTATTTCGGGTTTTCGAGCAACCAAGCGTCAGCGCCTGTAAAGACCTCTTCCCATCGTAACCCATCCAGCGTAATTAATACGACGTTTTCAACCGGGAGTGACGCCTCTGTGGCTAGGACGGCAGGCTCACGCACATCAACTCCTTCATCTGTTTGTGCGCAGGCTGCAGCAAAAAAGAGTAGAGGTACCAAGAAGAGAAAACGACGCATTTTACTAGAGTATGTAAGGTTCATGATGTCAGATTCATGTCGTCGGTTTTGTGACGGCAGGGTACAGATCGCTCACTATTTATCGAGAAATAGGGTCCATCAGTGGATAGGACCCCACTGGCAGATCAAACGAAGATTCCGTTCCGTCAGCCCACGCTAATTTAAGTCGATAGCCGCGGGATTTATCATAAATAGGAATTCGATACATGCCAGCGCCTGGTCGGATGGAGTATACGTGTTCTCCACTGTCAAGAAAGCTCACTTCGACTAATGGAGCCGCAGACGGATCGAATTCAATGCTCGCAAGATGATCGGCCGGCGCGCGGCCGTCGCCGTCATCCTGGTGGAACGTGATAGGCCAATCCTCAAACGGCCGCGCGCCGTCTTCCCATGGATTCACCCAACGCGGCCAAGCTTCCAGCACTATCTGCCGCGATCTCTTGTTCATTCTGATGATTCCATAACCAGGCGTGCGGTCGTAAAGAGCTGTAGGCTCAATTCCTGAATGCACTGGGTTCGCAGCTGCAAGCACCGTCATGTGGTTTCCGAATCCGTCCAGATGATCGCCCGTGTACCAGGACTTGTTCGGGTCTCGAGTGGGGCTAACTTCTGGTGGAAACCAACGTCGAGGCCAAATATTGGCTATGGAAGGCACGACAAAGCCATATCCCGCATCACCAAATGCGTCTTTGCCATAACGAACCGTACTACCGAGGTGCTGGTCTCCTGCAACGTGAAATGCCCGCGCACGACGCATAACATCGACCACTTTATTGCGACCAGTTTGCGGCCAGCCGTTCGAATCCATATCCATTGCCTTCTTATACCCAGTCACGATTTCGCCAGGTGGCGGAATAGGTAGACCAGGAATACCTGAGCCATTCATCTGCTCTACTGGAATGGAGGCAACATTGGCAAACAAAGTCGGGGATAGAAAGACCTTCATCCACGTGTCTGATTGCCAGTCTTTGGCCCAGTGGTCAAGGAAAGAAAGCTGACGTCCTCCGAGCAAGACAGCGTCAGGATGATCCGCGCTGAGGGCGGCATCCCAGTTTTTGTTGCGTGGCCAGCCATTCCAGACATCGGCTTCTGGTAGCAAGTCTCGGGGAGCACTTTTGAATTGCCGATCAGCAATGACAGCAAACGAGACGCCTCCGAACTCAACGTTGGTGTAAAACACCGAAATATCCTGCGCAATGGGTGTTGGGTCGAATGGATCGGGTAAATGAGATGTCTGTGTACGATGCACAGCATTCACGAATTCAGCCGATTGGATGTACCCTCCATTATCTGAAGCCGGCGTGTGTGGTCCGGTGGCAGCTTTGCCCCCCGCTCCCCACACATTGCCGTGATACACGTCGTGATCATCGGGAATTGCGACCGAAGGCAGACGCCTCGTCAGGTCACCAAATGCCCATAGGAAACGATTCCAATGGTAGAGGTAGTCAATAACCGCTGTATTTGTCGGTGTCCTGACGATACCTGCCAAACCGCTCTCGTATATCTGATCACCGGCGAAGAAAACCATATCTGGCTCGTGCCAGGCAACCTTATCTGCCGTCTCCTGATGGGGCCACCAGAAATGGTTTGAAGTCCAAGTGCCATCCCCACCGGAAATATGCTGGCAGTTCATGGCGGCAAGCACAAAGTCATCTCCTTCCACACCTGCATGAATAACGCCATCGTAGTGGTGAGTCACCGGCTGCATACCCTCCCAAAGAGAATAGCGGACACGAAAAGGCGTATCGCCATCGCGGTCCCAGCCATCAACCCTAAATCCAATCGTGTACCCATTGGTATTAAGCTCACCCGATGCAACCGTAGTCCACTCGGTGCCTTCTTGTATCTGAAGCTCTGCCACTTTCGAATCATCTTCACCCAGTGGGCCCATCTGGGAGGTCATCTTAAGCGTGCCCTCGCTTAGTGTGTATTGAACACCAAGTACTGGGCCGAACGCGCGATGAGGATCGGATTCAACTTTAGTCCCTTCGAGAACCCAATCATCAAACCAGTACCCTTTTCCCTCGGATGATGGGCTCCCATGGGAGACAAGTGCCACATTGCCCGTAAAATATTTGGCGTCCAAGCCTGTATAAACAGCATGTGAGAGTACTTCTTCGGTTGCTGGGATAAATGCTTCCATTACTAAGTCATACCCCGAATCCGAAGGCGTGGCCATTGCTCGCAAACCAAGATCCTGGATGCTGTCGACAGAGCCTTCTCCTGAAATCGGTTCGATGAGCGGCCAATCCTCGATCGAAAAATCAGCTCTAGCGCCGCGCTTGGCTTCTGGATTCTCGTTGTCCCGCAATATGATACGGCCAGTGCCATCCACCCCAGCAAATAGCCCTCCACCTGGAGCTGGCCAATGATGGACCAAAGCAGAAATGCGGTAATCTGTCTCTGTTCCGCCAGCACCCAGCAGAAAACCAGTCCAGGTGCTGTCTCCTGCGCTATCAGGTACACCAACGGGCCCCGTTCGCACACTCATGTTCATACTTCCATCTTCTTCACCCAACCAGTGGGTCAGAAGATGGACGGTACGCATCGGTTTGGCTGCACGACCTTCCACACTTTGGAGGCGGCCATTCTTTAACTCCCAATCAAGCATTCGATTGGCGTAGAATTGCGGACCAATCCAAACCCTATCCGGTGAGCCGGTAAAATCTATCTCAAAAGCATTTTCAGGGTCCGCGCAGCCCGCTACGAGCAGGAATGTGAGAAGTACCGTAAGCGAACACACACGACGGGCAGAAAAAGTGAGGCGCATAGTTGATTCAAAAAGCTGCGTAAGCGAGGATGTGAAAATCAAAGTGGGCCAAGTAAACCATCAATTGTACGGATAAAGCGGTGCACCTAGCCATTCAAAGTAAGACTCCCAGTCAAACTGGGCGATAGTCTGAGCTCTAGACCCCCTTATAGCCCACAACCTACAGGTTTGCCTGTCTGGAAACGCCATTGTTCCTCGTGTAGGAAAATACCCGTCATGCAGACTTCTTCTTCCCCCCACCCGTGCCGCCGGGAATTCGTACAGGTGCTTCGCTCTCCCTTCAATACACTTTGATCGGTGCCGCACAGGGTATGCTTCATCACGCCTCGCCCCAGGTTTGACGAAGAAGGCTCTCCTGCGTAACCTTCTCGTTCCAGCAGGCGCTACTGCCTGCATTACGGCAACGGGATTCCACATCGACTCGACATGAACCCTACACGACGCAAATTCTTATCGACAGCCAGCAAGACCCTTGGAGGATTGGCCGTAGTGCAGTCATTCCCCGGATGGGCTTTTGCGACCCGTGCTCCGCAGATCAACTTGATTCACAGAAGCTCTTGGGCGATGGGAACCCCCATCCGTCTTTCGATGCTCGAATCGGAATTTGATTCTGCTGCGGCTGACGATGCATTCGGTACAATGCAGGAGATAGACCGCGTGTTGACGGTTCATGATGAGAAGAGCGTGCTGATGGCGATGAATAGTCAGCCGGGCGTTTGGACGCCCGGCTCGCAATTACGTGATGTCGCGAATGCAGCACTCCAATTCGGTGAACTATCAGACGGCGCAATGGACGTGACAATACTTCCAGCGATGCGTCGTTTTGGTTTTGTACCGGGCTCAGCCACGGACTCAGACCTGATTGACTTTCGCCAGATGGAAATCAGCGAAGCAGGCGTGCGCATGAAGTGTGAAGGAACCGGAGCTGATTTTGGCGGCATTGCTAAAGGGTATGGCGTTGATCAGAGCGTCAATGCCTTGAAGAGAAGCGGTTTGAGCACTGCTCTTGTTGATGCTGGCGGCGATCTGTACGCTTTGGGACGCCCGGAAGCAGAGCGGCCCTGGAAAATTGGGATCCGGCATCCCGAGCGCGAAAATGACTTGGTTGCGACCCTTGAGGTCGAAAACGAAGCCGTTGCGACGTCTGGAACCTATATGCAGCGACGCATGGTTGGTGGCCGAGACATTTCTCATTTGATGAATCCAGTAACGGGGCAACCCGTGGAGCATGTAATCAGCGCCACGATGGTATCGCCCGATACGATGACGTCCGATGCCCTTGCCACGGCGACGTCAGTTATGGACCGCGCAGCTGGTCAACAATTGATCGAGTCTCTCCCAGGCGCGGAGGGATTTTTGATCTATGCCGATGGCACACATTATATCTCGAAAGGACTTCGAATAAGGCTGACGATCCTCTAGGATTCTGCCCTGGGCTACATTTCTTTTCGGAACGGTGGATAAGCCGGGTGCGTCAGTGCCCGGCTTATTCTTTATACAGGTTGCATCGTCCATGCCACTGTGAACGCCGGGTACGGCATCACGGCTAGCCCATTCAAGCCTCTGGCGTGACCACAATTGTTCCGTCTTCCTCGATCCTTACCTGATCGCCTGTCGCAATTGATTCGAAATCATCCCGAGACACGGCAATCATAGGGAAGCTGCTTTCATACATCTCATCAGCAACGACGGAGGCCAATGCTAGAAAAACATCTGCTCGGTCAGTAATCAACGCAGCAGGGGCAACACCTTTTCTAACAGACTCTAGGAGAATCGCTGTGGTCGTCGAAGATCCGCGCGTGAATGGCAAGACCAGGATTCGTCCCGCTCCAATTTGTCCAGAAAGTGGATGACGACGATCAATGATCTCGCCGGTGGTCTGAGAATATCCACCCCAGAATGAAAGAGGCTCGGTCGCAGCTAGCGCCTCCCCTTGCGCCACCCCTTCAATGATGATACGCCCTGCTATTCGTCGCTCTAATTGATTCATACCGCCCATGGTCCCTCCTCCCGAATGATCCGCCCTTGAACGGCCGACTCAACACAATCAGACAACCGTCCATATACCACATCAACGCCTAATAACCCGGGCGAATAGTAGGCATATTTAGCTGAGTTTGTCATGAGGTGCTTCACGCGCTCGGGAAGCATAGGAGATGTGAGCGGACACGTATCTACCGTGATTCTAGCACCAAATGCTTCAATGGGTTCTAATAGCCCGACGTGCCCTGCAATCATGCGAACTGAACGACTGCAGGTGACCAGAAACTCGACTCCCTCAGCACATTTTCGCCCCTTAACCAACGGTGCCAATGCTTTGAATTCGTCGATTGAAAAGTGCGGACTCCCGAGGACAATCATATCTACTTTCGACCCGTCTGACGTAGAAAGGTCTTGGTAGGATGCCCGCAATTCATCCATATTGATGTCAGTGATCCGCTGTGGATCTCGTCCCAGAAAAGCCTCTTTTGTGGTCGGTGCCTCGGGCGTTACTCCAACGAGATGAAACATCGCAACGGCACCGGATGAGGCGGCCCCCGCACACACCGCCTTAAGTTGATCTTTATTGGGCTGCACCTCAAGGCCCTCCAATACAGGGATACCGTCGGGCGCGATGCGGCCAAGCAGATGACCTAATACAGGATAGAACGCGTCGTCCTCTTGGAGGGCGCGCGGGATACCTCGAAGACGGAGCAGTTCGGTGCCCGCGCGCCCCTCATCAAGATGTAATCCAGCCGCGGGTACACGTCCGGTAATGGCAGCACAAATGTCCAAAAGATCAGGATAGCGTTCGGTCCGCGCACCAATGATCGAATTATAGTATCCGATTACATTGGATTCGCCGGCCGCAATTTGTTGGCCAAATACGGGGGCGTGTTCGGTTTGATATGGCGCACAGGTCCACGTTGGAATGCAGCCCATGGCCTCGTAGGCGCGCATCTGGCGTGTGGCATTTCGTGCAACCTCAGCAGGCACCTCCCACTCTTCCCAGCCATGTTCATCCACGCCGCTCACATTAAGCGTCGATGGTACGCGCACTTTAGCGCCCAGCTCGGCCAGCCGCTCAGCATACTCCATCGTGGCGACGCCCATATAGACCGTCGAATCAATGTGCGCCGCTGAAACATCCATGAAACGGTCTACACCGAACACCGGAAGCATCCGATGTAAAATGCGCATCGCCATCTGTGAAGCTGGTCCAGCTTCACCTTCAAGCAAAGCTCGATCAAACTCACTTAGTTGTATATCCACGTTTTTACTTCTGCTCTAGGCTCCATGTGGCAAGAAGCCTAGTCTTGGGGTCAATGCGAACTTCTGTTGCCTTGGATTCTGTTGGCACTAGTACTTGTGCACTGCCACCAATAGGCATTTCGATTGTCGCTATGGCTGAAGAACCATCTTCAAAAACGACTTCGACATCCACCGTCAATTCAAATTCGTACGTCTCCTGAACCTGCGAGAAATTGACTTCAACACCGTCCTCATCTTGCTGCCAGGATCCTTCCAAATGCGGAATGCCACCCTGAAATACCCACTGAGCGAAAAACTGCTCTAGGTCCATTCCCGATGCAGCTTCCATGTGACGGCGCAGATCCGCTGTCTGGGCGTTTTTGTTTATAAACTCGGCGTAGTAGGCTCTGATGCCAGCATTGTAGGCTTCTACCCCCATTTTCTCACGTAACATGTGAAGCGTCCAGGCACCTTTCTGGTACATCATCGCGCCTGAGACGTTATTCAAATCCTCGATGTATGGCCGCACCAAGGCAAAATCATAGTCATTTTCGTAAAAACTTATGACTCTCTGCCGCGACTGATGTAGCCCGGCTATGAAATCATCATGCCCGTAGAGGTGCTCGCGGAATAGCAATGTATAGTAGGTAGCAAACCCTTCGCTGAGCCAGACATCATTCCAGTAGTATTCAGTGACTGCATTACCGAACCACTGATGAGCAATCTCGTGGATGATCACATGCTGCCAACGGCGCTCCCTATTGCCGGATACTGACTGATCGGAGTAAGCAGGCGTAGAGGCGGCTTCCATGCCACCACCCGGCGTCCCGTTCGAAACGATATTTGCCAGGCGGTCATTGACATACGGGCCAATCAGATCAGAATAGTACGCAAGCACTTTGGCAGAGGGCTCAGCAAAGTCATAAAACCCGGCGTCCCGATCCTGCCAGTACACCCATGTCTCGACTGGCACGCCGTTCCATACGTCTACGACCTCGACAGCCATCTGGGCTACACCCACGAAGTAAAGCCACGGTGCCGTTGGTACGGGGTTTTTCCAATGAGTCATCCGACGGCCATCTCCCAAATCAGAGTGTTCTGCCAACGTCCCATTCGATGCGACCTGATACTTGGATGGCGCGATCACACGCATCTCCGTCATCGCCTTCTCGGATGGATGATCAACCACTGGCAACCAGTTCCGCACTTTAGAGGACCAGTTGTCGCTGAAAAACGTGCGGTCTCCATACTTATTTGGGCCGATAATCAGGCCCGTAGCCGGAATACCTTGGTAGTGCACCTGCACCTTAACCCGTTCACCAGCTTCGGCTTCACGTCCGAGATCGATGACTACTGCATTGTCCGCGTGTGCAAAATCCAGGGCCACGCCGCCGGACTCTACACCCTGAACAACCATGCCCTTTCCTTCGAGCTCTTCGGAGCGATTGATCAGGTCCAGACGCAGACGCGAGCCGGCTTCTACGAACCGGACGTCGAGCGTTGTTGTCCCATGAATCACATCATCAACATCCGTCACTTCGAGTTCAAAGACGTAACCGATGACATCAACTCCCGGATTTATCGGGTACGAATCAGAATAGTCCTGAGCTTGGGTGCCGACTACCAGAAAACAGACTAAGAGAAAAGAAAAAATGCGCGACATCATGATGAGATGAGTTGGTGAAAAGATGTGTTAGAATATAAGAGTGTAGGTCGTTCCCACACGGGTATCAAATTGCACCCGGCGATCTTCACTTGTGGCGTAATCTACCGATTCGCCATCGTTTTCTATGCCACGCACGCCATCTGCTCGAACATGGATCGAGCCGTTGGACATAGCATGAATGGTGGCTCCTATCAACTGCCCTTCGTTCCATTCCATAGAGACCTCAAAACCGCCGCGGGCCTTCAGCCCACTGACTCGGCCGGCGTTCCATTCGGAGGGAAGAGCGGGAAGAAAGTCCAAGAAACCCTGATGAGACTGAAGAAGCATTTCGGCAATGGATGCGCCAGCTCCAAAGTTACCATCGACCTGCAAGGTCCGGCCACAAAGGGAAAACATGTTGGGTAGAGAGGAATCCGTCAGGTGATGCTTAAACTCGTGCAGTGCGCCATCTGCATTGTAAAGTCTGGCCCATAATCCCATTTTCCAGCCATAAGACCACCCACAACCACCCGTTCCCCGTCGTTCGATGGAAACGGCTGCAGCCGCTGCCATACGTGGGTCACGTTCTGGCGTGATCTCACTACCTGGATACAAGCCCCAAAGATGTGATAGATGGCGATGTTCAACTTCGATCTCATCGAAATCCTCTATCCATTCCTGTATTTGCCCGTGCTTGCCTATCCGATTAAGCACCAGGCGATCTTTTGCTTCAGCCACGTCTGCTGCCAAGTCGCCATCTCGGCCAAGCGTCTGAGCGGCTTCCAAAAATTCGGTGAACACCTCGCGGATGATCTGCATGTCCATCGTTGGCGCGACCGCGATAGTCCGAGCTTTGAGATACAGCCCACTCACCTCATCAAAGAAGCGCCCATTTCCAGGGAATGCCGGAAAGTTTTCAGGAGAGTTTGATGGCGCCGTGACCAACTCTCCCGTTTCGGGGTGTTCGACCAAGATGTCCATCAGGAATTCTACCTGACCCTTCAGTAACGGATAAAGTCGTTCAAGGTCATCCTGATCTGCCGAAAACCGATACGTGTCGAACAAATTCGTCATCAACCAGGCACCACCCACCGGCCAAGCCCCCCAAGATGGGCCATCCATAGGCGTGGTCGAGCGAAATAAGTCCGTATTCTGATGAAGGACCCATCCATCAGCGTTCCAATGTTCTTTCGCGGTACTCGTCCCAGCCTCCGCGACTTCATCAACCAGATCCCACAGAGGTCCCGTTAACTCCGAGAGGTTACCCGATTCAGCCGGCCAATAATTCATTGGTAGGTTGATGTTCACGGTATACTTGCTGTCCCAGGACGGATTTGAGCGGTCATTCCAGATGCCTTGAAGATTAGCAGCCTCTGTTTCGGGTCTGGAACTCGCGATGAGGAGATATCGACCAAACTGATAGTAGAGCGCGGCAAGAGCAGGGTCCTCGGCATCAGCCAATCGTGCGATGCGCTGATCTAATGGCATCGTGAGGACATCTGGATCTCCTGGAATGGCAATTTCTACCCGACGAAACCAGGCCTGATGTTCTTCCACGTGATCTTGCGTGATGTCTGACAGCGAACGAGTACGGACAGCTATTAACGCATCATCAACTCGGTCAGATGGATCTGCAGACACATCCCGATAATTGACGAAGTTGGTGGCACCCGCTAGAATCATAGTAACAGCGTCCGCACCTTCCACTTTGAGAGTGCGATAATCAATGCTCATCGTCCCCCCTTCCGCCGTGGCTTCCAGACGCGCCTCATATCGCATCTGCCCCTCAATGCCCAGATAATCGGAGCTTTTGCCCGTCAGACGCAGCTGATTCGGTGACAATCCATCCATCTCGAAATAGTCTGTACCATAATTCGAGTGGGCTGGATTACGTATCCCATGTAGTTTTGCAGCAAACGTTAAAGCGCCCGGTTGATCAGCTGACAGCCGGATTACGATGACCTGATCCACTGCGCTAGAAAAGACGTCCCGTGTAAAGGTTACTCCGTCAACAATGTACGAAGTTGTGGCAACGGCCCGATCCAAATCCAATTCGCGGCGATAGGACTGAACGTCTTCATGACCCGGAAAATCAAGCCACAGGTCTCCCATGGGTTGGTACTTCATCTGCTCGTACGGCACACCCATCATAGTGCGTCCAAACAGGTCGTGAGCCTTGTCATACTCTCCATCGAACAGCATGCGGCGAATCTCTGGCAAGCCTTCGTGAGCACCCTCAACGACAGGATCGTAGGGACCTCCGCTCCAGAGAGTTTCCTCATTAAACTGGATGCGTTCCCGCGCTGTACCGCCGAAAATCATGGCGCCGAGCCGTCCATTGCCAACGGGTAGTGCATGCTCCCACTGCGCGGCCGGTTGATCAAAAAACAGCACCTGATCCGATCCTTCCTGGGGCTGGGCCTGTGCCTGTGCCTGTGCCTGTGCCTGTGCCTGTGCGGGATTCCAAGCCATTCCTAGGATCGCAAGACTACTGACGAATGTTTTGATTAATCGAGACATATCCGTGCACATCAGTTTTCAATCGGAGGAGTTAGCGTATCGACGGTTTCAATGGTCATCGGCATCGGGCCAGCAGGCATACCGCGTTCAGCCTTCTGCGCTTCAACCATCGCTCGAACATCGGCCAACAGAGCGCGGGCATCGAAGATTATTCCATCCTTAATTGTGTACTTCACCCCACCGACTCGTTCTACTTCGCGAGTATCATCATTGAGGCGAATCCAGCCCGTGCCGTAGAGCACTTTTAGGTTTTCGATCGGATTTTCCGGGACGATCACCAGGTCAGCCTTCTTTCCTACTTGGATCGTTCCAATCTCATCGTCCATCCCGAGAGCCTCGGCGGCCTGATTTGTGGCACTTCGAATGACTTCGAGGGGGTGGAAACCAGCCTCGCGCATCAGTTCCATCTCCTGGATGTAGCCAAACCCGTATAGATTATAGATATAGCCAGAGTCCGACCCTAGGGTGATCCGGCCACCGCGATTTTTGTATTCGTTGATGAAGGTCATCCAGAGCTCATAATTCTCCTTCCAGTCCATCTCGTTTTCGGTCGTCCAGTAGAACCAATACGACCCGTGGGCTGCCCGGCTCGGACGATAAAAGTCCCAAAGGGCCGGCAACGTATAGATGGAATGCCACTCTTTCCGGCTTTGCGCCTGAAGATCCCGACTGGCCAAATACGGAATAAATGTGGGGTCGATGGTGAAGTCCATCGACAGCAGCGAATCCATCACCATGTTCCAATGGTCAGAAAACGGTGGTGCAGCCTGCTTCCATAGGCGTCCTGCCTCCCCGAAGCGGTGCGCTTCATTCATGTAGTTATAATCCACCGGATAATCCTGAATGACGCGACCCTCAAAAAGCGCCTCCGGAAGTCCGTACCAATGCTCCATGGAGGTCAGACCTAGGCTTGCCGTCCGTAAGACATTCATCCGGGTCACGTCCAACTGCGCGTGGTGTTCGGTTGATCGAAGGCCTTGTTTACCCGCTTCGTCCAGAGCTGCTTCCATGATGGGAGGAGCTGCTCCAAAGAATTTGATGCCCTGCACTCCCATGTCAGCTACCATACGAACCCACTCCCGAGCATCATTCGGCGTAGCGATAGGCCGGTCAAAACCACGGCCAAAAATGGGATAGGCCTGAATTCGTGGGGATGTAATTTCGTTGGCGTCCGATAGGCGCTGCATCTCTAAGATCCATTCGGGTCCCCGTGAACCCACCACGCGCGTGGTCGTGATGCCATGAGCCATCCACAGCTTAGTCACGTATTCGAGCGGCGTGCCTTGGCCAGAATCCTCGGTGTGAGGGTGGCCATGCATATCGATGAAACCTGGCAGAACGTACATCCCTTCTGCGTCGATCTCACGCGTCCCTGGTGCCGGGCGGCGGTCTGGATCAATGGGGAGGCCTGGGTATCCGACATTTCGAATTTCTACAATCCGGTCGTTTTCGATTACGATATCAACTGGGCCTGTGGGCGGCGCACCGGAACCCTCGATCATTATCGCTCCGCGAATAACTAGCCGATCAAACGGCCCATCACCATCAGAGGGAGAGACGAAATCAGGAGATACTTGGGCGTTGGCGCTGAAAACCAACAACAGAGTAAACAGGAGGGAGGTCAGGATTCGCATAGTGGCGGGGCGAGGCTAGTGGTAAGCAAGGCAAATGGGTCCGATAAGGAGCCCCCAATGTACGCGATGACTATCAAAACCCGAACCAACGCCAGCGACCTTTCAAACTCCTCCAATACAGACATATTTGGTTTCGAGATATTCCTCGATGCCCATTCTGGATCCTTCCCGTCCCAGACCAGATTCCTTGACTCCCCCAAAGGGCGCTACTGCCGTTGATGTCACCCCGGTATTGACACCTACGATTCCATACTCGAGCGCTTCAGTGATGCGCCAGATCCGGGCATTGTCGCAGGTATAGACATAGGCTGCGAGGCCGTAAGGCGTGTTATTGGCTCGATCAATGACTTCAGACTCCGTTGAAAAAACAGATACGGCAGAGACAGGCCCAAAAATTTCCTCATTAGTGATGTCCATGTCATCGGTTACGTCCGACAGTAGTGTGGGCGTAAAAAACGTTCCTCCCAGGTCGTGGCGCTTGCCACCTGTCCGGATCTGCGCTCCCGCTTTCACCGCGCCGCCAATGAGACGCTCCACTTTGTCGATGGCTGCGTTATTGATAAGGGGCCCGATCTCAATTTGGTCATCTACACCCGGACCGACCTTTAATGCTTGTGTTCTACCTGTCAGGCGAACGATGAACTCTTCCGCAACGTCCCGATGGACGAATATGCGGTTCGCACACACGCAGGTCTGACCCGCATTTCTGTACTTCGAGGCCACTGCACCTTCGATGGCCGCATCAAGGTCTGCGTCAGAAAACACAATGAATGGAGCATTCCCCCCCAACTCAAGGGATACCCGTTTAACCGTATCGGCGCATCCTTTTAACAAGATCTTGCCGACGGCGGTTGACCCAGTAAACGAAAGCTTTCTCACGACGCTACTGGCCATCAAGGTCTTTCCGACCACATCCGGCCGGCTGGTCGTAATGACATTTAGGACACCGCTCGGAAAACCCGCGTCTTCGGCCAACCGTGCTAAAGCGAGCGCAGAAAGCGGCGTCAATTCTGATGGTTTGACAATTACTGTGCAGCCTACGGCCAAGGCAGGTGCCACTTTTCTGGTGATCATCGCAGACGGAAAATTCCATGGCGTGATGGCCGCCACGACGCCGATGGGTTGCCTTAGCGCCATGATTCTCTTGTCGGCGGCGTGTGAGGGGATTACATCTCCGTAGGCCCGACGTGCTTCCTCGGCAAACCATTCGACAAAGGATGCGGCATACGAAATCTCCGCTTTGCTCTCCGCTAGAGGCTTACCCTGCTCAAGTGTCATGAGCATGGCCAAGTCGTCGGCATGTTCCAGAATTAGTTCATGCCAGCGTTTCAACAAATTGGCCCTTTCTCCAGCTAGACGTTCCTTCCATTCACGAAGCGCACCTTCGGCCGCATCAATGGCGTCTTGCGTATCTGAGTCATCCAGATCGGGTACCGTAGCTATCTCCCTCCCATCAGCCGGGTTCAAGACGGCGAAGCGTGAGCCCGACCGGGCATTGACCCAGTAGCCATTAATGAAGGCATTGTCCCTTAGAAGTTCTGCCACTGCAATCATGGTTTACCTGCTTCTTGGTTGGAATCAAACTGTTAAACCCTATAGTTTGCCGTTTCCGGCACACACTCTTTCCATTCCGCTTACAACTCTACCTCATTGATGGTTCGCATTCTGGTCTGCTGCCTGCTTTTTCTTCTTTTCACTGCTCCAACGAGCCATGCACAGTCCCAAATCGGTGTGCGCGGGATCGTAGTCGATGCCGAATCGGGCGCACCCATGCGGGATGTCCAACTTTTTCTTTCTGATGGCTCTGGGAGTATTTCGGACCGAGATGGGCGATTCAGTTTACTGACAGACTCGACGGAGCCAGATTCACTCACTGCCCGCTATGTGGGATACGAAGATGTCCGCTCCTGGGTAATTCCGCGAATGCTGCCCGGTGAATTGGTAGTAATCAGTATGCGCTCGCTGCCGATAGAAATGGTAGGAATCGTTATATCCGCGACGCGGGAAGGGCAATCGAGCGGGGATGTGGCGGCCTCGATCGGCCGGATCGGAGAGGGTGTAATCTCAGATCGAATCCCGGCTCACCCGGCTAGGATCATGAACCGTATTCCTGGAGTCTGGGTCAATGCCACGGAAGGAGAAGGACACATGACTGCCATTCGGCAACCGCTGTCCACATTGGCCCACTACCTGTTTCTCGAAAATGGTATTCCAACACGTTCTACGGGTTTTTTCAACCATAACGCCCTTTTTGAAGTCAATATCGCCCAATCATCTGCGATCGAAATAATCAAAGGCCCTGGCACAGCGATGCATGGTAGTGACGCCATTGGCGGCGTGATTAATGTCGAAACAGGTTCTATCCCCGAATCATCGGGTGGGGACGTAACCATCGAAGGTGGATCATTCGGATTTCGCAGAATGCTAGCCTCAGGATCTCGTGTCAGTTCACAGTATGGCCTTCGTCTGGATCTAAACATCACCGATTCCGATGGATGGCGGAGAGGAACGGCCTACAAGCGACAAAGTGGAACGTTGACGTGGCGTCAATCAACCGGTCATTCTTCCACGCTCCGTACGGTCGCGGCGTTTACGCGCGTTGAGCAGCATCCTGCCGGAATCGCGGCCATCTCAGAAGAGGATTACCTCAAGGATGGACGCATTCACTATACGCCAATCTCGTTCCGAAACGTCACGGCACTGCGGCTTTCGAGCAGCTGGAATCGAGCTTCCACTTCTTCGCTCTGGACCGTCACGCCCTTTTTCCGCTACTCGGCGATGGATCTTCTTCCAAACTGGGCGCTGTCATTCGACCCGGCAACATGGGAGACTCAAAATTTGTCATTTGGCGCTCAGGTACGGTATCGATATGACCTTACGCCGCTACGGACGCGCTTAATCGCCGGCGTTGATCTAGACTACAGTCCCGGATGGCGCAAGGAAACGGAAGTAGACCCCGAGCGAGTAAATGGCGTATTCATAGACTACACAGAAACATCCCCCCAGTACGATTACGATGTGACGTACGCGCAGGCATCTCCATTTTTTCATGCTGAGTTCAGTCCAGTCGAGCGGCTGCGAATAAGCGCCGGTCTCCGCGTCGATTTGTCCTGGTACGACTACGAAAATCACCTGACTACCGTTCAGGAGGGATCCCACCGCAGGCCTGCATCCGGAACGGTCTCCTACCAGCAGGCTAGCCCTAAACTCGGCGTAACGTGGAAGGCTCTCGAAAGAGTTACTTGGTTTGCATCCTACCGCCGCGCCTTCAGAGTACCGTCCGAACGTCAGATATTTCGGCAAGGCCAAGCCTCTGAGTCATTTGGTTTGAAGCCCGTTATCGCTGACAGTTATGAGTCCGGGATCCGATTGGCCGATCAACGATGGGGCCAGGCTGAACTCACCGTTTTCAACATGGTCAAGGCCAACGACATCGTTACGTTCAACTATGAGGACGGGTCTAGAGGTAGCGTAAACACGGGGAAAACACGACATCGAGGCGTGGAAATGGGAGCTAATACGTCGATAAAGGATATTGTAACCCTCGCGGCAACAGTTACCCTGGCCGACCACGAGTATGTGGACTGGACGACGAACCTCGGCAACAACTATTCAGGAAATGGCATGGAAGTCGCGCCCCGAACTGTGGTTAATGCCGAAATGATCTTCCACCTACCTCTGTTCGATGGGATTGATATCGGGGCCGATGTAAGCAGCATCGGAGGATACTGGATGGATGCGGCGAACACGTCCAGATACGGTGGCCACCAGGTGCTGAATATCAGACTGAATGCTTTCATCACGCCGGAGATAAACCTAGTTGCACGGGTTGGCAACGCAACAGACGTTCTGTACGCCGAACGTGCGACCACTCACCCATTCCGGGGCGATGAGTTTGCTCCGGGCGCGCCACGAAACATGAATGTGGCGCTGCGATACGCGTTTTAAGGTGTGTCACCCAACTCGAAAATCCCCCGTGCTTTGCGAGAGAAAGTATGCTTTGAGCCTTTCCTAACAGCTACTTAACAAAGCGTTGGAAACAAGAAAGGGGTTTGGGGTACAAAGTTCCATTGCTAACTGCCAGTCATTACGAATAGAGTTCATGGAAATCGAAACGCTGAAATATAAAGTCAAGGATATCTCCCTCGCCGAATGGGGACGTAAGGAAATCCGTCTTGCGGAAGCCGAGATGCCGGGTCTCATGGCCCTCAGGGAGGAATACCGAGGTCAGGAGCCATTAAAGGGAGCTCGAATCGCCGGTTGCCTCCACATGACCGTTCAGACGGCCGTACTCATCGAGACACTCATCGATCTAGGAGCTGAGGTTACTTGGTCTTCTTGCAACATCTTTTCCACGCAGGATGAAGCTGCAGCAGCCATCGCAGCCGCTGGTATCCAGGTTTATGCCTGGAAGGGTATGAACGAAGAAGAATTCGACTGGTGTATTGAGCAGACGTTGTTCTTCGGCGACGAGCGCAAGCCACTAAATATGATCCTTGACGATGGCGGCGACTTGACCAACATGGTCCTAGATCACTATCCGGAATTCGTGCCCGGAATCAAGGGACTCTCAGAGGAAACCACAACGGGTGTGCATCGCCTGTACGAGCGCCAAAAGAATGGCACGCTTCCCATGCCTGCGATCAATGTTAACGACTCGGTTACCAAGTCCAAGTTTGACAACAAGTACGGTTGTAAGGAATCCCTCGTGGATGCTCTACGTCGTGCCACAGATATCATGATGGCTGGCAAGGTTGCGGTCGTTGCCGGTTACGGAGACGTTGGCAAAGGCTCGGCAGCTTCGCTTCGTGGTGCTGGTGCACGTGTCATTGTAACCGAAATCGATCCGATCTGTGCCCTACAGGCCGCCATGGACGGTTTTGCTGTCAAGAAGATGGACGACGCGGTAAAGCAGGCAGACATTGTGGTAACCGCAACGGGCAACTTCAATGTGATCACGGAGCGTCATTTCCGGTCAATGAAGGACAAAGCCATTGTGTGTAACATTGGCCACTTCGATAACGAGATCGATATGGTCTGGCTGAATACGCAGTACGGAGATACAAAAGACACGATCAAGCCGCAGGTCGATCTATATACGATCGACGACAAGGAGATTATCATCTTGGCTGAAGGGCGCCTCGTAAACTTGGGCTGCGCTACCGGACATCCATCGTTCGTAATGTCAAACTCTTTCACCAACCAGGTACTGGCGCAGTTAGAGTTGTGGTTCAACGCAGACAAGTACGACAACGAAGTCTACACCCTTCCGAAGCACCTCGATGAGCGTGTGGCTCGTCTTCACCTTGCCAAAATCGGGGTGGAATTAGACGAACTTTCTTCGGCACAGGCTGACTATATCGGGGTTACCCCTAACGGCCCGTACAAACCGGAATATTACCGGTACTAGGTAACTGGGTACTAGATACCGGGTACTAGGTCGGACGATCTCTAGAAGAGCCCCGCTTTCGCCGTGTGCGAGAGCGGGGCTTTGTTGTATGCGGCTCTTATGTATGTGCATCCTGATGCATTCCGCCACCGCCCGCCATTGCCCGCCCCATCGCTCGCCATCGCCGATGCTGCTGGTTGAGGCTTCGCTTCCCCACTTGCCTTCATTCGGTTTTCACTGCTTTTCATCCCCCGATGACTGCGAGGGCTGTTTTTGAGACCGCAAAACGTTCTGGTTTTCGGTATCTTTTAGGCTCTCTTTCAACCGGCCCTCCGGGGTCCAACCGCTACGGTTATGAGCAACGCTCCCGACGCACAGAATTCTCCAAATAAAGACCTTTTCGGCACCCGCCAGACGTTTGACACCGGCTCCGGTACGGGCGTCCTTTACAGCCTGAATGCCCTACGGGATCAAGGCTTTGCCGGCATTGACCGACTTCCATACTCAATCAAAGTCCTGCTTGAGTGCGCTCTTCGCAATTGTGACGGATTCCTCGTCGAGAAAGCAGACGTTGAAAAGCTGGCGACCTACGATCCTACAAATCCGGCTCAGGTCGAAATCCCCTTCATGCCAGCTCGCGTCCTTTTGCAGGATTTCACGGGTGTACCCGCCGTCGTGGACCTCGCCGCACTGCGTAGCGCGATGGCACGCCTCGGTGGCGACCCCGAGGAGATCAACCCCCGTGTTCCTGTTCACTTGGTAATCGACCACTCTGTCCAGGTTGATGCCTTTGGACAGCCCGGGGCTCTTGCTACCAACGAAAAGCGCGAGTTTGAGCGCAATGCAGAGCGCTACGAATTCCTTCGCTGGGGACAGAGCGCGTTCGATAATTTCTCCGTTGTGCCTCCAGGAAGCGGCATTTGCCACCAAGTCAACCTCGAGTACATCGGCCGTGGCGCTTGGAGCAAAAAGGAAAGCGACGGTATGACCGTCTGGTATCCGGACTCACTCGTTGGAACGGACAGCCACACGACGATGATCGACGGCCTTGGTGTCGTTGGTTGGGGCGTGGGCGGTATTGAAGCAGAAGCAGTGATGCTGGGCCAACCGGTCTACATGCTGATGCCAGAAGTCATTGGTGTTCGCATTACCGGCCAGCTCCCAGAAGGAGCCACGGCCACAGACCTCGTGCTGCGCGCTACTGAAATGCTGCGTGAATACGGCGTCGTAGGCAAGTTTGTCGAATTTTTCGGCCCGGGCGTTTCTAATATGACCGTGCCTGACCGCGCAACGATTGCCAACATGGCGCCTGAGTATGGTGCCACCATGGGCTTCTTCCCGATCGATCAGGAAACACTGAATTTCCTTCGCAGAACGGGCCGCGACTCAGAGCTCGTAGACGCCGTTGAGAGCTACACGAAAGCACAGGGGCTTTTCCGCACCGACGATTCGGCCGATCCGCTCTTCAAAGATGTCCTCGAACTAGACCTCTCTTCCATAAAGCCGGCTCTTTCCGGTCCCAAGCGTCCACAGGATCGTATCGAACTCCCAGCGATGCAGCAAGAATTCCATGCTGCGCTCGCACGTCCAGCAGGGCCTCAGGGCTTCGGTCTTTCAGAGGAACGACTTGCACGCAAGGGCACCTACAAGGATGATCGGGGCAACGAAATGGAGATGGAGCACGGCGATGTCACCATTGCTGCAATCACATCATGCACCAACACATCGAACCCGACCGTCATGATTGGCGCCGGACTCGTGGCAAAGAAAGCCGTCGAACGAGGCCTCAAGGTCAAGCCATTCGTAAAGACATCACTGGCACCTGGCTCGAAAGTCGTAACTGACTACCTAGAAAACGCTGACCTATGGCAGTATTTGAATGCCATAGGGTTCAACCTGGTTGGATATGGCTGTACTACCTGTATCGGTAACTCCGGGCCACTGCCCGAAGCAACGGCTAATGCCATTAAGGAAGGTGACCTGATCGTATCGGGCGTGCTATCTGGCAACCGAAATTTTGAAGGTCGCATTCATCAGCTCGTGCAGGCAAACTACTTAGCCTCACCGCCATTGGTAGTAGCCTACGCCCTGGCTGGTACGGTAGACATCGACCTGTCGAAAGACGTGATTGGAACAGATTCTAACGGTATTGATGTCTATCTCAAAGATATTTGGCCGACAACGGCTGAGGTTCTTGAGCTTGTAAACCGATGCGTCACGCCTGAAGCCTTTAAAAAAGAGTACGACGGCATTGAAGACTCCAATGAGCTTTGGAATGAAATCCAGATCCCGGAAGGATCCGTGTACCAGTGGTCAACCAAATCAACCTATGTTCAGGAGCCACCTTTCTTTACGGAGCTGACGTCTGAAACGCCAACTATCTCAACGATTAGTGATGCACGGGTATTGGCCAAAGTCGGTGATTCGACAACTACGGATCATATCTCTCCTGCTGGCGCCATCGCACCCGACGGTCCGGCGGCTAAGTACCTGCTGGAAAATGGTGTCGACTATCTGGATTTCAACAGCTTCGGCTCACGTCGCGGAAATCACGAAGTGATGATGCGCGGAACGTTTGCGAACATCCGCATCAAGAACCACTTAGTACCGGGAATTGAGGGCGGAGTAACGCGGTATTTCCCCACAGACGAAACCATGGCGATCTACGATGCTTCCATGAAATACCAGGAAGACGGCACTTCGCTCGTCGTTCTGGCCGGGAAGGACTACGGCATGGGCTCCAGTCGTGACTGGGCCGCCAAAGGCACCCTCCTGCTTGGCGTAAAAGCCGTGATTGCCGAAAGCTACGAGCGAATCCATCGCTCCAACTTGATCGGTATGGGCGTTCTGCCATTGCAGTACCTGAAGGGTGACACCGCAGCCTCACTTGGCCTCGATGGAACGGAGTCCTTTTCCATTGCTGTCTCAAACGATGTAAAGGCACTTAGCACTATTCGGGTGACGGCAACGAAGAGCGATGGTTCAGCTGTCATCTTCGATGCAGACTGCCGACTAGATACGCCTGTTGAAGTGGAATACTACCGTAATGGTGGCATCCTGCACTACGTGCTGCGAGACTTCCTCAACACTTCGAGTGTAACCGCATGATGCATTCATCCTTTCCGATCCGTATCGGCATTGCAACGGTCCTATGGCTAGCTCTTCCACTAACAGCTTGCGCACAGATTGACAATCCATACGACTCGGGAGGGGTATTGCTGCCAGAACAGGCAGCGTATGATGTACAGCACTATGACCTCACCGTCCAGGCCTTTCCAGAGAGAAAAACATTGGCCGGTGAGGTTGTCGTTTCAGCCAAGATTGCGTCGCCTCTAAGCTGGTTTGTACTAGATCTCGATCCCTTGCTTGATGTGACAGGTACCTGGTTCCTGACCGATGAAGGCGATCAGGCTGTTGATCTTGAACGCCGAGGCGGAAGACTCTGGCTACGGGCGCTGCAAACGCTTCAACCGGGGCAAGACGTTCAATTCAAGGTCGCCTACGAGGGCGCTCCTCGCGTCGCGCCCAACCCTCCATGGGATGGCGGCATTCAGTGGGAGAAGACGCCATCTGGAGCGGACTGGATAGCTACATCGTGCCAGATGATTGGCGCCGACGTTTGGTAGCCAGTGAAGGACCATGTATCGGATGAACCCACCACCATGGATATTCACATCCGGGTGCCTGAACCCTTAGTTGCAGCGTCAAATGGCCGCCTTCGAGAGGTTGAACCACATGCATATGGTACCCGCACCTACCATTGGCACCTATCGAATCCGATCAATGTGTACAACGTCGCGCTCAATATTGCGTCGTACCGCATCATCGAAGGATCCCTAAAAAGCGTAGCTGGAGACACCTTCCCTATTCAATTCTTCGTGCTCCCAGAAGACTATGAGAAAGGTGTCGTCTTGTTTGAAGAGATCAAAGACCATTTGAGATTCTACGAAGACATCCTCGGTCCGTACCCGTTTCGCGCAGATAAATATGGAGTGGCTCAAACACCTCATCTTGGCATGGAGCACCAAACTATCATTGCATATGGAGCCGGATTCTCCAATACGGCAATGACCAGAGGCAATGACTTAGGCTTTGATGCCCTGCATCACCATGAACTGGCCCATGAGTGGTGGGGCAACCTGGTGACGAATGCAGACTGGTCAGATATGTGGCTACACGAAGGCTTCGGATCGTATATGCAGCCATTGTACCGAGAACGGCTATCTGGAGTCGACTCGTACAAAGAAGCGATGATGCAACAGCGCAGAGGCATAGCTAACCGCAAGGCGCTTTCCCCTGACTCAACCCTGAGCAGTCAGGAGATTTATGCAGGTCATGATATCTACTCCAAAGGTTCTTGGCTACTGCACACGCTGCGATACCTGGTTGGCGACGACCTGTTCTTCGACATCCTGCGCCGACAGGCCTATCCCGATCCCGCCATGGAGTCCGTCATAGATGGGTCGCAAGTGCGCTTCGGCACGACAACTGACTTCATTAGCTTGGCTGAGGGCATTGCCGACCAAGACTTAGGATGGTTTTTCGATGTGTATGCCCGTCAACCCCATCTACCTCAGCTAGATGTAATCCGCGATGGGTCTACCGCGACGCTCAGATGGGATGTTCCAGGTACCGACCTGCCCTTCAGCATGCCCCTAGATATAGACATAGATGGCCGCCGTCAGCGCGTTGACATGCAGAACGGTATTGCCACAGTAGACGTCGGCGAAGCGTCCGAAATACTCATCGATCCTGACAACTGGATTCTTCGAGAAGGCAACCTGAAGCAGTCCGAATCGAACTAATGTAGCTGCGCGTTTAATCTAGAGCGTCCCGACCTGCTACTTATCGTCCCTAGACCAAAAGGTCCTTGACGGCTTAGTCCCGTACTTCTTCGAGGAGCATCAACCCCGAAGGGTGCGCTGTGAACGAAACCTGACCGTACGAAACAATAGAAATTGACCCGGTCATTGCATCGCGTAGTACGGTATCGTCAGGCCAAACGATGGATACATTGACGCGCGTCTTCCCAAGGGCTTTGTCAAGAATGACTACCTGATCAGTATCCATACCGATCTGTACACCTCGGTGGAAAGCCATCGGAGATTCTTGGACCATGTCATAGCCACCGCGCGCAATCGCTGGGTGAGATCCTCTAAAGAGCGAAAGTCTTCTAAAAACATCGACTAGGTCTTCGTCCGCTCCATCCCAGTCCATGGGAGCCATCGCCGCCAACCTGCTGTCCGAGACCTCAGGACCACTCTCTTGTCCGTTTTCATCTCCATAATAGATCACAAGAGGCCCTGCTGAGAGCAGAAAGGACGAAGCGTGCTCCTGAAATGATGAACGAGTGATTCTGCCTTCGCTAGGTGAGGAAACCGTCCGAAAAGGGGGTGCTTCTGTAGCCAATACCACGATCTCTGTACTGGCTTGAACCGCTTCTGAGAGTGCATCGGACGAGGAATTTGGACGGTGCTGAGCCATATGCCTATACGTGACTCCTTCAACCTGTGACGGACTCGAGTGCATTCCATCCGTGAGAAGCAGAAATGGTTGATCCGCTGACCATTCGTCCTCTCCCGATGCAGCCATTTTTCCGGCGCGAGCACGAGCTACTTCCTGAGCCAACAAGGTCATGGCTGCCGGGTCAATATTGCCTGCCTCCCTAACGTAAAACCCATCTATCGGCCAGTCGCGCGCCCAATCTGCTAACCATTTCACAACGTGATTCGTCGCGGTACGCTGGGCCCCGTTCCGCTGGAAAAAATCATCTAACTCCTGCTGCTCTACGGCAGTGCGTTCGGAACCCCATTTTAACGCCAGAAACGTAGGTAACGAGGACACTTCGATATCGGATCGAAGATCGGGAAGTCCTCGAACACACATTGTTTGATCATCCGCTCCGCATCCTTCATAACCAGCTACGTCTGCTCTAATCCACTCCGTCCCCCACCATCGCTCCCATCCACTCACGGAGTCTTCCAAAGCCACTTGGTCGGAGAGATAGGACTGCCATCCTACTCGACTTGACGGTGTCCAAGACCGCCATGAATCGCCATTCAGACCACCAAAATTGAAGGCTGCCATGTCATGCATGGTCGCGGGTCCAACGTGGTTAAGATCCACGTCAATAATGACTTTCATGCCCTTTTCCCGAGCCGCGACAAACAGGGCTGCGAAGTCGGCTTCATTGCCATAGGCATTATCCAACGATGTGTAGTCCAATGGCCACGATCCGTCGTATCCATACTGTTGGACATCACCGTCTCCTCCACCAATCCAGCCATGAACCTGCTCATAGGGTGCAGAAATCCACAATGCATTGATACCGAGTGAGGAGAAATAGTCGTCATCCATCCAAGAAATCAGACCGGCAAAATCTCCGCCATCGAAATGCCCCGACGGATCCTTGTCATATGGTGATCCGTTCCCGTCTAGACCTCGGCCATATGCGAAATCGTTGGACGAGTCTCCATTGGAAAATCTGTCGGTAACCACACGGTAAACAGTAGCGTGGTCCCAAGAAAAATCAAAATTCTGGGCCTGGATGGTTGGGGCGTAAAACACCGCCATCAACAGGATCAGCCGGCACGGTCGCATGGGCACAAGGGAGATAGAAAAAGGTAGACAGCCGTTCTAAGGTACGGCAACCGATCGGTTCCATACGGCTCTGCACGCGCTTTTACCTTCGCTTCACCGGATACCGTTCGTGAAGGACGTCCTAAACCTCTATTCGTCTGGACAAAAGGCCAGATTACAATCAAGCCAAAGCACGGCCCGACTGCCGAAAAATACCCGTGCGATTCACGTGCCCAACATATCGGCCAAGGACCCTTACCTCTTCGAATACATCCGGACGAATCAGGATATCATCATACTCCTCATTGGCAGGCTCCAATCTCAGACCATCTCGGTCATAGAACACTTTTTTGAGGGAAGTTTCTCCATTAAAGAGAACCGCTCCAATCCCACCATTTGGGATGTCATCGTCCATCAAGAGAACATAGTCCCCATCATTAATATCCACACCCATCATTGAATTACCTGACACCCGAATGGCAAAAATTCGATCTAATCCGGGAAATAGGGTTTCCAGTGTAATAGTCCCGAGATGCTCTTCCACGGCTTCCTGTAGCTTCCCAGCCGTGATGATTCCTCGTATCGGAATTCCGATCGGCTCACCATCTTCTTCAACCTCTTCTGGGAAATAGAATCCATCATCCTGCCGCCTGAGAAACCCTTTCTTTTCAAGAGCCTGAAGATTCTGGGTTACGCTATTAGGGGATCGAAATCCAAACTCGTCGGAAATCTCCCGATACGTTGGCCAGTCTCCATCTCTGTCCACATAGTCCTTCAGAAAGTCCAGGAAAACTTCCTGTTTGTCAGTGAGTCCTCGGCGTGGCATAGCTCTGCGTCGGTTAAGTCAAGAAATGATTGCGTCTAGAAACGGGTGCAACACATATAATAAACATATAACTAGACAAGGTCAACATCCAGGCAAAGTCAACAACCAGACAAGGTCAACGTTGGGAAGCGTCAACGTTGGGAAGCGTCAACGTTGGGAAGCGTCAACGTTGGGAAGCGTTAACGTTGGGAAGCAATCTGCGCAAAAACCCTGGCACTGCGTGTTGGATAGGCCTCTTCTAGATGATGCCGCAGGTATGTCACGACCAAATCGTTCAATTCCATGGATGTGGAAGCGTCTAAATCCATGCGGAGTACATCGGATAGCTCTGCCCGAGACAACACGGCGAATGCCCTCAGAACACTTCTGGGAGTTCGATAAGCAGTCCATCCTTCATGACTTTGATGGTCGATGAGTCCAGAACGCAGATCCAAAATGCCGTACTCCTGATCCATTGATTTCACGATACTGCCATCGAAGGATGGCCCAAAACCAAGAATTGTAGCCAGACGAATCTGGAAAAAAGGCCACACATTCGAAGCACGATCCGGCGTTCCATCGAGCGCAGTGAGGGACGCCGTAAGAAGACCATACACATCGGCGTTCGCCTGTCCATCTGGAAGCAACGCCCCCACCAATTCGATCATTCGAAAAGCCGATTCCATTCGATCCAACTCCATTCGCAGCGTTGGAAGATGGGCTACATGGGACGCTTCTGACAAAATCTGCAAATCTCGGCCCGGACGGCAATGGATGATTGCAGCTATTCGAGACATTGGTTCTAACGTAGAGCCAAATCGAGATTTTGCTGCCCTCGCTCCTTTGGCCATCACTCCCATCTTGCCCTCTTCCCGCGTGAAGAGTGTGACGATCCGGCTGGTCTCGCTGTAATCAATCGTACGAATGACGATGGCTTCGGTATGCAATATGCCGCTTGGGGGCATGGAGACACGTTTTGTTGGATGATTGGATCTAAAACAGGTTACATCGGCAAGTTCGGTGTGTCAATGAGCCAGACTATTCACCCCAATGCGTTTTCGATGCCTTTTTCCAAATTGCCTGATTTGATAAAACGATACAGAATGCGTTGGAGCCTACTTCTCTTCCCATTGCGTGAGCGCCTTACATGCTCGGGAAAGGAAGCGACCGTTCTCGTAGCATTCCTGCTGCTTCTTGCTGGCAGTCACCTCTTCAGATACGTACGATACCATCAGCCATTGTTCGATGAAGACTATTACGCTGAAACAGATAGCCTATTCCGCGTGCTGTCCATGAGAGCAGATTCAATGGACGCGGTTGACACGGTCCACGTTGGGTTTGGCGTAATTCCTGGATCGATTCGATCAGCAGGAACAGATGTCCAGATGTGGGTTCTTCGCGACACGCTTGAAAAGCCAACAGCAAACTTTCCCATCGACATAAATGATGCTGATGCACGCACATTCCAGGCCTTGCCACGAATCGGCCCAAAAATGGCGGAACGGATTGTTCAGTTCCGTACGGCAAAGGGGTCTTTTTCCTCTATCGAGGAATTGCTGGACGTTCGCGGTATCGGAGAGAAGACCTTGGAACAGCTCAGGCCGCTGATCCGACTCGGTCCTGATCTACGTCAGGATTCGACGCAGTTTCTAGATTCGACGCAGGTTCTAGATTCGACGCAAGCTCCGGATTCGACGCAGGTTCAGGATCCGCTGCGTCCCCAGACAGGTCATCCTCCACCGCCTGGGTAAACGCTTCTCCAGCTTCCTCTTCTCTGGACAAAAATCGCCATACAGGGATGAGTAGCATCGCTGCCAAAGCAAAGAAGCCGACGAACGTAATAAGAATGACAGGCCAGAAATCTTTCATGATTAGGCTCTGACGATGTGGCGTCAGCCGCGTTCCATCACATGCTGAACTTCCTGTCTGGCCGCCATGAATACGAATACGGCAACGAGGGGCAAGGTCCACAAGCCCGCGAACAGACCGTATATGGCAAAGATGAAGGCCATACCCTGTCCGATCAGACTCGCCACATGGGTCGCATTACGATAGTCCATTTGTGTAGCAAGCGCGGCACGCAATACTCGGCCCCCGTCCATAGGGAAGGCTGGAAGAAGGTTGAAGACCACCAGTGCCAGATTTGTCCACATTAACATCGTGAGGACATTACCTCCTGGTGTCATGGCTTCCGCCATAGATCCAGGCATCTCAAGGGCGGAGTTGACCAAGAATAAAAGACCGGCGATAGCCAAGTTCACAGCTGGACCTGCGATCGCAATCAGAAACTCCTGCTTGGGCTCTCTAGGCATTCGTTGAAGCCTGGCAACCCCTCCAATGGGGTACATCGTTATGTCCAGGGTTGGGATCCCAAACTCCCGTGCCATGAAGGCGTGACCCAATTCATGTAATACCACACATCCAAAAATAGCGAGTATGAGTCCAACACCCATGAGTGCCGAAGGAATCGTAACTCCTTGATACACATAAAAAACGAAGATGCCGACCAACATCAACAGAAATGTCCAGTGGACGAACATGTCGACGCCGCGGACAGTGCCAAATCGGATGCGTGAGGTCACGGATGATGCCGGTTAAGAATCAGGAAGTGAAAATGTGTTGGATGCAGTTGTTCACGCCTCCATTTCAAGAAGACGTTCTATGCGCATTTCGGTGGGTGGATGGGTAGAAAAAAGACTTTTAACGCCCTTCATGGAGCCTGCAAATGGGTTCACGATGAACATATGTGCGGTGGCGGAGGATGCATCCATCTGGATGTGTTCAGCCCCAGACTGAAGCTTTTGCAAGGCTGACGCAAGCGCTTTGGGTTTGCCGCAGATGAGGGCCCCATCGCGGTCAGCCGCGAACTCGCGAGACCTAGAAATGGCCATCTGAATCATCATGGCAGCAATTGGAGCAAGAATAAGCATCAATAATGATGACACTACGCTCCCCCTATCTCGGTCCCCGCCGAAGAAAAATGCGAATCGGGCCAACATCGTTATGGCCGCCGCAATCGTCGCGGCAATCGAGCCTGTCAAGATGTCGCGATTCTGAATATGGGCTAATTCATGAGCAATCACACCTTCCAGCTCATCCCGGGAAAGGAGACGCACGATCCCGTTCGTAACGGCCACTGCAGCATTTTCAGGATTCCTGCCAGTGGCGAATGCATTCGGTTGATCAGATGCTATGACGTAGACCTTTGGCATTGGGAGGCTAGCAGCCTGCCGCAGGCTGTCGACAAGTTCGATTAGCTCTGGGGCCTCATCGGCGGTCACTTCCTTAGCTCGGTACATTTTCAGGACGATGGAGGCACTGAACCAGTAGCTTCCAAAATTCAGTAACACGGCAATTCCGAAGGCGATGATCATTCCTTGATCACCTCCGAATGCTTGCCCAAGAAGAGCAAATAAAACGATTAGGGCCGCCATCAAGGCGGCAGTACGCATTGCATTCATGTTGAATTGGGGTTGGCTCCGACGAACTGGGCCATACGATGGATACGCTCTGTTTGTGTCAAACAGTAAGCTTGTTTTAAAAAGAAATCGACACGGTCGCTAGAGCCCGAAACGTCGAATTGTAATGCGTCATTATGACGAATTATCCCAACAATTCGGTCACGACCAGGATGTCATAAATGGCGTGTGTCCAGGCAGCGATCCCAAATCCTCTGACCAGAAATATCCCATTCAAAACTAGACCAAATAGGAAACGGAAAGAGAACGAGGCAAGAGTAAATGAATCCCCAAAGGCGCCCACATAATGCACTGCGCTGAATATCAAGGCGCCAACAATTGCTGCAATGATATAGGCCATAGCCGGTTTTTTAAACAATGACTTCATGACCCAGAACATGCCTCCGACTAAGACCACTCGGAAAACGAGTTCTTCATACAGTCCAGCACCAATCGAAAGCACAAACATCAAAGACGTCGAAAGCGACTCCACTCCATCTTGAACAGGAGCAATCAATAGGTTGGTACTCAGATCCGGTGCCGCGGAAAAAATGAGCCCAACCACCGTCGAGACCAGCAGGGCCACAACCACGGTATACAACGCACTTTCACCAATCATCCAGCCGAACCAATCAGAACGAAACGGCAATTTGAGCTTTCGCTCTCTGATGAAAATGAAAACGCCGATTAGCAGAACCGGGATACCTAGCGCGAAGAGCCCTGTACCTCCGATAGCCGCTAGAAGTTGTTTTGTCCACAGATCCGCTCCTACCCGCACTTGAGCAGCCGGATCCGTGTTTACAAGAAGTATGAACCCTTCGTACAGAATGAACAACGGCAGTGCGGCTAGAAAACCGTACGTGCCACTACTGGTGACGCGCCAATACCCCTTACGAGGGGCAGCCTCAGCCTCCGCAGAAATGACAGGGTCAAGGGGTTCCAAACTGTCCTCAATCAATCAAGTGAATGGAAATACGAGATCCTGGTGCAGGTCTTCCAAGAGCCTCCGCAACTGCGTCCGAAAGTTCAACCATCCCCAAACTGGAATCCATTGATCGATCAGCCACTGTAGCAAATACATGATGGTCACCAGCCTGAGCGCTAACGAGCACAATGCTACCCATCGGTAGAGAAGGATGACTTACGATGTAGTCAGCATCATTGTAAAATCGCCCTGAAACCAGCATACGTTCATTCATGTCGTGAGGATACACGACTGCTGGAAATACTCCAGCCTCTGGGAACCGCCCTTCGTCAGTAAACCCGACCACTGATGATGGGATTTTAAGCGACTGTCCTATACGCAGCGAGGAGCTAGTGAGCGTATTAGCTTTCAGAATCGCATCCACCGACACACCCTGAGCCCTAGCAATACCAAATAGCGTATCACCACCGCGAACGGTGTATCGGGATATCGTTCGGTTCGATGGCACGACTATTTCTGCGCCGGCGGGTATGGAAAGCGGTAGATCAGAATTCAATTCCCACAGGGAATCTGGCGGAATGGCAAAACGGATTGCAAGAGAGTAAAGGGTCTCACCCTCTCCGACAATGACACCCGAATAGGTTTCGTCCAGCACCCGAACCGCGCCGGGCACTCGTGGCGCTATCTCAAGATTATTTGCCAATAAACCTGCGGACTGTACTGAAGAATCTGGGGTGGCCTCCGAGGCCTTGTTTTCCTGTATCAACTGGCCAGAAACAGTATTTTCCAGGGCCTCGGGTGGGTCCACGAATAATCGCATACCGGCCCGCAACGCATTGGAGTCAAGCTCATTCCACGCCCGCAAATCAGCGACGTCCACCGCGTATTCACGTGAGATGCTGAAGAGCGTTTCTCCCGGTTCAACGATGTGCGTACGCCGGTCTTGCGCTTCGGCTTCCAGAACCGTCAACGCCGTGAGCCCAACGAAGAGAAGCATAAACAACATGATTCGTTGCGAACAATAAACCATTACCATTCTCCCATTTCTGCTTCTAGCAAAGCCGACTGTAGTTCAGAGCGTGCATGTAAGTCCTTTAAACGAGTAGCTATGCCAATGCCATCCCGATAAACTGATACTGCTTCTTCGATGCGCTCAAGTCTCTCTAGAAGTTTGCCCAAATGGTAATACAAACCAACATAGGAGGGATCGGACTCTCGCAGCGATTCAAAGTGCTGCCGACCCGACTCCAACTCACCCAGCTTGACATACTCTGAGGCCATAGCGAACCGAATGAAGGAGTCCGAGGGGTCCTCTTGGTGCCATTCAATCAATTGATTCAGACGACTTCTCATCAGAAAACGACGCTCTCCACTACTGATATATGCTTGAACGTGGGATATCCTCGACTACCAGCCTCCGCCGGCTCCACCTCCACCGAATCCGCCACCGCCAAATCCGCCAAACCCACCGCCACCAAATCCGCCACCACCACCGAATCCACCACCACCACCGAATCCACCACTACCGCCAAACCCTCCACGATGATGTGAACCCGGCAAGCCACCAAAGAAAATGATGGGAAGTCCACCACGGCGACCTTTGCGGTATCCATTTGCCCCTCCGCCACCACGATGTCTTAGCGCTGTAATGATGAAGTAGATAAAAATGATTACTAGATAGAAGAGAACTGGACTTTGGCGACCCTTCCGGGAGGATTGAGCTGGTAGCCCTTCGAACTCTCCTGCCGCAGCAGCCATAATCAATTCGACGCCGGCATCAATACCAGAATAAAAACGGCTTTGTTTAAATGCAGGAGTCACTACCTCTCTAATAATCCGACCCGCCAACGCATCGGGAAGAACTCCTTCCATGCCATAGCCGGTCTCTATCCGCACCTGCCGTTCCGCTTTAGAGACAAGCAGAATGACTCCGTTGTCACGCCCTTGCTGGCCGACACCCCAACTACGCCCTACCCGCAGCGCAAACTCTTGGGCATCTAGTCCTCCTAAGTCTGCAACAGTGAGCACGACAACCTGCGTAGACGTGCTGTCGTTATAGGCCCGAAGTTTGCGTTCTAGCGCCTGTTCTTCAACCGGCTTCAGGAAATCCCCGAAGTCATTGACCAGTCTTCCTGAATGTTCAGGGACCTGGGCAACCGCTTCACCGCATAGTCCGGCAAGCAGAAAAATGGCAACCAAAAAGGAAAATGTCCGCTTCATGCTCACGATGGATCGTTTAGCAGGCAGATCATGCACGATGCATAGGTCCCCGCAGAACGTGCTTGAACGGATCAATTGAAGTCGACAGTAGGAGCATCTTCAGCTCCTTTCTGTGCTTCAAACGGTGTTTTACGGTCAAATCCGGTAATGGAAGCAATGATCGAGCCCGGGAATTGGCGCACTTTCCCATTGTAAACCGCAACCTGATCGTTGTAGTCTCGCCGCGCGACGTTAATCCGATTTTCCGTACCCTCTAGCTGAACTTGAAGATCCCTAAATGCCTCTGTAGCACGAAGTTGGGGATAGTTTTCGGAAACAACTAACAGCCGGCCTAATGCTCCTGAAAGTGATTCCTGTGCAGCCATAAATGACTCCATTTTGGCCGGATCAGATAGATCGCCGGGAGACAGATTGACAGAAGTAGCACGTGCTCTTGCCTCTGTTACGGCAGTTAATGTTTCCTGCTCAAAGTCTGAGGCACCACGAACGGTGTTTACAAGATTGGGAATAAGGTCTGCTCTTCGCTGATACTGTGTTTCCACGTCTGCCCAAGACCTTGTTACGGCTTCATCGGCAGTAACCATTCCGTTGTAAGAACCAATGCCTGAGAAAAAGGCGAGTCCAATAATGAGTAGTACAACTCCGACTACAACAAGCGCAGATCTCATAGTTCGTATTCCGTTGAGTGATGTTAGATATCTAACCGGTGCCTATTCACCGGCGCACAGCCCGGCGCATTCTGATTCGAAGCTCCGGCTTTGCTGACCCTGCATACGGAAGGATGAACCGAGGGTTTCTATTGCCCGTCCATACCCGGAATCCGGAATTTTTGACCGATACGACCAATTTGCTCAGGGTCGATGTCACCCACGATGTTTACAAACATCGCCTGCTGCTGCCCTGGCTCTACCGACATCACAACCATACCATCCACATTATCACCGGACATGCGGACATACATGTGAACCACTTCATCTACTTCCCTAAATCGTACTACGACTACCCATCCATCATCAATCAATCGTTCACCCATGCGTGAAGCCCGTTTATCGAAATCGTTCAGACTGTTCGGCTCCAGCACGTAGCCTCGTACATAGACGCCGCTCAATCTGAGTAGCAGATCGGCCAACTCAGGATCCTCGCTGCGCGAAGCAGCCGCGACGAGCTTCATTAGCCCTCCCTCGACATTTACTTCCACAACGGGAGCTTCGTCGAAAAAGGCGTCCAAATCTCCCAACTCTTCCAGATTGACAAATCCCGAAGGTCGTGACGATGATTGGGCGGTCGCCTCGTTAGCGCTAGACCAGACAAGTAGCATCACCACTACAAAGAGGAAATAACGGAATGGGTTCATCACGGATTCGCGTTGCAGTTTCATGATCATCAGTTTTCAATTGCGGTGTTCATGCCGCGAGACATGGGAGCGACTACTAAGGGTCCAATAACATCCTGTCGAACAGTGGAAGCCGTCGTGCGGCCTGCATCTGATAAATAGGCAAGGGCCATTTTTACATCCGATAGTGCTTGCACGACGTCTGCTTGTTGTTGAATAGCTGGGCGTTTGATCATCGTGGACGATACCACTACAATCAGCAGCAACGCCATGGCAAGTGCGGGCCGTAGTCCTGCACCCGCCATCTTGCGCCATCCATCCTTCAGCCGCGCCGGAATAGACTGGATCCAGTCCTTGCGAACATGTGCCATGACGTTCCGAGTTACCGCATCCGGACAGCTTGCGTCGGATTGCGAAGAAAAAGCATCAGTAATGGACCTAGCCATCTCAACTTCGGCTGAAAGCATGGCATGCGACGCTAGCAACGCATGGAAACGCTCGGCATCCTCCGATTGGAGGTCGCCATCGATGAAGGCTTCCACCCTATCATCGAACCAGAGTAGATCCTCTGGGTCAGGGATGTTTAGTTCAGGCATAGTCATGTCGATGCACCTCTCCTAAATCTTTACGCAGCGCCTTCCGGGCTCTGTGCAAATACACTTTAACAGTATTCAACGGGAGGTTCAGCACGTCGCTGATTTCCTCGTATTTGTATTCCTGGATTTCGCGGAGAACGACAATTGAGCGGTGAGGCTCTCCGAGTCGTTCAAGTGCTTGTTCAAGTCGTTCGTTGAACAAAGCAGCTGCAGCGTCCCCATATGGAGATCTACCAGAATCCGGTAGGGAATCCACTATAGAACCCTCTTCATCATCTACACTTCGCCTGACCTTGCGCTTTCGCATTTGATCGATGCACGCATTACGGGCTACACGCAGAAGCCACGAGAGCACGCGCCTCTCTTCAAGCGCTGTTCGATGCTCCCACAACCGAATAAACGTATCCTGCGTCACGTCCGCTGATGCCGCCGGATCGCCCAGCATATGCAGAACATAGCTGTAGACCCGATGGCGATGCGTTTCCACGCATGATTTGAACTGGATTGGATTCACCGGTTGGCGGCTATTCAGAAAGATCGTTCTCCTTGCTATCCGTCCTCAAAACGGATTGGCGGGATCAAAGGTTACAAGCTGGCACAAAGTGTCTAAAAAGAGTCGATAAAGGGCTGATCAAGCAATATTGATCTGCCTGTATTCGAAACAAAACAGGCCTTGAGTCGAATCAGTTGGACCCCCGCGCGCAGTTACGCGCACTCAACGAAGGCTTTTCATTCAGGACATCTGCATGTTTTCAGGCTTTAAGAAGCTCATACTTCCCTTTTCGCTCGTACTCGCACTCGGAACCGGGCTCGGCTTTTCACTGGACAATTGGTTCAGTGAGGACGACACGTACGAGCAACTCCAGAAGATGGAAGACACCTTCCTGCTGATTGACCGGCAATATGTAGAGGAAGTAGACCCATCTGCGCTTGCTGAAGCAGCCATTCTGGCTATGCTCAAAGAGCTCGACCCTCACTCTGCCTATATCGATGCAGAATCCATCGGACGGGTCCAGGAAGATTATCGAGGCACGTTCGGTGGCATAGGAATCTGGTTTGAGGCCCCGCTTTCTGATACGGCGAAAGTCACATCGACCATTCCAGATGGTCCATCTGAAACGGTGGGCCTCATGGCTGGCGACCGCATGATCGCGGTGAATGATTCTTCCATCATTGGGATGGGTAGTCTTGAGATTCAGGACCTGATTAAGGGCCCAATTAACACGAAGGTAGAACTCACGATCAAGCGGCCCGGTGTACGCAATCCCATCGATTTCAGCATCACTCGTGCTACTATTCCGCTGTATTCGATCGATTCGAGCTACATGATGGACGACGTCACGGGGTACATTCGGATTGGACGGTTTGCCTTGACAACCCACGATGAATTCCTAGAGCATGCAGCTCGCTTAAAGGGTCAGGGCATGGAGCGTCTCGTGCTCGACCTGCGAGGTAATCCGGGCGGTATCAAAAAGACCGCCGTGGAGATTGCCGACGAGATGTTGGGTGAATCCGGCATCATTGTTACAACGGAAGGTCGAAATCCACGAGAAAACGAAATTGATCGTATCGAGGCAGGTGGCTTATTGACGGAGGAGCCGGTCATCATCCTTGTCGATGAAAGCACCGCTTCTGGAAGTGAAATCATCGCTGGAGCTGTCCAGGACCACGACCGTGCCCTTATTGTTGGTCGGCGTACGTTTGGCAAAGGACTCGTTCAACGCCCATTTCAATTGCGCGATGGAAGTGTCGTTCAGATGACTGTAGCGCGCTATTTCATGCCTAGTGGTCGGCTGATTCAGACGCCATATACCACGGGCGAGCTTGATGATTACTACTCCGACAAGTTCAGTGACTTCGAGGATGCGACCTATCACCCGGCAGAATACCTAGCCGATATTCCTGATTCTCTGCGTTTCACCACGGAGAATGGACGACCAGTGTTCGGAGGCGGTGGCGTGATGCCGGATATCGTCATTCCCCCAGATTCAACCTCCGAGTTGAATGCACCTATCGTACAGGAATCTATTCGACGCGGGTGGGCTTTCCTTTTCGTAGCAGAACGCTTTAATAAAGATGGCCTGGCTATTCGCCGCGAATGGGCTCAGGAAGCTGACAGGTTCTATGCCGAATACGGGATCACGGAAGCCATGTGGCAAGACTTCCTAGAACATGCCAGTGAGAACGGGTTGACCATTGGATCGGCCGTTGACCCGGATTCTGAGGAAACGGTGTTCACGCAGTCAGACCTTGATTCCTCGCGAGCTACGCTCGAGATCGTTTTAAAGGCTAGGGTGGCACAGCGGCTGTATCGAAGCGAAGCATGGTATCCAGTGTTCAACACGATCGATCCGATGATCAAACAAGCTTTACAGCTTTGGAATCATGCTGAATCATTAGCCACTACAAGAACCCTCGATCCTTCCTCAACCAACGGTCGATAGATGTTTCGCGTCCCTACGCATGTCATGATGGAGCCTGGTTGCGTTGGCGAACTGCCTTCGTACTTGGAAGCTCGGTTTCCGGGCAAGATGTTGGTTGTGACTGACCAAGGTGTGCGGCGGACGGAATGGTTTACCGAACTGGAATCCGGGTTGCCGGATGGTGCGCGCATTGTCGATGGCATCGAAGTGAATCCTAAAGCTGATACCATTGATCGGTTGGCCAGTGAAGGCAGACAAGCCGATATTGAGGTCGTTGTAGGCGTTGGAGGTGGCAGTGTATTGGATGCGGCGAAGGCCATAGCCATGTTGCTTACGAACGATGGCAGTATTGCTCAATACGAAGGTCGGAACCGGTTCAGCAATCCTTCTGCGCCGTTTATTGCCGTCCCAACAACTTGCGGCACGGGGTCAGAAGTTACATGGGTTTCTGTGGTCAGCGTTCCGTCTACTGGCAGCAAGATTAGCGTCAAGGGAGACGGGATGTTTCCGAAAGCGGCGTTCGTTGATGCTGACGTCCTAGCAACGCTACCAACTCCGCTAATAGCCTCTACCGGCATGGATGCGATGACCCACGCCATCGAGGCGTTCATTAGCCGGGTCAATAATCCAGCCTCAGATGCCCTCGCCCTGCAGGCCATCCGACTGTTAATTCAGCACCTCGGGCCGTGCGTACGCGAACCCAACCTTGGAGATCACCGGGCCCACGTGATGCATGCCTCTACCATCGCTGGGATGTCCTTCGGGAACGCCGATGTGGGAGCCGTACACTGTCTTTCCGAAGGAATTGGTGGGCTACTTGACCACCCGCACGGATTGCTGAACACCTTGCTTCTCGTTCCTGTATTGCGCTATCAATTTACTGAGATTCGGGACCGTCTGAAGATAATCTCTACATTTTTAGGCGCTCCTCGTCCAGAAGCGCTACTTGATCGGCTCGATCACATGATTTCAGGCTTTCCGATAGGATCGTGGGCAGATTTGGCCATTCCTACAGATGCTTTTGGCGATATCGCCTCCTCAGCGGCCGCCAACGGCTCAAATTCCGCCAATCGGCGAACCATGCAAGCAATAGACTACTTCCGGATTCTCGAGTCACTATAAACGGGCGGCCGGCCTGTATCATTTTTCATCGTTTCAGGAGATTTGAGTGTAACCCTAATGGGTGAGCCTACGTTGAGGGAGCAATAGCACAACCCTTAACGAATGAATCCGGGTTTACCCGGCCTCCCCATGAAAGCGTTTCGCTACCTCCTACTTGTTGCCCTCTTTTTCCCGATTTCCTCCAGTGCCCAAAACAGCTTGGACCTGATGGTCAAGGGCGTCGGGCTTTCTATTGGAGACTCTGAAGAAGTAACCGGCCTCCGGCTCAACTTCCGGGATCGCCACATGCGCCGCGTGACGGGGATCAACGCGACAATCTGGATGCCATACGATGAACGCGGCGGGGACGTCAAGGGCCTAGCACTCGGACTACCCCTAACAGGCGCGGACAATATTGAAGGTATCGCTTCTGGAATCCTGGGTGTCGGAGCCAACGAGTCCTTGACCGGCATTGCTTTTGGTGGTCTAGGCGCAGGGGCTGGAAAAGACTTGAGGGGAATTGCCTTCGGCGGTCTCGGTGTTGGCGCAGGACGTGACGTAAAGGGAATTATGTTTGGCGGCCTCGGTGCTGGCGCTGGACGAGATATGACCGGCATTGCCTTTGGTGGTCTAGGCGCAGGCGCCGGACAGGACATGAAAGGCATCGTCTTCGGCGGCCTAGGTGCGGGCGCAGGTCAGGACATGACGGGGATCGTGGTTGCTGGCATGGGTGCTGGTGCGGGCCGGGACTTCAAAGGAATAGCTGTTTCAGGCATTGGTCTGGGCGCAGGACGTGATTTTACCGGCATTTCGATCAGCGGACTGGCTGCTGGAGCTGGCGGTACCCTCAAGGGTCTTCATGTTGCTGGACTTGCCGTCGGAGCAACAACGGTAAGAGGTATCATTTTGGCTGGATTTGCAACAGGAGGGCATGATGTGAAGGCCTTAACTATTTCTCCCGGCTACTTCCGTGTCGATGAGGGCGGAACGCAACAGGGCCTTTCGATCGCTGCTTTCACACGAATACAAGGGGAGCAAGAAGGCTTCACCGTCGGTATCGTGAACTGGGCACGCAACCTGAGTGGCGTGCAGATCGGGCTACTTAACTATGCAGGCAACAAACGCAAGATGAAGTGGATGCCTTTAGTCAACTTCGCCAACTAGCCATCAAAGTTCTAGAACTTGGCCCGGCGTCGGCGTGTGGACTTCAATATCCGGATGGTGAAACCGAATATTCTCGGCCATCCATGCTTTGGCTTTCGCCTCGCCGTGAACGAGTACGATTTTTGAAGGACGCAGCTTATCCACCAGTTTCAGAAGATCCCTTCTATGACTATGGCCTGAGAATCTAAACTTGTCAACATCGCACATGACCGGCTGGGGTCCACGCGCTGGATGCAATACGACGTCTGTGCCTTTGCCCTCTAGCCTCGCCTTGATCAAGAGGTCTCCCGGTGAGTCTTCGCGAGCGTAGCCCACGAAAAATACCCCGTTCTTTTCGTTGCTGACAATCTGTCGAGCAATCTTGTTTGAGATGGTCTGCTCGAACATCATCCCCGATCCAACGCACATTATGCCTGGCTGCTTAAGCGCCTCGTTCAGACCTGATTCCGATCGTGGGAGCCGCTGCTGAGGGACACCATATACCTGAAATTCCTCATTCAACCTAGGCGTCGACATCCGAGTTTTGTCATACACATCGGCGATGGCGCGCATCATGCCCGCTGTATAGACCGGTACATCCTGGTGAATCAGCCCACGCTTTTTGTAGCGGTCGATGAGCGCCAGCATTTCCTGCCCTCTTCCGAGCGCAAATACGGGCATCAGGACGGTTCCTCCGCGGTTAAGGACGGTGGAAAGCGCCTCACCCAATCTCTTTTCTTCTGACCGCCGTGTCACAGTTTCAGCCACAGGGTCAGCACCTAGCGTGCTTTCAAGCACAAGAATATCGACCTGTTCATCCGGATAACTCGCTCCGGGAATAATTGTCTGTGACTGAACGCCCGTATCGCCAGTGAAAAACAGATTTCTCTGTTCTCCTTTGTCTACGAACCGAACCATCACTCCGACAGAACCAAGTACATGCCCGGCGTCATAGAACTCCCCGGAAATCTCAAAGCCCGCATTATACCCGGATAGATCAAATTCATTTTCCAGAGGATGGGCCATGTACACGTAAGAACTAGCCTCGACATCGTCCTCGTCAAACAAAGGATCTACAGTAGTAGACCCTTCCTTCACTTTACGGCGCTGCAGACGTGCTGATGCAGGCAGCAAAATATTGGCCAATTGGCGGGTTGCCGAAGTCATATGAACCTGCACGTGCGGAAATCGCTGAACCACCATCGGAAGAGATCCGAGATGGTCATGATGCCCGTGCGTAACGACGGCGTGATCCACAGGCCAATCCGGATGATCGGCAATCCGATCCAAATCCGGCATGCTTGCAGTGCCCTCTTTTTCAGGATCAGCGCCTGCATCTAGCAGAATCCCAGAGCCATCTGCCATCAAGTAGTGGCAACTCGCACCGATCTCTTCTGTCTCTCCCAGCGTTGTAAATATCATGGAGTAACCAGGGTGCGCCTTAGGCGCCTGCGCCGTTGGACGACCCGGCGGCCTCGTAGGCCTTCCAGTCCGCGAGGAATTTTTGCAGTCCGCTATCTGTCAGGGGATGCTCAATGAGTTGACCAATAACACTGAAAGGAATGGTGGCAACGTCTGCACCCATGAGAGCGGCTTCCGCAACGTGCATTGGATGCCGGATGGAAGCTGCAAGAACTTCTGTTTCGTACCCATAATTGGCATAGATCGTGACAATCTGTTCAATCAAATCCATTCCCGACGTGGAAATATCGTCGAGGCGACCAATAAATGGGCTGATGTAGGTCGCACCTGCTTTCGCCGCAACCAGGGCCTGCGTTGGAGAGAAACAAAGCGTACAGTTCGTCTTGATTCCTTCCCCGGTGAATGTCTTTATCGCCTTGATGCCATCGGCAATCAGAGGGACTTTCACGACGACGTTATCGTGCAGCGCCGCTAGTTCACGCCCTTCCCGAACCATGCCTTCGTAGTCGGTCGAAATAACCTCTGCAGAAACATCGCCATCAACGATTTCACAGATTTTGACGATGTGGGCATGGAAATCCGATCCACCGACTTTTCTCATCAAGGAGGGGTTCGTTGTCACGCCATCAAGGACACCCATGTCATTGGCTTCCCGGATTTCATTCAGATCTGCTGTGTCAATAAAAAACTTCATGATGGAAGACGAACCGTTCTGTATTGGGGTTGGATCGATGGGGAAATCGGTTTTGGCCGGGTAAGCGCACCAAAACTTTTCCATCCACAAATGTACAGATGCTGACCGCAAGGCTCCACCGGAGATCATGCAGATCGCATCAATTGAAAGTGCAGGTTTGACCGCTGGGGATCATGTACTAAGAATGCTTTCGATGCCGAGTGCACCGAGAAGTCATTCTCGGATCAAGCAATTTGCCCGACGATGGCGAATACCACGAAAACGCCGACAATAATCATGATGGCCATGATAATCTGCTTTTTGAGCTTTTTGTTCATGCTGGGTACCGGTTGATTTCCTGTATAGTGGCGTCTGGCGCTTACATGTGCAAGAGGCTAGCGCATAAAATTGGCAGCCATCTTCGAAATCTGCGAATAAAGGATGTAGAAAGGGTATAAATCAGTGCCCATGACAACCTTTTGCTTCTTTACCCCATCTAGTATGTAACCCGCCTCCGGATGGTCCGTAGTGCGGTGAGAGAGGGAGGAGTTTTACAAACCTTCTTCGTTCTGTCGACCCGTCAACTCAACGACCTAGAACGATGACCCAATTAAGCGGCGCACACGTGCCTGTGCTGAATGCGTGTGCTAAAAAATTAGCATTATCAGTACTGATCCTGACTGTTTTCAGCCTTTGTCTGGCTGAGGCAGCCATAGCCCAGCCTTACGTGGCCGAGCCAGCTGATTCCAAGACGTTCGAGGCCAACCTGTTGCCATCGATCGATATCCCTTTTATAACCAGAGGCGTGAACATAGACGGAATCTTGGATGAAGGGCTGTGGCGGGAGGCCGTCCTCGCTCAAAATTTCTCAGAGAGCAGTCCTGGCGAGCGGACAGAACCCCCCATTGGAATCAAGACTCTTTTGGCCTACGACGAAGAATTCCTGTACGTCGCCTACATAATCAACGATGATCCCGCTGAGATCAGGGCCAACTTCAGTGACCGTGATAATATCTGGCAGGATGATTATGCTGGAATGTTGCTGGACACAAATGGTGACGGTCAGACAACCTACTTCATTTCGGCAAACCCCTACGGTATTCAGGGGGATACCCGAAGCAGTGGAAACAATGAGGATGTCTCTTTTGATCTGATATATGAATCGGCCGGTACACTGACAGAGAATGGCTACCAGGTTGAAATGGCGATTCCGTTCCGAAGTCTTCGATTCCCGGAAGCCGACATCCAGGAATGGAGGGCAACGTTTTGGATTACGCGACCCAGGGACGATCGTAACACATACTCCTGGGCAGGAATGGATCGGTCGAATCCATGCATGTCATGCCAATTTGGGTATCTACGCGGCATGTCCAATATCAAACGCGGAAGGAATCTCGAAATTCTACCAGCCATTACAGGTAGCCAAGCGGGTGGGCGCACTTTCTCCGACCCGTCAGCCGGATTTGACAATGGCCGAGCCACAGCCGAACCATCGATCAATTTGAAGTATGGACTGACCTCTGACCTGCTCCTCGATGCGACGATCAATCCGGACTTCTCGCAAATCGAGTCCGATGCGGCACAAATCGATGTCAACTCGCCTTTTGCCCTTTCCTATCCAGAACGACGCGCCTTTTTCCAAGAGGGTGCCGATCTGTTCCAGACTCGGATTGATGCTGTTTATACTCGCTCAATTAATGATCCAATTGCGGCAAGCAAGCTGTCAGGTCGCTTTGGTGGCTGGACCGTTGGCTATATCGGTGCACGAGATCAGACATCACCCATTCTGCTTCCATTTGAGGAATCATCTGCCCTAATGACCGGCGGCAAAAGTGTCTCCAATATTTTCCGTGCCCGGCGCAGCTTCGAAAACTCATCCTATATAGCAGGACTGGTTACCGACCGCCGCCTTGATGAGGGTGGAAGCGGCTCCGTTATGGGCATAGATGGCAATCTGCGTTTCCGGACCAAGTATTACTTCTCGTGGCAGGCGTTAGCTAGTAGGACGCAGGAAGCTAACGACGCCTCCCTCTCCACTGGACTTGATGGCCTCACATTTGATCGCGGTCGATACACAGCTGCACTTGATGGTGAACAATTTTGGGGTCATGGACTCAACACAAATTTTGGCCGAGGGGGACGCAACTGGGGGTATGACCTCATCTGGGAACAGTCAACGCCGACTTTTCGGACCGACAACGGATTCGTAACCAGTAACGATTCCCGTCGTGCTCATGCCATGACGCGCTATTCGATTTTCACGGACAACAGTCGTTTCATGAATCGGGCGAACTTCTGGGTAGGCGCTAATCGGTTCTGGAATTTTGACAACGTGCGAAAAGATGAGTCGCTGTTTGCCGGTTTCAACATCATGCTCAAACGCCAGACCCGCCTGAATGCAAACATTTTCACGTCGAACGAACTATTCGCAGGTGTAGAATTTACAGGTATCGAGCGCGCTAGGCTTAATCTAGAATCTAACTTCAGTGAACAGGTGCAGGCTGCTTTGCAGATGAATGTGGGCGATTCCATTTATCGAAATCGGTCCAATCCACGGATGGGTGGCTTGATGGATGTGGGCGCTCGGCTGACCATCAAGCCCACGTCGCGTATGACACTATTCACGAATCTTAACTACTCCAGACTACGTGATCGCACATCGGGTGAGAACTATTTCAGCGGCTACATTGCTCGTGCTCGGGTGAACTATCAGTTCACTGGTAAGCTGCTCTCGCGCGTCATCGTACAATACAATGATTTTGCGGAGCGCCTCGAGGTGGACCCACTCGTGACGTACCGTGTGAGTCCTTTCACTGTATTCCATGTGGGATCGACTCATCGCTTCCAGGATTTCCCAGGCGATTTAGGAGATCAGGCAATGATCTTCCAGCAGACGGAGCGGCAGATTTTCTTCAAATTCCAATATCTGTTCAGGATGTAAGTCTGATTGAGGAAGATTTTCGGTGATTCTACACCTACGCACCGCCCATTGAATAGCGCGGCGGGATTCGAGAGAATCCCGCCGCGTGTTGTAGTTTCGTGCCGATTCTAAACCACCCCAGCTCTATGACCCGGTTCCAGACCAACTTCATTGTCTCAGCATTGCTTTTGGTTGTCATTGCTGCTACATCGTCCACTGCCTTCGGCCTTCAAACCCAAGACGCGTCGGCCGTTTCCCCCCAAGACCCGCTAGCTCAGGACATTCCCCGGATCGAATCGCAGGATATTGCGGTGGATGGCTTTCTGACTGAAGATGTGTGGAATGATGCTGCCATTTTTAGCCAATTCTGGCAGTTTCTGCCCGTAGATGGTCGTCTGGCTCAAGATTCTACCCATGTGCTCGTCTGGTACTCACCCACTGCAATTCACTTTGGCATTCGAGCATGGGAAGAACACACCGAAGAAATTCGGGCTACCCTCGCGGATCGAGACAAGATTAGTGGTGACGACTACGTTCATATCGTACTCGATACGTACAATGACAAGCGACAAGCCTTCGTAATTGGAGTCAACCCGCTCGGACAACAATCCGATGGCATATTGAGCGATCGGACAGGAGGCAGCGGATCGGGGCCCTACAACATCGATAGCAGTCCAGACTTTGTGTATGAGTCCAAGGGGCGTTTGACGGACTACGGGTATGATGTTGAGATCAGATTGCCGTTCAAAAGCATTCGGTACCAAGGCTCGTATACCCAAGACTGGGGATTCAACGTGATCCGTCGCATCCAGCACTCCGGCTACACCAGCACCTGGACGCCTTCCAAGCTCGACAATGCGTCATTTATGTCGCAAAATGGTTCGATAACCAACCTGACAGACCTTCGAAGAGGACTTGTTCTCGATATCAACCCCGAGTTTACCGGCGGGGCAAGTCGACCTGCCGGTGCCGATGCTTCTTTCAAAGAGGACTTTACTGACCCGCTAGGACTGAATGTTCGCTGGGGCATCTCCAGTAACCTGACGCTGAACGGCACATTAAATCCAGATTTTAGTCAAGTAGAAGCTGATGTCGCGCAGATAGAATTTGACCCCCGTCGCCAAGTGTTTTTCCCAGAAAAACGCCCCTTCTTCCTTGATGGTATCGAGATGTTTTCGTCTCCCACCAACTTGGTGTATACGCGAAGAATAGCTAATCCGCTTAGCGCTGCCAAGGTGACCGGCAAGACGGGCAGCACGAATGTGGCCTTCCTGTCGGCGGTGGACAACAAGGAGCTACATTTGAGTGACCTAGACGCACGCTATTTTAACGCCGTCCGTGTCCGCCGGGACTTGTCCGGTCAGAATACGATTGGACTGGTCTATACGGACAAGGTCGATGGCAATCACTGGAACCGCGTCGCAGCGGTGGACGGTCGAATGACGTTCTCGGATATCTACTCCGTGACGTGGCAAACTGGAATGAGCTTTACTGCGGATGAAGGCTCTACAATTAGCGCGCCCATGTGGAATATGAGCGCCTTGGCATCAGGCCGAAAATGGGGCGGCTCCTTCAGTTCTACTGGATTCCACACCGACTTTAATTCAGAATCAGGGTTTATCCAGCGAACAGGAGTCGTTCACATCAACATGTCCCCTACCAGACGTTGGTTTGGGGCTGAGGGTCGTTTTGTTGAGTCGTACAGCCTGGGCATCTCTCTCGATGGCACCTGGGATTATGATCGCTTTACAAATGGAAATGGCCCTAACGATCGTAAAATCCATTTCAATTCCAATTACAACTTCCGGGGTGGATGGTCTGGACTCACGTCTGTTTTCTACGAGTCATTTCTGATGCCAACCGGCCTGTACGACAATTACGTGTTGGAAAATCCAGCCCAACCAGGGACGTACATCGGATATGAAGGCGTTGATCGGCTCATCAATCTTGGGTTCTGGTCCCGATTGGCAACACCCAGACTCAACAACTTTTCTGCGTCGCTCTTTGTGGTTGCCGGACTCGATGACAACTTCTACGAGTGGGCACGAGCAGACATCTACTTCTACACCCTGACGCTGAACTACCATCCGACGGATCAGCTGCGGGTCAACTTGCTCTATAATTATCAGCATTATATCCGTCATTCCGACAAAAGCACAGTGGCTCTTCGCCGCGTCCCGAGGCTCAAGGTCGAATACCAGCTCTCCCCTTCCCTTTTCGTGCGCCTCGTAGGGCAGTACAATTCGATGTTTGTCGACGAGCTTCGTGACGACTCCCGAACAGATCAACCCATTCTGATTCGTAATCCATCAACGGGTGAACTCAGTCCCACCAGTAAACGCAGGACAAACAACCTCTCGGTCGATTGGCTGCTTTCCTATCGCCCCACGCCAGGCACTGTCCTCTTCTTGGGATATGGCAATTCATCCAGAGAACCGGATACGTTCCGTTTCCGCGATCTTCAGCGCCTGAATGATGGCCTCTTCTTTAAGCTGAGCTACCTGTTCAGGGTGAAGTAACGCGCCAGCGCCCCTAGGCGCACCATAGCGCACCATAGCGCACCATGGCGTCTACCAATGCGCACCATAGCGTTGGGCTCACCGGCAGACTACTCCCCGCGAATCGCATCGAGCCGCTCGCGGACCGTATCTGATGATGTCTGGCCTGGGTTTCCATGCGTTGTATAAACGTCTGAAACGGGACGATCCGACTGCTCTTCCCATAGGTCATCACGACCGGCAACGTCTCGATACGCGGTCCGGAATGCATCACCCCCTGCAACCCTCTCCATGGCTGCAGCCGTGGCAAACAGATCACTGGATCGGGCTTTTTCTATTCCTTCAGCATGGAAGGAAAGTCCGTTGACCAGCCCTGTAGCTGCCTGGGATAGATCTAACATCAGCAACACCGACTTCATGACGGATGCTTTCGTGATTTGTAGATCGCGGTGGTAGCCCGATGGAAGGTTGGCCGGAACGCCAAGCAAGACATGCATCTCCGCTGCAATACGGTGGAGCGAAGCCCGGGCCAACTCGGCGATGTCAGGGTTCTTTTTTTGCGGCATGATACTGCTACCCGTCGTTAGTCCATCAGCCAAACGGACGAAGTCAAACTCTGAGGTGCTGTACAAGATGATATCAGACGCAAGGCGATTAATCGTCGCAGCCGCTTGAACGAGGGCGTGAACTGCTGCCAGTTCAAACTTTCCTCGACTTAATTGAACGGAGGTGACATTTTCTTGCACCCGCTCGAATCCCAGGTCCTCGGCGAGGGCCTCCCGATCAAGGTTTAGGTATGGGACGCCATAGCCGGCCGCGCTCCCGAGTGGCGATGCATTATTGAGATCCCGGGCCTGCGCCAGAATGCTCATATCATCACAGAGCATCTCCGCATATCCCAGTGCCCATGCCGCTACGGTCGATGGCATCGCACGCTGCATGTGGGTGTAGCCAGGAAGAAACGTCTCCCGGTTGTCATCGGCTACGTCGGCCAGCGCCTCAGCCAAATCAGCCAAAGCAAAGGTGGTCTCATCGAGATGAGCTCTGAGCCAGAGGCGAAGGGCCACGATCACCTGATCATTGCGCGAGCGACCTGTATGGATCTTCCGACCTGCTTCCGGGCTTTTTTCTGTCAGCAGTCGTTCGATAACGGTATGGCAATCTTCATCCTCCACCGTTACTACGACGTCGCCGCGTTCCCATGCCTGACCAATCTCTTGTAATCCTGCGGCCAGTTCATCGAGCTCATCTTCGGTGATGACACCAGCATTCATTAGCCCTGCGGCATGCGCCAGCGATGCCGCGGCATCGAAGGGTAATAGCATTTGATCCCAGAGAGGATCATCACCGACGGTAAAACGAGTGACCCAGTCCTGTGCGACAGGTCCCCCTGATCCCTTGTGCCAGATGGGGTTACTTCTTGAATCAGACATGATTTTCTTGAAAATAAGCGGTGATGATAGCCTCGTAGAGGGCACAACTATCGTGCAACTCACGGGCTGAAATATGCTCTTTTGCCGTGTGAGACAAGCGGCTGTCCCCAGGACCAATCTTTACGGTCGGCAGATCCTTGACATGGATCCAGTCCGACATCGTAGGGGATCCGAACGCTTCGCTACCTGAATGACCTTTCAGGCACGCCCGAACGATAGCCGAGTCGAAAGCCGTCTCGGTAGGAACGAATCGACCTGAGTGAATGACCACATCAGATTCGAGGTGCTCGTCGAGCATCCCTGCAATCTCATCATGCGTATACGACGGCGTGGACCGGATGTCGATCCATGAAGAGCACCGATCTGGTATCACATTGCGAGCGGTCCCCCCTTCGATCACGGTAACTGAATGAGTCGTTTCTCCTAGGAAAGGGTGAACCCGATCAAACGTCCAGGATTCTAGTCGGGTGAGGTCACGCACCATTTTTGAGATCGCGTTATCCCCTTCCGATGCCCTTGCGGCGTGGGCAGAGCATCCCTTGGCGTCCAAACGGAGAATCAATAGTCCTTTCTGTGCCACACACGGCTGCATGTGAGTCGGTTCGCCGACCAACACCGCATCCATGCGTGGTAAATCTGGCAAGATGGCCTCAAGGCCGTTGTCCTGTCCGCCTGTCTCCTCGCAAATAGTAAATGCACCCATCAACCGGGTGCCGGGCGCGAGTGAGCCCGAGGCGTGCAGGCGACAAATAGCGCTGGCCATAGAAGCTACGCAGCCTTTTGCATCGACGCTGCCGCGCCCATAGATCAGGCCACCTTCGAGCGTTGGCTCAAACGCAGGAAAGGGATGATCTGCAGATGGTGGCACCACATCGAGATGCGAATTCAGAAGAAGCGTACGCGGATCAGCGTTTGAGTCCGAAGGCCCATCGACCGTCACCAAAACGTTGTTACCCATCCGGACCGGGGTCAATCCGTTCAACACGAAATAACGCTCTAGAAAATCAGCTGCTTCCTCTTCCTCGTGGCTTAGTGAAGGAATCTCAACAAGGTCCCGGTGTAATCCAAGCACGTCGGAGGTCGCAAGGTCCCCTTCTAGTCCATCGTATATGGTCATTTCATTCATGCGATCGGGCTACTTTAGAGGTGTTGAGAGAAGGCGTGTCGCACCAGAACGGTCGTTGATCGAGGTCAGGTCGGCTATCCAAACAGACTTGACGCCTTTATCAAGCGCTTTAAAGCCAATATCCGTCTTCACTTTCATCCCTCCGGCTATCCACCCCTCGTCTACGGCCCGATCGGCGGTTACACGATCTAGACGCTTCAAAAGCTGACCTTCGCGGTCGAGAACCCCACCCGAGCCAGTCAAAAGTAGAAGTTCTTCTGCGCCAAGAGCGAGCGCAATCTCCAGTGCTATGGTGTCAGCATTTATGTTGAACAGGTCGCCTGATCGGTCAACACCCGGTGGGCAAAGAACGGGCACAACTCCTGCTTGAAGCAGCGCTGAAATGACAGTTGTGTCAGCTACTTCTGCATCCCCGACTTCACCAAAATCGACGTGCTCTCCGTCTACTGTCCAAGGCGGCCTACGTTGAACTGAAAGCGTTCCACCATCTGCTCCGCTAAGCCCGACGGCACGAACTCCCACAGCGTGCGCTGCAGCCGTCAACTTTAGGTTTAATTCTCCTCGGATCACCCATTTCAGAATGTCCAAATCAAGAGGTGTTGTCACACGCCGTCCATGTACGATGGTAGGTGTATGTCCTAGTCGTTCGGCAAGCGCTGTCGTCTGCGGACCACCACCGTGAACAAGCACAACATCGGATGATGACTGCAAACGCTCCACTTCCTGCCAAAAAGGCTGAAGGTCTCCATCTAGCAGGGCTCCACCTAACTTGATCACGGTCCGTTTCATCTACCATCCCCGGCCGATTCTCCGTCTCGGAGGTTTCTATCCCGCAACAGCCAGTCAAGAATGGCCTTTTGAGCGTGCAATCGAAATTCCGCCTGATCAAGATGCAGGGAGGATTCGCCATCGAGCACGGCATCATCGACCACAACACCTCGTCTGACCGGGAGGCAATGCATGAACTGCCCCCCGTCCGTGAGCTGCATCGTCTCTGATGTGATGCGCCAATCGGATTTTGATAAACGAAGATCGGCTTCTGACTCAGGGTCATCATATCTCCCGAATCCTCCCCATGCCTTCGCATAAATGACATGCGCGCCGTCAGCGGCGGCATTCTGGTCATCTGTTTCGCTGAAGCTGCCGCCCGCGGTCGTCGCCTGACGGCGCGCAGCATCGATCACGGATTCATCAAGTTCAAACCCATCGGGACGAGCCAGCACGACATCCATTCCGAGCCGGGTTGCCATCAACAGCGTCGAATTGGGAACGGCCATGGGTAAAGGCTTCGGATGAGGCGCCCAACTCAAAACAAACTTCTTGCCAGCCAGGTCTTCACCTTCACCAAAATGACGATGCAAAACCGTGGCATCTGCTAAGGCCTGACAGGGATGACGAGAGGCAGACTCTAGGTTGATCACTGGTACGGTAGATGATGCAGCAAATCGTGTGAGCAGAGCGTCTGAAACGTCGGCAGTTCGATCCGTACCCGAGGCAAATAAACGAACACCCAATACATGGCAATATCGGGACATAACCCCGACTGCTTCCCTGATGTGCTCCGCTTCATCGCCATTCATTGGACGGCCCTCATCCCATGCGAATCCCCATGTCCCGCTTCCAGGCGTCACCGTAACGGATCGTACACCCAACTCCGATGCAGCCAACTCCATCGACACGCGAGTTCGCAGCGAATCGTTGAAAAATACCATGCCAAGCGCTGATCCGTCATGGCGGCCCCACGCCCGATCCCTCTCTTCTCCAAATGCCAATGCCTCCAGAATACATGCCTTCCAATCATCCTCCTCTACGTCGAGCCAGTCCAATAGATGGGTCATGCTACAACCTGTTCCATGACGAGGTCCAGGGCCTTAAAAAAGCCACTGATCTGTTCGTCGGAGACAACAGCTGGTGGCATGAGCCGCATGATGTTCGGATTGGCTGAGCCACCCGTAAGGATTCCCTCAGCGCGAAGTGCAGCGACAATGGGACCAACAGGTTGACCGAAATCTATGCCCATCAGGCAGCCGGCTCCCTGGCATCGAAGCCCTCGCTGAACACATCCTTTTTCGAGTGCATCCCAAATCGCTAAAGCACGCTCTGAAAGGTGCTCTTCTTCAACTACCTGTAAGGCTGCATCAACGGCAGCCATAGCCAACATGCCACCGCCAAACGTGGTCCCTTGCTCCCCAGGATGCACCGTTGCTGCAACTTCATCGCGTACGAGCACTGCGGCCACCGGTACTCCGCCGCCAAGGCTCTTTGCCAGTGTTATCATATCCGGCTTGATGCCCAACAGATCGGCATAGGTGAACGCTCCGGTGCGCCCTACGCCGGTCTGGACTTCATCCATGATGAACATGGCGCCGGTTTCACGGCAAGCAGATTCCAGCGCTTGGAAATATTCCACAGAGGCTGTCTTCATGCCGGACATGGACTGAATGGGCTCCACGATCACAGCGGCTGGTTTCTGCTCTAGAATTACCTTGCGCGCCTGCTCGGCATCGTCAAAAGGAACGAAGGTCACTGGACCGAAGGACTCTTCGTACCCAGAGCGATACTTACCCTCCCATGTGGCGGCAAGGCTCCCAAGCGTACGACCATGGAAATCCCCTTCCACGGCAACAATATTTGTTCGCCCGGTTGCCTTTCGGGCGATTTTCATCGCCACCTCATTTGCCTCCGTACCAGTACTTACAAAGAAGACAGTGTCCATCCCATCAGGAGCAAGACGCGCTAGCCGCTCTGATGCCTTTGCGCGTGCTGGAGAGTAGACCGCATTCGAATAAAACAGGATTTCATCTGCCTGTTGTTTAATGGCCGCCACCACTTTGGGGTGATTATGCCCCAAAAAAGCCACGCAATGGCCGCCGTACAGATCCAGATAGGTCCGTCCATCGGTGTCTGTCACCATGGCGCCTTTCGCGCCTACAAGCGCGATCGGCCACTTGTTGTAGGTACCGAGCTGAGACCTGTTTTCCAGCTCCATCCATTCGGTAGTTGTCATGGTCGTAGGTGAGGATGTCATGTGAAAGAAAGTCGTGGAATAAATGACAAGGATGATCAAGAGATCCGCAATAGCATTAACTAGTGGGAGCAGTTGCCGGATGAGCCACCAGACCATCCGTGTCTGACCAGCCAAAGGCTAAATTCATATTCTGAATTGCCTGAGAGGCCGCCCCCTTCATAAGGTTATCAATGGCGAAACCGACTACTACATTGCGCCCCATGATCGTCCAACCTAGATCGGTGAACGGGGATCGGACGCTCCAGAGTAGCTCTGGCAACCGGCCCGGCCACAGACGGATCAATGGCTTATCTGCATAGGCCGCTTCAAATTTTGCCGCCAAGGAAGCCGCAGCTTCCTCTGACTTAAATCGTACCTGAGCCGTACCCCAGATCCCTGCGGTCCATGGACCGGAGACGGGGACGAAGGAAAAATCGACACCCTTAGCCATCATGCGAATTTCAGCTTCGTGCTGATGACGGAAAACCTTATACGCTCGCACATTTGCATCCCGATCGGGAAAGTGAGTCGTTGCCGAAGGGCGCGCGCCTGATCCGGAAGCGCCCGTTAACGCTGTCACCGAAACTGGGCCGGCTAGGGCGCTTTCCGAGGTTCCTCCAGCCGCCGACAAGGGAAAGAGCGCGAGGGAAATGGCAGTCGCAAAACAACCCGCATTGGCAATCAATGTGGTGCCAGGTGGCGGAGGACCAGTTAATTCAGGCATCCCGTACCAGGCATTTTCAAGAAGATCTGTGCGAGGATGATCGATACCATAGCGTTGCTTGTAGGTAGCCGCATCAGACAATCTGAAGTCTGCGCTCATATCCACGATCAAGCCCTCATATCCTTTATCCCGCAATTGCCCAGCGGCAGCAGCTCCTTCACCGTGACCGGCAGCTACAAATACGACATCCAAGTCGGCGTAACTCGGCAATACTGCGTCGAATGCCAGCGAGCATCTCCCTGCCAATCCAGGGTGGGCATCGTGAACCGGCTTACCCGCAAAAGAGCGGCTGGTCGCGGACACAAGTTCCAGACCAGGGTGCTCCAGGACACGTTCTAGTAGAGACCGACCTACATAGCCGGCTGCGTGCAATACAGCGGTGCGTTTCATGCGCTCGTTGCGGGCTTTTTCGGTGCGGTAAGTTTCGAGGCAACCCGATCGCCAAGGGCATTTGGGTCCTCACGGGCATTAATCGCAGTAATACCCATTACTTGCTCAATGTACTGCTTCCCAACCCCGTTGTCCGTGACAGGTCCGGTGACAACTGTAATCTCTGCATGATAACGGTCCTTGAACAACTGCTGAGCAGCCCAGACCCCTGCCAAATCCACGGCGGCAACAATATGAGCGACGCAAAATTTCTGTAATTCCTTGTCCTGCAACAACTCATCGACACCGTAATATCCAATGATCCCATCTCCAAGCTCGATTACGATTACATCAGGATCAGCTGTCTCGCTAAGGTGATGGATGAGGCCCTTCACGTAGGGCGCCATGGCTTTTGATGTCGAGCAAACGACACCGGCATCCGTAAAGGTTGCTGTAGCAATCGCTCCGTGACCTTCAATGAGGCGAACATCTCGCATCAAGCTAGCACCCGTCGCTTTGGCGGCAGCCACCCGGTACCCTTTGCGGGTTAAACGCTGAACAAGCTCACACGCAGCCCAGGTTTTGCCGGTATTCATTGCCGTACCCGAAATAAAGATCAGCTGTGCCGACTTCGTAAGGGAATCGACTTCGTGGAGCGCGTGATCCTGAAGGCGTGCATGGACCCACATTCCATCTTTTTCGACCATGGCTGCCCCAAGAACCTTCACTTTGAGTGCCGGGCCTAGGTCGGGATGATCACTAACGCAGGTCCCAATGATTCCGCCCATGTTCAACACATTGAGCGTATCCCCAGGAAGAATAGCGCGAGGTACCACACCAGAGTATCCCTTCAGGGCGCGGCGTTCACCAAGGACTCCAACAAAGACATCTCCTTTAGAGATTGTTCGGAATTCTCCGTCAATGCACTCGATCTGATTATAGATCGCCTTTGATTCAAGGGCTTCAACAACAACACAATAGCCTTCCTGAGCTACCACATAGTCTGACAGCGAAGCATCCCGAACGAGGCCTGTTTTCGAGGCCGTAGAGGACACATACGTTACTTCTATCTTCTTCATTTGTCCGTTGGGTTCTGGGAGTGAGCGGCACGTACCCGATTAGTTAACAGAGACTGGACTCCAAGAATGCGAGCAAATCCTCTGGCATCGCGGCCATCCCAAAGATCATTTGATTCGCCGTACGTGGCGACCTTAGCATCGAACATCGAAAATGGGCTCGTACACCCTTCTACTAGCACATTTCCTTTAAACAAGGAAATTGTAACCTGGCCAGTTACAGTTTCCTGAGAGGAATCGAGCAGCGCCTCAATATCGCGCATGACGGGATCGAAATACTGGGCTTCATGAACCATCATACCGTAGAAATCCCCAAGCTGCGCCTTGTGATACTGCTGCCAGCGCGACAGTACAATTTTTTCTAGCTCGCGATGAGCCGGAATCAGAATGGTAGCTGCAGGCGCTTGGAATCCCACCCGCCCTTTGATTCCTAGAATCGTATCGCCAACATGAATGGCCCGCCCAATACCATGATCGGCACCAAGCTCGTTCAAGCGTTCTATCAAGTCCACAGGCGAGAGATGCTCCCCGTCGAGTGAGGTTGGAACGCCGTTGGTAAAACCAATGGAGAGAGTCACACCGTTGTCGGGTGCCTGCGCAGGAGAAGGGGTCGGCCACGCTTCGTCAGGAAGTGGATCAGACGTTCCAAGGGTTTCCTTTCCTCCCACCGTAACGCCCCATAATCCGGTATTGATGGAATAGGTCGTAGTGGAATCTGACACCGAATACCCGCGGTCACGAAGCCAGCCAGATGTATATGCTCGGCTCAAGTTTCCGTCGCGGATAGGCGTCAGGATCTCGAGGTCATCTCCCAAAACCGCCAATGCAATGTCAAAACGGATTTGATCGTTGCCTGCCCCAGTTGAGCCGTGTGCCACGGTGGATACGCCCAGCTCTCGCGCTTTCTCTACCAAGACCTGCGCCTGAACGACACGATCGGGGCCTACACACAGAGGATACAGATCGCCTCGTAGTACATTACCCTTGATAAGAAACTGAATGGAACGCTGGAAAAGCGCGTCGCGTGCATCGATCATTTGATGACTGACAGATCCCAATTCTTTGGCGCGCGCTGCAATGATATCGCACTCCTCATCGGAAATGCCTCCGGTATTGACCGTGACCGTGTGGACATCGCAACCGTGTTGTTCACGTAAGAACGGCACACAGAATGACGTATCAAGTCCACCACTGAAGGCAACGACGATGGACTCTATAGAAGAAGATGAAGGCATATGCTTCGTTGATTGGGCGAAAGAGCTCCGGAGGCTTCAGACCCCGAATTTCAAGGACATAAAAAAAGCGTCGATCCTGTACGGACCGACGCAAACGAACGCAAAAGCTTTTCAATCAGCTTTCTTGTCACGCACGCGTGCACGGACCGTACTCCAATCGGAGCATGGTTCGGACTCGTCGCGAGTGACGGGTATCTGGCGCTTTGAACGTGCTGATTGACATAGACGTATAAAATAGAAGACGACATGCCTTCAAATCAAGGCTCTGAGGCTGGTCAGGATGAATATTCTTTCAAAGAAGGCATGTCTTTCCACAGATTCTTTTGGTATTCCTTGGTGCGTTCAAGAATCCGAATACCTTTTGGGGTTAAGCGGTAATACACCCGTGGGCGTCCTCCCTGCTTTTTCTCTCCTTTAGCCGTCCGCTTCCGTATGTATGCCCGCTCGGCCAGTTGATCCAAGGATACCCACAGACTCCCGACGGTTACTTTTTTCTTTGCTCTCGAGACCAGTTCCTGTCGGATGGTAGTACTGTATGCATCCTCACCGAGGACCACGATGCATATCAGGAGGATTTCGTCGGCGCGTGAAAGCTGCTTTGCTGGAGGCATCTTCGGCAGAAAAGGTCAATACAGATTCGAAAGAAGCGGATCAGAGTATAAAGAGAGTTCATCCGCACCAAGAATAACTAAAATATAGACTCGGTAACCGCCGTGCTAATTACTTCATGAATCCGGCCTGGCGGGCGTACTCAAAAACATTACCCGCTTTGAGAATATCGGCGATATCACCCAGCGGATTCAGAAGCCACTCTTCGCCAGCTTCTACATGGGTCAAAAGGCCTGCCCGAACATCGATCCGAATCTCGTCCCCCGTTCGGATGTGATCAACCAATCTCAGCCGTGATTCAAATGGGATGATAAAGCCACCATCCACGGCGTTTCGATAAAAAATACGCGCATAGGATTGGGCTACGACCGCTTTAGCCCCTGCGACCATGAGGGAGAACGGCGCATGCTCACGCGAAGAGCCACATCCGAAATTTGACCCGGCTATTACGATCCGGTATTCGCTTTCAAACATGTCATCGGGCGTGAACGGGAGGTTACCTTCGGGCAATCCTTGCTGATCCGTTGGCAGGCCGCTTAGCGCATATCGACCATATTGCTTTCGCTCGTCGGGTACCGTCATACTGTACACGAGATGTGCAGCTGGGATTATCTGATCCGTGTCGATGGAATCCCCCAACACGTACGCCTTTCCTTGAATGATGTCGTCCATTAATTCTTTCCTCAGGCCAGAACAGTTCGTGGATCAGTGATGGTGCCTTGAACGGCAGAAGCAGCAACGGTAAGCGGAGATGCTAAATAGACGGCTGACTGTTTCGAGCCCATCCTACCGGGGAAATTCCTGTTGGTAGTGGAAATCACAACTTCTGTGCCCTGCGTGCGACCAAAGGTGTCAATCGGTCCTCCCAAGCAGGCACCACATGAGGCATGCCCCATTTTACAACCGGCATCGACGAACACCTGCCACAACGTTTTACCGTTCAGCGTGCGCTCATGCATTTGCCTCGTGACCTCGGTGCTTGCGGGGACTACGAACGTATCAATTCTGACTTCTTCCCCTTGAAGGATTTTGGCAGCTGCTTCAAAATCTTCCAACTTGCCTCCTGTACAGCTTCCGATATAGGCGCGGTCCAATTTCGTCCCAGCCACTTCGCTAACCGTCGCCCGATTGTCGGGACGATGAGGTTTCGCAACTACCGGCTCCATGTTTGAGACATCATAGACGCGTTCCTGCAGCCAGGCAGCATCTGGATCGGACCATACTGGGTCGAAAGGCCGGTCTGTCCTAGCGCGAACATGTTCAAAGGTTTTCTCATCCGCCGCAATGACACCATTTTTACCTCCTGCTTCGATGGCCATGTTTGTAAGCGTCATCCGCTCTTCCATCGATAGGTCAAAAACGGCCTGACCATCGAATTCGAGGGCGCAGTACGTTCCACCTTCGAACCCGACATCACCGATCACCGAAAGAATCAGGTCCTTTGCCATCAACCACGGCGGGAGCGTTCCTTCAAACACAAAGCGTAGCGTCTCAGGGACTTTGACCCAAATTTTACCGGTACCCATGATGAGCGCAGCATCCGTATTTCCGACTCCTGTCGAAAACATTCCAAACGCGCCGGACGTGCAGGAATGGCTGTCCGTTCCAAAAAGAACCGTCCCGGGGCGATTGAATCCCTCTTCTGCCAAGGCTACATGACAGACTCCTTTGTACCTAGAGGTGCCCACATCGTAGTAATGAGGTAGATCATGCTGGGCAGCAAAATCACGAAGGATGTCAATATTGCGGCGTGCATGAGGGTCTTCCGTAAAGATATAGTGGTCCGGTAGGATGACCAGCTTGTCCGGATCCCAGACCTTTGCATCTTCGCCGAACTCCCGCTTAAAAATGCCAATCGTTGGAGGCCCGCACACATCGTGCGTCATTAGGGTATCCACATCAATCCAGATGTTCTCCCCAGGCGCGACTCGATCACGCCCTGCATTGCGGGCCAGTATTTTTTGCGTAATTGTCTGTCCCATGGTTCAAGCTGTTCCGCTGTCAAATGCCTGCATAATGCCTGATCCTACAAACTGGATTGACTCTTCATCGGCGCGGTGAGCGGCCAAAGCGTTCAATGCATTCATGTAGGCTTCTGCTGAGGCGTGGATTACGTCCGTACTACTGGCTTTACCAGCGAAACAAGGCCCTCCATAACTTATCAATACGTTTACCTCACCGAACGCGTCAGCACCTTCGGAAATAGACCTGATATTGTAGCTGATAAGATCGTGTCCTTCATTCACGGCGTGGTCGATAGCCCGATACAAAGAGTCGATGGGGCCATCGCCTGTGGCTGCTTTCTCCAGCACCTGATCGTTGCGCAGATTCACAATACGAACAGTTGCTTCGGGTTGCTTTCCTGACCCGACAGTCACGTGAAAATGCTCCAGTTTGTAGTGAGGTGTCGCAGGGAGGTTGGATTGTTGGTCGACCAGGCTATAAAGGTCGATGTCATTGATTTCTTTCTTCCGATCAGCCAGCGCAACAAACATATCGTATACCAGCGCTCGATCAGCAATGGCAACATTAATACCTAGCTTTTCAAGGCGCGAAAACAAACCATGACGTCCTGAATGGCGTCCGAGGCGGATAGCCTCTGGATTCTGGCCAACGTCTTCGGCTCGCATGATTTCATACGTCTCCCGATTTTTCAGTACCCCATCCTGGTGAATCCCGGCTTCATGACTGAAGGCATTCCTGCCCACAATTGCTTTGTTTGGCTGCACGACGAAACCAGTAAATGTCGAGACCATTTTTGATGTCTGGGAAAGCAATTTCGAGTTGATTGATGTCTCAAGCTGGAAATGATCATTGCGTACGGCCAGCGCCATTACAACTTCCTCAAGGGATGCATTTCCTGCCCGCTCTCCAATTCCGTTGATAGTGCATTCGATCTGACGTGCTCCTGCAAGTACGCCTGCCATTGAATTTCCTACTGCCAATCCAAGATCATCATGACAATGTGTGGAAAAAATGATCTCGTCGCCAGCCCCGCTGCACGTGATTACATGCTTGATCAATTCAGCATACTCATCTGAAATACAGTATCCGGTCGTGTCCGGAATATTGATCGTCGTTGCCCCTGCTTCAATAACCGCTTTGACCACTTCGCACAGAAAATCCAGGTCCGTGCGCCCTGCATCTTCAGCGCTAAATTCTACATCCTCCGTGAACGTTTGAGCGCGTTTTACAGCGTCAACCGCCATCTTCTTTATCGTTTCTCGCTTTTCTTCAATCGTTTCTCCATATCGAGCATCTGCAAACTTACTCTTAAGATGGATATCGCTAGTAGCAATAAACGTGTGGATTCGTGTTTTCTTGCTGCCAGCAAGCGCTTGACCGGCGGCATCGATATCTCCACTTTTTGCTCTAGCTAACGCACAGACTACAGGACCCGATACCTCCTCTGCAATCCTGCGTACTGCTTCAAACTGCGCCGGAGAGGAAATAGGAAATCCTGCCTCAATGACATCCACACCAAGTCGAGCCAGCTGATGGGCTATCTGGATCTTTTCGGGAATGGTCATGGCCGCGCCAGGCGCTTGCTCACCGTCGCGAAGAGTTGTGTCAAAAATGACGATTCTGTTTGTGCTCATCGGAATTGGATTCAGAAAGAAGGATGGAGTTCAGTGAACGCATCGAGCGCTTTAAGCACGTGATCCGTGAAATATGAAGTAGACACGCCAGGATCTGACAAATCTGATGTAGAAATGCCCTTTTTCAGAGTTTGGTCTATGGCTTGACGAATGTCATTCGCAAGCTCTGATAATTGGAGTTCGTCGAACAGCATGGCACCGCTCAACATGGCGGCCACCGGATTAGCCTTTCCCTGAGAGGCAATATCGGGAGCGCTTCCATGAACGGGCTCGAAAAGTGGTGTGTCGCCACCGAGAGACGCTGATGGCAGAAGACCGAGTGATCCTGACAATGTTGATGCTAAGTCGGAAAGGATGTCTCCGAACAGATTACCCGTGAGCAAAACATCGAAAGAGCGGGGGTCACGGACCAGCTGCATGGCAGCGTTGTCAACATACATATGTCTCAAAGAAACGTCTGGGTACTCCGCTACCTGAAGGCGGGTGACCCGTTCACGCCAAAGTCGCGACGATGCCAAGACGTTAGCTTTGTCAACCGAGGTGACATCGCCTCCTCGCATCTTTGCTTGATCAAATGCGATTCGTGCAATCCGATCGATCTCGATAGCCGAATACCGCATAGTATCGAAGGACTCCTCGCTGCCATACTGACGGGGCTCTCCGAAATATATGCCCCCAGTCAGTTCTCTGACAACGACCAGATCCGTTCCGGCGACTCGATCTGCCGGGAGCACGGACTGACTGGCCAGCGCAGCCGGCACCGAGACCGGTCTCAGATTCGCAAAAGCGCCGAGCTCCTTGCGTAGTCGCAAGAGACCTGATTCCGGGCGCAGATCGGGCGGTTGTTTATCCCACTTTGGTCCGCCAATGGCACCTAAGAGAATAGCATCGGCTGACTTACATGCCTTGAGCGTTGCATCCGGTAATGGGTTTCCGACATCGTCTATTGCAGCGCCTCCGAATGGCCTTTCCTCAAAACGTATATCCACATTTTTCCTTTTTGCCACTGACGTCATCACCTGCACGGCAGCAGATACGACCTCGGGCCCGATACCATCACCGGGAAGAAGTACAATGTGTATTGGATCACTCATGCAACGGATCTACAAGGAATTTAGGATGGTGAATACTACGTCTGATTCAGCTCCTGGCTGGGGCTGTTTGTTCAGGGGCTTCAGCTTGGTTGGTACGCAACCACGACATCATACCGCGCAGTTTTTTTCCAATTGTTTCCATCGGATGAGTCACAGAGGCATTCCTTAGACGAGACATGTTGGGCCACCCTTGTTCACACTCGTCAATCCACTCTTTGGCAAATGCACCGCTCTGAACCTCTCCGAGGATTTTTTTCATTTCTGCTTTTACGGTTTCTGTTATTACACGGCTACCGCGGGAATACCCACCATACTCGGCTGTGTCGGATACAGATTGGTTCATTGTCTGCAGTCCTCCTTCGTAGTACAGGTCTACGATTAGCTTCAATTCGTGTAGGCACTCAAAATAGGCCAATTCCGGCGCATATCCTGCTTCGACCAGGGTTTCAAACCCGGCTTTAATAAGGGCCTCGCTTCCTCCGCACAAAACGGCCTGCTCACCAAAGAGATCAGTTTCGGTTTCGTCCTTGAAATTGGTCTCAATAACACCGGCGCGAGTACCCCCAATGCCTTTTGCCCAGCTCAGGGCAAGATCCATTGTTTGCCCTGACGCATCTTGGGCCACCGCAACCAGACATGGCACGCCGCGACCTTCGCTAAACGTACGGCGAACCAGATGGCCTGGAGACTTAGGAGCCACCATGAATACATCTACCCCTGCTGGAGGCTCGATTTGGCCGTAGTGAACATTGAACCCATGACCAAAGCCAAGCGCTTTTCCTGGCGTCATATGCTCCCGAATTTCAGCTTCATACACCTTCTTCTGATGCTGATCCGGAATCAAAATCATTACCACCTCGGCCCAGGCAGCTGCTTCTGAGACTGACATGACTGTCACGCCGTGCGCCTCAACTTCCGCCTTCGAGGGGGACCCTTCACGCAGACCAACAACAACTTGAACGCCACTTTCGTGCAGATTTAAGGAGTGAGCATGACCTTGGCTGCCGAAACCGATTACGGCTACGCGTCGGTTCTGAATTAGGCCGAGATCAGCGTCATAATGCATATTCATTGAGTCAGACATTTTCTTCGTTGGTATTGGATGCGGGATGTCCGTTGGATCCGGCGTCCTAATTAAGTGAGTAATGAGTGGCTGCTGGAGCCGCTGGGGCTGCTACACGTCAGTGTTCAAAAGCAAGGCGACGGCGCATAGCTACGCGTCCGCTTCGCGCCACCTCGGATAGGTCATAGTCCTTCAGTAAGCCGATGAAGGCGTTCACTTTCGCTGTCGGTCCGGTAACCTCGAACGTCAGGCTGTCTGGAGTAATGTTGACTACGTTGGCTCGAAAGATGTCAACGACAGCCAAAATGGATGCTCGTTCTTCCGAATTACAGCGGATCTTGACCAGACAAAGTTCACGCTCCACATGGTCTTCGTGGGTGACGTCATCCACTTCGAGTGTATCGATGAGACCGTGGAGCTGCTTGAGCACCTGCCCAATGATTCGATCATTTCCTGTAGTCACCAATGTGAGTCGGCTTTGGGAGGGGTCTCTTGCTTCCCCCACAGTTACGCTCTCCAGATTAAATCCTCTCTGAGAAAACAGATTAGCAACCCGGTTCAGCGCTCCGATGGTATTCTCTACCAAGACCGTAAGTACATGGCGGTGAACTGCGTCTTCGCCATCGGGATGGAGCGATTCGCCTGCTGCCTGTTTGCGGAACAGCTGTTGGGGGGTAAAATGAGATGCTTCTTGCATGGTGTTAGTTGGACGGGTGGGCCAAAATCAGTTTGTAAAGTGGCTCAGGCGCAGTCTTCAGGGCTAAAAACAGCCGTGATCATATCATCAGTAGCCGCCCCTGCCGGGACCATTGGAAAGACTTTTTCTTCTGTGATAACCTTGAATTCCATGACTACAGGGCGATCCGTAACGGCCCAAGCAGCATCAAGTGTTTTTTCGATGTCTTCAGGGTCATCGCAGTAGAGACCTTCGCAACCAAACGCTTTCGCTAGTGCCACGAAATCCGGATTAGTAGGCTCTAGATGGGTATGGCTGTAACGTTCATCGTGAAACAGCTCCTGCCACTGCCTCACCATCCCAAGAAATGAGTTATTGAGAATGACCACCTTCAGCGGCAAACCGTGAGCGGCGGCGACTCCCAATTCTTGGATATTCATCATCACGCCCCCATCGCCATTGATCGAGACAACGTCTCGTCCTGTCCCGCGTAATCCAAAGGCTGCGCCCATTGCAGCAGGAAGTGAGAATCCCATCGTCCCCAGCCCACCGGACGTGATATGGCTTCGAGGATTGACATAGGAATAGAATTGAGCGCCCCACATCTGATTCTGACCTACATCCGTGACGACCACTGCCTCGCCTTCGGTCCGATCTCTAATGGCGCGGATAATCTCTTGTGGACGCAAAGCACCATCCCGTTCGAAGTCGAGGGGACATTCTTGCCTCCATGCATCAATCTGTGCGAGCCACTCTGGATGATCATTCTCCTCGACCAAGGAGTCTAGTTGATCCAATACCAAGGACACATCACCTAGGATGGGGCAATCCACTGGTACGTTTTTCGATATGCACGCTGGATCAATATCAATGTGAATGATTTTTGCGTGGGGTGCCCAAGCTTCAATCTTGCCCGTCACGCGATCATCAAAACGAGCGCCTACTGCAATCAACAAGTCTGTATTTTGGACTGCCTGGTTGGCATACCACGTCCCATGCATACCAAGCATACCTACCGAAAGGGGGTCGTTCTCTGGAAATGATCCAAGGCCGTGCAGGGTCGTCGTGACGGGGATATTAGCGCGACGAGCAATAGACGTCAGCTTCTCTGCTCCTCCTGATATGATTGTCCCCCCACCTACATAGAAAAGCGGTCTTTCAGCTTGCTGGATCATCTCTGCCGCTTTTTTGACCTGTCCAGAATTCCCTTTCCCTACGGTTGAATACCCTGGTATGGTGATACTGTCGGGATATCGAAATGGAGCTCGTGCAGCCAAGATGTCTTTGGGCAGATCGACTACGACCGGGCCGGGGCGGCCTGTTCGAGCGATGTAGTACGCCTTTTTGACCGTAGCCGCCAAATCTCGCACGTCTCGAACCAGAAAACTGTGCTTCGTGATGCTACGCGTCACACCAATCGTGTCACATTCCTGAAAGGCATCGTTTCCAATCATCTTCGTTGGCACCTGACCGGTGAACACAACTATCGGGATCGAATCCATATAGGCGTCTGCGATACCCGTTACGCAATTGGTAGCTCCAGGTCCAGATGTGACTAGGACGGTACCGACTTTACCTGTGGCTTTTGCATACCCTTCGGCTGCGTGCGTCCCTCCTTGTTCATGGCGGACAAGCACGTGTTCAAACGAAGGGTTAATTCGGTGCATCTCATCGTAAATCGCAATCACGGCTCCGCCGGGATGGCCGAACACGATCTCGACACCTTCCGCCTCCATGGAACGAATCAAAATCTCAGCACCCGTAGGAAGAGTTGGGGCAGCCATAGCTGCTGCCTTTGAGGGCTCGAGTTGCGAGTTCATTTGTTGCGATGTCGAAAGAGATGAGGATGACATGAGTTTTTCGTTCGGTTTGAACGGGTCGTTGGTTGTAAAAATCAGACAGGATCTACCATGGCCTCGTAGGGCTGCTTCACGACGCCTGGAACGCGGAGAATGGCGCCGGTCGAGGCGCTGGTGACCATATGAGTGTATCGTTCGAGGTATCCACCTTTGATGCGTGGCTCAAAAGGAGGTAAGGCAGCTAATCGGCGCGCAGCTTCTTCGGCTTCGACATGCCAATGCACGCTGGATGTCTCAATGTCAAAGGATATCAGATCGCCGTCCTGAACAAGAGCAATAGGTCCACCGGCCGCTGCTTCAGGCGAACAATGCCCAACACATAGCCCTCGGGTTCCACCAGAGAATCGGCCGTCCGTGATCATGGCAACAGACGTATCGAGTCGCATACCGGCCAGCGCAGAGGTGGGCTGAAGCATCTCCGGCATTCCGGGTCCTCCACGAGGACCTTCATATCGGATGACTACCACAGATCCGGCCTCAAGAGTCCCGCTCAAAATGCCATCGACTGCTTCATCCTGACTTTCGAACACCCGCGCCACGCCGGTAAATTGCATCATGCCTTCAGAGACCGCGCCCGTTTTGACCACGCTCCCCTCCGGTGCGAGGTTGCCTATCAAGACGCCCAATCCTCCTGTGGCGCGAAACGGATTGTCGGTGGACCGAATAATATCCGGGCGGTGGTTTTTTGCGCCTTTGAAAGTATCTCCCATCGGGCGTCCCGTTACCGTTGGACGATCCGGGTGAAGGAGTCCTGCTCGGTTTAGCTCGGCAAGAATAGCGGGAATTCCTCCGGCTTTATCGACATCCTCCATGTGGACATCAGGTATAGCTGGAGACACCTTGCATAGGTATGGCACTCGTTCGGACATCTGATTGATGCGATCAAGATCATAGTCTATACCAGCTTCATGAGCCGCCGCCAATAGGTGAAGCACCGTATTGGTCGATCCTCCCATGGCCATATCAAGGGCGAAAGCATCGTCGAGAGCTTCCGGTGTAAAAATGTCCGATGGCTTGATGTCTCCGTCGGCCATCACCACAATGCGACGTGCTGCTTCGCGCGCTAGCTCATGTCGTTTGGGGTCGATGGCCAGAATGGATCCGTTTCCTGGAAGCGCCAGGCCAATAACTTCCATAATGCAGTTCATGGAATTAGCGGTAAACATACCAGAACATGAGCCGCACGTTGGGCAGGCAAGGCGCTCGAGTGCGTCCAGACCTGCATAACCTAATTCCCCTTTACTGTGGCGGCCGACGCCTTCAAACACGGATACGAGGTCAATTTTTGTCCCGTCCTCCAGCTGGCCCGCTTTCATGGGACCACCGGAAACGAAGATGGTCGGCACGTTGCATCGTAGCGCACCCATCAGCATGCCCGGCACGATTTTATCGCAGTTTGGTAGGCAGATGATGGCGTCCAAGCAGTGGGCCCGAACAACCGTTTCAACCGAATCGGCGATCAACTCGCGCGATGGAAGCGAAAACCGCATACCCAAGTGGCCCATAGCGATACCGTCATCCACACCAATCGTATTGAACTCAAAGGGAACGCCACCCGCTTCTCGAACTGCTTCTTTTACGACTCGACCGAATTCCTGAAGATGAACGTGACCCGGGATCAGGTCGATATACGAGTTACAGACCCCAATGAAAGGTCTGTCAAAGTCTTCGTCCGACTGGATCACGCCGGTGGCTCTCAACAGACTCCGGTGAGGGGCCCGCTGGTAACCTTTGGTGATTGTATCGCTGTTCCGCTTTGCCATGAATGCTTTCGGTTTTTTCCGGGTTTGGTCAACCCGATTTCGAAATGCAATTCCGCGATTAGCGGCGAAGGGTTGACCGGATGATTCAGCGTAGGAGTAGGCTGAGTAGAATGGACACTAGCACGGAGCTACTAATCACGTGCACCACGAGGTCAATCAAAAGGAGATCAGTGGGGACCTGAAGCACTACCGATCGGGAACGCAGGGTTGGCAAAGAAGAATGAATCATCTTGTTGCTCGATCGTGACATGATAGCGGACTGAGGTCCGAAGTTGTTCTAGTGCATCTTGATCTGACGGACTTCGAGGCGACCTAAACGTCGGTCGCGGCAAGAAGCCCGTTCTGGGCGAAATGGTAGGGTTCCTATGCCTCTCCAGTCAACCATTTGGATCATGAAGAATTTGGAAGCGCTACCAAAAAAAGCCGTTTTTAGCTTGATTTGGACGGTATTTGACACTGTTAACCACCGTTCCTCAGTATTAGAACGCGTATCTTACCTTCCAGCTCAAAGCCTCTGTACCTGATCAATTTTTTTCTCTCATCCTCCTATAATTCCGTTCTGATGAGTCTTTTTCCTTCCGAAGAGTCCCAGCGACTGGACGCAGCCGACCCATTGGCTAGCTACCGTTTACGGTTTTCCATCCCAAAAATGCCCGATGGAACGGACACATTGTACCTATGTGGAAACTCCCTAGGCCTGCAATCGAAAGATGGCATAGATGCCTTACATGCAGTGGTAAAAGACTGGGCAGAGCTAGGTATCGAAGGCTATTTCACGGGGGATAATCCTTGGGTGGATTACGGCACAGAGTTGCGGGAGTCTGAAGCGCGCCTCGTCGGGGCCAAGCCGCTGGAAGTGGCCGTGATGAACTCGTTGACGGTAAACCTGAACCTGCTACTTCTGTCCTTCTACCGGCCCACGCCGGAGCGTCACAAGATCATTATTGAAGATCATACGTTTCCTTCGGATCAATACGCGTTTCGCGAGCAAATTCGATTTCACGGATTCGATCCAGAGACGTCACTCGTGGTTTTAAAGCCGAGACCCGGAGAAGATTGGCATCGTACGGAAGACATTCTAGAAACGATTGCAAAGGAAGGGGCGGAAACAGCCCTAGTCATGATGGGAGGTGTTAATTACTACACAGGGCAGTTCTTCGACATTGCGACCATCACCAAGGCCGGGCACGATGAGGGATGTACGGTTGGTTGGGACCTTGCACACGCCGCCGGCAATTTGCCGTTGCAGCTGCATGATTGGAATGTCGATTTTGCGGCATGGTGTCATTATAAATACCTGAACTCAGGACCGGCGGCACCGGGCGGAGCCTTCGTGCACGAGCGCTTTGCCCACGCCACAGACCTACCCCGTTTGGCCGGCTGGTGGGGACACAATCGGTCGACCAGATTCCAGTGGGTAGATGAATTCGAACCTGAGCCCGGAGCCGTTGGGTGGCAAATGACCAACACGCCAGTTTTGTCTACTGCGCCTTTGAAAGGCTCTTTGACTATGTTTGACGAACTAGGTATGCCCGCCATCCGGCAAAAATCCGTTAAGTTAACCGGCTACCTGTGGGAGTTGCTATCGCGGATTGAATCCGGATTCGACATTATGACCCCATCCGATCCATCGCAACGAGGCGCCCAACTATCGCTGCGGGTTCACGGGGACAATGGTCGAGTAGTATTCGACTATATAAAGGAGCGCGGCGTCATCTGTGACTGGCGTAATCCAAACTGTATTCGGATTTCTCCAGCTCCGCTATACAACTCGTTTGACGATGTGAGGCGATTCGCAGAAATCTTCGATGAGGCGCTTCGCAGGGTTGGGTGAGAGGAGATTTTTTTGAAAAATATGGCCTGGAACCGCTTCCAGACGATTTTTTACACATGACAGGCGGGCCCTTTTCGGGATAAATGTGTACCAGAGTTTCCCGCCCCTTGCAACGAGCGTTGCTTCGTCTATCGCGCGTCAGCCCAAATATGGGCTTAACCCATTGCGGCCCTCATGTGTTCAATACTCGCCTTCCTTGATATCACGTCTCCAACGGACTCCCTCCGTGAACAAGCCCTCGAACTGAGTCGGAAATTGCGGCATCGTGGCCCAGACTGGTCGGGAATCCACGCGGACGACCATACCATTCTGGCGCACGAGCGTCTTGCCATCGTCGACTTATTGCATGGCGCCCAGCCCCTCACAAGCCCCGACCATCGATACGTTCTGGCTGTGAACGGCGAGATATACAACCACCGAGAATTGCGTCGAGAGTTTTCCGAGTATGCATTCCAGACGGATTCGGACTGCGAGGTAATCATTCCGCTGCTCGCTTCCGAAGGAACAGCTGGTCTTTCGCGGTTGAACGGTATTTTTGCTTTCGTCTTGTGGGACTCTCTACACAAACGCTACGTCATCGCCAGGGACCCTGTCGGAGTTATTCCTCTCTATGTGGGACATGACCCCGAAGGCCATCTGGTCGTGGCATCCGAGTTGAAGGCCCTTGAAGGAGCGTGTAACCGGTTTGAAGAATTCCTTCCTGGCCATGTTATTGACAGCAGCATCGGACGGGAGCCTATCAAATGGAGTGTCCGGGACTGGACCACCTACGATGATGTGGAAAACGGTCCCTCGGACCCGAGCATTTTACGAGAGGCACTTTCCGCCGCTGTTCATCGGCAGATGATGAGTGATGTCCCCTTCGGCGTCCTCTTGTCGGGTGGATTGGATTCCTCTGTTATAGCTGCTTTAGCCTGCTCCTTCGAACAGGCACGCGTGGAAGATGATGATAAGACACGAGCATGGTGGCCTCGCATCCACTCGTTCGCGATTGGTCTCGAAGGAAGCCCGGATCTGGAAGCAGCACAGCATGTTGCTGACCATATAGGGAGCGTACATCACGGTTTCACCTTCACGATTCAAGAGGGTCTTGACGCACTCAGGGACGTTATTTATCACATCGAAACCTATGATGTGACGACCATCCGGGCATCGACCCCGATGTACCTTCTCGCGCGTCGAATTAAGGCCATGGGGATCAAGATGGTCTTATCGGGAGAAGGAGCAGACGAGATTTTCGGCGGATATCTCTATTTTCACAAGGCGCCCAACGCGAAGGAGTTCCATGAGGAAACCGTCCGCAAGATCAACCGATTGCACCTGTTCGACTGCCTTCGTGCCAATAAAAGTATGGCAGCATGGGGCATCGAAGCCCGCGTCCCGTTTCTCGACCTGGAATTCCTAGACACAGCCATGCATCTGGCTCCATCATCAAAAATGATCCGTCCGGGTACGCTGGAAAAACAGATCCTTCGGGATGCGTTTGCCGACTTGCTCTCGGAATCGATCACAAAACGTCAGAAAGAACAATTTTCAGATGGTGTGGGATACGGATGGATCGATCATTTGAAGGCTCATGCTGAAGAGCGAGTAACCGACAGCGATATGGAACGGGCCTCTTTTCGCTTCCCGCTCAATACTCCTGACACCAAGGAAGGCTATTTCTACAGAACCATGTTTGAAGAGCACTTCGAATCGGAAAGTGCGGCTACATGCGTCCCAGGAGGTAAATCCGTTGCCTGCAGCACGCCAGAAGCACTGGCTTGGGATGCCTCATTCGCCGGGCAAGCCGATCCATCTGGACGTGCCGTCAAAGGTATTCATGAGGACGCGTACTAGACCTAAAGCCGTGCCCTGCAGGTCAAATTCCTTCTTGGGGGCACAAGCCGCTGATCGGACACGTGTCACAAAGCGGCTTTTTTCGCGTCGCAAATAGCGCGGCCGTGCAAAATGATGGCGTGCCCCGAGAAGATCCACTCGTCCTTGGGAATCACGTTCATTAAATCATTCTCCACCTTCACTGGATCAGTCTCTTTTGTCAGTCCCAGACGAAAGGCCAGTCGCTTGACGTGAGTATCCACCACGAAGCCTGACGCGATCCCAAACCAGGTCCCAAGCACCACATTCGCCGTCTTTCGCGCCACGCCTGGCAATTTCAACAGATCATCCATGGTATTGGGGACGTTGCCACCATACTCGTTCATGATCAGATTGGCTGATGCGAGAACGTTTTTCGCCTTATTCCGAAAAAATCCTGTCGATCTGATTTCCTCCATGAAGGTGTCCAGATCCGCGTTGGCAAAATCAGCAACTGTTTTATACTTCGCGAAAAGGTGCTCTGTAACTTTGTTCACATTTACATCGGTCGTCTGAGCCGACATGATGGTTGCAAACAATAGTTCATGGGCATTTGAGTGGTTCAAAGCGCAGTCAGCCCCGGGGTAGTACTCGTGGAGAATCGACAGAATAGTTTCAACGCGGTCGTTCATTGTGGGGTCTAGAATCTTGTGTGGGCTTGAAGCAGAGATAGTGCTTGATTGGAGTCCGCTTGAGCCATCCGGTTCCCTCGCCTTGGAATCCGCACGCCAATACCTGCACCCAGTCGCGCCCCCCGTCCTGAACCTTAGATCCCTGCACGGGTACACCTGATCGCCCAACAGAATCTGATAATGCGCCCTGAACTCGAAGAAAAACTGGCCCGAATCCCGAGACGACCGGGTGTATACCAGCACAAGGATGTGGCTGGAAAGGTGCTCTATGTAGGTAAAGCGAAGAATCTGCGCTCGCGGGTAAACTCCTATTTCCAGGCTAGTCGAAATCTGGATGGGCGGCTTCAGATCATGGTGTCGAAAATCCACGATGTTGAAGTCATCGTGACGGATACAGAAGTTGAGGCCTTGCTACTTGAAAATAACCTAATCAAGAGCCTCAAGCCGCGCTATAATATTCTTCTGCGCGACGACAAGACCTATCCGTTCATCTGTATTAAGAACGAGCACTTCCCACGAGTATTTCCGACTCGTAAACCGATCAAGGACGGCTCTCGCTACTTCGGCCCATATACCGACGTTCGCAGCATGAATATCATGCTCGATACCATTCGCTCGATTTTCAGGTTACGTACGTGCTCCCTAAGACTGGCACCTGAACCGATCGCGGCTGGAAAATTCGAGGTTTGCCTCCAGTATCATATAAAGAAATGTGACGCACCCTGCGTAAGTCTTCAGTCCGCAGACAGCTACGCTTCGACCATAAAGCAGGTCGAGCAATTACTGAATGGCAAGACGGAAGGCTTGATTCGCCTTCTCAAGGACGAAATGAATCGTCTTGCAGAAGCAATGGATTTCGAGGAAGCTGCCAAGTTCAGAGATCAAGTGGCCGCGCTCGAGAAGTATGCAGAACGACAAAAAGTCGTCAGTGGGGACATGGCTGACCGCGATCTATTTGCTTTATCGGTTAATAGAGAGGCCAATACCGCATGCGGGGCAGTTTTCCAGATGCGTGATGGGAAGATTGTTGGGCGTCGCCATATCTATTTGACTCGCATCGATGAAACGCCAGAAGATGAATTGATGCAGGCGGTGGTTGAGCGGTATTACTCTGAGTCAACCTTCTTCCCGGACGAGGTTCTCATGTCGGTTGATTGCTCAGATCCGGATTTGTTGACAGAGCTATTACGAGAACGAAGAGGCTCCAAGGTCACGCTTCACGTGCCCCAACGAGGCGACAAAGCTGGCCTATTAGGCATCGTAACAAAGAATGCAGACCTGATGCTGACTGAGCATCTCATTGCGCGACAGAGGCAGGAGGAAGGGCGAGTGCCTCATGCAGTCGAAAAATTGATGAAAGACTTGTCCCTTCCGCGCTTGCCCCGACGGATTGAGTGCTTCGATGTCTCGCATCTCAGTGGGACAGACGTAGTTGCCTCATGCGTAGTTTTTATCGATGGCCAACCCAAGAAAAGCGAATACCGAACCTTCAAGGTTAGAACCGTTGGTGGCGGCCACTCTGATGACTTCCAATCTATGCGTGAAGTTGTGGCACGGCGCTATGCGAAAATGGCCGAAGAAAACGGCCCTTGGCCAGACTTATTAGTCATCGATGGTGGAAAGGGGCAGTTGTCCAGCGCTGTTTTTGCCCTCGATGAAGTCGAAGCTTACGGCAAATTTCCCGTGGTAGGGCTTGCTAAAAGGCTTGAAGAGGTGTTTTTCCCTGGAGACACAGATGCTGTATTCATATCGAAAGACAGCGCCTCCCTGCAGTTACTTCAGCGGGCCCGAAATGAAGCCCATCGTTTTGCCGTCACGTTTCAACGGAAACTGCGGACCAAATCGACCCTTAAAACCGAATTGGAAGAAATTGAGGGTATCGGTCCCAAAACCTCCCGCAAACTCCTGCGCTCTTTCGGATCGATCAAACGGATCAAAGAGGCGAGTGAAGTGCAGATTGCCGAAGAAATTGGGCCTCATGCTGCACGATTGGTCGTCATGTATTTTGCTACAGCCAACGAGTGATTCTCCAGTAGCGGACTGGACCGATCGAATTGAATGCTCTCTCTCGCCTTGACCATTCGATTAGAATTGGTGATGTTGGTAACGAACGAACTCCCAACTCCCTAAAATCTGGTCGTCTCTATGAAACGCTTACTGTCGATTATCGCAGGTGTAGTTGTTGGTGGCATCGTAGTAGGAATCGTTGAGTCTGTTGGACATTTAATCTGGCCTCCACCTCCGGGACTGGACATTACGAACCCCGATGATCTTGCACGGCTCATGGAAAGCATCCCTGCGGGAGCACTTGTCTTTGTAGTTCTGGGCTGGACATTGGGTGCGATCGCTGGCGGATTCACGGCCGGTAAAATTTCCGAAGACCCAACCTACTTACCTAGCATCTTTGCTGGAGGCATTCTCATGACTCTCGGTATCGTAACGCTCTTCATGATACCTCATCCTGTATGGATGTGGATAATGGGAATAGTGCTTCCTGTACCCTGCGCATGGTGGGGCGGACGGTGGGCTGGAGTCAAGGAATAAGGGTAACAATCGACGCTGGTAGACACTTATCTATTGTGGGGCTAGGGATTGGCCGACGTCCATCCCGGTCCGCACCATGTAATCTTTGGGTTCTACCTCCGGAAAATGTCTAATCCCTATCTGACAAAGGATTTGTTCGCCTTCCAACGCGAATTGAAGCAGAACAATAATCGTGAGTGGTTCGAGGAGAACAAATGGCGTTATGAGCGGCACCTGAAGGAACCGTTATTGGATCTGATTGCCGATTTCGCACCGCTTTTGGCTCAAATCAGTCCGCACTATTTGGCGATACCCAAGACGGTTGGCGGTTCTCTCTTCCGAATTTACCGAGACATTAGGTTTTCGAACAACAAGACTCCCTACAAGACGGCTGCTGGCGTTCATTTTCGCCACAACTTGGGAAAAGACGTGCATAGCCATAGCCCTGGGTACTATCTCCATATTGAACCAGGAAATGTGTTTCTGGCGCTGGGCATTTGGCATCCTGATTCTGCGACGTTGCGAGCCATCCGGTCACGGATGATAGAACAGCAGGACCTTTGGGAAGATGTCCGAGACCATCCTGACTTTACCAAACGCTTCTTGCTTCAAGGCACCTCGCTAAAGCGTGCACCAAAAGGAGTCGATCCTGAGCACCCTTTGATAGAGGACTTGAAGCGCAAAGACTTTATAGCCGTTTCACCTGCATCAGAGGACGACGCATTGCGCCCAGATTTACTTCCCTGGATGGCATCGGTTTGGGAACAGGGAACACCACTCATGCGCTTCCTCACGGGTGCACTCGAACAACCCTTTTAAACGCACCGGCCCATCGAAGACAGGCCTAGGGCGCGACCATTTTAATACCCTTCAACTTATCTATTTACAACCTTTATGAGCAACGCTGTAGACATGCCCGAAGTTGGTGATAAAGCCCCTGATTTTTCGGGGATAACTCAGGACGGCTCAACTGTCTCTCTCTCAGATTTCGATGGCAAGAAAGTCGTCCTTTACTTCTATCCGAGGGACAACACACCCGGATGTACGAAGCAAGCCTGCAACCTGCGTGATAACTATTCCGACTTGGGCAACCATGGAATCTCCATTGTCGGAGTGTCAGATGACCCCGTCAACAAACATGCAGGCTTCGCGGACAAGTATGACCTCCCTTTCCCTCTAATCGCTGACACTGAACGAAGTGTAATGGTGGCATACGGCGCATATGGGCCTAAAAACATGTATGGCCGCATTTTTCAGGGCACCAAACGCACCACCTTTCTTATTGACGAGCAAGGAGTGATTGTGAAGGTCATTAAGAAACCTAAGACCGGAGACCACGCTGCAGAGATTATCAAGGGATTCGGGCTAAGCTAGTAATCAGTTCAATGGGAATTTTTGGGAATCGCCTCTGAGGACGCCTCAGGGCGCACCCAAAACCGGGATGGGAAAATCAAGGATAAACTGCCTGTTTTTTTCAACATTCGGGGTGTTGATAAGAAGTGGGCGGAGTGGATAAATACGACTCGATTCGGCTTGCCCGGCGGGGTGTTCTCTGCCTACAATGGTGTCAGAAGAAAATATCCCATCCACCCGTTTTCGTACCGTATCTGATTGATGGCTACACCATCTGAATTTTTGTGGCAAAGAAGCAAGGAAAAGCTGGCGAAGGACATCCCCACCCAACAGTTTCAGACTTGGATTCACCCCGTTGACTTCGTTTCCTCTTCAGCAGCAGGAAATGGTATTCATGTCACCCTTTCGGTGCCATCTGAATTTCATCGTGATTGGATCGATCGTGAGTTTAGTGACCTTCTTCTCGATGCTCTCTCCTCCGAATTGAACGAACACGTTTCCTTCTCTTTCATTACGCGAGCCGATGTTGCAGATGAAGTAGAGGTCGTGTCCGCGCAAGCATCATCGGCGAGACATCAGGCTTCAGAAAAGGTTGGTTCAGAGTCCTCAACTAAGAATCCTGCTCCTCGGCGTACGAACAGACAGGGACATTCCTCTGCGTCAGCCCCGAGAAGCAATAAGTCACAGGCTGGAAAAGACGCTACTCCATTCGCCTTTCGTCCAGAAACGATTCCCGGTGCTCTGCCCCGAACACTAAATCCTCGCTATACGCTGGATACGTTCATCGAAGCAGATTGCAACCGGTTGGCCCGAAGTGCAGGTGTCGCGGTTGCCAAGCGGCCCGGAGCGACTAGCTTTAATCCGTTTCTGATCTATGGAAAGGTAGGTCTGGGTAAAACTCATCTTGCCCATGCCATCGGAAATGAGATTCTGGCGCACCAGCCACGCGCTCAGGTATTGTATCTGACTAGCGAGGCGTTCACAAACTATTTTGTGTATGCCATCCAGAATAATACGTTGGGTGAATTCACTCATGCGTTTCGGCAAATTGATGTCCTGATTGTTGATGACATCCAATTTTTTGGTGGAAAGGAAAAAACGCAAGAGCAATTTTTTCACCTTTTCAATGAGCTGCATCAAGGTGGTAAACAAATCATTTTGTGTGCGGACCGCAGTCCAGCCGAAATAGCAGGAATAGAGGAGCGCCTCCTTTCTCGTTTTCGTTGGGGTCTGTCAGCCGATGTTCAGCCACCTGACCTGGAAACCAGAACGGCCATCTTGCGCCGCCATGCGCTCGAAAGCGGATTGGACCTCTCTGGAGAAGTGATTGACTATATCGCTTACAACGTGAAGGACAACATCCGGCTTCTTGAGGGTGCCTTCAATAAGCTTCTCGCTATGCAGCAGGTCACCCGCCGCGTGATCGATCTGAACTTTGTTCAGGAAGCGTTGCAGGATCTGATCGACAACAGAACGCGCAAAAGCATTTCAGCGTCTCAGATCAGAGATATCGTGGCGGAATACTTTACCATGGATCCCGATCTACTGATCGGCAAGAGCCGGAAACGCCCGATCGTTGATGCACGCCAGGTTGCTATGCACTTCTGTAAGCAGATGACACAGCATTCTCTGGAGGCCATCGGTCGTCGTTTCGGAGGCAGGGATCACTCTACCGTGATTCATGCTTGCAAGGCAATCCAGGCCCGCATCGACACTGAACCTCGGTTTGTTGAGGATCTTGGTCGAATCGAACAGCTTTTGAAAAACCGGGTCCTCCATTCGTAGTCATGTTGGGCTGCGATAAAGGATGTATACCCCCCATCCCGGAAGCACATCAATGAGTGAATCCAAACCTGTTCTATGCTCCATCGGTTGGTTTGACCTAACGGTGGACGATGCTCCGGCAATTCGTGATTTCTACTCTAACGTGGTAGGCTGGACGGCTTCCCCGTTAAGCATGGGAGACTATGACGATTTCGTCATGGCGTCTCCGGCCGATGGCACCCTGGTTTCAGGGGTATGTCACGCCAGAGGACCTAACGCTGACCTGCCAGCTCAATGGATTCTCTATGTCAACATTGAGGACATTGAAGCCTCAAGGGCGGCGTGTACAAAAATGGGTGGAGAGCTTCTCACTCCAGTTAAGATTGCTGCCGGGCATGGGTCCTACTGTGTAATCAAGGATCCTGCCGGAGCTGTTATGGCGCTCTTTCAGCCAGAATAATCTGATTGGGGCCTGATTTTCTCCCGCGCATGTGGCTAAGTCATCAGTCCAAAAAGAACGGCCCGCAATCCATTCGTACTGACAGCATCTATTGGACTCGATGGACGCGTATCGCTGAATCAGTAAACTCGGTAGGCCGAACCGAATCGTCACCTGAGATTCCCACTTCTGCATCAAATTGCATTTCGCCATTGTCTACGAATTCCACGATGGCATAGAGCGCCATGCCTTTTAGTGGCCCCGAGGTAAATGCATCTAGATCAAGTTTCATTGGTCTCACACTATCATCGAGCTGCCATCGGATTCCGTCGATTTTCAGACTCTCCCCCCCGATAGCAACCTGCCAGATAACCTCACTGTCTGGCATGAACTGGAAAAATTGCTCCGAACCGGATGAGTCCGTCCCGGTCCACTCCCCAATTATGGAGGACGGAGCCACCTCAACCAAGTCAATAAGCCGCTCATAATCTCCATCCTGCGTGGATCGGAGAGCTGAAGTAATCAGCGGAAAAAGAGAGCGCCAATACCACGTTGTGCCTTCAAACACAGTGGTCACATGCAACTCGGTTCCATTTTCAACAGGGGTCAACAGCATTCGCAGTTCACCGTCGAACATAGACCCATCCATTGAAAGGCGAAATTCCTTTCCAAAATCGTACGTCAGTTTCTCCTGGTCGACGACTAACGTGTCCTTGCCACTTAGCATTCGAAGTCGAGAACGGCTGCCAACGTTTTCATCTCGTTGGAGCAGGGGATCAATCGAAACGAAACCTGTCATCCATAGCGAAAGCCTATCAGCGTCGGTCAATACGTGAAAAAGCGTGGCGGCATCTCTTGTCGTTTGCACGGTAGTTTGGACGCTAACCTTCGGCTTCAATAGTCCGAGAGAGAGGAAAGCTAGAAATGCGATAGCAATAACAACCGCTACTATCCTAATGGTGCGCATGAATAGATCGGATTATTGAAAAAAGAACCACAAAATGCATGATCAAACCTAGTGATCAGGCATTGGAATCGAAACCCATCATACGTATTATCGAAGCGGTCCTGAACCTGCCTTTCGGCCGTTCCGGCGGTTGTTTTATTTGGGTGCCATTCAATTCGAATTTCGGGACACACAACGTTTCAAGAGCCCTTTCGCCCGCATTTCCTTCATGGGTCTGTTCAATTTTTCTACCGACGTCGCAATCGACCTTGGAACAGCCAACACGCTGATCTACATCCAAGGTCGGGGTATCGTGTTGAACGAGCCGTCCATCGTCGCTCTTAATCGTTCCACTCGCAAAGTGATTGCCGTAGGGCACGAAGCCCAGCAAATGCACGAGCGCACTCACCGCGAGATTGAAACGATCCGGCCGCTGAAAGATGGCGTAATCGCCGATTTTGAAGTAGCTGAGCAACTCATTCGGCAACTCATCCGCAAGGTGCAGACCAATTGGCTGTCTGCCATTCGTCGTATGGTGGTATGCGTTCCCTCTGGTATTACTGAAGTGGAAAAGAGAGCTGTTCGAGATTCAGCCGAACACGCTGGAGCGCGTCAAGTCTACCTGATTGATGAGCCAATGGCTGCAGCCATCGGGATTGGATTGAACGTTGCAGAAGCAGTTGGCAACATGATTGTAGACATCGGCGGTGGGACCACTGAGATTGCCGTTATTGCCTTATCTGGAATCGTCATTGATGAATCCATCCGGGTCGGTGGAGATGAATTGGATAACGCCATCGTCCAGTACTTCAAACGAAATCACAACTTGCTGATTGGGCATCGCACAGCGGAGCGCATCAAGAAAGAAGTGGGTAGTGCTGTTGAACTCGATCCAGAACTGGAACTCTCTGTTAAAGGGCGCGATCTGGTTAGCGGGATCCCGAAAGTGCGTACAATTTCATCCGAAGACGTCCGCGAAGCGCTCCGTGAGCCCGTTGGACAGATTGCTTCTGCCGTCATCCGGTGCTTAGAGCGTACTCCCCCGGAATTAGGCGCTGACATTCTTGAGAGAGGCATTATGCTCACCGGTGGCGGGGCTATGCTAAAAGGGCTGGATTCCATGATCCGTGGGCGGGTTGACCTGCCGGTCTATGTTGCCGAGGACCCACTGACTGCCGTAGTCAGAGGAACAGGACAAGTACTCGAAGACGTCGAGAAGTACGAAAAAGTCCTTAGTTAAGCGGATCCGGCTGATTTCACTTTTCAACACCTTATCCACCTCCCCGCGGATTACTGTTTTTGGACCATTTTTGCACCCAAAAACAACATCTATAAATTAACACTGATGCAAACCTATATTTTACAGGTACTTGTACAAATTACCCATTACTTGTACTTCACATAATCTTCCGGAAACTGACGTTGTCAGCGTTTTCCACACTTGATTAACAAACGACCTGCGTCCTCAATAGGTGCTTTTTTGCTCCGGAAGCAGGAAAGCAGGTGATCATCTACCATTCCGGTCGCTTGCATGAACGCATAAATGATCGTGGGGCCTACAAATCGAAAGCCACGTTTTTTTAGGTCTTTCGAAATCCGCACAGACAGGGGGGTTTGCGTAGGTATTTCTTGCATGGTTTGCGGATTGTTTTCAATGGGCGTCCCCTCGCTGAACGACCAGAAATAGTCAGAAAAGGATCCGAATGACCGCTGAACTTCTACCAATGCTCGGGCATTGGAAACGGTAGATGATATTTTAAGACGATTTCTAACGATCCCGGAATCTTTCATCAAAGCAGCCTGCTCGTCCTCTGACATCGAGGCGACTTGCTGGGGGTCAAAACCTCTAAATGCCCTTCGATACCCTTCCCGTTTCCGTAGTATCGTGATCCAAGAGAGCCCGGCTTGAGCACCCTCTAGCGTCAGCATCTCGAACAATTTTTGATCATCCCGAACAGGGACGCCCCATTCTTCATCGTGATAGGCAACGTACAATGGATCGGCACCACACCAGGCACATCGGGGTAGTTCAGCAGCGTCTTGCATAGATGCAGGGAAAGAAAATGGAGGGAAAGAAAGATGCGATTAAAACGTTGGGCAACGGGCTAAATGACCTGTAGCAAATGATACGCTGAGACGATGCCAGCCCTATGTCACATCGTAGACCGCTGGAAGAATGCGCCAGCGTTGCGGTCCCAAAACCACCAGTTTCCAGGTTCCAGAAGTACACCCCCCACCCACCGTTCTCTGATTGGCTTGCCCCATTCTTGATCCAATGTAAGACGCTGATATCCACTAGTAGTCAGCTCTATGCGTGCCGTTTGCGGTTTATCCTCTCCAGTGATCGAGAGTAATGCCTCATCGCCCTGAGCTATCTCATTCAGAAGTGCCATGAAGGAGCTATCTCCTAAGAATGCCGCCTCTTCCATTGCCGACGCCTCCCGGAATAACTGACCGAACGAAAGTGGGCCACCACGTAATCGGTTAAGGACAAACGTTTCGATCCGGTCAAGTCCACTTTGCATGTCTGGGTACAATTCAATCCATCGATCTATAGTGGCCTTAGCGAAGGGCATTTCGATATCTCTCATTGCTGCAAGCACGCAAGGATCAGGCGCTCTGAATGCATGCCACAATCGACTAGCCGTTTCCCTCATTGAAGGGTTGAGAGATTGCCGCTTAGGCCAAAGAGCCTGTAGAGCATCTGCATCATGCTCGGTCACGAATTCCTCTTCGCAAATCCACGTGACGCTGGCCATCTCAGGCAGCATGGAGATTACTTGCCAGAATTGCAGCTGATCATACAGATCGTGCTCAAACCAGAGTACAATTTCTCGGTTGGTGACGGCATCCATTAATTGACGATCTCGATGTAGAAATCGATCCAATACGTCTGCTTCCTCTTGCCATCCTTTCGAAGAGATAAACGCCGCCCGAATCGCTCGAAGCGATTCGTTATCATCCGTCCAAGGCACTGGGCCATCGTGCAGAACATCATCCCACGTGATGATATCAGCCGGAACGCCTGCTTCTTCCAGAGCGCGCCGAGCAGCGTCTCCATTTGTTACTATGAGCGGGCGCTCTGACTGTAGCATGGTAAGTATTTCAACAGATTCATTGTAGGGTTGTGACGCCCTCAACTGCTCAGTGTTGCGTAGAGAATCCATTCCACATAGCTTGCCCCGAGCGGAGGGTTCGATGTCCTCTCACAAATCTCGTCTTCGACCATCAATCTGCATCGTCCTATGCGCCTGCGAACCGTCATTCCGCTGGCAGGAATAATTATTCTCGCTGCTCTTTGGTTCATCGTATCACCCCCTCCCCAGGACCGGGTATTAGTTTTTTCCCATACCTCCTCCTTCCGTCATCAGCATATTCCAGTTGCCCAACAGGTTTTTCAACGCTTGGGATCTGAATTGGGCGCTATTGTCGACACCACAGAAAACCCTGTCGATTTCAATGACGAGAATCTAGCCTCCTATGATGTCGTCGTTTTTCTGAGCACGACAGGAGACGTACTCAACGATAGTCAGCAAGTAGCTTTCCAACGCTTTATCCAGTCTGGCGGCGCCTATATGGGAATCCATGCAGCCAGTGACACAGAATATGAATGGCCTTGGTATGGACAGCTTGTGGGCGGCTATTTCACGGACCATCCTCATATTCAAGAAGCATCGCTCGACATTCTTCTACCTGACCATCCCGTTACTAAGCATTTACCGGCTCAATGGACCAGGACAGACGAGTGGTACAACATCCGATTTGTCAATGCTAACATCACGCCTCTGATTAGCATCGATGAGACGACATATGACCCAGGAAACGATATTTCTGAGGGAGATTCTCATCCCTTGGTTTGGGAGCATTTTTTCGACGGTGGAGCCTCACTCTACATTCAGCCTGGGCACACAATTGAATCCTGGTCTGAAGACGCCTATCTGGAGATGGTCAAGTCGGGACTACAGAGGGTCCTTGATCCGACTAATCGGCCGGAAAAAGCCGCTAAACTCACGCCGCGCGAGTCTGATTTCACGCGCGAGGTGCTGATCGACAATCTGAATGAGCCCATGGAATTGGTTGCCTTGCCCGATGGTAAGGTCCTTTTTACTCAGCGAGCAGGACTTTTACGCCTCTACAACCCAGAATCGTCAACCACGACTACAGCCGCCGAATTCGACGTGAGTTATGCGCTCGAAGATGGATTGCACGGAATCGCCGCGGATCCAAATTTCATCGACAACAATTGGCTCTATCTCTACTATTCCGATGCAGAGGAAACGTTGAATCGTGTTTCTCGCTTCACGTTTGACGGCTCTAAATTGGATATGTCATCAGAAGTGCCGCTCCTCGAAGTTCCCACTCAGCGGGTCGAATGCTGTCATGCAGGCGGCTCTCTCGCGTTTGGGCCGGACGGCTCGCTCTATCTTTCTACAGGCGACAATACCAACCCGTTTGCATCAGATGGATACTCTCCCTCTGATGAATCGCCGGGGCGAGCTCCGTGGGATGCACAAGGCACTAGCTCGAACAGCATGGATCTGAGAGGAAAGATCTTGCGCTTACGCCCCATGCCGGACGGATCCGTAGTTATTCCGGAGGGAAATCTATTTCTCGATCCCTCCGAAGGGCGGCCAGAAATTTTTGTAATGGGTAATCGTAATCCGTTCAGATTGTCCGTGGATTCCAAAACAGGCTGGCTGTATTGGGGAGAAATTGGCCCCGATGCATCGGATCCATCAGAGGAGCGTGGGCCACAGGGGTATGATGAAATCAACCAGGCACGAACGGCGGGCTATTTTGGCTGGCCACTATTCATTGCCGACAACAAGGCCTATCAGGACTGGGACTTTGCGCGCGAAAAGGGGAACGGCTGGTACGACCCTGCTTCTCCAGTCAATGATTCGCCCAACAATACTGGTGCTCGCGATCTGCCACCGGCTCAGCCAGCTTTCATCTGGTATCCCTACGGAAAATCCGTGGAGTTTCCGCTCTTCAAAGAAGGAGGTCGCAGCGCTATGGCTGGCCCTATTTTCCATGCAGAAGATCTTTCAGCGAGTTCCTTCCCCGACTATTTTGAGGGTAAGCTGTTCGTCTATGAATGGATGCGCAATCAAATCTATCTGGTAACCATGGATGAATCTGGAGCGCACCGATATATGGAACCCTTTCTCTCAGGCACAACCTGGAGCCGCCCAATGGACATGACATTCGGACAGGATGGTTCTCTGTATGTGCTCGAATACGGAACCGCCTGGAATATCCAGAATGAAGATGCCCGGCTTACCCGAATCACTTATAACCGATGACCATGAACCGATTCTCTCTTTTGATCCTCACCTTTGCCCTCGCTGGGTGCACGGCGGAAACCGAAACGGGTCAGGTAACAAGAACAGGTACTGTTGCTGTTCCTGGGGGTAATGTTTTTTATGAGATGTCTAATCCAGATGCCGACGGCATCCCACTCTTGTTGATCCATGGTGGTCCCGGTGGAACCAGTTGTGGATTTGGTTTGCTCGACGATCAGATTCTTGACCGGCCCGTGATTCGCTATGACCAACTTGAAACAGGGCGCTCCGAACGTCCTGGCTTACGCGATCAGTGGAATATTGGCCACTCAGTCACAGAAATAGAAGCAATTCGTGCTCAATTAGGACTGGATAAGGTGCATCTGATGGGTTGGAGCTGGGGAGGCGCTGTTGCCGCGGAATACGTACTAGAGGGAGAACGTGAAGGCCTTGGCGCGGTGATCATGTCCGGTCCACTTCTCAGCACTCCTGCTTGGATTAATGACGCAGCGGCGCTCTTAGCCACTATGCCTGAAGACCTACAGGACGTCATTCGCCAACATGAGGAGGCAGGGACGTATGACGATCCGCAATATGTAGCTGCCACAGACTCTTTCTATGCGCGTTTTATGGATCCCATTGGCTATGATCCCATCCCTGAATGTGGGGGGGTATCAGGAAATATGGACGTCTACACCACGATGTGGGGGCCAACTGAATTCACAGCTACTGGCACTCTACTAGACTACGACCGCACTGATCGTCTCGGTGACATTGATGTCCCCGTTTTGATGATCGCAGGTGAATTTGACGAGGCGCGCCCGGTCACACTACGTCAATTTGCAGACATGATGCCCGATGCAAAAGTTGAAGTTATTCCCGGAGCAGGACATGCAGCACCGGCAGAGCGTCCAGCAGACATCGCTCGTCTCATCAGCACCTTCCTTGCATCTGTGGAATCAGGTAGCGCAACCAATTGATGGTAGTACACCGCCAGGGCCAACAAGGGCGTGATGACCTCAGACAACGCGGTGCCTTTCAGGAGCACGCCGCGAAGAATCATTGCAGCCTGGAACAAATCGTACCGACTGCACGAAATTAGACCGTCGCTTTGACCGAATCGCTGGATATGTGATCTCCGAGATGGAACCACACGACCAGAACCTGTTTTCAGAACTCTCCATCTCAATAGTACCCCTAACGCATCACGGTTCCGACCTTTTTGTTTCATGCGACTACGACTGCTTCCATTTTTATTAATTCTACTTGTTGCACAGGCTCCAGCGGCACAAGCACAGCCATCCAGCATTTCCACCGAAATGGGAATGCTCCAAGTGGATGTAGTTGCAGATGGCTTGAACAACGTCTGGGGTATGGCCTTCCTCCCAAACTCAGACATGCTTGTAACTGAAAGAGACGGCCGTCTTAGGCTGATCCAAAACGGCCAGCTGCTGGATGATCCTATTTCTGGTACTCCCACGGTGTTTGCTGTAGGTCAGGGCGGCTTATTGGATGTGGCATTACATCCCGATTTTGCTTCCAACAACCTGGTCTACCTAACCTATACCAAGGAGACTGATGGAAATTCTACAACCGCCGTTGCTCGAGGAAAACTCGACGGAATGGCTCTACTAGATATTGAGGATATCTTTGTAGCCAATTCGCAAGGACGCGGACATTACGGATCTAGGCTTGTGTTTGATGATCAGGGATATCTGTTCGTTTCCGTCGGAGACCGGCAAGCAAATCCTCGAAACGACCAGGCAAACCATCCATCTCAGGACATTACAAACCACCATGGGACCGTGAACCGCCTCCATGACGATGGACGGATTCCAGCAGATAACCCGTTTGTTGATGTCGCAGGAGCTGAGCCCTCCATTTGGAGCTATGGTCATCGAAACCCACAAGGAATGGTCTTCGACTCTGCCACTGGACGCCTCTGGATTAATGAACACGGCCCTCAGGGTGGAGACGAACTGAACCTTGTTCTTCCAGGCTTGAACTATGGTTGGCCGGTTATCGGGTATGGCGTGAACTACGGAGGCGCAGACCTGCATGAGACATCGGCCAAAGATGGAATGGTCTTGCCTGCCCATTATTGGGTCCCTTCCATCGCTACGTCCGGACTGCTCATCTACTCTGGCGATCTTATTCCGGCCTGGACCGGCAATTTCTTCGTAGGTGGACTGAAAGGACAGCAAGTGGCTCGCCTAACCATGGACGGGGAAACTGTCATATCTGAAGAAACGCTCTATCAAGGCAATGGACGGATACGAGATATCCGCCAAGGGCCAGACGGAGCCATTTATCTTGGTATAGACGGAGATGCTGATGTCCCTGGTATTGTACGGCTTCGCCCGATAGACGCCAGATGATTCCATCGCGTATCTTGACCTTCCTTTCCGACTAAACCGAAGCAGCCATGTCAACTTTGCGTTCTGCCTTTCTTGCGACACTACTCCTATTGCTTTTTACCTGGAGTGCTACTGCTCAGACTCGCCCTGTCTTTGAGGACGGTATGGCCCAAGTAGTAGATGCCTTTGCTGATGAATCCGAATGGATCCGTGAAGAACTCTGGGTTGAAACCGAGTTTGATTCCGATGGCAATGGCACCATGGACCGAGTTCACGTGGCTGTTGTGCGACAGGCTCAGACTGAAAGCGAAGGATTAAAAGTACCCGTCATTTATGGCTCCAGCCCCTATTACTCCGGGACGGCTGGCCTCGCCGAGATCTTCTGGGATGTAAAACAAGAAGTGGGAGATCCTCCACCTCCGAAACCCAAATACGGTGGTTTTGAAGGGACAACCCGTCCTGGCATTTCAAACGGATATGTTGCTGACTGGCTTCCCCGCGGATTTGCTGTGGCTCATTCGGAATCTCCGGGTACCGGCATGTCGCAAGGATGCCCAACAGTTGGTGGAATCAATGAATCTCTTGCTCCGAAAGCCGTCATCGACTGGCTCAATGGACGAGCCAAAGGGTATACCCAGCCCGTTGGTGGAGAAGAGGTTGCAGCAGAATGGTCGACAGGTAATGTGGGAATGCATGGCACCTCCTACAACGGTACGCTGCCCCTAGCGGCAGCAACTACCGGCGTTGACGGACTAAAGGCTATTATCCCCGTTGCTCCCAACACGTCATACTGGCATTACTACCGCTCTTATGGTCTCGTTCGGCATCCAGGTGGCTATCTAGGTGAGGACATTGATGTGCTATACGACTTTATCCATAGCCAGAAAACGGATCGCCGCGACTATTGCAATGACACCGTGCGCGATGGGGAAATGGCAGAAGGCCGGGATCGCACCACAGGTGATTACAATGACTTCTGGGCAGGTCGCGACTATCTGAACGTAACTGATAAAATCGAAGCCGCCGTGCTCATGGCGCACGCGTTCAACGACTGGAACGTGATGCCGGAACACAGTGTCCGAATCGTTGAGGCGCTCAAGGGCCAGGTACCTGTACAAATGTACTACCACCAAGGTGGTCACGGCGGCCCTCCTCCACTCGACATGATGAACAAGTGGTTCACTCGGTATCTATATGATGTGGAAAACGGTGTCGAAAATGATCCAAAGGCATGGATTGTGCGCGAGGGTGACGAGCGCCTAGAGCCAACACCGTATGCAGACTATCCTAATCCAGAATCCGAGAGTGTACGCCTCTATCCAACCTTGGGTGGACAATACACAGCTGAATTAAGCCTAGATGTACCCGTTGAACAAGGAGTTGAATCGCTAGAAGACAATGTCTCCTTCTCTGGTAAAACCTTGGCTCAGGCTGAGTACACAAACCACCGTTTGCTCTACGTTACTCCCGAGCTGACCGAAGACGTTCATCTTTCTGGAACGGCGACCATGAAAGTGCGCCTAGCAGCGAACAAACCTGCTGTCAATTTCAGCGTGTGGCTCGTTTCCCTTCCATGGACGGAAGGGCGACGTCCGCAGGGTGGCCTCATCACTCGCGGCTGGTTTGATCCGCAAAATCACTCTTCCATGACTGACGGCGAACCGCTGATTCCTGGGGAATTCGTTGAGTTTGAATTCGATCTGCAGCCAGATGACCAAGTCATTGCCGCCGGACAAAAAATCGGATTGATGATTATGTCTAGTGACAGGGACTTTACGCTTTGGCCGGCGCCCGGCTCTCAACTACAGGTTGATTTGAACGCTACCTCTATTGAATTGCCAATTGTCGGCGGCCGCGAGGCCCTCGAATCTCGCCTCGGAACCTGGTAGATCCAGTGAGAACTGACAAAGTCATTCATATCGTTTCGTGCCACGCCGAAGGAGAGGTTGGAGATGTCATCGTCGGTGGAGTACCTCCACCCCCCGGTGATACGATTTGGGAGCAGCGGACCTGGATTGAACAAGACGGCGCGCTGCGCGACTTCGTCCTGAATGAGCCCCGAGGGGGTGTATTTAGGCATGTGAACCTTCTGGTCCCGGCAAAACATCCGGACGCCCAGATGGGCTTCATTATCATGGAACCAGCTGACACGCCTCCAATGTCGGGTTCCAACTCGATCTGCGTAGCAACCGTTCTTCTCGATTCCGGCATCCTCCCGATGAGCGAACCCGAAACAGAACTCACACTTGAGGCTCCAGGCGGACTTGTCCGCGTGCGCGCGACCTGTGCAAACGGGAAAGCAGAGCGCATCCGAATCACTAATGTGCCTTCGTTTGTGGATCGTCTGGATGCCACGATCGAGGTCGAAGGTATTGGAACGCTCTCCGTAGACACGGCCTATGGCGGAGACAGCTTTGCTCTTGTCGATGCAAGCACATTGGGTTTCGACTTGGTACCGGACGAAGCACTTGAGTTGGCGACGACGGGAATGCGGATCGTGTCAGCTGCCAACGAACAGCTCGGCTTTCACCATCCCGAGAATGCAGACTGGCAACATCTCTCTTTTTGCCAATTCACTGGGCCGCTACGTACGGCCGGAAATGAGCTGTCCGGCACCAATGCAGTCGCGATTCGGCCTGGGAAAATTGACCGTTCCCCGACAGGTACCGGCTGCTCTGCCCGGATGGCTGTTTTGCACGCGCGCGGAATTATGACGCCCGGAATGGTTTATCGGGCTCGGTCTATTATTGGATCAGAGTTTGTTTGCGGGATAGAACAGGAAACACAGGTGGGTGACCAACCAGCTATTATCCCCACAGTCTCGGGACGAGCATGGATAACTGGAACGCATCAACACATGCTTGACCCGGGCGATCCATGGCCTCGAGGGTACCGTGTTGGAGATACGTGGCCCTCTCTCGGTGAGTGATTTTTCCTTGTAGGGTTTTTACCCACGTGCTTGGTGCTGACTCAACTACACGCCTGAGGGTTTCGACCGGACAACGGGGCGCGGCGGAGTAAGGTAACGTCATGGGAATCAGCACCTCAGATCATGAATCCTACTCCAGACACAATTCCCGCACCCGCGGACGCAGACTCCGCGGGCCCCCAGGTCATCAGTTTGACCGACACGGTTGTTGAAATCGTGAGCGATGCCGGCGAAGGCGTACAGAAAGCAGGCGTGTCCTTTGCGACCGTCTCGGCCAAAATGGGCAACGGCATATGGACAGTGGAAATCATTCCCGCCGATATTCAACCTCCATCCAGGGACCCTGCCGGGGCAAGTGGCATCCGAATCCGCTTAGGTACGCACGACATCTCCAATATGGGCGACAAGATCGATTTGATCGTGGCGTTCAATGAACAATCCCTACTTGGTCGGCTGGATGTCGCGAATTTCGACCCCAATTGTCGGATTCTGCTTGAAAACAAGTGGCGAGAACACCCTGACCCCGGCATTCAGAAAGGATATATCGAGGTTGTGGACCGCTTAATCGAAGAGGGATATCAGATCTACGAAGTCCCACTTGAAGAACTGTGTGCCGAGCATGTCGGCAACCCTCGACTGGGTAAGAACATGTACGTGCTCGGGATGCTTTGCTGGATGTATTCCAGAGATATGGATCTTGCCAGACAGCAGATCACTGAGATTTTCCGGCACAAGTCGCAGAAGATCATTGACAACAACATCGTGCTGTTGGATGCTGGATATGAGTGGGCCGCCAGCAATCTGGATTTCCGCTTCGACATTCCAGCCATCAAAACAGATGTCGATCGCGTCGTGATGAATGGTAATCAGGCAATCGCATTAGGTGTGATGGCCTCCGGCATGGAAATGTGTGCCATGTACCCCATCACGCCAGCAACGTCAGCCTCTCACTTCTTGGCCGAAGCATTCGAAAGCGTTGGTGGAATGGTTCATCAGGCCGAAGACGAGATTGCTGCCTGTGCCGTTGCTATAGGTGCTTCCTATGCAGGCAAATGTGCCGTTACGATCACGAGTGGACCAGGAATGTCCCTGAAAACGGAATTGATGGGACTTGCGACGATGGCCGAGATCCCCTTGGTGATGGTGAATGTGCAGCGAGGTGGACCTAGTACGGGACTGCCTACCAAAGTTGAACAAGGAGACCTTCTCGCTTCCATTTTCTCCACTCACGGAGATGCGCCAAAAGTGGTCATGGCTGTCGCTACAATAGAAGACTGCTTCTACTCGATCCTGACCGCCCGCAAGATTGCCGAAACATTTCGGATCCCGGTCATTGTCCTTTCGGATGCCAACTTGGCAACAGACCAGCAGCCATTCCCACGTCCTGAGTTTTCGAGCGAATGGTTGGCACCTCCCATCGACCAACGGCCCGTTCAAGAAGGCACAATGCCCTATGATTGGGACGAACGGACCGGTCTATCGCGTCGCATAATTCCGGGACAACCCGGAGGCACATTTACGGTAACCGGACTGGCCCACACGCGCGATGGGAAAGTAGCCTACGCCCCCGACGTAAATCAGCACAGCATGGAACGGCGAAGCCGCAAGCTTGCTGCCTTACAACAGACACTAAAAGCGCCAGAAGTCACTGGTGAACCCGAGGGCGATCTTCTGATCGTTGGGTGGGGAAGTACGAAAGGCGCTATCGATGAAGCAGTCGCCAATCTGCAAAAAGAAGGGCTAGCTGTTTCTTCCGTCCACCTCCGGTTCTTGCAGCCCATGGCGAGCGGCATTGGTGGCATCCTGCGTGGATTTAAACGCGTGATGACAGTGGAAATTAACTACGCGGATGAGGTGGATGGTGACCTTATTAACGAAGACAACGAACGGTATTCAAACCTGGCCTGGTTGCTTCGAGCCCGCTACCTGATAGACATCCGCTCTTGGGCTACCGTCTATGGGACTCCGCTACGACCATCGGATATCGCAGGTCGCGCCCGCAAAGAACTTGAATCACTTGAAGTGGAGGCATAGGCTGTTATGTTCGGACTCACAGAAGCTGCAACGGTCGATTACAGCCAAGAGCAGTATCAACTTGAAGATTACCAAAGTGGAAACCCACGTTGGTGTACTGGATGCGGCGACAATGCCATCCTGACCTCGGTTCAACGACTTTGCCGGGACGAGCAAATTCCGCCAGAAAAGGCTGTTTTTGTTTCCAGAATCGGATGTTCAAGCCGTTTCCCGCATTACATGGGCACCTATGGTTTCCATAGTCTTCATGGACGAGCATTACCGATTGCTCAGGGCGTAAAACTGCGTCGGCCAGACCTAAAAGTCTTCGTCAACATGGGCGATGGGGACTGCTGCTCCATCGGGACGGCTCCATTCGTCCAGGAAAATGCCCTGTTGGTGGACCGTCAATGGCAGAGGACATTGCGAGTATGCTCGGTATTGACGCTGGAAGCGAAGAACGTAAAATTGCTCGCCTGTTATGTGCCGGAGGATCTGATGTGGCTCTTCAGGCAGCCCATTATGAAGGCGCCGAATCGTGCAGAGCTGCTACCCAGCTTCCATTGATTGAACCCGGACATCTCCGGTAGTTCGGAAAACGCAGTATCCAGGTCGGCAAGTGCTTTGAGAAGGGCCCGGTGGTCATTCTCCACCAGGTCGTTCATGGTATGTGCGGTTGAAGACATGGAATACCTCCGGGCTCGAATGAACGACTCGTTTGTCAGAGGCAGCAGGTCAAGCAAAGCAACAAACCGCCCCGACGAAACCTACTCGTTTGGCCGGACACACCCTGTAATGGAATTCCTCAACAGCCCGTACTGAAATTTCTGGGCCCGTGGGCGCAGCTTTTTCCTGGTCGCAGCTTTTTCCCGGGGGAAGCTTACTCCTGGACGGCGGCAGCGACACGAGTTCCTACCATCCACAAGGCATCTTCCTCAGTCCTGGCTTGAAATCCAGTCACCTGCCCATCCTCATCGAACGTGAATTCGAACATGTGCTCTAGTGTCTGGAATACCTCGCCATTCTCTATGAAACTCAAGTAAAAGATCCCATCAACTTGGGGTAAGGGTAATAACCCAACGCCAAACGGAAGACCAGGTCCAGATGCGGACGTCTGCATGCTGATGGCAAAATTCCCATCTTCGTATGACATCTCCATATCGTACGTAAATGGCTCTGGCGTCCATGCGTACTCGCGGACTTCCGTCCGATACGTACCCAGATAAGGAGCGACCTCTTCTTCGGTGACCTGCATTTTCAATCGAGATTGAACGGCGATATCCATGCTGACCTCATGCGTTTCAAAGCGAAGACGCAAGGTCGTTCCCGTGGTACTGTTTTCTGGGAAATCAAACGTGAGAGTCTCGGTCAATGACGCAGTCGTGTCGGGCGTAACCCAAAATGTGATTTCGTCCCCGTTTTTCTGAGGCTCGGGTAGGTGGAACTGTTTCCATTCCGGATCGAGAATAACTTCCCAATCGCCCGGGTCCACTACCATCCACATGGAATACTTGCCCGCGGGCACCTCGACACCATCAATAGTGATGTCCTTATTTACTTCCAGAATCGTAGCCCAATCAGCTCCCGGGGTCCAGATGTGCCCCCACCAAATCTGACCACCAAACAACCCGGTCCGTCCTCGTAGGGCCGGACGAGAGTATTCAATGTCAATTGAAGTACCGTCAATGGTCTGAGATACCGAGCCCCTAGGGCTCAATGCAACTTGGGCATGGGCAAGATTGTCGTGAGCCATCGGGGCAACAAGAAAAAGCCCCGAGAGCGCAGCGGCCTGAAGAAATCGTTTCATAAGTTCTGGGTTCAACCGAATCGAGCATCAATCGCCCGACGAATTTGATCGAGGGTCTGTCCCTCTTCGTTGCGACGATAGGCCAATTTGGACTCGCCTTGACAGATGGGACAACCGATTCCGCGTCCATCCTCGTAGAAGCAAGTAAGTAACGAACGATATCCAGGACGCACATGGCATCCACAGTGGCATCCGATGCCATCGGCCAAGTGAGGGATCTCACGAATCATGGCGACGACTTCCTTGGTCTCATCGGAAAGGCCTTTGATGAACTCATCCGAGACTACCAAAGAGGCATCAATACCCTCCCGTGGTTCTGGATGCTCGAAGCGGGCGAAGACTTTGGCAGGGACCAGACTCAGTCCAAGTCCTCCCAGAGTCAGCTTTACAAAGTCGCGTCGTGATTTCATGTTGAATTACGAGTGGACTCAAAGAAGGACCAGCAGCATCACAACCCAAAGATTGCACGTGCTGATCGACTTTGACAAAGATACTAAATGTCGACCTCGCGTTTGCGTAGAAGGAAGAGCCCTTCTCCACGGCTGCTTACGGCGATAATTCCGCTCTTGAAATACGGATAATTACTCCAAGAACCACCAAAACCAGCTTCATCCTCACCGAACGGCACCGTGTCGAAGTGACCAATCTCTACCGGGTTGAGTGGATCAGCTACATCAATGATGCGCAGACCAGCCTGATAGTTTGACTGGTACATGATGTTGTCCCGGATGTAAAGGTTGTGATCACTTGCCGGGTTGTCTAGGAAAAACTCCCTGGCAAGTACAGGGTCATCCAAGTCGCGGACATCCCAGATCAGCGTTCTAGTCTGCTCTGTTAGTCCGCCTACCTCATCTAATTCGTCATTCAGGAAGAAATAGTTGTGGTCCTCGGAAAGCCATCCCTGGTGGGTATAGGCCTGATTCGGATACGAGGTGTAGGCTAAGGTGACAGGGTTGGATTTGTCCGTGACATCTCCAATTACAAACATGGTGCTGTTTGAATTGAAACAGATCTCGCGGCCGGTATAGTCGGCATCCTCACCATGATAAAGGACGCACTGAGAGTCATGCGTACCACCCGATTCCGGCAATGAGTAGCAGCCAGCAAACGTTGGGTTCTGCGGGTCCTGGACATTAATCATATGAAGCTGTCCTCCACAGGTCTCGCCACCTGAACGGTTGCCAACGGCATAAGCAAAGCCTGAATCCTCGTTGATCACCACATTGTGAGTGCTATTGGTACCGGCATAATGGGCGGTTTCCTTGAAGGTTACCGGCATATCTGCTAGCGAAACATCCCGTAATTGGCGGAGGTCGAAAATCTGCATTCCGTGTGCTTCAGCGCCATCGGCTACCACAAACGCATGATCTCGGTACACCTTAACATCCCGCCATCCGCTTCCAGGTGAACCTTCTGTCTTCAGCATCTCACCGACCCAAACTGGATGAGCAGGATCGGATATATCGACAAACGAAACACCTTCCGTTCGACCGATGATGACCCATTCTTTTCCGGTTTCAGGATCTTCCCATCCCCAGATATCGGTCATCCCAACACCGCGCTCCGTAGAGAGGTCGCCGATATTCATGAAGGACACCATGTCAACGTTATCGCAGGCAAATTCCCTCGCCGTTCCTTCCTCACATTCAATTTTTTCCCCTGAATACGAACTCAGCGCGTTGACGTCGCTGGCCAGAGTTGCCATTCCAGTCCACTCACCGCTTTCTGATAGTTCGAAGACGGAAGCAATACCAGCTTCAAAGTCTGCTCCTGGAGAGCCAATCACCGCTGCTCCGGCGGCGAAAGCTGCCCCCGTACCAAACCCAGGGCGAGCCCGCTCGTTTGGCGCATTTACCATAGTCAACGAATCGGACGCTAGATCGATGATCCAGCCAGCACCGCGGGACGTGGCAAGCAGCAGGTTTTCATGGGTGGCCACACTACCACCAAAACCAAAAATACGCTGACCTTCCTCTACTACTGGCTCAATAGTCCGTTCTAGGCCGAACATGCCGCTGGACTGCTTGGCGTACACGTTTACTGTACCTATACCGTTAGCCTGCGGGGCACCAACATAGACCTTCCCATCAGCCGTCACCATGGAAACGCCAAGACTTGAAGGACCTTCTGCAGATGGCGACAAGGACCCCATCTGCATCCAATAGCCGTGATTCATGAACACATAGACCAGACCCGCACGCTCATTAGTTAGCGGGGCCGACACAAAAATATTGCCTTCATCTGCAGCTACGCTCATTCCGAATCCATCTCCTTCGTTAGCTGTGGCGGCAGACAATACAGAGGACTCATTCCAGCCGTCCGACGTTTTCGAAAATACATGGGCTTGGCCCGTATTAGTCGTTCCGTCATAGGAGGTCACGACAATCTGATTTCCGGCCCGTGCAATATTACCTGTACGGTTTCCTGCGCGAGCATACGCACCGCCAAATTCTGCCCCTTCAGGAAGGGAGGATGGAACCAGCTTGCCTGTTTGCGACCAGGAACCATCCGCAAATGTGAAAACGTAGGCGGCTCCCATACCGGGCGCACCAACTACTACCATGTCATCCGACATGAAGACCGTACGACCAAAATCGTCCCCAACCATACCATCTGCAGCGCGAAGACGTGCACTTTCGACCCACTCTCCATCTGAATCTTTTTCGTAGATGTAGACGGAACTGGCGGGCTCATCACCACGTGGCCAGCCAGTGGGCGCAGACCCAACAACAATTCGATGCCCATCAGCAGAAACGGTCCCACCAAATCCAAGGCCAGTGGCGCCCGGGCTGATATTCATTTGTGCGTTAGATGACAAGGCCGTAGCCAAAATCACTGCCAAACACGTAAGTGCGTTGCGAAGGAATGTCATTATAGTCGGATTGATTGAATCCAAAAAAAGAATGTGGAATCTCGCATAACGCGACACTGCGCCTCGGGATTCTCCTAAATGGTGTGCAAAGGATTGAATTCACAGGACAAAAATATTGACCAATTATCAGATTATTTCCAGTAAGCGTGCAGTTGTCCTTGATTTCGAATCATGTTTCACGGCATCTTTGGGGGTCTTGTGCCGCCCTCTCATTAATCTCCTATTGTTATGGAAGCCGCTTCCCCCGCAGAGCAAGGATTCATCAACCGAGCTCTGAACCGCATTGAAGTCGTTGGCAATAAACTGCCAGACCCCTCGATGCTGTTTTTGATTTCCCTGATTGTCGTTTGGATCCTTTCTTGGCTGATGTCCGGGATTGAATTCAGCGAAATTGATCCTCGATCAGGCGTGCCAATCGTAATCAACAATCTCCTTGCAGGGGATGCCATGGCTACCTTCCTCTCTCAAATGGTGACCATCTTCACGGGTTTTGCTCCCCTAGGCGTCGTGTTAGTCGCCATGCTCGGTGTGGGCGTTGCCGATGAGGCAGGATACTTCAACACGAGTATCAAGATGACCCTTAGTTGGACGCCCAAGGCGCTCATGACGCCGATGGTAGTATTCGTCGGCTTGATCAGTCACAGCGCTATCGATGCGGGCTATGTGCTTGTCATTCCGCTTGGTGGAATTATCTTCTATGCCGTTGGGCGCCATCCGATTGCGGGTATCGCTGCCGCGTTTGCTGGTGTGTCGGGTGGTTTTAGCGCCAACCCGATTCCAGGCGCTCTGGACCCCTTGCTGCAAGGATTCACTCAGCCTGCCGCCCAGATCATCGACCCGAGCGTTCTCGTCAATCCGCTAGGTAACTACTTCTTTACCGGCATCTCGAGCATCCTCATTGTGGCTCTGGGATGGGCCATCACTGATCTCATTGTTGAGCCGAGGCTCAATCGAACGACCCCCATTGATGACGACGCGGAAGGCAGTCCTCAGATGGATACCGTGGACCCCGTTGAGCGGAAAGGCTTCATCTGGTCAACCCTGACGCTTGTCGCTGGACTGGTTGTATTGGTGCTCGTTCTTCTTCCCGCCGACTCGCCCATGCGTGATGCAAGTGGGTCTCTGAATTCGTTTTCAGCCCCAATCATGCAATCGATCGTTCCCTTGATATTTCTGCTATTCCTGATACCTGGCGTCGTGTTCGGGTACGTCACGGGCAAATTTCGAAATTCAAAGGATATGGTCGACGCCATGACCAAGTCGATGAACGGGATGTCATACTACATCGTTATGGCGTTTTTCTGTTCGCTGTTTGTTTATGCATTCGGTCAATCAAACATCGGCGCACTGCTGGCCTTGAAAGGCGCTGCCCTTCTGAAGGGTCTTGCGATGCCGGGAGGCGTAACGATCGTTGGAATCATCTTCCTGACAGCGTTTGTGAACCTGTTTGTCGGCTCTGCCTCGGCCAAGTGGGCGCTCCTCGCTCCAATCTTTGTGCCGATGCTCATGCAGGTCGGCATCTCTCCTGAGCTGACTCAAGCGGCGTATCGTGTAGGCGACTCCTCCTCAAACATTATCACGCCCTTGATGCCGTACTTCCCACTCGTCGTGGTGTACTGTCAGCGGTATTTCAAGAAGACGGGTATCGGAACGCTAACATCGATCATGCTGCCCTACTCGGCGGTTTTCATCGTCGTGTGGGCCATCTTCCTGTTGATATTCTGGAGCATCGGTATTCCACTCGGACTGCAGGCTTCTTATACCTACCCACCAATGTAGGTCGATCCATTAGCCTACTTACATGCTAGGTTCGATTTCAATCGGAAGGGCCGGGCTCGCCATTTGGCGAGCCCGGCCCTTTATCATTGCGCACGGCTGGAAAACCAGATTCAGTTCATCACTCCCCCTTGGCTGCTTTTTCTCTGGCTTCCTGAGCCTTTTTGGACTCAATCTCTTTCTCCAAGAAAGGAATGCCATCTGTGATCCACTTTGCTGGCTCGCGATCCCGGAGATAGAAATTGAACCAGTCGTGGGTCCGGTTGGCGTAGTCAAGCTGATTCTGCTTCAACCTTAGACCATGATTCTCACCATCGTACACGAGCAGCACAAATTCCTTCTGCAGGCGTCGCATAGTATTGTAGAGTTCAACGCCTTGATTAAAGTCCACCGCGCCATCCTCATCCCCAAAGGCAACCAGAAGCGGGGTGTTAATCTGCTCGGCATTGAACACCGGCGAGTTCTGGATGAACTTCTCCATGTCCTCCCAATAAGGCTTCGGGAAACGTCCCTGACTGATTTCGAAGATGGTGGCATCTGTACCACCCGAATTCCAGTACATCGAGTTGTACATGCTGATCATGTTAGTCAATGGGGCGCCTGCTACTGCAGCCGAAAAGACATCTGTCTGCGTGACAACAAACGATGTCTGGTACGCGCCCCACGAATGTCCCGTCAAACCGACACGCTCCGGATCTACCATCCCAGTGGCAACCACAGCTTCAACGGCAGGCACCAGCGCCTCGACGGCCGACATACCCGGATCCCTGAGTCGATACACAATGTCCGGTTCGAATACGAAGTATCCTTCTGAAGAGAAGCGGCGCTGATTGTAGGCGCTGGTTCTGCTTGGAACGGTGTAGCTGTGCAGGCTCTGACTACGAAGTTCGTAGATGTACACGATCATCGGGTACTGCTTGCCCGGCTCGTAATCCGCCGGATAGAGCAGTCTTCCTTGCAGAGGGACACCATTAGTATTCGTGAAATCAACCAGTTCTGTGTGACCCCACTTGTATTCGCTCTGCTGCGGATTCGTATCCGTCAGCTGAATCGGATCACTGAACGAATCATCAACGGCATAAATATTGGGTGATTCGTCTGCCTTCTGCGTCATAAACGTGAATACATCGGCCTCTTTGGCTCGCCGTAATCCACTAATCATCCGGGGCTCATAGACGAGCGCATCCAGCGTTCCTTCATCCTCACTCCTCCCCGGGTTTTGACGCCAGACATAGTAACCCGAGTCCTTGGTCATATCGCCGTAAGCGCTGAAATAAATCGGCGTACCTGCCATTAATGTTTCATTTTCAAAATCCACCCGGATTTGACGGAATCGCACTTTGTCTGCGGCTCCAAAGGTGAGTCTCTCGACGCCCTGACCATTGGCATTCACACGGTAAACATCATACTGATCGTAGAGCAAGACCGTTTCGTCTCCCTCTGACCATTGAGCGCTTCCAAAAGCCCGATCTGCTTCCCGCCCATAAATGGCCGTAAAGTCATTGAACTGAGTATCGATGTCTTCCGTCAGATTGGTGTGCGTTTCCTCTGCGATGGAATACGACCACCAGTCATTTGCGCGGAAGTACAGAGCAAACGCTCCATCGGGTGAGATGCTGACATTTTCGATGCGCTCAAGAACCATGTTGCGTTCACCCGATTCCGTGTCGTAAACGTATACGTCATTCCAACTTTCGCGGAGCGCCGGCTCATACGGTGTGGAGTCATAGCCAACAGCGTGATGCTGGTCTCCCGTCAGCGTAAGTGATCGAACATTGTCATCCGCGAGCTTCGCGAACGAATCACTCGCCAACGTCCATGCTGATAGGTACGTAAAGTCCTTATCTCGTCCTGCCATTACACCCTGACGCGGTTGAACGACTGGATCTTTCCAATGCCAGACATCCACACCTGGTGGGTCCAGATCCTTATCCAATTCTGAGATAGGTTTCGTTTCGTTCGCATCCTCCTCTTTGTCGTTTTCCTCATCTTCATCCCCCTCATCGGCATCTTCTCCGGCTTCGGCAAACTCTTCGTCGTCTGCTTCCGGCTCCTCATATCGGTCTTTCAAACCGAAAAACAACCTTGAACCATCTTCTGAAAAGCGAACGCCTCCTTCCGACCCAACACGATATCCTTCGGGGACATCATCCCGCTCGGAAACAGCGAAAACCCGCATATCTCCCCCCGCATCAAGACCCGTGAACGCCATGATCACATGATCTGGGTAATCTTCCCCCATGCGCTCTCCTTCTTTCAAAAAGGCCAGATCATAAGAATCATCCCTCCACGTGAGGTCGCTAAAGACTTTCTCATCGCTATGCAGCACACGGAACGAGGAGCCAGCAAGGTCAATGAGCTGAACACCGTTTCCGAGTTTCTCAGACGCGTCAATGGTAACAGCCAGGAGGGCTCCTTCAGGACTGAATGCAAACTCTGAGACATTGCCCACATTTTGATGGGTACCAGTCGCCAGGTTTCGGATTACCAGATCGGCTCCGCTGGACTCGCTGCCTTCTGGCTTGTACTTGCGCAATGCTAGGAAACTGCCATCATCAGAAAACGAAACCGACTGAACGTGTTCAATGGTATCAACTTCAGCCGTTGTCAGATTCATGAGTCCCAGAGACAGCTCAACGCGCTTTTCCGCTTTTTCTAGCTTCTCTTCCTCCTCTTCCGAGATCCCAATAGCGAAAGCCAGCCATTGATTGTCATTAGAAAACATGGGGCGGGATCCGTACTGGAACGAATGCACTTCTTCTCCGCCAACGCGGCGTACGTGCAACGTTGCGGGGCCTTCTACCTTGTTGATCATCCAGACAAACCAGGATCCATCCGAAGACAACGCATTGCTGCCTATTCGCTCCCACTGAGCGTAGTCTTCGAGCGTGAGATCCTTCTTTTGCGCAGTTGCTTGCTGCGACCCTAGGACCGGAACAAACAACCCTATAAACAGGATCGCTGTGATGATTTGACGAAAGGACATTGTAGCCTTCATGAGCCGATTGGGATTGGTGAGGTGGCGTGTCGCAATAACACTCAGATTCGGGCCCGCAAAGGGAAATCGCAACCTCAATTAGGGATCTTTCCTTGTGATATATTCTGCTATGCCAAATCCCTCATTCTCAACCATCGTTATGACCAGAATAGTATCACTCGTGTGCCTGATCGGCTTTCTTTCGATTAGCTCTCCAAATGCATCGGCTCAAGATGGTCAAAGTGGCCCCATCACACAGGTTGTAATGCTTGGCACCGGAACCCCAAATGCGGATCCTGATCGCTCTGGTCCCTCCGTTGCAATCGTCGTTGGTGATCAGCCTTACCTAGTGGACTTTGGCCCAGGAGTCGTGCGCCGCGCAGCCGCTGCTGCTAGGAATGGAATCACAGGACTGGAAGTCAATCGATTGAACCGAGCGTTCGTTACCCACCTTCACTCGGACCATACCGTTGGTTTCCCCGACCTGATCTTTACCCCATGGGTGCTAGAGAGGGACACACCGCTGGAAGTGTATGGGCCAGAGGGAATTGAGGATATGGCTAAACACATCCTGAAGGCCTATGAACAGGACATCAACATCCGTCTTTTCGGTTTGGAGCCCGCAAATAATCAAGGATGGCGCGTTGAGGCTCATGACGTGGAAGCCGGGGTGGTTTACCAGGATTCCTTGGTCACGGTGGAAGCATTCAACGTACCACACGGAAGTTGGCCAACGGCATTCGGATATCGCTTTACGACACCTGATCGGGTAATCGTGATCTCGGGAGACACCGCGCAAAGTGATATCATTGCAGAAATGTGTCGAGGGTGCGATGTTCTTCTACACGAGGCTTATTCTGATTCGGCCTGGGAGAAAAGAACGCCCTTCTGGCAGAACTACCACGCGGGCTTCCATACCTCAGCCACTCAGGTAGGGGAGCTGGCGGCGCGAGCCAATCCGAAGCTTCTGGTGTTGTATCATCAACTAGAATGGAGTTCTTCACTAGACGAACTCTTAGCCGAAGTCAAATCACGATTTGATGGCAATGTCGTCAATGCAGTTGACCTCGGCGTGTATTGAAATCAACTCCAGGAGGCCATCATGGTTGACCCTCTCATTGGACTACTTCTCGGTATTTTGACTGGATGGGCCTTCGCTCGATTTACCCGAGCAAGAGGCAGCAAGGGCCGCGAACTACAGATTATTGGACTTCTAGTCGCTTCCATGATTTATGTGGTGATCGCGTTCGTCGAGGACGCACCCACATTAGCCGTCGTAATCGAAGCTTCTGGTGTTCTTGTTTTCGGCTTCTTTATCCTGCTATCCGCTTTACGCCACCCCTCGTGGTTGGCCTGGGGATGGATCTTGCATCCGGTCTGGGATCTGGCTTTTCATCCCCCGTTTGGAAGCTTCACGCATGCACCTGAGTGGTATGTATGGACCTGCTTGGCCTTTGATTTAGTGGTCGGCATCGCCATTCTAAAATCGACCACGGGACCAACTGCGGGATCATCGACAGAAACCGCTTGATGTGGAGCCTCAGAAATGGACGTAATATCAACTGAGCGATTGATCCTGCGGCATATGGAGGCCGGCGATGCCGCTTTTATCCTGGCCTTGCTCAACGATGCAGATTTCCTTCGCTTTATCGGCGACAAAGGCGTTCGGGATCTCGAAGGCGCGCTGGGATACATTCAGACTGCATGTCATGAGGCCTTTGAGCGGCACGGAATAGGGATGATGATGGTTGAGCGAACAGACACGGGGGCACACGCGGGAATTTGCGGACTATTGAATCGCGATTACCTCGATAATCCAGACATCGGTTTTGCATTTGCCAAGGATCATCGCGGAGCTGGTCTGGCGAGCGAAGCTGTCCGTGCCACGCTTGAGCACGGTTTCGACTCACTCGGGTATTCTGTCCTTACTGCCATCACCGATCCAGAAAACACGGCGTCCCGACGATTATTGGAACGAGCCGATATGGAATTTGTGGGCATGATGTCTGTCCCTCATGCTGAAACGGAGGTGTGCTATTATGAGCTAACCAAAGATGCAGCTGCAAATGAGCGTTGAGCAAATCGTCCAGCCATCATCCTCTAAAAAGGATTCCCCTCACTTGTTCGTACCGGCCAAACATGAGCGTGAAAAAGAACTTGCCGGTGTTGAGCTGGCAACGTTTAGACGGCGCTTGGCGGCCTTCTCGATTGACGGTCTGTTGATCGGGAGCCTCTTCTTAGCCTTCGTGATCGTTGGTGGCCTTTGGATGGCATCAATGGGATGGATTGACCCGGACGATGACATTAACATTGGCCTGAATATGGACAATTGGTACAGCGTACTGATCCTAGCTGTCTATTTTGCAACAAGCCACTACTGGACCGACGGGCAACACACGACAAGATCGCCGAAACCATCGTCATTCGAGAACACAAGAAACCATGATCATCAGATCGCCTTTTCCTTCCTCGCTCATTCTATTGATGGCCATTACGATCGGGTGCGCGACTCCTGACCCGCAAAACAATGGGGTGGATAAGTCCACAAACGATCAACCGACGGCCTACTCGTTGGCGGGAGACCCGTTGTTTGCCCCCGAACCCGACAGTTCATTGCTGGCCGAGGTGGACAAGCGACGACAAGCCTGGGAAGAAGCCCCCATCGATGCAGACGCTAAGATCTGGTATGGTCGATTTCTTGCCTATGCGGGTCGCTATGATGAGGCCATCGATCTGTACTCGCAGGGCATGGACGAGCATCCTAATGATCCTAGATTTCCGCGCCATCGAGGTCATCGCTACATCTCCATCAGGCAGTTAGATAACGCAATCAGCGATTTCGAGCACGCTGCCTCCATGATTGACGGCCAACCAAATGAAATCGAACCGGATGGTATGCCGAATGCCCGCGGAATCCCTGTCAGCACCTTACAGGGCAATATTTGGTACCACCTCGGGCTTTCCTATTATTTGAAGCACGACCTCGATAATGCGTTGCGTGCCTTTCAAAACGGTCTGGCGACAGCGGCCCTTCCGGACAATGTGGTTTCGACTACCCACTGGATCTACATGATCCTCCAGAGAATGGGCAACGATGAGGCTGCGGAAGCTGCCCTTGAATCCATCACCCCAGACATGGACATCATCGAAAACACGGCCTATCACCGTTTGACGTTGCTGTACAAGGGGTTAGTCGAAGAATCGGAGCTGGTAGGAGAAGGCTCCGCGGGAGATGCCATCATGTACGGCATCGGTAATTGGCATCTGTATAACAACCGCTCAGACCGAGCAAAGCAGGTCTTTGAGCAACTGCTTAACGAAGGTAATTGGGCTTCCTTTGGGTACATCGCCGCCGAATCTGACATGCTCCGCTACTTTCAGTAGGCCGCTGCCTCTCGCGCCGCCCGATCGTTTCAGTCCCGGCCTATTCAATCAGAGTTGCTGACCAAACGATTTCTCCATCGACGATGGTCATCAAGATGCGACCTTCGAGCAGGGAATCAGGAGCCTGTAAGCCCGTATTGAGTGGATCGATATCCATGACGGTCAGATCCGCCATCTTGCCAACCTCAATCGTTCCCGTCACTGCTTCTCGTCCAGAAGCTCTGGCAGGCCAAACCGTATAGGCCCGCAACGCTTCTTCGGCAGTCACGGACTCTTCAGGATACCAACCACCTTCAGGCGTTCCGTTTTTTTGTTTTCGGGTGATGGCAGCGTACATCCCGTAAAAGACTGACCAATCCGTCCCGGTAAAGTCCGAATTGAATAAAAGAAGTGCGCCTCCTTCTCGGAGCGACCGCCAAGCATACGCTCCTTTGATCCGTTCCGAGCCTACTCTTTCTTCTGCCCAAGGACTGTCTTCCACTGCATGTCCAGGCTCCATAGACGCCACTATACCCATCTCCCCAAAGCGTGACAGATCATCGGGATGGACGATTTGGGCATGTTCAATGCGATGGTGAACGCCGCGCGCGGCCGGATTCCTGGCCAACACCCTTTCATAAAAGTCGAGTACGTCTCGGTTTCCCTGGTCGCCGATAGCATGGATGCCGGCCTGGAATCCGGCCGCCATAAAAGCCTCTACAGCGTCAGGATCAAAGCCGTACTCGGCACCCGCAACGCCTCGTTCTCCGGGGGCGTCAGAGTAGTCGTCTATCAAGCGGGCTCCTCTCGAGCCAAGGGATCCATCGTAGTACGCCTTGATACCTCTAATCTGTAACCGAGATGTCAGATCGGTCGAGGGGCCTCGCTCTACCCACGCATCGACATCTGGTGCGCCAACAACACCGGCTGAAAGCATCACCTCTACTCGCATCGGCAGCTCATTCTCTTCTAACATTGCCTCATACACAGGTAAGTAGTCCGTCCGCACCCCCGCATGATGTGTTGATACAAAACCAGATTCCATCAACCGGTCCATTCCATATCGTAAAACACGTTTTCTCTGGTTGAGCGTCATGGCTGGAATAGCATCGTTGAGTAGGTCTGTTGCATTATTTAGCAACACTCCACTAAGGGATCCGTCTAAGCGCCGCACTAGAGTACCCCCCACCGGGTCAGCTAACGAAGCATCAATCCCAGCCGCAGACAAAGCCGCTGCGTTGCCAAGCGTCCCAAAACCTCGAAGTCCTTTCAAAACTACAGGCGTTGTGGGATACATCCGGTCTAGGAAGGCCCGATCTGGAAGGGCATCGGCCCATTCGCCTTCATCCCATCCACTGCCTACTATCCACTCTCCCTCTGCCGCAGCGCTTACTTCGTTAAGTCGCACCTCAATGTCGGCTTCCGTCTGGGTCCCGATCAAGTTGACCTGCGCCGCTTTTTCTCCGATTTCGTGCAGGTGGCCATGGCTTTCAACCAGCCCCGGAACGATATAGCCACCATCAAGATCTATAACTTTCGTTTCTGACCCAATCCAGGCATCAATATCTGTGGAGGATCCTACTTCAACGATAAGACCACCCCTCAAGGCAATAGCATCCGCATCGGAATGCCAACCGCTTTCGTCGAAAGGAGCATCTCGCATAGGCCGACCAGAAAGGTCTGGGTCTGCCCATGTCATGGTATAGACATTCGCATTGACCAGCACGACATCTGCTGACAACTGATGAGATCGGGTAGCACACCCGGTCATCAATACCAGAAAACAAACGCACACGAAAAGTGCTTGAGGGATTTTTCTCCAACGCATGAAGGGCTGCATCATCATGATAGTAGGTTTTGTATACATCGTACTTCCACCTCATTCGACACCTCATTCGACATTCTGAGATGGATCGCCGTATGATAGCGGAAACAGAGCACTCCTGACACTAACCCGACCAAGAACGGCGTCCATCATGTTCCCCGACTCCATGAAACGAATTCTTCCGCTGCTGCTTCTTTTCCTACTTCCCGCCTCATCAAAAGCCCAAACTGCCGAGGCAACAATAAACACCGTCCTCGATGATATTCATCGACTGGCCTCGGAAGCAAATTTCGAGGGATACTTTGCTTTATACACGGACGATGCGGTGTTTCTCGGCACAGATGCATCAGAACGATGGACCATCGAGGAGTTCAAACAATACGCCAAGCCGGCATTCGATCGGGGATCAGGCTGGACCTACACACCTACTGAGCGACATGTCTTTATTTCCGAAGACGGAAACACGGCCTGGTTTGATGAGCGCCTTGAGAATGACGGGTTCGGTGAATGTCGCGGAACAGGCGCCCTAGTAAAGGAGGATGGCGTGTGGAAAGTGAGTCAATACAATCTCACGGTGCCCATTCCTAACGAACTCCTGAGAGATGTGGTCGCGCAGATCCGAGAGCAAGAATCGGATGGATAACCGTTGAGCCGTATCTTGTCGGCTCACATGACTCCTTTTCCGATGAGTGAACAGAAGATTCGATTTGCAGCTAAAGATGTCTCCGGGTTTATTCCTGAAGTGAAAGCCGAAGTGAATCGGTACTTCAAGGAAACTGGTAAATCAAAGCACGCTAATTGGCGGATGGTGCGTAATTCCGTAGTGGTACTACTCATGACGTGGGGCTCCTATGCTCTGATTATGACTGGGTGGTTCACTCCAATGCAGATGCTCATGCTGGCCATCTTGATGGGAATCGGAGCGGCGGGAGTAGGATTTGGCGTTGCCCACGATGCGTTGCACGGTGCATACACGTCAAACGACACGATCAATAAGCTACTGGGGTACACTTTTGACCTGCTAGGCGCCAACGGGTATATGTGGAAGATCACTCATAATGTGATTCACCACACGTATACCAACATTCCGGGCGTAGATGAGGACCTAGATGTCTCACCACTTGTACGACTTTCGCCAGAGTCCCCCCGCTATTCATTCCACCGCTTCCAGCAGTTTTTTGCGTTTCCAGCCTACAGCCTGGCAACTATTAACTGGTTGTTCGCCAAGGACTTCCAGCAGTTCATGAAGCGAGACATAGGCCCCTACAAGGACAAGCGTCACCCGATGTCTGAAATTGTAACTTTGATTGTTACAAAAGCATTTGTCGTGTTCTATATGATCGTACTGCCGCTCATGGTTCTCGATCTGGCATGGTGGCAGTTCCTGATCGGATTCATGGCAATGCACATGACGGCTGGCCTGATTCTGGGTGTCATTTTCCAACTTGCTCATGTGGTCGAGGGCACCGAATATCTTGGGCCGGATGACGATGGCAACATGGAACATGCGTGGCTGATTCACGAGATGCGCACTACCTCCAACTTTGCTCACTCGAACAAACTCCTGCAAGCTTACATCGGCGGATTGAACTATCAGATCGAACATCATCTGTTTCCGCAGGTCTGTAGCATCCATTATCCGGAAATCGGTAAAATTGTTCGCGAAGTAGCTGCTCGCTATGACATTCCTTATCACTATCACCCGACGCTGAGAGCAGCCATTCGGTCGCATTTGCACATGCTCAAAGAGTTGGGTCAACCCGTAGCCGCATGAATCGGATCTCGTTCCAGTTCGAGACAGGTTTCAGCGTGACGCACCAGATAGATTGTTTTTGAGGTAATCGTATCTGTCCCACTTACCAAAAAGGATAACGAGAGTAAAAGTGGCAGAAAAAAGGAACGTGTCATAAAGGTTGATCGGCCATAAATGAGGCGTTTTACGGTTGGTTGACGGATTCTACACCATGAATCAGACGCATTGGATATTGGTCAATTTGAGGGACATCTCCACTCTTATCAAATCGATGATTGAAATACATCAAAGAATCCTGACGCGGCTTTCTCCGTAAACAGAAGATTACCTCCTTCTCTCGACGACGACGAACCTATGTGGGCATTTTCTTGGGTGCTAATTCCGATCGCAGGCATCTTAGCCGGGGCCTGGTCAGAGTGGCTCAAGTTCAAGGAAAAGCAGTCCAAACTGGGTGCTTCCACCGAGACGCTTGAAGCCTCTTTTGAGACACTTTCTAAAAAACTGGACGAGCAGAACCAAGAGTTAGTGTGCCGAATACAGAACTTGGAAGCAATTGTGACGAGCGCCGATTGGGACCAACTCACAGCTACCGAAAAGATGCCGTCGTCTTCCCTGCCTGGTTCAAACGAAATGCTCGAGCTTCCTAGTATGGAAGCAGAAATTGAAGATGAAGCCGCTCGCATCGCAAAAAGGCTCCGCTCTTGATGACTACTTCTCCGGTCTGGTTGATTACCCTAGCTTTTTTCGCGGCACTGTCCCCAATACGTTCCGGTACTGTTCAGTTTGAGGTTCATCATCCTGCGGCTTCCAATGCAGATATCCGGATCGCACTGTACGATTCCAAGACAACATGGCTCGAAGAGCCTGCTCACACAGCAATCGCTGCAGCGACAGACACCTTGACAATCGTACGATTCGCTGACGTTCCTGCCGGAATTTTCGGTGCTGCTGTTTACTTGGATGAAAACAGAAATGGCAAGCTAGATCGCAATCTAGTTGGATGGTTCAAAGAGCCGTTCGGTTTTTCACGCGAGGCAAGAGTACGATTAGGCCCACCCAAATGGGATGACGCTATATTCGAGGTGAATGACGAAGAGATCGTCCTAGAGGTCACCCTCGACTGATCACGATGAGCACCAAAAGCACTATTAGATATTCCCGCTACGCACTGCCCTTCCTTGATGCAGGATTCCGGGCTTACATGCGTCGCCATCTTACGGGTATCTACCAGGAGGGCTCGCTGCAGATCAACAGAGAGAGGTTGACCGTACTTATTTGCCAACACGTGAGCCTTTTCGACGGGTTTGCCGTTCGGCACATGGTGCAAGAAACCGGTACGCAGGACCGTGTAGTAACCATCATGCTCGATTCGCAACTGAAGCGGTACCCAGTTCTCAAGCTGGCAGGTGCGGTAGGTATTACTCCAGGATCTATCCCCGCTGCTCGGAGCTTGAAGTCAATGATTCAAAATGAATTTAAACCGGCAGACATCGTGGTCCTGTTTCCGCAAGGCCGAATTGAAACTGTCGATGGAATGACGGATCGTTTCGCAACGGGATATCAGCATTTCGATCACTCCAACATCAAGACAGATTTTATTCCTGTCGCATTGTCTATCGAAGCTCTCGTTCATCCCAAGCCCACCATGTTTATGAAATGCGGTAAACCTGTCGATGTACACCAGGCTGGTCAGGCCTTAGTTGATATATCGAGCAGCCTACGATCATGGTTGATTCAGCACGGGGAATCTTCGGACACGGATTGGCCCGGGGAGCGACTGCTTTGATGTCGTGGCTCCTATGGATAATGGTCAGCCTTCATGGATTGATGATCGTCAACGCCCTACTGAATGCTGCGAAGTTCAGCGCTCGACGAAGGGCCCGAGGTGGCCGTAGCCCGAGGCGAGTTTCCGTGCTCGTTCCCGCGCGGGATGAAGAACACAATCTCCCACGCCTGCTGACCTCATTCGAAAAGCAGGACCATCCTGATGCGGAAATGTTGGTTTATGATGACCAGTCAACCGATTCCACCTGGGATATTATCCAGGCAGCTAAGGATGACAGAATATGCGGAATCAAAGGCGGGCCTCTACCCGACGGTTGGGTGGGGAAGACGAACGGTTGCTATCGCCTCTCTCTTGAAGCTACGGGAGATGTGCTTCTCTTTATTGACGCTGATACGGAGTTTCAGCACCCTGCAGCTCTTCGCCATATGTGTGAGCGGTTCGAAGCGCGCCCCGAGTCAACCATGTTGACAGGCATGACCTTGCTTAAGGGCCGTGGTCAGCTCATCGTGACTATGGTCGGCAATCTGATTTTATGTTGTATTCCATGGTGGCTAGGTCGTCGAGTACCCTTTTCCGTCATGTCTGGAGTGAATGGACAATGCTGGATGATTACAACTGAGGACTATCGAGCATACGAACCTCATGATCATGTTCGTGGAGAAGTGCTCGAAGACATCAACATCGGCCGATACCTGCACAAAAAGGGCGTGATTCCATTGCTCGATGATGTCCGGGATGACCTAGCCGTCCATATGTATTCCGATTTTCAAGGTGCCTGGCTTGGCTTTCGCAAGAATACTGCTGCCATCCTTGGTCCTAATTTGGTACTGTCTCTGTTGAACCTGATCGCGTATATACTGGTGTTCATCGTTGCACCCATTCTTTTTCCTTGGCTGGTCCTTTCTTTGTATGTCATCAAATTCATTTCGGATCGGATCACGCGGCAGCCGGTAACGATTAGTCTTTTGGCTCCTGTTTCATATGTTCTGACAGTCGTTCTTTCCTTCGATTCGATCGTGACCCGCGCGCGCGGAGCCATTGAATGGAAAGGCAGAATTATTCCCTGATGGTTGCCTGAGACCAGCATGCACCGCGGGTGAAAAAAGGCAAGGATTTACGTTTGATCTGCACCCTCCAAATAGTTGCTAACTCACCATGGCATCTTCAGCTGAATTGAAACTCCGGATGCTCTCCGGTTCGTTCACGATTCACCGACTCGATCCCTTGATGGCAGTACCAACTGCGGTTAGAGAGTGCGAAACACATTTCATAGGACAGACGCCAGAAGAACTATCGATTGTCTGCCCTTCCCATATTGAGGTTATGTATGCCAAATCCGAACCCAATTGGGCCTGCTTTCGCGTTGAGGGCCCACTCGATTTTGCCCTTTATGGCATCCTAGCTAGAATTTCAGGTGCCTTGGCTGCACAACGGATTTCGATTTTTGCTGTCTCCACCTTCGATACGGACTACATCCTAGTGAAGGAAGCGGACCTCGAACGAGCCCAGAAAGTCTTGATGGATCAGGGATATGCCTTTTGAGGCCAAGCGTTAAACTTGGGTAGGAAGGGCACGAAATATGCCACGAGTTGCTTGATTTAAATTGAAATAGCATATTCGTTCAATCATACACGCCCAAAACAGCCACTTGAACTACTATCATCATGAACAAGCCGATTCGCATCACACTCGCCACAATCACTGGAGTTGTGCTTTGGGGAGTCGTTTGGAATGTGTTCACGTTTGCTGGAATGGCTTTATTTCCAGATCAAGTGGCCCCGAACGAAGCAATTACAAGCGTAGGTATTCTGATCGCCTATCTCGTCATAAGTGTTCCAGTGTCCGTCCTAGCTGGATTCGCCGGAGCCAAAGTCGGCGCTGATCATGCCATGACGGTCAACAAGGTCCTGCCCGTAGTTCTATTCGCCATTGGTGCATTCGTAGAGTTTTCCTACTGGGATCTCATGCCCGTTTGGTATCACATTATCTTCCTTTTGATGATTATTCCTGCCGCCATGAAAGGCGGTCAGATGGCTGGCGGAGAGTAAAGAGCTTTGCGCAAACGGAACGCAGCGCTCTGGGCACGGTTGATGGAAGAGGCGCCAGTATTCGCACCGTCATGAACCATCTCACCTCTCGTTGATCATGCGCCTTAGTCGCTGCCTTCCCCTTCCAGTTCTTCTGGCTATCGTGTTACTACTGCCTGCCTGTGCTTCCGTCAATATGCAGGATCTGCAAGGATTGATGGGAATCGAGGCTCCCCTTGATGAGCCAACGGTTGCATCAGGGCTGAAAGAGGCGTTGAGGATCGGTACGGAACGAGCCTCTGGCACGCTGTCCGTAGACGGCGGATTCGGAAAGAACGACCTGCTCCGTTTGGCCCTACCGGAGGACCTTCAAAAAGTCGGATCTCGCCTGAGAACACTCGGTCTTGGTGATCAGGTAGATGCATTAGAGAATCAAATGAACAGTGCCGCCGAACGAGCCGCCGGTGAGGCTGTCGACGTGTTTGCGAGTGCCATCCGGTCCATGACGGTACAAGATGCATTTTCCATATTGGACGGACAAGACAACGCTGCCACTCTGTATTTCCAGGGACGAATCGAGGCGGAGCTCACATCTAGATTTCAACCCGTGGTAGCGTCGGTCATGGAAGAAATGGGTGTATACCGGACCTATTCCTCCCTCATCGACCGCTATAATGCGATTCCACTCATCAGTTCAGTTGATGTCGATCTGGAATCCTATATCGTGAATCGCACGCTCTCTGGCTTGTTTTCAACCTTGGCGGATGAAGAACTCAGAATCCGCCAAGACCCCATTGCCCGCACAACCGACCTGCTTAAACGGGTCTTTGGAAGAAACGATATACCATGATTCGTACCCTGATAGCCTTTTTTGTCTGTCTGCTTTCTTTCTCAACTGCCGTATTGGCGCAAGACGGAGCAAGCGAGCCGTCTGCTATACAGTCGTCCGGTGCAGATTCTACAATAGCCCGTAACCAGTCCCTTTATTCCTCAGGGATTGAATTTGGCGTATTCCTTGACCTTGCCGATCGACGAAAAGAAATGTGGCATGACAATTTCGCCGCCGGCTCAGTACCAGAAGCCATGCAGGAGCGCTTGGACAGCCTTAAGGGTACCTATCACCTCCTTGCTGTAGCCGTTGACGGCTGCTCGGATTCGGTAAACACGATTCCTTATTTGGCCCACATGGTTAGCGCTACGGACAAAATCGACATGCACATCATCGATTCGACCCGGGGCAAGGAAATCATGGAAGAAAACCGTACGCCCGACGACCGTCCAGCCACACCAACCGTCCTGCTCCTAGATGAGTCATTCCGCACAGTCGGAGTCTTCATTGAACGCCCTACGGAATTACAAGAATGGGCGATAGGAGAAGGCAAGGATTTGGCATCGGAAGATTTTATGACCTACAAAATGAACTGGTATGATCAGGATCGAGGTCTACTGACCATGACTGAGATTCTAGACGCCCTTTCTACCCATGAACAGAACGATCATTGAGGGATGACGCCCACGATGGGCTCCTTTCATTCAACGAAACGAAAGCTTTGCTATGAAAACGATTCTTACCACCGAAAAGTCCGTAGATCAGGCCGCCTCAGATTTTGAGGAAGCAGTCTTCCGCAACGGATTCGGCATTTTGCATACCTACGATCTCAAACAAACACTAGAAGGCAAGGGCTTTCCAATCGAAGATGAAGTACGCATTTTTGAAATCTGTAATCCAGCGCGTGCCTCAGAAGTCTTGGAACGGGATCTTGATATGAACATGGCATTGCCGTGCCGTGTCAGTGTGTATTCGAAGGACGGTAAGACCTGCATTGGGATGATCAATCCCTCCGATATTCTTTCTGTACTTTCAGATGACACTCAGCTCGGCGTGATTGCCAGTGACGTTGAAAAAACGATCCGCATCATGATGGAAGAAGCCGTTTAATCATCGATGTTGGTGTTGCGCCGACATACCTCCTTTTGAAGGCTGGCTCTATCATTTTCCCTCATATTGTCCCTTAAACCCTATCATTTGTGAAGGATACCCTCGGCGATCTGTCAACTGAATTACCCAAGACGCGCCCTATGCTTGAGCGCATTCCCTGCTCGTCCAACGTCAACTTCTAGGGCAGAAGTACTCGCTGTATTTGACGAAAACGCTAAACAAGCCAAAGCTACCGTCGGCTCAACCGCGGACGAGTAACCAGGGGGCTAGATCAGAATCCTGTCCCTATCTGCATGTAATAACCTTTCGATTCCCACCATGAAAAAATCATTTCCTCTGTTTCTGATCGTGACATTCAGTGCGTTGCTCGCCGGTTGTGCAAGCGATTCCGGCTGGGCGCCCTCTCCTGATGAACCACGAGCATTCATTTCGACCCTTGGTTCCGATACGATGGCGGTTGAAGTGTACGTTCGTTCAGGCGATGTGATCGAAGGCACGCTCGTCGAAAGATCACCACAGACCCGCATGACTGAATATCGAGTGGAGCTGAACGAAACAGGACATTTCCGCTCACTTTCATGGTCAACTATGACGCCGTCGACAAACCCAGGTGGTGCTAGCCCCACAGCGGGAAGTATCACTATTGATGGAGATTCTGCCACCGTGGTGCGCGAGGGTGGACAGAATCCAGGAATGAGCAAGGTTGCTGCGCCAGGAAATGTCGTCCTGAGTCTGGGCCGCACGGGCGCTTCAATGTTCGTTTTCGAGCAGGTAGCCACTCAACGTCTTGGCGGAGCCGATGAAATCCTCATCATGGGGACAAACGGATCAGCCGCTCGCGCCAACGCCGTCCAAACGATCAGCACCGATTCCATTTCGATGGATTACTTCGGCAACCAACGGGTTGGATGGGTCGATGATCAGGGACAGTTGATAGGCATCTCGGGTGCTCTAACAACGAATAAAATGAATAGTAAGCGCGTCGAGCCCTTCTTAGTTGGCTCCATAGCTGACCGGTGGGCAGCGCTTGATCTGGCCGGACAGGGCATTGGAACGCCAAGTCCTGCTGCCACAGCCGTCGCTCAAGTTGACGGCGCCAATATCGAAATCCAGTATTCTCAGCCTGCGAAACGTGGTCGCGATATTTGGGGCGGACTCGTTCCAAATGGTACAGTGTGGAGAACGGGGGCAAACGCAGCCACACACTTAACGACCAGCCAGGATCTAATGTTTGGTGAGGACACGCTGCCAGCTGGCATGTACACGTTGTGGTCGCTTTGGGAAGACGGGGCGTACAGCATCATCCTGAACGAACAGACGAACCAATGGGGCACTGCCTACGACGGCTCTATGGATCTCTTTCGCGTAAGCGCCACAGCAGTTGCTTTGTCCAGCGTAGTGGAGCGGTTCACACTCTCTGTTGAGGACACGGATAGCGGTGGAGACTTGGTTCTCTCATGGGATATGACCCAGTACCGAGTTCCCTTCACGGTTCAGTAGTCTGATCTGACCCGGCACTTCTTAGAGAAGCGAGACAGGTTGATATTCGGATTAAGAATGTCGGGCCTGCTCACAATCCTGAAGCTTTGTGACATTCAAACCGGTCTGCCTTCCCGGGGAAGTCTTCCTTATTTTGCTTAAAACAACCAGGACCAGTGCCCCGTGAGTGAACCCGCAACCCCCAGCCCACTTCTTAAATTTGCCCTTGAAATGGCCGGTACGGCTGCGCAAGAAATCATTCCCCGATTTCAGCGCACAGACGTCCGAAATAAGGCTGATGGCTCCCCCGTAACGGAAGCCGACCTTGAGGCCGAACGGGTAATGCGCGAGCTCATTTCTCTGCGCTTTCCGACTCACGGTATTCTGGGAGAGGAGGGGGATTCTGTCAATCTAGACGCGGAGTTCTGTTGGGTACTGGATCCAATTGACGGCACAGGTGCCTTTGCGCTCGGCCTGCCCACGTTTGGAACGCTCATCGCGCTGCTTCGCAATGGCCAACCCATCCTAGGGGTCATTAATATGCCAGGACTTAAGGAAACCGTTTATGCTGAGCTCGGAGGTGGATGCTGGTATCTGAATAGAATGGGTGAGCTTGAAAGAGCATCCGTACGTACCGGAGTTCACCGGTTGGAAGACGCATTTCTCTCAACGACCGGCGTGTATTGCACGGATATTGATCCTCGGTCGATGGATAGTCCGTTCAACATGAGCAACCTGATTAGGCAATCTGGTCGATTTCGCTTCGTTGGAGACTGTGTGCAGCATGCACTCGTGGCAACTGGCCGACTAGATGCAGCCTTTGATCCAAAGATGAACCCATGGGATAATGCAGCCATCATTCCTTGTATTTTGGAAGCTGGAGGTATGGTCAGTGATGGACTTGGCGATACGTCAGACTTGGTACATGCCAAACACCTCGTGACTTCGTCCGGAGCGACGTTGCACGAGGACATTCTGAACGCAATCCGACCGGAATAATCCATGGCCTGGTACGACATAATCGGGACCATCGGTGTCTTTATGATCATAATTGCCTACGCCGCCGTTCAGTCGCGTAGGATGAAACCGACCCAACTTTCCTACTCGGTGATCAACCTGATTGGGGCGACCCTGATTTTGGCCTCCCTTTGGTACAACTTCAATCTGGCTTCAGTCATCATTGAGTTTTTCTGGATACTCATAAGTCTTTGGGGTATCGTTCTTTGGCTCAGAAGCCGACGTTCCCCGGATAATCCAGATAAAACGAAGGAGCACGAAGCAGAGCCTCCCTCCCACTCATCCTTATGACTTCGAATCAATTTTCCTGGACATTCACCGTTGGTCGAGAATCCATCGACGTGAATGGACACGTCAACAATGTCGAATATGTGCGGTGGATGCAGGAAGTTGCCATGCGTCACACAACGAATGTGGGAGCAGACATTCGTACGGCAGCAGCTGGATTGATTTGGGTAGTTCGTTCCCACGAAATCGAATATCGGCTTCCAGCCCATGAAGGCGATGAAGTCCGTATAACGACCTGGATTGAATCTGTGGAACGAGTGTCTTCCTGCAGGCGCTATGATTTCCGTCGGACAAAGGACGATGCAGTTATCGCCTCGGGGAAGACGAAGTGGGTTTGCCTGAACAGAAAAACAGGACGACCAGCTGCGATTCCCGAACATCTAATAGCGATGTACTTCGATGATTCAACGACCGACCAATGAATCAGGCTGAGCGAGGACAATCCTCCTTGCCTTCACTCTCTTATCCATCTGGGTTATCGGATCACAATCAGTGAGGCCGATGGTGTTTCCGGCATATCATCATGCCGTATGAAGTACACACCAGCGGCAAGCCCATCGGTTGAAACAACATTGCGACCAGCCTGAATATCGATCTGACGGATCGTTCGTCCCATCATGTCAAACAAGGTGATGGACCCGGCCGTTGGGGCATTCAAGGTGATGTGTAGTCCAGCGCGGATCGGATTCGGATAGGCTTCCAACAATGAAGCTTGCGCGGGAAGCACTGGCTCGTTGATTGTCGTGGCGGTGCCCGAAAAGAATCGCTCAGCAAAGTTGAAGGCCTCAATACCGACCTCACGCCCTATAAATCGGCCGAATATATCATCTGCCGGTGGGTGAATCCCTCCCCATATTCTCGAAAGGCTCGTCTGATCAGACGCATCCCGATAGGTAGCCCATTGCAGGGTTACATCCTCACTCGGACCGTCCTCGAAAACCAAGAACTCGTTCTTTGGCGCATAGAATTCACCCATACCGCCCGGAAAGAACTCATCACCTGTGAACATGGTCATGACTTCTGCAGCAGCCCGAGAAAAGGTGGAATGCCCGGAGACATAGGCGGCAAAAGGTGGAGTGACAAACGTAGGGCGCTGATAGGGCCACCAGTCATCAACTAGAATCCATCCTACTCCACCTTCGTCTACTTCTGGGTCGAATACATATTCGGGGCCCCTCCATGAGAGGACCTTCAATTTGTCTAAATGTTCGTTATTCGCACCAACGAGAGGATCATCCTCCGCGACAAGCTCAATCTTTCCTGGAATCAACGGTAAACCAGCCGGGTGATATCTGGGCAATGATGGATCGCTACTCTGACCTAGCTCAGCCATTCCCCTGATAGCAGAAATGGGACGGATATAGTCATACCACCCTTTAATTCCCCAAGCAGAAATAGCTGAATCGTGCATTGCACCACCAAGTGCGAAATACGATTTGACATCCCACTCCAGATCATCCAGTACGGGTCCTTCGCCCTTGTACCTTTTGACCAGCATCGGATGGTCACTCACGTAATTCAGAATGGTGAACCAATGTCCTGGAGGCGTTTCCGAATCTGGACCATCAGCCCAAAATTCCGCTAGAACTCGTGCATAGTCCCCACGCGGGACAATTTGTGCCCAGTACGGCTGACCCGTAGAAGGATTCAGCCTCCAACCCTGTCCTGGATCTCCCCCTTCTATTAGGTCATACGCTTTGCTGAAATCCTCAAATCTCGTCGGCATGTCCTCGATGTTGAAATTCCCTTGCGATGCTGGAGAAATATCCCACATCACACCATCATTCGGGTCTAAGTGGGATGACCAAACTGACACCAGTGAAAAATTCCATTGGTACAACTCAGTTAATCCTGCACCCGATAGAGGATCGACATACGGAGGTGGTCCTGGATCGTGGTAAACCCAGTATTCGAATCCATTGCGTCTATGAATCGTCAGATCATCCGCGGTAAGTGAAAATGGATATACACTTCCCCATTCCGGTCCAAGAAACTCCGGTACCCCTAGTGGAATCTCTTGCCCAGATTGGTCGATAAAAATATCGAATGACAAGGGTTGCCACCGATTTAGATCCAGAATGAGCGGGTTGCCTGGCAATGGTGGCGCCATCGGCGGGTTTACAGGACGATAGTGCCGATTCGAGTACAATTCTGCTTCATTGGCACCATCTTGCATGCCATACGCAATAAAGCACTGGGCGATGTAGTTACCCAAGGCCGCAGGATCTCCAGAGGAGTAATCTGTGGATGTGAACGTGCGGTCATATCCCAATTCATTCATCAGTATGTCATACCGCGCCATGGCAGATTCCATGCCCGGGGAAAGCGTAAACCTATGCCGCAGAAGACGATAGGAGGCATAACTAATTGCTTTCTCCCGAGCTGCTACGATATCTCCCGGATCCGGCACACCGTCAAATGAGCAGAAGAACCCGTTGTGCTCATTTCCAAGCATGTAAGGCTCGGCGGTCGGCTCGTAGGCAGACCAGGCATCCCACATGGCCGATGACGAGTGGAAAATATTGCGGGCGTGCACTGTGGGACGTGCAAAGTCTTCTCGAATGGATTGCAGAAGGGCCTCATTCCACTCACGAGCCACTGAGTAGGTAGGCGAATCTTGGCCTTGTGCCTTCCAGGGCAAAAAGGAGATGAGAAGAGCCGCAATGAGAGGTCGAGTAAGCATGGTGGGTTTTGCCGATGTTTGCAACCATGGTAAATATACCCACCCAAGTAATGTGAAAGGGGGTAAAGCAACCGCCCACAGTATTCCCGAGGAGCCATTAGCCCTTCATGACCAGATGCGTACTTATTCAGATCGAACTGATAGGTTCAAAAGCTTTTTTTGCGGCGGATTCCTACCTTCGGAGTCCCCCAAATAAAGCCTGAGCGCATCCATGTCTACGTCAAAAACTAAGGTTCTCGATCTCAAGAAAGTGGACGCCTCTTCCGAGGAGGGCATGTCAGACGCCGTTTTTGGGAAAAAGGGATCCTCTTTTCTCGATTCCAAGTCATCCAAGACGGACGAAGTACGCCAGGACCTTGGTTTTTCTAAAGAGCAAATTGACACACTATTTAGAGACAGCATCTATCCATATCACCAGAAACTGAGCCGAGAAGCCTACGACAAGCGCAAACGTCTCTTACAGATCGAATTGCTCAAAGTGCAACGATGGTCAAAAGAAAATGGTCAACGGATCATGGTCGTCTGCGAAGGACGGGATGCAGCTGGGAAAGGAGGAACGATCAAGCGCTTTATGGAGCACCTAAACCCTCGTGGTGCTCGAATCGTAGCGCTAGAAAAACCCACGGATGAAGAACGTGGACAATGGTACTTCCAACGATATGTAAAGCAGTTTCCAACTCGGGGCGAAATAGTGTTTTTCGATCGGTCTTGGTACAACCGCGCAGGCGTGGAGCGCGTAATGAATTTCTGCACGAGCAAGGAATACAAAGAATTCCTTCGTCAAGCACCCGAAGTTGAGCGCATGCTGGTCCGCTCAGGTACGATTCTTTTCAAATACTGGTTTTCAGTTACACGAGAAGCTCAAAAGGCACGGATGCTCTCCAGAGACAACGACCCTTTGAAAGCCTGGAAACTGAGCGAAATTGATCGGACTTCCCGAGACAAGTGGGACGATTACACGAAGGCAAAAGTGAACATGTTTTTTCACACTGACACGCCGGAAGCACCTTGGACCATCGTAAAATCTGATGACAAAAAACGTGCTCGACTGAACTGCATGAATCACTTTCTCTATCACTTGGATTATCCCAACAAGGACAAGACAATTGTGATTGAGCCTGATCCTTTGATCATAGGTCATCCCGCTCAGGTGATGGATAAACTTGAAATGAGCTGGTAGTATTTTATCCTCTTCGAGTTACGGTTTCCAAGATTCTGACTCTATCAACTAAACAGGGTCCCACTCTACTCGCTTCGAATAGATGGTCCTGTCCGTGTTGTTGGATGTAGATGAGGAAACCGATGAAAACTACTTATAGACTCGATTCTAGGTGTCATAGAACACCCAAGCGACCACCTGTGTGGTCCCTTCTCCCCATGTTGTTCCTGGGTATCGCCATCGTTGGATGCGACTCAGCATCATTAGACACTGGGCCCCATGACGCTGTAACTGGCACTCCAACGAGCATTTCTGCTTCGTTGCAGGCCCTCGACTTTGTCGAACAGGTTACTATGACAGTGCAGCAAAATGGCCCAGCAAAAGAAGATATCAATACCCTTCATATCACCTTGAAGCCGGACGTTGCCATCCGCTATCCGAAAGCATTTAGAATTCTCGGAATGAGCGAATCGGGGAATGCGATTACGATGCGTGATGATGGGCAAGGTGGTGATGCGTACGAAGGTGATTACACCTACTCGGCTCGCGTTGATCGCTCTTGCCTTGAGTCGGGCCTACCAGCTACTCTTGCTGGGAAAGATATTCTCTCTTTCACCCTGACATGCGATTTTGATTTTATTTCTCCCGGCGAATCATGCGCGGGACATGGTATTTGCGAAGAAACAGCTTCTAGGTCGTTTCTATGGGGATTAATCGAATATGACGTCGATGTCGTCACCTGCTGGTGTTTTCTAGGATGCGAGGCTGAATTCGAAGTAAAAATATGAATTGGAGTCGGGCGGGTCCTTGAAGGACCCGCCCCACAACCTTTCATCCCACTTGAACAATCTTGATCAACCATGACTGCTCCGAACCGAGTTACCATCCGCGTCGCAGGTATCATTTGCCTCATTCTGGGCATTTTTGCCAGTTTTAGATTTCTCACAAATCTTATTTCAGGAACGGTTGACGCCGTAGACTTCACACCGTTGCTACTTCCGGTTGGGATTGGACTTCTTACCAAAGGGAAATTCTGGGCGTGGGTGGCCAGAATTCAGCTCTATCTCATGGCCGTCATTTCTGCAGCTACGATCGTCGTATTCCTTCTAATGTCCGAGGAAAACCGGGCAATTACGTTCGAACTGCACGACAATATCGGTACCTTATCAGGGAGCGGACTTATTCTCTTGTCTCAGGGTCTTTTCCTTTGTGCTATCCTTTGGATCTACTTTTCCATCTTCGCCACACAGAGTCCCTCAGCAACTCCTTCAACTCATTGACGACCTGATTTCAGGGACCCAAACGCGTGTCAGCTGACCAGCCGAAACAAAACCCCATCCAGCGAGCCATTTCCTTTCTCGAAGCGAGTGGAATTAGCTACGAGCGCCATGATCACCCGGCGGTGTTCACCGTAGATGAAGTAACAGAGCTTGTTTCTATTAGCCGAGGTGCCCGAACGAAAAACTTGTTCGTGCGGGACAAGAAAGGCCGACGTCATGTGTTGATTGTCGTTGCGTTTGACAAGAAGGTAGACCTGATGGCTTTGGGCGAAATGACCGGACTAGGACGACTCAGCTTTGCATCGCGCGAACGGCTTTGGACATACCTTGGAGTTGAGCCAGGCTCCGTTACGATCATGGGCGTCATAAACGACAGGGATCATCACGTTGAAGTTATCATTGATCAAGAAGTTTGGGAAGCACCTGCCGTGCGATGTCACCCGCTCTTGAATACATGTACAGTGGTACTCGAGCAAGATGGACTACGACACTTGCTCCACTCTACCGGACATGACCCCATGATCCTCAACGTTCCGTCCAAATGATTTTCCTTGAAGCGTTTGCAGCGATCAGCGGGCTGATCAGTGTCTATTTCCTGACCAAGCAAAATATTTGGTGCTGGCCCACGGGACTAGCCTCTGTGGCAGCTGCTGCGATTGTTTTTTACGACTCCTTCCTCTATTCGGACATGATCCTGCATGTCTACTATATCGGAATGAATGTGTATGGTTGGATTCACTGGCTTCGACCTGGAAAGGATCGTGCAGAATTACCTGTCGCTGTAATGAGGCCGGCGCAGAATGTTCTTTGGGCCATTGTCACGTTGCTTCTAGTCATGGCCTGGGGATGGAGTATGAGCCACCTGGATGTGATTGCAGGCTGGGTCCTTGTGAATATTGACGGTTCAATCGGATGGGCACAATCATGGTCTCAGGGCAATGCCCCTATTCCCGCTTATCCATATGGAGACGCGTTCACAACTGTTGCAAGCCTGATTGCGATGTGGTTCATGGCTCGGAAGCTGCTAGAAAACTGGGCGTACTGGTTCATCATCGATATAGTCGCCATTTCGATCTACATCCTGAAGGGCTTATATCTTTTCGCTGGACAGTACACAATTTTTCTCGTCCTGTGCGTCATGGGATATCGGGAGTGGAAGGCGTCCATGAGCAAAAATGAAATGGCAAATAGGCCGGGCCTTTCAACAAATAGATAATTGAGCAGAGATTGACGTGGAGGTTGGCTAGATTGGGGCGTTGACGATTGTCGAACTGACGCCCATATTCTCTTTTAGCCTCATGAAACGTATTCTTTTTGTTGCCCTCGCTTGGTTCATTTCCCTTCCAGTCCTTGCACAACATGATCATGAGCACGCTGGTGGACGAGTCATAACTTTCCCTGATACGGATCAGTACCTCAGTCTGACGTGTGATTTTCACATCCACTCGGTGTTTTCAGATGGATCAGTGTGGCCTAGCGTTCGGGTAGATGAAGCGCATCGCGATGGACTTGATTGCCTTGCGATTACCGAACATCTCGAATACCAACCACACATCGACGACATCCCGCATCCAGACCGTAACCGGGCCTATGACATAGCCGCCCGAACAGCTGGAGAAAGCGATTTGATCGTCATACGTGGCTCAGAGATTACCCGTTCTCTGCCTTATGGCCACGCGAACAGCATCTTCATTCAAGACGCCAATCCGCTTTTGCAGGATGATGCGGAAGACGCATACGCAGAAGCTGCTAGTCAAGGAGGATTTACGTTTATCAATCATCCCAACTGGACGTCGCAGCGCAAAGACGGAATCGCTAGACTGGAGCCCGAACAGCTTGCGCTGATTGAACGAGGAGAAATTGGTGGTATCGAAGTCGTCAACGACCTCACGTTTTCTGATGAAGCGCTAGAACTTGCGCTAAAATATGACCTGACCATCATCGGTACTTCGGACATTCATGGCCTCGTGGATTGGCAATATGAAATTGCTGACGGCGGACATCGTCCCATCACGATTGTTTTTGCTGAGGAAAAAACCCAAGAAAGTATTCAAGCAGCATTGGAAGCTGGACGAACGGCAGCATACTATTTGGATACACTGGTTGGAAAAGAGGAATATGTTCTTCCTTTGGTCGAAGCATCCCTGTTGTTGAGCAGCCAGGGATACATAGGAGATACGACTGTCTTAAACGTCACGATCGAAAACGTATCCGATGCATGGTTCACCGTGAAAAATGTATCTGACTACCGGTTTCATGACCGGGCGGACCTACTCAGCATTCCACCTCATCACGCCGTTTCCTTCGACGTCAAGACGCTCGAGCGACGCACTGACATCAGCCTATCGTTCGATGTCTTGAATGTGGTCACAGCTCCTGGTGTTCACCCACAGGTAGCACTACGAGCAACGATCGAGCAGTAAGTAGTTTACTTATCTAGGTTGATACGTGGTCCACTCGTCTCAGAGCCGGACCCAACTATACTTAGAGGGTCGGGTCGCCTTTTACGCCTTATTTATTGCCGCCTTCTACCAAGGAAACCCACCTCTACATCAAACACCTATCGGTGAACAAATCTCCTGTTCGGCTTCCTGCTTCTAGTTCCAGTAAAAACTTTTTCCGGTGTAGTCCGCCACCGTATCCAGTCAAGGATCCATCCGAGCCAATGATTCGATGACACGGAATGACGATCGCCATCCTATTGTCTCCGTTGGCCCGAGCGACGGCTCTAACTGCCTTTGAGTCACCTATCGTTCGAGCGAGATCAAGATAAGATGCGGTTTTACCATAGGACACATCCAGCAACGCCCGCCAGGTCCGCTCTTGAAATTCAGTTCCTCGAATGTCTAACGGTACGCTAAACTCCGTCAATGTCCCCTGGAAATAGTTTTTGAGCTCTCCAGAAAGCATGTCAATTAGGCTATTCGGGGTAGGTACAAACACGCCCGGGAATCGCTTTTGAACTCGTTCTAGCTGTGTTGGAAGCATTGGCCGATCGATAAATTCTAGTAACACGAGGCCTAAATCGGTAGCGCCAGCCAGCATTGGACCAAGTGGCGTCTCGAGACGATGCAGGTAGATAACTTTTGTATCTGACGCTTTCCCAGCTCGGACGCCTGTAATCCGTTCAATAGCTTCTCGGAATCCGGAAAGACTTTCAAAACCCGCATCGAATGCTGTTTTCGTCATTGCTTTGCCTTGTTTCATTTGTCCCAATGCGTGCCCGAGTCTTCTTGATCGACTATACGCCTGAAAAGTCATCCCGAGGTGTTTCTGAAACCATCGTCGTACTCGATCAGGATCAAGCCCCCGATCGCGAAGGTCCTGATCACGCCAGCGGCGCAACGGGTCCTGATCCAGATCACTCAACAACTGAGTAATCCACTCCTGGGCCCGGCCCACAGGCTCCAAAGGTCGGCACCTTTTGCATGGACGAAAGCCATGGTCTAGTGCGTCTTTGACCGATTGAAAAAAACGAACATTCTTCGGGAGTGGTTTCCGCGCAGGACAAGTGGGTCGACAGAATATGCCTGTGGTCAAAACGGCGGTAATAAAGATACCTTCGTATTCGGCATCGCGGCTCGTAAAAGCCCGAATCATTTCCTCCTGAGGCGGCAAGTGATGGACACTCATAGAACGTGGACCGGAAATTCAATGACAACCCTCTAATACACTCCAATGTCCATCGTTGAGGATGACGATTCCACCGAAAACCCGACACTGAATTTTTCGCTTCTCTTTTGACCTACTCCAACTCAGACCAATTTATCAGTCCCAGTCACGGGCAATGCGATACATTAATAGGGCAGCCCGCGTGGTCTGCATTGGCAGTGTCTTTAAATCCGCCCACTCTTCGAGTGTATGCGTACCACCGCCGGTCATTCCAAGTCCATCCAAGGCCATCGCGACATGACCAGCGGCAAACGAAACATCAGCTGCACCAGCTTCCCGAGGGTCTCCAGCTACGACAGGTCCATAGCCTGCATGACGACTTGCTTGGTCAAATAGAGCCAGAAGCCGCTCATTCCCTGCAGTCATTCCCATGGGAGGATAGCTGTCACGAAAGCTAATCGATGCAGACGTTCCTGGCAGATTATCCATTGCAAGTTGACGCATGCGAGATTTCACGTCATCCTTCTGCTCGGGTGAAATAGTGCGAAGATCGCCTGTTACAATCGTGGTATCCGCTACAACATTTGTCTTTCCGAAGGCCGATCCTCTTGAATTCTCTTTATCAAATTCAACGGTCGTACCACCGATGATCATACCCGGGTTAAAGGTCAACAAATCTTCTCCAGCTAGATTTTCTTGGAACTGGGTGAGAATCCGTGCCGCTTCGTAGATCGAACCGTACCCGGTTTCCTCTGAAAAAATAGACGAGGAATGGGCCCGCGTTCCAGACGTGTGCAGTTCCCATCCAGTCCAACCCCTCCGGGCCAGAACGGCAGTGCCGGGATCTCCATCACCGGGCTCAAATGCCAGTGCGATGTCAGCTTCCTGTGCCGCCGCGACCAGAGGCGCTCTTCCTACTTCCAGCGGATCTCCAGACGACTCCTCATCACCAATCAAGGCAACGGTAACGATCATTTCATCGAGCAGACCTGCTTTGTGCAGCGCCCGAACGGCTTCTACAATAACCACATCCCCCCCTTTCATGTCGATTACACCGGGTCCCCTAGCTGTCTCTTCATCCACTCGCTCGAATCGCTGAAACGGACTGTCCGGTTCAAAAACAGTGTCAAGGTGGCCAATCAGAAGAAAGTGAGGGCCCGTAGTACCACGACGTGCAAATAAATGACCTGCACGCTGAAAAGCAGCTCCATCCAGCCATTCAGTTTCAAATCCCAAAGCGGTCAGCTCGTTATCAAAAACCTGACCTACTTCCCGTACCCCATCGAAATTCATGGAGCCGGAATTGATGTTGACAACTCGCTCCAAGAAGGAAATGGCATTTTCAACACCTTCGTCCACATGGGCTACGATCAGGTTTTCTGTGTCATCGAGTGCCTGACGGGCAGATACATCACTTGTGAGGGCCATGAGCATGAGGGAAAGAATGGCAAAGAGACGGGTGAAGATTCGGCGTTTTGTCATGATGACTTAGTCGTAGATTGCAGAGCCCAACATAAAAAGGCCCGTACAGCACGGACCAACGTTGGCTCGTCAAAATAGCGCTTTGGTAATGATTCCTCTCGAAATATGTATTGATTGTACTGATCTCCATTCGGCGCTCGCTTCCGCTCGCGCCGCCTCGGAGGGAGGAGCTTCGCGAATTGAGTGTTGTGCTAGCATGTCCGAAGACGGCCTGACCCCGGATTCACAGGTTATCGCCACCATCAGGGACATTGTACCCCCTGACCTGTTGATTCTGGCTATGATCCGCCCGAATCCCGGAAATTTTGAGGTTGAAAAGCCAGACATCAAAAGGATGATCGCCAGCATGGACAAAATGACGCGTGCTGGAGCCGACGGTGTTGTGTTCGGATGTATTCGTGGCGACGAAATAGACCAACCAGCATTGAGAGCGCTGACTTCCGCAGCCGATTCTCTCGGACTGGAGACCACGTTTCACCGTGCATTCGACGCACTCATCGACCCGGTCCTCGCATGCAATCTACTGGCCGATGCTGGAATCGACCGCATCTTGTCAAGCGGCATTCCATGGGGGCAACCCGGATCAGCGGTGGACGGAATTCCCGTACTCACTGAGGTGCTGAATACTCTCGAAGACCGGATTGAGCTTGTCGTAGGCGGCGGTATTGGACAAGAAACCATCCCGATTGTCGTAGAGGCGCTAGCGGACCTGGGAATGATGTCGCTACACGCGTACTCTTCCGTACTCACGAATGGCGTTACAGACGAGCATAAAGTGCGGGGACTTTTGGCTCAGATCCCCACCTAAAATCAAGCTCGAGCCGCACACGGAACGCATAGCCTGCTTTCGGGCCGGATCTCAAGCCTGCCTTGTGGTATATCGTTCCCGCACTTGACGCACGAACCGTAGGTACCATCCTCAATTGCCTTTAGCGCCCGCTCGATAGCAACCAGTCGCTTTTCATTCCTGCCCCGGCCGGCATTGGAGATGCTCTGTGCCTGTATCGCCTCCATGCGGGTCAGGCGTCCGATGGCATTATCGGGCACAATACTGCTATCCGCTGTCCCTTCTTCTCCCAACTCGGCCTGAATCGCCGTGCGCAACTCTAGAAGTAGTAGCCGAAAGTGTTGTAGATCGATGGCCATGGAATAAGCCTAATTCAGGTGTGGATTCGCTCATCAACACAAACATACGATTCGATGTCTGCCTTTTCACTGAACAGGGAATATGATCAAATCCTCTAGCGAGCGGTCCTCGGTTAGAGATCTGCGCTAAACCGCTCACTGATATCCTGTTCTGTTCGCGTCATGATCCGAATGCACGCAAGAATGACTACGCCTAAGGCAAGCAATACGTCTGATATGTCCCCCATGCCAGGAACAAGCACGCGGATGAAAGCCAAGGCTGCGAGAATCCAACCAATACGAATGGTTTGAACGCCAGAAGCCTTCTGAGCAAAATCCCATCGTTCCTGACTCGACATGGACGAGGGCATGCGATAGCCATAGAGATGATTGATTTTACTAGGTGGACGGTTGATGAGTAGCCAACCAGCGCCAAGGAATACCAGGGCTGTCAGACCGAGTGTGATCGTAAACGGATTGAATAGATTCATATCCTACCTCACCAAAAGGTGCATCTGTGACACCAAATTCCTAGAATGCCCAGACAGGACATCCTTCCCTGTATCATACGCGGACTTTACCGCCCGGATTCAACAAACTACTGCCACTAATCCACTCTCGCTAACCCGTTGTCCCACATCAAAACACCTGGAGGCTGGTCCTCCATTTGGTATACCTTCCGCAAGGCCAGAGAAGCTGGTGGGATTATGCGCATGTTTCGATCCATGCGCACCCGAAACGCATGCAAAACGTGCGCGGTTGGGATGGGTGGACAAGCTGGAGGTATGGTGAACGAGACCGGGGAATTTCCAGAGTTTTGCAAAAAGAGTATCCAGGCGATGGGCGCAGACCTGCAACCTCCGATTGCCACATCATTTTGGGAGAGGCACCCCTTAGATCGTCTGGCATCCATGAGTCCAAGGCAGCTCGAACATTGTGGTAGGTTGGCACATCCGGTAGTGCGAGAGCCAGGAACGTCTACATATCAGGAAACTACGTGGGACCGAGCGCTGGACTTGATTGCTGATAAATATGTACGAACTAAGCCCGATAACACCTTTTTTTATGTCTCCGGTCGCAGTAGCAACGAGGCGGGCTTCTTACTTCAGCTTTTTGCTCGACTCTACGGCACGAACAATGTGAACAACTGCAGTTACTACTGCCATCAAGCAAGTGGTGTAGGGCTTGCGAGTGTGACCGGAAGCGGTACAGCCACCGTGATGCTTGAGGATTTAGATCTGGCGGATCTGGTTTTTGTGATTGGAGCTAACCCGGCTAGTAATCATCCCCGATTGATGAAGTCCCTGATGAAGGTTCGGCGTCGTGGTGGGGATGTCATCGTCATCAATACCATTCGTGAGCCCGGTCTTGAGCGCTTTAGCGTACCCTCCGACCCTCGTTCGCTCGTTTTTGGTAGCAACATCGCCTCGAAAATCGTTCAGCCACATATCGGGGGTGACCTCGCGCTCATTCTGGGGATGGCCAAGCACCTCATCGAAACAGACCGCACGGACGAAGCCTTTATAAAGAACCACACTCGTGGCTTCACAGCTTTCAAAGACCATGTAGAATCGTTGAGCTGGTCGAAGATCGAACAGCAGAGCGGACTGACGCGCGAGGAAATCGTGGCGACAACGGACATGTATGCGAGGGCTGATCGCGTCATTTTTTCTTGGGCAATGGGTATTACCCATCACGCACACGGAACAGCCACGGTACAAGCTATTGCTGCGCTGGCTATGCTGAGGGGGCAATTGGGTAAACCTGGAAGTGGATTGATGCCGATTCGAGGACACTCTAATGTGCAAGGAATTGGCTCTGTAGGTGTCACTCCAACCTTAAAAAAGGCAATTTTTGATAGGCTTTCTTCCTCTTACGGATTAGACCTCCCAACCGGACCCGGCCTCGATACCATGGGCTGCATGGAAGCATCGGAGTCTGGTCAGATGCGCATTGCCTTTAACCTTGGCGGTAATCTATTCGGATCTAATCCTGATTCTGGATGGGCGGCCCGGGCGATGTCCGAGCTGGATCTGCAGGTCTTCATGAGCACAACGTTGAACACCGGACACGCCCGGGCCGCTAAAACCCAAATTATCCTTCCCGTATTGGCTCGAGACGAAGAACCGGTGCCTACTACCCAGGAGTCCATGTTCAACTTCGTACGGATGAGCGATGGAGGGGAGCCACGCTTTGATGGACCACGTAGTGAGGTGGCTATACTGGCCGATATAGCCGGACGAATCACTCGAAAACTGGAACTGCGTCAGTCGAATCAAGCTGTGCCAGAGCAAGCTCAGCAAATGACACGACTTCAATCCCTCAAATGGGGTGAGTTAACAGATACGGCTGGTATCCGGTCGATGATCGCAACCGTAGTCCCCGGATGGAAGGCCTTATCGGACATGGATTCTGGCGGCCCCGAGTTTCAAATTGAAGGACGTACGTTTCACACCCCTCGCTTTGGTACTGAAGATGGACGAGCCGTTTTTCACACCACTCCCCTGCCGAGCCTGGATACCGCGAAAGAGGGATTACGGCTGATGACTATTCGCTCCGAGGGTCAGTTTAATACGGTCGTTTATGAGGAGGAGGATACCTACCGAGGCCCAGATCGGCGCGACGTCATCCTGCTTCACCCGGATGACATCAAACAAAATGGCCTCACGGACGGAGCACGCGTTACTATCGCCGGCCCGGCAGGCCGTATGCCCTATGTCAAAGTCTTCGGATTTGAACGCATTAAACCAGGTAGTGCTGCCATGTACTTCCCAGAAGCAAATATCCTCCTCGATCGGTCTAGCGATCCAAAAAGTCGAACTCCTGCTTTCAAAGGAACACGTATAACTCTTCATGTCTGACCCTACTTCTCGAGCCCAAGCTCTCATCAACCGAGATAATATGCAGCCGCATCCTGAGGGAGGCTGGTACGTAGAGTTGTTTCGCTCCGAGAAAACCGTTTCTCCCGACGATGGCCGCTCCACCCGTAGTGCGCTCACAACGATTCACTTCCTACTGGCTGGATCCGGACCGAACGGGCGCAGCAGGCTGCATCGTGTCCATTCAGATGAGGTTTGGCATCATCTGGAAGGCTCTCCGCTCGAACTGATTTGTCTGGCTCCGGACATGAAATCGATAAACCGAATAATGCTGGGACCAGACTCTCCCACCTACATCATTCCGGCTGATTATTGGCAGGCAGCCACCACAACAGGGGACTTTACGCTTGTGGCATGCTCTGTTGGACCGGGATTTGATTTCGATGATTTTGCCATGGCGTCTGATTTACCCGATGATGAGGCAATGCTTCGCTCGAATCATCCAGATCTTGTCGACTTCCTATAAAATGGGGGGATCCAATGTTGGTATACCGTCATTCTACCCACTCATCTTCCGACAAATAGCGCAATCATGGCCAACAATAAAATCCTCGCATTCGAAGGCTCGACTCACACGGTCACCTGGGACGGAAATCTGTGTATTCATGCCGAAGAGTGTGTCCGAACAGATAGCTCCCTGTTTGAGAAAGACCGTAACCCATTTGCCCAGCCCGATTTGGTAGCTGAAGGCGAGTTGGATGCGCAGGTGAAGCGCTGCCCTTCAGGTGCCTTGTCATGGTTTCGAAATGGAGAACCTACACCAGAGCCTGCAGAGCTAGAAAACACGGTCACGGTCGTACCGAATGGCCCATTGTATGTGCGAGGCGATCTTGAAATAGAGGGAATCGACGAACCAGGCCATTCCGTTCATAGACGGGTTGCACTCTGCCGTTGTGGCCATTCCAAAAACAAACCATTCTGCGATAACAGTCATATCGAGGCAGGTTTCAGTGACACTGGTGCAGTCGGAAGAGAAGGTCCAGGTTTCAGTGAGGCTGGTGGAAAGCTGCTTATTACTCCCCGACCCAATGGATCTCTTCTGGTCAGAGGCAATGTGTCAGTGCGGGCCGCAAGCGGCTGCGTTCGGTGGAAGGGTGAGAAAGTCTCACTATGTCGGTGCGGCCACTCAGCAAAGATGCCTTTCTGTGATGCCAGCCACAAACAGCATAATTTTGAGGCGGATGGCGCGTAGTCTTCCCACCTCGAACGATTTATCCAGCGATACCTCGAACACACCTTTTCACTTGCCATGTCCTGCGTCGTAGCCGCCTTCTACAAATTCGCCTCGATCAGTGACCCAGAATTCTTCCGAGAAGAGTTGGAATCGGTCCTAGATCGACTAGAAGTGAGGGGTACCGTGCTGGTTGCCTCTGAAGGCATCAATGGCACCGTTTCTGGATCACGCGACGGAATCGATGGAATGCTAACTCACCTGCGTGCTCAACGTGGATTCTCTGACCTGGAGCACAAAGAGTCGATTTCCGAAAAGTGTCCCTTCCTGAGAACAAAGGTGCGCCTGAAGAAAGAGATCGTCACATTGGGTATCCAAGGCGTTGACCCCAACAGGGTCGTTGGAACGTATGTAGATCCGGAAAACTGGAATGACCTGATTTCCCGCGACGATGTCCTTTTAATCGACACTCGCAACGATTACGAAGTTCAGGTCGGCACATTTAAAGGAGCCGTTAATCCAGAAACTACCTCATTCAGAGAATTCCCTGACTATGTCGGATCCAGCCTAGACCCCTCTCATCACCGCAAAGTAGCCATGTTTTGCACTGGTGGCATCCGATGTGAAAAAGCGACTTCCTGGATGAAAGACCAAGGATTTGAAGAAGTCTACCATTTGAAGGGAGGTATCCTCAAATATCTCGAAACCGTCGAGGCAGACGAGTCCTTATGGGATGGAGAATGTTTTGTCTTTGACGGTCGGGTTACTGTCGATCACGACCTTCAGCCTGGTCAATACGAAATGTGCCATGCCTGCAGAATGCCCATTTCTGAAGAGGACATGGCTAATGACGCGTATATACCAGGTGTAAGTTGCCCCCACTGCCACGGCAAGCTCAGCGAAGAAGATCGCGAAAGAATGCGCGAACGTCAGCGCCAAATAGACCTAGCCAAGGAGCGCGGAGAACCACACATCGGAGGCGAGATTGAATCTCTTTGGGAGAAGAAGCGAAATGCGAAACGAGCGCTCAAAGAGCGTCAGCGAATTGCTCGGGAAGCCTCGTCGGCTTCTGGTGACCCAACTACGTCTTACTGATTTTCTGACGGTGGCGTGATCATAATGTGTGCCCGCCAATCACCTGGGAGCATCAACCAAGGGGCCCCAGGGCCTGCCGCTGTGGTCGGAAGACCAGTAGTCTCGGCCGTGGCGTACGGCGTGTAAATCACGTAGCGAAGCTGTGAATTTACCACCTCACCTGAAGCCTCATCGTAACTGGCGTTATCTCCGTAGCGGATGTACAGAGTCGTTGGCGTGGTCGGAAAGGCTAGCGTTCCAGCTTCGATCTCTTCGCCACGAGCTACTACACTTTCGCCTCCGCTCATTCCTTCAGCCCGAAGGTCGCGTCCTCTGGACATGTACTCTTCTAGATCGCTGTGGAAACAGACTACTTCAAAATTGTCTGCCCCAGGATTATCTGCCACGCAGGTCAGCTCATTACTCCCTTCGCGCACGACCCGATACGTGCCGTCATCTTTATAGGCTAGGACTCGAGCAGCTTCCTTCATTTCATCCGGTGCCGCCGCGAGGGCCTGATTGATCAGATGGGCATCGCCGGACGATTGCGCGCAAGCAGCATTCGACAGCATTAGCGTAACTAGAAGGAGTGTTGATAGGAATCTAGACATAACGGCGGCTGGTCTGTGATCGAAGGAATCTGAACGCGTAGTATACGAGATAGGCACAAAACCAAGAATCACCTAGCAAATATTGTTTAGATCAATTGGTTAGTACCCATTGTCGAGTGGCAAAAAATCTACCCTTCCATTAACCCGTGACCACTCACTGATCCATACTTTCTGTTACCTTTCAGTGACATCCGAATCCCGCTTCAACCGTACTCCAAACTATGAATATTGCCATTCTCGGACCCGGTGGCATCGCCGATGATCAACATGCACCAGCCGTGATAGCTCATCCTGACGCGACGCTCTGGTCCGTCTTGAGTCGATCTCAGGATCGAGCAATGGAGTTTGCGAATCGACATTCCTTGGCTGCTCCGAGTCCCGCCCATACAGATCTCGACTCGTTGCTGAAGGATCCAGACCTGGATGCAGTCATCATCGCAACGCCAGATCGTTTGCACGCATCCCAAGTGATAGCGGCCGCAAAGGCTGCGAAACATGTATTGCTTGAAAAGCCGATGGCCACCTCACTTCCTGAATGCGATGAGATGATCGTAGCGTGTAATCAGGCCAACGTGACGCTAGCAATGGGGTATCATTTACGATGGCACGCTGGGCATCGGCGTATTCGAAACGCAGTAGCTAATGGGCTTATCGGGGCAATTCGTCACATGCGGTTGCATTGGACATTCGCAGCGCCTGACGATACGAACTGGAGATCCAGTACCGAAACAGGAAGATGGTGGGCTCTGGCAGCCAACGGAACACATTGCCTCGACATCATCCGATGGTTTATGCTCCCGACACAAGGAGAAATCACAGACGTTCGCTGCCTCGTAAGCCGCGCCAAGTTTGGCAGTCCCCACGATGAGACCTCCATTGTCTTGCTCCATTTCGAATCGGGTGCTACAGCCGAGTTTTCGGTTTCGGTCCAGTTTGCATCGGAGTCCCGAATTGAACTCTATGGAGATAATGGCAACGTCCAAATGGAAGGAACCATGGGGCGTCACGGCGCCGGTGAGATTCAAGTGAACGGACAACCATTTGCGTATGAGGTTGCCAATCCATTTTTACTTGAGTTAGATGATTTTATCACGGCGGTGCAGGAAAAACGGACCCCGGAAGTCTCCATGCAGGAAGGACGAAATAACGTGGCAACGCTGCTGCAAGCTATCGAAGCATCCGGAGTCGATTCATATCATTCAGCGTAGCTACTTCCTGTAGCATCGGAAAGGATTTGATCTTCAAACTGAACCGTTGGCTCACGACCGTAGTTAAATTGCTTTTAGTCCCTTATCAAAGACATACAATGAAAATTTCTCTTTTGCATTCTGTACTTCTTGGCGCTGTTATCCTTTTCTCAGGGCTTCTTCTTGCCTTGCCTGCCCATGCGCAGATCTCGACTGATCGTCCAGATTTTGCGGACAGCCCTAACACGCTTTCGACCGGCTCCATCCAGCTTGAAACAGGGCTCACGATGGAGTTTTATGGAGATGATATGGTGCGGGCCATCGGAGAACCCCTGATCCGCTACGGCCTGCCTTCCTCACTGGAAGTACGCCTTGGCCTGCCTTCACACATCGGCGGGGATGTTTCTGAAAGTGGTCTATCTGACCCTTCTGTGGGTGTAAAATGGACGATTTCAGATTTTGCAGAAGACGGCAGTTTCGGGGTTATCGGATCGCTCTCGGTGCCTCTGGGCGATGACCAATTCACCTCGGATGGTTTCGATCCCTCCATCGCACTCATTGCTTCAAAGCCGCTAAACCAGCGATTATCTCTCGCTGCGCAGATCTTAGGGGCGTGGGCAACTGCTGGTGATGACCGACACCTGAATTGGACGGGCACGGTTGTGATGGGTACTCCTATTGGTGAAACCATGGGAGCCTTCGCCGAAATCCGAGCTGATGCACCTGAAATTGGAGAGGAACGCTATCTCGCTCACTTTGGGCTGCTCAAATCCCTCAATGATCGGATCCAAGTTGATATACATGGTGGTTTTGGACTTTCTGATAGCGCCCCGGATTCATTCCTAGGCTTCGGTGTGGCCTATGGGCGCTGATCTGTATCGGACCAAGTTTCCCCCTGCTTGACCTTTCGGCAGATCGTACATTTATCTGTCGGCGTGTAGCGGCGCACCCCGGCTTCTAAGGACCTGCCCCCCGCCTATCCTCATTCTGCACATCTGCATCTCAATCGGACCATGAACCGACTTTCCTCGTCTCTCCTGTGGGCGATTCTCCTCCTGCTGATGGTACCCGCCCTTGCGAATGCTCGTCAGTTGATCCCGCAGTGGAAATACGTCTCCTCGTTCCCAGATGCTCCAGGTGGTAGGTATGACGACATGGCTTTTTTAGACCCAGATCGCGGTTGGGTTGTCAATCTACAAGGAGAGATATGGCATACAGCGGATGGTGCAGAGTCCTGGGTCCTGCAGGATGACAATGATGTCCCGTATAGAAGTATTGCGATTCGGGACACTCCTGGTCCATTTGGGGAGGTTGTCTGGGCCGGAACGGTAAATACCAACGGCCAGAGTATTCTTTGGGAAACTCGTGACAGCGGTGCCCACTGGACCGATATCACTCATCGAATCAGCGGTGATGTCCCCTACGGTATTTGTGGCCTGGTATCCATCGGAGACAATGTGTGGGGAGTCGGAGCCTATTACGGTGAGCCGACCGTTATCCGATCTGTGGATGGAGGCCGGACATGGGAAGGACGTGCGATGCAAAGCAGGTTAGCTTCAAATCTTATCGACGTCTACTTCAAAAACGAATTGGAAGGATATGCCACTGGTGGCACTGACGGATTACAGTCTGGTACTGCTGTTATCCTGCGAACACTTGATGGTGGAGACACCTGGGAAAGGGTCTTTGTCTCATCTCCTACGCCAGATACACAAGCCGAATGGGGCTGGAAAATCTCTTTCCCTTCGAAGGATGTCGGATATGTTTCGGTCGAGTACAACAGTGGTGGTGAGCCCACCGCCAAAGTTCTCAAGACAGAAGACGGTGGAGCCACATGGCGTGAACAGTGGATCGAAGGAAGTGTCTCAAATGCTGGACTTCAGGGAATCGGATTCATCAACGAAACGACCGGTTGGGCGTCCGGTCGTGGCGTCACGTCCGTGACAACTGATGGCGGCGAATCGTGGACACAGCTCCGCGACTACAGCCCGGGAGCAGACTCGGGGCAATTGGACGGCCGCATGAATCGCTTCTTTGTCGTTAACGACACGTTGGCATACGGAGTTGGACAGCGACTCTACGTGGTTTCTGGATATGGTCAGCTCGGAACGGACATTGAAATAGGCGTTACGCCTGAAATCTTCAGCCTTGAACCCCTCTTCCCGAATCCGTTTACGGAGTCCGCCACGTTGCGGTACAACTTAGAGGCGCCGTCACGAATCAGAATCCGCGTAGCCGACATGCTCGGGCGCATCCAACGTCACTTCCCACAGCGCTACCTCCAGCCTGGAGTGTATGAAGAGAAATGGGATGGGCGAAATGATGCGGGTATCAGAGTCCCAACAGGTGGATACATACTTCTGATAGATATTGGGGAGTCTATGGAAACCAAAAAGGTGGTATTCCTTCAATAATTTCCCTCCTTCACCCAGCTATAGGACGTCCCGGTTTCGGCACTACGGGGCATTGCGTATATAGACGTTCTTCATTTCAGCAAACCGGAAGAGGCGCAATTCACGGCCTCGCATTCTCGTAGACATCATGGGAAACCCAATCGTCCACATCGAATTGGCAGGGCAGGATGGCCCAGCTCTTGAAACCTTCTACTCTGAGCTATTCGGATGGGACATTGACCACCAGGGCGAAGGTGACATGCAGTACGGCTTCATCAAGGATGGGTCGGCCGGTGCAATTGGAGGTGGTGTGCGGCACGAACCAAATGGAAAGGCCGAAGTCGTCTTTTATGTGGAGGTGGATGATCTCAAAAAAGCAGTTGACCAAGCTCATTCCCTTGGTGCAACAGTTCGGATCGCCCCAATTGAGACGGGGGAAGTAACATTTGCCATGATCATCGATCCCCAAGGAAATCCTGTCGGGCTGATACAGAAGTAGGCCAAATGCGATATAAACTACCCATGCTAGTGCTGATTCTGGCTGTTTTCATGCCTGTTGCACAAGCAGCGCAGGCGCAAACCGAGCATAATGGGATATCTACGAACGAAGTCCTCGAACGGCGGACCTTGCTTCGAGAAACCCATTCCGATGGCTTAATCCTATTAATGGCCAACGGGACTGAAAAGGCTATGGAGCAGCCAGCTTGGATTCAAGCACCGTCGTTTCAGTATTTCACCCTGCTTGATGATGTACCCGGTGCCATCTTATTGATCGATGCTCCGAGAAACCAGTCAATTCTTTTCGCTCCCGAGGCACCTCGTTCTTTCGGCGTGCCAATTCCGGCTCTTGATATACTAGCCGATGAGGAGTTTGCGACGCGCTCTGCAGTAGACGCCGTCCTACCCATAGATCGGATGCTGCCTTATATCGAGAACCGATTGAACGCAGGCGTTTCTACTCTCTATCTGGATGAACCCCGGCGCGAACCACCCCGACAAAGTCCTTCCGATATGTTGTCGGTCAGCGGAATACATCGACTCTGGAAACAGAGTTTGATGCAAGCCCTTCCTACTGCCCAATTCAAGAGCGTTGCCTCAACGATCTCCAGCATACGATGGACCAAATCGCCTGCCGAATCAGCCATTCTAACCAAAAACGGTGGTCATTCGGCCCAAGCTCTAAAAGCTGGTATGAGTGCCATTGAGGCCGGAACCACCCAACGTAAAGCAGAGGCGGCTGTTGTTTCTGCGTGCCTTACGGATGGCGCCGAAGGCCCTTCATTCTGGCCGTGGGTAATGGGCGGACCGAATGCTCATATGGGCCGATTGGTTCGATCCTTTTTCGACCCATCCAATATGAACAGGGAGTACCAAGCGGGAGAACTTGTACGGGTGGATGTTGGATGTATGTCCATGGGATATGGTGGTGATGTGGGCCGCACGGTTCCGGTTTCGGGCCTTTTCAACGATCAGCAACGACAAATCTGGGATCTACTTGTAATTGGATACCAATCTGGGATCGATGCAATGCAAGATGGTGTTTCAATCGAGGCCGTTCGAGCAGCAAGTCGAAAAGCAATCCTCTCGGAGGGACAAGCTTCTGAAGCATTGGCCCAATTAGCCGAAATAATGGTCGCTCCGGATGGCGTAGACTGGCATCTCCATGGTGTCGGAATCGAAAGCGGTGAAACGCCAGGCGAAACCGTTTTGCGCACTGGCACCGTCCTTGCTTATGAACCGATGTTCGTATGGATGGATGATGCATTTTACCTAGAGGATATGTGGCTGGTAACACCTTCTGGTACGACGCTGTTAACCCCAGGCCTGCCCACCTCTAGCCAAGAAATAGAATCGTTCCTTTCAATATCGAATCGCTAATGTCATCCTCTCACCTATCTGTAACTGCCATTGACCTTAATGAGGCTAATCTCTCCCAAGTATCCCACTTAGATCGAGTTAGCACACTCGTTGGTTGTGTAACTGTTAAGTGTGCTTGAAAAGCTACTTCGTGGATACGAAGAGCAGGCATCAGTGTCAAAGCATCACGCCACGTGTCGGCTTAACAGCTGCTTGAGTGAAAGGTTATGGTTATGGTTATTAGGAGTCCTTTCTTTGACCCTTTAATGTTCGACGCACGGGAATGCAACCTGTGAGCTACAATCCGTACAAAATGATAGGTTCGGGAGCGTTTTCCGGGACACGGGGAATTTTTTAAGGCATATGACATTTAGATGTCACACCCCCTTTCTAGATTGTCTTCGTACCAGATAACAAAGTGTGTCCGACACCCGAACAGCCGGACACCCCAGAAACCAACGGATGGACTCATGCAGAACAACATGATGCACGCACACGCGATGGCGACCATGGGTAAAAGCGGCTTTTACCTCGATATCTCAGGAAAAGGACCTGAATTGATCTCGGCGGATGGAGCTGCAAGGCTACCCTTAGAAGGATTGCCTCTGACACGCCTACAGGCGACGAAGAACCTCGCCCATGACCAGTATGTCAACGCCATGCTTAATGGGGCTATGGATCTTGATTCACACCGAGCCACACTAAATTTTCTGAGTCGTCAAGTTCAGAAATATTCAACTATCCCGGCTCCACTAGCCGTCCAGGAACGGGCACCCCGTCCGCCACGCCGGCGCAGAGACTCCTCTGAGAAGCGGGCTGCTTGAAGTGAACATTCTACATGGACTGATTCAGGTCCAGTTTGAGTTGTTCGGGAAGCGGAGCAGCCGAGGCGGAACGCAGGTTCGAGAGGGAAACACCCAGCAAGCGAACGGGCTTGGTAGGAGGCGCAGGTGCTTGGTGTAATAACAACCTGACGATCTCCAGAATGTCTTCCTTTCGAAATACAGGATTGTCAGAGGTTGTTTGACGGGTTGTCACCTGAAAATCGGCTGTTTTGATCTTTAACGTGACTGAATGACCTGCCAATTGAGATTCCTGCAATCGGTTACTGACTCGCTCTATAATATCGGTTAGGCGTTCCATCATGGCGTCCAGATCGGTAAGGTTTTGCTCGAACGTGCGTTCTGCGCCTAACGATTTGCGACCCCTCGATGTGCGAACCGGCCTATCGTCCTCTCCACGACAAATGCGATAGTAATACGAACCTGATTTACCAAATCGACGGACCAAGTCATCTTCATCAAGCATCCTAAGATCTGCGCCGGTCCTAAGGCCCTCAGCATGCATTTTCTTCGCAGTAACTGGTCCTACCCCATGTATTTTTTCCACTGGAAGCGAAGCGATAAATACCAATGCCTCTCTGGGCCTGATTACTGTCAAACCATCAGGCTTCTGATGGTCCGATCCGACCTTTGCTAGAAACTTGTTAAATGAAACTCCAGCTGACGTGGTTAAACCTGTTTCATTTTTTATATCAGCTCGGATAGCACGAGCAATTGCAGTAGCTGACAATCCCTCAATCAGTGGATCCGTGACATCGAGGTACGCCTCATCTAACGACAACGGCTCAATGAGAGGCGTATAGCGTTGGAAAATCTCTCTGAGTTGACGCGAAACCTGACGATAGACATCAAACCTGGAGGGCACGAAAATCAGTCCTGGACACTTTCTGGCTGCAATCGCAGAAGCCATTGCTGAATGAACTCCAAACTTGCGGGCTTCATAACTGGCAGCTGCAACCACCCCCCGATTCGATGATCCGCCTACGGCAACGGGCCGACCTCGCAGTTCAGGGAAATCCCGCTGCTCTACTGATGCAAAAAAGGCATCCATATCGACGTGGATGATTTTACGATCTGCCTTCATCACCTCGCTGATTTCGTGTTTCGGACCCATTTAGCCATTTCGTGCGGATCACGCGTCGCAATAGTAGGGTCATTGCCGTTTGTCTAATAAACGCGATTCCTGATTACAGAGTTGTTCAAACGATGAGAACATTCTCTCGTTCTGCGCTCGAACCCTGTTTCAACTATGATGCTCGTCCGAATCAAGTCACTCAAAATGCAACGCTTCGAGTCGATTGCTTTTCGTGTCATTTTCGTGTCGCTTTTATGCTGGTTTTCAGCGTGCGCTCCTTCCATCGCACCGTTTTCAGCACGCGCTTACGAGATGACTGTTGATCTGAAGGTAGATGCTCTAAAAACGATAAAACGGGCAGAAGACCCGTGGGAGGAACACGCTGATCGGATTGAAGCTCTTCAAACGCGACTCTCGAAGGCCTACGAATTTTCAGCAGGACGTCCCCGAAATGAACTCTCTACCGAGCAATGGTTGGTCATGCTGGATCCGGAAGGCTATCTTCTTGGTGGCATGTTGGCTCGATGGAGAAAGGACAGTACGCTCTCACCGGTATTCATTCATGAAGCTAGCCTACTCGTAGAGGCTGGTTTCGACAGCATCATTCGTTTAGAAAGTGGTAAGGTAAAAGGACGGGAATCCAACGCTAACTGAGTCAACACCCCACTATTATGAGTAACCAGATTGCCAATTCACTGCTCGAAGATATTCTCAATCAGGTGGCACAGGAACTGAATGACACGTTGCCCAGCATTCGCACTCGCTTACTTGACGCCGGCCGTGAAACTCTCTCTGACCAGTCTCACTTGTTGGCACATTGGATGAGTTTGGCTTCAGCCGGTTCGCTGAGCCGCGAAGATGTTGGATGGTTAGCAAAAGGGAACATGGACCTTGGCCGACTTACAGCACTCGAGCAATCTGGCCTTGCACTTGCAGATGTAGATCGTCTGAGACAGGCAATCACTAGCTCGGTCATTTCATCAATCGGTAAGGCTATCCTGTCCTGAACTCACGGATTGGGTACTGGAAAACTATGGACCCAGCGTGGCATTGGTTCGTACACGAGGTGCACGTGAAGCCGTACTTGCGAAGGGTCCGTAGTCACGGTATGTTGATCCCCCTTCCGTGGCCTTCTTTAGACCACGCCGCATCACAGAACTGCATCATAGACCAAGCCCTTCCGGCCCGTTAGATGTCCGAATCCGCGTACCTGGTAACCGCCCGAAAGTACCGCCCACTCCTTTTCAAGGACCTGGTCGCACAGGAACACGTCACCGAAACATTGAAGAATGCGATCCGCTTGGATCGTCTGGCTCACGCCTACCTCTTCACTGGGCCACGCGGCGTAGGAAAAACTACCGCTGCCCGTATTGTTGCGAAGGCCATCAACTGCACGACCTCTCTTGAGGACAGGGAAGATCGCTCGGAACCGTGCCGTGAGTGCGTCTCCTGCCAGTCGTTCGAGCAGGGCCGGAACATGAATATTATCGAGATCGATGCAGCCTCGAACAATAGAGTAGAAGATATTCGTGATCTGCGAGAGACCGTTCGTGTCCCTCCTCAGAATAACCGGATGAAGGTTTACATCGTGGATGAGGTCCACATGTTGACTACGGCAGCCTTTAATGCGTTGCTTAAAACGCTAGAGGAACCACCGCCGCATGTCATGTTCATCTTTGCGACGACCGAACCTCATAAAGTACTGCCGACCATTCAGTCACGTTGCCAGCGTTTTGATTTTAGACGAATTGCCATTCACGAGACGATTGAGCGACTGCGCTTAGTCAGCGCTTCGGAAAGCATCTCCACGGACGAAGAGTCACTTATGCTCATCGCTCGAAAAGGTGATGGTGCGCTTAGGGATGCCCTCTCGGTTTTCGACCAAGCCGTTTCTCTGTGCGGCACAACCATCACGCATGCCGAACTGGTTCGAGCGCTTGGAGTCGTGGACGCCGATCTGTACTTCCAGGTCACGGATGCAGTAACTGCGCGAAATGCGTCAGGCATGCTGAACATTGTCGAAAAAGTGGTTCGCTCAGGGTATGACCTTCAAGAATTTGTCGATGGCCTCGCTGAACACCTTCGCAATTTCCTCGTCGCTGTAACGGTCAGCGACCCTCGGCTAATTGAAGCCACAGATGCTGACAGAAAGAGAATTACAGAGCACAGCAGCCGCTTTTCTGAATCAAGCTTGATGTCTCTTGTCCAGATCGTTGGTCTTCTGGCTTCGGGTCTTCGCACAGCCAGGCAACCTCGACTGACCCTTGAAATGGGTCTGTTGCGCATGGCTGCTTTGCCTGATTCCGTAGATGTTCGATCTGCGCTGGAAAAATTGGATCGATTGGAAAAAATGGCGGCGAAAGGGGAAATCCGATTAGTCACCGAAAACCGAACTGTTGCGGACGCTGCGCCGATCGCTTCCATTCCGGTACCTGCTGCACCCAAACCGGCACCATCTCCCGCTCCAGTGGCAACACCCACTCCGGAGGCAAGCCCTACTCCGGAAGCGACTCCAACTCCGCAAGAGACTCCCACGGAATCAGCACCTTCTGCTCCAGCATCCGAGCCTGCTAAACCGGTTGAATCCCTGCCGCTCAGTCCTTCGCTTGGAGATCCAGTTCGTGAACACCCAGCACCACCAACGAGTCCATCTTCCATCCCACCATCAGGTCCTACCCAAACTCCTCCTCAGGATGACGGAATGTCCCTTTTCGGTGGGGCACCTGCTATCCGAAAAAATCGTCCTAGGCCTGATGAAAACTCAGGTCTGCACGATGAACAGAATGTGATGGTTTTGGAGGAAGAATCGGACGCCACCGACGCCCAAGCAGAACAAGACTCTGCTGGACTTTCTTCCCTGAAAACTGCGTGGCTAGAGATCGTAACTGACGTCATGTCTTCGGAGAAACAACTTGGCTCCTTCCTGCGCCATGCAAGTATTCTTAGCCGCGAGGGTAAAACTCTACTCCTCAGCGTTCCAGACGAGTTTCATGCGAAAGCACTTCGTAACGAACGCGCTAAGTTGGCACACAAGCTTTCGGATGCCACAGGTATCCACATCGAACGGATCGGTTTTCGGGTGGAAGAATCGAAGACCACAACTGAAGACGCACACGAGGACGAAGTCAATGCTCGTGAAATGCTCGACAAAATGAGTGAAGACAACCCCGCAGTACTCGCTCTTGTGGAGCGTTTCGGGGGCGAGATTGTTTGGTGATCCGTTGGGATTCTCCAGCAAAACAGCGAAGCTAAATCACTTCGAAAACCAATTAGCAAAGAGACCTCATGAGTGACGGAATAAATATGGCGGACATGTTCGGCAAAATTGCAGAAATGCAGCGCCAAATGGCAGAAACCCAGGAAAAGCTGGGCGCACAGACCGTGACAGCAGAAGCGGGTGGCGGAATGGTAAAAGTGACAGCTAATGGACTTCAGCGAGTGACCTCCATTTCAATCGAAAAGGAAGTTATTGATCCTCAGGATGCTGAATTGTTGGAAGATCTTGTAATGGCGGGTGTCAACAAGGCCCTCGAAGAGGCAGCAGCTGTTGCGAAAGGCGAAATGGCCAAAGCTGCTGGCGGACTCATTCCTCCGGGTACTGATCTCAGCCAGTTCGGACTCTAATCCTGATGCAATTCTCCTCTGAATCGGTTGAGACGTTAGTAGAGCAGTTTTCGCGCTTACCCGGCATCGGACGCAAGACCGCTCGTCGGCTAGCTGCCTTTGTTCTCAAACAGCCCAAATCCGACGTCGTTGAAATGGCTGAGGCGCTGATTGCCGTGAAGGAGAAAGTCATTTTCTGCTCCACGTGTTTCAATGTTGCCGACCATGACCCCTGCCCGGTTTGCCTGTCAGACCGTCGCGATGGTGGGGTGATCTGTGTCGTGGAGGAGGCTAGTGATCTTATGGCCGTAGAACGAACGGGGGGCTTCAGCGGAAAATATCATGTGCTCGGCGGCGCAATATCCCCCCTTGACGGCATTGGTCCGGAAGACCTGAAGATTAAAGAACTGATAGCTCGTGTGGCTGCGCCTGGAGATGGCCCCGTTGTACGAGAAGTTATCCTTGCCGTGAATCCGTCTGTAGAAGGCGACACCACGGCGTACTACATAAGCCAGTTGCTGGCTCCGTTTGAGGTACAGGTAACTCGCCTCGCACGAGGTATTCCTATAGGGAGCGATCTAGAATTTACAGACGAGGCAACCCTAACCCGCGCTCTGGAAGCCCGGGTTTCGGTCTGAGGCAACCAGCCATGCCATCAATTCGGATGAGATCCTTGCGCCCCACAACCGGCATGCTGTCTGGTACGGCTAATGTGGTGTTCTTCGTGCTCTTGATGACGATCCTCCTTGGATACGTCCTCTGGCCCACCCTGCGCGTGTTCACCATCGGGCTAGACCCATCCATTCTTCGAGAGATTTTTTCGTCTGGTAGCTCGGCTAATGCCCGCGCTCTATATAATTCCGTGTGGATCTCTCTTTGGACGGTTATTGGAGCAGGAGTTCTGGGCACAGCCATGGCATGGCTGCTCTTCCGATTCGACTTTCCCTTACGCCCGTCACTCACGGCTCTTGCCGCTCTTCCACTAGCCCTCCCCCCACTAGTTGGCGTTCTTGCCTTCCTGTTTCTATACGGAGAAAGCGGCATTTTGCCTCGTGGAGCCCAGGTCGTCTTTGGACTTGAAAACGTACCCTTCTCGTTTTCTGGAATGTGGGCAGTCTGGCTTGTGCATGTCTATTCAATGTATGTCTTTTACTACCTGTTCTGCTCCGCAGCACTCAAGACGCTGGACCAGAGCCTGATTGAAGCTGCCTCAGATCTGGGTGCGGGGCCCGTGCGCACATTCCTGACCGTGACGGTACCTCACCTGCGCCCGTCTATGATCAGCGCTTCCCTTCTGGTGTTCATGATTTCGATGGCCTCGTTTACGGCCCCACTCTTGTTCGCAGGCACCGAAAATTTTCTTACGCTGCAGATCTACAATTACAAGATGAATGGGAATTTGCCGTATTCAGCGGCTGTTTCCGTAGTCCTAACGATCATTTGCCTGCTTTTCCTGCTGCTGTTCGAATTGGACCGTAAGCGCGGCCGTGTGAGCACTGCCTCCAAGGGGGCCTCTCCAGCGCCCAGCCCTTTGCGTTCAGGACATAGCCGCTTACTCGCCATGTTGTGCGCGGCCGCCATCATCCTCTTTCTGGCACTTCCCGTCCTGACCATTATCCTGATTTCCTTTGTAAGAGAAGGCAGTTGGACCTATCAGGTTCTTCCACAGGCATACACATTGGACAACTACTTGAATCTGCTCCGACAACCGGACGTGATTCAACCCATGTTGAATTCGCTTAGAATGGCGACGCTGGCAACCGTTGGCAACATCCTTTTTGGCGTTGTAGCAGCCCTCTTTGTGGTGAAAGGGAGTCTGAAGGGGCGGGCTTTGGTCCGAATTCTCGCCATTCTTCCCTTTGCGATTCCTGGAACAGTCATCGCCATCAACCTCATCATCACCTTCAGTGAACCATCTGCTCTCAGCGGAGGATCGGTATTGGTGGGAACGTTCTGGTTGTTGCCGCTAGCCTACTTCATTCGCCATATTCCGTTGATCGTGCGCTCCACGATAGCCTCCTTGGAAACCTATGATGACCGACTCACTGATGCATCGGTCGACCTCGGTGCCTCCCGAACGCATACGTTTTTTCGTATCGTTCTGCCCTCCGTCGCTCCCGGTATCTTAGCGGGAACGCTACTAACGTTTGTAACCGCATTAGGAGAATTCGTCTCTTCGATTCTTCTGTACGTGTTCGACAACCGACCCATATCCGTGGAAATCCTGTCTCAGCTTCGGCTCTACGATTTTGGAGCCGCCGCAGCCTATTCCGTTTTCCTGATGATCCTCATCGGTTTGGCGACATGGTTCACCACACGGATGTCAGATGCCAAAACACCCGGCTACACTATCTAACAAGTCTACCACCGTTACACGTCTGAGGTCATGATGAACGTTGGTCGCTGCCCAAATGAGTGATAGAAGGGACGAAAGCGCTCAGTATTGTAGTATTTGGCTACATCTACCACTTTCTTCGTACCGACCACTACGTCCAAAGGAACGTTGTCGTAGGTCCCCTTGCGCAAGCTCACCAGTCGGCCGTTTGAACGGCTCAAGATCAGATCAAGGGCCAGATTACCGAAGGCCATCGGGACAATCGAGTCGAGGGCGTCAGGGTCTCCGCAGCGAACTAAATAACCCAGCCGTTGGCTGACCACGTTGATCCTCTTACCATTATTGTACTTCGGCGACAGATTTTTCAGGTTAGTGGCGACCTTATCTCCGATACCACCCAACTTTTTATGGCCGTATTGATCTGCCTCCTCTCCTTCAAATGACATACCGTCATGATGGGCCATTGTCGCACCTTCGGAGACCAACACAACGGCATATTTGCTTGGATGTCGATTCCGATCGTAGGAAAGAATTTCGGTAAGGTGCTCTGGATCAAAAGGGTGTTCTGGAATGATGCACCGATCTGCCGCACCGGCCATCGTCGGTAGCAGGGCTGTAAATCCTGCATATCGTCCAAACGCTTCAATCACCAAAAACCGTTCGTGTGATCCAGCTGACGTACGAAGGGTATGGGCTAGTTCGATTGTTCTGGTTACACACGTTCCAAACCCGATGCAGTAGTCCGTACCCGGCACATCATTGTCCATCGTTTTAGGAATGGCAATCACTTTCACTCCCTCTTTGTACAGACGATGTCCGTAGCTGAGAGTGTCATCCCCACCGATAGGAATCAGGTAGTCCAGACCAAGAAATTCGATGTTTTTGAGGATCTGCGCCGTGATGTCATTGACCTCATCCGTGTACGTTCCTCTCAAGTGCTCCGGCATCATTGTGTCTGGTAGATGACTTGGGCGCGTGCGAGAAGAGTGAAGAAACGTCCCCCCTGTTCGCCCTGCGCGGTTGACAACTTCTTCCGTCAAGTCCACGACGCAAGCAGAGTTGTCAGCCCCCTTTTCAGGCACCAGATCGACCAGCCCAGCCCATCCCCTACGAATCCCAATTACTCGATACCCTTCTCTCATCGCACGGATGGTCACGGCGCGAATGGCTGGATTGAGTCCTGGCACGTCGCCGCCGCCTGTTAGGATTCCAATGGTTCCTTTCGATGTTGTCATGATAAAATGATGCGTTGATGGTCATCCGGATCAATTCCGGCGTCAATTAGGTGATTAAATCGAGTGATGAATTCCTCATCAGCCATAGGCGTGGATGGTAGCCCCATTCAGGCTGCCCCCTGCGTCGGAGCAAAGGTACAGACAATGTGCCACGAGATCTTCGACCTGAACGCCATCCTGTGCATTTTCTGACCCAAAAAGGATTGTCGACGGCGCTAGGGCATGAGCATTGATCGTTGAGGTAGCATACTCGTCAGCGATGGCTTCTACCATTCGAACAACACCAGCCTTCGCTGCGGAATAAGCCGCTTGCTGGCTGACGCCTCGTTCACTCCCTTGCCGGGATGTGATGCCGATAAGCGTGCCACCTAATCCACCGGACGCAGTCATAAGGCGCACGGCTTCTCTGAAGATGAGGAACGTAGTGGTAAGGTTAACATCTATCAGCTGTTTCCAATCGCTCAATGTTGTCTCGGCAAACGGAGCCATAGCCCACATACCGACAGTCTGGATGACAACGCGTGGTACGCCGTACTCGCTGCGAATCGCTTCGAAAGTCATCTGGACGGATGATTCGTCAATGGCGTTCACAGAAAGGATTGGGAAGGCTCCATCTGAGGAAGCCAACCGGTCAATACCCACAACGTGGTATCCATTGGAAAGGAAACCTATTGCAGCGGCTGAACCAAGTCTACCAGAAGCTCCGACGATGACAACCAAAGGGGACGTTGTACTCATTACTCAGCTCGGGATGTGTGGTCATAAAGGACTTTCCAACCTTCTGGGGTCCGTGACATCAAAAGAGTGTATCGACCTCCAATGTCTTCCCATTCCCCTCCACGCACCAAATACCAAGACCCGAAAACAAGTGCCCATTCAGGTGAAAGGATATCGATCTTCAGATCATCAAATGTCAGCGTACCCATTGCGTCCCGGTCTGGATAGGTTGTGTAATACCGCTCGAGCGTTGCCTGCCAGCCATACCGTACCGAACCGCCCGATGTAAACCGCAACGAATCAGATTTTACGTAGTCGTCCATAAAGGTCTCGACATCTCCAGCATTCCAAGCATCCTGCTGTCGCATCAGCAATGCGCGAATGGCCGCCCGCTCCTCTGCTGCGTATTCTGGACTGACTTGAGTCTGTACTATCTGTGCAAGTGGAGTCGATTGCTCCGATTCTTGTACTGTACATGCCCCTAGAAAAAATGAGAAAACAAGGAATCCGGGGATGAGGCATGAAATATTGCCCAACCTACGTTTGGGTAGTGAGTCGTATAAGTGCATAGTACCTTTTGTGGACGGTCGAATAAAGAACAAAAATACGTAATCAAGGGTATCCTAGCCTTCAAAGAAATCGTGATCCTAGCGACGTCTTATGGAGGACTCTCTAATTAGGTTCTGATCGAGAATTCGAAAAGTCCCAAATTAGGGAGAACCATCGGGGAAGATGGGCATACGCCCTTGTCCGTGGCCTTTCTTGCCACCCCGTCCATCCTCAGTCAGCTACATAACCGTTCTATACGACCCATCGCTACGAATCCGATTTCCTGAATCCATCGTGCGGCGCGGCTTGGTCATTATGACCAACTCCGAGCCCGAAGAACGGTCTTAAAGCTGTTGTGCTGAATCGCCCAGTAGAATCCTGGTCTGAAGAAAAGGGGACTGCATCGTCCCGTAGGCTTCGTCATGCCCTTTCCGTGGTATTGGCGCTCTTCGTCATATCCATGGTATGGGTGAGTTCTGCCGCCACCGACCCAGACTTCAGGGAATGGCGCAAAAACGCCGGGTTTATTGCTCTAGCCGATACAGATTCTGTTGCAATCGACCTGATTGGCTTTGATTCACTGGGCTTTGACTCACTAGGGGTTGATTCCCTTGCGCTCGACACGCTGGATGTTGACAGCCTCGTGGTGGACTCCCTTTTCTTGCCGGATTCAGCCTTGGTGTGGGACTACCTCCCGGCCTTCCGCCGCGACAGTTGGACCGCTTCCGCTCAACCAAGGGATCGGTTGATCATGTCCCCTTCATTGGGCAGGTGGTGGAGCTACGAGATAGTATTTGATACCACGGCCAGAACCTACACGGCACGTGAAAAAGTCGGCGACCTCGATGTTCGTTATCCGATTACACTCAACTACGATGAATATCGCGCTGCCCGTCTGAGCAAGGACATGGACGACACATGGCAGGAACTCCTGCTTCAGCGTGAGCGGGCCGAACAGCAGCGACGACGCGGAGGTCTTGGCTTCAACATTGTTGTGCCCGGTGGACGAAACAAGGCCTTTACCACCATTTTCGGGAGCAACACCGTCGATCTCCGAGTCAACGGTACGGCGGATATCCACGCAGGCTTTGATTACCGCAAAAGTGATCAGCAAGTATCCATCACGGGTAAGCCAAGTCAACTTGATCCGGAATTCAAGCAAGACCTTAGTCTTGGAATTACGGGAACGATTGGAGACAAATTGCGCATCAACGTCAATTATGACTCGCGCAATCAATTCGATTTCCAGAATCAGCTCAAGCTCGAGTACACGGGCTATGAAGATGAGATCATTCAAAAAATTGAGGCTGGAAACGTCTTTCTACAGACGCCTTCTTCGCTCATCCGAGGTGGACAAAGCCTTTTTGGAATTAAGAGTGAGTTACAACTTGGTGGCATCCGGCTAACGACTGTAATGAGTCAGCAGGAAGGCCAGTCGAATAGCCTCAACATTGAAGGAGGGTCTGAGGAAACGGAGTTTGACCTTCGACCCACGGACTATGATGAAGCCAATCACTTCTTCCTTAGCTATTACTTCCGTAACCGGTTTGAGGATGCCCTCCGAGATCCTCCCAACATTCGTGTTGGCAATGGCTTCGAACGTATTACAGAAATTGAGATTTGGAAGCTCATGCCCACGCGCCCTGAAGAGGAAAACGTGCGCCAGATTGTGGCTATGGTGGACCTTGGAGAATCCCAAGACCTTTTGTCTCAAGCGAATGAATTCACTCTGGAAGAACTCCCCTCCAATGACCGTGACCAGTATGATGATGCAGACGGTGGAGAAATAGCCCTCGAATTGAGGGATGGAAATGCAGCGCCAGGCTCTTATCTCGAGACGGTCAAAGACTTGTCTAGCTCAGATTTCCAGGTAGGAAAATTTAAACGCCTAGAACAAGGCCGAGACTATGACATCGACGAAGTCCTAGGGTATGTCACGATGCGCCAGCGCATTCAAGAGAGCGAAGCTCTTGCCGTGGCATTCCGCTATCGCGCAAGTGGACGCACGTACCAGGTCGGTGACTTTTCTACGGACACTGGGGGCTCAGACGGTGGTCAGAATGAAGATAAGCTTGTCCTGAAGCTCGTACGTCCTGTTCAGCTTCGACAGCCATCGCCGGAATCCAACTTCAATCCAGCTGCTTGGTATCTGGAGATGAAGAATATTTATCGTCTTCCCGGACGAGGTATTCAGCCTAACGAATTCGAACTACAAGTTTTCTTCGAACCTCCAGGGCAAACAGCGTCGAAAACGCTTCCTGGGGCGGGTGGAACTCAGACTATTCTGCAGCTGACAGGGCTGGACCGGGTCAACGAAGACCAAGCCCTTCAACCGGATGACCTGTTCGACTTCCTAGTCAACTACACCATAGTTCCTGGAGAGGGAACGCTGATTTTCCCCTATCTAGAGCCTTTTGGATCCAGGATTTCGGATGTGATTGATGAAGGCGGCGGACCTCAAGAGTCTCGCGATGCCCTGCGAGATGTTTTTGTATTCAAAACTCTCTACAATCAGAAAAAAGCCAACGCGCGTAGAGACAGTCAGCATGATGTATATCGAATCAGAGGTTCATATCGCGGTTCGACCCAATCATCATATGACTTGAACGCGTTTTCGGGGGTCATTGAAGGATCCGTCCGAGTGACGTCGGGAGGAACGCCTTTATCAGAAGGCACTGATTTCGTGGTAGAATATTCCGGTACAGGATTGGTGCAGATCATTAATCCTGCCTTCCTATCTGCCGGACGCGATATCGAAATCGAATTTGAGCAGAACTCCTTCTTCAATATTCAGAAGAAGACGCTGGTTGGAATGAGAGCCGATTATGTGATGGATGAACGACTGTCTCTGGGCGCAACAGTGATGCAGATGAAACAGAAGTCACCCATCGACAAATACCGTATTGGGGAAGAGCCGATTTCAAACACTATTTGGGGTGTTGACGGATCACTACGACTCGAGCCCCGGTGGATGACTCGTGCGATTGACTTCGTACCCCTGCTGCAAACGAAGGAGCCGTCGATGGTCTCACTCACTGGAGAATTCGCCCAGTTACGACCTGGGAATACCCAAACGGTTGCCTTCGAACGGACCCGCCGTGAATTGCAGGACGCCAATAGGGATTTTGCCCGTGATGAACTCGGTGGGCAGTCTTATATCGATGACTTCGAAGGCTTCGAAAACACCTTCACCATGATGCAGCCTGGGGCATGGGGCTTGGCCTCAGCACCGGACTCGATTGGCGCAATTGACCGTAATGGTATACTGAGTGGTTTCCGATCTGACTCTCTACGAACCAACTGGCGAGGCAATTTCGCGTGGTATCGCATCAATGCAAATATGCTAAAAGAGATACCAACTATTGCCTTTAGCGCCGATGCAATTCGGATTTTCCGGATCGATGAGGTCTTTCCTAACAGGGATACGCGAGCAGAAATCGACCCGACGCTGGAGACGTATGATTTCTACTTCAACCCAACGGAGCGAGGACCTTACAACTACACAAGGAATCTGCGCGGATTCTTAGACAACCCCAAACAAAGTTGGGGCGGGATGACGCAACGGTTGCCGGAAGGCTTTACCGATTTCAGTCTGAAAAACATCGATTTCGTAGAGTTCATTTTCCGCCCATTCCCGGAAAATGCCCAAAATGATGCTGGTTCGGATGCGAAGTTATATGTCGACTTGGGATCTATTTCCGAAGACATCCTTCCGGACGAAAAGCTCAATAACGAAGATGGCCTGTCTACGAGCACGATAACTGAGGGTGGTATTTTGGACTGGGGGCGTAGTCCGACGGGCGCTCAAAACAGCGTAGTAGACATCGACGATGCTTCTCGACGCACGGAAGACCTTGGTCTCGATGGACTTGCTAGTGGAAGCTCAGACTACCCTCCTTTTGCTACGGAAGAAGTGCATTTTGCTAACTTCCTAGCCTCTCTTGACCGTACCTCGAGTGACCCCAAGTACCGTGCAGAAGTAGCCAAGGCATTAGCAGATCCATCTGGAGATGACTACCACTACTTCGGAAACTCTCAGTACTACCAAAATTCGAGTTATTTCCCCAACGTAGCATCGTTCCAGCAACACTTCAGTCACTACTTCGCTGGGCAGGAGCTCAATGCGTTCGAAACCCAAACCAAGCTCGCCAACAACACATCCATCAAACGTGGTAACTCACGCTTTCCGGATTCTGAAGACCGCAACTTGAACTCAACGGTCGATACGGAAAACAGCTATTACCAGTATGAACTTCCCCTTTCCAGACGAACGCTGGACTCTCTCGCTGCCCCAGGCATGGTTGATGACTATATCGTAGGCGAGGTTGCGGATGCTAATGGAAATGGCACGGGGTGGTATCAGGTACGAATCCCAGTTCAGCAGTACGACCGGAAAGTGGGTGACATCCAAGACTTTTCCTTGATTGAGTTCATGCGCTTGTGGACGACAGGGCACGAAGTCCCATTCACAGCACGTTTTGCTTCGCTCGAACTCGTTGGGTCACAGTGGCAGAAGTCGGAAAGAGTCACTCTTGAACATGAAACTGCCTTCGACACAACAGGCACCGATACCCGGCTAACGATTTCCAGTATTAACAACGAGGAAAACGCCGAGACGTACCAGCCCCCGATTGGAGCCGTCGTCAGCCAGTCTCGTCTCGCTTCCGGACGTGTACAGAATGCACGCGAGCAGTCTCTTGTAATTAGGGTTGAAAATCTCAAACCAGGCAAACAAAGGGCTATTTTCAAGACGCAGAATTCTGGCCTAGACTTACTCAAATATTCCAACCTCCGCATGTTTGTTCATACTCATGGACGGCTTGCCGATGGTACGGACCTTGCTTCCCTGCCAAAAGAAGATGCGCGCGCTAAAGCAAAGCTGTTCGTTCGGCTCGGCTCAAACGAAACAAATGATTACTACGAGTACGAACAGCCTCTTTCTCCGAGTTTTGAAAATGCTGGTTCATCGGATGAGCTTTGGCAGACAGCCGTCGACTTTTTAGGTGAATTCAGAGACCTTGGGTCGATGAATATCGAACTTGGAGCGCTCAACCAGCTAAAAGTCGCTCGAGATCGAATTGCCTTCCCTACCGATAGCGTCTTTTTTAGTGCAACCAACGGAGAGCTGACTACGCCCGATTCACCGGATGCGGAGCTCTTTGCTCCTCCTGGTACTCGTTTGGGAATTAGAGGGACACCGTCTCTGGGTAAGGTTAATAGCATCGTCATTGGTGTTCGGAATGCAGCTGACTCCACGCTAACCGGGTTCGACCATATCCTCGAAGACATCACATTGTGGATCAACGAGTTACGTGTTTCGGGATATGACTCAGAGAATGGATGGGCTGCCCTGTCAAACATCGACATCCAACTTGCGGACCTTGGGCGAGTAAAAGCCAGCTTTCAGCGACAGACAGACGGATTCGGCTCGCTGTCCTCTAGCCTGGGAGAACGCGAACAGCTGAGTATTAACAACTGGACCGTCACGACAGAATTGAATGCGGACAAAGTGATTCCAGAGCGGTACGGCTGGTCGATGCCCGTAAACCTGCAGGTCCAGTCAAATAAGACCACTCCCCGATTCTCCCCTACCAGAGGAGATATTCGTCTCGAAGAACTCATTAATCAGATTGATGATCGCGAAGACCTAAGTGACCAGGAAAAATCGGAGGCCAAAACAGAGGCCACCAAATCAGCTCAAACCTATACCCTTTCTAAATCGTTATCGACACGAGTGGGCAAATCGGGCTCGCGTAACAAGATCCTGCGTAATACGGTGGATGGTGTCGCAGTAGCCTACTCTCAGGCAACAGTCGATGGCCGTAGCCCTTCCCAGCAGTTAAATACTTCCTGGCGCTGGTCAAGTACTCTATCGTACCGTTTTCAAACGCGTCGACCCAAAACGCTCCGCCCATTTTTCTTCCTGGATCCAATTCCATTGTTGCGTGCACTCGGCGGAATCAACTTTAACTATGCACCCGCACTTGTCTCCGTATCTGGAGCCTTTAATCGGCAATTCAACCAGACAAGGGAACGCGCGATCATTAACCCAGGAGACGCGAACACAACACCCATCGACGTTCGCTTCCCGTTGCGCGAAAAGCACGCGTTCACCCACGGTAGGGATTTCCAGTTTCAGTACAATCCATTCGGGTTCTTAAACCTTAGTTTTGATACCAAAACTGACCAGAGCTTCAATGTTGTTGGCGTGGATACCCTCTACAACGTCGTTACGCCAGACACCACGCTGTTCAATACCACTATAACTTCTGCGATTGACCAAGGTCTCCTTTCAGAAGAACAAGTAGCTAACGCGTTTCAGGTTCCCCTTCTGGATGTAAAGTCAGGGAGTTCAGTCCTTGGACAGTTTTTCAGCGGCGGAATCACGCCCCGAACAGAGCGTCACAATCAGGTCTTTAGAGCATCATTCAGACCTCGCATTGAGGCCGTCAAAATACTCGACTGGATCCAGATCCAGGACGTCGGATATCAGGCGAATTTTGATTGGCAGAACGGCCCCCTCGGCCGCAATAACGGTGCGTCAATTCGCAATACCGTAGAACTGCGCGCTGGAATTTCTTTTCGCATTCAGGACATGTGGCGCAAGTTCGGATTCTATGAATCCATTGAGCAAGCTCAACGCAATTACCTGCAAATAAAGGAAACAAATCGAGCCAATAAGCTGAAGGAAAAAGAGGCACGCAAGAAAATAAAGGAGGCCAGAAAGCTTGCTAGAAAAAGTGGCGTTGAAATGCCTGATGAGTTGCCAGCTGAAAAAGCCGCGCAGGAAGCACAAGATGCACTGGCTGAGCAAGCTGAAAAGGATGGGGAGGATACAGAGGCTGATTCCGAGGAGGAAAAAGAAGACTCTGGTCCAGGATTTTCTGGTCGGTTGGTTTCCTACGCCCGTCAATTGCTGCTAAGCTCCACAGGAATCCGAGACTTCAATCTATCTTATCAGAACACACGAAGCGGAACCTCATCCAACGTAGGCTCTGGTGTTTTCGATGAGGATGGCCTACTCCAAGATGTGGCCACATTTTATTCCATACGGGATGCAATTCGTGGGAATGGAGCTTCTTTAGGCTATCGCTTTGGGTTCAAGCGACAGTTTGATGTCGCGGATAGGATCGTGGACCCATCACTTCAGGTCTCTGACCTTCTCAGTGATGCCCATCGATTCCAAGGACGTACAACGCTCAATCCTTCTCCGTCTTTGAACGTGACCTTAAACTGGAACCTTGACCTCCAGCAGAACGAGACATTCACCTTCCGACCTGCAACCGACGACTTGGGCATGGTAATCGGTGTGGACACGACCATCACACGGAGTGGAAACAACAAGGCTTCCATCTGGGCATTCGGCTCCTCTTACCTGGATATGTTCTCAAGTCAGCTTACTACGTTCCAAGATGACTTGGCTGCCGCCATTAACCCAGATCCAATCATTATCGCCGATGACAACCAGGACGGGCGTACAGTCCTTACAAATACGTCTGTAGTGGAAGACTTTAGGCAGGCATTCGTGAAAGGCACGACAACTGTCGATGACCTAGGAATCGCGCCGCTACCGAAACCGACTTGGCAGGTTAACTATTCGGGCCTTTCCAATTGGCCCATCATTCGGCGTCTTACCAAGAGCGTTTCCTTGAGACACGCTTACTCTGGCGATTATGCAGCAGATTTCAACACGAATACAGCTTTTGCAAGCGAGGACACTGTTCGAACAGTAGATCTTGGATCTCGACGTATTCAGTTTGCGGTTGAAGAGTACCAGATCAACAACATCCGTATCAACGAAAGCTACCGGCCGCTTTTAGGCGTAGATATCACCTGGGCTGGCAATATCTCTACCTCGGTCACTTGGTCTAAAAGCAATTCGTATTCACTTAGTACGGCCAACTTTGAGGTCAGCGAGAACAAGACTACTGAATTGGGTGTCGATATAAATTATCAGAAGTCGGGCATGAAACTGCCATTCTTTAAGAAAATGAATAATCGTTTGACGCTGCAGCTTAGAATCACGTCTAGTGAAACGATCGATCAGCGTTTGAGACTTCGTCGAGCACTGGAGCAAGCTGTAACTGATCCTGAGTTTATTCTAGCCAATGCCTTAGAGGGAGATAATATTTCACTGGTAACCGCCCACAAACGACTAATAATGACACCGCGAATCGCTTATCAGTTCAGTAATAGGGTAACCGCTGACTTCACTCTCAAATACGAAAAATTCGACTCGGAAGACTCTCGTCAACCTTCCTCAGTGAACATCAACGGTACGTTTAATATCCGCGTCAGTATTGCTAACTGATGATCGAGAACACCGAAAAAATCGTGTTCTGCCGGATGGGTCGTATGGAGTATGAACCGGCTTGGAGGCTGCAACAGCAGCTTCAAAAGCGACTTATCGACAATAAACGTTCCGCAGATCCAAAGCCTCTTCCCCATGTTGCGCTGCTAGTTGAGCATCCACCCGTGTTTACATTGGGAAAAAGCGGTGATGATGCCAATTTGCTCGCTGATGAACAGCAATTGAAAGACGCTGGCGCAACGTTTGTTCGAATCGACCGCGGAGGGGATATCACCTATCATGGTCCAGGACAGATTGTAGGATACCCTATAATTGATCTCGATCGCTTCTACACTGATATCCACCGCTACCTTCGCGACCTGGAAGAAGTGATCATTCGGACATGTGCCGATTTTGATCTGTCGGTTAAGCGTTTTGACAAAGGAACGGGCGTTTGGGTGACCAATGAAGAAGGCAACGAACGCAAAATCTGTGCAATGGGTATACGATGCAGCCGGTGGGTAACGATGCACGGCTTTGCTCTAAATGTGGCATCGACACTGGATCATTTTTCAATGATCGTTCCGTGTGGTATTACGGATCGAAGCGTCACTTCGATGGAAATGGAGTTGCTCAAAAAGCTCGATCGAAACGCCATCGAAGATCGCATCTGTGCACATTTTACCGAGGTTTTTGGGTGTAGTGGACAAGTCCTCGAAAAGGATGATGCACAGACTTGGTTGGAAACGTATCTTGACGTAGATCCAGTCTGACCATCAGTTCGTCTCGCTTCGCGAGGCCACGAACGGAGCCTGCATATGTCCGCTTTAGATACTGAACAATTTGTTCTTCGCCTCATCGCCGAAACCCTGTTTTATGATGAGGAATATGAAGCACTCGGAAACCTGAGTCTTATCGACACGGAGGAAAAGTGCGAGCGTTACGTCGCTTCCTTTGCGCCCGAGGATGGCCTCTTTGTATTAGAAGAAGCTATTGAGTGGGAAGATTATGAAGAAGGGGAAGCTGATGACATTGGGTACGCTCTAGCCGTTGATTCCCGTGAGTTGGGTACGTTTGAAACGGCCGAGGATGCCGCCAAGGAATTGCTTCGACTCGCCAAAGAGCTTCAGCTTGCGCCGAGCATTACGCTGTTGTTCGAGGAAGAAGAAGGCGCCTAAGAGCCTAACAGACTCATTCCTTGACATGCACATCTCTTGGGCTCATCCTTTAGTCCTTGAGACGCACAAAGGCTAGAATCGTCCAACCCCAGGACGTAATCAGAAGAAGCCCTCCCATGGGAGCAATGGCTCCAAGCCAGGCTATACCTGTGAGCGCCAGCGTTATTACGCTACCGCTGAATACTAGAATACCTGCCAAACCGATGGTCGCTGCCTGCCTGAGCCGCGGTAGATCTATCCGTAACGCCGTGACGCCAAGAAGTAGTAGATACACAGCATGTAATTGCAGGTAATCTACACCCGTGCCATACGTCCTCATCGCTGATTCATCGAGTAGACCTCGCAATGAATGTGTTCCAAATGCTCCAAGAAGGACGCCCAGTACCCCTAATAGTGCACCCGTGATACAAACATGACGCGCAGTTAACATGTACTTCTTCCGTTTTTTTGCAACAATGGTATCTCAATCCGTACGAAGAATACCAGCCGTCTATGATAAAGCCGAGGTTGAGAGTGCGGTTCCTCAGGACTGAATGAACAATATCATTCTTGGGGTTGGGTACGGGGACGCGAGTCGCAATTCGTTGTATATCGCAGTTCGAGCCGGTATCTTTCAACAGATGCCCTAGGCATTCATTCCATAGAAGAGACGAGATTTTGTATGCCGTTTTCGTTTTCAGATACCGACATCGAGCGCATCGAGAAGATTCTCGGTGTGACGGCAAAAAAAGTTGATTCACTAGCCCGTTTCGAATTATCCGACGAGGATAGTGGTCGACGCATAACTCTTGAAATCCATCGCATGGTCGTCACTCCTGGGCTTTCTGATGGGGAGTTTACCTCACTGGTTTCGGTCTATGCACCTGCCTCGTTCTTGCAACTACAGGGGTGCACCGGGTTCATAGGAAGCGAAGATCTGGGAGAAATCATATTTGTCGCCAGGAGCGGTGAAACGTCCAATGGATTGGTTGTTGAAAAGCAGGCAGGTTGCTCGTTGTACGCCAATGTAGATTCCAGCCTACTCTCAACAGATTTCACACGGCTACCGCCTGAGCTCATAATGAGTAGCATAGCCTTGTCCGTTACAGAAAGTCTGTTTGACGACCTTCCCTGATCAATCACTGATCCATCCGCCTTGGTGCCTGACGTAACCCTTTCCTTCTCTGGTGAAATCCTTCCTTGGTACCCGAGTGAGGAGCGCATTCGTACCATTGTCGAATGTGTTTTCTTAGGTGAAGAAAAGCCCTTTGAGTCAATCGGTGTAATTTTCTGTGATCATGGCACCCTGCATGCAATGAACCGGGAATGGCTGGAGCACGACTGGACAACGGATGTCATCTCATTTCTCCTGGAAGAAGATCCTATCGAAGGTGAGATCTATATCGACGTGGAAACGGCTCAGGAACGACACGCGGAGTTTGATAGCACGCTGACGACAGAAATCGAGCGATACGCTGTTCATGGGTTACTCCATCTGTGCGGCCACGACGATGCTTCAGACAAACAGCGGGCTGCCATGCAGGTATTGGAAGACCATTATCTCTCCCAGCTGAACTAGCTTCCAAACCACGTTTAACAGCTGCTTGGCCCTTTAGCTACCTGACAATTTGCGGCCACCAGGAAATGCCACCAGGAGATGCCAGCAGGGTTGTAGGATACCCAAGAAAGATGACCTGTAGCGTTGAAGGCTCCTTGAAAACAGGCAATGCGACGACGCGATGCGATGCGATGCGACGACGCGATGCGACACTGCGCAGTGCCAAGAAAAGCGGCACGGGGCCGCAGCAGTTTTAGGCCATTTTACGGACAGAGCGAACTAGTTTACTGACGTGCTCAGGCGTCTGTATGATGTAGAAATGTAGATTCATGAATCCTGCTTCCAGTAGCTCTTCGCACTGTTTCTGTGCCCACCGAATACCAATTTCCGGAATCTGATCATCCCGAGCAGCCTCGCATTCAGCTGCCAATGACTCTGGGATTTCAACCTGAAACTTGGCTGGAAGTGTTTGCAGCTGGCGTTTGCTGGTCAGGATCTTCAGCCCCGGAACAATGGGGACGGTAATCCCAACATCTCGGCAACGCTCTACGAACGAAAGAAACGAAGAGGTATCGAAAAACATCTGGGAAGTCACGTAATCCGCTCCAGCATCTACTTTCCGTTTCAGATTTAAAACATCCCAGGTGATATTTGGCGCTTCAAAGTGCTTCTCTGGATACCCAGCAACACCGACGCAGAAGTCAGTTGGTGCAGCATCGATCAATTCTTCCAGATAATGTCCGGCATTCATATCGGAGATCTGCTTGACCAGATCGATAGCATATTCATTTCGGGTTCGGTCGACCGAAACGGGTTTATGATACCCTCCGTCGTCTCCTCGGAGTGCCATTACGTTCTGGATACCGAGATAGTTGAGCTCGATGAGCGCATCTTCGCTCTCCTCCCTAGTAAATCCTTTGCAGAGTAGATGCGGCACCGTCTCTATACCAAATCGGCCTTTGATAGCTGCACACATCCCCAGTGTACCCGGACGCTTGCGCTTTATATGCCTTCGCCACGACCCATTTGTCTGCTCTTCGTAATAAACTTGAGCAGAATGCGATGTCACATCCACAAACGGTGGATCAAATTCGCTTAACTCTTCGATGATTGCCAGAATCTCACTAATGGACCCACCCCGCTTCGGCGGGACGATCTCGTAAGAAATACTGGGCGAATCATTGTTCTGCAGTAGGTCGACTACTTTCATACTGATCCACTTATTCGTTTCTTAGCCCTTCCTGCAGCGTATCGCTGAAGAGACTCGGACAACCATTCAAGCGGGGTTGACCATATTTTGACGGACCGCTTCTTACCACGACGAATCCAATCTGTTCGATGACCGGAATTGTTTTTTCAACAGCAGAGGAAGCCCAGCCATTTCTGGCGACGTACGAAAGAGGCCGTTTCGACGGTTTAGGTGAAGGCGAAACCTTTCACGACGATGACTTCCTGGTTTCTATTCTGGGCATCGGTAAGATCAAGGCGGCGCTCCGTACTGAACGTCTCCTTCGTTCCTACGATGTAACCTCCCTCATACATGGAGGCACTTGCACGGCGCTCAACGACGATTTGGATATTGGTGCGACGGTGGGAGTATCGCAGGTTTTCGAGGGCGATAGAATCGAGTTATCTGCCCCTACCTATCCTCGAATGCCTTTGAGCGTACCTTTTGAGGGCCTCAAACAAGTCACTTTAGTGACTCAGGATCACACGGTACAAGGCGCCACTGAATTGTTATACTGGCAACGAATAGCCGATATCAGCGACATGTCCGGATATGCGGTAGCCTATGTCGCTGCAACCCACGGAAAACTGTGTCAGATCGTCAAAGTGGTGACGGGACACATGGGCGTTGAGGACAAAAATCTTAGAAAAACATTGGCAACAGGCCACAAACAACTCGGCCAATTCCTGGTGGACCGTACAGACGTAATGAAGACGCTCTAAGCGCTCCGTCTCAGAACACTCTATATTCTACCTCGATCTGCTCCGGGTCAGTTACGCCTAAGCATAAGGTCATCTGTCCACTCGTCGGGCCATCCTACAGAGTATCCTTCTTCGAACAGATAGTCCGCATCGGCAGGGACAGTGGAGATCCTCTGTGCCTCTCGATTCCTGATATCTTGAAAGCGAACCGTGCGCGTCCCAGCAATCAGTCGCTCACGCCCTATCGCATCCGGCGCACTACTTGATCTTGGAATATTTGGAGCCTCACAGAGAATACGTGAACCCGCCCAGAGCGCCCAAACGACAAGGGCGACGGCAGAGAGAACTCCGGTGTAAATAATCAGGGATTCCATAGGTATGCAATAACTGTCAATCAGGTAGAGAACGTCTTAGCCCCCTCTGTTGTTACGACTTTATGCATAAAAAAGAGGTGGGTCGGGCATTCTGCCCGACCCACCTCGAAAGCTTTCTAGCGATCTAACGCTCTTAGCTGACCTAAAACCTAGTGGTCCGCCGCCTGCGATTCAGCAGCTTCTGTGTCTCCCATCGCTGCTCGTTCAGCCTCGAGTCGTTCGTCCATGAGCGTCTGCTCGAAGGTGTTGGACAGATCACCACGATATTCCGTATCAAGCAAGATGAAGGAAATAAAAACGACAACGAACAGGCAACCCACAGCCAAAATGACAGCGTTGACTTTATTGTCCCAAATAAGGGCCATAAAAATCAAGACCACCAAACTCGCTTTAGTAAGCGCAATGGCTAGCGCCAATGGAACGTTGAATGCACCGAGATCAAACTGCGCCGTGAATACAGTGAAGACCGTCAAGAAGACCAGCGCACCGAATACGATGCTAAGTGTCTTCAGGGATGTTATGTGATGTTCAGTATGGGACATCGTCGTACAGGAATCGAGAAGTGGAAATCAGTTGCTGCAGTCAAAGACACTAAATCAGATACAGCAGGGGGAAAAGGAAAATCCAGATGATGTCGACCAAGTGCCAATACAACCCGCAGTTTTCAACCGGTGTGTAGTACTCGGCCGAGAAATCTCCCCGAATGGCCTTTCGAGTTATCCAAGCGAACAGCCCCATTCCCACTAACACGTGGAAACCGTGTATCCCGGTCATCACGAAATAAATAGAAAAGAATTGAGGACCGTACGGCACGTTGTATGTAGCGTAGTCAAACCCGTATGAAATACCGTGGGGATCGAATGCTGCTCCAGGAAGAAGACCATGCTCGATTTTTGCGGAGTACTCGAAATACTTCACTACAAGGAAGACACCAGCAAAAAGGAAAGTCAAGATCAGATTAATGATCAGTCCTTTCTTATTTCCCTTCTGGATGTGGTGAATTCCAAGGGCCACCGTAAAGGAAGAACCCAGAAGCACAATGGTGTTCAGACCACCCAATTTCCAGTCTAGAGCTGTCGAGAGAGCAGCCCACGTTTCTGGATGCCATGAGCGGTAGATCGTGTACGCCACGAACATGCCGGAGAACAGCAGTATCTCCGTAACAAGAAATAGCCACATGCCCATCTTCGCTGCGTCGAACTGCTGTTCGGACGACACGAAGTAGTGCTTAACGTGAGCCGGTTGATCAGAATGCGGGGTTGACATGATTGATTGGTTGATTCTGGGCCAATTCAGCCTATTCAGACAGTTGCATCTTCAGTAGCAGGGGTCTCGGGCAACGTTGAAGCCCCATCGCCCATACCCTCGAGTTCCGTTACTTCTCCGCCATGCTCAAACAGATGACGGGCAAGGTGGAAGTCGTATGCACCTCTAGTCACAACTGGGGTCTCAAGGAAGTTGTGGTGATCCGGTGGTGTCGTGGTGTGAGTCCACTCCAGAGTAAGAGCACCCCACGGATTCAATCCCGCTTTCTTGCCCTTGAAGACTGACACGAGGAGGTAGTAAGCGATCAGAAAAAGACCTACTCCTAGTACCCATGATCCGTAGGTCGAAAGTTGGTGGTAGCCTTCGTACTGTGGAAGGTAATCGTAGTAGCGACGTGGCATCCCTTGTGCGCCCATGATGAACTGCGGGAAGAACGTCAGGTTGAAACCAAAGAAGACCAAGAAGGCGGCAATTTTGGCTTGTGTCTCATTGTAGAGCTTACCGGTCATTTTCGGCCACCAGTAATGAAGCCCCCCGAGCGCCGCAATTACGTTGCCACCCATCATCACATAGTGGAAGTGAGCGACGACGAAGTAGGTGTCATGCAGGTGAATATCGATGGCCAGAACGCCTAGCATGATACCTGTGAATCCTCCAATGGAGAATGTGAACAGGAACATGATGGCATAAAGCATCGGGCTCTTGAACTGCACAGACCCTTTGTACATGGTCTGAACCCAGTTGATCACCTTCACACCGGTTGGTATTCCGATCAGGTAGGTAATCAGCGAGAACACCACGGACGATACGGCCGATTGGCCCGATACGAACATGTGGTGACCCCATACCAGGAAACCTAGGAATGCAATTGCAACAGAGGAAAGGGCAACGAATTTGTATCCCGAAACCTGATGCCGCGAAAATGTACCCATCAAATCTGATACGACTCCGAAGGCCGGCAGAATCATGATGTATACGGCCGGGTGCGAATAGAACCAGAAGAAGTGCTGGAAAAGGACCGGATCCCCACCGAGTGCAGGATCAAAAATTCCGATCTGAAATGCCTTCTCAAGAAACAGAAGCAGGACCGTGATACCGATGACTGGCGTGGCAAGAACCTGCACGATCGACGTAGCATAGATCGACCAGATGAACAGTGGTAGGCGGTTCCAGGTCAGTCCCGGTGCACGCATTTTGTGCACAGTCACTATAAAGTTTAGCCCTGTCAGAATGGACGAAAAGCCCATCACAAACACACCCGCGGTGACGAACAGAATTCCATCACCTATGCTGGTGGAATAGGGCGTGTAGAAGGTCCATCCGCCATCGATGCGGCCCACAATCAGGGCGCTCATCGCGATGGCAGCCCCAATTAAGTAAATGTAGAACGATGCCAGGTTTAATCGCGGAAAGGCGACATCTTTCGCTCCCAATTGAATAGGGAGGGCGAAGTTACCCATCACTGCGGGTATGGCCGGTATGATGAACGCGAAGATCATCAGGACCGCGTGAAGCGTGAATGACTGGTTATAGGCATCCGCGCTCATAATCGTTTCACCGGGTGCCAGCAACTCGATCCGTACCAATAGAGCCAGAATACCACCCGCCAGAAAGGCGAGCGATACGGCCACCAGGTACATGATACCGATGCGCTTGTGATCCAGGGTGAATAACCACGACTTGATGCCTTTGTCGTGATTTAAATAATTAACCATCCCGTTGGCAGAATGACTCATATGTGTAGTATGCGAAACGTTTCCTTGATGATAGCTGGTCGGACTACTCGAGCGTCTTGATATAGGCTACGAGTCCATCCAACTGCTTTGGAGACAAGGTGGAAGAGAACATGGCAGGCATGACGGGCTGGTATCCCTCAGCGATTTTCGCCATGGGATTGACAATTGACTCAAGCAGATAGTCTTCGTCCGCTACAACGGTGCTTCCATCAGCTAATGGACGAGTAGTACCATATAGCCCCGCAAGCGTAGGACCAATTCCTGCCGACCCATCGACGGAGTGACATGCTTGGCATTGGGCATATACTTGGAGTCCCAATTCGGCAGGTGGAAGATCCTGGCTTTGCTCGGCAATCCACTTATTGAATTCATCCTGAGGGACCGCGACGACCTTCGCCATCATGCCGGAATGCTGCGTACCGCAATACTCCGTGCAATAGATGTCATATTCGCCGGCCTGTGTGGCTTCAAACCAAACGGAGGTGTACCGATTTGGAATCACATCATGCTTGATGCGGAAGTCAGGGACAAAAAATGAATGCAATACATCACTCGAGTTCATTACGAGCTTCACTGGGCGACCAACAGGAACGTACATCTCCGTATAGGAAACGGCTCCTTCCTGGTACTGGAATTCCCAAGACCACTGTTGCGCCCGCACACTGATCTCATACGAATCAGGTGGTGCTGTATTTAATTTTACGAAGACTTCGAAACCCCACGTAAAAACGATGAGGGTCAGAATCGTGGGTAACACGATCCAGACGGCTTCAAGAACTTTGCTCTCTTCGACCGGCTCCGGTACGTACGTTTCGTCCGTGCGCCTGAACTTCACCATGAAATACACTTTTGCCACAATGACCATGGCAAAAATGATGGTACTCGCCCAGAACACGAACCAGAACAGGGCATCGACCTCCCCTGCGAGAGTCGACATGGCGTCCGGCAGCCAGACAGATCCGTTATCGCCCATGTTGGATTTCTTCCTTTAGCTTTGGATGAATGATGAAATCAGGTCTGATGAACTCGTTCCACTTGATCATGCTGCTCCTTACGCCAGAAAACGAAAAGACCCGCACCAAGCATCAGTAGGGTGAACATCCCACCGAGTTTCATCAGGTTTGTTGCATGTAAAACGTAGGAATTCGAGCCTGGGTCATACTGAAAGCAGTACATAAGGAACTGATCAACCGCCGTTCCTACCTCCCCGTTCGAAGCTTCCACTAGTCCGCGACGTACATCTGAAGCCGCTACGTCTATTCCGTGCAGATACCGAGTAATCGTTCCGTCTTCAGCGAGTAGAACGACGACAGCTGGATGAGCATATTCTTTTCTAGATGCAATCCACTTGAATGTGTATCCGACAGAACCCGTAAGCTCCATGATGCTCTCTTCCTCACCTACGAGAAAGTGCCACCCATCTTCAGCACCACGCCGACCCAATGATGAAATCATACGGTCTTTAGCAGCGGCAGCCATTTCGGGGGTCTCACCAGCGCCAAAACTTACGGTCAATACGTCAAACTCGTTGCCAGGCGTCCATGCAAGATCGCCCAGTGTAGTGCCTAATGCGTCTAGAGCAATGCTGCAGAGCATCGGGCAATTATGATAGACCAAGTTCAAAATTACAGGCCGTCCTTTGCCCAGATAGTCACCGATCTGTACTGAACGGCCCGCGCTGTCAAGAAACGAAGTGGTTGTTGCAATCTTAGTCCCGAGCATTTCCTCTACACCAACTCCCGCCAAATAGGAATCGAGGGCTGGGATCTGTGAGGACGTCATATCCTCTCCGTCTTGATTCATTGGATCTGCAGCAGACGTGATATGATCATGCGATACTGCGTCAGCATCCAGGTCAGAAGCCTCTTGTGCGGTCACGACTCCTGGTGCGTAAACAACCAAGAAGAGGACAAGAACGATATGGTGAATGAACTTCTTGATACTAGGTTTTCTTCCTACTGTCCCGCTGATTGGGCTTCGAGTTCCATAGCCCGTTCGATCGGAATTTTGTACGTGCCATCGTCATTGGCCTCGTAGCCACTAAGCTTCGCATGCCCATTCATTTCCGTTTCATGCAGGGTTGGATAGCCAGAAACAGTAGTTACTTCAAGCTTATAGTCCTGGAAATGCATTTTTGCGAATTCGAAGCCTACAACGACGATTGCAAAAATGATAACGACACTAACGCCGATTACGCTGAACAGCATCGTTGTGTCGACGCTTTCTGGTTCTACGCCAGGATTGTTGATGGGTGCGCCCATGGTGAGAATCCGGTTCAGGAGTTAGTGAATGAAAGGGATTTGGCTAATCGCGGATCATGCTGCGGTACCAATGCGTGACGGCTCATGCGATACATGAACGCAGCAGAGAAAACACCAAAAAGTCCCAACCAAGCTGAAATGTCATACATGCTCATAGCAGCATGCTCATTGTGCAGCACAGGGGCAGCGATCCAGAAAAAGTCGAACCAGTGCATGACCAGCATCCAGACGCACATAAAGCCCAGCAAAGGAAGGAGTCGCTTAGACCATCTACCCAATAGTACCACGAAGGGAATGATGAAGTGACAGATCAGCAAAACAGCGCTGAAAGTCTCCCAGCCGTGCTCCATGCGATGACGATAGAAAATCGTTTCTTCTGGCAGGTTACCGTACCAGATCAGCATGTACTGACTGAAGGCGATGTACGCCCAAAAAACAGTGAAGCCAAAGAGGAATTTACCAAGGTCCTGATAGTGGTCAACCTTGATAACACCGTTGAGCATGCCATTGCGTTGCAGTAGCATAGAAACAAGGACCATCACAGCCATGATCGCCATGAAGGATCCTGCAAAGAAATAGATTCCAAAAATCGTCGAGAACCAGTGAGGGTCTAACGACATCAGGATATCCATAGCTGCAAAGGCAGTTGTAATTCCTCCCAAAACGAGCCCAATCGCACTGATCTTGCGCTGCTTAGCCGTAATACCTGCTTCCGGAGTTACATCTTGACGAATAGAAAGCGTATACAGGCGGAAGGAGACGAACGTCCAGACTATAAAGTAGAATGCCATCCGAGCCATAAAGAATGGCATATTCAAATATCCTTCCTTTCCTGCCAAAATGGGATCGTACTCCGGACTTGCTGGGTCGAATAATTCGAGGTGTGTCCAGTGATAGAGGTCGTGCATCCCGAAAATGATGGGAAGCCCAAGTACTGCCAGTAGCGGAAAGGACCAGATCAATGCCTCAGGAATACGGCGAATCACAACGCTCCAGCGGGCTTTAGTCAGATGTTGTATTACAACGAAGAAGTAAGCACCCAGCGTCAGGGAAAGACAGAACGTCCATCCGATCAGATAGGAAAAGTAGAACTGGTGGCTGTCCGTAGCCCAACCCACAGCACTGATCACGAGACCGGCGATACCTATCGCAAGCGGAAGCATCCAGGCTGCCTGTGACCACGTGAAGCGGTAGGCGGGATCGGCATTGCTGGCCGTCGACTTCAATGGGTCGATCAGCCAGATCAGCGGATTACTACGTTTAACTGTCTCAGACATTCGCTTTCGCTCGTTGTTTGTCCGTCGCTCAGGACGCGTTTGGTGGATCTATCGTTCGCTTTCCGGGACATCGGAAACCGCCGCACTCTGGCTGCGCTGCAGTGCCCTGATATAGGCCACGATGGCCCACCGGTCCTTTGCCTTTACTTGCGTGCTATACCCCGGCATGCTGCGGATACCCCATGTCAGGGCGTCGTAGATATACCCATCTGGCTGCGCGCGCAGCATGTCCGAATGGTACGTGGGAGCCGGTACGTACCCATACCCTCCCGTCATGATGATACCTTGCCCGTCACCGGCAATCCCGTGACAGACGCTACAGAAAATCTCGTACTGATCTTTTCCGCGCTCTAGTAGAGCAAGGTCAACGGTCAATGGATTCTCAGTAAATGAGCCATTCTCATTACGACCGGTCCAGAATGCGACATCATCTTTCAGGAACCCTCGCGCGACAGTGCCTCTAACCGGTTCACGCATGGCGCGACCATCGGCAAAGAAGGAATTCGATTCCTGTGCCTGGAATTTCTCCTGGAAATCCATGTTCTGGTTGAAGTGGAGCGGGGGCTTCTCGGAAAGAGACCCCTGACAGCCTGTCAGAACCAGAATCATAGCCGCTGCAAGGAGTCGGCCGAAATATGTATTCGTATGCATCTTCATGATCAGTTGCGTTGACAACCAGACGAATGGTCCGGGTCAGACTCCGTCCTCCTCTTCTCGGTCGTGAATGGTCTCGACGTGGCTTGCGCCTAAGCCCTTCAGGAAGGCCTCCGTGGAGCTCATATCAAACCTGCGATCGCTCGCTGCGATGTGCAGGAAAAACGCATCATCGGTTACGCGAAGGAAGTTCTTCGAGAAGAAAAGCGGATTGTAAGGTCTTGGAAGTCCGTTCAGTGCAAACATACCCCCAACTGTGAGGAGAGCGGCTAGCAGCACCGTCAACTCAAACATGATCGGAATTGACGGCTCAATCGAGAAGAAAGGTTTACCGCTGATTCCGATCGGATAGCTCTGTGCTCCCATCCACCACTGCATTAGCGTAGCCAGCGATAGACCAGTGATCCCTCCGACCAATGTGATCCAGCCGATAATGGAATTCCCCAATCCCATCGCCTTGTCCATCCCGTGGATTGGAAATGGGCTATGGGTATCGTAATGCTTGTATCCCGCCTCTCGTACGGCCGCAGCCGCATGAAGAAGCTCACCGGGATGGGCGAACTCAGCGAGGAGACCGTACACCTCGTCTTCCTGAGCATCATAGATGCTCATGCTTGCCTTTACTTCGGTTGCCAGTTGGTTCAGCATGGCTGCTCGTCGTAGTGCGTTGGTGGTTACTGCTTCTGTCCGGCGTTCACGTTCACTGCGTGAGCAGCGTCGTGACCGTCCCCTTCGTGGTCGTAGAAGTGTGGATCTGCCTCAGGCATGACCCCTTTCACTTCAGATACCGCGACGATGGGTAAGAATCTCAGGAAGAGCAGGAAGAAGGTGAAGAAGAGGCCGAACGTTCCCACAAAAGTGAGTACGTCGACGAATGTGGGCGTGTAATAGTCCCAAGAGCTCGGTAGGTAATCGCGGTGAAGCGATGTGACGGTAATCACAAATCGCTCGAACCACATACCGATGTTCACGAAAATCGAAATGATGAACATGAACGTGATGTTGCGACGCAGCTTTTTGAACCAGAAGAACTGGGGGAAGAAGAGGTTGCAAGACATCATCGTCCAATAGGCCCATGCATAAGGACCAAACATGCGATTTGTGAACGCATACTGCTCGTACTGCACGCCGGAATACCAGGCGACGAAGAACTCGGTGATGTAGGCAAAGCCAACCATCGTACCAGTAAGCAGGATGACGATGTTCATCTTTTCGAGATGATCCACCGTGATAATATTCTCAACGCCGTAGATCTTACGAGCGATAACGAGCAGGGTAACTACCATGGCAAAGCCAGAGAAGATAGCCCCAGCCACGAAGTAAGGCGGGAAAATCGTCGTGTGCCACCCCGGCACAACGGATACAGCAAAGTCAAAAGAAACGACTGAGTGGACCGACAGAACCAGCGGTGTTGCCAAAGCAGCCAGCAAGAGATACGCTTTTTCGTAATTGCGCCAGTGGCGGTTGGCACCCGTCCATCCCATCGCAAGAACACCCGTTACCATGCGACGAAGCTTCGTTGTTGCCCGGTCACGCAATGTGGCGATGTCCGGCACCAGACCAACATACCAGAAGACCAAGGAAACGGTGAAGTAGGTCGAAACGGCAAAAACGTCCCAGAGAAGCGGACTCTTGAACTGAGGCCACATACCCATCTGGTTCGGCAGGGGAAGTGTCCAGTAAATCGCCCAAACACGACCAACGTGAATAGTTGGGAATACTAGAGCGCAAATGACGGCAAAAATCGTCATTGCCTCTGCAGACCGGTTAATTGCCGTCCTCCATTGCTGCCTGAAAAGGAAAAGAATAGCCGAGATCAGCGTCCCAGCGTGACCAATACCCACCCAGAACACGAAGTTCACGATGGCATAGCCCCAGCCGACCGGGTTGTTGAGTCCCCATACACCTGTTCCATTCCAGAACAGGTAAGCGATCATGATAAGTAGCAGCATCAATCCGACAAGTGCCAGACTAAATGCGCCATACCATGCTAATGGAGTCTTCTTCTCGGTGTGGGAAGAAACGAGTTCGGTAATGTCGTGGAATTTCAGATTCCCGGTCACAAGCGGAGCTTCATCATGGAAGTCCGCCAAAGAGGCGAGTGTCTTATCCTTGCTTGCCGTATTCACAGGCGTCGCGTTCCTTTAGCGTTCAATGACGGGTTGATCAAGCCAGATTTGGGTTCGGATTGCGGAGCCGACCCAAATAACTGACACGTGGTTTTATGTTGAGCTCGGCCAGCAACTCATATCGGCGGTCAGAAGTGCGTTTTTGCGACACACTGCTTTCCGGATTGGCCAAATCTCCAAATGTGATGGCATTTGCTGGACAAACCTGCTGGCAGGCTGTCACCACCTCTCCATCACGCAGCGACCGGTTCTCCACGTTAGCCACTTTATTGGCTCCGCGGATTCGCTGGATGCAGAAGGAGCACTTCTCCATAACACCACGTGAACGGACAGTAACATTAGGATTCTGGGCCATATGGACCGTTCCTGGTAATGTTTTCGTCCAGTTGAAGAAGTTAAACCGACGCACTTTGTACGGGCAGTTATTCGCGCAATAGCGCGTCCCGATACAGCGGTTGTAAATCATCTGGTTCGTGCCATCTGGTGAGTGCACCGTAGCAGCCACCGGACAAACCTGCTCGCACGGAGCATTTTCACAATGCTGGCACGGCATAGGCTGGATCACCATCTGTGGATCTTCCAACGTTGCACCGTCCCCGCTTACAAAGTAGCGGTCCATCCGGAGCCAGTGCATCTCGCGACCACGGGCAACTTCCGATTTACCGACTACCTGAATGTTGTTTTCGGCCTGACAAGCCATAACACATGCGTTACAACCTGTACACGTGTTCAGGTCGATCACCATACCCCACTGGTTTTCGAAATAATTCGAATTGGTCATCACATCCGATTCCTTCGGATGGTTGGCCTGCCATAGGGTTGGATAGTCTTCCCAGTCTTCTTTCAGAGGCGCTGGCTCTCCGCCGGCCACAAAGTCAGGGTTGGCACGATACTCGTCGACCGTTGCCATGCGGAAGAGACCGCGTTTCTGGACCTGCTCGCTCACATGCTCTGCATCGATAGCACCGTGGTCCTGAGTGGACGCGACTAGGTAACCAGAAGCCTTTTTCGAGATACTTCCTGTGACGATACGACCTTCAGAAGCCAACGGAGCGACATTTGAGCCTACGCCCGTCGAAACAGCCCCCTTGCCATATACATCTGTGTAGTCGTCAAGATCGAAAATATTGGTGCTCCGCTCTTCTCGTTCACTAACGATGTTACGACCATAACCGAGCGTGACATGAACAGAATCATCTGCCATACCTGGCTGAATCCATACTGGTAGTTCAACGCGGTACTGACCAACTTCTATTTCAACGGTATCCGTCAGGTAGCGGCCACCGTCGAGTTTTGAGCCAACGCCCAAGCGTTCGGCTGTTGATGGGTTCATCTTGGCTACGTTTTCCCAAACCACTTTAGTGGTTGGTTCCGGTAGCTCTTGGAGCCATGCATTATTGGCAAACCGACCATCAAACACCTTAGTGTCAGCACTGATAACGATTTCGGTGCCAGAAACAGCTGCTAGGCCAAGGCCTGAAACGGCCGCATTGACACCAGTGCTAGACAGACTAGTGCGAGCCGTTGATGCTCCGCTTCCGTCCAAGAATCCGTCATGGACAACTTTGCGCCAAGACGTTTCAAACGTGCCGGAAAGCTGTTGTCTCCACGTCGCGCGAACCATGTCGTAGCCAAACATTTCAGTACCGGTCGCAAAAAGACCGATGACTTCGATGTCCGAATGAGCATCTGCGTAAAGAGGAGCGATAAGGGGTTGAACGACCGACATGACGCCAGATTTACTCGTTCCATCTCCCCAAGCCTCCAGATAATGGGTCTGAGGCACTGTCCATGTAGCAGAACCTGCCGTCTCATCATCATATAGAGAGACATGCACGCGATGGGTTGCGTTAGCATACGCATCACTGAATCCAGGTAGGTCATAAACCGGGTTGACGCCCAGCGTGAGGACTACGTCTACATCTCCCGCATTCATGTCAGCCAAGGCGGCCTGCATGTCTGCTTCAAAGTCATTTGCGCTGTCTTCAAGTGACAAGTAGGAAACGGTTGTACCAACGGCACCTAGGCGATCATTGATGGCGGCAGCCAAGGCATGCACACCAGCCGGCTGATTATCTCCGGCGACTACAAGTGCAGTGCTTCCGGCACGGCGAAGGTCGGCGGCTACTTCAGCAACCCAAGGATGGGATGCGTGAACACCGGCGTCGCCGCTCCACGCGCCGACCGCGGAAGCCACTGCTGCCGCAAACGAGGCAATTTCTCCGGACTTCATGCGCAGACGGTTATCCGCCATACCGCCCGTCAACGAATAATCACTTTCGACGACATACAAGCGGCTCATGCTGCCTGTTGCTTCCATGTCACGACCTTCGGCAAACCCGCGGGCTGCACCAATCGGATCTGAACCGTTGGCACCGAAAAGGTCTGCATCCAAGCTCAAGATGACATTGGCTGCCGACACATCATGCGTGGTGCGCCATGCACGCCCGTAGGCAGCTTGGACACCTAACGCACTATGATTGCAGGTAGCGGCTGAGTAATCGACCCAACGAACTGTGCTGAACCGTTGCTCCATCTGACGGCGCACAACGGCCATGGTCATGGATGAAGTGGGCTCTGCAAGCACCACGATTCTGGAAGACGTTGGCAATCCAGCCACGAACGCCTTGAATGCGTTCCAATCAGAAACATCGCTGTCCGTCCTGACCGATCCGAGTCGATCCGGATCATACAATGCTAGGATCGAAGCCTGCTCATAAATACTGGTTGCGCCGTGACTGTCCGCGTGCTCGGGATTGCCTTCTATTTTGGTAGGGCGCCCATCATAGCTCTCCACTAGCACGGGCCGTAGAGCACCGCGAAACGGCATGGCCGTTGCAAACTGAACAGGAACACCTGGAATGGTGTCTTCCGGCATTCTCGTGAAGGGAATGATTTTCTCCACTGGCTTGCGGCAGGCGGTAAGACCAGCCATAGCCATGGAGGCACCCATCAATTGGATGAACTGCCGGCGGGTTGCTCCGCTCGTGGCATCCGAGGCAATAGGGCCCTCTGAGGCACCGGGGATAAACTCCCCAGCACTAATGCGGGAGTATTCGTCCGTGCCCTTCAGATGACTAATGCTACGCCAGAACCGGTTGCGGGGAGATTCCCCTGTTTCCGGGCTGTCGTCAAGTACAGGAAGCTCGATCATGATAATGGAAGTCGATGCGCTGCAGATCCTTCAATCTGCGGGTCCGATCAGTAGTGACAGGCTGAACAGTTGGTGGGCGGCTGGATATTTTCAGCTTCAATCCTTTTCAGGTTCTGCTGAACAAAGTCGTCTGGATAATCAAAGCCCATCGTTGCGATTTCAGAATTTGGTCGCAGGAACTGCTCCGGATTGCGATGGCACTCAAGACACCATCCCATTGAGAGTGGCTCAGACTGGAAAACTACTTCCATCTGATCAATACGACCATGACAACTCTCACAACCCACACCATTATTGGTGTGCACAGCGTGACTAAACTGAGCATAGTCAGGCAGCTTGTGGACCTTAATCCATTCAATCGACTCGCCCGTTGCCCAACTTTCCCGAACGGGAAGAAGCTTCGGAGAGTCAGTTCGTACCTGGCTGTGGCAGTTCATACAGGTCTGCGTAGCCGGAACGTTGGAATGTGCAGCATCCTTTACGTTGGTGTGGCAGTACTGGCAACTGATGCCAAGTTGTCCCGCATGCAGTCTATGGCTGTATTCAACGGGCTGTTCGGGGGCATATCCCACATCCGTGTATTCGGGTGAGAAGTAATACCATATAAAGAGGATGGCAAAAACGCCGCCTGCAAGCGAACCCATGAGGGTCAAGTGCGGCAATACGTTTGCCTTCCGGGGGAAAATCTGCGGCATCCCGAGAAAGGAGTTGAGTCAGTGTGAGGAATCACATAAGGCTCAAAACTACCGAATTGCGCTAGAGGATGGTAGCGGGGACCTCTTGAATTTAGGACTAAAAGCGCCGAAAGTTTTCAACGATCGGAAATCAATCGTCGATTCCTTGCTGAGGTTACTTGCTCAAATAATGAAAGCGGCGGGTCAAGAGGACCGCTGCTGATGCCAGTCCCAAAACTAATCCCCACCACAACCCTACCTCATTGTAACCAAAGTGGAACGCCAGAAGGTACCCAGACACCAGCCCCACACCCCAGTATGAAAGAACCGACAGGACCATGGGCTGATACGTGTCTTTCATTCCGCGAAGCGCACCCATCATGGTTACCTGGATTCCGTCAACTACCTGAAAGATGGCGGCAAAAAACAGAAGGTTGACGGCCATCTCCACAACCAAAGCGTTGCTGGGTTCATTCAGATCCAAATACAGAGATACGATCCCGCGAGGCATAACTAAGAAAAGCACGGCTGAGAACATCATGAATAGCGTTGATATTCCAACACCTGTGAACCCCGCTCTTCTGGCGCCTACTGGATCGTTCTTGCCAAGCGCCTGCCCAACGCGCACGGACGATGCCATCCCAATGCCAAGCGGGACCATAAACGTGAATGCAGCGCATTGCACCGCAACTTGATGAGCCGCCAATTCGGTCGTTCCCAACCATCCCATCATAATTACAGTTAGCATGAACAGGCTCATTTCGATACCCATGGATGTGCCAATAGGCCATCCTATTCGAAACAGATCTCGGAAATACTGAGGATCAGGTCTCGACAGCTTGGAGAAAATATGGTACTCAGCGAAGGCCTTCTGCTTAAGGACATATAGAAGCATCAGTAAGAAATTGAACGTGTACACGCCCGTCGAAGCCCAGCCAGTCCCCACGAGACCCATGGCAGGGAAACCAAGTTTACCATACATGAGGACCCAGTTCAGAAAAATATTGATGCCTACGCCTATGATGACGATAGCTGTAACTGCCTTCGGGCGAGACACGGCCTCTGCAAACGAACGAAGAGCAACGAGACCCAAAAATGGTAAAATGCCCCACGCAATCGCGCGCATGTACCCAGCCGCGTTTGCCACATTGACCTCAGTCTGTCCCAACCACCTCAGTATATATTCTCCATTGTAGATGAAGAGGAACGCGAGAATTGACAAGCAGGCTGCCAGCCAAAGGCCTTGCCGAACGCTTCTGCCAATGGACTCATCATCCCCTGCACCAAAGGCTTGGGAGACCATTGGGCCAACTGCCATGAGGATACCCATGCAGAAAATCAGTGTGTTGAAAAATACCGTATTGCCCAAGGCCACACCTGCCAGCGCAACCGGACCAAGGCGACCCACCATTACCGTGTCCACAAACCCCAGGGAAATATGGGCCAATTGTGTTACTACAATTGGCAGAGCCAGGATCATGGTTTCCTGGGCTTCGATGCGATATGGACGGATGTGTGCGATAGCTTTCAGAGTCGAAGGCAGCATGATACACAGTCTAGGTGCACCCTGCCATGATTAAAACGTGTATCTTTCGCACCCACTCCTGCATGCGAAGGAACCCTCGACTGTATGACTAACATCGGTGATACTCCCCGGAACGAACCGTCCGGGACGGCAAGCCTTTCGGAGACGATCGATGTCAGCATCATCGTCGTCAATTACAATGTCCGCGAGTTTTTAGTCCAAGCGATTAGGTCTGTTCAGCAAGCTTCTAAGTCCCTGAACACTGAGATCTGGGTCGTCGACAACAACTCCGTGGATGGTTCCGTTGCAGCCCTGCAAGAAGACTTTCCCACCGTCCAGCTCATTGCCAACGATCACAATGTCGGATTTGGAGCTGCAAACAATCAGGCCATCCGTGAGGCCTCAGGGGAATTCCTTCTCATTCTCAATCCGGATACGATTCTTCAGGAGGACACGCTTGATATCCTGGTAAAGCGCATGCGCGCACATCCGGAATGTGGTGCCATGGGGTGTCAAATTCTGAATCCAGATGGCTCATTTGCTCCAGAAAGCCGTCGCGCCTTCCCTACGCCTGAAATTGCCTTTTGGCGCATGACAGGGCTGGGGAAGTTCTTCCCCAATAGCCGGCGATTTGGGGGATACAACATGTCCTATCTGCCCATTGACGAAGAAGCAGAAATTGATGCGCTGAGCGGCTCATGCATGTTTGTACGAAGAGATGCTCTTCTATCAGATCGGGGAGCCGGCCTCTTTGATGAGAACTTTTTCATGTACGGGGAAGATTTGGACTTGTGTTTTAGAATTCAGCAGGCTGGTTGGACGATTCGATACACCCCGTTAACACGCATCATCCATTACAAGGGAGAAAGCACGAAGAAAGGTGAAATCAGATACGTGCGGCTGTTTTATGGTGCAATGCTACTCTTTATTGACAAACACCTCGACCGCCGACACTCCACTCTCCTCGCCTCTCTGCTCCGCTTTGGCATTATGTTGAGGGCCGTAGCGACGCTTCTCGGAAACGGAATCCGAAGAAGTCTTCCGGTTCTATTGGATATGAGCAGCGTCTACATCAGTGTAGGGGTTCTTGGCGTTCTTCGGTATGCCCAAACTGGAGGTACTTTCACATCGCTCATCCTGGCCACCATCGCCCCCGCCTATGCGCTTGCGACGGTCCTGGGAATTGCCCTTTCAGGTGGCTACCGGCTTTCTCGCCGATTGCCCTCCCTCCCGGTACTCTTTGGTCTGTTGACCGGATTTTTGACAGCAGCCACACTTTCTTTTTTCGTTCAGCAGATCGCCTTTTCCCGATGGGTAATTTTGGCCAGTTTGCCAGTATCGGCGTTCCTACTGTTTCTATGGCGTTTTTTCGTTGCTAAACGCCGAACTGGATCGGGGTCGGCCATTTTAGTCGGGAGTCTGTCTGAGGCTACGCGTCTGGCACGATTACTACTTTCCCACCCCAGGCCTGAATTTCAATTAGTAGGATATGTAGCGGAAGATCAAGACGAGAGCGCTTCCCAACCGATCAGGTCTGTTCATACAGACCCAGCAGATAAAGCATCACCTGAATCACCTATCGGGCCAGATGCAGTCACTCGGTTTGTCAAAGACTTGAAACGACTTGGCCGGCCCTCGGGACTTAGGGACATTGTCAGGATTAAAGGATATGACAACATCGTTTTTGCGGCGCGGGATGTATCCAATCTGACTATCATTAAGTCCATGCACGGGCTTCAAGATCTCGGGGTTCAATTCCGCATTCTTAGCGAAGGCAGCGATCACATGATTGGCAAGTCAGCCATCGACCATCTTTCTGCTAGCTCCTTAGCCTCGGGCGTCACCGAAATTGTTAAACTCCGGTCAAATAGTAGTCGACGCGTTTTCGAATTGGTGGTGTCCACCGTGCTTCTATTGGTCTGGCCGCTATTGTGGATTATTGCGCACCTGACACCAGTCCAGAGCGGCCTGCGCCGCGGTGTACAACACTTGAAAGGGCTCCCTGAGGTGTTTTCTGGCAAAAAAGCACTCGTAGGCTGCCGACCGGAGGATACTGCTCGCATTCCAGAAACCTGGAAAATTGCCCCTGCTCTCTTCCCTTTGACGAACTCCCTTTCCGCTAACGAGTTGGAACAAGAAGAATTGCTTCGGGCAGCTTGGTATTATGTCACCCATCAGACGGCCGGGCTCGACGCAGAAATTATTATGGCAGCCTTTCGTCCACTTCCCCGGCACTTGGCTTCCTGACCCAATTACCCACCCAAACGGCAACCCCGCATGGCCGCGAAGAAAACAACGCACCTGCTGGAATTTGAACGTCCATTGGCTGACCTCGAGGCAAAACTTGAGGAAATGAGAGCCATCCGCAACGAAGACACAGGAAAAGACCTGGGTGATTCCATTGCTGCGCTCGAATCCCGTGTGGATGATCTAAGGACGTCGATTTATAAGAATCTGACGAGATGGCAACGTGTCCAAATCGCACGTCATCCAGATAGGCCTTACTCTCTCGATCACATCGAAAACCTGACCGAAGGCTTCGTCGAACTGCACGGCGACCGTCTTTTCGGGGACGATCCAGCGATGGTTGGAGGCTTCGGGACCTTCAAGGGGTCGAAGTTCGGTTCAGAAGACCAAACGGTGATGATTCTGGGGCATCAAAAGGGACGCGATACGAAAAACAGGAAATACCGGCGTTTCGGTATGCCCAATCCAGAGGGATATCGCAAGGCCTTGCGGCTCATGGAATTGGCGGTTCGGTTCAACAAGCCGATCATCACTCTTCTCGACACACCCGGTGCCTTTCCAGGACAAGAAGCAGAGGAACGTGGACAAGCAGAGGCTATCGCACGCAACCTATTCGAAATGGCGCGCATGCCAGTTCCAATCATAGTCGTCGTCATCGGAGAAGGAGCTTCCGGTGGGGCGCTTGGCATCGGCGTTGGGGATCGCATGTTAATGCTAGAAAACGCATGGTATTCCGTCATTTCGCCTGAAAATTGCTCTGCCATCCTATGGAGAAGCTGGGACTACAAGGAAGAAGCAGCCCGGGCATTAAAGCTCACTGCTCATGATCTGGTAGAACAGAAGATTGTTGACGAAGTCATTCCTGAACCCCTAGGCGGAGCCCATCATGATGCGGTATCCACCTCGGCTGGAATTGGCAAGGCGATCGCTTCGCACCTTTCGCAGTTAAAAAAACTATCTCCTGAAGAGCTGATCGCCTCCAGAATAGCCAAATTCGACGAAATTGGGTCTTTTGCTGAGGTTTAGACTCTCCTTTGCACCGTGAATAGCGGACCAGACCACGGTTACAATCATCCAATTCACTTTTGAGTAACCCACGATGCTCCAGGAGCAAAGTCGGCTGTTTCAGCGCCTCCTTTTTTTCGCAGATGCCCTTTTGGTTGTCGCCAGCTGGGTGCTGGCCTACTATACGCGCTTCGAACTCTTCCCCATTCTGGGCATTTTCCCTCTGCCCGAATGGTTGCCTCTTTCGATGTATCTACGTTTTGTCCCGTGGGTCATCATCCTGTCTATGTTCGTGTTCTGGGCCTCTGGACTGTACGTGCCCGACCGGGCTCAGCGAATGTCCACGCTGATCTGGACTGTTGGAAAGGCGATTCTGCTAGGGATTCTTTTCACTGCCGCATCCCTCTCGTTCTATCGGGCACTGTACTTCTCAAGGTTGCACATGCTGCTCTTTGGGGTCTACATGCCCCTGCTGTTGGTCGGCCTACGATTTGCCATTCTGACTTATCTGAAGCGCGGTCGCAAACAAGGCAAATTCCTTCGCCGCGTGCTGATTATCGGGGCCGGTCGTGTCGGACAGCGGCTCGAAGAGTCGTTCCGTCAATATCCATGGATGGGCTTCGAAACTGTGGGTTTTCTTGATGATTACAAAGCGGATAGAGAGGATGTTTTAGGGACGACGACTGACCTTGGAGAGCTATTGGATCGATATGAGCATGAAGGTAATCCCATCCAGTACGTCTATATCGCTCTGCCCATTTCCTCCATGGATCGTATTGCAGCACTAGCCGATGAGATGTCTACCCGATTGGCACACGTGTGTCTGGTCCCGGATCTATTTCAATTGGACATCCTAAATAGCCGCATCACAGAGATTGGCGGACTCCCCGTCATTCACATGATCGATGAAGCACCGCTGGATTTCAGGCGAGCCATCAAACGCATAATCGACGTTCTGTTTTCAGCCCTGCTCCTTTTGATTGCCTCTCCCCTATTGCTCGTTATCGCCCTGGCCGTGAAGCTCTCCTCCCCAGGGCCAGTGTTCTATCGACAGGAACGGATGGGATTGAATGGAGCGAACTTTGCTATGCTTAAATTTCGATCCATGCCCGTCAATACGGAATCAGATTCGGGTGCTGTATGGGCAAAAGCAGGGGAAAATCGGGCCACGCGTGTCGGGGCATTTTTACGTCGCACTTCACTAGACGAACTCCCACAGTTCATTAACGTGCTCAAGGGAGATATGTCAGTGGTCGGACCTCGGCCAGAACGACCTGTTTTTATTGAGCAGTTCAGAAATCAGGTGCCCCGTTACATGCTGCGCCACAAGATGAAGGCAGGAATCACCGGATGGGCCCAAGTCAACGGCTGGCGTGGGGATACATCCATTGAAAAAAGAATCGAGTTCGACCTGTATTACATTCAGAACTGGTCCTTACGCCTTGATATCAAGATTATGCTCATGACCGTTTGGAAGGGATTTGTTCATGAAAATGCCTATTGAACGTGTCCTACTGCATGAGCAGTCTTAGTAATCTGCCTTAACGAGTCTTTCAACCTGACCGCGTACCGCGCGCCCGACGTCCATCATCCAGATCCAGAACATATCCCTATCATTCGGCCAGCAAGTTATCCTCGATGAGGTTTCTTGGGGCGTTCGAATCGGAAAGCGCTTTGGTCTCGTGGGTCCTAATGGGGCTGGCAAGACTACGTTGCTCAAGCTCTTGTCGGGAGAAATGAAGGCGGACTCAGGGTCCATCGTGTACGCTGGCCAAACGGTTGGACACCTTCGTCAGGAAACGGAGGAAGTAGGAGCTGCAGCTACCGTCCTGAGTGAAGCCATGACGGCCTTTCAGGAGGTTCTTAACCTGGAATCGGAAGAACAACGTCTTATTCAGGAGATGGACGAACATCCTGATCATGACACGGACAGTTATCGCCGGCTCATGACCTCTTTTGATACCGTTCATCAGAAGTTACTGGCCGCCGACATCCATCTCATTCAGCCGCGCACAGAAGCCGTGCTCAGCGGCCTTGGCTTCGAGGCCGAGGACTTTGAGCGCGAATTATCCACCTTCTCAGGTGGCTGGCGAATGAGGGTTGCTTTGGCTCGATTGCTGCTTCGTCAGCCAGACGTTCTGCTGTTGGATGAACCAACCAACCACTTGGACATCGACAGTATTGACTGGCTGGAAGGGTACCTAAAGACGTATCCAGGAACGGTCGTCTTGGTATCTCATGATCGCTACTTTTTGGATCGGATGGTGGACACCACCGTCGAATTGGTGCAGGGACAACTGACCGAGTATGCGGGCAACTATACATTCTATCTGGAAGACCGCATCATTCGGCGTGAGCACCAGAAATCTGCGTGGCAAAACCAGCAGAAGTTCATTTCTGAAAATGAGCGCTTTATCGAGCGCTTCCGCTCCAAAAACACCAAGGCAACGCAGGTTCAGTCTCGCGTGAAAATGCTCGATAAGCTCGAGTTAATTCCGCCACCACCTTCAGACGAAGCCTCTATTTCGTTTCGATTTCCGGAGCCACCTCGCGCAGGTAGGACGGTTATGGAGTTGGAACAGTTTTCCAAGTCGTATGAGTCGGAAGACGGACCTATTCCGGTATTCCATCGGGCGGGACCACTTCAAATAGATCGAGGGGACAAGATTGCCCTCATCGGGCGAAATGGTGCGGGCAAGTCCACGTTAGCAAGAATGATCATGGGGACCGAAACCTTTGATGGAGAGCGTATCGAAGGATATCAGGTCAAAACAACCTTTTTCGCTCAACATCAAGCGGAATCCCTGGATAGAAAACAGACGGCCCTTGACGCTTTGCGCTCAGAAGCTCCAGATCGCTCAGAAACGGAGCTTCGAACATTGCTCGGGGCCTTCTTATTCCGCGGGGACGATGTGTTCAAGCCCATCGGTGTGCTCAGCGGTGGCGAGCGAAGTCGCGTAGCCCTGGCCCGCACGTTAGCCTCACCTGCCAACCTACTAATCCTCGACGAACCCACGAACCACCTCGACATCCAGTCCATTGCCGTACTGGCTGAGGCGCTGCGTCAATATTCAGGCACGTTCGTCATCGTCTCGCACAACCGACATTTTCTCGATCAAGTTGTAAGTAAAGTCTGGCGGGTAAGCAGTGGCGGCGTAGAAGAGTTTTCGGGAAACTTTAGTGACTACTTGTGGCAGGCTGAACACGGAACAAAAAGAGCAACAGAACTGAAGGATTCGGCTAGCTTGCGTCCCAGACCAGCCGTTCAAGGTGCCAGTTCAACTTCGCAAGGGAATGGCAAATCATCGGACTCGGGGTCCGGTCCGAAAACGAAAGAACAGAAGCGCAAGGAAGCCGAAGAGCGAGCTGCTCTGAGAAAGAAGAAAATCAAGAAGTCAGGCTCAAGGGCTGGTGGTCTTAACGACTATCAACTCAAAATTGAGTACTCAAAGGTTGAAACCGAAGTAGAGAAAAGCGAAACCATTGTCGCAGAACTGGAAGCCCAGTTGGCCGACCCTTCCCTTTTCGCCGACCCTGTACGAGGAAAAACATTGATGACGAAATACGAAGCAGCCCAGAAAGTCCTCGACGCGCATACAAAGGATTGGGAGAAACTCGCTGAAGAAATGGGTGAACGTGGGCTAGATCCTTAATCGGTTCTGCCTGAACGAAAGAATAGACAAGCAACTCAGCGGGTTTCGGTGGGTTCTGACCTAGACCATGCGCCAATACTTTTCCATATTGCTAGGCTTTGTTCTGCTTCTATCAGGTTTCCTTCCTGGTCAGGCTTCAGGGCAGATTGCACGCATTTCGCCGCCGGATACCACGAGAGGAACATGGTTCGGTACTGCCGTTGCCATTGATGGCGAATGGGCCGTAATCGGCGCGACGGGTGACGATGGATGTGGAGAAAATGCCGGAGCAGCATGGGTATACCGAGCCATTAATACGGACGAGTGGGCGCTCGACGCCCGTTTGACCTCCTCTGATTGCGGTGCTGAGCATTTTTTTGGCAATGAGGTCAAAGTGGATGGAGACCGAATCGTTGTCTCCTCCTTTCGAACCTTTGTTAATCAGGAAATTTCAAACGCAGTGCATGTTTTCGAGCGGCAGGATTCTGTATGGGTCCAAACGGCTCGCATTCTTAGCCCGGACGATAGCCAGTCAGGCCCTTTTGCCTCAAGTATAGATCTCGACGGGAATCGGATATTGATCACCTCCTCAGGTGACACGTCCCGCGGGTCAATGAATGGCAAAGGGTTCATCTTCGAACCCAATACCCGGGGAACATGGATCAATACGGCTGTGCTTGAAAGCCCTCTTCCCCCAGCTGCTGGAGTGCTTGGCACGTCGAGTGCTCTAGATGGGGACCGCGCCGTACTTGGAGGCTCCACGTATTCTCGCGGCCGACCAGGAATGGTAGCCGCCTACCACAGAAATGCAAAGACAGGTGAGTGGGATGTCACCGAAACGCTGCGTGGAGTCCGAGATTTTTTCATCTCCCTTGATATCCGTGGAGACCGACTAGTAATCGGAGAATCACTCGGTGGCAGCCAGCAATCAGGCGAGGTGCGCATCTATCGATCAGTAAACGATGGATGGGCGTTAGAGGCTACCTTAGAACCATCAACACCCTATACGTATGGGGCGTTTGGGTCCGAAGTGGCCCTCGGAGACGACTTTGTCCTGGTCTCCGGCTTCGATGAGCAACTCGACTTGGACATTAATGTCGATCAAGTAGTCTACGTCTTCTTCCTCAAAGACGGCTCTTGGAAGCAGCGGCGAATATTGGATGTGGGAGAGTCGGCCTTTGGCGCTTCTCTTGATCTCGACCAAGGGAGAGCCATCATTGGTCAGGCGGCAGAATACCTTTCTGGACACGCCTTTGTAGCGCAAATCAATCGTCCGTAAAACGCTTCGTATAGAAGTGGCAATACGGATTTCCACCGGTTTTAGCATAGTAATCTTGATGATATTCATCCGCTTCGTAAACGGCTCCAGCTGCGGCGATTTCGGTGACCACATTCAAACCTTGTGATTTCAGCATTGAAATAAGGCGCTCGGAAATCTCCTTTTGCTCCTGATTCAAATAGAAAATTGCTGACCGGTATTGAGTACCCACATCAGGGCCTTGACGATTTACTTGGGTTGGATCGTGCGTTTCAAAAAACAACCTTGCCAACGCCTCAAAGGTCGTTTTATTCGGGTCAAATGTCACCTCAACGATTTCTGCGTGACCCGTTCGGCCGGTACACACCTCTCGATAGGCTGGATTCTTAATATGCCCACCAGAGAACCCTACGCGCGTGCGCAGGACGCCCGGCGCCTGTTTCATAAAGTGCTCGGTGCCCCAAAAACAGCCGGAAGCGAAAATTGCACGTGACGAAGGAGTTGCTGACTCAGACATACTATTCTAGATGGGAAGGAGTAAAAAATGAGAAGATATACATCATGTCGTAGGCCTAAGATGCGAAAAACACTCAGTCGGCTTTTGCTTCGTCTGCCTCGTCTGCCTCGTCTGCCTCGTCTGCCTCGGCAGGGATGAAACGCATGGAGATAGAGTTCACGCAATGCCGTGTATTTTTCTGTGTGAAGCGCTCCCCGACAAATACATGCCCAAGATGACCACCACAGCTAGCGCAAACAATCTCGGTACGACGACCATCTGCATCAATTATCCGCTCAACAGACCCCGTAATCTCATCATCAAATGAAGGCCAACCGCAACCGGAAGAAAATTTGTCCTGACTACGGTACAACGGCGTTTCACATTGCCGACAGATGTACGTCCCGGCTACTTTGTGGTCATCGTACTCTCCCGAATAAGGCATTTCAGTCCCCTTCTGCAGGATTACACGTGCTTCTTCAGCCGTCAATGGATGCCTTTTCGTAGAACTCATAATATGTCCGCTTGGATTTTTCAGGATGCAAAGGGCCGGCAGGCGACCCGCCTTTCCGGTCCGAACTTGATCGTGACCTCTTGGTATCCTTGATCGCCGTCGTGTTTCAGTTGAAGGATGTTATGAATTGGATGAAACGTATGCTGATGCAAACCGACGGAAGAAACGTACGTTTAAAATGAGATTGGACCGATTCTTGTCTCCGTTGACACAGGATTAGGGTTCATTCAACCTGTTTTTTATTCCTACCCGACAATCAACTTCGTATATCGAAGTCGCCCCAGCCCACTATTCCTGATCGAAAGGCGCATGAAACGCATTTTTTCTGTACTAAGTGTCCTCTTTCCTCTGCTGATGATTGCACTCCCGTCGAGTGCTCAGAAAGTTGAGCTACAAACTAAGCGGAGTGGATTGATCCCTACGCGTCCCGATGCGAGACTCACGGAAGGCATTCAGTTGCACATCACGCCTGAACTCGTCAATTCAGCTGAGGGTCAGGCCGCCCTGGCGGAATATCGTCGCCTCAGGGAATTGGGTCTGGTCGAGAAAGGCATATCAGCAGAAAACGCTCTAGCTCTTACACCAGGTACGGAAAAGACATTTTGGCTTCTCAATATTCAGTCTCGCACTACCTATCAAGAAACCTTTACGTTGGTCACAACTCAGCCTCTTTTTAACATTTGGGTTGCGAATTCTGACCTTTCTTCTGCGGGACAAGGCGGCTTTGTGGAAGAGCAAGATTGGCAGAGTCTTGTTGTTGACCTAGGCGAAAGGACGCCTTCTGGTTCATGGAACTCGGAATTAGGCATTATTGAAATCAACGAACAAGTTTTCGGCCCCTCTTCTGATGTGGACAACAATGGGCGTGTTGATATCTTGCTACACAATATCCTTGACGGATATGACCCTGGAAGCGGCAACAATTTTTTTACGGCAGGATATTTTTCTCCTTCTGATCTCTCCGCAACCGGGCAAAGCCCGAATGGTACAGATATCATTCATTTGGACACAGTTCCATCAATGTTCTCGACGAGCGGTACGCGGAAGTCCACCGAATTCTCTCTGCAGACACTCGCTCATGAGTTACAGCACTTAATTTTTACCGTCCAACATGGCAGTTTCGACCTCACATTTGTTGACGAAGGGCTGGCTGAATGGGCAGAAGTTGTTAACGGCTATACTCCGAGGTCTATATCCTATTTATCGTCTGCTGGCGAAATAGGGCGATCCATGTTGGACTTTCGGGAAAGTCCTTTTGGTGGGCCGAATGGTGAAGACTATCAGCGAGGAGGCCTCTTCCATCACTATCTCGCCGAACGACTTTCTACCGAACTTGTCGGTGCTATTGCCCGCGGTAGTGGTCAAGGAGCAGGGAACTACATCAACCTGTTCACACAAAATCAGCTAGATCCGATCCTCCTGCAGGATTTCGTTCAAGGGTACCACATAGCAAACCTGATCAACGACCAGAGTCTGTCGCCCAATTATGGATGGGAAAGTCCCTTTCGTACAGGGTTAAAAGCTTCTGGATTTTTGACAATTGATGGGTCTTTAGAGTCGAGTTCGACAACAGCAGGGACACTTAATTCTGGGTCTGTCAGATATTTGAAATGGACTCAAGTTGGCTCATTCAATTTGACAATTGAGTCCCCTAGTCCCAGCCAAGCTGATCGACTGAAGCCGATTCTGTTCCTCAAGCGGTCTTCGGGGGCAATGGAACAAGCCACTATTGAAGTTGGGGGCGAACCCTTGGTGATCGATGGGGATTTCGATGAGGTATACTTGGTACTGCCTCACGCTGATCTTACAACGTCTGGAACAGCTTCATTTACCCTCGACGCGTCATGGCAGCCATTTACGGGGACAACCCAGACCCAACAGATTGTATATGATGGTGGCCAAGCTGACATCGTAGACGGCGCAGTTCGAGGCTACGGACTCGGAGGCAACCTTGGCGTATCCCTTCCTCTCGACTCTGAATTCGCCAATGGTTTCGATATTCCAGAAGGAGCAGCACTCGTGGGAGTAGATGTTGCTATGTACTTTTTTGATTTTTTTAGCGGCATTAATCCATCGTCCAACGTCCGTGACTTCACCCTGAAGATCTATGATGACGATAGTGGTGCACCTGGTAACCTCATTCTTTCAAAAGAGGTTACGTTTTTTACTCAGTTGGCAGCCCCTGATCTGTCATTTCAGAATATAGACTTGCTCCCTCACCAAGACGTCTTGGCTGACAAGCAAGGCCGCTTGTATGTCAGCATAGCCAATGCGGGCGCAGATGATAATCATGTCTTTTTGTCCTTATCTCCTTCGAGTCAGGCAGGCACGAGCAATGGATATCTTTACACGGATTTTAGTGGCAGCACCGGGTGGGATTGGCTGGAGTTCTCTAGTGTGGGTGATGGGAATGGTAATTCTGCTTTTGAAGGTCTGTCCGTGCCCATCCGCGCTACTCTAGACCTCTCAGCAGGCGCTATGGATGTGGATGATATTTCTACGCTTCCAACGAGCATAGCCCTAGACCAGAACTATCCGAACCCATTTAATCCGAGCACGCAGATCCGATTCCATTTACCACATGCATCTGACGTACGTCTGGAGATATTCGATCTACTTGGACGTAAAGTATCGACACTGATTGATCGCACACTTCCAGCTGGAAGTCATGACGCATCGTTCAGTGGCGCAGATCTAGTCTCGGGGTTGTACTTGTACTCCTTGACTACTGCGGACAGCCGAATGACGCGCACGATGACGCTACTAAAGTAGATTGACGACAATCCTGACCCAGTTTCTGGATGCCCTTTTTTCATGTGATTTCAGACGGATTTCTGCCTTATTCTCGAATAAATCGCCAAGAAAGAACCTCAAGGTGCGCAAACGGACTACCGTTCCATTCTCCTAGAAATACGCGCCCGTCAATCACTGCCTTTGCCGGCGTCATGAGTTCAGCGCGCTGATCTTCGCTTACCTCCAGTACATAATAATTATGACCTGCGGTTTCGAGGACAATTTCAGTAAACGGGACATTGCCGCGGACGGTGATAATCCCTTCAACGGTGATTCTTTCCACCGTGCCGATGGAGGTGGATTGGCATCCTGTGCCAGCGACAAGGCCCACGGTTGCAGCCATGACGACAAGCAATCCACGACTCAAAGATTGAACCAGTCTATTTTTTCGGAAACTCATCTCATTGGCCATCAGTTAGTTTTTTGCTTTCCCCTGTACCATGCAGGAAACATGCCAGGATCCCGACGCCACGTATGAAACCTACCTTCTGGACGCTGATTTGTGCCATACTGCTTTTAGCGGTGCCATTGGGGCATGCGGCAGATCGAGTGCAACCGCCCGTTCCTGCCGACCTTCATGCTGGACATTTCCACAATCATGGCCCAATTCCTGAGACCTCCCTTCTCTCAGGGCTCGGTGTACATCTCGCGGATTTCTGTGGTACGGACCTGTCATCAGATGCAGCGAAAGCAGTCATGAAGCAGGTGCTGGCCCAGCGCATGGCAGGAATAACTCCGTTGGCGAATAAGAATAACATCATTCCCAAAATTGGAGACAGACGAACATTCAATGCACTTGCTGGACCCGTATCAGAATCCAATTGGAGCCCGTTCGAATTCGAACTGGTTGACATCACATCGGAATATTTTCTTTGGGTTGAAGTCGGGGAACTAGTTATTGGAAATGTGGGAGCGAACAACGTCTCCCAGTTGCGCAGTGCAATGCTTGATGCCACTCCGTCCCGTTCCATCAATCCGTCTCAAGGAATTATTGCCAACAACAACCAAACATTTGGACAGCCTCCGAATGTCGACGGAGATGGTATGATTGACATCCTCATGTACGATATCGGCCAAGGGTCGGGCACCACGCTCGGCTTTGTCTCAGGATCGGATCAGCTCATTGGTGTATCTGATGGAACAGGAAACGAGCGAGATATCCTTTATTTAGATTCGAATGAGGGCCTCAGAAACTTCGATACGCTGGCCGTAATCGCCGCGCATGAGTATACCCATCTAATCCACTTTTCGTACGGCCTTGATAATACGTTCATCAGCGAAGGAATGGCCGAATATTCCATGGTTATGAATGGATACTACTGGCGTGGTATCGGATACATTTCTAGTGTCTCAGAAGTATCTCTCCCACTTTTCAGCTGGCGAACAAACCCCAGTAATGGCGGACCGGGTGCGCGAGACTACGAACGAGGTGGCCTGTTTTTTACGTATATCGCCGAGCAACAAGGTCATGAAATTGTTGGCGAGATGATGCGGGATACGGAAAAAAAAGGTGCCGTTGGGCTGGATTCGGTATTAGCTCTTCGAGGGTCCTCGCTGTCGGATACGATTCTGGACTTTCATACAGCTAATCATGTCAACGATAAGTCGGTAGATCCACGTTTTGGGTACAATGAACCAGAGCGATCATCTCACAACACGTTCCTGACGAGTCCTCCTGTCAATGGGGAAATTGAGGCTGCAGGGGGAGAAGCTGGGTTTCCCTACCAGTTTTCAGCACAGATTGAGGCAGGTTCTGTCCACTATTTACGTCTGTCCAACGTAGCGGACGTAGACTTTGTCTATGACACACCAGATCCGACTGGGCTCTTCAAGCCCTCAAAATACCTCCGGAATCGGGGCAGGATACTCCTTACGTCGCCAGACGGTACAAATACGATTAGAGACATCCGCCCAGGGTCTCAAAATATCCGACTTGATGGTAATTTTTCGTCCGCCACGTTTATTCTGATTCAGGATAACCCGAATCTGCCCGTTGGAGATCGCAGTTCAATAGATGCTTTCTGGACCCCTCTTTCATTGGCAACTGATACCCAGCGCGATGAGCAACTACCCCTGAGCGTTACGATTTCCGACGTCTGGCCAAATCCATTCCGTTCTGCACTACAGGTTTTTATTGGTGTTTCTCAGACGAGACCTGTGACCGTGGACGTAGTAGACATTCTCGGCAGACCCGTAGCAAAGGTTCATGACGGAGTACTACCCATGGGCGCACATCCGTTTCACCTGAATACTTCAGATTGGCCGCCTGGCACCTTCCTGATCCGGGTACGTACCGATCAAAGCCTTGTCACGCAGCTCGTTACTCACCTCAACTGACGCCTGAAATCAATCGGTATACTTGATCCGGTAGACCATGCCTTCTTGGTCATCCGAGACAAGCAGACTGCCATCCAGCAGGAATTCCAGATCAACAGGACGGCCCCAGGCCTCCTCGCCCTGCAGCCAACCCGTAGCGAATGGTTCATAGGAATCAGCATTACCTTCCGTGTCAAAAGAGACCATAGAGATCCGGTAACCAACCTTTTTGCTCCGATTCCAAGACCCATGTTCGGCAATCAAGATTTTGTTTTGGAAACTGGCAGGGAATCCTGCCCCGGAGACAAATTCAAGACCCAGTGGCGACACATGGGCACCTAGGGGTTGCGCCGGAAGAGCAAACTCACTCGGCGTCCTCCCCTCTCCAAACTCGGGATCCGGAATGTCCATTCCGTGGATGTAGGGAAATCCAAAATGCAGACCTGCCACGGGCGCATGATTGAGCTCGCAGGGCGGCACATCATCTCCCATGTTGTCCCGACCATTATCGGTGAACCACATCTCGCCTGTTTCCGGATGCCATGTGAATCCAAGTGAATTACGAATACCGCTTGCATACACCTCTTTGCCCGAGCCGTCTGGATTCATCCTCAAAATACTGGCGTAGGGTAATTCTCGATCGCAGGCGTTACATGGAGCGCCCACGGGGACATAGAGCTTGCCGTCGGGACCAAAGTTGATGTACTTCCATCCGTGATGACGATCAGTGGGCAGGTCATCCACGACAACGACTGGCTCTGGGGGCCAACCCAGCTGCCCCTCAATGCCATCATATCGCAGGATGCGATTAACTTCTGCTACGTACAACGAACCGTCCCGGAAGGCGACGCCGTTTGGCATGTTCAGATCTTCTGCGATCACATAGCGCTCTTCAGCATAACCGTCCTCATTGCGATCGACCAAGGCGTGAACAACTCCTGCGCGTCGTGTACCAACAAATAGCACACCGCCGGGCGATAATACCATAGACCGCGCATTTTCTACGCTGTCTGCAAAGACGCTGATCTCAAATCCATCAGGCAACGAAATCTCTGCCAGCCGGGCATCCGTAATAGGAGGCGGTGGTGGTTCGCATGCAGCAATAACCAACATCAGGGCCAGTAGCGGAAAGATCCCTGACTTGACTACTCTCATCATTACTCTCCAATTGTCGTTGGAAAGGCGCCTTGAATCATCAACTTCTAGGGCCTGATTTTCATTGTAGGAATTGGTCAATGATTTGTAGTTGAAGATGTCTACAATGGTACCTATCAGACAGAAGCCTGCTGTGAACAAATAGGCCAACCCCATTCCGATTTGCCCAACATAGAAACGATTCACGCCGGCAATGCCGACGAAGGCAAGAAGCGTAGTTAATAAAACTGTTGTTTCATCCTTTCGGCGCTGCCGGTACACTCGGGCAAACTGCTCTGCCTGCTCCTCACTCATTTCTTTCATGAGTTGCGCGATGGTGAGTTGTTCATCACCCTGAAGCTCTGGCATGTATTTGATGACTTTAGACATATCGGTAGGAAGTCAATTCCGTTGAAAGGTTGAACGAACTAGGCTCGCAATTCGATGGAGCAGAATAAGAAGCACGAAAGGCGAAAGTGGGTGTGAGTGAATAGCTAATGCCCATTCTCCGCGAAAAATATAGCCTATTGCATGCCCGAGACCACACCCTGGACATCCCGGTAGGCCGATTGCCTTGAAAAGACACAAATCAAATAATCCCTCGGATGCAGGATCAGCAAGCCCCATAGCCAGCAGACCCATCACCCATATCCCACCCTCGATAAGCGAACGATGCTGCACCAAGGTCGCTCGCGCCGACCTCTTCAGATCGAGCGACAAAAATGGAGTCAGGAAAATGGTACTCAGAGCGTTCATTGAGTTCGCATAAAGAGTTGGGAGTGCTATCTTCTCAACAGCCATGCCCCAAGCCGGGGTGATTCATTGAACTGGTCGAATTGATTGCCCGTTTATACGGGAATGACCAATGCGGGGATTCGATCCCGCCAGATCTGACATACTATCATGCCGTACGTAGTTACCGAAGCCTGCATCAATTGTAAACACACTGATTGTGTGGAAGTCTGCCCGGTTGATTGCTTCTATGAAGGACCCAATTTTTTGGTTATCCATCCTGATGAATGTATCGATTGCAACGCATGCGTACCCGTATGCCCTGTAGAAGCAATCTATGCCGATGATGAGTTACCAGCAGAACTCGAGCACTACGCAGAGTGGAATACGTACCTCTCCAATCAGTGGCAGACCCTCGGGTATAACATCACCGAGAAAAAAGACCCACTACCTGAAGCTGAGACGTGGGCCAAAAAGGAAAAATCCGAACAGGATATCCTAACCTGGGAAAGCGACGAGAGCTGATCACGTCTCGCGATCTACGACATGAAAATACCGGACAACCTGCAAATCAACGTCCGATATGGATCAGCGTCTGTACTGCCTCCTTTCCTCCTGAGGAAAAACGCATATAGTAGACACCGGCTGGCATCATGGATGCATCCCACGTTACGCCATGAGTTCCTTCATCCATAAGACCATCCCATAGAACTGCGACTTGCCGACCCATTGTGTCATACACCAGCATCCTTGCCCGTCCGGACTCGGCAACTGAGGCCATGATGCGCGTCGTTTGACTAAATGGATTAGGGAAATTGGGTTGTAATCCAAATTCTGTGACGACTTCGAAGGTGGACTCATCCGTTTCGGATTCAAATCGGGCGTCGTAAATCATCCATCGGTTTGCATTGGAGGCCGACGCAGAAATATCCGCTACGATGCGGACCTGAACACGTGATCCCAACTCAACATCCAATGGGAACACCGACATTTCTCTGATGCGGGACCCCACAAAGGCTGGCCGTCCATCCAATACTGATCCTGTTCCTAGCGTGGCTTGCCCCGGATAGCCGTCTTGAGGCTCGAGTAGATGCCAATTGGCTCCATCATCGGTGGATACTTCCACCAAACCAGCCATGCTTGCCCCCATCATTGCTTCGTGGTCCATCACCAATGACAAAGCAAGGGCATTCTGAGCAGTCTCTTGCGCATCCAGAACGAGGCTAGAAACGCCTGCTTTGCTGCCCGGTTCGAGTAGCCATCCTACTCCTTCAGCTTGCCACCCACCTGTAGCCCAGATGGATTCCAACGCATCTTCAGATCCGAATAATCTAAATTCGATCGTGCGATCGGCGTATGTGCCCTCATTACCTGTGGGGTCACCAGCTGTTAACGTATACGTGATTTTATCGCCCGGCTCTGGTGCCAAGAGGAAATCGAGCACTCCTACAAACAGATTCAGGTCTTCTGGGTGTTGGGTCAGGCGCTTTTCACCCGATGCAGGCCCAGATGGACCAGTCAGTGTCCAATCCATCCACACGTCGGTAACACCAAGGTCGTCGGATACCTCGACCATTACGTCCGGAATGGCACGGTCGTAAGGAAGAACCGTCAAGCCTGAAGGTGCCGATGAAATGACAGGAGCGGCAGCGTCTTGATCCTGAACGGTCGTTAATGCCAGTCCATCAATTAACCAGCCGGCGTATTGGTCAGCCGTTTCAGTATTTCCGTCATCGGTGGCAAAATCGAGTCGAAGTTGGAGTCCATCTTCTGCCGGGAGAGCTAGTGTGACTCTCCGCCAAGCATAGCCAAATCCCCCAAATGCTGGCAAGCCTGCCAGCGGATTAGTAGCCGAAGACGAAATTATACCCGGATATCCGCCGACTGGAGTAAGCACTTCCCAAGCGTCATTGGAAGAACTTCGATACCGCACGACTCCCCCATCTATCAGATTGGCTCCCGAACCGGTGGGATCGGCCTCACCCACGTGCTCAGTATCCACCCAATGCCAGAATCGCAAATAGCTTTGAGAGACATCCCCAAGGTTGATCGTGGGCAAAATAATGCTCGACAATCCAGCGGATGCCGAATAGACACCATCCGCGTTAGTAGCCAACACTACTGCACCAGAAGGCGAAACGGCTGAGCCAAACGAAGGTGCTCCAATCTCCCACCCTCCGTCGATAGTCAAATCAGACGATGGCGCCGACAAATCAAAGTTTCTCAGTATATCTCCGGCCTGAACAGAGATAAAGTACTCACCTGCTGCCGGCAACCTCGTGACATTTTGCTGGACGGAACCGTCCATGGCCGTCAAATGATAGATGATAGCTCCACCGTTCTGTAGCGCCTCTAGACTTGCTGGAAATCCAACGTCGAACGCCCCATTACCCTGCGCAATAACCACGCTTCCTTCTGAAATCAACGACCCAGTTGGGCCCAATGTCTTGTAGGACAACGTGACCGCTTCAATACCGAATTTGTCTGTTACAGTGCCACTAACCGAGATCGGCCATTCCACAAACGTCGCCACTTGCGGCGGCACATGATCCAATGAAGGAGGCTCTTGGTCATTCCCAACCAAAAATGAATGCCGCTCACCAGGAGCTCCCGGTGGATCATACACTTCATTTCCGTTGTCATCAACAACATGGATGTAGTAGGAAACGGTATCGAACTGCGCCGGCAAAACTAGATCGCCGAACCAATTATCGCCAGTTCCTTGCGCTAGGCTTACAGTCGTTTCGGCTTGGGAATTGGAAGAATAAACCAACTCCACGCTGACGATCGGTGATGAGGAGCCGATTGCAATCGCATCAACATTCAGGGTCACACCGACTTGATCTGTACTGAGCAATGGTTCATGCGAAATCACCGGGCCGTACGCCGAAGCATCTACTAGGCCACGACCAGAGAATACTTCAATCAGCATGCCAGCATGTTGCCCACCATAGCAGTCGAAGTCTGCCTGAATAACTGCTTCTGCGGCATCTGCAAAAGTAACGGGCGCTTGCAGGTAGTAATGGGAGAGCAACACTAAATGATCAGTTACCTCTCTTCCTAAATCATCCCATACCTCCATTAGTGTGGTAGCCCACATTCTCCCGTCATTGTGCACACTACAGCCTCCTGAGCCTGATGCAACACAAACATCCTGTGGATATTGACCAAAGTGATCAAGATATCGACCATTCCAAATTGACCCCTCTCCACTGTCCCAAAGAAACACCCATCTCCAATCGTCTCGGGCCGTTTGACCGGTTTCCACCAACCATCGGGTGTAAGAACCCGTCCAATAATCAGCAAACCCTTCGTGTAGCGCTCGACCTTCTAAACTACTGAGTAGACCTGGAGCTGCTGCATTAAGAATCGCGTGGCCGTATTCGTGAACAACGACAGCCGGATCTTCCCCGTCATCAACGCCACCGGTTCCAAACACGATCAGGTTTCGAGAGGGGTAGTAAAAAGAGTCATCCCTGGTAACCCCTTGCGGATTCACATCCAAGCCATTGTTCTGAATATCTGTGATACCCAACTGCTGGATATACCGCTGACTCTTGTCGATGTGGTAATAAGCTACCACGGCCTCGAATCCGTTTTCAGAACGATCGTAGAAAAACCCGTCAGGAGAAGCCTCTTTGGGCGGGTTATAAACCTGTGATCCTGATGTGTTACTGCCCACAATGCGGGCATATGGACCGTTAAGTACCCAGTCACCATTACCATCCTGGCTGATATCACGGAGCGTTACTGTTTTCCGTGCTGCATCCAATTCAGCGTTAGTGCGGTCATTCCCGTCCGAATAAGGAGCTCCGTACGAAACGCCGGCCAAAAACAACGGATCAGGGTCAAAAACAAAGCCTGAGCCGTCCGTCCGTTTGCGAGATGTTTTCCTGCGCGTTGGGTCGTTATGTGATGACTCATGAGGGTCGTCCACTGATGATCCATGAAGTGAAACGGCCTGATCCCACGCCTGAATCACTTCTCCTGATTGTGCGTCGACCAACACATTGTATTCAGCTGGTTCCTCTTCGGGCCAGACAATTATCTGCCACGCCAGGACAGGGGCATCTGGGCGCGCAATCATTAGTGTGGGTTCACCGAATGCGCCTTTTCCGTTTGCAACGCTATTTAAGGCAATAGATGTTGCTTGCTCGGAGCCTACACTGGGACGAATATCAAAGGATGACTCAACAGCATCCACCGGCGTGAATCCATTAAGCACCATGCTCACACGGCCCTCTCTATCCATATTGACTCGCACCAACCGTCCATCCACCGGTAAACCAGCAAACGTTTGCTGGTAGGTTAGATGACGGCTGTTTTCCCGCACATCATCCTTGACGAGCTCAAGGTCCTCTTCTACCGACCTAAATCCGAATCGAGCCGCTTCCGCGTCCAGAAACTTACCAGGATGCAGGTACGCTTTTCGGGATGCCTGGTCGTAGAGGGCCCGCTGGATACCCGTATCAATATCGATGCGTCCATCTTGCACGCTCCGGGACTTGACCTTCAGAAACGCGTCCTCGCTACCAAGCCTAACCTCCTGCGCCATAGCCTCCGAAGGGAAACCGGCCAGAATAGCTGTGATAGTCGCAAATACGGCAATAGCGACAATCGACCACATAAAACGACGCATACAGGACTCCTAGGTCAATCAGAATAAATTGAAATTGGCTCCAACCTTCGTCGATACCCCTACGGACCGACGTAGATCCGGAAACAGTACCCGTTTTATTATCCCATCCGAGCTGCCCTTTCGGCAAGTTGATCGACAAAATCGAGTTTTTCCCAGCTAAAACCAGGTCTTCCGAAATGGCCGTAAGCGGCAGTCTTCACATAGCCTGGTTGCAAGAGGTTCAAGCGCTCAATGATGGCTCTCGGACGGAGATCGAACACACCCTGGACAACATCAATAAGCCTGCTGTCTGGCAGCTTGCCGGTTCCATAGGACTCCACGTGGATTGAGATCGGGTCGGCTACACCAATAGCGTAGGCTACCTGGACCAAAACCTCGTCCGCGAGATCCGCACCGATAATGTTTTTTGCCACATGACGGGCTGCATAAGCGGCACTTCGATCCACCTTGGATGGATCCTTGCCCGAAAAGGCGCCACCACCATGAGCCCCCTTACCTCCGTACGTGTCCACAATGATTTTGCGGCCGGTTAGGCCGGTGTCTCCATGAGGCCCCCCAATGACAAACTGTCCAGTGGGATTTACATGTAGAATGACGTCATCATCCAGCAAATCCGACGGAATAACGCGAGGAATCAGAATATCCCGTACATCGTTGCGAATGGTCTCCATTTGAACGTCGGGCGCATGCTGCGTTGACACAACAATCGTGTGGATGCGCTTTACCGTCTGACCATCGTCTTCATACTCAACAGTAACTTGCGCCTTTGAGTCGGGCCGCAAATACGGCATTGACTCTTCGTTTTTCCGGATTTCAGCTAATTCCTGCATCAAAGCGTGAGAAAAACTCAACGCCATCGGCATGAACTCAGCCGTTTCCCGGGAGGCATAACCGAACATCATGCCCTGATCTCCTGCCCCCTGATCTTTGTGCAATCCCCGCTCCATATCCACACCCTGAGCAATATCGGGGCTTTGGTCATGAATTGAGGTAAGTACGCCGCACGAATCAGCATCAAATCTGAGTTCGGGATCTGTGTATCCAATATTTCGGATCACTTCGCGCGCCACTTCCTGAACATCTACATAGGCATTGGTGGTCACTTCACCTGATAGAATTACCAATCCAGTCGTTACCATCGTCTCTACGGCAACCCGACTATTAGGGTCATCCGTGAGCATGGCATCGAGAATGGCATCCGAAATTTGATCGGCTACCTTATCAGGGTGCCCCTCGGACACGGATTCTGAAGAAAAGAGGTAAGACATCTCAGACTTTTCTGATTTTGAAATAGAGTCAGGGTAATCTCGTGAGGGCTGATTCGAACGATGGGCCGTTCCAGAAGATTCCAGACCTATACGAAGGTTATATCAAGTGACAGAGCCGCGTTGCTTCTCCCTATCTAGAAGCGTATTTTTCGGGCTTACGTGCCTCGCCGGCCTCGTTTCCTGACTTCGGCTATGCATGTTGGCGGAAGTAGGTATTTGCCTATTCCGGTTTTAACCATCCACTTTCAGGAGAACAGATTATGTCCGATATCGCAGCCAAGGTAAAGTCGATCATCGTCGAAAAATTGGGCGTTGATGAAGCAGATATTAACGATGACGCATCGTTCACCAATGATCTAGGCGCAGACTCCCTTGACACGGTCGAACTGATCATGGAATTCGAAAAAGAATTCGATCTGACCATCCCCGACGAGGATGCCGAAAAAATCGCCACTGTTGGTGATGCAGTTACCTACCTCAGTGATAAAGCAGCCTAAGCGCTTGTGAGCTGATCGTTTCCCTCATTTCCCTCCGTAAAACACGAAGATTGGCATGAGTCGAACTACTCGCAGGGTAGTCGTCACAGGCATGGGCGCCTTGACTCCTATCGGTAATGACCCGAATTCTTTCTGGTCAGCTATGATGGAAGGCAAAAGCGGCGCTGCGCCTATAACCTACTTCGACACGGAAGAGTATGCCACGAAGTTCGCTTGCGAACTGAAAGGGTTTGATGCCCCGGCACTTCTCGATCGCAAGATTGCACGCCGACTCGACCCGTTCTGTCAGTATGCAATGGTCGTTGCCGACCAAGCGTTGGCAGACGCTGGGATTGATTCGTCCGCACTTTCGACTGAGCAACAGGAGCGCATTGGAGTGATCTACGGATCTGGAATCGGTGGACTTCAGGTTCTGTTCGATCAGGCTCAAATCCTGGTTAATGATGGACCCAGACGTGTTTCGCCATTCTTCATTCCAATGATGATTCCCGATATCGCCGCCGGGCAGATTTCGATTCGTCATGGACTGAGGGGACCTAACTATTCCTGTGTCTCCGCTTGTGCAACAGGTAACAATAACATTGGGGATGCTTTCATGTTGATCCGTTTAGGTCACATGGACGCAGCCATAACAGGTGGAAGCGAAGCAAGCATTTCCGAGCTAGGAGTGGGTGGCTTCAACGCATTGAAGGCTCTCTCGACTAGAAACGACGACCCACAAGGAGCCTCCAGGCCGTTTGATGGATCGAGAGACGGCTTTGTGTTAGGGGAAGGTGCAGGTGCTCTGTTTGTCGAGGAACTCGAGCATGCCAAGGCAAGGGGAGCTCGCATTTATGCAGAGCTTCTAGGTGTGGGTATGAGCGGAGATGCCCATCACATCACAGCGCCTGATCCAAATGGACTGGGTGCTCGTAACGCGATGCTGGCATCAATCAGGGATGCTGGTATTGAGGCGACAGACGTAGACTACCTCAATATGCATGGCACATCTACAGGACTCGGAGATATTGCCGAGACGAATGCCATTAAGAGCGTCTTTGGTGATCACGCCTACAAGATGAATGTCTCGTCAACCAAGAGTATGACGGGGCACCTGCTTGGCGCGGCCGGTGCTGTAGAGGCCATTGCGGCCATTGGAGCTTTGACGCACCAAACGATCCCTCCTACCATCAACTTCAACACGCCAGATCCTGATTGCGACTTGAACTATACGTTCAACAAACCAGTCAAGCGGGATGTGAATGTTGTGATGTCCAATGCCTTTGGCTTTGGCGGGCACAACACTAGCGTAGTCTTTGGGAAGTTCTCAGAGTAGATTCTCACGTCGTCGCACGTAGCTCCGAAAACGAATCGAGCCGGCCACGTACTCGCTGCTCTATCTACTCTGTAGCGCGGAGCTCCCTTTTGAGCTGTTCCACGTTGAATATCTGATCGAATAAAGCCCCATTTACTTCGATGTTGGCTTTTTCGCGCAGTCTCGATACGAGCGCGTATTCTTGAGCCAACGGCCTCAGCTGATCTTCGACTAATTGCCGCTCATCCTCTGATGCCATGTCAATAAGTGTCAGACTCAATACGTTCAGGACACCCCAGCCCGTTCCTGTACCAATGACCACGAGTGAATCTATTGGAGCATTCCGAACATGCTGTGCAAGTTCTGGAATGTCCATTAATAAGCGATCCCGCTCCTGAACCAATCCTGAGACCTTTTCGATACTGAGGCGCCCTTCTACTAGAGCCTTTTTAACCAGTTGTGCCTCTGCCTCAGTTCCTGTAGGGAGCCAGTTGAAGTCTCCCCTAAATTGCTGTCGACGATCCATTCCTTTTGCTTTGAGCGCCCTTTCGATGAGCTCAGCAGGTACGTCTGCCGTTTTATCCTGTCGTAGCAAGTCGCGCATCATCCGCGCCTGCAACAGTAGCAGCTCCCTCTCCAGCAATGCATCTGCTACTGCATCGTCATATCCACGTTCTTGGCCCGCTTTCGCGAGTAGCTCGTTTCGCATAGCACGACCAACTGAAGCCGCTGTTCTGCCTAGTGCTTCTTGAAAAGGAAGATCCTCTAACCAAAAAAGATACTCACCTGCTGTAAAGGGCAGGAGCTCCCCATCCCATTCATACGTAGCAAGAATCGTTTCTGGATTCATATTCAAATGCAAACTATCGATCTCAAATCGACTTTCGGTCGGCTGGACAATACGCGGTCGAGGGTTGACCGTGTTCGCAAAATCTTGCAGCAAAGAATTGAGCGCAGTAATCGCATTTTGCTGTGCGACTACATTCAAATCTTCCATGAAAGCACGGACGAATTGATCTCCTTCAAGCCTCCGCTTTCGCAATCTAAATTGACTGGAGATCCCGTTTTTCTTCGTCTGGTACTCTGACTCAGTGATCAGGGGCTGTTGATATCGATCTTCAACCAAAATGATATGGTAGCCAAACCTGGAACGGATGGGCTCGCTGTACTCTCCTGCAGGCGTAGAGAATGCCGTTTCCGCGAATGCATCGTCTACGCTGAAATATTTAATGGGGCCGAGATATCCTGCAGAAGAGTCAAAGATAGCAGTCTGGTAGACTCGCTGCGCCTCATCAAGAAATGAAACACCACTTTCTAGGCGCTCCCACGATGCAGCGGCATCGACCGGGGAAAAGAAATACAGATGCCTTACCACTGCCTGATCTTTAGACCTAGCAAACGTTGATCGAAGCTCTTCTTCTGTCGGCGGTTCTAACGCAAGCAGGAATTCCTCATCAAAATAGCGTTCGGCTATGATGGACTTCTCTTCCCGCAGGGCAGTACGACGATAGACCTGCGCCGAGTCCAAGCGTTGCTGCTCAAATGACCCAGCCAAAAGCACTCCATCAATCAAATTCTCTAAATGGATACTCCGATTTTCAAGGGTGTCGTTTCCGCCCGTTTGAATCAGGAAATTGATATATGTCTGCTCAAACCAGGAAACAGTGATATCATGACCATCGACCGTGGCCAAAACGCGTGGATCTACGTCAATATCAGCTCCGGCAGACCCGCAGCCCGTGGCGCCAAAAATCAGTGACAAAAAAAAGGCAGTGACGAGCACTGCCTTTTGGAGGTGAAGATTCTTCATCCTTCAGAATTCAGGTATACCCGATTAAAAATAGATCCGGAAGTCGAATGTTTTCGTTTCGTCCAGCAGATCAAACGGAACGTACGCAAAATCAAAACCGAAGCGAGCGCCAGATACTTGGACATCTAGACCTGCTCCGTACGAGAGATGGCTATCAACGTTATCAAGAAATGCATCCTTGAAGCCCATCCGGGTATTGAACGCCATGTTGCGTGTGAAATACTTCAACTGCGCACCGAAGTCAGAGTTCAGATTGTTGTCATTCGTCTGGTGGGCATCGGCCAGAAGCATCAACTCGATATTCGAAGTAGAGATGGCTGGAATACCTACGCCCAATTTGAAAGAAATCGGCAGGTCCCAACGATCCATCCTGATGCGTGCAGGAATGCTTTCCGTACTTCCCGTGTTGGCCTCATCAAGGTCGATGTTGACTTCAGAGTTGATGCCGTCCATCTGCATCTTGCCGCCAAAGTTCATGATGGAGGCCGCGATCTGGGCCCCATTCAGGTAATCGGTGACAAGTACGAATCCAAAGTCGAAAGCAACGGTGGATGCAGACATATCCCGAATCGACTGCCGGACAAATTTGGTCGTTCCACCGAAGTAAAACGACGGCGTTAAAGGCATTGAATAAGTAAGCCCGATACTTAGGTCCTGAGCACCGAATGTCTCCCCTGTGCCTTCAGGACTTGATACCGTCCGGACATCCATGCGTCCGTAATCAACGGTCGAAAGGCTCAGGCCCAATACGCCGGTCGCCGTGATGGGCACTACAACCGCGAATGCATTGTAATCAATGTCAGCAATCCAGCTGTTGTTCGAGAACAGGACGCCACCACGCTGGCGCCCATTGAAAGCTCGAGCGGCTCCACCTGGGTTCCAGAAAAGAGCATCTGGACCTGTTGCAATAGACGTATAAGCATGCCCCAGGGAGATGCCCTTTGCGCCAGCTCCCATGGTCAAGAAGGTCGCTGCGGTTGTACCGACTCTGCTTTGCGCATGGACTGGTGCCTGTGAGATGAGGCCCGCCAGGATGACAAGAAGAAAGAGGGAGCGGTTCACTAGGGTGAGGAATTTCATGTTCATGATCGACTCCTTATTTAACGACGGCAAACTTGCCGACGAACTCCCCGATGCCCGGAGCTTTCACGTGATAGATGTACACCCCGAAGGCAATGTCCTGCAAGCCAGAAGTCTGCAGATCCCACTTGGCTGTTCCATTCGAGCCTATCCCATCATGTTCAATAGTATCGACAATCTCTCCACGTATGTTGAAGATCGAGATCGTGCACTGCTGAGGGAGATTGATGAATTCGATTTGACGTTCGCCACGTCCGGAGATCTGGGACCGGCCCTCAAAGAGCGATCCACCCACATACGGGTTGGGCACGACGGCAATATCATCGAGCTCGTTCTTAGCCAGATCAGTATCAATCACTGAATTCTTCAGGGTGAACTGGAAGAAGTCTCCCGTCTGAAACTCTTTGATTGTTCGCATCCTTAGCACATCCCCGGCCTTTGGAGCCACGGACGTTTCTCCATTTGGCACAGCAAACGTGATGCGGTGCCTGAACTTGTATTGGAAGCCCACTCGCTCGGCGACGATCAGTGCGTCCTCAGAGCCAAAGGCTTTATCTCCGTCTCGGTCTTCAATGAAAAGATGGACAACTGAATTGGACTTAAGATTGATCGCAAAAACAGGAATTGCCGTCCTCAAGAAAGTGAACCCGAAACGAGGAGGCATATAGGTCGAATCCGTCGGATTCACCCATCGAAGTTCGAAGTCATCCTGCGTGTGAAAAAACGCACCTGTAGAATCCCTAGAGACAGTTGCCATCCAGTTGGTCTCAAACCCATCCAACAGCATCGCATTCAAGTCGACCAATTCGTTGGCTGTGCCGGCATTACTTACATATCCGGTCTGTTCAGCCTGGTACTCGATCACGCCTGGGTTGACTGGAATGTTATTGACCTCCACGACGAACCCGTCCACCATAGGAGACACAGGCACCAAAGGCGATTTCTGAACTCTTACTTCGTTTGCTGCTACGTCGAAAATGTCATAAGCCGTAGTGACCTCCAGATCCGTTCCTGGATTGTCGTCTTCCTCGCTGTAAAAACGAACTCGGTACGGGCGGTCAGGCTCTACGTCAGACTCGTTGATCACTCGAACCAACAGAGACCCAGAGCCAAGTCCTTCCGTGACGCTACTCAAATCCTCGTTCACATCTCCGTCTACGTACCCTGCAGGGCGAGACCGAGGAATCACGATGGCCGCATTATTTGAAACGCCCTGGATATTCCCAGCCAAATCAATCGAAATATTGAAAATGTTTTCCTGAGGGTCAATCGTAGGATCGCCCGTATCAGGGTCCGGAATACCGTGGTCGTAGGCGACCAAGGCGTAGTAGTACTTGACCCCGTTATTGACGTCTTCATCCACATAGTAATAGGAAAGACCCGAATCTGATCCCAGATCATACACGGCTTCACCTTCAAGCACGGTCACGGGTCCTTTGAGTCCGTTGTCCAGATCCCATCTGGCGAGAGGCTTGTAGAACGTCGGGATGCCGTCAATATTTGAAATCACGCGTGAGTCAGATAGTAACGGATCCGTGCCTTTGTACAACTTGAATCCTTCAAAGTCGAATGTTTGACTGAAGCGGTCAAAACTCGCAACAGCCACCGTATCCCATGTTAGAATAACTCGCTCATCGCCAGGAATGGCTGTGAGGGTTGGCATGAAGGGCGCCTGGGCGAAGTTATAGTCCGCATCGTAGATATTCTGGACCGTCCGTCTGTTCTTGAAGAAGTCTGATTCGTCCTCTCCAAAAATCCAGGCTGTCGAGAAGAAGTCCGTTGAACCTTCAACCAGGTTGACCGGGCCACTAACGAAAAGAAGGAACGGTTCAATATCAGCAGCGAAGTCATCGGCCGGCGTACCCAGTGGGAACTGAGCGTAGTTCAGAATGCGATCGAACATCCAGGTATCGTCCCTGAGGTTATCGCCGCTCTCGTAGAAAGGCCTGGCATTTAGGTCGAAGCCAGTCAAACCAATCTGGTCAGACTCATCGATGTCCAGCTCATCAAAGTTGGGCTCGCCTGGAGTTGGCATACCGTCCGCTTCTCCATCGTCGGGACCCGGATACTCAAGGTCAAATGGACCCTTTCCGTCTCGACCCACGTCATTGTTCACGAGCTCGCCAACATCATACGAGCCATTCCCATTCGCATCGTCAAAACCCACCCAGTCCAAGTTCTCATCACCCGTAAACCAGCGCCCGGCCACATAGGCTGGACGTTCGGTGACAGGTCCGTAATTGGCTTCGAAGTTCATCATGTCGTAGCCTGAGGCCATCGCTAGCGCAATGGCTGTCTGACCCGTGATGAGTTGACCGGGACCACCGAAGCGTTGCTCGTCGATCATGCCATCCTCATCATTGTCCAGTCCGTCTGATGCGCGGGACGGGCTTTCGAGGAACGCAAATCCGGTATAACCCAGGTCGTAGAGCGTTCCATCTTGACGCTGGCCAATTCCGTCCTGATCCCAACCGTATGTGATATCCTGTTGGGCGTCGAAGGCGGCATTTTCATCCCCTTCTTCGTTTCCGAGACCATAGTCCATGATCTGACCGAAGAACATTCCCTCATCGCCCGCTGCGTTGAACCGGTAGTTGGTTTCGCTTGTGTTGGTGATGCGGTAGATGATGAACATCGCATCTTCAGCCAAGATATTTGCCCACTGGAAGAGACGCACTTTGGTACGCAAACCCATTCCACCTTTCGTGGAATCTGATGCTGAAGGGTAAAACACCCCCCACCGACTAAGCGGCTGCCCTGTTTCGGGATCTACGCTGTGTTCCAGATCCGAAAAGTCGTCAATCACATAAAACCCTTCCAGGTCAGCGTTAAATACACCCCGACCGAAGAAGCCATTCCACTGGTTGGACCAACCAGGATCGTCTGGGTTGTCTAGCCGATCTGGCCAGAATGATGGCCATGACGTTGGATCATCACTTAGCGCTGGAGTCGGCTCTAGCTGACCGCGGCTATTGAAGCGCGTTTCATTATGGAAGCCATTGATGGGCAACCAACCCCAGAGGGAGCCATCTGGACCAAGACGTTTACCGGCATCGCGGTAGGTTAGAATGACCGGGTTTACCAAAGTATCTGGGCGCCCATTGTAGAACGGCCATTTTGCCCTTTCTGCAGGAACTCGAGCTGACACCATGATACCGATACCATCGATATGTCGACCACCGATACCACGAGGCCAGACTCCCCAAGGAAGATCATTCCAGCGAGCCAGCTCACCGTGATTTCTAAAGTTGGTTTCGATCAGGTTGCCATCCAGGATCCCACGGGCAATCAGGGATTCCTGTCCGCGGTATTCATCCGGGATTTCTTGGGCAAATGATGTCGTTACAGCTACAGCCACCAGAAACATCACAACAGTGATGAACTTAGCAATGGCCGAGCTTTGCTTGAAGAAGGATGATTCCATCTTTATTTGTCTGGATTCACAGCCGAGTGCTGTTTGGATATTGCTGTCCATAGATCGATTCATGCCTTCCCTAGAACTTCAGATTGAGGCCGAGGCTTACTTGCCTTGGGCCCATTACCCAGTCAGGTCTCGCGTAGAATTCGTCCAGGCTATTGAGGCCACCAATTTGGGCTCCTGTATTGCGGAACAGCTCTTTCTGGAGATCTTCGTCTACACGCCCAGTTGATGCATATACATTGTACTTGACCTCGGAGTCGAACAGGTTCTGGACCTGAACGAATACTTGAAGATCTTGCTGAACGAATGAAGGGCGGTAATAAGCGCGCAAATCAGACCAGAATTGCATTGGCCTGTCCGCATTATTGTTCAACGTCGAGCGGACGAAGCCTCTAAGCGTTGTATACGGTTCTCCAGAGCGCAGGCGGTTCACGAGCGTCAACGTTACTCCTTCTACAGGCTCCACCGTCACAGTATTGTTGAACACGTGGCGTCGATCCCAATTCAGACGAACCAGTGATAGAATCTCTTGGAGACCCGACTGGGCGCGTCCAAATGCTTCTCCCGGATCAGATGACGTGCCTTCAGCAAACTGAAGGGTGTAATCGAACGTCCAGGACAATTTCCCACCTGGCTGGTCAAATAGAGAAAACGTTACTCCACGGATCGTACCGTAGTCACGGTTGATCCATCGAATGGCATCATCCCCGGTTGGCGTCCGAAGAATTTCCTGACCCGTCAAGTTTCTAACATCTTTTGAGAAGATGGTCAATTCAAGCCCTATATCCTCCGCAAGTCCCTGCTGCAGGCCTACTTCGAAGGCCAGCGTCCGCTCGGGATCAAGCGATGCGTTTCCAAATTGATTGGAGCTGGAAGTCGGGTTGACTTCGTATTCAGGATTGGTGTAGAGCAGGCTTAATTGGGGAATCTGGAAAAACAGTCCTGCTGAGAAACGCATCACTCCTGTCGAGGAGATCGGGAAAGCGATGCCTAGACGAGGACTGAGCTGTATTTTTGCGGGTGCCTCTTTACGATTGGAGATCAACTCAGTAGGATTATCAGGATTGACCCGTTCCACATTCTGTGCCTGGCGCCAATCGAGAGGAATCAGATAGTCTGGGTCGAAATAGTCAAAACGAATTCCGGCGTTAACGATCAGCCCTGTGTACTCCATTTTATCCTGGACATAGGCCGAAAACTCCTTCGGATTAGCTTTTAGCGTGTTATCCGAAAAGACATCTGGAGAAATGCGAGGGAGGTTATTTGTGCGGGCTGACCGCTCGATGCCATAGGAACGGTTGTCCAATCCATGAAGACGAGCCATAACACCCATTTTCATCAAGTGAACGTTGTTCACCTGACTCGAGAAATCGGCTAGGATGGTATGTGTCTCCGTTAGCTGGTCATTGGTGTAGAGGTCATTTCCTGCCACTGCGAAGGCGTTTTGGCCGTTCAGGTTACTTTTCTGGCTCCATTGGTACTGTCCGTCGCCTTTACAGTCCAGGTTCTTAAGCTCATCAATTACTTTACAGTCGTACAGATACTGGTCCCATTTATCACGCAAATAGCTGTACGAGATGTTACCGAACGAGGTCGTACCAATCGTATATCGGTAACTGAGAATGTGTGTTTGACTTCCAAAGTACCCCGTGTTTATACCCCCGGGGACATACTTTAGACCGTGAACATAGGGATTTGTCTCTCCATCTTGGAGAAACAGATTGTATTCCAACTTGGCGGTGCCTGGGAGGTTGGCGATTACTGTCGTGTTCAAAGACAGCCGCTTGTTCTTGTTCATGTGAACGAAGTCGCCAGTACCTGTCGATTCGATATTCCAGAACTCAGGGTTAGATGCAGATGTTAACCCTGTTGAGGAGTCTGCCGGGCTGAACAGATCACGACCAAGCAAGCTGCCCTTGTTACCGAGGTAGCGGCCAGTCATTTGGATGCCAATACGGTTTTTCAGCAGGGGACCTCCGAACGATAGCTGCACATCCGTCAAATTATTAAAATCAGCAGCATCCGAATACGAAACCATTTCCGAAGAAAAGTCGGAAGCGGCTAATTGCGACCCGGGGCCATCATTACGCTGAACGAATTCTAGCTTTCGGTCTGATGCAATGGTTCCGAGATAGGTGAGAACACTTGCCGACCAAGTATCTGGCACATCTTTCGTCACAATATTGACGACACCGGATTGTGCTTGACCATACTCGGCATTAAAAACACCGCTGATTACCTGCAAACTCGACACCATGTTCTGCTCTACTTCGAAAGCAGCCTGGTTATTAAATGCGTTGTTGATCGGGACTCCATTGACGAGGTAGGCTACCTCACCTGAACGCCCACCGCGAAATCGGCCGTCTACGACACCGGCTTGCAAGTTAATGGCATCACCGATACCCGTGACTGGTAGGGCTTCCAACTGACTCGCGTCCATTACAGCCGTCGTGGTCGTACGGTCCATCTGAACAATTCCTCGCTCTGCCGTCACAACAATTTCTTCCCCTTCAAAAACCTCCTCGGCCATTTCGAAATCGACACGAGTTGTCTGGTCTATTTCGACTTTAACATCCGTCCGAACCTGAGATGAGAAACCAATAAAAGATGCTCGTACTGCATACGTCCCTGGGCGGACGCGAATAATATTGTACTCACCGTTAAGGTCAGTCGCCGTCCCCTGTGTCGTACCATCGATAACTACGTTGACGCCTGGAAGCGGGTCTCCCGTCAGTGCATCAACAACACGACCGGCAATCTTGCCGTAAATCATGTTGCTATCTGTGGCATCTGTCGACAACTCCGAGACGGAGGCATGCGATGCGATGGCAATAAAAAAAGAAAGCCCTAGGAGGCTTACCCATTTCATGGTCCGGGTACGCACTGATCGCTGTAACATGTGGATTTCGATTCGGAAATGATTCAAGTGGATCTCCCTTGGCTCCTATCATCCACGACGTGCAGCCAGGGCCCACATACTCTCACAAGACATAGATCGGGTCGGGGTACGGTAGTACCCCGACCCGTCTATTACACAATATGATGCCTACTTGATAAGCATCATCATTTTCGTCGAAACATACCCATCTCCTGCCTGGAGGCGGTAGATATACGTTCCGGAAGCAAGCTGGCTGGCATCGAACTGAATTGAATGCTTACCAGTGTTCATCGTCTGGTTGTTGACCAACGTAGCGACTTTCTGTCCCAAGACGTTGTAGACCGTCAGATTGACATTTCCTGCTGCAGGCAGCGAGAATTCAATGCTCGTAGACGGGTTGAACGGGTTAGGATAGTTCTGCTGCAGAGCATACTCAGCAGGCAGCGCTTCGTCTTCGTTAGCCACACCGATAACCGCGGAGCCGGCAAAAGCAACTGCCAACCACTGCGAAGGGGTATTCCACCAAGCATTGTTGGCGCTAGGTTTCGTGCTCCACTGAACCTGCGTGGTACGAGGATTCTCGATGGCAGGATCATCTCCATCATTGATCGCGATGTTGAACGGCACAACCGTTACAGCATCCGCTGAAGGAGGTGTAAAGATGTCATCACCCGATGTAGAGAATACAAAGTCAGCGAACGTAAACACGGTCAGGAATTTGTACCCAATTGGAGCACCAGCATCATCCGAGAGGATGTCCATAACTGTTGCACCGCCCGTGGCTTCTCCTTCACCTGTATCAGGTGAGCCCGTTGTAATGAACGTGCTTGTTGACGTTGGATCTAGGTTGGACTCGTCGCCCAGCCATGATATGCGCACCTGATAGTCTGGTGTCGCTCCGCGCAGGTATGCTCCGTGTGGTGCCCCTGCAAGAATCGACCCTCCTGCGTCACGCACTTCGTAGGCCCCCCATCCGAGTTCTACACTGTCATAGCCCCACGCGGTTCCGCCCGGATTATCACCGGTACCAGGATGGAAAGCTAGGACATCATCCTTGACCTCACCATATACGTATAGCTCATTGTTCGTACGGTTGAAACCGACTTTGAACATACCAGAGACATCGGCAGGGTCTGTTGGAAGCGTTCCTTCAGCAGCACGCCAATGGGAAGGATCAACCATAAATGGAATTGTTTTTCCAGGGAAACCGTCATCAGAGACGACCCCACCACCTACGTTGTTGTAGATCGCATCAGAACCGGCATCGTCAACTTCAATAACGTAGGCCTGCTCTACCATGTCCGTGTTTTCAACCCTTCCTGAGCTGGCAGATACATCCGTGTTGGCGACGCCAAACAGGTTTGTTGTTGCTACTGCATAGTTGACAGGCAGTGGCAGGAGGGATGAGTGAGGAATCTGGAAATCATGCTTGATTTCGAAGGAATCTGCGTTGAAAGCAACCGTTCCTAATACCGCAACGTCTCCTGCGTCGATACGAGCCATTGTGATAGGGTCTTCGTCAACATAGACGTTGTACCCACCGTACTCATCGCTGTGCGTCCAGGAAATAAGGTTGGAAGCACCATCAGTTGAGAAGGATACCCCACTCATAGCGGAAGGAGCTTGGACAGCTGAGCTAAGATCAGTGCTTGCAGAACCGAAATACACATCATCCATCATGACCGGGCCACCAGCTGGGTAAGCAGCAGGAGCATTCCAGTCGAAGTGCACGGTCAAGCCGCGAACACCGTTCCATTCAAATTCCTGCCAGTTGGGGTCGACAGCACCTTGAGGAGTACCTGCAGTACCACCCCATCCGTAACCAGACCATCCACCAACATATTCCCAGTGCATTGCAAGGGGATCCAGTGGGGTTGCCAACGCTGTTCCGTCAACATTTTTCCCAGCTTGAGCTGAATCTTGTGCAGCAGCGGTGCTTGGTGGAAGTGGAATGGCCAAATCGTGCCACTGTCCATCGCGGTATTCGTTTGGAATAAACCACTTCAGGCGGCCTTCCCTATTGTCCGTGACGTCGTTTCCATTTGTACGGTCAAAGATGGTGAGTGCCAGGCAGTCAAATGTAGTTTCCTGGCAACCGGCCTGGTTTGCCATGACTGGATCAACAAAGAGCTTCAGATAGAGCGTAGCTCCACCTTCGGCAACCGTTTCACCAACCATGGAGCTCATGTCAACGCCAACTGCACCGTCCCAGCGAAAGCCCGGGGCAGCCCATCCGCCATACGCGAAACTAGCTACAGTATTGGATGCATCAGCCGGGTCTGCGACATTAGTACCGTCAAAAAATGGCACTAGGACGTTTTTTCCTTCCACGAAAACGATGAATTCATCGCCTAGGTCTAGCTGGTCCTGCGCAGTTGCTGTCATGGGCAATGCCATGACGAGTAGAAGCAGGGCCAGCATAAAGTGACCGATTGTGGTAACTCTTGTGGTCATGTTTTCCTCCTTTCGGATTTTATAGTCAATATCGCACTCAAACGCTCGTCAACGGGGTAATGACGGCATCGGAAACGGTTCCAAATTCCTTCAAAATTTTATTCTGAAAGATGTCATGAAAAGGTTTTCAGGAGTACGTAGTAAAGTTATGTGATTTCTCGTCTTGAAGCAAGGCAGATGTTCGTGAGAACGAACTCCACCTCTTGCCCCCCAACAAGAACAGAAAAAGCCCCTGGCTCAACGATTCGCTCGTTTGCCATGCTGATGAACGAAAGTGCCTCATATGGCAATTTCAGATCAATTTTTGTGGACTCGCCGGCATCTAGCCATCGAGTCTCGAATCCGGCGAGTCGCTTGACTTCTGGAGTAATACTAGCAAAGTGGTCACGAACGAATACCAGGACATTCTCTCTGGCAGCTCGCTGCCCTGTATTTGTGACCGAAAATGAAACAGAGACACTTTCGGAAGACACTGCAACGTCCGGTCTCGAGTATTGGAATCGAGAATACGATAGACCGTGTCCAAATTCCCATGCCGGCCTGACGCCATTCATGGAGTATTCCTGAGCTACTCCATAATCTGCTCCCACTTTATCTGCCCATTTGTGATCGTGTGTAAAAAACACAGATCCCGAATGGGGGAAGGTAAAAGGCAGTCGACCAGAGGGGGAAATTTGACCAGAAAGTATAGCTGACAAGGCTTGCCCTGAAAACGGTCCTGGCTGTCCCGCCCAAAAGACTGCAGAAACGAACTCTTGTATGCCAGAAAGCATTCTCGGTCGCCCTGCAAAAAAAACCAGGATGACGGGCTTGCCGGTTTCGATGGCTTCGGCAATGATGGTTTGCTGGTCCGCTGCAAGATTGAGTTCATCGATGTCGCCTGGCTTTTCAACGGAAGGATGTTCGCCAATGCATACAACAACGGCATCGCAATCGACCTCTGCATCAACAACATCAAAATTTTGGTTCAACGCCATTCGCACCGTTTGCAATCGGTCGGGATAGGCTGCCTCATCTGCACCTTGCCACGTATAACTCCATGCACCATGGATCATGGCCAAGGAATCAGCAGCAGGACCTTTCAACAAAAGACGCGCTCTAGGATTGAGCGGTAAGATGTCGTTCTTGTTTTGCAGCAGCACAATGGATTCTACGGCGGCTCTGAAACTCAATTCATCCTGTTTCTCGGTTCTGGATATTTCTGGAGAGCGATTTCCATATCGGCCTACCGGCTTTCCTCCCACTCCAGCTTCTTCATCGTCGGCACTGTGCGCTTTAATCTCCTGTAATAGCCCACATTTAAATTTGAGGTCGAGAATTCTGCGAACCGATGAATCGATACGCTCTTCTGTCACCGATCCAGACTCAACCAGTTCAACAAGGAGTTGACTGAATTCTGTCGTGAACGGGGTCATGCTCATGTCGAGCCCGGCATCAATCGCCATCTGAATAGCCTGCTTACTGTCCGACGCAACCCGGTGCACCGTATGCAGCTTCTGCACATCCTCCCAATCCGAGATGATTACACCGTTGAAGCAAAGTTCTTCTCGCAAAAGGGTAGATAAGAGGGCGAAATTTGAGTGAACCGGTACCCCGTTGATTTCACCCGAGTTGACCATAATACTGGCAACGCCTACATCAATTGCTTCTTGAAATGGCGGTAGATACAGTTGACGCAGAATCCGCTGGGGAATAAATGTCGGTGTGCGGTCCCTTCCCGTAGGCGCCTGCCCATAGCCAATAAAATGCTTGGCGCATCCGGCAATGTATTGCTCCGTTTCTTGAAGTCCCCGAATGTACTCCGAGCCAAGCTCGCTGACGATAAAAGGATCCTCCCCAAACGTCTCGGAGAATCTGGACCACATCGGATGTCGACCTAAGTCAAGTACCGGGCTGAAATTCCAAAACGTACCGTTTTGAGTTAGTTCACGGGCTGTTTCCCGTCCAATTTCCCGAACTAATTCCCTATTCCAGGTAGCCCCCAGATTTAGGTTTTGGGGGTAAAGGGTCGCATCGGTGGTATATCCGCATCCATGTACAGCATCGATTCCATACAGAATCGGAATGCCTAGTCGTGTCTCGGAGCGAGCCACCTGCTGAATCTCTCCAATCAGAGCACGCCACTGTTCTCGTGACATGGCTTGATTGAAAACGTTCAAAAAAGAGCCAACATGGTCTTCCACCAAGGCCTTTCTAAGCTTTACAGAGTCCAGAGCGACCTGATCGCCTTTCTCGTTCTGCCCTACACTGATCGCTTGCAGGGTCAATTGCGTCATCTGACCCACTTTCTCCCGAAGTGTCATTCTAGACAGCAAGTCATCGGTGACGGCAGAGACCGTTTCCTGCCTGGTTGTTACTTGCATGGCATCATTATAAAAAGAACCCGACTACTACCAAGGTGATGGCTAGTACTCCGGCTGATTGATAGCGGTAATTCAGATACCACGGTACTGAGGAGAGGGCCACGGATTCTTCCCGGAAGAGATCCGCTGACCACACTAGATCCCGCGTTGATTCGTCCGGAGGATCTGTGGCCAAACTGACGCCGACGATGACGCCACAGCAAAGCAGGAAAAGAAGCGGTGCGATATACAAAAAATGAAGGTCGATTGGTGCGAAAAGGAGAATAATGGCGGCGATGAATCCGGTCATTAGGCCGGCGAAGGATCCCGAGCCATTCGCTCTCGGCCAAAATATCCCGAGGATGAAGCAGGCAACGACCGGAGGCGTGATATAGGCGAGCACTCCTTGGAGATACTGCCATAACGACGGAAATCGGGCAATCTGCGGAGCCCACATGGCCCCCAAGATCATCACGACTCCTGTGGCAATCCGTCCAGTCATGACCAACTTGCGGCTACTCAAATTTGGTTTGAGCTTTTTGACCCAATCCATGGTCACTAACGTTGAAACAGCGTTTAGCGTTGAATCCAGACTGGACATGATGGCCGCAATGAGGGCGATAAGGATGAGCCCCCTAATACCTACAGGTAGTAGGTCAAAAATCATGGTGGGATAAACTAGGTCTCCTTTCGGCAAGTCAGGATACAAAACACGTGCGAAAATCCCGGGGAAGACCATTATGAACAGCACAGGGATCTTAAGTAAGCCGGCCAATAGAGCACCCCTTCTACCTTCATCCAGATTTTTCGCCGCAAGTGTTCTCTGAACCATGTACTGGTTGCTGCACCAGAAATAGATTCCCAAGAGAGGTAACCCGGTAATTAGGCCGAGCCACGGTAATGATGGATCATCTAGAGGCTGAATGAGGCTCAATTCTCGGTCGGTGGTAACGGCTCGCACTGCGTCCCATGAACCCACCTTATCCCATGCGAGCCAAGCGATGAGCGTCGAACCGAAAATCAGAAGCACGGCCTGAATAGCATCCGTATAAACAACAGCCTTTAGCCCTCCTGTAATAGTATACGCTCCTGCCAATAGGGCCAAAACTGACGTGATTTGCCAGAGAGGGACGTTTGGAAGAACCAACTGGACCACGATTCCGCCGGCGTAGAGTGCACCTGCCGTTTCAAGTAGCACATTCCCAGTGATTGTGATCCCTGACATGTAAAACCGAGACCGCTGATCAAAGCGTCGTTCTAGAAACTCAGGAAGCGTGTAAATCTTGGTCCGTAAATAGAACGGAAGAAAAAACACGATAAAGAAGATGAGCACAACAACGGCAAACCACTCGTAGTTAAATACAGCGATTCCGGTTGTGTATGCATCCCCAGCCAGTCCAATCAGCGTACTGGAAGAAACGTTAGAGGCGAAAAGAGACAGACCGATGAGCGGCCAGGTTAACGAGCGCCCTGCCAAGAAATAATCTTCTTCCGTATCAGTTCGTCTCGAAACCCAGAACCCGATTCCAATAATCACCAGCAAATAGAGGCCGATTACAACGACATCGATTACGTCTAGAGTGAATGAAGTCATCTGACATCCGCAGCTTGTGAGAGATCATCGACCATAAAGACAAAAGAACCGGATTCAAAAATGAGCGTGTTTTCCTTACCTATGAATCCAAGATCAGATCGAGATAGAACAAACGTGACCACTGCTGATTCTCCTGGTGCCAAATCAACTTTGTCAAATCCTCGAAGCCTCTTGTTGGAAGGGGTGATGCTTGCCACCTCATCGCGCACGAAGAGTTGCACTACATCCTTCCCAGGCAACTCACCTGTATTGGTCACTGTAACAGAAACCGTTACGGGCCCTGGCTCACCGGCCTGGACGCTCAAATCGCTATACTCAAATGAGGTGTAGCTCAGTCCATGACCAAACTCGTATTGCGGATTGATTGCATTCTGACCAAAAAGAATATCTGCCCTCTCTGACCATTTGTAATCATAAGGGACTAGAGACCCCGAAAAACGAGGATACGTGAAGGGGAGGTGACCGTTTGGATTGACTTCGCCAGACAATACGTCCACTGCTGCCTGCGGACCATATGGACCCGGCTGATAGCCCAATAGGATGGCGTCTGCATACGGCTCGATCTCGCGAATCACACGCGGGCGATTCTGAAACAGCACAACGACAACCTTGGCACCGGTTTCAGCGACTGTTCTGACGAGAGCAATCTGATCTTCCGGCAAATCTAGCGACTCAATATCACCGGGTTTTTCCACGGATGGGACTTCTCCAAGAGCCAGAACTACCACATCTGCCCCGTAAGCGAATGCTCGCACTTTATCAGGATCTTGGTGGGCATTCCAGTCGACGACTCTAACCCCGTTCATCCTACTAGTCACTTCATCCTCAAATGTCTTGGTTCCTTCGGGATATGCTCCTTCCTCCATACCCTGCCAAGTGTAGGACCACGAACCATGCAGATACGTGATGGCATCAGCGGCGGGACCGGCTAGGAGAACCGACTCCGTGCCTTGCAGCGGAAGAATACCTTCCCTGTTTTTAAGAAGGGTCATTGACTCGCGTGCTGCTTCCAGAGACGCCGCGCCAGCTGATTCAATGGGTAACACTTCAGCATGCGGCATGGCATCAGCAAATAAACCAACTTTCTGCTTAACGGCCAGAATACGCGTGACCGATTCGTCAATCCTCGACTCAGGAATAGTGCCCTCTTCGACTAACTCGATCAGGGCATCGGTAAAGGTGTAATCATACGGGACCATAGCCATGTCGATGCCGGCCTCCACGACCTGCCTCACAGCCTCCTTAAACGTGCCGGCAACCCGATGACTGTCTACCAGTTTTTTGATGTCTTCCCAGTCCGTTACAATGATGCCCTCAAATCCCATTTCGTCTTTGAGGATCTCTGTCAGCAACCAATGACTGGCGTGAACAGGCTCTCCGTTAACTTCAGCCGAGTTAACCATCAAGGTCAGTATCCCATCGTCGACGGCCTTCTCAAAAGGTGGAAGGAAATACTCTCGTAGCATGCGCTCCGGGATCCAGGCGGGGGTCCTGTCTTTACCAGACAATGGCATGCTGTACCCAACGAAGTGCTTTGCTGTTGCAGCTACATTTGGATAACCAGATTCTCCCAGTTCCTGCTGAGCAAGGATGTTTGCTGACCCCAATCGGGTTGCTAACAGTACATCTTCCCCATACGACTCGAAAAAGCGCGACCACAGCGGTTGCCGCGCAACATCTAAAACGGGCGCGAAATTCCATGTAAGCCCAACAGCGCGCGTCTCAAGAGCCGTAATCCGAGCGCCTTCAGCCACTAGTTCTTCATTCCAAGTGGCAGCCATACCGATACCTTGCGGAAAAAGTGTGGCCTCTTGATGGTAGTTGTTGCCATGCACCGCATCGATGCCGTAGATGATTGGAATACCCAGTCGAGTATCATTGATGGCCATAGACTGAACTTGAGTGATCAGATCAACCCATTGGTCCGTAGTCATCGCCATATCGTAAACATTGAGCAGCGATCCAATATGTCGCTCAACAATGGCCTCTTTCAACTTCTCTTGGTCCAATTCAAACGGCGTGCCGGGCCATCCACGAACGCTGGAGATGGGCTGCATTGTTAGCTGAGTCATCTGCCCGACTTTTTCAGCCAGGGTCATGTCTTTCACCAGCTGGCTGATGTCGGGGTCTGTCGCTTGAGCACGTACTTGACCTCCAGTAATCGCGAAAATGCACGCCAGAATGACTAGGAATCCAACATTTCGGGATGGGCTTAGTGCGCTCGAAAAGCTTTTCATCAAAAAAACCGAAGTAAATAGTATAGAAATGGTTGAAAGAGTGTGGAATCGTCTATTTGGACGATCCTCTGATCCTGAGCTCGACGGGTAGTGTCCTCATTTGGGGGGCACGTTGTACGTCATTCAACCGGGAAACAAGCAGGTCTATGGCTGCTGTACCTAGTTGACGAACTGGAACGTGAACTGAACTAAGAGGAGGCGTAGCAAATTGGGCACTTTGAACGTCATCGAATCCGGTCACGGCCATATCGTCTGGAATGGTCAGCCCAGCTTGTCGTAAAGCGCTCAATACACCTATCGCTGAATCGTCATTTGATGCCATCACGGCTGTTGGACGATCTTCGAGACGCAGAACCCGATTACAGGCTTCGAATCCTGCCCTCTGATCATAGTTTCCCTTGAATATGAGCTCGTCCAACGGCGCGATTCCGTTATCTTTTAGTGCTTGTAGATGTCCTCTCAAACGCTCTCGGGCATCGTATGCGTTTTCTGTACCGGTTATGAACGCAATTCGTCTATGTCCCTTCGATACTAGGTGCGCCGTCATGGCGTACATGCCGCCATAATTGTCGAAGGTGACACCAAATGCATCATCAGATACCACCTCTGTGTTTACAAACACAAAGGGTAATCCATCGGGAGCAAGAGCCTCGACCGCCTGTGTAGTCATGTGGGGAGCCATCACAAGAAGACCATCAACCCGACGATACATGCTGGCCATCGCCTTTTTAAGGTCCTCTGACGAGTGATGAGAAGTCGAAATGAGGAGGAAGAAATCCTGCTCCTGCGCTGCCTGGTCTACACCATTGAGGAATTCGCTGAAAAACTCGCCACTTACGAAGGGGAGAATGATACCAATACCACCTGTTTCACTGGATAACAGGCTTCGAGCAACTGGATTCGGTGTATATCCTAACTCTTTAGCAGCCGATTCCACCCGGACCCGCTTGTCATCAGCAACGGGACACGTGTCATTTAGAACGCGGGAAACGGTTGAAATGGAGACTCCTGCCTTTAGAGCCACATCCCGGATAGTGGCGGCCATGTCGGGTTGCCGTATCTTTTCTTTATTGGTTCGCAAAAATCCTGAAAAGGTTTTCAGATATTACAGCGTTGGTCAATCGCTTGCAAGTATGCCGTCAAAACGCCGTCGAGTATTTTTCAGGTTAGTTATGGTCGCGATTCCTGTATTCGCGATTCTGGTTGCAGAGTGGACATTAAACCTTGCCGGAGTGGGAGAGAAGACCAATGCCCCATTGATTTATGAGCAAAGCAACGTAGACGTCCAGGTTTTCAACCCTGAATATGCAGGTCGGTACTTCGACGACTTCCTACCTTCCGTTGCATTTAACCCGTTTCAGACGAATAAATCAGATGGTTCAGTACGCATCGTAGTATTGGGTGGGTCAACTACAGCTGGCTTTCCCTATCAATTTTACTATGGATTTCCTGCTACTATGGAGCGGCATCTAAGGGCAACCAACCCGGCCGGAAGAGTGGAAGTCATCAATCTTGGAATGACCGCCGTCAACTCCTATACGCTCTGGGACCTTCGGCACATAGTGGTCGAAATGGATCCTGATTTAGTAGTTATCTATGCCGGCCACAATGAATATTACGGTGCATTCGGTGCGGCCTCTTCTGTCAACCCGGTTGGAAATAGCCCGGGGTTTAAGCGTTTGGTATTGCGCCTGAAGAGGACGGCTTTGTATGCAGGAATGGAACAGGTGATAGGAAGGGCGTCTAGCACCGATGTGGCGGAGCACTCCACCAACCCGGTAGCCGACAGGACGCTAATGGCACGGGTGGTCGGAACCGCAGATATCGAGTTAGGAGGAGACACCTATCAACAGGGAGTCGATCAATTCGTGAACAACATGAACGACATCCTGGATACGTTCGAAGACCGAAACATACCGGTGTTGATCGGCACGTTGGTATCCAACCTGTCTGATCAAGCCCCCCTCGGTGACAACGCCTCTGCCTTAGAAGCTTGGAATGCAGCAAAATCATCAGATTGCAAAACACGAGGGTGCAATCGGGACTTATTTTTGCAAGCGTTGGACATGGACAACATCCGGTTTAGAGCGCCTTCTGCACTCAACGAGGCCATCTGGCAAATGAGTAGTCGACCAAGTGTAGAAGTCCTCGACCTCTCCTCGCCTTTTGACAGCATTAGCACATCTGGAATCCCTGGATATGATCTGTTCGTGGATCACTTACATCCCACACAAGCGGGCTATGAGTTAATGGGGCGTCTCTTTGCAGAACGAGTTTCTTCCTTGCTTGAGTTACGGACCGTTCCGACGGGCTGGCCTGTCTCGGCCACTTTGGACCCTCTCGAGGTATCCCATTCTCAGATTCAAATAGAACGATTGCTAGCTGACTATCCTTTTGTAAAAGGCAGGACGACGGAAGAGATGGCCGAGTTTTATCTTGATCAAGCACGGAAATACAAGTCTGGATCGTTGATGGACTCCATAGCCGCCACACTGGTTGCACCGCCTCGGCCCATCCTTGCTGGCCTAGCCGAAGCTATTGAATTATTAGACGCCACCAGGCAGTCCGACCCACCGGATTCAGATGTGCTCCGTCTCTACGAATCGTTCTTCAATTGGCAGCCGTTCAACGAACCGCTCATGAAGTCTGTCATCTCCAGAAGCCTCTCCTTCCCAGAGCTAGACTCGATGACCGTACGGCTCTCATCGTTCGCAGCTGACCGCACCAATGATATCTTTTTCTGGAATTCTCTTGGCGCAGTCAGCGTTCGAAAGGAAAGCGCGGAAATCGCCCATTTTGCTCTGGATCGGGCAGAAAGCCTTGACTCAAACTCTGCCTTAATGCTGTTCAACAAGGCCCGCCTATATCTCTCCGTCGGAGACACCACATCATCGAGAGTCTACTTCCAGAGATATCAGCAAGCTTCTCAATAGCCAGAGGCACGCAGGTCGACTCGTGCTTATGGGGTAACTAGTCTATGCTCCCAAGGCCGCTCTAATTCGCCTGATAAATGGATGATCGGGCTCAAGTCTTGCGGCTCGATCAAGAAAGGCCGTCGAGCGCACCGTGTCACCTTCTTCTAGGAAGTACACCGCGACATTCAAGAGCGTGAGAACGTGATCCGGATTGGACGATAGCACCTGTCTGTAGCGGGCTAATGCTTCTTCGCCATTCCCCAATTGGGCATACAAGGTGCCCAAATTCGACAATAGATCGAGATTATTAGGGCGCAGACGAACCGCTGCAAGGTAATTGGGCAACGCGGCGGTAAGCCGACCTTGCCCTCGATACGCGTCTGCTAATTCAACGCGACCTTCAAAGTCCGTCGGGGCAGCCTCGACTCTTCTCTCAAGCAGCTCCACCGGCTGCATCTGCTGTCTGAGGCGATCAGCATGTTCAAAAGCAGTTGCAGAAAGGTCCTCCCTTTTGTTGGCCTGATACGAACGACCCAACTCAAAAACTGCAGAATAATTCCACGGCTCGATGCTTATCAGTCTGGTCAGTAAACGAGCGGCCTGCCCTGGATCGCCGGCCTGGTTTTCCAAGCGAGCAAGTTGCAACAGCATATCTGTGCTCGTTGAATCGAGGTCAAACGCCATTCGAGCGAATACCAGTGCTTCTTCAAACGCACCGATTTGGGAGGAATAAGATGCCAGGCTGACAAATGCAGGTCGATACGACGGATCAACACGCGTGCTTTGCTTCGCTGCTACCATTGCAGAGTCGATATTACCCAACTCGAAGTACACCCCTGACATGGCGTGCCATGCTCGGGGATCTTCCCGTAGCGCATTCTCGGCCGTAAAATGAGGTAATGCCTCTCGGAATCTGCGTTGCGCAAAAAGGGCATTGCCGAGATTAATATGGGCTCCAGGGTATGACGACACCTGCTCCAAAACAGATGAGAACATTTCCTCTGCCTCGTCGAGATTGCCTAACTCATAGGCAATTCGGCCGCGCAGAAACTGAGCGTCCAGGCTTTGTGGAACGGCCGCTTCCAACGAATCGGCGAGGGATAGAGCTTGTAACAGCGCGCCTTGACGAAGCGCAGAATTGGCCTCGATAATCCATTCTCGCTCCTGCTCATCCAGAACAGAGGCATCGTTTGAACTGCATCCCAATTGAACGACAAGGAGTGCGCAAATGGCAAGCACATGTGCTCCTCGAGATAGGGGAGCAAGTCGATTTCGTGTGGTTTGGGTAGTCAGCGTTCGAGCCTGTATGTTTTGGGAAGCTGTCCCCCCAAACTATTTTAGCGGACGACCTCTTCCAAACTATTGGCTAATTCCGTGCGATCCATTCACTTATTGCTACTTTTCGGCTTAGGACTCCCAATAACCGGATGCCAACAAGAATCACCTCAGATTCCGGTTCAAAATGATGCCCAGTTCGATTCCGAAGCCGTCGTACGACTAACCGATATCTCTTCAGCAACTCAACTGGCAGAATTTCGCCATAACAATGGCACCACAGGAAATAAATATTTCCCGGAGACCATGAGTGGTGGTGGAGGCTTCATTGATGTGGATGCAGATGGTGATCTGGACATTGTTGGCGTTGCAGGCAGTCCTCTTCCTACATCTACGTCGGCATCCGTCGGGGACATTTCAGTATTCATGAACGATGGGTCAGGCACATTTATTCCCTCGGCAATGGAAGGTCTTCAAAACCTAGCTGGATATGGGATGGGCGTTTATGGCGCCGATCTAGACAATGACGGCGATCAGGATCTGGTCTACACCACGCTCGGCCCAAATGCCATTCTGCTCAACCAAGGAGATCACTTCGAGGCGACACAAGGGGATCTTTTGGCACGCAGAGCCAACGAATGGAGCACGGCAGCGCTCATTTTCGATCTCGATTCGGATGGTTGGTTGGACATCCTGATCGGTAACTATGTTGATTGGGGCTTGGAAAAAGATCTTTTTTGCACGACCGATGGCAACCGAAAAGGATATTGCACGCCTGAACTCTACGAAGGGACTAGCGCTGTTCTTTATCGTAACCGACAAGACGGAACGTTCCAGGAAGCCACTACTGGCAGCGGTTTCGAGGCCATGACAGGTAAAACCCTAGGCATGGCGATGCTGGATGTCAATTCAGACGGCCTACCAGATGTTGTCGTGGCAAATGACACGGACCCTGATCAGCTGTTTGTCAACCTCGGTAACGGCGTGTTTAAGGAATCTGGGGTCGCAAGCGGAATGGCTTTTGACGAGCGAGGACGTGCTCGAGCGGGAATGGGTATCGATGCTGGTATCACAGATAACGGTGACCAGCAGTCTGTGTTTGTGGGTAACTTTTCAGATGAAATGATCGGAGTCTATCGGCATCTGCGTGGGACGTCATTCATCGACCGCTCAGCTGGTTCTGGAATTGGGCAACCCAGCATTCTTACGTTGGCTTTCGGGTTAAAACTGACGGACGTGAACCTGGATGGATATCTCGATGTCTTCGTTGCCAATGGCCATGTGGAGGAAACCGTCGAATTGGTTCGCGACAATGTTTTCTACCGACAGCGTCCACACCTCTTCATTAGCGACGGTCAAGGAGGCTTCACTGATCAAGCAGATGAGGCTGGGTTTGAAGCGTACGTTGGACGCGCTGCAGCAGCTGGTGACATTGATGGAGATGGCGATGAAGACCTGATACTGTTCGAAAATGGCGGTCCTTTACATCTTTGGAAGAATGAGTCAGGTGGCAATGGCGTTACGATTGCCATCGAACAGACGGGAAACAATCGAGATGGCATTGGAAGCACAATCGAATTGTGGGCATCCGGACAACACCAACAACGCATGATTCGTACAGGCGGCAGCTACTTATCTGCCTCCAGTCTGACAGCGACTTTTGGTCTCGGAAATGCTCTATCGGCTGACTCGGTCCTTGTCCATTGGCCGGATGGAAACGTTCAAATAGTGACCAACCTGAATCCCGGACGGCATCTAATCCAGAGAGCAGACCAAGATCAGCGGTGAACGTGCACCGGGCTCGCTTCGGTGTTATCCGCTTCGTTCTGCGAACGGTAGGTCCGCGCTATAGCGCCCGCCGTTTCGTCTGCCTTAAAGCGCTCGTAGCGCATCCGGTGCTGGTCCGATCGTTCCGTATTTCCGGCTGCTTCGTGAACTAGCATCAGGTTATAATGCGCCGTCAGGTCCTCCCCGTCAATACGCAAAACCTGTTCGAACGCTTCGATAGCAGCGTCCATATTTTCAGAGAGGTAGAGGCTTCTACCCAGGTCATTGAGCACCACCCTGTCCCTTGGATGCGACGTTAATACAGTATTGAACTCATCAATAGCCGCCGGATACTCGCCCATCAATTTGAAAACCAAGCCTCGGAAATATGCGGTTTTGTAATAACCTGGTAGTCTTGACTCCGCCTCCGCGAGTGCTTGTTGAGCTGACTCAAGCGCGCCTTGCAGGATGTCGACCCGAGCGGCATTGATCCATCCATCCGCATAGCCCGGAGCAATCACCGTCACGTTCTCAAAAGCAACACGTGCTGTCGAAAGGTCTCCTTCCCGAATGAGGGCGATTCCATAGTCGTTCCACCGCATATGGTTGCCATTGGGGAGCGATTCCAAAGCGCCTCCAGAGACAGCTAAAGACACAGAATCGGTAGCCATCCGCGCTATCGGGAGCACAGGAAGGGTATCAATTGATGAAGACACCCCATCTGAAACGCCTTCATAGGTCCATTTTCTGGTATCCGACCCAAAATGCATTGTTTCCGGGTCGAATGGCTCTTCAAACTCTCCGCCGAATGCAAACCGAGTGTATTCTTCCGTGAACTTGCGATAATTCAGCCGTGCGCTGACGTGCAGCGAACCGTCGAATCCATCTGGCACTTGTACTAGATAATGAGCAACATCCGCCCCTCCGGGAGGAATTAGGTTGACATAGACCGCTCCCCGAGCAGCGAATGCGTTTCGCTTGTCGATTCGCTGCCCTGCTGCATCGACCAAGACATTTCGATAGAAATGGGCGGTTGAATCGACCACGCCATTCGTCATTCCACCACTTTGCAGCAGCGTATTTCCCTCATCGTCAGCGACGTGTACTTCTAGCCAAGCCTCTTGAGCGTCGGTTGTACCGGTTGGGAAAAAGTGACCCACGTTCCTCGAGCGCACAACCACATCGAGACGGTAGGTTTGTCCTGGCTCAAGCACCTTTACATCGCTTTCCAACGGCCCGGTCATCGCCTGCGCCTTAGAGGTCCACCCCGTCATCCGATCCATTCCCCTCTCTTCTCCCACAGCAAACGACGTAGATGTCCGAAGCGGATCTGCCGAAGGATCAGGCTGCTCTGCCGTTTCATTCGACCCGCCCATGGACACCAGCCCGAAAATGTCCACCGTCAGGTGCCCTTGCTCCAGAAAGGCCACTGTCTGACTCAACTGAAGTGAATCATTGTTGGCAACGGGAAGGGCTGTGTTTGCCGCAATGAATCGGTGGTTCTTTATCGTTCCGTGATCCGCCCCAGGATCGGTCGAGGGTGTCGCGGTCATGTGGCAGTCTGTGCACAACTGCGGTTCTAGTGGCTGGTAGAACGAACGCGCTCCTTCGCCCGAAATACCACTCGCCTGCCAATTGTCGTAGGTATTGAACCCTCTGAGCCAGCGATAGTCATTTACCGCTGCATCCAGATGCACCTTGTGGCAAGATGAGCAAAAAGCAGCCTGGTCTTCTAGCATGAACGGCTTAAGGAAGACCTCACGATGCGGTGCAGGATCAACCAACAGCATGCGATCATGGATGAATTGTACAACCGGATTTTCGTGCGTCGCTATAGCATGCAAAGCAGGCACTTCCATGTCGTACGCGGCATTTCCGGCCGTATTCCGCACGCGTTTTATGGCATGACAAGCGAGACACGTAACTCCAGCATGAGCCTCTGGCGTATCGATGAAGTCTTCCACTGGCTGATCCATGGCGCCCGAAAACAGCAGGGCCGGGTCGTGGCACCCGGCGCACCACTGCGCCCCTTGCGTGCCAGATACCTCCTGCATGTATTCAATGGACTTGCGATACCACTGATTATTGAAGGACGAAAACCGGTGCGCTGAAGACTCCCATTGAGTGAGTGCATCCGCGTGACATCCGCTTCGACCACACGTCTGTGATTCCAGGAAAAAATCAGCTGGAATCAAATCACCCGACACACTCGCAACGGATGAGGGAAAGAAAGGGCCCTCTTCGCCACCCATGGCCGCGTCGGCTAAAGACATGGGGCCCAGAATCTCGTTCTCGATGGGCGAGTAGCCGCGATCCACACGGTTCCAAACAGCTAGTAGTACGAATAGCGTGAATACGACTCGAGCCGGCCGAAGCCAACCACGAACGGCTCGCTCATTGAGGTCCGATTGACCTACTCCCGAACCACGAACCACTCCCCAACCACGAACCACGATGAACACAGTCGCCACGATCGCCGATGGAATATGAAGCCAAAGAATCCATTCGAACGGATCGACCACCCCTACAATCAGAATACCCAGCCCAGAAATAGCCGCTATCACATAACTAAGGGCTATTGCGAAGCGAGTCACTGTTAGTGGCTGCTTCGCAATTTGCCAAGCATCGAAAAGCCATATTCCAGCCAACACCACTCCCGCTCCAGCGTGAAGCAAAATCTGCGAAACGTAAAGTACCGAATGGGACGATCTGCCCCACAAGATGCCCGCGCTTATCAACGCCAGTAAGAAAGAAGCATTACGCCAATCAAATTTCATGTAGTCAGCGCTCGGTAAAATCAGTTGGAAATGGCTTCGTACACGCGGACGTAGTCCACTTCCATTCGCTGCGGAAACACCGTGCTCGCGTCAGGAGATCCAGGCCAGTTTCCGCCAACGGCAACATTTAAGATCATAAAAAACTCCTTGTCAAATGGAGCTGGATAGGCCGCATTTGCTGAATTCCATTCCGTTTTTCTGGAGTACAAAAAATCATCGATGTACCATCGAATCTCACCTTCTTTCCACTCAATAGCGTACGTATGGAATTCAGAGCTCAGAGATCCAGACGAGAGCTGATGCGAAGAACCTGAAGATTGATTGTTCGGGTAACTCCCTCCGAAGTGCAGCGTCCCGTGCAATAGATCGGGCTTGCTGCCGATAATTTCCATGATGTCGATCTCTCCACTAGCCGCCCATCCGCCGTATTCAGATGCCGTCGGCATCATCCAAATTGCTGGCCAGATACCCTGTCCTTTGGGGAGACGAGCCCTAATTTCAAATCGTCCGTACTTCCAGTCCCCCCGCCCACGTGTCGTCATTCTAGCGGACGTATAGTCTCGGGTGCCTTCCACATCCATAAATCGCTCCCGGTGCGCTTCAATCACTAGATTCCCGTTTTCAACGAAGGAGTTTTTCTTTCGCTGAGTATAGTACTGCAATTCATTGTTGCCTCCGCCACTGGCGTTAACTTCGTGATTCCATTTGGCAGCGTCGATGGATGAACCATTAAATTCATCGTTCCAAACCAGGGCCCAACCAGGGGGCGCCTCAATGGCCGTTTCCTCTTCCCCGGAGTCGGGAGAGGAGTCACAACTAATGAGTGCCAAGGCTAGCAGCAACAAATAACCTCGTAATGACAACGCGTTGAACATGTAATCGCGGACCGACTAATGGGATAAATTACCGAGCCTTGATAGGCAGGCACGACACTCAGTTTCATGATTCTCTACGACTCCAGTTCCCTTCAAGCGTATTAAGGAGTAAATCCCGCTTCCAGACTGGAGGGTTAGAGGTCTATTCCACTACCACAAATGGCTTGCTTGAGATACCCGACTGAAGCCGCGTAACAAGAAAATAGACTCCCGGTGGAAGACTAGACGTATCCAGTATTCCTGAGGCATCGCGACCCTCTTGTTGGACGCTAGAGGTAATGTCTTTGACGAGACGACCCTGAACATCAAACAGTTCGACTCGCCGCGACTCCTCCTGGAGTCCCTTAATCCAAAATTGTGTACGCCCGCGAGCAGGATTAGGGAAAATCTCAACTCGAGCCACTTCTAACCTTTGCGGTTGCTCTACTTCGACAGATGACACAAATCTGAGCTCCAATAGCCGCGCACCTCCGCCAAATTCAAGTACATACAGCTTATCGCCGATGAGCGAGGCATCGATAGGGTTAATAAAATGTGTGGCTATGCGAGTAACCTGCATACTCGGTGGATCCGTCGACAACGAAATTTCAAGGTGGAGAAGGTCCTCTCCCTCTCCCTCAAATGGACCGAGTAATGGAGATTCTGAACCCGTCCAACTTAGCATGAGGGCATCTCCCGTATACGGCTCCGGAAGCACTCCCTCATTATCAAAGACGAGACCAAGCGGGGAACGATGAGAAGTGAACGATGTGATGGTTGTCCCTTGCTCACTTGCATCCAAAATGAGGCCAGTTGAGGGATCTCTGTATAGGTCCGCATCTGGACCCACATTTACGATGGGATCGATGAAGTTGGTGCCAGCCGGGGCAGCAGGAAATCGCGTGTCATTGACGAAATGGCCGTCGATCACCGCTCCAGCATTTGGGTTGAGAAGCAGATCGGTCGATGGGTCATAATCTGGGAATTGCTGGGGCGTATCTGTACCCCCGATCCGCCAAGGGAAGCCATAGTGGCCTCCTTCAACCAGTACATTTAGCTCTTCTGAATCATCCCGATCTCCCGAATTTTCTGCCCCGTAGAGAATACCATTCGCATCAAATGCCATGGAGAAAGTATTCCGCGTCCCATCGGCAAACAGATATCCGTTGTCCGCTAGGAATTGCTCATCGTTCAACAAGACCAGATCGGTTGCTGAGGCGGGAATCTTGACTATTGCTGATGTGATCGGCATTTCCCGAGCAAAAGGAAACTGACCATTGTTGCTTTGTACTTCGCCATGATCTGTCCTCGAACCACTATTCACGAACAAGAATTGCTCGTCCGGAGATAAGACAATCTCATTGAAGTTGTGGTCGTAGTTCGTTGCGCTGCGCCCAAACGCTTCGGTCGATGCGACCACTTCCCACGTCCGGATTCCTGTGTCCATTACTCCACGCATCACCCTTGCTATGTTGCTACTCGGAACTGAATTAATGTCATTTCCAACGAGGTAAATAGTCCCATCCGTTGCTACGGTCATTCCCATTGCCGGATATCCGAGACCATGATCAGCAACGGAATACAGTCGTGGCCCAGACTGATTGGAGCCGGTTGGATCCACTTCATAGATATCGCCTCCAAGCGTCAGCATCAGCAATCGGTCGTTGGATGAATCATGTGCAATGCGAACAGCTCCTTTCGTATCCGTAGCTACGGTCCGAAATATCACGTCATTAAAAACCGTGATTGGCGTCTGCGCATCTACCGAGATGGAAAAAGAAGACAAAAAGAAAGCAAGGGCCAGGAATCTGAAGAGAGGCATCAAGTTTGGGGCTACTGAGTCATTGTAACGTACTGCTCAAAGGTAGGCCGAAAGGGAATCAATTTGGTATCGGGTTTACATAATTTGTTGAATGAGCATGGAGGACGCCCCCAAATATGGTGTCCAGTTGTCCATTCCCTTCGTAATGAGTAAGATCCCATATCAGCAAAGGGACCAACTCAGAAACAATTCTAAACAGACCTAGACAAGCCTCATGGGCCGATCACTCTTTATGCTTCTCTTGATGCTGGCTGTAGCATGTTCGCTGAAGGATTCTTTGGCTCAAGAAACGGGTTTTTTAGACCGTACCGTCCTGTTGGATGATAGCGAGCATGCTTATCAGGTCTACGTTCCTCGAAACTACTCCTCCAGGCAAGACTGGCCAGTCATCGTTTTCTTGCACGGAGCCGGCGAAAGAGGACTCGACGGCATGTCCTCCACGCACGTAGGACTTGGGCGGGCTATTCGTTTTTCACCCGAGAAGTGGCCAGCAATAGTTGTTTTCCCTCAACTTCCGCCCGAAGAAAATTGGCATCCTGGTACTGAGCCCTTAGCAATGGATGCTCTGGATCAGACACTTGATGAGTTTGCTACCGACAAAGATCGAGTATACTTGACCGGCCTTTCGATGGGCGGCTACGGATCTCTTTTTCTGGCGACCCGCCATCCCAATCGGTTTGCGGCCCTCGCACCGGTTTGTCCGTCAATCGGAGGATACTACGACTATCCGCTTTTGCTCGCGGCAGACTCGACCACTTTCTCAGAGTCTGCGGTGGCTATAGATACTACCAATTCCACAGACTCCACTACCACTATAGATTGGGCTCTGGCCTCATCTGTCATAGCAGAAGCCATTTCCGGCCTGCCCGTATGGCTACACCATGGTGATAAGGACCTCGTTTTTCCCGTCCATATTTCACGTGACTTGAACGAAGCGCTGCAAGCGCAAGGAGCAGAGGTTTATTATTCGGAATACCCAGAAACTGGACATAATTCTTGGGATAATGCCTACACTTCCGATGATTTTATCACCTGGTTGTTCAATAAACGCCGGACCCTAAAGAGCTCTCCTGTTGAGTGACCTCGCCTAACTAGTACGATGCCCAGACACCTACCGAAACCATCTATCATTAACGCACCCGGGACACCTCCGAAGATCATTCGAGAGCATGTCGGACACGTAAATTCGGGAGATGGGGCAATAAGTATCGCCAGAATGAGCAGCCCTGAAGGATGGTCTGAACCGGGGCAGAAGCCTGAATTCGATGAGTACACGCTAGTGCTTGAAGGAACGCTTCGCGTAGAGCACGATTCCGGCGTACTTGATGTAGCAGCGGGTGAAGCGGTCCATTGCCGGGCAGGAGAATGGATCAGATACTCGTCACCGTTGGCCGGTGGTGCAGAATATGTAGCTATTTGCCTTCCCGCTTTTTCGCCTGATTCGGTTCATCGGGACCTCTAAGCACGACCCTTACTGATCATCGAAAAACAATCTCTTTGATCATTTCGCCACCCAATTCAGTATTCAATCGTTGGCGCCATTCCTCGCGTCTGAGATGTAATTCCTGACGCCATGCTGCGTTTGAGACTCGAACGTACAGTTTGTCTGATCTCACCCAACATTTCTCCACTTGCTGCTTCATCTGATCGCTGAGAATGCCCTCCCATGTCGCAACCACATGGCCTCTGGCCAGTGGTCCCTCGATGCCCATTGATCGGATGAGTTCACCAAGGATATCACCGATTGGTCTTGCTGTACGACTTCTTCTCATAGGTGACAACTTAGGCAAGAAACGCCATAAAATGGTCAGGGGGCGCCAGCGATTTGCAGTGAACTGCCCATTGCTAGCACCCCCATAACCACTCATCGGAAGACACACCATGCACTACGGTGCCTTCTGAGTCTGGTTACAGGATTGACTCTCTTTTTTTTACATAGTTGCGTCTTTTTTTCGTGCCACCTCCAAATCCCTTGTCACGGCCGTATTTCGCGGGGTACTTTGTCATGCATGGACAAGCTCATGCCCTTTTCAGCTGCATCCTCATCATTCACCGATGGATAAACTACCTACACGCTTGGCCCGAGCAGGCACTGAACCAGATCCTGAAACTGGTGCGGTATCGCCACCTATTCACTTGTCATCAACCTTCGCAAGGACTGTCGAAGGAGAACCAACGGGAGGATACGTGTACTCCAGGCTGGATAATCCGACGCGACGCAGGCTGGAGGAAGCACTAGCTGATGCCGAGGGCGGCCGCCATGCGCGGGCATTCGCCTCGGGCATGGCGGCCGCGATGAGCCTTTTTCAAGCACTCGATCCCGGTGACCACATCATTCTTCCCCATGACATCTACTTCGGCGTCCGTGCGCTCGCTACCGGTCCATTCAAACGATGGGGGTTGGATGTATCCCACATTGATATGTCGAATGCAGCTAGCCTCGAAGCGGCTTTTAAGCCAACAACACGCTTGGTTTGGATCGAATCTCCGTCGAATCCACTGCTCACCATCACGGATATCGCGGCAGTCAGCGAGCTAGCCCATCATCATGAAGCCCATGTCGTAGTTGATAACACTTGGCCGTCGCCAGCGCTCACTCGTCCCATTGAACACGGGGCAGATATCGTCCTTCACTCGGTGACGAAATACCTTGGAGGGCACTCGGACGTTCTTGGAGGAGCCCTAGTTTTCGCAAAAGAAGATGATCTTTTTAGTCGCGTTGTTGAGATTCAGCGAGAAGCAGGTGCCGTACTGGACCCTTTTTCAAGCTGGCTTACGCTGCGGGGGATGCGATCGCTAATTCCACGCATCACCCATCAATGCAATAGCGCTCTGCAGTTGGCCACGTGGTTAGATAGCCACAAGGCAGTGGAGGCTGTGCATTATCCCGGGCTACCTTCTCACCCCAGCCATGACACTGCTCGGCGTCAGATGTCCGCTTTTGGAGGAATGCTGTCATTCCGGGTCCATGGAGGGAAAATGGCTGCACTAGATCTCGTCAGAACCTCTCGTCTCTTTACGAATGCTACTAGCTTGGGCGGAACAGAAAGCTTGATGGAGCACCGTGCCTCAGCCGAAGGCGATGGCTCAACCACTCCGGAAAACTTACTGCGCGTATCTGTGGGGCTGGAGTCGGTAGATGACCTTCAAGATGACCTTTCACAGGCGCTAGATCTCATCTAATCGATAGCCGTTCGAAAACCATTAAACCTTGGTTTGTTTGACCCGAAGGGCTGTCGTACTTTTGGCGCCGAAATGCCTTTGAAAAGCCCTTTTTTGACTGTTATCGGGTCTTTTTCTGGCACCGTATTACGGATCACCATCTGGGAGCAGAACAATGAGTCCTCTGAGTTAGGACTCATTGCGCTCGTGGTTTCCCATCAGCCATTGCAAGCATGAAGCTTCCGTTTTTCCTGGCCCGCAAATTTGTGGCTGCAGAAGCACTCGAAGAGACGCTGCCTGTAGCCGAGGCGCTCAAGGCGAAAGGCCTTTTCACCACATTGGACCTGCTGGGAGAGTATCTCTCTGACAGAAATAAGGTGATCAAAGCAAAGGATGAGTATATCAAGCTTATCCGTTCTATCGATGCTGCTTCAGGCAATATCGACCAGAACATTTCTATTAAGTTGTCGATGCTTGGACAGAAAATCGACGAGTCGTTGTGCATGGACAATCTGCATCAACTTCTGACGGTTGCACAGGAAACGAATACCTTTGTCCGTTTGGATATGGAAGGAACGGATGTCACAGACTCAACCATATCCATCTTCGAAAAGGTTCATTCAGACTACCCAGAAAATGTGGGTATCGTCCTGCAGGCGTATTTGAAGAGAACGAAGGAAGACATTGAGCGGATGTGCGAAATGAACGCCCGGGTTCGACTCTGCAAGGGAGCTTACAAAGAGCCAGAAAAACTCGCTTGGCAAGACATGCCTACTATTCGTGAGCATTTCCTCCAGTACATGGAAATGCTCATTACGAAGGGCCGATATCCAGGCATTGCGACACATGATGACATCCTTATTGACGCAACGAAGTCATTTGTGCGTGAAAATGATATTGCATCTGATCGCTTCGAATTCCAGATGCTCTATGGCATCCGGGCCGACACGCAGGAAACGATCGCCGCTGAAGGCTTCGGAATGAGGGTCTACGTTCCCTTCGGAGATATGTGGTTTCCCTACTATTCTCGGCGACTACGAGAGCGCAAAGAAAACGTCTGGTTTATCCTCAAAAACATGTTTAGGAGCTAACACCTATTCATGTTTACTCGGGATTACATCATGCGGCAGATTCACCAGTTAATTCAGGTGTTGCTGCAGGTGCTCTTCCGAAAACAGCAAGAAGAGCCTGAACAGGCACAATCGATTCTAAATGAAGGCCTCCGAACAGCCTTCAAGATGGATTTAGATGGTCTTTGCGCTTTGAATCAGACAGAGGTCATCGCCCTCGTTAGTCCATCAGGTGCGTTTCACCCTGCCCTTGCTGTAGCGTTGGCAGATCTCTTGCGTGAGGCCGCTACGTTCGAAGCCGCTGAACGGGCTTATTGGCTATATCAGGCTGCGATCGATAAGAACGCCACCCTGTCGCTTCCTGCATTCGAGTGGTGCGAGGATTACCGAAGGGCCGTTTAATGCCCGCCTAGAATCAGTCTTCTTGGTCGGTCAACCAGCGCTCGGCGTCAATCGCTGCCATGCATCCGGTACCTGCTGCGGTTATCGCCTGGCGATAGACATGGTCTTGCGCATCACCACAGGCAAAAACGCCTTCGACGTTGGTGTATGTTGAATCGGGTTTCGTCTTGATATAGCCCGTCTCGTCCCGATCAATAAAGTCCGCAAAAATGCTTGTATTTGGTTTGTGGCCAATTGCTACGAAAAACCCTTGTACAGGTAGCTCTTTCGTTTCATTTGTTTTGACGTCCTTGATAAGGAGGCCCTCAACAAACTCACCACCTAGGACATCCTCAACCGTGGTGTTCCAAAGAACTTCCACTTTAGGGTGTTTCAAGACGCGTTCCTGCATGATCTTGGAAGCTCGGAATTCATCACGCCGGTGGATCACATACACTTTCGAACCGAAGCGTGTTAGGAATAGCGCCTCTTCCATGGCTGTGTCCCCACCTCCCACAATCGCAATATCCTGCTCTCTGAAGAACGCGCCATCGCACGTTGCACACGCCGAAACGCCTTTTCCGAGCAATCTTGACTCATTTTCCAAGCCAAGATATTGGGCCGATGCACCCGTCGAGATAATCACAGCGTTGGCGGTTATTGCCTTCTCTTCGTCCACCACCATGCGGAAGGGACGAACTGAGAAATCAACCGATGTCACCGTGCCCCACTGAAGCTCAGCACCAAAACGTTCGGCCTGCGCCTCAAATTTCTGCATCATCTCTGGGCCCATGATGCCGTCCGGAAACCCGGGATAATTCTCCACGTCTGTCGTAGTAATGAGCTGACCGCCTGGTTCAGGTCCCTGTATAACCAGTGGACTCATATTTGCTCGGGCCGAGTAAAGGGCTGCAGTTAGGCCAGCCGGACCGGTTCCGATAATGACGACTTTGCGGTGCTCAGCAGAACTGAAATCTATGCCTTCCATGGAGAGCCGGTGTTTGCGGGGGATACCGGTAAATAAAATACTTTTCGGCGGGCGTCCATTTTGGACGCCCGCCGTCAGATTTTCAAAATGAAGTTGAATTAAGCAGGCTGACCAGCTAATCCTTCGAGTTTGGCCGCAAGAACTTTCTTAGGGGCCGTACCAATCAGTTGATCTACGACCTGTCCATTCTTGAAGAATAGCAACGTCGGGATGGAGCGAACACCAAATGCCATCGCTGACTGAGGATTGTGATCGACATCAAGCTTAGCAAGCTTTGCTTTGCCATCAAATTCAACAGCCAGTTCTTCAATGATCGGGGCAATGATGCGGCACGGACCACACCAGGTCGCCCAGAAATCTACGAGTACCGGCTGATCAGAATCGATCACCTCTGACTGGAAGTTGGCGTCTGTAAGGGTCACATATTTTGCGTCCTGTGCCATGAAATTTCCTCTTATCGTCGTGAATTAAAAGTTCTTAGCATTATCAAAAGGAATCCTGAGTTGTCACAGCTTCTAGGACGTTACACGCCTAATAGCTGCTCAACCCATTGGTAGGTTTAAATCCCTTTATTTCAATTTGTTAGACATTCTATTAGGAAGAGCATTCTCATAAATGTCGTTCATCGCCTCAGGAGCGATATCCAATACCGTAGTACCAGCCACCTTTACGGTAAACTGCCCATCTGCAACTACTCCGATACGAACCATCTCGACAGGCATTGAGGCAACTAATTCTTGCGCTCGTGACAGCCGCTCCGGTGAGATACTCAGTACAATACGGGACTGTGCTTCTGAAAACAGTAGACCATCCATCCTTCCAGATGCGACAGGAGCCAGGTCGATTTGTGCACCAAGATTGTCACTCGCAAGAGACATTTCAGCCAACGCGATTAGCAGACCACCATCTGATACATCGTGTGCAGATTGAACCACGCCATTCGTAATCAACCTCAGGCAAGCCTCTTGAACGGCTAACTCTTCGGACATGTCAAATCGCGGCGCATCTCCCTCCGTACGTCCAAGAACAGTGGATAGGTATTCAGAGGCCTCAATGCCCCCCCCAGGAAATCCTGCAGGTCGCAACTCAACGATAATGTCGCCCGAGTTTTTGAATGGGAACGTGGTAGTGTGATTCTCCACATCATCCACGACGCCCAGCATACCTATCGTTGGCGTCGGGAAAACAGCGCTTTCGGGATTCTCATTGTAAAATGAGACATTCCCACCAGTGACTGGTGTATTCAATGATCGGCATGCATCGCCCATTCCACCAACTGCCTCCTTAAACACCCAGTACACTTCTGGCTTGTACGGATTTCCGAAATTCAGACAATTCGTAATGGCAACTGGCTTACCGCCCGCACAAACGACATTCCTTGCTGCTTCAGAAACCGCAATCTGGCCACCTTTTCTGGGATTCAGATAGACGTATCGTCCGTTACAATCTGTCTTGACAGCGAGGCCCTTGTTCGAGTCTTTGAGCCTAATAACTGCCGCATCACTTGGTCCTGGCCCTACAACGGTATTCGTCCGGACCATTGTGTCATACTGCTCAAACACCCACCGTTTGGAAGCGATATTGGGCGATGCCAGCAACGTCTCGAAAACCGAGCGAACGTCAGTGACAGCAAGGTCGGGGACCAAGGATTCATCAAACGCACCAGTCTGATCAAGATAGGTTGGCCTTTTA
>CALSQR010000001.1:1315000-1409925 GCA_943788505.1 uncultured bacterium
GTCCTTTCTAGAACCTGTATCCGTTTTATTGGTATGCCAAACAACCGCACGAACACCAACTCGGACCATTGATCAAGCGCTCTTTAAAACTCGTTCAGGAGTATTTGTCCAACCCTTACCTGTGGATTGGTGTAGGCGCGCTGTCGATTCTGGTCGCGGTGGTCTATTTCGTGTTCAATTCGATCATGATGCCTCGCTATACGCGGCACGATGTATCGACTGAAGTACCAGACGTCATGAACCTGTCGGCAGAGGTAGCGGACTCCGTGCTTATCTCAGCAGGCCTCAAGCCGGAACTGGTGGTATTACGTAAGCCGAATCTCCCTTTAAATGTAGTCATTGATCAGATTCCCCCGCCCCGTGCGCAGGTAAAACCCGGTCGCCATATTTATTTGACGGTCAACTCCGGGGATACAACAACTGTCCTCGTGCCTCGGGTAGAAACCTACGGTGTACGCCAGGCGAGAAACATGATCAGCCAGAGTGATCTGCTGGTGGGCACGGTCTTACCTGATTCAATCCCGTCCGTATATGAGGACATTGTGACCCACCAAGAGCCTGCTGCAGGAGAGCGCGTACCTCCTGGCACGGTCGTTAACCTACTGTTTGGAACAGGTCTGGGCGATGAAATTGTAACGGTACCGGACGTAACCGGCTTGCCTGTCGATGACGCACGAGCTGCCTTGCTTGAGCTGCGACTACGGTCTATTGTTATCGGTGAAACAGCCGAATTAGATGAGCTACCGATTGTCCTCGAACAAGGCCCGGAAGCCGGTACCAGTGTCAAGGAAGGGTACGAGATCCGACTTCGCCTGGCTCGTACAAACGAAAACGAATGATGGCGGCTGCTGCGATTAGCAGAAGACCGACTTCCTGACGCGCAGCTCTTTACTCGACCACATCTACTGTAAGAACGTTGGTGTCGACTTCGACCCGTTCACGATGTTTTGTTGGCATGATGCGCCCCACGTAGTCCGGCTGAACCGGCACCTCACGGTGCCCACGGTCGATGAGAACGACCAACTGAATGGTTCGTGGCCTACCTGAACGCACGACTGCATCAAGAGCGGCACGTGCAGTGCGACCTGTAAAAAGCACGTCATCGACTAAGATTACATCCCGGTCTTCCAACTCAGGAAGCCCAGTCGCGCCGCCTTCGTGCGGAGCATCATCCCTAAACCCTGTGATATCCAGGCTATGGGATTCGATCTCAGTTCCTTCAATCTGGTTGATGTGGACAATAAGCCTTTTGGCAAGTACTGCACCGGCACGTTCGATTCCCACCACAACCAAGTTGGAAGCGCCTCGATTGCGCTCGACGATTTCATAGGCGAGCCGATTGAGGGTTCGCCGGACCTGACTGTCTGTCATTAAGCGAGTGCGCATGGTCCCGATCGAGATGGTTGAAATGAAAAAAGCCCCTACATCGCTGCAGGAGCCTCTAGTGGCCAGGCGTCAGGCCGACCCTACTGAAACATCGCCTTTAAACTCCCCCACGTCCTGCGGACGGCGGTACTGGTGTAATTGAGGGATTCTGTTCGAATCACTTCCCGTACACCATTGGAGTAAACGGCTTCCAGTTGATAATCCAGCTTGTCGCTTCCGGATTTGAATACCTGCGAGTCCCTGAATCCATATTGACGATTAGCGCCTTGAGCAGGAGCCTCAAATATCCGGACAAACTGCTCATTGCTATTTGGAGTGCGACGCATCAATTCATACTGACGCACATCCTCCTCTACCTCCGCTTGCCACGTCACCACAAAATCACGCCCCTCCTCCCGGATCTCGAAAGATGCCAGGCGCACCCGTCCGGAAAGCATGGATGCCCCGGTCAGGAGTATAAGTAGCGCTATTGTAAAGACTATCCGCATGGACAAAGTTTGAGTTCTATGCAACGAGAAACCAATATAGGGCATCATCATCATTCAGCAAATATTGCCTGCCATCTGCCAATGGTGATTACGGCACTGAATGCCCTTAATGTCTGGTAGGGACATTCATCACACCAGGCTCCGACATGGTCCGATCAAGCATCTTGTGTGCGATGTTCGCAGTTTTCTCGCTTACACTGACCATACATATTTAGCGAATGTCGAGAAATGTCAAACTGAAAAATATCTGCCACCATCTCCCGGATGCTCTGGATGCGTGGATCGCAGAACTCGAACAGATGATGACACTCCTCACAGATCAGGTGATCATGTTGCCAGAAACTGTAGGACCGTTCGTATTTGGCCTGCTTGTTGCCGAATTGATGCCGGACAACCAGGTTGCAATCAACTAGTAATTCCAGCGTGTTATAGACCGTAGCACGGCTCACTGCAACGTGTTGCTGTTTCAGTTTTAGGAACAGCTCATCTGCGTCGAAATGGTCAGATGTATCATACACTTCCTCAAAAACCGACAGCCGCTCCTGCGTCTGACGCAGGTTGCGTTCGCGCAGATAATCCAGATAGCGACTCCGGACGACTTCTAGCTGTTCTTTTGGAAGGGGTGAGCTCTTCATGTCAATCGTTGATGAGGGGCGGTCTACCGATGCGCCTGAGTGCTGTTCCTACGTTTCATGCTGGAAGTGTGGGTAGCAGATCCGCCCAAACCTCTGCTGCAACCTCATCAATCGACTGCTGACCATTTATCACAACAAACCGATTGGGTTCAGACGCTGAAAGTCGTTCATAGGCATTAAAAACGCGCTCAAAAAAAGCCATTCCTGCCGATTCAAGACGGTCCGCAGCTTCGCCAGGTCCTAAACGCTCTGTAAGACGCTGCGAAGCAGTAGCGACGTCTAATCGAATTAGGTACGTCCGGTCTGGCACTACCCCGTCAGTAACAACACGTTGAAAATCGCCAAGCCAATCCGGATCCGCTACCTGACGCCCTCCTCCTTGATACGCAACGGTTGAATCGAAGAAGCGGTCGCAGATCACAATCCCGCCTGCTTCGTGGAAAGGGCGGATTTTTTCTCGAACCAGTTGCGCTCTTGCCGCCGAAAAAAGCAGCATCTCCGCAAATGGGTCCATAACCAACGAGGGATCGAGTAAAAGCGTACGGATTCGTTCAGAAACAGCTGTCCCCCCAGGTTCGCGTACATATAGCACGTCGAGAGAGGATGCCCCTAGTCGATCCAAGAGCCGCTTTGCCTGCGTACTCTTGCCAGAACCGTCTATCCCTTCAAAACTGATGATCATGGTCGTTGAGATGCACCTACGATGCAAAAATAGGAGTTATGCGGGGCGCGATTCCCCAGTTTTTCGACGTTTAATATACAGGGCAGGGAAAGGCTGTTCAGCTTGATTTTCGCGATATGCTCACATATTATGTCAGTACACGTCGAACCTTTGACAATCGTCGGCTTTCAAGATCCAGCCTCTGCTAACTAAGCAAGCCTTGCTCTTTTACCCAGGTACGATTCTACGCACCGTATGAGCAGTTTTAACTTCGGATTCGAAGATTTTGAAGACTTCAAGGACGACAGTCGTTTGGAAAACCTTGCCGCGCACTTTGAGCGCGAAGGGAGTACCGGATACTTTGACTCAGACACCCTGGAAGAAATAGCATCGTTCTATTTCGAGCAGGGTCGCTTCGAAGAGTCCCTCCGTGTAGTCGATCGATCACTCGAGATCCATCCTTTTTCTTCCGACGGCTGGATGCGTCGCGGTATTCTACTTAACAACATGGGGCGCCATGCTGAAGCGCTTGATGCGTACGAGCGTGCCCTTGAGTTGAATCCGACAGACGTTGAGACCATTGTAAACCGTGGAATCACGCAGGACAGCCTCGACGAGCCTGATAAGGCATTGCAGTCCTATGAAGATGCCCTCCAGCTAGACCCAAGAAATGAGGAAGCCCTCTTTAATAAGGGTGTAACGCTCGAACGGCTGAACCGAATTGCGGAAGCTATTTCCGTGTTTATGGAATGTGTGGAAATCAATCCTGAACATCCTGAAGTCTGGTATGAACTCGGCTTCTGCTTTGACAGGATTTCTAAGGAAGAAGACAGTATTGGCGCCTACGATAAGCATTTAGATATCGACCCGTATTCTCATGATGCATGGTATAACCGCGGCATCGTGTTGAACAGACTGGCTCGCTACCGCGAGGCGATCGATTCTTATGACATGTCTATTGTCATCTCAGACGAATTTGCTTCAGCGCACTACAACCGAGGAAATGCGCTTGCCAACCTCGGTGAGCTGAAGGAAGCCATTCTGAGCTACAAGCGGGTTCTTGAAATTGAAGGCAATGATGCAGCCACGTGCTACAATATTGCGCTCGCATTCGAAGAATTGAAGCTCTACGAAAGCTCAATACATTACTTCGAAAAAGCTCTTGAAGCCGACGACACGTATGCCGAGGCATGGTACGGGCTTGGGTGCTGTCACGATGCCCTTGAACGGTTTGAAGAGGCGCTTGCCTTCTTTAATCGTGCCATAGTGCTTGGACCAGATATTCCGGATTTCTGGCACGCTAAGGCCGATTGCGCCTATAACATGGGTCGTCTCCCGGAAGCCATAAACGCGTATCGCACCGTGGTGAAGATGGCTCCGAAAAATCGCGATGCTTGGGTAGATTTTGCTGAAACGCTGTTCGAAGCAGAAATGCTTGAAGAAGCTCTAGAAGCCTACGGAAAGGCACTAACTCTCAGACCAGACGATGCAGAAGCGTATGTCAGTCAGGCTCGTGCACATTTCGCACTCGGCAATTCGGACGAAAGCATCTACTCTCTGAAGATGGCATTCGGATTGGATCCGAAACAGAAAGAAGACTTCTCACAGTCCTACCCCGAACTGTTCGGCGACCAGCGAATCCGCCGGATGTTGGACCTCGACCGCTGATCTAACTACATGATCGGTCCCTTACGCTGGTTGGTATGGGCGCTTCAGGGCGTGGGTATTGGCGTTGCCAATGTGATTCCCGGTGTCAGCGGAGGCACCATGGCGCTGGTGTTTGGCATTTATGAGAAGTTGATCTCCCTTCTGAGTGACGCGGCACGCGCTGGCGTACTGCTCCTTCGCTTTGATTGGAAGGGGGTTAGGCGTCTAATGGAGTCCATAGACTGGGCGTTCCTCCTTTGGCTGTCTCTTGGAGTACTTGTTGCTCCCCTACTTGGAGCTAAGCTACTACCTGGTCTTCTCGAATCGTGGCCAGAACAGTCTAGAAGTCTGTTCTTTGGTCTAATCCTTGGTACGCTTCCGATCCCTTGGTTGCGGATCCGCTCGAAAGAGTCACGCCACATTGCCGTCCTTATAGTAGCTGCGATTAGCTCTTTTATGGTAGTGGGCATATCACCCTTGGAAACGGCGGATCCCGGTCTGATTAAGGTATTCTTGGCCGCTGCGTTGGCCATTTGCGCCATGATCCTTCCAGGCGTTAGTGGTGCCTATATACTGCTCATAATTGGCATGTACGCACCCATTTTCGAGGCCATTGATGCGCGCAACATGACTGTTATTGCGGTATTTGCCCTCGGTGCGGGAGTCGGCCTAGCTAGTTTCGCCGTATTCCTTAAGTGGCTTCTTGAAAGAGCTCACGACGTTACGATGGCTGCCCTCGTCGGCCTTATGGCGGGGTCTCTGCGCTCACTGTGGCCCTGGCTTGCCGGGGATCGCAGCCTAATGTCACCGGACACGGGTAGTACATTCCCCCTGATTCTTGCCCTCGGCCTGACAGGTCTATTGATATCAGGCGCAATGACATGGTGGGAAATCCGCCGGAAAGCGGCTTGAATCCCCTGTCCTGATGAAGACTAGTTGGTAGTTAAGGGGACGACCACCGATGAGCCCATTGCTGCGGCACCTGGGGCAGATTCGAGCACCTTCACTACTTCGCCCGTTTCTGTATCGATGACGGAAATAGTCCCAGGAGGAGCATCCTCAGGGAAAGCGAATCTTCCCTTGTACCAGCCCCCTTCGTTTTCAGACGCTACAAATAGCGTCTTCCCGTCTCGTGTGATGGCCAGTCCGACGGGCTCTCTCATTGCTAGATGATCGATAGGATCAGCTGGCACTTCAGCCACAGCATCAATCACGGCGACTCGATCCATACCCCGAATAGCTGCATACACATGCGTTCCATCGGGTGAATACGTGATCTGACGGGGATCATCACCGACCCATAGAGAGTGGTGCTGAATTACCTGGCTAGGGTTGGATGTACTGAAAAGGGTCAATGTGCTCGTTCCACGCGCACTCCCCCACATTTTGACGCCCCATGGAGCCATGGCGAAATAGATGAACGCGTGTTTGGAGCCCTTAATATCGAAGAATCTGACCTTTTGATCATCCAAATTGACAATCATCATCTGATCAACTGACAAACTGGATGAGAAAACGACGTCCCCTTGAGGTCGTAATGCCAACGGATAGGCATCCGGGAAGGTGACCTGCACTTGCTGCCGGGAGAGATCAGATCGTTTTATCTCAAGAAGATATCGGGGCTCGGTTGTTTCCTCCGGAAATGAACTGACATACAGCATATCGCTATCCGGATGAACGAGGATCTGCCCAGGGCTCTCAATTGGAATCGTAGCAACTAAGTGATTACTCCGGCTGAACTTTGCCAAAACCGTTGGATCGGACCAAAGTGTGCTGCCGATGGTGGCGTACCAGAAGGACCCATCTGGCTCAACCGCAACATGGACCGCCCTCGCATGAGAACTGAAACCTTCGTCGGTTAGGTTAACGCGTGCGAGCACGATGCGTGCTGACGATTCGATGACGGTCACCACGGGCGCCGCCGTGTGCGTGACATACACGAGATCAATCGCCGTTTCGATCGGCGTTAGGCCTGCCGGGCCCTTTGACCCTTCATCAATCCATTGCTTTAGAAGCGCTATTTCCGCTTCGGAAAGTTGGTTTTTCTTGGAAGGATGGGACTTCCGATCAGTTCGCGACATGAGCCGGATCAAAGCGCTTTCGTCACCCGAAAATGGAATCAGCACTTCACCACCCGCTGAACCTGCTACCAACATTTCCCATGATTCTACGGAAAGACCAGCTGACGGTGAATCACCTCCGTGACACGCGGCGCAACTACGCTGTAGTAGAGGCTCCACATGATCTGTCCAGGATACCTCGTCAACCGAGGAAACCTCTGGAATAAGCCTATCTCCCAATAACTCGCAGCCAGAGAGAGTAGAGAGGCTGAGAACAAGGGCCGCGAATAGTGTAAAGCGGTATGTCAGGAGAGCATGAGAGCTCATTTTATCGCTTGGAAACCGGAGCGCAGGAAAGGGGCGCTACCATACATGATGACTTTGAAGATCAATTGGTCCGACCTTTTGCGTCGCAACAACCTTCTTCGCTGGCCGAAGGATCGGACACAGCTGAGCATCAATAGAGTACGTTGAAAACGGTGTTTTTAGGTGTCCAGCGTGAGTAGAATCCTCAGCAGTGACGGGCTCAAGATGCATAGCCTAGCCTAGTGCACGACTACCACTGCCCTGCTATCCGTAAACCGTTCGCCCTGAAATCGAACGTGATAGGTTCCTGCCGGCAATCCATTCACAGAAAACGAGATTCGCACTGACCGATCGATTGGAAACGCGCCGTTCCGGATCGATGTGAGTTCTCGTCCTAGTGCATCATGAAGGGTAATTCTGACGTCTTGCTCGTGGGCCAGGGATAGCTCCAACGACACATCTGTGGTAGCCGGATTCGGCCAAGAAGTTGTCAGGACATGTGTGTCTTGGACAAGATTGATGATTACAACCTCAGACATAATCTCTGCGCCATCTATACCAATGGCCGTTACCTGATATTGGGCTATCGCCGCTTCAGGATTTATCGCATGCGAATACGAACCTGGCGCAGCCGTTCCAGTCGGGTTAGCGGGAAGGACGGCTTCTACCACCCGATCTCCGGAGCTAAGGACCTGTTCTATCCTGTAAGAGGCTATAGCATTTTCCGATTGCATGGACCACGAAAGATGAGCTGATTCGCCCTGTGTAACAGCAGTTACGGCACCGAAGCGGGTTCCGAGGATAGGAGAAGGCTGCAAAAGAAAAAGTCCTTCTCGTCTGCCAGTCACAAGCACGAGATCATCGTCAGGAAACGGCCAGGCGGTCCAAGCACCCTCAAAATTGAGTGCATCCGAAGCGGGATACGTATCAAACCAACCTGCCGTGAAAGGATGTTCGGGGTCCGATACATCCAATATTCTGAGCCCACTCGAATAATTTGCTTGGAAGGCAAAGCAGCCTTTTATGTACAAATTGTGATCCGTGGATATGATGTCTGACGTAAAAATGGTCAGCAGCACCGGATCATCTAGATCGTGAAGATCCCAAATAAACGTTCTGGTCTGTGCAGAATACGCGCGCTCATCCAACTCGTCGTCCTGCACGAAGTAGCGATGATCCTGCGTTAACCAACCCTGATGCACATATGCCGCCGTGGGGTAGCTCCCGCGGGAAATCGATACGGGGTTGTCCGCGTCCGTCACGTCTGCGATTGAAATGGCTGTTTCGTTTGATCCAATACAGATTTCACGTCCCTGCCAAATCTGATCCGGTCCATCATAGATGACACACTGCACGTCGTGCGTGTAGCCATCCCGGCCAATACCAGTCCCGATATCGTTAAAGCACCCGGCGAACGTAGGTTGAAGTGGATCAGCAATATCTACTATATGCAATCCAGCATTACACCCATGGGTGTCGACTCTCGCTCCCACAACGAATGCCCGATGGGTTGCCTCATTGATAGCGAGGTTGTGTGCGACCGTAAAATCGGAATAGACCGCATCCGCCTCGAACGAAACTGGCCCTGAAGAAACGTCTCGCAGGCGGCGCAAATCGAAAACCTGCATGCCATGCCCTCCCCTGCGGCCAGAACTACCGTCGGCTACGATAAATGCATAGTTGCCATCAACTTTGATATCGCGCCAGACGTTGGTTTGGGCTGTCGATGGCCGCAAAAGCTCACCTATATACGTCGGATTCGTGGGGTCCGATACATCGACGAACGCTGTTCCGTCCTCGCGGCCAACAAGCGCATATCTCCTCGACGTTTCCGGGTCGACCCATCCCCAGACGTCATTCAGTCTCAACCCTTGAGGCGTTCCTAAGTCTTGTTTGGGAAGAAAGCCGAGCAGGTGCACAGCGGCACAGGGAAAACCTGCCGCCATGCCGTCCATGCATTTTTCGGCAGAAATCGAGGAATCGAACAAGGCTGGCGAAGTATGTATGGCCTTCCCCGCATCAGAATCGTTCATTTTAGCGTCTTGGCCGTTCGCTAAACCGATGCCGAAGGCCAGCAAAAAACTTAGCGATAGACCGGGAATAGCCAGACGCATCAGACCATGGTATCCATCGTGTTTATCGTGTTCATGGTGTCGCGTCAAGGTCGCTCACTTAATCTGTGTTTTTATGACGGGCTTCTGAAAATGCGATGGGTGATCTGAATACAACCAAGGCTTACCGTGCCCGAAGAACCTGACGGGTCATGTCAAATGAGTCACCTGTGATGCGGATGAAAATGGATCCGTTCACAGCCTCGGGCAGGCTATCCATTGGAATAGCCACCGGTGTCGTCGCCGTGACGAGGCCGTCATATAATTGAGCAACCCTCCTTCCCAGCACATCAAATACGTCGATTCGAACATGCTCACTCCTGTCCAGCACAAGTTCGATCGTCCCTCGATCTCGGAATGGATTCGGGAAAATGTCCAGACTGGCTACTGAGTTGGGTAACTCTGCCCCTTCAACGGCTGTACTGCTGCTAGCCTGAGGCTGCACGAGAAATAGCCCATTGTATCTGTCGGTAATAGCGACAACACCATTTGATAGAAATGGATAATTACTCCATGAGCCAACCCACACGGACACATTGGTTTGTGGGAGTGTGTCAAAAAACCCGACTTCTACTGGCGCAGTCGGATCAGTTATATCAAGGACACGGAGTCCGTCAACGTACTGGCTCTGAAAAAGCCGATTGCCGACAACGTACATGTTGTGGTCGATGGTGGTACGATTTGCGAAAAACTCTGCTACCATCATGGGTTCATCGAGGTCTTCAAGATCCCACACCAGAGTCCTTGTCTGACCAACCGCACCTCTCGCTTCATCGAGTTCGTCTCCTTGGAAATAGTAGCGATGATCCTCCGTCATCCAGCCTTGATGAGTGTACTCGGTCGCAGGATAGCGGCCCACTGAAACGGTGAGCGGAGCACTTTTGTCTGTTACGTCGGATACGACAACTGCATTTTCGTTTGATCCGACGCAAATTTCCCTACCTGACCAATCATCATCTGGTCCGGCGTATGCGATGCAGTGTGCATCATGTGTATAGCCAGTTCCTGATCGACCGGTACCGGGCTCCGAGAAACAGCCAGCGAATACTGGATTTGCTGGTTCTGCTAGATCGATCATATGCAGCCCCCCACCACATGTCGTACCGCCAGACCGGCTACCCACCGCAAAGGCGAACCCGGTGTCCTCATTAATTACAATGTTGTGAACGGAACTGACGCCCGTGTACACATTGTCCGACGTGAATTCAACTGGATCCGTGACGCTTAACAGCCTGGTTAAATCAAAAACCTGCATACCGTGGCCTGACTGCGAGTCAGCCACGATGTACGCATGATCCGCATACACTTTCATATCCCTCCATGATGACTTCTCGCCTTGAGTGCTCGCCATTTCTCCAAGTAGCATGGGATTCAGAGGATCGGTTACCTCGACGAATGCGGTTCCGTCTGTTCGTCCGACAACCAAAAACTCCCGTCCACTTTCTTCATGCGTCCATCCCCAAATATCGTTTAGCGAGAACGTAACACTTGGATTACCGAACGGATCTCTTTTAGACGTCAATTCTGATAAGGTCATGCGAGCTAGCAGGTCTACATTGCTGCATGAAAATCCATCAACGGATCCATTTTCGCAGACCTGTTTAACCCCGGAATGCTGGGCAAAAACAGGACCGGAAACTGCGACCAAAGCAAGCAGGCAAAAAAGATTGCTCGCGCGGCGGGAGAAGAATGAAACCAGATTATTCATATTGGCTAAGTTGCGATTACAGGAACGGATCGTGATGGGCATGATGGGTAGTTTGATAATAGTGTCTTTTCTTTGACTCTCGCCGATCTTCCCTGCTGAACAGACTGAATCGGACCTCAAACGGAAACAGAACGTGTACAACCTCGCAAATCGCATTGTGTTCATTACAGGCGCTTCAAGCGGCATAGGAAGATCCTGTGCCTTTGCTTTTGCCGGAGCCGGAGCCCGGCTTATTCTTGCCGCTCGTAGGGCTGAACGACTACAACCTGTTGTTCAGGAGCTACAAGATCGCTTCAGCACAGAATGCCTAGCAATTAGCCTAGACGTTACCAACAGAGAGGCTGTTTTTGCTACCGTCCGCTCCCTGAACAATGAGTGGGGAGATGTTGACATTTTAGTTAACAATGCTGGGAAGGCGCTGGGCCTCTCGACCTCGTACGAAACAAGTATCGAGCACCTCGACGGCATGATGGAGACCAACGTAAAAGGACTTCTGCACATGACTGGCGCCATCGTCCCCGGAATGGTTGAGCGGGACCGCGGACACGTTATTAATATTGGTTCTACTGCAGGGCGCTGGGTGTACCCAGGCGGAACGGTCTATTGCGCCACAAAACACGCTGTACGAGCCATTAATGAAGGACTCAAAATGGACCTCCACGGTACGCAGGTGCGAGTCAGTTCTGTCGATCCAGGCTTGGTCGAGACTGAATTTTCTCTTGTTCGCTTCGATGGCGATGCTGAGCGGGCCGACAAAGTGTATGCAGACACAAATCCCCTTACACCGGACGACGTGGCTGAATCGGTGCTCTGGTGCGCCGCCCGGCCGCCTCATGTCAATATCAGCGAAATCCTGATGATGGCGGTCGATCAATCGCATGCGACGATGATTAATCGAAGCGGCAGAAAGGCATGATTGGTTGTGAACTTGCCCCCATAAATCAGCTCGTCAGAGCGGCCAACCAGATTCAACTACGCTTGACAGACTCTGACTGATCTCGTTTATTTACTGTTGGAAAACAGCTGACCCTCCCTCTCAGCTCTTTTTTGCCGGGCCCGGATCGCAATTTGCGAGCCGGGCCCATTTTGTACGGTTACTTTGGGGGGTTGCTGATGCGGATGCCAATGCGCATTTTTGCGGTCTATCAATGACGGACAACTACTATGCGCTCTTTACTGCCTGCTCTGTTTCTTGGGCTTTTGCTCTCGGCCTGTGCTCCACCCGACCACGATGTAATCATTCGAAATGGGATGATTATTGACGGAAGCGGGGGAACGCCCTATCTCGCAGACCTCGCTATCAACGCTGATACGATCGCCTTCATCGGCGACCTCTCTCAGGCCACTGCCAGGACGGATGTCGATGCAGCAGGCATGGCGGTGACGCCAGGCTTCATCAATATGTTGAGCTGGGCCCCGAATGACCTACTTGAAGATGGTCGATCGATGGGTGACATCATGCAGGGCGTCACGCTGGAGGTGTTTGGTGAAGGGGAGTCTGCCGGCCCACTGAATGATGCCATGAAAGAGGAGTACGACCCCGAAGACCGTCCGACGTGGACTACCCTAAGGGAGTTTCTGGACTTACTCGAAGAGAAAGGCATATCGACTAATGTAGCCTCTTTCATCGGAGCAACAACTGTTAGGGTACATGAATTGGGCTACGAGGATCGTGCTCCCACTCCTGAGGAGCTCGAACGAATGAAAGCCCTAGTCCGCGACGCCATGGAGCAAGGAGCGCTCGGTCTTGGATCATCGCTCATTTATGCACCTGCTTTCTATGCTGATACAGAAGAGCTGATTGAACTCTCCAACGTGGTCAGCGAGTATGACGGTATGTACATCTCGCACATGCGCTCAGAGGGAAATCAACTACTAGAAGCACTCGAAGAACTAATCACGATTGCTCGCGAAGCGGATGTCAAAGCCGAGGTCTACCACCTCAAAGCAGCCGGCGAAAGCAACTGGCACAAAATGGACCAAGCCATAGCGCGAATTGAAGAAGTCCGGGCAGAAGGCCTCGCCGTGACCGCGGACATGTACACCTACGTTGCCGGCGCTACGGGGCTTGATGCGCATATGCCTCCCTGGGTTCAGGAAGGCGGCTTTGGACAGTGGCGAGAACGGTTGATGGACCCGAACACCCGGGCTCAGGTGCTCGAAGAAATGAGAACGCCCACCAATGAGTGGGAAAACCTAGGACTCGGCGCCGGACCAGATGGCATTATGGTGGTCAGTTTTCGCCAGGACTCTCTTCGCTACTTGATTGGTCGTACGCTCGCGGAAATTGCAGAAGAAAGGGGCACGACGCCAGAAGATGTGGCGATCGACCTTGTCATATCAGATTCTACTCGTGTGGGAACCGTCTATTTTCTCATGTCGGAAGAAAATGTTCGCAAACAGATCGCTTTGCCGTGGATGGGCTTTGATTCGGATGCTGGCTCGATGGCTCCAGAAGGAGAGAGTCTCAATAATAACCCCCATCCGAGGGCATACGGCAACTTTGCTCGCTTACTCGGCAAGTATGTTCGGGATGAGGGCGTCACGACGCTAGAAGATGCAGTCCGGCGGTTGACGTCGTTTCCGGCCGAAAATCTTGGGATTGAAGGTAGAGGACGTCTTCAGCCAGGTTATTTTGCGGACATCACCGTATTCGATCCGGCAACTATCCAAGACCATGCAACCTTTGAAAAGCCGCACCAGCTCTCGACCGGCATGTCTCATGTATTTGTGAATGGTGGCCATGTCGTCAATGATGGCGAGCATACAGGCGCATTGCCAGGCCGTGCGGTATTCCGCGGAGAACGATAGTGAAACACACATTACATATAGTACTCCTTTTGGGGCTTGGGGCGTGTGCTTCACCTGAACATGATCTGATTATCGAACATGGCCGGATTATAGATGGAACAAGTTCGGCTTCTTTCGAAGGAGATATTGGCATCAGAAATGGAATAATCTCCGCAATCGGAGACCTATCAGAGGCTACTGCCACCCAGCGCATCGACGCCACGGATCTAGTCGTCGCACCTGGATTCATTGACATTCATAGCCACGCCACGTCCAGTAGCATTGATGGAAGCGATATTGTCGAACGACCGGAGGCAGAAAATTATGTGCGGCAGGGAGTGACGACCGTGCTTGGAGGCCAAGATGGTTCTTCGATGGATGATGTAGCGGAGTTTCTGGCCTATATAGATGAGCACCCACCCACCATCAACGTCGGCGTTTTTTTCGGTCATGGCTCGCTCAGAGCGCGTGTCTTGGGAGAAGATGACATCCAGCCGACCGGTGAGGCGCTCACTGAAATGACCCGATTGGTGCGCGTTGCGATGGAAGATGGTGCTTTCGGTTTGTCTTCTGGGCTGGAATACACACCAGGCGCTTTTGCCTCAGTCGATGAACTGGTAGCGCTTACTGAGCCAGTTGCAGAGCACAATGGCATGTATATCTCCCACATTCGGGACGAAGGTGGTCGGCTTCTCGAAAGTGTGACCGAGGTGTTGGACGTGGGACGCGGCGCCGGTGTGCGCGTGCAGGTCACCCATCATAAAGTCATCGGTAAAGGACGCTGGGGAATGGCTGATCAATCGCTTGCATTGGTGGATGAAGCCATCGCTGACGGGGTAGATGCAGCCTCTGATCAATACCCCTATACGGCCTCAAGTACGGGACTAACCATTCTTTTTCCCACTTGGAGCAAGGACGGCGGATTCGAAGCCTTGCAGCAGCGCCTCCAAGACCCAACCACCCGACAGCGGATCCGCGCGGACGTCATCGACCATATTAATAGGGAAAGAGGAGCCGACCCCTCAACAATTGTTGCTGCCCGGTGTGCTTTCGATACTTCTTTGAACGGGAAAAGCCTCGCTGACATCCTCGTGGACCGAAATGTACCAGTAGATGTACCTGGCGCAGCAGATGTTGCCTTGGAGTTAGTGGAAGCAGGAAGCTGTTCAGGAGTCTTTCATTCTATGTCCGATGGGGATGTTCAGACCATAATGCGGCACGCGATGACGTCCATTTCCTCAGACGGAGGTATCCCTGAACCTGGAGAAGGAGTGCCCCACCCCCGTAATTATGGGGCGTTCGCTAGGGTACTGGGCCACTACGTTCGTGACAGCCAGGTCTTGACGCTCGAAGAAGCCATCCGGAAGATGACTTCCCTTCCAGCATCTCGCCTGAACTTGGCAAACCGTGGCTTATTGCAGACCGGAATGGTGGCCGATTTGGCACTGTTTGATCCAGATACCATTACAGATACTGCCCGCTTTAGTGATCCCCATCATTATGCTGAAGGTGTCAACTACGTGATTGTAGCCGGTGAGCTAATTCTGGACAATGGCCTTCTAACAGGCATTCGACCCGGCAAAGCATTGCGGCACAGTCGAATCAAATAAAAAAAACATCTACTATAAATTCGGCACAAACATCCCTTTTGACGACGCCAATGTAGGAATTTGCTAGTATTAGATGTGCGGATAAAAAACCTTTACACCATATGCGAAGCTCAGACTTGTTAAAATGACGGTTATTTCCGTTTTTTGGGAGTTGGACTAGTCAATAACTCGATTTAGTCCACACCCTCTCAAAGCGCTTTGCAATCGATGCGCTCATTTGTCCAATCATTTGATTGGCCCCCCTCTACTTCGATCACTCTCAGGAGACCCTAATGACAAACCTGCTATCACGTTGTTCAGTTCTTATTGCACTGCTACTGCTAGCCTTCACCCCTACCACTTCAAGTGCCCAGAATGGGAGTGTTGCGGGAACCGTTATTGTGCAAGAGGATGGCATGCCTCTTCCTGGCGCCAACGTTATTGCTCTTGATGCAAGTGGCGCTGTGAAAGCAGGAGCTGCTACAGATGTTGACGGGAAGTATTCCTTCACAGTAGCCGTTGGCAGCTATACGCTCCGCGCTCGCTTTGTCGGTTTTCAGGATTGCGAATCTGACATAAATGTGACAGTCGGATCGATAACAACGGTTGATTGTGCCATGAGCCAGACCGGCCTTGAGCTCAACACGGTTGTAATTGCTGCTTCTCGGCGTCAAGAGAAAGCGCTCGATGCGCCTGCGTCGATATCTGTGCTTTCCGCAGACGAGGTGGCCAGCAATGTGGGTGGCTCTTCGATTGAAGCACTTCGCACAACCCCAGGCGTAGATATGCAGCAAACGGGAGTTGACCGACGCGAAATGGTTCTTCGAGGATTCAATAACGCGTTCTCCGGTGCTACCTATGTGTTGACCGATTATCGTCAGGCTGCCGTTCCTTCTTTGGCCGTAAATATCTATTCGATTATGGGCAACCTGAGTCAGGACATTGACCGCGTAGAAGTGGTTCGTGGACCAGGTTCTGCCCTCTACGGAGCAGGTGTTGATGCCGGAGTGGTCCACTTCATTACGAAGGATCCATTTACACACCAAGGAACAACGATCAGCATAACTGGTGGAGAACAATCATTCATTTCTGGAGAAATGCGCCATGCCGGTGTCACCGGAAACGGCAAGCTCGGCTACAAGATTACCGGCGCTTACGGAACCGCCCAAGACTGGGAACTGGATCCTGATGATCCGCACGATGCACAGCAGATTTTAATCGACGGTGAGCGCAACCCTGATTACATGAAATCCAACGTGAATGGCACTCTGGAATACCGTTTCAGTGATACCGGCACCATCACAGCTAATGGTGGTTATTCGGGGCTGAAGGCCACCATACTGTCTGGTGTTGGTACAGTTCAGGCAGACGGATACGGCTATTCTTATGGCCAGCTTCGCCTAAACGTAGATAATTTCTTCGCTCAGCTTTATCTGAACAAAAATGATGGCGGTGACTCATTCGTATACGGAGCATTTCCTGTTATTGACAACAGTACGCAGCTTGTTGGCCAAGCTCAGTATGACATGACCTTGAATGAAGGCAAGCAGAGCCTCATTATGGGTGCTGATTTTGAGTTTATTCGTCCAGACACTGAAGGTACCATCCAAACTGATGAAGGAATTGACGCGTTTGGAGCGTACATCCAGAGTAGTACCGCTCTAACCCAGAAATTGGATTTCACGGCAGCTTTGCGCGGTGATTATTCCAATGTGACTGAGGCTTTCGAAATCTCTCCGAGGGCGGCCATTGTGTTCAAGCCAACCAAGAGCAATTCCTTCCGCGCCACGTTCAACCGGGCGTTTTCGTCTCCCTCGACGAACTCAAACTTCCTGAATATCGTCGCAGGTCAGATTCCAGGAACGGACATTTTCCTTCGAGGTCGCGGTTCAGCCAATGGATACACGTGGGAACGAAATGCAGCCTATTCCGGCTTTGCTGGCACCGATCTAGTCGCCTCTAGCCTAAATCCTGCATCACTGGGAGCGCCTCAGCCTATTGGTCTCCCACTTGATGCTGTGTATGGTTCTGTTTATGCAGGCTTGTCTGCTATCCCAGCATCAACTCTTGCTGCTATGCTTGATGCAGCTGGTTTACCCGTTGATGAAGCAACGGCCGGTGGCCTTCAGGCCCTTCTTTCCCCGGCCGCTGGAACCAATGTTCAGGGCTTTACAAACGGCCTTCTCGGGACGCTCAATGCATCGACGTTGCAAGTCGAACTATTGCCAGTTCGTGACTTGAAAGACATCCGTTCGCTGGATCAGACGATTACAAATACGTTTGAAATCGGATATAAAGGGGTCATTAACGAGAAGCTTCTCGTAACCATTGACGGATACTACACGAATCGTGATAATTTTGTAGGACCGTTGTTGGTTGAGACTCCATTCGTGATTGTTCCGAACCTAGCTAACGACCTCACAGCAGCTCTTGCGGCTGGCATTGCCGGCAACCCAAGCTTGGCTGGTGCACTAGGATCTTTTGGCGTTAGCTCTGCGCAAGCAGCAGGCCTGATCGTGCAGCTTGCAGGAAGCGGTCTCCCAGATGCTGGGACTCCAGTTGCCATTGTTCAGCCTTTGGAGAACAACCCGGGTGTCGGATCTACGCCAGAGCTTATGCTTACCTACCGCAATTTTGGGAAGGTATCCTTCTATGGCACAGACATCGCATTCCAATACTTGGCTAATGATAAACTGAGTGTCTTTGGAAATCTGTCAATAGTGAGTGATGATTTCTTTGATGACGAAGAACTAGATGAAGAAGGTACTGGTCTCTCACTCGCATTAAATGCACCGACCCTGAAAGGATCAGGTGGATTCAAATATAAATTTGCTTCAGGCTTGTCAATAAATGCAGCTGGTCGGTACACAGATGGTTTCCCTGTTCTGTCTGGACCATATGTAGGAGATATTGATAGCTACTTCCTGCTTGACCTCGGTGCTGGATACGATATGTCTCGCTTCCAGTCAGGTCTGCGTATCGATATTGGCGTTTCTAATGCGCTTGACAACATGCATCGTGAGTTTATCGGGGCACCACAGATGGGACGCATGGCCATGGGTCGCGTGACCTACTCGATCAAGTAAGTATCTTTGCTGGCTGGGAGCCATCGCTCATGGGCTCAAGGGGCGTCGCGCTATGCGCGACGCCCCTTTTTTGTGTTCGATAATCGTGCATCGGACGAGATTTTTGCTTTCGCCCGCACTGTTTTGAGAACTCACGGTCAATTGCCCATTGAATTGCCCTTCTTTCGTTGACCCGCACTGGGCTGTTGGGTACTTTCGAAGCGCTGAAGATCTACCCCGACGAGGCAGTGGGACAATCGAGTGTTTGACTGATCCGCCTCCTCCCGGGAATTCAACCCACGGCACTCATGCTCTCCGATTTCATACCCTTCTTCATCCAGCTCGGCATCGCAGTCGGACTTTCGTTCACGCTGCTGAAGGCTGCCGCCTTGATCGGCCCGAAACGCGATAACGTTATCAAGATGACGTCCTACGAAAGTGGGATGGATCCTATTGGATCTGCGAGGGAACGGTATTCGGTGAAATTCTACCTGGTCGCCATGATCTTCATCGTATTCGATGTTGAGATCGTGTTCCTGTATCCGTGGGCCGTCAGTTTTGACGAGTTCATTGCTGCAGGTGCCGGCCCAGGCGTAATGGCTGTGGTCTTGTTCTTCGTGATCATCCTTGCCATCGGCTTGGTATACGACATTAAAAAAGGCGGCCTCGAGTTTGATTGATACCTGCTTGACAGCCACTCCGCCCCGAACCAGAATTCTCACAAGCGTACAGTCCAATGGGACCTGAAAATGCCCTCCAGGAAGGGTTTATGACAACCCGCGTTGACGCGGTCGTTAACTGGGCGCGGTCAAACTCGCTCATGCCCATGCCTATGGGCCTTGCGTGTTGCGCCATCGAAATGATGGCGTTCGCAGCACCCAAGTATGACGTCGCCCGATTCGGAAGTGAAGCCATGCGGTTTTCACCACGGCAGGCCGATCTCATGATTGTCGCTGGCTGGGTGAGCTACAAAATGGCTCACACCATCCGTCGCGTCTGGGACCAGATGGCTGATCCAAAGTGGTGCATCGCCATGGGTGCCTGTGCCTCTTCTGGTGGAATGCACCGCTGTTATGGCGTTGTGCAGGGTTGCGACAACTTTCTTCCTGTCGATGTTTACATCCCGGGATGCCCTCCCCGCCCGGAAGCCGTCATCCACGCCCTGATGGATATCCAGGAAAAAATCCGGAACGAATATTCGGTAGCGCAGGATGGTGAGTTCGGCAAAGAAGTGCGCAAAATCACGCCAGCCCGTCCAACGATTGTTACTCCGACAGGTGAGGATGCTATTTCTCCCTCCGGTCTGTATACCCAGTGAGCACCATGGCTGATACCAATAAATCCAAGGCGCCCAGTACCCTGCCGTTCAGCTTTGTCCCGCAGGAACCGGAAACGGCCGTTGAGAACAATCCCCATGCGAAGGCCACCACTCAGGTTGCTGACGTGGTGGAAGCGCTCAAAGCCTCTTTTGGCGACGCCGTTCATGAGGTTGTTGTCTATGCGGGTGAGCACACCGTTCGTGTTGATCGCACCCGAATCGTAGAGGTCTGCACGTTCCTCAAGACTGAACAAGGATTCAATTACCTAGCCGATGCCGGCGGGTTAGACCGATTCACCGAGGATGACCGCTACGAAGTGTTCTATAACCTCGTGAACATCACGGACATGAAGCGAATCCGCATATCGTTGCGGGTGGACGAGGACGGCATGAGTGTGCCGACGGTCACAGATGTTTACCCGGCAGCTAACTGGAACGAACGCGAGTGCTTTGACATGTTCGGCATTTCGTTTGATGGCCATCCGGACCTTCGGCGCATGTTTATGCCCGAAGACTTTGAATATTACCCGCTCCGCAAGGAATTTCCTTTGTTGGGCGTACCTGGCTCTCTTCCCCTGCCGCCGCAGGTACCGACGGGAGAACTCACGGGAGATCCGTTCCCGGCTGCTCACGGACACAAGCCTCCGAAGAGCTTCCAGGAAGTCAAAAGTGAAGAGGAAAACGGATGAGCTCGATTTCCCAGACCGATTTTTCGGAAACCCTCAAATTCTGGCCTCGCCACAACGAAGCGCTCTATCGCCGGCTCGAAACCAAGCATTCTTGGTTGGAAGATGTCCCGGGCGATGGTAGCCCTGCAGACCCTCTTGAGCACCAGATGGTCCTCAACATTGGGCCGCAGCACCCTGCCACACACGGCGTACTTCGTTGCGTGGTCAAGCTTGACGGGGAAAGGATTGAACGGTGCGTCCTTGATATCGGATACCTGCACCGCGGTGTAGAGAAAATCGCCGAAAACAAGACCTACCAGGAGTTCATGCCCTATACGGACCGCATGGACTACCTCTCTCCCTATTCAAACAACGTGGCTTGGTGCCTTGCTGTTGAAAAGCTTGCCGGTATCGAAGTGCCTGACCGGGCGCAGTGGATCCGGATGATGATGAGCGAACTGGCCCGCATTTCAGCTCACTTGCTCTGGATGGGCGTGGGGTTGATGGACGCAGGCGCCGTTTCGGTCTTCCTCTGGTCGTTCCAGTTCCGCGAAGATCTGTATACGATTTTTGACGAGGTAGCCGGTGCTCGTTTGACAGTATCTCATTCACGGATTGGTGGAGTAGCCACGGACCTGAATGACACGGGCATTGCCCTTATCGCTGACTTTGCAGAGCGTTTTCCTGAAGCCATCGCTGGATGGGAAAAACTGCTCAACCGCAACCGAATCTGGATCGATCGCAACCTCGGCATTGGTTACATGAGTGCCGAAGACGTCGTAGCTCGTGGCCTTACGGGTCCCAACCTGCGAGGATCTGGTGTGGCGCATGACATCCGCCGTTTCGAGCCATACCTGAAGTATGAAGAGGTAGACTTCCAGATTCCAATCCGTACCGAAGGAGACGCCCTCGCTCGTTACTTCATCCGTATGGATGAAATGAAGGAGAGCGTCAAGATCATCAAGCAGTGCCTCGAGGCCCTGAAGACCGTAAAAGGTGCTGTTCGAACTGATGATGCAAAGCGTTCCTATCCGAGCAAAGACGAAGTCTACTACTCGATGGAAGGCCTCATTCATGACTTCATGTACACCGACACAGGTGTAACGCCGCCTAAAGGGGCGTCCGTCTACCATGCAATCGAAGCGCCAAAGGGTGAGTTGGGCTTCTACTTGCAATCAGACGGAACAGGAAGTCCATGGCGTGCGAAAATGAACTCCCCAAGCTTTTCCAACCTACAGGGTCTTGAAACCCTGCTCGAAGGCGCCCAAATGGGCGACATGGTGATCCTCATCGGAACCGTTGATCCGGTTCTCGGGGAAGCCGACAAATAAACCGATCTGCCCCAGCAATCATGGCTGACTTCATTAAACATCCCGTGGTCGAGCTTCCAGACCGGAAACCCGAACCCGTGTTCGGACCGGACGAACTCGTTTTCTCTGAGGATGAAAAAGCTCAGGTAAAAACCTGGATTTCGCGGTACCCAACTGCCGACGGCGCCATAATGCGTGGCCTGTGGTTGGCCCAAGAAAAATTTGGCTTCCTACCTCCAGAAGTAATCCAACTTGTGGCGGACGAAATCGGTATTCCGTACGCGAATGCGTACGGCGTGGCCACGTTCTATACCCAGTATTTTAAGGAGAAAAAAGGTACGTACGTCCTAGACGTTTGCACCTGTTTCTCCTGTCAGTTGTGCGGTGGGTTTGACATGCTACACTACCTCGAGGAGAAGCTTGGTGTCCACAAAGGGGAAACGACCCCTGATGGCGACTTCACGATCCAAGAAGCTGAATGCCTGGGTGCTTGTGGATCGGCCCCGATGTTGCAGATTACGAATGGACCGTTTGTCCATAATCTGACGGAAGAGAAGATCGATGCCCTGGTGGATGCTCTGCGCGAAGGTCAGATGCCAGCATTCACGTCCGTCACTCTCCCTCAGGACGAGGACGAACTGGGCGGCAACCGGCGAACGGATGTCTCTGCGACAGATACGTATTCCGTCCGTCCAGTAAGCGAGACGGTACGATGATCTTCAAATCCGCAAACACCCTTCCTTTGAAGACAGAGCAAACGACACGATGAGCAAAGCCGGCGATTGGCGCAATTACCAGCGAGTCCTGCTTCCCCCAGTCAAGGATCTCCACAAATTGGAGGTCTATGAAGCCAACGAAGGGTATGCAGCCCTGCGTGACGTTGTCACTACTGACAAATGGGACCCAACTTCAGTTACGAACGAAGTCAAGAAAAGTGGCCTTAAGGGTCGCGGTGGAGCCGGCTTCCCGACGGGGCTGAAGTGGAGTTTCATGCCTCCTGTTGACCCTGACATACCCCGTTTCCTGTGTTGTAATGGAGATGAGTCCGAGCCGGGCACCTTCAAGGACCGCCAGCTCATGGAATACAATCCTCATCTGGTATTCGAAGGCATGCTGATTGCCGCCTATGCGATGTCGATCAAGACGACATTTCTCTACATCCGTGGAGAGTTTGCCGACTGGATCACGCTCATGGAGAAGGAACTCGAGAAAGCCTATGAGAAAGGTTTTGTCGGCAAAAACATAATGGGATCCGACTTCTCGTGTGATATCGTGATCCACAAAGGAGCTGGTGCTTATATCTGTGGGGAAGAGTCATCTTTAATGAACTCCTTGGAAGGCAAACGCGCTTATCCTCGCATCAAGCCGCCGTTTCCTGCCCAGAAAGGTGTTTGGGGGTATCCAACCACCATTAACAATGTTGAAACACTGGCCTGCGCTCCACTCATCATCCGCAAAGGCGGTGAGTGGTTTTCAGGAATTGGCTCGGAGAAGCACCCCGGTCCAGTCCTGTACGGAATTTCAGGGCATGTCAATCGCCCGGGAGTGTACGAATTCCCGACCGGCATGCTGATTACCGACCTCATTGAAGAGGTAGCTGGTGGTATGCGAGGAGGCAAACAACTCAAGGCCCTCATTCCTGGCGGCTCATCTACCCCAATCCTGCGCGCCGATATGATCGAGGGCGTGACAATGGATGCCGACTCACTGCGTGAGGCCGGTTCCATGATGGGAACGAGTGGTATGCTAATCATGGATGAAGACACAGATATCGTGTCTTGGCTGCGTAGGATCACTCATTTCTACCATCACGAAAGTTGTGGGCAGTGCACCCCATGCCGTGAAGGCACTGGGTGGCTAGAAAATATTGTAACCCGGCTTGACGAAGGCGAAGGCAATCTGCGCGATCTCGATCTGCTCATTGATTTGTGTTCGCAGATGGAAGGTCGGACCGTTTGTGCCCTTGCAGATGCCGCCGCATGGCCGGTTCGCTACACAATTGATCGGTTCCGTAGTGAGTTCGAGGGCAAGTGTAAAAAGCCTTCCCCCGTGGCCAGTGCAGAACTAGCGACAGCCTGACCCATAAACCACTTTATTTCAACCCGAAACATGACGCGTATCCTTCTTTCAGCCTTTATCGGATTGCTCTTTCTTGCTGGGTGCTCCGATTCTCAGGAAACCTCAACCCCGACATCTTCTGTTGTGGCTTTGGCATCCTATGATGTTTTTGGTGATGGTTTTGATCAAGTTGACGCCGTTCCCGTGCAGCAGGTTGCGAGTAACCCTTCAGACTATCTTGGCTCACCCGTCAAGGTATCTGGAACGATCACTCAAGTCTGTCAGGGAATGGGATGTTGGATGACTCTGCGGGTGTCAGATACACAACTCGTTCGCATTGTCATGCCAAGAGACGATCAGGACAACTACCTGTTCACGTTGGCCAAGGACATCAGTGGACGGCGTGCTGTTATTATGGGCACCTTAGACGAGTCAACCCTTGCTGAGTTTGAAGCACCCATGCATCAGGACGGTGATTCTGAAGGGCATCATGCCGATGAATATGATGAAGGCGAGCACCATGCTGAGGGGCAAGAAGCCGATGACGACCACCATGCTGAGGAAGAAGAAGCTGATGACGACCACAGCACCGTGGAAGGACTCGAATTGCATATCACTGCGAGCGGCGTCCTTGTAGAGAAGCCGGACGAAGCGACAGATGCTTCTGTCGAAACCACCGACTGAGAAACGAATTTCCGTACCGATCATGGCCAAAGTCACAATTGACAACCAGACATTCGAATTTGAGGGGCAAGAAAAGCTTCTCCAGTTCTGCTTGGACCACGGCGTAGACCTTCCTCACTTCTGCTATCATCCTTCGATGTCCGCACCGGCCAACTGCCGCCAGTGTCTTGTCGAAGTCGGAATGCCGCAGATGAACCGAGAAACAGGTCAGCCTAACATGGATGAAGATGGCAATACCGTCATCCAATTCATGCCCAAGCTGCAGACTTCTTGCTCCATGCAGATGTCTGATGGAATGGTCGTAAAGACTCATTGCTCGAGCGAGACGGTAAAACGCGCTCAGAAGGACACTCTGGAGTTCTTGCTAATCAATCACCCGTTGGATTGCCCAATTTGTGACCAAGCTGGACACTGCCCGCTTCAGAACCAGGCCTACAAGCATGGTCCTGAAGGATCTCGGTTTGAGTTTGAGAAGGTCCACAAGCCCAAGCATATCGATCTCGGTCCCCGCGTAGTCCTAGACGGCGAGCGGTGCATCAACTGCACACGATGCATCCGGTTTACGCGCGAAGTCAGTAAGAGCGATCAGCTTACGATCATTGAGCGTGGTGTCAAGAACTACCCAATGACCCCTCCAGGCGTTGAGTTCGACGAACCCTACTCGATGAACGTGATTGATATCTGTCCTGTCGGCGCACTGACATCAAAGGACCATCGCTTTAAAGCCCGTATTTGGGAAATGAGCAAGACGGCATCTATTTCTGCCGTCGGCGCGAAGGGTTCCAATTGTGACTACTGGGTCAAAGACAACCTTATCCTGAAGGTCACTCCAAGGACCAATATGGATGTGAACGAATATTGGCTAGCCGACGAAGAGCGCGCCGACTATAAGCGTTTTAACGAGGATCGACCGACAAGCCCGACCGTTTCCGGCGCTGACGTTTCATGGGACATGGCTTGGAAAGCTGCTGCAGACTGTCTCAAAGAAGTCGACGGAAACCGTGTACTCTTCCTCGGTTCGGCGTATGCCACAGTGGAAGACAATTACCTCCTGTCTCGTCTGGCTGAGGCTGTTGGATCTTCTGCGCCTGTCTATTTGCCACACGTGGAGAATGGACATGGCGATGACTGGCTGCGCACCGATGACCGCACGCCGAATGCACAAGGATGCGAGCGTCTTGGAATCCATGCCGTTTCAGCAGATGACTTGAAAGCTCGTCTTACATCTGGTGAAGTGGACCTTCTCTACGTTATGGAAGACGACCCTGTAGCATCGGGCGCATGTTCTGTTGCTGACCTAGAGGGCATCAAAGTTGTCCTTCACCACTACAACACGACAAATGCGACGTTGCCAGCAGCAGATGTAGCGCTGCCGGCCGCCACGGCTGTTGAAACGGTCGGTACGTACGTAAATATTGACGGTCATGCACAGCGCCTGCGCCCAGCGAAAGCTATTGCAGGAGTAAACCGAACGCTTTCGATGGAAATTGGGAAGTGCCGGGCAGACCGTCACGGCACGCCGTTTGACAAGTGGTATACGGAATCGAACCTCGTTAATTGCCACCCAGGATGGGTAACAATTCCGAGCATCGCGGCTGAACTGGGTACAGAAATGACCTACAAAGGCCCGAAAGCGATAATGGAAGAAGTCACGGCGTCTGTACTGGCTTTTAAAGGAGCTACGTACGACGCCATGGGAGAAATGGGTGTCCGTCTAACTGAGGCTGGCGTCACTGCCTGATAATCGACTATGAATCTTGCCTGGTACTGGACTGCTCTGATCGCTTTTGTGATCGTCAACTTCCTACTAATCTCGGCCTCAGTGCTCGTGTATGCAGAGCGTAAAGTCTCTGGATACATGCAAAACCGACCTGGACCCAATCGTGTGGGACCATTCGGATTCCTACAACCATTCGCTGACGTGGTAAAGCTGGTGTTCAAAGAGAACATCGTTCCGGCACTGGCTAATCCATTCGTTCATTCGTTGGCTCCAATGATGATGGTGGTTATCGCCATGACAGCTGGAGCGCTGATCCCTTTTGCCCACAACGTAGTTATCGCCGACATGGACGTAAGTGTCCTGGTATTGTTGGCCCTTACATCTATTTCCGTATACGGAGTTACGCTGGCTGGATGGAGTTCCAACAGCAAGTACTCCCTCCTTGGCGGACTTCGTTCAAGTGCCCAGATGATCTCCTATGAGCTCTCGATGGGACTATCAGTACTGTCCGTTGTACTGATCGCTAGCTCATTGAGCTTAACGGAAATTGTAACTGATCAGGCAGGGGGATGGGGTATTCTCGGATGGAACGTCTTCCGCAATCCGATTGGAGCTATTCTCTTTATTGTCACAGCGTTTGCTGAGACGAACCGGGCGCCGTTTGACCTTCCAGAAGCCGAACAGGAATTGGTTGGTGGATATCATACCGAGTATTCAGGAATGAAATTCGGGATGTTTTTCCTCGCCGAATACGTGAACTTCTTCATCGCTTCCTTCGTGATCGTAACGCTATTCTTCGGCGGATACATGCTGCCGTTCGAATCATTGATATTGGCACAGTGGCCCGCATTGGCTGGATCTATTCCGCTGATGATCATGCAGATTGGAACGGTAATCATCAAAGCCGGCTTCTTCGCCTACGTATTTATTTGGGTGCGTTGGACGCTACCCCGCTTCAAATATCAGCAGCTCATGACGTTGGGCTGGAAGTACCTACTTCCGATCGCTCTAGTAAACGCAATGCTAGTCGCTGTCGGCGTTATGATTTTTTCCTGATCTAACACGTTGAGTGATGCAAGCGAAGGCGAGCATTACGAAACGATACGGTACCATGCCCATTCTAGCCCCTAGTATTCTTTCTGCTGATTTTTCCAGATTGGGAGATCAATGTCGGGAAGCTGTTTCTGCGGGAGCAGAGTGGTTGCACGTCGATGTCATGGACGGTCATTTTGTCCCAAACATCACGATTGGCCCTCTTATCGTTCGCTCGCTTCGGCCTCTGGCTGACGAAACCGGTGCCGTCTTAGACGTACACCTGATGATTGAGAATCCGGACAGGTACGTAGAGGATTTTGCAAAAGCTGGGGCGGATATTATCACTGTCCATGTGGAAGCGTGTCCTCATCTGCACCGAACCATACAGGCTATTCGAGCAACAGGTGCGCGTGCAGGCGTCACACTGAATCCCGCGACTCCGCTCTCCACGCTGGAGGAGATCCTTCCATATGTGGATTTAGTCCTGATCATGTCAGTGAATCCAGGTTTTGGAGGGCAATCTTACATTCCCTCTTCAACGGATAAGATTCGGCGCCTACGGGCCATGCTTGATGCCATCGGCTCAAAAGCCCATCTTGAAGTCGATGGCGGGGTAAAGGTCGGAAATATAGCCGAAGTGACGAGTGCTGGCGCTGACGTCATTATCGCCGGAAGTGCAGTTTTTGGCGGTCAATCGAGCATTTCTGATAATGTATCGAGCCTAAAAGCGGCCTGGTGACAACTCGAGGCATCACAATCCTTCGAGAAGGTTTTTATAATAGCCGATAGGGGGATCGTCGACGGCTAAAGGGGGATTCTCAGTTTTCGCTCTTTTGGCTGCCTATAACCATCTCCAACGGTACGATTTGTCCATTTCGAATGACTTCGAGTTCGACAACTTCGCCGGGACGATACTCAAACAAATACCCCAGGAAATCCTCCCGCGTATCAACCGCATCGCCTGAGAAGCTGCGAATGACATCGTAGGGTTTAAATCCAGCCAGATCAGCCGGCGAGCCCAGATCTACTTCTTCTACTACTACGCCTTTGGCCTCTTCGATGCCAAGTGCTTGCGCCCATCTAGCTGGTAAGGTGCGTCCTTGAAGGCCTGTATAGTATGCGCGATCAACAAATCCTTTATCCCGCAATTCTTCCAAGACCCGTACAGCCTTTTCAGCAGGGACGGCAAAACCAATGCCAACGGAGCCTCCCGATTCGGTGAAAATAGCCGTATTTACGCCAATAACACGACCCTCAGCATTTAGTAATGGACCTCCTGAATTGCCTCGATTGACGGCAGCATCCGTCTGGATCATATCCATATAGAAGCGATTGTCCTGCGGTTGAAGATCCCTACCTGTTGCACTCACGACTCCAACGGTTACCGTTGGGTCAGCTGCCTCAAATAGACCGAAGGGATTACCAAGTGCAATAGACCACTCGCCGGCGATCGGGCTACTTTCCAGCTCGAATTCCAAAAATGGAAGTTGATCTTCCGTATCAACTTTCAGAAGCGCAAGGTCGGTTCCTGGATCTGAGCCTATCAGCCTGGCTTCTCTTTCCGTTCCATCAGGGAAGGCGATCGTGATCCCTGAGGCACTTCCAGCAACATGATCATTGGTCACTATATAGCCCGAGGAACTGATGACAAATCCAGAGCCCATTGATTGAACCTGCCGCTCTAGTACGCGACTGCGTTGGCGACCAAAAAAGAAGTCATAAAATGGGTCGTTATACGGATTAGGACTCACTCTGACTTGTTGGGTCTGCCTGACGTTTACGCTTACCACAGCGGGGGAGGCGGCTTGGACAGCTCTTGTTATGGCTGTCGTTCTGCCGACCATGATTTCGTCCTGCACGCCCGAGTCAGCCGGACGTTGCTCTGACTTTGAACGGAAACTGTTGTCCGCCTGCTGGTCTTGTGAGCGGACTGGTTGGTCGCAGCCAACTAATAGCGTACCGAAAATGCAAAGTGCGATCAGTCGTAGACGCATCGGATAGGAAAGAATTGAATTAAACAAAAAAGGAAACCCATCTACTCATCAATGGCGCGATAAAAACATAATCCTAGATAGAATCAGGTAGAAGCACCTGCATCGCTTGGCGATGCTCGATAGCTGATACGGGAGCTAACCAAGCCGAGTTTCTATTCAAAAACAAGGAGTTGCTAAAACGCTTCGCTGCGTACTTTACGCCACTATATAGGCGAGCCTCCATATCTTCTCAGGCGGCATCCAATGGGGTCATGATGCGTTTAACCTATACTAGCACCTATCGGACTTCAACTACACCTTTGCCAATCAGGAAATGTCCAGAATCTCAGCTTCAAGACTGTTATCAAACCTCGACGAACTGGCAACAATTGGTTCACTTGAGCACGCTGGCGTTCAACGGCTGGCTTTTTCTGATCTTGATTTGGAAGGACGTAGTTGGGTGGTGAATCGCCTGAAGAAACTGGGAGTGGAGACTCGAATCGATGCGATCGGCAACCTGTTTGGGGTGTGGAATGCAGAGGCAGACGGTCCCGGCCTGATGATCGGCTCCCATACGGATACAGTTGGGCGCGCGGGGCGATACGATGGGTCGCTCGGCGTGCTTGCCGCCCTTGAGGTCCTTGAAACCCTGATTGAATCTGGAGAGCGCCCCGCGCGCCCAATCATTCTAGCATCGTTTGTCAATGAAGAGGGCGTTCGCTTTATGCCCGATATGATGGGTAGTCTTTACCACGTGGGTTCGCTTTCACTGAGCGATGCTCGATCTGCAGCAGATGCAGACGGTATTACGGTTGGTGAAGAGTGTGATCGCCTGGCCTATACCGGCTCCGCCACCATCGACGATCTTTCCGTCGACACCTTCTTAGAGTTACATATTGAGCAGGGTCCGCTTCTCGAGCGGGAAGGAATTGACATTGGCGTTGTGACGGGCGTCCAAGGATTGTCATGGTGGGAAGTGACCGTAAAAGGATCCTCCAATCATGCGGGCACCACACCCATGAACCTGCGGGATGACGCAGGTCTGAAGGCGTCAAAACTCATGACTGCGCTGCGCACACTGCCAAATCGAATCCCAGATCTTCGTCTGACAATTGGATCAGTACGGTACCATCCAAATCTGGTCAACGTTATTCCAGATACCGTTACGTTTACGGTAGATATGCGTCATCCTTCTGAAGAAAAGCTGATTCATGCAGAAAACTACCTTTCGGACCTTTTGTCTGACACTGGCGCCCAGCGGGACGATCCGTCTCGCACCCCGGGTTCGGAAGCCCGTAGCGACGTTTCGTTCAAGTCACTAGCCCGTGTTTCACCATGTGACTTTGCATCTGAAGTAGTGAAGGCCGTGGAACAAGCGGCAGACGATGCGGGGCTGACAAGAATGCGCATGATCAGCGGCGCGGGACATGATGCTCAAATTCTACATCGAAGGTATCGTAGCGGAATGATCTTCATTCCAAGTCGAGGTGGTATTTCCCACAACCCAGAGGAATATTCCGAACCTCGCCACCTAGTTGGTGGTGCCAATGTCCTTCTACAAGCAGTCCTGAGGCTCTCATCTTGATCACCGCCGTTGCACTCCCCATGTTGAACGAGGTAGTTGCCCTGTTCGTGATGAGCGTACTGATGGCGTACGTCTGCTATCGGCTCAAACTCGCACCGGTAACTGGATTTCTAGTTGCTGGTGTTTTAATCGGACCCAATGCGCTAGGCCTCGTTCATGACCAGGAACTGGTCGACATGCTTGCTGAAATTGGCGTGATCCTACTGCTGTTCACCATCGGCTTGGAGTTCAGCTTGGAAAAAGTCGCTCGTATTCGCCGTGCCATTGTTGTGGGTGGCGGCATTCAAGTGGCATCGACCGTACTGATAGTAGCCCTGGTGCTTGTGTTCTTCGGCGTGGCGCCAAACAGCGCTATTTATACGGGATGCCTAATTGCTCTCAGCTCCACGGCTATTGTCCTCGGACTCTTGCAAGAGAAGGACGAGACCGATGCGCCGCATGGCAAGCTTTCGCTAGCCGTTCTGATCTTCCAAGATCTGGCGATCGTCGTGATGGTGCTCTTAATTCCCCTACTGGCTGGCGGCGATTCAACCGTAACGGACCTTTTGCTGGTCATGGCGAAAGCCCTGGCCGTTATCGCCTCCGTCTTGTTACTGGCCCGCCGAGGCGTGCCTTGGGTTCTGGAGCATGTGGCCCGAACTAGACGACCTGAGCTATTCTTATTAACCGTCGTAGCCATCTGTTTTGGAACGGCAGCCGTATCGGCCATGGTGGGTGTAAGCCTGGCCCTCGGAGCATTCTTGGCTGGCCTAATCGTCAGCGAAAGCAAGTACTCGACGCAAGCGATGAGCGAGATACTACCGCTCAAAACCGTTTTCAATGCCGTGTTCTTCGTCTCTGTTGGCATGCTATTGGATTTCGGGTTCTTCGTGGCCAATCCGCTTATCGTACTGGGCGTTTCTGTGAGCGTCATTCTGCTGAAGGTGGGTACTACCGCTCTGGGTGTGGCTGTCCTCGGGTATCCAGCGCGAGTCTCATTGACAGTCGGAATTGGTCTTGCCCAGATTGGAGAATTTTCCTTCGTCCTTGAACGAGCTGGTAGGGCTGTTGGACTGTTTCCGGCCGGAATGGAGTTGGCCGGTGCGCAGACGTTTATTGCGGCAGCGGTTCTCCTGATGCTGATCACACCTTTTCAGCTCAACTTTGCCCCCAAGATTGCCCGGTTCTTCTATCGAAACCAACCTGAGCCCTCTTCTGACCGAAAAGCTCGAATGGAAGACCACGTCGTCATTGTCGGCTTTGGAGAAGCTGGTCGAAAATTGACCGGAGTGCTCAAAAATAGAGGTCTTCCATTCTTCGTCATCGAATTGAATGCCCAAGCTTCTAGAGAACTGCGGGAAAAGGAAATCCCCTATGTCACAGGCGATGCCCTGCGGTCTCACATCTTGGAAGCTGCCGGAATTCACACGGCAAAGATGCTAGTTTTGGTACTGAATGACCCTGCAACGGTACCAGGCATTATCAGTCAGGCACGGTTCATGAACCCTTCCGTCCAAATTATTGCTCGTACGCGATACCTCAGGTCGATGGAGGACCTTCAGAAAAGAGGTGCTGATATCGTGGTCCCCGAAGAACTTGAAACAACAGTTCGCATTTTTTCCCATGTGTTAGGCGCGTACATGATTCCAGCAGAAGAAATCGACAGGCAAGTCCGCTTGCTTCGAGATGATGACTACGGTGTCATGCGCGGTAGTATCCAAGAAGCACACCTGATGGTTCTGCAGGGCCTCGATGAAGATGGCCTCCACACCCGAGCCGTTGCCGTTCGAGAAGGAACTCCTGCCACCGGTCGCACTCTTGCAGAATTAGCTCTGCGTCGGGATCACGAAATGACCGTTGTTGCCGTCAGACGAGGGCAACGGACCATGGCCAGCCCTTCTGGCGACTTTCGGGTGGAAGTCGGAGATCGATTAATTATGATTGGACTTGCGGAACGGTTCGCGGCGTGCGCAGATCTTTTTCGACCTTCGACCTGACGAATCGGGCGCTGCCGCAGAGGGAGTCAAGGACGTATTAGCGCAGCAAGGCCTCCAGACGACCTTCCTCCTGTAACAATGCCTGGGCCTGGGAAATCCATCCGTCGCTTGCTATTTCTTCTGATATTTGATCACTCTGCTCGAGAAGACGAGTGTCAATCTCATGCTGGATATGCATGAGAATGCGGTCTTCGATCGAGGCAAGCTGGTCTGATTTAGCCACTTCTACCGCTGTTTTTAGCCGCTCCAACTCATCAGTAATTCCGTCAAATCCCGTCTCGACGCTTTCCAGTTCCAAGGCTGATAGGGATAGGTCAAATTCTGTTGTAATGGATATGTGACTTCGGTCTAACCACTCCAGAAAGGCTGATACTTTCTCATCGCCTGAGGCGGAACACGTCTCGTTTGATTGACAGCGTGTGGCTACCCATTCATTAGCAAATAGGAAAAAGGCCGATTCCCGTTGCAAGGCATTTTCAACTTGACCCGGCGGTTCGACTTCAATCGGCACATCCGGTTCTACTCCTCTGCCACCCCGAACAGTTCTTCCCGCGGCCGTTTCGAATTCAAGGAGGGTTGGATTTGTTGCCGTGGCTGATTCACTGCTGTATCGAGCCGACTGAATTGTCCTGCCAGTTGGCAAGAAGTAATGAGAGACCGTTAGCTTCAGTGTTGTGTTGTGAGGCAGCGGTTTAAGCACCTGTACAAGGCCCTTTCCGAGAGATGTTGTACCCATTATTACAGCACGATCCATGTCTTGAAGAGCTCCAGATACGATTTCCGAAGCAGATGCACTGTATTCATTGACAAGGATCACGAGGGGCACGTCTGGGAAAAGAGGGTCCTCATCCGTTCTGAACTCCTGAACCACTCCATCTATCCGAGATCGGGTAGTAACCACTAACGACCCTTTTGGGGCAAAATTCCCCACTACATTGACTGCTTCTGATAAAAGGCCGCCTGGATTGCCCCTCAAATCCAAGACCATTCCATGAAGAGGAACGCTTCGGTTCAGTGTTCGAAAAGCGCGCTTCACCTCCCTTCCTGCTCGATTCCCGAAGCGATCAAGACGAACGTAAGCAATGGCCTCCGACGAGTCTGCACCAAGCCATCCAGCTCGAGAGACGTTTACAGCTCGAGGCTTGATGCGTGGAAGGACAAACGACCTGGGGGCTACCTCTCCGGTCCGCTGAATAAGAATCTGTACGACCGTCCCAGGCTGACCAAGCAGCAAATTGGTGGCTTCCATCACGGTTAATCCGTCTGTCGATGTCTCTCCTATCTGGAGAATTATATCGCCAGGACGAACTCCTTTCTGGTAGGCAGTAGCCTCCCCATCGGGCGCCAATACAGAGAGCCGGCCACCTTTTCGGCCTATCGATAGTCCCACTCCGCCAAGATTTTGCTGTTGAAGGATGCGCGAGTCAACCATTGCAGCCTCATCATAGAAGTGCGTATACGGATCGAGTTGCTCCAGCATAGCATCGATTCCCGCTCGCATAAATGGCGTTGGGCGCACGTCGTCTACGTATCCCAAAGCGATCTCTTCATATAGTGCCCCGAAAACCTCAAAATTCTTTCTCAGCTCGAACAGATCATCATTTGAGCGAAAGGCGGAAAGAAGAACAACGGCGCCCAGTAGGCCGGCAATAGGGAGTGCGAATCGTTTCATAAGTCCTAGAATGGTTTCATTCATGTCTGACGCAGGTCAGTCCATGATGATTCAACGTATTGAACGCGAGCTAAGACAATTCTATAGCCCCTATTTGCAGCAGCTGCAGCCTTTGAGAACCATGCAGAAACATCGGAACCGGAGACCTACGAAAGGGCAGCTTCCAATTCACGTTTGCGCTTTCGCTCAACGAACCCTGCTACAAGGATCGAGGCCTCATACAGAAGCAGCAGCGGCATAGCCACCAGAACCTGACTGATTGGATCCGGAGGTGTGAAAAACGCAGCCAAGACAAGGCACGTAATCAATGCGTATTTCCTCGCGCCTCTCAGACGATCAGGCGTTGCAATGCCAAGCTTTGCTAAGAAGTACACGACGACCGGTAATTCGAAGAGGACGCCGACCCCAAATGACCAGAACGTGATCATTTCGAAGTACTTCGTGATATCGAATTCGTTGACGATCTCTGGTGAAATCTGATACTGGGCAAAGAACTGCAACGCCAACGGCGTAATGACGAAATACCCGAAACAGATTCCCAACAGGAAGAAAAAGGAGGCAAAGATGGCAGAAAAGCGCAATCCTTTCTTCTCGGTGGGATAGAGTCCTGGCTCAATAAACTTCCAAACGTAATACACAAAAACGGGCGATCCGATGATGGCACCAACGGCCAACGCTGTCCCCCAATCTGTAAAGAACTGTCCGGTCACGGTGCGATTCTGCAGAACGAACTCGGTCGTCTCAATTCCAAAAACTCGATAGCTAATGAAATCTGGTTTTTTAGGCCCAAGTAGAATGTTTTGAATAACCCAACGGCGAAATATTGCTGCGACGGCCGTAAAGAAAATGATACCACCAATTCCCTTGAACAGGGTCCATCTCAGTTCTTCAAGATGATCCAAGAAACCCATATCAGCTTCTTCAACACCCAAAGGAACGACCTCACCCGTCTCGCCATCACCTGCGTGCGGCGTGTCGACTTCTTGGCGACTTTTGCTTTTTCGACGTAAAAATGAAATCATCCTGTGACTGGGCCTTGATGGGAAGGCACTTTTAACGCTCGTTTTCGCGAAGGTTCAGATCAAGAAGCGAATCCACCCACAAGCCTGACTGCTCGAGACGGGGCCTCCCCCCACTCCAGGTGAAGTTGAAGAGGGTCATCACGCCCACTACCTGAAAACCATCCTTACGCAATAGTTCGACGGCCTTCCAGGCTGAGCGACCGCTGTTGAGGATATCGTCCAGAAGAACTACCGGCTTTTCACGCATAAGAGGCCCCTCGACCAAGCGCCGACGTCCGTGCAGCTTGCGCGCTTCTCGTACAAATCCACCCATGAACGGCGGGTTTGAGTCGGAAGACACAACCGACGCTACCAAAGCATAGGAACCAAACCCAAACCCGACCACTTGATCAACCCCTTTGGCACGCAAGCGCTCTCCCAGAACACGACCGATTTCTGGCATAATCGTACCGTTCAGCATCGGGATACGCGTATCCAGCAACCAACCTATGGGTTGCCCTCGCGGGTCAGTTATGGCTTCCTGTTCACTTCGAACAAGAGCCATATCGTAGAGCTGGCGACCCAGATCCACAAGCTCGTCATACGTGGCAGGCGACAGATTGGACATGGGAAATTTTAGGGTGGGGTCAGGCCGTCACAAAATCATACAGCGGGAAACGATCCGTCATCTCGTGGATGGCTCCCTTTACCTGTTTGATTACGTCTTCGTTGCCAGGATTAGTGATCACGCGATCCATCAAGGATACGATCTGTCGAAAATCATCCTCTTTCAAGCCTCGCGTCGTCATGGCAGGCGTTCCTACACGAATACCGCTGGTCACAAACGGACTCTGGTCATCAAACGGGACCATGTTCTTGTTAACCGTAATGTCTGCTGCCTGAAGAGCGATTTCAGCATCCTTTCCGGTGATATTCTTGTTCCGTAGATCAAGTAGGGCCAGATGATTATCCGTACCGCCGGACACTGCCTCATATCCCAACTCTAGGAAAGCACTCGTCATTGCCTTCGCATTTGCGATGACTTGCCGACTGTACTCAGTGAATGAGGGATCCAGCGCTTCTTTGAAGGCAACGGCCTTGGCAGCGATAACATGCATCAACGGACCACCCTGAAAACCAGGGAAAACGGCCGAATCAAATAACTCGCCCCAGTTCTTAACCCGCCCTGACTTGGGTGCCACTTTGCCGATGGTGTTTTCACTGTCCTTCCCGATGAGCAGCATACCTGCGCGCGGTCCACGAAGTGTTTTGTGAGTTGTGGTAGAGACAATATGACAATGCGGCATTGGGTTGTTTAGCAAACCAGCTGCGATGAGACCGGCAGTGTGTGCCATATCCATCCATAGAAAAGCCCCAACTTCATCCGCTATCGAGCGAAACGCCTCGTAATCAAAATCTCTCGTGTATGCCGATGCCCCAATAGAAATCATGCGAGGGCGAATGGATAGGGCCTTTTCGCGGACCTTATTCATATCAATCCGACCAGCGTTGGGACCATCACGATCCACGCCGTAGTGTTCGGCCCGGTAGAGGACTCCTGAGAAATTAACCGGACTGCCATGCGTCAAATGACCTCCATGCGAAAGGTCAAGCCCCAGAAACGTATCACCCGGATTCATGAGTGTGAAGTAGATAGCAGCATTGGCGTTGGCACCCGAATGAGGCTGAACGTTTACCCAATCACACCCGAACAGCTCTTTTGCTCTATCTCGTGCGAGATCTTCGACCTGATCAACAACTTGGCATCCCCCGTAATAGCGCTTACCTGGAAGTCCCTCGGCGTATTTGTTCGTCAAGGGCGAACCCATGGCTTGCATGACGGCACGCGAGACGAAATTTTCCGAGGCGATTAGTTCGAGCCCTTCATTTTGACGGGCCACTTCTTGATCCAATAGTCCAAAGACAGATGGATCTGAGTCACGAAGATGGGACATGAGCAGGCAGATGAATTACAATGAAATGTGGGGGCGAAGTGCGCCCAAGGAAAATAACGTCTTTGGGGTCAATTCGTCATGGCATACATGAGAATATTGGTCCCCATCCTAAGAGCATCCCGACGTAGCGCTTCAGGTTTCTCATGAACCGACATCGGCTCCCATCCGTCACCTAGGTCTGTCTCGAAGGAATAAAAAACCATCAAGCGATCATTTGCATCGAACAATCCAAACCCTTGGGGTGGATTACCGTCGTGCTCATGCACCTTGGGCAGTCCGTTTGGAAAATCATAGGACGTATGGAAAATTGGATGATCAAAGGGCAGTTCCACGAAATCAAGCTCGGGAAATACCTTTTTCATTTCCCGTCTCATCGGCACATCGAATCCATAATTGTCGTCAATGTGCAGAAAGCCACCCGCTTCCAAATAGTGGCGCAGTCGCAATGCTTCTGACTCCGAAAACCGAACGCTACCATGCCCCGTCATATATATGTAGGGGAAGGAATACATGTTATCCGACGCCAGTTCCACTACCTCCTCGCGAGGAGCTACGTCCATCAGCGTCTCTCTTCGTACGAAAGACAGTAATTCTGGAAGAGATTCCGGGTCCCCGTACCAGTCCCCGCCGCCATCATATTTAACGCGAGCGATCGTAAACGCATGTGCATCCTGCGCAGTAGCTGAGGTCGGCAACATCAACGCTAGGACCAGTCCCAATAAGGTGACGATATGTACGGCTCGGGAATTCATGTTCGTGCGCGGTAGTACGGAGCGGATCGAGATTGGTTTTGCCGTTCGTCTACGAAAATTAGCTCAATCCGAATGTCTCGGCGCTATCCCTTACCCTTCACAGGGTCCAATCACTCTTTTTGCGAAGCGTATGTGGACTTTGAGTGATCCTGAGTGGGAATGCGTATCCATGAGGGCTGAATTTGGTAGATTCCGGTCTACGGTCTGGTACGACAACCGGATTGATCTAGACTACCACCGCATTCCAACCGATTTTTCATTCCCGGCCCGGGTAGGATATCAATGCAGGATTATCTCAGCGACAGTATTCTTCGCGCTCTCGAATCTATGGGCGGAGCGCCTAAAGGCTTCGAACCGGAGTTCGAACAACCAGCCAATCCGGACCATGGCGACCTGTCGTGTAATGCTGCCTTGAAGCTGGCTCGGCATTTTCGAAAGGCACCTCGTCAGATTGCGGAAGAGATCAGTACACAATTGATCGGGTTACCGCTCGACTCGTCCCGGATTTCTGCTGTTGAAGTAGCTGGCCCTGGCTTTCTGAATTTTCGATTTTCAACCGCCCATTTGAATGAAGCCCTCGCGACCATTCTAGCTGCAGGCGATTCATGGGGACGATCTGAGGACGGCCGTGGCCGACGGGCCCTCGTCGAATTTGTCAGCGCTAATCCTACTGGCCCCTTGACCGTCGGCCACGGCCGAAATGCGGTTCTGGGAGATACCATGGCCACACTCCTTGAGTGGAGTGGCTTCGATGTCGACAGGGAATATTATTTCAACGATGCTGGTCGACAGATGCGCATCCTGGGAGAATCAGTTCGCGCAAGGTACATGGCTCATGTCAACCCAGCTATTGAAACGAAGGTAATCGGCGATGAGGATGAACGCCTAACTGTGCCTATCTCTTTCCCCGAGGATGGTTACCGAGGAGACTATATCGATGAGATCGCTCGAACGTTGCTTACCAAAGACGGCGCTGATCTAGATACGGATGCAGATCCTGCTCCCTTCAAGAAAGCAGCTGAAAAGGCAATTTTCGCCGATATAGAAACGACATTGGAGCGCCTGAAGATCAAGATGGATTCGTTCTTCAACGAACGGACGCTGTATGATTCGAACCGGGTCTGGGAAATAGTAGAGCAGTTCCGCGAAAAAGACCTCGCCTACGATAAAGATGGTGCTGTATGGCTGCGGACTACCGCATTCGGAAAAGAAACCGACACGGTGCTGGTCAAGAGCACTGGTGAGCCGACTTACCGGTTGCCTGACATTGGATACCACGCCGATAAACTTGATCGCGGGTATGACTTATGCTTGGATGTGTTTGGCGCTGACCACATAGCCACATTCCCCGACGTAATTGATGGCATTCGATCCCTCGGCTATGAAGCCGACAAAGTAGATGTCGTCATCTACCAGTTCGTGACGCTGGTCAGGGGTGGACAACCTGTCAAAATGAGCACTCGTAAGGCAACCTATGTGACGCTTGATGAGCTCATGGATGAGGTAGGTGAGGATGTCACGAGATATTTCTTCCTGATGCGATCACCTAACACACATCTTGAATTTGACCTCGATTTGGCCAAGGAAGCATCAGACAAAAATCCAGTTTTTTATCTGCAATACGCGCATGCTCGAATCGCATCGATCCTTAGAAAAGCCGAGGAAGTGGGGCTCAGTTACCAAGAGGATGCTGACCTTTCCCTGCTTTCTCATGAAACAGAACAGGCGCTCATCAAAGAACTGATGGGACTCCCGGAAGTCATCGCCCGGGCCGCTGAAAACCGTGAGCCACACCGCCTGTCTAACTACCTGCGCGAAGTGGCTGTAGCTTTTACTCAGTTTTACGGTAACTGCCGCATCATTGGGGAAGAAGAAGGCCTGGCTCGGGCTCGCATGAAGTTGGCCTTGGCCGCCGGTCAAGTTTTGAGAAACGGACTTACGGTACTAGGATTATCCGCACCGGAGAGGATGTAATCATGATGAGGATCGCTTTTCAGGGAGAAATAGGCGCTTACAGCGAAGAAGCGCTTGCCGCCTTGTATCCGGGTGCTGAAAAAGTGCCGTTTCCGAGTTTTGAAGCGGCTTTTGATGCAGTAGTTCGCTCCGATGTTGACCGAGCTGTATTGCCCATTGAAAACTCGCTGTTCGGAAGTGTCCATCAGAACTACGACCTACTTCTCGAGCATGACCTCAAGATTTTGGCCGAAGTACAGCTCAGAATTCGCCATCAACTGCTCGCAGTTGCAGGAGCGAGTCTGGGGGATATTCGGACGGTAACGTCCCATCCACAGGCTATTGGACAATGTCGGTCCTTCCTTAAAAAGCATCTACCAGATGCTCACATTGTCCCTGCATACGACACTGCTGGAGCGGCAAAAATGATCGCTGAGGCTGGCGATGTCAGCTCTGCTGCCATCGCCAGCCGTGCAGCAGCAAGTGAGTACCATCTCCAGACACTTGCCGAGGACATCGAAAGCAATCACGCCAACTACACTCGTTTTTTGGCTCTTGGACGGCCGGATGCTAATGCAAACGAGGGATTAGCCCAATCATCCTTGCCCGCAAGCTCGCACGATCCAACGTTCAAAACGTCATTGCTGTATGCTCAAAAAGAAAACGTACCCGGTGGCCTATTCAAAAGTCTAGCTGTTTTTGCACTTCGAGATATCGATTTGTTCAAAATCGAAAGTCGTCCTCTAGTGGGGAGTCCCGGGCAGTATGTATTCTATTTGGACCTAAAGGGTCATCTCGATGAAGAGCCGATCCGCCACGCGTTACGTCATCTTGAGGAGGTGGCGGCTAACGTAAAAGTCCTTGGCAGCTTTCTCCAAGGCCAAACTGTAGAATAGTCGACATCGTCATCGTTAAAACCTGCCTTCAACGGCCTGCATCTGATCCGTCACATGGAGAATCTAACCGAACTCGTATCAAAAGCCAAGGAGGGTGATGAAGCAGCACTCTCCCAGTTGCTGCGAGCACTCGAGTCACCCATACGCGCCTTCTTCATCTCAAGAATAGGCAGGCGGGCTGATGTTGACGATCTCGTTCAGAACACGCTCCTCCGGGTACACCGCGGACTGAAGGACCTCAAAGACAATGCACGGCTCAAAGCCTTCGCCATGAAAGGAGCCCTCTATGAACTCCAGGACTTCTATCGGGGAAGATATACGGCCAAAGAGACGCTGTTCGACGTTCATGATGCCCCTGAAATAGAGGATTCAAACTCAACAGCTGGAGCATCGATTGATGTTGAGCGAGCTCTCTCCTCGCTGTCGGATAAAGCTCGGGAGATCATCGAGCTCAGGGAGTATGGATATAGATATGAGGAGATTGCCGAAATGATAGGATCTACAGAGGCCGCCATCAAGATGCAGGTGAAGCGCGCTTTTGACCGAATGCGTGATGCACTTGGCTTATTTCTTCTTTGGGCATCAGGTATCGTGTTTCTCCAGAAATAGTAGATGTTACTTTTTTGCGGCTCAGAGCGGCTTTTCCATCTGCACGCTACAACCGTGTTTTTTACTAGAACGAATACCCTGCGCTGTGCGCCATGCGTCTGACACTAGACGACATATTGATGCTTGACGATTGGACGGACGCTGACCTGCTTTCCGTCCGCTCTGCTATCAAGGCTGATCCTGAGTTGGGAAAAGCTCTTTTGAACTGGTTTGCCCTACTATCAGAAGCAGGTCAGCAATGGCTGAAGGACGTTCCAGCACGCGAAGGGTTGGTCTTACTGGCATGTCGTGACCTGATTTCTGCCTCTGAACTGAGTGAAGCCGAGGCTGCAATGATGGCCGATGCAGAAACTCGTCTCGAACAGGCAATACAACGTCATCCGGCAGTTAGTCGTGTCATGGATCGAATTCGTCTGGATGCATTAGCATTTGAAACGGCTTGGGCGCAAGCAGCCTCAGGGCAAACGACCTCCACCTCATCCACATCTGGTACTTATTCGATGGGGAAAGTGGCAGAAATGGAGCCAGATAGAGGGCCTTTGCGGCCGCGCGGACCTATGCGCCTCGTCAGAATCGCGATGGCAACAGCTGCCGTGATTGGTTCGTTTTTCGTAGGTCGCACATTGATGAACGATAGCGCTCAACCCAACTTACCTACGTTTGCAGCGGTAGATTCTTGGAAGAATGTCACGCTGGAAGATGGTACACAGATTCGATTGGCGCCTGGAGCAGCTCTAGACTTGCTGACACCTCCTGGGGCATTTGATCGTCAAGTCCTGTTTACAGGAGAAGCATATTTCGATGTGACGAGCGGGGTTGATCCCTTTGTAATTACTTCGGAAGACGCTGTTACCACAGTATTAGGGACCTCTTTTGGTGTTCGCACGCAAGAAGGGACTGAGGTGACATTAGTCTCTGGGCGCGTTTCATTGGCTCCTGCTGGAAGTCCTTCTCAGGCCGTTATTCTGCTGCCAGGTCAACAGGGACGCATTACTGAGCCGGGCATTCAGCCCTTGGTTAAGGACGTAGAATTAGTTCGAGAACTCAGTTGGACAGGTCTACTCATTTTCAGAGAGACCCCAATGTCGGACGTTGTTAAGCAACTCGCCGACACGTTCGAGGCCGTCATAACGGTTTCTGACTCTTTAAAAGACGCTCCACTTACCGGAACGTTTGAAGCAGATCGCGGATGCCGCTCCATTCTGGAGATTATGGCATCAGCCCTTGGAGCGGAGCTCATCGAGAACGAAGATGGCTCCTTTGAACTGAGCCGCTAAGGATTTTCGCACGTCCTAAAGCAGAATACACAATACTGGCACATTCCTATGGAACGTGCCAACGTGGCATGTCTATAATCGCTTCCGTCTCGATCTAGTAATCGCATCGGTTGCCGCGTGCACCTCAAGTCCTGCCTGCTACTTCTTTTTTTATCTCTGACTCTGCATGTGCAAGTCGGAGCGCAGACTGTGCGCCTACAATTCGAGGATGAACCTCTCGAATCAGCACTTACTGCCTTCTCCGAAGAAACGGGAATCGACGTCGTCTATAGCCCATTGCTGACCAAAGGGCTAACCACTTCCTGCCGCTACCGTGGGACGTCAGCAATGGATGCCTTGATCTGCATTATGTCAGGTCATCAGTTTCGTGCACAACCTATAGGGCGCCGGCAATTTGTTTTGATTCCGTTGGGTGAAGATGTTCTCCCAGAGGCCTCGGCTGATCGATCTGTGCTCAATGGATTCGTACTTGATGCAGAAACGGGTGAATCATTAATCGGGGCGCATGTCATCCTTCCAGGACTTGGAGTCGGAACGATTACAAATGAAGCGGGATTTTTCGCCTTGCCGGGGGCCCCGCGGCGAGCCATAAATGCAGCCATTACCTATCTCGGCTATACCCGCCTAGATACTACAGTTGTCGCACGAGAAGAACCCGGCCAATTCTTCCTACATCCGGCCACGTACACTGTCGATGGCGTCATTATTGAGGAATCTTCCGATCGGCGTGCCGATGTTACCATAACCCCAGGGCTTCTCGCCATCAGTAGTCGCGAATTACAGCGCCTACCAGGGACATTGGGTAACAGTGATGTATTAGAGTCCTTGCGTTGGATGCCAGGCATCCAACGAACCGGCGAAGCAACTGGAGGGCTTCTTATTCGTGGTAGCGGACCGGACCAGAACTTGTATTTGATTGACGGCGCGCCCGTCTATCACCCCTGGCATGCGTTCAGCCTTATTTCGACTTTTCAGACCGATACATTTAAAGACATTGCTCTCTATCGGGGGGCTTTCCCCGCAGAGTTCGGGGGCCGTCTTTCTGCCGTCTTGGATGCAGAATTACGCGATGGATCACTTTCTCAGCCCAGCGCGACAGTGGGTATTTCGGGATTGAACGTGAGCTTCATTATGGAAAGCCCCATCAGCAACAAGAGCTCATTTATGCTTTCGGGGCGGCGCTCCTATATCGATCGCATCATCGGTAGAAAACACGCCGTTGAAGATGATTTCGGCCGACAAGACACGCTACGAACGGGATACTATTTCTACGACTGGAGTGCAAAATTCACCTTCCGCCCTGACGCTCGCACGTCCGTGTCCGTGTCCTATTACACGGGAAAGGATGCCCTAGATCTTCGGCTTCCTTTTGACCTTTCGCTTGATTTTTCTTCTTGGTTACGTCCAGCTGACCTGTTTTTTGAAGTAGATCAGCAATGGGGTAACAGAATCCTAAGTATTCGCTATCAACGTTTGATCTCAAGCCGACTATTCTTGACTGGGACGCTTTTCAGTTCCGAATACAATGCCTACGAAAATACGTACGTCCGACCAAGTCAGAGTTCGGCTGTAGAGAGCGCTTATGACGTAGACCTACAGGACGTGGGCGCTCGAGTGGTCTTAGACTGGTACCCATCGCCCTCTCACCAAGTCCGTACCGGAATAGAGGCTGTGCATCATCGTTTTGGATCGGACCTCGATGCAATCATCACCTACTCCCCAACGCTTAACGAACCTCTTAAACAGAGGAGTCGGTCTGAAGCAACAGAGATTTCCGCGTTCATACAGGATATTTGGACGCCGCGTTCAGCACTGCGGGTTCTTCCTGGAATTCGCGTTTCTTGGTTTGACAACGGGCGCTATTTGAGGCTCACACCTCGACTTTCAGCTCAATGGGTCATTGACCCAGCATGGTTGATAGTGCGCGCAGCGGCAAGTTCACATGTTCAGTTTATGCAGCGCATTCGGGACCGAAATTCCTACCTGTATGACTTGGTGTCTAGTCGTTGGATCCCTTCAAGCCCTACGACCGGTCCAGCCCGTTCGGGTCAGCTTTCCATCGGTGTTGAAAGTCACATCATCCCTAAGTCGGTCTTCCGTTTAGATGCATTTGCCCGAGAAGGACGCGGTACACTTTTGCCAGAAGACGAATTCCAAAGTAAGAGCGGACTTCTGGGACCAGGCATTGAAGTCGCTACACTGTTGGGGCAATACGATCGTGGAGAAGAGCGATCCTATGGCTTGGAAACTGGGCTGCAGTCTTCGTTAGGTCAATGGGCCTTTCTCTTTTCCCTGACTCGAATGAGATCGGAAAACCGTATTGTTGCTGATCAACCTGCTTCCTTCAGACCGGCACGATTTGACATTCCATGGGGATCCGGACTCGTTGTTTCTAGAATATCGAAGCAATGGCATGTGGGATTTTCTATCGATTGGCGCAGTGGATATCCTGTCTCCGTTCCCGATTCCAGGTATAGCCTTACGGACCCAATCACAAGCGAGACGACGTGGTTTTACCATCGTCCTACCCTGAACAACGGCCGTCTGCCTCCCTACTTTCGCCTCGACATTCGAGCCAACCGACGTTTCCGGATGGCTAATGCCGATTGGTCTGGCGGTGTTAGTGTCTACAACCTGTTGAATCGGCGCAATGTGACCAGTCAGGTATGGGATCCTGGCCTCGATTCGGCACGCCCGAAAAACCGCGTAGGCCTTCCGATTCTGCCCATGCTCGAACTTATAATGACGCTATAATACCTCTAAATTCTTGTTTCGAATTGCCCGAACATATCACCTCCAAATCGCTTCGCCGGTTACGACTCTCCTAGTCATAACCCTCGTGCTTGTGTCCAGTGTGATAGCTGTTGGATGTGATTCGGTTGTGCCAGAAGGGACAGAGCAATTAGTCGTCGAGGGATGGATCGATGCTGGTAAACCGTTGCCTCCCATCAGGATTGCCTTGAGTCGTACTGCGGACATACCCCTTTCCGAGCCTGATCAGATACCGCCAGAACTGGAGGTCCTCATGACGATCGGTGACGTTCAAGTTCCATACGCTCGAAATCCCGAGTCCGTATTCGAATACCTTCCAATAGCTGCAAACTCTATGATTGCGGAAGAGGGAAATTCGTTCGGCCTCAGCATCAACGGACCTCAAACCTCAGTATCGGCTTTTGGTCAAATACCACGTCGTATTTTTTTGGATGAGGTCTTTCTTCATATTCCTGATAGCCCCATATCAGCTGTCCTGCTAGACTCGCTAGACATCGGCTTGGATTCCTTGAATCTCGCCGTGAATGCATCGACTGGCTATATCTATCCTGTGGAGGTTGATGTATCCTGGACAGGTGTTGAAAGCGACGATTGGGTTGAAATAAGGCTAGATCCTGTTACCACATTCTCCTCGTCGTTGATCGATTTTTTCCTGCTTCCTACGCAAGTTTTCCCTGAGAATCGGGCGACTGTATCTGAACTCGGTGGTCGTCTTTGGTCGGGAATTTATGCCGTCCCTGTACCTTCTTCTGACTCGCCTATGCCGAATCACACCTTGAGGGTCACGATATTGCGAGGAGACCAGCGATTTGCCAACTATGCCACTAGCCGTACCTCTCCCGAGAGGCGTGAGCCTGAGTCCAACGTGAATGGTGGACTTGGTTTTGTTGGTGGTGTTTCCATTGATTCCATCCGGGTACCTGTCCGAAACTAAGTATGCGCCCCATCAAAGCGATTGAACTTCCTGCCATTCCTGAATCGGGAGGCATGATTACGGAAATAAGTGTCCAAGTAAAGGACGCTAACAGGTGTTCTGTATACCTAGATGGGGCTTTTGCGTTCGGCTTGCACATGAATGTGGTGGCTGATGCAGGCCTAAAAAAGGGCATTGAATTGTCCTATGAAGACTGCCAGAAGCATCTAGAGGATGACCTTTACTATAAGGCCTTTAAACGATGCCTCGACTACATATCGTATCGACCACGCTCACGATTCGAAATCAAACGTCGTTTAAAAGATCTAGGTGTTCCAGAACCAATCGCTAAACGGATCGAGGAACGACTGGACAGTCTAGGCTACCTGAATGACGAATCGTTTGCCGAACTTTGGGCTTCATCCCGGTTCAGGTCAAAAGGGTATGGCCCTGCCCGGCTGCTGGCTGAATTGAGGACCAAGGGAATCGATGCGGACGTTGCACGTCAAGCCGTAGAGGCTGTTTGCCCTCCTGACAAGATGGAAGAGCAATTGGCGGCATTAGTAGTCAAAGCACAGCATCGCTATCGAACAGAAAATGATAGCGCCAAGAAAAAGCAAAAAATCATTGCCTTCCTGGCTCGACGTGGTTTCTCCATCAGCGACATCCTAGCTGCCCTCAACTAAGCATTCTGGACAAGGCAAATATTTTATTTTGAGCTGACCGTAGGGACATCTTGCTGCATATCGCGGTCGTCAGACCTTGTCCAATCCATCAATTTGGCGGAAATTGGGATCAATTGAACACAAATCACTATAGTACCCTGAATCTCCGGTAGCTCCGGATTACCTCATCTTCGACCTGCATGGCCAAGGAACGTCATTCATTGCCATCTCCTTTCCGTTTCAGCGGAATGGACCTTGCAGTCCTCCTTCTTGGACTTGCAGGCCTAATCGCTTGGGGCTCACTGTTGGGAAATCAGCACCCGGACAGCACGGCTGAATACGAGATATCAGAAGAAGAGGCCTACAATCAGGCCAATCTGTTCCTGGCAGGTCAAGGCTACAATATGGACGGTCTGTCCCATACCGTTGACTTGCGACGGAAAGTAGACCTTCTCACCAGCCTACAAGAAACTCTCGGCCGTCCCACCACGGTAGAGTTTTTAGCATCATCTCAACGCAATGTGGTCAGTGCCTACTACTGGCAGGTGGCCTACCATCCCTCCAGACAAGAAAGTGGCGGTAGTTTAAATAATTCAGAAGAGCCGGTCTTTGAAGTACAGCTTGCTCAGGATGGGAAGGTTCTCGCCCTTCGAAACAACACGCTAAAGATGGGTGCAGCAGCGCAACAATATGGCTCAGCATCTGAACGAGTAAACCGAACGGCTCTCTCATTTATTCTACGAGCAGACTCATCCTCAGACAGCGAGGCCCGTACGGCATTGTCGGCCATTTCCGACTCGATGTTTCACTCCAATGTCCGGTTTTCTCTAGATGCAGGATGGACTGTTGGACCAGAGGAAAAACTAAATCAACTGCTCAATGGAGGGAGCGTTACCCTGGATTCAACATCCATTTTAACGCTGTTTGATCATCTTTTGTCCAGAACTGCCTATGCAAATACGGACCTGAAGCTCGACTCCTTAAGTGTTGCTACCAGTCTTAGGAATCCGAGCGCACGGATCAAGATGATAACGGAACCGCCTATTGCAGGTCACGTGGTTGTGTTGGAAGCGGGGCTGTCCCCGACCGGCACTCTTGCTCGTCTCAATGTCAGCTACAAACCCACCCAGGAAAAAACATCAAGCCTCGCATCTGTTCTTTCAGGTGTAAATATTGGTTTGATGGGTTTGTTGGGATTCGTTTTTATGGTCGTTTTCTTCAGACGACTTATTGCCAGATTGCTAGATATGAAGAGCGCATTGGTCGATGCCATGTTACTCGGAATCATGGCTGGTTTATTGGTTTCGCTAAGCACTAACGCATTAAGTGACTTGGTTTCCGGCCTGCCTGTCTGGGGTGACGTCTTGGTTCGATTGATTCTTTTCTCCGTTGTCGCGGGTGCCGTTTCAATTTTTGCGTTCATGGTGGCAGGCGTTACTGACTCTGTTGTTAGGGAAGCCTACGAGGGGAAATTGGGGACGCTTCTTCTTCTCCGACACGGTGATTTCCAGAACAAACCCATGGGGTCCAGTCTGGTGAGAGGCATGTCTCTTGGTGGCATCCTTTTGGGCATTGCCGTAGTTGCGCTTCGCTTTTCCGATACACTCTACTTGACTCTCGAAGAAGGTTTTTTGATTGACGGTTCTTTCCGTCCTGTTCTCTCGAGCGTGTTCGCTGGTTTTGAGAAATCCTACTTTCTCACGCTTCTGTGGATAGTCGGAATCGGCTCTCTTGCTCACAAAATGAAGAATGGCTCCGTACTTCCGATCCTGTTGCTGACCGTAACAGGCGCCTTCGTGGGTGCGGGCCCAGCTCCTACTGAACCAGGACTAGCTGCCCTCATTTTAGGAGCTGCATCAGCATTCGTATTGGCTTGGGCTTTCATGCGGTTTGATATCATTACGGTGATGGCTGCCATCTTTTCTTCCGAAGTCCTTTGGTACATATCCGAAGGGTTCCTTGTTGATGGTTCCGGGGCTTGGATCGACCTTCTTCTTGGCGGACTTTTTCTGGGCTCCATCCTTTTACTAGGTTTTAGTGGCGTTTCGAGTAAACGCACCGGCCAGCAGGTGAACAACTACGTTCCAGAATATGTGTCTGAAATGGCCGGGCAGGAGCGTGTCAAAAGAGAGTTAGAGATTGCCCATCAGGTTCAATCGTTCTTCCTTCCACGGAGGATGCCTGACATCCAAGGATTGGATATTGCTGGAATGTGTCTCTCGGCCAACGAGGTTGGCGGGGATTATTATGATTTTATTGAGCTTGACGATGGGCGATTGGCATTTGTACTCGGTGACGTGAGCGGTAAGGGCATTCAGGCTGCTTTTTTCATGACGCTAGTCAAGGGAATTGTCCAAACACTCGCTCGGCAGCAACTTTCTCCGGCAGAAATCATGCGCCGACTTAACCATCTGTTTTGCCAAAATGTACCCGCGGGAACGTTCATCTCCGTTGTGTACGGCGAGATCGATCCAAAAGCACGCTCTTTCACGTTTGCACGAGCTGGACATAACCCCGTTATCTGGTTTGATGCTGACCAAAAGACATCTACAGCACTTCGGCCAAAGGGTATGGCTATTGGATTTACGGATGGTCCTGCATTCGATGACTCGATTGAAGAGTCAACTATTTCTCTGGCTGAAGGAGATACTCTGGTATTCTATACCGATGGGTTCTCAGAGGCCATGAATCGAGCCCGCGATCTCTACGGGGATGACAGACTAGTTGATAAAGTGACCCAGATTGGCGGCCGGTCTTCTTCGGCCATTCTCCGAATGATGACAGAAGATGTTCACCATTTCATCGAAGGAATGGGGCGTGCGGATGACATGACTATGGCAGTCATTAAACTGATTTAATCATGGTTGATGACGACATCCGAGGATCGCTGGAAGCCATTCTCCCTCAACTGGACGAGCGTCCATTATTTGGACTCATCTTGGGCTCCGGCCTATCAGATTTGGCAGAGGTGGTTGAAAATGCGCTGGTGGTCGAAACATCAGATCTTCCCGGTTACCCACATGGTACGGTGCAAGGCCATCAGGGGCGGCTGGTGTTCGGACGGCTTGAAGGCGTTCCCATCGTGTTCGTGCAAGGAAGGCTACACATGTACGAAGGGCATTCCCTTTCGTCGGCCACCTTTCCCATCCGATTACTTGCGGCTTTGGGCGTATCTCGAATGATTGTCACTAATGCAGCAGGTGGGATTCGTGCATCCTTCGCGCCGGGTACTCTTATGTGGATCACGGACCATATCAACATGGCCTTCAGAGGGCCACATACAAACCGAACGCCTGATCGTCGCTCGCACCCCTACGACCTGAATTGGACAAAACGGGCTAAATCCATTGCGGATGAATTGGGGATTCAAACAGAAGAAGGGACGTATATCTGGACCCTTGGGCCCAGTTACGAAACCCGCGCTGAAATTCGGATGTTTGCCGGGTTGGGTGCTGATGCGGTAGGAATGAGTACCGTGCCGGAAGTACTAGAAGCATCGCAGCGAGGCATAAAGGTCTTGGGCCTCTCGACTATTACGAATCATGCAGCAGGTCTGGGGCATGAATCCCTAAACCACGAAGAGGTCCTGGAGGTTGGTAGACAAGTCAAAACCAAGTTGCAGCAACTGATTCGCGCACTCGTGCGCGATACCGAATCACACTAATTCGGACTGTGATTCCTCTCGTCTTTGCGTTTTTCCGGACTTCTTGTGCATATTCAGCTTAGATGCAGTCCTCAGCGCATCAAACCCAAGCAACCATGCCATCATCGACGGGAATCCTCGCAAGGGGACCGCGTGGAGTTCACGATGAATGAAGACGAGAAAGAGCCGTACTACGACGATTATCAGGATGAAAACGATGACGGGTATCAGGATGATCGCCCGCAGCGTACTGAGCGTTATAGAGATGAGATATTTTCGAAGAGGGTTCCAGCCGGTAAGCGAACGTATTTCTTCGACGTCAAATCGACCCGCTCAGGTAGTGATTTTTTTCTGACCATTACGGAAAGCAAGAAAGTGGGCGAAAACCGTTACGAAAAGCACAAGGTGTTCCTGTACAAGGAGGATTTCGGCAAGTTTGTTTCGGCGATGCACGAAGCGGTTCGATTTATCCAGGACGAGTGCCTACCAGACTATGAGTTTCGCGGTCTTCCCGATGTTTCCAAAATGGATGGGGAACAGGACGATGCCTATAGAGGTGAAGAGGACTCGTACTGAGTACCCTTCCCCCTATGCGCTTCCCGCCCATCTGAATGGATCATACCGTCTCTGACACCCTGCTATCGCTGTTTCGCCCAGCTGTTCGTGCCGAACGACCTTATTTGGTACCTGGCGCAAGACCCGTTGCTGTCAAACTAAACCAGAACGAGAGTCCTTTCGATCTACCGCCAGATCTAAAGCGAGAGCTACTTGAGGCATTCTTCCAGATCGACTTCAACCGATACCCGGGGGAGCAGCCGTCCCGATTGATCGATGCCTTAGAGAATGAATGTGGCACGGGTGCTGGAAGTGTGCTGGTGGGCAATGGCTCGAATGAGCTTACCTACACGCTTGGAATGTCGTTCATTGAGCCCGCAGACAAGGTCGTTGTCCCTTGTCCGATGTTCGCTCTATATGAGTCCATGATACGGTTACATGGCGGTATACCCGTCCGTGTTACTTGCTCCACGGACCATCAGGTGAGAACAGATGCCATCATCGCTGCAATCGAAGAAAGTCAGCCAAAGCTGACCATTCTGGCTACACCCAACAACCCAACTGGACTAGCCATCCCAAGAATGGACGTCGAACGCATCATTCGGGCTTCTAAGGGATTTGTGGTGATAGATGAGGCCTACCACGAATTCAATCCCGAAGGATCGGCCGTGGATATGCTTTCCCACTATCCTAACGTCATCGTGATGCGCACCTTTTCCAAGGCATTCGGACTGGCAGGTTTACGCGTTGGTTACCTGATTGGACGTGCGCCAGTAATAGGCGAAATGATGAAAGCTCGACTTCCGTTTATGGTTGACCGGCTTGCAGAGCAGGTTGCCCTCTTGCTACTACGCCACAAAGACCTCGTACGTGAACGTATCGAGTCCATACAGGAAAACACATCCGCTTTATTTGAGGCAATGTCCGAAATCGAGGGCCTCGAGGTGTTGCCATCTCATACAAATTTCCTGCTTTTTCGAACCGGACAAGACCCAGCAACTCTTTTAAATGCCTTGGCAGATCGAGGCGTGCTGGTTCGCAACATGGGTGGGTACGAGGAATTGAAGGGCTTCCTGAGAGTTACCAGTGGCACAACAGATGAGAACAAGGCGTTTCTGGACGCGTTAACCCCGCTTCTCGGCTGATTTCCAGCACCATTCCTACTTCCCACTAATTGGAGGGCCTTTTCGGCCCGGAACCCGTTTTGCCCATGGACCTGATCCAGGTAGACATCATCGGCTTGTCAACAAGTCCTTCTAGCGGTGGCGCATACGCTCTGGTCCTCGGAGAAGTGGATGGAAATCGTCGGCTACCGATCATTATCGGAGCATTTGAGGCTCAGGCCATTGCGCTTGAATTGGAAAAAATCCAACCGCCTCGTCCCATGACGCACGATCTCATTCGGGACCTGTTCGACTCCGTTTCAGCAGATGTAACTGACATTCTGATTGATGAACTAAGGGAAGGCACGTTCTTCGCCAAGATCCGCTATATCGTGGGTGGTGCCGAAGCGCAATTGGATTGCAGACCAAGCGACGCTGTGGCGCTCGCTGTACGAGTTGGTGCACCCATTTATGTATCGGTATCAGTCCTAGATGAAGCAGGGATACCAACAGAAGAAGAGGAGAGCCTGACATCCGTTGAATCAAGCGAAACGGAGGTAGAAGCCGACCCAGAACCGGCAGAAGAACAGCCACGCAGCCCGCTGGAACAACTTGAAGAAGATCTTGCCGGTGCCATTGCCGACGAGGACTACGAGCTGGCGGCCAAGCTGCGCGATGATATCACGCGACTAAATAGCGAACAGAATTGACCCGCTTACCTTTCTCGTCCTTCCAGTCCTTTTCCTGCCTTTTTCGGGACTACACAGAAAACTCTGCTAGTCTCGCCTCCTTCTTTAACGGAGATTATCGCTCCGATGAAGACTTGATCGCGTCATGCAAAACCGCTGCAAGCAATCACCCTGAGCGGGATGTGCTGATTCGTGTTTTACGACGTCAGGCAGCATCATTTGGAGTAGAGGAGTCATCTCGAGCGCTTATCAGCAAACTGTCTGATCCTACAGCATCTGCCGTGGTGACGGGGCAGCAGCTTGGACTGTTTGGGGGCCCGCTCTACACCTTGTACAAGTCCATTTCAGCCATCCAACTGGCTGAAAAGATGGAGTCCTTGAGTGGAACACCCGTCGTTCCTGTTTTTTGGCTAGAGGGAGAAGATCACGATTTCGAAGAAATTGCCTACGCGGGTTTTCTCAACGGTGATGACCCGACCAAAGTGACGTATGAGCCGGCTGATGCTCATTCCACCACTGCAATCGGGCGGCGTGTTCTGACGGAAGACATCACTCGGACACTTGACGAGCTGGAGAACCTTCTCCCCCCTACGGATTTCCGAAATGACCTTATGGCTAGGCTTCGAGAAGCCTATGCCCCCGGTCGTTCGATGCTCCAGGCGTTTGTTCAGGTCGTCGATGAATTCATTGGCCCCGGTCATATTGTGTATATCAGTCCAGATGACGAGGAGCTCAAGGATTCAGTCTCTTCCTTATTCGAAAAGGAATTGACCGATTATGCGGCCTCCTCTGCTGCTCTGGCCGAGGCTAGTGCCCGGCTCGAAGGCTCCTGGCATGCACAAGTAAAGACGAGTCCGACCAACCTATTCCTCCATTCAGAATCAGGCAGATCAGCTATCGATGCAGAAAACAATGCCTTTCGCACGCGGGATGGACACGCTTTCACGAATGATGCGATGATCGATCTGCTAAGGGCAGATCCAGGAGCGTTTTCGCCCAACGTTGTCATGCGACCCCTTATGCAAGACAGCACCCTCCCAACGGCTGCCTACGTCGCTGGACCAGGAGAGGTGGCTTATTTTGCCCAGTTCAAGGGCCTTTATGAATGGGCAGGACTACACATGCCCATTATCTACCCACGGGCCTCCCTGACCCTCATGGAGCGTCGGATCGATAAGGTTCTTCAGAAAAACGAACTACCATTAACGGCGTTTGAAGAACAGATCGACAAACTGTTCAACGACGTAGTTAAGCAACGTATGGATGGAGACCTTGAGGCGGATTTCAAGGCGGCCTCAGCTCATTTACACCAAGCGATCAACGACATAAAACCGGTCATCGAGCGGGTCGATCGCTCCCTCGTAAAATCGACTGAGGCAACACGGGCTGCCTTAATGAAAGAGTGGGGGCAGCTGCAAGGCCGCGTCTTCAAGGCGGAAAAGCAGCAGCACGATACCCTTCGCGAACAATTAGAGCGTGCATCTTCGAGCCTTTTTCCTTCAGGAATACCTCAGGAACGCTTCCTTTCGCCCGTATATTTCGCCAATAAATACGGTCCGGACTTCACACGGACACTGATGGATCGGATGGATCTTGATTCTTCCGAGCACCAGATACTCGACATTTGACCACCGGGATATTCCGGTTCCCTAGCAGGCATGGCTGACTACCCTTTCAAGGATATCGAACAGAAGTGGCAGAACTTCTGGGAAACCGAACGCACGTTCCGCATGGCGGACGATCCTGATACTTCTCTTCCCAAGTACTACGTGCTGGACATGTTTCCTTACCCATCTGGCGTAGGATTGCATGTAGGACATCCGCTCGGGTACATCGCCACAGATATCATATCACGCTACAAGCGGATGAAGGGCTTCAATGTCCTACATCCTATGGGATTTGATGCGTTTGGATTACCGGCAGAGCAATTTGCCGTTGAGCACGGCGTGCACCCTCGCGTCACGACCGAAAAAAATATCGACAACATGCTCCGGCAGCTGAAGGCGCTGGGGCTGAGTTACGATTGGGATCGCAAGTTGGCGACCACCGATGTTGACTATTACCGCTGGACGCAGTGGATTTTCTTGCAGCTGTTCAACTCGTGGTATGATGCTGAGGCTGATCGTGCCCGTCCAATTGACGAGCTGAAGGAGCGTTTGGCATCTGAGCGTGATGATTGGTCAAGTATGACCTCGTCAGAACAAGAAGCAGTTCTGGCAGAGTACAGGTTGGCGTATCTAGCCGAAGTACCTGTCAATTGGTGCCCTGCGCTCGGCACCGTGCTTGCGAATGAGGAAGTCACAAATGAAGGTCGCAGCGAGCGGGGCAACCATCCCGTGTTTCGTCGGCCCTTAAAACAGTGGATGCTTCGCATCACCGCCTATGGTGACCGCCTCATCCATGACTTAGACTCAGTTGACTGGCCTGAACCAGTCAAAATGATGCAGCGCAACTGGGTAGGACGCAGCGAAGGAGCCAATGTAGACTTCAAAGTCGATGGGCATGATGCTACAATTCGCGTCTTTACCACCCGCCCAGACACGTTGTTTGGAGCCACCTACATGGTCCTGGCACCCGAGCATGACCTGGTTGATCAACTAACAATTTCAGATCAGCGTGCAGCAGTCGACGCGTATCGAAAAGAGGCTTCCGGCAAGACCGACATCGACCGCATGGCCGACTCAAAGGTCAAAACAGGAGTTTTCACGGGAGCTTTCGCCATCAATCCAGCCGGCGGCGAACGAATTCCAATCTGGGTCGCAGACTACGTCCTGATGGGATATGGAACGGGTGCCATTATGGCCGTTCCTGCTCAAGACGAGCGCGATTGGGAGTTTGCTGAAGTATTCGGCTTGCCGATCATACGTACCGTGCAGCCTCCGGACAATTTCGACGGCAAGGCCTTCACGGGGGATGGCCCTGCCATCAATTCAGACTTCCTGAATGGGCTTCGCATCAAGGAGGCGAAAACCCGCATGATTGAGTGGCTCAATGCCGAAGGTCATGGCGAAGGGACGATCATCTACAAATTGCGTGACTGGCTATTTAGCCGGCAGCGCTATTGGGGCGAACCCTTTCCTATCCTGCACGGCGAAGACGGTACGGTTCGCGCTGTCGACCCAGAGGACCTGCCCGTTGCACTACCTGCGATGGAAGACTTCAAGCCAACCGCCAGCGATGACCCCAACGCTCCGCCTCGTCCACCACTTGCCCGCGCTCCGGAATCCTGGCGCGTGATCGAAAAAGACGGTCAGCGATTCGAACGGGAGTTGAATACCATGCCTCAGTGGGCCGGTTCATGCTGGTATTACCTGCGTTTTATCGACAACAAAAATGATGATGCGTTCGCCGATCCCGAACGGGAATCGTATTGGATGGGCGACAATGGGGTAGACCTCTATATCGGCGGTGTCGAGCATGCGGTTCTTCATCTGCTTTATGCCCGATTCTGGCACAAAGTGCTATACGATCTGGGACGTGTATCGACGAAAGAACCCTTTGGCCGCCTGTTCAACCAAGGCTATATCCAGGCCTATGCGTATCGTGATGAGCGCGGTATTGCGGTAGATGCCACTATGGTGGTCGACCAGGACGGTCGACCCGCGATGGATGTTCAGGACCAGCAGGGACGCAAGTTCTTTTATGAAGGACAACCCGTCACGCAGGAGTACGGTAAGATGGGCAAGAGCCTCAAAAATTCCGTTTCTCCCGACGAGATCAATGAAATGTACGGGTGTGACACGTTACGCTTGTACGAAATGTACATGGGGCCTCTGGAAGCATCCAAGCCATGGAATACTCGGGACATCGTAGGCGTAAATCGCTTCCTACGTCGGGTATGGCGCAACTTTGTGGATGATGAATCTGGTAATTTACTGGTATCAGATGAACCGGCATCCGACGATTTGATGCGCAGCATCAACAAGACGATTGAACGAGTTTCCACTGACATGGAACGTCTTTCCTTCAATACCGCTATTGCTGGATTGATTGAATGTCTAGCTGACTTGGTCCCTCTACATAGCATTCCACGCAACATAGCCAAGCCTTTTATTCTTTTGATGGCACCTCTCGCTCCGCACATGGCAGAGGAAATATGGCAGCGCATGGGACACGAAGATTCGTTGGCTTATGCTTCTTGGCCCGTAGCCGACCCTGCATGGCTTGTCCAAGATATTCTTTCCCTCGTGGTGCAGGTGAACGGTAAAGTTCGCTCGACTATTCAAGTACCGGCTGATGCCTCGAAAGAAGACATCATTGCAGCTGCGAAAGCAGACGAAAACGCAGCTCGGCACATGCAGGACAAGACTATTAGGCGCGAAATCTATGTGCCTGGTCGCCTTGTCAATATCGTAGTAGGCTGATCATGAGCACGCTTTCCAAGTTTGACGTCCTTGCTATTGGCTCCCATCCTGACGATGTCGAAATCTGTGCCGGCGGAACGATTGCTTCGCTGACAGCAGCCGGGCATCGGGTTGGAATCGTAGATCTTACGCAGGGTGAACTGAGCTCGAGAGGAACACTAAAAGGGCGGGAAAGCGAAGCAAAGCGGGCAGCCGAGATATTGAAAGTAGATCGCCGGGCCAACCTGGGTATTGCCGATGGCAATATTCGTCCTTCTAAAAAGAACCGCTTAAAGGTAATTCATGAGTTACGCGCAACTCGGCCCGACATTCTACTAATTCCAGCACCTGATTGCCGCCATCCTGACCATCCAGCAGGAGCCAGATTGGTGACCGAAGCAGTTTTTCAGTCAGGATTGGTCAAGATTGAAACGACCAACAGCGATGGAACAGCACAGGAGCCTTGGCGCCCTTCGCACGTGCTCCACTATATGCAGTCTATTCCCTTTGAGCCAACGCTCGTCGTCGATGTAACTGACTTTTGGGCGCAGCGCACTGAGTCTGTACGAGCCTTTGCCTCGCAATTCCAGCTAGAGGACGCATCTGCAGAGGAGAATGAACCTGAGACGTTTATTTCCAATCCGGCTTTCATGGAATGGTATGAAGCGCGTGCACGCACCTACGGATATCGCATCGGTGCTACGTACGGCGAGCCATTTCTTTACCGTCACGGGCCCATTGGAACAGATGACCTAGTAGGAATGCTAAAAAAGGAAAAGCCGCACCGCTAGAAGCAGAACGGCTTGTTACATCGTAGGCGCCCTGCGCGTACTTCGCTGGGCTTCGGCATCATGAAGAAGCAGGCTATCGGCGCCAGGTAAGCGTTACGCGATTAGCCCCAATATCGAGCGTGGGCAGAAATACATACGTTACGTCGAGTTCTTCGACATACTGTGTTCACCCTTCGCCACCAGAAATGCGCATACTTTTGTACTGGCCTTCCCGGCCTCGGATTTCCATGACCAAGCCGGATAATGGCGTTTCACTGTCATTGATAAGGTCCAAGTGCATTTCATCCCGACCAATGGCAGCGATCACAGGCCGAACCTGATCGCGCCGGCGCCACCAAGTAAGCACTTCCGAGGTAGAGGCAATCCACGCCCCTTCCCTGCGTGCACGAGCCAACGTGGTTTCCAAATCAGCGGCTTGAACAGAACGAGAAATGTAAGTTTCCGGAAAATAAGGGAGCACGTAGTATCCGTGGGCTCTTCTAACCACGTCATATGAGCCCTCAAATGTCGGTGCTAGTCCTTCCGTAACTGGAATGATGGATAGAGGATCAGGCAGTTCTTTTACCTGCTGCGCTGACATTGGCGCCGATGGCACATTTTCCTCACCCGGAATGAAAAGTGGCGTCAATATCGATGGGACTGCAAGCGCCTTAGATGCACCATCGCCGGACGCAGCAGCATCCATTGCGACCTGAGCCATCGCGAGGAGATCGCGGGCTTCATCGCTAGAAGCGATATAGGCTATAATTTCTTGGCGTAGAGAATGGGGTAAATCTCCGGCCATAAATGCGGCCAGGATGTACTCATCCGCTTGCTCGAGAGGTCGAGGCATGGAGTCGGGAGTGCGCAACGCGCTGTTTCGTAGCAGTTTGTCTACTGTCTCAATACGAGATATTTATCATGATTTGCGCTACTGCATTTAGCCATGGAACAATTTCTACTCAAAATTCCGCTTGAACGGCAGTTCGCCACGGCGCATATTGGCCCTCCATGGACAATGACCTCTACTCAATACAGCAAGCGCGGACACTGCTCCGAAAATCCCGATCTGCTTGGGAAGCGTACCACACGTTTTCCCAGGAAGCTGTAGATCGAATTGTTCGGGATATGGTAAAGGCTGGTATCGAGGCTAGTGAACGGTTGGCGAAACAGGCGGTTGACGAAACCGGGTTCGGACGTGTTGAGAGCAAGGTCCAAAAGAACCTATTTGCTACGAAAACGCTTTCCGAGCGCATGGCAGGCATGAAAACCTGTGGTGTAATCAACACCACGGATGATGGGAAAGTCTGGGAAATTGCATCTCCGATGGGCGTTGTTGCTGCACTCATACCGTCTACTAATCCGACCTCGACGGCCATGTACAAGGCCATCATAGCAGCAAAGGCTCGGTGCGCCATTGTTCTAAGTCCGCACCCAAGGGCAAAGGAATGCACGCTTGAAGCACTCAGGGTAGTAGCAACTGCTGCCTATCGGGCAGGGGCACCGGAAGGGCTGTTTGCCTGCATGTCAGAAGTGAGCGTGGAGGGTACGAACGCTTTACTGGAAGACCCTGAGACTGACCTCATCTTGGCAACGGGTGGTTCGGCCATGGTGCGGGCCGCCTATTCTAAAGGAAAGCCGGCGTATGGCGTTGGATCCGGAAACGTACCCGTTTATGTGGATCGATCCGCTAATCTCCAGAAGGCAGCTGATGACATTCTCTACGGTGTTTCGTTCGATTGGGGAACGCTTTGCTCAACTGAGCGCAGTATTGTTGCCGATCAGCCAGCCCTACCTCGTCTTAAAGAGGCCCTTCGGAAGGGTGGTGGGTATTTTCTCAACGAAAAAGAAGCCGACCTTCTTAGGCGTTATATCGCTCCTTCAGGCAAACTGAATATCGACCAAGTTGGGCAGTCTCCAGTTGTTATTGCCGAAAAGGCAGGGTTTTCTGTCCCAAAAACAACCAGAGCTCTGATTGCGGAAGTCACCGAAGTCGGACCGCAGGAGGCTCTTTCGATGGAAACCCTCTCTCCTATCCTGAGCCTGTATGTTGAAGATGGATGGGAAGCTGGATGCGAGCGATGTAAAGCCATTCTCGCATATGGCGGCATTGGTCATACGCTGGGTATACACGCAACAAGTGAGCGTATTATCGAAGCCTTTGCGCTTGAAAAGCCGGCTATGCGCATTGTGGTTAATACAGTCTGTGCTCTTGGTTCGGTAGGCTATACCACGGCGCTATTTCCAGCAATGACCCTCGGACCCGGTACTGTGGGTGGGTCGATTACTGGAGATAACATCTCGCCATTGCACTTGGTCAATATCAAACGTCTCGCATTTGAAACATCGCCCATCAACGCGGCAAAAACACCCGTTGCGATGTCTCCTTCAGACTCCAGAACATCACACGGTCGAAAAGGAACGCTTTGGACCGAAACACGACCGACCAAACCATGGATGGAAGAAATTGATGCTCGGCTCAGAGAGCGCGCCGGAAATACCACGTTCCGCTCCTCTACTGTAGACCGTCAAAAGCACAACTCCCCCTCCTCTCTTCCCGGAACCGGGCGTTCTGCAAAAGACGCTGCGGTAGTGAACAATGGATCTCAACCAATAAAAGAAACACCGAAAGCAGATCCTTCTGGACCGTCAAACGTTGATAAGGGCCTCTCTGAGGCAGAAATCGATCGCATCGCTTCCCGCTTTCGAAAGCCTTGAATGCCCCTTTAAGCCTTTTCAATACGCTTTTGGGTACATTTAAGAGTGCTATCCCCCGGATCTTCGCTTTAGCCAAATTGACTGGTAAAAGCGCCCCTCGGTATATTTACTGATCTGATACGTTTTCTAACCTGACCTTTAAATAGGTAGTGCCTGATGGCCGATACAAGCGATTTCAAGAATGGCTTCACGATGACCTGGAATAATGGCATCTGGACCATCATCGAATTTCAGCACGTTAAACCCGGAAAAGGGGGAGCTTTCGTTCGCACGAAGCTCAGAAATGTGACAAACGGGAAAGTTGTTGACAATACCTTCCGTGCTGGTGAAAAAGTGGAACAGGTGCGCGTTGAACGTCGCACGTTTCAGTTTCTCTACGAAGATGACCTCGGACTTCACTTCATGAATACCGATACCTACGAGCAGATCAACCTTCCGGTTGACGCGATTGAGGGACGTCGGTTCATTAAGGAAGGAGCCAATATTGATATATTGGTCCATGCTGAAACGGAAGAGGCATTGACAACGGAAATCCCAGCTTCCGTTGAATTGATGGTCACGCAATGTGACCCTGGTCTGAAAGGTGATACCGCCACAGGTGCCACCAAGCCAGCTACCCTGGAAAGTGGTGCAACCGTCTATGTACCGCTCTTCATTAACGAAGGCGATGTCATCCGGGTTAATACGGAACGCGGAGACTACATTACACGCGTAAGTGCTGGCTGACCCCCTGGTCAAGCCCCCCCACCCAAGCGAGAGGAATACCGATGGATCTCAAACATCTGAGAGAAGTGCTTGAATTAGTCGCTGAATGCGACGTGTCAGAAGTCGAGATTGAAGAAGAGGATCTCAGGCTCGTAATACGCAAGCATGCTCCTGCTGCGGCACCGCAGATAACGTATGCGGCAGCACCCCAAACGGTTGCGCCCGCTGCTGCGGTAGCAGCTCCAGCCGCTGCGCCTGAAGTCGCTGCGCCTGCAGGCCCGAAGGGTACTGAAGTACGCGCCCCCATTGTTGGCACGTATTACGAAGCTCCTAATCCAGATTCACCTGCCTTTATCAAGGTGGGACAGAAAGTTGGTGTGGGAGATGTACTCTGCATCATTGAAGCTATGAAGCTCATGAACGAAATCGAGTGCGAAGTATCCGGTACCGTTACCGCGATTCTGATTGATAACGGCACACCCGTGGAATACGACCAGCCCCTGTTCGTCATCGACCCGAGCTGATGCCCACCAAAAGCCAACCAATCAAGAAAGTACTGATCGCCAACCGTGGCGAAATTGCGCTGCGTATTATTCGGACCTGCCATGAGATGGGTCTGGAAACTGTTGCAGTGTACTCAACAGCCGACCGGGACTCGCTCCACGTGCGGTTTGCCACGGAAGCGGTATGCATTGGCCCACCTGCTGGACGTGATTCCTATCTCAGGATTGATCGCATCATCGCAGCGGCCGAGGTAACCGGTGCTGACGCAATCCATCCCGGATACGGCTTCCTAGCTGAAAATGCAGATTTTTCTGCCATTTGCCAGGATCACGACATTAAGTTCATTGGTCCATCGCCCGAGACGATCCGCCTAATGGGTGATAAGAGTCTCGCTAAAGACACGATGTCAAAAGCAGGCGTTCCGGTCGTGCCAGGGTCAGATGGAGAGGTGAAGAACGCAGCTGAGGGAAAGAAGCTAGCAGATGCCATGGGATATCCCGTAATGGTTAAAGCCAGTGCTGGTGGTGGAGGACGCGGGATGCGTGTTGTCCACAAATCAGAAGATTTCGAAAGCCAGTTCAATACCGCCAGCAATGAAGCCGAAGCAGCTTTCGGTAACGGTGGTTGCTACGTAGAAAAGTTCGTTACCGGACCGCGACACGTCGAAATTCAGGTTTTGGGAGATGGTAAAGGGAATGTTCTCCACTTTGGGGAGCGGGAATGCTCCATTCAGCGCCGCCACCAGAAACTGCTCGAAGAGTCTCCATCACCGATTGTCGATGAGGATCTTCGACGCCGTATGGGCGAGGCAGCTATCAAAGGTGCCAAAGCCGTTAATTACGAGGGTGCCGCTACTGTAGAATTCCTTGTCGACTCGAATGGTGAGTTCTATTTCATGGAAATGAATACTCGTATCCAGGTAGAGCACCCGGTCACGGAGGAAGTTGCAGACTGCGACCTCGTCGAGTATCAAATTCGGGTGGCGATGGGAGAAGGTATTGAAGAGCGTGATATTCGACTGGATGGTCATGCGATAGAGTGCCGCATTAATGCTGAGGATCCTTTCAAGAATTTCAGTCCTTCTCCGGGCGTCATTAAAACATTTCACCCCCCAGGGGGACACGGCGTCCGTGTTGACACACATGTGTATGCCGGCTACATGATTCCGCCTTATTACGATTCGATGATCGCCAAACTCATCGTGAGAGCACGCACGCGTGACCTCGCCATCCAGAAGATGCTGCGAGCGTTAGATGAGTTTGTAATTGAAGGCATCAAGACCACAATCCCGTTCCACCAGCAACTGCTTCGGAACGAGGACTTCAAACAGGGAAACTTCGATACAAGATTCCTAGAAACTTTCAAGCTCGAAGAGAAGGACAATGCAATTTCCTGAAGGACTGTATTACACGAAAGACCACGAGTGGATTAAAGTCGAAGGCGACACGGGAACGATCGGGATTACCGATTTCGCCCAGTCTGAACTTGGTGACATCGTCTATGTCGAAGTAGACACGATGGATGAATCGGTTGCCCAAGATGACGTCTTTGGTACCGTAGAAGCCGTTAAAACGGTTTCTGAGCTGTTCATGCCCATTAGCGGAACGGTAACGGCATTCAACGAAGACTTGGAAGACAGTCCGGAAACAGTCAACGAAGACCCCTACGGAGCCGGATGGCTCATCAGAATTACCATTGAGGACGCATCCCAGCTGGATGGCCTCCTTTCCGCTTCAGACTACGCCGAAATGGTCGGTAAATAGACCACCCACCTCATGCACGAACGCCTCGTCATTCTGGACTTCGGTTCGCAGTTCACCCAATTGATTGCGAGACGGGTCCGAGAAGCTGGAGTCTACTCGGAAATTTACCCCTGCACGATCAGCGTCGACGAAGTTGCCGAGCTGAATCCAGTAGGCATCATTCTCTCTGGCGGACCATCCTCGGTCTATGACGAAGGGGCGCCCCAGTTGGACCCTGCAATGCTCGACCTGACGCTTGAAAATGGGGACCCAGTACCCATTTTCGGTGTGTGCTATGGCTTGCAGGCCATGGCCCATGTGCAGGGTGGTGAGGTTCAAGCTGCCGACAAAAGGGAGTTCGGCCGGGCCGCTATCCGCACTGATACCCAAACTGATTTATTTAAGGGCATCCCAGAGGGCTCTCAGGTCTGGATGAGCCACGGGGATAAGATGACCCGTCTGCCAGACGACTACGAGATAATCGCCCATACGGACAATGCACCCATTGCGGCAGTCCGCTCAACCAAACTGCCCCACTTTGGTGTACAGTTTCACCCCGAGGTGCACCACACTGAATATGGTCGTCAGATAATCGAAAACTTTGCCCTTCGCATTTGCGGATGTAAGGGAGATTGGTCGGCTGCCTCGTTCATCGAAGAAAAGAAAGACGAGATCCGCGAACAGGTTGGCGATGAGCATGTCATCTTGGGACTTTCCGGAGGCGTGGACTCCTCCGTTGCAGCTGTGCTTTTGCATGAAGCTATTGGCGACCAATTAACCTGCATTTTCGTGAATAACGGCCTACTCCGAAAAGGAGAGTGGGAGCAAGTTCAAAAAACATTCAGTGATCATTATCAGATCAGACTGAAGGCCATTGACGCCAGTGATCTGTTCCTGGATCGTCTCGAAGACGTTATTGATCCGGAACGAAAGCGGGTCATTATCGGCAATACATTTGTCGAGGTGTTCGACCAAGGCAAAATGGACATCATTGAGGAGTTGGGGACCAAACCCAAGTTCTTGGCCCAAGGGACGCTTTATCCAGATGTTATTGAAAGTGTTTCCTTCAAAGGCCCCTCTGCCACAATCAAGACGCACCACAACGTTGGTGGACTGCCAGAAGAGATGGAGTTCGAGGTCATTGAACCATTCCGAGAGTTGTTCAAGGATGAGGTGAGAGCTATTGGACGCCTCCTGGGTGTCCCTGAGGAGATTGTTGGGCGCCACCCATTCCCCGGACCCGGCCTCGGAATCCGCGTAATCGGAGCAGTTACTAGGCCAGATCTTGCCTTGCTCAGGGATGCTGATGACATTTTCATCACGGAGATGAAGAAGTGGGGCCTGTATGACGAAGTCTGGCAGGCTTTTGCTGTTTTGCTTCCCGTCCAGACCGTGGGCGTCATGGGTGATGAACGTACCTATGAGAATGTCTGTGCTCTGCGAGCCGTTACCAGCGTTGATGGAATGACCGCCGATTGGTCTCGCTTTCCTCCCGATTTCCTCGCTCACGTTTCCAACCGAATCGTGAATGAGATTCGCGGTATCAACCGGACAGTTTACGATATCAGTTCGAAGCCACCCGCTACCATCGAATGGGAATGATTGCGCTCATCCGATCGATCCAAAGCCGGATCGGACTCGGGGTATTGCTCGCGGGTCTTTTCCTGCCCCTTTTGCAGCCCGTTTCGGCGCAGATACGCACCGGAATCCCGACGATTGCCGAAGCAGACTCCTTGTTTAGTATTGGTCTGGCTCACTTCCGAGCAGGCAACAATGAGGCCGCGCGGACCGTATTTGAACAAGTGCTTGACGGCTTTACAGACAATGCGTCCACATCTACCGCCCGCATCATGGCTGCAAAAGCTGCCTATCGGGATAAAGACTATATCAGTGCGCGGGCCTTCTTATCAGCCTACGTGTCAGATTTTCCCACGTCTTCCTACCTGCAAGATGCGCGTGAATTGGATTCGATGGCCCTCGCTGCATCTCGCCAACAAAGCCTTCCACCCGTACGATTGGGCATTCTTCTCTCCTTGTCGGAAGAAGATCGAGTGCCCTCACAGGCCCTCTTCAATGGCATTCGTTTGGCTGTGGACGAACACAACCTGAGAGATGGAGCGCGGCCCGTCATCATGATGTTTCGCAATATCGAAGGGGACCCTAATGTGGCGGCGGATGCCGTTTCTGACCTTTCTCGTGCTGGTGCAGACATCATTATTGGTACGATGTATAGTGAAGAAGCAATCGCTGCCGCTGAGCGTGCAGATGAGGAAGAAGTAATTTTCATCGCGCCATTGGCTACAGACGAGCGCGTTTCTTCTGGCCGTCGATATGCATTCCAGGCAAATCCATCAATGACCGCCCGGGGAGAAGCCATGGCGCGATTTGCCGTAAATGGGCTTCGCTTGACCAGGCTCGGTGTATTTACTGTCGCCGATGAACGCCGAATTGGTGAGCGCCTTTCAGACGGATTCATACAGACGGCTTCTGAATTGGGAGCTGAAATTAATCTGATCCAATTACTTCCCTCGGAATCTGCATGGTTTGATCTACCCGTAAACATGCCAGCGGATACGCTAGATCTGGTAGATGCCATTTATGTGCCAATGGCTACTAGGGATGCTCCGGCATTGGCAGGTGCCATACTAGGCACATTTGATCGATTTAGGAAAAACGTACGGCTTTTAGGAAATAATGCGTGGCACGATTTGCCTCAGAAGGCGCATGCGTCTCGCTATACCATGAGCTATTCGAATGATTTCCTGCCAGATTTATCATCCAACGATTTCCTTCGATTTGCCTGGACGTATTTCGATCTGAATGGCTCTGATGTGGACCGGCTGGGGCTGAGCGGGTTTGACGTTACACGATTTGCCCTGGAAGCGGCATCGCGAGAGGACTCCAGAGCGCTCTGGGATGTCTTGCGCAATATGCCAGAGTATCAAGGGTATGGCCTTCGCATTCATTTTGATGGAGGAAACGTCAACCGGGCATTCTATTACCATCGTTACAGAGATGGGGCATTGACGCTGCTTCGTTAGCTGAGTCACCCGCTTACAAAGTGGAACAGCGCTGAAAGGGGTTCGTATGATCGCACCCGTATACGAAGAGGCCCCCTACTCTCGTTAAGAGGTCTCCCCCTATCTAGCTAACTCCATGCTTCGACTCCGCACTCCACTCTTTTTCGCCCTGCTGATCGGCGCCTCCATGCTCCTATCTGCTTGTGCAGGAAGCGGACGTCTACGCTATGAGACGCCACAAGAGGCGTACGAGAAAGGACTCGCTCTGTTTGAGAAGGGGGATTACGACAAGGCTGCGGAGTACCTGCAGGGTACATTCGATTTCGGCCGAACTCACCAATGGGCGGCCGACGCACAGTTGCTATTGGCTAGATCATATCGGGCCAACGAAGACTATTTGCTCGCAGCTAATGAGTTTACCCGCTTCACCCAAATCTATCGGAGTGATGAGCGTGTCCCAGATGCGGAATACGAACTGGCATTGACCTATTACGACCGCTCCCCCAAGTACCAACTCGACCAGTCGGACACGGAGCGAGCCATCGTGCAGTTCCAGTTGTTCATTACCAGATATAGGGACAACCCGCTAATCGAGGATGCTCAGGCACGCATCACGGAATTACGCGGAAAATTGGCGCAAAAGCAGATCCATACAGCGGAATTGTATGCCACGCGCGGGTATCATAACGCGGCTGCCGTCTCCTATGAAGCTGCATTTGACAGATTTTATGACACAGAAATGGCTGATGACGCCTTGCTTGGGGCACTTCGTTCTTATTATGAATATGCCAAGGCAAGCATAAGGAATAGGCAGATGGAGAGGCTGGAAATGGCTGAATCGAACTACGATCGTTTGATACAGATTTTCCCAAATAGTCCTCTGATGAAAGAAGCGGAAAGCATTTACGTTGAGGTTCAAGCCATGATGAACTCACTGCAGACCACATCCTGATCATGGAAAGGGTGGGCATCTTCGGCGGATCGTTCGATCCGCCCCACCGCGCTCATGGAATTGTTGCATTGCGTGCATGTGAGGAGTTGAAGCTAGATCGCCTGTTATGGATTCCATCAGGTCAACCACCTCACAAAGATGCTACCAGCCTAAGCGATGTCCATCACCGTGTGGAAATGACGCGGCTGATGACAGACAAAGATTCCCGTTTCCACTTGGAATTGGGAGAGGTCTCTTCCCCCGGTATTTCGTGGACGGTCACTACCCTCGAACGATTGCGCGCCGCTCGATCTGATTGGGACCTTTTTTTGATTATTGGGGGAGATCAATTGGCAAGTTTCGCTACCTGGCGAAATCCAGATCGTATTCGTTCTTTAGCTCAACTCGTTGTCTACCATAGAGTAGATAACCATGAAGATGAGAATGTCCAAGATTTACCTAGTAGAACTGAGCCTGATGTGTGGCTTTCGGGCGACCCTGTAGACCTGTCTAGCACGTCCATACGGGAGCGGATTCGGAACGGTCTTGATACCAGTGCCGATCTGTATCCTGATGTTGCTCGATACATCAAGTCCGAGGCGTTGTATCTTCGGTCTTGACCACGCGGAACCCACTCCCATGCTCACTCCTCCGACTTTGCTGCGAGATAGAATCTCGCAACTAATTTTCCCTAGAATCGGCTCAAACATGATGCCGACGATCTCCGTGGAAGACGATGCCCCTCGCATCGAGGCTCTCATGGAGAAATATCCGATTGGGGGTTTATGTCTTTTCAATGGGGACCGCATTCGGACTCCTCAAACGCTGACGCGGCTTCAGTCCATGTCCCGATTCCCCCTTTTGGTTGGAACCGACATGGAGCGAGGCCTCGGACAACAGCTTAAAGGAGCGACCGTTTTCCCACATGCGATGGCCTTCCAGGCGACTGAAGAAGAGGCAGAAGCTAACCTAGAGGCATCTGCGAGGGCTGCAGCTCGGGAGGCACTTGCCGCCGGCCTTCACATTAGCTTTTCGCCCGTAGCAGATATTAATTCCAATCCTGCCAATCCGATCATAGCTACCCGGGCTTTCGGTACAACGCCGGAAACTGTGTCAAGCCTCGTTTCAGCTTATATCCGCGGATGTAAACACGAAGGCCTTTTTTCAACGGCCAAGCATTTTCCAGGACATGGAGATACAGATGTTGATTCACACGAGGTCTTGCCCGTCGTAAAAAGGCCTCGAAAGGAAATTGAAGACCTGGAGCTCGTACCATTTAAACAAGCTATACAGGAAGGCGTGTCCTTAATGATGACGGCTCATGTCTCCTATCCAACACTTGACGAAAGCGGAATCGAAGCCACACGGTCAGCTCCCATCCTTCGGGACCTTCTTCGCAAGGATATGGGATTCCGTGGGGCTGTGATATCAGATAGTCTGTTGATGGAAGGGGCCGGGCAACGCGAGGAACACCCGGGTACACGTGCGGCCGCCCTCATAGAAGCCGGCGTAGATATTTTACTTGATGTTGGGGATGTACCCGCTGTGGTTGACTACCTCGAAGAAGCGGTCACATCGGGTAAACTAGATGAATCCTTGATCGATGCCGCTCTTGACCGTGTCTGGGGCCTAAAAGTCCGTTTTGCGGCTCGCTTTGGTAAAGGCGCCTTTATTGATCCTTCTCTGGCTCAGCCGCTATCGGCTATCGGACATGAGGAAAACAAGAAACTAGCAGACCGCCTTGCATCGGATGCCATTCAAATCGCAATTGGAGATGATGCCACTCTTCGGTTACGCCCCCCGGGACCTGGACAAAAAGGGCCGATCTGCTTTCTTATCCGCCCACACACCACGTACAGCGACCCTACGCAAGCGCCTCTCGAAGTCGCCTTTCTGAACGAGTTCATCAATGGCACGTATGTTGAAATCACCCCGGAATGTGAGGACGATGACCTCCATCCGCTGATTGATTTGGCTGCATCTCACTCGGACGTCATCGTGGCAGTGATTGTGAAACCAGCAGCATGGCATCGTTTTGGTCTCCTACCCTTCCAACGGCAGTTCGTGCGCGACCTTGTCGATCAGGGGAACGTGTGGCTGGCGGCGATGGGAAGTCCACTCGTACTAGCGGAGTTTCAGGATGTAAAGGCCGGAATTTGTGTGTATTCGGATGTTGAGCCCTCCATGAAAGCATTTGTACGCTTTCTTTCGGCACGCAAAACGGATTCAGAAGCAGGATCCAACCATTCCAACCTACCATGATGCTTCGATTATCATTCCTTGTTTTCTGCCTTTTGATTCTACTTTCAGGATGCAGTTCACCTTCCCCGATTCCTGCTCCAGACATGCGGCAACTCGAGTATGATATTGCTGAGCGTGTAGCCGCGTATGACAGCGCACGCGTATCTGTCTCCATCATCGACCCGGCTCATGGTATCGAATGGCACCTCGGCGGCGACGACCTCTATCATGCAGCCAGCACCATGAAAGTGCCTGTGTTGATCGAAATGTTTCGACAAGCCGATGCTGGCCGATTCAGTATGGACGACAGCCTGTTACTCAAGAATGAATTCCGGTCGATCGTGGATGGCTCACTTTATAGCATCGAAGACGACTCAGACGACGCTATATACGAGCAGCTAGGTAACCCCATGAGCCTACGCCAACTGGCCTATAACATGACTACGGTCTCTTCCAACCTGGCGACCAATCTGTTGATTGATTTTCTCAGCGCCGACTCCGTTCAGGCTACTTCCGAGCGCCTGGGAACGCAGCGAATGCAGACAATCCGCGGCGTAGAAGACCTAAAGGCCTTTGATCTCGGTATGTCCAACCGCGCGACATCGCGCGACCTTGCCCATCTAATGGAGCATATTCGTGCGGGCACGGCTGTCGCAGAGAATTACGATGCAGAGATGCGTACGATTCTTATGGATCAAGTCTTCAACTCCATGATTCCCAATGGATTGCCTGAAGGAACGCAGGTGGCTCATAAGACCGGATCCATAACGGCCATACACCATGACGCGGCCATCGTATACCCAAAAGAGGGCGACGCTTACGTTCTCATCATTATGACGGGCGGAATTCTGGACCATGAGGCGTCCTCTGAACTCGGATCAGACATTACAACCCTCGTCCACCAGACCCTTCGAGGGACATCGTGATTGATTGGCTACTAAAATTGATAGGACGGCACGATGAGAGCGGACTCCATGCGCCCCCTGGTACGGCTCAAAAAAAGGTGGAGGTTGACCTAGCAGCTCTTTCGGAGGTTATTGGTTGCCCCATCGAAAAAGAAGAGCTGTTTTTGCTGGCTTTGCAACACCGTTCTCTTCTTCGGGGACTGCCTGATGCCCACCTACAATCCAATGAACGTCTCGAATATCTTGGCGATGCCGTTCTTGGCTTCCTTGTTGCTGAGCACCTATTTCAACAGTATCCGAACAGGGATGAAGGCTTTTTGACACGACTAAGAGCAAAGTTGGTCAACGGACGAGCTCTAGCACAAAGAGCGCGCGAGATCAACCTTGGCCATTTTGTGCAGGTCAGTGATAGCCTCAGTGATGACCAAAAAAACGGCAACAGCATTCTAGCTGATGCATTCGAAGCCATCATTGGAGCGATATATATCGACCAAGGAATTGAGGCGACCCGACTCTTCGTGACGAACACAGTTCTCACCTATATAGACTTGGATAAACTGGCTCGAGTTAAGGACAACCATAAAAGCATGCTGCTGGAGTTCGTTCAGGCCCGAAGCCAAAAGCAGCCAGAATATGAAGTTGTTTCAGAGTCAGGCCCTAGTCACGACAAGCGCTTCGTCGTCGCTGTTATCGTGGACGGGCAAGAGTTTGGTCGAGGCGAGGACCGCAGTAAAAAGAGTGCGGAGCAGATTGCGGCGCAATATGCACTTGAGCGCCTCCAGAAAGAAGAACAGCAGACAAGTTAGTAGTAAGCGATGCTACGAATTCGAGGAGATCAGTAAGCGTTTCCTAGTCTTCTCGATTTATCGCTGACGGTTTCTCCGTGAAGTTGCAGGATTCGATAAATCTTGAAAGCTTCCCGCTGTAATATTATCGGATACGGGCAACTCAGGTTTTTCCGATGGAAATCTTGCGCTGCCATCAACACACTCGTCGGAATCCGGCGAATTGTTACCCAACCTGAGCTTTCGACGCCCATGGCCATTAGTCTGAGGTCCACCGACCATTTCGTTGACCGGCATATCGGTCCTTCTGAAACTGACATTCAGGAAATGCTCCAAGACATTGGAGCCTCGACACTGGATGAACTCATTTCGCAGACCATTCCAGCAACCATCCTTATGGATGGCGAGCTCGACCTGCCAGAAGCTCTGACAGAAACGGCGCTTTTAGACAGAGCCCGGGAGCTTGCTGCCAAAAATCAAGTATTCCGCTCGTATATCGGCATGGGATACCATGGCACTGTGACGCCTCCCGTCATCCAGCGTGGTATCCTTGAAAATCCTTCCTGGTATACGCAGTACACACCCTATCAGGCAGAAATTGCGCAGGGCCGGCTAGAGGCATTGCTCAACTACCAGACCATGGTCATGGACCTGACCGGCATGGAGATTGCCAACGCCTCCCTGTTGGATGAAGGGACAGCGGCGGCTGAAGCCATGATGATGTTCCATCGCCAAGTCAAGCGTGGCAACCGGAACACATTTTTCGTGTCCGAGGACTGCCATCCACAGACTATTGGAGTTGTCGAGGCCCGAGCCACTCCGCTTGGGATCCAAGTGATCGTTGGAAACCACAATGATTTCGCGTTCAGCGAAGACGTTTTTGGTGCATTACTGCAGTACCCGGCAACGGATGGGTCAGTAAATGATTATGCCGCGTTTTGCGAAGCAGCCCACTCTAACGGGTCGTTTGTAGTTGTCGCTGCCGATTTGCTTAGTCTCACCTTGCTGAAGGCACCGGCTGAATTCGGGGCAGATGCAGCGGTTGGATCTACTCAGCGCTTTGGTGTCCCACTCGGTTTTGGTGGTCCACACGCAGCCTTTTTTGCCACTGGATCAGCATTTAAACGACAAGTCCCAGGACGGATCATCGGAGTCAGTGTGGATGCCGATGGTAATCCCGCCCTTCGGATGGCCCTTCAGACGCGCGAGCAGCACATCCGCCGAGACAAGGCTACGTCCAATATCTGTACCGCACAGGTACTTCTCGCTGTAATTGCGAGCATGTATGCCGTGTACCACGGACCAAAGGGGCTTAAAAATATTGCGACGCGGATTCATGACATGACGCGCATTTTAGCTGCCGGTCTCAAGGAGGTAGGGGTAGCGGTTCGACATGATGACTTTTTCGATACGCTCCGCGTTGATCCCGCTAACATGGCGGCCGTGCGCGAACGCGCATTGGACGTTGGCATCAACCTTCGCTGGTTTGATGACGGATCCGTGGGTGTCGCACTTGATGAAACGGTGACGGCAGAAGATCTCGCTGATGTAATGACCGTGCTTGGGGTCAATAACGCGGCAGCTGTGATAGCTCGCCTTGCCACAGATATGCAATCTGGCTATACGGGTGAACTTGCCCGCGAACTCGAGTACCTGACACACTCCGTGTTTGAACAACATCGCAGTGAAGCGGCGCTGACTCGATATATGCACTTCTTGTCGACGAAAGACCTTTCGCTCACGACAAGCATGATTGCACTCGGCTCCTGCACGATGAAACTGAATGCCGTCGCAGAATTGATGCCGATCACCATGCCGGCTTTCAACCAACTTCATCCATTTGCGCCAGCAGATCAAGCTGCGGGATATCACGAGATGATGGGCGAATTGAGGACATGGCTGAACGAAATAACAGGTTTTGCTGCCACCTCTCTTCAACCCAATTCAGGAGCCTCCGGAGAATATGCCGGTCTGATGGCCATTCACGCCTACCACGAAAGTAGAGGTGAAAGCCATCGTAATGTGTGTCTAATTCCATCGTCTGCGCACGGCACTAATCCAGCCAGCGCGGTCATGGCCGGTATGAAGGTGGTTGTGGTTGCCTGTGACGATGGAGACATCGACGTGGAGGATCTTAGAGCAAAAGCCGAAGCTGCAGGCGACAATCTTTCCTCCCTGATGATCACCTATCCGTCGACCCACGGTGTCTTCGAGGAGACGGTAGTGGACATCTGCCGAATCGTGCATGAGCACGGAGGTCAGGTGTACATGGATGGTGCCAACATGAATGCTCAGGTTGGGCTCACTCGCCCAGGCGACATCGGTGCCGACGTATGCCATTTGAACCTGCATAAAACGTTCGCCATTCCACATGGTGGTGGTGGACCAGGTGTCGGTCCCATCTGTGTTGCCCCTCATCTGGCTCCTTTTTTACCGGGTCATCCGGTCATTGAAGCTGGTGGCAGCATCGGTCCGGTCGCGGCAGCACCGTTTGGGTCTGCATCCATTCTGTTAATCTCATGGGCTTATATCGCCATGCTGGGGCCTGACGGTCTCAAAAAATCGACCCAAATTGCTATCCTGAATGCCAACTACATGGCGCATCGGTTAAAAGAGCATTACAATATTCTCTATACCGGTGCCAGTGGCCGTGTGGCTCATGAGTACATCCTAGACTTGAGATCGCTTCGTCAGAACACGACGCTTACCGAAGTGGATGTGGCTAAGCGGTTGATGGATTACGGATTCCATGCGCCAACCATGTCGTGGCCAGTTGTCGGTACCGTGATGGTTGAGCCAACCGAAAGCGAAAACAAAGCGGAGTTGGATCGCTTTATCGAGGCAATGACCTCTATTCGCGCCGAAATTCAAGAGGTTGAGCTGGGATTGGTCGATGGGGAGACAAGTGCCCTAGCCAATGCACCGCACACGGCAGATATGGTCACGGCCGAGAATTGGGAGCAGGCATATTCGCGCGAGAAAGCAGCATGGCCAGCCTCCTGGTCCAGATCTAATAAATTCTGGCCTTCTGTCCGCCGGGTTAATGATGCTCAAGGAGACCGGAATCTGGTTTGCTCGTGCTTGCCATTGGAAGCCTTTCAGGAGTAACTCAGGTCCAGGTTGCCTGCACTAGCCGTAACGGCTGAGCCCAACTACGATAGCAGCGACCAGAGCCTTCCCGGGTGAGGTTTACCGAGGTGCTCGGCTATCATTCTGGAGGCCGCTGCAATCAGTGTGGCGTCTAGGCCGGTTTGGATGTCGAGTTGGGAAAGCGCCCAGTCGACATCCTCTGTTGCTACGTTGCCGGTCGCCCCGGGGATGAATGGGCATCCACCCATGCCTCCCAGAGAAGTATCGAATCGATGGACACCTTCGTCGAGAGCGGCGACGATATTTGCTATGCCGAGACCTCTGGTGTCATGTAGGTGCAGAACGATTGGCGCGTCAATTATGTCTCGAACTGCGCGTACAACACGTCTGATTGAATCAGGATTGGCCAGTCCCGTCGAGTCGGCGAGAGAAAACGACTCGAGTCCAGTTTCTGAAAAACGCTCTGCTAGTTCCAGCACAGTTTCCATGGGTGTATCTCCTGCAATCTGATACCCCCAGACCGTCTGTGCGCCCAATTGCACCTGTAAGCCCGCTTCGTGCGCTATTCGGATCATCTCCATGGCACGATCGACTCCTTCCGCGACCGACATGTTGGCATTGTCATGCCCATGCTGCTCATTTGTGGCAATCGAGAGATCTACATGGGTCAGGCCAGTGTCTGCGGCGCGCTGAACGCCTCGTTCATTGAGTGCCAAACCCGAAAAAATGACTCCCTCCGTACTCCCAAGAGCTTTTACCACCTCTTCCGCATCGGCCATCTGAGGAACTCGACCTGGATGAACGAAGGATGTAATCTGGATTCGAGGAAGCCCTGACTCAATAAGCAGGCGCAATACCTCGAGCTTTAGTTCAGTCGGGATAGCTATACGGTCGAACTGGAAGCCGTCTCGCGGCCCCACCTCGCATAATTCAACCCGTTTTGGACGTCCTGATCCCATTTTAGCCATTGCAATTAATCGGGTCCTCCCCCACACCTTTTTTCGAGTACAGCACGTATAGTACCGCTTTAACGCTTCGCACACCAACAGGGAACGGCTATGTCCGACTTCTCGATGTTACACTTCCGGCTGTATGTACTTCTACTCATTCTTGGAATAAGCGCTTCGCCGGTCATTGCCCAAACTACCACCTCTGATACGCCCCTCTCGGAGCGACGGGTTAGTTACCGTATGGATGTGACCCTTGATCCCGATGCACGGACGGTTTCAGGTTCGCAGCGCCTAACCTGGAGAAATCCGGACAATGTGCCAGTCGATGAGCTTCAGTTTCACTTGTACCTGAACGCTTTCCGCAACAACGAATCTACCTTCATGCGTGAAAGCGGCGGGCAGCATCGCGGTAATTCAGCCTCTGATGATAACCCTTGGGGAGGTATTGAAGTGCGCGGCATGCGTATCGCTGACGATGAGGGAGACTTTCAACCAGGGCTACCTTCGGCTCCTGAACGCGACCTGACCGATCGTATGACATTTATTCAGCCGGACGACGGAAACCCCGATGACCTGACCGTCATGTCCGTTGCTCTTCCTCAACCCGTGGGGCCTGGCGAACCATTGCGCTTGACATCACTTTTGATAGTCGCCTTCCGGAAGTCGTCGCGCGCACAGGATGGAAGGTCACTGATACAGGAAACCCTCTTTTCATGGTGGCACAATGGTTTCCCAAAATTGCTGTGTATGAAATACCCGGTCAGAGGTACGTTCCAAAAGATGCCCTGAAGGGTGCCTGGAACGCTCATCAATTCCATGAAAACAGCGAGTTCTATGCCGATTTTGGAACCTACGATGTGACCATGACCGTACCGGAAGACTATGTGGTTGGCGCCAGTGGCCTAATCGAAAGTGAGTCGAACTCGGACGGACAAAAAACTGTCCGATACTTAGCTGATGATGTGCATGACTTTGCATGGACGGCAAGTCAAGACTACTTGGTTTTTGAACAACAGTGGCAACACGTTGCGATCAGGGCCTTGGTCCGGCCAGCCCACAAAGGACAAGGGCAACGCCATATTGACGCAGCGGTTACTGCCCTCGAACGATATGCTGACTGGGTGGGAGAATACCCGTATACAACTCTTACCGTGGTCGATGCTATTGGTGGAGCTAACGGCATGGAGTATCCCACCCTAATCACCTCCGGTACCGCGTACGCTCTACCTCAGAGCGCTCGATTCCTTGAGCTTGTCACTATCCACGAATTTGGGCACCAATATTTCTACGGCCTGCTCGCTAGCAATGAATTCGAAGAAGCATGGCTCGATGAAGGCATGAACTCCTATATCGAATCTCGCATCATGGATGACGCTTACCCCGGAGGAAGCGTCATTGACTTTGGTCCCTTCGAATTGGGAGATATCGAAATGCAGCGGCTTGGCTATGTTAAGGACAACCCTTCAAAGGGCGCCCTTTTCACCAGCTCGTGGGAATACTCCATGGGTGACTACGGCAAAGCATCGTATCCCAAGCCGGCTACGGTAATGAATACCCTAGAGCGATACTGGGGATGGGAAATGCAACGGGAATTCCTTCGCACCTATTACGACACATGGCGTTTCCGGCACCCGACAACTAGAGATCTACAGGACGTAGCAGAATCTGTCTCGGAACAGGACTTGGACTGGTTTTTCGGCCAATTTGTTTATGGGACCGCAGTCGTTGATCAAGAAGTAGTCAGCATCCTAAATACACGACAGGATGACGATACCTTCCGTACGCGGGTGCGTGTTCGCCGCAATGAAGACGGTGTTTTTCCTACAACACTCCAGGTGCGCACCGCCACTGATTCTACGTTCACCGCACAGTGGGATGGTGTGGATCAATGGAAAGACATCTCGTTTTCCTCTCCGTCACGTGTGGTCGAAGCTTGGCTAGATCCTGACCGGGCCATCTTGCTGGACATCAATCATCTGAATAATCGTATGGTTATTGCGCCTGAGGCTGACAACCAGTTCGCAAGGAAAGCGCAATTGCGCGCTGCCAGTTTCTTTCAAACCGTACTTTTTGTGCTCGGTGGTTTATTCTGACGTGGTATGCTTCATCTCACGCCACCTATTCCCTAATCCGAATTCGTCGTCTGGCGAATCCCGTCAATCCTGATTCGATATGTCTGCTTCCCACATTTCCCAAGGATGGAGCCTAGCCATGAAACGGCCTGGTCTGGCAGGGATCCTGTACGCCATCAACCTAGCTGTCGGCATTATTCTGTCGATTCCCATATTCGTTGCATTTGCTGCAGCTATCTCAGATTCAGGCTTTAGTCCAGAAATGTCTGAACAGTTCGATATTGCACTTTGGGCCGATATGCTGGAAGAAACCGGGCCCATTTTCCAAATTCTGATGGGTCAGTTGATCTGGATGATCCCTCTCATCTATATCTGGAAGGTGGCCAGTTCTGTGGCAGTTGTGTATGCCGTTCAAGGAAGTGGCGAAGGATCGTTTTGGCGAGGCATTGGACAGCATACGGGGCGCGCCCTGTTACTTGGATTGCCTTTTGTCGGAATGGTGCTGGCCATTCTGATTGCTGTGGTCATTCTGGTCACCATCCTAGGCTTGCTACTGACTGGAGAAGTGGTACAGTTCTGGGTCAACTTCATCTTTACGCCAATCATGCTCTTCATTGGACTGGCATTCATCGACATGATGCATGATTTTGCTCGTATCGAACTCGTGGTCGGCAAGAAAAAAGTTATGGAGAGTTGGTTTGCCGGCGTACGCTGGTTTCTTCAATCTGGATCTGCTCATGCTGTATATCTCGGTTGGTTGGCTATCGGTTTAGTGACCATGGTTCTCCCATTTTGGACAAATATTGCCGTCGGCGGTCTTTTCCTCGCTTTCGTGCTACAACAAGTGCTTCTATTCATTCGGTCAATGGTCACCGTGGGCTGGATAGCGAGTGAGGTCATGCTCTTTGAGGATCTTATTGACCTTGAGCTAGACGTGGACCTGGATTAGGTTGACGCTTTTCAAAATGCTGGGCTAAAAGAAAGCGGGGGGCGAGCTACGCTCGCCCCCCGCCAAGACTGAAGACCGGTGGTCCTGCCCCACCCACCACAATAAAACAGGATCACACAAGCTGGAGGAGGTAGCTTTTAATCTTCAGAGTCAGTCTCTTCGTTCATGACTACGTCAGGAGCTCCTTTGTTTATGCACGGATGTCCTTAAGTAGACTTGCCGCTTCATCACCAGCTGGGAAATCCACAGATGACTTGCGGCGATCAGCCAGCAAATCATTCATGTACCGAGCGTAAGCCAAACGCTCACCTGATGAGACACCTTCTGCATCCAGGATCCGCATGAGTTTCTTCCAAGCAGTCTCTGCGATCTGGCCATTCATGTACCGGGTCAGCAAAGCAGAAAGTGAAGGTGTTGACGTCAAGGTCTGTGCAGTAGTGTCCATGTCGATTTTCCGATTTTCCGATCCAAAGATCGGGTGATTGGTGTGGCGCGACGGACGGCAGTTGACTGCCGGGACGCGAAGTCCAATGAACTGATTGGATTCAATTCAAATACCGAGCCTGTTCGTGGCATCGACACAGAGAGACAAGGGTTCGTAACCGGTATTCGAGGTACAAAGTGGCAATAAGAAGCCAACTAGAGCACTAAAAAGGAGATCATATGTAACTGTTTTAGTTACATTTAGGCGCTCTATTATAAATACATGGCCTTTCTTGGCGGCCGGCCTTGGGCTTAGCCGAGAATCGGCTGGCTATTGACCCATCAAGTGTCCACAGCTTGATCAGCGGTGTGTCCTAATCTGGACAACAACACATCAATACCGGCTCGTAGAACGCATACTACTCAGGCAGTTACACCTTCACCCATATCAAACCAGGCCGAGACATCGACCCCGTCCCCACCAAGTCGACAAACATATTCATTGGTGCTCGAGTCGTACTCGTAGTCCTCGGCCCAGGTCTTCACGTTGAGCGCGATGTCTTCGAGGGCGTTCAGCACTACGTCTAACTCTTCATCCGTCATCGTAGGATGTAATGAGAGACGAACCCAACCCGGTTTGTTAGCCAAGAATCCTTTACTGATCTGATCCGTGATGGATTTGGAATGGTCTCTATCTACATGCAACAAGTAATGACCGTATGTGCCGGCGCATGAACAACCGCCGCGTGTCTGGATGCCGTATCGGTCATTGAGCAACTTGACGATAAGATTGTAGTGGACGTCTTCGATGTAGAATGAGATCACACCTAATCGGTCTTCGAGCTTATCGGCAAGAATCCGCATCCCGGGAATGGCTCGCATTCGTGGGAAGGCACGCGCAAGCAATTCATGTTCTCGGGCCAAAATGTTATCTGTGCCCATCTCCTCTTTTAGCCGGATAGCCAATGCTGCTCGGATGGTCTGCATAAATGCTGGTGTTCCTCCATCCTCGCGATCTTCGATGTCTTCGACGAACCGATGCTCTCCCCACGGATTAGTCCACTCGACCGTTCCCCCACCCGGATGATCTGGAACAGTGTTTTTGTCAAGCTCCGCATTAATCACCATAATGCCGCTTGACCCGGGACCACCGAGAAATTTGTGCGGCGAGAAGAAAATGGCATCCAAGCGCTCCATTTCATTCTCAGGATGCATGTTGATGTCTTCGTAGGGTGCATTTGCGGCAAAGTCGACAAAACACCAGCCACCATGTTCGTGCATTACGCGGGAAAGCTCGTAATAGGGTGCATGAACGCCTGTTACGTTCGAGCATGAGGTAAACGAACCGATCAGCGGACGACCCGGGTACTTAACGATCTCTCGTTTCAAATTTTCCACAGCACACAAGCCATCATGATCAGGATCAATCCAGACTAGATCTGCCGTTGACTCCAACCAAGAAGTGTGATTAGAATGATGCTCCATGTGAGTGATGAACACCACCGGCCGTTTTTCGTCCGGAATGTCGAAATACGGCTGAAGCAACTCTGGTACACGCACTCCAATGATTCGCTGGAGCTTGTTGATGACGCCTGTCATCCCGGACCCAGCTGCAATGATGATGTCGTTTGGTGCAGCTCCGACGTGTCGCTTGATGATGTTTCGAGCCTCCCGATATGCCCGAGTCATCGAGGTACCGGTTACACTCGTCTCTGTGTGGGTATTACCTACGAAGGGTCCGATCATATCGGACAGACGATCCTCGATGGGACCATACAAACGGCCACTAGCAATCCAGTCAGCATAGATAATCTTCTTTTCCCCGTACGGTCCGTGGAATGTCTGGTCGATGCCGACAATCTGGTTGCGGTAAGGTTCGAAATAGGCTTCGAGAGAAGACATAGCAATCTGTAATGGTGATGTCGAGCAACGATCAAATCGAAAAGGGTCTGCTGGCAGCATTCTGGGATAGCAACTGCATGGGCAGGTCGAACTGCTCGAGGATGCGCGTAAAATACGAATGATTGCTCAACTACAGGAGCAGATTGGGCCGATGAGCCCTTCAAGAGAGGACGATTTCCTTTCTCATCCGTGCAACAGGAATTCCCAGCTGCTCACGATACTTCGTAACCGTACGACGTGCAATCTGAAACCCCTTGTCCTCCAATAACTTAGCGATTCGCTGATCGGACAGTGGCTTGTTCTTGTCCTCCTCTGAAATGATACCATCGATGATGGCCTTGACCTCCTTGTTCGAGACATCTTCACCCGAATCAGTAGAAAGGCCTTCCGAAAAGAAGTGCTTCAGCTCGTAAACGCCGAATTCAGTCTGGACATACTTACCGTTAACCACGCGAGAGATGGTGGATATATCCATCTTGATAATCTCAGCGATGTCCTTCAAGATCATCGGTTTTAGATTGCCCTCACCTGAGCGGAAAAAGTCTTCCTGTTGGTTGACGATTTCATTCATGACAGACAACATGGTCTGCCGCCGTTGATTGATCGAATTGATGAACCCACGAGCGGTCTCAAACTTCGACTTCAGAAAATGCTGCGTTTCCGAGTCATAGGATTTTTTACCCTTCTTTTTATCAGCTACAACCTGCTCCAGCATCTGCTGATAATGCTTCGAGACGCGTAGTTCCGGGGCGTTTCCCGAATTGAGGGTGATGATAAACTCATCTTCCTCTGAACGAACCGTAAAGTCTGGTGTGATGTAATTCTCTGATGCCGTGAACTCGCCTTCGCCGGGCTTCGGATTGAGCCGCTGAATCAGCTCGAAGGCATCTTTTAGTTCATGCCCTTCGATATCTAATCGACGCATGATCTGATCAAAATGCTTCATCGTGAACGCTTTGTAAGCGTGAGTCAGCATCTCAATGGCAACATCCCTGCCATTGATCTCCTCTGGCAGCATATCAAGCTGAACAAGCAGACACTCCCGCAGGTCGCGCGAGGCGACGCCAATCGGTTCTAACCGTTGAATGCGATGGAGCATGTCCTCGACATCTTGCTCTGAGAGCATGATGCCTTGGTTGAAAGCCACATCGTCCACAATGGACTCAAGCGGCCTACGCAGATATCCATCCTCGTCAATCGATCCAATGATTTGTTCAGCAATGAACTCTTCTTGCTCACTCAAATCCATAAACGACATTTGATCGCGCAGGGACTCAGTCATACTGCTAATTGAGACGAGCGGCGTTTCTCGCTGATCCTCTTCTGCACTGTGGTCGACTGCGGCCTTATACCCGTAGAGATCGTCTCCGGTATCCATCAGCTCTTCCCAGTCATAATCGTCTTCGGTAGAGGCCTCTTCTTCCCCCAGGACATCGTCGAACTGGTCCTCCTCGGACTGTTCATCCATGGTATCCTCATCAAGCAGGTCTTCCCCTTCTTCAAGAAGCGGATTCGCCTCCAATTCTTGCTTGATGCGCTGTTCGAGCGCAAGGGTTGGCAACTGCAGAAGCTTGATGTACTGAATCTGCTGCGGCGATAGCCGCTGTTGCATGGACTGGCGTTGGTGGAGATTCAGCATGACGTTAGTCGGCCCCCTCTCCTTTCTTCGACCAGGCAGCGGCATTGAGCACGTCTCGCCGCTCTTTTACCATAAGCATAAATTGGGTAAACCAAGTAGGCCCATACTTGCGGGTCAGCGGGCGCTCAAGCATCTCAGCCAAACCAATCCCGTTGCGGTTACCGTGGTTTCTACCCGGGGCGCAGATGTCGATTTGCTCGTAATTAAGCGCTTCGAAGTCTCCCAGAGGCTGTACTCTAATCGGATACAGATGGCAGGAAATCGGCTTCTCAAAAGAGACTTTACCCTCATGATAAGCTTCCTGAATAGAGCACTTAGCAACGGGCCCGTCATATCGAACGAAAACACATTCTGCTTCGCCCACACATGTTGTGACGTAATGCCCAGGCCCCAGTTTTTCCCAAACACCTTCTTTGTCGATGACATCAAGTGCTTCTGGACGCAGACGATGACGCACAGCCGGCAAGACAGCTTCCACTTCCTGCAATTCAGCTTCCGTCAATGGCGCGCCGGATTCCCCTTGCACACAGCAAGCGCCATGGCAAGCAGAGAGGTTGCAGCTGAATGCCGCCTCCACTACTTCATCTGATATGATTACATCGTCCACTACAAACATGATGCCGTATTCTATCGCACGTTGGCTCAATAAGCAATATTGACAGTATCGTCCTCGCTGACAGGGCTTAAATGATTATTGCCTCTAGCATCGCAACGTCATGGGGGGCAATACGTTGCATTCTAAAAAAAACATTCTATTCAAGAAGTCCGCGCGCTCAAGGCTTTTTTTGAAACCCTGAAAGCAGAAGGATCATTAAAAGGCTACCTTTAGGACGTCCACTCCCCGATTTTCTGTCTCTTTTTCCCGGCACACCATGATTGAACGCTCCGGCCAGTTTGCTCCGCAGCCAGCGGATGCTGAGGAGGACATTGAAAAAGCCCTCAGGCCGAAGTCATTGGATGACTTCATCGGGCAGCAGCAGATTAAAGACAATCTTCGGGTATTCATGACGGCGGCAAAGCGCCGTGGAGAATGCCTCGACCATGTGCTTCTATCCGGCCCACCCGGATTGGGTAAAACCACGCTTGCCTACATCATCGCCGAGGAGATGGGCGCGCAGGTTAAGACGACTTCGGGCCCAGTACTAGATAAACCTGCGTCCATTGCAGGTTTGCTCACGAACCTGAATGAAGGAGATGTTCTTTTCATCGACGAAATCCATCGTTTAGCGCCCGTCGTTGAGGAGTATTTGTATGCGGCAATGGAAGACTATCACATAGATATCTTGATTGACTCCGGGCCAAGTGCACGGAGTGTCAAGATCTCGCTGCCTCCTTTTACGCTCGTAGGGGCCACGACCCGTAAAGGGCTGCTTACAGCACCTCTGCGTGCGCGGTTCGGCATCGACTTCCGCTACGACTACTACCCGGCTTCAACCCTGACGCGCATCGTAGAGCGATCAGCGGGGCTTCTCGGCGTTGAGCTTACTGCGGACGGTGCTATTGAGATCGCGCGCCGCTCTAGAGGCACGCCTCGAGTAGTTAACCGATTGCTGCGCCGCACCCGGGATTACGCAGAAGTTGACGGGGATGGAAGGATCACAAAAGATCTCGCGGATTATGCGCTGAACGCACTCAATGTCGATATCGAAGGTCTCGACGATATGGACACGCGGATCCTGATGACACTGATTGAGAAGTTCGGCGGCGGCCCTACCGGCCTGGCTAACTTAGCTGTTTCAGTCGGAGAGGATTCGGGTACGATTGAAGAAGTGTATGAGCCCTATCTGATCCAGGAAGGGTATATCGAACGTACACCTCGTGGAAGATTAGCAACGCCCGCCGCCTACCGTCATTTCAAAATTGACCCACCAGGACGCGACGGCAATCTGTTCAACGGGTGAGACGAATGCGTTGAAGGTGTAAAGTGCGGAGTGGTCTAGAGAACCAGGCTTTGGGCATCAACAGGCCAAGATTCAACAACCCGATCCCCTTCTACTACGTGAACCTCTTTCTGGGTGTTAACCACAACGCAGGAGTGGTTCGGGACGACGCGAACCCGGTCAAGAACCTTTAACATGCTACCTCCGGGCATATGAACCCAGCCATGCTCCTCTGATAGAGCATTAATAACGGCTCCAGTAAGCGGCTCCATAACGTTCAATCCATGGAGAACCTGACCATATCCTTCTTGTCCGTACGCCATGTCAGAGGTCAGAACTTTCTTGCCAGAATCCAAGAAGAGTCGTTCAGTCCCATCCGCGTTGGCATGTTTGGAAATGACAGTAGACAAGACCGTCAATGCGCATCTTTGTAAAGGGTCCACACCCAGATTCACCTGCGTCATGTCTAAGTAGACATAGTTGCCTGGGCGCATCTCCGTCACTTTAAACCCTTCATGGGTCCGGTTTTCGAAATACCGCACGGATGGTGTCGATCCAATACTTATTTCCAACGATCCATCCACCGCCGCTGCCACACCTTCTTCCCGAAGACTGACCGCAAATTCCAGCATGCGGTCGCGTTCCTGATTCGAAACACGCCGTAGCGCATCCTCTTTGCTTTCGCCCTTCTCTTTGGGACCACCGTAGGCATGGCCTGCATGGGTCAAGATCCCAACTACGCGAAGCCCCGTCTGGTCATCGACCCATCGTGCGAACCCCGCCGACCGTGGATCATCATACCAGACACCACATCGGCCGTACCCGATATCCGTCTCGATCAGCACTTCCGCCGTTAGACCATGACCAGAAAAATAGCGAGATGCGGCTCCTACCCCTTCAACCGTGTCGACACAAAAAGTAATTCTGGCACGATCCATCAGTTGACGGACTCGCGCAAATTTATCATCGCCTACGAGGGCATAAGCTATCCGGATGTCATCGAATCCGGCATCAACAAACATTTCTGCTTCACCCAGTTTAGCAACCGTTAAACCCTGCGCACCAAGATCTCGTTGCAGTTTGGCAAGCGCGATGGACTTATGAGTTTTGGTATGTGGGCGAAGTCGAACCCCTTGTTCATTGGCGCGCTGCTGCATGGCATTGAGGTTTGCCATGAGTTTCGCACGGTCCACTAGAAGGGCGGGAGTGGGCAGATTCGTAAGGTCCATCGGTTTGGGATGACTAGTCAGGGCAAAACCCCAAGATTGAAATGGACAGGATCATCACCCCAAACGTGGAGCAATCATTCTGCGTTGTCCGCGGCTAGCCAAGGCCAGACGACGTCAAGGGAAGCTAAGGGAATCGACATGATGTTTGCATTCCCATCCTTGTGGCTCGTGAAATACAATGTATCTCCATCTCGAGCGATAAAAGCACCGTACTCATATTCGGCGGTATTTACCTCGGGACCCAAGTGAATAGGTGATCCCCACAAACCATTTTCTGCGAACGATATCCAGAGATCATCGCCCCCGAACCCAGCCGGATCATCCGTCCGAGAGTAGATGACGAAGCGTCCTTCGGCATCAACAAATATATCGGATTCGGAATAACTCGAGTTCACCTGTCCTTGCAGCGCTTCTACTTCATATCCCACTGAACCCAACACAGCTCGGTACAGATCAGATTTACCTTGACCACCGTCCCGGTTGGAAGCGAAATAGATCGTTCCATCAGACGTAATACTGGCGTGGAAGTCATTAAGCTCTGAATTAATGAACATCATGGGCTCAGGGTCGAGCCATTCTAGACCATCATGCACGACCACCCAGAGGTTGAAGTCTCCAGGCTCACTCTCTTCGGGCAGAGGACGATCAGACGAAAAAATGAGGCCATCAAGACCAGGGTAAAAACGTGCCCCACGGTCGTTGAATTCCCCCGAAAAAGGGAGAACACTGGGTACGGTCCAGCTGGAATCTGTCTCTTCCATCACCATCAAGACGTGGTTAGTCCACGTACTATCATGGCGGCCGAAAACGATGAAATTGCCATCGCCGTTCTTGGTGAACCAACCCTCCCCTTCCTCGCTCATCGTCGACTCTACGAGTGTTGCAGAAACGGGCGCTTCAAGAGAGGATTCGTTGCTCCCCTGACATCCTGCTAGTACAAGAGCCAGAAGAAAAAGTGCGTATCTCATGGAATTCTGGGGGTAATGCTTAGACGTTCGATTGCAAAATGCGATAGCGAAATTCGGCATCGATGTTCAGTGGCCATATTCAGTGGCACTGTTCAGTGGCGCTTTTCAGTAGCAGTGCAGTCAGTGTTTGCGATTGAGCACAATCTTTTAGGACGGACAAGTGCTGCTAAATACCGAAGGGAGCGAATACTTCCTACCGGTTGGCTCCTACATTGCTCATAGCAACCCGCAAGCGATTGCGAGAGCGGTCTAGCGCCTTGACCATCTTGGCCTTGGTCTGAGCATCCATTTCGCCAGTAAGAGCTGCTACTGCTCGCTCTTCGGCTGCTTTTGCCCGGTCAACGTCAATTTGCGTTGCTAACTCGGCAGTCTCGGCAATCACGCTAACGTGATTGTTCTGGACTTCGACAAAACCACCACTCGTAGCGAATGTGATGGCATCTCCGCCGGTATTAGTAACCACGATCGAGCCGACCTCAATTGCTGAAATCATCGGCGCGTGATTGCGAAGGACCTCAAAAGAGCCTTCCACACCAGGGGCTTTTACCCGGCTGGCTTCACCGCTGAATACGCGGCCCGAAGGAGATACAATTTCTACTAGCATGTTGTCTGCGCGAGGTTGGGTGATCAGGTAGTCCGCTCTGCTTACGCTTCTACGGCTGATTCAGCAAGCATTTTTTCGCCTGCTTCGATGACTTCTTCGATAGCTCCTTTGTACGCAAATGCGCTTTCTGGAAGATGATCGAGTTCGCCATCAAGGATCATGCGGAAACCGCGGATAGTGTCGTCGATTTTGACGTACTTGCCGGGGTTACCAGTGAACTGCTCGGCAACGAAGAATGGCTGACTCATGAAGCGCTGAGCACGACGAGCGCGACCAACAACGAGCTTGTCTTCGTCGGAGAGCTCATCCATTCCGAGAATGGCGATGATATCTTGGAGTTCTTTGTAGCGCTGGAGCAGGTTTTTGACTTGCTGCGCTGTGTCGTAGTGCTCGTCACCGAGAATGCGAGGATCCAAGATCCGGCTCGTTGAATCCAACGGGTCAATAGCTGGATATAGACCGAGCGATGCGATTTGACGAGAAAGAACCGTCGTGGCATCAAGGTGAGCAAACGTTGTGGCCGGAGCCGGGTCAGTAAGGTCATCGGCAGGAACATAGACAGCCTGAACCGAGGTGATAGAACCGTTTTTAGTCGAGGTAATGCGCTCCTGCATTTCACCCATTTCCGTGGACAACGTTGGCTGGTAACCAACTGCTGAAGGCATACGTCCGAGGAGGGCGGATACTTCAGAACCTGCCTGCGTGAAGCGGAAGATATTATCAACGAAGAAGAGAACGTCACGACCACCAAGGTCACGGAAGTACTCAGCAATCGTAAGACCAGATAGGGCTACGCGAGCACGAGCTCCTGGTGGTTCGTTCATCTGGCCGAATACGAGGGCCAGTGATGAGTTCTTCAGAGCGTCTGGATCGACTTTCGAAAGGTCCCAATCTCCTTTTTCCATCGACTCGAGGAATTCCTTGCCATAATCGACAACACCGGATTCTAGCATCTCACGAAGAAGGTCGTTTCCTTCACGCGTACGCTCACCGACACCTGCGAACACTGACAAACCGTCGTGGCCCTTGGCAATGTTGTTGATGAGTTCCATGATCAGAACCGTCTTGCCCACTCCGGCACCACCGAAGAGACCAATCTTTCCACCACGAGCATATGGCTCAAGAAGGTCAACCACTTTAATACCTGTTTCGAGCATCTCGACAGACGTCGAGAGGTCTTCGAACGCAGGAGGCGCGGCGTGAATAGGCCGACGCTCTGTGGCTTTTGGCTGCGGAATACCGTCGATGGCTTCACCAACGACGTTAAACAGACGACCAAGGATGTCATCACCGATCGGCATAGAAATCGCTTTACCGGTGTTGTTCACTTTGGTACCGCGCTGAAGGCCATCGGTCGCATCCATGGCAATCGTGCGGACACGATTTTCGCCAAGGTGCTGCTGAACTTCTAGGACGAGTTTCGATCCATCTTCGCGGTCGATCGTCAGGGCGGACAAAATATCCGGTACGGAGTCAGCAGGGAACTGTGCGTCAATCACAGGACCGACAATCTGTACAACTTCGCCGGCGGCCAGTTTGGTTTCCATCAGGGTTGGGCAGTCAGGTTGGAATTGGAATCTGAAAAATACATAGACCCGCGGGCGCTTGCCCGATGACAAGGCGAAAGGATCGCAAAGAAACGGGGAATTTACATCTTCAAACGATGTTCATTTTTAGCCGTAAAATGAGGTTTCCGATCCTATATTGACTTGGTCGTCCCATTACAATCCGAATCCCCATGCGACGCTTTCTTTCTGTAGCTCTTCTTTTGTTCGTTCTCCACTCTGTTGTGGCTCAAAATCTTCTAGCCCAAGATTTACCAACCATCGAAACCAAAACGGCTGGTATGGAAAAGATGGAGGGCTTCTTCACGATATACTGGGATGAAGTCGGTGGAAAGGTCTGGTTGGAAGTTGACAATGTCGGATCAGACTTCATTTATCAGGTGTCCCTCGCGGCTGGACTTGGCTCGAACGACATAGGTCTAGACCGTAACAAATTAGGTCCGACTCGCATCGTCCGTTTCGACCGCCGCGGGCCGAAGGTGCTGTTGATGGCGCCAAATACAGGTTACATCGCATCGTCCGAGAATGAAGCAGAAAGGGCCTCCGTTAGGGAAGCCTTTGCTGAGGGCGTACTACATGGGTTTGATGTGGCAGCCGAAACAGACGACCGCGTTCTCGTTGATGCAACTTCATTCATCGTCCGAGATGCTCATGGAGCGATCAGCACATTGAGCCGCAGTGGCCAAGGTTCCTTCAAGATGGACGCATCCCGCTCTGTTCCGTACCGGGAAAACACGAAAAGCTTTCCTGAGAACACAGAAATGGAGGCGTTACTGACGTTCACATCGGACAATCCGGGTGGACAAGTCCGAAGTGTAGCTGCGTATCCCGAAGCCATCGCCCTGAGAGAGCGCCATTCATTCATCGCCCTTCCCCCCCCAGGCTTTGAACCACGGCAACATGATCCGCGATCAGGCTTTTTCGGACCAAGCTTTCTAGATTATTCGGCGCCCATCGGCTCTGATATGAGAACCCGCTACATTGCCCGACATCGACTTGAAAAGGTAGATCCTTCGGCGGCAATCTCAGATCCTGTTGAGCCTATCATCTATTACCTTGATTCAGGAACCCCGGAACCCGTCAGAAGCGCTCTCCTTGAGGGGGCATCGTGGTGGAATCAGGCTTTTGAAGCTGCAGGATATAGGGATGCCTTCAGGGTTGAAATGCTTCCTGATGATGCTGACCCGCTTGATGTCAGATATAATGTGATTAATTGGGTCCACCGATCCACACGAGGTTGGAGCTATGGCAACGCCGTTACTGATCCTCGCACGGGCGAAATCATCAAGGGACATGTCTCGCTCGGATCCCTTCGCATTCGACAAGACTACCTGATTGCTGAAGGGCTGCTTAATCCGTACGACCCAAGGGCAGTACCCTCACAAGACGGCAAAGACGAGATGCTCGAAATGGCACTCGCCCGTATTAGGCAATTGTCTGCCCACGAAATCGGACATACTCTCGGTATCCAACACAATTTTGCAGCTTCGGTTAACAATCGTGCGTCTGTGATGGATTACCCTGCCCCTTTGGCCCAGTTGACATCCGACTATGACGTCACTCTCGATCAAGCCTATGCAACGGGTATCGGAGAATGGGACAAATTCACGATCCGATACGGGTATTCAGATTTCCCGGATAGCTTGAATGAAAAAACAGCCCTCGATGCGATCATCTCAGAGTATGTCGCCCAAGGATGGATATATATCAGTGATGACGATGCGCGCCCGGCTGGAGGAGCTCACCCCGATGCCCATCTGTGGGACAATGGCACGAACGCAGTGAATGCCCTTGAACTCGAAATGGCCGTTCGCAAAACAGCCCTCGATCGTTTCGGAGTCGGATCAATCCGACCTGATGCACCCATGTCGTTGATGGAAGAGGTACTCGTTCCGCTGTATTTAAGACACCGCTATCAATTGGATGCCGTGGCAAAACTCGTGGGCGGAGTCAGGTACAGTTATAACGTCCGAGGCGACCGGCAGGATTTTCCAGAAGCCGTTGCGCCACGTGATCAAACCAAAGCAACGGATGCGTTGATTGCGGCAGTAAAACCAGCCGCATTGGCTCTTCCAGGACACATCCGGACGCAGATTCCTCCCAGGCCACCAGGGTATGGGCAACACAGGGAGCTATTTGATGGGGACACAGGTCTCATTTTTGACCCGTATGCCCCAGCCGCTGTGGTGTCTCACCAGGTGTTCTCTCTTCTTCTTGATCCATCCAGAACGGCGCGGCTTATTTACCAGAAAGATTTCGACAAAGGACAGCCGGGATTGCTCGACATACTTGTCAGCGTTACGAACAGTGTTTGGCTATCCGCCGAATCTCCTGATGGTTATGAGGCAGAGCTCCAACGCCAGACCCAGCAGATATGGACCGACATGCTGCTGACAGTCGCTGCCTCAAATAGTCATGCTCCTGGCGTAAAAGCACGTATTTCATTGCATTTGCGGGACATCCACGCGTGGTTAACTAATAATGCCGATAAGGAAGGCGAGGAGACTCAGGCACACCGGCTTTCGATGCTGGACGAAGTTGATCGCTTCCTATTCCGCCCCTACCAGCGGACGGAGATGGAACGTTCCATTACAATCCCGCCAGGGTCACCAATCGGAGCGACTACCGCATCTTGGCTGATGTCGGGTATGGGGTCCTCTGGAGAACTGGGTGCGGCTACATCAGCATGGGCAATTAGAACGGCCCAGCGACACGCTTGGCTACAAGCTTGGATTGATGCAGACACTCTCTGCAGATTTGAAAGCAGGTAGTAGGTCAGATTCTGACCATTGGCCATGTAGCTGGTTATTCAGCCTCAACAACACATTCAATTTCGACCATAGCGTCCATAGGGTTTTCCTGGACCGCAATAGTGGTGCGAGCCGGTTTATGACCTTCGAATCGGGCCTCATACACCGCGTTCATACCTGCAAAGTCTCTCATACTTCGCAGGTAGACGGTCGTTTTGACCACGTTGGAAAGAGACAGGCCCAGCCCTTCTAAGACCGTGCTGATATTGTCGAAAACTTTCTCGGTTTGCTCCGCAATAGACTCCCCGACCAGTTTCATGGTGTCCGGATCGAGAGGTGTCTGACCCGAGAGAAAGTACAGATTACCGGTTCTGACGGCGTGGCAGTAGGGTCCTATAGCGGCAGGGGCGCCGGGGATGAAGTGTGTTTTCACTGGCCTCGATATTTGAGTGAGCAGATAGGATACAGACTTTAGGGGGTCTGAATCAAAGGTTTTTGATTCAGCTATTTTATGCGGGAGCGATCAGCAAGTCTGAAGCTCTGGCCTTGAGCTAGCACCTTTCGGCAGCGAACCCATTTACGCCAATAGTGACGTTCCCTCGCTGGAAGATGCGTTTCCTTGTCAAACGGGAATGCACAAAAAGCGGCTTAAACAAGCGGTTCTGCTAGTTCATGGGATTGGCGAGCAGCGACCAATGGGGACAATCAGGGACTTCGTTGAAGCTGTATTCCTGAGAAATGACTCCCTAGAACATTGTGCTAGGCGAATTTGGGTCAAGCCTGAGCCAAAATTTCCGATCCACGAACTGCGGCGGATAACAACTAGCGCCATTTCCTCTGCCAACGAACCTAGTTCCGACATCAGGACGGATTTTTTCGAATTGTACTGGCAGGATCTCATGAGAGGAAGCCGTTTCTCGCACGTGGCCGATTGGATTCGGCCGCTCATGCTCCGATGGCCATGGAAAATGCCCTCCAAACTAATTCCAGTCTGGATGATGCTCTGGATGGCACTGCCTGTTGTGCTAGCTTTAATGTTGGTGCCGACATTTCTAGTTCTCATCCATTCGAAATCGATCTTCTGGTTCCTCTTGGCATTCCTACTTCTTTTGCTGATCGGAACACTCCATGGCCTACTGAGGCATTACGTCGGCGATGCAGCCCGGTATTTCGATCATGCACCGCGCAATGTTGGCGTCCGGAATCTCATCCTAAACCGCGGAGTGGATCTGCTGGAACAGATTCAGGCTGATCCACAATACGATCGTATTGTCATAGTCGGACATAGCCTTGGTAGCGTAATCGCCTACGACATCCTTTCCATTTGCTGGTCGAGAACCAAGCGGAGAAGGAGAACAACTGCTTTGTCAGAAGATCCTATACGGGAGATGGAGCATTTTCAAGTAAACAAACATGATTCCGTGCAGGAGATGCTTGTCCGTAAGCGGAATTTGTTCAAATGGTTGTCAGCGCCCGAAGCAGCAGCGCCATGGAAGGTGTCCGATTTCGTCACTTTAGGCTCTCCTCTCACGTATGCATCTGTCCTACTTGCTCGCGATGATGCAGAATTCAGACAGCGCATCTCAGAAAGGTATCTGGCAACGGATCCACCTCAAACCGAATTCTTTGCAGAGGTTGACGGCCACACATTCTGCTACCCAGACCAACTATCAGCTTCACCTGAGACTATCTGGCGGATGCACCATGCAGCCCAATTCGCTGCCATCCGTTGGAGCAATCTCTACACCCCATCTCGCTGGTTAATAGGGGGCGATATGATAGGAGGGCCGTTAAGAGGTTTGTTTGGTCGATGGATCTCGGATATTCCGGTCGAAGGTGTTCGAGGATTAGATCCTGCGGCACATGTTCATTACTGGAGCCCAAATGGCCAACCAGAGCGTCTGAAAGCTCTCAGAAATGCGTTAGATCTGGAGCGGAATACGTTTCCTTCATCAACGCCCGCCTGAGTCCGAGCTGGACACAGTGAGTGATTGCACACGTTGATTGTGCGCCACGGAGCCACCCTTATAGAAAAGCATTCTGTAAACACGCATGCGGCCCGCATGACAATGTCATGCGGGCCGCACGTTTCTACTCTATACGGTCAGCTACTTGCCTGACCTCGAACCGATGGGTCAGGACCCAGCCAGCTCTTGAACTACATCGGCAAGCGCTTGGACCTTTGCATCACTCGAACCTTGCAGGTCGCCTGCAAGGTTTGAAAGCGTGCTGCTGCGCGTTGAGCCTGACTGGCCTTCTGCGCTTTTCAGGGCTTGACGCACTGTAGCAATACGTGATGTCGAAAGACCTTTCGACCGCTCAAGCTGATCTACATAGGACTGTGCAAGAGCAAACGTGGTCGGCCAATAGTACATCGGCTGTCCCTGTGCGTTGAGATAATCCAATTGCACTGTTTTGGCCGCTGCGATCTCGTTTTCAGAAATAAATCCGCTTGGCTTGAGCTCGAAAATATCGAGGCCGCGGGCGATTTCGGAGCTAACGATCAAACCATTATACCAGTACACCGACCAGCTGCCACCTGGACCCTGCGTCTCTGCATCAGACGGTCCGCGGTCATGGAAGCCAATTTCATGTGGGTTGTTGATATCTGTCCAGTCATAGACAGAAATACCACCTTGGTACCAGGACTGCACGAACACTTCGCGACCGGGGATCGGAATCATTGACCCGTTGTGGGCAACACAGTTTTCGATGTTCGTCTGAGGTGCCGGAAGTTTCCAATATGACTCGAAAGTCAGCTTGCCATCCTCAATCGTGAAGTGCGCGTTGGCACCCCACTCTTTCGGATCGTCTTCACGGCATTTGGGCTGGCCACCGCCTCCCCACTCATCCGTAAACAGCATTTTCGAGCCATCATTGCTGAACGTCGCTGAATGCCAGTACGAAAAGTTGGAGTCGGCTGCTGCATCCATGCGGAATGGGTTTTCCGGATCGTTGATGTCAAGCAGGAGACCATATCCACCGCATGCACCACCGGCCATTCCAATTTCA
>CALSQR010000002.1 GCA_943788505.1 uncultured bacterium
CGATCTGGACTACGATGTGCGCCCAGGCAAGATGGCCTGTCCGCGCACCCCAACATAAAACTGCGCCGAATCAATTGGGAATCTGATTCAAACAAATGCGCGGGCGCCGGCCTTGGCCGGCGCCCGCGCATAATCAGGGACAGGACATTTGTGCGGAACTAACCTAACGCACCCCGTGACCTACAAGTCTACTTCCCGCTTTTTAAGCATAAAAAGCCCTTCTCTGCTCGATGTGACGACGATCGTTCCGCTATTGAAATACGGGTAGTTACTCCAAGAGCCTCCACCTGTGCGATCATTCGAAACCGTGTCAAAGAAAGCCACTTCGGTCGGTGCTTTAGGATCACTCACGTCTAAGATGCGCAGTCCGGCCACATAGTTTGACTGATACATCAAATTGCCCTTGATGTAGAGGTTGTGATCGGTGCTCGTCTCTGTCGAAATATGCTCACCCACAAGAATAGGATCATCTAAGTCCTGCAGATCAAAAATCAGCGTACGAGTACCATCAACCAATCCCTGCGGCTCATCTCCTTCATCGTTGATGTAGAAGTAGCGCTGATCTTCGGTAAACCATCCTTGGTGCGTGTACGCAATGGCAGGATACGTTGCCATTGAAATGGCGAACGGAGCGTTCTTGTCTGTCACGTCGGCAATTGACATGGCCGTTTCATTGGATCCAATGCAGATTTCCTGGCCACTATGTTCTGTGTCAGGACCACGGTAGATGACGCATTGTGCATCGTGCGTATTACCCGTGTTGTTGCGCCCGGTGCCTTCGTGCGAAAAGCACCCGGCAAACGTTGGGTTCTTTGGATCTCGGATGTCAATCATGTGCAGGCCACCACCGCAGGTGATGCCCCCCATGCGTGAAGCAACCGAATACGCATATCCAGTTTCTTCGTTGATGACGATGTTATGGGCACTGGCAATCTGATCGTAGAGGAAGTCCGGAGCAAATTCAACAGGTGCACCGGGTACATCAAGAAGGCGCTCGAGATCGAATACTTGCATTCCGTGCTGTCCAGCGCCATCAGCCACGATATATGCGTGGTCTTCGTAGACCTTGATATCGCGCCACACTGAGTTGGTCGCGCCTTCGGTTTTGGACATGTTACCGAGATAAACGGGGTTGAATGGATCCGATACCTCGACAAACGCAGCTCCATCAGTTCGTCCGACGAGTGCAAAGTCTCGCCCCGACGCTTCGTGCGTCCAACCCCAAATGTCATTCATACGGGTTCCGCGCACTCCACCGATATCGCGTAATGAGAGGAAGGATTGAACATCCACATCTTGGCACCGGAATCCGGCGGCATCACCTTCTTCGCACTCAACCATCTCGCCGGTGAAGGAGTCCATAGCGCCTTTATCATGGAATACTATACCACTCTGAGTCCATCCTTCATCCGTCTTGTCATATATGAATACTCCCCCTTCGCCGTTGTCGTATCCACTGGCTCCAATGGCGACAAAGTCATTACCAGGAGCCATGGAAGAAGCGAAACCTGTGCGAATCTGAAGGCCTTCCACTCCCACGGGACCAACAGGTACGAATCCTTTCATCATCTCCCTTGGAGAATACTGATAGGCCATCCCGTTGCGGGCATCGGCACCGGGCGCTCCAATCCAGATCATGTGATCGACATCGTGCATCATTGATGCTCCCATCTGCTCATTACCAGAAGCAACTGGTAGAGCCAGCCGTAGCGTGAACTCAAAAAGTCCAGAGTCTTCGTTCATGTGGTAGGCACCAACCCCACCAATCTGTTGGTCATATCCCGGCATTCCAACTAAAGCGCGGCCATCATGTAGAAAAAGCGATGCGCCAAGTCGGGTGTTGGGCATATCTGAAGATGGTAAGCGCTGAAGCTCTGTCCATTCGCCATCCTCACCTTTTTGAAAAACAGTTACGGCTCCCGCGCCTTCATTGAACTCGGGCGAAGATACCAGGGCCAAATCACCATCAATAGCTACTTGCGTTCCCTGCATTGCCATCGCGGTTTCTTCACTGCCTAAATGGCCCGACATTGCCCATGAACCGTCATCCTGACGTGTCCACACATGTGCAAAACCAGGGTTTTCCTCAGTGCCGTCACCTGAAGCTGCTGCTACAAGCTGATTGCCCTTCACAGCAACTGCTGCGCCAAGATTCATCCCAAACCCACTGAGCCTAGCTGTTTGGGTCCATATACCTGAATCACCTTTTTCGAATACGTAAACTGCGCCTTCAACGGGGGCTCCCACAGCGAGAACTGTTCCGTCAGCCGAAAGAGCGCGGCCAAAACCGTCTTCTTCAGTGGCGCCGTCGCCTGCCATCAGCGTACCGGACTCGGCCCAAGTGCCATTTGCGTCTCGTTCGTAGGTGAATACCATCCCTGGAGTAACTCTGTTACCCGTCTCCCCGGCGAATACGATGCCGTCACTAGCCGCTACCGTGCCGCCAAATCCTTGAGCAGCAGCCTGCATTACGGGGAAGAGAAATAATGCCGCCAGCACGATATAGCGGTTAGGGGAAGTCGTTTTGGTCATGGTCGGTCGATGAGTTGAGCGATTGAATTATCTATCGAAGCTAACCTGTCTGAATGAGTCGACAAATAGACGGGTGGCTGGAAGGAAGGGTCGGTAATGTATTAATCGCAGTCCGATTCCCAAACAATCAGAGTAGTTACTGAATTTCTTGATCCGCTTTTGTCATACTAGAACCACAGAATCACTCACATCGAGGCTATGCATTGCTCAAATACATTTGTATTTAATCGGGACCGATCTGACCTTACATGCAGAGGCTTGCCATCAAGCTTCGCGGTATTGTTTCGAATAACCCCATGTGAAATACTTTAATGTTTGATAGTCTAACCTGCATTTATCGGATCAGTGACAACGGTAACAGTCAAGGAAAGCGGAAACTAAAAACTGCAACAAAAGAGCATTGCTACCTGAATTTCGTAAAGGAATTTGGGAAACGAATCATAGTTGTCGCTGATAAGTGCTCTCCCAGTTTGATTGAGTTCATTAAGTCACAAAAACCGAAGGAACTGATTGAAACAGAGCACGGGCACGTGGCTGGCGGATTCAGAACTGCACTGACGTGGCCATGGATAATCTGAAAGACCGGCATTCATTCTACATGGTAGAAGATGACTATCTGCACTTACCCGGTGCACGAAGTGTGTTGCGAGAGGGCTTGAAGATTGGAGAGTACGTCACGCTTTACGACCATCCTGATAAGTACATGAAAGCTGGCCCCAATCCTCATGTGATTAACGGAGCTGAAAAAAGCCAGGTCTTCCTCTCAAAATCATGTCACTGGAAACAAACTAACAGTACTACGATGACGTGGGCGACGCGCGTAGAAACTCTAAAACAAGACCGTGAGGTTTGGTGGGCAAATAGCGAGGAAAAAGCAGCGTACGATTTCGAAGCTTTTATGAGTCTGGACCGCCTCACAATATCGTCCATTCCCGGCTGGTCAACCCACTGCGAAACTCAATGGCTAACTCCACTTCAGGATTGGAAAGCCCTTTAGACAGGCCAATTGATTGGCTTTTTTAGAAGTCGCGCAGGAAAAGCCCCGCAGCAAAAAATGTACACAAGGCTCTCAATCAGCCAATACCTACTTCATCAAAACCTGCACCTCCCTGATCCTGATTACGGCGCTGCGTACGCTTAGGCGGCTTCCCAAAGTTGTATTGGAAGGTGATGTTGGCCGAGCGCGACTCCCACTTGCGGTTACCCAGCTGATAGAACGCGTCTTGATCGATTTCAAATTCGAAACCCATTCGATCTAAGGGATCATTGAACTTGATCGTCACACTTCCACGATCTTGCAATACTTTGTGACGCAATGAAATGTTGGAAACTGAGAATGACGATATGCGCCCCTGAGCAACATCGATTGGAGCGCGATAGAAGTAGAACAACTGTAGGTCTATCTGCGAGTTGATCTTGTAGGATGCACTCGCACGGCTAGACCATGAGACAGCGTCGTTCGACAAGTCTGACTCAACATTACCACCGTCGGTGACGATCTTGTAGGCATTGAAACTCGAGAACCCGCTCAATTTGCTGCCAATACGTAGGGACCCGATCAATTCGGCCCCGTAGGATTCGCTCTTATCGAAGTTGCGATACGTGAGCGTTGAAATCCCTGTTGTATTGTCTACCGTCTTATAACGCTCGATCTGATTGACCGTGCGACGGTAATAAGGCGTGACGGATAGGGATCCCTTTCTCGAGAAGGTCTGATATCCCAACTCAAACGCATGAATGTATTGTGGCTCTAGAAGTGGATTGCCGACATTCAAGTTTAGAGGATCTGTGTACGTCGTGAAGGGATTCAACTGGCTCGTCCGAGGACGAGTTACGCGCTTGCTATAACTGACTTTGAGCTGCTTCGTCTGCGAGAGATTGTAGTTTAGGAACGCGCTTGGGAAAAGACTGAAGTAGTCGTTATCGAACGTTTCATCTGTCGTACGAAGTGCAAATTCAGTCCGTGCAAGCTCAGCACGAACGCCCGCCTGCATTTCGAATTTACCAAATCCCGTACTCAAGATGCCGTATCCGGCCGTCACGTCTTCGATGTAGTCAAACGTGTTGCTTTGGGTGATATCATCGACAAAACCATCCGTTGACTCCTCAAAGAAAGAAACATCAAACGAGTTATCCATGCGTCTGAAGTCTCCTTTGAATCCGGCTTCGGCTTTAAACTCTCCGAACGTGCGGATAGCATCAAGTTGCGCCGTCCATTCGTTTTCGATGTTATCGAGCTCGTTGATCGTGGCTTCGATCAGATTTAGCGCCGATCCCCCATCGAGTGAAAGTAATTGCTCGCTGAGATCGTCCGCGCTTGCGCCATTTGAACGATTGAAACGAACTTCCCCGGTTAGCTCCCGCTTTGACGCCTCCGGTATGCGCCGGAATGACAACGAGTAGTCCATCGAGTTACCGTCAGAAGACTGGATGCTTCGTCTTGAGGAACGATCCGTCAGAACGCGCTCAGTGCCGAGATTAAAATAATCGTTGGTAGACAGGTTGTCCCCGTTGCGAAAGCTGACTAGGGCTGATGCGGACAGCTCCGAAATGTCGGAAAGCGTGTAGTCAGCACTCGTGTTAAAGAGGTGCGACTGGCTTGTTCTGAGACCAACATTATCCTGCTCGAGAAACGTGAGCGGATTTACGTAGCGATTCTCGCGGAAATTGAAACCGTTGCTGTCACGATCCTCGTTGCGGTAGCCATAGTTCGTGAACAGCTTGAGGGCGCCACGTTGCACATTGTATGAGCCAGAAACGTTGTACCCTCCATCCGTTCCGGCACCTGAAGTTATGCCGCCGCTTGTACCAAGCTCGACTTCTTTTTTGAGGACGATGTTGATCGCACCAGCTTGACCGTCGGGATCGTATTTGGCCGATGGATTCGGGATGACCTCGACGCGATCGATTGAGCTGGCCGGGATTTGTTGTAGGAAGGTCGCCAAAAAATCGCCCGTCAATGGCGAAGACTTTCCGTTGATAAGAATCGCAACGCCCTGATTGCCACGAAGGCTCACCTTACCGTCCACATCTACTTCAATCGAAGGGATATTCTGGAGCACATCGGTGGCGCTTCCACCGGCCGATGACAGCTGGTTTTTCGTGTTATAGACTGTCCGGTCGATCTCAAAAGAGACTTCTGCTCTTTCAGCTACAATCTCGACGCCTTCCATCAACTCTGCGTCGAGATTCAGACGAATGGTGCCGAGATCAATTTGGCGTTGCTCTTGCGTGATAACTATCAGGTCTGTTTCGTACGCGGCAAATCCTACAAAACTAACGACCCCGAAGTAGGTACCTGGGTCAATTCTCTTGATTCTGAATTGCCCTTCCTCATTTGAAATCTCTCCGGTAACGAGGGTAGAGTCCTCTGCAGAGTAAATGGAAACTGTTGCAGCAAACAATGCCGCACCTGTATCTGCCTCGAGGATGGTCCCGTTGATCGATCCAATCGTTGGCGAAGCGCTCCCAGAAGTAGACGTCGTTGTGCCCTGTGCGAAATAGCTGTCGTTTGAATCGGCAGTCGGCGCTCCACTCTGGGCCATGACCGCCATTGGCAAGAACAGAATAGAGATGAAAAGTGCCTTCAATGGGCCTAGGGGACCGAGCAGGCCTTTTACTGGGCGAATCGAGATTGGAGTAATCATGTATCCTGAAATGTATGTATGGTGGATCGCAGGAGTATTATGGGCCCCGCTTACCGTTCATATCATGCAAATGAACGATTTCATTGCCTTCAGGATAGAGTTGACCTCTCAACCTTTTTGTTACTTGGAGATTCGAAGAACGTCTGGAGACCAACTAGCGGACAGCAACGTCGATCAGGACTTGGAAGATGCACGGATCACTGATTCGCGTATGTAAACGCCCGTCCCATTCGGATGGCTTCATCCTTTTCCACGATGGCTACAGGCTCAACTACTTCGGTTTCATGTTCAGACATAAACCGCTCTCCGCCGCCGCCTGAAATGTTGAGCAAAATGACATCATCGCGATGCACTTCCCCTCTATAAATAGCCTGTTTTAGCGAGGCTAATGCTACCGCCCCGGCAGAAAACGGGTCAATACCTTCACTCTCCACGAATAGATCAAACGCCTCGGACGCTTCATCTTTAGACACGGCATACGTTGCTCCATCGGATTCGACCAGCATATCGAAGAGTCCACCTCGCACGGAATACGCCGGGGCTCGATTCAATAAGACGTCGGAAAACACATCGGGATGGATGGCTTCTGGCGCAGGTGTCAATTCGAACGTGCGTTTCTGCCACGCATCATGCACCAGACAGAACTCAGCGTTCTGGGAAAGATGTTGCCTGGGCACAGGACCTTCCACGAATCCTGCGGCAATAGCGCGCTGCGCCATCTCATGCACCCCAATCGGTCCTGGCCCACCTCCTACTCCTTGGAAATAGTGCTTAGGCATCCCACCGATTGCTTCAATCGCCGTCAAAATCAGCGACCCGATACCATCACGCCGTGCCACATTGTGCACGCCACCTTCCCTTCTCCAGCCGCCGACCTCCATGATCTTGGAAGTAACCTCGTTGGCATCGCCGTAATCCCCCCCTTTGATACCAATCACCTTAACACTCGATGTTGGGTGACCTTTCGGAACCCAAATACGATCGAGGTGCTTCTCCGCAACGATCAGGAGAATGGGGAAATTGGCTAAGCCCCCAAAATGTGCGAAGGCTCGGGCCGTATTGCCGGCCGATGAACAAATTAGGCCGGGCACATTGTGGTCTTCGAGGCGCTGGAGCGTCGTGACCGCCTCCATATCTTTAAAAGTGGTGGTTGGGCAGTCAGCACCGCGCTCGGGCCAATAACCGTGGAAAGAGATCCAAAGGTTTGAAAGCATCAACGCTTTAGAAAGCCCTTCACTTCGATAACAAATCGACCCTGCGTTCAGCGAGCCCGGCTTTGAAACTGGCAGCCAGTCTTCCCACCGCCAGAGGCCGGGAAGGTCCTTAGGGGTGATGGCGTTCGCGTACTCAGCGCGAAGAAGCGCCTTGTCATGGTAGCGAACTGTGTATTCGTCCTCGATCCGGTCCTGGGTGCCGAGACAACGGAGCAAATATTTGGACATGCGACAAGCGGAGTGAAGTGGGTACCTATTCCTAGGCAGAAGATACGCCACTTCTGATGAACCAGCCGAATGTTAGGAATCCTATGCCGCTCAAGAGCCTTCCCGCGGCGAAACGAGTGCCCGCCCGATCGTGTTTGCGTCCGCGCCAAACCAAATCATGCCCGTTTCTTCATCGAAATACATGTGGCGGATGGTCCCACCACCAGATGGCACGTCTGCCTGACGGCTAAAAGACTCCGTGGTGGTGTCAAAACCAACGAAGCGGTTCGGCTGATGCCAAAGCCGCTGAAGGAAGCACCTTGATGGCCACCGTTCGGTCGAGCTTTGTGTCCTGGGCCTTGTAAACAATGCCCATGCCGCCGCGGCCAAGCTCGGATTCGATGGAGTAGTGGGATAATGTGGAGCCGATCATGAGTAGCGAGACTGGGTGATTTCTCAAACTCGCTTTTTTGCTTGGCAAAGACAACTTATTTGGGCGGGAAAAAACACTGCGCTTCGTTTATCGGCGCAAGCCGAATCAACGGAGGCTTCTCGCCATGCGGCGGATCTAACCAATGGGTCGTCTATACCCCAAGCAGCACATCGAGCACGTCATGCGCTGAATAGCTTGTGTTTCCATTTTTTAGAAACATGCCCATCTGAACAAGGTCATCTCCGGAGGTGACGATGGGCTTTTCGACCGACCCATCCTTGCGAGGTTTTGCGAGGCCGATTGTCGCTAACAGGTTGTTGCACAAGCAACTACGACCAACCGTTTGATCGATCTCCCCTCCTTTGCGCAGAAAATCTTCTTCAGGCTCTGATGCGCATAGGTAGATCGGCTTACCGTCTTCGTCCGCGGCTAGCGAGCGCAGCATCCCCACGTCACAGATGCGTGAGCGCGCCTCGTAGACATCATCTTCAGACATCGTGCCCGGCACTTGGGCAATCTTGAACGGGAAACCGGTAGGTGATTTGTCGGGACTCGTGAACACTTCGGCTTTGCCTTCTTTGACGAGGTCCACAACCTCCTGTTTTAGGTTTGGCTCGATGCCTGACTCATTACACATGGCAAAGGCAGTACCAACCTGAATCCCTGTGGCGCCTGCATCGAGAGCGATTTGCAAGCCACCCGGCCGTCCATATCCGCCTGCAAGCCAGAACGGTTTGCCAAGCTTTGCGAGCTGTTCGAAGTCGACAAGGTCTTTCTCTCCGTAAATGGGCTCCCCTTCTTCTGTCAAGTTCAGCTTGCCTCTTGGCGGCGCGTTGTGCCCACCTGCGATCGGCGCTTCGACGATAAACCCATCGACCGATCCTTCACTGCGTTTGATCAACGCCATCCCGAGAACAACAGAGGAGATGATTGGAAGGAATTTGGGGCGTTTGAGCATCCCAACCTTTTTGGCGATGCCAGGAAAGACCTGCTCTGGATCAAACTCAATCACCGTTTCACTACCCTTGACCGCGTTTTTTACGTCCAAGCGATAACTCACCTTTTCGTGACGCGCCAATTTGTCCAGGATGCCAGCCACCTGAGTAGGGATACCCGCTCCCATCAAGATGAAATCGACTCCGGCGAGCATGGCGCCGTAAAGAGAGGCGAGCGTGGGCAGCTGAATCTTCTCGAGGCGATTCATTCCGATTAGGCCGTCGTGCCCGTGCTTTGCCAAATTGACCTCGACGAAATTCCCAATCGTCGTCAATCGGTTTAGAAAGAGGCCCGGCTTGATCTTGTAGTTAGGGACTGCGCGATACGGCTGGCCCTCGGCGCGACCACCCTCAATGAAAAAGCGATCCAACAGCTTCTTGGCCGCCTCTGGCATAGGGAATTCAGCCATCGCCTGGCGCATGAAGCCTCCTTCGTCCCCATCCATCAACCGCATAGCTAACACATGGTCCAGCGCTGTACCTGAGACTACGCCTAGCTGACCCCGCTTAGATACGGTAGCTGCCAGGTGCCAGTTGGACACACCGACACCCATGCCGCCTTGTATAATCTTTGGGAGATGGTCGAAACTCATGGCCAATCTGGAAATAGCTGCTGGGGACGGTTCTGGACTGCGTAAGGAATAAGGCCCTTAGTCTAACCAATATAGGGTAGCCCCGCCAGCTTGGTCAGACAAACTGAAAGTGACGTACACAGGAAGATTTGCAGAGAATTGTAGGATGACGAGTTTTGACGTGAAAGAGATGTTTCTTTCCACCTCATCTTCACTTGCCCAGCGTTAGCCTATCGTGCTATATTTGCGACTCGCTGAAAACATCGGTCCTCGCCTAGCGTTGATACAACTGTTTCAAGCGAAACGTGCCCGTGGCTCAGCTGGATAGAGCGCCTGACTACGGATCAGGAGGTCGGGAGTTCGAATCTTCCCGGGCACGCTAGAAACCCTCGTAGGCTTTTGCCTGCGAGGGTTTTCTATTTTGGGGCCGTGAGGGTCGAACTCACGAAATAAGGGAGTTTGAGACGAGGCCGCCAACAGGCGGCCGACTAATGAGGGCCAACGGCCCGAATAATCGAACCCGGGCACATTCAAGAGGGCGTCACTTTTTAACCCAATAACTCTACTGTCGATCGCCCCAAAACTTGGGGAAGCTTACTCTGCGACCCAAAATCGCATTTTCTAGAACTCCCATCCCGTAGTGATCGGTCCTACCAGAAAACCGTACAATTCACTATTGGCGTGTACAAATATTTTCGTCAGGTTCTATCATCTTTCACAAACCTGAGAGCAAAATGAAGTTTATTTCTTTCCTACTTGCACTGTTTCTAATCGGGTGCTCGACACCAACCAGCCCGTTTGATTCTATATCATCCATGGATTCGGCTTTCAAGGGCAAACCTGATCACGCCAAAGGCCCTCCAACTGGCATCGGCCCTCCCCCACATGTTATTCTTCCTGAGGGAGCCCAAGTCCCCAACTTTGAGGAGAGTGTCACATTCACCTCGGTAATGACAGATCAGACCACAGGTGACAAAAATGGGGAAACAACTTTGGTTTTATACCCGGGCTCAATGACCATGGATGTTTTAATTACATCCACCAACCTAGACTACCAGGAGATTACAGCACAAGTATTTTTCCGATGGAAAAGTGACTTTGTGTCAGATGGGAAAAAGGACCAGGTTGTAGTCGAAACCGGTCTCCCAGAACTCAGCAATGGAACTCTCACATACGAAACAACGATTGTCCTTCCGGGCATTTTACAAGATGTCATTGATGCTGGAGGTGACTATTCAATCGAGTCTTTTGTAAGACTCTACAAGTATACGCCATCAGCCCACATCATTTCACTGTCAGACCACTTCGCGCTGCCTCTTTAATAGGCTGCTCATAGCGTAAAGAGGGGGTAGGCACCAATGTCTACCCCCTCTTTATAAAGACATTAGCCACATTACTTCCAGTTCACCTAGATACGTCCTCAGGCATCATGGAGCGCCATCGCTTCCCCCAGCTAAGTTGCTCGGTCCTGAGGCATGGTGGCACGACCTTGGCTTCTGAAGACGACAAGAATCCACTTGCAGAAGACAACATGAGGTGGTCGGAATGCTTTGTCAGTATTAAATAACGGTGATCAAGCAAAAATGACCTACAAGAAGAACGTTCAATGGAAAGAACACTGAGAGCCTAAAGCCAAAACGCCACTGTCTATATTGTTCTGACATCTCGAAGGCCCTAAACAACGGCAATGCTTGCTGCGAAGTAGGAGAGTGTTCGCGGACGCAATCATAACCTCCTCTCCCGAGCGTACTCTTAATTGACATCGAAGTCGCTTACTCGACTTCCGGCTGAAAAACGACTTTTATGACCACCAACGACGTAATGCGCCGAGTCCGCTTCATTTTTGATTTGAATGATGCGAAGATGATCGAACTGTTTTCTCATGTGGGACATACAGTTACCCGCGCCCAGATTAGCGACTGGCTCAAGAAAGACGACGATCCTGCCTACGTCGAATGCACGGACACAGAACTCGCCATGTTCTTGAACGGCTTCATCGTGGAGAAACGCGGTCGCAAAGATGGTCCCCAGCCCGAACCAGAAACCGAGCTGTCCAACAACGTCATCTTCTTGAAGCTTAAGATTGCTCTCAACATGCAGGCAGAAGATGTCCTCGAAACGCTGAGGCGTGCGGACTTCTGGCTCAGCAAGCACGAACTCAGCGCCTTCTTCAGAAAGCCCGGCCACAAGCACTTCCGGGAGTGCAAAGACCAGGTGCTACGCAACTTCCTGAACGGACTCAAAGATCAGTACCGCGGCGAAGCGTAGATAATCTAAAGGCAGCATTGTCGCATTGACTGTCAATCATTGCGATGGTGGATGGAAGACGTAGTTTCTTCTGGCAAGGCATGAGAGCTTAAAAACGGGAGTGTAGCTCCTTTCCCATGAAAACCTGCGACCAATGCGGTAACCCGGTCCCGGCCGAGGCCTACCTCTGCCCCTTCTGCGGAGGTCACGAGCTGGAAGTACCTTCTGGAGCGCTCGTCGTTAGCCGGCTCGACCTGGGACACACGGGACTCACAATGGCCGAAGCACGCGAACGGCTAAGCGATGCCATCAATGTGGCCTCCTACAAGGGCGAGGATGTCCTTATCGTCGTGCACGGATACGGCTCAAGCGGAACTGGAGGTCACATCCGGTCCATGGTCCGCGCCGAAGCCACCCGTGCCCTGAACGCAGGTCACTTGAGCGGCTGGATTGCCGGCGAAGACCTAGGGGGACGCTCGCATCACACACGAAACTTGGCCCGCCGCCTCCCAGCCCTGGCTAGCCTCGCTGTATGGCAGCGCGAGAACCCGGGCATTACGCTCCTTGTGGTGCGCTAAAGATGCAGGCCCGACTGCGCTTTCTGATCTTTAGCGAAGCATAGATTCCCCATTCCTCGCTCCCCACTACTTGAGTTTTCTGTCCAGCGTCCACAACTGCCCTCCCGCCAACAGCCGTGCAGACGCGAGCAAGTGCATATCCACCCGGCCGAGACCGCTGCCAAACCACCTGCGCGCTTCAACCATAGTTTTTCTACACATATAGATTATCTATGCAACTTTGCTTAAATACGTGCCGTACGACCGCGAAACGTCACTTGGCAAAGGACCATGTCTACAAAATCTCTCACAGGCGCGTCCATCGCGGCGGTCATCCTATCCATCCTCAGTAATGGGGACAGCTACGGCTACGACATCATCAACCAGGTACGTGAACGCTCGGGCGATGAAATCGAATGGAAAGCCGGCTCCCTCTACCCCGTCATGCATCGCATGCAAACCAATGGATGGATAGAGGACTATTGGCACGAGCCAAAAGGAGAAAGACGACGTCGGTACTACCGCATCACACCGAAAGGCGTTAAAGCCCTCGAAAAGGAACGTAAACAATGGATGACTACCCATCGACTGCTTCTCAGCCTTTGGACTGAGGCTGGCTTTTCACCAGAGGTGGCTCAATGAGAAGCCAAGAGAAATGGTCGTTCGACATCGACCGAGCCATGGATACATGGCGGCAATTCATGTCCAGCAATCCTGCCATCAGACCTGCGGACCTCGAAGAGCTTGAAATTCATCTTCGCGATGAATGGGAGTCACTCATCTCCCGTGGAATGGAACCCGAAAAAGCATTCGACGAAGCCCGGCGCGACTTGGGCGATTTCTCTGAATTAAGCACATCTTTTGAAGAAGTCCATTTCGAAAAAGTCTTCAGGAAAGGGCAAGCGCGCTCTGAGACGCATGTCATCAAGACAGTTTTGGCCAATTATATCAAAACTGCCTGGCGCAGTCTTATCAGGCAGAAGGGATTCTCAACCATCAATATTCTCGGGCTCGGACTTGCTCTCGCCGCAGCGTTTGTGATAAGCATGTTCATTCGTCACAGCCTGAGTTACGATCAGTATCTCGAACGTGCAGACGAAACCTATCGGATTGTGCTCGACCGTGACTTTCCTGGAGAGAACTCCAACCAGTCATTTGTCACCGTTGGGCTCGCTGAGTTGATTCGCGCTGAATGGCCTGGTGCGGAAGTCGTCACGCAGATGTACGGGCGCTAGGACGGCGAAGTGCTCATCACGGTTGATGAGGTCCACTTTCAAATGACAGGAGTTCTCAGGGTCGATGAATACTTCTCGGACGTCTTCCCTTTCTCTTATCTCGATGGGAACGGGCCTGCTTCGCTGGATCGGCCCAACTCCATGCTGCTCACTGAGTCGACAGCTCTGCTTCTCTTCGGAACGGAGGACGCCGTAGGAAAAACTATCCGGTTGGACGCCATCACCGACTACACCGTCACGGCCGTTGTCGAAGACCCTCCCACGAACACCCATCTACCCTTTCGTGTTCTTGTACGAGGGTTTGTCGAACCTTCCCAGCTTTCCTGGAATTCCATCGGCAGTTTTGTTTATGTGTTGCTTCCCGATCCAGGGAAGGCATCTGAATTATCAGACTACCTCACTGATCGTTTCGAGAGGGAAAATCCCGGCGCCAATGGGTCATTCTCGCTTCAGCCCGTGAGAGACATCCACTTGAGCTCTGGTGTGATGGATGACTATGCGCAGCAGAGTGACTCCCGATACCTCCATATTTTCGCCTCCATCGGCCTGTTGATACTCATCATCGCCTGCATCAATTATGTCAACATGGCGACAGCGAGAGCCGATAAGCGGGTAAGAGAAATTGGTGTCCGAAAGGTGATTGGTGCGAGTAATGTGCAACTTAAAGTGCAGTTCCTGCTCGAATCGCTCTTAACTACGCTTCTATCCGTCCCGATCGCGTTGCTCCTGACCTCAATTGCGCTCCCACACATTAGCAATCTGCTCGGCGAATCGCTTGAGATGTCCCAACTGTTTGACCCAATGATGTGGTTGGTAGTGTCGACCCTCATTATCCTCGTCTCACAAGCAGCTGGATTCTATCCAGCCACGCTTATGGCACGGAAAAGGCCCGTAGAGGTCTTTGCTGGCAGCCGGTCATTTGGCCACACAAAAATCACGTTGAGGCAACTTCTTGTGAGTATTCAGGTGTCCATCGCCTTTGCCCTGATCGCCCTCACCTTGCTGATTTCAGGTCAGTTGGAATTCATCCAGACGAATCGCCTCGGGTTCGACACCGATGCAATCGTGACACTTTCTCCACAAGGTTGGTCACAAGAGCAGTTTGCTGCATTCCAATCTGAGATCACATCGTATTCTGCCATTCATTCTGCTGCCACCGGACTACCGCTGGGGTTGGGATGGATGTATTTCTCTTGGTCTCACACGCAGCCAGAAGATGGCTCCACGGTGGAATTTGCCTCGGTGCCTGCTGGCATCGGATTTGTCGAAACGATGGGTCTCGAACTGATTGAGGGGCGGACATTTACGGAAATCGACCTCAACGCTGACACACCGCCCCTCATCGTCACCAGCGCATATGCAGACGTCTTGGGCAATGGTACTTCTGTTGTGGGTAGTGAAATGCCATCTGGCAATGGTGGCCGTATTGTCGGTGTGGTGAAGGACTTCAGAAACGACTCCTTCAAAAGCAACAACAAGATTACGGTGTTGCGCTTGACCCCGGACATGACGCGCAACGCGGTAGTCCGACTGGCCGGTGGTCAACTATCCGAGGGATTGACCATCATGGAGTCGGCCTGGACGAAAGTTTCTCCGGATCGTCCCATCAATTACCAGTTCCTGGATGACCGGATTCAGGCTCAGTATGAGGCTGAGGTCAAATTCGGATCCATTTTCAACGTCTTTTCCGGGCTGAGCATCATCATCGCATCTCTCGGCCTGTTTGGACTTGCCGCGCTCACCGCACGCCAACGAGACAAGGAAATCGCGATCCGTAAATCCCAAGGCGCTTCGGAGATGAACATTCTAGCCCTCCTGATGAAAGACCTTTCGGTCACTTTCATTGCTGGAATCGCCGTGTCTACCCCATTGGTTTGGATCTACGGCAACAAGTGGCTGGCAGAATTCAACGAGCATGTACTGCTTGATGTATCTATCCTGTTGCAATCAGCTGTGATATGCCTAGCGTTTGTCGCCTTAGCCGTTGTCCTGCAGAGCCTTAAAGCGGCACGTGCAAACCCCGTTGTTGCCCTTTCGTGGGAGTAATCTTCGATGATCTTCACGTCACCGCTCCACCACTCGCATCACCCCGCGCATCGTAAACGAGTGCCCCGGAAAGCTGCAGACGTACTGGTATTCGCCTGGCTCGGTTGAGACGGTAAAGTAGATCGCCTCTATGAAGTCCGGTTCGAGTAGTACGGTGTGGAAGAGCACTTCGTCCATCTCCGGGATATAGCTCTGGTTCGGCCCAGCAAGACCCAATGCAATCGCCTGCTCACCCACCTTGTCCGCAGCGCCTGGTTCGACAATCAGCAAGTTGTGCATCATGTCATCGTCGTTGTTAAAGACCAGTTTGAGCTTGCTCCCAGCTTGCACATCAAACGCCGGCAGATCAAACTGCAAACCGGGCTGCGTGCTAATCGTGATCGTCGCATCGGGCCCGTCCGTCCAAGACGCTGGCATTTCCGTCATGCGCTTGGGCTGAGAGACAGCTGCCTCCGTTTCTGCTCGCTCCGCTGTAGGCTTGGCTGGCTTTGCAGGCGCCGCGACGGTCATCTTGGGCCCATCAGGAATCTCATTCAGCGTATAGTACGCCACGTCATGCAGCAGCGGGTCGCCTTCCTCTGAGCGCATACTCGTCAACTTAAATTCGTGGATGTAGCCTTTGCGCAACCCATCGACCGCAATGCGCGCGCTCAAGCCATCCTCCGCAATCTCAACGCCGCGAACAGGCGCTGTTTCCTGATTGGTGATCGGGCTGCCGTACGTGCTGTGATACATATACGTGAAGCCTTCCACGTGATACGAAGCGGGGTCAGTGGCAATCGCTTTATCAACCGGCTTGGTGAATGTGAGCTCAAATCCATCGGGGCGCGCTTCGACCGACTTCACTTCAAAAGGCATCAAGCCGGTCCATTCCAGGCGCTGCAATCCATACGGCGCGGGGCCTGTCGACCCCCATCCACGGCTCGTCATACCGACAAACATCGATGAATCCTTACCCCAAACCATGCGCAATACGCCAGAGGAGAACCCCTCTCGGAAAGGAAATGCTGCGCCTTGATAGACGCCGTTGACCTTCTCGAGGAAGACCCGCATCACGCGGCTCTGCCCTTGATCACCAACGAAGAGTTGCCCTTCGAACGGACCAAAACCACCCTTCGTGGTATCGGCCAGGATATCCGATGTCGACACACCCATCAGCGTATGAGGTAACCAGACGGCTGGCATTTTGAGCTCCGGCACCTGTGGCGCGATTTCCACCATCGGCTGACCTGTATCGGGCACATCTTCCGGTTTCAAGGATAGCGGCGATCCCGGTAAGTCCGTCCAGCGCAATCCCGCCGGGTTGCCGACAAAGTCGCCCTTTTCGACATGGGTGATGTACCCCGAGCCGATCCAGTCCCCTTGGTTTTCGCCGTAAAACACATCGCCTTCCATGTTAAACCCAAAGCCTGCTGGAGAGCGCATGCCCGTTGCAATCGGCGTCATTTCGCCGTCAGGCGTGATCTCGAGCATCCATCCCCTCCATTTTGAGAGGCTGGCGCCATACCCGACCCAGGCCAAGTTGAGCGTCACGATCATCGTTCCGTCCGGTTTGATCAGCGGACCATAGGAGTATTCGTGATAGTTGCCTTCGAGCGGCCAACTATACACCGTCTCATACGTGTCGGCCTGCCCATCGCCATCAATGTCTTTGAGTCGCGTCAGCTCGCCGCGCTGGGACGTGTAGATCATGCCGTCGCGGTAGGCCAGGCCCAAAGCTTCGTGCATGCCGTGCGCGAAGCGCTTGAACTCAGGCCGTGCGGGGCCGATCATAGAAGGGTTTTTGACCAACCACACTTCGCCGCGGCGGGTAGAGACAGCTAACTGCCCGTCCGGCAGCACATCCATCCCTCCCACTTCGAGGACCACTCCTTCTGGAATCGGCAGTGTTACGATTTTGTAGTAGTCTGCTTCTGTGGTCGATACCTGTGCTTGGACGGAACCGACAGAGAAAAGCGCTGCGAAGACGACTAGGGATGCGATGAACGAACGAGTCATGCGGGGTGTCAAAGTAGTAGTGGTATTCATGGCATCACCAGATCAAAGCGTAGCGGACAGCCTGAGGGCCATCTGCAAGGGAAACAGGAATGAGCAATTCTTCGCCGCTCGCAGTGTCGCGAAGCATTGCCTCTCCTCCCCCAGAGTCCATTATCTCCAGGTAATAGGTCTTTCCGTCTATGTCATAGCTGCCATTATTCGCCAATCGAATAGACGAACCCGTGGCGATACGCACCCAAACCGTACTTGAGTTATCTCCTGAGAGCGTGATTTCTCGCACTAGGCGCAAACCGTCGTTCCAAGGACTAATACGATCTGACACAACGATATCGTCCAGTTCATAGTGGAAGGAAGGATGTCTATTTTCGCCCAGATCATATCCCTTGAACGCGTAGGCTGATCTCACGCTGTCGGGCCATGCTGCATTCGCATCAGAAAGCAATGCCACTGTGGGTGCGCCTGAAAATGTGAGGACAGCACCGCGTGGCACGGCGAGTTGATCCTGTCCCCTGCTGTGCCACATATCCGTGGTCTCGATGAATGCACCCTTCCATGCGTGCAGCACAGCGCCCTGCGCTGAATCCATCACATAGTGAACGCCATCAGGATCGCCCACCGCGATCGTGCGTGTTTTCTTGACGCCATCGTGCCGAACAAACCCTCGAATGATTTCCGGCTGTGACGTCGGCTCGACGAAGATGGCAGGCACATAGCGCGGCTCGACCAGCGCTCCCGGCGCATTGAGCGATTGCAGCGGACTCCCCCCACCCTCCACATAAAGGGCTATTCTGGGCGCCACCCAAGGGCGATTCTTAAACACGGCAAGCGCGAAGGGATAGGTCCCAGCCGATAGCTGAACATCTCCTGCCACCGTGCGCTCTTTCGACGGGTGGACGAGGACCGTCCGACCATCGATTTTCAGTTCGCCCCCTCCGATGGTTGCATTCATGAAATGCGGATCGCCCGTTACCCAATCGAACATGAGCTGAAACCGATACATACCATCATACGGAATATGGATATCGCCCGTGAACTGTATGGCAAACCGGTCCTGGACACCTGCGGCTCGCCAATCAATGCCATCGACAGCCCCTTCTTTGTCTGGAGTAATGGTTGTCATGTCAGGCATGGCAACCAGACTGTCTTCTACAGACCGAAACCAAACGTTTGACAGCGAAACGGGCTGCGGTTGATACAACTTGTAGCGAATGTTGCGCAGGGCAACGGGCCCATGATCGCCTTGAATCATAAGCGGCCCCATCGCGACTTCATCCTGGTAAGCTGATGCGCGCGTTGGTCCTGTGAGTTCCACGTTTTCATGGACGACGACTCCGTTCTGCGTCACCTTGACCATCCGAGCATTCGCCACCTTCCGCCCGTCAGCATCGAACCGAGGGGCTTGAAAGTGAATCTTGAGAGTCTGCCAGAGTCCCGGCGCCCGACTTACGTTCATGCTGGGTGGGTGCCCTTCATACCCCCGCTCATTTTCAGAGCGCGTTTCATCCCACCGTTGATAGATCCCTCCAGCATCGGCAAATGTCGGATTCGTGACACCCCAGCTATCAAATAATTGAATTTCGTATCGGCCCTGTAGGTACACCCCAGAATTTGAGCCCTTTGGCATCATGAATTCGAGTTCGAGTTCGATATCGCCGTGCTCCCAGTCCGTGAAAAGGTTGTCCCTTGCGCCATCAGCAGGCAGATTGACCAAAACGTCTTCGCCCGGCGTGGTACTGATTTCGCGCTCTACATTGCGATCTGCCATCGCGTCGCCAACGATGGCCCAGTTCGCCGCCACAGGACGAAATCCATCCAGGTCAGACAGGGATTGCGACGACATGGGCAGGGACTGCTGAGCGCTTGCAGGTAGGCTGGCTGCCAACAAGAGCAAGGCCAGGAGAGGCACGGCGATGATGCGGCCACGTAGTCCGGGGAAAGCGTATCGCTTTTTCGATTCCATGGGAGGTTCTGGGTTCAGCTACTGGATCTTCTGGGGGCGTAGTGTGATCGGGTCGATAGACCGCCCCCGATCTAGAGGCATCGACGAATGCCCTGACACCGAACGGAATGTAGTTGAAAGAGGACCTGATTAAAAAGCGGGAGCTGTTTTGACCGGACGTACCACTATCCGATCTCTTCCTCTCTCGTTTCTGCTTCTCGCAAATCCAGAATTTCCAGTGTTCCATTGGCAGCCATCGTGACGTCCAATAGAAACATGATCGCGCTGGCGATGCCTAACAGCGTGACGACAAGAATATTGATTCTAATAAGCGGAATGAGAGCAAATATTCCCAGTACAACCGCTATCAAGCTCAATATCACGCTTCCCGTGGCCAGCATGATGGCTGTTTTCATCAAATAGATCCGGTGCCTGAATCGGGTGATCTGGGCACTATGATGCTCGGCGGCATGATCTCTAGCTCGGGCCGTCAACACCTGAAAACGGTTGGTGAGCACGAGCAGAAAAAGACTCATTCCGGAAACGAAAACGAGCGGCGTAAGCGCAACTTGGAGATCGGCCATGACGTGGATTACCGTGGACCTGAGCCAGGTGAATCAGATGATTCGGTTAAACTAGTTGATCCGGGTGGACGGGTGGACCGCATTATACGTTCGCCTTTCCACGGAAAGTGTGAAAAGATTGGGGGTACGTATAACGCCTGCGATCGGCCTAAGGCATCACGTTTTCACCCCAACGCAGGCTTTACCTTCTCGCCCAGCAATCGGGTTGAGTTGAGCAGCTGATCATGACTCAGCTCCGCCACGTTCATATGGAGTTGGAATCGAACGAGTCCACCCAATGCTTCTGAATGGCGATGAATCTTTTCGGCGACCTCATCTGGACTGCCTACCACGAGCGCGCCTGTTGGGCCAACTTGCGCATCGTATCCCGGACGTGACACGGGACCGCCTCCGCGCTCCAACCCAATTCGGGTGAACGTGCGAGCATAACCTGGGTAGAAATCTGCATGAGCCTTTTCACTGGTTTCAGCCACATAACCCAGCGAGTGCACTCCAACATTGAGCTGGTCTTGCGAGTACCCTGCTTCAGCTCCTGCCCGATAGTACAGGTCCACCAGCGGACGGAAACGATGGGTTTCTCCTCCGATAATCGCGACCATCAATGGAATGCCAAGCAGTCCTGCACGGACGAAAGAGGCCGGCGTGCCACCAACTCCGATCCACGTCTGGAGTTTGTCTCGATACGGTCTGGGATAGACGCCCTGGCCACTCAATGCGGGTCTGAACTTGCCTTCCCAGGTCACATGTTCTTCCTCGCGCAGTTTCAAGAACAGATCCAATTTCTCTTCGAAAAGGGCTTCGTAATCGTTGAAACTGTAACCAAACAGCGGAAAGGCCTCAGAAAAGGATCCCCTTCCCAAAACAACACCTGCTCGGCCACGTGAGATCAGATCAACGGTCGAGAGTTGCTGGAAAACCCGAACTGGGTCAGCTGCGCTCAGCACGGTGACGGCGCTTATCAGTTCTATGCGTTTGGTGCGCGCCGCAGCGGCAGCTAGCAGAATGTGAGAAGCCGAATCCAGATATTCTGGACGATGGTGCTCTCCGATCCCGAACGTGTCCAGTCCGATCTCATCAGCCACCTCTATTCGAGAGAGAAGCTCTTCAATAGCCTGCGCGCGTTCATCGGGCGAACTGGTCCGACCGTCCTTCGTACGGACCGCTGCAAAACTGTCTATTCCTAGTTCCATGGGGGTGTGTGACTAGTGGGGCTCCATTGTTACGATGGGTATTCAACTGGTTTCCACGTCAGAACCGAATTCCCAGTCGGTCGTTTCCGCGCTGATCCATTCAATCGACTACTCCTCAGCTGGTGCCCTTCTCCCTTCATCAACCGGGCCTGCTCTACGGCGCGACCCCATATTGTGGACCTGCTGCGATTTCGGCCGTAACCGGGCACGACATCGAGACCGTTCAGGCTTGGATCAATCACGTGCGCGGGACGAAGGAGCTGCACACGCGCATTAAGGGGATGACGATGAAAGAAGCTGTTGTCTTCTTTCGGCGCTCCAGCCCCCACGTGAAAATGCACTTTCAGCGGTTGCCTTCGCGCCCAACGCTCGCTGCCTTTCTGCGAGATCACTCCGGTCCCCTGCCTCCCGCTCTGTTTTCTTTGACGTGGGGTCGCGGGCGTTCTGGACACATGGTCGCCGTGGCAGGATCCCAAATAGCTGACAATCTCTTGGGTTTGGATGACCTATCTACATCCCGTTACCGTCGAAGCCGAGTGAAATCCATTTTGTGGCTATCAGGAGACGGTCTTCAGACTACGGAAATAGGCCATCCTCCTGGGTGGACGGATCCTCGCCAAATCGCGGCGCGCACAGCCTTTGCTGTGTGCGCCACAAGCAAGGCGGCAGCAAGGAAAAAGGCTTCGAGAGACGCCAAATGGTCGCTTGTGTGCCCAACGTGCGAAAAGACTTGCGCAACGTACTTGCGAAAGCCCAACGTTGGCGACAAGTACTGCATGAACTGTACGAAGGACATCGCGCGTGCCGCAGGAAGAAATCCAGGACCAAGGCGCAACCGCATTTATGATGAGCGTACGCGGCTCGTTCTTCGGCAATTGCGCTGAGGCCCAATTGGAACCTTGGACCTCACACTCAGCAGTCCCCGCTCCTGAAAGCACTAGGCTCACAGGCGAATCCATCAACAGCCCAAAGTCCAGCAGCATCTTCTCGCGCGGCTTCTTGCGCCGTCAAGAAATGATCAGTGTATCGCACATTCGGAGGATAGGTGGCAATCAACGCGTACCCCTCCCTTACGAGACGCCAGTTTAGTAACTCTCCATCCTTCCACAAATAGCCGAGGATGCGGTCATAGCGATCGACCCGGTCTACGTCGAATTCGATCAGCAATTCAGAGCCGATCGGCGCCATGGCGGTTAGGGCTGCCGTCGCTTGAGGGCCAAATGGGGCTTGAGCTCGTTCCGGCGTATCCATTCCAATCAGTCGGATGCGCCCCACCGGCTCGCAGTTTATCGTATCCCCGTCAACGATTCGGTCGACGATACATGACGCTGTTTCCCCTGAAGGTTGAAGGCCCGATCCTGAAGCCGCCCCAATCGATGCTCCTCGACGCGCCTCTCCAAATGGCGCTGATTCAGCTCCGCTCGCTGTGGGCTCGTTCGGAGCTATCGGATCAGACGGTTTGAACACATATTCGCGAAGCAAAAGGACGGCGACGATGATCAGGACAACGATGCGCAGCTTGGTTCTCATTCAGACACTTCTGGGTCGATGGCGAAAATTCTAACTTGGTGCGATGCATAATACTCGCTACCCGGGACTTTCAGTAGATTGAATTGCTCACATCTCGTGTAAAAACTGATGATTCCAGCCCGCCCAATAAGTAGACTCTTTTGAGCCAGTCATTAGACATATCCTGTCCGCTTTGCTCCACGCTGGGTGAGCCGTTTTCTGGAGATGCATTTTGGTCTTGTCCAACCTGCGGCGGCATTTTCCGCCCACCTTGGCAGCGGCCATTACCAAATGAAGAGAAAGCGCGATACGAAGAGCACAACAATGATGTGAATGACGATGGATACCGGCGTTTCGTGGCGCCAATTACCTCCCGCATTCTTGCCTCGTATCGGCCGTCGGACAAGGGGTTGGATTTCGGCTCAGGTACAGGCCCGGTAATCTCCGTCGTCCTTGAGGAGGCGGGGTATGACATCACCCAATTCGACCCATTCTTTCGGGATGATCGTGCGGCCCTGGAACGGCACTATGATTACATCGCCTGCTGCGAAGTCGTTGAGCATTTCCATGACCCAGCGACGGAGTTTGCTCGATTGCATGGTTTACTCCTGCCCGGCGGCCGCCTTTACATCATGACATTCCTCTACGACGAGAGCATCGACTTTAAGGGGTGGCACTACCAGCGTGACAGCACGCATGTGTTCATCTTCAGAAAACAGACGATGGAATGGATCGCCGAGAGATTCGGCTTCACGTCAGTCTCGGTCGATGGTCGGCTCGTTGTTTTGGATCGATGAACGAGATTCGTTCGCTCCCGACGTTTTGGATCGGTGAACGAATGCCAATGCGCCGCTAACATGCTCCGGCATGGACGCAACAACTTCTTCGGGCACCTCATCCGTGATCCACTCCGACCCATCCCCTTGACGATCGGCGTCCAATGTGATTCGAACTACTTTTACGTCCGGATCGGATGCTAGGTGGTGGGACTGGATTGAGACTTTGTTCGATAGAACAAAGAGAACGATGGCAATTGCTGACGCCCAACCGACCACCTTCTTGTTCTTGCGATGTTGAGTGGCCGGTGGCGCTGCCGCACGCGAAAGAGGACCCTGAGATGCTACTTTGCGTGGTGATTGGACAGATTGCACATCTGCCGTCACTCGGTATCCCACTTTTCTAATCGTCTCTACTATTCCTTTCTCTGCTCCAACATCGGTTAGCGCCTTTCGCAATTTGGAGATCGCCTGTGTCAGCGCCTCATCATTTGGCTCCGATTGAGTCCAAACAGCCCGATATAGCGCTTCCCTTGTCACCGGCTCGTTCGAATGTTTGGCAAGATGTACTAAAAGAAGCATGACTTGACGCTCTACATGGACCGAACACGGACCTTGACTGATGCGGTTGAGCATGGGCTCGACCAACACATCACCTAAAAGAAAGGTTTTTTCAAGGTCGATAATCGCTGTTTTCTGTACCATGGGGCCGATTCAGCTAAAGGAGAGAAAAAGGAAATTATTCTTCAGGTAAACGACGTGGCGGTCGGGTTATTGTTGCGACAGGACAACTAGACACCAAACTCATCTTTAAAAATGACGAACAACAATCCCGTGTCACGAACTCGCAATACCCTTTTCCTATTGCTGATGATGACTTTTTCAGTCGCTACCCTGAGCGTGACTGCAGCCCAAGCTCAAGACGCTGACCACGTCACTGACGTCGCAAAAGTTCAGCCGCCGACCGCCGACGAACTCGGTGACTTCGTTGGATCTTTTGAAGGTCGCGACTTCACCTTGGAAGGCTCGACATTAACCTATTTCCGACAGGGTATGCAAGGAGCCATTGAACTCACACCTATAGGCCCTGACCACTTTGGAATCGTGATCCCTCCTGGGGCTCAGGTTCAGGCACCAGCTGGTCATCAGATTCCAACCTTCAAATTCTTGCGTTCAGAAAGTGGTGTCATTACGAGCTTGGTCATTCTGAACCCCGATATGTCCGAGATCTCCCGTCATATGAAGCGACCCGAAGCAGCAAGTCAGTAAGGGAATGGCTAATGGGCATGGGTAGCGACCCACTATAACTCTCTCACCCACACATTATGATAGCTCACCGGATTGCCGTGGTCCTGAAGCATGATCGCGCCTTTCCCGTGCGCCGAGTAATCTGGGATCCCGATGTATTCGGTCGGCCCTGATAATTCGACGTGGTTCTGGATGAGAACCCCGTTGTGCAGCACGGTCACGATCGCCGGACGAACGACATCGCCGTCTTCAGCAAATACCGGGCTCTGAAAAATGATATCGTAGGTCTGCCATTCGCCCGGGCCCCGTGTCACATTTACGAGGGGAATATGCTGTTTGTAGATGCTTCCTGCTTGTCCGTTGGGATAGGTGATGCTTTCGTAGGAGTCCAGTACTTGGACTTCATACATCTCATGGAAGAACACACCGCTGTTGCCTCTCCCCTGCCCATCTCCCATTACTTCTGCGGGCGTACGCCACTCTATATGAAGCTGTACGTCACCAAATGCCTGACGCGTCCTGATACCACCAGTGCCGGCCTTCACGGTCATTGCTCCGTCCGAAACGGTCCATCCAGCGCTGCCACCCCGGGGCGATTCCCAACTTGATAAATCAGTCCCATCAAACAGAACGATTGCGTCTGAAGGAGGTGTGCCCATGAGGCCCGGCGTAACCTTTTCTGGAACTGGCGACCACTTTTCGGTCATTTCAGGGGTGAATTCCTGACTTTGCGCTGGGATGGCAAACAACAGCAGTAGGAGAACTGATAAAGTGGTTTTCATTGGCGATGAGTTGGCTTATGCCCTAGAGTCTATGCGAAGGCTGGTCTTTAGCAACAATAACCTCAGAGGAGAGGCAAAGGCAATAGTTGGGTCGATGTCAGACGTAATGTCTAAAAGCCGCCTATTGGCTGAGTTCGTAAAAAGGCTTCAAAACTACACCTTCAGAACTAAAAAGCCGTGCAAGGTCCGGATCTGCTAGGACGTCCCGAATGTCCATCGTCTTCCCGTCAACCAGCACATCACGACTCACCAGCCTGATTCCGTGGCTGTAGTCAACCCACCGATCCGTATGCCCGGTGTAGACCGGCTGAATGGGAATTCCGTCCGTTTGGTGCCAGCCGTAGATGGCGACTTTCCCGTCGACGCCATTCAGACGGCTCGTGACAACGACGTCCTTTTTGTGGCCAGCTCTGAGACCACTCGGGCCGTTCCCCAGCGAATCTCGCTGGGATGTAAGCATCTGATTGTGCTGAACGAACACTCTAAGGGTGGTCATAGCAGGACTTGGAGGAATGGGTCTCGGCTCGAATTGATTGTCTGCTGCTTGCCAAACCAGATCGACCATGAGTGGGGTTGGCAGCGACATACCCGTCGTGTCGGCAATTCGTTGCGCAGCCTGCGGACTCAACGGTATATACAGGAAGTCGTCATCGGACCCAACAGCGAGATAGTCGGGTAGGACGTGGAAGGTGACGACGACAAATCCTTGACTGCCGGACCGAGAGGCTTTTATAGGCACAAGCTGACGATACCAAGACGGCACATTGCCCGCGAGGATTTCGTTGATGGCGCCCTCCTCTCTGGCTTCGAGATCCAGTTCGGCCCATTCGTCGACAAGACTAGATGCCACCTGCGCATCGCTGGGCCGTTCTGGGAGGTTCCAGCGAACATCGAGGGATGGAGAACTGCTATCACAACCGCCCCAAAGCGTCACCAACAGGAAGATCGTGAGCCATCGACTAACCACAACCATTCTCCTATCTCCTGTTTTTGTAACCTTGTATTCGGGCATCGCACTGAATGTAGCAAGGAAGCGCGTTCCCTGTCAGCGTTTTTCACCCTCATTGGAAGTATATCTACCACCCATGAACCGACTATCACTCTTTGTTTTCCTAGCCATTTCTGTGGCTGTAAGTGCTTGTGCGCCTTCTGATTCCGCCTCTGATCAGACGATGCAGGCAGATCCGCGCGTTGCCTACATGCCTACCTCAGATCAACAACTACCCCCAGCCGTCCTAGGCAATGGCGGTGAACTGGAAGGCAGTGACCTTACATATTTCGACGCTGATCCCACGGCAACAGGGTATCTAGCTGTTCCCGAAGGCGAAGGCCCCTTCCCCGCCCTCGTGATTATCCACGAATGGAATGGACTGACCGACCGCGTTCGTCAGGTGGCAGATGACTTTGCGGCCGAAGGCTACATCACACTGGCTGCTGATCTGTACTCAGGTCGTACGGGTAGCAACTCTCAGGAGAATATTGCGCTTATGCAGGAAGTCAGCGGCGATATGGCGACTGTTGTCGCCAACCTCAATGCTGCAACTGCATATCTGAAAAGCCGAAACGACGTCACAGGACGCATTGGCGCGATGGGTTGGTGTTTTGGTGGCGGAATCGCCCTTTCGTTCGGTCTTGACGGCGACGAACACGATGCTACTGCGATCTTTTACGGTCGTCTGATTGATGATCCCGAAGTCCTAGCCCATATCGACCACGAAGTCTACGGCACGTTTGCTCGATTGGACCAAGGACCGGCACCTGAGCAAGTAGAGGCATTCGAAAGCGCACTCAACTCGATTGGTATTGAAAACGACCTACACATCTACGACGAAGTTGGTCACGGCTTCTGGCTGCGCATCGACGAGGATGCTGCCGTGCGCGCTGAGCCGGGCCTTGACGCCTGGAATCGCCTGAAAGCCTATCTCGACCGTACCCTGCGCTCTGACGCAGATGCAGAAGACGAAATAGCTGATTAAATCACTGTACCGTGATCGTCACTCTCTCACTCAAGACAGGTGGGTCATGGGGAATGTGAAGGTGATTACCCAAGATAAGTTGGAGAGTGTGCGTTCCTGGTTCGAGGGTCAATTCCACCTCAGTCTGACCTTTGCCGAAGTGTACATGCTGAGCATCGGCAGGAAGTGGCATATCAAGAGCCGGCATCTCATCGATGTCAATCAGCAGATGATGATGCCCTGAAAATTCTTGATCAGTCCCAGCAGGCACGATCTCCATTCCCTCAATACCAAATTGGACAGTGACTGGGCTGCTTACCGTAGCACCATCTTCTAAATTGATGAAGTAGCTCTGGGCACCTTCGGTGGACGCAGATCGAAGCGCCTCCATGGATTGGGTGTCTGATTCTTCAGCCGTCGCTGTTGTTTGCTCATCTGGAGTTTCTGAACAAGCTGTAAGAAACAGGACAAAAAAGAGCGCAAGTAGTAATCGAGACATGATCGTTGTTGGTCGGCGTCGTTCTTCTAAATGATGCTTGAATGTACTCAACACGCCCGGAATGATCGACATGAACCTGGAAAATCAACAGAGAGCGATAATTCTCGGATGTTACAGCTTTCGATTCCTCGTGTCTTTCCGATGGTAGGCACGTCTTGCCACAACCCAAGCACTACATCTTCGAATGTCGGACCTCAAACAGAGCGATTTCCCTCTTAGGCATACTGGACGTACAAACGTACAACAAACTTGTCTAAGGGCTTCGAGGACGTCGTCAAGGGGGAGGGAAAGCGAACTCTATAGGAGGGATTTCCCCTTAGGCATACTGGACGTACAAACGTACAACAAACTTGCCTAAGGGGCTTTGAGGACGCTTTGCACGACTCTACAGACCATTAAATCGTCGCACATCCAACAGTCTGACAATGGCCAATGAATATGCAGACAAACAGTGTGCATCCTCCAAAACCGGAATTCCCAGCGTGGCGATCAATCGAGCGAGGTGGTCAGAAACTGGAGATTTTATTCCCGCCCACGCAAGGAGTGGTGGTGGACGCCACTGCCATTCTTGCTGTGCTACTTTGCATTCCACCCTGGCGGGATGTGTTGGCCATCACAAGGAAAACCCACCTAGTGGCACCTAGCATGGTACGAGATGATGTGGAAATAGCTTTACAGCGTCTTTTTATGGATCGCCAGATCACATGGGAGCAGGAGTACGCTGCCAGAACATCTTTCAACCTCATTTCTATTGAACATCCACAACACAAAGTGGGCAACCTGCCCGACCGTTTGCTCCAAAATGACATTCCTCCACGCTATTATCCTTACATCTTCTGCGTATGGACAACTCGCCATCCCATTTTGACCTTCGACCAAACGCTCCAGCTAGCTTGCGTGACTGCAGGGGCAAAAGTGATTTCGTACAACCCCAAATACCCACCTTCCCTGCCTCGCATGTACGCAAGCATTTCTCTGCGATGATGGACGAGGTGATGTCCAGCGGAGGTGTATACATCATCCGGTATAAAAAAGAACGCTTTCTGCTCTCTCCTGCCCCAATAGAAAAATCGATGCTCGATGTGACAGGGGTGAAGAGCGAAGTAACTATGGAGCAGTTAGTGATGGCCGTTGGAAGCTCGGAAAGGCCTGGGTGAGCTCAACCTCCATGACCATTCCGAGGACACCAAGCCAACAAAAAACGGGGCGGCGCCGAATCGGCGCCGCCCCGTTTGGACGTAACGAGCACGAAGTACTCGTCAAATCAAGTCATCTTGTCCTTACTCAACCGTCATAACGCCACGCATGGTGCCGTAGTGACCTGGGAAGGAGCAAAGGAACTCGTACGTTCCAGGCTCGGTCGGAGCCGTGAACATAACCATGGCTTCTTCGCCAGGGCCAAGCAGTGTGCTGTTTGCAAGAACCCAGTCTGCCATATCGGCTGGAATGTATTCGTTATCAGCTGCTGAAACAGCTGCTTGACCGAACGCCTGAAGATCAGCACCGGCAGTCAAGAAGACGATGTTGTGACCGAAGGTTTCTTTTGGAAGTGAACCTACGTTCTTCAACATGATGTGGACATTAGATCCGGCTGCAGCTGTGAACTCCGTGACGGAGAACTGCAGTTGATCACCTGCTTCGATGACAATTGCATCGTTTTCTTCAACGGCTGGAGCTTCTGAAGAGCCACCGCATCCAGTGAATAGAAGGGCTGCAAAGAGCAGCGCCAAAAGTTTTGTCGAAAGCGTACGCATGATGGGGATTGTATTGGTGTATAAACACAGCGCCTGAAACCCTACTTAGACCAGCCTGATCCGCCCTGAAGCGATGTTCACAGGATATTCCCGAATCACTATTTGTGCGTTTCCCCAGTAAGAACCTCAGCAATCAAATGGAAACGAATAGTGATCTCGTTGCGCGCCTTGACGAGCCCAAACAAAGCCGTAGGCGGCTCAACGTCGAAATCGGTCATTTTCAGGTCCAGCGAACCCCATCCATGAAGGCGCAGAGATTCATCAAGGTCTCCTTCCACTTCGAGGTTAACGACACGAGTCACCCCAGCTAGAGAAAGGTGACCTTCGACCGTGATACTTGGATCAGGCTCTAGCTCAGTATCAGCGCTCGCCTCATTACCAGGTACGAGAATGATGCGAATAACATCAAATCGGATCTCTGGATGAAGGTCAGCCTTGAGAGCATCTCGCAGGTCCCTGTTCATCCTACGATTGTCACAATCCAGCTCACGAACCGGAATAACGATCGATACCCCTGGCATCGTAAAACCCGTCCCTTGTATGTCAGTGGACGGATTGTGCACTTCCTGAATAACCTCTGCATCGCAGTCAAATGAGTTGACGCTGGATGTCCCATGGATTTCCAGAGAGCTATTTTCCATGATGTGGTAGCTCATGGTAGGCGCCCTCTGAATGAATTCAGGGGACATCTGCCCAAGTGAAGTACTTGCCGACACGATGAAGAAGGCCAAGACCAATGTCGATCGCATGGTATGGAGCGTCAGATTCGTCATTTTTCTGATTTTCAGCTTGAAAGCCAAGAACGATGTACTGTTTCTTCTTCTTGAGAAACGGATCAGGGGGCGCCGCATCGCGCGGCGCCCCCTTCCCGTGGAGACTGTACTATCGCCTGAAGTCTACCATATCGTTCATTGAATGAACGTTCATCAGAAGGCTACCACTCCTTCGATGGTGAGGCCGTTAAACTTGCCATCTTCTAGGATGCTGCCAGCGGGGTAGTCGTTGTACGTCTGGCTTGTGTAAACTGCTTTCAAGAGAACGTTAGAGGTCATGAACCAACCAGCACCAACTTGGATGCGATCGGTAGAGACATCTTCTCCACTCTGAAGCTCACCAGAAACGGTGTTGTAGCGAGCGCCGAAGTATAGGTTGTCCATGCGGTAGATAGCATCGATTGCGATCTGGTCGAATGTACGGGTGTCTGTTTCGCTGTTCTTTTTGCCAGAAGCTGTTTCGTACACGCCGTGCAGCTCAAATCCCTGGAACTTAACCATTGGGTTGATCTGGATAGCCGTGACTTCGTTGCTGAAACCAGGGTTTTCGCGACCGTTACGGAAGCTGTCGCCTGCACCTTCTACGAGAACATCGTAGTAACGTGAGCCAGCGCGGTCGCCTGACTACAGGGTGTTGCTGATGGCTTTTGACGTTGTGTAAACACTACCCGAGACGCGAACACGAAGGTCTTCATTAAGCTGACGATCGAATCCGGCTTTCCCGATGATAGAAGCTCCACGATCGTCTGGACGATCAACGCGACCTTTGATTTCGCCACCTGTCATGGCAACCATACCGAAGATACCGTCTTTCTGTACCATGAATTCAGCGCCGATTTCTGTGGCGAAAGAGTCCATGATGAGGTTTCCAACGAATGGGTTGTAAAGGGCGTTTCCGTTGTCTGTGCGACGGAAGTGAGCATCTCCGTAGTTGACTTCGAAGTGACCTGCGCGAACCGTGAGGTATTTGAACAGATTGTCGATCATTTCACTGTTCAACATTTTCATGTTGTCGACCTGCAAAAAACCACCTTTTACCCATGCTTCCGAATGGTGACGAGAAGATAGGTAGGTGATCAAGTTGACCTGAATACCGTCAGCAAGCTGAGCATTCATGTTCAAGTTGGCTGTTGCGAGGTTGAAACCGTTGCCAATGTCAAGAAGCTCGACAGCGCCAGAGTTTTCATGTGAAAGCATCTGGAATTGCTGCGTGAAGCCAGCACCCCAGTAAAGGGCCAGGCCATCAAACGATTTTTGATCTGACTTATCTGATTCAAAGACGGTTAATCCATCCGAGCTCATCGGACGGGAATATTGGGTCTGTCCAATTTGAGCAGTAGCGCTTAGCGTTACGAGCGTCATGAGGACCAAGGAAAGGGCGATGTTAAAGTAGCGAGTTTTCATGGTGCTAAAACCGGGATTGGTTCGCTTAGGTTGTTAAGTGTCTTAAAGAATGACGCGTATCTATTTGGCGATAACCACGAAACGAATCGTGACTTCGTCGCCAGTTTTGAGGCGTCCGAGTAATGCGGTTGGCGGGTCGACACCGTAGTCCGTCTGCAGCAGTGACGTAGATCCTTCGAAACGAATCTGTCCATCAGCTTGCGTACCGGTTGCCACCATGGAGATGGGCTTTGTCGATCCGGCGATAGTGAGACTGCCGTTGAGTGCCATTTCAAATGCACCATCGCCAAGCGCCGTTGTCGTTACCGACTCTAGCGCGTAGGAAATATTGGTGGCATCATTAATAGTCAAGGCAGCTTTGAGCTTCTTGTTCATCGTTCCCTTTCCGCATTCAATGTCTTCAACATTGATAGCGACGTCCCCACTCTCTACTGAGAAAGCAGAACCGTCTTCGGTGAGGGTCGCGGCGAACGAGCCCGTGGTTTTTTTGACATCACAGGTCCAATCATGTAATGACGATGTGCCGTCGATGAATACCTGAGTGTCAGCTGTGAATAAAAATTGAGAGGCGTCCTGTGTGGACTGGGCTGCCAGTGGCTGGAGGAGTCCAGCTGCGAGCAAAAGAATGAGCGTTGTGGTAGTGGCTCTCATGATGATTCCCTGGTTGGGTTGTTTCGATGGCAAAAATATCGCTTTACCCATACGGGGGAATGCCCGATAAAGCGTAGTGTGCATGAGCGGGCTACCTTACGTGATTTGCGGGGGAGATCCCTACAGCCCCTACAAAAACAAGGTCTATTGGGTTTAAAGACGGATTCTGACGCCCACTCTGAATCAGGGGAAAAAAAGGCGAACAATTCTGTACATGGCCCCCTTGCAATTTTCCTCTGTTTTACTCGGCAATTCCCTGATATAAAATGGTGCGCCGGACGAAGCCGTCCGGCGCACCAACTCAAAAACCCATCAATAAAAAGATGTCTAGGTTACCGTTCCCCTAATTCTGATTCAGCATGTTGCCACGAGGCTGCTTGCGCCGAGGATTGTTATGGTATCGGGGTGTCTCGCGAACGAACGTATCGTCCTGCACATACACATCACCGTCCTTCATTACGAAGTGGATACCGCGCAAATTCTCGATATCATCCTGAGGATTGCTGCTCATCGCAACGATATCCGCATTCATACCCACCTTGACTTGACCCGAATTGGCGCCTAACAGGTCAGCGGCATTCATGGTCACCATACGAAGGATATGATCCATGGGGAGACCGGCGTCGACATAACTACGGAGAAAATCCAGAGTTTGCTCTCCGCGCGTTCGTCCCGCTTCATAGTAGACAGCATCCGAGCCAAAGGCCATCGGAACACCAATCGCAAAAGCGCGCTTGTTTCGTTCTATGTTCGACTGATAGCGGGCATCGCCAAGGCGACTAGCAGGAAAATCTGTTCCAACTAGATAAGTACCCCGATCTGCCATCAGCTGCAAGGTCTCGTCCGAGGGATTAAATCCGTGTTCGATGGAATCGACACCACCAAGAACAGCATTCCGGATGCCTTCATCACTCATCGCGTGAGCCATTACCCCCACACCCATATCGTGGGCCTCCTCGACAGCTACGCGCACATCTTCTTCTGAGTATATATAAGGTTGGTTGTCAATGATGAGCTTGACAAACGTGGCGCCATAATGCACGTTTTCTCGCACCGCATGGATGATCTCTTCATGCGAATCCGCATAAAAGTATTCTGGCTCACCTAACAGCGGTTTTTCTGGGTTCATCTGAAATTGCCCTCCAAAGGGTGCAATCATGCGACCTGCTGCGACCATATTGGGGCCTGGAATCCAATTCCCTTGAATTGCCCGCCTCAATGTCACATCACCATAATTGCCGTTGTTTCCCGTATCTCGGACCCAAACAAAGCCACTTTCGAGCATCGAACGCGCCATCTGAGTCCCTTGGGCGACACGCATAGAGGTGTCTTCAATCAGCGAAGCATAGTAATACGAACCAGCATCGTCTATATCCGACCCATCCATTTCCATGAGTGCCAGATGGGTGTGGGCATCAATTAACCCTGGCATTACCCAGGAATCTGAGAGATCTATTACCTGCGCTCCATCGGGTGCCACGACCCGGCTTCCCATGGCGGTAATCTTGCCGCCCTCAATTAGAATAGACTGATTTTCGAGTACGTCGCCTGTTGCTACATCAATTACGTGACCTGCACGAATAATTATAGGCTCTGCTGGAGGAGGTGCGAATTGGGCAAGTGCCGGAAACGTCGAACCAAACATTAGCAGAAAGAGAACCACAAGGACGGATAAGCCCTTGCTTGAATAAACCTGTGACCACTGGGTAATCATGGTATTGGATTGATTTGGTGGGTGGGACATTCCTCAAATACGAGATGCCCATGACTAATACAAGACTTTTGGAGCCACAGAACAAGTTTCTCCCTGTTTACATTCAGTACTCGACGCCTGATACATCAATGCGAGCGCTGTGTCGAAACAAGCGGTTTGATAGTCGGCAAAAAGTGGCGTCAGAAATCGAAGACCACATGGGGCATGAACATGTATATTGCGCTAAGTACAGCCCACACATGAGCGATTTCACTCCCATTCTTGATATCCGCGATCTAGCAATCGACTTCTGTTCAGATGGCTGTTCAGTCCGCGCCGTTCGGGACGTGAGCCTGACCGTCGCCGCTGGTGAAACACTGGCTCTTGTTGGAGAGTCTGGTTCAGGAAAGTCGGTTACTTGCCTTAGCATCATGAATCTTCTGCCAGAGACAGGATCTGTGGTTCAAGGAGACATTCTCTTCAATGGCAAGAGTCTGACTACAATGGATGCTGACGAAAGACGTTCACTTCGGGGGTCCTCCATTGGGATGATTTTCCAAGAGCCCATGACGAGCCTGAATCCTCTTTTCAGGATTGGAGCACAAGTCGCAGAAGCTGTACAGTGCTCTAGCGGTGGTACCAAAGAGTCTGCGACTCGGAAGGCGGAAGAACTGCTCGAACGCGTGCGAATTCCCGAAGCAAAAAAGCGACTACGAAATTACCCGCATGAATTGTCTGGAGGCATGCGACAGCGTGTCATGATAGCTATGGCGCTCGCAGGCAATCCCTCGCTATTGATAGCGGATGAGCCTACAACGGCTCTCGACGTGACAGTGCAAGCGCAGATACTTGACCTTCTTGGTACGCTGCAGCAGGAATTGAAAATGGCCATGCTGTTTGTAACCCATGATTTAGGTGTGGTTGCTGGCCTAGCCGATCGGGTATGTGTGATGTACAGTGGCCAGGTTGTTGAAGAAGGCCCGGTCAATCAGCTCTTCGCCAGTCCGCTAATGCCGTATACAAAAGGACTATTGCGAAGTGTGCCGGCTCTTCAGGGCGAAGGGGCAAGCAGCCGTCTCCAAACAATACCTGGACAAGGGCCTCAGCCTGGAGAAATCCTGCCTGGCTGTCATTTCGCTCCCCGTTGCGAAGCAGCTAATTCCGATTGTATCAAAAATCCCGTTGCACTTACTTCAGTTAATGACCGTAGAGTTCGCTGTCTTCGGCACAATGAATGGGGTCAATCATGAGTGATTCACTTCCATTGCTCCAAGCTTCTCGAGTAAGCGTTCGATTTCCGACGGAAAACAGGCAAACCGTCAAAGCTGTAACTGAAGTGTCCATCTCGATCGGGCGTGGAGAGGTTTTTGGCTTAGTGGGCGAGTCAGGATCGGGCAAAACCACCCTGGGCAAAGCCCTCCTCCGGCTGGTAGCACCGAGCAGCGGTTCAATTCACTTTGACGGAGTAGACATCGCCACTATGGGGCCTGATGATCTGCGCCGATTTCGTACTCGAATGCAGGTCATCTTCCAAGATCCGTTCGGAAGTTTGAACCCTCGAATGACGGTAGAATCCATTCTGACAGAGGCAGCATTACTTGTCGAGTCGAAAGCATCGCTTGCCCCCCGTTTGGCAGAACTGCTAGATCTAGTAGGACTACCATCCTCTTCTCTACCTAGGCACCCTCATGAGTTTTCAGGAGGACAGCGGCAGCGTATTTGCATTGCAAGAGCTCTAGCCGTCCGTCCGGAGTTCATCGTAGCAGATGAACCGGTTTCTGCGCTCGATGTATCTATTCAGGCCCAGATAGTGAATTTGCTTCAGGATCTCCAAAAAGAACTTGGGCTTACAATGTTGTTTATCGCTCATGATTTGGCCGTCGTACGGCACATCTCCGATAGAATTGGGGTCATGTATTTAGGACGGATGATGGAGACTGGACCGGCCGATGTCATCGTTTCTGATCCGGCTCACCCATACTCGAAGGCCTTGTTGTCCGCCGTTCCTGTTCCTAATCCCGCAACTCGCGTGACCCGGCAGGTTCTCTCAGGAGACCTCCCAAGCCCAATCAACCCGCCTTCAGGATGCGTTTTCCGAACACGATGTCCCGTTGCGGTAACAGAATGCTCCCAAAGTGTCCCTGAGCTGCTACCTGTTTCGGAAAATCAATCAATGGCATGCCTGATGAGACCCACTGGTGAGGCCTGATCATTACGTATTCCGTGCAACGCTACTCGGCCATTTGCGACACTCTAGCGAGACCATGGCTCCACTTTCTGAACTCCTCGAGCCCCCAAATCAAGACCTACCCTCTTGATTATGCCGGTAAGTTCACGCTCTGTGTACGCATCAATGAGGCGCCCGGGCGGACGAATATATTGCGTCGAGATAACGCCCCGTTTCTGGTATATAAACTTTCGATACGCCAGTCCGATTTTGGGCTGAAACTCGTATCGAATAAGCGGTATGTATCTATCAAATATTGCCGCAGCCAACTCCTCATCCCCCGCACGGAACGCATTGTAGATGCCAACAAGTACCTCAGGAAAGGCGAATCCAGTCATAATTCCGTTCGCACCGCGTTGCAATTCCTCCAAGAAGTATTCTCCTCCAAGCCCGCCAAAAATGCCAAAATCTGACGCAGCTTCTTTACGGATCGCAGTGAGTTTGTCCAGCACAGGAAGCTCTTCGAGCTTGATATACTGCACGCCGGGGATCTCGTGCGACATCCTAACAATCAGGCTGGCCGATAAAATCGTCCCAAATGATTCGGGGAAATCATGGATAATAACTGGAATATCCACGGCATCAGCCACTCCTGCGTAGTGCTGGAACAGAGGTTCATCTGCCTGAATGCCGATTGGAGCAACGAATACTGCAGAAGCACCCAATTCTTGCGCTTCGCGAGCTTGCTCAATCGCACCGGCCGTTCCGAAAGCACGTACACCCACCCAGGTCGGAATATGCCCACCTGTCTGTTCGACAACCGTTCTCACGACAAGCTTTCGTTCAGACTCAGCCATCTTGTGCGCTTCTCCCATAAAGCCGAGAATCGAAACGCCATGGACACCGACTTCCATTTCGAAATCGATCAATCGACGCATACTTGCCTCGTCAACAGCGCCAGTATCCGTAAAAGGGGTTGGAAGAATAGGAAGGACTCCCTGGAAGTTCATGGTGTGCTTTGATTTACTAGTTTCACTGTGATGAAATATACCCTAAAGGCTCACGTCGGACGAACAAATTGTCCTGCACCCGCAGTTGCGGAGACTACTCCCTCAGAATACACGGAAAGACCTCTTACCCATGTAGACTCGACCCGACCAGAAACGGTCATGCCCACATATGGGCTCGCGCCTACCGCATAGTGCAAGGCTTCGTCGTCTACTATCCACGTCGCATCCGGATTGAATACAACGAAGTCTGCATCAGCTCCCTCTTGCAAACGCCCCTTCTGGCTAAAACCAAAAACATCAGCTGGACCGGAACAGACTAATTCAAGGAACCTGGAGAGGGAAAGACGTCCAGTAGCTACTCCCGCGCTATACAGAAGCGCCCCGAGAGTTTCTACGCCAGGAATGCCAGCGTAGGCATCAAAAATGTCAGAGGTCTCTTTGCGAAAAAGCGGATATGGAGAGTGGTCAGAGGTCACAATATCGATCCGACCATCAATCAGGCGCTCCCAAAGCCCATCGACATCCTGCTGCGTTCTAAGTGGCGGATTACATTTCATTCGCCCTCCGTGTTCAGCTAGCGCCTCTTGAGAAAGGAGTAAGTATTGTAGACAAGTTTCTCCCGTGGTTTTGACTCCCTGAGAGCGATTCCAATTTATGAGATCGAAGGTTCGAGGAATCGTTCCGTGCACCATGTGAAGATGCGCGCCTGTCCAGTAGGCGAACTCCAATAGTCGCCCCGCAGCTTCCGCCTCCGCAACCGGGGGGCGACTTAAGGCATGGTCAATTGGGGCGATTCGTCCAGTGGAGCGGAATCTGGCTGACTCGGCGAAGATGATTTCCTGGTTCTCCTGATGGGCTGCAACTGGTCTTCCAGTCCGAGCAATCTCGCGAAATGCATCTACAAATCGATCATCGGAAATTCGAGGAAACCTGATTGGATCTACCTCGATAGTGGACACCTTGAAACCGGCAGCCCCACCATTGGCCAACAGCGCTATCTGGTCTAATGGTCCAGAAGCAGGAAATGTGACATACAGTCCAACATCAATGACCGCCTCCTTCGATATGTCTCTTATTTTTGTTTCAAGTCGTTCGAGGGTGTTGACGGGACGAGCGGGCTTATCAAAAGGCATATCGATCAACGTAGTCGTACCTCCTGCCGCTGCCGCCGTTGTCGTCGCCGTGATGCCTTCATCCACACAGGATCGGCAATGCACGTGGGCATCAACAAATCCAGGAAGTATGAGCTTTTCACCAGCATTGATTTCCTTCCGCCCAAAAATGGGTGTTTTTGAAATCATCGCAATTTTCCCTGCCCGGATTCCCATCCATCGATGGGGAGGTTGATCTGCCCCCGCAATAGCCAGCCGCCCATACACGACCAAGTCGTACGTCGAATCACTAGTCATCATAATTTTCTTTTCATCGTGAGCATGTATTGCACTTAATCGATGGAATCTGTGCTAGTAAGCACTTTTTCCTCCAACTCGTCCCACTCTTGGATGATTGCTCGGGCAAAATCAGTGGCGAGGTATCCCAGATCATATATAGGCGTGGGAAGGGCCTCGCGAACCCGATTAAGTATGCTACGTGAGTATCCTACGTAATCGAGTACAAACGCGTTAGCATCCTGACCTGCGGCCAATGAAATAAGCCATTGATCTGCTGGACTCTTTATCGGACGAGCTTGCATCGAGCGTACAGAAACCTCAAATCCTGCATTCTGCCACTTTCTCTTTGCTGGATCGACTTGCTCATCAAAAGGGACAACAACCATGAGACGTTCGTATCCCTTACTGATGAAAACATCACATGCGTGCTCAAATGGTCGTATTAACGCCCCTTCACTTTTAAGGGTCGGAAATTCTCCAGCGCATAGAACTATATGCAACTGCACCTTTTCTTCGTTCTCATCAATATTGGCTTGCAAAAGAGGAGCTAGAAAGGCTGCATCAACTTCTACTCGCGTGCCATCTGAGAGTCGCGTTTCAAGGGGAAACCCAGATGTCGAACACGGAGGTATTTCGGTTAGGGAAAGACCGTTCAAAGCTCCTGTGACGACGATATCAGGAACGCCGAGCGCAGAAACCAGGAATGGTGTCAAATCAGGACGCGGGGTCTGGCCAATGGTATGAAGTGCAACTGAAACAGACATCAGAATAACATGAGACCTCCTGTGCCCGGATCCCATTCATCAAGGACTGGACCAAGCGCCGTGAGACGAACTGGGTTGTACAAGAACAGCCACGGCGCATTTTTGCTCAATCGAGTATAGGCCGAACGATAGAGAGTCTTTCTTGCAGAAAGATTGGGCGTCCCGCGGCCGCGGTCTACCAAGGCATCGAATTCAGTGTCGCAATACCCCATCCACCATGGGCCCGCAAACCCTGAATGGAATTTTTCTCGGTAGATCCTATAAGTACTAGCCGGGCTGGAGTCGAAGCAAGCCATATCGCCGATATGTCCATCGCGAATCCTTGTTGCATACCCCGGACGATCGCTATCCATCCGGATACGAGCGGAAAGCCCAATAGCCGCCAAATACTCAACAATACGCTCTGCCAAGGCTGGGGCTTCATCCGGGAGTACGGCCGGAATATCGATTAGCACTTCATCTGGCTGGACGGCACATTGTTGCAACTCTTTCCTCGCAGCCGCTGGATCGTATGGCCATGCCATGACCGAACGATCATATCCCAAGTGCCTGCTTGTGAGGGGACCAGCGAGGGGGTCGGCGGCGCCATTCATTACGTCTTTAATCAGCGTATCAACATCCACTGCCATATTGATGGCCTTGCGTAGATGTAGATCTTGCATTTTAGCTGACTGCAGATTGAACATGAATGTGGCACATACAGATGTGCTACTGCGAACGATCCTTACATCTTCTGTATTCGCGTCCGCCACGGCAATCTTTGTAGCAGCATCGACGTCGCTTGACTGGACTCGTCCTAGACGCGACGATGGGTCTGGATCAGCGATCCATTCAATTCGCAGATCATCCGATGACAGTACAACGAGAGCATCGTCCATGCTTTCAATCCGGAAACGTCCAGTACCGATCAGAGCCTGTGGCAATGATTCGACAGACGATGCAGAGAGAATTGGGATTTCCGAGAGTAGGTCAAGCAGATCTGCCATCGGTTCAGGCGTTCTCAGCCTCACGTTTCCCTCTGAATCCGTATCAATGACCGACTCAGCCAAATAACCGCGGATCACGCCTCTTGTACCCAATTCTCCGGGCAAGTCTTCGTCGCGCATCCTAGTCAATGAGAACACTACATCTTCGGGAAGAAGCTTCTTTCCATTGTGGAAAGTAACATCGTCTCGAATACGAAACGTCCATTGCGTCGCGTCCTCTGATAACGTCCATGAGGATGCAAGAGCCGGCTGAAACGTTCCATCCTCCCTTACCCGCATGAGCGGATCAACTACATTTCCTAGGATCGACAGTCGTTCGGCATTATCACTCGTGATATGAGGATCAGATATCCGGACATGCTCCTGTGCGATGCGAAGCGTTCTCATGCCGTCAAAGCCGTTTCAACGGTGTCCTGTTCTGAAAGTGGCTCAAGTCCCAGCAGTCGTTCAGGATTGGTCTTGATCATCGTCCGGATGTCGTCGGCGGGTATTCCCAGATCCAACATGCATGCCACAAACTCCCTAAATCCTTCCACGGGGGTCGGCAGTGTATAAACCCCGAAATCTGTAGCCAAAATGCATTGCTCCGGCCCTAATTCCCTTATCTGCTCCGAGACTTTTTTAACACCACCATCTGGAGCGACATCCATGCCCTCGTCAATTGACATGTACTCCCGCTCTACATAATAATGTGTTTTTGGAATTGGAGTTGTATGGGTATATGCGGCCAAGGTGTATTCGATAAAGGCTCCTTTCGAAGCCATCCACTTGAGTTCATCCATTGTCGCAATCTTGGTGACAGACGAAGCGATCAATACTTTCTCTATACCATATTCTTCAGCCAACTCTACAAGCCGAAGTGCCTCGGGCACTGAAATATGTCCTGTGTTCAAATACACATGCGGGTGCTCGGCAATGAGTCGGAGAATCTCATCCAATTCAGGTGAAACGTCGCCTTCCACTGGTATGCGGATACAGCGATCCAATTCCTCCGTTTTGAACTGCGGATACAATTCGCTCAATGGGACGAATTTCCCATCCACTATGTGTCCCTCCCTGGCGGCCTGGAAATACGTCGAATGAGCTCCGAAGCTTATGTATTTTGCTCCCGTTCCATAGAATAAGGCCGTTTTGACGGCTCTTGGATTCATACCCCCATACACGGTGTTCATGATTAGACCGCCGAAGGTCTCGAACGGACCGGGTTGGTCTCTCAGTACCCTGTTCACGATCCAAGATGTCCCGTTGGACATCTCAAAGACATCCATGTAGACAATAGCTCGCATTCCTGCCTCCCTGGCCTGCAGAGCGGCCTCCACAGGGTCGACACGGCGCGGGCTAGAAAAAATATGTGGACCTGCATGAACGTGGATGTCTATCGCACCCTTTAATAGTTCTTGCGAGAGCTCGAAAGAACGACCTGGCGGAAGAAGATGACTGGATTGCATTCTTTATAACTTGATTGAATACGTCGATGAAGAACAAGATGGCAGAAATAGACGAGAGGCATTGAAGTAAGCAGCCGGCGACTATTTGAGAGCTACAGTTGGCCGAGCCAGATCAAAAAACCATCCTTTTTGACAGGCATTCCGATATTCATATTCATGACTTTCGCGTCTTCAGGAGCTGTAACCTGTTGCAGCACATCACCAAAATAGTCCCTCACCACGCCGAGGTCTGCTCCTTTAGGCACGTCTTGTCCAACAGTGACCGTAGGAAAATAGATACCTTCCTGGTCCGCTGTCAGCCACCATCTGTCGCCTATGACGACCGGTTCTGGATAATCGATTGCTGGGCCTTCGAGGAATCCGAGCTCTTTCAAGACGTTAACGATGCCGCCATACATGATGGAGTCATCCCTATCGCCTATTTGGCCAACCTCCGGTGTTATCTCGGGGATACCGAGTTTGTCACACAATCCTTTTTTGGGCCATAGCCACCAAGCCGGACGAGCGCCTGTTGGGTCCGGTGGCGGCTCTCCTCGGTACGTTGAAAGCGATACGATACCTACTCCGAATGCGCGAGCCATGCGCATTGCTTGAGCCTCAGCCACCTCGTTGCCAATCAACCGTGAAATGACATATGGATGCATCAGCTCGGTAAATTCCCCACCGTGACAGTTGATGATGTACTGACTGCCGGTCGCGGCCTCCAGCATCATATCCGCAATTTCAGGATGAGTCGGAGCGAACTGTATCCAGTTCATGAGAGACTCTTCGTGCGTAGCCATGGAAATGACAATTGTCCCTGCCACATCTTCCGGATCAGTCTCTCGAAAGAGACGCATTGCAGCCTCTATCCCAGCATATTCCGTCCCGTGCTGACCGCCAAATATGGTGATTTGCTCGCCGGGATTGACGCCGTGGATGACACCAATAGGCATACGGCGCTCGCCGCCATCCGTGGTTGTACGACGTAGAAAATAGGTCTTTTTTGTGCCTGCATTCATGATTTAAAATCCTCAGACAAGGTTCTTGATGAGATCGACAAAGACTCGTTGACCATCCTTGCATCGATACAATCCAATGTCGGGATCAGTCAAGTCCCCTTCTGGGGTGAAGGAGATCTCGCCGAGAGCACCCGAATAGGTTCCGAAATTTTGCATCTCTCTAAGGACATCGCTCCGGGTTACCTGAGGAGCTCTTCGGATACATTCTAAAATCATATTGGCACAATCATAGGCTTCCGGAGCATATTGCGGAGCATCAAGCATCTTGGGATATCGCTCAGCAAAATCAACCAAGAACTGACGAGCCGATTGCTTGACCATCATGTCGATTCCAGCAAGCGAATGGTAGGGCGCTTCCTTGTCCCTGCTCGGCACTTCAAGAAACGCGTACGGCTTTAGGGCATCACTACCAAGGAATACGGCATCGACACCGCGTTCCCGCAAAATGTGAGTGATTATATGGGTCTGATTCCAGTAGACAGCAAAGTAGACTAGATCTGGTTTAGCCTCCACGACAGCATCGATTAGATCATCGTAATTGAGTCCCCTTTCCTTTTCGGTGTAGCCGAAGTGCAAGACAGGCGGTACGCCAAGTCGAGTGATTTCATCAGAAAATATCTTAGAAATCGGCTCCCCCCATGCAGAATCCTCATTGAGAATCGCAATCCGCTTTCCGCCGATGTAGTTCACAGCTGCCTGGCCTAATGCTCGGCCTTGAACTTCGTCGTTGGCTACGGTCCTGAAAAAATGTGTGTATCCCTTGTTACTGAGCAAAGGACTTGAAGCCTCTGAACTCATTTGAAGAATACCGGCATCGGCATACACATCTTGCGAAATAACCGCCATGGCACTGTTCGTTGGGCCTAGTACTGCGATTGCATCTTTACGAGCCACGAAATCAGCTGCTGCTTTTCTTGAAATGTCTCGGTCTTTACCGTTGACGATCACCTCGAGTTTGACGTCAACTGGGAGATTTCCTGCAGCATTTGCTTGATCGATCGCCATCTCCGCGGCACACCAACCAGCTACGGAATAAACGTCATCATTGGACAATTCAAATCCGATTGTTACGGAGTCAGGCATAGTGGATGCGGGTTTAACGGGGAAAAATTATGGGGAAATCAAAGTAGTTGAATAATATCCGGATAACCACCGGATTTACTGATAGTACGTCTAATCTCCAATACGCGGATCATAGACATCTCTAAGCCAATCCCCAAGCATGTTGACAGAGTAGACGGAAAGCATTAGAGCAATGCCTGGTAGCGTCGAAACCCACCAAGCGATTCGAAGATAATTCCTGCCCTCACCTAGCATACCACCCCAGGTGGGGGTACTTGGCGGGACGCCGACACCTAGAAAACTCAAGGATGCCTCATTTATAATGTTTGTCGCCAAGGCAAAACTGGCTACGACAATCAATGGGTTGATAATGTTTGGAACTACATGGCGCCACATTATCGTCCAGTCACGCAGTCCTAGAGCCTCAGCAGCTGTTATGTATTCCTGGTTACAGACCTGAAGCGTTTGCCCTCTTGCAACACGGCAGAATGGTGCCCATGTGGCTATGCTCAGAACAATAACGACGTTCATCATACTGGGACCCACTAAGGCCATAATGGCCACAGCAAGCAAAATGGAAGGAAAAGCCAGCTGAATGTCCACAAGTCGCATGATTACTGTTTCCACCCACCCCCGGAAATAGCCGGCTATCAAACCCAGCACCGAACCGAATATGCCTCCAAGAAGCACGGTGGCTACCCCTACAAACAAAGAAACACGAGCACCATGAATGATCCGGCTTAAGACATCTCGACCCACGTTATCCGTGCCCAAGACATGATCACTCGATCCACCATCCATCCAAGAAGGAGGCGTCAGACGAGTTCTAATATCGATCGCACCGGGATCCACTGGTGAAACCCACGGAGCAAATAGAGCAAGCAAGAGCATCAAGCCCAGAATTGAGACTGATACCAATGCCACCGGAGATCTTACTAAACGTCTTCGCAGATCATTCATGACGGATTCTTGGGTCAATGAACGAGTAGCTTAGATCCACAACTAAGTTGACTAGGACAAATACTAACGCTCCAAAGGTAATCACGCCCTGAACGAGGGGAAGGTCTCGGGCCTGAATCGCCTGAAGGGTCAGCCGACCTATTCCAGGCCATGCAAATACCGTTTCCGTGATCAAGGCACCTCCAAGCAGGCCACCAATCTCAAGTCCAAGCAACGTGATCACAGGAATCAGTGCGTTACGAAGGGCGTGAACGTAATAGATCCGCCAATTGGGAAGCCCCTTTGCTCGGGCCGTCCGGATGTAGTCCTGCCCAAGAACATCAAGCATGGAGGAACGCACTAAACGGGCGATGCGAGCAGTAGAAAACGTAGCAAGAGTGATGGCTGGAAGAAGTAGATGCAGGAAGGTGCCTCGTCCAGAAACAGGAAGCCATCTCAACCATACTCCGAAGACTAATATCAGCATGATTCCTAGCCAAAAAGTCGGTACGGATTGAGCAAACAAGGCACCGCTCATCGCGACTCGGTCTGCTAGGGAATTACGCTTAACGGCCGATAGTACCCCGATCGGGATCGAAATGAAGACGATCAAAAAGAGGGCAGCTGCCGTCAGCTCAAGGGTAGCCGGAAACCGCTGCAGGATGAGATCCATAACTGGGATTTGCTGCCGTACCGATACACCAAAATCTCCTTGAGGCAGCCCAGCTAAAAAATCACCGTATTGAACTAGAAGAGGCCGGTCGTATCCCATCGCCTCCCGGAATGAGGCGATTTGCTCACTGGTCCAGTGGTCCCCGATCATTAAAGTTGCAGGATCACCTGAGAGAAAGGTCAATGCAAACGCAATCGTCGCCACCGCCCACAAAATGAAGACGGCCATGAGTAAACGCTTGGCGACGTATTTCAACATGGTGACATCGTCAGAGAGTCAGAGATACGTCCCACAAATGAATAATTTCGTCTGGTCTCGGCTGCCAGTCTATCTGGTCTGAAACGCCATAAACATCTGGTTGAATGTGCAGAAATATCCACGGTGCCTCTTCGTGAACGATCTCCTGCATACGATACCCGATTTCTTGGCGGCGATCTGGATCAAGTGCAGCCTGCAGTTCATCCCAGAGCTCCTCGTACTCATCGTTTTCCCAGCGATAGAAGTTTGATGGGCTGGTGATTGTTAAATCCGCCGCTTCGGTCAGCAACTCGAATTCCCCTCCAGACCCCTGCATGAATAGGCCTGGCAGATCGTACGAAAGTAACTTGCCTCTGTAATTCCCCCATTCGTACGTGCGTACACCTTTCTCGAGCGTGACACCAACGTCAGCTAACTGAGACTCGATCGTTTGAGCGAGTTCGAAATCCTGGATCCATTTCCCAAGAGGCGTATCCAGAGATGACAACTCGAAGCCATTGGGGTAGCCCGCTTCTTCCAACAGCTTACGAGCCTTTGCGGGATCATAATTGTACGCTTCTAAGGTTGGATGATTGTACGGAGGGTTGAACATGTAGGACATTCTGTCTACCTGTCCGCTGAAAAGACCCTCAGAGATCGCATCAAAATCAATAGCATAGTTAAGCGCCTGTCGAACCCGTTTGTCCTTCAAAGGCTCTGGACCGCCTGATGTAGTGATCCCAATCATGACGCGCCTACCCCCTGAAATTCTTGCAACATGAACTCCGGGCGTATCATCTAGCAAAGCCGCCTGGTCAAAGGGAAGGTCCGTCACAAGGTGTACACCTCCTGTCTCTAATTCTGCTATTCGGGTAGATACTTCAGGAATGACACGCCAGATGACACGAGCAGCTTTAGGCGCGCTTCCCCAATAATCTGGGTTCGCAGCCAAGGCGACATGACTGTCACGAATACGTTCACTGACAGTGTAGGGACCCGTTCCAACTGGATTTTCCGCCCGATCGGCATCTGAGGCATCTGTGTAAAATCCTGGATCGATCATCCACATTTGGGAGAGATAAAAAGGCAAAAGGGCCTTGGGGCTACTCGTTGAAATATTTACCCTCAACGAATCTAGGATATCTACTCTCGTGATGTCGGCGCTCGGGATGGCAACGGATGCTCCTCCAACGGTCCGCCCGGCAGCGTTTCTTTCATAATAGGATTCAATGGAGAATTTCACTGTTTCAGCGTTAAAAATCGCTCCATTATGAAACCGAACGCCCTCCCGCAATTGAAATGTCCACGTAGTATCACCTTCGAGTCGCTCCCAAGAAGTTGCCAGAAGGGGCTCAACCTCCATGTCCTTATTAAAGAAAGTCAGACTCTGAAAAAGGTGGTCACCAAACGCGACCTCCACCCGTGAGAACATTCCAAACGGATCCATGGTCGAAATATCCGTTGAGTTGGCAACCGTAAGATCTCCTTGAGAGGAACACCCTCCGATCATCAAAGCCAAAGAAAACGTTAGTGCTCGGAATAAATTGCGCATTCTACCACACCGTTTTGCTTTTACCGCCATCGACCATGAGGGTCGCTCCGGTAACATATCGAGCCGCATCTGACAGCAAAAAAGCCCCAGCTTCACCAAACTCTTCTATCGTCCCATAGCGGCCCATAGGAATCATAGCCTTTCGTTTCTCCTGCCAGTCCTCCAAAGGAACGCCGAGCTGATCTGACTTAAAGATGTCATTTGAGCGAACTCGATCCGTATCGATCTGACCCGGCACCAGGTTATTAATCCGGATTTCTTCTGCCGCCAAGTCTGAAGAAAGGCTCTTTACGAGGCTCACTACGCCGGAGCGGAAAACATTTGATAGCAACAGGATGTCGATGGGTTCTTTGATCGACGAGGAGGTAATCGTAACAATCGAACCACTACCCTGGGCACGCATGATCGGAAGAACGCCGCGAATCATCCGAACAGCACTCATCAGGGTGAGTTCGAACCCGTTTTGCCAATCTTCGTCTGAAAATTTATCAAATTTGCCTGCAGGGGGGCCACCAGCATTCACTACGAGGCCATCGATCCGACCGAAATGAGTATGAGCATCCTCTATCCACTTGGCAATGCTGTCTGGACTCGTAGCATCCATAACGTAGCCTTGAGCTTCTGAACCGGTAGAGTCTCTCAAAGCCACGGCCGCCTCATCTATTGTCTCCCTTGTTCGGCTTGCCAGTGCCACCTTGCCACCTTTACGGGCAACTGCCTGGGCAATTCCGAATCCGAGTCCGACCGACGAGGCCGCAACCAAGACCACTTTGCCTTCAAATGCTGCGTTTTCCAGTGTTCTATCCTCCATAATATTGCAAGACTCCAGTATCCGTAGAAATACCTAAGGAGGCAAGACATTCGTGCATTTTGTCATCTTGGACCCCCATTGTCCTCGATGACCAGGAGTGGTCGAGTCAAAATCTCCATAGAACTGGATTACTTTCTCGAACAAAAGAAGATTACTCAGGCACTTCAGTCCCTCGAAGTAAGAATGGCTTCGATATGAGCAAGCTCCCCATCGGTCAGCGGATCAGAGTCCATGACGGCGAGTGCATCGTCGATGTGGGCCGTGCGGCTCGCTCCAATCAACGCAGAGGTCACACTATTGAAACGCAGCACCCATTGAACGGCCATCCGCGCCAGTGTTTGGCCACGATCCCCCGCCAGCTCGTTTAGCTGCTTAATTTGATTTAGGCGATGCCCTGTCAGCTCATCCGGCTGGAGAAATCCATGCACTTTGCCCGCACGGGAGTCAGCAGGAATACCATTCAAATATTTATTGGTAAGCATTCCTTGCGCTAGGGGCGAAAACGGGATACACCCGATCCCCTCTTCTTCCAAGACTTCCAATAGCTCAGGTTCAATCCATCGCTCAAACATCGAATACTTCGGTTGATGGATCAGGCACGGTGTCCCCATCTCCTTAAGAAGTCGCGCAGCCTCGCGCGTTTCTACTGGACCATAGCTGGAAATACCCACGTAAAGCGACTTTCCGCTGTGCACGAGGTGCGCAAGAGCGCCCATGGTCTCTTCCAATGGTGTGTTGGGATCGTAGCGGTGGGAATAGAAAATGTCGACGTACTCCAACCCCATCCGCTTCAGGCTCTGATCGGCGCTCGCGATGATGTGTTTCCTTGAACCCCACTCACCGTAAGGACCCGACCTTTAGAGTCGTGGGCCAGCCAGAGATCATCAGTGAACTTGCAGGCCTTGCGGACTTCCATGTAGATGCAGAAGGTCGGATTATAGCCCTGATAAACAATTCTTACGTTGGAGACCAACAAAGGAATGCACCCACCGATGTGACCATCTTCACCCATTTCGATCAGCGGGCTCATGAAATGGCGCCATGGGCCGAGAATTGACCCTGAACAAGCCGGTGATTGGTTTGCGCATGATGTAAATTCAGTCGCATCCCTTCGAACAATTCGCTTTTCTCCGTGACCCACTTTCTTCCGACCATCCGGTTTTCCACCCTCTTCATCCTAGTTGTGCTCGTGGCCTTCGGCGCGCCGGCTGTATCAGCTCAGCACGTTGCCGAAATCTCTGCATCGAAAGACAACACCTTGTTTGAAGACAATGACGGACTTCTTAGCAATGGGCAAGGCATCTATATTTTTGCCGGAATGACTGCTCGGAATGAAAAGCGTCGCGCGTTGATCGCCTTCGATATTGCAAGTGCACTCCCTCCTGACGCTCTGGTTGATAGCGTGCATTTTCAGATATTTATGGACAAGTCACTGGCGGGCGATGTACCTGTCTCTCTGCATCCAATGAGCGTTGCCTGGGGTGAAGGGGCCTCCGACGCGCCAGCAAATGAAGGGGGTGGAGTCGTGGCAGCAGACGGCGATGCTACCTGGATCCACTCATTCAAACCATCCATGACGTGGACCACTCCCGGCGGTGATTTTGACACAGATGCTAGCGCCACGACTGCAATTGGTGGCAGTGGAACCCATATTTGGTATTCGACCTCTGCAATGGTAGCTGACGTGTCCTCCTGGCTCTCGGATAGCTCTGCAAATTTCGGTTGGATGATCGTTGGAGATGAATCACAACCTGTCACGGCTAAGAGGTTTGGAAGTCGCCATGCTGCAGATGCAGCTCATCAGCCCGTCTTGCGCGTGTTTTATACGTCTAACTCAACGGCCTCTGAGAAAACAGAGCTTCCAACGGCATTTCGATTTGATTCTGCATGGCCCAACCCGTTTGCAACATCGACAACTGTCGGGTTTACAGTGGAACGCCCCGGTCGGTTTGTTCTAGATGTCATAGACATGACGGGGAGAATCGTCCATTCGACTACATATCAAGCTCTACAGCCGGGCTCTCAACAGGTCTCAATTCCAGGCTCCTCGCTTGCTGCAGGACTGTTTATTGTCAAAATATCTGGTCAGTCTGATGCCGTGATGGGCAAGCTTGTGCACTTGCGTTAGATGCCCGCACCCAACCCAAACGTCTCATGCCATCGAAACTATTCTTGATTGCGTCCACCCTATTCCTTGGCGTATTGGGTATCGGTGGCTCCTTTGCTCCCACGGAATCGTTGGCACTCGCCGGAGTTGAGCCGTCTGTAGAAGTGAGTTTCATATTTCAAATGATGGGTGGACTTTACCTTGGATTTGCGATGCTCAATTGGATGAACAGAAATGCACCTGTTGGAGGCATCTATGGGCGCCCCTTGCTGACGGCCAATCTGATTCATTTCCTCATCGTTTCCCTCATGCTTATCAAGCATGTTATAGATGGTGCCGGGAATGGATTGATCCTCCTGTGCGTCCTTTATACGTCCTTTGCAGTAGGATTTGGACTGCTCCAGTTCATGGATCCAACACGCAAATCGGTCAAAACCGGTTAAAACGGCATATGACGTATATTCGTCACCCCGGAGATCGATCGTTGATCGAATTCAGCCCCACACAATCCCCTTTTCTCCAGTTATGAAGATATTTTCCTCCCGCCTGTCCTATCTGCTAGTGGTTGCGCTCATCCTGTTTACGGGATGCCAGCCGGCAGAAGAGACTGAAGAGCAACTCATCGAACGCGCACAAGGAATCCACGAACGTGTAATCACGCTGGATACCCATGATGATATCAATATTGCCAACTTTACAGAAGAGAAGAATTACACCATGGATCTGGACACCCAGATCACTCTACCTAAAATGCGTGCTGGAGGCTTGGATGTAACATGGCTCGTCGTGTACACGGGACAAGGAGATCTCGATGACGCTGGTTACGCTGCTGCGTATGAGAATGCGATCTCCAAGTTTGACGCTATCCATTGGTTGGCTGAAGAGAAAGCACCGGAGCAGATCGAAATCGCCTACACGTCAGATGACGTTCGGCGCATCGTTAGCGAAGGCAAGCTAGTTGCCATGATCGCCATTGAAAACGCTTACCCTGTTGGACTCGACATCGCAAATATTGCTGATTTCCAGGCACGAGGTGGACGCTACATGTCGTTGTCTCACAACGGACACAGCCAGTTTTCGGATTCCAATACTGGAGAACGCGACGATGTATGGCTCTACGAAGGACTTAGTGATTTTGGCAAGCAGGCTATCACTGAAATGAATCGAGTCGGCATCATGGTCGACCTTTCTCACCCATCCAAGAAGTCTAACATGCAGGCTATGGCTCTTTCAAGAGCACCGGTCATGGCGTCGCACTCTTCAGCCCGCTCGATGAACGATGTCAGCCGTAACCTGGATGACGAAGAACTCATGGCACTCAAGGAAAATGGCGGTGTCGTTCAGACCGTTGCATTCCGTAGCTATCTCAATACAGCTAAGAATAACGCCTACCAAGAGGCTGTTACAGCCCTCCGTGAGGAAATCGCCGCGGAAATGGGCGTAGAAGTGATTTCAAACCGTGGCGAACTTCGCCAGATGTCAGAAGAAGACCGGGATGCCTATATGGCTGCCGTCGCACCCGTCATGGAAGCTGCAGAAGCTCGCATGGGCGAAGTGGACGCTGAACCAGTTGGTGTAACGGACTTCGTTGATCACATCGACTACCTCGTGAACCTGATCGGAATCGACCATGTTGGTATCTCCTCCGACTTTGATGGTGGCGGCGGTATCGAGGGTTGGAACGATGCGTCCGAAACGTTCAATGTGACGCTGGAACTAGTCCGCCGAGGATATTCCGAAGAGGAAATTGGCAAAATCTGGAGTGGTAACCTCCTGCGTGTCTTGGACGATGTCCAAGCCGTAGCAGCGCAAATCCAGGCTGAGCAGGGCTGATTTTGATCTACATCAGGACTGACTGATTCTGGCGGGGAAGGCGTGATGCCTTCCCCGCCACTTTTTTATTGGGAGAACTGGAAAGGCGTGGTGCTCTTAGGTGCGATGGTATGGCTGTAATGGATCGGACGGGCAACAGGTGCGTCTAATCGGATCCTTTCCAACTGACGTGATCAATGAGCGAATCCAGCGAACCCGTGGCGAAAGCCAAGAAAAAGAAATCAGGCACGCTTCAAGAAGCCAAGAGGCTCATGTGGGCGCACCGCGGTAAACTGGCCTTCGGCTTTTTGCTGATGGTGGTTAACCGACTGAGTGGCTTCGTGCTGCCTTGGGCATCTAAGTACCTCGTTGATACGGTGCTGGCCGATGGCAAAATGGATATGCTGCTCCCTATTGCCCTTGCGGTAGGTGGTGCGACCATAGTTGGCGCCATTACCAATTTTTCCCTCTCCCAGATTATCAGCGTGACCGCACAGGCTGCCATCATGAATATGCGCCGCCAGGTGCAAGCGCACGTGACCCGGCTTCCCATCCGGTATTTTGAAGGCACCAAGTCAGGTGTCTTGATATCTAGGATCATGACCGATGCAGAAGGAATCCGAAACCTGGTCGGAACGGGCATTGTGCAACTTGTCGGTGGGGTGTTTACGGCTCTAATTGCTCTTTCATGGTTGTTCGTCATCAACTGGCAGTTGACGGCAGCAACGCTAGCCTTCCTATCGATCTTTGGCGGCGGTATGGCGATGGCCTTCAAGCGCTTGCGTCCACTTTTTCGCGAACGTGGGGAGATTAATTCTCAGGTAACAGGTCGACTCAATGAAACGCTGAATGGCATTCGAATCGTCAAGGCATACGGCGTTGAAGGACGAGAACAGGCCGTATTCTCAGGCGGTGTCGACGAGCTCTTCCAGAACATCCGCAAGTCAATTACCGGTGTTGCCGCCATCTCAACGTTTGCCGGCATAGTCATCGGTGGCGTTGGGATTCTCATGATCACCGTCGGTGGCAATGCAATTGCAGCCGGATCAATGACTATGGGTGATTTCGTGATGTACATCTTCCTAGTCGGGCTACTCGCTGCACCGATCGTGCAGATGGCATCGATCGGAACGCAGGTGTCTGAAGCTTTCGCCGGCCTCGATCGAATTCGCGAGTTGATGGACAACCCGACAGAGGACGCTGAAGACGAGCACAAAAGCCATCTTCCTACCATTAAGGGAGATATCGAACTGAGCGATATCCATTTTGCCTACGAGGAAGATGTCCCTGTATTGAAAGGGGTGTCTTTGAAGGCGCCTGCCGGTACAACGACAGCTCTTGTGGGCTCAAGTGGGTCTGGGAAAAGTACCTTGGTAAGTCTGGTAATGGCTTTTAACCGTCCAGATCAGGGGCGCATCTTGATTGATGGTCACGACCTAAACGAGGTGAAGCTTCAGGATTATCGCTCCAGCCTGGGTGTCGTTTTGCAGGAAAACTTCCTTTTTGACGGCACCGTAGCCGATAACATCCGGTTTGCTCGACCCGACGCATTACCGGAAGATGTCGAAAGAGTGGCTCGACTGGCACATTGTCATCAGTTCATCATGGAATTCCCTGATGGATATGAGACTGTCGTGGGTGAGCGCGGCGTAAAGCTTTCGGGCGGCCAGAGGCAGCGCATTGCCATAGCTCGTGCCATTTTGGCTAATCCACGTATCCTCGTTCTAGACGAAGCTACATCCAGTCTTGACTCAGAAAGCGAAGCGCTTATTCAGGCAGGATTTGCTAGCCTGCGCGAGGGTCGTACCACGTTTGTCATTGCCCATCGCCTCTCCACCATTCGAAGTGCCGACCAGATTGTGGTATTAGAGCAAGGCCAAATTATAGAGTGCGGCACTCATGCAGAGCTCATGGCCAATAAGGGCCGATATAAGGAGCTACACGACCAACAGTATAGTTGGGAGGAAAATCTGTTCGTGAACCCCGGTGAGGACTACCTACCAGGCAATTCGGAGTAGCCATGTCACGAGCCTTTGTTAAGGAAGACGCCCCTGATGGCGTCGTCTATATTCCACCAAGGGCACCTCTCCCTGCTGGGGCGGTAAATTATGTCACTTCGCGTGGATTAGACCTCCTTACCAAGGAGAAAGAGACATTTGAAGCTGAGCGGGAGCGGCTCAAAAAAGGAGATCCTCACAACCCGGATCGCAACAGGGCACTTACCGTTGTCCGCGGCCAATTGAAGGACCTTGAAAGTCGCATCCAAAGTGCGAGGGTTGTCAAACCGTCAGAACAACCGTCAGACGAAGTTCGATTTGGGGCGAAAGTGACTGTAATAACCGAGAAAGGTCGCACTCCGGGGCTTAAACGTACGTTCAAGATTGTAGGAGTTGATGAGGCAGACATCACAACTATGCGGGTTGGATACGTCGCACCGCTCGCCAGAACGCTAATTGGGCTGGCACAAGGAGAAACCACTGTCTTGATGATGGGTGGTATTGAGGAAACACTTAGGGTCGAACACATCGAGTACTCAGATGATTGACTTGCCCTCCGTTGAAAACCGATTCACGACGCATTTCCCCGCCGACCCATCTAGCGAAAATATTCCTCGCCAGGTCTCTGGAGCCGTTTGGTCACAGGTCCAGCCGACGCCTGTTTCTTCTCCCCATCTGGTTGCGTATTCAGCCGACTTGGCGAAGGAATTGGGCTTATCGGCGCAGGTCATTCAAAGCCAGGAATTCCTGGAGATGATGTCGGGTAATCGGCTCGCTGATGGCGCTATTCCCTATTCCATGAACTATGGTGGGCACCAATTTGGGAATTGGGCTGGACAATTAGGCGACGGGCGCGCGATTAGCATCGGCGAGCTGCGTGGCGAGGATGGCTCATCCTGGACGCTGCAATTGAAAGGAGCTGGTCCCACTCCTTATTCGCGCACGGCAGACGGCCGAGCCGTATTGCGCTCGTCTATGCGAGAATTTGTCTGCAGTGAGGCAATGCATCATTTAGGTATTGCAACGACAAGAGCATTAACGCTAGTCAGCACGGGTGAGAGCGTACTTCGCGACATGTTTTACGATGGCAATCCAGCGCCTGAGCCAGGAGCCATCGTTTGTCGGGTGTCCCCATCCTTCTTGCGCTTTGGTAATTTCGAGATACATGCCGCGCGACGGGAAACTGATCTCCTCAAGCAGCTCGCCGATTGGGTGATAACGGAGCACTATCCACATCTCTGGTCACCTTCGCAGGACACGTATCTGGCTTGGCTTCAGGAAGTTTGTGATCGCACAATTCGTTCCGTGGTAGACTGGATGCGGGTTGGTTTCGTTCACGGCGTGTTGAACACGGACAACATGTCTGTACTCGGGTTGACGATCGATTATGGACCATACGGATGGATTGACCATTTTACGCCCGACTGGACGCCCAACACGACGGATGCCATGGGCCGTCGTTATGTGTTCGGCAACCAGCCCAAGGTGGCGCACTGGAATCTTGCTCAGTTTGCCCGTTCACTTATTCCGCTGATCGGTGATCCCGCTCCTTTGCAGGAAATCATACATGATGTACCCAACCGGTACGGTAGCCTATATCGTGATATGATGGCGTCTAAACTCGGTTTTAGGCGCTTCGAAAGTCCACAAGACGAAGAGCTGCTGAAGGAGTTGTTTGAGCTATTTGAAGCTCACGAAACGGACATGACTAATTTTTTTCGAGCCTTGGCCTACGTTGACCCCTCCTCCCCGACGGTCGCGGCCCTCACTGATGTGTGGTATGGAGAACCATCCTCCGTTCATTTGTCTTCCATGGACTCCTGGCTTCAAAAGTGGGCTGACAGAATTGTGGCCGAAGACCAATCTCCCGATGAGCGAATTGCTGCCATGAATAGAGCGAACCCTGCGTTTATCCCGAGAAACTGGTTGGTACAAGAGGCCATAGACCAAGCTCACGAAGGATTATATGATCGGATACACCAATTGATGGATCTAATCCGCTCCCCATACGATGCCCCAGACGCCGTAGAAGGAGGGATAGCAGATCTAGCAAAGTGGAAGCGCCCTGAATGGGCTCGGCATAAGCCTGGTAGTTCCATGCTATCGTGTAGCTCCTGATCCGACCTCTTCATTTTGACCAACTCAATCGAATGACGAATACGATGTTCAACACCCACCGATTGCGTTCGACCTCTGCCTTCTTTCTGGCACTATTGCTTGTAGCCTTGATTTCGTCCCGGACGGCTACCGCACGGCAGGATATCCAAGCTGACTTTCCCAAGGCGCAGGAAGAGGCTGATCGCATTCCACTCGACCTGCGCATCCAGCACGGCACGCTGGACAATGGTCTCAAGTGGATGATTCGGCCGAACGACAAGCCGGAAAACAGAGCTGAATTGCGATTAGTCGTCGATGTTGGGTCTATTCTGGAGGACGACGACCAGCTTGGTCTTGCCCATTTTGTAGAACATATGGCCTTCAACGGGACGGCTAATTTCGAGGAGCAGGCTCTTGTGGAGTACCTCGAAAGTGTGGGTATGCGTTTCGGACCCGATGTGAACGCATATACCAGCTTCGATGAAACGGTGTACATGCTGCAATTACCCACCGACGATCCAGCCATCTTAGATACGGGCCTCCAGATTCTAAGGGAGTGGGCGGGCTCGGTGTCATTTGATCCGGAGGAAATCGAAAAAGAACGCGGCGTGGTGCTCGAAGAGTGGCGATTACGTCAAGGAGGAGCCAACAGAATCCAAAACAGGCAACTTCCCATCCTGCTCAATGACTCTCACTATGCGGTGCGCCTTCCCATCGGGACTCCTGAGAGTCTGAGAGGGTTCGATCCGCAAAGACTCGTTGCTTTCTATCATACATGGTATCGCCCGGAATTGATGACGGTGATTGCCGTGGGTGACTTCGATGAGTCTCAGATGCAACAGCGAATCGGCGAGTTGTTCTCGGATCTTCAGCTGGTTCCAGATGCACGAGAGCGAATATGGTTCGACGTTCCAGATCACGACGAGCCGCTCTACAGTATTGAATCCGACCCAGAAGCAGGGTTCGCCGTCGTCCGTGTTACCTTCAAACATGACTCAGGAGATGAAGGTACTCGATCCGAATACGAGGAGAGCCTCAGGAGGTCACTCTTTGCCAGCATGCTAAACCAACGCCTTGCGGAGCTCACGCAAGATGCGGACCCTCCATTCATTGGAGGTGGGGGTGGAGATGGTTCGCTAGTGCGAACCAAGTCGTCATTCAATTTGAGCGCAAGCGTCAAAGATGGACAGTACCTACGAGCTCTTCGCGTGATGTTAGAGGAAGCAGAACGCATTCGCCGACATGGATTTACGGCATCTGAGTTTGATCGTGCACGGACATCTCGATTGCGTCGCATGGAAGTTGCTTTCAATGAACGCGAAAATGAGCGATCAGGCTCTCTAGCCTCTGAATATGTAAGACATACATTAACGGGAGAGTCGGTCCCCGGCATCTCCAGAGAATTCCGTCTATTTCAGGAAATGCTGCCGGAAATTTCCTTGGAGAGCGTGAACGAACTCGTACCAGCGTTGATGACACGAGGCAACCAGGTCCTTCAGATTTCAGGCCCGGGTGGCGAGGAGCACCCAATGCCGACAGTAGCAGAAGTTCAGAGCGTGTTTGAAAGTATCGGTACTACGGAGCTGGATCTCTGGGAGGATTCAACCAATGACGTTCCTCTTTTGGCAGAGATTCCTGCGCCCGGCACTATCGTTAGCGAAGAGACCAATGACGAATTGGAATTGACGACCTGGACATTGTCCAATGGAATAACGGTTGTACTCAAGCCAACCAACTTCCAAGCTGATCAAATTCTCCTTTCTGCAACAAGCCCTGGTGGGGCGTCTCTTGTTCCGGATGAAGACTATATGTCCGCATCATTTGCTACCAACATCATCGGAGGGAGTGGTGTAGGTGTATTTAATGCTATAGAACTGTCCAAGAAGTTGACAGGGAAAGTGGCCCGTATCCGGCCTTACATAGCCAATTTTGACGAAGGTTTTTCTGGTTCAGCATCGCCACAAGACTTGGAAACACTATTCCAACTCGCATGGCTCTATGGAACTGCTCCGAGAGCGGACAGCACGGTTTATGCCTCATTCATGGGTAGAATGAGCAGTATGCTCTCTACCATAAAGGCGAATCCTCAATCAGCCTTTGGCGATACACTAAACGTTACCCTGAGTGACTATCACTACCGCTCTCGCCCGATTAACGAGCAAGTGCTGGCTGAGGCACAACTTGATAAGATGGTTGATATTTACGCCGATCGATTTGCAGACTTCTCTGACTTCACCTTCTATTTAGTGGGTTCATTTGATCTGGAAACCCTACGACCATTGGTTGAGACGTACTTGGCTTCTCTTCCCTCAACCGGACGTGAGGAATCATTTCGCGATGTTGGCATACGAGCACCCGGCGGTATCATCAAAAAGGAAGTGTTTCGTGGCATAGAGCCACAAAGTCAGGTCGCCATTGTGTTTTCTGGAGAAACCGACTGGTCGATGGAAGAGCGTCGTCGCATCGCAATGCTCTCTGAAGTATTAGATACTCGGCTCCGCGAAATTCTGCGCGAAGCCATGGGTGGCACCTACGGTGTTTCTGTGAACGGCTCATTGCGCGACCAGCCCGCCGGGATCTATCAGTTCGTGATCTCCTTCGGCTGCGACCCTGAGCGAGTGGACGAACTTGTTGCGAGCGTATGGGCAGATATCAAGCTCCTACAGGAAGAAGGACCGTCTGAAGAACACCTTGCTAATGCACGGGAAGCATCCCTTCGGAGCTGGGAAGTTGGCCTTGAAGAAAATGGCTCTTGGCTTAATTCACTAGAATTCTACCTCTCAAGAGGAATGGATCCATCCCGGATTCTTGTTGATCCAACGACTTCACTCGAGGAGATTACTCCCTCCGACGTGGCTGACACAGCTGGCAAATACCTACGCGATGATCAATACGTACGTGTTACTCTATACCCAGAAACAGAGGGGTCGTGAACGAGGACAAACTAGAGATACCGAAAGAGAACGAAGGCCCCGATGTAAGCAACGACGCTAACATCGGCGAAGACGCTGCTGCCGGCGAAAGCCCAATTGCTTCCGATGAGCATTCTATGCCCCCAATGCAGCGTCTCGAGGGAAAAATCATTCGCCTGCTCTCTGACGACGAGATCGGTGATCGGCATCAACGCTTCGTGATCGAGCTCGCAGGAGGCAGAACTGTGTTAGTCGCCCACAATATCGACGTGGCGCCTAGGGTCGAAGGCCTATTCATTGGCGGCCATATTGTGGTGTACGGTGAGCTTGCCTCGAATGACTTGGGAGGTGTGATGCATTGGACGCACGCCGACCCTGAAAACGACATCCCAGGCGGTTGGATCGAGTTCAAGAACAATCGATATGCCTGATATTTGTCTCTTTGTGTAGACGTGAATAGGGCCTGCCGCATTACATGCGGCAGGCCCTATCTCATTCTTAACACAGCTGCCGAGCACTCAGCGCTCGTCAGCTTGCATCTCTGTTTCGACCAGTATGCCAGAGGTGAGTTCAAGAACAATGCGATCCATGTCATAAACCTCATCGAGCGCTTCTAGCATGCCTCGGCTGTCTGCGGCAACTGATCTTGCAACCTCGGTCTGATAAATGAATGCTGACGGTAGGGACTCAACGTTGCCGTCGAAAATTAGCCCGACCACTTCAAGGTCCTTGTTTACCATCGGTGAACCAGAATTCCCGCCAATGATGTCGTTTGTCGTCACGAGATTCATGGGTGTGGAACGATCAAATGTTGCCGGTGCATTAATCCACCGATCGGGTAGTTGCCATTCTCCGGTGCCATCTACTTCCATTTGATGGCTGAAGTATCGGTTATAGAGCCCGTGGAAGGTGGTAAAAGGTGGTGCCTTCGAACCATTGTACTCGTAGGAAGCCACCACACCGTCTGCGATGCGCAGTGAAAACGTTGCGTCTGGAGGACGTGATGTGCCATACACCTCAAAACGTGCTCGTCCATGCTGCGCGTGCAATTCCTGCTCCTGCGAGGCCAGTCCGCTGAAGGCGCTTATGAAGTCAGCCCGCTCGCTCATATAGGGAGCAACAGCAGCAATAGCCGGATCATCCGCAGTCAGCGCTGCCACATCTAGGTTTGCCATGTCTACGAGCATCGAACTATCCCACACTTGGTCAGATATGCCTTCGGCTGTTTGTTCGGCCATCATCCCACCATCTCCGAGGAAGCGGGAGAAATCGTTTAGTCTTGCTTCAAAAAATCGACGATCAATCGCTGAATCCTTATCAGGTACACTCATCAAGGCAGCTTCGTAAGGCGACGTGTCTTCGCCGGCATCCTTCGCGCGCAACAGTTGCCATGCAGCAGCAGCGCGCTGCATGGTAGGCGAAGACAGACTCGACATCGGATTGAATGAAAGGAAGGCCCCATATTCAGCTGCGAGTTCTCGTTTCTGCTCCTGTATGCGAGCCAAATCACTAATTATGCTGGAATAGGGTGCATCGATATCGGATGTCAGACGCTCGCCATACTTTTCCTCCAAATCGTTGAGGAATGTAGTCTCGGTGTCTAGGCGTTTAGCCATTATCAGTGGATCATTCAGCCCCTTAACCCGGCCTCCGTAGAGCTTTTGCGCATTCTTGAGCGAGAATACTTGGTTGAGCAAGGCATCGGAAGGCTGCTCTGCATACACCATTTCGAGAGCGGCAATTCTTGAATCGAGTAACTCAAGTAGGTATTTCTCTTGGATATCCCGCCTGAATTCTAACTGTGCAACCGTCTCTAATCGAAGCGTCGAGCCAGGATTACCTAGTACAAATACTGCGTCACCTTCGGCGGCACCATCAGTACTCCAGGTAAAGTGAGCTTCCGGTTCTAAAGGCATATCATTTTCGTATACCCGGAAAAACGTCATATCTAGCGCGTAACGGGGGTAGGTGAAGTTATCTGTGTCCCCTCCGAAATAGCCAAGTTGAAGCTCTGGTGCCATGACCAAGCGCATGTCACTATAGCGCCGGAACGTGTAAGCGGAGTAGCGGCCACCGTTGTACATATTAATGACTTGCACAACATGATTATCGTCTAGACCCGTCTCAATGCGAGCTTGCGCCGCCGCGATGGCTTCTTGCCTAGCTGAAGCTTTCTCCGCATCCGTTTCCATTCCTTCGAGTGCAGCAAATACTTCGGCCGTCACATCTTCGATCATAACCAACTGATCTACATATAATCCCGGTACGGGACGTTCATCGGCTAGATCAACTGCCATGAATCCGTCATCGAGCAGCGACTCCCCTGGCTGTGCCACTTGAGCGACTGCCCCCCTACCACAGTGGTGGTTCGTCATGACCAACCCGTAGGGTGAAACGAAGGAAGCACTACAGTTTGGCAGGCGAAGAGCTCCAAGACGGGCCTTCGTGAACCAAGCATCATCCGGCGTAAAGTCGTACGTGGCCTGAAGCTGTTCCACCGGCGGATAATCAAACGTCCACATCTGTCCATTGTCGTACTCGCCGGCTTGACCAAAAGCAGGCTAAATCAACAAAAGAAGAAGGGTAAATAGGGAAATAGTACGTTTACAGACCATGTCAGGTCACCTCTGTTCGTTGGACAATGAGTGGACAAATAGTCTGAACAAAGGACGCATTCCCCCTGACAATCGCCGAAAGGCTTTCCTTTGGCTTCGTGTGATCCGGCGACCAAGCAAGATGTCAGGTATTCCCTGAGAGGGATCTACTCGTACGCTATCGCCATGAGCGGATCTCCTGAATTCATTGCCAAAGATGTGACAAGAAACAGGATTTCACCGCTGACGGGTGATGTAGATGACTGCAGCTCTTCTCCAAAAATGTCGCAGATGTTGCCCATATCCTGCCCTTTTTCCACCATATCCCCAATCCCAACCGTAGGATAGAAAAGCCCGTCAACTTCTGCGCGAAGCCATCCCCATCCGCCGAGACGCTGCACTGTCTCTCCTGGATCGTTGATGGCCTCGTACATGTCGAATGCCGACATCACCCGACGCACTCCATCCTGCAATATGTCGACCTCGTGCTCGTGCCATACACCTTGCCCTCCTGCTTCAGTAAGCAGCGCAGGAACGCCCGCTTGTGCCGCAGATGCCGTCGTCGTGCCTCCAATCGGACCAGCGCCTTCCTTGACGAGCATAGCTCTGATTCCGTAGGCCCGGGCCATTTTTTCAGCCGTCTCATTGGCTGCTTCATTGTCCGTTGTCGTGATAGCTACGAAAGGCACTAAGGCCTCGATCATGTCTCCTCCGTGCATGTCGATGTACATATCTCCAGCAGTGATCACGTTTTGAAACAACCAATCAGCCCATTGCTGCGTGAATGTCCCGTTCGGGTCGCCGGGAAACTGCCGGTTGAGATTCAGACCATCTGGAGGCGTGATGTAGATGCTGCGAGCTTTGAATGCCACCGGGTTTGCGGATGGCACGATGATCATCTGGCCCCTCAACTTGGTGGGATCGACGTCGCGCCCCAGTCTCGTAGCTGCCTCTACACACGGGTACTCCCCTCCGTGAATGCCAGCAGTGACCACTAGCTTCGGCCCCGGCATTGAACCATTGACCAAGTACACGGGCATCTTTACTTCGATACCTGTGATATCTCGTGTGATCCAACCGCGGGTTGTCGTGCCGGGTGCAGCTGAGAGTTCATTGAATTGGAGCATATCTGACATGATCAATCGTCTGGATTTGAGGAATGTGCACTGGGAAGAAAAGGAGCAATCACAGCATCGTCTGATCGAGGTGTTAGCAGACTGACCGTAATCAGCAGAAATAACGATACCATAACGCCCGGAATCACAACGTAATCACTACTGGCGAAATCGAAAACAGTATCACCCATAACAAATGAAAGATCTAGCCCAAGATTACTGAGGATCACGAGCCCAAGTATGGTCCCTAGCCCTCCTGCAAGGCAAGCGGTTGCCCCTTGAGCAGTCACTCGCTTCCACATAAAGGCCGCCACCAAGACGGGAGTCAATGCAGCGCCAATCACGGAATACGCGTATAAAGCCATCGTCAAAACAGACTCAAACCTGGTGAGCAGCAAGACACCGATAATGGCTAGGCCGACCACAGCCATGCGCTGTACTCGCAGTTTGTCCTTGTCGCTTGCCTTTGGCCTGAGAAATCGCTCGTAGAGGTCGCGTGTGACATTCGAAGAGGCAACCAGCAACATCGTGCTGCCAGTTGAAAGGACAATTGCGACGGCAGCAGCGAGTAGTGCCGCGCCTAGCACATCTGGCAGACTATGCCTTGCGAGATATAGGATTACCGTCTCAGAAGCTGCACGACCGACTACAGACGTCTCAGTAGCGAGCTGGGGGACGATTGAGCGTCCTGTTATGCCCAGTAGTGCGATACACGTTTCTATCACCATGATACCCGCGAGCATCCCAAATACACTTCTACGAGCTGCACGAGCGTTTTTTGCCGAGAAAAACTTCTGATACATCCCACTTTCGCCAAAAAGGAAAAGGAATGTGGGTAGCGCGACCCCAATTACCCAAAGGACATTGTGGCCACCGGATATGGTGAGCAGCTCTGGATCCAGCCCTTCGGCAATGGCTGAGGGCCCTCCGTTGCTGAATACCAATATTGGCAAAGCAATCAGAATAGAAAGAGTGATAATCACGCCGTTGATGACGTCGACCGAAACTATCGAAAACATGCCAGATACGGCTGTAAAGACGACAATAACTCCAGCCGTAATCAACATCCCCGTCGTTGGTGAGATGACGCCATCGGTGACGATACTTAGTATCCACCCTCCACCTCTGAACTGATAGGCCGCGATGGCTGTATAGGCGATCAAGATGGCTACCGTTCCTAGAAACCTAGAGGCAGGGTTATACCGCTTCTCGAGGATGTCAGGTACAGTGTATTGCGCCAAGGCTCGAACGCGGGAAGCCATCATGTAGACAGCTACTAGGCCGACCCAAGCACCCACCGAAAACCACATGGCGGAGAGTCCACTACGAAAAGCCAATCCTGCTCCACCAAACAAGGTGCCTGATCCGACCCAGGTACAAATCAACGTTCCGGCTAACATCCAAGCAGGCACAGATCGCCCAGCAACCATAAAGTCGGCATGCGTTTGGACACGTTTGGTGCGCCAGATCCCTATCCCGATCAAAATCAGAGGATAGATCAGTACCGTAAGTGTTTGGATCATGGAAACAGTTAGATGGCTGAAATCAGAGACACTCTTGCTCTGCTAAGGTAGGAGAAATGCACCATCTCCTCCGGCTTGGCTGGAAAAAAAGGGAGGGCCGCCAACAGGCGGCCCTCCCTTAAATGTGCCGAACTGCGTTCGGCACCAAACACGATAGGTCGATTATAGACCTTGATCCTTCTTGCGGACCATGAACAGTCCGGCGCCCATGTCCGTGACTGCAATCACTCCGCTTTTGAAGTAAGGATAGTTGCTCCATGAGCCCCCTCCTCCCTGCGTTGTGACCAGAAAGCCGACTTCGGCGGGGTTGGCGCGGTCTGTGATGTCGATGATGCGTAGACCGGAGCCGTAGTTAGACTGGTACATCAGATTGTCCCTGATGTACAGGTTGTGGTCCGTGGTCGTGGTCTCCTGGATGAATTCCGTGACGAGCACCGGCTCGTCCAGATCACGCACATCCCAGACCAGCGTTCGCGTTCCTTCAACAAGGCCCTGCGGCTCATCGCCCTCATCATTCATGTAGAAGAACTCATGGTCTTCCGACAGCCAGCCCTGATGGGCGTAGGCCACGTTCGGATACACAACCATGGAAATGGCCACCGGATCGTCCTTGTCGGTCACGTCGGCAATGGAAAGAGCCGTTTCATTCGATCCCATGCAAATCTCTTTGCCGGCATGCTCCGTGTCAGGACCAGCATAGGTCACGCACTGGGCATCGTGCGAGTAGCCCGTACCACTACGACCCGTGGCCGGATCGGCAAAGCAGCCCACAAACTCAGGTTTCTTAGGATCCTTGTTCAGGTCCAGCATGTGCAGACCACCGCCGCACGTGATGCCACCCGAACTGCCACCCACGGAGTAGGCTATGCCTGTCTCTTCGTTGATGACGATGTTGTGCGCTGACGCGATGTCCGTGTAGAGGTAGTCCGGATCCATGACTGGCGGATTGCTGCCATCCATTTCACGCAAGCGCGTCAGATCGAAGACCTGCAGGCCATGCTGTCCAGAACCATCAGCAACGATGTAGGCGTGGTTATTGAACACCTTCATGTCGCGCCAAGCTGCCGCGCGAGCGCCTTCCGTCATGGGAAGCATACCGAGCAAAACGGGCATGGCCGGGTTGGTGACCTCGACAAAAGACGTACCGTCAGAGCGCCCAACGATGGCATACTCCTTGTCTGTTTCCGGATCGGTCCATCCCCAGATGTCGTTGACCATCGTGCCGCGGTTGGCTCCGAGGTCCTTCATGTTCATGTAGGAAGTGATCTCGATATTGCCGCATTCGAATCCGGCAGCTTTTCCCTCTTCACATTCCACGGCCTCGCCGGAGAATGAAGGCAGACCCTTCATATCGTTGATGATCATACCAGCTTCATTCCAGCCCTGCTCGCCCATTTCGAAAACGACGGCGGCACCTGCACGACCATCTTGACCTATAGCACCGATAACCGCAATGGATTCGGATCCCGCCAGCGTGGTACCGAACGACGCGCGTCCGGACGTGCTTTCAGCTCCGCTTTTCTGAACCATCGCAAAACCACCATCGCCATCATAAGCAAAGTAGTACGTCGTACCCGCTCCATTATCCGCTCCCGGAGCTCCGACGAAAACACCGCCGTCATCCATGGTCACGAACGAGCCGAACTGGGCACTCCGGGTAGCTTCGAATGGGGCCAACTTGGTGGTACCGGAATAGGCACCAGACTCGGCATCCCACTCATACAGAGATACTGTGCCGCTTCCACTATTATCGTAGGGAGCGCTCACGGCGGCTTTCATGCCATTAATTGTGATAGTAGCGCCGAAACCTGCACCTTCGGAAACACCTTGTGGGCCAATCTGCCCAGCAGTTGTCCATTCGCCATTGGCATTTTCATACAGGTAAACAGCTCCAACTTCGGTGAACTCCTGACCACGACGTCCAAAAGCACTCAAGCGGGCTGGGGCACCTACGTACAGGCGATCTTCATGAGTGGCCAATGCAGCGCCGAAGTAGGCGTTAGCTGTACCAGCTTCTGACGTCAATTTGGCTTCCTGTGACCAACCAGTCCCATCAGCCCAACGGTAAACATACACGGCGCCAGCCCCTTCGGACTGCTGTGTGGCCGAGACGGCTACGTAGCCATCGCCAACGGCGACTGTGCTACCAAAGCTATCGCCGTCTTCAACATCAGTGGCAGTCAAGATAGTACCTCTGTCCCAACTCCCGTCATCTTGGCGGGCATACACATAGGCTGCATTAGAGCGAGGAGCTCCAACGACCATCAACCAACCATTGGAGGCAAGGGCGGCACCGAACCCATCACCAGTTTCTGCTCCTCCTGGAGCTACCATCTGGTAGGCTTCAGCCCATGTGCCGTCGGCGGCCTTGTTGAAAACGTAAATACTACCTGGAAACGAAGTGTTGCCAGTTTCGCCGACGAAAATGTCTTCGCCAGAAACCGCAACGGCTCCGCCGAATCCCTGAGCGAACAGGGTTGTCGTTTGAAATCCGATCACAACAATGGCAATCAGAAAGGGAATAATCCTTCTCATAATGATGGGTTGAGTGAGATGTAAAGTGCAGGAAGGGAGCAGAAAGTAGTCAGAATGCCTCCATTATGCGAGACTAAAGACGATATCGTGGGAAAAACGCCGAAATCTAATAGTGTACCAGAGGCCTAACAAGCTGAGTGTATCCCTGTCGTATTCGGACGAAATATATAGTCCCTCAGACCAATTTGACGCATCAAGTTGGATCGTCATTTCATCCCCAGGGGTTCCTGATCGGGAAGACGTCGTGATCATACGGCCCAACGCGTCATATACAACCACATCAACAGGTTCGTAGGCGCGCTCGGAGTTACCCGAGGTCCACCGAACAGTAAATCGATCTCGAACTGGACTGGGATACACGTCTACTGAGAAACTAGGCAAAACAGATTCGCTCTCTGAGGAAACCGATTGTGTCACATCAATCGTCACGATTGCCTCATTCGACTCTTGCCGTTGCCTGAATGAACCATTTGCCTGCATCGAGCCACTGATCTGCAATCCAACTTCATTCCCATCAAGATCAAAGGTCCATCCTGCGTCAATGGACATTAGCACAACTAACAGACCGGACGAATGAATCACCGACCCACCTAGGTCCAACTCCGTTTCCGTAGTCAGTTGCTGAGCATCCGTCGGCACTTGCCCCGTCAACAAACCCGATCCTTCCAGTGTCGCGAGTACGTTAGCGCTTATGAGGTTTCCAGGCTGATTGAATGAACGAAGCAAACCTGTTGCCTCCACCGTCGGGCCTATCGATGTAGAGAATAGCCGGATTGCCTCTGATTCTACATTAATCCGAAGTGTTCCAACCGTAATCGGAGTTCCATAATCAAAGCGAAGCCCATGGTCGTTCTGATTTTGAATATCAATTCCAAGCAGATGCACCGAATCAACCGCAGCGGGATCCACTCCGATGTCGATGTCCAGCGTTCCGACAACAGGGATGTCCTCGGAATCATCATCCTCCCCTATTAGGGTCTTGACCGACGCATCAAACCGCAATACTGACAGACTCGGGTCAAATTCTAAGTGCTGCACCGGAAGGGTCTGCAACCGGTAGCTGAACGAATCGAAACCAATATATCCGGGATCTGCTTGGTACAGGTAGTTGCCGTCCCCGATCGGGGTCAATGTCCCATTTGTTGGCAACGTCATGATCACAACTTGAACGGAATCAGCTTCGGGCAGGGTATCATTGCCCAGCAAATAGGTAGCGCTATTGACTACTTGTCCGCCATTGTGCAGAGCAATGACATCATCGGCTGCCACGAGCACTTGAGCCTGAGCAAAAGATGGTCTGCTCAGCATCCAAAGTAAGACCGTAAGGCAGATGTGCAATCGGTTCAAAGTGGGCATAGATAAATTGGGAAGGGTCTTGTTATCAAGCCGCGGTCAGTCCACGATTCGATACCCACTACGTTTCGTTTCCTCACGAAAAAGGTTGGTCAATTGCAGCGTTAAAGGACCCATGCTACCCTCCCCAATGATTCGACCGTCGAGCCTTGTGACGGCAGCTAACTCGCCCATGGTCCCAGAGCAGAACATTTCATCTGCGCGGTAGGCATCCGTCGTGGAAACTCGGCCAACATGCGCCGGAATACCGTTTCGTTCGCACAGTTCCAGCACCGTTTCGCGAGTGATTCCTTCGGGGCAAGCATCAGCCGCCGACGTAAAGACGCACCCATCCTTAACAAGGAAAACGTGCGTGCCGTTTGCTTCAGCGATGTATCCCTCCTTGTCCAATAATAACGCTGAATCAGCACCAGCAGCATTGGCTTCAATTTTAGCGAGAATCGACTGAAGCAGATTGTTGTGATGGATCTTTGGATCAAGACAGTCCGGCGGGAATCGGCGAATAGAACTAGTCATAAACGTCAGTCCACCACGATCATAGACAGGCGCTTTCCATTCCGGCAATATGATTAGGGTCGAGCCAGACTGATTGAGCCTCGGATCCATGCCCGATGTGATCTTCACGCCTCGCGAAAGGGTGAGACGAACATGAACCCCATCGCGCATCCCATTGGCCTCCAACGTTTTGCGCAGTTCCGCAATCAAATGATCCATGGGCGGAATATCCACAAACGCCAGCGCTTTGGCTGAGCCCTCAAGCCTCTGAAGGTGTTCTGTCAGCTTGAAAATGCGCCCTTCGTATAACCGGAGTCCTTCCCAAACACCGTCACCGCCCTGAACCAGGCTATCAAAGGGACTGATGCCCGCTTTGTCTCGATGGACCAATTCGCCGTTGATGTTTACCAGCAGGTCCCGATTGCGCTCATCAAAGGTTTGCAGCATCTCGTCTACGTTTTTTAAACCAGAACCATGAAACGGGGAGTCCAGTCAGGACAAACGCTAAATCCACTAAAGACTCGCGCCATTGGAAAAAGGCTCGGAAGAAGAGCAAGCTAAGGACACCTGCTAGGTAAAGTAGCGGGAGCCATGGGTAAAGAGGGACTTTGAATATGCCACCTTCAGCTCCGGAATTCTGTGCATCCTCACCCTCTCCTACTCCTTCTCGTCTGAATTTGAAAAGCGCCAGGGTCGTCATTGTATAGAAAATCAGGATGGCGAAAATCATCCCGGCAGCGATGTTTTCAAATGAGCCCCTAACTACTAACAAAACGCCTCCCCAAATGCAGTGTACGATGATGGCTCTGGTGGGCGTCCTAAAGCGGGGGTGAACAAAGTCGAGTGACTTGAAAAAGAGACCATCCTTCGCCATCGCATAATACACTCTCGATGACGAAAGCATCGTGCCATTGATACTGGACACAGCTGAAATAATGGCGAGCAGAGCAATAACCGTTGCTCCCACTGGTCCCAGCATCATGGCCGCGACGTCTGCAGCTGGAGTCGTGGTCATGCGAAGGGCTTCTATTCCCATCACATAGTGGTAGATCGTGATCATCGATACATAAACCACTACCACAATACTTAGGCCCACCAACATACTACGCGGTATCACAGCCCTAGGATTTTTCATCTCGCCAGCGACATATCCCACTCGATCAAACCCCGTATGCGTGAAAACTATTAGCATGAGGGCAGGAATGAGATTCCGGAAGAATCCAACATCTTTCAAAGGAGCTGCTGAGCTACCCAACTGTCCGGGCGTGCCGCCGAGAAGAAAAAGAAACAACACTGCAAAAAGGACTAGGCCACCCACTTTCATAACGGTAGTCACGCGCTGAAACAGGGCAGACCACCGCACTCCTACATAGTTAAACAGGCCTAAAAGCGCGATGATGGACAGAGCTACAGCCGTGTGGCTCATTCCTTCGAGTGGTACGAAGTAGCCGATATAATCTGTCGCGATGATCGCCAGACCGGCAGCAGGACTCGTACGAATGATGAACAATTGCGCCCAGCCGAACATGAATCCGGCGAAAGGACCGAATGCTCTAGATATGTAACTGTACTCCCCTCCAGTCGATGGAATACGCGTCCCCAACTCAGCGTAGACCATACCGCCCATCAAAATGAAGGCCGATACGATGAGCCATGTCGTTAAGACATAGGAGTAGGACGGGAAATATCCCGCGATTAAATACGGCGTCGAATAGATACCCGAGCCGATCGTAATACCGATCAGAAGGGCGATCCCGTCAAACGTCGTTAGCTCTTTGCGCAGCGTAATCATGCTGCGCAAGATGCGAATTCGCTAATTCAGATCAAATTTTACCGGAATGGTCATATAAACAGAGACCGCGCGAGCTCTCTGCCTAGCCGGCTCGAACCTAAGCTTCATTACGCCTGCAACGGCCTCTTTATCAAGGATTTCGTGGGCGCTGCGTACGACTTGCGGGTTGGATGGGACGCCGTTGGAATCAACAATTATTTGCACAACCACGGTGCCTTCAATGCCCGACTTACGAGCTATCGGAGGGTAAGATACGTGCTTGTAAAGCTCAGCAATTCCACCGATGATCTCCGGCATTTTCTCAACTACAGCAAAGATTTCCTCTTCGTCTTCCACGACGTAAGGTTCAGCCGGCGGCGGCGGAAGATCAAGTACGGCCTCGTTCAAATCGAGCGTCATGTCCAAATCCAGATCCATGTCGTCCAAGATCGTATCGTTGGGCACCTCAACTGGTACTGGAGGCCGCGGAGGTGGTGGTGGCTTCTCTATCTGGGCCGTTTGAACAATCTCTTCCATCTGAACGACCTCCTGATCCGGCATCACGTAAGCAAGTGATTCACCACCTGTGAAGTTTACCCGGAACGCACCGATGGTCAATGTCAGAGCAATCAATGCACCGATTTGACCCATAATCAAGTGCTCACGAGTACGTTCGACATAAGAATGTCCTCGCTCGCGAAATCGCTGAGCCAATTGTTCGGTGGGCAGGCCTTTAGCGGATGTTTCTTTTTTAGGGATGCGCCCGAAGGTCGACCCGTGGGCCGGAAGGAACTTGCCAATGAGGAAGAAGCGTGCCATGAGACTTTGATGGTTACTGGTCTCCCCTTCTACGGATGATGCTGTAAAAAAGTTAGGGGGCATCAGCCCCACCCAGAAAAGGCTCAGTCGACCATCCGATCAGCCTTTTTTGATATTGCCAATAATGTCATCACGGTTAGCTGCTTCGCAGAAACCAAAAATGATCGGTCGGGCCGTGCCCCTTTCCGATAGCCAACCCATGTTTGATGGCCTGATGCACGTATGCGTTGGCATTTTGGACGGCCTCCGTCATCTCTTCTCCCAACGCGAGGCGGGCAGCAATGGTGGCGGCATACGTACATCCCGTACCGTGGGTATGTTTGGTATCCAGGCGTTCGGAGCGAAAAACAACAAAGTCCTTACCGTCGAAAAGGACATCAACCGCCTCTTCTTCTTCGTCAAGATGTCCGCCTTTGACGAGCACTACATCTGGTCCCATCGCATGTATTTCCCTGGCTGCCTCCCGTGCTTGTGCTTCAGATCTAATCTCTCGGCCAACTAAACGCGCAGCCTCATGAGCGTTTGGTGTACAGATCGATGCCAAAGGCAGTAAGTCGGATATAAGAGCATCAACCGCATCGTCCCGCAACAAGGCATATCCACTCTTCGAAATCATGACTGGATCCACAACGAGGGATGCAAGACTGTACTCACGCACTTTTGAGGCCACCGTTCGGATGATTTCGGCGCTAGAAAGCATACCCGTTTTAGCCGCCACCACGGGAAAGTCCGTCAACACAGCGTCGAGCTGGGATGCGATCAACGACAGTGGTAACTCAAACGCGTCAGTTACAGCAACTGTGTTTTGTGCCGTAATCGCCGTGATAACAGAGGTTGCAAAGGTTCCGTTGGCCTGCATGGCCTTGATGTCGGCTTGTATTCCGGCTCCTCCTCCGGAGTCGCTACCGGCAATTGTCAGCGTAACGGGAATGGGCATCGTGAAAAATGATTTTTAAGTGTCACAATTCGTGTAGCACATGGGCGAATCGACCTACGGCCTCAAACAGGTTTGGTGCCGTCATTAGGGATGAAATGACAGCTACTCCGTGGGCTCCTACTTCCAAACAGGACTTGACACGATCCGCTGTGATACCGCCAATTGCAATAACGGGCATTTTACCAGCTTCTAGGCATGCAGTTTTTAACTCATCCAGGCCTCGTGGTTCTTCACCAGGATGGGATCTCGTTGGAAATACGTGACCGAAAAAGACATAGTCCGCACCCTCTCGGGCTGCTTTTGCTACTTCGTGTACAGAATGAGTACTGCATCCAATCAGTGCATCAGGGCCAAGAATCCCTCTTGCTTTAGTCAATCCAGCATTTCGCATCGAGGCATGAAAAGGAAGATGAAGTCGATCAGCTACCTCGAGATGAGGGTTTATGGACACCTTTAGCCTAGGGCTTACATCCCTGAGTTTGGTCGAGAGAAGCTTTGCTGCCAATTCAAACTGATCCGGACGGGCGCCATGATCCCGCAGGTGTACCCATTTTACGCCATACCTAACCGCCTGCAGGGACCGCTGCCCCCACTCTGGCTGTGTAAAACCGTCAGCAATCAGCACCAACCGAGGTAAATTCGACATGTCAGGAATGACCAATACGACCACTCATGGGTGAAGAAGCCTGCGCATAAAATCGGCGCGGGATGCGGCCCGCAAGATGAGCAAGCCTTCCCCCTTCTACAGCGTGCTTCATAGCAGCGGCCATGCGGACCGGATGCTTCGCTTTTGAAACGGCGGTATTCAAAAGCACTCCGTCATATCCCAATTCCATTGCTAACGCGGCGTCGCTCGCCGTTCCAATACCGGCATCAACAAGAAGCGGCGTGTCGGGTAACAATTCTCGTATCAGCTGCAAGTTATACGGGTTTACGATCCCCATTCCACTTCCGATAGGAGATGCCAGCGGCATGACGGCCTCGCATCCGATATCAGCCAACTTGCGGCAGGTTATCGGATCGTCATTTGAGTAGACCATCACCTTGAAACCAGCCAATACGAGCTCAGAGGCTGCTTTGAGCAATTGTTCAACATCAGGCATTAGCGTCTCATCGTCTCCGATCACTTCCAGCTTGATCCAGTCCGTTTCTAGTGCCTCGCGAGCTAATTCAGCAACCAAAACGGCTTCCTTAGCTGTGTAGCACCCGGCTGTATTGGGCAGCAAGTTGACGGGTAAAGAGCGGATGGTCGAGAGGAATCCCTCCTCCTGCGTATCCCCAAGATTCATTCGGCGGATAGCGACGGTAATAAACTGCGAACCAGACGCCGCAATCGATTCCAACATCACCTGCAGGCTTGGGTATCCACTCGTACCCAGCAAAAGGCGGGATTTGAGCGTAAGGTCTCCGATGGAGAGAAAGTCGCCACAGGTCGATGTATGTTTCATATCGGTTGGATCTGACATGTCATTCACCCTCCTTGACGTGCAGTCACGATCTCGATTTCATCACCCGGCTTAATCGCTCGAGTCGCCCAGTCCGGTTTGCGCACGATCGTCTCATTGATTGCGACAGCGATTCCTTTGGCTGAGGCCGTCTCGATGCCCTGTCCCTGAAGCAGCTTTTCCAACGAGACAGAAGCCGTCACGTTGGTTTGCTTTCCGTTAATTCGGATGGTCAGGTCGTTCATGCCGGGCTGTCGAATCTGAGGGGTGAGAAAAAGGTCATAACATCGTCTGTACTCCCGTCTAACAACATCTGTTCAGATACAGTTGCGGTTACGGCAGATAATACGATCCCATGTCGGTAATGACCCGTGGCCATAAAGACTCGGGGATCTGCGGTGAACCCTACCATGGGTTGGTGGTCCCTACTAGCGGGTCGGAATCCCACGTCAATCGATAGGATTTCCTGATCAAGAATACCTGGGACGACTTCCCAGGCGCCATCAAGAATACCGTGGATGGCGCCTACGGTAATGCTCCGATCAAATCCCATTTCTTCGCTTGTGGCTCCCACAATCAGCCGCCCATCTTTGCGCGGTACCAAATATGCTTTGGGTCCCCGAATCACGTGGTTTAACGCAAATGGATCTACCATCTTAAGCTCAAGTATTTGCCCTTTTATCGGCCTTACAGGGGGGCGAATGGCTTCACTCAGCCCGGAAATTCCGGCGCTCCAGGCCCCTGCGGCAACTACGATGCGGTCAGCTTCATGGATGTCGCCAGCTGCTGTTTCAACCCGAATCTGTTTACTAGAGAAATCGAGATGCTCAACGGCAGTCTGCTCTCGAATGTCTCCACCATGAGCGTTGATTGCTGCAACTAGCGCTTGAAGAAGTTTTCGGTTATCGACCGAGTGATCCTCGGGTACGCTGACTGCAGCTACTACTCGAGGCGAGAGGAATGGCTCTTTTTCTAAGGCCTCAGCGCCAGAAAGCCAATCCACCGGGTAACCCTGATCTTTCTGAAATTGATACCCACGGCGTAACGCCTCGGTCGCATCCCGATCGTCGGCTACTATGAGCGTACCAAACGAGGAATAGTCAAGGGACATACCGGATTCAGCCTCAAGCTCCGAGGCAAACGAAGGCCATCGTTTCAATGATGCGCGACATAAGGCATACAGTTCGGGCTCTTCAAAACCTACCTCAGCCGCTGCAGCCAGCATTCCCGCGGCAACACGAGAAGCCTCTTGGCCCGTCTGCCCCCGCTCCAACACAAGCACCTGCTCCCCGCGCCGACATAATCGCCATGCGATGGACAAGCCAATTACGCCTGCGCCGATAATGATGGTCTTTCGTTGCCCGTCCACTAGCGATTGCCGAATCTGTTTATGCAGTCGAGTTGGTTTACCCTTTCAAGGAAGATAGTTTCCACCCAATCGTTCGACCTTCCTTTGCCCTCTAATTTCATAGCCTCTCCCCGCATGGCTGATCAAAAACACGACGGCCCTCCTGCCACTACCGAAACAATTGCGTCCGACGACAGGCTTCGCGACGTCGTGATCGTAGGAGCCGGCCTTGCTGGGGCATCTGCTGCCTTCCACCTGACGCAAGCCGGCGCTGACGTTTTGGTGCTGGAAAAAGATGAACCGTCCTCCGGGGCCTCCGGTATCGGATATGGGATGGTTAATCCGATGATGGCTAGAAAAGCTAGACCGGTTTGGGAGGTGCGCAATGCCCTGCACGTGCTTGACTTGATGGGCCCACCACTGCAAACTTCTAAAGGCCTCTGGCGGCCAGCTGGAAGTGTGGATCAAGCTACCTTATTTCAAAAGGCAGCCGAGGAGCATCCTGACGTAGGGCGATGGCACGGTCCTGAGACCACGGAGCGAGCACTTCCTTGGCTTCCGGCGCCATGGGGAGCACTGGAAGTGATCGAAGGAAGATCTTTGCACATACCCTCCGTTGTGACACATTGGACGCGGGGTATTGAACTACAATCGAATCGTGCTATTGCATCTTGGGATGAACATGATGGGATTGTAACTGCGCGATGCCAGAATGGACAACTGTTTCGGACCCGTAAGTTATTGCTATGCATGGGCACAGCACTGACGACTCATCCTGAAACGAGTGACTTGAACCTTCACGTGATCAAAGGACAGGTCGCCCGATTCAAGAAACCATCCGGCTTGCCAACAATACTTCCCCCCGTTTCAGGACACGGGTACCTCGTTGATGCCGGTGACGGCTCATGCTGGGTGGGTAGTACGTTCGAGCATACGTGGACCGAGGAAGGACCTACCGCTGCTGGCACGGAAGAATTGAGGTCGAAAGCCGCTAACCTAGCTTCAGGATTTGAGCAGGCCGAATTACTTGATATGAAAGTGGGCTTCCGGGTTACCGTCCCAGGAAGTCGCAAGCCAATGCTCGGACCTATCTCCAAAAAGGGCAATGTGTGGGTTTTTTCAGGTCTTGGGGCAAAGGGATTGCTGTTTTCCGCCTATCTCGGAAGTCAGATTCCCACCTTATTCAACAAACCGGAAGCGATTCCAGAAGCCTTCAGGGTTGTCCGCCGGTCTGCAAATCCATAAAATGAGAACTCGGACCGCAACGTACTCGAACAGCATACTCCATCGGATTCCATGGCTGAAATGACGACGACCCAAATTGCAGACTTGCTTGGTGACGAAGCATCCTATCTGCTCGACCACTCCTGTTCAACGATCGATAAGAAAGACCTGCATTTGCCAGGTCCAGATTTCGTTGAACGCGTCTTTATGAACTCGGACCGCAATATCCCGACGCTCAACAGCATTCAGCGTTTGTTCGGAACGGGACGTCTCGCTAATACCGGGTACATTTCGATTCTGCCAGTTGACCAAGGAATTGAGCATGCTGGCGGCGCCTCCTTTGCCAAAAACCCGATCTACTTTGATCCGGAAAACATTGTCAAATTGGCCATTGAAGGAGGATGCAACGCGGTAGCCTCAACCTACGGCGCCCTTGGAAGCGTGGCTCGCAAGTATGCGCACCGCATTCCGTTCATCATGAAGTTCAACCATAACGAACTGCTGACCTATCCCAATACGTTCGACCAGATCCTCTTTGCTCGGATCGAGGAAGCATGGAATATGGGTTGTGTTGGAGTGGGTGCAACAATCTATTTCGGCTCAGAAGAATCGAATCGGCAGCTCGAAGAGGTGACGGAAGCTTTTGCCATCGCGCACGAACTGGGTATGGCTACCATTCTGTGGTGCTACCTGCGTAACCCTGGTTTCAAGGTCGATGGTTTCAACCATGAGACCAGCGCAGACCTTTCTAGCCAGGCCAACCATATTGGCGCTACCATCGAAGCGGACATTCTCAAGCAGAAGCAGCCAGTAACGAACGGTGGCTACAAAGCGCTGAATACGGGTGATTCATCCTATGGCAAGCTCGACGAACGCATTTACACAGAGCTGTCTACCGACCACCCGATTGATCTCACTCGCTACCAGGTAGCTAACGGGTATATGGGTCGGGCTGGCCTAATCAACTCAGGTGGCGCATCCGGATCAAATGATATGGCCCAGGCGCTCAAAACGGCGGTCATCAACAAACGTGCAGGCGGGATGGGCTTGATCTCAGGCCGAAAAGCCTTCCAGCGACCGATGAAAGAAGGCGTTGAGATTCTAAATTCTATTCAGGACGTCTTTTTGAATGAGGACATCACGATCGCCTGATCGTCAAAGGCATTGTGGAGCTCCACCGAGCAATTTGAACCAATAGGGGCGGCCTGCGAAAGCAGGCCGCCCCTATTCTGTTGTTGCCCCGCAACCGCTTGACCACTATCGACGTATCTTCGCGCTAGTGGATTTATTCATATCAACGGAAAGACGATGGCCGACCAGAGCGCCGACCCAAAGAAGAAGAACGCAGAGGAAGTAGCAGCCCAGAAAAAGGATGCCTCCACCACGCCTGCACCTGAGGCCAAGGCGAAAGCCGATCAAGCGAAAGCCGATCAAGCGAAAAAGGCAGCTGATTCAAGCTCTGAATCGGTGAGCATCGACGTTCCGCCTCCGGCCGGCCCTTCCCTCTTGGCCAAGTACACGTCCCACTATCCGGATTGGGCCAAAGAGTTTGCTCGTAAGTACTTCACAAAGACGATGACGCAGTTCATCCTCTATGGAAACGTCCGTGATCTAGTGCCGAGCGAAGATGCAGAGGGCAACAAGACCTGGGGGTCACTACACGACTTTTTGGTAGAAGAACTCTTCGCAGCTCGAGATATCGTTCTTTTCTATGATCGTTCAAGTGGCATTCATTTCTCGGACAAATCCTCCCAAAAGGACTTCAACCGTGCATTGTCCGGATATGACACCATTTTCGGAACGGATTACGCTCAGAGACTTCCCAAGGACCCTGTACGCGTCTTGAGTGTGCTGCAGAATTATTTTCGACTACGTCTGGGCGAAGGCAAACGCATCTCCTGCATTATTGACTATGCAGAGACCGTTATCCCCATGGCAGAAGCATCCATGTATTCTGCTGAAGACAGGAATGCACTTGTTTTCCTTCAGAAATGGGCTCACGATCCGCTATTCCTTGGTAGTGACTTTACAGTAACGCTCATCGCTCAGAACCTGAGTGAACTAAACCAGCAGATAGTCCAGAGTCCGTACACGGCAGAAATCCAGATCCCAATCCCAGACGAAACAGCCCGTAGAAACTATGCGGAGCATTATTTGGATGGATTAGAAGGTGACTGGGCACAACATTCTGAAGTCAGTGCTACCGCCCTCGCCTCTAATACGGCAGGGCTTGGCTTCATACAGCTGCGTTCCATTCTAGCTGATGTTCTGGAAAACCATACCCACCTTTCGTTCGACGCTCTCTCTGCGATGAAAAAGGAGTTCATCGAGGCGGAAGCGTTCGGCATGCTAGAATTCATGGAGACGGACTTGTCTCTAGACATGGTTGCAGGACACTCAGAGGCCAAATCGCATCTTCGTGCTGCCGCTAAGGCTCTTCGAGCCGGTCGACCAGACGTTATGCCTATGGGGTATCTCGTTTCAGGGCCCGTAGGGACGGGTAAAACTTTCTCGATCATGTGTTTTGCCGGCGAAATCGGCGTACCGATGGTCAAGCTCAAGAACTTCCGCAGCCAGTGGCAAGGGCAGACCGAAGCCAATCTTGAAAAGATTCTAACCTTGTTGCAGGCGATGACGCCTGTAGCCGTTATGATCGATGAAGCCGATGCCGCTCTCGGAAACAGAGATGCGTCGGGCGACTCAGGCGTATCCAAACGAGTCTTTGGACAAATCGCCCAATTCATGTCGAACTCGAAAAATCGAGGTAAGGTGATCTGGTTCCTTCTCACCGCCCGTCCGGATTATATGCCCGTTGACCTCAAGCGTCAGGGACGAGCTGAAGAACACATCGCCCTTTTCTATCCTTCAACGCGCGAAGAGCGAGAAGAACTACTTGAAGTGATGCTCAAGCGAACCGACGTAAGTATTGAGATGAAGGACGTCCCCGAGGCGCTACTCAACGGAGAGCGAACCTTCTCAGGCGCGGACATGGAAGCCTTGTTAACTCGCGCCAAGTTCAGGGCCGCAGCAGACGGCCGGACGAAAGGCAACGTTACGCAGCGCATCCTTCAGGAAGTTGTAGAGGACTTTATGCCTCCAACTTATCCTCTCGAAGTCGAGCTACAGACTCTTGTCGCGGTACTGGAGTGTACTTCCAAAGCGCTCCTACCAGAGAAATACCGCACCATGGATCGGGAGTCGATCTTTCGTCGGGTGGACGAATTGTCCCATCTCATCAAATAAACCATTTACCGAAGAGCGTTCTACTTCGCTGATCCTTTCTTTTTTGATGCTTTTGATGAGGATCCAGACTCGGCTTCCAAGAGCCGGTCATACAGCTCCCAGCTGATCAGAACCGCGTACGGCTCGTTGTTTTTCTGAATCAGGATACCGCGCTCGATTTCCTTTGCGTATTCGACCAATTCGGACGTATTGGAGCGCAATTCCGTAATCGTGGCGATCGCATCAATGCCTTTTGTCAGAAACATGACAGTAATATATGGTCAAATATGATCAGCTATTTTTATTCAAATACGTCACGTATTTCACAAATCCAAGCAAGGATTGGCGTGCGACGGGAGCTAATGATAAAGAATGTGTGACTGAATTCTACAATGTATATGTATATAATTTATCCACAATTGCTGGGGTCAGGTCGGTGTCGCCAAATAGTTGACGCCTGTGAGGGTCGTTTGGGTACACAAATTGGCAGGCATTTTTCCTTGCATGCCCAACCTTTTCTGTACCACAGAATTCCCCCTTTTCTGTTCGAGAATCCTGCGTACTTTAGTGCCCCACACCCACACATTCCTTCACTCATCCACACTCATGTTTCTCTGCCGGGTGACGGGCACGATTGTGTCCTCCAGAAAAGACCCATCCTTTCGCGACGGCAAGTTGCTTGTAGTTCACCCTATCGATACGCTCGGCGATCTCGATGGTGAAATGGATATGCTTGCCATTGATCCGGGATATGGCGCGGGCATGGACGACGTCGTCATTGTGGCAAAAGAGGGCTCGGTTGTAAAGCAGCTGATGAGGGCAGGCGAGGTCCCAGCCAATGTGATCATTCTGGGCGTAGTAGATGATTGGTCGGCCGAAGCCTGAGGCGTGCTTGTAAGGCTCGGGAGTGGACGCTACTTTCTGCGTCCCGTTTCCCAAGCAAAATTCCATCATGCCCAAACAACTATTTGCAGCTGGATGGAGACGATACGTTCTCCCTTTCCTGCTGTTGTCATTTCTCCCGACGTCTCTGGTCTTCGCCCAGAAAGATAGTCAGGACATTCCATCTGTGTCCGAAGCAACGGCCATTCGTGGGGCACGCATCGTGCAGGCTCCTGGACGCGTCATTGAATCCGGAACGATCGTGATCCGCAATGGCGTGATCGAATCAGTGGGCCGCCGCGTCGACATACCATATGATGCGCGCATTATTGATGGAGACAGCCTCACCGTTTATGCAGGGTTCATTGATGCCCTCACCAACGTAGGTGTTCCGGAATCAGATGACGACAACCCGACCGGCTCCGTACCGGACCGAAGCAACCCGACGTTCGAACGCGCAGGCATCGCCCCGCAGAAAGATGTTCGGATGCACCTGGACGCGAGTGACAAGTCTGTAGCCAGCCATCGCCAAAGGGGTTTCACAGCTGCATTGGCCGCTCCAAGGGGCCGGATGCTTCCAGGACAGACATCGCTCGTCCTTTTGACCGGTGACAAGGCGTCCGACATGGTCCTACCTGGCACGAGGCCGGTCCTGTTTGAATTCGAGGGTGCGCAGGGCGTGTATCCGGGAACGCCGATGGGGATGATGGCTCAGTTTCGGCAATTGTACCGTGAAGCCGACCGCCGCATGGGCGTGCAGGCCATGTACGATGCAAACCCGAGTGGACTATCCCGCCCTCCGTATGATGAAGTGCACGCAGCTTTCTTCTCGGTCATCGAAGGCGATACACCGATCATCTCGTTCACGAGCGATGCTCTTGAACTACGTCGAGCTCTGTCCCTGTCGGATGAGTTGGGTTTCAATCTGATGGCTGCAGGCCTGAACCAGGGATTCGATGTGATGGATGAGCTGATGTCCAGAGGGATTCCAACCATCGTGACGCTGGACATTCCAGACCGTCCGGACTGGGCGGCCAAAGCCGATCAGGACTCACTCGACCAGGTGCTGGCTTCATACAATGATGATACCCGCACCGCTACGTTTCGTGATATAGAAGCGGAGAAGCGCAACCTCGAAGCGAAGCAACTTGTGGCCCGCACGGAATTTCTGACGATGCCTGCACGATTTGCCGAAGCGGGAATTCCTTTTGCGTTCACCACGTATGGCCTGTCCGTTAACGTGATGCGTCGCAACATGATGGAGTACATCGCCAACGGTTTGTCTGAAGACGATGCGCTCTCTGCATTGACCGTTGATGCAGCAGCCATCCTCGGACTTTCCAACGTAATGGGCTCTCTCGATGCCGGCAAGATGGCCAACCTGGTCGTCACGGATGGCAACTACTTTGATAAAGACTCCAAGGTGACCATAGTTTTCGTCGATGGAAATCAGCACCTCACTGGAGATTGCAGCGGAAGCGGCTGCTCTGACAAATTTTCCTGGGGCAACTGACATGAAACTAGTTCGACTAACTGGCCTCTTGATGGCCCTCCTTCTGGTGAACGCGACCAGTGCCATTGCACAGGATGTAGTTATCCGAAACGCCACGGTGCTCACCGTGACGGGCGGCACACTGGAAAACACCGATGTCCTCATCACTGGCGGCATCATTTCTGAAATTGGAAAAGGACTTCGAACTCCTCGTGGAACAGAGGAAGTCGATGCAACAGGCAAATTCGTTATGCCGGGCATTATCGATGCTCACTCCCACATCGCCCTTTCGTCCGTAAATGAGGGCTCAAGCCCCGTAACGGCCGAAGTCTCGATGGAAGATGTTGTCAATCCATACCAAATCGGAATCTATCGCGCATCGGCCGGGGGCGTTACGACCTCTCACTTGATGCACGGTTCGGCCAACGTAATTGGCGGTCAAAATGAAACAGTCAAACATCGCTGGGGATCATCCGACCCTAACGACCTTCGCTTCGAAGGTGCGCCGCGCACGATCAAGTTTGCGCTCGGTGAAAACCCGACGCGGGTTCATGGCCGACGCGGTACAGGCGGAACAGGTGCTATCGTACCCGCTACTCGTATGGGTGTTGAGCAAGTGCTTCGCAACGCCTTCGAGCACGGAAAGCGCTACATGGAAGCCTGGGATGCCTACGACGCAGAATTGGCTTCCAATCCGCGTGCTGTCCCCCCAGTCTGGAACGAGCGCATGGAAGTGATGGCTGATATCATCCGCGGCGAAGTATTGGTTCACTGCCACTCGTACCGCGCTGATGAAATCGTGATGCTGACTCGCGTGCTGAAGGACTATGGCGTGGACAAAATCACCTTTCAGCATGCCAACGAGGCGTTTAAAGTTGCGCCCGAACTTGCTGCCTACGGAGCCCACGCAAGTGTTTTCTCTGACTGGTGGTCCTATAAATTCGAGGTCTACTACTCGACAGCCTACAACGCAGCCATTCTGATCCGCAACGGAGTTATCACGTCGATCAACTCAGACAGCGGCGAACTGAACCGTCATTTATACCACGAGGCCGCCAAGACACAGCGTTACGGCAATCTGGAAGATGACGAGGCACTGGCAACGATCACGATCAACCCGGCCATCCAGTTGGGTATCCAGGACCGCGTAGGATCCATTGAAATCGGAAAGGACGGCGATATTGCCATCTTTGAAGGTCATCCACTGTCTGTCTATGCGGTCCCCGAAATGACCTTTGTAGACGGCGTCAAAGTCTTTGACAGAGCCGCAGACCCTGATGATGTGCGGCTTGAAGTAGACCCGGAAGGTGCTATTGGCCAGTATGAAGGCCAGATCACCAGCCGCGACCATTTCCACGACCAAAACGAAGTCATCGACTTCTTGGAAGCCTTTGGCGACCTGGAAGATGTGATTACTGAAACGACCCACAACTGAATCCTGCGAATCACACCATGACTCTATTATTGAACCTAGTTCTGGCAGTCCTGATGTTGCTCCCGCAGCAGCAGGATCAGAAGGCCCGCCAGGGCACGTACGCCATCACAAATGCCCGTATTGAGACCGTTGCCAATGGCACGATCGAAAATGGCACCGTCGTCATCGAGGGTGACCGCATTATCGCCGTCGGCGCCAATGTGGCTATTCCTGCCGGCGCAGAGGTCATTGACGGCACCGGTCTTCAGCTCTATCCAGGCATGATTGACTCCGGTACCAATCTTGGGCTGAACGAAGTCGGCAGCGTGGATGAAACCAATGACACAAACGAGATCGGGGATATAACACCTCATATGTCTGCTCTCACAGCCGTAAATCCGAATTCGGTGGCCATTCCGGTTACCCGCGTGAGCGGGGTTACGACCGTGGTTTCGGAATCGGCAGGTGGCCTGCTCCCAGGTACGGCGGCGGTCATCAACCTGTATGGTTACACGGCTGAGCAGATGACGGCTGGAAGTGAGATGCTGATCCTGAACTTCCCCCAGGAACCCTCAGGGGCAGCTCAAGGATGGGGACCTCAGCGCTCGGCACAGGAGCGGAAAAAGGGCTATGAGGATGCCATCGCCAAACTCGATGAAGTATTCGACCGGGCTGAACTGTATGATCGGATTATGACGGCATATGCGGCGAGCCCAGCCGGGAAAGCTGAGCCAGTCTACGCACCGGAAATGGATGCTATCCGTCCTGTTCTTTCGGGAGATAGGACACTGATGCTCAAAGTGAATGCCGAAGGCGATATCCTGAAAGCCATCGACTGGGTGAAAGAGCGCGAGCTGCCCAACGTTGTGTTTTCTGGAGTGTCTGAGGGATGGCGCGTGGCAGACAAGTTGGCTGAAGCAGGCATCGCCTGTATGGTCGGCCCTGTCCTTGCTACGCCTACCCGCAGTTCTGATCGGTACGACAAGGCATATGCCAACGCAGGTCTGCTTTCTCAAGCCGGAGTGAAGGTTGCCATTCGATCTGGAGAAACAGAAAACGTCCGCAATCTCCCGTTCAATGCAGGATTTGCCGCCGCGTACGGAATGGGCCAGGAAGAAGCACTGAAGGCTGTCACCTTGAATGCAGCTGAAGTGCTTGGCATTTCGGATGATTACGGATCTATCGAAGTGGGCAAGAAAGCTAACATGTTCATTTCTACAGGCGATCCGTTCGAACCCAGCACGCAGATCTTGGCACTATTCATAGACGGGTTTAACGTACCGATGGAGAGCCGTCACATTGACCTGTATCGGGAATTCCTGAACCGGGACGAAGGGCGCCTTCAGCCAATGGAAGTGTTACCAGCTGACAACTAGACGTTTGTTACCCTCGCGGCCTGAGAGCTGTGCCTTGAAGAGCAGGTCCGGAAACGGGCCTGCTCTTTTTGTTTGGTTGAGTGCACCTGCCAAATGAGTGAGAAGATCACTCTGAGCCGCTTTCCCCTGACTTCTCTGCCCTTGTGATGCGATCCCAGTGGGCGTCCATTTCTTCGAGGGTGGCATCCACCAAGTTGTTGCCTTCGGCTTCGAGACCACGCTCGACTCCCTGAAAACGGCGAATGAACTTGGCGTTGGTTCTTCCTAGTGCATTTTCAGGATTGAGGCCTGATTGGCGAGCGTGATTCACAATCGCAAATAATAGATCGCCCAGTTCTTCTTCCTGTTTCTCTGCTGGAGCGCAGCTATCGACCAATTCGCGGAATTCTCCCAGCTCTTCTTCCACTTTTTGCCACGCATCGGCCGGAGCCGGGAAATCGAACCCAACGCCCGCTGCTTTCTCCTGGATGCGGAAGGCGCGCAAAAGCGTTGGCAGATGACGTGGAACGCCCTCCATCGCCGACTTCTTTTCACCTTCCCGGATCTTGATCGTCTCCCAGTTCGTGAGGACGTCATCCACGCTTCCTACTGTAACATCGCCAAAAACGTGCGGATGACGACGAACCAGTTTTTCCGTTTCTGAATCAATCACATCCTGGAGCGTGAAGGCACCTGTTTCCGCGGCCATGACGCTGTGAAATACGACGTGCAACAGGATGTCTCCCAACTCCTTGCGTAGCTGCGTCCAGTCTTCGTCATCGATGGCCTCGACGGTCTCGTAGGCTTCCTCGATCAGGAGATGCTTGACAGATTCGTGGGTCTGCACTTTGTCCCAGGGACAATCGCGGCGCAGTTGCCTGACGATGGCAACGAAGTCAGCATAGGCTTCTAGGGAAGCGCCAGCTTCGGTAAACGTTTTGTCGTAGATCTTCTCACTCATGGGCTCTGGGACGCGCTGGAATGCTGAGGCAGGGTGGCGCGTGGGTTGAGGTTCGGGATGTGGAAAACTTTGGTCTCCAATCGGAGATCTTTCGTCGCCAAAGGCGTACAAAAGCGCGACATGAAGTTACGAATGTCCTTTCCGTGACTCTATGAAATACGGAAGCTTTCCCGAAGGGGTCAGTTCCGGTTTCCGGGAGAGGAGGACATTCATCCAACCCACTCCCAATTGCATCTCCTGGTGGTTTCGGAACGAGATGGAATGGATGCCAGAGAGCATCCTCCAGAAAGTCGGCTACGCCGATGGACACGTATAGAATCGCCAGGGGCTCATGTAACAAGAATATTCAGGAGGTGTACAGATGGCACGTGGAGTTAACAAGGTGATCCTGGTAGGAAACCTGGGCAAAGACCCGGAACTGCGCTATACAGGATCAGGAACAGCCGTTTGCAATTTCTCGCTCGCAACGAACGAGTCATACAAAGATTCAAACGGTGAAATGGTCGAAAAGACAGAATGGCACAACCTCGTTGTTTGGGCCCGTCTGGCGGAAATCTGCAACGAATATCTGAAAAAGGGCTCTCAAGCCTATTTCGAAGGATCGCTTCAGAGTCGCTCGTATGAAGACAAGGACGGTAACACTAAATACATTACTGAAATCAAAGTCCGCGAGATGATGATGCTTAGCGGCCGAGACGCTGGATCCGGATCGGGCGAACGCTCCTTCCGTCCTGCAGCAAAAAGTGCCTCACCGGCTCCGGCTGCTGCAGACTCCGGCAAGTCGGATGATTATACCTTTCAGCCCGATGATGATCTGCCCTTCTGAGGCTGAGTGATCGTTTGAACGTCGATATCAGTGCGGGGCGCTGCCTGTAGGCAGCGCCCCGCATCTGTTCTAACCTAGTAGGCGCGCCCGATTACCCTGCATTATGCTTGCTTTTCATCCTCATTTGCGGGTTATTGCATCCTTCGATTAGATAGCGGCGGCAGATAGATAATTCGCCCCTGCTTATATGTCTTCTCTTTCTCGTTTGAATTACCCTGAACCCAACGTAAAACCTTCCCATGGCAACAGCAGGACGCGGTCAATGGAGTGGCAAAGCCGGATTTATTCTGGCTGCAGCCGGATCGGCAATTGGACTTGGCAACATCTGGCGTTTTCCCTACACGGCTGGCGAGAACGGAGGTGGCGCGTTTGTACTCGTCTATCTGTTGTTTGTCTTGGTTATCGGCATACCCGTGGTTCTCTCTGAACTGTCCATAGGTCGTTTCACCAAGCTTAATCCGGTTGGTGCATTCAAGAAACTAGCCCCTGGTACAAATTGGAAGTGGTTGGGCGGACTTGGCGTTTTGACAGGTTTCGGAATCCTTGCTTTCTATTCAGTAATCGCTGGGTGGACCCTTTCCTATCTATGGGGTGCTATCACAGGCCATATTGGGGGCGTTACCACTGCGGCCGAGAGTGAAGCCATTTTCACCACACTGATCTCTGGATCCTATATGCCCGTGATCTTAACGGCCATATTCATGATCCTTACGGTGGTTGTGGTCAGAGGAGGCGTTTCGGAGGGTATCGAACGGGCTACAAAGATCTTGATGCCAACGTTGCTAGTCATGCTGGTCATCATGGCTATCCGATCAATCACTCTCCCAGGTGGAATGGAAGGTGTAGCTTATCTCTTTTCGCCCGACTTTTCGAAACTCTCCGTTGGTGTAGTCCTCGCTGCTCTGGGTCAGGCCATGTTCTCACTTTCGCTGGGAATGGGTGCAATGATCACCTATGGTTCCTATTTCCCTGACTCCGAAAATCTTCCTCAGGCTGGGGTTATTGTGGCATTGTTCGATACCGGCATCGCGTTCCTGGCCGGTTTGATCATTTTCCCGGCCCTTTTCAGTGTTGGGGTCGATCCAAACGGAGGGCCTGGACTCGTATTCGTTGTGCTTCCGTCCATCTTCGCGCAGCTTCCTGCCGGCGGACTTTTTGCGATTGCCTTCTACTTTCTCCTCGCCATTGCTGCGCTGACATCGACCATATCGTTGTTGGAAGTAGTGGTCGCTTATTTCGTTGATGAGAAAGGTTGGGCCCGCCAGCGTGCGGCTATCACTATCGGAATCGCCTGTTTCCTCTTCGCGTTGCCTTCTGCGCTTTCTCAAGGCGCAGTTGGTTGGCTGACTGACTTCTTGGGCACGGGTATCACCTTCTTAGATCTCCAGAACATCATCTGGGGTAATTATTCCCTCTCCTTCGGTGCGCTCATGCTGTGCATCTTCGTTGGATGGAAGTGGGGTATCCCAGCCGCTCTTGTCTCCCTTGAGGCCAGCGGCCACAAGCTACCTGCTTCAGCTTTCTTTTCGGCCATGGTGCGCTTCGTTTGCCCCGTTGCCGTAGGTATAATCTTGATTTACATCATGTGGACGCAACAGTACTTCTAGTTTAGGAGTATTTTGCAGATCTAACGACACGTTCAACAAGCTGAGGATCAACCCTCTCCCGACTTGGAGCCTCCATCTGCTGTCTCTGGCAGTCTTTTCTTCGCATTGCAAGAAGTCCACCTTAGCACAGGTGACATGATCACCGGTCTTGTGGTCTTGGTGATTCTGCTCGTCCTGTCTTCTCTGTTCTCAGGATCAGAGGTGGCCCTGTTCACATTAGACGCGGGCCAGAAGGAAGACCTAGCCAATGCTGACGATGCCGCATCTAAGCGCGTAACCAGGTTGTTGCATCACCCGAGAACGGTGTTGGTCACGATCCTGATTATGAACACGATCGTGAACGTAGGTGCCGCTATTACGGCGGCCCTAATGACTCACGAGGTAGCCACGGCAAACAACTGGCATCCAGTTGTAACCGTCGTTGTCGAGGTCATAGTGCTGACGTTTGTGATCTTGGTCGTTAGCGAGATCACTCCGAAGCTCATCGCTTCACGGCAACCAATTCAGTTTTCGAAGCGGATGAGTGGATTACTCAATCTGCTGCACCGATTTTTCCTCCCCGTTTCCTCGTTGCTGGCCAAGTCCATGGCAGCGTTTCACGGCCGCTTCGAGGGTCTTGGCGAGCGTATTTCGGCAGAAGACTTTAAGACCATTGCCGAGATCGGAGAGGCTAGCGGCACACTTGAAAGGGACGAGCGGGCGCTGATCCACTCCATTGTCGAGTTTGGTGAAACGAGCGTTCGCGAAATCATGATCAGCCGGCTAGACATTGTCGCCCTAAATGTCACAGCCACCGTGACAGAAGCAATTGACGTCATTCGGGACAGCGGCCATTCCCGTATGCCGCTATATGTTGAGCATCTAGACAACATTCTTGGCGTTGTTTATGCCAAGGATTTACTCCGTTTCAAGACAGAAAACCCAGAGAACGCCGAAATAGACTGGACCCGACTTGCCCGCCCTGCCATTTTCGTACCGCTGGGGAAAATGTTAGACGATCTCCTTTCTGACTTTCAAGCAAAACGGACGCATATTGCCCTCGTTGTTGATGAGTATGGTGGTACGGCTGGATTAGTCACGCTCGAGGATGTCCTAGAGGAAATTGTTGGGGAAATTCGTGACGAGCACGATGAAGGCGAAGAAGAGCTAATCGAAAAAGTATCCTCCACCGAGTATCTCGTAGACGCTAAGATTGATCTTGATGATTTCAACGAAGCTCTCGGCCTAGAAACCGACACGGAGCAGTTCGACTTTGAAACGCTCGGCGGGCTCATCTTCCATCTCGCGCGTGAGATTCCTGATCAGGGTGACACCTTCACCCACGAACACCTGCAGCTAGAGGTAGCCGAGGTGGACAACAATAGGATTGTCCAAGTACGAGTTACCCTCAACGAATCGGATTCATAAGACAGTAAAACGTAATCCCCTAGCGCCAGAATCAACCAGTCATTATGGACCTGCATTCTGGTCGTTTCCGTTTGCTATCTTTTGCTTCCTCCTCACACGGAATCTCCACGAAACACAGGTCGGGAGAGCGGCATTCAAGTCTCTTTCCCAACTGTCGGAACCCCGTCACCCCATGCGCCAGATACGTGAGTATTGCGGTATTTTTGGCATTTACAATGCCCAGGACGCTGCCCACAAGATTTACATGGGGCTGCATGCCCTACAGCACCGGGGACAGGAATCTGCCGGTATTGTTACATCGGTGTACGATGAGGTGAAGGGCAAAAAAATAATGCCCGTCCACAAGGGACCCGGCCTAGTTTTGGACGTCTTTAAAGACCACTCAATTTTCGAGGACAAGCTGCTCGGTTCATCGGGGATTGGTCACAACCGCTACTCCACATCGGGTGCGGCAGACAATGCCGCCAATATCCAGCCCTTCTTAGTTCATTACCGAGATGGTAATCTGGCGCTGGCGCATAACGGTAATATCTCCAACGCAAGGGAAATCCGACGCAGCTTTATCGAACGAGGCACCCTGTTCCAGAGCACAGCAGATTCAGAACTGATCCTGCACCTGATTGCGCAAAGCACACGCCGCAAACAGATCGATAAAATCATTGATGCGGTTTCCCAGTTGGAAGGGGCATTTTCACTGGCCATTCTTACTGATGATGCGCTTATTGCGTTGAGGGATCCAAACGGATTCAAACCGTTGGCCCTTGGCCGTATCCCTTCCGCGTCGGGCGACCCGAAAGAAGACAGTTGGTGCATAGGCAGTGAAACATGTGCTTTCGATCTCGTTGGCGCAGAGTATATGCGTGATGTGCAGCCAGGAGAATTGGTTGTCATCAATCAGAAGGGTATTGAAAGAGGGACGTTCTCATCCTATCAGCTCGCCCAAAACAATGGCGTAAGCCAGTGTGTATTCGAATATATCTACTTCTCCAGGCCTGACTCGAAAATCTTCGGAGAAATGGTCGATAAGGTTCGTCGCAAGTTGGGCAAGCAATTAGCTCATGACGCACCCGTTCCTGAAGTAGCTGATGGTGAAGCAAGACCAATTGTCATCAGCGTACCTGACTCTTCTAATACCGCTACCCTCGGGTACGTGTCAGAGTGTAAGAAAATCGGGCTGAGAGCCAAATATGAGATCGGCTTGATCCGAAATCATTATGTAGGACGGACCTTTATTGCTCCCGGACAAGAAAGTCGTGAACAGCGAGTACGAAGCAAATTCAATACCGTTGAAGGCGTTATTAAGGGCCGAGTCGTCGTCATGTTGGATGATTCAATCGTTCGCGGTACTACCGCCAAGCAGCTTATCAAAATGGTTCGTGACGCTGGAGCCAAAGAAGTTCATTTCCGTGTGGCTTCCCCACCCGTCGTTAGTCCATGTTTCTATGGCATGGACTTCCCGAGCTACGAAGAGTTGTTCGCTAACCAGCACCTAGGAGACATTGACGCCATGGCAAAATGGCTGGGGGTCGATTCACTCGGATATCTAAGCGTTCAGGGAATGAAGGATGCGGTTCACGCAGCAAACCCAAGTGGCCAAGGATATTGCGATGCCTGTTTCTCCAAGGAGTATCCCGTTCCTGTCGACATGACGGTCTCCAAGGATGAAAATGAGTGGTAAAACCACTCGTTTTTTATGGCCGAATAGAACTCCTCTCTTGCTTCAACGAGCCACATCGCTGTGTATTTGTGCAGTTTTTTAGGCTAGCTCCTACTGCATTTTGCCCTTTTCTGGGCTTCAAAGGTGGTTTTTATGCATTAGTGCCACTACTCTGTAACAAATTTGCCTACAAGTTGTGGCGATATATATGTGTGTGTATATTGGCGTTAGTTCGCTGGGCCGTTGCACATGGCCCAGTTGGACCGCAGAATCGGGGGAATGCTCACCTCCACCTCTGTTCCATACCGAACCTACACAGCCACATACCCATGCGAAATCCGGTCGATCGGGCTATAAAAGCCATGACGTACGGAGTCGGAGTGGTTGGACTACTGATTTTCACAGTGTTCCAGCTCCTCTGAGTCCCGGTCCTACTGATCCGACGAAAAGACTTCCATTTCCCCTCGTGATTCCATTCACGGGCGGATTCGGCACCGAATCTGCACAGTCATTTTATGACTGTGCATTTTTTGTATCCACTGTAAATTGAACCGTATCCTGACGGACATCGTACACGTAAAAACCGCCTAAATCAGCTAGTATTAGAACGTGTTGCCAAAGCGCCCTCGGATACTTGTCGTCGTCAACGTATTTCGCCCCGATCTGGGTGGAGGCGTCCTCTTTGCTGATCTTTGTGACGGTCTTGCGGCCAGTGGGTTTGATGTAACAGTACGATGCGCCTACCCCTACTACCCACAGTGGAGAGATATTTCTGGGCAAAATGGACTCACTATTCGGACAGAAAAACATGGTGAGTTGACAGTTGAGCGATTCGGCCTGTATATCCCTTCTAATCCGAACAGCTTTCTCCAGCGCCTAATCTACGAGGCGTCCTTTTATTTGAGTTTGTCCAGACGCCCTATTAGAAAGGGACAGTTTGATGCAGCCCTCGTTTTTTGTCCCCTCGTTGGATCAGTTGCATGGGCTACAGCGGCCGCTCGACGAGCAGGTATCCCCCTTTGGCTCAACGTACAAGATTTTTCTGCCCAAGCAGCGGCGGCGGGCGGATTTGCATCAACTACTGGCTGGCTTGAACGAATCCAAAATCATTTCTTCCGAAAAGCCCCTTTCTGGAGCTCGATATCGGAGGATATGGTCTCTGTTCTCAAGTCCATTCCAGATAGCCCCGACGAAATCCACCTGATCCCTAACTGGCTGCATACATCCCTTGGCACACTGATTGATCAGTCTGTCGCACAGAGACCCAACAGGCCGCATCAACCCGTCCGGCTTCTCTATTCAGGAAACATCGGAGGGAAGCAGAATCTGCTGGCTTTCTGTCAGAAACTCGCGCAACTTGAGACACCCTTTCACTTTCGGATCCATGGAGAAGGTGGCCGCGCGGATGAGGTTCGAACGTGGATTGCGCAAAGTAGAGACGAACGATTCGAAATGCGGGATCTGACTGACGAATCCGGTTTGGTCGATGCTCTGACGTCGTCCGACCTATATGTAATCACCGAACGACCGGGCTCTGGCAGCTCCTTCGTACCTTCCAAACTCATCCCTGGCATGACCTCCAGAACGCCCATTCTGGCAATCTGCGACCCGGATGGGCCGTTGGGTCGCGAAGTCACGGACTACGGTATTGGCACGAGGCTTGACTGGAATGACCTCGAACGTCTCAATGGCATTTTTGCGTCCATTGCCCAGGACCCCCAGATATGGAGGTCGTGGAGCGAGAATGCACGGCGTCGCAGCAACTTCTATTCTCGGGAAAGAGGAATTGCCCGGTGCGTTCAGGCCCTAGAGCGGATCCTGTCATTGAATCAGGTCGATCCTGACACCTTAACAAAGGAATGAGAATATCATGGGCGATTTGATCATGGTAGGCGATCGGGTGCTGATCGCACCTGATGAAGGAGAACGAAAAACGGATTCCGGCCTGGTGCTTCCTGCGTCAGTGGCAGAAAAGGAGCGCGTACGTGGCGGCCGGGTTGTGAGTATTGGCCCGGGATACGTCACGCCAAACCCGGAGTTTAGTGAGGGAGAACCCTGGTCTCAAAATCGGGAAGCCGTGCGATATCTTCCGCTCCAAGCACGCCCCGGGGACTACGCTTTTTTCCTTCGGAAAGAATCTATCGAAATTCAGTTTGAAGGCAGCGCCTTTCTCATTGTACCTCATAGCGCCATCTTAGCCCTGCATCGGCACGACGCCGATCACATTCTAGACAACTTGGGCTCACTTGACGATCTAGAGAACGAAGAATAATTGGGGCTGTACGCTAAAACGTCAGTCAACAATATCGATTTCTACTCGCCTGCCTGGATCACCCCTCATCGCCCCTTGTAACACTCGGGACAAGTTGACAAGAGAGAGCCTGGCATTCACGTTCCTCTCGACCAAAAACATGGTTTGTTCGGTCGCTTCAATCATCGACTGAAGACGTGCATTAGGAAGATTGTTAGCGAAGCGAGTCAGGGTATCGATCTGATCCACGTTGACAATCAGATCGCTTGAGCCTGAGGTTTGCAATAGGAGTAAGTCCCGTAGGATGCCCAGCAGAATCATGAGTCTGAACCTGAGGCCCTCTCTTCCAGAACGAGACAACGTATCGACGGCAGCCACGACGGTATCTCCTTTTCCCTGGTAGCTCTTGCGCAAGAAGCCCATGACCTCTTCTCTCGTTCCGAGCAGATCCTCATTGGATGCAAGAGAGATTGCCTTACGAAGGGACCCCCCAGCCATGCGAGACAACGTTTGTGCGGCTTGGTCTGGTATACCTCGATCCTGAAGCGCTAGGGCGATGTCTTCCCGATCTAGCGCATCAAAACGAATTTTTTGACACCTCGAAAGAATCGTCGTCAGTAAATGATCGACCCGATTCGTGATCAAGATGAACACGGTCTGCTGCCCAGGCTCTTCCAGCAGCTTGAGGAATGCATTCGCTGCTTCCTCCCTCATCCAGTCAGCGTCCAGAAGAATGGCTACCCGGTATCGGCCTTCGACACGATGGTAGCTCATTGGCTTGCGCAGCCAATCGTACATGTTCGCCTTTGAATAGATAACCTGGCCCGATCGGCCTGACGTTCCGTCTAGACTTGGCAGGGTCTGAAAATCCACCGTCTGGTAGGGATCCTCAACAAACATGGCTATGCGCGCCGCCCGTTCGTTGTCATCCGTCTCCTTAGGGACAGGCATAAGGATGTGCACATCCGGATGGAGGCCTCTTCTGACCTTGTGGCAGCTACCACATACACCGCACGCGTCACCATCCACCGGCTGCTCACATTGTAATGCATCGACCATGGCAAGCGCAGCGGCTGCCTTACCCACACCCTCCGGGCCATGGAAAAGAAAAGCATGAGCTACCCTCTTCGACTGCAGCGTGCGCCGCAGAACATCTACTACTCTTGGTTGTCCGATGATTTGCTGAAGTGACATGCGAATGAGACTCTGTGCGCCGAAGAGGGATCCCATCACTAGAAAGATGACAGACTCAATAGACAACGTAGTCGCGCAGCATTCGGGCGCAGGCCCCTCGTCTCCTTATCCTGGCTATTTCCTGCCCCTATTGGAGATCTGCTGCACTGTTAATCTACTGCCAGCGAGCGTCAAGCTGCAGTTACCCACCCATCGTGCGCGCCATAAAATCTCGCATTTATCATCGCTTCGTTCAAAAATACGGGATTTAGGGAACGACAAAGCCGTTCTCACAGGGTAACGAAAGAATACGTAGCATTCTTCAGTACCTTTCGCACACTCTTCGGGCTCAGATTGACCTTTCAACCTCCCGCTTGTTTCTTTTCAGGTATACGTTCCATTCGTTTTTCGATTCAAAACACACCGGCAGAACGCCCTGAATGCGCTCCACCAAGGACATAACCAGTAAGCTGCCTACTATTTTCGTTGGGATCATGCTCGTTTTTGTTCTAGCACTGTCCTGGATGGTCGAATGGTCGCCCGATGGAAAATACATAGCTGGATTTGCCTTCACGGACACTGACGAGTATAACGTCATTTTTGCCGTAAATCGAACGAACGGAAACCTCCTCAGAGTCACTCCCCCGCAAGAGGATCAGTACAAAGAAATATTAGCGTGGCACCCAGATGGAGATCAAATTAGCTATATGTACTACGGCAGTGATTTCCAGAATGATGGTACCAGGATTGTACCATTGACGGGAGGAAGTCCGGCGCATCTGGTCAATATGCCTGATCCCATGTGGGACTATATTGGGACATGGGGACCTGATGGAAAATATTACTTTGTGAGTTCTCCCAGAGGGGCGGGCAACTGGGCTTTGTATTCATTCGACGAATCTACGGGTGACTATGAAAAAGTAAGAGGGGCAGATGATCGATCGATTGGCATGCCATCTTGGAGTGGGGATGGAAGCACAATGACTTGGCACGAAACCCAATCCACACGTCAGATTTGGCTGCTTACTGATTACGAATAGATGGACATGATGGGCTTCTATCTCTGTGAAACCTATCTCGACACCTGTTAGCCAGGGGCGAATGGTACATGTTGTACCATTCGCTTCTTTTTTGGTGACCTGCTCTCATGAAGAAAAGACTGAAGATGAACCCTGCGACTACAAACGCATTGCAGTGGGCTCTTAAGTGCTGTATCTTCGCTCCGTCCTTTAAAAAGGACATGGCTCAAGGCGAGGTAGCTCAGCTGGTTAGAGCGTCGGATTCATAACCCGGAGGTCGAGAGTTCAAGTCTCTCTCTCGCCACATTTTAAGCTCTCTGATTGCAAAATCAGGGGGCTTTTTTGTTATGTGGCACCCGAGGATGCAGTCGACTCACCACAGTTTTCTGTACAGTTGCACGATCCCCTTCAGACATGACAATGCTCACCTCGGACAACATGTCACATGATCATTCTCCGGGGTGGTATGTGCGCTCCGTCACAGGCGCTAAATCCTCTGGATAGAAGTAGACTTCCCTGAGGTCCCCGGACGCGTAACGCTCGGCTTGGTCGTTGAAATGAGGATTGGTAGGATCTCCGCTCTGTCCACCAGCCGTAATGGCAATCGCGCGAAGCCGTTCGCCAAACTCTACGATGGCAACAAACGAGTTACCGCGTGTGCCGTAAACCTTCCTCGTTCCATTGTACGTGCGCTGCCCATAAGCAGCCAGTGAGCCCCATGTAGCCGAAGTAAATCCGACAGGGATACTGGGCTGGCTATCGTCAAAGGGCTGCACGATATCGCCAGTCAGGCGCTGAAAGCGATTGATCTCTCCCCAAGGTGTATTCCAGACCCCAAAGTCCTCTTCAAGCTTCTGACGGGCGTCATCAACAGCCTCAAGCCACACTTCCGGCATCCGAACCTGCTCGACGAACTCGTCATACGAAATACCCAGGTCACTGGCTGCCGATCTGGCTTGTCCGTTGAAAGCTGTGGCCCAGAAGATGGCCACCGAGGTCGGTACCGAATCTACCCCGAATCGATAGTCCCAGTCGCGGAGCACTTCAATCTGTTCGGACACAGCACTTTTGAGCAGATCGTCATCCGGCATCTGGTCGTAGGCGGAAAGCAGTCCCGGAATCAGACTTTCGAAAGCCGTCAAATACGAATCGTACGCCGCATCGCGCAGAGTTTCGACCGTAAAGTCAGTAACGCCATCCAAGACGCGAAGCGCATGCAGCCCACGAGCATTCTCCGTGTTTTGGGACATGTAACCTGGAAAGTCGGACTTCTTTGGGCTATTCGCCCCGGTCGCGGAAAATGGCCAGTTGTTCGTGTTCTGAATCCATCCGTTTGAGGGGTCTTTGATGAGGATCGATTCTTCAATGCTGTGGACACCATTCCAATCCGTTTGCGAAGTACTACCATCAATTAAGCCACTGTAATCGAAGTCTGGATTGCGCAGCGGAATAAAGTTGGAGTGGAAATAGGCAATGGTACCATCAGCGTCTGCGTAGACGGTGTTGTTTGACGAGTTGGTATGGAATTCCATCGACTCATGGAATTGCTCATAATTCATAGCCTTTGTCCTCAGATAGGACTGCTGGAGCGCCTTCAATGGCTCTTCCATGATTCGAAATGCAACCCACTTTCCATCTACTGATCCAATGATGGGCCCATGGTGGCTGCGGTAGATCGTGAAATCTTTCGACTTCATCTGAGCGCCGTCCTTGTACGAGATGGTGACGGTCTTGGAAGAGAGTGGCTTTTCTTGACCATCATGCATGTAATACAAACCGTCCTCTTTCTCGATGACCGTAACCAGATACTCATCGATGTTGTCGGCGCGGCTTGATGTGTGCATCCAGCCCACGCGCTCGTTGAAGCCTTGATAGATGAAAAACTGTCCCCACGTAACGGCGCCATACGCATTTAGCCCTTCATCACTCTGCATGTGAACTTCCGCGCGGAAATAGAACGAAGTGTGCGGGTTTATAAGCAGTAGGGCATCTCCATTCACCGTGTTTGGTGGGGCAATAGCGAAGCCATTCGAGCCGGTGGGCTCGAGAATAGGATCATCCTCTTCCACTAGACGAGCTAGCGAAACCGGATCACCCGCACCATTCATACTTAGGGTTTCTAGTGGTGCATTCCCGTAAAACTCCTCCATGTCGCTGATACGCACCCGTTCGATGTCCCCACCAATGCTTCCTTCGCTAAAGGCTAGCGACATCCAAGGCTCAAAACGCATCAGCACCCGAGGCTGCACATCTGGATGAGAGTGCAAGTAGAAGTTTAACCCATCGGCCCATGCAATCATCAAATCTTTCAGCCAGTCAGGACTTTCGTCAAACATCGCCTTCAATTCATTCTCATCGATGAAAAGGCGCATCCTCAAGTCACGGTACACTTCGGCCTCTCCTTCTGCTTCGGCCAAACGGCCAAGAGCATTCAGAAAGTTGACTTCGATCCGATTGAAGTCATCTTCAGCCTGGGAATAGATCATGCCGAATACGGCGTCGGCGTCTGTATTCCCCTTAATATGAGGTATACCCCAGTCGTCCCGAGTTATAGTGACATTCGCAGCTCGAGCTTCCCACGCCGTTACTTCTTCTGCAGAGAACGTAGGCGACTGATCGGAGCATCCTGCCAGAATGAATCCGACAAAGACCATCAACAAAAATGTATACTTCATAACAATAGATAGATGAGGTGGGCGTCAAGAGCTGGTTTGCTTCCAACGTCGCGGAGCGAGCTAGAATATACAGTCCATCACCGGTGGAATCGTACACCCCCCGGATAAGAAGATCACGGCGAGTGAGCCCCGAATCTCAGTCTGATTTCGGGAGTTACCTCGTTCTACACGTAAACGATGTATTTTGCTAGCTGCCAGACGAAAACACCGCACCGTTAGCATTAATAAAGTCCTTTTCTAGCTGCACTGTGCGTCCCTCTCACCCCAGAACGACATCCGCTCGGAAAATCACCCAGAACAACCCGGAGGGTGAACCAGCCGAGCTATCGACAGGCCGCAAACGGGCTTTTACCTTTGTTGCGATTGCTCTGCCTTTCATGCTCCTGTTTTTGCTCGAAGGTAGTCTTCGATTAGCAGGTTATGGTGGAATCCCTCCCCTATTTCACCCAATGGAAGGTTATCAGGGATTTATTCAGCCAGATGAAAATGCGGGAGCACGGTTTTTCCCCAGTATTGCTACCCCACCAAACATTCCGTTCGATTCCTTTCGCGAGCCTCCTGTCGATGAGTCTATCCGGATCATCATGCAAGGCGGATCAACCGGTGCTGGATGGCCTTATTACTTTGGCGCAAACATAGCTGATCTGGTAGAAGCCTATCTGCAGCAGTCGTTTCCAGGCAGGACTGTGGAAGTGATGAACACCTCAATGGCCGCTGTGAACAGCTACACGCTGTTGGACCTGTCAGAGGAGATCATCGACCTTGAGCCTGATGCAGTCCTTATTTATGCCGGGCACAACGAGTACTATGGGGCCCTCGGGGTTGGGTCCTCGCAAGGAATCGGATCTAATCCAGCTTTCGTCAACCTGTACTTGAAACTTAGACGGCTACGAACCACCCAGTTAGTCCAGGACATGACAGCAACGGTAGCAGGATGGCTCGTTTCCTCTCCCGCACAGGAGCAGAGCGGGACGCTGATGCAAAACATGGTTCGCGAGCAACGTATCCCGCTAGGGTCAGACCTTTACGAAAAGGGCATTGAGCAATTCAGGTTCAATATGTCCCTACTGCTGTCCAACTATGAAAAGGCTGGCATTCCCGTATATATCGGGACCTTAGCCTCAAATATTCGTGATCAAGCCCCGTTCATCTCAGGGACAGGTTCTACCGATGAGTCTGACAATCAGGTAGCAGCGCAAGACGTCGTGGCGGCCTTGCGTGCATTGGCTGAGGCAGACTCACTTAGAGCTCAGACTATGTTGGACCGAGTCATCGAAGACTATCCGTCATTTGCTGTGGCGTACTACCATCGCGGTCTGCTAAATGAACAGATTGGCGATACAGTGCAAGCACGATCAGATTTGGAAACCGCGAGAGAACAAGACGAATTACGATTCAGGGCCCCCTCAACCATTAACACTATCATCAGGGAGCTAGCATCGGATCATAGCGCAACAATCGTTGAATCAGAAGCCGCAATGGCCGGCGCAGCTTCCAATGGACTGATAGGCCGTGAACTGATGCTTGAGCACCTTCACCCTACCGTTGAAGGGTATAGAATTCTCGGGACATCGTTTTTCCTTTCTTTGGCTGAGAATGGATTTCGTTCCGAGGATGGTCTGAACTGGTCGGATGTAGACGTCCGTGGCGTAGCAAACACCCGTCCTGTTATCACAGACCTAGATTCCCTCGTTGGTGCGTACCGCGTGCAGCAACTCACGGGTTCCTGGCCATTTCAGGCCCTTGGAAGCCGGTTTATGGGTGTTGACACCCTGATGGCAGGCACTTTTGTGGGTGATGTTGCTCTTCGGACCTTTCAGAATGACATGCAACGAGTCGAGGCCCTCGACGCATTGCGCATCAATGCTACTCGGCAAAATGAGCTCGACCAGGCCGCTGAGTACCTAGGCGCCTTGACACAGCGCTATCCCATGGTGCCCGGCCCCTTCTTAGCATTGGCAAAAATCCAGGTTACTCAAAACCAATTGATGGATGCAGAGACCACCATCAGAGCCGAGTTAACCCTTCAGGAATCCGGCGAAGCACAAGAGATCCTAGGAACGGTATTGCTCAGTACTGGGCGGGTTGAAGAGTCGATTACTCACTTAGAAAGGGCAATAAAGTTGAATGCAGACGACCTCCGTGCTCGGTATAACCTTGCCGGAGCTTTTGCTTTGAAGGGGCAATATGACAAGGCAAGGTTCCACGCCCAAGAAGTTATTCGTCGTAACCCAGGGTCAGAAGATGCCAGAAGGCTCCTTGCTTCGCTGCCTTCCTCCTGACCTAGTATCTGACTACAGGGTATCCAGGTTGTCGGATAACACCTCTTGCCTACATATCCGTGCTCTTATCAGTCTGGTGCAAAAGAATGTGGCCGGTGAGCTTCGCTCACCGGCCACATAGAACGTCAGCACCTAGCACTGCACCGTCCTCATCTTGGACAACTATACTCAGGCTTCGTCTTCGGTCGACGACTCCTTGATCACATCATCCTGTACATGACGAGGCATGGCTTCATACCGAGTGAATCTCGATCGATGCAAGCCTCGACCTTGGGTCATAGACCTCAATGAGGTCGAGTAGCGATAGAGTTCAGCTTCAGGTACCTGCGCCAGGATCTTCTGAAACACTCCTTCGACTTCCATTCCCTGGATACGGGCCCGTCGAGTGTTCATGTCGCCCATGACCTCACCCGTATATGAATCGGGCACCAACACTTCGACATCGTAGATCGGCTCCAATAGAACCGGTGTTGCCTGTCGAAATGCGTCCTGGAAGCAAGTTCGAGCAGCGGACTTGAAGGCTGCTTCATTCGAGTCCACGGCATGCATCGACCCATCGTGAATGATGATTCGAACATCTCCTACTGGATATCCAGCAATGGGACCATGAGCACAGGCTTCAAATACACCTTTCTGGATCGCTCCAAAGAATCGACGCATGTCAATAACACCACCAACGATGGCGTCGATGAAATGAATCTTAGACCCCCAAGAGGTCTCTTCCAGGTGCTCTCCTCTCACCTTAATATCAGCCTCGGGTTTATAGTCTCCCTCGAGAGGCTCGACAATCATGCTAATATCGGCATACTGCCCTGCACCACCGGTCTGTTTCTTGTGGCGATACTTCGAGCGAGCCCGTGACTTCACGGTTTCCCGATAGGCTACCTTCGGCCGAGAATAATCGATTTCGACCCCAAATCGGTTCTTGAGCCTGAATTTGGCAATCTCTAGCTGCATCTCGCCCTGTGCACCGAGAACCAACTGGCTCAGGTGCTGATCATGCGTGATTCGAAGAGATGGATCTTCCTCATGCAGCTGGTGCAAACCCTGTGCTAGCTTGTCTTCTTCGCCTTCCTTCGACGCAACGACAGCCGTCGAATAACGCGGCTCAGGAAAATCAATCTCCATCATCACGACGCTACTACCTTTTAGGTGGAGCGTATTGTTTGTGTGGGTGTTTTTCAGCTTCACGAGGGCGCCCAAGTCACCAGCATACATGCGGTCAACTGGATCACGATCGTGGCCATTGATGGCATAGAGCTGGCCAAGACGTTCGGATGCGCTTGTTTGGGCATTGATCAAATCCATCCCAGCCGCGAGCGACCCGGAATGAATACGGAAAAAAGAATAGTCCCCAACGTGGGCTTCAGCCATAGTATGATAAATGAACGCTACAGGCTCACCGCTTGAATCAGGCTTGATCGATCCGCCATCTGCCGTTTCGGCCTCAGGCATCTGATTCGGCGTTGGACAAACGTTGCCGACAAACTCCATCAACCGAGAAACCCCGATGTTAGCTGTCGCGCTGGTCAGAAAGATGGGGAAGAGTTCATGCCGAATCATAGCTGCACGAAGCCCAGCACGCGATTCGTCTTCGGTTAGATTGCCTTTTTCGAAATAGAGCTCCATGAGCCTCTCATCATTCTCAGCAATGTTTTCAACCAATTCATTGTGCAACTGGTTGGCCTCTTCAAGGAATGCATCATCGATGTCGCTTTGCGTCATCTTGCCATTTTCGTCGAAGGTAATCTGCTTCATCAACAAAACGTCAATAATAGCCCGACTCCCTCCGCCAACCGGTAATTGCACCACCGTAGCTCCGCGTCCGAAACGGTCTTTAATCTGCTCAACGAGATCTCGAAAATCGGTATTCGGCTTGTCCAGTTGGTTAATCACGAACATGGACGGAGTAGACTCCTTCACGGCAGCGCGCCAAGCGAGCTCTGTTCCGACCTGAACGCCTTCTGAGGCATTGATCACGAACAGAGCTGAATCGACAACATGAAGGGAGGAAGCAACCTCACCAACAAAGTCCGGATATCCGGGTGTATCGATTACATTAATTTTGTTGCCGCCGTATTCAACGTGCAAAAGCGAGGCGAAGACTGACATTTGTCGCTCCTTCTCGCTTGGGTGATAATCACTGGTCGTTGTTCCTTCTTCAATGGAACCCATTCGCTGGATCGCTCCTGTGTCCAGGAGCATGGCCTCAGCCAGCATGGTCTTGCCACTCCCCTGGTGTCCCACCAGTGCAATATTGCGGATATGATCGGCATCGTAAACTTTCATCGTGTGCCCCTATAAGATGATTCGGTTCTGAAATCGTAGAAAATTTGGATTGATAAGATACTCTGATGGTCCGCATTGTCAATACGATCTAGCACGTTCAGGATTGCCCCTACACGCACACTCAGGTAAAGGTTTGACCACATTATCTCCGTTGGATTGCAGCAGACACTTCGATCAAGACAAGGACACATGTAAATTCAGCCCCCACAGCCCCCACAGACACAGGAACAACGCCAGCCTGGGGTCATTGGCGATTCACCACCGCATCCTGGGACATCCCAATACCCATGACCTTCCTTTCGATAGAAACAACGGCTGATGGCTGCAGCATCTCATGGATTGAGCAGGAAACGGTGCATTCCTTGGTCGCGGATGAACCTCGAAGCCATGCACGTAGGCTGGCACCTCTGATTCGTGAACTGTTGGACGCCGTTGGCTCGGTACCGGATGCCATTGCCCTTTCAGCAGGACCGGGTTCTTACACAGGGCTCAGAATCGGTGCATCAACAGCAAAAGGGCTGTGCTGGTCACTGGACCTACCACTGTATGCCATTTCCACATTCGATACGCTTGTATCCCACTACTCGGACCAAGCTGATGTGATGAATCAGAACGATATTAAGGTTTTACTTCCGGCACGTAAGGGAGAAGTCTTTTCGGCTGGTTTCGATATAAAAGACGGCCGCATTGCACGGACAGAGGAAGCAATAGGCATAAAGCTTAATGAAATCATCCTCGATGAATCCACGCATTACCTGGTTCCAACCGAATCACTACGCGATGCTTTGCCCCAGGAAGGAAACCCTACGCTGTCTGTCGTACCCCTCCATTCTGAAAACCTGGTCAGTCTTCTGAGGAATCAGAGCGAAGAGTACCGAGTAGAAGACGTATCTTCCTTCGAACCCCATTATTTGAGGGAGTTTGTCGCAAAAAGGCCGGCGAAGAGTATCTTCGAGAGACTTCCGTTCTGAACGGACGTTTCGCCTCACCCGCCCCCATCCACAATTCGATTTCTTCTGCATGTCCTGGTTCAAGCGCAAATCTGCCGGTATCAAGACCTCAAGCAGTGGACGTAATGACGTCCCGGACGGTCAATGGATCAAGTGTGGCGGATGTAGTGACACAGTAAATCGCCGCGAGATTGAAAAGCAGAATCTTGTCTGCCCCAAATGCGACTATCACTTTAAGATGTCAAGCATGGGGTATTTCGATCTTCTTTACGATGGCGACTACGAAGTCCATGATGACAATCTGATCTCAGTTGATCCCCTGGGGTTCAAGGACCGAAAGGCTTACGCGGACCGGATCGTGGCCACCCGCGAAAAAACCGGATTAAATGATGCTGCAAAGGCCGCTGTCGGCAAGATCGGTGGTCATTCTCTCTCCATTGCAGCCATGGACTTTTCGTTCATCGGCGGATCGATGGGCTCTGTTGTTGGAGAAGTCGTAACGCGAGCCATTCGCCGGGGCTATGAGCAAAAGATGCCGGTCCTCGTGATCGCGCAGTCAGGTGGCGCTCGAATGATGGAGGGTGCCCTTAGCCTGATGCAAATGGCAAAAACCAGTGCCCATCTGACGCGCCTTTCCGAAGCTGGACTTCCTTTCATCGTTTTGCTTACCAATCCGACGACAGGTGGTGTAACTGCCTCCTTTGCGATGCTAGGAGACTTTCATATTGCTGAACCAGGCGCCCTCATTGGATTTGCCGGACCACGAGTAATCCGGGAGACGATGGGCCAGGATCTCCCAAAAGGGTTCCAGACATCCGAATTCCTTCTTGAAAAAGGGTTTGTAGATCTGATTATCGATCGACGAGAACTGCGACAGGAGCTGATTCACTTGCTAGATCTCATTATGGAGGAGAAGGTCAACGTTCGCAAGAAGAAGAAAACGCCTGCAGCTAAATAGAAAGACCGACCACAAAGGGCCGTCCGTCCTTGGAACCTTTTCTTTTGCAGCTACGTCAAATTAAGGCCTATTCAGAGAGGCGATGAGTAGCTAACCCTCTCCAATAATACTTGACGTCCTAAACTGGGTCAGTTGACAATGGCTGAACGGTTAAAAGGTGAGCGCGAATCGCACACGAACGGGTCGGATCGGGGAAATAGGCTATCCAAAGCCCCAGGCCATTCACATGGCCTCTTTATTTGGTCTAGAAACGGGCCTCGTCAAGCTAGAACTACCTTCTGGTCGGTCCCCTCGATCGGCAAGACCTACGGGCACTTAAGGGGGGTCTTACGATGGTCGATAACGGGTTCAGACATCATGAAACGGTTCATACCTACATATCGCTTGTTTGCGACCTTGTTACTCCTGCTTCTTGCAGTGCCTTCGGTAGCTAACGCCTCCTCTAGCCCAATTGCAGACGAGGTGCAAGTTACGATCATGAATGACCTGAATCTGCGCTCAATAGAGGTAACACCGCTAAATGGTGATGTCCGGATTACTGTCGGGAAAACTGAAATCTCGGTGCGGTCCGGTGAACCCATCTACTTAACCAGAAGTGGATCTGAGATTGAACTTGAAGTCGATGGGACAACCTTTTGGGGAGCCACCATCCAGATCAACAGCCCAGTTGGTGGTTCATTTAAGCTATATGTGCCCTCGTCAAGCCAAATGCGCTCTTACAGTGGTTCGTTAGACATTCAGGTTCAAGGCAATAATGGTGAGTTGCGTGTTATCAACCGGATTCCACTGGAAGACTATGTCGCTTCTGTTGTTAGTTCTGAGTACGGATTGAAGGACATTGAGGGGGCGAGGGCCATGGCCGTTGTTGCCCGCACTTATGCACTGCATGCGTTGCAAAATGGCCGAACCTTGTTGGATTCAGAGCGCTCGCAGGTGTACAAAGGGCTCTCTAGGCTTTCTGAAGCCTCTCGTCAGGCTGCAATGAGCACTCGTGGTCAAGTTTTGACGTACAAAGGCGAGCTTATCGACGCCGTGTATTCGTCCTCCAATGGTGGCCGTACTGCGTCCAACGAAACGATCTGGGGGTCTTCTCCATTACCGTATTTCTCGTCTCGAAAGGACCCTTGGGATGCCAAGACGTCTCCTCATGCGAAATGGGAATGGAAAGCGTCAGAAGGAGATGTCCACAAAGCACTTTCCAGTCGATTTGGTCTGGACGTTCGTGAAGTGGACATACTTAGCAAGGCTGCTGATGGCCGTGTGGAAGAGGTTCGCCTTAAAAGTCGTCGTGACTCAAAAGAGATCTCCGGAACGGTTTTCGGGGCAGCAATGGCTGCGTCCTTTGGAGGAACCACGCTCAGAAGTACCTACTTCGATATGAGTAAACGTGGTGGGTCCTACACATTTGAAGGACGTGGATACGGACACGGAGTCGGTCTAAGTCAATGGGGTGCCCATGGCATGGCCTTGGACGGTCGTTCGTATGGCGAGATACTCGACTTTTATTATGATGGCGCTCGCTTGGAGCAAATGCCGTCATCCGGCGAAGCGTTGGCTGAGCTTGAACCCACCCTCCCTTCCCTTGGCGCACCGTATCAGGATGATTCCGCTACTGACGCGTTCAGCATGTCAATCAGTGATCGTTCCTCAGAGGACACACGATCAACACCTCTAGAGAAGGAACGGGACACGAACGCAGCTGACGAGAAGCCCGCACGCAAGAAAACGCGCCGGTCAGGCTGGTAAAAAATCAGGATTCGCTAGAGAGCGGATCAGTCTTTCGCTTTCCCAAACTCAGGGTCGATGTCTACCAACCACGCGACGACGAAACCTGGGATGGTAGCCAGCATGATCCAGGCAAAAAAGTTCTGATAGCCCAGCATCTCCTGGATCCATCCACTGATCATGCCGGGAAGCATCATCCCAAGAGCCATGAAGCCAGTCAAAAGAGCAAAATGAGCTGTTTTGTGCTTCCCTTCTGCCGCATAAATCATATAGAGCATGAACGCGGTGAGGCCAAACCCATAACCAAACTGCTCGACAGCCACTGATAGATGCACGATGAGAGTGCTCGATGGCTGAATGATCGATAGAAAAAGATAAACCGCGTTGGGTAGGTTGATCGCGGCGACCATCCACCACAACCAGTATTTGAGACCATTCCGAGAGGCTACGAAACCTCCCAGCAGGCCACCTAGCACAAGGGCGATGATGCCGACCGTTCCATAGACAAATCCAACCTGTCTCGTCGTTAGCCCTAGGCCTCCTACCTCAATATTATCCAGCAGAAACGGGGAAGCCATCTTGACCAACTGTGCCTCGGCAAAGCGATAAAACAGGACGAACAGGATGGTTATCCAAATGCCCTTCTTCGCAAAGAAGGCGCGGAAGGTCTCAATAAAGCCGGAAACCACCCCGGACGCTGTATCCGACAAGGCTGGCTGATCTGTATCAGGACGAGGAAGCACGAACCAGTGCCAAACCATAAACATCAGATACATGGCAGCCACAGCGCCCATCGTTAAGGCCCACGCCAAGGGCAGATCATCCAACGAGACTTCCAGCTGACCAGCTAAAATGACCAGGAGTCCTTGTCCCGTAATCATGGCCAAACGGTAAAAGGTGCCCCGGATGCCTACAAACCAAGCCTGGTTCGAATCATCGATGGCCAGCATATAAAATCCATCGGCTGCAATATCATGCGTCGCGCTTGAGAACGCCATCAACCAGAAAAACACCAGCGACCACCGAAAAAAGCCAGGCCCAGGCAACGTCAAAGCGACCCCTGCCATGGCTGCTCCAATAACCAATTGCATTCCGATAATCCAGAACCGCTTGGTGCGAATGATATCAACCAAGGGGCTCCATATCGGCTTTATGACCCACGGTAAATACAGCCAGCTCGTATACAGCGCTATATCTGCATTCGAAATTCCCAGCTTTTTGTACATGATCACACTCATGGACATCACAAGTACATACGGTATTCCTTCAGCAAAATAGAGGCTTGGAATCCACTTCCATGATGAATTGCGCTCGGCCCGCGTTGCGTCAATTTCTTTCAAATCAGCCACCTCAAGGTTGATTTAGATAGTCCAGAATCGCACCCATCAGGAGCGCCCTTATGCTATCACTACTAACAGTTTCGAATGGGAAGCCCATCACAACCGATCTTCCAGGAACGCCAACGGCAGCACTCATGTTATTGTCAGAGTACCGGATGAGTGACTCACCGGATGATACGGGGTCCATTGCATCCGGATGTTCGACCCGGTAAATGAGAGGTGAAAGACCTGTATTGAAGGAAAAAGAAGGTTCTTCTGGTACAAAAGCGGACAGAACGTGAACGTCGCCTCGCTGAGCTGCCCGGTCGGTACGCCACTGCATGCCAAGCACATCCGCAGCGAAAGATCGTCCTGTATTATCCGCTTGGGGGCCTGCAAGATCTGTCGCAACATGTGCTCCGGTTATCAGAAGGTCACCGCCGGCGGTGCTAAACGCGCGCAGAAGCACCTGAAGAGGCGTAGGGATAGCCTCGAACTGGTCTAAACGACCAGGCCCTTCTGTTCTTTTTTCTTCGCCCAGAATGAGATCAATCATATCGGCTTCGATCGATCCGCGCTCCAACAGAGCCTCATCACTCATGGTCGAGAATCGGACGCCCGTGGCCAAAAGGGCTTCTCCATGCGAAATGGGATAGTCAAACGTATTGCCAGCCTGCACATGCGTCTCCCAAGTAGACCAACTAGCCCCATGACCTGGAGAATCATCATCCAACCAGGGCGAATCTGAATTGAAATCGTACTGCTCACCTATAAAGGAGAGGTCGTATCGGTCTGGTACGCCCTCATCCACAAAGCCGGCAAATCCTCTGAAAGCACCGTAGTTAACAGATCCGGGGGCTGAAACACGATCAAAACCAGCTACAATCAATGCATCTATATCCCGGCCTGTCCCCGAGGGCCGGCCTGCCGCAACTGTTTCGGAGGGGAAGCTCTCTCCTCCACTATTCACTGCGCTGACCCGAAATGCATGAACTGCGCCCGCTGGCGCCTTCTCACTAACAAATCGATTGGTCGAAACGAACTGTCCGCTGTCATATCCCCCGTCCGGAGTCCGGGTGTAAACCACATAGCCTTGTGGTGTTGCTGACTCTTCAAGCGGGTCTTCTACAGACGCCCACGTTAGCACGATGTCTTCTCCATCCCACTGTGCAGCGAGATGATCAGGCGCTAGCGGCTGTATTACAGGATCGAAACCATTCTGATCAGCCAAGAAATGAACCATGCTCTTGTATACCGACCGAGCCACATCGAAGCGGAATCTCGGGTCTAAAGCAAAGCGCATATCGGCAAAATTCTGATGCGAAAGCAGCTCGAGAAGTACACCCGGCACGTTGGGCCGGACTGCTTCACTATAATCTCGATCCCAAATTGCACGTCGCGTCCAGGTCGAATCATACTTGGCACGAATGTCTGATACGATGGTTGTCTGCATCAGATCGCCAAGATCCCGACTGGCAAATCGAGAAAATCCGGAAGGAAACTCCCTTTCCCCTTCCGTTCCGGTTGAACTATAGATCATCAATGTGCCGATGGTCTCTTCCGTGCCCGTGACACCGGCGTCCGTGTGGAATGCCAATGAGAGGTCAATCGGGACGCCAAGACCTTTTTCAGAACGATTCTTATTCGGTCCGAGAGGTGCCCCCCTGAGGTAGTTCACCCATTCTGCTCGGCTGCGATAATCATCGATATAGTCGTTGCTCGATTCAGTCACGTTGTAGACCATAGCAGCCGGCAACCCTGCGTACTGCATCCAGTAGCGCGCACCCTCAGTGAATCGGGGGCGTCCGGAGACCTGACCGTTGCGCTCAACGCTGCCCATCCCTCCTCCAAACCGGACGGCATCGGCCGAAACCACCTTGCCTATATCCCAACTTTCATTGGTGAGCTCTACTTGAGCCTTCGCTGGATCAACCCCGGCATTGAATCTCCACGTTCCTACATACACCCAGGTCTGGGCCATCATTCCTTGATCAACTGATATGGAAGACGAACCGCCCGCATGGTGAACCGTGTATCGTGCATCGGAGGTAGCATTCTCCTCTTGCCCCCAGGATACGTACACAGCGTACTCGCCATCCTCTGGAATAAGTGGTGTCCAAGAAATGGAGGCCGAAGCTATAGAGTCTGTTCTTGAGATCCGGTAGGTACCCTGCCTAAAGGGATTTTCATCCCTCAGCACATTTAAGGGGGCAAAGCCGGCTTGAGCCCCTTCTTTCCACGCATAGGAAAGTTCGCCAATCTCAAGATATCTGCTCCCGTCCATGGGTGGCACATCGCCGTCAATTACCACCTCCTGCTTCTGAACGTCTCTCTCCCTTGGCATGTGAACGTAGGCCCCCGCGTTTTCAAGCATCGGTGCCAAATAGGGAACGATGAACGACATAGGAAGGAGATCTTCGACCGTCTGGAAAAGACGAGCGCGCTGCCATTCCCATCGGTCCAGCCTCTCCTCGTAATACCATCCATGACTGGGCCAAACGGCAATGTGCCGTCCCGATAACAAGGCGTCTGCTTTCCAGGGTTGGTCCAGTGAGGTCGTCAATGGTCTTCCTTGCGTTGCACTGGGCCACCGCTTTGCAGGATTGCCTCCTTCCTGCGCGAAAGCGTTGGGTACAAGCACGGAGATAGGCATGTCTAATGCACGAAGGGCGACCTGCCAATCAGATAGTCCCCCACCCGTTGCTCGATACACAATGCCTTGAATTGCAGGCTCGTCCCCAGGCCTAAAGGCTCGCTGTGCCATTGCAGCGTTGAATTCCACTGACACACGGCGCGCACCTCGATCAATAAGAACAGTATCCACTGCTGTCCCCGGATCGAATGCGATATCACAGCCATCGTCCAGGCATATGGAAATGGCATTGTCCATTGCGGACATGACCCAATCAGCCACCTGCTTATCTGTCATCGAATCGATATTGCGGCTTCTAGTGAGGGAGCCCGAAGATGCACAACCAGCTAGAAATACGATGCTGAAACATGCCAAGGCACATCGTTTTATGCCACCCGATAAAATGGCTTTCATGTTGCGAGACAATATTTTGCTGGTTTTCATGGAAGCAATACGAAAGAAGGTTCACTTTCTAGTCCAAGACGATTGACGGCTCGAAGTACGATGGCATCCGCTTGTCCAATCCAAGCAGCCGGCAAAAGCCGTTGTGTTCCGGGCAACACCTCCGACTGCCAGACCCCATCCATAAAACGGTGCACCTCCCAAACTCGAACCTCCACGTCATCCCCCGGACGAAGTCGTACCTGGGGTCTGCCCGCCAACGAATCCAATGTTATGGTTGGAGCGGAAGGTGCTCTGCTGCCGAGCCACGTCGTACGCGGGGTGAGAGCTGGCTTTTCATAGACATCAGTAACGAGCGTATCCCCAACTACAGGATCACCCAGACGGAGTGATCTCCAGGAGAAAAGGACATTCCCACTTGCGCCCGTAGTGGTTCGGGTTCGGCGAATCTGGTCAACTACTTCCCCAACCTGCCATGCGTTGCTGCCAGACGGATCCACGCGATAAACACCCATGCCAGGCCACATATGCCTGTTTGTCCGGTTTTCTCCTACCCACCAGTCTAACAGGGGACCAAACGGCTGACCTTTGCTCTCTAGCGGCCAATAAAGCTGGGGCGTCCAATAGTCCACCCATCCTTGCTCCAACCATTTTTTCGCATCAGCAAACAGACCTTCATACGCGTCAAAACCTGTCACTCCTTCGGGATGGCCCGGTCGCCATATACCGAATGGGGAAATGCCGAATAGCACCCATGGCTTGCGCTCTTTTATCCCCGAATATACCCGTTCGATAAAGTGATCCACGTTACTCCGGCGCCAGTCCTCTAGAGCGAGTGGTCCGTCATAGGCAGCCCACGAGAGGCTATCTGGAAAATCTACCTTATTGCCCTGTTCATCATTTACACCATATGGGTAGAAATAGTCATCCATATGAATGCCATCCACATCGTAGCGATCGACAATATCCATGATCACTGCAAACGAGTGTTCTTCAGTGATGGACGCACCGGGGTCCATCCATCGCTGCGCGCCATATCGATGTACGGCATCAGGGTATTGGTTGGATACGTGACGTTGAGACAGTGTGTCCGGTGCGGTCGGATGCCAGGCTCTGTATGGATTTACCCACGCGTGCAGCTCAATGCCACGACGATGGGCTTCGTCAATAGTAAATGCTAGGGGATCCCACACTGGATCGGGTGCGAGTCCATTATTCCCTGTCAGGTAATACGACCAAGGTTCAAGATCAGAAATGAACATCGCATCAGCCGTGGGACGTACCTGAAATACGATTGCATTTAGCTTTATAGCTTTTGCCCGATCGAGAATCTCGAGCATCTCAGCTTGTTGCTGAAATACAGGTAATCCCGGCTCGGACGGCCAGTCAATATTATCAACCGTTGCCACCCAAGCAGCACGAAATTCCCTTTCGATTCGAGGTAAAGTTTCAGTCAGTTCTGCTATTCGCACCTCGGCGGGTCGCGTATCAACTGATCGGCCATTACTACTCGATTCGGATATGGGCTCTCCACCCCACCCACCTGTCGCATTCAGCCCTGATGAACAGGCTGATAGGGACAATAGAACACAACCCGCCATTAACAACCAGATCCTTGATACCATCATCGCACTGTGTAGCTGTAATGGTGGAATTCTGTATCTAATTCCCAACCAAGGTCATGGTAGAGAGACTTAGCTGATTCGTTATCTACTGCTGTTGCCAATTCCAACCCAGCTGCACCCGTCTTTGCTGCAAACTCCTGAGCGCGACGCATGAGCGCATGCCCGACACCGCGTTTCCGCATACCTGGTGCTACGTATAGATCATTCAATAGCCAAATGGGCTGCATGCGCACGGAAGAGAAAAGCGGATAGAGTTGCGTAAATCCAAGCGGGATCCCGCCATCGTCCTCGGCTAGGAAAATGACGGAGTCCTGATTCTCAAGACGATCCGCCACAAATTGACGAGCTCCTTCGAGATCGGTGTCTTTCTTATAGAACACTCGGTAGCCATCAAACAATCCGGCGACGGCTTCCAAGTCATCTTGTCCAGCCTGTCGGACAAGGACAGCATCTGATCCGAGATCTTCCGCAATGGTGGTAGTATCTGACATGTATCAATGGGCTCCTTACTGGCGCCTTTCATCTGGGCGGCATTTATAGCTAGTTTGGCCTTTAAAGATACACGATGCATTCATGTTTTACGGACTGCTTGCCAACAAAACGGGGCGGGATTCACGACTCGCAAAATATAGGGTAGTAGCGGCGGCGCTGATTATTATCAGCGCCGCCGCTGCGGATGCCATGGGCCAGTCTGGCAACGATCCACTACGATTTTTGGCCTGGGTTCGAGATGACGTGCGAGCCGTTCCCGGAGCCCTCTTTCAGGCGCCTCCGAATAGCGCCGGACTCTTTGCCATCGCCTGGGGTGGTGTTGCACTGAGGGATGACGAGTGGGCTGAGTCGTGGCAACGCTGGCACCGACGAGAGCTGTGGCGCCTAGTAGAGGAATTGGGCGATGCCAATGCTGCGCGACCTGCTGCCCTAATCATCTTTGTGGGGAGTCTACTTCAGGAGGATGCTAGGTATCAGGATGCGGCCTTTACCAGTATTGAGGCGCTTGTTCTTGCCAACGTTGCCACTAATGCGCTGAAGCTGATAGCCGGACGCGCTCGTCCCTGGCAAGCCGATGACTCTCATCGCTGGAAACCGTTTTCTGGCAAAACATCATTCCCCAGTGGGCATGCAACCACGGCATTCGCACTAATAACGCCCTGGCTGGTGTATGTGCCGCATCCGGTTACATGGTCCATAGCTGGAATAGCAACGGCTACGTCGATCTCTCGCATCACCCTCAGATATCATTGGCCTAGCGACGTAGTTGCAGGTGCTGCCATCGGTAGCACAGTTGGAGTGTGGTTGGCTCGGCGGCACAAACGAGATACAAGCACGCAATTCGCGGAAGAAAAGAGGGTTAGACTATCGACGATCGTAGCACCTAGCACGCTCGGTCTACGCGTTCGGTTTTGAAGTGATGACCTTGCGGTCTCGATAGTGAAGCGTCACTCGGGCGAAGCAGCTCGCTGCAATCGATCCATGAGAGCACGCCCCATGCCCTCCAATCCAACTCGTTGGCACTCGATCCGGTTTATTCCCGCTTTTTCGCAGGTTCGAAAAAAATGAAACAGGTCCCGAGCATAGGTTGACACGTCGCCTGGCACCCGGATTGGTCCGTCATACAATCCTTTTTCCGGACTCTCCAAACCGATATAGGCATATCCGCTTCTACCCTCCGTTTTTGAGGGTGATGATACAACTACTACATCAGCTTCAGGCCGATAGTGCCGATGGCGAGTACCCGGACTGCGATGGCTAACGACATCAGCTGCGTCTGACATCCGCGTCCCAGGATGCACCATTTTCAGGTCCTCCAACGAAATACTTCCGGGGCGCAAAATGATAGGTTCTTTTCCCGTGCAGTCCACTACCGTTGACTCCAACCCTACCCGTGATGCATCTCCCCGCAAAATGACGTCCACTCGGCCATCTAGATCGTCCATTACGGCTTCCCACGTCGTGGGGCTTGGCCTCCCAGAGCGGTTTGCTGAGGGGGCGGCCACGGGCTCACCGCAAGCACGTAGGAAGGCGTTTGCCACGTCATGATCGGGCATTCGAATCCCAACGGTACCTAAGGAGGCCGTGACAACAGAGGGCAGGGTTGGTGCAGCTGGCACAACCAGCGTCAAGGGTCCGGGGAAAAATGCATCTATCAGCACCCTGGCCGCCTCCGGAATCACTTCACACACTTCGGCGATCTGATTTCTATGAGCTATATGTACGATCAACGGATTGTCTTGCGGTCTATTCTTGGCCTGGAATATCCGTGAAACAGCGTTTGGTTGAAATGCCGAGGCTCCCAACCCGAAAACGGTCTCTGTGGGAAATGCCACGAGGCCACCCTCCTTTAAGGTCGCTGCGGCTAGCTCCACATCCTGTGTGACAATCGTATTCATGGGCCTACAGTATTCATGGGCTTACTGCCAGGATGCCAATGTGTCGGAGAGCGATTGCCTTGACGCCCCCAATCGAACAGCTTCATCAAGAGTGGTCAGAAAATGTGCGCCCCACCCTGGATAGTCTGACTCATCCCATAACGTGTTGTGCCACAACCCAGTAAAGACGCCGCCAAAGGAAGCGCAGGTCTGCATTAACTGTAGTGTCTCTTTCTCGGCTTGTGCTCTATCCAGATGCTGACGATTGAATAATGCAGACTCCATCATAACAAGCGGCATCTCCCAGACGCGCGTCTCCTTCATCGAAACAGGATCGAAAAGAGGAAATGGAAGGCAGGTCCCAAACCGGAACCCTGTACACTCGGCAAAACCAATCGTCGAGTCTACATCGAAGCCAGCCGACTCTAATAAATGAATCGAAGCGGGATGATCATGCCTCAAATAGTGAGCTCGATACGTAGAAACGGAATGCTGGCTCGCCGACCTGAGACGATCACGCTCAGATAGTAGTCGCTCAGGATGGGCAAAAGAATGATAAGAAGGATGGAGTCCTATTTCGTGGCCCTTATCCAGTTGCCGAAGAATAGCTTGCTGAACGGCCCCATCCATTAGGTGATAGGATACATCCCGCTGTCCATAGGCTGCAGCCTTATAAAAGAACGTACCGCGCGCTTCGCGTTTTTCAAGTTCATCCATAATGCGCACAAGCGCATCTCGAAATGGATCTCCGGATTCAATCAGCGAAAGGGACGTCCGAAACACTCGACCTAGGCGATCCTTGACGGATTCCTTCTGCTGATTAAGAATCGCTCGATCGAGAAGCTCGCGCTTATAGATCCCGGGCCTCCACTTTCGGATATAATCAATATCATGGGTCGCGCAAAAAGCCCAGGATGCCTGTCCGAACTCTTTCCGCTCCATCCGGACTTCTTTTTTGCGTAGCAGGTCGGCTAGAATATGTCGCGTCCAGTCAACTACGGGCATCAGCCTGACATCCAGATTATGCTGCACGGAAGATGCCCAGGGAAAACGCCCATGTTCGTCGCGGGCTCGAATGACTGTTTCTTGCCATCCGCTAAGGAAATAAAAGACGGTTGCAACTGGATCAAAGGTGACGTCCCCAGAGGCCTCGAACATCACCGGTACCCGAGTCTGCCCGATACGTACAAATCGTGACGATGGAAACGGAGCAACACGGGCGTCAAAGAAGTCAATAGTAGATTCTGATTGTATGATCCTGAGCGTTGCATCAGGATGGGCGTCTGGATCCGAACCGTAGTAAATGCTGGGTACAGAATGCCCTTTGGTTGTGTCTATAGACTCAGACTCGAGCATCACCGGCTCTACTCTAAATGGCAGCAAAGCCATTCTCAATCCATACCATGCCGCGGCACGAAAGGAAGAATGAGTGTCGATAATACAGTCGATTCGCTGCATGCCGTAGATAGAGGGGCGTCCGGATGGTTCCGAGGATAGGTCTCGGATTCGTCGGTATGAAAGATTAGCGGTATGTTTAGGCAGCGGGACCGAGTCCTGCTACATGAAAGTATACCCCAAAGTATACCTCTACCAACCCCTATCCCCCATCTCCCGTTTCATCTGGATAACAAATCCTGCGAAAAGGCGTCCGGGCCACAAGGGACATTGAAAACATGGGAAACACGGGAGGCGTTTAGGACGCGATGAATCACTTACTAGTATTTAGTCGAAAACTGTGACTGGTCGATTCAAGATATTTTCGGACCCTGTACATGGGTTCATCTCCGTACCCAGAGGTCTTGTGCTGGATCTGGTCGGTACGCCTGAACTGCAGCGACTACGCCGTATTCGGCAATTAGGCATCGGCCATATGGTATTCCCCGGCGCCGAACATTCCCGTTTTGGACATGCGCTTGGAGCGATGGCCCTGATGCACAGTGTACTGACCTCGTTGGGCGAAAAAGGAACACGCATTTCTACCGAAGAGCATGAAGCGGCGCTTGCCGTTGCACTCCTTCACGATGTAGGACATGGCCCGTACTCTCACACGCTTGAACACGAACTCCTAACGGATTTTCAGCATGAGATGATGAGCCGTGCTTTGATCGAGCGCCTCAATCATCGCTTCGAGGGAAGACTCGACATGGCCCTCGCAATGTTCGATGATACCTATCCTCGTCACTGGTTTCACCAGCTGATTTCAAGTCAGCTAGACATGGATCGATTGGATTACCTCAGGCGAGACTCCTACTACACGGGCGTTGCGGAGGGAGCAATTGGGGTAGGTCGCATCATTAAAACGCTGAGGGTTCATCCCGATGACGGCACCTCTGCAGATCGAATTGTGGTCGAAGCTAAAGGCACGTACGCCATTGAAAACTACCTGATCGCTCGGCGACTCATGTACTGGCAGGTCTATTTGCACAAGACCGTGTTGGCTGGCGACCACATGCTCCGGTCAGTGATTCGCCGAGTTCGGGTCCATTTAGAGCAGGGATCTAGACATTTGGTCGAACCGGCAAGTATTCCATTCCTGTATCTCCTAGGCAGCGGTTTTACTGGCGGTGACGTACATCGAGAAGATGTTCAGGATGCCTATGCCTCCCTTGATGATACCGACATCCTGTTTAGTTTGAAGTGCTGGATGAATAGTGCGGACCCTATTCTAGCGGACCTCTCTCGGCGTCTGCTCGAAAGGGACTTCTTCCGAGTGGACTTCAATGTGGATTCAGAAAAGCTGGAACCGGAAAAGCTGCGTGAGGCCGTGTGTCACATGCTGCTGGCGAAGGAGCTGAGCAGCCCCGAATCAATCGACCACGACCAGTCTTATTACCTGCTTCGATCTCAATCAGCACATGAGGCCTACGACACGCGTGAAGATGTCATTGCCGTCCTCAATAGAGCAGGCTCGATTGACGAACTATCAGTGACTGAAGATGTGATGGTTATCGAGCCCTTGGCTGAACGTCAAATACGTTCCTACGTTTGCTATCCGAAAGAAGCACTCACTTGATCCGATCTTCAGCGTCACGATAGGCAGCAGACTCTGTGTTAGGCTCAGAGGCAATACCAGACTACGTGCCAGCTTCAATGGCCTGGCCAACGGAATCCTAACTCATACGAGACGACCTCTGGTAACAGCGGTAATTCCGAACGAGGGATGAAGAATGTCGACATGTTGACGAGGTCTGCAAAGACCCTGTTGTGCTCTGCCGAACGCCTGAGATACTCGTGCCCTGAGGATCCACCCGTCCCGATCTTAGTGCCAATCATACGGGAAACCATCAATGCATGGCGATAACGCCACGTCGTAAAGCCCTCGTCGATGTCCACCAGAGACTGAAGTAAACGGAAGGGTAAATGCAGAATAGGTTCATCCCGATAGAGGTTGATGAGCAAGGCGGCCTTAAGTGCCTCATGAGACAAGCGGCGTTCGCCACTGGTGATCAACTTTCCGTAAGCGCCAGCATCAAAAAGAGCCGCAAAATGCACCTCTGTTTTCTCCAGGTTTTTCAGCTGACTGGCCTTCTCAGCATCATTTAATGTCGGGTTGTCCTGAATCAAGCTTCGGTCGGAGGCTAGCATTCGACCAACAGCCTCATGATAAGCCTGCCAAAAATCATACGTACCGAACCGAATAAACGGTGTGCGTGCCAACCATGTCTCGACCAGCGCAAACATGGTAGAACCCGTTTCGGCTGCGGTAACTTTTTTTGCGTCCGGCGAGTTGAGGCGAGAGGTATATGGCGCCTGAGTAAATGCATGCCGGTCTCCTGGCCGCATTCCCAAGCGATTTTCGATCAAGCGCCACTGTGCACTTTGGAATCCAGATGCCGGGACCAATGCGTCACGGAAATCAAGGAAATCTAGCGGCGTCATGGTCTCCATGACATCAATCTGTTGCAGCAAGACTCTTTGAATGGAGACAATGCGTTCGAGATGGGCAACTGCCGCGCCTAGGGCTTTTTCTTCAACGGATGTCCTATCCAGGATCCGGATGGCGCCATCAATCTCCCAAAGTATCTGCTTGAACCACAGTTCATAGGCCTGATGCACAATGATGAACAGCATCTCATCGTGGGCCGGTTTGCCTTCTTTGCCGGACTCTAGATCCTGCGCACTCAGAAGGCGGCCAAGCTGTAGGTAATCTCCGTAATAGAGCGCGTCTTTCGACATGTTTTAACCTTTACGTGAAGATCCATGCTCAGGTGCGGAGCCGGGACCGTGCTGTTCTTCAAGGATATAGATGTCGGCAAGATTTCTGCCTACCTGACCATAATCGAGGCCGTACCCAACCACAAAGAGATTACGGATTCTAAATCCAACGAAATCCAATTGTACATCTACTCGGGTCGCTTCGTATTTGTGCAACAATGTACAGGTCTTTAAGGAAGCAGGTTCTTCGAGGGCAAGTTTTTCCAGGAGGAATTGCATCGACAAACCCGTATCGACGATATCCTCGACTACGATGACGTGTCTTCCCTTGAGATCTGCGTCGACTGTTTTCAATTCACGGACTTCGCCAGATGAAATCTTGGCTTCACCGTAGGAGGACAGCTTAAGGAAATCCACCTCACAATCGATCTTCATCGCTCGCATTAGATCTGCCAGAAAGATGAATGCGCCGTTCAATACCCCGATCAATATGGGTTTCTGATCACCATATTCAGCGGCCATTTCCTCTCCTAATTCCCGAATACGGGACTGCAACGACGCTGCTGTGAGGTATTTACGAAAGCGCTCCCCTCGGATGATTACGGTTTGTTCATCGTGCACCAAGAAGGTGGCTTCTGTAGATCGTCCGGACATAGGTTGCGTTTCGAGCTATAAAATGCATGGAATCGATAAAAAACGACCTCTTGAGGGGCCTGAAACTGAGCCGCCGATCGCTAAGGTCAAAATAGGGCTTTTTCTACGGGATAATGCACCATAAGGCCAACACCTTCGATCATCCAAAGATATCTCGACGCACCCGTCAGTTTCGAGGTGTCCACGTCAACTGGACTACAAAGCGGGTATGGTCCTGAACTCGGAATTGCTCGTCTAGGCGATGACCAACGACCCAGGCAATAGTGTTGTCCTTCTCCAGAACCGGAACGTGTTTACGCTCATGAGAAGGCACGCGGCGGTCCGTCAGAAATCTCTTCACCTTCCTCGACCCCATTGAGCCAAGAGGGATAAACCGATCTCCAGACCTCCACGGTCTTAACCGAAAAGTGGCCGACAAATCATCTATTGCTAGATGGGCAATGTTGGATGATTCAGTAACAATATGCTCAGGTTTGGCTACTATACAATAATGAAGGGTGCCCATTACGCACTCCACCGTGTCCTCCTTCGAAAAATCCAGGTCCACAGGATCTTGGACATGCGCCGATTCGTCGTCTTCCGTATGCGCAGGTAGCTTAGACGTTGTGGACGCAACAAGGGACGTCTTCGTCTGCCTCGAGACACCATTCGCTGGCACACCTCTAATAGTCAGTTCAGCCCGCTCTTTCCAGACCTCCCATTGACCAAGGTCCAGCTTCTTACCGGTTTGGGCGTCTATCAAACGATTCAACGCCTGCGCGATGCCTTTACGCCTCGGGACCTCAGGAGCATGACTCGAAATCCATTCCAAAAGAATCCATCGCCGGATTATGGGCGACAGTTTCTTGAGATCCACGATCAACAAGGAGGTAGCGTTCTCCACGGCAGATCGAATCAGAGCGCGAATATGGGATAGGTTGGTCGAGAGCTCGGTAGCGGATGCTACAAACTCATCTAGGTCGGCAGGGGCCATCTGCGCGAGTTCGGCTCGGACGGCATTTCTTGCGTATCGAAGATCTCGATTTGACACATCTTCGACCCACTTCAGGTTTCGTGCGTCGGCGCATATGGCAAGGTCTTTTCTGCTAACTCGAAGCAACGGACGATAGAGATACACGCCGCTGCCACGCATTAATTCGCGAACCTCATTCATTGCCGAAAGACCCGCGTACCCAGTGCCCCGCAACAGGTTAAGAATCATTGTTTCGAGTTGGTCATCAGCATGATGACCAACATAGACGTCATCTATTCCCGTTTCAGAAGCAATTCGATGAAACACATTATATCGAAATGTCCTAGCCCAATCCTGGACGCCAACCTCGGGCACAGATGAGACCGCTGGCTTCTCTACATAGATCCTTATTCCTCGATCATCGCACCATTGTCGAACAAACGCCTCGTCTTCATTGGATTCCGGGCGAAGTCCATAGTTGACGTGAATTGCCTCGACATTTGCCCCTGACTCCGAGAGAAGATCTGCTAGCAATATGGAATCCATTCCCCCACTTAGTCCAACCAGAACAGGTTTGCTGCTCGGCTCGAAGTCAGGCAACAAACTCACCATCTGACGAAGCAGCTCCATCCCTGACGAAGATGGCGTCTGTGATTTCGTGTTGGGGATCACTTGCGTTCGAACCGCTCCCGCAGCTCATTTCCGGACAATCGAATCATGGTTGGCCGACCTTCTGGGCTGACGTAAGGCATTTCGCACTGAAATAACTGGTCAATCAAAGCACGCATTTCGCGAGGCGACAATTTTATGCCTGCGCGCACCGCCCCTCGACGAGCCACGCTACGCGCAAGATTCTCCCGACCTGACAGCTTTTCAACCTTTTCGAACATGCGATATTGATCCACGATCTCGTCTAGTACACTCTGCTCGTCGCCCGTTGTTATATCCGCTGGCACGCCACGAACAATGACGCTGTTGCCTCCAAAAGGCTCAATATCAAACCCAAGCCGAGCTAGATCGGGCATTAGGTCCTGAAGCAGTGAATACTCGGAGGCTGAAAACTCGATAGTCCTTGGAAAGAGAAGCTGTTGGGATAAACCGAAACCATCCTTTAAGCAGGCTTCTGCTTGCTCAAAAAGGATGCGTTCATGGGCCATCTGCTGGTCAATAATAACCAGTCCGCTCAAAATTTGGGTCAATATATACGTGTCGTGCAACTGCCAGAGCAGTCCTTCTTCCCCAAGGCCACCTTTTCTATCAAGGTCTCCACTACCAAGTGATCCTGCCGGGACCGCGGTAGCCTGCTGATCAACGCCTTCGTACAGCGTACGACTAGCTTCTCCTAGGTTTGCACTGAGCCCACTAAATGAGGAAGCTGCCAATCCTCCCTTGGAAGGACGCTCTCCCCACGGAAGCGTCTCAGGCCCCGTACGAGAGCGCTCTGGTGCTGGACTTGACCTTCTCGGCCCATTAGCAGCGGTATCCTCTGATCCTGAAAAAGCGCTCAGATCGAGACTTAAACCACCAAGCGGACGGGAGGTTGAGAAATCAGGTGTGTTTAGACTCGTTCCCAGCGCACGACCCACTACCGCCCTCACCATACCATACACACCTCGTTCATCATCGAATTTGACCTCTGACTTTGTGGGATGCACGTTGACATCTACATGACGCGGGTCGATATCGAGGAAGAGGGCAAAGAAAGGGAAAGACCCTTCTGGCAACAGATATTCATAGGCCGCATGAACGGCATGTTCAATATAGCGGTGCTTGACCCAGCGACCGTTCACAAAGAGAAACTGGAGTCCCCTAGTACGCCGAGCCGCATCTGGAATACCAAGAATGCCACGAACCCGGAGGTAACTCGTTGACTCTTCGACTCGAATGAAAGCGGACGAATTACCAACTGGAAGGAGTACCTCGGCCCTAGCCGCCATATTTTCGAGATCATCACCTCGCCGTTCTGCAGGTAGCGAAAGCAGCTCATTACCGTCAGAATCAAGCTGAAATGCTACGCCCGGGTTGGAAAGAGCAAGAACCTGAACCGCATCCAGAATATGCTTTAATTCCGTCTGAGGGCGTTTCAGGAAGTTTCTGCGGGCTGGGACATTGAAATACAAGTTTCGCACTGAAACCATGGTCCCCTTCATTGGTGGCGATGGTTCAGACCCCTTTTCTTCGCCACCCTCATACTTCAAGCGAATCGCAGGAGCTACTTCACTTCGACCGGTTTTGAGTTCAAAGTGGGACACGGAGGCAATGGAGGCCAGCGCCTCTCCTCTAAATCCAAGGGTAGCAATGGTTTCCAGGTCTTCAACGCAGGAGATTTTGCTGGTCGCGTGTCTCTTTACGGCTCTGGCTGCATTCTCGGCAGACATGCCACTTCCGTTGTCCGTGATCTGAATCAACGTACTTCCCGCATCCTGAAGCACGATTGAAATATCATCTGCTCCAGCATCAATCGCGTTTTCAATCAACTCCTTGACGGCCGAAGCAGGTCTCTGCACTACCTCCCCTGCCGCAATCTTATTTGCGAGGGAAAGTGGCATCACCGCAATAGTGCATTCCTCTTCCTGCGCTACGATGTCACCATCGATCGCTACATCTGTTTGCTCGCCTGTGTCAACATCCTCTCTCACAGTCAAATCAACCCAATTTCTGGTAAACGTAAATGGCCATTGCGCACAACAGAACAAAATAGATAAGACCTACAGGACTTCGACGACGCTTATTTGGCGCCGTAAATCGCATCCGCTGCTTCAGCTTCTCTTCTTTCTTGGGGTTATAGTAGCGGGGCTCGTAATCAAATTTCTTGTTACGCACCTTCTTGCCCTGAATAAAAAGACCCATGGGCATCCCTTAAGATCGTTACACTATTCTTGAAACGCGTTGTATACAGGCTCCCTGCGCCTAGCGTTCCTCCACGAGTTATCCACCAATCAGTGGTGAAAACCAGGATAAGTAGATCCAGTACGCTGGAGCGGAAAAAATCAGCGAATCGAATCGATCTAGAATTCCTCCATGCCCAGGGAGAAGAGAAGCGGAATCCTTGACACCGGCACTGCGCTTGAAAGAGCTTTCAAGGAGGTCACCATACTGCCCCCAAAACCCTCCTATTAAGGCCAGGATCGCTACATCCATCCACCCCATCGCAGATATCCAAAATAGTTTGAACAGCGTTGCTGTGAGGATAGCCATTGCCAGCCCCCCAATAGTGCCCTCCCATGTCTTGTTAGGGGAGGTTTCCGGAGCGAATTTGTGCTTGCCAATCGTCTTACCCGTGTAATACGCGCCGGAATCGGTAGCCCAGATCAAAACGAAGAGCAAGAGGATCAAGAGGAAGGATTCGTTCTCAGGAAGCATCTCGGAAGCCGTCCATCGAATGTCGATTAGAAAGCTTACAAAAAGCACTGGATAAATCACTGAGGCTACTGCTCCGGTAAATCGTCCAACTGCGTCTTCGACTTTTCCTCGAAGGGTTCCTATTGCAAGCAGCAACAGGGCTCCGACAAGAAACGGCGGCCACGTATCAATCAGAAATCGACTCATCACGGCGCCGCCTGCCAGAAGTGGTAGCAGAGTCTCTACGTTAGGTCCAGTCTTACGGATTAGCCGCAGCATTTCCCACTGACCTGCGAGGGCAACAATCGTAATGAATCCAAAAAAGAGCCAATTGCCTTGCCATAAGGCAATGAGCACGAGTGGAATGCCAACAACCGCCGTAAGAATGCGAGAAACTCCTTGTGTCATTTGACCTCTCCCGTTCCATTGTCTGCGTTTGCCTCTGCTCGCTCATCCTGATCCCTGACTACTTCTTTCGATGGGTTTTCGGGGTCCGCTGCGAGCGCGATTCTGTCCAGTTCCTCACCAGAAGGGACCTCTGCTGAAAGAAGAGAGATTGCTTCCTCTTGTCTTGCTTCAGGCACCATCACGTGAATTCGGGACATTGATCCTTGAGTAAGACTGAAAGACCGGTCCTTTTTCCGCATGATGACGGCTTCAATTCCAGAATCATCCAGTCGATCTCGAACCAAGTCAGCCTCGTAGTCAATACCTGATTGGAATACTTCTACCCATCCGTCTATGTGCTTAGGTTCGTTCATGCTGAATCTTGGGCTTGGGAATCTGCTGTCGTTGCCTCATCAGGCCACGTTCGAACAGCGATTCGGTGGATGAGCGTGACCATCGCGGCTAAAACGAGCGCGGATAGCGCGGTAATTAGGATGGGAAACTCGAATGACTCTACGTCGATGTTGCTTCCTTCTTTCGATGCCATCTTTCCGAGAACTGCAGCAAACGTGTTGTTCAGAAGATGCACAATGATGGCAGGCCAGAGGCTACGAGTGCGCCACGTTAACCAGGCCATGAATATGCCAAGCAAGGAAAGAGGAATTGCTTGGGTCAGGCGAAGATGATAGAAACCGAAGATGATGCCTGAAAATAGTATGCCCCCCCAAGCACCAAGCCGGCGCTCTGCCTGACGCTGTACAAATCCTCTAAATAGGATTTCTTCGCAAATGGCTGGTGTGAGGGCCAACATAGAAATGGTAAACAAAAGACTGAAGTCCTGCATGAGCACTTGCTCTATCAAAACCATCTGCCCTTCTTCCATGTCCCTGATCCACTGTGGCCACGGAAGCCCATCAAAGAGAGTAGCCGTCCATTGCACAAGAGGAATAAGCGCTAGGAGACCAATAACGGCCAGAACGACCATGCCTACTGGTACGCGGCGCAATCGAAGGAAAGAACGCACCGTCGAAGAGTGTAGGCGAGCAAACCAAAGTCCTGGCAATAGCAGACCAAATATCTGGCCTATTGTATTAGACCAGATGACGATATCGGCATGCTCCGTTAGAAAATCCGATAGACCCGTTTGAGTCATCAAATCTGCGAGCGCAACGCCACTCATAATCGTAAATCCGACGAGAACTACAGCGCTGATCCCTTGAAACAGCAAAAACGCTGCCATCAGGCCGAGAACAGCCGATAACAGCGGAGATAATCCGGCGCGTTCAAGGCGGCCGTCTTTAAGGAAAGTTGCTTCAGACACGATGTTTTGAGGTCGATTCCTGGTAGAGAACGTCCCCCTACGTGAAAGTAGATACCACCATCAGCTAGCATACTGCGTATGCCCGAAGTAGTCAAAACGGCACCTATACACTCCTAGACGTTCCAAATGGAACATACGCCGGACCTGCTAAAGTGTCCCTCAGGAGAATTCGTAAAGATCGCGACGCAGTCGATTTATAATAGTGCGAAGTCGCGTATACACATATTTGTGATTTTCGAATTGCATCACTTTGGCAATCTGCTGGGCTCGCATTCCGTGTTCAAACCGTAGAAGCACCAATAATTGATCTTCAGGATCCAAGTCTTGGATGGCCTTATTCAGCATCCCAACGCGGTCAGTTTCCTCCATTTCAGTCTGGTCTGGGGCTGGAAGCGACGTAGCAGGAGCAAGCCCCATTTCGGTCAGATCATCTAGCGAAAGCATCGGACGATTGGCCCGTAAGGCAGCCAGTAGATGCCAACGTTTATTTACGGACAGCATTTCGTCAATTTTGCCAATGGCCTGGTTGACATCAGTCAAAGAACAGACTAAATCGTGGCCACCGGAAATCATATCCGAAATTTCGGACTGAGGGACGTGCTCTTGATAGTAATATCGGAATACCAGTTTTTCGAGAGGGCTTAGTTTCGATATGACCGAATTGGGAACTGACACCATTCGGTTTTTACGAAAACGATCTCGGCAAGCATTTGCTACCACCACAGAAAGCCAAGGAGTCAACTCGCTATTGACTCGGAAACGGCGAAGTGCCTGATAATCGTTGTGCTGCAATCGCTCGCAAATAGACGTATACGTCTCCATCACTTCATCCGGGTCGGATAAGAAGCGACGAATCATTCGCAGGATCACCGGGGTGTATTGATCAAGCAAGGTCGAGTACCCCTTAACAGGGTTCACTTTGAATTGCTTGATTAGCGCGGTATCGGTCATGCCAATTGGTTTAGTAGTGCGCATTGGAGGGGCCAATACGTTTTTCCTTTGATGGGCAGAGGAATTGTTAGCACAAACTTTGAAAGACTTGTGACTTCCCGGAGGAACTCCACTGGCCTTCGAAGCTATATTCCGCCTTCACGCGCTTGTAGCTCAGTTGGATAGAGCGTTGGTTTCCGGTACCAAAGGCCGGGGGTTCGAATCCTCCCAAGCGCGCAACGGCTTTCGCCGATCAACCGTCTGTCGATCTAATCCCGAAGGATTGCATCGCCAGGCGGTTTTTTAATGCGGTAACCTTATCCAAGAACACATATGCGTCCAGCCGGATAATGCGCATTCTTGGTTCGCAGCCGCAAGGCTGCATCCAAGAGCAAGGCAGGATTGATCCACGACGGCTTCTGAAACAGGAGCCACACCCGAACGAAGTGATTCTCGGGTGGGGAGACCTTGGTAAGGCATACCCACCCGTGAGGGGGAGGCCAGATCGCAAGGGGCCGATCTGGCCAGAGAGGAGGTTCACCGCGTTCGAGGGAGTGAGGCGGATTCAGTCAATGAACTGTCCTGCCCCTTTCCATAATGATGCCAGAAAATACCGAAGCCCTCGAATCAACCTGAAATAGCCGATTCGAGGGCTCTAATTTGTACGACGTCTCATCTTAGGACGAGATCAGTCTGAGACCGGATCAATACGAGACACTCAAGCAGGGACGGGAGCCGTCTTGAATTCTCCCTCAGATGCAGCCACAACGGTAGCAACTGTCGCATCCCCTGTCACATTCGTGACGGTACGGCACATGTCAAGGATTCGGTCCACACCCAGAATAAGAGCGATTCCAGCCGATGGAACTCCTACTGATTCCAGAATGATGACCAGCATGATGATCCCGGCTCCTGGAACAGCCGCCGTGCCGATGGAGGCCAACACAGCAGTGAAGACGATCGTGAGCTGAGCGGTCAAGTCCAGATCCATTCCAATCGTCTGTGCGATGAACACTGCAGCTACCGCTTGATATAGACCCGTTCCATCCATGTTAATGGTCGCACCAAGTGGTAGAACAAACGAGGAGACTTCCTCACTCACACCAAGCTCTTTTTCGACACGCTCCATCGTGACCGGTAGTGTCGCGCCACTCGAGGACGTTGAAAAGGCTACGAGCTGTGCAGGTGCAAGAGCCCGAGCAACTTCTCCCCATGTCTTTGGGGTAAAAAATTTGATCATTGACCCATAGGTCAAAAACATATGTACGATTAGGCCGGCAAGTACAACCAGACAGTAGTATCCGAGCGCTGTAATCAACTCCATTATCTGCCCTAAATCATCGCCCGCAATACTGGTGATCGTATCTGCCATCAGGGCAAAGACTCCGATAGGGGCAAACAACATGATGATTTCAACCATGCGGATCACCAGATCATTGAGACTTTCAAATAAGTCGAGCAGTGGCTTGGATTTGTCTTTGGGGATCATCAAAAGACCGATTCCCGCAAAAATGGCGAAGAAAACGATCTGGAGCATGTTCCGATTACTAGAAGCCGCCTCAAAAAAGTTGCCTGGGACCATATCCACCAATGGTTGGATAGGACTCTTTTCCGCTCTAGAAGCTGCAGTTTCAACACCTGCTTGGGCCTGATCGGCAAACGTCATTTGCAGTTTTTCCCGCATTTCGTCAGGTACCGTTGCACCTGGCTGGAAGAGGTTGACCAGAACGAGCCCAATGATCAGAGCTATGACCGTGGTTCCTATGTAGATCGCGATCGTTTTCCCCCCAATCCGCGACAGTTTCTTTAAATCTGACAATGATGCCACACCTGTAATGAGAGACGCGAGAACCAGCGGCACGGCAATCAAAAGAAGGAGTCGTAGGAAGATCTGGCCCCAAGGAGCAATCCAGTCAGATGTGAAACCACTCCAGCCCTGTGCGGCGGCTAATATGCCGAACAAAAGACCCAGAACGAGTCCGATGATGATCTGCCAGTGGAGTTTGCGGTACCAGGGCATGGAGTCAGGGGGTATGATGGTTGATTCTGAGAAGAAGACCCAAGAACGGGCCGATATGACGGCAAGTCAAGACCTTAACAGCAGTCTGACTAGCTTCCTTTCATTCATGGGCCGTGGAATGCCTTCTACGACCATAAAAAATCAGTTAGATCCCAGTCTAAGAGACATACGTAGTACTGGAACAGCGCGCCCATCTGGCTCGAAGGCCATACCCATTGATGTATCCAAACGATCGTTGTGGATCTTAGCACTGACAGCCGCATCAATTCCCGCAATCAAGTGATTGAAAATGAACAAAATGGACATTCGGCTGGCTTTCCTCAACAGGTCCTGCGCGTCGGCATGATCCTTTGCATACGAATAGAAGGTGTCGGAGACATTCGGTTTGGTATCGTTGGGGCCACTTAGTTCAGGATCGATCGCAGCAAGGAACGCACCTTCCGCGTCTTTCCAGTCTGGATAGTCATACCACCCGGGAGCAAACTGGAAATACTTCCCGATCAACTCGTAATACTGCTGCTCCGCGAAATTGGGTACCTGATGCGAGAATGCAGCGCCAGTTTCTGGATGAATTGCTTGTCGTTCAATGGCCTGGATCTGATTGAACATCTGTTGAACAGCCTGCTGATCCGAAGAAGACCACTCGCCAGGATTAGAAAAATCCACACCGGAAATAATATCCACAGGCGGCGCGGTTATGCCCGTTGAGTATTCCTCATTCAGGTAGTCACGAAAATCGTTCATCCAACTGGCATACTTGGTTGGACTCCAGTTTTGATGCGCAAAAGCTCGAAACTCATCTTCTCCATCCAATCCGTCACGCCGCGTGAGGGAATAAGTGGTGATAAGAAAAGCCTCTATTGCTATCGCAATGCCTGCTTTAACTTTCTGGCGGTTGTAAAGCTGGCCAGCTCCCGGTAGAACGGCCGATGCTCCAAACGCCAATGGAACGCTGCGTCTAGAATTGGCAGCCAAACTACCCGGGTGCAACATCCGATTACTTTCCATCGCTAGGCCGGGCGCCACGGCAAAGGGTGACAGAATCAACAACCGGATGTCATCAGCCGATGATGGGACTGCCTGCGAAGTGGCCGTAGATGGGAGGGCCAGCAGGATCAAAACGGTAAGAAGGAATGGAATTCGGTGCATCAGATCAGAGGGACTACAGCTTTCTTGAAGAACGAATAATTCCTGTTACCCAGAAGATAGCGTCGAACCACTCCTTCCCTGTCGATGATAAACGAGGATGGGCGGATCACAAAGGCACCTGCAAATGGCGGGGGTAGTTCCACACCCATTGCAACACGCTTACTGTGCGTTTCGAGTGGAAGCTGCTGCTCGAAATCAACCAAAAGCTGCCTATCCTCGTCCGATACGGATAAAATGACAAGATCATCAGCATACTCTCGTTGCAACCTGTTTAGGTCTGGAATTTCGTCAAGGCAAGGAGCGCACCATGTCGCCCAAAAATTCAGGATGACCACTTTGCCTTCGTAATCCGAGAGATTGCTCTCCTGCTGAGAGTGCACATCTGAAAGCATGAAGTCAGATGCTTCCACCTCGATGATTGCATCTTGGAATGCACTCTCGGTAGCAACTTGCCCTCCTTGGCCAGGGATGGCTGCCTGATCTGCTTGCCTGCCTACAACCATGAGTCCAATGGCCGAAACGATGAGTAGTACCGAAAGGACGGTACCTATCCATTCCATCGAATCCCTAGATGCCTCAGGGTCTCGACCGGAATGCAACATCCTGAGGAAGACAAGGCCCACGACGATCATTACGATCCCCATTCCATAGATCACTGTTGCGTTCATTATGAGGCCTTTTATTGTTTACGATCGTCCTGCTTGAAAAGAGTGCGCGGATTCAATCAAAACTGATCAAAACCGAACAGCAATCCTAGGTGCCACTGCCAATCATGGCCGTAGCTCACACTCCGCTCACCATCTGGAGTTACAAATCCTTCGTCTAGCTCGAAATCAAACTGATCGAGGCCGTACGTGGCACTGACAAAAAGGGCAGTAGGAAGCAAGTAAAACGACTCAATACCGAATCGGATCTCTGCTCCGACGTCTTTCTTAGCCGAGGACATTCCAGGCCATTCGCCTGACCAAGCCATGGCTGCATCCGCGTACAAGCGTAAATACACTTTATCCAGATACGTAAAGAAGGCGTGCCGATTCGCATGTGTAACCAAAGGGACGATCCAAGATGCCTGAGCCCATAGCGTTTCATTTCCTCCCAATGCATAGAAGGGATACCCACGAGCACCCGTCAGACCGCCGACATAATCACCGTAGAAATCGTCCTTTTCCTTACCAAGAATCGTACTAGCGCGCATGCGATATCCTACACCGTGCGTTCCACTCCCTCTCCAGTCTCCAAGCTTGAATCCACCTCGTGCATTCAATGAAAGCCGGTTAACTCTACTGGTTTCATATACAGGCTGCAGCACGCCATCCTCAACATCAAAGGTATTCAGGAGCCGTCCTTGCTCCGTATCAAACTCCAGTTCAGCTCTAAGGCCTTCTGGAATGACGTCCATGTTTCGATGGGCGCTAAACGACTCAAATGTCATTCTAGCCGTCCAAGCCCGACCAATGAAATACCGTGACGAGCTCGAAGGGACGCTCTGCTGCAATTCGCGAGAAAAGAATCCTTTCGTTTTAACCCGGTAGGGGCTGTAGCGATAACCAACTTCTCCGAGAAGCACTCGGCTAATCTTACTGCGAGCGCGGAAGTCGACCTCCCACAGATTGTAGGAGAGATCAGAGTAGGTCGTCTCAGGATAACAGGCGGTACAAGGAAATTCCTCGATGTTCAAACCGTTCTCAACGCTTCGGCGAATATTGAAGACCTGCGCCGAAAGATGAGGTGACCATCGACCTGAAAGAAAGGGGAGGCCACGCGAGTAATCGACCTGCAGGAACGCATCCCGCTCCATATCGAGCAGGTTTGACGGAGAGAAAAAATCCCCTAGCGATTCTGCGTCCGATGAACCAGGACCGACAAGCATTCCACCAAAGAAGCTCATTCCGCCTAGGACCTCTCTAGTTGAGGCATACATCCCAAATTTGGTGTTCCTCCAGACTGTTTCTCCTCTCGTCCGATCTTTCAGGCGTACGTCCATTCTACTGCGCTTTCGCGATACGTACTGATCGACTCTGAGTACGGGAAAAAAGCTGAACGAGGTAAAGACAGGGTCGTAGGAAACAGACTGAGCCTCGAACTCCTCGGACGTGAAGGCTCGCACGTCTGCGTCCGAATCACTATCGCCTGGCGATCCAGGTAGTGAATCTGGATTTGTCGATTGATCGAACCGACTAAGAAACGGGGGTGGCTCGTACGGGGTAGGCGTCACACTCGCTACAGGAGCCATTATCGAGGCAATCTTGTAGCCTTCGGATGTGAATCTTGAATAGACAATTCGTCCATCACTAGTGGACTGTCCCATGAAGGCCCCTCCACGCTCGTTGCTCAGCGCGTTCACCGTTCCATCTTCTTCAAGACGATACAAATTGTATATACCAGATCGATCGCTGGAAAAAATGAGCCGACCGAGGGGATCGAACGAAGGATTACGATCATCTTGAGGCCCGTCCAAAACGGATTCAATGACCCCATCGCTAACATGAACTCGGTGAATGTCGCGTCCATGATCGCGGGAACGACCGAAGTATACCCACTGACCATCAGGACTCCAGACGGGATCGGTAACCTGCGTACCATCCGAAAAGAATGTCAATTCCGACACTGCACTAGCATCTATTGGCTCTGCTCCAGGCTCTGGAATTGAGGCCATAGCCAGATTGGTTGTTCCATCTCCTTGCGTGACGAATACCATGCGGCTGCCATCTGGGCTCACCTTTGGAGAGGACGCCCTTAATCCACGCGTTAGACGCTCCTTCTCGGTGGTTTCAATATTGACACGGTAAAGATCTAGCACCAGATACCCTTCACTGGTGTCGCGCGTGCGGGGAAATATGATGGACGCCCCATCAGCCGACCACGATACCGACCCAGCCACGGAGGAGACCAGCTTGTGCCCCAGAGAACAGGTATAACCGGATAGTAAGCCAAGATCGTCTTCGCCCAGAAGAAGCCTGGCCGTTGACGGGTCATCTAGCTCTTTTAGCCAGATACCAGAACGTGAGTAGTCTTCGCCTCGGTTTGATACATAGGCTAGCGTCTTGCCATCAGGAGAAAGCGTTGGCCAGTAGTTGTGAAACCCTTCCTTTTCTATTAGTACGGCTGAGGATTCATCCGGAGCATGTTCGTGGTACCAGGTGTCCAACAAGGCCATCCAGTCTGCATACAATTCCTCTCCTCGGATGCCGAATGCATCTTTCGCGGCCTGTTTGAAATTCCAGTTACCCCACTGCCCCAGCGCCGCACTAATTTTTTGTAGGCCTTCTTCTCCAAAACGATCTGCGATGTATCGAGAAAAGGCAAAACCATGATTATAGACCGATTCTCGCATCATACTATTGTGCGAGTAGAATCCTCCCATCTCAACCAAATCATGCTGCCTGCCGTCCAGAACTTCCGTGCGTAGCAACATATCCCTGTGGGCATCCCATCTATCATAATCCAGGTCGGCTCGCTGGAACTGGGCCGTACCCTCAGCCAGCCAAGCAGGATTATTCAAAACAGGCATTGGGTAGGACGCAATAATGTTTGGAAACCCATAGAGCACGTCAGGGCGCCGAACAGTTTCGTAGTCCAGATACTGCAGGTATACAAACGGAAGTCGGCGTGAAGCCTTCATGGTTTTCTGCACCTGGACCATATGCGTAAACTCATGAGTGATCACGTTTCGTAGCCAATTGTGATCTCCGCGAAACGGGGTCTGAAGGGCTGGGGCCCATATTTCGATCACATTATCGAAAAAGTAGGCCGCTCCATTCGAATAGTCTTCGTAGTCCTTGAGCACAAAGGAAACCTTCGTATCGAGACGCAAATCATAGAGCTCCGTGATGGGCTCATATACATCCTCTGCAATTCTAGATACTACGCGCGCCGTACGGCTTCCTTCTCCGTCTTCTGTAGCATGATAGTGGACCAGAAAGTGGTCCGTTTCGATCGTGTACCAGTCTAGGTCACTTCGAACATAGTCGATGTAGGCTAGCGGCTCCTGGGCATTGGCGCGTTCCGCGGCAAGACCTGAAACCAGAAGTCCTGCCACTAGAAGAGGCACGCTAATCCGATGTGTGATGATATGTACGATTGCATTCATCGGATAATGGCCATTCTGATCAAACGAGTATCACTTTGTCCATTTAGTCCCCGGGCCCTGACACGAGCGAGATATATGCCACTTCCCGCCGAGGTCTGCCAAGTCAGTTCATGAGGAATACCGGCCATCACGTTATCCATTGAGAGCGTACCAACTTCCATACCTGCCATATCAACGATCACGATATCCACTTCGGAAGGATCAGAAACAGCAAATCGGATGCGGGTTTCCCCATTCGTAATAGGATTAGGCCAGTTATATGTCTCAGAATTAATCAGGAGGCCATTGCCTGTTATCTGGCTAGATCCTGCTTTGCTGCGGGTGAGCAAGCCACTATCAGAAGCATTCGAGACCTCATCCAACTGAAGATCCCACGCGCGAATGCTACCGGCTCCCGAGACGGCAATCACCGCATTGGAAGTCAGCAGCGGTGCGGTGCGGTTAGACCTACCAATGGCGAGTGGAAACCCAGAGGCCGATTGCGCCGTGAATCCATCCACCTCGACGGCTTCGACAACACCTGCTTCTGTTCCAACAAGAACTAGTGTCTTGCCCGTACTCGTACGCCCAGCAACGGGTTGAGTGATTGGTGCCGACGACAAACGCACCGGAAAACCAGAGTGGACGGCACCCGTTTCATGCGCAACTATGATGCTCTCGCCGCAGGTAAAGATCAGATCTGACCATCCGTCTTGATCAACATCATACCAGACAATGTTCTGTGCAGCGCACGCGCTCAGCGCCGGTACGTGGCGTTGAACGCCTTCGGATGTGAGGAGGTTAATACCGTTGTCCCCGTGTCCTCCCTGCCATGCTAGGGTCCATTCAGCTGTGGTACCAGTCATACTGGCCCCTTCCCAATCCTGACCCGACATGGGCACAACTGTAGCACCTTGGCCGTCTAGCACGCCAGAATCCGTCAACAAAAACACGTCGGCTGATTGACGATCTACCACCATAACATGTGTGACGGGAGCGTTCAATAGTGCCTGTGTGACATCGAAATTTCCATTACCATTGACGACAATAGTCATCAGCCCGGGCCCCTGCGATGTCTGAGCTCCTAGAAAAAGCCGTGTCTCAGAAGGCAGCTTCACCCATTCCATTCTGGAGGTCGAAAAAGAGGGTGGGGTTCCGGAGAAATCAACGATCCTATTTCTCTCACAACCTTCCGAAAGCCCTGAAATGCTCCACACACCATCTTCCTGGACAACGAAAAATTGCGATCCGTCAAACACAGGGCGAAGAAGTGAGCTTGCACTACTACACGCAGCTCCTGCAGCCGGCTGCCAAATCCATTGTCCGGCATCAAACGTTGTTGGATGCCAAAGAAAAAAGCCAGCAGGATCTGATTGTTGCCAGACAAGACCAGAACCTGCATCCGCTGAGTTGACCGCTGAAGCCGCCCAGTCAGAAACCATCCATTCTGCCAATAGAGAAGGTCCCCCAACGTTAATAGATTCCCTTCGGAATGTCATAACGGGACCAGGAGCCGAGAAGTCTCGCAGCTCTATACCTGAGAGTCCTCCCCCATTTGATGTGCTCGCCGGCGTAGTGTCACTCGAAAACCGATTTTCATAAAGCTGTATATCCTGTCCCGAATTCGTGCGGACAGTAACAGGATTGCCCTCATACCAGAAATCGAAGGGCGTTCCTAGATTAAAAGACGGGCCGAAAAACCCTCCGCCTGAAGTGTATCCAATGTCCTGAGCACCATCAGCTTCTTCAAGATCAATGGATCGTGCTTCCCGATCTGCATTGACCGCGTTATCCGAGATCGTGGCAGAAAGACGGTTTTCATCGACATGCCAGATGAGGATCCCACCCATCAACGGATTGTCATTCTCGTCGACTCCACCGGGAAGAACGAAGTCATAATCATCAACGGAAACCACGACTCCGCCAGGAAATCCACTGACAGTCTGGTCATTGAATTCTGGATCGGCGTTATAAAAATGGACTGTCTGTTCACCTTGCGGAGTCCAGACTCGCAGATTGACGCCATCACCATTTGGGTCACGGTGCCTGTTCTCTACAAGAAAATATTCGGCATCCGAGATAGGGACAATTCCAACATCGTTTGCATCCGCATCACCAGAAGCCTTTAACGATACTTCCTGACCAGGCCCCACTAAAATCGGGTCAGTCCATCCGAGGAAGTGTTTGGTCCAGGCGGACGGCTCTGGTGGAAAGAGCCCTGAAAAAGCAAAGATGCCTAGAGCATCCATTACACCGAATGGGCCAATAGCACTTTCTCCATCCACAGTATTAAACAGATCAGGGACGCCTAAATAGTTCAAAAACGAGGCGGCCAACATACCATTAATTGATAATTCGATCAAAAACGGCTCATCGGTCAAAAAATTGAAGCCAAGTCTAGACTCTGTTCGAGGAATCACCATCGTGTTTGAGATCGCAAGCCCATCGACAGAGATTCCAGACACCCCGAGCCGCCCAAGTGCCTCGTCACTGAAATAGATTGACGGCAAATCCTCAGGCGTCTTATCCAGAGACGTACCTACCAATTCAATGTCTCGCCCAACCCCTGCATGAAAAATGACAAAGGCCGTATTCTCTGGGTTTAGATCAGCAGGCAACGTGAATCCACTCAGAGTCGTGCCAGCCCAGGCCTCGCCGATCAAGGCGGCCAACTTAGCTAGTTCAGCGTCCGAATCTGAATCCGGTCCTGTGGGACTGTATTGTCCCATAGTCCCACTTACTCTAACGACATTCGGCAGCAAATGAGTTCGAACGAGAGTGCGACCGTCTGAAACGTGATCAATATAATTTTCTAAAAAGCGGAGATGTGCGTCGAAATAGGTCGCATCATGCGGAAATGGATCAATTGATGGTGGCTCAACACCTTCGAACAAAGGGCCAGCGAACGTACCATTTCCCGTGGTAAACCGCGTGGTGTCAGGCTGAAATTCAACCCGAAGAGCCACTACATCAAGCAATTCAGGTGCATGCCTCGTTTGGGCATGCACCTGAATGAATGGGAGCAGCAGAATGAACGCTGGAATCACGAACCAAGCCACAGATGAGCTGCGGCCGGACGTGGGGGCATCAATCATGTCGTGAAGAGAATTACCGGGCGAAATTCACGAGCATGGAGAACCGCATCGTGTTGGCGAGCGGCGAATCCTGTTCGGCATAGATATACGAGAAATCAACACCGATAATGTTAACACGCACACCGGCACCCAGGGTCATGTACTTACGATTTCCATTATCAGGGTTTTCGTAGAAGTACCCAGCGCGCAGAGCAAACAGATCATTGTACCAGTACTCTAGGCCGGTTCCAATTGTCAGCTGGTCAACCACTGAAAGCGAAGCGAATTCAGCTTCGTCATCAGCCAATGCATTCGTTCGCACGTCGATAGACTGCCAAGAGCTGAAGATTGCCTTGTAAAAAGGATCTGCTTCGTACGATGTTGAATCCGTTCCTGAGTAATGGATCAAGTCTTTGTTGAAGTCAGTGACCCACGTCAGGCTGTTGTAGTCGTCAAAGTTCATCTTGAAGGCATACCCAAAGCGCAGGTTGGTCGGAATCGGATCCGCCTGTGCATTGTCTGAATACTGGATCTTCGGTCCCATATTGGCCAAGTTGAATCCTGCAGAAAACTCCCCTTTCATGGTTTCACCCATGGAGAAAGGACGTGTCCGGTACAACCCAGCGATGTCAAACGCCGTTGAGACGCCCGCTTTTGTTTCCTGAGCTCCAACTATCTGACCAGGCGCTAGGTTTGAGTAGATGAACCGTACCGACGTACCGATACCGAACGTTTCGCTAAGCTTCGTTCCGTAGGACAGTCCGGCGGCCAAATCGTAGGAGCGGAACGTACCTGTTGGGTTGTTCTGCTCGTCACGTCCTTCATGCTCCCCAAGGAACAGATAAGTAAGACTCGCGCCGAACGTACCCCAGCCAGGCACATTGTGCTTAGCAATCAGATACTCATAAAAGAGGTCTGCATTGAATTCTGGTAACCAGGCCGAGTGCGTGATAGCAGCCTCAGTTCCCGTTTGAAAGGCCAAGCCGGCTGGGTTCCAAAACATGGCGCTTGCGTTATCGGCAAGGGCCACTCCGGCGTTACCCATACCAGAGGCACGGCTATCTGGCTCGATTTTGAGAAATACTACGGCAGAGCCGCCAACCTGTGCACTGGCTGCCATGGGCAGGACCAGGAACAGTGCCAACAAACTCCCCATCACCCACCTACCCACTTTAGCGCGGCGGTTTCCCTCGGTGTTCTTACTACCCCAATTCATATCGTACATCGTTGCTTTGTCAGTTTGAGACTTCTGGTTTCCTATCGGGGTGTTCCGACAGGGGACCGTGCGTTGTCCGCAGTATGCGGACGGGTTTGCAATGCGTTCCGGTAGCGTTCTTGCGATGGCGTTTAGATTAATTCCTTGAAAACCCTGTGTAGGGCCGATTTCGAAATCCAAGTAGGGTTCGAGACCGCAAGTGTTCAATGTTTAGTTGCCGATAGGCAGCCTAATGAATGATAGCAAGCTTTTCGACGTGTTCACTTACCTGTCGTTCCCCGTTTTCACGGTCGACAGCCACTCTGATACGATAAAGGTAGATACCGGTTGCCGGCCGGTCTAGATCATCATCTTTTCCGTCCCAGTGAACCACGAGAGGTCCACTGCCCAGAATGCCTTCAGGAAGGGCTTCGTCCGAATGTATAGTTCGTATCGGTCGTCCGCTAAGCGTAAAAATGCGTATTTGGACCTCGGCAGGGGTCCCTGAGGGCTGATTATGTTCGAACACGAATCGGGTTTCCCGATTCATGGGATTAGGGTAGTTATACACATTATGTACGTCCAATACCTCATCAGTTGCGAGAGAAAAAGAGAGATCTGACGAATTAGAATTATTGAGGACATCCCAAGCCCGAACACTTAGGGTGTGTTGCCCTGCTTCGAGGCCCGTCAGATTCCACCGTATCTCACCCTCTCTAAATGAATTGGGCGAGGACACGAATGCTGAACCGATATCAACAGCTCCCTGGTCGTCATCATCTACCGAAAGAAGGATTTCATGCCCCACTCCGGCTCCAACCGTATTGATGCCTGACTCATCAAAGAGACGGACGATAAGCTCCGGGTCTCCGTCGATGGACCCCCCATCTACAAACGTCGTGTCATTTAGGAATAATCTCATTTGTGGGCCCTCCCCATCATCAGGTGGGTTATCAGAAGTGCCTCCCACGAGGAAGTTTTCTGAATACCCGATGGCCTGGGCATTTCCGTCACGAGCATAGACGGCAATACGTCCGGGCAAGTTGGTATAGGAGATATCTTTGGGCACTACGAATTCGGCCTCAAATCGACCAGACGTGGCACTAACTTCCCCCCTCCACAACAGGTCTTCGCGTTCTCTAAAATAAAGTTTAGGGTTGTAGATCCTCTGCTTGATAGGCACCTGTCGCTCCGCGTCAAAAACGGCCACATTGACAAGTCCATTGAACGATGCATCCACTACTCCTTCGGGCGTGCGGATGGACCCGTTGACCGTAACTCGATCCAGAGCTTTCAACTGACCTTGTGTGTTGTCCAGATCGGTTTCCTTCAATTTCTCAACGACTGCATTACCGGCAGGCAATCCAATGCGCATCGATGGATCGCCCAGGAGGTTGAACTTACGACTGTTTCCCTGCAGGCCAACCTCGGTATTCTTGGTAATTCGAAGGATGTCACCCAGGCGTCTTGGCTGGCCGGTTCTGTCATCCATTTCGAACATCGTAATGTTGAGGGCTCTGTTCAGTCCGGCATTTAGAGACGTCTGTGATGACGATGTATAGGCCAATCGAACAGCCGTAAGAAGTGCAATCGCTCCACCATCAGGGTTGAGCAGCATAACTTCCGCACCGCTTTGCTCCTCCTCGAGGTCCCACCATCCAAACGAACAGGTAGCGGTGATGACGATCGGTTGTTTTACGCCGTTTGTGAGGAGTCTAGCGTCGTCGCGCGTGAAGATGCCCTCTTGAGCAAGACCGTCAGGGCCGCCATGGCCACTGTAATTCAGAACCAACGTGCCCCGATCAATTGCATCTAATATGTCCCGTCTGGCTTCGGGTATTTTATATCCCCCCAAGAATACGCGGTCATACGTTTCTCCGTAGATCTTCTGCATGTTGATCTTCGGGAAGGCCTCATCAGTGATAAGCTCTGCGACCTGGTCAATGTTTGAAAGATGGAGGTCAGCATCATTCTGTGTAGCGGCTAAACCGGTTGGCCCGTCATCTGCGATAGCGGTATACGTGGTACGCCACGATCCGAATGTGGCCGGGTCATCATAGGCGATCAGCTTGTCGACCATGATATCGGATTCTGCTACAGTTTGAAGAGGAAGCCGTCCTACCCCGATATCTAGTCGCTCAAACGTTCCATTGAAAATGGAGGTAAAGACCCACTCACCTTCATTGTCATCAAGTAGCCCGAAATAGTCATCCGAGGTATACGATGCAGCAGTAGCCGCTGACTCGGCTGTTTCATATGGAAAGATGTGATTCGAAAGAGGATTTTGGAATCCTGAGAGCCCTCGAAAATCGTAATGACCATCTCCGAATAAGAGCAGATAATCAAGCATCCGATCCGGATCATTGGTCCGGTCATACAGAAACTTTGCATAATCCCGAACAGCTCTCATGTCTGCAACACCGCCAGAAAACTCATTAAAAACCTGTTCCTGCGTAACGACTTGCACGATGAGGCCCTGTGACCTCCTGTGCTCAGCTAATCGGTTAGCTGCCGGAAGAAAGCCCTCAACGGTTACAATCAAGAGATCGGGCCAATCCGAGATACCATGGAGATTTTGGTTTACGACTGCCCGGACCTGCTCCTGGAATAACGTCTGAACCGTCTCTTCCGTAAATGCGATCAACTCCCTCGGAGCAGACCCATCCCCTTGGAGCGGAACGTGAACAACTTGTGTTCCACCTACCGACTCTACCAAATAGCTATGATGCACAATACCATCGGTCACATCCCAAACAATGGGAGTAGAGGCAAAACCGGAGAGTGAAAAACGCTGGGGAATACCTTGATTGGGACGGGTCATGAAGGTAAGCATTCCTTCTTGCGCACTCAGTCCTCGCTCGTACGTCAGCCGAAGCCAGTCTATGGCTGCTTCCGGCTCGTTATTCTGCTGAAGCAGGCGCATGGACAGATTCAATAATTGTCCTTGCGTGACGGATTGTACAAAGTTGAAGGATGTTACAGATGCCGTCGGATACTCACTTCCATTTAGGGTCGTTGTTGGAGCCGTTCGTTGACCGAGTGTTACGCCGTCTGATATCATGGCGACGGTTGCTCGTGGATTGGACGCGATGGCCACTCTTGCTTCGAAAAGAACTGATCCAGCAAGCATGCCCGGTAGCTCTAGACCCGTAAACAACGACCGTTCGGATCCGACTCGAATGCGATTACTCATCCAATCATGACCACTGCCATGCTCTCGGCTCCAAACCGCCTCTTCCCAATCAATGAAATGGCGGCCTTGTGTGGACGTAAATGTTGCAGCATTTGCCGTCGATGGGTCTGTCTGCTGAACAATGTCCTGCCCAAATGCGCCAACCTTGAGGATAACAGCATTCTCGTTCGAAAAAGGATGCACGTAATGCTGCATTTGACTGTCTTCAACTTGCCAGCCTGATGGGCCTGACGCGTAAAACGTCACTGCATCTGCCGCATCAAAGCGGCCATCTCCAGCACCCGAACGCAAAACAGGACTCTCTCGTAGGTCGTCAATCCGCTCTGCCCCAGCAATAACCGGAAGTGGTCGCCCCCCATTGGACAAGATCTGAATTTGCTGAGGATCTATCGTATCAGGATCCACTCCAAGAGACTGAAGGAGCGTTCTAGTAACTCGATATACACCTGCATCTTGAATGCTGATGCGAAACAGATTACCATCGGAAAGTGCGCTCTCAGTTACTCTCGACGCTCCTTTGCTGGCAACCGAAAAGGCCTCTGAAGGTGATGTGCCAAACGTGATGTCTACTACGACTCGTCTCATGCGCTCCATGACACCACGGTTGGCATCAAGACGAAAGGGCATAAGAACAATGTTTGCTACAGCTTTTTTGCGCTGAACACCAGCCTCTGACATCCAGACAGCGTCGCGATCGCTCAAAGGATCGCGCTCCTCGATATCAATGGCTACTGCGACTTCATTTACCAGTCGCTCGACGATCCGTAGTGACGCTGGGGCCAATCCTGGTAGCTCGATTAGATGACTTGCAAAAAGCTGACCACCGGTCGCGGCATCCAAAACACCATGAGACCAAGTCTTGACCCCAGAGGAGTCCACAAACTGATGTAGCGATTCATCCCAGGAGAAATCAAAGGCAACGCGAAGACCATCAGTTGTCCATTCCTCTTGAACGGACATCTGGGCATTGACACGGCCAGGGATCACAAGTACAAGAAAAGCCGCCATCACCCCCGCTATAATCGTCCGAAAGCATGCGCTGTCAGCCGAAAAAAGGGACATAAAAGAATGGCGCAACGTGTGCATGATGGAACGGGACCTCGTTAGATAAAGGTCGTAGGGCTTTTGAGGATGCAGGAGGGTTGCGAGGCCACTAAGTGCGATTCGCTTCCCGACAAATGGTATCCGCAGTGCTATAGGCGTTCCGTCATGAAATTGATGTCAGTCACCATGTCCCAAATGAAGGGACAATTCGTTCAGTAAGCCACGTACGGCTAGCAGCTTATCCACGTTCTCCGTGAGCTGAACTACCGCAGCTGCGATGTCTTCAAGGGGGCCTTCAAGGTCTCCTTTCATTCCCAGTGCGTTGGTCAACTCGCTGATCAATTCGACGTTTCCTGATATCACCGATAATGGGTTGTTGATATCGTGATGAACGCGGGATAGTTGCCCCCGGATTGCCTCCAGTTGCTCCAAAAATTGATCGCGTGATATGGCGTCGTTTGATGTCATCTTGGGCTATGAATCCATTTCTTGCAGGGGCGGTTCCCCTTTCCCAGAGGCCTTCGACGTGAGGACACCTGTAAATGCTGCCCAAAGCACCCCAACAGGACCGGAATCAGCTGTTTCAATCTCTGAGGCGTGCCATCTTGCTGGCACGATGCCATCCTTTGTGCGCACTTTTAGTTCCTGACTTCGTTCGTCCGGATCTGAATCCAGCCATTGCATAAATAATTTTCGCTCCTTCGAATGGGGAAAAATTAATTTCGTGAAGCGTTGCAGATCCCCGATTTCCTCTTGCTCATGACCAGTCAGTTCTTTTCCAGCTGGGGACCAATAAATCGTTTGTCCCTCTTCATTGAATGCAACGGCAATATGACCCATCGCATGAAGAACCTGATCAGCTAGTGCAATCTTTTTCTTGTCGGAAGACGGGGTTGGTTGTGTGGCAGGCTGAGGAGCTGACGGTGAGTCGTTCGATGATGCAGACTTAGGAGCTGACGGTGAGTCGTTCGATGACGCAGACTTAGAAGCTGATGGTGAGTCGTTCGATGACGCAGACTTAGGCGCATCCTCGCTTGCATCCACTTTCGCCTGATTGGGCGCCGATTTGTCAGGTTGTTCGGACACCTCTAGTGTCGGAATGAGATGGGCACCATCGCCAGATAGATGGCTCATTCCCTCCAAGGCCAGCGAGTCCAGTTCCAGGGCTGATTGTTCGTCGCCTGAAAAGTCTTCACCACGAAACAGCGCCAAGATAGCATCTGGCACCATGGAGACTGATTCAGCTGGCGTCGCGGCAAAGTCTGGTGCCCGATAATCGGCGGCCGCAGAAGCTGGCGTCGCGGAAGATGACGTCGCCGCAGCTGACGCCGGAGAAGGCTCCATCGTGGTAGCTTTCGTGGCCATCTCGTCAAAAAGTGTAGGATCATTCGGCAGATTATCATACTCAGTGCCAAAAGAGTCTGATCCACCCAAACCGCTCGCGCCGGCAGCTTCAGATCTATCGCCAGAACCATTTGTGACTACCTGTTCAAGTACCGTCACATCCTCCATAATGATGAGATGTGCCATCCCTCCTTCAATCGGAAACGGATTAATGGTCATCAGAAGTGAATGTCGCTCACCCATGACCGAAGCATTGTCGATTCGAAGTCGCCTCACACCCAGTTTGGAGGACGCACTATTTGCAAACCACGTATCCAGTCGGTCTACAGGAAGAAAATCTGATAGTAGTGCGAGAGGGCGCCCACTAATCCATTGTCGATCGATACCCGTGCCATTTGCCAAACTGTCGTTGCAATCAAGGATACGGCCATCGGGTCCTCTCAAGAGCACCCAACTAGGTACGATGTCGAAAAGGGTTCTGAATTGGCGCGATGAAAGGTTGGAGGCGAGGCCCCTACTGCTTGTCATCCTGGCAAGGTCGACGACCGTGTCAGAATGTCCCCCCAACTGCTTTTCTGTTTCAGCCAATAACCGATCCAACGCAGCGGGAGCAATGGTACCTCCCCTGAGAAATTCATATAGGCGCTCATCAATCTTACGCAATGGTTTCGAAACGCTCGTCTGTAACGTGTCTATTACTATAGCGGAACTGATAACCCACAAAATGAGACTCACACCGAGAAAGATACTCGCGATGAGGATCCACGAAGGGAGAATGCTAATCGGGCGAGAAACAACAACGACGTGGCGTCCAACTTCGACCGAATTGAGGCTCGTCATCATCAATCGTTGGTCTCCGAATTGAATCTCTTCCTGATGGAGCCCTGTCGACTGGTTGCGAACTAGGTCCCACCAACGCGATTCGAGGGGATACCCGATCTCAGCAGGGAGGCTAGAATCCAGAATGTCACCCGTGGCGCTGAGCACCCAAACGCGCTCAAAACCTCTGTTTCGAGCTAAAACAGACAATCCATGGTGTTCTGCATGGACCGCTGATGATGTCTCGAATATGGTCCTGACACCTGCCCGTTGATCGGCAGTCATCTGCCGTTGTAATAACCCGGCCTCTCGATACGAAAGGCCTGCAGCGAGCAGTAAGAGAAACAGACCGATCGGCAACAATATTCTTGTGGCGATGCGTCGCAACGGAATGCCCAATCGAACGGCAGAAGTTCGGGTCACGGTAGTACTTGGAGGTTCTTGGAGGTGTCCGACCACCTATCTCCAAAATCCGTGCCACCATCAGGCTAAGCTAGTTTATACTTCAGGTGGGAAGTCCTTGAAATGACCATTTGATTTGATTTTCTGACGTATCGATTCTGCTCCCTCGACCGCAGGGATGAAGCGTTCCAAATGAGTTATCAAATACTCTACCCGCATCGACTCTGCTCGAGTTTCGAGCACGGTCTGCTTTTGCTCCAGATTAAGACCTGCGTTATGAGCCACAAAAAATGACAACCTATCACGGTTTTCATACAGAGAAGGTGATGGCGTCCTACCCGCTAATTCCAACAGTTTGATATGCTGCGCGATCAACCTATCCACCTGTGCCGATTCAGCAGCTGATGGCAAATCCAAAATGGCCTCGAAATCAGCGGTGAGATAACTGCGCTTATTGTGTACCTGAAGAACCTTGAAGCGCTCTTGTCCAGTAACAATAATGTTTTTTGATCCATCCTCGAAGGATTCGGTAATCTTACTGACCTTTGCCACGCACCCGACTTCCTTCATTTTACCCTCCTGAGAAAGTAGTACACCGAACGGAATATCCTGCGTCGTACAATCGTTTAGCATCTCTTGATATCGATCTTCAAAGATGTGCAGAGGCAGCACCTCGTCTGGATAAAGAACAAGGTCCAGTGGAAACAGGGGGAGTTGATCTAGTGCCATGAGCAGAAGCTTCCTTGGGATTGGGTGTTTTGAATGTTCTACTTGAACCGCAGCCCTCGGTGCCGGTTAGTGACCCGATGCTTACTTTTTATTCGGCTAATTCATGAATCCGTACGGATCCCGAGGGGACGCATGACCGCAGGGAAAAGAATTATTTCGGCTTTCGAAGGAACGCATCGAAGCGGTTTTTTCCGTTTCGCCTGTAAGACCACAGTGGCCCGCCTGCGAGTCACATGTTGCCTTATCGTCCTTGTATGTCTGTCATTTCCAGGAGAATCCGTTTCTCAGCCCTGGGTTTTTGGATCAAAGGATGATCCCAATGAACAAGCATCCATGGCTTGGTGGGAGGCATACGGGCAACTAGACCTAGCTGGAGGCTTTTCCTTGATAGGGCCGCAATGGCGCGGAGCAGGACACATCGACTTTCTACAGCACAGATCAAGTACCTCCCTTCGCATGCAGGCGACGCTGAGGTCTGGCATTTATGGTCTCAATGAAAGTGAAACGGACGAATGGGAAGATCTTCTTCGCGTGCTCCAATATGCTCGATGGCGATCGATAGATCAAAGTAGCTACGTCCGGCTTGGACCCCTTAACCGAACACGATTTGGAGCTGGACATTTAGTCAATTTCTTAAGTTCAGAAACCGTCTGGGATGATCGAACGATCGGCGTTGAAACCCAGTTGAAAGGCAATCGAAGCCTTATTGAGGCTTTTACCTCAGACGTCACAGCGGCATCCTTAACAGGAATACGGTTCCAGTTGGTTCCTTTTGGCCAAGCAGAAACTGGCCTCGGTTCGCTCAGGATTGGTCTTGCGGCCGTTCAAGATTTTTCCATCGATACTACCCCAGGACAGCCATTCAGAGGACTGGAGGGAGAGGTACGAATGACTGCGTACCAAAGCGGTAGTTTTGATTTCGTCCCATTTGCCAGTTTTGCCCGAATACCTGAGTACGGTCAAGGACTTATGGTCGGAGCAAGCCTCGAAAATGCCAACTTCATCGATATGGCGAGGCTTCACCTTACTCTTGCGCTCCAGTACAATAGTTCTGATTTCCGATCCGGCTACTTCGGCAGTTTCTACCAAGTAAGTAACCCTGTCCGTCATATTGCTCAGGGTGTGGACCCCACCCAATTGGATATCCCGTTAAGGGACGTTGAACGGGGTAATTCAGTACATGCTGAGGCACGCATTTTATTTTTCGAACGATTCGAATTGTGGTATGCCTTTATGAGGTACCACGGGGTACAGCAATTGAGCGAATACCACCTCCGACTGTTTTTCAGGGCTCCACGATTCGTCCTCTCAGTCGCTCAGGATCGAAGAGGGCTGAAGGGTTTTGCTTCCCTATTCGGAAACTTGGGTGATGAAAACCGACTGCGATTCCAGTTTGATCTTCATCTTTTGCGTCAGTTGTGGGTCATGATCGATGCTCACTATACCTATCAGGCACAGGTTGCAGTCGAAGCTGATGGGGCAGACGGCATCCGAGCCGTCGGGGAGCCATTTGTGATTCAACGTCGCTTCGATCCGTTGATTGGACTACGCCTTCAGTTCTGAGCCTTCCCACCTATTGCACATTAGACGACCTGATGATAGCGTGAAAAGCATCCTCTTTCTTTGCTCACACAATAGTGCACGCTCGCAGCTGGCAGAGGCTCTCATGCGTGATCTCTTCGGGGACCGATACGTGGTATATAGTGCCGGTACTGAGGCTACATTCGTAAAACCACCCGTCCCCATAGTGCTCTCGGAAATTGGTATTGACCCCTCCTCGCTTTGGTCAAAAACCACCAGCCAACTGGACGAGCCGACTACAGACATCGTTGTGACCGTGTGTGACGATGCACTGGAGAATTGTCCGTTTCGGCCAGCTCGCGAGCGCACGATTCATCGTGCATTTAGCGATCCTTCTAGTAAAGGAAGCAGTCCAGAGGAAAACTTAGAGGCCTTCCGCAAGACACGTGATGAGATCAGAACGTGGTTGATCCAAACATTCAGCTAAGCGATCGAGCGCTGCCTCGCTGTTAGGACGTTTCCCAGTTATTGATCTGATCGATCAAGTATCCCGGGACGTTTTCCATTGGAAGACGTTCTTGCTGCATCGAATCACGGTCACGAACGGTGACCGTTCCTTCTTCAACCGACTCGCCATCGATCGTGATGCAGTAAGGCGTTCCAATTTCGTCCATTCTGCGATAGCGACGACCGATCGCCCCTTTCTCATCATAGAACGTATTGAAATGCTCCTTGAGCATGTCTTCCATCTTGTGCGCCTGTTCTGGCATGCCGTCTTTTTTGACCAGCGGCAGAATTCCAACGGTAACTGGGGCGAGTTTGGGATGGAATTTGAGAACGGTACGAGAATCTCCTCCAACCTCCTCTTCTCTGTACGCTTCACAGAGTAGTGTGAGGATAGTACGGTCCAACCCTGCTGACGTCTCTACGACGTATGGAATATATTTTTCATTGGCCAATTGGTCGAAATATTCCATTTTCTTCCCGGAATGCTCCTGATGAGCGCCCAGGTCAAAGTCTGTCCGACTATGGATTCCTTCTACTTCTTGCCATCCGATCGGGAATTCATACTGGATGTCCTGCGCCGCATCTGCATAATGGGCAAGCTTTTCGTGTTCGTGCCAACGTAGTTTCGATGGACGCACCCCGTTGTCAATATGCCATTGCATTCTCTCCTCTCGCCAAGCTTCAAATGCTTCCATCTGCGAGCCTGGCTTAACAAAATATTGCATTTCCATCTGCTCAAATTCGCGCATGCGGAAGATGAACTGACGGGCCACAATCTCATTCCTGAACGCCTTACCAATCTGAGCGATACCGAACGGTACTTGATGACGACCCGTCTCGCGCACATTGTGGAAGTTCACAAAAATGCCCTGTGCCGTTTCGGGACGAAGGTAAATTTTGTTGTCTGCATTCGTGATCGGTCCGATGTGAGTATCAAACATCAAGTTGAACTGCCGCACTTCCGTCCAATCGAACATGCCAGAATCAGGAGACCTGATTTCCTCGGTCATGATAATGTCATATAGTGCCTTTGCTGCATCGTCTGCGTTTAGCGCATCGACCAGATCCGAATAGACCCGTTCGGCTTCATCGTCTTTGCCCTTACGACGAAGTCGATCAATGTGACCTTCGATCAACTGATCGGCGCGGTACCTCATTTTCGAGGTTTTGTCGTCGATCATAGGGTCGTTGAATGCATCAACGTGCCCTGAGGCCTTCCAAGTAGTGGGATGCATCAGGATAGCCGCATCCAGACCGGATACATTATCGTGACGATACACCATTGAATTCCACCAGCGCTGTGTAACGTTGCGCTTTAGCTCAACGCCAAGTGGTCCATAATCATAGGTAGCCGAGAGGCCCCCGTAAATTTCGGACGACTGGAAAATGAATCCACGGCGCTTAGAAAGGGAGACAATTTTTTCAAACAGGTCGGACATGGGTCCCTGGCGGTTTCTCTGGGGAGGACAGCAATTAAGAGTCAGAAGGTACGCATTTGGATTGACCTGAGAGCAGACAAGGATTGAAGATCCCGGTGAAATCGCGACACTGGGAATTAGATCTGCTTAGCCTCTCGATGTGGAGAGTACCATCATCAAGCACTCGCCGTCAATCCTCGTTCGGCGAGTGAGGTCCAGTTGTCACCTGCAATAATTACATGGTCTCGAACCGGGATACCGACAATTCGTCCTGCCTCAACCAATTGGCGTGTTACAACCACATCCTCCCTGCTCGGCTCTGGATTACCAGACGGGTGATTATGAATGCAGATTATGGCTGCAGCATGTTCAAGGATTGCTCGGCGGAAAATGAGCCGCGGCTCAACAATACTTGATGCTAATCCTCCTTCACTAGCTGTGAAATCAGCTATTCTGACGTGGGCTGTATTGAGTAAGATAACTTGGAATATTTCACGCTTGAGATCGGACATAGTCGGCCCGTATTCCCGAAAGACATCAGAAGGACTGCGGAAGGCAGCCGCCTTTTCCCTGGGTGTCTGTGGGAGTCGGCGCGCCAGTTCGAATGTCGCTGCCAGCCGCGAAGCCTTGGTGGGTCCAACCCCTTCTAATCCCATGAAATCGCGCACGCTACGCGCAGCCATTCCTCGAATGGATTTCCATGTCCGTACCATGGATTCAGCTACGTTTAGACTGGACCTATTTCGTGCGCCTGTACCTAGAATCAGTGCCAACAGTTCGGCATCCGTAAGTACATGCACGCCATGCCGGAAAAGCTTTTCTCGCGGAAAACCTGCTTTCAGGGCTGCAATAGCTTGTTGATTCCCATAGGATGTGACCTGCTCTGCTTTAACTGACGTATTGTCCACTCAAGACCCGCTTTTTAAGCAAGACCCACTTGGCAGTTAAACATACCCTTTCGACATCGGTCAGACCTGTCAATACTCGTCCCGAGTCATTCAGGACGTGATGGTATCAGGTCGTGTAGCAGGTCTTCGTTTGACGGACTCTGCTGCATGTGCCGCTGGAGGGCAATCATGGCATCCACAGGTGATCGACTGTTCAGAGCACGGAAAAGGCGATGGTGCTGATCGATAAGATCCCGATCAATGAGCAATTCCTCGTTGCGTGTGCCGCTCTTGCGCAGGTTGATCGCTGGGTAGATTCGTTTGTCAGCCAGTTCGCGATCCAGCACAATCTCTGCGTTACCCGTACCCTTGAACTCTTCAAAAATAACCTCGTCCATCCGGCTTCCGGTGTTGACCAGCGCCGTTGCGATGATCGTAAGCGATCCGCCGCCCTCAATATTGCGCGCAGCACCAAAAATCTTCCGTGGAATGTTCATTGCCCGCGCATCGAGGCCGCCAGAAAGCGTACGCCCACTGCCCTGCTGGTACAAGTTAAAGTTGCGACCGAGTCGAGTGAGGGAATCGAGAAGCAGGACAACATCTTTGCCTTGTTCCACGAGGCGTTTGGCATATTCTAGCGAGAGCTGTGAAACGCGAACGTGATTGTCTTCATCTCGATCGTTAGAGGAAGCAAAGAGCATAGCCGATGTCGTCCGCTTAAAGTCCGTGACTTCTTCTGGGCGTTCATCAACAAGAAGCGCCACAAGCGCGACTTCAGGATGATTTATGGTGATAGCGGCTGCAATCTCTTTCAGCAAAAAAGTTTTGCCAGTGCGCGGGGGTGCAACTATCAGCGCACGTTGCCCCTTCCCAATCGGTGCTGCCAGGTCGACAATGCGGGTGGTAAGATTCGTGGGCGATGTCACCAGATTTAATTTCTCATCCGGATATATGATATGGCCTTTCTCGAAGTCATACGTACGCGCCCAATCATCGGGTGTCATGCCCATGACGGTGTCAATATGATTGACCTGCATATCCCCTTTTCTGCCGGGCCTTAGTGTCCCTTCAACTATGACACCATCTCGGAGATTGTATCGCTTGATGATTGCTGGCGAGACAAATGAGTCTTTCTTGCCTTTTGGGATATCGTGCCGCGTTCCACGGATGAATCCGAATTTCTTGTCTCCGATGAGCTCAAGAATACCTGTAAACGACGTGCTGGCCATATACTTTGGAAATGTTACCGGTCTCCGTTTCGATTCTAGAGGTGAACGAGACGCGGGGGATAAGAGATCTGCGATCGCTATCTTGGATCGTTAACTTGACCGGGCAGCGAAGAGGATGAACTGCTGATTGAAAGTCCAGTACTTGATGGACGTATCAATTACACCTTTTACTCTCAGCTATCGTTCACGGCCTTTAAACATAGCTATTGAGTGCTTTCAGCTAACGCTGCTAGAATCAATGGCATAAAGGCTGTTGCCGGTTACAGGGTTCCACCACAGGAACCCTAGCTGCAACCCAACATGTTTTCCCGCCCATGCGGTCATGCTTGGCTGCAACCCTAATATAGAGTGATTTAGGCCCCCGGACAAAGACAACGCATGATCGTCGAACGAAATTCAGATTCAGATTCAGCAGAGCACCTTTCGGTGATGATGGATGGAGAGCCCGTCGTCGTCCGATTGTCCGTATCTGGTCCTGAAGATGGTGCTCCATTGCTTGTTATGCACGGATGGGGCAGTTCGACGTTACTCATGCGCCCAATGATCGATCGCTTATCAGATACATTTCGAGTAGCGGCCTTTGATTTTCCGGGTCACGGCGAATCGCCTGTACCAAAAAAAGGCTACGGTATGGCGGGACACCTAGACATTGTGCATGGCGTTCTTGCCCACCTAGGATGGTCCTCTTACGCAATAGCAGGACACTCTAACGGGGGCCGAGTAGCATTGGCGCACGCTGCAAAGTCATCCGACGACATACAATTTCTGGCATTGATCGCGCCTTCCGGCATCAGACGGCATAGATCCCTTTCCTATTATATCCGAAGCTGGAGTGCGCGCATCTTGAAGGCCCCCTTTGTCTTACTTCCTGGCCCCCTTCAAGCATTGGGCCTAGATTGGTTACGACATTCATTGGTTTGGAAGCTTCTCGGATCATCGGACTATCGATCTCTTCACGGAGTAATGAGGGAAACCTTCGTTCAGACCGTCAATCATTATGTCGATAATGTTCTTCCCGATGTTAAAGCATCCGTTCTTCTGCTTCGTGGAGAGCGCGATGAAGCGATTACGAACGAACAGATTGAACGCATGAATTATCTGTTGCCGAATGCTGGAGCGTATGAGGTACCCGGGGCTGGGCACTATGCTCATATCGATCGCCCTGACGTTGTTGCCACAGCTATTCGATCATTGCACACTGGATGACGAGCTGGGCCATCATATCGATCCTATTAGCAGCTGGCTTTGCTTTTTGGCGGATTGGACGACGTACACGCTTCTTTCTGCATATGATGCAGCTCTCGGGATACCGCGTACGGCCATTCAGCGAGTTTCTCCGTGGAAAACTGTTCGATGTTCGCCTTCGATTATCACATGGACTGGGGGCGCTTTGGCTCATTTTAGTCCTCGGATTGAAGCCTGAAGGAGATGGTTGGCTGATACTACTAGGCCTCCTATGGGCTTTCACGTTTGCATCTTCGCGTCGATACCGGCGGGATCGTCCCAAAAAGAATCTCGCTTGGACCGCTCGAATGAAGCGTTTGACTGGAGTGACCGTCCTATTGCTGCTACTTCCTGTTTTGCTTACCGCTCTGATCACCTCGACGGTTCAGGACCTATCTACGGTTTTCACATTTGCGGGATGGCTAGTCGGTCTTTGGCTAGCCGATCTTGGAGCACCGGAGGCTGTCCGATTGGCTGCACGGCTGACCACACCATTTGAGCGACGCATCCACGACGGTTTCAAAGCTGCGGCCGAGGCCCGATTGGCAGAGCGCACTGATTTATACCATGTAGCTATCACGGGATCGTACGGCAAGACTTCAGTAAAACACGCAATACGCGCCGTGCTTGCTCAGCGCTATCCCGTCCTAATGACGCCCGGATCATACAACACTCCGATGGGCATCAGTAAGGTCATCAATGATCAACTCGGTGATGACCATCGCTTTTTAGTTCTTGAAATGGGCATGCGGCATCCTGGTGACATCGCCGAACTAGCAGTTTTGGCTCCGCCCGATATTGCAGTAATTACGTCGATTGGCGTGGCGCATCTCGAATCTATGGGAAGCATAAAGGCCATCGCCTGCGAAAAGCTGACGCTTCTAGATCACATCCGCGAGGGCGGGACCGCTGTGCTAAACGGCGATGATGTGCGTGTAGCCTCTGCCACCACTCGCAAGGACGTCAAGCGCATCGTTGTAGCAACCACGCCAGGCACGGCTGATCTGTGGGCTGAAAACATTCAATACGGAGCAGAAGGAGCTGTTTTTGATGTCGTCGATAGATCAGGTGACCGACTTCAGGTGGCAACGCGCTTGCTCGGCCAGCACAATGTGCTCAACATCTTACTCGCCCTCGGAGTAGGTCGTGCCGCTGGACTTCGTCTTCGACAGGCAGTTCATGGCATTACACATCTCGACCCGGTTCCTCACCGTTTGGCACTACGCATAGAAAACGGGGTAAACGTCATTGATGACGCCTTCAACGCCAACCCTGTAGGCGCAAAACATGCCGTTGATGTTCTCAGTGCGTTTGATCGGGGTCGTCGTGTGATTATCACACCTGGCATGATTGAACTCGGTGAGGAGGAATCGGCACTGAATAAGGCATTTGGTATTCAGATTGCATCAGCGGCCGACGATGCTATTTTGGTTGGTCCTGAGAGAACGCTACCCATTAAAGAGGGTCTGCTAGAAGCTGGATTCAAGGAGAATCAGATTCACACTGTGACCACGCTTTTCGAAGCACAGGAGTGGGTTGCTCAGCATTGCAAGCCAGGGGATACAGTCCTGTACGAAAACGACCTCCCAGACCAGTTCACAGAAGGGGGCTCACCTTGATGAAATCTCCAGAAGGACAATCTGAGTTGTTTGCTACCGCAGCTGATGATGATCTCGCGTTTGAACGACAGGTATGGTCATCCGGCATGCTCCATGTTGCGGGGGTGGATGAAGCTGGGCGAGGGTGTCTAGCAGGGCCTGTGGTGGCGGCTGCAGTTATTCTGCCAAGGGGTGTTCGTATCGATGGTGTAACCGATAGCAAAGTGCTCTCAGCTCAACGTAGGACTGAACTGGCCGTCCATATCAAAGAGCGTGCAGTGGCATGGGCTGTAGGTAGTTGTTCGCCCGTTGAGATAGATGAATTGAATATTTTGTGGGCGGCCATGGAAGCTATGCGGAGGGCTGTTTCGGAGTTGAGCATTCCGGCTGATCACGTGCTCATTGATGGGAATACAGCCATTCCAAACTTGGATCTACCCTCCCGGCCTATTATCAAGGGAGATTCCCGAAGTCATACGATCGCTGCCGCCTCTATACTCGCTAAAACGCATAGGGACGAGTTGATGCAAGCTCTCCATGGTCTGCACCCCCATTTTGGATGGGACTCAAATATGGGGTATCCGACCGAAGCTCACTATGCAGGCCTCGCGAAAGTCGGTCCGACCACGTATCACCGTCAATCATTCAGGCTAGCTCGATGAAAACGGTCCGCGTATCAATAGTGATCGTTTCGTGGAATGCGCTGGACATCGTCCGGAAGTGCCTTCCGAGTGTCGTAGCGACTGAATTTGACGGCTTCGAGATCATTTTTGCCGACAATGCCTCCTCTGACGGTTCTGCTGAGTGGGTTGAATCTCACTATCCGGATGTCCGTGTGATCCGACATCCTGAAAACTGGGGGTTTGCTAAGGGTAACAATGAAGCGTTGAAGCACGCCGAGGGTGACTTAGTAGTCCTACTCAATAATGACGTAGAAGTACATCCCGAATGGTTAACGCCTCTAGTTCGTCATCTTGACCAATTCCCCGATGTCGGCGCGGCCCAACCCAAACTCCTTCAGTATGACCATCGGGAGTCTTTTGAATATTCCGGTGCAGCAGGAGGTTTCCTTGACCGCTGGGGCTACCCCTTTGCCCGCGGTAGGCTTTTTGACGTCCTCGAGGTGGATGAAGGACAATATGACGGCGTCTCTGACATATTCTGGGCGTCAGGTACCTGTATGATGGTCCGGCGCAAGTCGTGGAATGAGCTAGGCGGCCTGGAAGAATCTTTCTTTATGCATATGGAAGAAATCGACCTCTGCTGGCGCCTCCGCCGCTCAGGGTTACGTGTCTCTTGTGTTAGCGAATCCGTAGTGTTTCACATCGGAGGCGCCAGTCTACCCGCCTCAAACCCAAGAAAAACCTATCTCAACTTCCGCAATAACCTACTGATGCTTCATCGTAACCTACCGCCAGCAGAGTGGCGTCGGGTGCTTGTTGTTCGGGTGATGCTGGACTTGGTGGCGGTACTCCGGTTTCTTCTAACATTGAAACTTGGTGATGCTTGGGCCATCCTCAGGGCGTATGCATCGGCTCATCGAATGAAAGGCATTCTCCAGAACAACCTGCCCAATTACGCACCTCTTCCCTACCGGGGCTCAATCGTTTTGGATCGATTCGTTCGGGGAGTGAAACGCTTCTCCGACCTAAGCAAAGATCGATTCCTGCAGCCCTAGTATTCAGCCTAGTATATAGCCTAGTATTCAGCCTTCCTTAGACTATGCGTCTGGGGATATTGGGCAGCCCACGCTAACCGACTTCTTCTACTCGGTACTTATTGCCTTCTGAATCGATGTAAAACCCATCTTCCGTCTTCTTAAGAGTGAGGGTCTTTTGGGTGTCAATGCTTTCCTGAGCGCCGTTTTCCATTTCGACGTTTCCCGGTTCACTGTTCTCGTGATCACCGTTCTCGTGTTCACTGTTCTCCTTGCGCAGCTTCATCATGAGCGGCACCGTGAGTGTGACTAATGCGGCGAGAATGCCCATGACGGAAAGCACTCTGGCATACCATTCACTTTCAAAATCACCCCAAATGATGGCAATGAGCATGATGGCAAGTGTGGCAATGATCACGGAGGAAGACTTTTGAATCCATTGCTGATTTCGGTCGAGCGAGGGTAATACCAAGAGGAATCCGTGCGCGAATCCAACGGCCGCCACGACAAGCGTCATTATGACCCGAATCAACTCCCTGTTATCAATTTCAGCCCAAATGGCTACGATTGAAACCAGGGCCGCTGCTACTGCCATGGCGATACCTGCAAAACCCAACCAAGGCAACTTCTTTCGCTCCAAAAAAGCGGCGCAAGCCATGGAAAGAATACTCGCGGCCGAAATAATGGAACTCGTTGCTAATATCTTCGCCTGCAACTCTCCAAACGTATTCGTCAGAATAGAAATAATGGCCATTACGGCTGTAAGGGTCAGAAAACCAAGGAATCCTTTTAAGAAAAGCTTTCGTGCATTTGTGTAATTCATTTCCTTCCATTTATCGCGGTATAGCGTCTCTGGCCGATAATTTTCCTAACTAATTGTTCTACCCGTCCGCTATATTCCGTTGTAAGCAATTCTCTAAAATACACTACATAAAGTATCGACATGGCAGCATACACATGCAAGAAATGCGGTATGAGCGTTGGATCAATGACCTGTGGTCATTGTGGCAAAGAGCTAGTTCAGGATATGATTACGAAAGACACAGGCGTGCAGGTATATGTTGCCAAATGTCCTGATGGTCACGGAAAGGTTAAGTCACCAATGTGCTGTGGAAACGACATGACCTGCGAAATTGGTCTGGAATGATCTACCACGGTAATATTACCAAGAGGAGCTGAGATTATTGGTCTCTACTCTTGCTACTAGGAGGCGTTGTCTTTTTCAGGCTGCATCGCCCACCCGACGGAGGCAAGAATGATGATCATGGCAATAGCGCCCGTCAACGAGGGTACTTCGCCGAAAAAGGCAAAGGCCAATAGGGATGCGCCAACGGGTTCAAAGAGACTAGCCAAGCCAATCGTAGCCGCAGGGAAAAATCGGACTACGTAGTTCAATGACCCATGGCCTATGAGTTGAGGAATGACAGCCATCCCAAAACAAAGCACGTAAACGTGCATCGGATATCCGGTTAGCGGTATGTCCCGCAGCAGCGCTACCACCCACGTAGTGAGGGCAGTGACAACATATAGAGGGGCAACATACGCGAGCCAACCGAGACGCTGCCTCACATGTCGTCCGATGAGGAGATAGACTGACACGAGAGCGGCTGCCGTCAGTGCGAGACCATTGCCCAACAGGGGATTATCGCCATGGACCTGCTCGGCAGAGACCTGATCAGCCCAACCCAGAGCAACCGTTCCTGCTGTCGCTGTCAATATGGCGATGATCTCGATCCGACGTGGTTTTTCACCAAGGACGGCGAAGCCCATGATGGCCAGAAAAATAGGACTCAAGGAAACGAGCGTAGAGGCACTGGCCACGTTCGTGTGATAGAGAGAACTGATCCATGTGACAAAATGAAGGCCAAGAAAAATGCCTGACACAACAATCAGCATCCACTCTCGCTTGGTTATAGCCCGTATTTCCTTATCCGATTTAACGAGAGCAACCGGCAGAAGCAACAAGGACGCGAAAACTGTTCTCCAAACGGCAACAGCTTCTCCAGGTGCATCCCCAGCATAGCGTATAAGGATTGCACTCACCGAAATAGCAAGCAGTCCGGCCCCCAGTATCAGGTACTCTCGCAGACCCCGATGCGCGTCATGTGACGTCATTACCGGAGTCGATCCATCGACTTAATCAACTTAATGTCCTTGTCGATCCCTCGCCGAGCCATCAAAAACATGAGGTAGGCAATGATGGGGGCTCCAACAGAAGCCCATGTCGAAAATGATGCGTTGGCAGTCAATGAGCCCCAGCCTCCCGCGAGCGAATTAGCACCAATCAATAGAGCCAAACCCAGCAGGGTGAGGTACTGAAGGAGGACTACAAAACCACGCTGACGTGGCTGGTCCTTATACAAGAAAACAGCCGTTACGCCTCCTGCAGCAGCAAGACCTAATAGCCCCATGGTGACGGGCACAAACCATGCATACTCGGCAGCTGCAGCACCTGTCCAAATGCCGTCAAATAAGAATGCGATGGCCAGTAGTACAACGGCGAGAAGCAGATAGATTGTCTGGATACGTTGAATCATGATTTCCTCAAACGTGGTTGGCTACACGTTCAGCCAGTTTGCGTGCAAATTCATCTGTGCTTGCGGTACCACCCTGGTCACCCGTCAAGAAGCTACCATCGGTGTAAATCTCTACTAATGCAGTATGGAGGGCGTCTGCTGCGGTAGTCTCACCAAGATGTCTCAGCATCATTTCTGCTGAGCGGATGAGCGCTGTAGGATTAGCCTTGCTCTGACCTGCAATATCTGGCGCACTTCCGTGAACCGCCTCGAACACGGCGTAGTCATCACCAATGTTGGCTCCAGCCACAACACCGAGTCCACCGACAAGCCCAGCTGCGAGGTCACTCAGAATGTCACCGAACAAATTGGTGGTAACGATACAGTTGTATTCCTGAGGACGGACAACGAGTTGCATGCACATGTTGTCAATGATTCGATCATTAAACGCTAGTTCTGGGTAGGAAAGCGCCGCATCTTGGGCGAGTTTCAAGAACATCCCTGAGGTCAATTTCAGGATATTGGCCTTATGAACTACCGTAACCTTATCAAGACTATGCGTCCGAGCATACTCGAAGCAGAAGGAGATAATGCGCTTAGATCCCGCCTTGGAAATTCGAGCTACCGAGTCGGCGATATCATGCCTTTCGTCATAGGACTCGAGGCCAGAGTAAAGCCCTTCTGTATTCTCCCTAAAAATCATGAGGTCGACGTCCTTGAAGGGCGTCTCAATACCTGGCAAAGACTTGCAGGGTCGTACGTTTGCGTACAGATCGAGCTTCTGTCTAAGCTGCACATTGACTGACTTAAATCCTTTGCCTACCGGTGTCGTAACCGGGCCCTTCAGCGCAATGCGTGTTCCGCGGATGGAATCAATCACATGTTCTGGTAATGGCGTTCCATAATCATCAACGGCATTGGCGCCCAGTTTTTCATGGCGCACCCAGTCAAACTCGACGCCCGTAGCGGCGAGAACTTCAACTGTGGCTTCCGTTACTTCGGGGCCGATACCGTCTCCAGGCAACAATGTGATACGATAAGACATGCGTAGGGGAGTTCCGGGTTCTTAATGGTGGTGCCCGGAAGGTACGAGAGGCACAAAAAAAAAGGGCCCCGGTTTGCCGGAGCCCTTTCGATTTCAGTATTGATTCACGCAGTCGGACTAACCGATCACGATTTTTAATGCATCATGACGGTAATTCGCGTTTTGACGAATAGTTGATCCTGAGCGTACCTGCTTCGCGCAATTCCTGCTGTACATCCAATACCATCCCCATTTCTGATGTTTCGTCAACTTTGAGGGAGACGATCAAACGAGGCTGTTCGAGCAGCTTCCGGTACATAATGGCTCTGACATTGCCCAAGTCTTCAACAAGTGCATCGTCAATCTGAACACCAGTCTCACCTAGACGATTACCGTCCAGCTTGCGAGGACCTATGTAGATGTAGGAAACAAGACGTTTCTGATCAATCTTCGTCAGTGCTTCTGCTGACGGGAGTGCTGTACGAACTTGAACAGTCGTCTCCCTCAGCACGGTACTGACCATAAAAAAGATCAGTAGCATGAAGATGATGTCCGGAAGAGATGCTGTAGGTATATCTTCCTTCGTCTTAGTTTTCTTTTGAAAGTGACCAGCCATGAGTAGAGTTCAGTTTGCAGTGGGAGCGGTGGAAGCGGCTGTCAAGCTGCGTCTGGTTCGGCGATCGAGATAGCAGCTTTAATCTTCTCACGGATCTGATTGTCCGCATCCTGCTCTTCGATACTATCTACGTACGTCGCATAATCAGCATACCCGAGCTGGCGGGCTTCAGAGTCCCACATTTCGAAATAGGCCATCCATACTTCATCAAGGACCGACACATACGCATTGTACGGAGTCTGACGAGCGGTCTTGATAGATATCAAGGCCTTGCCAGGTTCTTCCGAGTAACGAGCGTCAACTCCCATGTTCAGAACATGCTTCTTGACCTCATCGCGAATGAGCTGCACGGCCGATGGAGTATCTTCAACCAGCACGAGACCCTGTTCGTTGACGAGAATCTTGAGAACGTTGCGCTCCTTAATCGGTGGCGGCTCAATATCGTCCTCGAGTTTCGGAGGAAGAACCATTCCGATTCCCGTGTCAACGTCAATCGTAGTGGTAACGAGGAAGAAAATGAGCAGCAAGAAGGCAATATCCGCCATCGATGATGTCGGTATTTCAGCCTCTGTCCGCGCTTTCTTTTTCAGCAATGCCATCAGAATCCTCTGTATTGTTCAGTGCAACCGGTGTTGCCTGTTTAGAATCCGAAGAGACCTTTGAGTCCGGAAAGAAGCAGCACAAGTGATGTCAATGCAAGCGAAATAAGGAACGCAAGCATGGCAGCATGTGCCCAATCTCCGAGCACGAGTCCCAAAATGCCCAATAGGGCAATTGGCACCATGGTCAGAACGATGGTCAACGGATCAACCTTGCCTTGGATAAGAGAACGGACACCAAAGATGCCGATCGCTAGGAGACTCAGTCCGGAAACGATGATTACTGCCCAGATGAGGTAGGGTACTAGTCCAGCCATTTCTATTCAGATGGTTTAGTCGGGCGGCCGGCAGCGCCGGCCGCCCTTGAATGGGTCAGCCTTCCTTCGCTCAGTTACCTGAAGGGGAACCGGCGTTAAGCAGTACTAGCGAGTCGATCAGCTCGATCGAAGCTTCTTCCATATCAATCACGATCCGGTCAATCTTGGACGTGATGTAGTTGTAGAAGAACTGCAGGATAATAGCCGTAATCAAACCGAAGACCGTCGTGAGGAGAGCGACCTTGATACCACCGGCAACAAGGCTCGGAGAGATGTCTCCAGCTGCCTCAATGGCGTCAAAAGCCTCAACCATCCCAACAACCGTTCCGAGGAATCCGAACATCGGAGCAAGCGAGATGAAGAGCGAAAGCCAAACGAGACCGCGCTCCAGGAAGCTCATTTCGATAGATCCGTAGGAAACTACGGCTTTCTCGACAGCTTCGATTCCTTCATCATGGCGAAGGAGACCTGCCTGGAAGACAGAAGCAACAGGGCCGCGTGTGTTGGCACACACTTCCTCAGCTGCTGGGATTCCACCTTCTTCAAGGCGGCCCTTTACGTTGACGATGAATTTACGCGTGTTTATATCTGCGCGGTTCAGCGTGATGATGCGCTCAAATGCGATGGCAAGGCCAACGATAAGCGAAATTAGAACCGGCCACATGTACTCGCCGCCTTCGTTGAAGCGCTGGACTAAAACATTGACCAGACCGTCTTCAGCCATCGCCTCTTGTGGCAACATCAGAAGCAGATTGTATAACGTCATGGAAGTCTTCCCTCCTATTCAGAAACAGGTTGTTATCGATGGTTTTGAAATGCTGGTGGGAGCCCGTCAACAGACGAAACAAAACCCCAATCAGTCGAACGGCCACACAACTAATTTATTAGTAAAGATGGGCGGCCTCAAAGCAGCTTGAATAATATCCACTACATAATCTTTTGTCAATGCGAAGTTGCCTCCGATTAGCAGAAGATTTGAAAGTGATCTCTCCCGACTGCCTTCATAGCGATAGACACGCCAATCAAGCTCAAGTTGCCGAACACGTTTTTGTTTGAGGAAATTAATGGTTGAATCTGCCAGAATCTAGGTGCCGAAAGCCCTCCAAAAAAAAGCTTTTCTAGCGTGTATAAAGAGATGAATATTAGTTGGCTACAGAGTAGGATTCGGCAAGTTCATTCGCCGGGGCCCATAACTTCTGAGACTCGTTAATAAGCTTGTCTACGTTGCGCCAGACGGGATACCACGCACTTCGATCATACAATCTAGTTGCCAGCCGACCCTTTAAAAGTGTGTCTAACATCTCTTGATCAGTTGCCAAATCGATGTCCGAAAAACGCGCACCTTCGTCCGCTTCTCCCGGACGATCTCCGATGACTACGCCATGCTCCGCCGCGTACGAAAGAAAGGCCTCACGCATCTCTGCTGAGACGGTAAAAGAGCTCACAAAACCGGATGGCGATTCGCCCCAAGTATTTTTGATGGATGCGCCGTAGAGATCAATCCATGACCGGATGAACTGGTTTTCAAGGCTTCGCCCAAGAACAGATCGCATAAGTGGCGAGAGACTATCAGGGGGAACGATGAAATCCGGGATGACTCCTCCTCCGGCAACCACAAGGCGTCCGGCGTCCGTATAAAAGCGTAATGAGTCTGGAGCTTCTGATAGAAGTTCAGATGCCGTGTGCGTGGCATCTGCTCGTTTGATTTCAGCCTTGCTGGCATAGTAGTCAGCCCTATCTCCATCTTCATACTCCGTCTGGATCAAGCGGCCTGAAGGCGTATAGTAGCGCGCTACAGTCAATCTAAGTGCACTGCCGTCACGCAATTGATATTGCTTCTGAACGAGTCCTTTACCAAATGTCCGCTGCCCGACGATCAATGCCCGGTCGTGATCTTGAAGGGCGCCAGCGACGATCTCACTAGCTGATGCCGATCCGCCATCAACCAGTACCATCACGGGACCTTCCTCCCACAATCCACCACTCGAGGCGTAAAACGCTTCTTTACTGTCTTCGGTAGCTCCACTCTGCGAAACTACTAGCTGGCCTTCTTTTAGAAACTCGCCAGAAATTCGGACAGCCATTTCCATGTATCCCCCGCGATTACCACGCAGGTCAAGGACCAGCCGTTGCATATCCCTCTCCTTGAGATCACGAAGGCTAGCCATGAACTCACTGTAGGTAGTCCGAGCAAAACGATTCATTCGAATGTAGCCCGTTCCGTCCTCCATCATATAGGAAGAGTCCAATGTGTAGATCGGGATCTTATCGCGAATGATATCAAACTCGATCAAGCGATCGACACCGGGACGTTGAATTGAAATCTTGACTTCGGTGCCGCGAGGACCTTTTAGGTGAGAACGCACATCGGCTTCGTCAAATCCAATAGTGGATTTCCCGTCTACCAGTAGAATCCTATCTCCAGACTGAAGACCCACACCCTCACTTGGTCCTCCCGGTAGAACGTTCAATACGGCAAGAGTATCTGCGCCTTCCACGCCCGGCAATAACTCAAATGAGATACCGATGCCTTCAAACGCGGCATCGAACGACTCATTCTCCCCTTTCAGCTTTTCTGCATTGAAGTAAACACTGTGTGGATCCAATTCCTTCAACATCCCTGCAACCGCACTCTGTGCGATTTTGGCTGGATCAACTTCTTCGACATAGCGTCGGTTGATCAGGATAAAAACATCCTCGATTTTCTGCAGGGCTTCCGCCGTATCCTGACTCAGAACCTTGCTTTCAAGTTGGACGCCCATCATCAGGGCCCCAACCATGAGCATGGTTACTATCGACACGCGACCTAATCGGCGCTTTGAATGATTTGCGTTCTTTCCTTCTGGGACTTCCCGATTGTTCATTCGGTCCATGTTCTCTCCAGTAATTTCAGTTCCGGGACATTCACACGTGCGAAAGCACGAGCGAATACGTTCTCAAGCTAGTGCGGGGAGGGAGGCTTCCTTACGGAGCCTCGAACAGGATTGATCCCACATATAATGGGGTTACTTTTTTTGACCTCTTCCATGTGAAGGTCCTTAGATTGTGGCGTCACCCCTAATCCTCTTCTGATTCATGACGAATAAAGCCATCGCTAAGCCGCTCAAGGAGACGGCAGCATTGATAGAACTGACTGGCGGTAATCCATTCCGATCAAGGGCGTTTGCTGGGGCAGCTAGAACCATCGAACGACTTGAACAGCCTGTTATTGATCTTATTGCATCTGGCGAACTCACTGGAATCAAAGGAATCGGCTCGGGGCTCGCATCTCAAATAGCCGAAATTTTGGACTATGGCTCATTTGAAGTTCGGGATAGCTTGTTGGGTGCACTTCCTCCCGGTCTGCTGGACGTCCTAGCGGTTAAGGGACTTGGAGCAAAGAAAGCACGGGCTTTATGGCAGCAACTCGGCGTTCAATCTCTTGATGACCTAGAGGCCGCAGCCCGCACGGGTCGCATAGCAGAGCTCGAAGGATTCGCCCAAAAGAGCCAAGAGTCTATCCTGCAAAACATAGCGTTGCTACGTTCTTTCGAAGGCAAACGTCGATATGCAGATGCGTGGCTCCAAGCCGAGGTGCTTCGTACAGCCTTATTAAATGTAGCAGAGATCGAAGAGGTCTGGTACACGGGTGAATTGGCTCGTGGAATGAATGAACTCAGTGTCCTTTCCATGCTGGTAGTTGGTACCCCTTCTTCAGAGGCCCTAATCGATGGCGTATCTCTTTCTGAAAAGACAGATTCGGATGGACGACGGTGGTCGGGCTCACTCGAGGATGGGTTATCTGTCGATATCCTATGCCCGCATAGCGGGACCTCAGGGCGAAAAATGGTAGAAGAAACTGGACCAGCAGGATTCGTAGAGGCTTTACGAAATCGCGTAGGTGCATTGCCCGATGCTGATACTGAAAAAGAAGTCTTTGAAAAGGTTGGCTTACCCTACATACCGGCAATCCTGCGAGACCTCCCTACTGCAGCCGATCGGCTCGATGAGCTTTCCGCCCTAACGCTTGTCTCGGACAGCGACCTGAAGGGGGTACTCCACAACCACTCCACGTATTCCGATGGGGCCCATACGCTTCGGGAAATGAGCGAGGCAGTTCGCGAGCGAGGTTTTTCCTACTTCGGAATTTGTGATCACAGCCAATCGCTGAAGATTGCTCATGGAATGGACGTCCAGACCCTTCTCAAGCAAAAAGAAGAAATCGATCTATTGAACCGGGAGTTTACCTCCGACGGCGGATCTGAATTCAGGGTTTTCTTTGGTGTCGAAAGCGACATTTTGACGGATGGTTCGCTGGACTACTCGGACGATGTGTTGAATGAATTCGACTTCCTGGTAGCCAGTGTGCATGTTGGATTTAACATGACAGAGGCACAAGCCACAGATCGGGTTATCAAGGCCATTTGTCATCCTGCCACCAGGATATTAGGTCACCCCACAGGTCGCCTAATTTTAAAAAGGGACGGTTATCCACTTGATCACGAGGCTGTCCTACAGGCGTGCGCTGCGTATGGCGTGGCTGTAGAATTGAATGCCAGTCCCTATAGATTGGATCTTGACTGGACATGGGTGGAACGGGCTCGCCAACTGGGCGTGCTGGTATCCATCAATCCGGATGCTCACTCTATTGATCAACTTGATGTCATGAAGTGGGGGGTCGTTCCTGCAAGGAAGGGAGGCCTTTCTGCTAACGAGTGCTTAAATGCTCTTTCGTTGGCCGATTTTACAACATGGATCGAATCCGGAAGAGGATCCAGAGACTAAACGTATGCCCAAAAGACTGGGAATATCTGCGCTGCTGATTCTTCTTGGATTGGGGACGACTGTGACCCTGATCGTCTATCTCGCCTTTTCTGCGGGACCAGACGCTCCTTCTTCGATACGCGCAGCCGGTATGACACAACCGGGGACCGTTTCTTGGTCCGACAACGGGGGCATGCGCGTGCACGCATCTTCGTTCGATGACAGCATGATCCTTTTGGGGTACGGCCAGGGGCGTAGCCGTGCTTGGCAGAGTGTTTTATGGCGCCAAGCAGCACTGGGTCGGTTATCCGAGTGGTTTGGTCCGGATGCCTTGCCAGTCGATCGTCTGATCCTACGACTGGGCATTCCGTCCACGGCCCAGGCTATGTGGGATGATCCTTCTCTAATGGATCCAGAAACCCGTATCCGACTGGCTCATTTCGCATCGGGATTGGATCTCGCCCTTACCGCCGACGACCTCAATCGAGCCTCCCCTTTCTTGCTTCTGGGTATCAAGGCAGAGTCTTGGCAACCTTGGCATTCTCTAGCTCTCGAACGGCTCTTTGCGTGGGTTTCAACGCCCTCCATTGCGCTCGAGGATAGTCTTGTCTCGGAATGGGCCGAGGCAGACCAAATGCTTCGCCGGCTACTTCGCATGCATGGAGCAGAGTTTAATACAGCTACCGGCGCCGCAAGTGATTCTATTCGATATGCAGCGGCTCGATATGCGACGGGGAGCAGTGGAGTCCCCTTCTATGTAGAGACAGAGTTGGATTACGGAGCAGGTCGTTTTCTTGGCTTGACTGTGCCCGGAACACCTCTTGCCCCGATTGGAAGTACACACATCGACTCATGGGCTTTACTGGCGCATTCCGTATCAAACCTCAGCCAGGCTGTAGTTACATCTAACATGGTGCAAACGGATCATCATCGCCTTAGTTGGAATGGGACCGAGGAAGTTGTGCAGTCGAACCGAATCGGGCAAGGTCTGCTCATTGAGGAACCACCACGTGCAGGTGAATCGCGTTCCGTTCGACTCATGTCATGGACCGGGCTCCAGAAAGTAACAGACATGACAATGTGGTTTGAAGCACTCGCGGGACATCACCCTTCGCCTTCTCTCTTTGCCCACGATGGCGTTCGCTGGAACGGAGCTCAATGGATGACTACTGGAAGTCCATCCACGGTTATTCGCCAACATTCAGGTCTTTTGTTCGTGACAAATGCGCCCGAAGAAATGAGTCCTATCGCCACTCTCCGCAAGTTTTCGGGGCCAGTGCCAGCTGATGAATGGCTTCAAATCACGCTGAGCCGAGCAGCTGAGTCGTTCGTTCCTGGACTGCTCGCCCAACTTTCAGAGAGCGACATTACCGGCCCCATGGAAATAGAAGCCCTACGATATCTCCAGAATTGGAACTATGAGTACGATGCATCAGAAACGGGTGCCTCAATTTTTGAATCAATGCTCCTCGAAATGTCCCTATCCGGCGATTCTATGGCGGAGACGGCGCTGCGTGAAACGGTGCGCAAACTTTCCGTTAGATATAGTCCAGATATGAGCTCCTGGCGATGGGAAGCCGTTCAAGAACGGACAGTTGGTTTTCCTGGAGCAGTTGATGAAGTCGCCGACGCAGGGCGATCAGAGGAGAGATTCCGTCAAAAGTATGAGCCGGTGAGCCTGCGTTCGTCCGGCCACCCTCAAACGCTCGTCTGGGGCGTACCAACATCAATCGGTGAAATGCGCGTAACAAGCGCATGGGAGGGGGCGGTCGGTCTTCGCGACAGTCAGTTACTTTTCCGTCGTCCCGCTGTGGATTTTGATCGTTTTTTGGGCACGTTTCTAACCGGAGACCGACCGCCCGACCTCCAATCACTTCAGGGGTCTGCTATGTATGAATCAACTACCCTTTACCCGCGCAACTGAGATGGCACTATTTGACCAAGGTGATCGCCCCGCTTGCCGTGCAATTGGTGCAGACGCGGGAGGAAGCAAGCTCCTCATTCATTGGACGGATGGAGAGCGTACTCAGATTACTTCATATCCAAGTGTCAATGCTCGCACGGCCCATCCTGAGGCATTTGCCGAAGTATTGGCAGACGGTATCAGAGCCTCTCTCGATGACGGATATGTGGACGATTTGACGGCTTGTTGTGTAGGTGCAGCAGGAGCGGGTGGAAAAGAGTATGGCGCCCGCTGCGCATCGCGTCTGGCCGAGCTACTCGATCTGACTCCTTCCAGAGTTTCTGTGCAATCTGACGCCCGCATTGCTCTGAAAGCAGCTTTCCCAAGTGACGATGGTATAATCATCATCGCCGGGACTGGGTCCGGATGCTACGGACTTGATGCAAATGGTACCCTGTTACGCTCTGGCGGCTGGGGACCAGGTCTAGAAGATCCAGGAAGCGGCAATGACATCGGAAAATCAGCCATCAAACGGTTGCTCTCCGAATTGGAATCAGGCTCGTTATCCGACTTGGGGCGAGCAGTTGCTGGTGCAATGAGCCTGCCTCGAGCATCTGTGCAAAACGTACTCGATACATTCTACGATCCTGACTTTAGGCCTGCCAGTCTTGCGCCACTCATGCTGCAATTGCTGGAGTCTGGGGATGCTGCAGCCGTGAAACTCATTGAGGCGCAATGTCTTGCCTTGGCTAGACAGGCCTCCAGGTTACCTGGGATGACCTCTCAACTCTCTACACAGATCGCTCTAACAGGAGGCCTGACAGGCCATTCCGGGTATGTCGATTGCCTTCGCAAAGCACTTCTGAGCTTGCTTCCAGCATATACCATTAGCGTAAGCACACGCGCACCCGTGGAAGGGGCGATGGATTGGGCATTAAAGATTCGACAACAGGGATAGAGCCAGTTCTAACAAATTGGCCTTATATCACTGGTCCTGCATGCGCGATTGCATCGGACGATCCTTCTCGGTATTGCTCAAAATTCTGATTGAACAATGAGGCAAGCTTAGCGGCGTTAGTGTCAAAAGCTGCAGCGTCACTCCACGTGTCCCTCGGAATCAATACTTCTGAAGGGACTCCGGGAACGGAGGTTGGAATCTCGACACGGAATACAGGGTCGGTGACGGTGTCAACTTCGTCTAACGAACCATCGTGAATAGCATCAATAATGGCCCGCGTATAGGACAGCTTCATCCTAGACCCTGTACCATACCCGCCACCCGTCATCCCGGTGTTGATCAACCAAGCCTTAGCGCCATGCAGCTGCATTTTTTCAGCCAACATTTCTGCATACTGCCCTGGATGAAGAACTAAGAATGCATCGCCAAAACAAGCTGAGAACGTAGCCTGTGGCTCCGTAACACCCATTTCCGTTCCAGCAACCTTTGCCGTGTAGCCAGAAATAAAGTGATACATGGCCTGAGCTGAACTCAGCTTGGAAATTGGAGGGAGAACACCAAATGCGTCATAGGTCAGGAAGATGATGTTCTTCGGATGACCACCTATACACGGAATTTTGGCGTTGTCGATAAATTCGATCGGGTACGCAACTCGCGTGTTCTCTGTTATGCTCGAATCGTCGAAATCCACAATGTGGGTTCGCTCGTCGTACACAACATTCTCAAGGACCGAACCAAATCGGATTGCATTGTAAATCTCTGGCTCTTTCTCGGCTGACAGCCCAATGGCCTTTGCGTAGCACCCGCCTTCGATGTTGAATACGCCGTTATCTGACCAGCAGTGTTCGTCATCCCCAATCAGATGACGGCGAGGATCCGCAGAGAGGGTTGTTTTGCCAGTCCCAGACAATCCAAAAAACAGCGACACATCTCCTTCGTCTCCCTCATTCGCCGAGCAATGCATCGACAAGACACCTTGCTTCGGCATGAGATAGTGCATGATGGAGAAGACGCCTTTCTTCATTTCACCGGCGTACTCGGTACCAAGAATCGTCAATTCTTTTCGATCGAAGTTTAGGTCGATGCTGGTCTTCGACGACATCTGCTCCGTGTGGCGGTTTGCCGGAAACTTACCTGCATTCATGATGGTGAAGTCCGGTTCGCCGAACGTTTTCAACTCTTCTTCCGTGGGCCGAATCAGCATGTTCTGCATAAACAGTGCATGGTACGGGCGCGTGCAGATCACCCGAACTTTTAATCTGTACTCGGGGGCCCATCCGGCGAAGCCGTCAAAGACGTATAGCTTCGATACGGCATCGAAATAGTCTATCGCACGCTCTCGGTTGATCTCGTAATTCTTCGCGTCAAGCGGAATGTTTACTCGTCCCCACCAAACATCGTCTGTCTTTCCTTCAACATGGACTACACGTTTGTCCTTAGGACTCCGCCCTGTCTTCTCTCCACTGCGGAGCATGAGACCCCCAAGGTTCGAAATGGCCGCACCCTTATCATGGAGGATGGCCTCCTGGTAGAGCTCAGCTCGGGAAAGATTGCGGGAAAGGGAACGGTTGGAAATACCGAGATACTCTAGCGAGAATTCAGCACTCATGGGGGTTTCGGGATGCTTCCGGAATGACAATGCGGAAAACTACGCAAAGCGCTTCCGAAGATGGATGAAGATCAACCAAATATGTCTGATTGACCCCCAGGGTACTGTATAAAATGCCCTTCTCGGTCCTGTTCATGACGCTGAATGTTACGATCAGCCTCTAGGCGAGAACTTGGTTTGATTCGTGATGAAATGGACCTGTATTACCGGTTTTTTCGATCCGTAATCAGCTGTTCAACGACAGATTCATCCGCTAGCGTAGACGTATCTCCAAGATTTGAAAAATCGTTGGCAGCGATCTTGCGCAGGATGCGTCGCATGATCTTTCCAGATCGAGTCTTAGGAAGACCCGGTGTACTCTGAATGAAATCAGGCTTGGCTATGGGACCAATTACCTGGCGCACATGAGCGGTCAGCGTGGCGATGAGCTCGTCGCTAGCATCAACCCCGGCATTGAGAGTTACATACGCATAGATGCCTTGCCCCTTGATGTCGTGTGGAAACCCAACGACCGCTGCTTCAGCCACCGCTTCGTGAGCAACCAGAGCGCTTTCCACTTCAGCGGTACCCATCCGGTGGCCAGAAACATTAATTACATCATCGACGCGACCTGTAATCCAGTAATATCCGTCTTCATCACGACGGCACCCGTCCCCGGTGAAATATAAATTATCGAACGTGGAGAAATAGGTCTGAATAAACCGTTCATGGTCGCGGTACACGGTCCTAGCCTGCCCCGGCCATGAGTCTTCGATAACGAGTACGCCTTCTGCTGCTCCTTCGAGTTCTGCTCCTTCCGTAGTCAGCAACGCAGGCTTGATCCCAAAAAACGGAACGGTAGCAGAACCAGGTTTCGTGGCAATAGCGCCTGGAAGCGATGTAATCATGATGCCCCCCGTTTCGGTTTGCCACCAGGTGTCCACGATAGGGCAACGCCCCTCACCGACGACCTCGTTATACCATCTCCAGGCTTCTGGGTTGATGGGCTCCCCTACACTACCCAAGAGGCGCAGCGAAGATCGAGATGTTTTGGTTACAAAGGAATCACCTTGCTGCATCAAAGCGCGGATCGCCGTCGGTGCTGTGTAAAACTGATTTACCTGGTGCTTGTCTACCACTTCCCAGAAACGCGAGGCGTCTGGCCACGTCGGGACACCTTCAAAAAACACTTGCGTGGCGCCGTTGATCAGGGGTCCATAGACGATGTAACTATGTCCAGTTACCCATCCGACATCGGCCGTGCACCAAAACACGTCTCCATCGTGATAATCAAATACATATTTGTGCGTCATAGAGGCCCAAACCTGATAGCCCCCGGTCGTGTGTAGCAATCCTTTGGGTTTACCTGTAGATCCGCTCGTGTACAAAATGAACAAAGGATCTTCTGAATCCATATGCTCCGGCGGGCAATCGGCTGAAACAGATGCCATCGCTTCGTCCATCCAGATGTCTCGGCCAGCCATCATTGCAACATCTCTACCGCTTCGTCTCGCTACGATGGTGCACGTAACCTCAGGGCACTGCGCTAACGCCTTGTCCGCATTCACTTTCAAAGGAACGAACTTTCCTCCCCTTTTTCCTTCATCGGCCGTGATAAGAATGGTGGAATCGCAATCCAATATCCGACTTGCAAGGGCATCTGGGCTAAATCCACCAAAGACAACCGAATGAATGGCGCCGATTCGTGCGCAAGCCAACATGGCGACAGCAGCTTCAGGGATCATGGGTAGATAGATCGTTACACGATCACCCTTTTTCACACCTTGTGCCTTAAGCACGTTCCCCATTCGGCTGACTTCTTCATGCAGTTCCTTATACGAAATGTGACGAGCAGGCTCGGATGGATCATCGGGCTCAAAGATCAACGCCGTCTGATCTGCCCGCGTTGCAAGATGCCGGTCCAATGCATTGTGGGAGGCGTTCGTTCTACCTCCTTCGTACCATCGAATATGCAGATCTTCTTTGGCAAAAGATGTGTTTTTAACGGTACTAAACGGCTTGAACCATTCGATGCCCTCAGCCATCTCTGCCCAGAATCCGTCGGGGTCTTCGACAGAGCGCGCATACATCGCATCATACTCTTCTCTGGAACCAATTAGAGCACCAGCGGCAAAATCGTCGGGAACCGGGTAAAGAGCGTTCATCTGCATTCAGGTTGTTTACGTGTCAACTTCTAGGGCCGATGGCTAACGTGTTCCGTGCCCGGAAGACGTCCTTATGGAGAAGGCAAAATACACCTCACTCACCAACTTTGTCTTGAGTGCTTTCCACCATATCACGCCGATGCCACTTCATCACCCCTTACCCGACTCTCAGAAAATGTGCGTTGCACACCGGTGTATATTGATCAAAATGACTCGGAGCCGCATGAAGGTAGCTTTCCTCAACGGCCCTTGCTTTTACCTTTTAGCTATCACCATTGAGAGCATGTCAACGTCCAGACTCATCATTATCACCGGCGCAGCATGCGGCCTAGGCAGGTTACTTGCCGAACGATTTATTGCATCGGGTGATCGTGTTGCAGCTGTAGACCTTGACCAGAATACCTTGGATGCAACAGCAAAGGCCTTGGGCTCGCTCTATGTCCCTGTTTTGATTGACCTCGCAGATCCAGAAGCCATTCAGAAAGGTTTTTCTGACATCGAAGTTCAATTTGGACCGACTGATATCCTCATAAACAACGCCGGAATCGTAGCTGGACGTCATTTGCTGGAACTTACGACGGCAGACATCCGCACGACTTTTGCAGTCAATGTGGAATCACATTTTCATACAACCCGCGCCGTACTCCCTGCGATGATCGAGCGCGGAAAGGGTCATATTGTAACGATAGCTTCAGCTGGAGGCATTGCAGCAACTGCCAGAATATCTGCCTACAGCTCCAGCAAGTTTGCAGCAGTGGGTTTTGATGATGCTCTTCGCGTTGAGCTACGACGTCTGGGACATCCTATCGACACTACGCTGGTGGCCCCTTTTTTCATAGACACGGGAATGTTTGCGGGTGTTCGCACGCGTTTTCCCAGGCTGCTGCCGATTCTGACACCCGAGTATGCTGTCGGACGAATTATGAAGGCGATACAAAAGAAGAAACGCAGGCTACTTATGCCACGCCTCGTATACGCCACTTACCCCCTGCGTCTTCTACCAGTGAGTTGGTACGATGCGATTGCCGATTTACTGGGCGTCACGCGGTCGATGGATGATTTCCGCGGACGAAGCGGGCCTTCCGAGCCCCAATAATCGCGTTTGTGACAATGATTTCCTCAGCCAACTCCAGATCGGAAGGTTTCAAGACGTCTTCCCGTACCGCATTTTGCAGCATGAAAACTTGTCTCCCAACGCCGGGAAGTAGCCCGCTAGAAAGCGGCGGGGTAACCCATTTGCCACCCTTTCGAACAAAGATATTGGTGATGGCACCTTCAGTGACTTCGCCTCGCTCGTTCATTAGAAGACCGTCGTAGCAGTCCCGTGTCCGAGCCTCAGTAAAAGCACTTTCGTACGCGCCCCGGTCGGTTGTCTTGTGATGATATCTGGGATGGGATGACGAAGTGCGCACACTACTAAGGCAAATAGCCAATGGCTGCGGCTTAGCATCTGCCTCGTTTCTCCTGGAGGCTTCCGTTCCTTCCATGTTATCCATGTTCTCCATGTTCTCCATATTCTCCATGTTCAAGGAAGTCGCACTAAGAGTTACCACCCCTTGGTCGTCCATCAATAAACGAAGACGCCAGTCAGCGTTTTGATTTGAGGGTTGCCAATTAGTCACGGCTTGTGTCACAGAATCTCTGTCCCAGCTGAACCCGAGAACAGAAGCAGAATGCGCAAGCCTGTCCATGTGGTACCTAAGCAGCGGCACGTCATGGGTTGCCGCATCCCACCTCATGGTTTCGATGAGCTGTATCGGAAGGGCTGCTGCCCGATTCGAAAAAAACCTCGTTTTGAGGACCATTTCTTCGTACTCCTCTTCTGGATCCGAATCCCAGATGATGCCTCCTCCCGCACCAAGAATGAGCTCGTTCCGTCTTAGCACTGCCGTTCTGATGGCCACCGAGAAACACGCCTTTCGGTGTGCTGCAGATCCTGAGACATATCCAATCGCGCCGCAATACACGCCTCGAGGCCCAGCCTCCAATGCTTGGATTCGTCTCATCGAACGAATTTTTGGTGCTCCAGTAATGGATCCGCACGGAAATAGGGCATGAAACAGAGCAGGCACTTCGATTCCTTCGTGTAATTGACCCGTGACTCTGGATGTCATTTGATGTACGCTGGGATAGGTCGAGACCGCAAACCGCTCCGGCACAGTAACCGATCCAGGTCGACACACCATAGAGAGATCGTTTCGTAAGAGATCCACAATCATCAGGTTTTCTGCCCTGTTCTTCTCATCCCCGGCAAGCCAAGTGGAAAGACTGGTGTCCTGAGCGAGGGTTTCGCCACGGGGAGCAGTGCCTTTCATGGGCTCAGCCTCAATAGATGTCCCATCTATGGCGAAAAACAATTCGGGAGAAAACGACAGCACGAAGAGGCCGCCCAGGTTCATAAAAGCACCGTACGCGACAGGCTGGCGGCTTCGAATGGTTAGAAAAAGATCAAGCGGATCGCCGTGAAATGGAGCCTTAAAACGAGTGGTGTGGTTAACCTGATAGACATCTCCTTCACGAATCAGATGCCGAATATCACGTACCCGCTGTCTGAAATCCTCGGCCGATTCCATCGCCTCCAGATCAGGCGCAAAATCATCATCCTGCTCCAGCTTGCTGGAAGACGCCGTGGAAGCTGCGATGAGCTCTGGGCTCACTTCCTCGGGTGCATCATAAACACCAAACCAACCCAACGGCGCCTCGCCGGGTAGGTTAAATCCACCATCAAATTCTGTAAAACGGTGTCGAAGAAAAGCATACCCTGCCTCATAGGCGAGGAAACCAGCCACATGATGACCCTGCGCGGTCGCCTCTTCTACGGATGCTAGAAGCGGCTCCACTTCTTCCAGCCGATCAGCTCGCAGTATGCGAATTGGATGGGTAAAAAGAAGGCTCTTCGATCCTGGGCGACCGCCTGCGCCATCCAAGAGAATGGTACCCGGCTTTTGCAGGAGATCGTTTAGACGATTTGGATCATCCACGGACATTTCTTTTTCCAATGGCGCGATCGTCAATAATCATCCCCAAGTGCAAACACTGGCTTACGCTTCATCCACAAGCCACGAGTGAAGTCAGGAAATGCCTGAGGAGCACTACCGGCCGCAATCGAAGCTTCAGATAGCGGAGAGATCGCACTCCAAGCAGCTGCGTCGTAGGCGTCAAGAGGGGTATCAAGACCTCTTTTCACGGATTCAACAAAGGCGTGATCGACGAAATAGTCCATTCCACCGTGTCCAGCTCCCGTTGCGTCAGCCTCGTACTTCTTCCATAGAGGATGGTCATATTTTTCAAGCCACTCCTCAGCGGGTGTCCATGCATGCTGTGGCGTGAGGCCCTCGATCATGAGGGAGCGGTTGACATCCATCCAGATTCCCTTCGTTCCTTGAACACGGAAACCGAGGGAATACGGACGCGGCAGGTTGGTATCGTGACTTACGATAATGGATTCGCCGTTTTGAGTTTGAATCACAGTTGTGATTACATCACCCAGTTTGAAGTCTACGGATGCATTCGGGTGGTCGCGGCCACCATTTGCTACCACATAGTCATGCAGACCACGCCCTTTGGAGGCGGTCGACGTCAAGGAAACGAATCGATTGCCGCGATTGATGTTCGTGTATACGGCAACCGGCCCAATGCCGTGGGTGGGATATAAATCGCCGTTACGGTGGACAGAATGCAAGGTCCGCCATTTTGCTTCTGAAAAAGCATTGTCGCCGAATTCAACACCTCCACCATAGGCCTGCGTACCGTTGTTGAATTTTACAGCCCTGAGATCATGCTGGTAGCCACATTCGAGATGGACCATTTCTCCAAATAGGTTCTCTCGGACCATATTCATGATGGCCATAACGTCCCGCCTATAACAGACATTCTCCATGATCATGCATGGCTTCCCTGTCTCTTCGTAGGTGTTGACTAAGTCCCAGCATTCTTCCATCGTGTTAGCAGCTGAAACTTCCACGCCAGCATATTTGCCCGCTTTCATAGCAGCAACTGCCATCTTGGTATGCCAAAGCCACGGTGTTGCAATGATGACGCCATCAATATCATCACGCTCGAGCATGTCTTCGAATGCCCGCTCGCTTCCAGTAAACTCCGCCGCTGCAGGACGACCGGAATCCGCGATCATTTTTCGTGCGATAGCGAGATTATTAGCATCAATGTCGCAGATGGCAGGAATGATGGTGTCTTCACGGCGAAGCATGATGCGCAAATGCTCCTGCCCCCTGAGACCAACTCCAATGAACGCTATCCGGGCTGTGCGGTCATCCTTGCCGGAAACAATAGCGGCGGCCTTGCTCCGGACTTCAGCTGCAAGCGCTTCTCCTTTCGAAACGGTGGCTCCCACGCCGGCAATAGCTCCGGCTCGCAGGAAATTTCGTCTGTCCATGTCTTTCTCCTCTTTTGCTTGATGACCGGAATCGGCTCCGGAAGTACGGCCGAAACAGAACGAATGTCAAGATCAACATTGGCTTTGAGAGAATCTTAGGTGATGTTATTACATTGCGTCCGCCACATCGTGGTGCGCAGGCAGAGCCGCGCACCACGCATCGCTTAATCAGTAACTCGTCTGCGCATGCAACTCTCGACCCTGGACTGGACCATTATGGGCGGCTTTTTTGTCGTCTCTCTCATAATCGGACTGTCCGTTTCCCGCAGTAGTGGCCGGAGTTTTCGGTCATTTTTCCTAGCAGGACAATCCATGCCGTGGTGGTTTCTCGGTATCTCGATGGTTGCAACAACCTTTTCGACAGATACTCCAAACCTGGTAACGGACATCGTCCGAGGCACAGGAGCGGATGGTAACTGGACATGGTGGGCCTTCCTCCTGACAGGTATGCTAACGGTCTTCTTGTATGCCAAGCTCTGGCGTCGTTCCGGCGTACTGACCGATGTAGAGTTCTATGAAATTCGCTATTCGGGTCCTATCGCAGCATTTTTGCGTGGATTTAGGGCTGTATACCTCGGAATCGTATTCAATATCATCATCATGGCCTCTGTGACGCTTGCAGCGATCAAAATCGGAAGCATCATGATGGGCTGGACACCGCTCGAAACCGTAGTAATTGCGGCTGTGATTACCATGGCGTACTCCGCCCTAGGAGGGCTTCGTGGCGTGGTCCTCACCGATATGATCCAATTCGCCATGGCCATGATTGGTAGCATCTGGGCGACTATCTATGTCCTGAACCTGCCAGAAGTAGGCGGTTTGGCCAATATGCTCGCGCACGAAAACGTACAGCCGGCACTATCCTTTTTGCCTACATTCGACGGCAACTTCATGGAAGATCTCGTCCCGATCTTTCTGATTCCCATCGCGGTTCAGTGGTGGGCCGCCTACTACCCCGGATCTGAACCCGGCGGAGGCGGCTATCTCGCTCAGCGAATGATCTCGGCCAGAAGCGAAAAAGAAGCAGCTGGAGCCGCCCTTTTGTTCAATGTCCTGCACTATGCTCTGCGACCATGGCCTTGGATCTTGATTGCCTTTGCTTCCATGATCGTCTTTCCTGATCTGGCATCGATCGCCGAACGCTTTCCCCATGTGCCGGAACAAGTTGTGCGAAATGACCTAGCCTATCCTGCTATGTTGACGTTCCTCCCAGCTGGGCTGCTGGGACTGGTGGTTACCTCGCTTGCAGCTGCCTACATGTCTACAATGTCGTCCCAGGTGAACTGGGGGTCCTCCATCGTAGTCAATGACTTGTACCATCGGTTCATCAACCCTGAAGCATCGGAATCACAGCAGGTATGGGTAGGCCGTATAGCTACCGTTGTGTTGATGATTGTTGCCTGTACACTAGCTCTTTTCCTCGAAAATGCCCTTCAGGTATTCAACATCGTACTTCAAATCGGTGCGGGCACAGGATTGATCTTCATCCTTCGATGGTTCTGGTGGCGCGTCAATGCGGAAGCAGAACTGACGGCTATGATTGTATCCTTTGTCGTCGCATTGGTATTCACTTTCTCAGGAGGAATGGGCCTTGAAGGATGGGAACAGCTCTTGGTAGGAGTGATCATCACCACCATTGCGTGGGTCTCAGCCGCGTATATCTTCCCATCTACCGACGAAAAAACGCTTGTCTCCTTCTACAAAAAAATTCGTCCTGGAGGCCGTGGTTGGACGCGCGTCGCTGGACAGATTTCAGAAGACACAAGTGAGGACGGATCTGATTTCCCGCTCGCTATCCTCGGGATGGTCGTAGGCTCCGGCATGATTTACGGAACACTATTCGCCACCGGGTACACTCTGTACGGTCAGACGATGCCTGCATTGATCGTAGGAGCTTTCGCTCTTGCGTGCGCATTTGGACTCTGGAAAATCTGGCCCAAAATGAAGTTTGACTAAGCCGGTAGAAGTCCGCTCCCGCAAACGCCTAGTTCATCTGCCCCGAAACCACGCCCGCGACGCTGCCGGGCAAACTAACCCAGGCACCTGGGCCAGGGCTGTTGAGTAGGAAAATGCTCTGATCTCCGTGTTGGGGGTAGGCGCTTCGATATGCGGTAGCCCAATCGGACTTGAATTGCAGTGCGCTTTCTTTTTTGACCAGAGCCCAGACTGCTCCTCCGAAACCTGCGCCAAACCCATTTGCCCCGTAGGCACCCAAGCCCCTTGCCAATCGAACCAGCGCGTTCGTTTCAGGGATCTGGTTGAGGAGCCAATCAGATGCCATCCTTTGCGAGTTATCTGCCACGTGACCAAACGTATCCCAATCTGAAGCTTTGATAGCCCGGATCGCTTCAGGAATCACATAATCGACCTCACGCTCAAACTGTTGATATCGATCCCACAGATCATTGTCGGGAATCGCCCATCGCAGGCTTTCTCGGTCGAAGTATGGAGAGGCCATCATGGCACCCATTGTCGGGAAGTGTTCGTCTACATCGACCGAATACAACCGGGCAACTTCTGCAGCCATGTCGCTGGCTCGGTTATAGGCTTCGCGGGCTGAACCCGTTTTATTGGCTTTCACGCCACTTCCCCCAATGACGAATGTGCAATCGTCAGGGAAAACAATTTGCTCAAATCGCTGAACAGGATGATATCCATACAAGCCAAGAGTCTCGCTTTCGGAGAGTAGAATAGCAGTGTGGTCCTGACTTCCGCCTCGCGTTCCTACGCCGGACCTAGATTCGGCATCTGCTGAGGACGTCAAAAATGGAGCACCGGACTCAACTGCTCCTGCATATCCAGCAAAAGCTGCAACATCAGAAAATGGCAAATCGGAATATCCGCCTTCGCTGAGCAATCCCAGCAGCACAGCAACGACTAAACAACTCGACGAACTCATTCCAGAAGCCGACGGCAAATCACTCGAAATAACAAGCCGTATTCCGTGTTCTGGCATCCCGAAATCACTGATCACTCGCTTGAGCACGGTAAACGGATAAATCGTCCATGACCCGTCTTGTACTAGCTTGTTATAAGCAAATTCGGCCTCTAGACCGCGCGCAACGTCGTGGATGATGAGGCTAGCTTTTTCATGCCGCTCAACGAGCGCTGCAATTCCTTGTTCAGAGGCACAGGTCAGGCTCTCGCCACCTGCATAATCTGTGTGTTTACCAAACACTTCGATACGTCCGGGGACCCACATGGCGGTGGGCGTAGTCGTCAAGCAAGCAGCCAGCAAAGCTGATCGCCTCACATCGTCAAGTACGATAGGCGCTTGACTAAAGGGGTTGGAGTCAGAACTGATTGACACGTCAAAACACGTTTACATTGGAAGTAGTCTCGGTACTGTTTCTCGCCGTTTCTGATCCTTTTTATTTGGTGCGAAAACTACTAAAAACAGCCTATTTCGTTATCGGTCGTCTAGACGGAGATTTGCTTCCATCTTCCTCTTCGAAACAACCAAGCACTCACGATGGCAGCGAAAACCTGAGCAACAGCAATTGCCCATGGAGGATATATAGTGTTAAGAGTCCTCATGCTTAGGACGCCCACCTCCCGCGCAGCAGCAGAATCAACAAAAAGAGCCACTGTATGAGCTGCAAAAATCCAAAAAATGATGACGCGTATCGAGATGGTATAGCCGGCCAGCGCATCACTCCCAAAATCCGCCATAAGACGCATGAGGGCCAGCCACCTGGCCGTACCTACCAAGTACTGCAGCATCCCCGGGCCAGAAATTTTGATCATAGTCCTCTGAACAGACGGATCGAATCACCAATGTTTTCTTTCGATTCTGATTCTCGTTCGACCCGACGTCAAGATCCATATCTGATATCCGACACCGATTGCGCGTCCTATGGCTGTCGCCACAGCAGCGCCCTTTCCCCGAAACACGGCATTGAAAAGAAACAGAAGTAAGAGGACCTGAGGCGGAGACAATGCCAAGCTTTCGCACCATTGTAAGACCGTGTCTAACGGGGTATCTGGGTAGGCCTCATTGAACGAAGTGTCAAAAAGGTGAAATCCTTCGGGTCTTTATCGGATCTTTTCTTGCCCATCGGTGAGTCGATGGCTAATTTGCGCGGCGAATTGCCCGAGGTGAATGAGTCTCTCTTCACCCTACTTTCCTGCCTCACCTACGCTCATGACCGCCTCCATTTTGTTCTTCGTGCTGGCGTCCGTTGCCATTGCTGCCGCACTCGGAATGCTCATCTCCAGGAATCCGGTCAACAGCGCTCTTTGGCTCATTCTAAATCTGTTCTGCGTGGCGGGACTTTATCTGACTGTAAACGCTGAGTTTATCGCCGTCATTCAGGTATTGGTCTACGCTGGAGCCATCATGGTGCTGTTCCTTTTTGTCATCATGCTGCTCAACCTTTCGGTCCTGCCGGATCTGAAACGCATCGAATGGCGCCGGATAATCGCTTTTATAATGGGTATGGGCCTTCTGGCTATGCTCATGTTCATTGTTGCAAATACACTGGATATGGTTCCAGACCCGGTAACTCTCCAAGTAGCTGCCGAGACTGGATCAGCCACTTCACTGGCGAAAGTCCTGTTTACTCAATACGCGATGCCGTTGGAAGTCATTGGCATCCTGCTGCTGGCTGCAACCATCGGTGCTGTTGTCATCGCTAAGAAAAAACCCGTTTAGTCCCTCACGGGTCACCCGGACTTACTCCATGGAAATTACTCTTAATTGGTATCTGACTCTGAGCGCCCTCCTCTTTTCGATGGGGGTCATCGGGTTTCTATTCCGGCGCAATGCCATCGTCATGTTGATGTGCGTCGAGTTAATGCTGAACTCTGTCAATCTTTCCTTGGTAGCTCTTAGCCAGTCCATGGGAGATACCGCAGGTCAGATCCTTGTTTTCTTTGTGATGTCTGTTGCAGCGGCAGAGGCAGCCGTCGGGCTTGCGCTCGTCATTGCCATCTTCCGTGACAAGCTGACCATCGATGTCACGCAGATCAACCTTTTCAAATACTAGTCATCACCGGAGGGTCCGCCCGTTGGGCGCCTTCCACCGATCCATCGCCCGATGCAGCCTGAAATGCTGATAAAATTGGTTGTCCTCCTCCCGCTGATTGGCGCCGCCATCAACGGGCTTGGGGGACTATTCGTACCGGCTCTTCGCAATAAAGAGGGCCTGATCGGAATGATCGGCACCATTATGGTGCTCCTTCCATTCCTGATCACCGTGTACCTATTCATTGGATTCCAAGGGGATGCGATTATCTCCAACGCGTTCACATGGATGGCAGCCGGGGATTTGACTATTGGCTTTGATTACAGAATTGACGAATTGTCGTTGTTGATGACAATGATCGTCACTGGCGTGGGAAGCCTTATCCACCTCTATTCGGCTGGCTATATGCACGGGGACGACGGGTATTGGCGCTTTTTCGCCTACCTGAACCTGTTCATCTTTGCCATGCTGAACCTGGTGCTGGGCAACAACTTGGTCGTTCTTTTCCTCGGTTGGGAAGGCGTTGGGCTATGCTCCTACCTTCTGATTGGATTCTGGTATAAGGACCGCAATAACAGCAAAGCGGCAAGTAAGGCGTTCATCATGAACCGCATCGGGGACTTCGCTTTCCTGCTAGCCATGTTCATCATCTTCCGGGAAATTGGCTCGCTGGACTTCGATGCGGTCTTGACCGACGGGCTGACGATGTCGCAAGGTTCGATCACCGCAACCGTGCTCCTTCTGTTTATTGGGGCCACGGGTAAAAGTGCTCAGATTCCTCTCTTCACGTGGCTGCCGGACGCCATGGCTGGTCCTACGCCAGTTTCCGCACTGATCCATGCTGCGACGATGGTTACGTCGGGCCTCTACCTCTTGGCTCGCCTGTCCCCACTTGTTCTGATGGCCCCGGGTGTCATGACAGTAATTGCGATCGTCGGAGCTGTCACGGCGCTGGTAGCGGCAACGATTGCCATCACGCAGAATGACATCAAAAAGGTTCTCGCCTATTCGACCGTGTCCCAACTCGGATACATGTTCTTGGCAACCGGTGTCGGCGCGTTCTATGTAGCCATCTTCCACGTTATGACGCATGCCTTCTTCAAGGGCTGTTTATTCCTCGGATCCGGTAGTGTGATTCATGGCATGCATGAGGTCGAGCACGAATTAGAGCATGATGGCCATGGGCATCATCTTGACCCTCAGGATATGCGCACGATGGGTGGACTGAAGAAGTTCATGCCGGCGACTCGCATGACCTTCCTTATCTCGACGCTGGCCATCGCAGGTATTCCAGGCTTAGCTGGGTTCTTCTCCAAAGACGAAATCCTCTTTAAAGCATTCGAGGCAGGTACCCACGGCATTGATGTAGGCTTGGTCGTTTGGGTTGTTGGACTCATTACAGCTTTTTTGACGGCCGTTTATATGACGCGCGCCTACGTCTTGACCTTCGAAGGCGAACCACGCTGGCCACATGCTGATAAAATTACGCCGCATGAATCTCCGTGGACCATGACCGTTCCTCTTTGGGTTCTTGCTGGTATGTCCGTCGTTGGTGGGTATCTCGGCATCCCTGCCGTCATTGCCCATGGAGACCTCAATTGGATCCATCATTGGTTAGCTGGCGAACAAGGTCCTGTTGCTGAAGCGGCTTTCGAGGGTCATGTGGCTCTAGCTGTAGAATGGGGACTCATCGCGCTCGGCTCTTTGATCGCCATCATGGGCGTCTGGCTTGGCTGGAGATGGTACTCGAAACGAGGTCTCTCCTTTGACGAAAAGCTTGCAGCTCGCTTCGGTGGCCTCTACAAACTCTGGCAGGGCAAGTATTTCTTCGACGAAGCCTACGACAAGACGATCGTTCGCCCGCTTATTGGCGGTTCGATTCACGGTCTGGCTCCGTTCGACAAGTATGTTATCGATGGACTGGTCAACTTCACGGGTTTCTTTACCCGCGGAGCCAGTTTCACCCTACGCTACCTGCAGACAGGACTCGTGCAGTCCTATGCTGTGGCCATTGTCTTCGGTGTTGTCCTTCTCATCTGGCTGATGCTGTTCTGATCTGGCCCCGGCGGCCTTACTGCTTCTGAATTCCATGAATATCCCCTACCTCACATCGATCGTCATCTTCCTGCCGCTGGCCGGCGCGTTGTTGACAATGCTTTCCCGAAGCGAATCGGCCATCAAGTGGTCTGCACTCGGTGTGACTTCGCTGACCTTCCTAGTTTCCATCGGACTCTGGATGGGATTCGATCCAGCCATTTCGACGTCGATGGCTCCTCAGCTCGCTGACATGACTGGAAGCTGGTTTCCGGACATGTTCGACATCAAGTACTACGTGGGGGTTGACGGACTGAACCTCCTTCTAATCATGCTCACAACGTTGTTGGGGCCGATCGTAGTGCTGTCGTCTTGGACGTACATCGGCAAATCCCACAAGCCGTATTACACCCTGCTGCTCATCCTGCAGACCGGTGTAACGGGCGTTTTTGCATCCTATGACATCTTCCTGTTCTACATCTTCTTCGAGCTGACACTCATTCCGATGTATTTCATCATCGGTATTTGGGGAGGAGAAAACAGGATTTACGCGGCTGTCAAGTTTGTGCTTTACACATTGGTTGGCTCGCTCCTAATGCTTGTTGCGCTGATCTACTTAGGCTACGCTGCCGGTGATGCCATCAATGCAGGCGTCTTCACGACTGACTGGTTCAAGCTGGTTGCTTTCCAGATGCCAGTGGACATGCAGAGCTGGCTCTTCCTTCTGTTTGCTCTCGCATTCGCTATCAAGGTGCCACTCTTCCCGCTGCACACATGGCTCCCTGACGCACACGTCCAGGCACCTACTGGTGGCTCTGTCATCCTAGCTGGTGTGTTGCTGAAAATGGGTACGTACGGACTAGTCCGCTTCTGCCTACCATTCTTCCCGAATGCTGCGCAAGAGTACGCCATGATGTTCGCCGTTTTAGCGGTAATTGGAATTATCTATGGCGCGCTCGTTTCGAGGGCGCAAAGCGATGCGAAGAAACTGGTAGCCTACTCCTCCGTGAGTCACCTTGGGTTTGTGGTCCTTGGTATTTTTGCTTTCACAGCAGAAGCCATGCAAGGCGCCATGATTCAGATGATAAACCATGGCATCTCGACTGGAGCCTTGTTCCTCATCGTCGGCATGCTGTACGAGCGTCGTCACACGCGTGAGATGTCTGACTTTGGTGGATTGGCCAAGTCCGTACCCGTGCTGACGTTCTTCATGATTCTCAGTGTACTGGCCTCGGCCGGTCTTCCTGGCTTGAACGGATTCGTCGGCGAATTCCTGATCCTGATTGGTAGCTTCAAAAGCACCGTTCTTGACAGCCTTTTCCTCGTGGCGCTTGCTACGACGGGTGTAATCCTCGCCGCCGTATATCTCCTCTACATGGTGTTCCAGATGTTCTGGGGACCACTCGACAAGGAAGAGAACGCGACGATGAAAGACCTCAACGCACGCGAACTCGTACTTCTGTTACCGTTGGCAGCCTTAATGGTCATTATGGGTTTCTTCCCTGCACCATTTTTAGCAAAGAGTGAGCCAGCAGTGCAAGACCTCTTACAGAAGATTGAAACTAAGCGAGTTGCCGCTGCGCTTGAAGCCGCTGAATCTGATGAAATGACTCAGTGGACACCGGATGCTGAATCCGTTGGTGTCATCGAAGAAATCGTTGCCAATACAGATTCCAAGTAATCTGCCACTCTCACTCTGAACTACCAGAACCGAGCCCAATCAAAACCATGCCTGACTGCCCATCGGTTCTGAGAATCGGCGCATTCAAAGCCGGCCTATTGGCGGTTTTGGCGTTCTTGGCGCTGAGCGTCCTGTTGCCAACCGATGCTGTTGCGTTCATTCAAGATGCGGGTGAAGCTACACATCAAGATGCAGGTGCGGATGGCGGACAGGCTTCAATGGACGCGGGCGAACATGCTGATGACCATGGTCCCCTCCCTCCAGTTTGGCTGGTTATCCCTTTCATCGCCATTTTGTTGATGATTGCGATGGGACCGTTGTTCTTTCCGTACCACTGGCACCATCACTACCCTAAATATGCTGTCGGACTTGGCCTGAGCGTAGCAACGTATTACATCTTTGTTATGGACTCCATCCTTCCGATGGAGCATGCCATAGCTGAATACCTCTCGTTCATCGCTTTAGTGGCGTCGCTCTTTATTGCTGCTTCTGGCGTGTTCGTAAACATCAATATCAAGGGCACGCCGAGGAATAACGTAATTCTGCTATTCGTTGCTTCCTTGATCGCCAACGTGATTGCGACGACTGGAGCAGCCATGTTATTCATTCGCTCCTATATGCGGCTGAATAGGGGACGCTTGAAAGCGTACCACATCGTCTTCTTCATTTTTCTTGTCGCGAACGTTGGTGGTGCGCTGACGCCCATCGGAGATCCCCCTCTGTTTCTGGGATTCCTTCGAGGCGTGCCATTCTTCTGGACTTTAACCCACATCTGGTATATCTGGCTGCCGGCTACAGCCATGATCTTGGGGATCTTCTGGTTCATCGATGCGCGCAACAAAGAAGAGAGCCCGGATCCTGACCCCAATGAGAAAACCGTTTCAATGATCGGAACGAAGAGTTTTATCTGGGTTGCCATTATCATCGTCTCCGTTTTCATTGATCCAAATGTCTTCGATTGGGTCCCTGATCTTAACGAGCTGTGGCACGTACCCTTCGGAATCCGGGAAATCATCATGCTTGGCGTGGCTTTCCTTGCCTATGCCACAGCAGATCGTGAAGCATTCAAGCGAAACGAGTTTCATTTTGAACCCATTCGCGAAGTTGGCTGGCTGTTCCTTGGCATTTTTGCCACCATGCAGCCCGCATTGCAACTGATCGCCAACTTCGCCCAAGAAAATGCAGACTCCCTCGGTGTCGGCACATTCTATTGGAGCACAGGAATCCTCTCGGGGATTTTGGACAACGCACCAACCTACCTCAACTTCATGGCTGCAGCCATGGGCAAGTTTGCCTTGGATGTAAACAGCCCTGAAGCAGTTGTTCTGTTTGCAAATAGTATCGAATCGACCATTTTCCTTCAGGCGATTTCGGTTGCGGCTGTGTTCTTCGGAGCCATGTCCTATATCGGAAACGCCCCGAACTTTATGGTTAAAGCGATTGCAGAAGCTAACGGAGTCGAAACACCTTCCTTTATGGGGTACATCCTGAAGTATTCGATTCCGATTCTTCTGCCGGTATACGCAGTGATTTATATCATCTTCTTTAGTGGATGGGTGTTCTGATATGAGTGAATTCAGCAGACAGGCACTTTCTCCTCAAGCTGTTCAGGATGCTCTCCCCTCTATTCAAGGGTGGGAGTATGCTGACAACGCTATCAGTCGGATGTTCGAATTCAAATCGTTTCGTGAGGCCATGAGCTTCATTATGCGGATTGCCTTCGAAGCAGAAGAACTGGATCATCATCCTGAACTGAGCAACGTATATAACAAGGTTGGCGTGACGTTGCGCACGCACGACGCCAACAATAACGTGACAAGTCTGGACATCGAACTGGCACGTCGCATCAATCATCTTTCCTGGATCTGACCAAAAGCATGGATCTTTCGCAAGCCTATTCAATGATGATGACCGACCTGGGAGCGACGCTGTTTCTCCTGATTGTGGCCGTCAGTGGACTCGTGCTGGTTGTATTTGACGCATTCAAGCCGCGTCATGTCGCCACTCCTTGGATTGCAGGACTAGCTCTTTCAGCTGGTTTCGTAATCGAAATGATGAGCATCGGAGCGCCCGAGGGCCTCGCCTGGTATGACATGATGCGAACGGGTGGTTCAGCGGCCTTCGTAAATAGCCTCGTGTTGGGAAGCGGCGCGTTGAGCATAATCCTGACAGTGCCCTATCTCAAGAAAATCGGCCATAACATCGGGGAAGTCTATGCAATGATCCTCTTTGCAACGGTCGGTATGCTTGTTCTTGGTGCCGCGAATAACCTTGTGACGGTATTTGTGGGACTCGAAACCATGTCCATCTGTCTCTACATCCTGACCGGGTTTGTACGATCGGAATCAGGATCAACAGAAAGTGCGCTTAAGTACTTCTTGCTGGGCGCCTTTTCAACAGGTTTCTTTCTGTACGGTATTGCGCTCATTTACGGCGCCACTGGCTCTATGGAATTTGGCGCGATTCGGATTGCTGCCGAGCAAAGTGCAGGCGTCATGTTTTGGGGCGGTGTTTCCCTCTTGTTGGTAGGCTTTCTGTTTAAAGTCAGCGCTGCGCCGTTTCACATGTGGACACCAGATGTCTACCAGGGCGCACCTACAACGATTACCGGATTCATGTCTACCGCCTCCAAAGCGGCTGCCTTTGCTGCGCTGGTTGTCGTGCTGTGGAAGGCTCTCCCTGCTGAACGCTGGGCTGATGTTCTTGCGGTTTTTGCAGTGATCACCATGGTCATAGGTAATGTGATCGCTCTTTCGCAGCAGAACATCAAACGCATGCTTGCCTACTCCTCGATTGCGCATGCTGGCTATGTACTGGTTGGCCTCGCTTCTGGCTCTCAAGCAGGCTACTCGGGCGCATTGTTCTATCTGATGGTCTACACCATCATGAACATTGGAGCCTTTGGTGTCCTTGCTCTGCTTGAGTGGGATGGAAAGGAAGGCAGCGAGCAGACCTTAGAATCCTTGGCAGGCGTAGGCTATCGCAAGCCATTCTTGGGATGGACCATGGCCGTTTTCATGTTCAGTCTGTCAGGATTCCCGCCGCTCGCCGGTTTCCTAGGAAAATGGGCTGTCTTCGCACCCGCCATCGATGCCGATCTTGTTTGGTTGGCCATCATCGGTGTGCTTACGAGCGCCGTTTCAGCTTACTATTATCTCCGCGTGCTCGTGGTCTTCTTTATGAAGCCTGAAGGAGAAAACAGCCCAATGGCAGAACACTCTTTCGACATTCCGCGCTCGTCTGCGGCAGTGCTGATTGCTTGCGTCGTTCTACTCGTAGTATTTGGTGTAACAACATTTGCATTGGATGTGACGAGCGGATTTTTTGCCGCAGACACAGTAACCCAGTTTCTTGGTTGAGGCTTGGTATTTTTGCGATGCTGACCTGATGCTTATCGTTAAGCCTAGGAAAATGCAGCTATTCTGATTTCCGAGTGAAATCTTTGAATGACGGGCAGTCTAAACGAACGTACCAGGTCCGTCAGCGTATAGGCACTTGAATCATCCACCTTGAATTATTGCGACCCATGGCTCACACACTTCCCGATCTCGCCTACGCTCACAACGCTCTCGAACCACACATCGATGCCCGCACCATGGAGATTCACCATGGCAAGCATCACGCTGGTTACGTAGCCAAATTGAATGCCGCTCTTGAAGGTCACGAAGCACTTACCGGCAAATCGGTAGAAGACCTTCTCGGCGACATGAACGCTGTTCCGGATGCCATTCGTGGAGCTGTTCGAAACAATGGCGGTGGTCATGCAAACCACACGCTGTTCTGGAGCATTATGTCACCAAATGGTGGCGGCACGCCTTCAGGCGATTTGGCAGCAGCTATCGATAGCGCGTTTGGATCGTTGGATGCATTCAAATCAGAATTTTCTGCTGCCGCAGGTACCCGCTTTGGATCCGGTTGGGCATGGCTCGTCGTAAAAGCTGATGGAAGTCTGGCCGTCTACTCGACCGCCAACCAGGATAGCCCGCTTATGGAGGGCCACACACCAATCCTCGGAGTGGACGTGTGGGAGCATGCCTACTACTTAAATTACCAGAACCGCCGCCCCGACTATGTATCTGCGTTCTGGAACGTTGTCGACTGGAATGCCGTCGCAACCAACTTTGCTGCGGCCAGCTAAGCTGACGCAGTAAACCTTCCGACTCTGGCCGAATTCCCAACCCTTTCGGCCGGGTCAGGAGGAGCTTTCCCGCGGGGCGGGGCTCGTAGAGCCCCGCCCCGCGCTGTTTTTAGACCATTTTTCTTACCTACCAACAGTAAAAGATCCTGTTTTGGCTGGAAGCTGATCACCTTCCGACCGAAAGGCCCTATTTTGCAGGTATGCCCCTGCCAGATATCCATATTCCGAGCGACGTTCTTTTTCGCACGCTCGTTTTCAGTGCCGAAGAAACGCGAGACTGGATGAACATCCTCACTGACGAGGAAATCTCCCGCAGGGCAGGGATGAAGAATGAGCAACGCCGTCACGGCTTCACGGCAGGAAGAGTCGCATTGCGCACACTCCTAGGCGAACGACTTGGGCAGGCCCCCGCGCACGTCAATCTTATTGTGGGGCCAACCGGACGGCTTGCATGCCCTGATTCCGGACTATACCTGTCCCTGGCGCATTCGGGAGAGGTAGCTGTTGCCGCAGCCAGCCATAGAAACGTAGGAATTGATCTGGAACACGTGCGAGATAAACCTGCCTCGTTGTTGGATTATATCCTTGCCGATGAAGAGAAGGAGCAGATGACCCTAATGCCGATCCACCCTACAGAAGCCCTCTTCATGTGCTGGACGCTTAAGGAAGCCGTTCTGAAAGCAAATGGAACGGGGCTGAGAAAGTCACCACGAAAAGTGAGACTCTCCATTGATCTTCCTTCGGCAAAAGCTGGAGCCATCGACCCCATGGAAAAGGTGTGGGATGCCTTTTTTGGAATCAATGATGAGTACGCAATTGCGCTCGCCATTGACCCAATAGGTTAACACACTTCGGTTAACACCGTTATATTTCGCTATGCGTTCGCAAACCTGCCCCCCGCAGGAGCGTATTCTATCGCTGTAACTCTCAGAAACCGTCCATTGATCGCTGATCATCGTCAATCTGCCGTATGGAAGCTTCAACAGCTAATCCCACCGTCGCATTACAAGAACCTTCTTGGCACGTCCCAGCGAACCCTATCCGCTTTGTGACAGCGGCTAGCCTGTTCGACGGTCACGACGCGGCAATCAACATCATGCGGCGTGTTTTGCAGTCGGCTGGCGCCGAAGTGATCCACCTCGGACACAACCGCTCGGTCAAGGAGATTGTGGATACCGCCATCCACGAAGATGTGCAAGGAATTGCCATTTCGTCGTACCAGGGTGGACACATGGAGTACTTCAAGTACATGGTGGATCTGCTCAAAGAGCACGGTGCTGACCACATACGAGTATTTGGCGGTGGTGGTGGAGTAATCGTGCCTGAAGAGATTACTGAGCTACAAGACTATGGTGTTACCCGGATTTTTTCGCCAGAAGATGGCCTTAAGATGGGCCTGAGGGGCATGATCGATCAGATGATGCGCGAGTGTGATTTTGATGTCACGTCCATCAAGACGGTCGAATTAAACGCCTCAGAAGGAAAACCACTTCCCTCGGACATCGCAAGGGCGCTGTCCATGATCGAAGCGTCGCACGAGGCGCTTCCGGGGCTTTCTGGAGATGGTGCAGCCGCTTCTGAACAGATGGCCCCCACGATCGGCATCACGGGAACAGGTGGAGCTGGAAAATCCACCCTCACAGACGAACTCATCCGACGTTTTGTGACGGACTTTGACGACCTCGATATCGCTGTTCTTTCTGTCGATCCAACGCGGCGTTCAACGGGCGGCGCCCTACTTGGAGACCGGATCCGGATGAACTCCATCTACGATGAGGCTGGAAAGCGGGTCTTCATGCGTTCATTTGCAACCAGGCAGGCTCACCGTGCCACGAGTCAAGCACTTCAAGACTCAATCGCTGTGTGCCGCGCAGCTGGCTTCAACCTGATCATCCTAGAAACAGCTGGCATCGGGCAGAGCGATACGGAAATTGCCGACATGACCGATATCACACTTTACGTGATGACCCAAGAGTTTGGCGCTCCAACCCAGCTAGAAAAAATAGGCATGCTGGATGTAGCTGACTTCGTTGCGCTCAACAAATTCGAGAAACGAGGTAGCGAGGATGCGCTTCGCGACGTCAGAAAGACCCTCCAGCGCAACCGTGCGGCCTTTGAAACTCCAACCGAGAATATGCCCGTCTTCCCTACCATGGCGTCGCATTTCAACGACCAGGGTGTAACCAACCTGTATCTCGGTTTACTTGGAGCCCTCAACCATCAATTTGGGTTTAGCCGCTCCTCTACGACCTACCAAGATCTACCCGTTGAACCTGGAACGTCAGCTGCTGAGGCGCTGATACCTGCCCGCCGGCAACGATACCTTGGTGACATTGCGGACGGAAGCCGCGATTATCGCAAAAACGCAGAAGAACAGATCTCGATCGCCCGAAAATGGGGCGAGGCCAAAGGTGCTCTCGACCAAGTAGCAGAATGGAACCCTGAAGATCGCGCCCACTTGGAAGAACGTCTGGAAAAAATGGCTGGCCGCTGGTGGGAGCGCCTTGACCATCGCTCAAAAGCTATCCTCGAAAACTGGGACAACCTGGCGGCTCAGTACCGCGCAGATGAGATTACTTATGAAGTGCGCGGTCGCAACTTTAACGTGCCGCTTTATACTAAGTCCCTGAGTGGTTTGAAAATCCCTCGGGTTGCCCTTCCTATGACCCAAGATCCGGGTGAGCGGCTTCGATACGCCCTGCTCGAAAATCTTCCAGGCTTCTTTCCCTTCACCGCAGGTGTCTTTCCATTTAAACGCTCCGGTGAAGACCCCACACGCATGTTTGCGGGTGAAGGAAGTCCCGAACGTACCAACCGCCGCTTTCACTTAGTATCGGAGGGCATGCCGGCTAAGCGCCTCTCAACCGCCTTCGACTCGGTCACACTCTACGGCTTCGATCCGCACGAAAGACCAGACATCTATGGGAAGGTGGGAAATGCTGGCGTGTCCATTTGCACCTTAGATGACATGAAGAAGCTGTATTCAGGCTTCGACTTGTGCAATCCATCCACATCTGTTTCGATGACGATTAATGGCCCAGCTCCAATGCTGTTAGCCATGTTTTTGAATACAGCAGTCGATCAGCAAATTGAGAAACATTTACGCGAGCTAGGTACTTGGGATGCGGTGTTTAACACCATCCGCAAGAAGCTCGGAAAGAATGCCCCAGTGTACTCCCCCACCGGCCCTATGGGCCCCGAAGACGCGCTGCCAGAGTCACATGACGGGTTGGGACTCGGACTACTTGGAACGTATGGCGCGCAGCTCGTCGACTGGGGTCTTCTTGAAGAAGAAACCTATCAGAGGATTCGGAAAGCTACGCTCAAGATTGTGCGCGGCACCGTTCAGGCCGACATCCTCAAGGAAGATCAGGCGCAGAACACCTGCATCTTCTCTACTGAATTCGCGCTCCGCATGATGGGCGATGTGCAGCAGTATTTCATTGATAACGGAGTACGCAATTTCTACTCTGTTTCGATTTCAGGGTATCACATCGCCGAAGCCGGCGCGAATCCAATCAGCCAGCTTGCCTTTACGCTATCCAACGGATTTACATTTGTCGAGTACTACCTAGCTCGAGGCATGAATATCGATGATTTTGCCCCGAACCTGTCCTTCTTCTTCTCAAACGGTATGGATCCCGAGTACTCGGTCATCGGACGCGTTGCGCGCAGGATTTGGGCCATAGCCATGAAGAATAGGTACGGTGGCAACGAGCGCAGTCAGAAACTCAAATACCATATCCAGACATCTGGACGCAGCCTGCACGCGCAAGAAATTCAGTTCAACGACATCCGCACTACGTTGCAGGCATTGATGGCCATCTACGATAACTGTAATTCGTTGCACACCAATGCGTACGACGAAGCCATCACCACACCAACTGAGGAAAGCGTTCGGCGCGCCATCGCCATTCAGCTGATTATTAATCGTGAACTGGGATTGGCCAAAAACGAGAACCCGTTGCAGGGAGCCTATATAATGGACGAGTTGACAGATCTGGTCGAAGAAGCTGTCCTAGTAGAATTCGAGCGAATCAATGATCGCGGTGGTGTTTTAGGCGCCATGGAGACCATGTACCAGCGATCCAAAATCCAGGAAGAATCTCTCTTTTATGAAGGTAAAAAGCACTCTGGAGAGCTTCCTGTTATTGGAGTAAATACTTTCCGTAGCGAATCGCAAGAAACTGGTGACGAAGCTCCCATTGAGCTGATGCGGTCATCGACAGTGGAAAAAGATCGTCAAATTGAGAACCTTCGCTCCTTCCAAGGTCGTAATCCAAATGAAGGGCGCGCTTCGCTGTCCCGTCTCCAAGAGGTAGCCCGATCCGGCCATAACACGTTCGACGCGTTAATGGATGCAGTTCAGACCTGCTCATTGGGAGATATAACCCATGCCCTATTCGAGGTAGGTGGGCAGTACCGACGGAGCATGTGATGTCTGATTGACGGGCTGTCACCTTTTTCCGGTGCCTCCGTATAGCTCAGAAACACTCCGATTCCTTCCCTCATTCCGCTTTTTAACATGCGTGCATTTCTCGTATTGGCCGTGGTTGCCCTCTTTGTTGTGGGTATTATCGGTTGTGAAGAAGAAGTCGATCGTCGCGATGAAGACCGCAGATCAGAGCGTATCGAGCGGGACCTCGAGCGGGACTTAGATCGAGAACTCGATAAAGCTGAAGAAGAACTGGACCGGGTGCGAGAGCGCCTAGAAGACAAACTTGAAGAGGAGGACCTCAGGAAAGAGGAAATTGACCGTATTCAGCGTGAAATCGAAGAATCAGTATTAACGGGTATTGCCCGCGTTGGCCAGGTTCTCGAAAAGATTGGCAACAAGATCCAGGAAGATTCAGATGTCGAGGTCGTCGATTTCCGCGAGTTTCGCGAGATGCTTCCCGATGAAATTATGGGAATGGACCGGGTAGATTGGGACGGTGCGAACAAAGATGCCTTAGGCATGCGTTTTTCAATACTTGAAGCCAACTACGAAGGTAGCGAATCTCACATGGAGATTGCCATCCTTGATCTAGGCACCATGAAGGGCCTAGCCGCCATGGGTTTCAATTTTATGGACCGTCAGATTGACGAGGAGAATCGGGACGGCTTTAAACGCACTCGCTCGTTTCAGGGGTATTCAGGATTTGAATCCGTGGAGTATCACAACGGTCATGTAGAGATGCAGGGAGTAGTGATCATCGCTAAGCGCTTCGTGATTGCAGCTGACGTCGAGGGTGAAAACCTCGAAAAGGACTTTCTGGAAGACCTTTTCGAAGAGCTTCCACTCAGACGATTGGAACGCCTTGGCAACTGACCTATGCGTCTGTGTTCGTTGACACTAACCATTCTTTTTTTGTCGTCCTGTTCTCCTGACGACTCACTATCTGTTCGCTTATCCGATCTTGAGCAGGTTCGTTTCGATCCAGGATATCACTTTGACGCTGCACACCTCAGCAATGGACTAGATGTCCCGTTTGTGACCTATCGTCCTGGCGTTTCTCCCACATCCAAGCTACCTCTGATTATCGTTCTGCATGGAGGTGGTCAATACGGAACGTACCAGGGAGAAGGCGTCCTGAAGTCGCTCTTTCGACCAGGATTACAGGATCAACGAGCCATTTTTATTGCGCCAACGGCCGTATCCGGCCATTGGGCTTCACCCAATTCGCTGGAATTGATCGATGCCTTGGTTAATGGAATCAAACGAGCTGGATGGCCCATCGACCCAGACAAGATTGTGATTGCAGGCTATAGTGCAGGCGCTATCGGGGCTTGGTATATAACAGGAAGCGCACCTGATCTGGTAAAAGCTGGGATAGCCGTGGCCGGAGATCCAGTAGCCGGGTCATTGCAAAGCGGAGACACATTGGTCCCCCTCTTCGTGATTCATGGCCGAGAGGATGAGGTGTTTCCGTTTGACGACGCGGAATCAGAGGTATCTGCATTGATTAATGCGGGAGCACCATATGTCTTTTATCCTATGGATGGACTTTCTCATACTGCGTTGGCCGCCTACGTACCCGGTGTTGCAGAAGCCTCCCTCTGGCTTGCCACCATCCTGCAATAGCCCAGAAGGATCCACAGTGCACCTGCCTCGTTGCAGTCTTCCGGTTTATCCTGATTGGCTCCGGCGGACAAATGTCCCCGCCCGCTGACAAACCGAGACAAGTGTCCTTGACCAATCTGAATTGTTGCCAGCTTCCTTGATCCGTTCCGTATCCACCACCTTGACATCCCTCTTGCTGGCTGTTTGCCTGCTTACGCCTTCCTCAGACGTAGTGGCTCAGGAGCGTCCCACCATGACGGAAACGGGACCTTCGGGTGGCAAAGCGTTCGCTATGTCACTGCTTCTACCAGGTCTTGGGCACAAATATGTCAATGACGGACATTGGAGTAATTGGGCCATTACCTACGCCAGTACGGATGCTAGCCTTTGGCTGGGACTCATTGGCGGAGAATGGCATCGTAATCATCTCGTTGATTCCTACACAACGCTCGCCCGAAGTGCCGCTGGTGCCCAGGTTGCTGGAAAAGACCGAACATTTTTCTTAAACCTGGCATCGTTCGAGTCATCCGACGTGTACCGAGAAACGATGCTGCGCAACAGATCATGGGATTTGATCGGCTATGTGGACGACCCAGCTTTTCAGTGGGAGTGGCAGAATGATACTGACTACAGTAACTATCGTGACCTCAGGGACGATTCTGAAACTCTTCGTCGCCGCCGTTCGATCCTGATTGCGGGTTTGGTAGCCAACAGACTCATTTCAGGTGCCATATCGGCTCGCAGTGCAGGACGCTCACGACGCATGGTGGTCACCGCCGCATTTGGTGCGCCGGTTGAAACCATCCCAACTTTTTCTTTGAAGGCCCGGTTCTAAAAGGCACTCTGAGCGCAAGCTGACTTCTTGGGGGATTCTAAAACGATTCTTGACTACCCTGTCCATACAGGGGTATATTTGCGGCCCTCCATTTGGTGCTTTGCACTATTCCAGGGGACGGGCAGGTGTCATTCCTGCATGATGGGTCCGTAGCTCAGTTGGTTAGAGCGCTACGTTGACATCGTAGAGGTCGATAGTTCGAATCTATTCGGACCCACTCAAACCCCTTGTAAGTCGTTGGCTTGCATGGGGGTTTTTTTTGTACAACAATCTTAGTCATTTCTTGCCTCTTGGAGCCTGCTCAGTCAAGGGGCGCGGCGTACAGGGTGCGGGGCAATTCGTACGGCGATTGATCGCCACACATCGGATGCAATTATGGGAAGTAAGCAGGAAGCCGCATGACAGAATCAGAAATCAGCGACATAATTGAAAAAGCTTGGCAGGATGACGTCAGCTTCGACGCCATCGAAGCGACCACGGGCTTGTCAGAGCCCGAAGTTATCTCCTTGATGCGGCGTGAATTGAAGCATTCAAGCTTCAAAATGTGGCGCAAGCGCGTCAGTGGTCGAAAGACGAAGCACTTGAAGCGGGACTAGGTAACAATCTGGTAAATTTGTCCTAGCGGTTCGCTGTATGCCGGGGGCTGGATCTTCTTGCTCATATTAGCCAACGGAAAGGCCCAAAATGCTAAGGATATAGGCGGGGAATACGGTGGTGAGCTGCAACAATAGAGGTGACTTACGGGCGGGTAAGGGCGCTACAGGAGGGCCAAGGCTGGACAATATGACTGCCTTGGACTCTTGGCAATACAGTCAGAGGCGATTCAAAAAAGGAATGAACATCCTCTCAAAAGACTTACTTGCGGACGGTACTGCCTCTTCATTATGGCTGACGCTAAAGCCACACGACCATCGATCGCCGTCAAGAAATGAGGAGCTGAAGGGGATAAATAGTCGTCCAGAAAGTCGAAATGACCCCACTCTTTTCCGTGGGTGTTATTCCAGCACAACAAATCCTTAGAGGCAACTTGGGCCCACGTCCTGATTCACTCTTATTTTCTAAACGCACTGCTGTAGATGATGGCAAACATAAATAGCACTGTGACTGCCAGCGCCATTGCAGTGACTATAGTATTTTGGTCTGGCATTACTCTTCGCCTCTAAATTTTCTGTTTTCCTTGATCGCTGCAAAGTTCATCCAAGCCAAAATGCTTGGTACCCACAGACCTATGAAAATGGCAGCCAGTTCGAATCCCAAAAACCAGATTGCAATGGACGCCACAAGAGAAAGTATGGCAGCTAGGTTGAATAGTAATTCAGAGCGCGATAGGTTCATTTGATCTGTGAAGTGGGTGTGGAGTGACGACTTTAGACTTACGTGTCTCAAGACCATAAAATGATACACGTAGCGTAGTCAACGCCCGGATCAACAAGGCTTGTAGTGAAAAAGGCCGAGTCGTTTCTACTCTACCATGCGAGCAAATCTGACATCACGAGTACGTCCGTTCGACAGATAGAATGCGATGACCTGGCCGTTACGATCCCGTTCGAACTCGACAGGACCGTTGCCACTGGTAAACTTGTCTTCTTCACCAGACGTCAGCTCCAGGTCATTTAGACGGCGGTGCTGTAGTACCAAGGATTCAGCCTTGATGATTACAGTATAGAATGCCTCAGCTTCTTCACTGAAGTACCGGCCGGTGAAGTCTGATAGGTTTGGCTCCCACCCTTCCTCCTGGCTAGAAGCTTCATCGCCTTCTCTCTCCATTCCTAGGCGCGTTGCAGGATGCAATCCGTTCTGATTTAGGACAAGCCGGTCCACAACCCCATCTGCGTTGCGCTGAAACGTGACCGAAGCTTCCACGACGGTTAAGGCAAAGGTCGAATCGGACGTCGGGTATAGCTCGATTTTCTGCTGCCCGGTCGCCTGCGTGTAGAAGGTTGAGTCTTCCCTAGAGAAGGTCAAAATAAATGCTGGTGCCTCATTGAGTGAGTAGTCACCCACGAACTCGTCAAAATCAGCTGGATTATACGTGGAAGGGTCAAAATCTCCTTTGGGTTCAGCATCCGGCGCGTTTTCGGGGTTCAATTCCTCGAAAAAGAACCCGGCAATGGCGAATGCCTGATTTGAATTGAATCCCGCGTAATTACTCTGTAAAGTGATGCCGGCGTTTAGGGATGGGTAATACACCAGTTGGGATCGATGCGCTGCATCCGCACCCCCATGATGTATCCGAGGTAGGCCGTTTTGCTTGTCGAGGAAGAGGCCAAACCCGTATCCAGTCTCTTCGCCATTATTGAGCACGAAAGAGGTGGTCATCTGATCGAACGTATCCGGCGATCCGAGTGTGGGATTCGCCATGTTCTCAACCCATTTTTGAAGGTCTCCCAACGTGGAGTAGATCCCGCCTGCACCTATGGCTCCACCCAAATCACGAAGTTCGATATATCCTCCAGTGCCATCGGGACCGTATCCCGCCGAGCGTCCTGGGATGATGGCGTTTGGACTGCGTCGAACCTGCGTGTGATTCATCCCGAGGGGAGCGAAAAGATGTTCCTGCATGAAATCGGGGAAGTCCTGCCCCGAGAGTCTCTCAACAAGTACGGCAGCCAAGCCAAATGCCGTGTTGTTGTAATTAAACTCGTCTCCAGGGGTATTCTGAAGAGCTGGCTGGCGTTGAACGATCTCTATCAACTCGGATCGGTCAATGAAATCTCCTTCGTCTAACCGCCGCCCTGTTAGAATGAGCATGTTTAGAAACTCGCGATATCCTGTCGTGTGCGTAAGCAGATTTCGGACAGTGATGGTCTGCCCAAAATCCGGAAGCTCAGGAATGTATGTGCGCACGTCATCTTCCAGCGTAAGCTTGCCTTCTTCCACCAACAACATGATGGCAAAGGCAGTGAACTGTTTGGACGTGGAGCCGATGTTCGTAGGCGTGTCCATCTCAAATGGCGCACCGTACGTAAGGCTGGCCATTCCCCACGTGTCTGAAAAAACAATCTCCCTGTCGCGCCAAATCGATATGCCGACTCCAGGAGACGTCTCTGAGTCGAAGCGGGCCATGAGCTGAGCTACTCGTCCCTCTGGATCTGAGACTTCGGCCTCCAACATGAACAAGTGAAAGACATAGTCCCCTTCTGCTCCTTCGAATCCGCTTACCTCGATGCGATACTGACCTGCCTTTTCCGCCGCAAACTGGAATTCTTCTGGCCCCAGCGCAGGGCCATCAAACTGCGCCAGCTGCTCCCCATCGGAATTAAATACCGTCACAACCACATCGACTGACAGCTGATTTACATGACCACGAACCAAGAAATCATCCCCTGCCTCGATTAGATAGCGGTTAATTTCATCTCCAACAATTGTGCCCGTAACCTCCTCGCCCACAACGGGTCGCACGTCCTGAGCGAAAATTGGAAGGGTCAAAAAAGTGAGCAGAATGACTGAGAGTATCGTTCGCATTTGACCGGACGCTGTTTGCGTGTTTTTGGAGTATGACGCGAGAGGTATGGTGTCATTATACGGTACGATTCTGCTCTGGATACAGCAATCTATGCCATTTAAAGAAATGACCACCAACACTTTTCGTACCCGTTGACAACCACCTAGACGTACGGGCTGTCCACCTGAGAACCGATGCTTCCAGACTCCCTCTTTGTAGAGGTACCCTCACGTCATGATTCGTAATTTCGTAACAACCGCCCTTCGTAGCAGACATGGGCGGGATCTGATTTTTTGCAGGCCTCCTCCTTTCCCCTCCTTGTAGGCGATCCGACCCTGGCCCTGGATGCTCTCGAATCCGTGACATTGTCAGAAGATCTGGCGCAGCTCTTTTTTGGAGCTGACTGGCAAAACAGGAGTGACCTGATTGGCTCGCCGAATTTGCCTATCACACTGAGTTTGGTGTCGGCATCTTGGCTGTAGTAGGCATAACGACTCTAGCAAACGCGTGGATAACCGTCAGCTATCAATCAGTTCGAATTGCGGAGCAGCAACGTTATGGCCAGTGCTATGCCAGATATGCTTCGTATTTGGTACGAAAGAAATGGTCCAGCAGGGTTAACTCTTCAACGTGTGAACGACGCTTTCGGTCGCTAACTGATGACTGCCCGATACCCAGGATGCGAGATAGCCCCTCCTGATTGGCTTCTGGATAGTCCCAACGCGCATGTAGGTACTCGGCGGAGGCTTGGCTCCAGTCATCCACGACAACTAATGCAAGCGCAAGGCACACATCCATCAGCTCATCAAACGCTGGCCATGGGGTCGAGAGCGCGAGCAAGCATCTTTGTTTCACTATCTGGTCGAACAGATACTCGGACCTTTGAAATGCATCACCATTAGATTCTGCCACAGCCTCCGACCTAAAATCTACCGTTCCAATACCGATCGCTAGTTGAAGGTCTTGACCCATTGCAACTTTGAACGCTGCGCGAATCCTGAGGGCGGTTAAAAGGGCATTTTGAGGCTCGTCAATTACAAGCTGAAAGCTATCTCCTCTAAATAATTGCCAGTCTAGTGGTTCGCTACCAAACCCATTCAAAACAGATTTGAGGGCCTGCACCCACTCTTGAGGGGTTCTGAGGCTTTTGTCGACGATATGTCCGGTGATCACGGCATGCATATTACCATAATCGTCTATTGGATCGATAATGTCAATTATCGTCTTAAATACCGATAAATATACTTATCGTCCGTTATGCCGATGTGCACAAAGCGATCTTAATCGCTCACGACGCAGGGTATTCAAGTCCTAAATGAGCCATCGCATCATGGCTGCATCCCTCCCAATACGCTTGTGGAGTGTTGCCCGCATAGCCGAGGTCATCTACTCCGATCTTGCTTGACCAAAATCCTGACGCTGTCAAGTCACGTATTAGGGTAAAAAACTCAGCTCCCTCCTCAAGACCCGGCTCCACATCGTCTGGCCATGCAATACGATCCAGAAATGCCGTCTGCTGAGAATCATCCAGTGTAATGAATGAACTGGAATGATCAGACGTTGTCTGCTGGTCTAACCATGCCAGTCCTTCCTTCAGAGGCTCTTCTATCCCATCCGTTTCTTCCAGAATGAAATCGATGAAAGCGGGTACCCCAGCATCTGTAGCGCTGCCACTTTGATCGTCGGCAGGAATAATCAGGTCTACCAATACCTTGACCGTTTCGTATTCGTGCCGGCTTAGAACAGTTGGTTCTCGGTCTGCTAATGGAAGCTGACCAGCCGACTTCACAACGCGATCGGTAGCTCGCTCAACATCAGATGGACCACATCCAGGGATTGTGGTGGCCAAGGCCGCCATCGCCATCAGTTTCAATGATTCTCTTCGTGTGAGTGTCATTAAATGTTCCTCTTCTTCATTTCGTCCAGCAGGTACTCAGAGGTGCGCATTGATAGCGCGAGAATTGACCACGTTGGATTCTTGTGAGCTTGCGAGACGAATGGTCCAGCATCTGCAACAAACAGATTCTTGACCTCATGCGACTGGCAGTTTGAATTCAGTACGCTTGTTTTTGCATCAGCCCCCATTCGGGTTGTGCCCACTTCATGTATGATCTGTCCAGGCCGTGTAATGCCATAATTATCCTCTTTCGTAGGCATGTCCCAGACGGAGGTCCCTCCTGAAGCATGGATAATTTCGCGAGCAGTCTCGTGGAAATGCTTCATCTGAAGCAATTCCTCGTCGCTCCATGACACATCGAATTTCAAGACGGGGATACCGTATTTATCGACCATATCCGGATCGATAGAGCAGTTGTTCTCATAGCGCGCGATCATCTCGCCGCGACCAGACATTCCTACGTATGTCCCCCAAAGCCTGCGATAGTCATTTTTGAGTTGAGCCCCGAAGCCTCCTCCCCCTCGGCTACGGTCTCCATCATCGAGTTTACCGTTGATACGGTGTATGCCGCCCCCAAATCCATAACCAGGCATGCCGCGGCCGCCCCATACTTCAATGTGATAGCCGCGAGAGAATGGAAGACTACGATCTTTTTCAAGCCACCACGGAATGTAGATGTGCATGCCACCTACCCCATCATCATTGTGCGCAGGCATATCTATTAGCTGGGGAAAGAACCCCATGGCATCTGCGCCGGTCGAATCAGTTAGGTAACGCCCTACAACGTCGCTAGAGTTTCCAATACCGTTAGGATGCTGACGTGACTTCGAATTGAGCATCAATCGGGCAGACTCACAGGCACTGGCGGCAAGTACGACTGCTTTGGCCCTGACCTCGTAATCCTGCATGGTCTGTGTGTCGACATAGGAGACGCCTGTTGCCAATCCTTCATCGTCGGTCAAGACTTCACGAGCCATTGCATGGGTGATTACGGTCAAGTTGCCCGTATCAAGTGCCGGTGGTAACAGAACGGACTGGGAGGAGAAGTTCGATCTCGTGGAACAGCCCCGATTGCATTGTCCGCAGTAATGACAGGCTGGGCGATTGCCGAGCGGTTGAGTCAAGATGGAGAGTCTTGAAGGAATGACTGGAACGCCCGCCCGTTGAGCGCCGCCCTTAATCATCATCTCATAGCAGCGCGGCTTCGGGGGCGGCAGGAAGATGCCATCGGGCTCATTGTAGAAATTCTCGGCGCTTCCGAAGATGCCGACCATTCGATCAACCCGATCGTAATACGGTTTTAGGTCGTCATATCCGATGGGCCAATCATCTCCCTTCCCGTCAATGGTTTTACGCTTGAAGTCATCTGGACCAAATCGTAAAGAAATACGCCCCCAGTGGTGAGTGCGCCCCCCAACCATACGGGCGCGCCACCAATCCCAAGTGGTGCCGTCAGCAGTCGTGTAGGGCTCGCCGTCAATCTGCCATCCGCCGATGCACGCATCGAACTCACCAAATGGCCGGTCCTTTGTCGACTTCCCACGCCTCGGGGATTGGTAATTGTACTTGAGCATGGCGCCATCGCGCACAGCATCCCAGTCCCCTCCGGCCTCGAGAAGCACCACTTTGGCTCCAGCTTCTGTGAGCGTTTTGGCGGCCATTCCGCCGCCCGCTCCCGATCCTACTATGCAAACATCGTAGACTTCCTGTGACATGTGTTCGATTCCGAGATTCTTAAGGCAATTCTTGAGACTCTTCGAGTTGTAAACATGAATCCTCGAAAAATAACTCTAAGAATGTAACGGCTAGAGGTACGATTTGCGACGGGTATTGAGCAAGAAGCGCAAAACCCCACGCCTAGAGAAAATTGATCCTCTTCATCAATTTCTCCTTATAGGAGGCACCAAGAGGAATAACCTTGTTTCCCAAAACAATACTTGAGTCTTGGATGTCATCATTCACCATCAGGCGTGAGCTTGAATGGGGCAAGTTCCTTTTTGAGCTGTTGCACCAACGCCAACATTTGCTGACCTGACCTGAAGACACCTTCGTCAAATCCATCATCTGCGAAAGTACCAATTTGTTCACACAGGACTTCGATGTCATGCGCGCCCACCATTCTCACAGATGACAGTAATTTGTGGGCAGCGAACCGCAGTCCCTTTAGATCCTGCTTCTCCAATGCTTCCTCAATGGAGACAATCTGCCCCGGTAGCTGACCAACCAAGATCCCGATAATGCGGCTTTTCAGCTCTTGGTTTGTGCCATAGTTCTCCTCGAAAAACGTCCAATCTGTAAGAGAATATGCCTCTTGAGTAGACGCTGGATCCTTAAAACTGCTGTCTGTTGAAACGAGTTTTCGGATGGCCCGATGAAGATGTCCAGGATCGAATGGTTTCATCACGAAATCATTCATTCCAGAGCTGAACGAGCGATCACGTTGTTCTCTAAGTGCTGACGCTGTCAATGCAATTATGGGGAGTTTCTCGGCCGATATGCCCAGATCATTTCTGATTCGTTCCGTGGTTTCAAAACCGTCCATATCCGGCATTTGAATGTCCATTAGTACTACATCGAACGCTTTCCCGGACAGCTCTTCTAGTGCCTCCTCTCCACCTGACGCAATAAAGACCTCTGCGTTCCAGCTTTCTAAAATCTCCTGAGCAACAAATTGATTTACCGGATTATCCTCCACGACGAGAACCTTTACCCCCTCTAGGGTAAGATTTTGTCCCTCTGCATGATCCTCTCTTGCTTGACCTTCTGAGGCCACCTCTATTGGTAGTCGCACCGTGAATTTCGAGCCTTGATCTTCTTCTGACTCCAGTTCAATTTGTCCACCGAATAATTTTACCAACTGCCGAACAATTGGTAAACCCAGTCCACTTCCACCATACCTCCGTGTCGTCGATGACGAGGCTTGAGCAAAGGCATCGAAAATTCGGGCATGAGCGTCTTCTGGTATCCCAATCCCCGTATCCTCTACCTCGAAGCGGATACCTTCCACTGATTTGTCCCTACCATAGCAATCTACCCTCAAAACCACTTTCCCTTTGGGGGTAAATTTGATGGCATTGTTGAGCAAGTTGCTGAGGACTTGAGTCAATCGCACGGGGTCGCTCTTTATCCATTCAGGTACGGATTTAATTACTTCGAGGCTAATTTGTAGAGGCCGTACGTCGGCGACATAGCGCGTGCGCTCGATTACTTCGTCGAGTACGTCGTGCAGGTCGAAAACCACGTGCTCTAATTGAAGAAAGCCTCTTTCGATTTTCTGAAAGTCAAGAATATTGTTGATCAAACCTAAAAGAACATTTCCTGCCTTTTGAATATCATCGACATACTTCTGCTGTTTCCGAGACAGGTCAGTTTTGTTGATCAAATGTGAGATTCCAATAACCGCGTTCATCGGCGTCCTAATCTCATGGCTCATACTCGAAAGAAAACGAGTTTGAGCCTCGGCGTATTCTTCAGCCCGATTCGTTGCCTCCTGAAGCGCCTCTTCATTGCGTTTCTGCTCCGTAATATCCCTACAAAACGCGGTGAATCGAGACCCGTTTTCTATCTGGATCTGTGTCAATGTCAACTCGAGGGGAAACGTATGCCCCTCCTTATGAAGAGCGGGTACTTCAATACGCTTATCGATTATCCTAGACTCACCAGTTTCAAGGAGTCGCTTCATTCCGGAAATATGAGCTTCTCGCAACTCCTGAGGAATGATCAAATCGGAAAGCCGCTCTCCAAATGCCTCTTCAAATGTGTATCCAAAAATTGATTCAGCTGCTGGATTGAATTCGATTATACCACCACCATCATCAATAGATATTATCGCATCGAGAGATGCATTGACCATGGTGCGCTGGATCGCCTCGCTTCGACTAACCGCACTTTGGGCCATTCTAAGAGAGGTTATATCCCTTGCAATGGCCTGAAACTCGATAACCTTTCCCGCCTCCTTGATCAACTGCAAATTCTGTCCGATCCAGCGAACATTCCCCGAACGCGTCCTCATCTGAAATTCGAAATAGGTTGTGCTTCGTCCGCTTCGAAATTGATCACGGTAAAAATTCTTGACCCGATCGAGGTGCTTGTCCTCCACAAGGTCGAGAAATTTCATCTCAAGTAGCTCAGCCTCTTCGTACTCAGTGAGTTGAAGAGCAATCGGATTGACATACGTGAACCTCCCACGCAAATCAGATCTAAAAACGGTGTCTGAGGCAGATTCAACGAGTTGCTGAAAAGCGCTGCGACTCGACTCCAGTTCTTTCATAGCACGGATATGGACAATTCTTGCGGCAGCGAGAGCAGCTACGGTGGAAAGAATCGATTCATGATCGTCTGTGAAAAAACCAGCGACCGAGTGCTCTGAGTCGACGACCCCAAGACATTCCCCTTGATGAACAAGCGGAACGGATAACCCTGCACGTCTCAGCTTATCATCGATGATGTATCGAGGATCCTTGCTGACATCTCGGATGCGCTGCACTGTTCGCGTGGCGGCTGCATCACCCACTATCCCCTTCCCGAATGGAATGAGAATGGGGTTGAGAATTTCAAAGCCCTTTGGATTCTTGGGACCGAAGGCTGCTGCCTGAAAAAGCACGTCCTGCTTAGGATCCTTTAGTTAGACTACGCAATCTTCAAATTCTAAATGGGCGATCGCCTGCTTAGCGATCGACCATGCGACCGCTTCCTCCTGGTCAGCCTCTAGGAGTAACTTTGCAAATTCATTTAGGAGCTCGAGTCTGCTCCGTTCATTTGGGACGTCTAGCGGCATGGAGTCGGGATTCTGTAGAACGTAGTCGCGATGAAGTTGTCTTAACCGCGCTCCTTGGCTCCAAGCTGTAGAAACGATGTTGGAGCTGTGAGAGCCGCCTTTGTTACACGACTCGGCCCGCCCGGATCCAAACAGACATCGAATTCGCGAAATAATGCCTCCTCAGGCTGACCCTAGAGGCAACGTCTTCCTTAAGGGTGTGGTCGAGTCATCATTTGTTCGGCAGTACTTCAGAAACAGACAATCAGGCTGCATGAGAAAGGGTCGGGCGCGCCTTGCGCGCCCGACCCTTTCTACTAAGTCGATTATGCTGAGTGCCGTCCCACTGGGACTCTATCGAGTCAGTCCATATGAATCATCATGCCTTTCGGTCCGGAGTCGCGACCCGACCCCGAGAGGCGATAAATGAACTTTAACATAACGTAGCGGCCAAGTGAGTTCACTCTCTGCTCACTGATGAAGTTACCCGAATTGGAGAAACTGATCCCTTCATTGCGATCCAGCAGGTCCAGCCCGAGAAGCTGAAGGTCGGCACGCTGATTGATCATGCTCTTGGTAATAGAAGCTTGCCATAGAGGCACATTCCGGGCTTCGCCGAATACGTCTTGCGAGTACATCTTGAGGTCTAAAGATGTCGAAAACTCCAAGGACTCACCCAGATAATAGGCAGCCCGAACTTCGTATGAGCTGTTGATATAATTCTGATTGAACCGCTCGTTGAGTGTGTACTTGACGTCATTGAACGTGTACGATGCTGACACTGCCAGATCAAACAGATCTTTATCCCGGTTTTCGAGAGTCGTTTTGATCGTATTCCTACGTGTCGTCGTCTTGTTTTCTTCGGCATTGATGAACTCGATTCCCTTGTTGTACATCGAGTTGACCGACACATTGAACTTCATACCCACAGGCCGAATAGGAGACCCGAAGTTCACATTTCCGCTAAGCGTCCAATCGCCGTCCGTGTTTATAGATGTAATTTCCTGCTTTAAACCGTCCAATACCGTTCTAGACCTAGCAATCTTGTTTTCCGTGTAGGAGGCTCGCAGATTGGCGAACAAATTGACAAACGTAAACTGATCGAAATAATGGTAATTCGTAGAGATGTCATGACGGTATTCCGGCTCCAGGGACGGATTTCCCACGTAGATATTGAGAGGGTCTGAGTTGTCAGTAAATGGCTGCAACTCACTCATGGACGGCTCCCGGGTTGACGCTGCGTAGCGCACGAACAGGTTTTGCCCATCACCCACAGCCCACCGCACGTTCATGTTTGGCAGAACATGCGTGTAACCGTTTGAAACAGAAACATCATTCTCAATGATCTTTCCTTCAAGCGTGGATTCCTGGATGACGGCACCAATTCCGAAACTGAAATCCTCCCAGTTTTTCCTCAGATTCAGCCCACCTTTGAAATAGGTATAGGTGCGATCCAGCCCGTTGGTGAGCAGATCATTCACCACCTGCTGGCCAGATACCAGGTCATACACTGTCTGGTCCTTGTCTTCGTTGATTACCTGCCGTTCCCCCCTCACATCGATAAGCATATTGCCTGGGAAAGACTTCGAAAGGGACAGGCGCTGAGTCTGATTAAGCGTATTACCCAACGAATTCTGTATCTGGGCAATTTCTTCGTAAGTCAGAACATTGCCGCCTCCAGCGATACCCGTCAGAGAGTTCAACTCTCCCCGATTATCTGAATCGTTCAAATTCATCCTGGTATTAGCCACAAGACTGAGACCGTTTTCAGTGATGCGCTTACGCCAGGTCAGCGATGCATCTCCCGATGTCTGATCACCGTCCGTCACATAGTTCGTGGTGGCATTATTCTGGGTGAAACCTTCAAATGAGGTCGTCTCGCGGGCACCCAGGTTGTCCAAAGAAGAAGTGCTCAGAGAAAAATTACTGCGCAATTGCAGCTCGTTTCCCTTCTGGAATTCATGCTTTGCAGTCAGGCTCATTCTGTGGGCAAGGTTATCGCTATTCTGCGTCGTGTTTTGCAGAGTCAATGCCGACAAGGCAGATCCCAATACTTGCTGCTGCTGAGTCGATCGAACCTGGTTATTTTCAATATTGGATATGAAGTAAGAGCTTCTGATTTCTGTCTTCGACCCAAAGTCATGTCCAACATTCAGACCCAAGGCCAAGGTCTCGGAAAATCCATCACTCAGATCACTACTAATCGGGATACCACCCGTAGAAAAACTCCCTCTATCCCCCATTACAGCACTCATTCCGCCCATAAAGCTCAAATAGTCTCCAAAGGAGAAGCCCTGTCGGTTAATGTTATTCAGGTTACCGATGAATGCTAATTGAGTATTGGAACTGAACCGGTTGATGGATGCCTGACCGTCGTAACGACCTTCTGCAGCATATCCCCCACTCATATTGCCGAAATAACCCTTTTTAGCTTCTTCCTTCAGTTCAAGATTGATGGTCTTCGTTTCCTCGCCGTCGTCAACCCCTGTGAACTCGGCCATGTCACTTTTCTTGTCATAGACCTGAACCTTATCGATTGCATTCGCCGGCAAGTTCTTCGTGGCCATTTTAGGGTCGTTGCCAAAGAACTCTTTGCCGTCAACCAGAACTTGCTGAACGTCCTCTCCTTGCGCCTTAATGTTGCCGTCCGCGTCTACTTCCACACCTGGCAACCGGCGAAGTAGGTCCTCGACGACTGCGTTCGGGCGGGTGGCAAAAGCCGCGGCGTTGTATTCCAATGTGTCTTTTTTGATCACAATCGGAATGTGCTCAGCGCTAACTACCAGTTCATCAAGTTCTGCTACAGATATGTCCAGCGTCGCCGTTCCAGCGTCAAAATCTTGCTCGGAAACCGTGATGTCTTTCCTCCATGTCTGGAATCCCACAAAGGTGATCTGGAGGATGTAGTCACCTTCAGGCACGCGGCGAAGCGTGAACGACCCATCCGATGATGACGTCGCGAATTTGGTCAAGACGGAATCAGCCCGTGTCAGAGCGACTACGGTAGCGCCCTGCAGGCCAACACCCGCGGAGTCCGTGACTACTCCAGATACATCAAATCGGCCATTCTGCGCAACCACATCCAATGGGTTCGAATAAAAGACTAGGAAGAGGAATAGAAAAGTGGCGGCGGATGACTTCCGCTGCGATAACAATGTTGACATGGAGTCGGTCTATAGTGATGAAGAATGATGCAGGAGCGGCTTCCGATGCCTTCTGCGTCAATTGCGTCTCATGATCACCCGGGCACCGTTGCCCCTTCTCCCAAATTGCGCTTCCATTTCTTTGCGCTTCTCTTCCATGATTTCGTCAAACTGTTCTTGCGTCACTTTGCGGCCTTCTTTTGGCGCCACTATCGCACCTTCCGCCACAGATTCCAAGCTTATTTCAGTTGCTGAAAAGCTCAATTGACCTTCATTAACAGATAGAACTAGGATTGCACCTGGTAACCCACTGAACCGCTCCGGGCCAATGGCAACCGGAATCTGAGGAGAAAACCAGGCCTCGATAGTGGAACTGTCTCGAACAGCCGTTGCTTTTTGAACAGCATATCCTATGTACTCACTTTGCTCTCCGGTAAGCTTCCAAGCAAGCAAAGGCTGAGCGTCCTCAATCAGAAACGTACGCCCCATGAAATCCCGCTTCTCGGTGATGAGGCCTTCGTCGTGATTGACATAGGTAATGTTCTCGCCCTGTTGACCACCCATGCGAAACATGAAGCCATTGCCCCGCACCTCGCGATCATCGCTCTCTTCTTTTGGAGCTGCTTGCATCACAGATTCAAATTCATTGAAGTGAAGCAGCATCGCAGTCTTGTTTTCGGTAGGAATCTGGTCCCTCATAGATTCCATTTCTGGCGGCAGATCTATGTCAATCTTGACGACCCGATCATACCGGATCGTTCCTTCTTGCGCTGAAGCGCTAAATGAAACAAAAAGGAGTAAAAGTGGAAGCAGACGTTTCATAGTTGGTTGTCTGATGAAGTCGGATGCATGATTCGAAACCGCTTGGGAGGCTGTAAATAAGAGCCCTATGCGACCAGAACGAAAACGCTGGGTTAGTTATTGCCTTTGCACTACCAACCGGCCCTGTTTGACGAGTTGGAGTAGTCGGCCATTCCGTTCATAGACCCCAACATGACGGAGGAGTAACCATGTTGTTACTGTAAAGAAGGTAAAAACACCGAATACCTAGTATTTTCGAGATCTGTAGGCTCGTTCAGGTTATATATTCGGGGTCCCGCGTGTGTACTACGTATCCACCGCTCCTTTTTTGCCGGTCCCTCCGGCGCAACATTGCAACGATTGCAAATTATGGCCAGCCAGATCACCCTTTCGTTTCCCGATGGATCCACCCGACAGTTCGACAGCGGTGTGACTGGATACGAAGTAGCCTCCAGTATTTCCGAAGGACTCGCCCGAATGGCCGTTTCTATCGGCGTAGACAGCGAAACCCGTGATCTGTCCCGTCCCATCACGACCGATGCCTCCATTCAAATTTTCACGTTGCGTAATGAGGAAGGCTGGGGCACGTACTGGCACTCATCAGCCCACCTGATGGCGGAGGCGCTTGAATCCCTATTTCCAGGTGTGAAGTTTGGCATCGGACCGGCCATCGAAAAAGGTTTCTACTACGATGTCGACCTCGGTGACCGTCAGCTCACGGCAGAGGACCTGACCGCGATTGAGAAAAAAATGGCAGAATTGGCCAAGCGAAATGTGGCCTACGAGCGGCGTGAAGTACCAAAAGAAGAGGCTATCGCTTTTTTCAAAGAGAAAGGAGACGAGTACAAGCTAGAATTGCTCGAAGACCTCGAGGACGGAACGATTACGTTCTACACCCAGGGAGACTTTACCGACCTGTGTCGCGGACCGCATGTCCCTTCGACGGGCAATCTTAAACACACTAAGCTTCTCAATATTGCCGGAGCCTACTGGCGCGGTGATCAGGAGCGTAAGCAGCTGACTAGGCTCTACGGAATCACGTTTCCTAAGAAAAAGGAGCTCGACGAATTCCTAGAAATGCTTGAACTGGCGCGTCAGCGTGATCACCGCAAGCTTGGTAAGGAGCTAGAGTTGTTCACATTCTCTCAAAAAGTAGGCTCAGGCCTTCCCTTGTGGCTTCCAAAAGGAACCATCTTGCGGGAAACACTTGTCAACTTCTTGAAGGCCGAGCAGCTTAAACGCGGGTATGATCCGGTTATTACCCCGCATATTGGGCGGCTGGAGCTGTATAAAACGAGCGGTCACTACCCCTATTATTCGGACAGTCAGTTCCCACCGATGATGGACGATGAGGAGGAAGGATACCTTCTCAAGCCCATGAACTGCCCGCATCACACTCAGATTTATGATGCACGGCCTCGTTCTTATCGGGAATTGCCAGTGCGCTTGGCTGAATTTGGAACGGTGTATCGTTACGAGCAATCCGGTGAGCTTTCTGGCCTTACGCGTGTTCGTGGATTTACGGTCGATGATGCTCACATTTTCTGCCGTCCTGATCAGGTCAAGCAAGAATTCAAAGATGTTATCGACCTGACGCTTCTGGTATTCAGCTCACTTGGGTTCGATACCTTCAAGGCTCAGGTATCCTTACGTGACAAGACCAATAAAGAGAAGTATGTCGGTGAGGATGCGCAATGGGATGCCGCAGAGGAAGCAATCCGAGAAGCAGCCACTGAAAAAGGACTGGAGACCATCGAAATAGAAGGCGAAGCTGCCTTTTACGGACCAAAGCTGGACTTCATGGTCAAGGACGCACTTGGACGTGAGTGGCAGCTGGGTACCATCCAGATTGATTACAACTTGCCGCAGCGCTTCGATCTTTGGTTTACGGGAGAAGACAACCAGAAGCATCGTCCAGTCATGATCCACCGGGCTCCGTTCGGGTCACTCGAGCGTTTTATTGGTGTGCTCATCGAACATTGCGGTGGAAACTTCCCGACGTGGTTGGCTCCGGTTCAAGTCCAGGTACTTCCGGTCGGGCAGACGTTCAACGAGTACGCTGAAAGCGTAACAAAGCAGCTTAAAGAAGCTGGCTATCGAGCTGAAGCGGATCTGAGACACGAAAAAGTTGGATACAAAATCAGGTCAGCAGAAATGTCCAAGGTCCCCTACATGCTTATTGTTGGTCAGCGCGAAATGGAAACGTCTTCTGTTTCAGTCCGCCGTCATGGAGATGGGGATCAGGGAAGCGAGACGATTGAAGCCTTCTTGCAACTGCTCAAAACTGAGGTAGATGGCGCCTTCAATGCCTCATAACCGAACGCTGCTATCGTGCCTTCAATCCCCTGTTAGGTTTCGAATGACGATTTAATTGAATCAAAAGCCTACATTCAGGGTATCAATATTTTGGACCCCCTCGAGTATTTACAGTAACTAAAAAACAAACTGTCATCGCTAAACAGACTATCAGGGTAAACGACCGAATTCGTGCTTCAGAGGTGCGGGTTGTAGACCCCAAGGGAAATCACGGTATTTACCCAACGGAAGTGGCCATCAAAATGGCCGAAGAACAGGAATTGGACCTGGTTGAAATCTCGCCGGATGCTGAGCCACCGGTTTGCAAAATCATGGATTTTGGCAAGTTTCGGTACGAACAGCAGAAGAAAGAGAAGGAAGCCCGTAAGAAGCAGCATACTATTGAACTGAAGGAAATCCGCTTTCGTCCACATACAGACACGCATGATTTCAATTTCAAGACCAAGCATGCTAAAGGATTCTTGGAGGCCGGCCATAAAGTTAAAGCCTATGTCCAGTTCCGCGGTCGGGATATCATCTATAAGGACCACGGCATGGAAGTGCTTGCGCGCTTTATCCAAGAGCTGGTTGACCTTGCAAAGATCGATCAGGAGCCAAAGATGGAAGGTCGTCGCATGACAACCATCCTCAGTCCAGCCAAAAAGAAAACGCCTTAGTTCTTTCGCCTCGACTCCCATATCTGCCCCCGAGAAGGAAAGTCAGATAATCTGTCAATTCGAGAGTTCTTGACCAAATTCCCGGTTGCGGAATGCAGCCCGGATTCGTAGTTTTTAAGGCTCAGCAGTTCCCGCATTTGGCTCGTCCAAAAGCGGAGACCCACGCAACTAGCCCGTTTGCATTATCAAACGAGCTCATCAAGGCAGTCAACATGCCCAAAATGAAGTCCAATAGCGGTGCCAAGAAGCGCTTTACTACGACCGGAACTGGTCGTATTAGGCGCAAAAAGGCATTTGCAAGCCACATCCTGACCAAGAAATCTCCTAAGCGCAAGCGCAATTTGCGCGGTGTGACGTTGGTTGATCCGGTTGATGAGCCGCGCATGCGCAAGCTCATGAATGGCTGATATTCGCCACCTCCGCCGCCGTTCTCGGTAGGCAAAGGGTTTTTTAAGTGCATTCAATCGTAAAACAAAATGCCTCGCGCAACTAACAGAGTAGCCTCCCGTCGTCGCCGTAAAGCGATTATGAGTATGGCTAAAGGCTATTGGGGACGACGTAAAAACGTTTACACCGTCGCCAAAAATGCCGTCGAAAAGGCCCTCACTTACCAGTATCGTGACCGCCGTACACGTAAGCGTCAATTCCGTCGCCTCTGGATCACCCGCATTAATGCAGGTGCCCGTCTCAACGGAACCACGTACTCTCAGCTGATGGGATCACTTCGTAAAGCGGACGTCCAGCTTAACCGTAAGGTTCTTGCTGATCTGGCCATGCACGATCCAGCAGCATTCTCCGCAGTTGTTAAACAGGGTTCTTGACCCTGATGAATCGATTGCCGGAAAATAGCGGACGATTTACCAGCAGCACTGCCCTCTGACGTGTAGCAGGCGGTGCGACCGGAATCTTCTGGACCGCACTCTTTCAAGAATCCCGCCTCCTTCTACAGGTCAGGCGGGATTTCTTTTATCCACCATTCATACTTGCCAACCCGATCGCCATGGGAGAGCAGACATCATCCGTAGCAGAAGCGGCCCTTGCAGCCCTAGTACACCTCAAGGAAGACATCGAAGGTGCTCTTCTTGATACCGCTGAAGGCATCAACGAATACCGGATTCGGCATCTGAGCCGAAAGCAAGGGCAAATTACCGCCTTGCTGAAACGAATTCCGGACGTTGCGCCTGAAGACCGCAAACGTTTCGGTCTGGAAATCAACGCTGCCAAGGATCGCGTTGAAGCGCGCATCGAGGAAGCAACCGCCGCTATTACTGGTGCAGGCACAGCTTCAGCTGCCTCTGTAGACCTGACGCTTCCCGGCAGAACACAGGCCCAAGGAAGCCTACATCCGATTACCCAGGCTCGTCGTCTCATCACCCGAGTTTTTGAGAACTACGGATTCGATGTGGCTGAAGGCCCAGAAATCGAGGACGACTGGCACAACTTTTCTGCCCTCAATTTCCCTCCAGACCATCCCGCGCGGGATATGCAGGATACGTTCTTCATCGAAGAGCCTGGAACGGAACACGACGGCATCCTGCTGCGCACGCATACATCGCCCGTGCAGATCCGGATTATGGAGGAGGCAATGAAAGAAGGTGAGCCTCCGATTCGAGTGATCGTGCCTGGCCGCGTGTATCGCAACGAAGCAATTTCCTATAAGTCGTACTGCCTTTTTCACCAAGTCGAAGGGCTTTATGTGGACGAAGGCGTGACGATGGCTGATCTTAAGCAGATCCTGCATGCCTTTGCGCGAACGATGTTTGGCGAAGACGTTCGCATGCGATTCCGCCCTAGCTTTTTCCCTTTCACTGAACCCAGCGCGGAGGTAGACATCTGGTGGAAGGATGAAGACCTGCCTGGCGGTGGCCGTTGGATGGAAATCCTAGGATGTGGAATGGTCGACCCCAACGTCTTAGAAGGTGTTGGAATCGATTCGGAAAAATACACGGGCTATGCCTTTGGCATGGGGATCGAGCGAATTGCCATGCTTCGGTACGGCATTGAAGACATCCGTACCCTCTACGAAAACGACGTTCGTTTCCTCGAACAGTTCAGCTGAGCACCTGAGTCATGATTATCAGTACAAATTGGCTGGCCGACTATGTGGCCCACGGCCTGTCCGCAGATGACCTTTCCGAACGCCTCACCATGTGCGGCTTAGAAGTAGAGTCCGTTGACCAGATTGGAAACGATCTGGAAGGCGTAGTTGTGGGCGAGGTCCTTACTGCAGAAAAACACCCAGACGCGGATCGTCTTTCCGTCTGCACAGTGAATGTGGGCGCTTCCGAGCCGCTCAACATTGTCTGTGGTGCTCCAAATGTAGCAGCCGGTCAAAAAGTTGCCATCGCTACTATCGGGACAGTACTTCATCTTCCCTCACGAGACAATCCGGACGAACGTGTACCCGTCCAGATGAAAAAGGCGAAGATCCGGGGTCAGGAATCTCATGGTATGATCTGTGCGGAAGATGAGCTCGGACTGGGCGATGACCATGACGGCATCATGGTCCTTGACGCTGACACAGAAATTGGATTAAGCTTTTCGGATTACCTAACTCGTCAAGGAATACCAACTACCGACAATGCGATTGATATAGCCATCACGCCTAACCGCCCGGACGCTATCAGCCATCTGGGAATCGCCCGTGACATTGCGGCTCTGACCGGAGCTCCAGTGACACCTCCTCAGGTCTTGATACCTGAGAGTGGAGGAGCCGTAGCGCAGCGCATGTCAGTTGCAATCGAAGCAGATGACGCTTGTCACCGCTTTGTGGGAATCATGGTCGAGGGCGTGACGATTGGCGAATCGCCAAGTTGGATGAAGAGCAGACTGCAGGCTATCGGACTTAGGCCACGCAATAATGTCGTAGACATAACCAATTACGTGATGTACGAGTGCGGGCAACCGCTGCACGGATACGATGCCGATACCCTTGCGGGTGGGCGCATTATCGTTCGGAAAACAAAAGGCGAATCGACCTTTGTGACGCTTGATTCGAAAGAACGCACGCTGCCCGACGCAACGCTCATGATCTGTGATGGAGATCGTGAAGTCGGTATCGCAGGTATTATGGGAGGGGAAAACACGGAAGTCTCCGAAAAAACGACCAACGTCTTCATCGAAGCGGCCTGGTTCGACCCGTCTACCATTCGCAGAACGGCTAAGGCACTTTCTCTTCAAACAGATGCTTCCTATCGATTCGAACGCGGCGTAGATGCTGAAGGCCAAGCGTGGGCGGCAAAACGCGCAGCAGATCTGATGGTTGAACTGGCAGGAGGAACCATTGTGGATGGCATGATTGACATCCATCCGGTCCCGTATGTCGCGCCGGTAATTTCATTGCGTGCCAAACGGGTGACGGACATCGTGGGCGCTCACATCGAGCCCAGCGAAATGGCTCGGCTACTTGAGGCGATTGGCTTCGGTGTTTCTCAAACTGGAGAATCGCCGGTTACTTGGGATATTACCGTTCCTTCTTTCCGACCTGATGTCGAACGCGAAATCGATGTCGTCGAAGAAGTGGCTCGTTTATTCGGATTCGACAATATTCTCGAACCGACTCATTCTCGTGTTCCCAATTTCACTCCGGGGATAAAAGGAGATCGGCAACTTCGTGAACGACTGCGCGATCTTCTGCAGGGAAGCGGTTTCCGAGAGACCTGCACCAACTCCATGTTACCTATCGCTACGGCCGATGCGTTCAATGCGCCCGCATTGCCAGGTGGCCGATTTGGTGGGGAAAGTGTTCAAACACTTAATCCCATTACCACAGAAATGGCCGCCCTACGGCCGTCCCTCCTACCTGGACTGTTGAAGGTGATGGGGCACAACCAGAATCACGGGCAGGCGGCATTACGTCTGTTTGAGTTTGGACGAGTCCACACCAAGCGAAAAACAAACCTGTCTCTTGTAGGTGATTACACAGAAGTTGAATCTCTTATCCTTGCTGCCTCCGGTGAATGGATGGCTCAAGGATGGTACGGTGAGGCGCGACCAACAGATTTACATGACGTAAAAGGAGTGGTTGATCTTGTGCTTTCAGGCTGCGGTCTTTCTGACATCCGATATAGCGAATCGAGTGCGGATGGACCAGGTGCTTGGGGCTTAGATGTCATGATTGGTAAGCGTTGGATAGGCAGTATTCTGCGGATCGACGACGAAGTATCAAAGGCCTACGACCTGCGAGATGCAGCCTTCATTGCTGAATTGGACTTTACCGCCCTTTGTGATCTTGCTACCGCAGGACTGCGCGTTCGCTTCACACCAGTGAGCCGATTCCCAGTTGTCCAACGGGATATTGCCGTAGTTGTAGATGCGTCCCAAGCGGCAGGCCCGATGATTAGTACCATTCGCCAGTCTGGCCAACCCTTACTTCAGGATGTGCAGGTATTCGACCTCTACGAGGGAGAACACGTTGGCGCGGGCAACAAAAGTATAGCTTTCGGTCTTCGGCTTGGAGCAGACCGGACGTTGCGAGACAAGGACGTGGATAAAGTCGTTTCGAGAATACTTTCAGCTCTCGACGCTGAATTTGGTGCCAAACTTAGGGGATGACACTATATTCTTTGAGCGGATGCGCTGCATCCCATACAAGAATCGTCTGACATAGCCCCCCGACAACATGGATTCAGAGGACTTAGGACCCGAAAAGGAGGAACTGCCAGGGCAGCAGAACATGTTCTCCAAAGGCGATCCTGCTTCCAAAAAGGGAGCCCGCAAACGGCATGGACCGGCTCACCTCAAAGGTACACGTTCGCTTGAGCGGCTTCGAGATCGAATTGATCTTGCCGTCAAGGAGTTGAACCGACTGAGGGACGAGAACCAGCAATTACACAAAGAGGTCGAAGCTCTCAAGAAAGGAGCCACCTCATCTGCTGACGGTTCAGAAGTCGTCTTCAGCGAGTCAGGACCTGAATTACGCAAGACATTAGAGTCTTACATCGGAGTTCTTGACCGGTATATAGAAGAAGAAGCATCGCGCACATCATCGGCTGAGTGAACACCCCATGGCAAACCTGACGCCCATCAAAATCCGATTGCTCGGCAAGGACTACACCCTCAGAGTGGCCGAGGAAGACGAACTCGCCACATTGGAGATGGCCGAGTATCTGGACAAGAAACTGACCACCTTCAAGAAAGCTCATCCAGAGCAATCTGATCTGACCGCCGCTGTTATTACCGGACTGGCCATCACTGAAGAACTCTTCATTGAACGCGCCTCTAGCCTAGACCCGGGTGAACATGTAAATGGCGTCTTGACCGATCTGGAGAAGAAACTGTCAAAAGCTCTTCTCTCCTGAAAGCCTATCCCCCGTTCTAGTAGACTGAAACCTTGGGGCAAAGCCGGCATATTGGCTTTTTTGACGCCTCTAGCGGGGTTTTTGTGATCGCCCCGACACAAGAATAGGGATTGCCCTTAGGCCTAGTCGCGTCTGCCGTCCATCGATTTTGACTTGTCTAGGCACGCTTCCCGTCGTATCTAGTGTTCAGGCACGACCTGCTTCAACTCGATAAGAATCTAACACTTTCTTGTAGGGAGCCCTCCTTCAGGCTTGGACGACAGGCCCCACCGCGCTCTGGTTCATTCCGGACCGGTCTAGCCGTTCTGCGGTTAACAGGGGAAGTCGAAAAAGACTGAGCGGTACCCATTTATGTGGGATATTGGAGATTCTTCTACCACTTGAGGCGGGACCGTGCCTTTTTTATGTCTTGTCGTCATTTTCAAGCTCGCACATTCGTTCCTGTAAGAGTGAATTCGGCCAATAGGCGTATCTCGATGCCATCGGCTCCAAATTGATATGAATTTGGAGAAAGTATCCGATCCTAGACCAACTCAGTGGGTTAGGGGTCTATCTTGACGCCCCACCCGGGATTAACACCGACCAGCACGTTTTTGTCATGATTGGTATTATCGGTAAGCTTCTCATACTGATTTCAATGGTCGCCGGCATTTTGTCTGGCCTAACCTTTCTGCGTTCATCCGTTCTGGATGATCGCGTTCGGGAGTGGAGACGTATTGGTCGATATGCGTGGTGGACGCTTACAGCCTGTATTCTAGGTGCTTTTGGCATCTTGATCTATTTGAATCTCACGCATGCGTTCGAGTACGCGTATGTATACGAGAACACGGCGATGTCCCTGCGATCTGACTATCTGGTCGCAGCCGCTTGGGCAGGGCAAGAAGGGAGTTTCCTTCTCTGGATTGTGATGAACAGCCTGGTTGGACTGGCTGTCATACTGTTTGCCAAGGAATACGAAAGCCCAGTAATGGCCATCATTTGTCTGTGTCAGGTCTTTCTAATTTCTATGATTGTGGGCCTTCAAATCGGCCCCTTGCCTATTGGATCTTCCCCATTTGCCACGCTGGCTGAGAAGTTTCCAACGGCGCCGATGATCCTAGCTGGGATTATTCCGTCAGACGGTCAGGGACTCAATGATCTGCTACGCAACTACTGGATGGTGATCCACCCACCCGTTCTGTTTTCAGGATTTGCCTCGATGATCGTGCCATTCGCGTTTGCCATTACAGCGCTCTGGAAACGACGCTATACTGAGTGGGTGCGGCCTGCGCTTCCTTGGACATTGTTTGCTGTACTTGCACTTGGCATCGGCATTGCAATGGGCGGCTACTGGGCCTATATCACGTTAAACTTTGGCGGTTATTGGGCCTGGGATCCGGTCGAAAACTCCTCCCTAGTGCCTTGGTTGATCGGCATCGCTGCAGTCCACACCATGATCGTCCAGAAACGATCGGGACACAGCCACAAGGCCTCTCTGTTTTTAGCCATCTTGGCCTATATCCTTGTTGTCTATTCAACGTTCTTAACTCGAAGCGGCATTCTCGGCGACATCTCCGTCCATTCGTTTGTAGACCTCGGTCTGTACAATCAGCTTCTCGTTTGGATTTTATCCATGGCCTTGCTCGGTTTCGGTCTGTTTTTCATTCGAATGAATGATTTACCGAAGCCAGCCAAGGAGCCAAACATGCTCTCTCGCGAGTTCATGATTTTTGCTGGAGCCATGATTATAACCGGCGTTGCCATGGTTGTCCTTCTTGGCACGAGTGCGCCCATCATAGGGCAAATTTTCAGAGACAGTCCATCTACCGTTCCGATCGCGTTCTACAACAAATGGACTCTACCGCTAACTATTATGATCCTGTTTTTGGCAGGTCTTGGACAGCTCTTTTGGTGGAATAAGATGAATATCGAAACAGTAAACAAAGTACTGTTTCGGCCTATCCTGTTGTCTTCCATCTCGACGATTGCGGTGTTCTTTATCACACCATTCCGTATCCGGGCTGCTGAAGCGACGGTATTTACACAGAATGGCGCTGGGGAAGTCATGTCATCTGCAGGCGTATTTGGGTCCCTGATGGCGTCCTGGGCCCAGCACGGACCGTACCTTCTGCTTCTGCTTCTGGTTTTCGTTGCCTTCTTTACGCTCTATGGAAATGCAGAAGTCATGTGGCGCATTGCGCGAGGCAACCTAAAACTGGCTGGCGGCGCAGCAACGCACATCGGGTTTGCCATCATGATCTTGGGCATTGTAGCCTCAAGCGGATTGAATAACCCTATTGGCCGTAACGGAGCCCAGCTTGGTGAAAGCCGAGACAACTTCATTATCACATTGGGTGAGACGCGAAATGTTCAGGGGTATGCAGTGACGTATGCTGGCCATAGTCTCAATGAAGACGGGCACACGACGTACAATCTGGATTTTGTAGACCCTGCCGGTCGTGAATACCAGATGCAGCCTGTGGCGTACGAAAGTAACCGCGGACAGTGGATTCAGAATCCCGACGTCAAAACGTTCATCGAAAAAGATATTTTCGTTGCCGTATCTCCGAGCATAATGTTCGGAGAAGCAAAGGAGGGCGGAGAAATAACGCTCGCACGAGGCGAATCAGCCCAACTAGGAAATGACGAGTACACGCTAGAATTTGTTCAGTTTGATCTAAATGTCGATCACGAAATGGTAGGCGATTCTGCCGAAGTAGCCGTAGGAGCTAATCTGCTTTTGACCAAGAACGATACGGGCGAAAGTCGGGAGATGAGTCCTATTTACATTATCAAGAATGATCGTTCCATTGAGTTTGTACAGAACACGATCACAGATTGGGAAGTCACGGTGGCCTTTACAGGAATGAATGTTGATTCCGGTTCGATCAATTTGGCGATTGATGGCGTGGAAGTGGCTCCCGAAGATTGGCTGGTGGTTCAGGCCTACGAAAAACCATTCATCAGCCTAGTCTGGTTTGGTTTTTCGCTACTCTCGCTGGGGTTTGCTATTTCAGTCTGGAGAAGGATCTCTGATCAGCGGTTGGCAGCTGCAAGAGCGAAGGATGCACTGGTTTCGTGAGCCATGCGCTCGGTCAGTGGGGTAATCGCCACTTCTTGACGACGCAGTCTGACGGCGGTGTTCATTTGAGGAGTCGAAGTGTTTCTAGAGGGATAGGGTTAATTGAACGTCCTAGTTGGTCGATAATCCAGATGAAGGCTTCTCTAGAAATGGAAAATCCTGACATCATTCCTCTACCAATGGTCTGAAATGGGCTTATCCCCCCGACATATCCTCATAGCTGAGGACAATCCTGTCAATCAGAAGGTGTTCCATCACATGCTTGCGCGCATGGGACACAAGGTGGACATGGTCGAAAACGGAGAGATGGCGGTACGTTCCGCCCTCAAGACTCCATACGACCTGATTTTCATGGATATGATGATGCCGGTCATGGAGAGCGATCCGGTCATGACCTGAGCGTCGCCGTAAATACCGTAGGAGAAGTTCGAAACTCCTGAGGCCGCAGCATAACGCGTGTCGTTAATACCGCTAATTATATTGTTTTGGATAGTCCAACGGTCCCAACCGCCTGGAAGAATCCGAATCCCGGCCCATGTGTCTTCCGTAGCGGAAGCATCAATTTCAATTCCTGAAATCGTCACGTTGTGAGCGGCAATACCAAAAATGTATTCGTAACCGGCACCATCAAATACCGCCTCAGCTACGCGAGCTCCATCCGTGACTCCGTCAGCATGGATTAGTGCATTCGGCCCCTCAATGGTCAGGAAGTCCTTCGTGATATCGAATTCCCCATTGGAAAGGGCACCGGTATAACTACCCGCAATAAGAATGATCGTGTCGCCAGGGCTTGCCGCCGCCAACGCTTGCGCGATATCGCATGCGGAGCCGGGTGCCAAGCAATCCGCTCCACCGACATCGGCGGGGGCTGCGTACAGAATTGCGGCAGACGCACTCGAGGCGCCAAAGACCGCAAGCAGTAAGGCTAGAAGTAGAAACTTTATTTTCATGCGAGTATCGCTCGTAAGGGGGTAGCGCGAAAAGTGTACTTGGAAATCAATTACAGAATGCCACTGAACTCCTTTCAATCTGGAATTCAGTGCATAAAGTGTACTTCCTCTAAACCAACTACGAACAAGAATCAGTTTTTTGCGCTGTGAGATGATTTTTTAATCAGGACTCATCGCGAGGACACACAAATACGCCTTAAAAAAGCAATTTCGCAAGATCCATAACCGCATTACCGGCCGGCAACAGAACTAGCTCAACTACCTCCCTGGCATGCACTTTCAAAGCGACATTCGAATAAATGACTCAAAGCTCAACAAGTGCCTCTCTAGCGTGATCACGACCTGCCGAGGTAAGAACCAGCAGTTCTCCCTCGCGCCGAATCCACCCTTGTGATTTGCAGGACCGGACGGCGCGGCTGGCAAAGGCATGCTCCCAGCGTAAATGGTCTTCTAGATGGTCCAAACGGCATTCTTTTTCGGCTTCAGGCAGGCCTTCGTGATGGTAGAGATGAATGACCAGCATCTTGCTGCCAAATTCGACCCGCTGTCCGCGCTGCCTGCGCGCCATCGAAATAAGACCTCGTTCGGGCGCAAGTAATACGGCGGTTAGGAACAATAGACCGCTTACTGTGGCCATGGACCCTGCGATCGAAGCATCAAGCCACCGGGCCATCCAATACCCACCAATGGCAGACTGCCCTCCGATAGCGCACGAGAGCAGAATCATAGGCTTTAGTCGTCGGGTCAGCATGAAAGCTGCCGCAGGTGGCGCCACCATGAGGGCCACCACGAGAATCGACCCCACGGCATCGAAGGCCCCAACAGCTGTCACAGAAACGAGGCCCATCAATACATAGTGCATCAAGACGGGGGCAAACCCCAGCGTACCGGCGAGCGCCGCATCGAACGTCGTCAGCTTCAGCTCTTTGAAAAAAACCGTGATGAACACCACGTTTACCACCAGAATCGCTGACATCACGACCAAAGCACGAGGGCCGATATCTAGCCCCCCGACCGTGAACCGGTCAAACGGCGCAAAGGCAAGTTCTCCCAATAGAACAGCGTCTACATCGAGATGCACATCGCCAGCGTACTTGGCAATTAATATGACACCAACGCTGAAGAGCGCTGGGAATACGATCCCAATGGCCGCGTCTTCTTTCAAGAGACCCGTTTTACGCAGGGCTTCTACGAGCGCGACCGTTAACACACCGGCGGCCGCAGCCCCCACGATCATAAAGGGCGAACTCAGATCCTGGGTAATGAAAAAGGCAATCACAATGCCGGGCAGGATAGCATGGCTGATGGCATCGCTCATCATGGCCATTCGCTGCAGGACAAGAAAGACGCCCGGCAAGGCGCAGGTCACCGCAACGACGATGGCAATAAGCTGGATTTCAAAAGAAGGACTCATAATGTGCCCTCCGTTCCGAATCGTTCTTTGATGACGCGCTCTGCCCGTTCGACACCTGTTGGGGTTAGGGCCCACTGGTTCTGGTCGATTTGACGAGCTAATTCAAGGGTCGAAAGCAGGTTGAGCGTCCTTCGGGCCGTACCGCTCATGCTTGACATGACGTTTAGAACACGTTCCGAGTGAGGGTATTCTTGCGATGTGTGCTGAGAGGCTAGGGTGTAGAGGTCAACCAGTACGGCATCAACTCTCAGGTTCTTGCCGGCCTTCCACTCTCTGATCCGCCGGAATACCAGCCCCCGGTTGGGCGCAAGCATGAGAGAGGCAAATACAATCAAGCTCACGAAGAGCACAATCGTGGGCCCCGTCGGCAGATTGGCGTTGCGACTACTTATAACAGCTCCTCCCACACCTGACACAGCGCCAAACAAGGCAGCAATTCCGATCATCGACCCTAGTTTGTCCGTCCATTGACGTGCAGCAGCAGCCGGCGCGATGATCATGGCGCTCATCAGCACTACGCCCACGGTCTGTAGTCCGATTACAATGGCGACGACAAAAAGGCCAGTCAGTAGGTGGTCAACCCATCGTACGGGCATTCCTATTGTTGCCGCAAAGTCTGGATCAAAGGAAACTAGCTTGAATTCTTTCCAGAACACCAGGGTTAGGAGCATAACAAGCAGCCCTATCCCCAGAATAACGAATACATCTTGCTGAACGAGGGCGGCCGCTTGACCAAATAGGTAGGATTCCAGGCCCGCTTGATTGGCATCTGGCCTTTTCTGGATATACGTCAGCAGAACGAGGCCGAATCCGAAAAACACAGATAGCATGATGCCTAGAGCGCTGTCATATTTGATCCGGGTCATCCGCGTGAGCGACGAAATAAGCGTCGCGCCAAGCCATCCTGCCAAAGCAGCACCTGTCACTAAAACGAGAGGGGCTTTCGAGCCGGTCAGCAGAAATGCGAGCGCGATGCCCGGCAGTGCAGCGTGCGAAATAGCATCGCCCAGGAGGCTTTGACGCCGTAACAGTGCAAATCCACCAAGGGAGCCTGCTGTGATACCCAGCAGAGCCGCCCCCATCGCAACTGTGCGCAGGGTGTAGTCGGTGAACATGTCCTGAAGTAGCTCCATCAGGATTCTTTTCTCGCGGCCACAGCTGATACAAACGCTACGCGGCCACCATACGTGGTACGGAGGTTTTCTTCGGTGAACACCTCTTCGACCAGACCGGATGCGATGCGCCGAACATTGAGCAACATCACCTGATCGAAGTACTCAGGCACCGTTTGAAGGTCGTGATGGACAACGACCACGGTCTTGCCATCCTCTCTGAGATTGCGCAGCAAATCCACGATGGCTTTCTCCGTCGTGGCGTCTACCCCTTGAAAGGGCTCGTCCATGAAATAGACCTCTGCTTGCTGAACGAGGGCTCTAGCGAGAAATACCCGCTGTTGCTGACCACCTGAAAGCTGCGAAATCTGGCGATCGGCTAGCTCTTCCATTCCAACTTCGGCCAATGCACGAAGGGCCTTTTCCTTTTCTGTCTTACCTGGGCGACGTAACCACCCTAATTGACCATAGAGGCCCATCATCACCACATCAAGGACACTGGTTGGGAAATCCCAATCAACGCTACCTCGTTGTGGCACATAGGCTACTCGCTTTCTTTTGGCCGAATAAGCCTCGCCATGAATTAAGACGGAGCCTGCTGCTGCATGGACTAGGCCCAGCACGGCTTTGATAAACGTTGTCTTACCGGCGCCGTTTGGACCGACAATGGCTAGAAGGACACCAGAGGGCACTTGCAAGTCTACGTCCCAGAGGACGGGCTTTTCTCGATACGCGACCGTGAGGTCACGCACATCAATGGCAGGATGCTCCTGTTTCATTGCCCACCTCCCAAACCAGCGACAATCATCGTCACATTCTCCCTAAACATACCGAGGTAGGTCCCTGCCTCCGTTCCTGGCGAGCCAAGAGCATCTCCGAAGAGTGTCCCTCCGATCGCAACTTCGAATCCGCGAGCACGCACCGCTTCGCGGACAGCCTCGATGCCTCGTGGAGATATAGATGATTCAACAAACATAGATGGAATTTCGTTTTCCGCGACAAACGATGCTAGATCTCGAACATCGCCCGTTCCAGCTTCTGAGGCTGTGCTGATCCCTTGCAAACCTTTCACATCGATGCCGTACGCACGACCGAAATACCCGAAGGCGTCATGCGATGTAATAAGCACGCGTGTCTCGACAGGGATCGAAGCAATTTGAAGGCGGGTCCATGTATCTAGGCTATCGAGCTCAGAAATATAGGATTCAGTCCGTTCATTGAAGAGGGAGGCACTGTTGGGCACCGCCTGACTGAGTACATCACGAATTCGCTGAGCAGCCTTCTTCCAAAGAGAGATATCGAACCAGATGTGTGGGTCCTGACTACCTACAAAGTACTCGGAAGTCAGCAGGTCAGAGTCATCTAACCCGTCAGTTATGGCATATACTGGTAAGCCTCGCTGCTGCATCTGAGAAAAAATGTCGACCATCTTGCCTTCGAGATGGAGACCGTTGTAGAGGATCATTTCGGCATTTGTCATAGCCGCCACATCTCCCTCACTCGCTTTATAGAGGTGGGGGTCGATGCCGGGCCCCATTAACCCTTGCACACTGACGAGGTCGCCACCAATTTGAGTCGACAGATCAGCGATCATACTGGTGGTTGCAACTACATTCAGCGGCTCTTCGACCGATATGTCCCGCACTTCTGCAGGGCCCCTGTCCTGTGCGCAGCCGATGGGCAGCAACAGGGCAATGAGTGCCAGGAAGGTGACATTGCGGGCTTTCGAAGTTGGCTTGATTGGGAGGACGTTGGCTGAGAACATTCTTTTACTCGCGCGGATTTGTGTGACGACCTGAACGAAACCGTCTTCACGTTTTAGCCTTGGCTAAAAATAAGTTCCAATCTGTATCATTTTCATGCCTGAGATGGCGTATTCATCGATAGTGCTTACTAACGATCCAGCTGCATGACAGCAATCCTGCGGAATGATTAGAGCTTATCGTAATAGCCACCCATATTTTTGCGCGAAAACAGAAAGGGCGGCCGGGATTTATCCCGGCCGCCCTTTAAAGCGGAATTTTTTTAACCATTCAAGCAAATCTATTTGATCTAATCGACCCAGTCGGCAACAAAGACGTTGGTATCTCTTGATTCCACACGCTCCATATTCCGGTTGCTGGCAAAGACCAACTTGCTACCATCAAACGAGAACATCGGGAAGGCATCAAAGGTGCCCGAAAAGGTTACCTGCTCGAGGCCTGATCCATCCAGATTAACGAGGAAGATGTCGAAAAGACGTCCGCCTTCTTCCATGGAGTGATTATTGGACGTGAAGAGGAGCTTGTCGCCGGAAGGATGGAAAAATGGTGCCCAGTTGGCTCCTGGCAGGTCCGTAACCTGCTGAACATTGCTGCCATCGATGTCGGCGATAAACAGATTGAGCGCTGCCGGCTCAACAAATCCTTCGACCAAGAGGCTTTTGTAGACTTCCGCATCTTCTCCAGTCGGTCGAGAAGCGCGCCAGATGATCTTGCTGGAGTCTCTGGAGAAGAACGCTCCCCCATCGTAGCCGAGTTCATCAGTCAATTGCAAAGTCTCTCCCGTCTCGATTTCGTAGCGGTAAAGCTCCAAATCGCCCGAACGAGTGGACGTAAAAATGATGTATCGACCATCAGGCGAAACAGTAGCCTCAGCATCATAGCCCTCGCCACCAATCATTAATTCGATGTTTGATCCGTCTCTGTCGGCTACATATATATCGTACGAATCGTAGATAGGCCAGACATACCGTCCCTGCTCAAACATGGCTGTAGGCGGGCATTCTTTTGACGCGGAATGTGTGGAGCCAAACACGATGCGCCCGTCTGGCAGAAAGTAGCTACACGTGGTGCGGCCCATGCCCGTAGAGACCAGTTTGTACGGGTCTGCCTCTCCTGCCGCAGCGGCTTTGGGATCCATTACGTAAATCTGATCACATCCTTGGTCGTTGATTTTACTCCAGTCACTTTGAAACACAAGATGGGTATCATCAAAACTCCAGTACGCTTCGGCGTTGTTACCACCGAAGGTGAGCTGGCGAATGTTGCGAAGATGTGATTCTCCCTCGAATCGTAGGGAATCTGTTGATGCGTCATAAGAGGCATCAGCCATGTTGGTCATAGACCCATTAGAACTGTCTGATGAACCGCATGCGGCAAGCAGTCCTGAAGAAATCAGAATGAAGGCGAATCCAGCTATTCCGGAAAGTGTTCTCATATGCGTATCGATATCGTTTATGAGTGAGCCGCTAGCGTTTGCAACGCGATTGACTCCTAAAAACGATCAGGTATGTATAGTTTTGCTGAGGTTTGAGAACAAAAAGTACGCACGATATGGCTTTCGACGTTCAAAACTTTGAAGAAGATATTCTAACGGCTAGCCACACGAAGCCCGTCGTGGTGGATTTCTGGGCTCCCTGGTGCGGGCCTTGCCGAGTGTTGGGACCGATCATTGAGAAAATCGCTTCAGAAGAGTCTGAAAAGTGGACTCTAGTGAAGGTCAACTCGGACGAATATCAAGCTGAAGCTGCCCAATTCGGTGTCCGTGGTATTCCGTCGGTCAAGATGTTTTACAAAGGAGCAGTAATTGACGAGTTCACAGGTGCTCTTCCCGAGAATGCAGTAAGACAGTGGCTAGAAAAGGCGCTGCCAGGTGAAAGCAAAGACCTGCTGCGTGAAGCGCAGAACCTGCTTGATGAGGGAGATTCTGCTTCGGCGCGCCCGCTTTTAGAGTCTGTGCTTGCTTTGGAACCGACCAACCCCTCAGCAGCTGGCCATTTAGCGTCATTAGTCGTCCTTGAAGACCCTGACAAAGCTCTCGCATTGGCTGATATGGCTATGACAGGCGAACCAAGGTTCGTACATGTCGCGGAATCGGTTCGACAAATCGCCGGGGCACTTGGACAGTCTTGGAGCGCTACCGATGAGGGCGGCTCGTCTAATTTTGCCGAAGCAGTCAATGCTCTTAGAGCCGGAAACCCTGAGGAGTGCATTCAGCAACTGATAGAGGTGCTGAAAGTGAATCGGTATTATGCCGATGATGCCGCCAGAAAGTTGGGCGTAGCTTTGTTTACACTACTGGGCCCGGCCCACGAAGTGAGCCGGGCCCATAGGCGCACGTTTGATATGTGGCTCTATTGAGTAGTCAGAATTGAACTCACGCCTTGTGACCGGTCACTGTCAGGCTAATAATGGCTGCTCCGGAGTCGCGGAACTGTTTGATCTCCTCTTTCGAGGCAAATTCTCCTAGCAATTCATTGCTTAGGTTTATCTGACGCTCGCGCTGAACCGTGACATTGGTAAACCCGACTTCTCGGACTACATCGAGATAGTTTTCACGGGTAACTGCTCCTGCAACACAGCCTGCTATCATCTCTGCCGACGCTTTTACCGTAGGAGGCAAAACGCCCTCGAGAACAACGTCCGACACGGTGAATGACCCCTCGTGCCGTAGAACTCTGAACATGCCCTCGAATGCCTTTTTCTTGTCCGGCACAAGATTGATCACGCAATTGGACACGATCCGGTCAAACGAGCCATTGGGAAGCGGCATTTCTTCAATGTCCCCCTCAACGAATTGCACATTCTGATAGCCTCCGTTCGCTGCATTTTTCCTTGCCAGTTCGATCATCTGCGGTGTGAAATCGAGCCCTGTCACGCTTCCTTCTGAACCGACGATTTTCGATACGATGAAGGCGTCAATTCCGGCTCCTGAACCGAGATCTAGGACATCCTGCCCTTCTCTCAGATCAGCTAGGTCTGTGGGAATACCGCAGCCTAATGCGAGGTCAGCATCGGACTCATATCCTTCCCTTCCTTCGTACGACTCGGCCATGAACGTGCCATCCGTTTCGCTCGAGCACCCGCACCCTGATTTGCGTTCCGCATTTTTCCCGTAGGCCTGCCGGATCTGCTCCTTGACTTCGCTGCCTTTAGTAGCAGCCGTTGCTGAGCCCAACGGCCCTTCAACTTTGATTTCGGTGCAGCAACCTGACTCTGATATAGTAATTTCCATGATCTTCTCTCTGTTCAGCAGCACTCTTGGTGCTCGGTTAGTGTTTCGAGCCATGCGTCAAGATCCTGCCGGATCTGCGTCAGACTCGTCCAGTTGATGCAATAGCACACCCGAGGACCATCCGTTTCTCCGGAAATGATATCCGCTTCTTTAAGCACTTTAAGATGCTGAGAAACGGTTGCCTGAGACAATGGCAGTTCGGCAACCAGGTCACCGCACACGCACGCATTTTGGCTCGCTAATTCACTAACGAGCGCAATACGGGCTGGGTGGGAAAGTGCCTTAGCTATGGCCGCTATCCGTTGCTGATGGGCTGGAAAATGATCTTTCTTAGTTATAGCCATGATCTGTCGATCTTCCGCTTGGTGTTGTTATCGGTTATCGTAGATATACGATCAATGCAGAGAAAGTTACACACTGAACCAATATTTTTCGACTGGACTACACAGCTAACTCCTGATCCTTGTACTGGAGTTCGTACAACTTGCGGTAAAGTCCTTCTGCCGCAATGAGTTGCTGATGGCTGCCTCTCTCCCGGACCTGTCCGCGATGCATCACTAAAATCTGATCTGCATGCTGCACGGTAGACAAACGATGTGCTATGGCAATGCTCGTGCGTCCCTTCATCAGTGTCTCGAGCGCTTTCTGAATGATTTCCTCCGTCTCCGTGTCAACGCTTGAGGTTGCCTCATCCAAAACCAAGATTCGCGGATCATAGACGAGCGCGCGCAGGAATGAGAGTAATTGACGCTGCCCATGAGAAAGACTCATGCCGCGTTCTTTTACCTCTTGGTCAAAGCCATCGGACAGCTTATCGATAAACCCTGATGCCCCAATCGCTTCGGCCGCAGCGCGGATACGTTCATCGCCCAGATCTTCATTACGAAGTATGACATTCTCCCGAACAGAGCCCGAGAAAAGAAAAACATCCTGAAGGACTAGGCCAATGTGATCTCGTAGGTTGTCAAGATCTAGCTTCCGGATATTCACGCCGTCCACTACGATTTCGCCCTTCTGAATCTCGTAGAACCGCAAAAGCAGGTTGATAATGGTGGTTTTGCCTGCCCCAGTGGCTCCAACGATGGCCAAAGATTCACCAGGATTGACAACGAAACTCACATCCTGAAGCACCCAGTCTGCTTCTAGGTCATCCGGCTTAGCAGTTGGATCATAGGAAAACCAGACGTTGCGGAATTCGATGCGCCCATCAACCTTTTCCCAGGCCGTCACTTCATCAGGGGCCGGAATGGACTCATCCGTGTCCAATAGTCCGAAAATCCTTTCCGCTCCAGCCATGGCGCTCTGCAGCAGGTTAAACTGATCAGACAGATTGCGAATTGGCTCGAAAAACCGGCGCGCATACTGAATAAAGGCTATCAATACACCAATAGTAACACCACCAGTCATCGCGGAAAGGCCACCATACCAGATGACCAGCCCTAGCGCCGCAGACGCAACCAAATCGACCATCGGCCAGAACAGGGCGAAATAGAAAATAGTCCGAATGTGTGCCTGCCGATGATCATTATTAATGTCATCAAATCGATTCATTTCCTCTTCTTCACGTCCGAAGAGCTGAACAATCCGCATACCACTGACATGCTCTTGCATGAAAGAATTGAGGCGCGCGACCTGCTTTCGGGTGTCCCGATACGCATCCCTGACTTTTCGCTTGAACCAGAACGTGGCATAGATCATGATCGGCATGACGGCAATCGTTACGAGCGCCAGGCGCCAGTCGAGACTGAACATGAACCATGCGATGAAGATCAACTTGAAGAGATCTCCGAGTATCGTAACCACTCCTGCCGAGAGGACCTGCGAAAGAGATTCCACATCGCTCGTAACCCTAGTAATGAGCTGACCGATTGGGCGCGTATCAAAAAACCGAAGAGACTGTCGCTGAATATGACGATAGAGCTTCGTTCTGAGATCGAAGATTGCTTGCTGCCCGATCCACTGTGTCAGATAAGCATTCACGAAGGAGAGGATGCCCTCGCCAGCCAAAACGATAAAAAGGATCCCGATCATGCGCCGTAATCCTTCCATGTCCCCAGAGACGATATCACGGTCTATGGTGACTTGAACGAGCTTAGGACTCAAAGGGCCTAGAAATGCCGCAATCATCACGGTCAAGAACGCCAACGTCACCCAGCCTTTATACGGCATGAGGTAGGACACAATGCGTCCGAGAAGGCGTGAGTCGATTCCTTTTTTGGTCGATTCCTTACTCATTCGAAGGCCTCGACTTCTTGTTCCAATTGCTGTTTGGCATGCAACTCGGCATAGAAGCCAGCCTTTTTCAAGAGTTCATCGTGCGTACCTCTCTCGACAACCTTGCCCTCATCCAACACGATGATCTGGTCTGCCTCTTGGACCGCTGACACTCTATGGCTGACGATTACGATCGTACGTTTTCCGAAATGGCTCCTCAAGTGGTTGAGAATGGTGCGCTCGGTATTCACGTCAACGGCAGAGAGAGCGTCATCTAGGATCAGGATTTTAGGATCTCGCACGAGAGCCCTAGCTATAGAGGTTCGCTGCTTCTGCCCACCAGAAAGAGTAATCCCCCGCTCCCCTACAAACGTTTCAAAACCTTTCCGAAACTCCTTCACGTTGTCGAGTAGATCAGCTTCAAGGGCTGCTCGCTCAATGTCCAATTCGTGGGCATCCATTTGCCCGAAGGAAATGTTGTTTGCCACGGTATCAGAGAACAGGAAGACATCTTGAGGAACATATCCTATGGCGTTTCGGACCGTTGATAGAGGCAGATTTTTAACATCCTCTCCGTCTATGACCACCTGACCTTCCTCCGCATCCAGCAGCCGAGGAATCATTTCTGCAAATGTGGTTTTCCCTGAACCTGTGCGCCCGACTATGGCCAACGTAGTTCCTGCGGGAATGTCTACCGAAACGTTTTTCAGCGCCATAACGCCGTTGTTGGGATGTCTAAACGAAACATTTCGAAAGGAAATGTGCCCGTCAACTTCGAAAGAAGCGCTGCCTTCCGTCCCTGATTTGATACTGGGCTGTGCATCCAGGATATCATTCAATCGAATCATGGATGCCGATGCTCGTTGCACCATAGTGATGACGAACCCCATAGAGGCCACCGGCCAGGTCATGAGCGCCACATAGATAATGTATTCGGCGATGTTACCAATGGTGATGTCACCCGTCATGGCAAGCTTGCCCCCTACCCAGACAACAATTATGGTTGACGCGCCGGTCAGGGTCACAAAGACAGGCCGCCAAGCCGCTTCTACGAGTGCAAGCTTTAGGCTTCTGTCTCGATAGGCTGAGCTTTCCTGATCAAATGCCTCTGCCTCCGATTCTTCCCGAACATAGGCCTTCAATACGCGGATGCCAGAGAGCGCCTCCTGAACCCTCGATGTCAGACGCGAATACTGCTTTTGCAATTCGTCTGAGCGTGTGTGGACCAATCGTGCTACCCAGAAAACCGATACAGCCAATAAGGGCATGGGTATCAAGGTATACCACGTCAGGACTGGCGAAATCCAGAACATCACGGTGAGTGCTGTAATGATGATTACCAGTGCTCGGGTAGTATACATGATGGCCGGGCCGATATAGCGCCGAACCTGCTCAATGTCACTTGTACTCCGGGTTATTATATCGCCCGTAGCGTGCCCGAGATAGAAATCATGAGATAGAGACTGCAGCTTGTCGAATAACTGATGACGCAGATCGTACTCAATATGGCGGGATGCTACGACGATAGTCTGACGCATCAAAAAAGAGAAAAGACCACTTCCGATACTCAGAAATAAAATTATTACGCCAAAGGTAAGCAGGGACACGAACGCGTCGGCATAGACGAACGATTCTAACGGCGTTCCCTGGAAGCCTCTGTACGTGGCGACCAATCGAGGAATACTGTCAATTGCCTGACGGACTACGATCGGCACAATGATCGCAAAGGTCGAAGAGAGGACCGCACAGAGCAGACCCGGGATAAATAATCTCCGGTATCTCCAATAATAGAAATTGAGCCGCCTCAGAGGGTGCATTCGCAGATGGGTTGCTCTTGCGGCGCTATCCGGGGCTTACGGAATGGCGCCCGTCGATATCAAAACCTAGAGTCGACAGACTAGGTGGGGTGAGCAGGCTCAACGCACAGTGGCCTTCTCTGATCCGAAGCCCGCAACTTTCAATTGGCTTCTACAAGGGGTTGTATTCGAGCTGTACAATCAAAAATTCCCCCTAATACTACACCCACGTTGAATGTCAGATCAGGTTCAAATACGGCTTGACGCCCTAGAACGAGAAAACCAACAGCTTCGCCGAGCTGTTGAAGAGCTCTCTGTTCTGAATGAGCTCTCTCTTGCCATCAGTTCCTCAAGGGGAACAGATGAAGTTATTAAGACCATTATCCGCCGTTCGATCAAGGCTATTTCCGCTGAACAAGGCGTCATTACACTTGTTGGCGAGGATGCGTCAGATCCCACCAAAACACTAGTCAGGACTATGGCTAGTTCTGGTGACAGGGAAGCTTATTCCCCAGATCAGAACCTGTTGGGATGGATGTACATCAACAGAAAACCTTTGGTCATCAATCAGCCTCGAACCGATTCTCGTTTTCAAGGAGTTAGTTGGAGTGATTCTGTTCGATCGCTCGTTTCGGTCCCTATGCAGGTTCACAGCCGGCTGATAGGCATTTTGACCCTCTACAACAAAAAGCGAGGCGGAGAATTCTCCATTGAAGATCAACGTCTTCTCTCCATTCTCGCTGGGCAGTCTGCTCAAGTCATCGAGACAGCCCGTCTGTATGAGGAAGAGAAAAAGTTGGCGACGGTCAACCAAGAATTGAACCTAGCGTACGAAATCCAAACCAATCTGCTGCCTTCGAAGCCGCCAACAATTACTGGATATGACCTAGCGGGAGTTTCCATCCCGGCTCAAAGCGTTGGTGGTGATTATTTCGACTATATCCAGATTGATGACTACCACTGGGGCATGTGTGTAGGCGACGTATCCGGGAAGGGCATGCCAGCCGCCTTGCTTATGTCAAACGCCCAGGCAACGATTCGCGGGCAGTGTGCTTTTGGACTGTCAGTTCATGAAACCGTTGAGCGCTCAAACAAGCTTCTTTCTAGCAGTATTCGGAGAGGCTCTTTCTTGACGCTATTCTTCGGCGTTTTGGATGTGATTTCTGGCACGTTCAAGTTCACGAATGCCGGGCATAACCGCCCGTATATACGCCGAGCTGATGGAACCCTAGAAACGCTCACACTTGGTGGCCTGGTAGTTGGGTTTGTAGGTACACAGACCTATAAGGAGGATCTTTTCAGTTTCGAGCCTGGCGATACTCTATTCGTCTTTTCGGATGGAGTAACGGAAGCCATGAATGAAAACCACGATCAGTTCGAAGAAGATAATCTCGAACAAATTCTGCGTGATATTGGCGATGTACCGGCCGATGAGTATATAAAGGTTGTGCACGAAGCCGTTAAAAAACATGCCGGCACAGCTCCTCAGAACGATGACATCACTATCTTGGTTGTAAAGAGGGAAAAATGAGCACTCCCCTCTTTTTTGACTAATTAATCCGCTAAATCTTTTGTCGGGTCTTGATTATTGTTCTCGGGCGGGGTAGCGTCCGTCTGCTATAGCTGAACGCTCCATTAATTAACTATTATCATGCCTTTCTCGACTAGCGAACAGTACCAGGTGGTTGTCATTTCCATCAAAGGTAAATTTCTTGGCAGCATTGAAGGTCCTGCCTTCAAAGACAAAATCGAAGAGTTGCGAGACGCTGGGAAAACCAAGATCGTTATCGATCTTGCCAAAGCTGATTTCATGGACTCCTCAGGCATCGGGGCGCTGATTGGTGCCTTCACTACCATCAAGAAGGTAGATGGCGATGTGAAACTGGCTGGCATGAAAGAGCGCATTAAAAACCTCTTCTTGCTAACCCGTCTGCTCGGCCCAGTGTTTGAAGATTTCGACACAGTCGAAGAAGCAGCCGCATCCATGCGCTAGTTGCTTTGATTATTGATCGTCGGAATTCATTTAACTTCCGGCTATTAGGGGCGCGAATCGCAGATTCGCGCCCCTTTTTTATAGTTAGACCCTTTGCAATGCGCTCATGCACCTGGCCACTTCGCTACTATGAACGATTATCTTTCGTTACAAACAGTAGCGATTTGCCATTGAGATTGCGGACGTAGACGTTTATCCTTTCTTCACGGGAGAATTCTTTCACGCCCCCACCAGAGCCCACGCATGACAGGACAGACCATCGGACAGTATGAAATCCACGAACAACTCGGTTCGGGTGGCATGGGTGTGGTCTACAAAGCGACAGATACCCGCTTGGACCGAACCGTTGCATTAAAATTCCTTCCTCCGCACATGAATGCGGATGAGGGGGCGAAAGCCCGGTTCGTGCAAGAGGCCAAAGCAGCATCGGCATAGGGACGCACTGTTGTCTTAGCGGGCTGAAAGCGGAGGAAAAGGTGACCATTGACCAGATTATTGTCGGTAGTTACATCCACAGTAACATCTGGAATAGTTGTCGAAAACGGTTCTGAGCGGCGCTCATGGCCATAAATCAAGTAGCCCACGTCAATTCCAACCTTGATAGGGGATCCTGCAAACCCAAGGGCTCCAAAGAGGTGCCCCCCGGCGCCAGTTGCATCCGTTTGATCAGCGAAATCACCTTGTGGAGCACCAATAGCAAACGTGATTCCACCTTCCGCTGTAGTCTGAGCAAAGGATGTTGTTGCCAGTGGAAGTATCAGAAAGGCTGCGAGCAGTGCGGTAGAGAGTCGTTTCATAACCAAGTGGGGTAAAAGCGCTGGGCTGTCTCTTTGGGATAGCCTTCGCTTTACCCATCAAAAGGTTTCAAATCACAAGCGAGTAATCTTCTGTTTCTAGGGATCCACACGCGAGAACATTCGACGGCAAGGTCAGCTGCCTTCTAGGATATTCGTGGTCTCGTTGAAAAGAAAGGATGATTTTGTGACCCGCCTGCTTACAATTGCCCGCTGGGCGACGACAGGAATCGACGTTTCAGACACCGGCGTTTCAGACACCGGCGCCGAGGGCACTATTTACTAGGCCGTCTTTGATCCATTCTGCTAGGGTCTGCCTGTTCGATGGTTTGACCAATCTATGTTGGTCCCCTTTATGGCGGATGTTACCCAGCTCAATTAGAATGGCCGTGGGTTTCGTTTCCCGGAGAATCATCAGATTCCGAGATGCGATTTCTCCCTTGTATCCGCGGTCTGGCTGGTACGTAGCGTACTTGGCTTCCACCGTAGACCGGATACTATTCGCCAATTCACGACCGCTGTTGCTGCCTACGATGAAGTGGACATCGACCTGTGGTTCGACTCGGTAACCGTATGAATCGACATGAAGCGAAATGACTTGCTGACTTTTGGCCGTCTTGCTATGTTTGTCATAGAGGTCATTGATGACCTTCGCGCGCGTCCGTAACCGATTTGCCTGGTTCAGAACGATTTTCTTATTCCCGATGTACGTTTCATCGTGATCAACGGGCAGATAAGTAGCATCACGAATACCATCGTTGGGATCCTGAACAATAAGATGCACAGTGGCACTTTCCTTCATCAGTTCGCGAGCCAACCGTAGCGCCGTGTCATATGCAATTTCGTCTTCGGCAATCTGTTTGCCGGCATACGTGCCCAACGTCCCAGGATCTGGGCCTCCATGTCCACCCACGATGTAGTAAACGTGGCCTTCAAGGCGATTACTTTCGATTTTTACTGTAGCTAGCTTGGCGCCAAACAGTGGCTCTGTAACCGAGCGAACCGGGATCCGATATTTTACATCCCGGCGGAGCTCATTATTGCGGCTCAGCAGGTCAGCATTCACTTCCTTGAATTCTTTGACCGTTCCAGTCGTGGGCTCCACGCCAGATCGTCTAAGTAGGCTCCAGATACCTTCGCCTTGACGCGGGACTACTTCAGCAAAATGCTGCGCATATGCCGTCATTGACGATAGCATCAACAACAGCAGAAGCGGTCCTGTACAACGTAAAAAACGGTTCATAGGATATAAAAAGGTCTTTCCTGTTCAGTATCTCCATTATCGGCGATAATAGGGTCTACTTAACAAGTCAATTTCATCTCCAGACGGACCTGGACTTGAACGCTAGCGTGGAAGCCGCTGATCCATGTCAGCCACGGAGAAAGCCATCACAGCCATGGTCGCAACGGCCCGAGCTACGTGGTCTGGGTCCAATTTATCAACGTAGTCTGCGTTGGTGTGGTGGTACCAGAAATAGCGTTCTCCTTCAACATTCAAACCCATGCCAGGAACGCCTTCCTGCATGATTGGCCCGATGTCCGCACCGCCGCCGCCGCGAGTCATCTTACCTGATCCGACACCATCTAGCAGCGTACCGATCTGCGTGATGATATCGAAGGCCGCGTCGCTTCCCGTAAAGCCGAATCCTACCGGCTTGAAGACACCTGCATCAGACTCCATCGCCAGAATGTGATTGTCAACTTCGTCGATGTGGGCGTCACGATAGGCATTACCACCGCGAAGGCCGTTCTCCTCGTTCGTCCACATCACTACACGAATAGTCCGTTTAGGCTGCAATCCCAGCTCCTTCATGAGCCGCAAAGCTTCCCATGCGACGACACATCCGCCGGCGTCATCCATCGCTCCCGTTCCAACATCCCAGGAGTCAATGTGGCCTCCCATCACAATGATTTCTTCCGGATACTCACTGCCGACCAGCTCGCCCACCACGTTATGCGAGTCCGCATCGGGCAACCAATAGTCCTGCATCTCTAGTCGAACTCTAATCGTGTGTCCCCGGTCCTGCATGCGCTGCATCATCATAGCGTCTTCGACAGTGACTGCTGCGTGCGGAATCTTGGGGACACTTTCGTCATACCGCGAATTGCCAGTGTGAGGTGTATACATCGAATAGGGACCAACGCTGCGAACAAGGCTCGCTATAGCGCCCGCTTCGGCCGCTCGTACTGCGCCATTCGAACGATACGTAACGGTCGCACCATACGAGGTGAAAGGCACGTTCCACAGAACGACCTTTCCCTTGGCCTCATCGCCGCGCGAAGCCAGATCATCAAATGAGTTGACGACGAGCACCTCCCCGGTCACGCCGCCGGGGCCCGTTCCAACACTTCCGCCCAGTCCGAGAATCTCCAATCTTCTTTCGTGGGGCTCCAACAGAACTAACGTTTCTTCCCCTCTCACCCAATGTGGGACTTTTACTGGCTCTCCCCTGACGTTTTGGAGGCCGTCATGGACCATCTCCTCCAGAATCCAATCGATGGCAAGCTCAAGATTCTTCGATCCCGAAAACCTAGGCCCAAATGTATCTGTCAAATAGGCCAGGCGGTCCCAAGCAGCCGAATCGGCCATTGCTGCCTCGATTAGGAGTTCGGCAGACGCTCGAAGCTCTGATATCTGATCTGAAATATCTGTTTGCTCGGATTCGGGCTCTGCTTGGCGTGCATTTGCTGACGGAACCAGCAGAAGGAGAGCTAGGATCAAGCTCGGAAGGCAGAATAGGCGGCTCATTGGGCATCGGGGAATTGTTGAACCAATCGCGAGTCAGGAATCTACGGGTTCGATGTTTTGCATACGACACCAAGGAACCGAAATCAGGCATCGTCCTTAAGACTGGACACGAGATCTCTCCCCTCTACTTCAAATGGCGCTTCATCGGGCTACTCCTGAGACGCCTCTAATTGCCGACGAAAAATCCACTTTAAGAGCCGAATGCAAAATTACCTGACCTCAATGGCCTGCCTAGCGTTTCTGGCCCTTCTTATGATTTCATCGGATCATGCCAACGCACAAGGAATCGAACTCCAGGTCTACCCTGCCGGAGTCGTTGGCGTGCTTTTTCATCAGTTCAGTACGGGCGATGGCATTGAAGGCAGGCTTCACGCTGGGGTCAACGTGACGAATCGCAGAGACTGGGGGGTGCAAGATGATGAATCAGGCCACGGTTTCGGAGGCGGCGTGGAGGTGGATTGGTTTCTGCGCCGTTTTTCTGACCGTCTCTTTGCAGGTGGGCGAATCGACATGTGGTCGATGAAAATCGATTGGCGAAATGACACCGTAGGAATTGAGGCAGATTCCAGAATCCTGGTCTTCCAGCCAACCATTCGCATGGGCTATCGAGTGGGATCAGTCAACCTGCCCATCGACCTGACTCTCGGGTTTGGCCTGGAAAAGAATATTGCCACACACGGTGAACCGGTAGGTGAAGGCGCAATCCTGCTGGCAGGATTGCGCCTTTCCCGATAACCGTCAATAGCATTGGGCTGGGTGTAAAACTAACTGAGCTGCGATCGCTGCTCGAGCAGGCCCGCCGATTTATCTCTTGCGCCAGCCGTAGGCGGGGCCGTTGTGGAAGAAATCGAGAGATGAAACGACACCGTCTTTTTTGAAAACCATCCCGTTTTTCATCACAAAACGAACATCGCGTAGTGCGTTGATGTCATCGAGTGGATTCTCAGCAGTCGCGATGATGTCGGCAGCAAAACCCACTTTTAGGGGTCCACGCTCATCTTCTAACTCGCTTATTTCATACCCATTTGTCGTCAAGACTTTCAGGATCTCTGCATCCGGAATATCGGCAGCCTTCCAGGTACGAAGAAATTCGATTGTGAGCTCTCCCCGATTAAAGCCTGGAATGAAATAGTCTGCATCCGTTGAAAAGGCGAGCTTTACCCCTTGGTCGTACGCATCGCGCAGCATGCGGACGCGGCGCTCCCAGCGTTCATCGCTCATTGGACGCATGAAGTCTGCCTTCGGTGTTTCAGTACCGACCCGCCAGATGCCTCGCTCAGCCATCATAGAATGCAGCTCCTCGTCCAACGCGCCATCATGATCTAATGACCAAAGACCTGCTTCAATTGCACGGCGAGCGCCTTCGCGCGTCTGAACGTGTCCTGACACTTTTTGACCTGCATTAGCTGCTTCGCTCACGAACAGCTTTAGTTGATCGATGGTGTATGGATAGGCCTGACAGTCTACGCACACTTTAATGACCTTGGCTCCGTAGTGAATATTGCGGCGGATAGCCTTGACGATTTCGTCGTTGGTGTCCGCATTCAGGTATTCCGGATAGACCGTGTCTTCCCTTTCCGGCGTCTCATAGAACTGACCTCCGAACGCACCGATGATAATCCCTGAGTTAATCATGGTTGGGCCAGGTACCCAGCCCATTTCGATAGCTTGTCTGAGAGCAGTGTCCGCGTACAAACCATTGTTGCCCAGATCGCGCACAATGGTAAAGCCTGAGGCCAACTTCTGAAAACCGGTACTCATGGACTGAATAGCTCGTAATGGCGTTGAATCCTGAATAACGGTATAGTAGTAATTCCAGTTTTCGGGCTCTTCCTTATAGGTGATGCCAAGATGGTCATGGGCATCGACCAGCCCGCCCATCACCCATTGATCGGACAAATCTATGACTGTTGCATCATCCGGAATGGTTACGTTTGAACCGATTTCGAGAATGGTACTTCGGCCATTTGCTGGATTATGCTCTACCAGAATGATTTGGTTGGCTGTTGCGGTACCCGTTGATGAATCAATAAGGTGTCCGGCGAGAATGGCTGATTTTTGAGCCTGTGCTGACTGAAGCAGCATGGCTAAAAAAACAAACGCCATGATAAATGTGACGATGCGTTTCATGATAGTGGGGTTTTATAGGGGGTTATGTCGACTCGACTAATCAAGCTGGGGAATCCGGGATTTCTCCCGGAATCAGGCATCCGGTAGCAGGCTACTTCCTGATGCAGTGTCTTCAAACAAGCGGGCCGCAAGCAGATTGAAATCCGTCTCCGTAATAATACCAACCAACTGCCCGTCAAGAACCACGGGTAGCGCGCCCACATTGTTTTCTCTCATCAACCGTACTGCGTCGATGGTGGCTGTTTCAGGGGTCACGGACAATGGATCCTTAACCATGATCTGGCCGACGGGCATATCCGAATCACCTTGCGCATCTTTGTGGTCTGTTAGATAGCGCAAAATGGAGCGGTGTGTGACCAAACCGACTAAACGATGACTCTCGTCTTCAACAAGAACGTGACGAATATGCCTCCAGCCCATCAGGACAGCGACAAATTCGATCAGTTCGTCTTCGCGAACGGTGAATAGATCCGTCGTCATGAAATGCTCAACACGCGTTCCATGGATCGTGTTCAGAGGACGCTGGTTGATTTCAGCTGGCGACCAGGTATGACCCGGATTCCCTTCTTTCTGCTGCTTGATCATACATGCGACCAAGGCATCAAGACGTTCCGCCCTAGAGGCATTAGAATTCTTTTTCATGGCGGCCACGGACGATAACTGCCACTGAGCACCCGTTTGTTTACTCTCAACTCGCTCATCGATGATGGATAGATATCGCTGGATGTCATCGTCATTGACGCCCCTCGACTGCAGACCTTTTCGGGCTACGTCCAAAAGCTGTCCTCTGATCAGTTCAGGGGCGCTATAGCGATTGCCGTCAATCCAGTCAATTTCTGAGGCTAGACCACGGCGCGCAGCACCGATGAAATTGCTTTTCGCGTCATCAAATGGAAGCAAGTCTCTAACATCTGAAATTTCGAGAGCCAGACCATGAATAAGACCTGTCCAAAAGGCTGCGTTTGCCACTTCGTCAACAACGGTAGGGCCCGAAGGAAATAACCTGTTCTCAATCCTCAGATGCGGTTGGCTCTTGCTGATCCCATAACAGGCACGATTCCATCGGTAAACAGTCCCATTATGTAATTGAAGCGCCCTCAGTTTGGGTACTTCGCCGCGTTCTAGTGCCTCAAAAGGATCCTCATACTCGCTTGTCATGATGACTCGGAATCGAGCAATGTCTTCTTGGAAGATTTCCAATACTGACTCATCAACCCACTCGGTTCCAAAATGAACGCGTGGACTCATATCCCTCAAGTAAAGATTGCTGCTTCGTGTATCTACAGCCTGTTGAAAAAGAGCGATCCGCGTTTCTCTCCAAAGCCGTTTCCCAAAGAGAATGGGGGAATTAGCGGAAGCTGCCAAAACAGGGCCAGAGACGAGCTGCGCGAGATTGTAGTAATGAGCAAAATTATCAGGCGTAACCTGAAGGTGCACCTGGAAACTGGTATTACATCCTTCCACCATAATATTGTCATGTTGGAAGAACAACTCATCCGTCCCACGAATGTGATACTGCGCCCGACCGCCCTTCAACGACATGATGGTATCATTGAGCGTGAAGTAGCGCGGTTTAGGCGCCATATTATCCAGCCGGAGATCCCAAGCATGGATCGTCGGCAGAATTCCCGCCATTACCACGTCAACATCCAGCTTCCCAGATAGGGAACGAACGTAATCCATGAGCCGGTCGAGATCGGCTTCCATCGCGGAGAAGCAGTTCCCTGCGAATTCCAGCGGATCGAGGTTGATCTCTAGATTGAACCGAGTCAGCTCATTGACCAACCGCTCATTGGTACTTAGCTCTAGAATTTCTTCAGCCAGAGGAGCCGGTTGGGAATTGCGATCGACCAGAAAAAGCTCCTGCTCAGCGCCAATGCGCTGAATATCAGTTTCAAACATGTCATTCTGGAGCATGTGCTCCAGTGCACGCATGTCTTGCATTATATGCCGGGTGAAACGCCTTATTTCAGCAGCATTTCCAGCTTTATTGACATCGTGTACGCCCATCTTGACGAATCGGGTTTACGCGATGCACCACAGGCAGATCGCGGTTTTCAAGTCGGTTCGAGTCAGTGTAAACAGGGGGGGCAAAAGATACAACCTTAATAGAGCTGTGAATCTTAATAGAGCTGTGAATCTTAATAGAGCTGTGAATCAACCGAAACCTGCATGCATTCATTCCGTTTTCGAGGAATGATGCATAAAGCTACCATCCTATCGAGGCTAGTACTTCTACTTTTGCTCTTCGGGAGTACTAGTGAAACAGCTGTATCCAGACAAAGTCAGGAGCAACTGCAAGTACACGCTGAGCGAGTCTTGATCAGGGGCCTGACATTTATGCAGACGGGATACCCTGATAAAGCAGTAGCAACTTTTGCAGAGGGACTAAAGGTTCATCCAGAGAATCCGGTTTTATTGGCATCTATGGCTTCGGCGCAAGAGGCGGTGGGCGATCCAGGAAGTGCGGTATTCTATATTGATCAGGCGATTCAGCACGATCCAGGAAACAGCGACCTCCTTTCGCAAGCGCTCGGACTGAGCCTTTCTACCGGTGACCAGAACCGTTCCCGTGAGCTGATTGATCTACTATTGAGTCTGGACTCTGCTGATGCGGACCTCCTGTTGCACCAAATTATTATGCTCTCTTCCGCTGGTGCATCCCAACTTTCTGTCGACGTAGCTTCAGAGGCTATTGTGCTTTTTCCAAACGACGTGAATCTGCTACACGTCAGTGCTCAAACATTCGAGAATGCAGGACATCTAGATCGCGCCATAAATACCGTCAGAATGATTGCAGCCCTTTCCAATGATCCCAATAATGACCATTGGTTAGCACGATTGTTAGTTCAAGTCGGCGAATTTGATGATGCCGCAGATTTATTTGTAGCCCTACTTGTACGAGATCCAGATGATGATGAGGCACTGGTCACACTGGGTTCTATTCAATCGGCGCTTCCAGAGCGCAATTTGGCTCATGAGGCAGGAATCAAAGCTGATAGCGGGTTTGTGCTAGGTGATGCCGATGTTCAACCGACTGGCAACACACCGCCTGATTCGCTGAATGTACTTAGGGCGCGTTGGAATGCGACGCCAGACGATGAGAGTGCAGCACGTACCCTCACCCGATTCTTACTTCGCAACAATGAAGCTGATGAAGCTGCGCGTTTTGCAAAGGAGCATGTTGAAGCAAATCCTCGTCATATCGATATGTGGATTCTTGCCGTCAAAGCTTTTCGAGAAGCGGGTAGCCCGACTCAATCTGTAGCGGTTGCCGAAGATGCCTTGCTACTCTACCCAGGATTCCAGCCGTTGACTATGGAATGGATTCTTTCGTTAGCTGCCGATAATCAGAGCGCAGAAGCGATGCAGGCCGGCCGGGAGCTTCTCGATAAGATGGATCCCACTGATGTACTTCGAGGCACTTTGGAGACCATCCTCTCGGATCTGAGTCCACCACAATAGCATGACCAAACGTCTCTTCAATCGAACAGTCGCGCCTCTTTTCCTCATAGGCATCTTGGCCTTGGCAGGGTGCACCGGCGGTCAGCGCCTCACGGTATCTGACACCGAGTTACCAGATGGATTCCCACATCATACAGTCGATGAGATAATCGCTGCCCTTCCTGCCTTTCCTGAGGCATTACACCGCGTAGACGTAGAGTCGCAGGTAGCCCTCTCGTCTCCGCAGGAAAGCGGTCGATTCTCAGCGCGTACCGAATATGTCCATCCGGACTCCATGTTCGTGCGCGTTACGTTTCCACTTGGTATTGAAGGGGCACGCGTGATGACCGTAGGAGATTCTGCTTGGGTCTATGACCGCCTAGAAAACGTGGTGTATGCAGGCACACAAGAGCGCATTGCTTCCTTTCTACCTGGAGCAATTGCCGGGACCCGTTTGATTGAAATGGCCACCGGGTTCCTCATTCCTGACTCCGATACGGCTTGGACATTGGACACTGATTCCACTCTGTACTTGCTTCATTCACCGGATGGTATGATCCGATTTACCATTGATCCTCTTCGGTGGCGAGTGGTGGGCATACGATGGAGTGATAGAGCAGGCGCCATACTTGAACAACGGTGGTACACGGATTTCATCACGGTGGAAAACGAAGTACTACCTCGACGCATGAGCCTTTCCCGGCCCATTGACGATGTACGTATCAGTATGGCCATTCGGAAAATTGACCTCCATCCAGGCCCGTTTTCTTTCGATTTGGATGTTAGGGACGATACCAGAGTGACTGTCCTTGAATAAACGCTAGAATGACTCTTTCGAACATCAGCCATACCATTTTATTTGCTCTGCTGTTATTGTGCCCCTTTGCGGCGCCAGTCATGGCACAGCAAGTCTCTGTAACCGAACAGAAACTGGATCAGCTTCGGCAAGAAATTGCAGAGGAAGAACGGCTGCTGACTATGGCTGAAAACGAGGAGCGAGTCTCTCTAACCCGTCTTTCCGATCTAAACAGACAGCTTTCTCTGCGTGAAGAACTGGTCCGAACGTATAATCACCGGATTGAGCAGCTGATCTTCGAGCGTGATTCCTTGCAAACGGCCATTTCGGGCTTGAACGGGCAACTAGACGATCTCAGGTCTGAATATCAAGATCGGGCGACACACGCGTACAAGTATGGGAGACAACACGATGCAGCCCTGATCCTTTCTGCCTCCTCGATCAATCAGATGCTGGTTCGGGTGGGCTATCTGAGGCGCTTTTCGAAGAAACGTCGGTCGCAATTGGATGGACTGAAGGTGACTACGGGACTGTTGACAGAAAAGCGGGCTGAGATGCAGCGCAAGCTTGTCGACACCGAAATAATGCTCAACTCGGTAGACCGCGAACAGACTAATCTTGCGGACTTGCTCAATGATGTACGAAGCGAAATCCGAACCATTCGAGAAGAAAAGGAGACACGAACTGAGGCACTGGACGAGAAGCGAACCATGGAACAGGAACTGGTTCAGCAGATCCAGAATCTGATCGCTTCAGATAATCGTCCAACGAGCTCAAGTGCGTTGGCACGACTTAGTGAATTAACCACCTCTTTCGAAGGAGCACGCTCTCTTCTCCCTTGGCCGGCTCAAGGTGGCGTTGTAGAACCATTCGGAGACATCGTTCATCCAGAATTTGGGACGCGAACGCCCAATCCCGGTATTTTGATTGAAACTGGCGCTTCAGAAGAAGTCATCTCCGTGTTCAAGGGACGAGTGTCGACCATAGACATCATTCCAGATATGGGCCGTTTTGCCGTCATTGAGCATGGTGGCTTCCACACAGTGTATGGCAATCTGTCTCTCTTTTACGTGAGTGAAGGAGATGTCAGTAGAGACCGGACAATTAATTGGACGATCTGGCACAGATGCTGAACCCCGCGGTGAGACGGTGTTCTTTGCTGTTTTCAGGGGATGGGCAGCCAGAAAATCCGAGTCGGTTGCCTCGAGCCTCGTTAGTGACCTTCACAAAATGGATTGCAAACCCCTTGGTCGAACCGTAGCTTCGATTCATGGGTGGAAGAAAGGTCATAAGCGAACAAACAATCCGGGAAGCGGCCAGGGCAGGACAGTCCTCGTTTCACGCACCCCCGGGTGCCATCGTGACGCCGCTTGCCGCGGATTTCGCGCGCAGTGCCGGAATCAATATCCTGTTCTCTCCTGCGCCAGAAGCGAACCAAAGAGAGGGCGATTCTACCTCTAATCCTGTCATTTGTATTGGATCTGATCATGGAGGATACGCCCTCAAGTCGGATATCATTGAGTGGCTGAAAGCTGACGGTCATCAGGTTGTAGACCTCGGAACAGACACACCAAAAAGCTGTGATTACCCAGACTTTGCTTATGCAGTAGCGGCAATGGTCGCCGAGGGCAGGGCTGGTCGAGGTATCATGATTGATGGTGTCGGTGTTGGAAGTGCCATTGTCTGTAACAAGGTGCCTGGAATCAGGGCTGCTTGTGCCTACAACGAGTTTGCCGCTTGGAATGCCCGAGCCCATAACGACTGCAACGTTTTGACGTTGGGCAGCCGAAGTATGGGAATTGAGGTTGTCAGACGCATTGTAAATGTGTTTCTCGATTCAGAATTCGAAGGTGGCCGTCACGCTCGGCGTGTTGACAAGATGACGGATATCGAAGAGCGATTCTCACGCCGCTAGCCCACCGCCACTCCTGACTGATATTCACCCTGTCTCAATAGCAGGCAGGATCAGGTGATGTATTTTTCAGTTTCACAGATCTTTTCCAGCAATATTTTGTCATTCCGCAATGGCTGCAGCATCCTACGACGTCCTCATTATCGGTACCGGCCCTGGTGGCTATGAAACCGCTATCCGTGCCACACAGCTTGGCCTGAAAACGGCCGTCATCGAGAAGAACAAGCTCGGTGGAGTCTGTCTGAACATCGGTTGTATTCCGACGAAAGCACTCCTGAAGAGTGCAGAGATCATGGAATACACATCCCATTTGGACGCGTATGGTCTTTCCTCCGATGGAACGATCAAAGCAGAATTCGATAAAGTCATCGGGCGCAGCCGTGGTGTTGCTGACAAGATGAACAAGGGCGTAGCCTACCTGATGAACAAGAACAAGATTGATGTTCTTTTCGGGCATGCGCGTCTTGCAGGGAATGGCAAAGTTGACATCGAACCGTCAACGGATATGGACGGCAAGAAGGTCGGAGAAAAGCAGACCGTTTCGGCAAAGCACATTATTGTCGCTACCGGTGCTCGTCCTCGTGAATTGCCATCACTTCCTTTCGATGGCAAGAAGATCATCTCTTCGAAAGAAGCCTTGATGCAAACCACGCGCCCAAATCGCCTCATTATTTGTGGCGCAGGAGCTATCGGCGTAGAGTTTGCCTACTTCTACCATCACATGGGAACGGAAGTAACGATTGTTGAGCTTCAGGACCGCATGGTACCTGTCGAAGATAAGGACGTCAGCCGCGAGCTGGCTCGTGCCTTCAAAAAAGCTGGCATCAATGTGATGACCGGCGCAATGGTCAAGAATGTCGACACCAAGGGCAAGACGCTCAAAGTGACCATTGAGACCAAAAAAGGAGAGGAAGTGATCGAAACAGATCAGGTTCTCTCAGCTGTTGGCGTAGCCGGCAACATCGAAGATATCGGGCTTGAAGAAGCAGGCGTGAAGACGGAAAAAGGAGCCATCGTTATTGATGAGTTTTGCCGTACCAACGTCTCGGGTGTGTATGCCATTGGTGACGTCGCCGGACCACCTTGGCTTGCTCACAAAGCTAGCCACGAAGGTGTCATTTGCGTCGAGAAAATCGCTGGCGAAAATGTTCATCCGATGAACAAGTTGAATATCCCTGGATGTACGTATTGCCAGCCACAAGTGGCCTCTGTAGGCTACACGGAAGAAGCAGCCAAAGCAGCAGGCTACGACCTGAAGGTCGGAAAATTCCCATTCACGGCCAGTGGAAAGGCTTCGGCGATGGGCCACAATGAGGGCTTTGTCAAAGTTGTTTTTGACGCCAAGTACGGTGAACTATTGGGATGTCACATCATCGGATATGATGCGACCGAATTGATTGCAGAAATCGTGACCGCCAGAACGCTGGAGACAACGGCTCATGAAATCATGGAGTCCATCCACCCTCACCCGACGCTTTCGGAAGCCGTATTGGAAGCCACCCGCGCTGCGTATGGCGTTTCGATCAATATCTAATCGGCTGCTCAGGGCAACCGACCTCCATTCCATGGAGAACCGGTAATTAAATCTTCTGACTCTGCCCTACTTGATGATGGAGCCGTTCTCCCCGTCAGAGCCCATAAGGAATAGACTGCCCTCACGATCTTCGGCCATGAGAATCATTCCCTGACTTTCCAGCCCCATCATTTTCCGAGGAGCAAGGTTAGCCACAACGGCGACCCGGCGTCCTACAAGATCGGCCGGTTCAAAGTGCTCAGCGGCACCTGCTAGAATCTGGCGTGTCTCAAATCCAAGATCTACGATCGTCCGAATCAACTTCTTCGACTTTGGAAGCGCTTCAGCTTCTATAATTGTACCCATCCGAAAATCGAGCTTGGCAAAATCATCATACGTGATGGTTTCATTCACAGGATGGTATGGAAGACTTTCTTGAGCGGACTCGTCCGAGTCCTGATCAGGATGATTGCCAAGTTTTGCTTTCTGCTCTTCGATAACGTCATCCTCGATTTTTGTGAACAGGATCAGTGACTCCCCTAGTGCTTGACCTGCCGGAAGAAGTGGCTTCACGACATCATCCCAACCGATACCGTTCGTCTCGCCCGGCATGGACGATCGAACTCCTTTCAGATTGAGCATATCCCGAAGCTTCGCAGCCGAGAAAGGCAACACTGGTTCCATCAAAACAGATAAGGCTGCGCAGATCTGAAGCGAAACGTGGATCGTGTTGGCACAAGCCTGAGGACTCGACTTCCGAGTGTGCCACGGCTCTGTGTCGTTGAAATACTTGTTTCCTAGTCGCGCAAGCGCCATCGTTTCAAACACGGCTTCCCGATTTCGGTAGGAGTCATACGCATTGCCAATCCGCTCAGGGAACGTCGCAAGTTGTTTCAGAACAGCCAAATCGAAGGCATCCGGCTTTTTGAGTTCCGGTACCTTTCCACCGGCAAAGCGGTTGGCGAAGGTCATGGTTCTGTTTACGAAGTTGCCAAGTACATCAGCCAGTTCGGAATTGACCCGTGTCTGGAATTCATTCCAGTTGAAATCTGCGTCCTTGGTCTCTGGCAGCATCGTAGCTAGCGCATATCTCAGCAGATCGGGCTCAAACGATTCTAGAAACTCATGCAGCCACACCGCCCAATTTCGGCTCGTCGAAAGCTTATCACCTTCGATATTCAAAAACTCGTTAGCTGGAACGTTTTCCGGGAGGACATAGCCGCCGTGAGCCATAAGCATGGCGGGAAACATCAAGCAGTGGAAAACAATGTTGTCCTTCCCGATGAAGTGAACCAGACGAGTATCATCTTGCTGCCAATACGTCTTCCAAGCATCGGGATTCCCGGTTTTTGCGGCCCACTCTTTGGTATCTGAAATGTATCCAATAGGTGCGTCGAACCACACATAAATCACTTTACCGGAGGCATCGATGCCCAAATTTGCGGCAACATCCTCTGGTACTGGTACCCCCCAAGGGACATCCCTAGTAATAGCACGGTCCTTCAGTCCTTCCTTGAGCCAACTTTTCACCTGCCCCAGAACATTAGGCTTCCATTCTGGGTGCGTCGCAATCCATTCTTCAAGCCTGGTCTGAAAATCGCCCAGAGGCAAATAAAAATGTGTGGTCTCCCGCATTTCTGGTGTGGCATCAGAAAGCGTACTGCGGGGATTAACCAATTCAGAGGGACTTAATGTAGATCCGCACTTCTCGCACTGATCTCCGTAGGCGTTGTTATTTCCGCATGTTGGACACGTGCCAATCACAAATCGATCAGCCAGGAAGATGCCTGCTTCCGGATCAAACAACTGCTGCTCAGTGCGAAGCGTAAAGACATCTTTGCCGGCGAGTTCGCGGAAAAATTCCTGACTCGTTTCGGCGTGAACGGGCGAGGTTGTCCTACCGTAATGGTCGAAGCTCATTCCAAAGGCCGAGAACGCGTTCTCGATCATCGGATGATACCGATCAACCAGTTCTTGGGGATCGATTCCTTCCTTTCGCGCCCGGACCATTATCGCTACACCTAGCTCGTCAGATCCACAGACAAAAACGATGTCGTGGCCCTTCAATCTGTGATAGCGGCTGAAAAGGTCCGAAGGCAGATAGGCACCAGCCAGATGCCCAAGGTGAACGGGTCCGTTGGCATACGGAAGAGCTGCCGTTACTAGAATGCGGTTGAAGTCCGATCGGGACATGCAGTGCGGGGGGTTTCGTCGGAAAAGGTCATGTACACCTCAAGGGGGGGCGTTGATTCCGAAGGTGGAATGAACTTCATGCGGATAGCTACGATCAGAATTGCGCCCGATGGAGATAACTAACGGAAACACGTGGATCGGGGGCAGGTTGGACACCCGATTATGTCGAACATCTTAGTCATACCAGCCATCGACCTACGCGCAGGAAACTGCGTTCGTCTTCATCAAGGGGAATACGAGAAAGAAAAAATCTATTTCGACGACCCGGTGAAAATGGCCAAGCTATGGCGGATTCAGAACGCCAAAGTCCTCCACGTAGTGGATCTGGATGCGGCAAAAGGGGGATCGGACAATAATCGCCGGGTTATACACGAGATTTGTGCAGAGCTGGATATCCCCGTTCAAGTCGGTGGTGGCATTCGCACGCTAGATGATATCGACCGTGCTATTGAGGCGGGTGTTTATCGGGTAATCATTGGCACCGCAGCGGTACAAAACCCTGACCTGGTCAGTGAAGCCATCGAAAAATATGGATGTAGCCGAGTGATCGTTGGCATTGATGCTCGCGATGGTGAGGTTCGAGTACAAGGCTGGACGGAAGGGAGTGGCCAAGACGCTGTTGAATTCGCCCTAGACATGGAAGAAAGAGGCTGTCGTCGCATCGTTTATACAGATATTTCTCGCGACGGGACGTTGGAGGGCCCCAACATGGATGCCTATCGTGAAATGGGCGCTCGGCTCAAGGCCTCAAAAATCACCGCATCTGGTGGCATTGGTAATCACCGACACCTCATCGATCTAAACACTCTGCAAGACGTCCGGGTAGATTCTGTGATTGTGGGGCGCGCCTTGTATGAAAATGTCTTTCCTTGTCAACAATTCTGGTGTTGGCACACGAAAGACGATGTAGATCTTTCCCGCTTCTCGACAGCAACTTTGAAAGATTGATTCCGTCTGCTACAACAGAAAGCTACGTTTGCCGAAGATGCGGCCGGGACTGGACACTTTAAGGTAGACGTCGATGTCCGAAGTGATGCTCCTCGCAAACATCGAATCGTATTGCAATTTCCCAAGCATAGCTTTTAAATATCTCTGGATGGAATTGATGCTGAGATCGCCGACTTGGAGCGCGCAACCCGTCGTATCGAACTAGAGCTTGACCGATTTCTCGAGCGATCCCTTCACGAAGTTGATTCAGCTCTCGAAGTTGAAACGCCGCGTGTTGTCGTGCGAAGTAAGGGTAGCGGATCCTGATGGCATAAACCATCCAGCTGACATGTTGACCTAACGGGTATAAGGGGCGCGTCCGATATCGGACGCGCCCCTTTCCATTTCAAGTACGTTCCTATTCGATGCGAGAAGAGGCAATCGCGTATCTTAGGCAAAAAGCCCCAAAAGCGATGCTATCCTGCCAAAAAGAAGCCTTTTCACTCCCTGACGGTCTGCATTATTTGAACTGCGCCTATATGTCTCCGCTGTCTAAAAGCGTAGAAGAGGCTGGCGTAGAGGCTATGAAGGGTAAACGCAATCCCACCGGTGTCCACCCAGAAGACTTTTTCTCTCTCCCAAAGCAGGTAAAATCGCGCTTTTCCCGCCTTATCGGCTCGTCGTCCACCGACTCGGTCTCGCTTCTTCCTTCCGTCTCGTACGGTATCGCAACAGCTGCTCGGAATCTTACTCCAAGACCCGGTCAAAATATCGTTGTGCTGCACGAACAGTTTCCAAGCAATATCTACACTTGGATGAAGCTGGCCGAAGACTATGATCTCGAAATCCGCACCATTTTCCGTCCCAACACTACTGGAAGCGTTCAGCAGGCCTGGAATGAAGCGATTCTGAGCGCCATTGACGATGAAACGCTGGTTGCTGCGCTTCCGATTGTTCATTGGACCGACGGAACGCTCTTCGATATGGCTTCGATAGCTAAAAAAACCCGAGAGACGGGAGCTGCATTGGTCCTTGACGGAACCCAGTCTATCGGTGCCCTGCCGTTCAATGTCGCTGACATACGCCCTGATGCGTTGATCGTGGCAGGATACAAATGGCTGTTTGGACCCTACTCTTGTGGGTTTGCGTGGTGGGGAGATCGGTTTTTAGATGGCATGCCACTGGAAGAAAATTGGATCAATCGACGTGGGAGTGAAAATTTTGCAGGCCTCGTTGATTATGAAACCGCCTATCAACCCGGAGCAACCCGGTTCGATGTGGGAGAAAAAAGCAATTTCTTTTTGATGCCGATGCTGGGAGCTGCACTTGATCAGGTACTTGAATGGACTCCCGAGGGAATTCAAGCCTGGAACGAGGCCCTCCTCTCACCATTCGAAGATGATATACGGGAAATGGGGTTTGGGCTTCAGCCCAAAAATGAGCGAGGCGCCCACCTTTTCGGACTGCGTATGCCGGCCGGAGTTGAGGTAGCGGAAGTTCGCACATCTTTAGCGGATCGGAATGTCTCTGTCTCCGTTCGAGGAACTGCCATCAGAGTCGCCCCGAACGTGTACAATAATGCTGACGACATGACTGCTTTCGTAGACGCCCTGCGCGCCGTCATACGTCGATAAAAGACGAAATCGGCGATTAGTATCGTCACTTTGGACGGCATGGTGTTTGGATGTAGGCAGTCAGACCCCCCTCGCACAAGTTTTCGAATCAACGACTCAACAAGTCAGTGGGCCTTTAGACCAGGGCTCTTTCCTGTCAGCAATGTTTGAATCAATCTACATGTCAACCCAACGCCTTCGTTCTGCATCCCTCTATTTTTGCGCTTTGACATTCTTTCTCTTGTCAGTGCCAGCCCAGGCGCGCCAGGTAGATGGAGAACAACTTGCTGCACAACTTGCGGAGCGCTACGAATCCATCGACGCAATGCAGACTCGATTCGTCCAGACTGCAACGTCAAGCTTCATGGATTCGGACGAGCGGTATTCAGGAATGCTCGTTTTTACCAACTTGGCGTATCGGATCACTACGTCAAATCAAACCATCGTTACAGACGGGGTCACTACGTGGGTGTATAATTCGTCGGAGCGGCAAGTCCTGGTAAATGACTATGTAGAAGATGAGTCGGCCTTTTCGTTAACGTCTTTCCTTACCAGTTTTTCCGAGTCGTATCGCTCAACGCTGGTAGGCTCGGAGTCGTTGAATGGCGTTGCCCACCAACGGCTTGATCTTGCTCCAGTCGATGATTTTGCCTCTTTTCGCAGCGTATCCCTTTGGATTAGATCATCTGACATGCTTGTAACACGACTCGTTGTTCTAGACTTGAACGATGTCACGATGACGTTTGAATTATCGGATCTCGTTGTAAACCCGAGATTACCTGACGACCTCTTTAGCTTTGAAGTACCGGAAGGTATCGAAGTGATTGACCTGCGAAATTGACGCCCATGAACCGAACTTCAACGCGTTGGACCCTACGAATCGGTAGTTTCTTAATCGCTGCATTACTCATGTGGCTGGCTTTGCGTGGAGTAGACTTTGATGCTATGGCATCCACATTCCGGGAAGCGAATTACTGGTGGCTTCTCCCGATGGCAGCTGTCACCTTTTTGAGTCACTGGTTTCGTGCTGCGCGCTGGGCATATTTGCTCGATGTCAGTCCACGCTCAGATGGGCTCTCCCCGACCCGACCCGTGTCCCGCTCCAATACCTTTGTTTCCGTAATCGTAGGGTATATGGCCAATTATGCTGGACCACGACTTGGCGAGTTGATCAAAACTGGTAATGTTGCTAGGTGCGAACGCATGCATTTTACGACCGTATTTGGGACGGTTGTGGTAGAGCGAATCTTGGACATGGTCACTTTTGCCCTTCTTCTCCTGACGGTGCCCATAATCTTTTCCGATTCGATCCTTGAATTGACACAGCTCCTCATGCAGCCTGTCATGAGCTCGCTTGAGAGCACGCCTACCTGGTTAGTGCTTCTGGGGCTTGGCTTGATTACACTCGGAACGGCGTGGTTTTTGCGTTTTTTAGTCAGAGGCCTAGCGCATCCAGAGTCACGAATAGGGCGCATGGCAGATGATTTTCGACAGGGTTTCCTTAGCCTAGCCCGAACAGGACGAGCTGGAAGAATCGTTTTGCAAACCCTCGCAATGTGGATCTGCTACGGGTTTATGGCTTGGCTTCCGTTTGTCTTGCTGGGACAGAATGATCTGTTTGGCATTGGGCCTTTTGCAGCTTGGGGAATTATGCTAATTGGTGCTGTGGGAGTGATTATTCCTTCTCCTGGTGGTATTGGTACCTATCATTTCATCACGATTCAAAGCTTGTCCCTGCTATTTGCCATGCCACAAGAGGCTGCTGCAAGCTATGCCTTGCTGACGCATACCGGTCAGATGTTACTCTACATCGTGAGTGGCTTCCTGGGAATGCTGTTTTTGGGGGCTACCCTCGATGTTGGAAAAGAAGAAAACCAGTCCTAACCGGACAGTGTAGAGACCACAAAAGCTTTGTGATCATGATGACCTACAACGTGCCTGCAAAACTATTCGGACTGTTGTTTCTATGTCTGATATCAGTATCGGACATACAAGCGCAGCAGGTTCTACCACCTGGTATTCATCCTGATCTACTAAACGCCCCTATTCGCTCTAGTAGCATTGGAAGCACATCAATCTCGCTAATCCGCACCGTGCTGGATCTGGACCCTGCTCGAAGAGCTGCCTCTGGGGTTTCTTCTGTTTATACCGCGGCCAGTTCCGATTCTCTCCTCGTGCTCAGGGTAGATGATCTCGTGATTGAATCGGTTGCAATCGTTGATGACTCAACGTTCAGTCCCCGATGGGACAATGAGGCAGGTATCCTTACCATAATCTTGCCCGAACAATCAGGTCAAGAATGGCGTGCCGACATCAGATTCACAGTTCGGAGCGCCCTTCATGCTGCTTCTGTCGAATCCCGACCGGCTGCCATCTGGTCTTCATCCCTGCCAGGAAGAGCCGGTTGGTTGCCGGTGCCAGCAGATGAGTTATCTGCCCTGGACTTGCACCATATAGTCTCAGTGCCAGAAGAGTGGGATATCGTCCTCTCGGGTACACCAAATGCTTCTTCCTACTTCGTGCTGAATGGGCGGCGTATTGCTCGTTCAGTCTCAGAGGGTTCGTTTCCAAGGGCGTCCGGATTTCTGGCATGGGAGCGAAATGAAGACAATCCATTTCAGCCAAGAGCAGATTCTTCAGCTGATCACATACTAGTATCCTCGTATCTCGAGCAGGAGCTAGGCGTTTCAGTACCGCAATCAGTGCTTGTTTTGAGGACGGATGGAGAATCAGTTCCGGTTGCCTTTGAGCGGTTTGCTGTCCTTGGTATCGGCGGCCTTCCTGATGATCCGTGGATGCGCCGATACGAACAGCTTTTTAGGGAGGTCCAACTGCGTATTACGCCCTTATTGGGTCGGCTTATACCCTCTGATTCTTGGATTGAGTCTGCGCTCAGCTCATGGATTGCTGTTGACCTTATCCGTCATAAGGATGGCGAGGCCGCAGCTGGAAAGGTGCTGGAAACGCTTCGGCAACGCTACCTGCGCGAGGCTACTGCCTATGTTCGACCGCTCGTCTGGGACCGATGGAACGTAGCTTCTGACCTGCGGGATCGACATGCTGAAGCCAAAGGTGCCTGGGTCTTACGCATGCTCCATGAGCGACTGGGATCGGAAGCCTTTTTCGACGGCTTCCAACAATTTTTGATGATCGCAGAAGACGAAGTTGTTGATTCAGAAACACTGCGTGAAAGCTTAGAAACTGCTTCCAGAGAAGACCTGGGTCAGTTTTTCGATGTTTGGATTTACAGTGCTGGTCACCCGGTAGTGTCCCTCTCGTACAACTTCGATCAGACTACTGAGCAGACGTCGATGCGCCTAACGCAGCATCAGGAAGGGTCGCTAGTGCCTTCGTCATTCGTTTTTGATGCCGCCTTTCAATACTCCACACTTGGCGAAACGAATAGCATCACACTTCGCATTGCTGACAGGGAACGCATAACAAGTATTGCTACTGGCATTGCTCCTCGGTTCATCCATCCCGATGCGTTTGCAACCATCCCACTCGATTTCAGCGAGCCACCTTCGCAAAATGATCTTGTCTCCCAGCTGAGATATTCGCTAGATGACGGATCCACTATTCGTTCTCTGCACCTTCTGGAGCAGGCCACTCCTGACCCATCCTTATTGTTGGGCTTGCGGTCCGCGCTTGGACCTGATGCACCACCTGCCGTGTTGGCGGAGGCCAGCGCACTTCTGGCGAAAATGGCTCCTTCATCCTCTGCGCTCAATCAACTTCTCACCTGGACGTCGAATCCAGGTATCAGGGTCAGGTCAGCCGCGATGCTCGGTTTGGCATCCTTCCCTGACGCACCCAAAGCGTATGATGCTGCGCTCCTCATGGCCAATGAAGGGCAGTCAGCTGGCGAGCTCTCTGCCGCCGTCTTCGCCATCGTGACCCTGCGGCCTTCCAGTGCATGGACCGTTCTGCGCTCTGCACTTGTAACTCCCTCCGAGGGCGAACAGGTTCGTATTACGGCTCTTGGATTAATCGGAGCGGATACTGCCCCAAAAAAGGAACTGCTTGATGCAACGCGACCGTTCCTAACTAGTGGATCTGATCTCTCCATTGCAGCTCTTAACGCCATCATCAGGATAGATCCTGATGATCGTCTTGTAAGCCGGACCCTCTCAGATTGGGTCCTAAGCGATAATGCACTTCATCGCGATGCAGCTATTTCTATTCTTGATCAATCCCAGGAAATCCAGGTTGATTACGATACGCTTAGACAGGCCGTCGATTCAGAGCCTGATGCATCCCTTCGCCGACGCATTGAGCGATTGCTGACAGATCAGTCTGACGATTCAGAAGGTCGTTGAAACCGGTCAAATCCGGTCCAAACAACTCAAATCGACAATGAAACGACTGACGGACCGGCAAATACGGTTCAGGTCAATTCACTTTGCATGCAGCTCGCATGGTCCTACTCTTACGATGCGTCAGGCTCATTCACCTGGCGTGTCGGAGACGCCCACCCTCTACGAAGCACTACAGATACCAAGAATCTGACAAGCAAGATCATGCAGGTAACGACCGAATCCGGACGAGACAATCCGTTGGAAGGGCTAATCAGCGACGACCTCTACGATGTACTTGACGACCACAATCTTCTGAGTGAGAAAGGGGTTCGCGATTACAAAATCAGGAAGGCGTTTAAAGTCATGCGAGGCCAAGAAGTCCCAGCCTACGATGCTATAGAATTGCTGCGGGGAGAATTCCCCTACTTGCAGTTTGACACGATTCGCAAGATCGTATACAAACTTAACGGACCGAGACGATGAAACTGAGACGATGAAACTGGGCTCGGGTGGCCGGCTGTCTACAGGACGCGTACCAGACGCGTTCTAGCCGTTTGTCACCCGGTCCAACAGAATTTCAGGTGATAACAGCCCCAATAGGGAGCTGCTACGCTTGAAAGGTGGGCGCCCCGACTGATCGTAGTGCATTGTCGCTTCGGTTAGTCGGGGTCGTTTGTTCATGGAAATCCTACTGATAACCCTCCTGATCTATCCTCATGCAGAAGGTGTCAAACGTGCTATTCGAGCCTGGAAAAGGAGTATTCCAGCAGCTACAGATGCATTCAAGGATTCCACTTCGTCCACTATGGGAATTGAGACCAGGTAGTCGCAGGCCTCCCTCATGGATCTGGTCATCCCTTTCTCTTCACCGCCAATCACGATAGCAAGTGGTCTGTCCCAATCCATGGCGTCCATTCGAGTATCGCCACTTCCTTCCGCCCCAGCAACCCAATACCCTCTCTCTTTCAATTGCTGGATTACCTGTCCTAAGTTGACAACTCTCGCAATCATAACACGCGAAATAGTCCCAGCAGACGTCTTAATAGATGCTGCTGTCACCGGTGCAGCGTTCCGGTCTGGTATAACGATACCTTTGACCCCAACAGCTGCACAGCTTCGAATGATGGCCCCAAGGTTGTGAGGATCTTGGATATGGTCTAGAACAACGACGATCGGCTTTTCCTCGCGTACTATATCTATATCAGCAGCGATCATATTTAGCATATCATCGACATCTAGATAATCCACAGGAGAAATACTTAGAACCACACCTTGGTGATTTACGCCAGGTACAAGGCCATTCAATTTCTGAGCCGGGACGAATTGCACCGGAACGCCCATTTCTTTTGCCTGGTGCTGAAAAGAGAGCAATGGACCTGATGCACCGTTCTGAAGAAGCATCCTCTCTACTCGTGATACATCTCCTTCGAGAGCCTCTCTCACTGGATTTCGTCCTGCAATGAATCGCGGCCTTTCGATGCTGTTGCCAGAGTCACCACTGACGGTCACAGATGAGCTTCGGGTCGAGCCGCTTCGTGAGTCGCTTCGTGAGTCGCTTCGTGAGCTTTTTGGTGAGCTAGTTGGTGAGCTGCGCTCGACCTTTCCACGGGCGCGAGAATCCGGACTTCTTTTCGCTCCCTCTTCGGCACGCTTGAACGTGTCTTTTCCTCGTTTTGGAGCGCGTTTAGATCCGCCTGCACGATTTCCTTTCGAGGATCCTTCATACGCAGCTTCCGGACGAGGACTCGAAGAACCCTTTGATGGTCGTTTTGGCTTTCGTTGCGGCACGATGTGTTGTCCTGTGACTTTTCTGGTATCGTAATGGGGCGGGTTGTTGTATCCTCAGGAGACATAAGCCCGGGCCGTCAAGGTACGGACCCGACAGCACGTCGCCCACAAAGACAATGACATGACGACACGATTTTCAATGACTGGCCCGCTGGAGCACGTCTTGGTCGCCCACGCGAAAGACTGTTTTCGCTCTCAGGAATACCTCACCTCGAATTGGCGTTCATATGGATTCCTGTTTGAGCCATCATTTGATGACGCTTGCCGAGAATCAGACCAATTTATTGGCATACTTGCGGATTCGGGCGCTCGAATAGAGATGCTACCGGAGGAACTCTGTATCGGATTAGACTCGATCTACGTGCGCGATCCACTGATTGCATGCGGTCCCGGATTTTTGTCTGGCTCCATGGGCAAAGAACTGCGCCGTGGCGAGCCAGCTTCCCTAGCAAGCTGTCTTTCGAGCTTCGGAATGCAGGCGACCTCGATCACTGATCCATCCGCTCTCATTGAAGGAGGGGATATTGTTTGGCTTCGACCTGATGTGGTTGCTGTCGGCGAAGGCTTCCGGACGAATCGCAGTGGCATTGACGCACTGACGGCGTTCTGTGGAGATTCTGTATCAGACGTTATTGCCGTTCCCGCGCCCTATTGGAACGGCGCCGATGACGTACTGCACCTGATGTCCATGGTATCTCCGTTGAGTACAACCCACCTTTTGGTACACAGCAGACTCATGCCGGTACCGTTCAGGCAAGAACTACTGAATCTTGGTTTCACTTTGCTAGAGGTTCCTCAAGAGGAATACGACATACTCGGCTGTAATGTCCTAGCGCTTGACGAGTCAACATGCCTCGTGGAAATGCAGAATATTAAGACCATCCGGATGCTTAGCGAAAATGGATGGCGCGTCCTCACCTACGATGGGCGCAACATATCTCAAGCTGGTCAAGGAGGTCCAACCTGTCTCACGCGTCCGTTAAAACGTTCCAGATAACCTATCAGGCGGTTTCGGTATCAGGCGCAGTCTTTGGCTTTGACGCAACTATTCTCTTAGGCCATGTCCGAATAACTCCAATGACCCCAACGAGCAATAGAAGAAGAGCGATGAACTCCGCCTGCGTGATGCTCTGACCAAATAGATCCATCTTGTTGTTCACTCGGATCCCTTCGATGAAGTATCGTTCAGCGCCGTTAAAAACGACATACACCCAAAACAGCCACCCTGTTCGATGTGCATGGTGCCTAAAGGACCACAAAACAGCGAAGATTAGAAGGGCCGCTACGAATTCGTAGAGAGGCGTCGGATAAACCGGGGTCATGGACAAGTCAATACCCAAGATGTTATTTGGGTACGTTTCAGCCCAGAACCACATCGGGAGCCAATCAGGCTTTGCCGCAATCTCGGATGGAATACCCCAGTCTCCGTCTCCTGACAGATGACACCCAATTCGTCCGATTCCATAGGCCAGGATCAGACCAGGCGCCATTGCATCCGCGACCGATCCAAGATCGAGCTTCTTTTTCTTCAAATAGAAAACGGTCGCAAAACCACCTAGAATCATCCCACCGTAAAAGGTGAATCCACCTGTGGTGAAGATCATGCGAGCCGGAGCACGAAAAAACTGATCTAGGTTTTCCAGAATGTGAAACAGACGTGCCCCTAGAAAACCTACTCCGATCACGATGATGGTTATCGTCCCCACGATATAGGAGGGGCTAACCGAAACCATTCTAGCCCGTCCCTTTTTCTTGCCTTCTGGATCAGGGATGCGAACGCTGCCAACTTGACCGATCGAGTACATCCGATCGAGCTCTTTTTGAAGTACCCAAGCCCCAATCATGGCGCCAATGGCAACCATGAACCCGAAGGAGTTGATTGGAAAGGGCAGGGAGAAACCCAGATAGTCGCTGAAAAAGTCGCTCAGCCGTGGATACATGGGTATGCAGCTCGGATGCTGGGAAGGGAAAACGATTCGAGACTACCCCCGGGGCAGGGATCCGTTCCGATTTTAGCTGGGGCTCGAAGCCACGCGAGGGGCAATTTCATCAAGGGACAAAGCCTCCTGAACACCCTCAGCCATGTCCTTCAGCTGGACCTGACCAGATACAAGTTCATCATCACCGGCAATTGCCACGAACCGAGCGTTCTGCCTATTAGCCTCCCTCATCTGCGCCTTCATGGAGCGGCCTCGGAGGTCATATGTGACCTTGAGTCCTTTTTGACGAAGACGGGTTGCTGCTGAAAACGTCCAAGCGATAGCCGCATCTCCTAGGGCAACCAAGAAAACATCTGGCCGGTCCTGCTCACCCTCCGAAATCTCCTCTGCCATCATGGCCATTATGATTCGCTCCATTCCAGCAGCAAATCCAACGGCTGGTATGGCCTCCTTCGACCCTACCTCTTTTGAGAGTAGGTCATATCGTCCTCCTCCTGCAATCGAGCTTTGTGCTCCCAGGAGGGGACTTTCAAATTCGTAGGTAGTGCGGCTATAGTAGTCCAGCCCTCGAACGAGAAACGGATCATCGATCCAAGAAATCCCGGCCGAGTCTAGATACTCTTTCACCAATTCATGGTGGGCTTTACTCTCTTCATTCAAGAATTCGGTGAGACGTGGCGCATTTTCGAGCAGCGCACGCTCTTTCTCCACCTTCGTATCAAGTATCCGCAACGGGTTGGTGCGCAACCGATTGCGACTAACTTCAGTCAATTCCGCTTCGAGAGGTGTGAAGTAGTCGACTAAGGCTTGCCGAAAGGCTGGTCGGCTCTCCGCGTCTCCGAGTGAATTCAAGCGAAGGCTATACTGCTTTATGCCTAAGCGTTCCAAAATATCCCGTAGGGAAACGATGGTTTCTGCATCTGCACGAGCATCCGCAGCCCCAATAACTTCAAGGCCGAACTGATGGAACTGCCGATAGCGGCCTTTCTGAGGACGTTCGGCACGAAAACAAGGCCCAATGTAATAGAGGCGCTGGGTACCGCCTTTCTGAGCAAGGCTGTGCTGCAGGTAGGACCGCATCACCGGCGCAGTGACCTCTGGGCGCATGACGTAATTCGTCGATCCACGCTCAAAAGCAAACATTTCCTTCGTGACAATATCCGAGGACGCTCCGACGCCTCTGGCTATCAGCTCAGTGGGCTCCAAGATGGGCGTCCTGATCTCTGCGGCGCCATACTGAGACATAACATCTCGAACGACCTCTTCCAATCGTCGCCAAACATGAACGGGAGCGACGTAGTCTCCGCCGCTAGTATAACCGTCGGGAAGAATATCGAACGTTCCTGGAATGGATTTGAATGCAGCCATGGATCAATCAGTTGAGTCGAGCTTCGGCTTCTTTGACACGTGCAAGCAGCTCTTCTGCTGATTGTGCCTCTAGAAAAAGACGTCTGTTTTCATCCCTATTCATCATGCGGGAAATCCTGCTCAGTATGCGGACATGTTGGCTCTTAGAATCCTGCCTACCTACAAGCAGGAAAACGATGCGAACGGGCTCATTATCCAGTGCATGGAAGTCGACAGGCTCCTTTGTAATGGCCAGCGCTACCGTGACACCGGTCACGGAGGAAGTTTTTGCATGTGGAAGGGCCAACCCTTTTCCAACCGCTGTAGACATCGATTCTTCCCGCTCGAGCACTGCCCGACGGACTACTTCGAGATCCTTGATGGCCGGATCACCTGCCAGCAGATCCACTACCGAATTGATCAATTCGACCTTGTCAGACGCCTGGACGCCGACAGCCAAATGATTCAATTCAAGAAGTTGGGTAATCTCCATGGGCTTACGCCTTGGCTTCAGAGATGCGCTAGCAGAAACTAGCGATCATCCAGTGTTGAAATGGCCCGTTTCGTTCCGCCGCGAGCGGATCCGAACATCGAATTACTAGGCTGTAATCTACCAAGAATCAGGACGGGTAATGTATATCTTCAGCAAACATTTACAACATCATTCTGAGGATCATCTGCTGAGGGAACAGCCTAAGAAGATGGTAGAGACCCTAAAAGGCACCTTGACACAGACCGTTACATTCGTACAATGTCAAATAAACGAAGGCGTTCAATCACAGAGACCATATCATCGGGTAATTCCGCTTCATAATTCACTTGCTCGCCTGTACTGGGGTGCCTGAACCCGAGAGAAGCTGCATGAAGCGCCTGCCTAGGTAGCATTTTGAACAGGTTAGCATAGAATGCTCGTCTCTTGCCCTCGTCCTTTCCTTTTCTAATTCTATCGCCGCCGTACACCTGATCCCCGAAAATGGCATGTCCTAAGTAGGCTGCATGAACCCTGATCTGGTGAGTTCTACCTGTCTCTAATCGGAATTCAGCAAGGCAGGTATACCCGAAATGCTCCACCACTTTGTAGTGCGTAATCGCGTGCTTTCCTTTTCCTTCCTTCACAGTCGCCATTTTGCGTCGGTCTCTTGTGTCCCGAGCCAGGTCCGTCTGAATGGTGCCTTCTTCTTCTTCCGGTCTACCCCAAAGAATGGCGAGATATCGTCGATTCGTTTCTCGATTGGCAAACTGACGGGAAAGGGAAACGTGCGCAACATCGTTCTTTGCAACCACTAACAAGCCGCTCGTGTCCTTGTCAAGGCGGTGAACGATCCCCGGCCTCAATGCTACGTCGCCATCAAAACGGGGCGCGAGATTTACGGTCGAAAGACCTGGATCGTCCATCGTGGGCTCGACGGTCGTGGGCTCGACGGTCGATGGACTACTCCTAGATTCAGGATCACTGTCGTCGTCAGCATCTTGATCGCCTTCAGGATCGTCCATGTGAATCGGCCCTCCTCCCACATGATGAAGCAACGCATGCACCAGCGTGCCCGTACGGTGGCCAAATGCTGGATGAACTACCATTCCCGCCGCTTTGTTGACGATGATGACATCATCATCCTCGTAGCGAATGTCCAAATCAATAGCTTCAGGAAGAATGTCCATCGAGGGTGCTTTCATCACCACACAGTCTATCCTATCGCCTGCCTGTACGGGACGTGACCCCTTCTTGATGACATCCCCATTGACCATCACCATACCTTCCTTAATGCCTTTCTGGACCTTGGCCCGTGTAGCATTCTGAATGTATCTGGTCAAGTACACATCCAGCCGCTCTGCTTCTCGATATCCTGGTGGGATGTCGAATCGGAGTTCAAAGGGCTGTTTTTCTGGTTCGGACATGATTTTCCTTGGTTGAGCGCATCCCAAGATCGGGAAACTAGATCTACCTTATAACCTGATGTGATGAAATCCGTCCTGAAATTTCGTATCGATTGCCGGGGATGGAACGAATCAATCCGTCACATTCTAGTCGGAGCACGGCCTCCCACAGGCGGTTGTTATCAGATCCAAAAACTCTTTCTAGTTGGTCTATATGACAGTCAGAATCTCCAATAGCCGCTAGAATTGCCTCCTCAAGGGGCATCAGGTCAAATAGTGATAGATCTGTGGCCTCAGTAGGATGTTGAATTGCACCATCCTTTTGCGCCTTTTCGTCTTCGAGTCCTACTCCCATGCCCGACAAGTGCTCTACAACCTGCTCCGTAGAGATCAAAATTTGCCCAAGGTTATCTCTGATTGCTTCGTTCGCACCTTTAGACGCCTCGTCTTCCAAACGACCCGGAACGATGAATACATCTCGCCCAATATTTTGTCCTTCACGAGCGGTGATGAGCGATCCTGCTTTGGGAAAAGCCTCCACAACAATGACGACGAGACCTAGCGCAGCAATTAATCGATTGCGTACCGGAAAATGACTACGGTGGGGAGCGGCGTGAGGAGGTAACTCAGATAGCAGGCACCCTTGGTCTACAATTTGTTTAGCCAGGCGCCGGTTCTCGGGGGGATAAATCCGGTCGATTCCTGATCCAAGAATCGCAACTGTAGTACCCCCTGCATCGAGTGCACCTTGATGGGCGGCCGCATCGATACCGATCGCCATCCCACTCACGATGCACACTCCAGCCTTAGCAAGGTCCCATGCTAGGCGATGAGCGGTACGGCGTCCATGGGGTGTTGCGCGGCGAGTACCCACAATAGCCACTTTGGGCCTCTCGAGAGCCTCTGGATGTCCTAGGCTCCAGAGAAATGCAGGCCTAGGAGAAAGAGAATCCAGTCCTTCAGGCCAACGACTCATCCGTGGATGTATGATGGTAACGTCAGCATCGTGACATCGGCGTACCGCCGGCTGCCGATCGGCATCGGCGCTACGCGCCCTGCGAACCCTGGCACTACGATCGGCTCCAATACCTTGGACGGTGGCAAGGAGATGTGGCGGAGCGTCCAATACACGGCGCGCCGAACCAAATTTTTGAATCAACCGCCCCAGAAGCAATGGACCAAAACCACCCACTGCCTGCAGACGAACAAGAGCCTCAGATTCCTTGGCAGAATTCCGTTCCTGCAACAGCTGTGCGTCCCCCTCAGTTTGAGGTGTCGTACGAATGCGCATTTTTGACATTTTCCCACAACTCACGCTTCAATTCCTCCAAGGCCTGCCTAGAGACAGAACTGAAGGCCATCAACTTCACATCATTCGGGATGCCTGAACGTGCATCCTGAATCCATTCTTTCTGTTCGTCTCTCGGAATCAAGTCCATCTTAGACAATCCAATCATCCGCGGTTTAGTGAGCATATCAGCATTGAATGCCTCCAATTCTCCCAGCAACGTCGCGTATTCAGCGCTCACATTTTCAGACGTGACCGGAATAACGAATAACAAGACGGCATTTCGCTCAATGTGCTTGAGAAACTGGATTCCTAGACCTTTTCCCTCGTGAGCACCTTCAATGATGCCTGGGATATCTGCGATCACAAACGACTCATAGCTTTCTAGGGCGACCACGCCAAGAGAAGGCTCAAGCGTAGTGAAAGGATAGTCAGCTACCTTGGGCCTAGCAGCCGAAATACTGGCGACTAGAGTGCTTTTTCCTGCATTTGGAAATCCAACAAGGCCGACGTCCGCCAATAATTTCAACTCCATAGTCACATTGCGCTCGATCTCTGGATCGCCGGGCTGCGCATGGCGTGGCGTCTGATGGGTAGATGTTTTGAAAAACGTATTCCCCTTTCCCCCTCGACCGCCTTGAGCCAGAGTAAGTTCATCCCCTTCCACCAACAGTTCGCCCAGGAGCTCATCTGTGTCCGTATCCTTGACCAGCGTCCCTACGGGGACTTTGAGAATAATATCGTCTCCGTCTTTTCCAGTCTTGTTGTTCGATGAGCCATTGTGGCCACCCTCAGCAAAGTGATGCCGATTGTAGCGGTGGTCAAGTAGCGTATATAGCTGCGAGTCGGCAATTAATCGTACCGATCCTCCTGCCCCTCCATTACCGCCATCCGGCCCGCCATTGGGTTCGTACTTGGCTCGTCGGAATGAAACAGACCCGGCTCCACCTTTTCCGCTTCTCACGGTTATCGTAACGTAATCGACAAATTTCATCGCGTCGAGCCCCAATGGGCGTTGGAATCGTCTTTTACTACCAGAACATCCGCTATGTCAGATTCCTAGCAATTACAGACTATGGGTGAGACCAGAATCTGCGTTCCGGTCTAAAATTGGCCAGAAACGCCGGATACTGCCTCGGGATACTGTCCCGCTGAACTATACCACGAGTATACGCATCGATCCCCTTCTCCGCCTTCAAAACGCCCCTCCTGCGGCGTTATTGGCGAAGATTCCAAATCTGTCATTGATTCACGAACCAGCATGCGTGTCATGTGTTATTCTTGGCTTCAAACCCTAGACCCATGACGCGAAAGCATATAACTCTTTATACAGACGGCGCCTGCAGCGGAAACCCTGGACCTGGTGGCTGGGCCGGATTACTCATGTATAACGGCCGTGAGAGGGTCGTTACTGGAGCGGAAAAGTTGACTACCAACAACCGCATGGAGCTGGCAGCCGTAGTAGAGTCCATAAGAGTCCTTAAGGAGCCGTGTGTCATCGCGGTTCATACAGACAGTGCCTACATCGCGAATGCCTTCAATGAAGGCTGGATCGAAAACTGGCTGCGTCGCGGATGGATGACAGCCGGAAAGAAGCCTGTTAAGAATCAGGATCTCTGGAAAGACTTACTCTCGCTCATGAAGCAGCACGAAGTGACCTTTGTTAAAGTAAAAGGTCATGCAGACAATGAATGGAATAACCGGGTTGACCGTCTGGCAGTCGAAGCCCTGAAAATCGGCTGATAGAATCAGCAGTGTCCTGATTTTTACTCAGCAGTACCGCTAGCGAAGCCTCTCCCAGACAGCGCCTCAGTGAAGGATGCAAGGAACACATCCAATTCGCTCGTTCTGACCTCTAGGGTCAATTGGGTCTCCTCAGAGTAAGCCGTATCAGCAATCAGCACATCAAATTGGCCGATCGTATGCATGGCGGGCGACGTGTCATCATAGGCGAAACGGATCGTAATCCGTGTTCTTGGAATGACTTCCCGAACTGTTGCGGCATCCAGAGCCAGAGAGGCTGCTTCGCCATAGGCTCGCACAAGACCACCGGTTCCGAGCTTTGTCCCACCGTAAAACCGAACGACGATAATCATAGTGTCGGTCAATTCCCGCCCTTCAATTTGTCGAAAAATGGGAAGTCCGGCTGACCCATTGGGTTCGCCATCATCGCTATAGCGAAACGTGTGCCCCTCCGGACCAATTCGATAGGCAGTGCAGTGATGCGTTGCATCATAATCAGCCTTGCGGGCTGCAGCAAGAGCCGCATCCGCTTCTTGAACTGAGGAAACAGAAAAGGCCCCAGCGACGAACCGGGACCCTTTCACGCGGATCTCTGCTTGACCCGACTTATCAAGTACGTAATAAGAGTCGGACATGGATATGGGATAATCGTATCCCAATATACATCCGAGCTTACCCTCAAAGGAGGACGATTATTTGCCCACAGGCCTCAGAAAGCTATCCTGTCCTTCGTTCCAAAGACGATTCTGTGCGGTTCGAGCTACACTTTCATCAGCGAACCGGCTGAAATAGACCCTGTAAACCGTTTGATCACCGATAGGTACTTCTTCGATCCAAGCCTCCTCATATTCTGCAGCTGCTTCCTGCGCACCTTCAACGAAAGAAAATGACCCAATCTGGAGTGTGTACAGGCTAGATGATGCCTCGGTCGACGCTGATAATGCCGTTTCGAGCTTTTCACTTGCCGCCAAAGAGGCGGGAGTGCTGCTCGGCTTAGTCGCGATTGATTCAGGCGCCGGAACGGTTGGATGATCGTTAATGGATGCCGTGGCATCTGATTCCGGCGTTCCCATAGAGACGGCGATTGTAGCATCACCTGTCATAATGTCTAGAACCACTTCGCTTGGACCATCAGCAAATAGACCGAGCTCTCTAGCTGCGGCCCCCGATAGTGCAATGACGGAAGTAGATGAGGCCGGCAAGCGATCATTTATCCGTACGACAATCGATTGGTCAGTGTCCACATTGGATACTTTAACCATGGTATCGAACGGAAGAAATCTGTGTGCAGCCGTTAGTGATTTGTGATCGTAGCGTTCCCCAGAAGCCGTGCGGCGGCCATGGTCAGACGCGTTTAACCAGGTCGCGAATCCGATTTCGGAATGCAATGCCTCATTCTGAGCCAGCGCCTTTTGGCCTCCAGGTGCACGCAAGTTTACGGCTAGCATAATGGGAGCTTCCTGTGCTTGAGACGGCAAGGTGAAGAAGAGAGCTGTTGCGACCAACAAGGCGATAACGAGCCAGATGGAAGAGTACAAGTGACGTGTTGAAACAATCATGGCGATTCTCGAAAGAGGGGTTAGTTGTCCTTTCCCTTTTAGAAGCCAATAAATGTGCCGCCAATGCTACTTGAGAGCCTTATCGCTCAAACGACCTCAAAACGACTGTGCAGGCCTATTGCGGAGTCGCAGGCCGGACGAGCCATCTCGTTATACCCGAATTATTTTCCTACAAAGCGGTAAAAAGGACCGCATTGACGCGAATTTTCCGATCACGTCAGGCCTTTACTCCATTTATCCTACAATGCGCGTAATCAGACCTATTTCTGCAAGAACTGATTCCACCTGAAGGCAACGTTCAAATTCACCTTTGTATACCTGAGCCTTGCCGAGGTTGTGGACTTGCCACGTCAAATCCTCAGCTTTACCGCGCCCGCAACCAGTGGCCTTAATGATTTGCCCAATGACCTCGTCAAACGTGTGAATCTCGTCATTGAACAAGAGGACACGCCACGCAGTGAGGATTTCTTCCTCTTCAGCGACAGCGACCTCAACTGTGCGTTCGTGTTCAGGTTGAGACAATCTCATCGATGTCAATATGAAAATCTTCCATAACCTGGTTGGCGAGTAGCTTCGTACACGCTTCTTCCGCTTGGGCTCGAGCTGCATCAACCGACCCTGCTGCAATATCCATCTCGATGAACTTGCCGATGCGAACACTTGAGATTGAGGTAAAACCAAGCTCGGTTAGCGCATGATGGGAAGCTTTGCCCTGTGGGTCCAGAATGGAAGGACGGAGTGTAACGGTGATTCGGGCTTTGAACATCTCTTCGTTCGGCAGGCTGCATGAATAGGGCGGAAGACTCCAGTAAGATACGCACCTTGAAGATGAACCCGCAGGGAAAACGGGACTCAAGCAATTCTTCATTGCTCTCTATCACTTAGGCGGCTGACGCGGAAGTCCGAACGACGATCGGAAAACTCATTCCTTAGAATTAAAATCCTCAGCTGGCTCGATGTCACGTAAAGCCTTGAAAAACATCGTCAAGGAGCGACCTATCCCAAATCCGAGATATACAATAAGGAGCACAAGTAGGCCGGGCTCCCTGAAAACCACGAGAATCCCAAGCGATGCCACTCCGAGAATGGCTTTGAGGGGTTTTTTTCGGATATAGGCAGCTGACGGCTGCGGAAAAGAATCGAAAGGGATAGTCGATACCATCAAGCCGGCAAGCAGAATTACTGTCGTCGTGACGATGCGTAGATCTCCGTTTCCCAAAAACAGATCTTGAAGCAAATCCTCATTTAAGATAATGGCAACGATGACAGCAGCAGAAACAGGAATAGGTAAGCCGGAGAAATAGTCTCCTTTCGTGCCCTCGAAGCTAATATTGAATCGTGCGAGACGAATGGCACCAGCCAGCGCAGGTAACGAGGCTATGATGACTCCTGTCGTTCCCATTTCGGACAGACCAGCCGCCCAGATCAAAAACGAAGGAGCAACACCAAATGAGACCACGTCACTCAGGCTGTCCAATTCGACACCAAAAAGCGAGGTACCATTGGTGAGTCGCGCCATCATACCATCAAGCCCATCGAAAAAACCTGCCAAAATAATCAGCCATGCTGCATTTTCGAGATTGCCGTCGTACACCTGAATCAGCGACAGAAAGCCACAGAAGAGGTTCATCAACGTAAAAAACGAGGGTACTGCGGCACGGGGTATTCTTCGAAAGGCGGGGCGACCCTTCGCCTCCCGATAGGAAATCAGTCGTTGCCGGAATCGTCGCTGTTTAAGTCCCGGGCGAATGCGCGCGCGTTTATTCCGCTTTGGGCTCATGCTGTTTCTCCCTGTGCGGAGTCATTCGTGGAATCTTGGCCGGAAGCCTGAGATTCGGATTCGCTTTTTTCATTGAGCCTCGCGAGGCGATCCAGACCGCCGCTCACTCGATCTCCAACAGATACCAGAATTTCTGTCCCAGGTGGCATAAGTATATCCATGCGAGATCCGAATTTAACGATTCCAAATCGATCTCCCGTTGTGACCTCATCCCCCACCGTGACGTGGTAAACAATTCTGCGCGCCACAGCGCCGGCAATCTGCTTGAACAACACTTTCTGTCCTGACGAATGGCGCACACCTAATTGGCTACGCTCGTTCAATTCACTGGCCTTCTCGTGCCATGCAACCAGGTAATCCCCGGGCACATAGTCGTCAAACTCAACAACGCCCCCAATCGGAGTCCGATTGACATGCACATTGAGTGGCGACAAGAAAATGGAAATCTGCTTTGCAGGCCCCTTCAAATACAGCGGCTCGTGAACATCTTGGATCAATACTACTTTCCCGTCTGCAGGAGAAAGAAGCGTCCATTCATCAACATCTGGAATTGTTCGTTTGGGATCACGGAAAAACCAGAGATTGAAAAAGAGTAGTACCAATCCAAATGACGTAATCACCCATCCGAGCCATCCACCGGTCAGCGATCCTAGCACTGCCAATATGACGAACATGGCGAGGGCCCCTAGAATAAGTCCAATTCCTTCTTTGGCAAACATGCGGTTCGGATACGAATAGTTGGGATGAGATATCGTCATCCCGAAGTTGGGGTGAAACTCTCAAAATACCAACCACGTTGGACTGCCGCCCCTACCACACCAACTTTTCGGATTATTGTGTCCACCGTCGCCTTTCATACCCTTGGCTGTAAACTGAATTTCGCTGAAACGGGCACTATTGCCGATCAGTTTAAGGAGCGACAGTTTGACGTGGTTCCGTTTGGAAACGCGGCGGATGTAGTAGTTGTCAATACCTGTACAGTCACGGAAGAAGCTGACCGAAAGTGCCGCCAAGCTATCAGAAAGGCTCTGAGAGCCAATCCAGAAGCCTGTGTGATCGTGACCGGCTGTTTTGCACAACTGCGGCCAGAGCAAATTGCTGGCATAGATGGGGTCGATGTAGTACTCGGTGCGAATGAGAAATTCAATCTTTTCGCCTATGTCGATGCCTTTGGTAAACAAGAACAGACTCAGGTCTCGGTTTCATGTATTGATGACGTGACCGCTTTCGGAGCTGCCTTTTCGGCTTCTGAGCGCACAAGGGCATTTTTGAAGGTGCAGGATGGATGTGATTACACTTGCTCCTTCTGCACCATCCCTCAAGCTCGTGGTAGTAGTCGCTCCGATACAATACCTGGCGTGATCCGCCAGGCAGAGCAAATCGCAGAGCGTGGCTTCAATGAAATTGTCATTTCCGGGGTCAATATCGGTTTGTTTGGCCAAGAACGGGATGAACACTTGCTGGATCTGATTAAGGAGCTAGATCGTGTGGAAGGGATCGATCGATTTCGAATTTCGTCCTGCGAACCGAATTTGCTGACGGATGGAATCATTGACTTCGTTGCTCAGAGTCGTGCGTTTGTACCCCACTTTCACCTGCCCCTGCAAAGCGGAGATGATACTGTCCTCGGCAAGATGCGGCGCCGGTACAAGAGCGGTATCTATCGCGATCGGGTTGAGCGTGTGACCTCCATGATGCCCGACGCGGCCATTGGGGTCGATGTCATCGTTGGCTTTCCTACCGAAACTGATGAACGTTTCCTCAACACGGTGAACTTCATTGCCGACCTTCCCATCAGCTACCTGCACGTATTTACTTATTCTGAGCGGCCGGAGACGGTTGCTGTAGATGAATTAGATCGAATGGACGGTACTCCCGTGCCAGGAAATATCCGATCTCAACGAAATCGCAGACTTAGATTACTCTCCGAAAAGAAACGCGCCTCTTTCTATGCTCGTTTTCTGGGTACAGAAAGGCCTGTACTATGGGAAGACAACAACAGAAACGGATTGATGAGCGGCTTCACCGATAATCACATTCGGGTTGAAGCACCCTTTGATGCTGACAGAGTTGGCCGGATCGAGAAAGTCGGGTTAGAATCACTTTCCTCCAGTGGCAATGTCAAGGCATCCGAATTGGATTTTCTCTCGATTATTTGACGGTTGCACTATGTATTCGCTCCTGTATGTATAGTGGACCGATCTGGATTCAAGTAATCAATGATGAAGTAACCTATGCTAAGGTGACATGGTCGAATGAGCCTGTTCCCGAGGAGCATGTTCAAGACATCGAGACTATCGATGACATCTTTGACATGATCGAACGAGCCGAAAAGGACGCCGACGAACTGGACGTGGACTACTCAGACGAAGGGTATCCGGTGCGCGTATCGATCGACTGGATCAAAGAAGCTGTCGATGATGAGATGATGCTGGAGATATCGAACGTCGTTCCAGGGACTCAGCTTATAGACTGAGCCGGATCCCTTCATCGCGACAGATACAGGTTAGGGCATTTACGAGCCGCTCCGCGCCTCGTTGATTCGAAATTTGATAGCGCTTCGCGCTCTTGGATCGCTCCGCGATCCGACTTGCCGCTCCGTCGGAGTCCTGAAGTTCGCTACCGCTCACTTCGTCCTCCTCTATCGCGACAAGTACAAATTCCTCATCTCAAATGGCTTCCTGAAGTGCTCGTCGTCAAAGTCCTTGATGAAAGCAATGGCTTCCCCAGTTGATTTCATTTCCGGCCCGAGCTCTTTCGGCACTTCCGGGAATTTATCCCATGAGAAGACCGGCTCTTTGACCGCAAATCCAACCAATGAGCTTTCAAGGTCCCCTCTTTCGCGGAACGTCTTTATTTTCTCACCGAGCATAACCTTTGTAGCAATATTCGAAATCGCTACGCCTGTCGCTTTCGCTACAAATGGCACTGTTCGAGAAGCACGCGGATTGGCTTCAATAACGTAGACCTTGTCATCCTTGATGACCATCTGAACGTTGATCAAGCCAACAACTCCAAGGCGCAATGAGATTTCCGTGATGTATTTGCGCACCGTGTCTTGAATCTCCTCTGAGATCGAGTACGGCGGAAGAACAGCCGTAGAGTCGCCCGAGTGCACTCCTGCAGGCTCAATGTGCTGCATGATGCCAGCCACCCACACTTCTTCGCCATCACATATCGCATCGACATCCAACTCTATTCCATCTTCTAGGAAGAGATCAAGCAGAATCACGTTGTCTGGCATAAGCTTCCAGATCTGCTGCGTGTACAACTCGACTTCTTCTTTATTGATCGCTATACGCATTCCCTGTCCACCCAGCACATAACTGGGACGTACCAGTAGTGGGTAACCGATTTCCTGGGCACGCAGCAACGCTTCCCCTTCGGTTCGGGCAGCACCATACGGTGGATATGGGATTCCAAGCTCTTTCAGGACATCTGAAAACCGGCTACGATCTTCGGCAAGGTCCATGTTGTCAAACTGGGTCCCAATGATTGGAATACCGAGCTCGTAGAAATTCCTGGATAGTTTAAGAGCCGTCTGGCCACCCAACTGAACGATAATGCCCTTCGGGTTTTCGTGCTCAATCACATCCAATACACGCTCCAGAAACACCGGTTCGAAATACAGCTTGTCTGCTACGTCAAAGTCGGTTGATACCGTCTCTGGGTTGCAGTTGATCATGATTGCCTCATAGCCCATTTCCTTTGAAGCTAGCACCCCATGCACACAGGAATAGTCGAATTCGATTCCCTGTCCGATACGGTTTGGACCACTTCCAAGAATGACAATCTTCTCTTTGTCTGAGGGAAAGCTTTCGTTATGCCCTTCATAGGAAGAATAGAAGTAAGGTGTTTTTGCCGGAAACTCTCCCGCGCACGTATCTACTACTTGGAATGAAGGCAGTAAGCCCATCGATTTACGATAAATCCGCACCTCCTCTTCTGTCACCTCATCCTGCACGAGGTAGGCAATCTGCACATCGGAAAATCCATACCGCTTGACTTCCAACATGAACTCGCGGTCCATCTGAGTAAGCGCTCTCTTGCGGATCTCTCCTTCTACCGTAACGATATCCTGGATCTGGTAGAGGAACCAAGGATCAACTTTTGAGATGTCAGCGATTTCTTCTACCGAAGCGCCGAGCTTGAAGGCATTACGGATCTGAAGCGTTCGATCCCAATAGGATTTCTTGAGTCGGTCTCTGATCTCGAAACGGGCCGTTTCGTCACGATCACCACCGAGGCCAGAATATCCATTTTCAAGTGACTGCCAAGCTTTCTGAAGGCTTTCAGGAAATGTCCGGCCGATGGCCATCACTTCTCCAACAGCTTTCATCTGGGTAGTCAGCTCTTCATCCACACCCTCAAATTTCTCAAAGTTGAAACGAGGGATCTTTGTAACGACGTAGTCGATGGCAGGCTCAAAACAGGCTGACGTAGTTCCGGTAACATCATTTTTGAGTTCATCGAGGGTATAGCCCACGGCCAACTTGGAAGCCACTTTTGCAATGGGGTATCCTGTCGCTTTTGAAGCTAGCGCTGAAGATCGAGACACACGTGGGTTAATCTCGATGGCGATCATTCGGGCCGTTTTCGGATCGAAGGCAAACTGAACATTACACCCTCCAGCAAACGTACCAATAGAACGCATCATGCGGATGGCTGCATCACGCATGCGCTGGAACTGCTTGTCTGTTAGCGTTTGGCTCGGAGCCACCGTCACCGAGTCACCCGTATGGACACCCATTGGGTCGACGTTTTCGATCGAACAGATGATGATTACGTTGTCATTCTCATCTCGCAGGAGTTCGAGTTCAAATTCCTTCCAACCAAACAAACACTCCTCCATCAACACCTGATGAACGGGCGAAAGCTCGAGCCCGCGCATCACTTTTTTGTCGAATTGATCAGCCGTCCAAACGATTCCACCACCACTTCCACCAAGCGTGAATGACGGACGGATGACGACGGGAAGTCCTCCCAACTCCTGCGTAATCTCTTTGGCCTCCAGAAGACTCTTCGCTACGCGGGATCGGGCCTGATCGATTCCGATACGCTCCATGAGGTCCCGAAACTGCTGGCGGTCTTCAGTGATGTTAATTGCATCTATATCGACACCGATCACCTCGACTCCCATTTTCTCCCAATACCCCTGTTCGTGAAGTGTATTGGCCAAATTGAGAGCTGTTTGCCCCCCCATGGTTGGAAGGACGGCATCTGGGCGCTCTTCTTCCACAATCTGCTTGATGGACTCTGGTGTCAGAGGACGAAGATATATTTTGTCCGCCGTCACCGGGTCCGTCATAATGGTCGCTGGGTTCGAATTGACCAGAATGACTTCATAACCTTCAGCCCGAAGGGACCGAGAAGCCTGACTACCAGAGTAGTCAAATTCACAAGCCTGTCCGATGATGATGGGTCCGCTTCCGATGAGCAGGATTTTCTTAATGTCCGTGCGCTTGGGCATGCTGTTGGATTCGCTAGGAGGTTCGAGGTGCGTGTCAGAAGTTTAGTGAAGCAGTAGGCTGCTTCGAGCTCAAGTCAGTTGTTCGACCTTGATCAGATCAGGCAGGCCAATCTTAGTGGCTTTTACACCACTGTTTTTCTCTATGTCCGACATAAACTCGTCGAATAAATAATGGCTGTCATGAGGGCCGGGAGAGGATTCAGGATGGTATTGGACTGAGAAGGCCGAGCAGTTTGCAAACCGCACACCTTCAATGGTCTCATCGTTCAGGTTTCGATGAGTGACCTTCGCGATGTCATCCGTAATCGAGGCGCGATCTACGGCGAATCCGTGATTTTGCGTCGATACTTCCACCTTGGAGGTTACCATATTCTGAACGGGATGGTTAGCGCCTCTGTGCCCAACCAACATCTTGTATACATCCAGTCCTGCGGCAAGCGACAGAAGTTGGTGGCCAAGACAAATTCCAAAAAGCGGAATGCCTGTGGCCATAGCCTCTTTTGTCATCGCTACGGCATCGGGCATAGCCCGTGGATCGCCAGGGCCATTCGAGAAAAAGATGCCATTGGGTTTCCAATCGAGTACATCCTTTAAAGACGTGGTGGCGGGAAAGACACGAACTGAGCACCCACGTGACTTGAAGGAGCGCAAAATATTCTGCTTGACGCCGAAATCGAATACTGCAATCCGAGGGCCTTCTCCTTCACAAAAATCATAGGCTTTTTCGACCGTCACTCTGGAGGCTAGCTCTAATCCCTCCATAGATGGCCATCCCTTAGCTTTTGCGATTAATGAGTCATCATCCAGATCAACAGCGGAGATAACTGCATTCATCACACCCTTTGATCTGATATGAAGGACAAGCGCCCGGGTATCGACACCCGAGATACCAACCAGCTTGTGCTTTTTCATGAAAGCCTCCAGACTGGTTTCCGTCAGATAATTGGAGTATCTGGCTGAGAATTCTCTCACCACTACACCTGAAACCATGGGCGCCACGGATTCCATATCCATGTCCATCGTGCCATAATTACCTATGTGCGGGTAGGTCATCATCATGATCTGCCCGTGGTACGAGGGATCCGTAAAAATCTCCTGATATCCGCTCATGGAGGTATTAAAACACAGTTCTCCGCCTGTTTCCCCTCTGAAGCCGACAGCCTTTCCGGTGACGACGGTGCCGTCTTCGAGGGCCATCTTACAAGGAGCGGGAGTAAGTAGGAGGTCGTTCTTTGGAGGATTGATCATGATCCGTTATTAGTGGTTCTCTGGGCTATCCTTCCCGAAACGTCAAAAAAAAAGCCTCCCCGACACCTGTGGGAAGGCTTTGCAATTTCACTAGTAATGACGAGGTCAGGGTGCTTGCGGGGCACGTCTTCTGGGCGTGGAGTCAGTCAGGCTGGGTAGTGTCGGATCAACGATTCCTAGATTGGAATGGTCGATATTTTAGGGCCGATTATCGAAGATACGCATCGGGCCCCTTACCCCGTATTGGAGTGCCGTCAAAATACCGTGAAAGACGGGAATGTGCCATCGCCTACGCCGCCACTTATCCACAATCGTCAGGCGAACGGCTTCTACGGACCATTCGGCAACTGCTGCGAACCTCATCTGTCTGATAATCGTACTTTGGTCCGTTAACAAACCCGATTCCATCCTCAGAATCCTCTGGACAAGTTTCAGAAAAATATCCGCCGCCGAGAGCGCTATCTATTGCACCTCCTGGCAACGTTGACAATTAGCCTTGTGCTCGTCAACGGAGTAATCCAGTGGTGGCCTCTACCAAGTGACTCGACTGAAAGTATGACGTTTGATACGCGCGGTCAGGAGGTTATTGCTATGGAGGAAATCCAGCAGACGCGCCAGGAAAAAAAGAAACCGGCCCCTCCAGTACCCGCACCGCCGGTCATCATGCCTGATGACGTAACTCTCGATGACATCGAATTGGAAATCGCTGATGTATCCCTCGTGCTCGATGAAGCTGGCACGGATGAAGAGGTAGTTGAAGGGACGGAAACGGGCAATAATGTGGCGGCAAGAGCAGATCGCAGCCCCTCCCCGGTTCGAATTGCAACGCCCGACTATCCACGTGAGGCCTCGAGAAGGAACGTTCGCGCCGAGGTAGTGGTCGAGGTGTTGGTCGATGATCGCGGTCGTGTCGTTGAGGCCCGAATCGTGGAGCGCTATCTCCTGAACAAAGACGGCACCGAAAAAGAGACTGTAGCAGAAATTGGTTACGGGATTGAAGATGCCGCTATTTCGGCCGCTGAACGTCATACGTTTCGCCCTGCCATTCAAGATGGACAGCGCGTTCAGAGCTATTCTACGCTCACGTTCCGCATCGGTGTTGAGTCGTAGAGTGCGGTTGGATGCCATGGACCAAGCCATAGACTAAGTTGTGGTTTTCGGTTAGTTTGGGGATCATCTAAAGAAGTACCATGACCGGCTCCACTGTAGCGCAATTCGAGATCGCAGAACAACTTGGTAGTGGTGGAATGGGCGTGGTGGGCAGGGATCGTAGCAAAAAACCCGGAAATGGCGGATCGTATTCTTCTCACCATCGATGTGGATACGGTATCTCAAGACATGCGTAATGGCGCACGACTTTGGCGACAAGGAGTGGCATCATCCCGTGGCCAAGTGGCTAAAGCCGACTCGATTGGAAAAGAAATTGGTACCTATTGGGCCGAAGGATTAATTGATCGTGTGATGCGATCAGTCGTACCAATGTTTGACCCTTCTAAAGAGGAACTGTTTGAGCTTAAAGAGCAGGTATTGGCTTGGGATACGACCAATCAGTACGTTTCTCCCCATTCTGTGAATGAAGGCCATTACGGTGAAATAAGAGCCTTGATGCTGGGCTCATTGGCCGCCCGATTAGGAGATGACACCGAGTTAGAGACCCAAATTAGCTACTTGGCTAACAAACCTGACGCTGAGACACCGGGCGAACCTTCCTTCGTATTTGCAAAAACCTTGCGAGCTGTTCGGGCTTGGTACCTGAAGGAAAATGATCAGGTATTAGCGGAGCTCGAAAACTCTCAGATGTTTACCAACGATGTCTGCGCCGTGTGCTCACGGGTTCATGCTCAAACGATCAATAGATTCATGCGCGCCGAAATACTCTTTTCATGCGGCGAATACGACGACGCCCTAAAATGGTATAACTCGCTCTGGGATGGCAACTTGACATGGGGTTCGGATCATCTCGGGACCACCTACTTGCGCACAGCTGCTGTGCACGAAGAACGAGGCGAAAGCGAACTGGCAGCTCAGTACTACGCCAAGTTCATTGATCTGTGGAAGGAATCTGACCCCAAATACCAAGGGCTCGTTGACCAAGCTCGCCAGCGCGAACAACAGATTCGCACCGGGCAGTTTGCCGAGGATGATCAACTCATCATACCGGTCCAGCCGTCCAATTAAACAAGGATTAGTAACATTGCGGATTCGCCGGTTATCTCCGTTTTGACAACATGCTTTTCGATGACAGATCTGGCTTGAATGCCTTTGATGGAGTCGCCCTTTTCTCTCTTCTTACATTATTATCGCAGGTCTGGATCACCTGGCTGGACGGGACGGCACTATGACTGACATCCGCATGCGGCCTCTTCTCGAATGGGAAGTTAAATGCTCCAATCGAGACCTGTTTGATCGACTAGAAGCGGCGCTATTGGAAAGCAACTCGTTACACGGCAAGGTCTTTCCAGATTCTGCAATACTCAAAGTGCCGGCCTCGGAGGTGCATTTGTGGTCTCCTCAACTCCAAGTGTCTGTCAGCGATGGCGCCGATGACACATGCACGGTGCACGGCTTGATCGGTCCTCGGCCAAGCGTCTGGTCGCTTTTTATAGCCAGCTACGTCTTCTGGACTTTTCTTGGAATGATGGGGGGCATTTTCGGTTTTTCGCAGCTTTCGTTGGGACAACCAACATCTGCATTCTGGAGTCTGCCGGTGAGTGTAGCTGCGATTGCTTTAACCTACGCTATCGGCCGCTTTGGCCGCCGGATCGGCAGACCACAAAGCATTCAACTACGGAATTTCTTGGAAAACGTTTTTCCATCTCCGTGACGAGGGTTGATACGTCCTTTCAACCAACGGCTTTCAGGACGTTCAGGCAGCGATTATCCTGACCTAGAACGACACTTTCGCTCAAGCCATGAGCCCCTGGATCACAACATGTCCGGTTGTCGTTGCCTTTCTCCATCCCCTATTAACAAACGATAAGACTGTTTCTGACGTGCTCGGACGAGATGTGAGAACCGGCAGCTTCTCTGAACGGTTTTCGCAACTGCGTGTGCGCCCTCGGGAAGATTCGAACTTCCGACACCCGGTTTAGGAAACCGGTGCTCTATCCCCTGAGCTACGAGGGCGTATCTTGGGCGGTACAAAGCCTTCCCATCCGATACAGTTCCCAACATCATGCTACAAGCCACAAAGCTTGACGTCGATGCCCTGCGCGCCGACACTCCAGGTTGTGACCACGTTCTTCATTTTAATAATGCGGGTGCTGGGCTGATGCCTCAACCGGTTCTCGATGCGCTGCTTGGACACCTGACCAGGGAGGCGCTGATCGGTGGCTATGAGGCGCACACTGCCGCAAAGGATGAGTACCAGGACACGTATCGGGCACTAGAGGCCCTACTTGGGGCTAAAAAAGGCGAAGTTGCCTTGTTAGAAAATGCCACTCGGGCCTGGGATCAGGTCTTTTATGGGATGGACTTCAAACCAGGTGATCGGGTGATCACCGCAAATGCCTCGTACGCAAGCAACTACATCGCGATGTTGCAGCAGCAGAAGCGACATGGTATTGAAATCGATGTTATCGGCAATGATAGTCATGGACAAGTGGACGTTGAGACGCTCAAGCGAACCATCGGCCCCAGAACCCGGCTGATTTGTCTGACACACATTCCTACCAATGGAGGACTCGTCAATCCTGCTGCAGAAGTGGGGCGAATCGCTCGCAAGCACAACGTGCCCTACCTCTTGGATGCTTGCCAATCGGTGGGACAGGTTGAAGTGGATGTCGATGCGATTGGGTGTGACTTTCTTTCAGGCACCGGCAGAAAATACCTGCGTGGTCCTCGCGGCACAGGATTTCTTTATGTCCGCAGCGAATCACTGGACCTGATCGAGCCTCCTTTCCTAGACCTACGCGCCGCCGATTGGGTGTCACGCAATGAATATCGAATGGCTGATGGCGCGGCGCGTTTTGAAAACTGGGAAGGATTTGTTGCGGGCAAGATTGCTTTGGGAGCGGCTGTCCGTTACCTGCTAGAATTAGGCCCAGACCTCATTTTTCAGTGCATTGCAGAGGTGGCTGCACATCTTCGTACCGAACTGAGTAGCGTATCTGGTATCACCGTCCAGGACATCGGCTTGCGCAAAGGCGGAATTGTCACATTTTCCCATGAATCGGTAGATGCGCGTACGATTAGAGATCGTCTTTCCGAGGAAGACATCAACGCCCACTTTCTCGTGCCCAAGTGGTCTCGGCTTGACTCGGAAATGCGCCATCTCCCCAACATGATTCGCGCTTCAGTTCACGCATACAACAGCGAAGAAGAAGTTGGGCGTTTTGTGGAATCAGTAAAGACTATTGTTGCCTGATAAGCACTTGGAATTAATTTCCCAACGGGGTTTCAATGCTATTGAGTGCCACAATGGCTCTCGATATCATCCCTTGTTCTTGCACTCACCCCAGTAGTCGGGTACATTCCTCACGTACAAGACCCTCGGACCGCCCATCTAATCAATAATAATCTTGCAGAAGGATACCCCTACCTCCCGGTCTCCGATTTGGGCCTGGTCGATGTACGACTTTGCCAATTCGGCCTTCACGACGCTCGTCGTGACGTTTGTCTACGCCGCCTTTTTTACAAAAGGAATCGCACTTGATGAAACGAGCGGGACGAAATTATGGTCGATGGGAATTACCATTTCGGCAGTTATAATCGCCCTTCTCTCGCCATTCATGGGCGCTATGGCGGACAGAGGTGGGTATCGGAAGCGGTATTTGGCCATCGCTACGATCATCTGTATCGCCGCGACAACGGTTCTGTTTTTCCCACAGAAAGGGCAGGTCTATTTCGCGATGACCGTGTTCATCATCGCGAATGTTGCCTTCGAAATGGCGAACGTCTTCTATAATGCTTTTTTGCCTGATATCGCTCCTCCTGATCGCATCGGCCGCGTTTCAGGTACCGGATGGGCATTGGGCTATATCGGCGGATTACTTTGCCTAGTGGCTGGCTTAGTCTTGTTCATTCAGCCTGACCCGGCACTTTTTGGGCTGGATGTATCGACCAATGCTAATATCCGAGCCACCAACCTGTTAGTCGCTGGCTGGTTTGCCTTGTTCAGCATCCCAATGTTTCTCTTGGTCAAGGATGAACCTGTTCTGAACCCACCTCCAGCAGGACAACTTATTCGCGAAGCAAAACAAGACCTGATCCGTGTTTTCAAGGAAATTCGAAACTATCGGCAGGTATTTCGACTACTCGTTGCCAGGCTCGTCTATAATGATGCGCTTATTACCATTTTTGGATTTGGAGGCGTCTACGCGACCGTCGTCTTCGACTTCACGCTAAAGGACGTCATAATTTTCGGTATAGCGCTCAACCTAGCAGCCGGATTTGGCGCTTGGGCATTAGGTCATCTCGATGACAAGTTTGGTGGTAAGACAACGATTCTGATTTCTATCGTTGGTTTGATTGGAGCCACCTTACTTGCTGTATTTACAACAAGCGTTTTCTGGTTCTGGGTTTCTGGTATCGGTGTTGGTTTGCTCGCAGGACCTAACCAATCAGCATCTCGGTCGCTTCTGGGTCGATTTACTCCAGAATCAAAAGAGAATGAGTTTTATGGCTTTTTCGCCTTTTCAGGTAAGTTCACGGCATTTCTAGGCCCATTTTTACTGGGCTATATGACAGAAATGTTTGGCAACATGCGGGCAGGTATTGCCGTGGTTGTAATCTTGTTTATTCTCGGTGGCGTCTTGCTTCTTCGTGTTGACGAAAACGAAGGCAAGACATCGTCCGGGCGAGTCTGACCCCTCCGTATCTTTTCATTCAACTGATTTTATCCCATCAAATGGGTATTTCTGTCTCCGATATTCTCGGCGCTCTTGAATCCTGGATGCCATCTGGGATGGCCCAGTCCTGGGACAATGTCGGCTTGCAAGTGGGTCGTCCCGAGAAGCAGGTAACTTCGGTGCTTGTGGCGCTGGACCTCACTCCTGCCATTATTGATGAGGCCCGCGGCAAAGGCGCCAATCTCATCATCACTCACCACCCCCTTTTCTTCAAGCCCCTAAAGAAATTGAGTTCGGACGACTTAGTCTCGTCTATGGCCTTGACACTGGCTGAGTCGGGAATCGCCCATTACGCCATTCATACAAATATTGATGCAGCACGTAATGGTGTCTCCTTTCGTCTCGCTCACGATCTAGGACTGTCGGATGTCGAATTTCTAACGTCCATGGAAGGGTCAGTTGTGAAATTGGTTGTTTTCGTCCCCATTGAAGCTAATGATCTTGTCAGGGATACTATCCTTGCAGCCGGTGCGGGACAGATTGGGCGGTATTCAGATTGTTCATTCTCTAATGGTGGTACAGGTACGTTCAAGCCAGGAGATGACACTGACCCCTTCATCGGCCAAGCGGCCGGCCCTCGAGAGTCTGTCAATGAGGTGCGCCTCGAAGTGCACGTGTCTCGATGGGCTCTTCCTCGCGTGCTCAGGGCGATGACAGAAGCGCATCCCTACGAAGAAGTGGCATATGATATTATTCCCGTAGAAAACGAATACACGGATGCGGGACTCGGTGCCATCGGCACATTAGCGTCTAGCATGAAGCTCACAGATTTTTTGGATGTTGTTTCTACTGCCTTGGAAAATCCCGCACTGCGCTTTGCTGGCGATGAAAATGCTACTGTTCAGAAAATTGCAGTGTGTGGCGGTTCGGGATCTGACTTCATCGGAGCTGCCATGAAAGCAGGAGCGGATGCGTTTGTAACGGCTGATGTGACATATCACCGGTATTTCGACGTCATGAAACCAGATGGCACTTTTTCTATGGCGCTAATCAATGCTGGTCACTACGAAACAGAGCGCAGAACAGAAGATTTACTTGGTGATTGGTTATCCGAGCATTTTCCGGATATTGCAGTTTACAAGACGGCTCTTCGGAGCGGTCCAGAGAAAACCTGGGTCTCCCGAAGAGGGTGATACACACATTCTTCTCAGGGATTGGGGTGAACTTTATTATTGTGCTACCGTTATTTGTCGGTCTGTACACATCCGTAAAAGCCGAACCTGCAGTATGGCCACCATCTCCCACGAGCACACAATTTCCGAGCAACTGGTAGCGCTCATTCGCCTCCAGAATATCGACAGCAAGATCGACCAGATCACAAAGCTGCGCGGAGATCTTCCTGATGAGATCAGCGATATGGAGGACGAAAAAGAAGGTCTCTCCACGCGCCTTGAAAAGCTCAAGCAAGAGCAAAAGGACGCTGTAATCGCTGCTAATCAAGCGAAAGAAGACGTAATCGATGCTGAGCAGCTGATTACGAAATATGAAGAACAGCAGCTTCAGGTACGAAACAACCGCGAGTACGATGCTCTTACAAAAGAGATCGAAGCTCAGAAGCAGCGTATTGTTGACTCAACCGCCCGAGGAGTAGAAATCGAACTCCAGAAGCCGCTTCATGAGGCATCGATCGAGGAAGCACAAGAGCGTCTGAAAGCGCTAGTCGAGCAGCTTGGCCAAAAAAATGGCGAGCTAAACGAAGTTCTCGAAGACACGAAGAGTGAGCAGGCCAACCTAGAAAAGGTTCGCAAGAAAGCGGCTAAGGACGTGGATGATCGCTACATCCGGGCCTATGACCGTCTTCGGTCGCGTGTCCGTGACGGACGAGCTGTCGTTCCCCTCGATCGTGGTGCTGCGGCAGGATTCTCTGTTCCACCTCAGCGTCAGTTGGAAATTCGCCAGCGCAACCGCATTGTTGCCTGCGAACACACGGGACGGATCATTGTCGACGGTGATCTTTTCCGTGAAACGGTGGCTAAGACTAAATAGTCCTAACCCAGCCAAAAAGTATGTGATTGTCCATTTTGGTCAATCCCCCGAAAGGGGCCGGGAAACCCTCCGGCCCCTTTTTCGTTTCTCGCGCTGCTGATCGGATCATCGCGCTTCGCTAGAAGTGAGGAAAGTCCGAACACCGAAGGGCACCATGCTTCCTAACGGGAAGGCGCTTTTCATTTGAAGAGTGACGGCAAGTGCAACAGAGAGTAAACCAGCCGATGGCCCTCACGGGCACAGGTGATGGGTGAAAGGGTGAGGTAAGAGCTCACCGGCGGTTCGTGGTGACACGGCCGGCCAGGCAAACCTCATGGGGTGCAAGGTCAAGCAGCATCGTCGTGCTTAGGCACGGCAAGGACGGCCCGTCCTTGAATGCGGGTAGACTGCTAGAGGCCGATGGTGACGTCGGTCCCAGATAAATGATGATCTCTCCGGGAGAATTGGCCAATCACCCGGGCAGACAGAATTCGGCTTACAGATCAGCAATGGCCACTCTTGACATGGAGCCCGGCGCCTTTAGGCGCCGGGCTCCACCTGTTTTGGTCAAACGCCTAGTGCGGAGTCTAGGGTATAAAAAAAGGGGCGCCGGCTTCAGCCGGCGCCCCTACTCCCCTAAGGGAAAAGTCGTTTCAGGTTCTACTGATCAGAACCTTCTTCTGAGCCACCGCCTGTCTCGGTGCCGGCTGCTGCGTCCGTAGCTGGAGCAGTGTTAGCAGGAGCTGGGAGCGTTGGCGTCTGGACCTGTCCGCTCTGTGCGTTCTGCTGAATGACTGAGCCACCTGAATTTTCAGGGCCAATCACGAAGTTGGACAGAACACATAGTACGATGAATGCTGTGGCCAGCGTCCAGGTCGCTTTTTCGAGAAAATCGGGTGCCTGACGAGATCCAAGAATCTGGGTCGTGGCGGCGCCAGAGGCAATACCTGCCAATCCGCCACCTTTACCACTCTGTAGAAGAACTACGAGCGTCATAAGGACGGCAATAATCGAAATCAGAACAATGAGAAAAGTAAACATCGAATCTCTACATTTCGGTGTCGGAATTCTCTGCGTTGTAGCTGACAGCCCTCTGATAAGGAATAAGTGCTGCCTAGAATTCCGGTCTTAGCCGGGAAAGATAGCAACTACGGTACCCCGGATTCAACTGCATGCGGAAGTCAGTTCAGGGTTCGCAAAGGATTCACGGCATTCAGACGAAGATGACCTATCAGTCCCACAGGTTATCAATTACCCATTTTGGCGCTCATCCAGTGACTGACTGATCACAGAAATAACGGTCATTGCTGCTGTTTCAGCTCGCAATCTTCGTTCGCCCAGCCAAACAGACTTCCACCCACTGGAAACCGCCCGCTCAACTTCCTCTTCAGAAAAGCCTCCTTCAGGTCCTACAAGCACTGACCATTTCTGTTTGGGATGTTCCAGGGCGGTCTTCGATTTGGAATCGCCATCTAACTGAGCCTGGGCTGGTACTTGGCTCAGCAGATGACCTAAGCGAACCCCATCAGGTCGAGACTCGTGGCAAATCAGCTTAACGAATTGATCTGATTCAGCTTCTCGAGAAAACTCTTTCATAAGGCTCTCAAAAGAAGTTGGATCGTCGAGCACTGGCAATCGACTTCGTTCTGATTGCTTTAGGGCACTCACTAGAATACTTTCCAACCGCCGACGATTGAACTTCACCTTCTGCGTTCGTTGACTGACCAGCGGCGTAATGCGCGTACATCCATTCTCGACCGCTTTTTCCAGAAACGTCTCCCAACGGGTAGGTTGATTTAGCACAGACAATCCGATGTGCAGATCAAAGGACGGCTCACCAACCTCTTCTTTGCGTTCCAAGATTCTAGCTAAAACGGATCGCTTGCTGATCATTTCTAATTCAGCGCGGCACGTCAGTCCGTCTCCATTAACTACGGTCACAACATCTCCAACTCCCAGCCTAAGTACTTTTATAACGTGTCTGGATTCTTCCTCGGTAAATACAGCCACATCACCCGCTATTTGGTCGGGAGGCGCGTAAAATCTGTGTTTTTCAGTCGATGAAGGCATACTAGAACGTGTTGGGAGGCAGTTTGATGGTGTAGTAGTGCTGGAAGGGTGTGCGCTCAAAGGCCAAATGATACGGCAACATGAACCCTTCCTTCCCTCCATCCACCCTCGTTGTTGAGGGCATAAGAAATTGATATTGGTCCGATACCCGATGAGAATACGAAGCCGATGCCATAACCGGGATACCATGAACCCTTTGAATCTTTCGTGAGCGAGCTCTCTACATAGCCCATATCCACGAATAGAAAGACCATGGAGCCATCATCTAGGTGATACCTCGGCTCAGCAAAGGCGCGTACCAGGGTAGAGCCCCTGAATCGATTTTCGTCGTACCCGCGAAGTGAGCTGGCTCCGCCCATGAAAAAGAGGTCGCTTTCGTCTAGATCCTCTGAACGAATTAGGTGAGCATCTACGCCAACAAGCCCACCAAATCTACCACGATTTAGACCGTGAACGCGTAGTCCCACTTCAAGCCGTTCTTGAGAATCCCTTTGGGAGATCCTAACTGTGTCCCCGTCCGCGATTTTTCGACGTTCTGAATCCCTATACCCCCTCTCCAACGTGGTCCAGAGCGAGAGACCTTTTCTAGGAGCGATACGATTATCCAGTCGATTAATGCGCAGTTCTACTCCAGCCCACGTACCGGTATTTCGGCCAACGCGTTGCCTCCCATTATCGAACTGTGCGCCAGCTTGCCCGGGTCGAGTTACCTCCCGCGAGAAACGACCACCAATTTCCGACCACCGGTCTAAGCGTAAAAGAGCGGAGAGACGGATACCGGTTCGATTATATGTAGAGTCTTGCTGCAGTCCCTCCATGCCGAATCCAACCCGAACCGGCAAACCAACGAACAATGGATCCTCGACGTCCAATCTGAATGAACTTGTTTGCTGCGGGAGCCGCTGAATAGTGGCCGATAACAATCGGCCTGCGCCAAACGCATTATCAAGCAGAATATGCCCCGATCCAATCACCCTGCCCGATTGACCTCCTGTAGACGGAAGATACCCTGCCACCAAATCAAACTGTCCGGGCGGACGGGCTTGAACCGGAAACAATAAAACCGCCAGTGAATCGTCAAGTAGCTCATAAACAGGTGCTCCTACCTGACGATGCAAGCCTGCTCCAAGCAGGATCGTTCGTAGGTCATCACGATCTAGCCCAGCAACTGATTGCCCGACTTCAAGGCCCAGAAAATCGAGAAGAAGGGACTGTTTTGTTCGTTCGTCACCCTGCAGCCGCACCCCGTCCAATCGGTATTGAGCTCTGATCTGTAGATCTAGAAACAAGGTCAATTCGCCCGATTCCCATTTAGCATCCGACACAGAAATGGTCGCCCCCAAATATCCATCGGTGGTCAAAACGCCCAGCAAGGACCCAATCAAGGCCTCGATAGTGTTGGCAGAAGCACGTTCTCCGATCACCGGAGTAGCCGAATCGGACAATTTTGGATATTCATCGCCCTGAAGCACAACTTCAGTCAAAAGCGTCTCAGATCCGCGGTTAATATGAACGGCTTTGATTACTCGGTCGGAAATGCGTAACGCTGCATCTAGCGCCTCTGTATCTGCAATTTTAGCCTCAAAGAATCCTTGATTGTGGAACCAGTCCTCCAAGAGTCGCTGCCATTGAGCATTTTGACCCGGCATTGGCACGTCTACCGGCCACTCGACTCTCTCGGAGTCAACAAACAACTCGACCCCAGATGATACCTGCTGCCTGGCGTGCGCCTGACGCGGCGCGCTCAGGCAGAGAATTGCGACGAGAATCACCCCCAACCAGGTTAGATGAGGAACGGATTCAGCAACACGGATCCACCAGCCCACCTGGTGGGTAAGACGCGCTTCTCCCTCAGTGCTTGCTATGAAATCCTTTTTGCTCATTCTACCTATCATGGTGGCCGGCCTAGTGTCGCCCGGATTGCGGACGGCTTTGCTGGATGAACCCGCTCTCCTGAGTTCCGTTTCGGCTTCAGCGGACACGGTACATGCGGGTGAAACGTTTATCGCCCAATTGCCGGATTCGCTATCTGGAGATGCAATTGCAACGTGGGAGTTGGAAAAGCCTCCTGTCTGGAGCTTGTTGCGCGAACGCAGTTTCTTTTGGAAGACCTTTGAAAAAGATCTCGGAATCCATGAGTTGCGCTTTCAGGCCATCACAAAAGAACGTGGCGATACGCTCGCCTACCCAATTCAACTCATCATCTTGTGAATTGGCTACCCGACTTCGAAGCTGACCCCGATGTTCTAAGGCGTCATCTTGCTGCATGGTTTATCGAAAACAGGCGATCATTGCCGTGGCGAGAGAATCCTGAGCCATATAGTATTTGGCTCTCTGAAGTGATTTTGCAGCAGACTAGAGTGGAGCAGGGACTGCCCTACTTCTTCCGCTTCTTGGAGCGCTTCCCCACAGTGGAAGACTTGGCTGGCGCGTCTGAAGATGATGTTCTCCGCTTATGGGAGGGACTTGGGTACTATTCACGTGGCCGAAATCTGCACCGGGCCGCACAATTCGTGATGGAAGAGCGCGCTGGTAAGCTCCCGGACACGTACGAAGACTGGCTAGCGCTTCCAGGCGTTGGGCCTTACACGGCTGCCGCCATTTCGTCCATTGCATTTGGCGAAAAACAAGCTGTTCTTGATGGGAATGTGATCCGAGTACTATCCAGACTTCTCGCCCTAGATGAAGTCCACACGACCTCTTCTGCTCGGCGTAAGCTTATGATGGCGGCAGAGGCGTTGCTCGATCATGACAACCCTGGCCGCCACAATGAGGCCATGATGGAGCTAGGTGCGCTTGTCTGTTCTCCCACCTCTCCATCCTGCCCCCAATGTCCGTTTCGAGAAGGATGCAGAGCGTCGAAACGTGGTCAAATGACAGATTTTCCGGTCCGAAAGCCCAAAAAGGCGGTCCCTCATCACGATATAGCAGTTGCTATAATCCGCGACTCTCAAGAACGCATTTTCATTCAGCAGCGGGATAGAAACGCCATGTTGGGAGGACTCTGGGAGTTTCCGGGAGGAAAAGTCGAGGCAGGCGAATCTGCCGAAGATGCCTGCATTCGAGAGGTGCGAGAAGAAATTGGATTAGATGTATTGCCGATTCGCAAGCTTGCTGAAATCGATCATGCTTATTCCCATTTTCGGATTACTCTTCACGCCTTCGAATGTCTGCCCACATCGCAACAAGAGCCAGAGACCGATTCACCCACCACTTGGATTGCAAGAGAAGCCTTTTCGGACTATGCTTTCCCGCGGGCCAATCGCAGACTCCTGGACTTATTGGGCCAGGACAGTTCATTCTAGTTGGAACTCAGCCTCAAGGCGCGCTTATCCAAGCTAACCATCCTCGTCTCGCATGAAATCTGATATCCTCTTCTGGCTGGCGATTTTCGCCGTCTATATTTTTCAGGCATATGTAGCCCGAAAAAAGAAAAAGGCAGCTCAGCAATCCCTCCCTTCTTATGGAGAGGCACCTGCTCCAATGCAAGGGGCTGAATCCTGGGAAAGGAGTGGTCCTCCCTATTCAAGTGACTCATCAACTGAGGTAGTCACTGGCCTAGAATCTGCACTTTCGGAAATCTCACGTATGCTTCAAGGAGATGAGCCCAGAGAAGCTGGAATGCCAGAAACGTCGCAGTCACCGGACGGGGACTTTCATGAGCGGTTGCACCCATCTAGAAACCCAGAGTCGGCCGTTGCGAAAACCGTGAAAAGTGCCACACGTCTTGAAAGCGCCAAAAGCCCCTTCCGGGAATTTCGGTCTGCTGGGCACGAGACAGGCGAGAGGTTCTATGATGACTCCTTCGAAAAGAAGGGCAGAGAATTCCATGCTCCAGTGATCACCCATGATCACGTTTATGACTTTGGTGGATATGAAAAGTCCGGTGGAGCACTGACACCGGCTAAAAAACCGATACCTGCCCAACCGGACTTGACAGATCCGCAGCGTTTGCGAGAAGCATTTATCGCCGCTGAAATACTTGGTAAGCCGATTTCAAAACGGCATTGATACCTACAGCTCTTCGATAACTGACAGGTCGGTCGGCTCATCGCCACCTTTCTTGAACATTTTGGCCCCAATCGCACCAGCACCCGCTCCAAAGGCAGAAGAGACGGCGGTGCTCACCAGAACGTTAAAGAAAAACGGTCCCAATTGGATGGCCGCTTCAACCTGATCTTCGAGACCTTGAATAGATTCTGGAGGTAATTGGTCTCCTAAATTGTTCAGCATGAATTCAGCCATAACGACATCGTGACGAATGCCCGCCGTCATCAAGATCAGGGTTAAAACGGAGGCAATCACACTTCCTCCTACAGCGACCAAGGCACCCATACCGGCAGCTTTCCCACCGGAAATAGTCAATTCGTTGGTTTCGGTGTAATGCCATATGGCTACCAACGCCCCTGCAATTACATTCATGCAACACATTAGAGTGGTGATGAGACCGAGGTAAGACGTACCTAGGATCCCTGTGACAAGGGCACCCAGGAGGATAGACTGTTTTGTATCCGGCATGGTATCAGAAAGATAAAAGGATCAAAATGGCTGGCTCACCCAGCCCACACAATGACGGTCGATGCGCCAACTACTTTCGATAAGCGTCGCGACAGTACGATACCCCACTTATTCCTGATAATTACGAATTAAGGAGTGTGAATCAGCCCTCAGGGTGCGTTTTCACTTGATCTCCAAAAGACTCTACCACTGAGAGCATGAGAATGTAGCCTGCTACAATCCCGAAGATTGCTCCCGTTATCATCCGGGAGGTAGGAGTGTTCGTCCACAGGCCTGCCACGTCCCCACTCCAGTCGAGGACACCAGGAAAAACCGCAGCTGCCAAAAGGTACGCAGTCTTCCGGACCGGCACGGGCCACCATCCTTTTAGACCGGCAAACAACACACCACCCAAAACGAACCCTGCATAAGCTCCAAGACAACGATGACACACAGCCACCGAAACGCCTTCGATGTGCATGGATCGTGCAGGCAACTGGTGGCAGACATGAGAGAATGCAGTCATTAAAACACCTCTCATGGACTCGCCGACGAAGGGAGGCAATAGGGCAAAAAACAGCAAGAGGCTGACCGAGCCCAGTACCAACCAAAATCCTTTTCGAAAGCCGTTCGGGTAGTCTGCGGGAAGGACTGAGGACATGTTAAACTGGCCCAGATCTGTGTCAAGTAGAAGTGCGCTGCACCGTTCACACAAATTTAACTGCTATCGGGTCACAATGTGCCTTTCTGCTTGATTTGATATTGATTTGAACGGAACAGAGAGGTCCAAAATTGGGTTCGAACCAACTGAAGGGCTGGAAATCCAGAAGCCCCGCTTATTTTTTATCTCCACTTTAGCACTCACCCATCGAGAGTGCCAAATAGTGGAATTTATCACTCAACCTTAAGTCATCAGAGGCAGCACAACATGGCTAGCATTAAACCTCTTGGCGATCGCGTAGTGGTCAGACCACAGCCGGCCGAAGAGAAAACGGCCAGCGGTTTGTTCATCCCCGATACCGCCAAAGAAAAGCCGCAGCGCGGCGAAGTCGTATCAGTAGGACCAGGTAAAGTCGAGAACGGAATCAAAGTTGACATGTCTGTCAGTAAAGGCGACACCGTTCTTTACGGCAAATACTCCGGTACCGAAATCAATATTAGCGACGAAGACCTGCTCATCATGCGGGAATCGGACATCCTCGGTATCGTCAACGACTAATTCGCTACCTACCGGTCGTTTCTGACCGGCTCAGTTAGCACAGCACACCTCGGGCTCCTGAACAGACGGGACCCGCATCGTTCACGGACGATCAAACAAACAGATAATCATGGCTAAACAAATCATTTTTGACTCGGAAGCTCGTGCCGCCCTCAAGCGCGGTGTCGACAAGCTTGCCGATACAGTAAAGGTGACCCTCGGTCCTAAAGGACGCAACGTCATCATCGAAAAGAAATTTGGCGCTCCAACCATCACCAAAGACGGTGTTACGGTTGCTAAAGAGATCGAACTGGAAGACCGGATCGAAAACGTCGGTGCTCAGATGGTCAAGGAAGTTGCTTCCAAGACCTCTGATGTGGCTGGTGACGGTACGACGACTGCTACCGTTCTTGCCCAGGCGATCCTCGCTACGGGTCTTAAGAACGTTACTGCAGGCGCTAACCCGATGGACCTCAAGCGTGGCATCGATAAAGCTGTTGCCCACGTTGTTGCTCACCTGCGCGAAATGAGCCAGGACATTCAGGATCGTGACAAGATTGCACAGGTCGCTACGATCTCTGCCAACAACGACCCTGAGATCGGAAATGACATTGCCGATGCGTTCGAACGCGTTGGTAAAGAAGGAGTCATCACGGTCGAGGAAGCCAAAGGAATGGAAACGACCCTCGACGTTGTCGAAGGTATGCAGTTCGACCGCGGTTACCTCTCACCTTACTTCGTCACGAATCCGGACAACATGGAAGTCGTTCTCGACGACCCATTCATCCTGATCCACGACAAGAAAATCGGCGCAATGAAGGACCTTCTGCCGGTCCTCGAGAAAGTCGCCCAGATGGGTCGCCCTCTCGTAATCATTGCTGAAGACGTAGAAGGCGAAGCGCTCGCTACTCTCGTAGTCAACAAGCTGCGTGGCACGCTCAAGATCGCTGCCGTTAAGGCTCCTGGTTTTGGCGACCGTCGTAAAGCCATGCTGGAAGACATTGCTATCCTCACGGGTGGTACGGTCATCAGCGAAGAAAAAGGCTACAAATTGGAGAACGCAGGTATTGAATACCTCGGTCAGGCCAAGCGCGTAGTCATGGACAAAGACAACACGACTGTTGTTGACGGTGCTGGTGAAGCTGAGCAGATCAAGGCCCGCGCCGGACAGATCAAACAGCAAATCGAAAGCACTACTAGCGACTACGATCGCGAGAAGCTGCAGGAACGTCTTGCCAAGCTGGCAGGCGGTGTTGCTGTTCTTCGTATCGGTGCTGCCACTGAGCCTGAAATGAAAGAGAAGAAAGCACGTGTCGAAGATGCGCTTCACGCCACGCGTGCAGCCATCGAAGAAGGAATCGTCCCTGGTGGCGGTGTTGCTTTCCTCCGTGCTATTGCCGGTCTCGACAACGTCGTAACGGACAACGAAGACCAGAAAATCGGTGTCTCAATCGTTCGCCGCGCTCTCGAAGAGCCGCTGCGTCAGATTGCTGCAAACGCCGGCCTGGAAGGTTCGATCGTCGTTCAGAAAGTGCTAGAAGGTAAAGGCGACTTTGGCTTCAACGCACAGACGGAAGTGTACGGTTCTATGATTGAGGCCGGAGTCATTGACCCGACCAAAGTCACCCGTACGGCGCTCGAGAATGCTGGTTCAGTTTCCGGACTGCTCCTCACGACCGAGGCCGTTATTGCCGACAAGCCTGAGCCAGAAGCAGCCATGCAAGGTGGCGCTCCTGACATGGGTGGCATGGGCGGAATGGGTGGATTCTAAGTCTGATTCTTCAGATTCTACCCGCGCTCAAGCGCGTATATTCAAAGGGCGGGCCGCACAGCGGCCCGCCCTTTGTCTTTAAAGTAATTTCTGTTCGTGTCTCACATCGCCCACATAGCCTTAGGCTCAAACCTACCCGTGTCTTCGGGGCCACATTCGGGGAATCGACTCTCCCACTTGCAGTTTGGCGTGGACCAAATTGCTACTATGAGCGCCTTGACGATCGAACAAGTATCGTCTGTCTATGAGACCGAAGCCCATATCTGGCCAGGTGCTCCACCTCAGGCGCCCTATTTGAATGCTGTTCTTCGATGCAACACGGACCTAGAAGCTCCAGCACTTCTGCGAGCCCTTCTTTCGATCGAACAACAACGAGGCCGGACACGTCAGCCTGAAAATTCATGGCTGGCGCGCACGTTGGACCTGGATATCATCGACTATGGCGGTTTAAAGATTGAGGACGAGGTGCTAACTCTTCCACACCCGCGACTGGCCGAGCGACGTTTCGTGCTTGTACCTACCGCTGAAATTACACCAGACCTGTTTCTTCCTGCTCCCTTTGAAGCGAACGTTGTCTATCTTCTAGAGACGTGTTTAGACTCGTCTGACGTCCACCTAACTCCTCACAAGCTCAGAATTCCTGAAGGCACATGAGCCTGTTTGACGAACTGCCAAAAGAAACCCCCTCCCCGGAGCCACATGACGATGCAGTGGTCTTCCCTGAGCACCTGCAGTATATCGTCATCGAGGGAGTGATTGGAGCTGGTAAAACCACCCTCGCCAATATGCTGGCCCAGCAGACTGATGCACGGTTGGTCTTAGAGCAATTCGAAGAGAACCCATTTCTGGAGCGATTCTATACAGATCGCAAACGTTGGGCCTTTCAGACACAGCTTAGCTTCTTGGCAAGTCGTTTTCGGCAGCAGCAGTCACTGGGCGGGCGGGACCTGTTCCACAACTTCATTATTGCCGACTACACATTCGACAAGGATCGAATCTTTGCCCGAATCAACCTCGATGGCGATGAGCTTTCGCTGTATGAGACCATGTTCGGCATCATGCAACCCACGACACCGGTCCCGGACCTGATTGTCTATTTGCAGGCATCCACTCCACGACTGATGGAAAACATCCGTTCAAGGGGGCGGGACTACGAAAAGGACATGGATGAGTCCTATATCGACGGGCTGAACCAAGCCTACAACCACTATTTTTTCCACTACAATCAGAGCCCTCTTCTAATCGTCAATGCAACCAACATGGATTTTGTGAAACATCCTGAGGACTTGAACGAACTTATACGACAGATCGCAGGGCTACGTCACCCGGGAACGACGTACTTCAATCCCACCTCTTCCCGACCTGCGCTTTTCTGATTGACGATCACAAAGAACGAAGACGTTCCATGCTCTTCAAGTGGTTTTTCCTTCTACTCATTACCTGGTACATCTACCGGGCTGCGGGCAACCTCATTTCGGCGGCCCGAGGACGGCAACAAGTACCTGATAATCGACGGCCTTCACCCGATGGACCAGATATCAGCGTTGTGCGCCCAAGTAAAGAAGCACACGTTTCTCGGCCTAATCCTGACGATGTGGAAGATGCCCGTTTTCAGGATCTCTGATCGGATACTGGGACTGTTTTTACAGACGAGGCGCACAGCCCTATCCAACTACTGATCAGCCAAGTAGCTCAGCCATAAATCGCTCACCGAGTGTCTTGGCAGCCGCGTCTGTCTCTGCTTCAGCATATACGCGGATGATGGGCTCGGTGTTGGACTTTCGCATGTGGACCCATCCTTCATCGAGGTCGATCTTGACACCATCGATGGTCGATGTTCTCTCGCCCTGGTACGCCTTGGCCATACGAGCCAGCAAAGCGTCCGGATCAAGGTCACCAATGTCGGTTTTCATCTTGACGATTTTCAGGTCGGGCATGCTGGCCACCAACTCAGAGAGCGTCGATCCCGAGTCTGCTAAGTGCTGCAGAATCAAGGCGACACCAACGAGTGCATCCCGTCCATAGTGCAGATCTGGAAGAATAACGCCTCCATTGCCTTCGCCTCCGATTGCAGCACCAACCCGTTTCATTTCCTCGACCACGTTGATTTCGCCAACTGCTGAACGAAATACGTCCTGACCATGCTTGGCCGCGACGCGCTCAATGGCACGAGAGGAAGAAAGGTTGGTCGCGAAAGGGCCGCTGTGATGCTGCCACCAAAAATCGGCTGCAAGAACCTGGGTTAGCTCCTCACTGACATACACACCCCCATCGGCAATGAGTGCGAGGCGATCCGCATCTGGATCGACCACCAGTCCGAGGTCTGCTTCTTCGGTAGCTACTCGCTCACATATCTCCGTCAGGTTTTCCGGCAAAGGCTCTGCAGGATGAGCAAAACGACCCGTCGGCTCGCAGTGAAGGCGGATGATCTGCTCATCCCTGACGCCAAGCGCCCTCAAAATGGCAGGTATTGCGATGCCTCCCACCGAGTTAACAGCATCTACTACGACCCGGAAATCGCGCGTTGCAATTCGTTCAGCGTTGATTTCAGGCAGATCCATGATGGCAGAAACATGCGAATCAAGAAAATCGTGGGATCGTACCGAACCAAGGCTGTCCCATTGCGCCCACTTCCTAGTTGGTAACTCCGCCGCCGCTATCAACTCGCTCGCATCTCGTGGCGACAGAAATTCGCCCTTCGAATTGAGCAGTTTAAGGGCATTCCACTCGGCCGGATTATGGGAAGCAGACAATACGATGCCGCCTGTGGCGCCTACGGAGATCACGGCCATTTCAACGGTTGGTGTCGAAGCCAGTCCCGCATCAATAACATGGATACCCTGAGCACGAAGGGTATTTATAACCAATTCTGAGCAGACAGGCCCAGAAACGCGTGCATCTCGCCCTACTACCACAGTTGGTGCCTCCGCAGCCGACCTCAGCATGAGGTCCCCGTAGGCCGAGGCAAAACGGACGATAACTGCAGGATCTAATCCCTTACCAACGATACCGCGGATGCCAGAAATAGAGACTACAAGAGTGGAAGACATGAGCAAAAGGGATGAATGATGTCGATGACTTTGGAGCCAGCAGGGATGTCTCTTTGCTTGCTAGGTGAAAGTAAGAAATGAAGACCGTATCCTTTGGGACATACGGCCCGTATTATGCTTTTTACACAATCACGAGGAACCCCATGGGAATTTTCTGGATCATCCTGGTAGGATTCGTTGCAGGCGCGCTAGCCAAATATTTAATGCCTGGCAAGGATGGCGGCGGCTTTGTAATGACCACCCTTCTCGGCATCGGCGGCGCTTTCGTAGGTGAATGGCTAGGTGCCCTGCTGGGCATGAACCGTCTGCTCGATGGTCTGCTGGGATCAATTGTCAGCGCCACCCTAGGAGCGCTTCTTCTCCTCTGGATCTACAATAAGTGGTTCAAGAAATAAAGGAAGCCATAAGGCTATACGAAAAAGGGCGGGCCGCATCAGCGGCCCGCCCTTTTTACTTTCTATCAGGATTCCTGCCTACTGCGCCAACAAAAACACGACAGTCACGGAGGCTGAAACTTCGATTTCTCCAGCGGCAAAAGCATCGGGATTAGCATCCTTGGACATGCTCGCCATTTCCATAGCGTCCATACGCAGCATTGGCTGCGGCACAGAAATACCTTGCTCAGCTATCTGCCACACAGCGCCCAAACGTTCATCTAGCGCGCCTGCCATCACAGTGGCTTTTTCTCGAGCGCGTCGGACGGCGAGCGCTAGGGCTTCTAATTCGACATCATCGCGGTCATCAAGGCCATACTGGACACCGTCGATGCGGTTAGCTCCGCTGTCAACCAGTTGCGACATCAATTCTGGGAGTTGATCCAAGTCCCGAACCTGAACTTCAACCCTTCGTGTCGCCTCAAAGCCCTTTTCGAGATAAATCCGGCGCTCCGGATCGTATTCGCGGCGGGGCACCAACTGAAGATTGGCCATCTCAAGATCCGACTCTTCAATCCCCAGACTACGGATGGCATTCATGGCTGATGCACTGGCCTCTGCATTATCATCCTGAGCTTGCGTTGGAGAATCCCCAGTGGTTACCACCGAAAAACGCACGGTAGCCATGTCTGGCTCTGTCGTTATGACGCCTTGGGCGGACACCGTGATCGATGCATTTTGAGCAGCTACGGGCAGAGCTAGGCCGAGGACGACCAAAAAGGCCATAGCCATAACAAGACGGGACGAACCCGTTCTTCGTGTAGCAGATATCACACACCGCCGGACGGCAGACTGTACAGCGTAAATTGGACGAAGCATTACAAACACCTATTAGTTATGCGAAAAGAGCTTTATTCGTCAAATGACGAGTACCCACCCCCACATCTTGCAATCAGCGTACCAAAACCGGCCAATCGTGTTTCTATTATGGATAGAGACGATCCAGGGTGCGAGCAAATGGAATCGTTTCCCTAAGGTGGTGAATGCCGCAAATCCAGGTAACCGTACGCTCAAGACCGAGGCCATACCCGGAGTGCGGGACAGAGCCGTATCGGCGCAGATCGAAATACCAGGTGAACGCCTCTTCGGGCAGACCGTGTGCCTTGACCTGATCCTGCAGAAACGCTAGGTCGGTCGCTCGCTCTCCACCACCAACAATCTCTCCGTATCCCTCTGGAGCAAGCACATCCATGCCGAGCGCCAATCTGTCATCTTCTGGATCACGTTTCATGTAGAACGCCTTAAATACGGCAGGGAAACGATGCACGATAATGGGCCGATCGTAGTGCCACGTGATAAGCGTCTCGTCGCTACCGCCAAAATCGGTGCCCCATTCAAAGTTCTTTGCGGACTCCAACCACTTCGGCAAATTCCTGAGGGCTTCCTCTATCTCGCCGAGGCGGGTCTGAATCTCGATCTCGCGTGCGTCAATCTTGCGCTTCTGCCATTTTTTAGCCTGTCCGTACGCCGCTTTGCCTTCTTCGCGCTCCTGCTCAATGTCCTTCTGTTCCTGCTCAAGCGATGCGATCTTGTCTGTCACCATATTGGCCGTCTTGTCACTGTGCAGCAAGTCTACAGCCTCTGAGTAGGTCACGCGAGGATATCCGCCGATGCTACGCTTGAGTGGCTCCTGATCACGCTCAAGCACCTCTAGCTCGGTCTGACAGTCACGCAAGGCGTCGCTCACGATGCGAGAAAGCATGTCTTCTGACAGCTGCATCGTGGCTTCGAGATCATAGAATGCCATTTCTGGCTCTATCATCCAGAATTCTGTCAAGTGACGGCGCGTTTTGGACTTCTCAGCCCGAAACGTGGGGCCAAATGTGTAGATCTTTCCGAAAGCCATGGCCATCGCTTCGCCGTGCAGCTGGCCACTTTGTGTTAGATAGGCCGAACGCCCAAAGTATTCCATTTCGAACAATGTCGAAGTGCCTTCAACAGCCGTTCCCGTAAGAATGGGCGCATCCGTCTGCAGGAATCCCCGTTCCTGAAAGAAGTTGTGGATCGACATCACCACACTATTCCTGATACGCAAAATCGCCCACTGTCTGCGGCTTCGAAGCCACAAATGACGGTGGTTCATCAGAAAGTCCACACCATGCTCTTTCGGCGTGATGGGATAGTCTTCCGCCTTGTGGAACAGAGACATCGCACGAACTTGAATCTCATGGCCTCCTACCTGGCGTTCGTCGGCACGCACCAACCCTTTGATCTCCATAGAACTCTCCTGAGTCGCTTCCTCAGCAGCATTCCATGAGTCGGCATCTACCTCTTCCTGATTCACAACGCACTGGCTCAGGCCAGTTCCGTCACGCAGGACCAAGAAATGCAGCCCTTTGGAACTGCGCTTGTTGTAGAGCCAGCCCCTAAGGGTTACTTCTTGCCCTACGTGCTGCCCAAGTGAGTTGATGGATGTGTGGTCTGGCTTCATGTGCGATTTGAGATCCGTTAAATGCTGCTCGCCCTTTCCTACTTCGAGTGGGGAGCAGTCAGAAAATACGCAAGCGGGTACAAACGAAACGGGTCCGGCCGCCTGTTGGCGGCCGGACCCTCAAAAATATCGGTGAATTGCTCTGCCGTTTAGGTCAATTCGCCTATGAAACCGTTTACTTTTGTAATTCCTGCAACCAGTTGGCTGATTTCGTTTCGCCAGTAACAGTCGAATGAAGTAGTTCGAACGTTCCGAGCTCATCCAAATCAGCGAAAATAAACTGAGCCCGCCCCTCTCCCGGAATATTGTTGTACTCCCATATTTCGTACGGGACGTATCCTCGATCAAACATGTGTGGCTCAATGGCGGTTGGCGCACCAAACTTAATCAGAGCACGTCCGCGATCAGATTCCCACCCTTCACTGAAGCTGCTGCTGTACCGGTCATTTGCATACTGAATGAGCGAATAAAACTCTTCCTGAAATTCGTTGATTGGGGTATTAGGATTAGGGTCTCTAATCGTCCAGAACTGCATGAAAAAGCGTCGTTGCTCCATCGGGTCGCGAATACTACGCAGACGGCGTCGTTCGGCATCGGTTGCTATCACTTCAATGTGCTTAGACATCCTCTCTATCTCCTCTTCTGTCATTCGAGCATACTGACTCGTTTCAAACGACTGCTCGACGGAAATAATGTCTGTCTTGCGCTCAACATCAGGGTTGTAGACGAAGAACTTCCTCGATTGCTCTGCAATTGACTCATTGCTTTCATTGAGTACCGCAATCCGAAGGAAATACGATCCGCTCGCTAGATTTCTGATATTGAACGTGCCTACCAAGACGTCTGGAGATGTTAGGCGGCGCTGTGACCGCTTTTGAAAGTCAGCCATCGGCTGAGGCAGGTTAGCGTCAGAGAGATACGTAAATACCGTGTAGGTGCCCGAAGCTGCGGATACTTGATCGAGGTTATACACCTCGGTATAGTAAAACAGTGTATTCAGCCCGGAGCCAAAAAGCTGATTGGCATTGGGACGAATCAGCAGCCCATTTTTCCAAAAAATGTTACCTCGGTCGTCGCTCTGCTGAATGGACGAAGCGAGTGTGATATCAGAAACACGCACAAGTGTCTCATCGGCAAAATCAGGGACGAGAACGTCTCGACGCATTTCTACTGAAGAACGACCCACCTCGCCATCTTCTGGAATTACAACTCGAAGCTCATACTCGCCTGGAGGAATAGGTGCTCGTACCTGATGAACAAAATGCTGCCCTTCACTCATACCGGTTGTATCAGCCATCAAGAAACTCAGGTCGAGATCCTCTTGCCACACAGCTGCTTCTGGAGAATCACTCATACCGACTTGCGTTGAGCGAACAATAGCCATACCGACTGGGAGCTGGGCGAGAAAGCCTTGCTCTGTTGCGGCATATTGAAGCGTCGATGCTTCGAACGACAAATAAAACTCGACCAGCGAAGTAGAAGCCTCGAAGGCAAACGCTGCATGATCCAAATCAACTTGGACTGGAATTGACTGTGATGCTGGAGAGCTAGCCGAGGCCGTAGCCATATCCTGATCTTGGGCACCCGCGTGGGAAGCCATCAGGCTTACGAAAAGCAAAAGGGCCGGAATAGTAGAAAATCTGCGCATCTCAAGGTGGGATTGATGTGTGGGCCAAATCCGGATGGAACCTACCCGCCAGATCAATTGGGTCAAATTCGCATCATCATAACAGAATAAGGTACACACACCTACCAACAGCCGATAGGTTTCCACTGCGAAACGTCTCTTAAAAGGTCTGAGTGGTTATGTACTGGAGATAATTACCAGTAACAACCACGTTACAACGGGGTAACCCGCCCACATATCCATTAACACGATTCGGCCACTGCCCGTTCTCGTCACGCTAAAAACTGAGGCAGTCAACCCCACAAGACCCATCACATCCACTGTCAGCAACCACCAGGGCATACCCCAAAAAATCAATGGGATGATGAGAACGAGTGCTAAGCACAAGGCCGTCATAGCTACCGTACGCACGCCCGAAGCGGTCAAACGTCCGCCTAGACTGCTCAAACCGGATGATAGATCACCTTCACGATCCAACCAATCCGCTGTAATCAGATTCGGCAGAATGTATAGGGTTCGGTAGAGAGCGATGACAACAACTCCTTGAATCGACAACAACGGCGTCGAAACGAGTCCGCCAAGCATAAGAAGGGGCAAGACAACTCCCCCAATTACCCAGCAGAACGCAATCATAGCTGTTTTCAGCCATGGAATGTCTTTGGGACGCTTACCACCAGGAAGGATTCGCATCGGATAAGCAATACCAGTACAACCCAGAAGGGCCGCTGCAAGCACCCAGGCCGGCTCCAGCGCCCATATGGCAATTAGAGCTAAGGGTATTGCGATGAGTAGTACTAACGTCAGGGCGCGACGATGGGATTGCCTGAATAGCACACGTTCAGGCGCATTGATCTCGTCTTCCTGTGAATCCACCAATAGACGGTCTACTCGGTACACAATAAAGGCGCCGATAGAGGCTAGGACTAGGTAGGCCATCGGAAAATGAACGCCCGCCAAAGCAGCGCTTCCCATCATCCAGCCCGCCGCGACAGCGATCACATGCAGGTCGCTGTGAAAAATCCAGGCCTGCCAGGTGCCGGTGTCCGGCTTCGTTCTAATCGGATTACTTGATGAGCGTCATCGTTCCGCTAGAGACCCACGTCTGGGATACTCCCCTTGCAAGGACACGGTACATATAGATTCCTGATGACAACTCATTTGCGTCAATTGAAATCGAACGGTTTGTACCGGCCGAAAGACTCTGCGACGGAACGGAAATCATCGTCCGTCCAAGCAGGTCCAATACATCAATCTGAACTTCAGCCGTTTCTGGCAAGTCAAACTGAATCGTAGTACTAGGATTAAATGGGTTCGGATAATTACCCCTAAGAACGAACTGCGAAGGCAATTCCCCATGTTCCGTGTCTGTAACAGTCGAACGGGTGATGTCCAACGTGTGAGACGAACCGGAATCGAGCGCACTACCATCTGTGGAGGTCAAGCGGATGTACGCTTGCGTCGTGCCACCTACCAGAATATTTCCTGATACTTGGCCTGTGATTTCATCGTAGATACCAGCCGCCCACCCAGTTGTGAAAGAAACCTGCGGTTGAACAGTGACGGTTACGTCTAGAGCATCTACAATGGTCGTAAAGGCTGCGTCAGCAGCGACCTCCAAGACTAATTTGGTAGCATCCCTTTCCGAATCTACAGGTGAGCCAGACCAGGACACCGTGACAAGTGTTGCATTTGGGTCCCCGGATGTGGTGACCGAAGAAGGAGCGAACACGCTAAGCGTCGACGGTGCGGTATTTCCTGTCGGACGAAGCTGTCCGCGAATCTCTCCGCTAAGATTATTCAGGGTACGAACGACCACAAAAGCATTGCCCGCAGCCAGTGCGGCTTCGAACGATGCTCTATCATTACCAGCTGGATACGACACAGACGTCAAATCAATAGTATTGGACGCTGGAGTAAATGTGCCATTGCGGAATGTGCCGTCACCAAAACTTGGAAGCAGTGCAAGGACGGCCGTTCCTTCTTCATCATTGAGTGAACCGATACCAATCTGTGCAGACGCGTACGAAGAGCCGAGAGCAGAAAAAGCGCCAGACACTTCCAACGATCCATCCGACACCCCGTGCTCAATGGTCAGCGCACCCGTACCTGCCGACTCGACGAGAGATGGCATGTGGTACCCAGACAGCGTTACTGTGTAGGTATCAATTTCACGGACCGTAAGCGTAGCTGCGGTTGCACCCACGACGATAGTCCCATCTGAAACACCGACAAGAACGGAATAGCTTCCGGCCGGAGTCGCCGTCCATGAGAACTGACCGGTTGCCGGGTTGATGGTCGCACCAGCAGGGCCGCTCTGAATCGAAAACGTCAACGCATCTCCATCGGCGTCTGTCGCATCGAAGTCAAACGAGACTTCATCCCCTTCATTCACCGTCATGGACGTAAGCTGAGCCGTGAAGACCGGCGCGTCATTGACGGGAGCTACCGTGATTGACACGGAGCCGGTATCGGTGTTTGATCCGTCTGAAACAGTGTAAGTGAATGAATCGGACAATGTCTCCGATCCATTGTGCAGGTAAGTAAACGAACCGTCTGCAGCAAGAGTCAACGAACCGTTTGACGTCGTAGCCAACACACTGGCAGACAATGCATCAGCATCTGCATCCGTGTCATTCGCCAGCACGCCTGTACCAACAGGAACAGCAAGCAGTCCTCCTTCGGCCACGACGTATGCATCATCCGTTGCAACAGGAGGGTTGGAGACGATTAGCTGAGTTGAAGGTACAGTTGGTGTATGCGCAACTGTTGCACCCTTCGCAAATCGCGTATTTACCAATTGAGCTTGTCCCCCGCCATCAGTCCCATTGATAGTGAACGATAGGAGTATCAGAATCCCATCTGATTTAACTGCATCTGTGTTTGATGCATAACCACCCACGCGACCCGGATTGTTTGCAGCATTACTGTCATTCGACCCGACGGCCCAACCAGTACCATTCGCTGTCATGGTACCCGTAGACAAATGTCCGTTGAGCGTAAGGTTGCTGTTATTCAGGGTTACATCGAATTGAAACGAAGTAAACCCGTCAACAGGGACTTGTGCCAGAGTTACTGGGACAAGTACCGTTTCGCCCTGTGAGCCGGTGATATTTCCAACCGTGACTGCCATCTGCGCGAGGGAAGACGTGGCAGTAATAACGGCAAGTAGGAAGAGTAGCGATGTGAGGTGCAGTATCCGATGCTTCATGCAAGCGTAGTTTATTTGTTGAATCCGTGTTCTGTGCCTGGTTGACGAATCACGGTTCTTTGTCAAGATAATATACCCAGACAAGCTTCTTGTTTCACGTGTTTAGGGTGTAATTCCGAGTCACCTGAACTATTGGGGACATTCCCCTACAATTCCACTGGGTATCAAAGGCATGTGGTTTGGATTGCCTGCATTGAGCTTGAATATCAGAAGATCCAGCTGGAAAGCATAGCAACGCTCTGGCACACGAAACATGAGTGTGACCAACGTTCCTCCCTGCTGAAAAGCATCATTCAGGGAGCTGAACCCACCAACTCGCCCATTTTCAGGATTGGCCCTCACCGTCCAACCAGATTTTTCTGACATCGTCCAATTAGTGTCGATGTCAAGAAAGGCTACCAGACTGTCTTCAACGGAAACAGCAAACTGGAAAGAACTGACAGGCTGAGGCAATGTCATCGTGTCTGAACCCACGACCAGCTCCACTCTTACGGTATCGCCAGAGGCGACCCCATTTTTAAATGTGATGGGTACCTGCGCTTGAGCTGAACCAACTAACATGGTGAAGCACAAAGAAAGCAGGATAGCTGATGCGGCCAACCTGTTACTGCTTCGCAATGATGCGTCCTTGGTCATGTCTTTCTACTTCCCTTATTGATCATAATTTTTGCATGCGAACACGCCCTCCGTACAGCGACATGCGGTTTCACAAAGCACCTCAAAAACAATACGGGCGCGGATCGTAAGATCCGCGCCCGCACTGAAAACCTTAAAACGGTTTCGCTTACTTAAGAAGCGTCATCGTTTTTACCATCATGCTTGTGGAGTTAGCTCCGCGAGCGATGACACGGTAAAGGTAGATACCTGAAGACAGGCTAGATGCATTGATCTGAACCGACTTAGCAGAACCGGCTTCCATCGTACGTGATGGGAGAGCCATTACTTCACGACCTAGAAGGTCGAGAACCTGAACCGTTACGTCAGCCGTTTCCGGCAGATCGAACGAAATCGTTGTGCTAGGATTGAATGGGTTCGGGTAGTTGCCTTTCAGAGCGAACTCTGTTGGCAGTGATCCTTCACCTTCCGTATCCGTGACTAGGCCACGTGTCAGTTCCAAGCTAGAAGCTGCACCAGCGGTCCACAAAGAACCGTCGGTCGTGATGACGCGGTGGTAAAGAGTAACCTTACCGCCTACTTCAACACTTCCAGGAGCAGACATCGTCAACTGGTCATACCAGTGAGCTGCATCACCAACTGTGTAGCTCTGACCGTTGGTAGCGCCGAAAGGCACGAGGTCAAGCTTCTCAGTAAAGTTAGCAGACGTTGATCTCTGGAACAGGTAGTGAACAGTATCGCCATTCGCATCAGCTACCGGCAACCAAGAGACCGTGAAAGCTGGGCTTGCAGGGTCACCTGAGATCGTGAATCGGCTAGGAGCAGTAGAGGCTGCAGCACCAGGTGCTACGTTGTCTCCACCAAGAACCTGACCGCGAATCTCGCCACCAGTGTAGGCTGAAGAGTGAACGTTCACGTACGCATCGCCTGCGCGAAGTGCCGTAACCAAGTCACTTTTTCCTGCAATGTCATACGTCGCAGAGAATGAACCAGAAGTAGGAGCAAGATTGAGGCCAACACCACCATTTACGCCCACGCCACCCATATGGATATGAGCGCCTGTCAACGTACCAGCCAGGTTGGCTACGCTAAAAGTTACCTCTAGCACACCATCGTCGGCGACCATGCGCATGGAAACCACTCCTGAAGCTACAGACGCAACGGGCGGAACTTCATTGTAGCCGGAAAGACTAGCCTCGAAATTGTCGACCTGCTTGATAGTCAGTACAGCTGACGTTGTGGTCGTATTTACACCGTCTGTAACGGATACCGTCACCGTATGGACACCCGCCTTTCCGGAAGGATCGATGGACCACTCGCCTGTAGCGGCGTCTATCGTACCAACCGTTGCACTATAGGTTAAAGCATCACCATTTGCATCTGTAGCGTCATAGTCGAACGTTACATCTGCAGCATCCTCTAAAACACTGGTGTCAGCTAGCACAGCGGTGAAAACGGGGGCAAAGTTTGTCGGTATGACTGTCAGTGAGCCATCGATGAGAGCATAAGATGGCTCCCCCGCGTTGAAGACAACGTTGGAGAGACTGAAAGTCCCAGTGCCTGGAGCCTTCGGGGTTGCGGCAATTGTGATGAATGCACCTTCCCCTGTCAACGCTGACCCGGCGAATCCAGCAATACGGTAGGTATCTGCATCGACCGCAGAACCATTGACTGTAGCTCCAGCTGTAATACCTGAAGCGACGACACCATTTACTCCGACTGATGTGTCGATCTCCATGAGGTCATCGTCATAGGAAAGGTCCATATTGAAGGACACAACGCCGTCATCGCTCGACAGAGCGTCATCCAGATTGACCACAATCTCGAAGGAGCCAGTATCCTCGGTAGTGACGACGTCGTTCACAGAAATAAGCCGATCCGACACTACAAAACTACCGGCCGTAACCACCCCAGTTGCCGGATCGCCGGCATTCAGGACCAGGTTGGCAACAGTCATTGAGCCGTTATCTCCGTCTGCACCCAGAGTCATGTCCAGGTAGACGAGAACACCATCTGTAGCGATGTCAGTGCCTTGGGAGAATCCACCAACCACTCCGGTAGTGGTATTAACATTAACGCTGAAGCCAGCAGCACCGGCCAAAGTACTAGTGGTTGAGACACCAGTTAGCGTGATACCTGCATCGGCATCGACAGTAAAACTGAAAGACTGTATGTCGGTGGCGTCATTACCAGAGATAGCCACCGGTATGGACACTTCCGTACCAGGGCGACCTGTGGTACTGCCAACTGTTGCCGCTACCTGTGCGTAAGCACTACCGGCGGCGAACAAGAAAGCCACACTAAGGAATGCGCTTTTGATCCAATCGTTGAAAAACATCTGCATTTGTTTCTAGCTCTTCTTAGGTGATGATGCGGAACTGAGAGAAAACATGGGCGGGGCGCTTTTGCACCCCGCCCAGTTTCGTTACTTGACCAGCATCATGCGGCCTGTTTCGATAGCGGTTCTGCTTTCCATGCGGGCGATTACTCGGTAGAAGTAAGTACCCGAGGCCAAGCGTGAAGCGTCGATCTGAACAGTCCGATTGGCACCTGCAGAAATCGTGGCAGGCGACATGGTCATGACCTGACGGCCAATCATATCGATTACCTGAATCTCTACATCAGCCGACTGGGGAAGGTCGAAGCTGATCGAGGTGCTAGGATTGAATGGGTTAGGATAGTTGCCGTTAAGCGTGAACTCAGTCGGCAATTCTACAATCTCGATATCGTCGATGGACATTGTAGGATTGTTGTTCGCAGCGCCCTCAGCGGAAATGCTTAGCTGGACATCTGCGCTACTGAGTTCCACAGCAATGGAGGCGATTCCGCCTTCCGATTGGATAACGCCACCTGCGCTAGCGAATGCTAGAGTGATGTTACCTTCTTCGGAGATGACACTATTGAATAACCAGCCTTCGCCAAGATCGCTTGTTACGCCGATGACCGTTGCTAGGCTAGGATCAATCGATGTCGCGAAGTGACCCGATACAACGCTGCCGTTGTCGCCACCGATCATTACCGGAATGGTAACAACATTACCGTCGCGAGCGATGTCAGCCACGAAGTATTCGGCGAGGGGGTTGGAGTCGAATTCCGTTTTCCCATTGAAGAAGGCGTTGAAGATCAAGGCGGCATCGAACGGAGTAACCGCACCATCGCCATTGTAATCTGCAGCTGCCGCCTGTTGTGCTGTCAGGTCTGCGAGACCCAAGAAAGCATCCAGGGTCAGAGACGCTGCCGCAGGGGAAGGACCACCTGAGCCGTCGACGTTACCGAGAACAGCAGTAACTGCAACCGTGTAGGTCGAAGTAGCAGCAGTGCCCTGATCGTCGGTTGCGGTGACGGTAATCGTAGCTCCAGCATTATCTGCCGTTACTGCTCCATCTACAACCGTGTAGGCGCTAACACCCGTCACCGTCACTTCGCTACCGCTGACGGTAACCGTTGCGATGTCGGCATCGCTCGAGGCAGCCGTGTAGGTGTAAGTAGCAGCACCGTTACCACCGGAGAATTCACCGTCAACGTCAGCAGTGCTTGAAGCACCTTCTGCAACTTCGACAGCAGCTAGACCACCTGCGGCGACAATGCTGCCGTTTACTGTGACGTCGAAAGAGGAGGAGACTGAGTCGCCTTCTTCGTCCGTCGCGGATACCGTTACGGTTGCCGTTCCGGCCACCCCAAAGGTTACCGTTACAGAACCAGCATCATTACTTACTGCCGCTACGGCAGCATCGGTTGTAGCAACTGCGTAGGTATAGGTACCCGTACCACCTGAGAAGTCAACCGTAGCGTCGACAGCTGCTGCCGCCGTACCCAGGGCAACGACATGATCTGCAAGAGCGCCAGCGGCAGCCAATGCAGCATTTACGGTCGCTGTGACCGAGGTGGAAACCGTCTGGAATCCGTCGTTAGCCGACACGGTGAACGTGACACTACCCGCAGCAACACCAGTTACCGTGAGCGTTGTGCCGTCGATTGCCGTGCTGGCTACCGCTCCATCATTGTCTGATACCGAATAGGTTGGATTCTCTTCTCCACCTGCGAAAACAGTCGTCAAATCGATTGTTTCTGCATTCCCAGCATTCAAGGTCAGAGCATCTGGAGCCGTAGCCACCATGTTCTGCTCCAAACCATACGTAAAGAGAACACCGTTCGTGGAAATCGCGCCTACAGCACCACGAGCAACTGCAACCGGGTTCGTGTTGTCCACGTCGGCTACATAGTTGTCGTTATTAGCTGCTGTTGGTGATACCAACGACCAGAAGTTATTCGCGGAACCCGCGGCACGACGGATAGCCCGTGTGCGTTCGATGTTCTCAGAAGCGAAGTTGGCGTAGCCTGCCGCCTCGAACTCAACATCGTAATCCACCGATGGGGATACCGACGGGTTGGACGAGACATTCCAATGGAAAGCAGGGTAGCGTCCAACGTTCAAGGAAGCGCCTGCAGCGTCAGTCGTAGCAATCGGCAAGCCGTTGGTGCCCGTAGCGGAAGCGCCTGAGTACGTCGCAGTCAGAAGGATATCTGCATTACCGACCACCGCATTCCAAGTATTAAGATCGCCGATGTCACCGGCAGGATCATTGAAGGTGATGCTGTAAGGACGGTAGTTACCGTCAGCGTCACCCGTCGGGAAGACTACTCGGTTCGGGTTAGCTTTGCCTGTTTCGACGTACTTCTGAACGGCTCCATTGACCACGCCCGCAGTACGAGTGTAACCCTGGGCTCCCGTACCGCCGTGAGATAGGATGACGTTGTTACCGTTGGTAGTCAAAACACCAGCGGTAAGTACGAGCGTACCATCTCCATCACCGGCGGACGCGAAGTCAAGATCCGTATCCGTACCAAGCGAAACACCAGCAGCGTTGTTAATGGTCAAGTCCTGCGGCGTGTCACCTGCAGAGGTCAAGGTTTGGGCGGTAGTACCGCCGAGAACAACACCTTCATCTTCCGCAGTGTCCCAGGTTGCCGTAGCATCAGCCGTGACGTTCCCTGTGATGGTCAAGACAGCGGCATTAGCATCTGTATCAACGTCATCAGTTACGTCCAGGTCTCCAACCGTCCGGTCATCATGCAACACAACATTGTTGTCGAAGTGTGCAGTCGCTGGAACAAAGGTCGCTGGCCAAAGCGGCGTGGTTGTCGTGATGTTGTCGAAATACGCAGTGACATCATTTGCCAAGGACAGGCCTTCGTCGACAACTGCGCCATCATTGACTTGATAGGTACCGCCACTATTCAGCGTTACTGTGACATCGTTAGTTGAGTTGTCAATCTCGCCATCAATGTGGAGGTAATCCGTTGTGTGATCAACTGAGGTTTCCAGTGCCCCTGCTCCGGTGCGAGAGAAGGTGCGTGTTACTGCCGGTAGTTCATTACCGGTTGTTGTGGCACCAGCTGCCCGGTAGTCGACGCCAATAGCCGTGCCGAACGTGGGATCTTCCTCGAACATGGCGAGAACGCCATCCTCATCGACCAGCACATACAGATTATCTCCGTAGGCAAAGACGTTGTTATCCGTGTCAGCGTCGCCGTCATCCGTCTGAACATCAGCACCATCGGTTAGATAAAGCTGGCCTGTTACGGTGAAGGTTCCGCCGGCATCGGCGTCCATGCTTAAGACGTCATTGACATAAACGCGGGCGTAAATATTTACGTTGTTACCGCCCGTTTCGAACGTTGTTGTCTCGAACTCGACATTGGCCATACCAGGGTTGCTGATTGCATCTGCACTGGCGCTATTGTAGTCAAACAATGTACCCATGAGAAGATCGGTATCTTCACCGAGTGCCAGGGTACCGTCTTCACCAATAGTCAGTTCAGCGTCAATTTGAACACCAGCGTTGGCGTCTCCAGCCCAGGTTACGGCTGCGTCAACCACGAGGTTGGAGATATTCACATCACCATCGAAGGTCCAGGTGCTAGCACCAGAGACTGTAACAATACCGTCATCACCGCCAGATGTGAACCCGTCCTCATCGCCTAACGTGACATCACCCGTAATCGTGAGATCTTGCGGAGCTCCGGCGTTGTCATCAAGGCTTAAAACACCATTGTCGGCACCCGTATAGCTTCCTACAGTAAGGTCAGATAGGAGGTGAGAACCATCATCAGCGTTGGACAAGGCAGGAATGGTGTTACCGTTGAAATCGATCTCGGTGTCTGATCCCGCCTTGATCGCTATCGTACCACCAGTGATAGTCACGGACCCGTCTACCATAGCGGCTGCATCTAGTGACGTGCCGTCAACTGTCAGCGTGCTTGTGCCAAGAGCCAAGGCAATCACATCATCGTTTGCGGTTCCAAGAACCACATCCGGCGCGTCAACATCGTTACTAACGGTCAACGTAGAGTTGCCGGCCATGGATACGTTTCCTACGACTATTCCGGTTGCGGCATCAACGGAACCCGCAAGCGTGAGGCTAGAAGCATCATCAGCCGCGGAGTCCATCGTGATCGTACCACTGGTCGCTGCTCCGTCGCCATCGACGTAGTTGATTGTAAGGCTTCCATCGTCAACCGTTACATCTCCAGTTACCTGAACGTCGTTCATCGTAACCGTGCCCGCATCGATGTCGATTACACCGAAGGTACCAGAGTCAGCATTATCAGCGTCGGTAGATCCGTTGATGGTAACAGAGATATCCGTACCAACTGTGATTCCCGCTGCGACATGCCCCTCAACGGAGTGAGATGAACCATCGCCTGTCAGTGTGACAACATCACCTGCTGCGCCGAGCACAACATCTGTTGGCACCGTAAGGCTTCCAGCCACTGTCAAGTCGGCGATATCGGTGGAGAAGTCTCCATCTGGATCACCCGACTCAGTGATAGTAAAGTTACCTCCAATAATCAGCGACCCAGTGACCTGGAAATCATCGAGGTCTGCATGATTAGTGAAGTTACCTTCAAACTCAACATCAGCTGAGACGTCGACTAGACCGTCCTGAACGTACAGGTTACCTGAAGCAGTACCATTGTCGTTCAGATCAAGCGTTTGGCCATCAGTCATGTTGACAGTAACGTCGACCGTCTGTCCGTCAGCGAACTCATCTGTCGAGCTACCACCAGCACCGAAATACGTCACGTCCCAGGAACCAGCCAACGTACCATTGACCGTGAGGTCACCATTACCCGGATCACGGGTAATTCGAGCATCCGTCCCAGTCATGGTAAGGGTAACATCAGCACCGCCAACGACGAAATCGCCGTTGTTGAGAGCAAGATCTCCACTCAAGAAGATATCGCTATTCAGGGTTACCGTCGATGCATTGTTAACTCGGATGTTTGAAAGCGTTGGATCCGTAGTAGGATTCCCTCCGACAGTGATGCTTTGAGCACCGCCAAGGGCAAAAGCCAGAGCACCGTTGGTATCATTCGTTACTGCAGCTTCGTCAGTGAGTGTTACATCACCCTTGATTGTCACTGTGTTGTCACCAAGGTCAACAGTAGCATCGTTACCGACCGTGAAGCCGTCAGTGGAGAAGCCTTGACCAACCGTTAAAGTGCGACCAGAACCATTGGCAGTAAAACCTTCGAGATCCGTATTTGGACCTGGTGAGAAAGTGTTACCATCGGCTCCAATCGTAAAGGTTACTACCCCCCAATCCGTAAGCGTACCGCCCGTTACGTCTCCGGACACATTGACAGTGATATCATTCAAGTCGACCGTTCCATCGGCTCCGACAGAAACCGCGGCGAAGGTGATATCATCGTCTGCGTTGCCGTCAGTATCTGCATTTACTACCGTCAAAGTTCCGTTGACGGTAGTTGTACCGGAAACTTCAGAAACGTCGTCAGCTACGTCGCTGAAGGTAACAGTAGCACCTGCAGGGACCGTAAGTGTTGATTCTAGGTCGACCTGGAGGGCGACGCTGGAGGTCCCATCAATAGTTACCGCTCCACCCGCATCAAGGGTACCCGAGAATGCGGTATCAGTTACGTCGATTGAACCGACTACGGTGATCACATCGTCACCGGCGGAGCCGATGGTCGCGTCTCCCGTCACCACCAGGGCACCGAAGTCGAACGTTTCGCCAGCAACGGCACCAGAATCGAAGGTTGCGGCATCACCGGAGATGGTCAACGTACCGGAAACATCGTAGTCGCTCGTAAGCGGAGATTCCACATCGACGTTAGCGCCAGATATAGTCACATCTCCTGTAAACTGAAAATCTGCATCAGTACCGGCGCCATCGGTATCAGACAATGTCATGTCGCGGTTCGCGGAGAGAACAAAGTTGGAACCGCCTTCAAGAGATACGATATCGGCCGTTCCGGCTGAAATCTCAAAGATACCATCCCCGCCGTAGCTACCTAAGTCAGTGTAAGCCCCAGCGAAAGCGGAATTAACCGTTCCAGCTTCAATCTGAATACCTTCTGTATCTTCGACCCACCCATCAGTTGAGTTCGTAATGTCGCCTGAGAAGGTAGCAGAAGCCTCGAAGACGAGAAGAGCATCGTCAGCAACGACAAATTCGATACGTACTGCATCTTCGTTTGCACCGTCTACGGCAGTTGCCTCTGTTATCGAGCCCTGCAATGTCAAGGAGCCCGCGGCAACATCAATCACATAGTCGACCAGGTCGTCATCATCTCCACCGTCGGTTACGATTACCGATGAAATGGATCCCACGGTGAGTGCACCCGCCTCCATGTCAACATAAGTCGTTCCATCAACGCCGTCGCCTAGGGTCAACGCTCCTGTGATAGTCGTGGTGCCATCGTCCGCGTCAAGGATTCCGCCATCGAGAGTCAGACTGGCGATGGTGACGTCTTCATTGTCACCGGGGTCGTTGGTGATAGCGAGATCGAAGTTAGCACCAAGAGTCACTGCACCGAATGTGGCGACGACATCGTCAAGTGCAATTCCGTTCGCAGTGGTCGCTCCAGTAACCTCAGTGGTTCCCGCATCGATGTCGATGTCGTCGGTCGTAGTGAGAGTTCCTGTTACACTGAAGTCCCCAGTAGAGGTTACATCAACGTCGACGGCAGAAATATTACCTGCGACCGCCAGATCCCCGGTACCAGTATGGGTTACATCACCGGTCAGATCACCTCCGATGGAAACAACGCCGGCTGCGGCAGTTGCAACGTTCCCGGTTACATCTCCTGTCACTGTTGTCGTACCTGCTCCGTCCGTGTCGATATCGCCCGTCAGATCACCTGAGAGTGTGACATTGGCGTCACCGTCGACATCCAGGGTGGCTGAAGTAACATCGACGCCGAACGTAAGGGTGCCGTTGTCATAATCCCCGTCTACCTGAATAGTACCTGCCCCGGTGTCTCCATCGAATTCAGTACCCGCCGTTACATCGGCGTCAACAACGTTCGTGGGGTCATAGACCAAAGAATAATCCCCAGCGTAAGCCGGAGATGCACCAGCCATAGTTCCGTCTTCGACCGTAACTGTGACGCCGTCTGCCAGCTCCAACTCACCTGTTGCCAGGGTAAGCGTACCAGCATCAAGGGTCACATCACCTGAGAATGAGAACAAACCCGTACCTGAGGTGATCGTCGCTCCAAGAACATCATCGAGCTCTAGGGTACCTGTGACGGCTACATCAGTGTTGATTCCTGAAGCAACAGCTTGAAGCGTCACTGATTCGTCTAACAATACGTTCTCGACGTAAGCGCCCGCGAGCACGACGATAGTGTCTCCGTCACTCGCGGCTGTGAGTGCTGTCCCGATCGAAGCGAAGGCACCAACACCAGCGCCGGCGTTCTCCATCTGGGAGCCGTCGTTGTTGTTATCACCTTCCGTCGAGCTGACGTACCAGGTTGACTGAGCCTGAGCAAGGCCTGCGCCCATGAATACGATCATGGCTGCAATAGTCGTGGTACGAATAAATGATTGTAGCAGTCTTTTTGATGTCATCGAGAGTTCCTCTATGATGTTGATCTACAACTTAGGCGCCAAACGCAGTCATCTCTGCGAATCGCGCCATGTTTAATTGACGTACGGATGGACGCCTTCTCCGGAGAGAAGCCACCCAAAAATCCGCCGTATGGATCTGTGAACGTATCGTTCATAAGCTTTAAATCCGCATTTAAGCGGCTCACACGCCACTATTAAGGCGCGCAATCCCATCTTTTACACGCAAACCGGGCACTATACCCAAGCCTTTCTGCGGGAAAAATCTTTCCCAGAGGCGCAAAGAAGGATCGATCTTCAAATTTAGGCCCATCCTTACTAGCAATTCAAGAACAAATAGTTAAGTTTCAAGGCTTCAGATGCTGCCAATCACTTCCGGATTCATGCACTCCAATCTCCGTGCCCACCTAGCTCCCAGAGTTAATCGATTCATTCTCGCGCTGATAGGATTGTCGATCTTGATCCTTCTGAGCCCATCAACCATCATGGCTCAGCAGTGCCAGGTGTATGTTAACGCTTCAGATGGATCCGACTCGAACTCTGGTGGATTATCCTCACCGTACAGAACTCTATCAAAAGGCTGGAACGCGATTTCGAGCGGGGAAGACCTCTGCGTAGCTGCTGGAAGTTATGGGTCAGATGGCCAAGGCGAGTTTCTCGTGTTCGACGGGAAGGATGATGTAACCTTCCACATAATCCCGTTTGGAGGCGAAACGGGGGTCAAGATCGCTTTCCAGACCGTTACATTTGGCTCCCGCACAACGTGGAAGGGAGCGAATTCGAGTCTTCAATTTGGGTCAATGGAGCTTGGAGCTGATAGCACCAAAGTTATAGAGTTCCTTGAGGGTACTGTCACTTTCGATTTGCCAGATGTTGTTCTGGAGAGCACCGTTCAAGAAATTGTCTTTACAAATAGCACGGTTGCTGGAAACTTTAGTGTAGTAGGATCAGAGGCCGTGGTGCGTTATCAGAATAACCAGCCGATCGACAATGCCCGCTTCATTCCCGGTCTCGACTCTGTGTTTGAAAATGAAGCTTCTTTGGTATTCCCCACTCTGGTCGATTGGACAGGTCAACGTATCGTGCAAAGCGGAAGTGGTGAGATGATTTTCGCCGCCGGACTAAGGTGGCTGTCCGCTGAAACGATTTTTGAGCAGAATGCAGCTTGCGGCTGCCAGGCTAGGGTGCAAGGCGGACTTGAGCTAGGTGACAGCTCTAGCTCCTTTGTGGTCACAGGCTCGTTACTTGTGCTTGATTCCCTTTTTACGAGTTCTCAAGGTGCCTCCCTAGACCTCTTGAGAGGAAGTTTGGTGATTGAAACAGTTTCGGAAGCGTCGCATGATCGGCTCAAAGTGACGGTACGGGACGGCAATTCAGTGATCGGAACACCGGGAGTGGTCAACCATCTTCCCGCCAGGATAGAAGTGAGCGGACAACTTGCTCTCAATTCGGAGCTGAGCCTTTCCGGGGCTGAATTGAAAGCTAATCGCCTTCTGAGCAACCTGAGCGGTGCGCAGATAGAGTTTCGAGAGGCTTTTGGAGAATTGGATGTCGAGTCGGTCGATTCACTCGATGTGCTCATCCAGGCTGAATCATACGCCCATCTCGGGCGCACTTCGGGAGAATTGATCGTCGAAAGCGACCTTTTCTTAGAGGGCGCAACAAAAGTGCGACTTCTGACTGTAGGGAATGCAGGTAAGGTATTCTTTTCGGAAAACTTGGAAGTCGGGGGCCTGTCTTCTGCCGGCGCCTTAGTGAGTAATAATGAATCGTTCTTGATGATCTCCGATGACTTGGTCATTTCCCATCACCCTCAATCAAGCCTTTCTGCCCTCATTCTTCTCGAGTCATTTGATCAGGCTTCCTTCGAAGGTGACTTCTCGTTAGTCGACTGGAAATTAACCTCATGGGCGAAGGACGGACTCCTCTTCGCTTCCTCGCTTCCTGATGTCGAAGTCCGCTCTGGACGACTCAATGTTTCCCATCTCAATTCCGAAGCGACCGTCTTGAGCGACATCGAAATAGTAGGAGGATCCTTGGTCCTTTCCGGTAGCGATTTCTCCCTGATCGGAAACCTTTATGTCTCCTCAGATGCATCGTTCAACTTAGCAAGTCAATCGCCTTTGGGTATAAACGGTACAATTCTCCCATCGTCAGGCTCAATAAATTTTGGAAACGCGGGCATCAAGACGCTCGATAGCAGTCTCTTACGTATTGAATCAGCAATTATGGTCGACTCAATATCCATGAACTCACCGAGGGCTCGAATAGAGATAGCCTCGACACCGAATCTGGTAAAAAGTCTTTCCCTTGGAGAGGGTATTCTGTTTCTGAAAGACGGATCCTCAGTCGACGTCGAGAGTGACCTAATCCGTGAAGAGGCCAACATCGTCTCGGAAGGAAATGGAGCGCTAAGACTAGTTTCGACGGATACCTTAACGGTTCAAGGGTTTTCTGATAGCCTTCTACCCAATCTCCATATCGATGCTCCAGTAATTTTGAACGACGATGTAGTCTTTGTTGACGGAGACCTGCTCATTGGTCCGGAAGCATCTATCTACGCCGCCTCAGGAGCCAGACTGGGTATTCGAGATGACTTCAGGGCCAACCAGGCAACGATAAGCATGAGGGATGTTGAATCTCTGAACGTGTCTGGCGACCTGGAAATAAACTCATCATTCTTGGATATACGAGGTATAGAGATCTACGTCGATGGCAAAATGACGGTGCATAATAGTAATACCATTGATAATATCGCTCTATTATCCGGGTCAACGTTTGAGATAACCGAATCAGTAATTGAAACTGATTTCATGTCTTTAAAAGCACTGGGAATAAATGAAATCACTGGCGATGGGATGATTGATATTTCTAGGCGCCTTACTATTTCTTCTGGAAGCATTGTCGTTCATGACGGAGAGGTACTAAAAGTCACAGACGGAGAACTCCGTATTGATGGCTCTGTGGAAGGTACAAACTATATAACGCTTGAGGGCTCGACCTCTACCTGGAGTGGTACTGGTGTTTTTTCACATCTCGCACTCAATCTTACTGACCCCAGTTCGACAGCTCATTTTGAAGGAGATAGTTTGACAGTTGGTTCTTTGCTTTTTATGAATGGAGGTATTAACGCCGGAGGTGCTCATGTTACCGGTAGTGGTTCCCCTGCCAAAAATAAGTTGGTTTTCTATTTAGAGAGTACTGATACGCAAGATAGTTGGAATGAAAAACGGATCGCCAACTATGCTTCTATTGATGGCGACTTTTCCATCACTATTGAAGGAGAAGTGTCTGATTACTTTACCTTCCCACCCTTCCTGAACGAGTTAGGTATTATCGACCTAAAGATCGCGACGAGAGATATATCCAATGATCCGGGCCTGTATGGTATTTCAATATCACACAACTTGTTGGTTGAAGGCTTTTTAGCAGTAGCCCGTGATACACGGATTCGCTTAAGCGGTACTATCACCCTTGTAGGGCAAGGCAGGTTTCATGAAATACAGGGCCATATCCTGGGGGGTGTCTTGCAATCTTCTGGCCTTGGCTCAACTTTAAAAGGCGACCTTGCAATGCGTCTTGATAAGTTGCACGTACTTTCATCAGGGACACTGCAGGATATTTATGATGTAGGCTTTATGCAGATAGACACCGCAGATATCCTTTGGGTAAATGCGAATCGTTTTGCAGTAAACAGCTCTGGTTTTGATATCGATGGATCCAATTTGTCGCTGTCTGATGTCTTAATAGACAATGTCGGTAACTCAAACTCTATTTCAGGGTCTCGTATTGATTTTACGAATTCTAATATTTCTTTCAATCAGCCGGGAGTATTGTTAATAAATGATTCTGACTTTGTTATTTCATCATCTAGCGTGACACCTTTTTCAATCTCATCGCCTTTATCAATTAATTCCAATTCAGTCCTTCCAGGTTTTCTTGTCGGAAGCGGTGGATCTGTATTGCTGCAAAACAATCTAAGCGCAACTGGTAAAGTATTCTTGGACAACTCTACGATGGCAACTAACGGATATTCTTTTACCCTAAGACATGGCCAAGTCAGCGTTGGGGAGAATGTTACGATAATCGGCGACCCTGATACGAATCTCGATCGAATAATATTTTCAGGAGAAACGAATAGCTGGTCTGGATCGGCATCGCTTCAAAACATCGGTATTCAAGTAGTAGACTCGCACCTCGAAGTATCAAAACCACATGGAGATGGGGCTCCTTGCTTTCTGTCAGCATTTGGTGGGTCTTTAACTATCATAAATAGTGAATTATCACTGATAGATTGTGATGTTGTTATAGAAAGCAGTCTTCCTGAACCCGTAGCCATTGACAACTCCCGAGTGACTACGACGCTACAGCAACCACCCAATATCAATCTAGATACTTGGATACTCGATGACGAGAATTGGGCCGAATTAATTATTCGTACTTCGGAGGAAAGCAGAGTCCGTTTTAGCGGGAATACTCGCATAGATAATTTGACGATTGCCAACGGAGTTCACCTCATAGCAGCGGACCAGCCAATTCATATCCACGGCAGATTTGCCTTTGGAAGAACAGCTTCCAGCACAATCATCGATGGCAGCACCTCGATTGGTTTGCAAAAAGGCGCGCACATTGTAAGAGAGGGTATGGGCGAGTTAATCGGTAATATACTGTTCGATTCGGGGCATACAATTGCATACACCATAAAGGACAAGCGATCTTTCGAAGCAGACTTTCTCAGAGGTAGGCTATTCGTTTCCGGCACCGAGCTACCAGATGTGGTTGACAATTTTATCTTACAACTAGATTTTTCGACCACTTATGACGCTTCGTTGCAGATTCGTAAATCTGTGGAAATAGAGGTAGCAGCCTTTTTGGGGGGTACGTTTAATTACAGTAAAGATTCAACACTCTTGTTTGGAGATAATTCCCTTCTATGGATCAGGGATACGTCGCAGTATTCGAAGCCCATGATCCCATCGTTTAGGCCGAATAGTGTATCGAGACTGATTTACGATACTGATCGTGAATCTTTCTTGGCAATCCCCACTCATGTCGAGCGTATTGATATTTCTTTGTTAAGCAGTTCATCTGCTCTCAGCATAGGTGCCGCCATTAGTGCAGACTCACTTTTATTTTCGGGTACTGATAAGAATTCTATTGTGAGACTTAATGGTAACAGTGTTTCCAGTGCACGCTATCTGTCTGTAGTCGGCACCTCCATCATAAGTCGGAAGAGAGCTGAGCTTACCTTTGGCGGAAGAGCATTTATTGACCACAATTCCTCACTTGAGGACAATCTAATCATAAACTCATCTGCTGATATGACGGTGGAGGGTGCAGTCAGCGTACTGAGCTTCATAAGCGAAGCTGATTTAACTCTCGATACAATGCAATTTAATCCGCTACAAATAACCGCTCGGCGTACTGCACAAAAATGGTCTCTTTCTGATGAACTGGAATTGGATTACCTGATTATCGACCTGCCGGAAGCAGCAGCTCTGACCCTGACTTCAACAAAGGATATCAATGTAATTGTTAAACAAAGACTTGAAATGATCTCCGGAGGCATCATTGGATCCAGTACCTCTATTCTACCCAAGCAGTTTGATTTTACGCCCATGAATACATTTTTATTTGGGAGAATCGTGATGCCCTTTGAGGCCGGTGAGCCCCTTTATTTTAGTCTTCCCGTTCGGATACAGGACCGCTACTTCACTACTACATTCGAAGTCCCTGATGCCCTCCCTGCTGAAACCGTTTTGAGTTTATCATCAGTTTATAATTCATTCTCGCTGGAATCTGGCCTACCCCTCTTCGGTACTGACGATACTGCGTATAGAGGATCTACTGGTTATTCCCTCTCAGTACACAGCTCTACCACGTATCCTGAACGAATCAAACTGAACGCAAAGTTGGAGTCCAATACTGGTTCGTCCCATCTGGCTATTCTCGATAGGTGGAATTGGGCGATTCCGGGATCAGGTTTGATATCATCCGCCGATCGCTCAGAGCATACATATACGAATGTGCTCGGTGCTCTATCTTCGAAAGGATCACTTTGGACTGTTATCATTCCAGAGGCCGACTTTGCTCATCGAGCAACTTCTCAACTTTATAACTTTGGTGATGATATCATCGATATCGATTTTCTCGGTGTATTTATATCGCTTCCAGAATTGGCCGCCACACCTGAATTAAATTGGGCGTGGAATAGTGATAGCGACATATTTGACGGTGATCTTCCTGGACTTACTCGACTGGTTAATTCCACCCACAGTAAGATAGTTATCGATAGAGATATGAAAGCCAGAACATTGACCTCTATTATAGATGATACCCGCGTTTTGTATCAGCCCCTCAGCAATGATGAACGGCTTGAGATTTCCTGCTCTTTTTGCGAACTACCATCCCTAAAGCCGATTTCAGGAGAACTCCTAAGTCTGGGATTTTTGTCGGAAGAATATTCTTTGGACATATCTAGTGAAGCTAATACTACCTCTTTCAACATTCAGGCTTCGAAAATAAGTGACCTTCTTTTCGTCGAAACACCAGATATTCTTCATTATTATGACGAATTCGGTGACAGAATCTCCGCTGTGGTTACCACACTGGTAGAAAATAAACCGTCATCTGAAAGAGGTGTCGGTCGGTACGATCTATTTCCAAACCCGATGAAAAACGATCTGACGATTTCTTGTGAAGATATGGCAGACTCCTTCACTCAGGTATCTGTCTTCGACTCGCTGGGAAGACAAGTCGGAAATGTCAAAATGACGCAGCCTAGTTGCTACTTCAACCTCAATGGAAACACTTCACTTCGTCTCAGTGCCGGGCATTACTTTGTACAATTATCAAACAGTAATCGAACTTTGGCGACGCGAATCGTTACCAAGTTGAGATAAACATGTCATAAGAATCGAAACATTTTAAGTCAGGATTGTACCCCCTCTGTTCAATTTCGACTTCGTTTTGCCGAAAGGAGATCACATTATAGCTTTGCCATGGAAGGTGCGTCTCTCTGGATCGGGAGCTCGTGGCCGTCCCTGCACAAACATGATGTATTGAGCCGTAGGCTGTCTTTTCTACCGAGATTAGACTTCGATGAAGATGGCCGTGAAGAACCATACTGCACCCGTTAAGAGATAATTTGGAAACCAATTGGTGATAGTCGGCAACAAATCCTGGTGCTTGTTTACAGGAATAGTCGTAAAGTGGATGATGCAGGCATACCACGATTTTAGATACACTACTCTCCGATAGAAGCCTTTTCATACGCTCCACCAGTGATTTAGAGTCAATCGTCCCTCCCGTTGTTTTGCGTGGGTCGGTTGAATCAACTCCCAGAAAAGCAATGCCCCCGAGTACGCATTGTTCTCTAACAAAGTCTCCTAAATATTGGTCAAAACGTGCTTGGCTATAAAGGAGCCTATTGATTGGCTCCCAATACGGCGGTATATCGTGATTACCCTGAACAGCGAGTAGAGGCGGTTTCAGAGATTTCAAGAAGCTACGAGCTAACTTCCATTCTCGGTCGCGGCTTCGTTGAGTATGGTCTCCAGAAACCACAATCAAATCTAAATCGAACCGACTAAGATCTTCGAAGAGAGCTACTACTAGACCACGGTTTTGAATTTGTCCAAAATGGAGATCTGATATATGAGCAATTTTTAACCCCTGTCGGACATCATCCATTTATTTTTCCGGGAGAAGATTCGCCGAAGCTAAAGCAACATCGTGACCGGATCCTCAAGGTATCCGCGGACGGTCTTGAGGAATTCTGCCCCCGCTACACCGTCAACGACACGATGGTCGCAGGAGAGCGTGACTTTCATCCGCTTGCCAGGTACAACCACGCCGTCCGTTACGACGGGCACTTCTTGGATCGAACCGATGGCCAGGATGCATGCGTTCGGTGGATTGATGATGGCCGTGAATTCGTCGATCCCGAACATTCCCAGGTTGGACGTCGAAAACGTTGATCCCGACCAGTCCTCGGGTTGCAGTTCGCGATTTCGAGCTCTCGTGGCCAGCTCGCGGGTTTCAGAGGCCAGTTCAGTGAGTCCCTTACGGTCAGCATGGCGGATTACGGGTGTGATCAGCCCCTCATCAACGGACACGGCAATGGACATGTGTACGTCCTTGTGTAGCCTGATTTCTCCCTCTGCCTCCATCCAGGAAGCATTCACCCATGGGTGCTGACGCAGCGCCAATGCACAAGCTTTCGTTACCAGATCGTTGAAAGAGACCTTGCTCAGATCGCGAGCCTCGGCTTTCTCATTGAGCTTGGCACGGAATGAAACAGCTTCCTTCATATCGATATCCGCGGTCAAGTAGAAGTGCGGATTCGTGAACTTACTCTCCGCCAAGCGACGCGCAATGGTCTTGCGCATCTGCGAGATGCGGACTGCTTCGTACGAACCACCGGGCACGGCAGCTGGCGCAGAAGGTTCGACCTGCGGACGAGGTGATTCGACTGGAGCCTCAGCTACAGGCTGCACAGCGACCTGTGCCGCGCCACCCATCGCGGCTTCCACGTCGCGCTTAATAATGCGACCTTCCGGACCTGAGCCAGCAATTGCGGCTAGATTCATACCTTGCTCGCTGGCCATTTTCCGAGCCAAGGGCGATACTTTCACGCGTCCGCCGGGAGCGGCCGGTGCGGGTGCTGGAGCGGCCGGCGCGGGGGCCGGAGCGACCGGTGCGGGGGCCGGAGCCGGTACTGGAGCAGCTTCCTCTGCAGCAGGAGGAGCACTGTTGCCTCCACCACCATACTTGGCCAGAATGTCCGAAATGTCTTCTCCCTCCTGCCCGAGAATGGCAATCAGGCCTCCTATCGGCACCGCGTCGCCTTCGCCGATCACGCGCTTGAGCAGCACGCCATCATCATAGACTTCGAGGTCCATCGTCGCCTTATCGGTTTCAACCTGGGCAACGACATCACCGGCGGAAATAGAGGTGCCTTCTTCAACGAGCCACGCCGCGAGGACACCTTCTTCCATGGTGTCACTCATCTTCGGCATTTCAACTGCAATAGCCATCGTGTTCTACGTGTCTTGTATGGGCTTGGGTCTGGAGCAGTGCTTCAAGCGTCGACGGACTGTCGGGCGGATCAGAAGCACTTTGGGAGAGCGCCGGCCGTTTTGGAGCCGACCCTACACGGTCTTACTTGGCGTACATCACACTCAAGCAAGCCTGGTAGGCGTCCTCTTCCTGCGGCATGTAATATTCAATCAAGTTCTTGGCATACGGCGCGGGTACATCTTTGGCCGTGATTCGCTTGATGGGGGCATCAAGGAAATCAAACGCCCGATCCTGGATCTGGAACGTGATCTCGGAAGAGATGCTCGCATAAGGATTGCTCTCATCGATGATCACACATCGGTTGGTCTTTTTGATGGACTCAACAATGGTGTCGATATCGAGCGGACGAATCGTGCGAGGGTCAATGACCTCGGCGCTGTAGCCGTCGTTCTCGAGACGCTCAGCGACACGCATGGCAATGTGGTAGCTCTTGGAGTGGGCCACGATGGTCACATCCGTGCCCTCCTTCGCAATACGGGCCTTACCGATCGGGATGAGGTAGTCTTCCGCATCGGATACTTCGCCTTTCATCCCGAACATCGTCTCGCTTTCGAGGAAAATGACCGGGTTGTCATCGCGAATAGCGGACTTGAGAAGTCCTTTCGCATCGTTAGGGTTAGACGGAGCAATCACTTTCAGACCTGGGAAGGTCGAGTAAATGCTTTCGGTCGATGTGTTGTGCGTCGCGGCAAGCTGGCCTGCTGCACCGTTGGCACCGCGAAATACGATCGGCACGGTGAAATGACCACCAGACATGTAGCGAATCTTCGCCGCATTGTTGATGATCTGGTCGATGGCGACGAACGAAAAGTTGAACGTCATGAACTCGATGATCGGCCGAAGACCGTTCATCGCAGCTCCTACGCCGAGACCACAAAATCCGTTTTCGGAAATCGGGGTGTCGATCACGCGTTTGGGTCCAAATTGCTCGAGCATGCCCTCGCTGACCTTGTAGGCGCCATTGTATTCGGCCACTTCTTCGCCCATCAAGAATACGCGCTCATCGCGGACCATCTCTTCGGTCATCGCGGCGCGAAGAGCTTCTCTATACTGTAATACTGCCATGATTGGAGTGATTTTCAGGGGTTGCAGGTTCGGGAATGATCAAGCGAGGAAAGGATATTCCCGCGAGTCGTAGACGTCGTTGTAAATGTCATCCAAGTCAGGTGCTGGGCTGTTTTCGGCGAACTCTACCGATGCCAGCACCTCGTTTTTGACGTCGTCGTCGATCGAATCAAGCGTCTCTTCCGTCGTGATCTTCCGCTCGAGCAAGTAAGCCTTCAGGCGAATGATCGGATCTTCGTTCTTTTTGGACTCCAGTTCTTCTTTCGTCCGGTATTTCTGTGGGTCAGACATGGAGTGACCACGGTAGCGGTAGGTGCGAATCTCCATCATGGTTGGTTTGCCTTCGCGAGCTAGGGCGGTAGCATCCTGCATAGCCTTACAAACTGCGAAAACATCCATCCCATCGGCCACGGATCCACGAACGTCGTAGGATGCAGCCCAATGGGAGAACTCAACCTGGCCAAAGGCTCGGTGAACAGCGGTACCCATTGCGTAGTTGTTGTTCTCCACGACTAGGATGGCTGGCAGTTCGTAGATAGCCATCAAGTTGGCTGCTTCGTGCACAGCACCCTGACCGGCCGCACCGTCACCGTAGAAAGCGATGGCAACGCCACCATCTTCCTTGTATTTGTGCGCGAATGCCAGACCTACTCCGACTGGAACGTGAGCTCCCACAATACCATGGCCGCCGAACATGCCGTGCTCCTTCGAGAAGAAGTGCATTGAGCCACCCTTGCCTTTCGAGCAACCACCTACTTTACCGAACATCTCAGCCATGCCTTCATTGGCACTCATGCCAAGAGCGAGGGCGTGACCGTGATCGCGATATGCCGTGATCACGGAGTCGCTGCCGATATTGATAGCAGTAGCAGTTCCGGTGGAAATAGCTTCCTGTCCGATATAAAGATGCAGGAAACCAGCAATCTTCTGTTTTCCGTACATCTGGGCGGCACGCTCTTCGAAGCGTCGTTGCAGAAGCATGTTTCGGTACATTCCCATGACCTGATCTTCGGAAAGACCTAGATCTTCGTGGGTGTATTTCCCGGCAGGATAGGTATCAAACGTAGCGCTGAAGGAGAGTTCGTCCGGAACGACGTTCATCGAGTCATTGGACTTTGCCGCCTTAGAAGCCGCAGGTTTGCGCTTGGGAGTGGTTTTCCGCGGAGACGTTGACTTCGTCTGCTTAGCCATGTGCGTGACGTGGTTGAGGCTGAAAATTGAATTAGCTCCCGATAATACAACACGACGTTCGGATTATCAGTGCTGTTAACCCAAAATTTACCTTACTTGTCATTACGTGTCATTACAAGATGCTGTCTGGAAGCGCTTTTGGTGATCAGTTTCTCCTAGCAAAAAACGTCCCGATGATCTTTTAACGATCTGCATCGATTAGCTTCGATATTGCAACCTCTGAACAGTAGTTTAGGGACACGGGTTTTACCCCCACGCGGCAGGTTGGAACACCGCCGTAGATCTGATCATGTTCTGTACGTTGTAACACTTCCCCTATGGAGCCCACGAAAGAAAAGGAATCCGAGCAGACGGCTCGTCAACTGCCCGATTCGGAGGTCGCGACAACGACAGCCGAGGGCGCAGAGGGCGCGATCGACCTAGAGGCACTACTAGCTGGAGACGAGAAAGCTTTTGAACAACTCGTTATTCAAGAGTCGCCTAGGCTGTTCAGGGTTATTGTCCGGATTCTGGGAGATGATGACGAAGCTGAAAGTATTCTGCAGGAGACGTATCTGCAGGCGTATCAGCGGATGCACACCTTTCGAAAAGAGTCCAAGTTGACCACATGGCTTTACGCCATAGGCATCAATCTGGCAAGGGCGTCGCTGCGTAAGTCGCGCCGTCTCAGCTCGCTTGAGGACCAAGAGGTTGAAAAAATGCAACCCGATTTTAATCGGGGGATGTTTGTTGAAACTCCTGGTGCTTGGGACCCTTCCAAAATAACAGAACTGTCCGACAGGCAACAATTAGTACGTCGCGGCATCGAACAGTTGCCCGAAGATTACCGGACTATTGTTGTCCTCAGGGACATCGAAGAGTATTCCACCGATGAAGTGGCCCAAATGCTTGACATCAGCTCTGGAGCCGTCAGAGTACGTCTTCATAGAGCAAGGGGAGCTCTTCGCAAGCTTCTCGACCCTCACTTCCGCAGACAACCTGCTGAGTAACGCCCTTTATAGCTGGACGCCCAGCTTACTCCTCCGCTCCAACGTATTCGTTTACCTGTTCCTAAGATGAAAGCACTGACCATCCTCAAAACTGCCCTCGGCCTCGCTCCGGGATGTAAGAAGGTGAACGAGTTTCTCGCCGAATATGTTGACGGCGAGCTTGACGACAAAACGCGTATGCAGTTTGAAGACCATATTGGTCTATGCGGATGCTGTAACCACTATCTGGATCAGTATAAGACTACTATTTCGATGACGAAGGAAACGATGGAAGTGAACGTTCCCTCTCAATTAGCCGAACATACGCTGACATTCCTCCGTAAGAACGCCGACTTCTCAGGTAGCTGATTTTCAAATCCAGCACCATCTATCCTCATTCCTTGCCCATTGACGGATGAACCCGGCGCCGACTCTCGTCGTCATTCCCACGTATAACGAGGCCGAAAACATCGGCTCCGTGGCGGACCAAGTGCTCAGACTTGACGCGTCCTTCCACATTCTAGTGGTTGATGACGGCAGTCCCGATGGCACCGGAGACCTTGTCGAAAGCCTACAAGAAAGGCATCCTGAACGCATACATCTCATCCGCCGGGAAGGCAAACAGGGATTGGGTACGGCATATATCGCCGGTTTCAAATACGCTCTCGAACGAGATTATGGCTTTGTCTGCGAAATGGATGCGGACCTATCTCACAACCCAGCTGACCTAGAACGACTCGTGGCACCCGTCCAGGCCGGCGAAGCGGATGTAGTCGTTGGATCACGATACATTGGTGGCGTTCGCATCATGAACTGGCCGCTCTCTAGACTTATTCTTTCGTACAGCGCAGGTATTTACACGCGAGCGATCACTCGTATGAAGCTGCAGGATGTTACGGCTGGATTCAAGTGCTTTCGCCGAGAAGTACTTGAGGCAATCGACCTGTCGAGCGTTCGTTCGAATGGATATTCCTTTCAGATCGAGATGAATTACATCGCTTGGAAGAAGGGTTTTCGCCTTATGGAAGTTCCGATTGTGTTCACCGAACGCACGGAAGGGTTGTCAAAAATGAGCAAGGCTATCGTTAGAGAAGCCATGTGGAAGGTCTGGGAACTCAGATTCCGCTCTCTTTTCGGGCGGCTCTAGGCTAGGCTGGGTTAACGCTTCTTTTCCTTGTAAAGACGTCCGTTTAGGGACATATAAAAGAGGCTTCTGGCCTGCATAGGATTTTCATTCGCGGATACGCCTTTGGGGGGCGATTTTTCGGGGTTCACGAACCTAATTCTGACCTCACAAAGGCTGCGATGTACGACCATCTTACGACTCCAACCGGTGGCGAAAGCGTCACCATGACAAACGGCACGCTCAACGTTCCCGATACCCCAATCATTCCTTTCATCGAAGGCGATGGCATCGGACCGGATATCTGGAAAGCTGCGCAGCATGTTTTCGATAGTGCCGTTGCAAAAGCATATGGCGGAAAACGTCGGATCGAATGGTTTGAAGTCTATGCTGGCGAAAAAGCCTTCGACAAATATGGCGAATGGCTACCTGCTGACACACTCCGCGCCATCGAGAACCACCTTGTTTCAATCAAGGGTCCTCTCACAACGCCCGTCGGTGGTGGTATTCGCTCCTTGAACGTGGCATTGCGCCAGAAACTGGATCTATATGCTTGTGTGCGTCCAGTACAGTATTTCGAAGGCGTACCCTCCCCTGTCAAGGCGCCTGAATTGATCGACATGATCATTTTCCGCGAAAACGCAGAAGACATTTACGCCGGTATTGAGTTTGAAGCGGGTACGGCTGATGCTGCGAAGTTCGCAGACGTTATCAAAGCTGCTTTCCCTGAGAGCTTTAAGAAAGTTCGCTTCCCAAATACATCCGGATATGGCATCAAGCCTATCTCGGAAGAAGGCACGAAGCGCCTCGTCCGCGCAGCCATAAAGTATGCGATCGAGCAGGGCAAAGACAGCGTGACGCTAGTCCACAAAGGCAACATCATGAAGTTCACGGAAGGTGCTTTCCGGGACTGGGGCTATGAATTAGCTCGCGAAGAGTTTGGAGCCGAAGTGATTGGTGACGGACCTTGGTGCAAGCTGCCTAATGGCATCGTCATCAAAGATGTTATCGCAGATGCGTTCTTGCAGCAGATTCTTACGCGTCCAGCCGAATACGGTGTTATCGCAACGATGAACCTCAACGGGGACTACATCTCAGATGCTCTCGCAGCACAGGTTGGCGGAATCGGCATCGCACCGGGAGCCAATATCAATTACGATACAGGCCTCTCTATTTTTGAAGCCACGCACGGTACAGCGCCAAAGTATTCCGGCCAAGACAAAGTGAATCCGGGTTCAGTCATCCTCTCTGGAGAAATGATGTTCCGGTTCATGGGCTGGAACGAAGCAGCCGACCTGATCATCACTTCCCTCAAGAAAACGATTAGTCAGAAGCGTGTCACGTACGACTTCGAGCGTCAAATGGAAGGAGCTACGCTGCTTAAATGCAGTGAGTTTGGGAACGCCATGGTCGAAAACATGGGCTGACCAATCTGTTCTAACGCGTCTTGGAAGGCGTTCGTGCTACAGCACGAACGCCTTTCTTTTTTTAGCCACCTCTTGAAACAGGTCGTCAAAGTGACCTGCGTGCTCACTCCATTCAAGGTGCTCTGAAATCTCCTTGAGTGTAGAAACCGGCAACGGACGCTCCTCTCCTTTCAGGATCCTAGCCATCACCGCAAATAGCTCTTCTTCATCCTCATACAGGATGGGAGCGTGTAGCAATGGGCTGTGAAGTGACTCGGGAATCAACTCCGGATAGGACAACCGATTGGGCAAGATGGGGTGGCATCCGCAATAGATAGCTTCCAGCATCGAGATCCCGAAAAATTCGTGGATCGACGTTGAGACGACCAGGTCAGCGCGGTGCAGCAATCGGCTGTACTCCCGGAAGTCCTCAGCATAACCGTAGTGCAAAATGCGCTCAGCATACCGCTCAAAAGCCTTCTCGAATTCTCGAGGCTGTTCTTCGAAATGCTCCCCAGCCAAGATGAGCCTGAATTTGTGGCCTGAATCGTCCAGGCGGTTCATCACCCGAAAAAACGCTTCGGGATCTTTATCGTATTCCCAACGCTGATTCCACAGCACAATGGGTGGCTTCATGCCTGGGCCCCATGAGTGCCCCTCATAGGCCGAAGCATACATGTCGTGACCACGCAGGTCCAGCCCTAGGTGAAGAACGGAGCTCTTGTCCCGGATGTGGGAGGCCGTCTTTAAATGCGTGTAGTCTGGAAACAGCCGAAGAAGGCGCGGTAGGGCCTCTACAAACTGATCATAGTGAAACTGCGAATTAAACAAGACGTGGTCGGCAGCCAGACACGAGAGGTAGTTGATATACCCATACGTATGATCCCGCTTCGAGCCTTCTGGCAAGGGGTAGGTCAACTGGTTTTCATGCATATACATGACAACGGGGACACCTTCGAGTTCATTCCGCGTCAAGGCCAGAAAAGCGGGCAGATTGACCATGCTGGAAGCGAAAATCAGGTCGGGTTTCTCCTTGCCTTCGTAGAGGCGTTCCGTTTTGCGTGCCATCGTGACGGCACCACCATGCATTCGCCACTTCCAGAAGCGCGCAGACATGGTAATTGTGTCAATTTCATGCCGGCTGTGGGCAACGAGTCCGTCCAAGAAGGTCTTGTGTGAGCCGCCATACCAGGGCTCCAGTGCTAAAATTCGCATATCAGCTGCGGGGTTTGGGGCTGGTAGCAACCTCGCCCGGCTGATCCCAGATCAACCGAGTCTGGCGCGCAGCTCTTCTTCTTCGTCGTCAAGAGCAGGCCGAACGATGGATACGCCGCGAACTTGCAGGAAATCGCGTAATTCGGTATCCAAGACTTCTTCTGCGGTAACCAATTCCTCTTCTCCGGGATCGAGCGAAATGGTCCGCGTGGCCATGTTGATCGTCACCGTCTGGAAGTTGGTGTTTTTGATCAGCATTCCTTTGCGTTTGCGGTTGCTCATAACTGTCAGGGTATCTCCAGAAAAGATGGCGCTCATTTGCGCCGGGTGCAAAAAAGTATACAAAATGATCGTTGCATTACCGATGCGCCTGCCCTCTCTTCTAGGTATTGAACGTATCATTTCACGGATTCCTTATGCGCTATCAGCTTGCACGCGCTGCGTTCGACCTGTTCATCCCTCCCGTTTGCTTTCATTGTACTCGAGGACAGGCAGTGGATATCGGTTTGTGCAGGCAATGCAAGGATCTGCTGACAGAGTGCGAGATCCCGAAGCGAGAATTACCGGGGCAAACATTGTCCGGCAGGAACGTGTACGCTGTTTGGTACTATCGCAACGGATCGCCATTGCGCAGTCTGCATCGTTTGGCCAAGTACGCAGAAAATGAACGGGTTGCGTACTGGCTTGGGAAGCAGCTTGGGCGGAAGATGTCGCGGCATCGTGAGGCCATGCTTCAGATGCCAGGGCCTTTGCACGATATGGTCACAGATAGGACGGAATGGGTCTGCGTACCGGTACCGTCACATCCTGCCAGGATCATGGAGCGGGGACTGGATTCAACGCGATGGATGGGCAAAGCAGTAGCTGAGGAACTGAAAATGAGGTTTGCGCCGGAACTACTAAAGCGTATTCGCCTCGATACATCACAGAGCCAAGTAGATGGATCGGACCGTGCCGGCAATGTGATCGGAGCTTTCTCGTGTGACGATCGGGCGGTATGCCACGTCCTTCTTATTGATGATATCGTAACGACTGGGGCTACGATGGAAGCAGCTGCATCTGTGCTAGAAAATCGAGGGCACAGGGTCAAACTAGCCGTGATCGGATTCCGACGGGAGATGTTCGCGTATACGCGGTACCAATAGATGCCCTACTGATCCTACTGGTAGTCTTCGATGGCAATCTTGCCTTCACAGGCCTCTGCCTCATCCGGCTCATTGGTTGCCACTATTACAATCCGACCATCCTCTAGCGCTTTTGCAATCACCCGTCGAGTCATAGCAACTCCATCGACATCGAGCGTTGCTGAAGGCTCGTCAAGGAATAAAACGGGAGGATCGGGCAACAATGCGCAGGCAATCTTTACTCGCTGCAGCATACCAGAGGAGAAAGTCCCTACTTGATCATCGGCCCTCATGTCAATTTGCACGGTTTCCAGAACTTCCTGGATTCGGGGATGCGCACGTCCCATACCTCGAGCCTGTGCGATAAACTGCAAATTTTCCCGTGGTGTAAACCCTTGGTAGACATTGAGATATGGAGCTACAAGCCCGGATGATAAAGGGCGTAACTCAGGGTCAATCTCTTGACCATCGACCGAGAGTAGTACTGTGCCCTTGGTTGGTTGCATCAAACCAGCGAGGATGCGGACCAGAGTTGACTTACCCGATCCGTTTGCACCAGTGATAGCCATTGAATGACCACCCATGAACGATAAGTCCATCCGTTTAAACAGAACCCTTTCGCCAAAGCGATGGCCAACCCGCTGTGTTGTTAAACGGATACTGGATCTGCTCACTGCATTGTCCACCTGCGCTCCCAGAACGCTTATGTCAGAGGGTTTTGTCATACCCCAAAATAGGATTGAGCAGCGGTTCAGACCACGAAAGCTCCCATCGACACTGGTTTTTCGTCCAGAAACCTATTCAAAACCTCAATTATGGCACTAAGAGAGTCTATTTGTTGGCTATTTCAGTTCGTCTTTCCTCGAGATACGGTAGCAAGATGATCGAAATACGAGTGCAAAACTGTGCCTTACCCGTGGCGAACTAGCCATTAGCCGATGACCATGCATTCGGAATGCTGTAGATTCCTACTCCATAAAGTGTAAGCGCAATCCCCTCCCAGTCCGTGCCCCTTCCTGACCCTCTTCTTTTCGGCCATGACGAGACGCAGCGTATCGTAGCCGTTCAACCGATCACCGATCGTGGCGTGGGCAAGGGGCATGTTCACATCTACCGAAGGTCGGAAGACGGACTTAAGGTGAGTGTATCGGAGGTCCCGTTTTATCCCTTTTTTTTCCTTGCAGATGTTCGCTTTCTTGCTGGATTCGATCGATCCAAGTTTCGTTTCCAAGAGCTAAAAGGGCGCCTTCACTTCCAGAATCTGGTCGTTTTCAACAGCTGGCATGACTACTGGAATGCTCTTAGACACGTAGATCGAAAAGCAAATGATTCGGGTGAAAACTGGGCATCCCACACGATCCCCTCCCCTGCGCAGCAATACCTAATGCAATCAGGTCAGACCTGCTTCAAGGGAATGCATTTCGACGACCTTCACCGGCTTCAATTGGACATCGAATGTATTTCAGAAGGGGACTTCCCGAATGCTGATCGTAGAGCGGATCGGATCATATTGATTGCGTTATCTGACAATAGGGGCTGGCGTGAAGTCTTGGGCTCACCTGAGATGAGCGAGGAAGAGCTGCTCGAACGGATGGTATCTCGAATTCAAACGCTGGATCCGGATGTTATCGAGGGACATAACATTTTTCGTTTTGACTTTCCTTACATCATGCGCCGATGCGCCATGCATGGAATACCATTCGCTATTGGCCGGGATCGGTCTGAACCGCGAACGTTCGCGACGAGTACGCGCTTTGCAGAAAGAAGCCTCAACTTTACAGCGCTTGATATACCTGGTCGGCATGTCATCGACACCTATTTCTTGGTCATGGCCTACGACATGGTTAAGCGCGATTTACCTGGATACGGACTCAAAGAAGTATCCCGGTATTTTGGCTTTGCTCCGGCCGATAGAACCTATGTAGCTGGCGATCAGATCTCACGCTTGTGGAAGGAAGATCCTAAATTGGTCATTCGATATGCCGAAGATGATGTGATTGAGACGGAACGACTCGCGCGCCACCTGTCCGAATCCAACTTCTTCCTGACACAGATGCTTCCCATGGAGTACGGACAGGTGGCGCGCGTAGGCCCAGCATCCAAGATCGAATCCCTTTTCACACGGGAATATCTACGACGCAAACACTCTATTCCGCGGTTTGAATGGGGCAATCAGACGCATGGAGGCTACACGGATATCTTCTTCTCTGGAATCGCGGGCCCGATTGTGTATGCCGATGTCGAAAGTCTGTATCCATCCATCATGTTGGGATACGATATCCGCCCAGATCGGGACCTTTTGGGGCTCTTTCCCGAGTTGCTCTCAAGGCTGACCAAACTACGTATGGCAGCAAAAGCGGCTTCCCGTTCTGCCGAGTCTGATGAGCTAGCTAGTTCATTAGATGCACGGCAAAACTCCTACAAGGTGGTTATAAACAGTTTTTACGGCTATCTGGGGTTTTCAGGTGCTCTCTTCAATGACTACTCGGAAGCGGATAGAGTAGCCACGACGGGGCAGAGCATTCTACTTGGCATCATGCATCAGATCACAGAGCTTGGAGGGAGGCTCGTTGAAGTGGATACGGACGGTGTTCTATTTATACCTCCCACTACGGTCAGCTCAGAGAAAGCAGCATTACAGTTCATAGATCTGTTAAATGAAAATGCTCCGGAAGGGATTCGTATTGGATTTGACGGATGGTTTGAACGAATTCTGTCCTACAAGAAAAAGAACTACGCCCTCATGGAGCATGATGGCACTATTAAGATGAAAGGATCCGCCTTAGTGTCACGGTCCATCGAATCATTTGGGCGAAGTTTTGTGAGAAAAGCCGTTCATCTTATGCTCCAGAAGGATATTCAGAAGTTGCACGAGCTGTATATGGCGGTGCGACATACAATTACGGAGCATCGCTGGGAGCACGCTGGTGAGTTTAGTCGTTCTGAATCTCTCAAAGATAGCCTTGAAGTGTATCAACGTGACGTGAGCTCTGGGAAACGAACACGCTCCACTTCCTACGAACTAGCTTTGGAGCACAATGCAACGGGCGCCACAAATTTTAGAAAAGGAGACAGAATCACCTGGTACGTCTCTGGTAGTACGATCGGTGGCCCCGCCTTTGAGTCTGCCCGGTTAGCTATAGAATGGAATCCAGATGATCCTGATGAAAACACGGCTTTCTACATGAAGCGCCTAGATGAATTGGCTTCACGGTTTGAACCATTTTTTTCCCCGACTGACTTTCGTGCCGTATTCTCCCCTGAAGATCTTTTTGGATTCAATCCCTCCACCATAGATTTCAGGACGCGATCGTGGCCAGTGCCCGAGTCAACTCCAGCAGGATCTAGCGGAGTCGATAATGATGATGAGGAAGAGTTTTGATGGCTCCCCTTACTAAGTGTCCATTGTTCGTTACCAAATAAGGCTTTTTTACAACAAACCCGCTATTTGTCTTGCCATGACACGATTTCCTTCCCTCCTACTCGTATTGATTGCTGTCAGTATTTCAGTGTCGTCAGGTTGTACGTCTGTACCTGACCCTGATTACCTACCGATTGTCCCCCGTCCTGTAACAGTAGAACTCAAAGCTGGGGCTTACCAATTTTCGGGTGACTCCGGTTTTTGGGTGCAAGATGCTGAGCTACTATCTACGGCAGAATTATTCTCGGGCGAATTCTCCACCCCTACGGGTTGGGCGTTTGACGTGTCCGACGAAAAAGGAGACATTGAACTAGCGCTCAATTCAGAACTAGGACCGGAAGCATATACCCTCGACGTTGACGCTAACGGTGTACGGATTATGGGCGGCGACGCGGCAGGAGCATTCTATGGTCTCCAGTCTCTTCGCCAAATGCTCCCGCCACACATTGATGCGCCAGTTTTAGCCGAAGGAGTAGAGTGGAGCGTGCCCTTTAGTCACATCAACGATGCTCCGCGGTTTTCCTATCGTGGATTGCATTTGGATGTAGGTCGTAATTTTTTTGATGTCGACTTTGTAAAGTCCTATATCGACACCATGGCTCGCTACAAGTTCAATCGTTTCCATTGGCACCTTACGGAAGACCAAGGATGGCGAATTGAAATCGATAGTTATCCCCTTCTGACGGAAGTGGGAGCATGGCGCAAGGAAACGGTAGTGGAAAAGAACCTAGACCCTTACATCGGGGACGGGATTCCTCACGGAGGATTCTATACCAAGGATCAGGTCAGGGACGTAATTGCCTATGCTGCGCAACGTCACGTCATGATAATTCCCGAGATCGAGATGCCGGGACACGCTGGGGCAGCCCTTGCCGCTTATCCGGAACTAGGATGTTTACCTGGACCATACGAGGTCAAGACAACTTGGGGTATTCAAAGCGACATATTTTGCCCATCCGAGACCACTTTTTCCTTCCTCACTACGGTCTTAGATGAGGTAGCAGAGTTGTTTCCGGGGCCATATATCCACATCGGGGGCGATGAAGTCCCAAAAGAGCAGTGGGAGCAAAGCTTTGTGGCTCAGGAGGTTATCCGACGCGAGGGACTTGCCGACGAACATGAATTACAGAGTTGGTTTATTCGACGGATCGAGAAGCACCTCAATTCTCGCAACAAGAATCTAATCGGATGGGATGAAATCCTTGAAGGAGGCCTCGCACCAAATGCGACGGTAATGTCATGGAGAGGAACCGAAGGCGGCATTGCAGCAGCTCGTGAAGGAAACAATGTCATTATGACGCCAACGAACTACTCGTATTTTGACTTCTATCAAGGAGATCCAGAAACGGAGCCGCTAGCCATGAACTGGGCCAAACGCATCATCACGCTGGATACTGTTTACACGTTTGAGCCGATACCTGATGTATTAACTGCAGACGAGCAGAAATACATTATTGGCGCTCAGGCCAACCTCTGGACGGAATACATCAGCACTCCCGAGTACGTGGAGTACATGGTCTGGCCACGTGCTACGGCGCTTTCCGAAGTGGTATGGAGTCCTAAGTCACACCGGGACAGAGATGACTTTTATCTCCGACTGGGAGGTAACCTGCCACATCTTGAGCATCTTGGAATCAACTATCGGATTCCCGAAAGACTCGACCCACTCTACGACCAAAGCGCATCAGGCGAAACCATGTGAGCTAAGGCCCCACGCGACGAGACTACCTTGTCGCCGGCCGAGGCTGACCTAGACTATACTTAGTTAGCCGACCTAGCCTTCCTAGCCGACCTAAAAGGAATCAACCGACCGATAGGCATCAATTACGGCGCGCTCCCCTTCCATGCCTGGTTGGGAGTTTCCGTGCTCCATGCCCAGAATGCCGTCATAGCCTTTCGAATGAATATGCTTAAACACATTCTTATAGTTGATTTCGCCGGTCGTTGGCTCTTTCCGACCTGGGTTATCCCCTATCTGGAAATACGCTATTTCATCCCACGCTGCATCAATGTTGGGAATCAGGTTGCCTTCGGTAATCTGCTGGTGGTAGATGTCGAACAGGATCTTGCATGATGGACTGTCAACGGCGCGACAAATTTCGAATGCTTGGGCCGCTTTTGAGAGAAAGAGCCCTGGGTGATCTCTCGGGTTGAGCGGCTCGAGCACCATGACTAAACCATGTGGCTCCAGAATCTCCACAGCACGCCTTAAGCTTTCGATTACGTTTGCTGTCTGATACCCCATATCGAGGCGTAAATCTACATGCCCCGGTACGACGGTCATCCACTTTGCATTCACGCGCTTAGCTACATCGACGCTCTCGCTGATTTCGCCCAGGAATTGGTCGCGCCAATCCTCCTTACCGGAGGCCAAGTTTGGCTCCTTCCAATAGATGGTGTGGGCAACAAATACGCCCATCTCCATCTCTTTGCTTGCCATGACGTTCGCCATGGCTTCCTGCTCCTCAACAGAGCGTCCCTTCATACCGTTATCTTCAAACGAACGAAAGCCTTCATCCGCCATGAAACGTAGCTGATCCACGGGCTTCGGACCACCATGCTGGGCAAACATGCCCTGGTGTGGTGCATAATTGAGCTGGAAAGGCTCACCCGCCACACGTTGGGAAGCGCCATGCTTGGCGGCCGAATTAGAAAGTAGCGGAGCAGCAAGTGCGGGAGCGGCAAGTGCGGGAGCGGCTAGCGATACACCTGCCGCAACTGCGGCGGAGTTGCGAACGAATGATCGTCTGTTCATTGCTTTGGGGGTCAGAATACTTGGGTCGTGCCAGGAACAGGGATAGGATAGGTTCCATCAGGCCCCGGTAGTACGGGCGGCTCAGCATCCCAAGCATACGTTTCAGGCATGATGGACAGCTCAGATGCGATTGCTTCGTCCCATTCAATCACTTGTCCTGAATAGGTGGCCATGCGACCGATAATAGCCGTCATTGTGGCGTTAGCCCCATTTTCAGCATCCGCATACTTGTACTCACCACCTGCGATAGCCGCGAAGAGTTCGTCATGCTCAACCTGATACGGATTGGGGTCATCCTTGCCCATGTGCTGGAATAGTGTATGCCCTGACGACGAAATCAATTGTCCTGGTGCAGGTGCCATTCCGTTCGTGCCATGGAAAGCCTCGGTCACTTTGTTAGCCGTATTCGGCATGTGACGGCACTGACTGATCATGCGCCGACCATCTGCATATTCGTACTCAACGTAGTGGTGGTCAAAAATCTCACCGTGGTCTTTACCTGTTCTGACGAGACGGCCACCCTGACCTTGCGCCCGCACCGGCAATGCATTGAATCCCCAGTTTCCTACATCCAAGTTATGAATGTGCTGTTCCGTTATATGATCACCACATAGCCAATTGAAGTAGTACCAGTTTCGCATCTGGTATTCCATTTCGGTTAATGGACGACCGGCTGTCTCCTCCAATCCAGCGCGATCTCGGACCCACACGCCAGAGCTGTTCCAATAAACTCGCGCCGTTGTTAGGTCTCCAATCATTCCATTATGGATGCGATCCATCCATTCTCTGTACTCAGTCTGATAGTGACGTTGCAGTCCTACTACCACATTTAGCTTTTTGGCTTTGGCCTGCTCGGCCGCGGCAAGCACCCGTCGAACTCCCACTGCATCAGTAGCAACAGGCTTCTCCATAAACACGTGCTTATCAGCTGCTACTGCAGCTTCGAAATGGATGGGGCGAAAGCCCGGGGGCGTGGCAATTAGAACAACATCACACAGCGCAATCACTTCTTTGTAGGCATCGAACCCAACAAAACGGCGCTCTTCTGGCACGTCAATTCGGCCCGCTAGCGTCTCTGCGTAGTCCGCATCAGGATCTGTCAGGTTGGTCAAACTATCCTCAAGGCGATCACTAAATGCGTCAGCCATAGCCACGAGTTTGACATTCTGGCTCGTGCTTAGAGCCTGTGAGGCAGCGCCCGTGCCTCGTCCCCCGCAACCAATAAGACCAATCTTGATCTCATCATTGCTTGAGAAATAAGCATTGGCGGCCATCGGGAATTGCGAGGCGACTACGGTGCCAACAACAGCGGCAGAGCCACCCTTCATGAAGTCACGTCGGGTGAGGGAAGAGTATTTCGATTTCATGATGCGGGAGATGAATTATTCAGATACCGTGTGAAAGTAATGGTATCCTCCCGTCGATGCCACCTATTCGCCAAGAACCAAGGACCAGAACGCCGAAATTTCCTCTTCCGATGGCGCAGTGACTGGTGCTACAATGCGAAAACCCAAGAACGGAGAATCAGTATTCCACCAATAGCTTTTGGGAATCTGCGGATCACGGCGTTTCCAATTTGTCGTAGACTCAAGACGTGATCCACACCGAGCCATTTCTGGCGGATCGTCGAACGCCCCTCCCCTGACTGTGCGAGGATGCAAACGAGTTGGTTGAATCCAAGGATCAGCACCCATGTCCCCAATTAGGTCATGGTAGCTCTCCTCATATTCGTCAAGCATCCACTCGCTCGCGTTTCCCTGCATGTCGTGTATCTGCCACACGTTGGGACGTTTCTGACCAACGGACTGCAGACGTCCACCACTGTTTTCAATCGTCCAGGCATACTCACCAAGCTGGGCAATATCGTCGCCAAAGCTAAATGCCCCAGATTGTCCAGCCCGACATGCTGTTTCCCATTCGGCTTCAGTAGGAAGGCGAAAAAACACACCAGTCTTCTGCGTCAACCACTTAGCGTATTGCAGAGCGCCCCATTGTGTCATTCCTACCGCTGGTTTAGACGCGCCACCCATCCCAAAAGCAGGATCTTCATAGGGTGGACTCGGGCGAGTTACGCCATCAACCTGATAGACGGCTCCCTCAACCGCGGTAGTGTCCGCATCGCGATCCTGATAACGAAAAACACCGTATTCATCGTCTGTGACTTCGAATCGTCCAATCCAATATGCGCCAAGAGAAACACTCGCTTGAGGGCCTTCATCTAATTCCATCCCGTCCTCTTCCGGCGCTGTTCCTACTGCGCGCGTACCCTCTGGGACGTACGTCAACTGGAAGGAGATCTCTGTTCCGGGAATATTTATTTCTCGAATATCTCCCGCTTGAAACCCGTTGTCTCGGTCCATGGTGATGTCAGAGGTCAGATCCGTGGCGGCGCTGGACGATGTAGCATCCGAATCGGAGTCAGATGCGGAACGTGATGCGCTACATCCGGTAACGGACAGTACAAGCAGAATCAGAGTAAAAATGTCGAAACGATTGATTCGCATGAATCACTACATTCTAACGGGCGGGAATAATGCCGGAATATAGGTGTCGAGCTGAATCTCTTCCGATCGAATTCCATACCTGGCCTACCTAATGGTGTAACCTAATGGTCTACCCTGTCTTTTGTGTTAAATCCGTCGCCCATATCTCTAAGAGGACTCGAACGTGTCTGATCCGTCATTTTCGACCATGACAACTAATCCTGTACTCCGAGAGTCGGCGGCGGCTACCAGATACCGTGCAGTCCGGGATCGTACAGCGGCAATATGCGCCCCCCTAAAGACAGAGGACTACGTTATCCAGTCGATGCCGGATGTGAGCCCAACAAAGTGGCATTTGGCACACACAACTTGGTTTTTTGAGACCTTCGTGCTTCGAGAGTTTGATCCCGTGTATCAGGCGCTTGATGATCGGTATGCCTATCTCTTCAACTCGTATTACGTGCAGGCCGGCGACCGCTTTCACCGACCCCACCGAGGGTTTTTATCCAGACCTACCGTAGAAGATGTGGTTGCGTATCGCAGCTATGTTGATTCTGCCATGGAACGCTTTCTGAGCGTCTCCGATTTGTCAACACGCCTCTTGGAAACTGTAGAAATCGGCCTGAATCATGAGCAACAGCACCAAGAGCTTATGGTCACAGACATCAAGCATGTGCTATCCATGAATCCGTTGTATCCGGTATACAAGGGTGACCTAGTACCACAATCTACGCCGGCTGGAGAGCTCACCTGGGCGTCATTTGAGGGTGGTGTGGTAAACATCGGTCACCAAGGAAGTGGTTTCTTCTATGACAACGAACAGCCCCCGCATCGGCATTTTTTGGAACCCTTTGAGCTAGCAAACCGACCGGTCACAAACGGGGAGTTCTTGGCATTTATAGAAGCTGGCGGCTACAATAATGCAACACTCTGGTTGTCCCAAGGGTGGGACCTCGTACACCAGGAAGGTTGGAATCACCCACTTTATTGGATTAGGGAAAACGATAGTTGGTCTGAATTTTCTCTCGGGGGAAGGATCTCATTAGACCTAGATGCCCCATTAACCCACGTTTCTTACTTCGAGGCAGACGCTTTTGCTCGTTTCGCTGGTGCTCGATTACCAACGGAGTTTGAGTGGGAGCACGCCGCGGAAGGAGCATCTCGACTGGGACATTTTTCAGACGACCTATCCTTCCATCCCCGGTTGCTTCCAGACGATGGAGGTCTGAGAGGCATGTTCGGCACAAATTGGGAGTGGACATCGAGCCATTACTCCCCCTATCCGGGATACCGACCCGTGGACGGAGCACTGGGCGAATACAACGGTAAGTTCATGGCGAATCAATTCGTCCTGCGTGGGGGATCCTGCGCTACGCCCTCTGACCATGTCCGGCTAACCTATCGCAATTTCTTTCCCTCGTATGCTCGGTGGCAGTTTGCTGGAGTCCGACTGTGTCGAACACCCGGAACCACACAATGACAGCCGAACCATTTCTGGACCTACACCCAGCAACAGAGACAATGCTGGATGACGTATTGAATGGGTTTGCAACCACTCCACGCGCGCTTCCTAGTAAGTATTTCTACGATGCAGCAGGCTCTCTTCTATTTGACCAGATCTGTGAGCTGAACGAGTACTACCCGACGAAAACGGAGCGATGGATTCTAGAGACGTACGTCGATGAAATCAGTGCAGCGTTGGGTGATAACATTGTGCTGATCGAATATGGCTCGGGGAGCAGCATCAAAACCAGGTTACTGCTTGAGCACCTGAATGGCCTTGCTGCCTATGTACCGATTGATATATCGAAAAAACATCTGATGATGGCCGCCAGGAATCTGGAAGGTGAGTTTCCGACCCTTCCAATTTTTCCCGTCTGCGCGGACTACCTCCAGGACATCGATTTGAATCTGACCGGTGTGTTATCAAAAGGGGACGGACATGGAGCCAGCTCAGTACCAACTGATGATGGCGCTAAACGCTCAAAAGAGCCAAGCCATTTGATTTTCTTTCCGGGCTCTACCATTGGCAATTTTAATCCTGAACAAGCCCGTGATTTTCTAAAGAGAGTCCATCATTTGGCAGGAAATAATGGCCATCTACTGATCGGCGTAGACCTAGTAAAAGACCCAAAAGTTCTACACGATGCGTACAACGACACTCAGGGCGTCACCGCAGAATTCAACCGCAACATATTGCACCATGTAAATCATCAGCTCGGTGCAGACATCAACGTAGACCTATTCGAGCACCGAGCTTTTTGGGATGAATCGGCTGAACGAATTGAGATGCAGCTGGTGGCTACAGATCATCAGAAGGTCGATATCAATGGCTCAGTATTCGCGTTTAATGCGGGAGATGTAATCCAGACGGAATACTCCCATAAGTACCGAATCGAGGGGTTTCGCGCGTTGGCTGAGGATGCAGGTTTCACGGTTGACCGCGTCTGGACGGATCCTCAAAACTTGTTTTCCGTTCAGCTACTTAGCACAATCTGACGCAGCCCAAAGCTGATCAAATCGTTGAAAGCAAGAAATCTGTAAACGGTCACATAGCAATTTTTAGTGGACTCGTGAGTGGATAGGGAGTGGGTGATTGTAAAGCATGCTATTTCCTACTCGTGCGATTTAAGCCACATCAATCCTACTCATATGTACTGCCGAAGAGCATACGCCAGCGGACTTCTTGTACCGTGCGGGTCAGTTCTTTTCCGTCATCGTCTTCATATTCCTCTTCAGTTTCAAGGATATCTTCGATGACAAAAATGGGATACCAGTCATCTGCTGCGTACTGGTTGAACTTGTCGTCAATCTCACTAATTTCGCCAATCCGTCGAGCTTGAAATTCAAGAGGCACCCAGTCTTCTTCGTCTATTGGCCGCTCAAAGAGCGTAGGGTAGACCCCAGAATCTTCTTTGAACAGGAACATCGGCTCCCATCCTTCTTCTCCTTCGTCGTCGTATAAGTCATCAATCTGACGAATATTCCGAGACGTCCTCGAAATAAACTCCATGGTATGCTCGGTTTCCTCCATCCCGCGAGCGAACAGCATGCGGTGGTCATCGGAGCCCTGTATGAGGAACAGTGGGTACCATCCATCCATGGAAAGGTCATTGAACGTGTCGTCGACATTGCGGCCTTGATTGATGACAACGGCGCGGTATTCGAGGTCAGTGACCAAGTTGTCGGGGTCACGCTCCATCATAAGCCGCCAGTTCGTGTTGAGAGCGCCGGTTCGGAACACAAATCATGGAAACCAGCCATCCTCGGCTAAATCGTTGAACGTGTCATCTATTTCACTGCCTGAGCGAATAACCGTTGCCCTGTATTCCAGGTTTTCACGCCGTTCATTGCGGTCTCGAGGACGCTCAAAAATCAGCCTTGCGTTACCCTGGTATTTCAGAACAAAACGAGGATACCATCCATCCTCAGCCAACTCATTAAATTGGTCGTCGATGTCCCGATCTGAGCCTACGTTAACTGCTCGATATTGCAATCCATTTCGCTGAGCAGACGCCGAAGAGACAGCAAGACCAAGAGTTACTACGCTTATTATACATATGATCAGCGTGCTTAAAGTTGGTTGATTGAGGCGCTTCATGAGGGTATGTACGAATGATGAAAGCGAAGACGAGCAACTGCGCCAGTATTGTAAAAACAAATTGCTGAATTGACAAAGACAGTGCTTTCTCGCCCAAGACGAATCCTTGCTACGCTTTTTGGTGCCGAACTGCAAGCGTCAACCGCCCGGTGGCGACCATGCCCCCCTGTTCATCTTCAATATCAACATTCCACACTTGGATGGTCCCGCCCAGTTGAAGCGGCCTTCCTATTGCCTTGACCAGACCGTGGCGCTTGGCCTTGATGTGGTTGATGTTGAGCTCAACACCGACACAGAAATCGTCTTTACCAACCGCCCACGTCGCACCAACACTTGCCACCGTTTCGAGGAGCGATGCTGAAGCGCCTCCATGCAATAGGCCCAATGGTTGAACGGTCCGATGATCTACGGGCATAGTTGCAACCAGATAGTCCGGACCAATCTCTATGAACTCAATACCGATGTGACCCACCATGCACTCCTTCGAGAAGTTATTCATGATGGCCAAGTCAGTTGGTTTTTTCCAAATGGCGTCAGACATGGGAGCATTACTATTGAGATGGGAGCACAGAGACGATAGGAGCACAGAGACGATAGGAGCACAGTGTCGATGGGAGCACGGTTTGGACGGGTGTACGGTTATGGCAGGACGACCGCCCGCCTTGAGCATTCTATTACGTTTGGATCACTCCGGGGTTAAAAACAGGGATATCGGGATTCAGATCAGCGATCTCAAGTCCCCTAGATAGCCACTCTCGGGTCGACCTAGGGTCAATGATTTCATCAACCCACATCCTCGCAGCAGCGTAGTAGGGAGTAGTCTGCCGATCGTACCGATCCTTAATTTCTTTCAGGAGGGCTGCCTCCTCTTCCTCGGAGTATTCTGTCCCACTGCGTTTTGCGGATGCCTTTTGGATCTGGAGAAGGGTCTTTGCAGCCTGAGATCCCCCCATGACCGCCATCCTAGCGGTCGGCCACGCACAAATCATTCGTGGATCATAGGCTCTACCACACATAGCATAATTACCTGCTCCGTAGGAATTACCGACAATGACGGTAAACTTCGGCACCACCGAATTAGCAACCGCACTCACCATCTTGGCTCCATCCTTGATAATCCCACCCTGCTCGGACCGAGAGCCCACCATAAAGCCTGTTACATCTTGAAGGAAGACTAGCGGAATACGCTTCTGGTTGCAGTTCATAATGAAGCGAGCCGCCTTGTCAGCCGAGTCGGAGTAGATGACACCTCCGGCCTGCATTTCATCAGTATTGGCCTTAACCCCTGCTCGTGCTCTAACCATTTCCCTCTGATTAGCTACAACACCCACGCTCCAGCCATCTATCCTGGCATAGCCAGTTAGAATCGTTTTGCCGTAACCTGCCTTGTATTCAGTCCAAGACTCGGCATCGATGATGCGACCCAGCACTTCGCGCATGTCGTAAGGCTCAGCGCCTGTAGCAGGCATAAATCCAGGTATTTCTTCCGATGGAAATGCTGTTGGTGTAGCTTCAATCCTTGAAAAACCCGCTCGAGGACGATCGCCCAAACGTGAAACGAGATCCCGTATCGTGCGCAGACACGTAGCATCATCCGGTACGTTGTAATCTGTGACACCAGAAATTTCAGAATGAGTGGCGGCCCCCCCAAGCGTTTCCTTGTCTACCTCTTCACCGATGGCGGCCTTAACCAAGAATGGCCCCGCCAAGAAGACAGAACCGGTCCCATCTACGATCAACGCTTCATCACTCATGATGGGTAGATAAGCACCGCCCGCTACACAACTGCCCATAATGGCGGCTATCTGCGGAATACCTTTGGCGGACATGACGGCATTGTTGCGAAAAATCCGCCCAAAATGATCTCTATCAGGAAATATCTCGTCCTGCATCGGGAGGAAGACCCCGGCCGAGTCCACTAGATAGATGATTGGCAGGTGGTTTTCTAAGGCGATCTCCTGGGCGCGAAGGTTCTTCTTGGCCGTCATCGGAAACCAGGCGCCTGCCTTCACTGTCGCGTCATTGGCAACGATCATACATAGACGACCATTTACATGGCCTGTCCCCATCACCGTTCCAGCAGAAGGGCACCCACCCTCATTCTCGTACATATCCCACGCTGCAAACGATCCAATTTCTTGAAATTCAGAACCCTCATCCACTAGGGCAGCAATTCGTTCGCGCGGGAGCATCTTTCCTCTAGAGTGCTCCCTTTCTTGCCGTTTCTGTCCACCCCCAAGGGACACCTCGGCGTGGCGTTGCTGTAATAGATCCAACAACTCCCCGTAGGTCTGCATACGCGCGACATACCGACGATGGGCGACATCTGCCGCCGTACCGAGGCTCTGGGATTCTGCAAAGTCAGTCATGCAACTCTCTCGATTGATGGTCTGATACAACGATACTGCAGGATCGGGGTTCGGTATTCAAACAATAGGCTTTCAAAATTTATCGAGGTTGTCCGCCTAGGCAGTACTCCAGGTAGTTGGAGTACCGTAAAGTGGTAATCCAATGAGGGGAGCTCAAAAAAAGTAGGCCAAAAAAAAGCCCGACCATAAAGATGGTCGGGCTTTCCAGAGTAGATCGAATACTTCGATTAAAGAAACGCAGAAATCTTTTGAACGATTTCGGGACGCGGTTCTCCAGTCTTCTCGTGGATGAGATCAACCATTTTCGACAACTTGCCACGGGCTTTTTTCATCTCCGTATCATCGAACTCCTGGTCAGACCAGATGGTGCGGATCTGGTCTACCACTCGGGTCCAGCTATCGTTCATGTTTTGGGTTGCCATGGAAAAACGGGGTTTTCTAAGTCATAAATCTGTTCGGTCAATATACAAAGTTTTTGCTCGTCTTGCGAATGAATGTCGTTCGCCCGATATTTGCCGTTTTTTTAATTATTTCCGCAGGAATATCCTTTATTACACTTTAAAGGGTCATTGGAACCTCTTTATAGGTTTACATCGAAGCTACTGACTCGCGGATAAATGCGGTTTTTTTATAGTCTTCCAAGGTAAAGGAATCGACTTGAATGGCATCTTCCCTCAGCGTTTCCGCCACCCGAACAGACTCTGCCTCTTCGGCGGTAATCATGCCGCTTGATACGGCTGCTTCAAGTTGTGCTTCCAGACCGCGGGCAGGCAGTTTGCCTGCTCGGACCGCCTTTCTCAAAGCAGAAGAGGTTGCTTCGGCTTTCAGACTCGCTTCCATAGCCCGATCCAGCCTACCTGTTGGGCGCTCGGGCGATGTGGAGATGTGTACGCCATCTGTCAGATGATCTCGTTGCTTGCCAGGTGTTTGTAGGATGGTAGCTATACGGTGGATGTCCTTGTCCGACGGCGGCGCAGAGAGCCGATTCATGCGGGACCACATTCCGATTGGACCCCTAAAAAGGAGGCCAAGAATTGGTAACTCCAGACTGTTGAACAACGCATCAAATCCGGTCTGCATACGATGGAACGAAACAGCCATCGCATACCGAAGAAACGGTTCATCTTCCTTCGGGCGCCCTTCTGCTTCAAATCGTTGAAGGGTAGCCGTAGCGAGATAAAGCCATGAAAAAATATCAGCGAATCGTCCGGTTAGCATCTCCTTGCGTTTCAACGTTCCACCGATCAGACCCAGCGCCAAGTCGGCCAGGATACTGAAGGAGGATGAGGCCCAAGCCAGCTTCCGATAATAATTAGCTGCCGGCCCACTAACAGGTGATCGCGCAATACGCCCTCTGGTCAAAGAAAGCAGAATAGAGCGGAACGTGTTGCGAACAACCATGCCTACATGGCCCCAGAATGCCACATCAAATGCTTTAACGTCGTGTGCTTCGAGCGCATTGACTTCTTTCAGAACAAAGGGATGGGACCTGATAGCTCCCTGTCCAAAAATGATGAGCGTTCTTGTGAGGATATTTGCGCCTTCCACCGTGACACCAATCGGCGTGTTGATGTAAGCATGCGCTAATGCGTTGCGCGGCCCGCGAGAAATCGCATTCCCACCCAGAATATCCATGCCATCATTGATAGCCTCGCGATAGAGCTCTGTCGCGTTGTACTTCATGATGGCCGTGACGACCGCCGGTTTAGCGCCCTTGTTCAATCCACCATTTGTAAATCTTCGGGCTGCTTCTAGGATATAGGTGAAACCACCGATTCTAGCCAACGGCTCCTCAATGCCTTCGAATTTCCCAATTGACAGGCCGAACTGCTTGCGCACTACAGCATGCGCTCCTGCTATGCGAGCCACTGTTTTCGAGCCAAACGTACCGACTGCAGGCAATGAGATACCGCGCCCTGCTGCCAATGACTCCATCAGCATTGTCCAGCCTCTACCAACGCCATTCAAGCCTCCAATGACCGCTTTTTCCAAATCTACGATCACATCTGTACCATAGGTCGGACCATTATAGAACGGAATTCCCAACGGATCATGCCGGTTTCCATTGTCCACTCCCGGGGAGTCGCTCGCGATTAAAGCACACGTTATTCCAAGGCTCGTACCGTTTCCGAGTAGTTCGTCAGGATCATACAGTTTGAAGGCCAGACCCAGAACCGTGGAGATCGGAGCGAGCGTGATATATCGCTTATTCCAATTAAGTTTGATCTTGAGCCGACCATCTTCCCCTTTAAACACTTCTCCGTGAGCCTTCATGGCACCAGCATCGGAGCCTGCGCTGGGTTCGGTGAGCGCAAAGGCCGGGATTTCCTCATGTGAGGCCAGACGCGGCAGGTAATAGTTCTTCTGCTCTTCCGTGCCATAGTGAATCAACAATTCGGCTGGACCCAACGAGTTGGGCACCATGACCGTAATACCCAGCACGGTGTTGGCTGACGCCATTTTACCTACGACCGCACTATTGGCGGATGCAGAAAATCCAAGTCCCCCATACTCCTTGGGGATGATCATACCGAAAAACCGGTGCTTTTTGAGCAGTTCCCATGTGTTCGGAGGAAGGTCCTTGCGCAAGAATACATCCCAGTCATCTGTAGCATCACAGACTTCCTGACACGGGCCGTCTATGAATGCCTGTTCCTCGTCGCTCAGGCCCGGGTAGTCTTCCTTAAGAATGTGCTTGAAATCGGGATAGCCAGAGAAAAGTTGACCTTCAACCCACGTAGTACCGGCGTCGATCGCCTCTTGCTCCGTTTTTGAAATGGTTGGAAGAAATTTCAATACCTCCAACAGCTTCATCACACCAGCACTGAGAATGCGCCGGATCGGTGGTAGTCCGAAAAGCACCAGGACACCCCCCCAGCCAATCCAAGACGCCACCGGTGCGCCCATTCCGACCATAAAAACGGCCATAACAATAAGCCAGGATCGAAGACCCCATCCATAGAAGCCCATGTGGAGCACAGACATTACGAGCAACGCAATGACGGCCCAGTCTGGAAGGAAGGAATCGAAGAAGGAATAGAAAGGGAGATTCATAATGCTCTGCGTTTTCCGATGAGCGGGACGTTCAATTGCGATCCAGAAGTTCAAAAATGCCAGCGGCACCCATACCGCCTCCGATACACATGGTACACAGACCATATTGTATGTTGCGTCGCTTCATTTCGTGAAGCAAGGTTGTCGTCAGTTTTGCACCAGTACATCCGAGGGGATGGCCCAAGGCGATAGCTCCACCATGCACGTTCACGATATCGGGATCCAAATGCAATTCCTTGATGACCGCAAGGCTTTGCGAGGCAAAGGCCTCGTTCAATTCTATCAACCCGATATCGCTTAACGTAAGGCCTGTTTGGCGGAGTACTTTGGGTACCGCCTCAACGGGTCCGATTCCCATCAACTCCGGAGCGACCCCTGCGACAGCAAATCCAACCAATCTGGCCATGGGTGTCATCCCAAGTTCGTTCAGGACGGATTCACTCACTAGGAGCGTAGCCGCCGCCCCATCTGACATTTGGGAGGAATTGCCAGCTGTCACAGTTCCTTTTTGCCTGAAGACGGCAGGCAAGCGCTGAAGTGCCTCTATGGAGGTGTCTGTTCGCGGGCCTTCGTCCACCTCAAACGGCGGCGTACTATCCGTATTTCCCGCTGCAGCCTTGAGTGTCAGTGGCACGATCTCTTGAGTAAAAGATCCGTCATTAATGGCTTTCAATGCCTTCTGGTGAGAGGACAAAGCAAACGCATCCTGATCTTCCCGAGTGATGCCGTACTTCTGTGCCACATTTTCGGCCGTATTCCCCATCAGTTGTTTTGAGGCGTGGTACTCGTCGTACGACGAAGGCTGTCCACAAAATGGCTACAGGCTGAATCAATCAAAATATTGGGGTCGATTCGTTTATCAACCCGCTCAGACGTCAACAGTGTGACTACACCATGCAACTGCGTCCAGGCGATGTTAGCTGCCAGCATTGAATCGCTCTCTTCAAACACTCCAGAATCAATGCCATCCTCAATAGCGGAAGCTATCACCTCCAAGATTCGACGGGCCTTGCGGTATTTTTCGGCTGGGTAGCGCTTGATATACTCCGGGTGCAGTACGTACATGATTTCGTAGTACTCTGGTCGCTCCATACCAAAGGAAACATACTCTCGACACATCGCCAGCAATCGGCCATCTGGGCTCGTTGCCGTTGAGTCAGCCTCTGTTAATCGAGCATGGAGCAGATCGACTCCCTCATCGATTAGCTCGTGGACAAGGTCATCCTTACTTTCAAAATAGAGGTAGATGCTTGTTGCGCTGTACCCGATCTTATTGGCGATATTGCGCATTGATAATTGCGCATAACCCGTTGTAGTCAGTAGCTGACGGGCCGTATCAAGAATGAGTCGCTTAAGACCTTTTTCCTGCTCCATTTCCATATTCCTTATGGTTAACAGTGTTAACCTAATGTAAGTAGCTAGATTCACAAGTTCCAGCCTTGGCTGATAAAAAAAGGGGCGCGCGACAACGTCGCGCGCCCCTTTTTTGCCTCATTTAGGCCAGTATCTCATTGCAAATGACCGCCTTACGGCCAATCATCGTCAGTTCCGGCGAAGCGAAACGTTCCCAACTCCGGCTGACATAGTGATTTCAGGTCCTCCGCCATTGACCTGCCCAGTCAGCGTTTTGGACATCCATTTGCCTTTTTCTCGAAGGTCATAATCGGATCGTGCATTCCCTAAGCTGGCTCTGGCTTCTACGTCAGCTCCAATATCGCCACTTAGATATACAGTGACGTTACCAGCACCCGTGTTGAAGCTTGAATCTCCGCGAAGCTCTTGGGTGATATACGCCTCTACGTTTCCTGCTCCCGTGCGTACCGTTATCGTTCCTTCCACATCCTCTAGAATGATGTCACCAGCCCCAGATTGCACATCAACTTCGCCTTGAGCACCCCGGATTCGCACGTTTCCTGCACCGGACGATACATCGACCGATCCGTAGATGCGTCCTATCTCAACGTTGCCTGCGCCAGTTCTTCCATCGATCCATCCTTCAAGATCAGCGATATCAACGTTGCCTGCTCCGGTTCGAAAGTCAACATTGTATTCATTAGGGACTGTTACCACCAAGTCAATGTCCAGGTTATGATCATTTTTCCAACGACGCCATGCCCTATCATCGCCATCCATTTCGGAGTCGAGTTCAATGATGACATCATCCCCGTCCTGATTAAATCGAAAATCGTGACGTGCCAATATTTCTTTCATCTCAGTTGATGAGACGCCTTCAACATCTCTCTCAAGTGTGAACTCTACGACAGACGAGGAATGCGTCCGAATCTCTACACTTCCGTAGTCAATATCGAGGTACAGTGTACCACCTTGGTCAACGTTGAATGACTCCTTTATAACGTCTTGGGCCTGGGCTGTAGCGAAGCCTCCAGCTAGTAATAGGAGGCCCAGAATCAAAGAGCCTGTCGCGCATAGTCGTGACGTGGAAAACATACTATTCCCTCGAAGTTGTTAGTTCCATTCCCATACGTTTAGGAATGGGTAACTGTTACATTATTGCTGTTTTACGCGTCTTCCAAGGCGTTTTCAGCGGTTCTCTATAATGACCTCGCCTCCTTGGAGTGTCAACTCGATAGGTCCACCGCCCTTTCCGATCTGGATTTCTGCTCGGCGTGTGCCCCTGCCTGAAGAAGGGCTGCGTTGGCCAAGTACTTCGACCTCCCACCCTTCCTGATCGATTTCGATAGTGCCTTCTTCTTGGACGTTTGCAATAACATTTGCATTGGTGTCCGCAGGAAGTAACAACCAGATGTCACCATGTTGAAGATTAACACTCATACGACCCGACTCTAGGAAATGGGCATCGGCCACTTCGATTTCAACATTGCCCACTTCGCTTATCACTCGCACGTTTCCCTGAACGCCAGTGATTTCGATATCTCCTGCTAGGGTTTCAAGCCGCATAGACCCTTCTACATTGTCTACTTCTATATCCCCCCCAGACGTCGTTGCATCAAGATCCCCGCGAACATTTTCCACTTCGATATCCCCACCGCCGCTTGTCAGATCCGCGTTTCCTCCTACATCGGAGAGTTCGATATTGCCCCCTGAGGTTACGGCAGATACATCCGTTTTAACGCCCATTACGCCAATATTTCCACCGGCTGTGAGTAGATCCACTTCGCCCTCAATGTCAGAAACATCAAGGCTTCCACCGCCTGAGGAAACCACCAGATCTCCATCGACCGAAGCGACATCAATATTCCCACCGCCCGATGTGACAGAAAACGAGCCACCAACTCCGTTTGCACTGATGTATCCACCATCAGATCGCAAATACACATCGCCCTCAATATCTTCGAGCTCGATCGAACCTCCCGATGAATTGATATCTACAGAGCCGCCGATACTAAAAACTTGTGTGACACCACCGTCTGATTCTAGTGTGAAACCCATGGAAGACGGTATGATGATTTCATAGCTCGAACCACGCGGAACACCCGAGCCCTCGATCACGACACTATCACCTTGTTTTCTCAGGCCAGGCGCAAACTCCTTGCCATAAGCAAGGGCTTCTGCTTCCAAACCACGTACTAGGGGGATGGACTGGTGGATCCTGACTGAAGGGAGGTTATCCGATGTGACCGTGATATGACCACCAAAGTCTTCAAACGCAAGATCTCCCACTGCTTCGATCGGAAAATCGAAGGAGTTCTCAAAAAGCCAGCCTTCTTCGTGCCGCTCTACGGTCTGCGCGGCAGCCGGGATTACCATGTTTAGACATAAAATGGTGGCGGCTGCAAACGTGAGTGATCGAATCATGGATAGTCTACGTCTCATTTTACTTCCTCGAGGCGTGTTTTGGTCTCAAACTCTGTCAAGGCAGCTTCTGCTTTCTGACGTATAAAAGGATTGAGATCTTGCCGAGCTGTTTGGAGAGCACTCTGCAGTTCTAGGGAAGCCAACTCACTCCGAGTTAGGAGTTGTAAGGCCTCCATGCGAATGGCTGAGCTCTTTTCCGTAGTCAGCATATTGATGAGTGTCGTTTTTAAGTCCTCACCGACTGGCATACCTACGTGAATTGAATTTAGTGCCTTGAGCGTCTGAAGGCGGATTCCTTCGTTGTTCTCAATTAGAAGCACTTCGCGCATAGCGTCCACCAGAGCAAGATCCGGCGCGACATTTAAAAAATTGGCCTCTGATACCGTTCTGACCGCTCGTAATCGACTGCGCGGATCGTCCTGATCTTGAAGGGCATGACGCAGAAGGTCCTGAATTCGTTCATCAGAGATATCAGCCTCAATAGATGTCGGACGGGCCTGCTGATACTGTATCTGAACCACCCCACTTTCTGGATCGAAATTGATATCGGAAATCTGCGCGTCTTTCGAGCCAGTGAATTCCGCGAAGGCTTGGTCAACTTGATCAGGCGAAGCGGTGAATTGGCCCAAAAAGAAAACAGCCAAAAGGACTGATGCGGCGATGGCAAATCGTGGAAGAAGAGACAAGCCACTCCTTGCGGTCGGTCTACTCTCCTTTGGCGCAGCTTCGGCAATACGGCGAGACGTAGCGTTGCGTATGGCCGATAGGGTCTCGTCCGTAAGCTCAATGGAAGGGGTACGAGGAACGGCAGCTTCCAGTAGTTCGAGCGATGCAAGCTGTTCGCGGCAAGAAGGGCAAACAGTGATGCGTGCCTCAACATCCTGCCTGGTAGATGCAGGTAGCTCGTCGTAGTAAAAAAGGATCAGATCCTCACGATCATGGGAGCAGGAATGGCTCATAGTCTTCATTGATGAGTCGTGATAGTGCTTTCCTTAGGTGCCCTTTCGGGACTATAGGCTCGCAATTCGTCACGTAGTTTCCGAGTAGCCCGGAATAGATAGTTCTTTACGGTGCCTTCGGCACAGTCGATCATTACGGCAATCTCACGCAGACGAAACCCGTGCATGTGCTTGAGCACGAACACTGTCCGCTCCCGATCCGATAAAAGCTCCATCGATTTTCGGATTTCATCAGACAGTTCGCTGGTAACAAACACTTCATCCGGGGTCGCTTGATTGTCCCTGAGCAAGTCGGGGGCTGATTCAGACAACTGATCGAGCGACAGACGCTGTTTCCAGCGGAGTCTCCTTTTCATGTTCAATGCCTGATTAATAACAATCCTTGTTAACCACGTACTGAAGGAACTGTCACTGCGAAAGGTATCCAGTTTCCGATACGCCCGGATAACTCCCTCCTGATAAGCATCATAGGCATCCTGCATGTTTCCCATGATCCCATGGGCCACCTGCAAGATCCGCCTATCATTGAGGCGAATCAGTTCGTCGAAAGCTCGGTTGTCACCGTTCTTTGCCGACTGAATGAGTTCGTTTTCGCGATCGTTCATGTTTTGGCGTTTCATTCCTTGGACAACCGGCAGGCACTGATGGTTTGCACGATAATAATGATTCTGCTATCACAAAAAGACCGTACTTTGCTCGTGATCCGCCTGCAGAACCACCTACAGAACTGTCTTTGCCCCAGACGATGATAAAAGTCCGGCTAACATCCCTGCTTCTGATCGCATGTATGCTTCCTTTTGGTTGCGGCAGTGAGCGGGCGACTTCGTCAGTCACGGTGCTCGATATCAGATGGGAAAACAGGACTATGGAATTTGATCTTCCTGCAGCAATCTCCATCCTTGAAGGTACAGATGAAGAGCTCCCGCTCAAGACTTGGATGGCACGAATTGATCTTAGCTCGCCTGAGATTGACATCTCAGTAACAGCAGCGGACGATGAAGATGGGCGCATGTCTGTCGGAGCTCTAGCCAACGAATCTGACGCATGTTTAGCTATCAACGGTGGTTTCTACTTAGAAAATGACGATTCATTTGAACCCGTTGGGCTACTCATATCTAAAGGTCGCTTTCTTCAGTTTGCTACCCCAGGAATCTATTGGGATGACAAGCGCTACGATGTGAATCGCTCTGCTATTGGGTTTTATGACGACAATCGGGCAGAGATTGGCTGGGTCTCGTCACGCGCTGACAGCGTTCATTTATGGCCAACCCCAGTGCCGAACGAACCCGGTAGACCAGGTTCGTTACCTGACAGTATTTCTAGCATACCTTGGATGGTTACAGACGCCGTTTCAGGAGGACCTGCTCTGCTGAAAAACGGTTCTACCAGTGTTACGTCGTACCAAGAGGCATTTTTTGGCCCAGCCGGAACAGAGTATCATCCTAGAACGGCAGCTGGCATCACTAAAGACGGAGATCTTTTGCTCTTAGTGATAGATGGCCGGCAACGCGCAAGTAGAGGAGTTTCCTTTTCTGAACTTGCAGGTATACTGAAAAGCCTAGGAGCGGTAGAAGCGCTAAACCTTGATGGAGGGGGATCTTCCACCCTGGTTGTCAATGGCACGCTGTTAAATCGGCCGGCCGGCGCCTCGTTTCAACGGGAAGTGGTGTCGGCGCTGACAGTGCGATGCCAGTAAAAACTGGACCGGTGTTGAGCGAGGCTCAAAACCAGCTGCGGTGGTTACAATGTGGTTACAATGTTCAGGGTTCAGGCTACTCGCTGAGCTGAGGACAATTGGCGCGCCCCGTTTAGCTCAGAACCCAGAGGCCTTTCCTCGGACATGCTAGAAATCGCTTCACTGACAGCACGCCGATCTAAGTACACAAAAAGTGTGACGAGAAGTAGACCGAGTGGTGGAAAAAGAGAGATAATCACTATTAAGAGTGCCTTGAGGCCAATAGCCAGATTTCGTGTCACTACGGCAGTCACAGCCATCCACCAACCGATAAACGAAAAGAACATCGCTACGGTGATGAAAAAGGCTCCGACGCCGCCAACGACCATGTATATCTCTTTCAGCATAATTTTTTTAGCGAAGTCGTCTTGACCGAGTTAAGGTCATGGGCAGAAATACGTCAACCTCATTGTGGGGATGCACCCTTCATCATTTTCGCATCGGATGTCTAATCCAGGCCATCATTTCCGCCAAGTCTGCGCCTTTAGGTCGCGCTCGATCGACGGAGTGGTCCCTCTTTTTTAAGGAAATTGATGGTCATCTCATTCTATAAAGAAGGGCCCGATCGCGTAAACGATCGGGCCCTTCAGTAGTCCCTTACCCCGGAAAGTTACCGGGAAAATGGAAGAACGATCAAGGAGCGGCAACCTCTTCAGTTGCACCGTCTCCGCTGCTTTCAGATCCGATTGCAGCTTGAAGCTCTTCGTACTCTTTCTGAGAACCGACGTTGATGTTTTTGAACTCGCGCTGTCCGGTACCTGCTGGAATCAAGTGACCTACGATCACATTTTCCTTTAGGCCGAAGAGTGGGTCCATTTTCGCAGCAATCGACGCTTCAGTCAAGACTTTGGTCGTTTCCTGGAAGGAAGCAGCCGAGATAAACGAGTCCGTAGCCAGCGCAGCCTGGGTAATACCCAAGAGCACCGGTTCAGCAACAGCCGGTTGTGCTTCGCGCACAATGACTTCTCGTTTGTCCGAACGCTTCATAGCGGAATTGATCTCACGCAGACCACGACGATCAATGACCTGTCCAATTGGTAAGTCAGACTCACCTGGATCGATCACAACAAATTTGTCGTAAAGGTCGTCATTCATCTCTTCCAGAACGAAACGATCTACATAGTTGTCTTCGAGCAGGTTGGTATCTCCAGCATCCGCAACAAGCACTTTCTGCATCATCTGACGCACAATGCACTCGATGTGTTTGTCGTTGATCGTCACACCCTGTAGTCGATAGACTTCCTGAATCTCGTTGACCAGATACTCCTGAACGGCGCGGGGGCCAAGGATTGCTAGGATATCCTGTGGTGCAACCTGTCCGTCGGAGAGAGGGTCACCAGCACGCACAAAGTCGTTTTCGTGGACAAGCATATGCTTGGTCATCGAGACTAGGTACGTTTTCGATTCCGTACCGTCACGACTCGTCACGATCACTTCCTGAGAACCACGCTTACGTCCACCGAAGGATACGACACCATCGATCTCAGACACTTTTGCCGGATCATTTGGCGTACGCGCCTCGAAGAGTTCAGTAACACGTGGCAGACCACCGGTAATATCACGGGTCTTAGCAGACTGACGCGGGATCTTGACCAGAATTCGGCCAGCTTGAACCTTGTCGTTTGCATCAACCTGGATACGGGCGCGGACCGGCAGCGGATATTCGCGTTCGGTACCATCCTTTCCCTTAATCAGAATAGCAGGAGTCAACGTACGCTCACGCGTATCGATGATGACTTTTTCCTTGTATCCGGTCTGTTCGTCCGATTCCTCGCGGAATGTGACGCCTTCCATGATATCCTGGAAACCTACCGTACCTGAGAATTCGGACATGATGACGGAGTTGTAAGGGTCCCATGCGGCAAGCACACCTCCCTTCTCGACCATATCACCATCGCTTACGAGTACTTCGGCACCATACGGAATGAGGTTTGCGATCAGCTGACGATTTCCGTCTTTTGGATCCACAATCTTAATCTCACCCTGACGCGAAAGAACGACGTTTTTCGATTCTTCGCCCGAGTCAAATTCGACTGTACGAAGGTTTTCGTAAACCACCTTACCAGCAAATTTCGTCTGAACCGTTGATTCAGCAGAAATACGGCTCGCTGTACCACCAATGTGGAATGTACGGAGCGTAAGCTGCGTTCCAGGCTCACCAATGGACTGTGCAGCTACGACACCAACTGCTTCGCCAGCTTCAACCATTCGGTTTGAACCGAGGTTACGGCCGTAGCATAATGCGCAACATCCGCGACGGGCTTCACATGTCAGTACCGAACGTATTTCGACTTCTTCGATGGACGTTTCGGAAATGGACCGCGCTGTCTCCTCGTGGATCAGACCATTTGCTTCAACCAGCGTGTCGCCGGTTAATGGATCAATCACATCGTGTACAGAGACACGTCCGAGAATTCGATCTGCCAATGGTTCAACGATATCCTCGTTGTCCTTCAAGGCTGAAATACGAATTCCACGAAGTGTACCACAGTCTGGCTCCTTCACCGTTACATCCTGAGCAACGTCAACAAGACGACGAGTCAGATAACCGGCATCTGCCGTTTTCAGGGCTGTATCGGCAAGACCTTTACGAGCACCGTGCGTAGAGATGAAGTACTCGAGTACCGTCAATCCTTCCTTAAAGTTGGAAATAATCGGGTTCTCAATGATTTCTCCAGCACTACCAATAAGGCTCTTCTGCGGTTTGGCCATCAGACCACGCATACCGCCCAACTGCCGAATCTGCTCTTTCGAACCACGAGCACCGGAGTCGGCCATCATATAAATGGCGTTGAATCCGTCTTTGTCTTCCTTGAGCGTATTGAAGAGGACTTCAGAAACCTGGTTGTTGATGTGCGTCCAGATATCAATTACCTGGTTGTAACGCTCGTTTTCGGTGATGAAACCCATGGAGTAGTTACCACGAGCTTTTTCAACTTCTACGTGCGCGCCATCAATCAATTTGATCTTCGCATCAGGGATCACAATATCTGCGATCGAGAACGTCAGACCGGCAGTCGTAGCATTCTCGAATCCAAGATTCTTGATCGCGTCGAGGAACCCGGCTGTTTCCGGAAATCCGGTAGCTTTCAGAACGCGAGCAATGATACCACGAAGGTTTTTCTTCGTCAGGACCTCGTTGATATATCCTACTCCATGAGGAACGACCTCGTTGAAGAGGATTCGACCCATGGTCGTATCAACTTTGGATCCATCTTCAAGACGAACCGAGACTCGAGCGTGCAGTGCCACCATTTCTTGGTCGAATGCCTGCCGTGCCTCGTCCATAGACGCGAAACGCATGCCTTCTCCAAGCTCTCCAGCAGCAGACTTAGTCATGTAGTACAGACCAAGGACCATGTCCTGAGTCGGAACAGCAATCGGACCACCGTGTGCAGGCGAAAGAATGTTGTGGCTCGCGAGCATGAGTAGCTGCGCTTCAAGCGCCGCATCATGCGAAAGCGGAACGTGGACGGCCATCTGGTCACCATCGAAGTCGGCGTTAAATGCCGTACAAACGAGTGGATGCAGACGGATCGCTTTACCTTCGATCAGGACAGGCTGGAACGCCTGAATACCTAACCTATGAAGCGTAGGAGCACGGTTGAGCAGTACCGGACGACCTTGAATAACTTTTTCGAGGATGTCCCATACGTCACTAGTACGACGATCCACGACTTTTTTGGCGCTTTTAACCGTTTTCACGATACCGCGCTCGATCAGCTTACGGATCACAAACGGTTTGAACAGCTCAACAGCCATCTGCTTAGGCAGACCACACTGGTGAAGGTGCAGCTCTGGACCAACAACGATGACCGAACGACCGGAATAGTCAACACGCTTACCAAGCAAGTTCTGCCGGAAACGTCCCTGCTTTCCTTTCAGCATATCTGAAAGAGACTTTAGGGCACGGTTCGAGTCAGAGCGGACAGCGTTTGCCTTGCGGCTGTTGTCGAACAATGAATCAACGGCTTCCTGGAGCATGCGCTTTTCGTTGCGCAAGATGACTTCAGGAGCCTTGATATCGATTAGTCGCTTTAACCGGTTGTTACGGATGATGACTCGGCGATACAGATCGTTAAGGTCTGATGTCGCAAAGCGACCTCCTTCGAGCGGCACGAGCGGACGAAGTTCTGGCGGAATCACCGGAACGACGCGCATGACCATCCACTCAGGGCGGTTGTCGATGCGCTTGTTTGCTTCGCGGAAGGATTCAGTAACTGTCAGTCGCTTCAGGGCTTCCCCTTTTCGCTGCTGACTTGTTTCTGTCTTGATCTGGAAACGCAGTTCCTGAGCAAGCGATACCAGTTCGGTGCGCTTTAGCAGTTCTTCAACTGCCTCACCACCGATCATCGCAACGAATTTAGATGGATCATCGTCCTCGAGACGGTTATTGTCTTCGCGGATCTGATACAAGATGTTGAAATACTCATCTTCGGAGAGAAGCTGCTTCTCTTCGACACCCAAAGCAGCAGCGCTACCAGGATTGACTACGACATAATTTTCGTAGTAGATGATTTTTTCTAGGTCCTTCGACCGGATACCTAAAAGGTGTCCAATCTTGTTTGGAAGGGTCTTGAAATACCAAATGTGAACAACAGGCACACTCAATGTAATGTGCCCCATACGCTCACGTCGTACCGACTTCTGCGTCACTTCGACGCCACATCGGTCACATATGATACCTTTGTAGCGAATACGCTTGTATTTGCCACAATGACATTCCCAGTCCTTGACGGGACCGAAAATCTTCTCGCAAAAGAGACCTTCCTTCTCGGGTTTGAAGGAACGATAATTGATCGTTTCAGGCTTCAGTACCTCACCGTAAGAGCGCTCTAGAATGGCTTCTGGGGAGGCCAAACTGACGGTGATGCTGCTGAAGTTCTTTTTGATCTTCTGGGGTTTTCCGTACGGCATATCGGAGTTCGTCGTTTAAGATCCGTGGGGGATGGGCATCAGGTGGAGATCAATCGAGATTGACTTCCAGACCCAGCCCCTGCAATTCGCGAACAAGGACGTTGAAGGACTCTGGCGTGCCTGCTTCAGGCATGTTTTCGCCCTTCACAATGCATTCGTAGGCCTTAGAGCGACCCTGCACATCGTCCGACTTGTAAGTCAACATCTCTTGAAGGACGTTGGAAGCGCCATAGGCATACAATGCCCAGACCTCCATCTCCCCAAGACGCTGTCCACCGAACTGAGCCTTACCACCAAGCGGCTGCTGGGTAATCAGGCTGTATGGTCCGATTGAACGGGCGTGCAGCTTGTCGTCTACAAGGTGGCTTAGCTTCAACATATAGATGTAGCCAACCGTGGTCTGCTGGTCAAAGGCTTTACCGGAGCGGCCATCATACAGCTGCGTCCGACCATCGACAGGCAAACCTGCCTTCTTCATCGTTGCCTCTACGTCGGCCACTGTGGCTCCGTCGAAAATCGGCGTAGCGAAATTCGTACCGAGCTTCTTGCCGGCCCACCCAAGCAACGTTTCATAAATCTGTCCCAGGTTCATTCGGGACGGCACACCCAGCGGATTCAGGACGATATCGACAGGAGTTCCGTCTTCGAGGAACGGCATGTCCTCCTGCGGAACGACCTTGGCGATAACCCCTTTGTTACCGTGGCGACCGGCCATCTTGTCCCCAACCGAAATCTTGCGCTTCTTGGCCACATAGACCTTAGCAAGCTGCACGATTCCTGGTGGCAGTTCATCACCCATCTGGACATGATGCTTGTCTCGCTTAGCGGCACCTTGTACATCGCGGTACTGGCGCTCGTAGTTACGAACAAGCTTCTTGACCCGGCCATTGAGCTCTTCATCACCTGTGAAGGCAACACGAGGATCGATGCTAAGCGGATCTAAGTCCTTGAAGGCTTTCTTATCAATCTTGGCACCGGAAGAAACCAGCACATTACCATCACGATCAATCAGATCGGCGGCTTTTTTGCCAGAAAGCAGGCCAAAGAACTTATCCCAGAAGGTCGCATTTAGCTCGACCATGGACAGTTCGAGATCCTTTTCGATCTCAGCAAGCCGCTTGTTTTCTTCTTTCTTCGACGCTGGGTCCAGCTTACGACGGCTGAACAGTTTCGTGTCGATGACTACCCCTTTCATGCCCGGAGGCGCTTTCAGGGATGCATCTTTCACGTCTCCAGCTTTGTCACCAAAGATGGCGCGAAGAAGCTTCTCTTCCGGCGTAGGATCGGTCTCTCCTTTCGGAGTGATCTTTCCTACAATGATGTCTCCAGCCTTGACCTCTGCACCCACACGGATGATTCCGCGTTCGTCGAGGTCCTTAGTGGCTTCTTCCGAGACATTCGGGATTTCACGGGTGAGTTCTTCTTCACCACGCTTCGTGTCCCGAACCTGGAGTTCGAATTCTTCAATGTGGACTGATGTGTATACATCGTCCGATACTAAGCGCTCGGAGATGACAATGGCATCTTCAAAGTTGTACCCACGCCATGGCATAAATGCCACGAGCACGTTCTTTCCGAGAGCCAATTCGCCCTTATCGGTCGAGAAGCCATCTGTCAATACTGTGTCTTTCTTGACACGGTCACCGACTTTAACAATCGGGCTCTGATTGACACAGGTGTCTTGGTTTGTCCGACGGAATTTGGTCAGATAATAGGTCTTAACCGGTTCGTCAAACGATAGAGCACCTTCGGCGTCAGTACGGTCGTAGCGAATCCGAATTTCACGTGCGTCTACGTACTCGACCACTCCATCACCTTCGGAGAGAAGAACGGCGCGAGAGTCGCGGGCTACGCGGGCTTCCAGTCCCGTTCCACAAAGTGGAGCTTCGGCACGCAGCAAAGGCACTGCCTGGCGCTGCATGTTCGAACCCATGAGGGCGCGGTTGGCGTCATCATGCTCCAGGAACGGAATCAGTGAAGCAGCTGGCGAAACGATTTGGTTCGGCGAGATATCCATAAACTGGACATCCTTTGGTTCCACGACCGGGAAATCACCACGGTAACGACACTTTACGTACTTGTTGACATAGTTTCCTTTGTCATCAATCGGTGCGTTTGCCTGCGCGATAACGGCACTGTCTTCTAGTTCCGCCGAAAGAAATTCGATGGTCTTGGTGACTTTGCCATTTTTAACCACGCGATACGGTGTCTCGATGAAGCCGTAGTCGTTAATGCGAGCATGCACACACAGCGACGAAATCAGACCAATATTTGGCCCTTCCGGTGTTTCAATCGGACAAAGACGTCCGTAGTGCGTGTAGTGAACATCTCGCACCTCGAAACCGGCACGCTCACGGGTAAGACCACCAGGACCCAGAGCCGACAGACGACGCTTGTGCGTCAACTCAGCCAACGGGTTGGTTTGATCCATGAACTGGCTGAGCTGGTTCGTGCCGAAAAACGTATTGATAACGCTCGACACGGTCCGCGCATTGACCAGATCCTGAGGCGTGAATTTATCTGCATCTCGCAAGTTCATCCGCTCTTTGATGGTTCTGGCCATACGGGCCAAACCGAGCGAGAACTGTGATGCCAACTGCTCTCCAACCGAACGAACACGACGGTTACCGAGGTGGTCAATATCGTCCACCTGGCTTTTGCCGTTCTGCAGGCTGATCAGCTCCTTGATGATGGCAATGATGTCATTGCGAGAGAGCGTGAGCAGTTTCCTGTCTTCCGTTCCACGGAGACGAGAGTTGATACGATAACGTCCAACTTCTCCCAGATCATACCGCTTCTCACTGAAAAAGAGGCGTTCCAAGACACCGCGAGCGGTATCCTGATCCGGTGCTTCCGTTCCACGAAGCTGTAGATAGAGATATTCGAGCGCTTCCTTCTCGGAATGCGTCGGATCTTTCTTTAGCGTGTTGAGGAGCGTCGTCTTATCAAGTGTGTCGTCATCGCTCGATTCACGAATGACATGGACTTGAACAACACCAGCTTCCTTGAGCTTTTCGTAGTCACCTTCTTCCACTTCGTGCTGGGCAGGAAGAATGACTTCACGCTCAATACGCTGCTCAATTACTTCTCCAGTATCTTCGTCGACAACTTCTGTCATTCGCTCGATAGACACTGTGGCAGCCAGCCTACGACCTAGGATTTTCTTGAAGGCTGCTTTCGTCTTAACCGACGCGGAGTCAGCTAGGTCAAAGAGCTTCACGATTTCCTCGTTAGAAGAATATCCGAGCGCACGCAAGAGCGTAGTCACAGGAAGCTTCTTCTTACGGTCGATATAGGCCCACATCATGTTTCCGACATCGGTCGAGAACTCGATCCAGGAGCCGCGGAAAGGAATCACGCGGGCTGAATAAAGATCTGTTCCGTTCGGGTGGACACTTTGGCCGAAGAATACGCCGGGGCTACGGTGCAGCTGTGATACAACAACACGCTCGGCGCCGTTGATCACGAACGTACCGCGCTCGGTCATGAAGGGCAGGTTGCCTAGATAGACTTCCTGTTCGATGGCTTCTTCAGCCTCGTCTTCATCTTCATCTTCCTTACTCGAAAGACGCAGTTTCGCCTTAAGAGGAACGGAGAACGAGAGTCCCTGTGCGATGCATTCCGCTACGGAGTGCTTCGGAGCATCCAGACCAAACTGAATGAATTCTAGGGTATATCTCTCCCGGCTGTCCTGAATGGGGAAGTGTTCACTGAACACCGCCTGAAGACCCACATTTTCCCTCTCCTCTGGAGGAATGTGGTCCTGAATAAAGTCGTGGAAGGACTTGAGCTGGACGTCCAGGAAGTCCGGGTAGTCGCGGATGGTCTTGATGCGCGCAAACGTGTTGCGCACGGCTTGACTCTTGACGTTGGGCATAGTCTGGTCAGTTACCGTTAGGGATGACGGATGGCCCGAAGGCCGATGGAGGGATGACCTGTAAAAGAACCGCCGAAAGCCGGTCCCGGAATTCCGGGACCGGCCAGGTCGTATCGGCGTCAGCTAGTGGTAAGCTGCACCGAAGTGCGCTTACTTAAGCTCTACTTCAGCTCCAGCTCCTTCGAGCTTGGCCTTGACGTCTTCCGCTTCTTCTTTCGAAGCAGCTTCTTTGACTGTCGAAGGCGCACCGTCTACCATTTCCTTGGCTTCTTTGAGACCAAGACCGGTAATGGCGCGAACTTCTTTAATAACGTTGATCTTCTTCTCACCTGCGGACTTGAGGATCACGTCAAATTCTGTCTGCTCTTCCGCTGCTTCTGCACCGGCTCCAGCAGCAGGACCAGCTACTGCAACAGCAGCTGCTGCAGGCTTGATTCCGTACTCATTTTCGAGTACCTGAGCGAGTTCGTTGGCTTCTTTGATCGTTAGACCAACCAGCGTCTCTGCAATTTTTGCGATATCTGCCATAATGTTTCTTTTCTCCTGCAGCTGTCTGCGCCCGGATGGGGCTCGGCTGCCGATTAAGGGTTAATGGTTTCCGTATCCGGAATCCGATGGACGACTCTGTCCAACGGGTGACAATCGTGGATTAGGCTTCTGCCTTTTCTGCGATTGTCTTGATGGCGCCAACGATGTTGGAACCCTGTGCCTGAAGTGCACCAACCACATTTGTGATCGGAGACTGCAGCAAGCTGATAATCTCGCCGATGAGTTCGTCTTTGGACTTGAGACTAGCCAAGACTTCAAGAGCGTCTGCGTGGTAGACTGCGCCTTCCACGTGAGCTGCTTTTAGTTCTGGTAGTTCGCCTTTAGATGCACTCAGATACGCCTTGATAACGCGTCCTGGAGCTGACGGCTCTTCAGAAAATGCAACGGCCGTAGGACCGTTCAGCGAGTCAAATACTTCATCGTATCCACCGATGCGCTCCATTGCGAGGCGCAGCATGGTGTTCTTGATGACTTTGTATTCGACGCCGACTTCACGGAATTTGGAGCGCAACTCTGTCGCTTGCTCCACCGAGAGGCCGGAATAGTTTGTGATGTAGATGGTAGGCGTCTGCTCGAGCTTTTCAACCAGTTGGTCAACAGTCGCCGCCTTCTGTGTACGTGTCATTGCCATGATGTGACGTTGCTTTGTGCCCTAGCGGGCGGTTCAGAAGGGACAGTTAGCGGAGCGATCCGAGCACTTCGTTGCGATCCATGATGATGCCGGGGCCCATGGTCGTAGAAATAGTGATCGAGCGCACATACGTTCCTTTGGAGGATGCAGGACGCAAACGTAAGATTTCTCTCAGGAAAGAATCAGCATTGTCTTTCAACTGCTCTGCAGTGAAAGATGACTTGCCGATAGCTGTATGTAAAATACCTGCCTTATCGACACGGAAGTCGATCTTACCTGCTTTGACTTCGGCGATCGCGCTTGCCAAATCCATAGTAACAGTACCACTTTTAGGATTCGGCATGAGACCACGAGGACCGAGAACCCGACCCAAACGACCGACAACGGCCATAACGTCTGGTGTTGCGATCACGACGTCGAAATCTGTCCATCCCTGCTTCTGGATCTTGTCAGCCATATCATCCAGACCGACATGGTCGGCTCCGGCGTCACGGGCTTCCTGCTGCTTGCCTTCGTTTGCTAGAACGAGGACGCGCACATCCTTACCTGTTCCGTGCGGGAGAGCGACCGTACCGCGGACCATCTGGTCAGCGTGGCGAGGGTCAACCCCGAGACGCACATCAATATCGACGGACTCGTCAAATTTTGCTGTAGCTGTTTTCTTCAACAGATCTACCGCTTGCCCCACACCGATGGGACCTTCTGCCTGCTGAATCAGCTCGACAGCGGCGCGGTAGCGTTTTCCTTTCTTGGCCATTGTTGGAGTGTTCTTTGCGGTACTAACGCCCGTATTCGTTCGCCGGGCTCCCGCTGATGGTAATATTGCCTCTAATCCCGGTAAATTCCGGAACTCATTGTCTTACTCAGGCAACTTTAGGGGCACCTTTGACTTTAGGGGCACCTTTGACCTTGAGACCCATGGAGCGGGCAGTGCCAGCAATCATTCTGGCGCCTTGGTCAATGTCAAATGCATTCAAGTCCTGCATCTTCGTCTCGGCGATCTCTCGACACTGGTCCCACGTAACTGAACCTACGTTTTCACGCAGAGGATCAGCTGCACCGGACTTAATCTTTGCTGCGTTCTTCAGAAGAACTGCGGCAGGAGGACTTTTGACGATGAACGTAAAGGACTTGTCACCAAACACCGTGATTACCACGGGGAGGATGAGTCCCATTCGATCCTGCGTAGCGGCGTTAAACGCCTTGCAGAATTCCATAATGTTGACGCCTTTCTGACCAAGTGCGGGACCGATCGGGGGAGCAGGAGAAGCCTGACCAGCCCGGATCTGCAGCTTGATATAGCCGTCGATCTTTTTTGCCATGATATTTGCGGTTCAAGCGCCGCTCTGCAGCGGCTCCCGCCTCTTGTTAAGTGCTAAAATGCGCAAGCTGATCACTAACCGCCTGCCTGTAGTGCTGTTCCCGATACAACGTCGGAAACAGTGAATTTACTACGAAGCCCTATGCTTCGTGTTCAACCTGTAGATAATCCAACTCAAGTGGCGTCTTACGACCAAAGATGGACACCATCACGCGGACCTTCATCTTATCGGGATATACCTCCTCGACTAATCCGTTAAAGTTGTTGAATGGACCATCCACAACTTTGACAGCATCTCCTGCCTTGAACGGAATTTCGGGCTGTTCCCCAATTTCACGTGCCTCATCCATCTTACCGAGGATGCGGTTCACTTCTTCTTGGCGCAATGCGGTAGGTTCGTCTCCTGTGGTCAGGAATCCAACTACTGATGGTACGCCAGAGATCACGTGTTTTAATTCCTTGTCGAGAAGGGCATTGAGCAGAATATATCCCGGAAAGAAGTTTTTCTCCCGAGTACGCTTCTTGCCGGCCCTCATCTCGAAAACCGTTTCGGTCGGAATCATGATATCAGGAAGCTTCTCGGTCATGCCGAGACGCTCTAGTTCCTGCTCCAGGTTTTCCTTGACCTTTTTCTCATGACCGGAAAAGGTGCGTAGTACGTACCACTTTCGGATCGATTTTCCTTTCGAAGTCTCCATGTCAACGTTTGATCTAGTGATCGATGGGCGCAGATCCTGCAGTGGTGTCAACCGTAGATGACTTCCAGAACCGTGCTGATCACACGATCGGTAGCAAATATGAAGAGAGCGATCACAACGGAGGCAACAATTGTGACCACCGTATTACTGATCAATTCTTTCTGCGAAGGCCATGTGACCTTGCGCATTTCCTTGGCCACTTCTTCCATGTAGTTGCCGATACTAGCCATTTCTCACCTCAGTATGATAGACTATTGCGGATCTCGGGTTGAGACGTCGTAGAGCAAGCCCTACTGACAATCTGGTCCCACCGGCCCCTGAGAACCAGCGATCCATTCCTGATATTGCACGGGCGGCAGGACTCGAACCTGCAGCCTGCGGTTTTGGAGACCGCTGCTCTGCCAATTGAGCTACGCCCGTATCGCGCCATTTTGCTCAAATACACCGGTTTTCCCGTATGCACATCGGCCGGAGACCGTTTCCGGCCTCCGGCATCGTGCGTATTCAAGCCAATGAAGGAATCCTTAGGCGTTTGGCTGTTGCCTTCGAACTGCCAGCAGGCAGCATGTTCCCTCGTCGTTTTTTAGTCGAGGATTTTGGAGACGACTCCAGCACCCACCGTGCGACCACCTTCGCGAATAGCGAAGCGCAGTCCCTGCTCCATGGCGACAGGCACAATCAGTTTCACTTTGAACTGCGTGTTGTCACCAGGCATGATCATCTCGACGCCTTCTGGAAGCTCAATGTCTCCTGTTACGTCCGTCGTACGGAAGTAGAACTGAGGACGGTAGCCTTTGAAAAACGGCGTGTGACGACCACCTTCGTCTTTCGACAAAACGTAGACCTCGCACTCAAATTCTTTATGCGGTGTAACCGAACCCGGCTTCACTAGAACCATGCCGCGCTCAACATCGTCTTTCTTCGTTCCACGAAGAAGAATACCGGCGTTGTCACCAGCTTGGGCGCGATCAAGTAGCTTGCGAAACATCTCGATTCCCGTAACGGTCGTCGACTGCTTCTCTTCCCGCATTCCGATGATGTCAATAACATCACCAACGTTGAGGACGCCACGTTCTACACGGCCTGTTACTACCGTTCCGCGACCCGTAATCGAGAATACATCCTCGATCGGCATCAAGAAAGGCTTCTCATGGTCGCGCTCCGGCGTTGGAATGTAGCTGTCAACAGCTGCCATCAGTTCCATGATCTTGCCTTCCCACTGCTCTTCCCCGTTGAGGGCGCCAAGGGCTGAACCCTGGATCACTGGAATGTCGTCGCCAGGGAACTCATACGAGTCCAACAGCTCACGAACTTCCATCTCAACGAGCTCAAGAAGCTCTTCGTCGTCTACAAGGTCAACCTTGTTCATGAAGACCACGATGTAGGGTACACCTACCTGACGTGCAAGCAGGATGTGCTCACGCGTCTGAGGCATTGGGCCGTCAGTGGCGGCTACTACAAGAATAGCGCCATCCATCTGGGCTGCTCCCGTGACCATGTTCTTGACGTAGTCGGCGTGACCTGGACAGTCAACGTGGGCGTAATGACGCTCTTCCGTCTCGTACTCAACGTGCGCCGTCGCAATCGTGATTCCACGCTCGCGCTCTTCCGGTGCATTGTCAATCGAATCGAAGGAACGAAGTTCGTTTCCTGATACGTGCTTGGCCAGCACCGTAGTGATGGCGGCCGTCAGTGTCGTCTTGCCGTGGTCAACGTGACCAATCGTACCGACGTTCACGTGGGGCTTGTTACGCTGGAAAGTTTCCTTTGCCATGTTTGCTTACCTGCAGGTGTCTCGTTTTATGTCGTAGATCTCTACGGTTTTTGGGTGATCCCGGATAATGGATCCAAGGGACCCATTTAGCTTGCCGACGTAGACGCTCGACAAGCGTACACTGCCTTCTAATGTAGAGGATGCTGAGCTCCGCTTCCCCATTGATACACTTTCGGGCATTATGTATGAGCCTCTTCCCGGAATTGAACCGGGGACCCCTTCCTTACCATGGAAGTGCTCTACCCCTGAGCTAAAGAGGCACTGCGTTGGGTCGATCCAGTCAATCTGGGCAGCAAGCTGCCCAGATTGACATTGGAGCGGGAGACGAGATTCGAACTCGCGACCCTCAGCTTGGAAGGCTGATGCTCTACCAACTGAGCTACTCCCGCAAAGCGCAGCACCGCCGTTGCCATGTCGAGCGTCTAACGCTCGACATGGCAACGGCAAAGTGGTGGACGGGGGAGGATTCGAACCTCCGAAGTCGAAAGACACTGGATTTACAGTCCAGCCCGGTTGACCGCTTCGGTACCCGTCCAGGGTATGTTCCAGCTTGTCACAGTTGGTAGTTGTGACGGTGCTGGCACCCGTTGCCGCTACTACATCATCAAAGATGATCTACTAGTGACTATTGAGCTGGCAGAGGGACTCGAACCCCCGACCTGCTGATTACAAATCAGCTGCTCTACCAACTGAGCTATGCCAGCAAGGCTCAATCCTGGTTTTTGGCCAGAACCGAAATTTACGCTGACCCCTGACGCAAGTCAACCACATGGGGCGTAAAGGATCCGTGAAACCGCTCCCGCTCAATCTTGTTGTTTCTTTTGGCTCCGGCGGTGCCTAATCAGCTGTAGGAGCACAAAAATGACGATTACCGTCATAATTAGACCTCCCCAGGCCTGTAAATACCCGCTAACTATTTCCCAGTTCTCTCCAACCACGACACCGGCGCCTGTCAAAAGTGCACACCAAGCAAGAGAACTTATGCTACTCCAGAACCATGTTCGAGACGTGTCCATGTGGGCCATTCCCACCGTCAAAGAAATCACAGATCTCAAACCGCTTAAAAAGCGGTTAGCAGCAACGAGCGCAAATCCTTGCTCGTTAAGTTTTTCTTGAACAACCCGTATTCGCTTTTTCGGCAACCATCGAAAGCGATCGGGATCAAGCAGGCCAACGCCAACGCGGAAGCCAATCGCATACATGGACATGAATCCTAGTGTCCCACCAACGGTTGCGAGTACAATGACAAGCCAGGGACTAAGAAGTGTAAGCCCAGCCATGTATCCCCCGAATACCACGACCATATCACCAGGAATAGGTGGAACGACATTCTCAAGCCAAGCAACGCATAGGATAATGGAGTAAGCCCACATGGGCGACAAAGAGGACATCCAGGCTACGATGTCGAGTAGCATGTCCCCCATCAGTGTGCCACCGGGCGTATTAGACACACGGCGTGTGCCGCCATGCCTTCGCCAGTCCCAACAAAGCCAAGACGCTCCGTCGTGGTTGCCTTAACTGACACGGTATCCAGTTCCATGGAGGTCGCTTCTGCTATTCGCTCCCTCATTGAGTCAATATAGGGGCGCAATTTTGGCGCTTGAGCAGCCACCGTTGCATCAATGTTAACCGGTTCAAATCCGGCATTCCTAATCAGCCGAATCGTTTCTTCAAGCAAAACGATAGAGTCAGCGCCCTTGTAGGCAGGATCTGTATCCGGAAAATGAAGACCAATATCTCCGAGAGCTGCTGCACCCAGAAAGGCATCAGAAATGGCGTGCAGCAGGACATCGGCGTCTGAATGCCCATCAAGTCCTTTCTCAAACGGTATGGTAATACCCCCCAGGATGAGTGGGCGCCCAGCTACTAACCGATGGACATCATATCCGAAACCAATGCGCATAGTCTATCTCGTTTCCTGGCCGACTATCTGTTCGCGTTCTTCCATTTCAAGTATCTCCATCCAGTCCGGCCAATAGCGGTTCGCAGTATCCCAATCTTCTGGCGTCGTGATTTTGATATTCATCACACTTCCAGTAACGGGAAAAACGCGATGTCCCTGACGCTGCACTAAATCCACATCATCTGTTGCATGAATACCGGCTTTGTCCGCCGCATCATGCGCTTTTCGTAGCCACTCCGGACGAAATCCTTGGGGAGTCTGGACACGGACTAGTTCTTCGCGTGGTACAGTTTCACCGAAAATGATTTCCCCGTCAGGTTCTCCAGCGATTCGCCTCACCGTGTCTGTGATAGACAAAGCAAGACTGCTGGCGCCATGAAGCCGGGTCGTCTCAATTACAGCACTGACCCTGGACATTCGAACGAAGGGGCGAACGGCATCGTGTATTAGCACGACATCCACCCCGTCAGGAAGCGCCTCGATGGCCTCGCGAACAGTGTCTTGCCTCGTCTCCCCTCCTGGAACCACATCGAGCAATTTTGAAATCCCTACGCGCCGCAATTCAACGCGTAGAGGATCTACCGCATCTTCGGGAGTAGCTACGATAATATGATCCACTTTCGCATGTCGCTCAAACACAAGCAGCGTCTGAACCAGGACGGATTTCCCGCCTAGCACCCGGAACTGCTTCCGGTGACCGCCCAGTCGCGTCCCTTGCCCAGCGGCGGGGATTATGACGGCAACCTGTCCGGAATCTGACATGACAGTAGATAGATCAAATGATCAGCATCGCGTCTCCGAAGGAGAACAACCGATACTTTTCCTTCATGGCAACTTGATAGGCTTCCATCATAAAATCATACCCGGCAAAGGCCGAGACGAGCATGAGGAGCGTACTCTTGGGCATGTGGAAGTTCGTAAGCAGGCGTTCCGTGATGTGGAACTCGTACGACGGATAAATGAATTTGTCCGTCCAGCCAATATTCGCCTTCAGCGTATATGCAGCAGAAAGACTCGATTCAATAGCGCGCACTACCGTTGTGCCCACGGCAGTTATCGTATGGTCGGGCGAGTTCAACGCCACATTGGCAGTCGCGGCCACTTCTGGGGTGACGTGATAGAACTCAGAGTCCATGCGGTGTTTGGTCAGGTCTTCCACCTCTACCGGACGAAATGTACCCAGACCCACATGAAGGGTAACCGGTAAAATATGGACACCTTTCGTCTCTAATCCGGTAATAATGTCCGGCGTGAAATGAAGACCTGCCGTCGGGGCAGCAACAGCGCCTCTCTCTGAGGCAAAAAGCGTCTGATAGCGCTCCCTGTCTTCGGGCTCAACGTCCCGCTTGAGGTAGGGAGGAATCGGCGTTTCGCCAATCTCGTCAATTTTGAGGTAGAGCTCTTCGTTTGAACCTTCGAAAACAAAGCGGATTGTGCGGCCGCGCGAAGTCGTGTTGTCGATGACCTCCGCAATCAAACCGTTTTCGAAATACAGCTTGTTGCCGATCCGGATTTTACGAGCAGGATCAACAATTACATCCCATAGTCGGCTTTCAGGGTTCAGTTCACGAAGCAGGAAAACTTCAATCCGGGCGCCGGTCTTTTCCTTATTACCGAAGAGTCTGGCTGGAAACACTTTCGTGTTGTTAACCATCATTACATCGCCTTTGGAGTAGTAATCTCCGAGGTCTTTGAATGTTCGATGCTCGATGGTCTGGTTAGCACGGTTAAGCACCATCAGCCGCGACGAATCGCGCGGGTCTGCAGGGTACTTGGCTACTAGATTCTTGGGGTACTCAAACTCGAATTGTGTGAGTTTCATGCGGCCTTACAGGGCTTAAATATGTAACGAATCCGATGTCCAAAACGTGTGGGGTGGACGACCGGAAAAAGGTCCGGAATATACGCTCGATTCCTGCTCACTCCAAACGGCATCTGGGGCCGTCTGGTATTGAACGGCGTTCTTCTCCTTCCTACTATGGGCATATGAATCGCTTTCTGCCAAAGTATACCACGCCTCGCAACCTCCTTTCTGGTGTCGCCAGTGCGCAGAGCCTGTCCCTGACTCTATTGCTCATACTCTTTACCCTTAGTGGCTGCGATTCAGGACTTGAACCGCCAGAGGACTTTGGAACGGGGTCCATCGATGTCGCAGTCACGTATTCAGGAGAATGGCCGCCGGGTCAAGAGCTGAATGATCTCCGATTCATTGCCATGCGCTTCCTCCCTGCTGATACGTCGGACTTCTTTCGACTAAATGAAATGATCATCAGCACGCGTCTTGCCACCAACGTACCATCCGACGTTTTTAGAATCGAGAATGCGCCCGCTGGGACCTATTTCTATACAGGAATCGCGCAGCAATTCAGCGACAACTTGTTATCCTGGCGACCGATAGGTCTGTACGAAGACAACAGTGGTGTTTTCTCTATAGGACGAGGCCAAGAGGTGTCGCTTGATGTGCACGTGGATTTTGCCAACCTACCTGAATTCCCTCCAAGATGACGCGGTTGTCACACATATTATGTACGTGCCTCGTGACTGTCTTCGTGTGCACAGCGCTGGCGCCTACCCTTCACGCACAAGTTGTTCAGGGCAGAGTGGTCGATGAAGCCGGCCTTGCAGTACCCGGTGTTAATATTCTTATCACGGGCACCGATTCAGGGACGGCCTCTGATACAGAAGGCCGATACCGCCTTGGTTTGCCAAGCGCGGGTACCTTCGTGCTTCGTTTTTCATCGATTGGATTCCATGATCGGTTGGAAACGATTCGCGTTGGAGATTCGGATGAGCTTCTACTAGATGTCCAACTGAAGGAACGAGTGCTTCTCGGAGATGAGATCGTAGTGACAGCCTCAAGACAAGAGCAGGCAGCTCTCAACGTGCCCGTATCTGTATCTGTCCTTTCAGCAGATGACCTTACGCGTCGAAATACCGTGGTATTAGATGATGCACTGCGCAGCGTCTCCGGCGTTACGGTGTTAGGGAATCAGATAAATGTGAGAGGATCTAGCGGATTCGCCTATAACACTGGAAGCCGTGTCTTGCTCATGCTAGACGGCATGCCATTGCTTACGCCAGACTCCGACGGTGTACCGCTTGAAGTACTTCCAGCATCCGAGATCGAGCAGATTGAGGTGCTAAAAGGACCTGGATCAGCTCTGTATGGAAGCGGGGCGCTAGGCGGCGTGATTAACGTGATCACGCGGAAAATGCCCGATAAGCCAGAGACTTCTATCCGATCCTTTGCCGGCGTGTGGGACCCAGTTCGACACAAGGTCTGGAGGGATGGATGGCAACATGGCAACGAGTACCGTCCATTCTGGGGCATGACAGTATCTCATGCCACGCGTAGCTCGGCCAAGTTCTCGTGGTGGACCAGTCTTTCGTTTCGAAGAGACGCTGGATATTTAGCGCTGTCAGGACGAGATGTCTTTCACGGATTTGCCAAGACAAGTTGGCAACCCTCTTCCTCGTGGCGCCTAGAAACGCTCGTTGGAATCATGGCCAGACAGCGGGACAATTTCATCTTCTGGGAATCCGCGCGTAATGTGCTTACCCCTGGTCGGGCCAGCTTCGGAGATGCTCCGGTAGAGCCGGGAAGCTCGCCAAATGGGGCTCCGGATGATTTTGTACGCCAAATCAGTCTACTTCCCGTCCTGACTCATTTTGTCAATTCGACTTTTTTCTATGAAGTGCGATTGCGCGGCTTCGGCACACTCATTCGACCTATTTCGGATGAAACTGGAGAACGGAAGAAGCTATCTGAAGGCACCGTTGGAGCGCGCTATGGTGGCGAAGTGCAAGCCAACTGGATTCCCTCGAATCGAAGACGCTTTGTGGCAGGTTTTTCAAGAGATGCTATCACAACCAGGAGCAGTTTCTTCGTCACTAATGACGGAGATGAACTAGGCGGTCAGCCAGAAATTGCCGCGTTTTTACATGCCGAAGAACGATTAACGCCCAACCTTGAACTAGTTCTCGGTGCTAGATATGACCATTACCGCATCGATGCTCGCGACACAGAACAACGTGTCAGTCCAAAATTGAGCCTTGCTTGGACGGGATGGAGCGGGAAAACGCTTCGCTTTGCTTGGGGGGACGGATTCCGAGTGCCCTCTTTTGCGGAACGTTTCACGGATAATCGAGACTATCTACCAATCGTGCGCAATCTCGAGCTTCGACCAGAACGCAGTCGTAGTTTGGAAGTAGGTTTTCGGGGTATTTCTAAGGATCTCTTCCCTGGCTTTGTTTCTTGGGACATTTCTGTCTTCCGAAACACCTACGAAGGGTTCATAGAGCCCCGCTTGGTACCAGCTGAACAAGCGTTCCAGTTTATCAACCTTCCGCAGGCTCGCATCGTTGGTGTTGAATCCATGCTGGAGTGGCAATCCGACACAGGCTTCCTACATCTTAGTCTTGGATATACTTGGCTACATACGGAGGAGACGAAATCGGGTGAAGAACTTCCCTTCCGACCCAATCATCAAGTTGTATCGACTATCGAGGTGCAAGCGACGCGAACTATTAGGATTGGACTCGATGGTCGCTGGATCTCTGAGCCTGGTAGGCTTGAGACCGATTTCGCGCGTTTTGTTACCGATGCAGACATGATGGTAGATACTCGCGTACTGGATTTTCGTACATCCACAAAGCAAGGACCCTTCACGTTTGCGCTGATCGTAAATAACATACTGGAATACCACTACGTTGACCGGCCCGCCATTCTCGGTGAGCCCCGCCGGTTTACGATCCAGGCTACGTGGAAACACTGATGAGTATGCTTACCAACCCATCCGCTGTTTCAACGACGTGACGTGCGCAATGTGATGGTCCCCATGCCAAGCATACATCTGAAGTAGCTCATCGACCGACATTATCCCATTGTCTGGATGATCTATATTTCGGCCGAAGTCACTGTCCTGCATGGCATTAAGTGTTGCTACCCACCGAGCATGCAGCCCGTCCAGTAATCCAAGTGACACATCCACAGGCACGGACTGCGTGTCCGCTAAATCTGCCCATGCTTTTTCGTCGTATGCCGTGACCCGAGGATGGTCCTCTGTAAGGGCTAATCTGAAGCGGATGTACGCATTGGCATGACTGTCAAACAGGTGATGGACGACTTGTCGAACAGTCCACCCTTCTTCCCTGTATCGCGTGTCGAGCATAGAATCCGTCATACCACGCACGGCATCCCTCAATGCGTTTGGTACCGAGGCTATTTGGAGGATATACCCTCTCCTATCCTCGATCGATGGATTTGGCTTGAACGAAAAGCGCCCAATTGGGAAGCGGGGATCTGACGAAGAGTCCATTTGTCGTATCATAAAATCTAGATGGGCATTGCGCTGGTAGCGACCAGACTTTCCAATGCCGCTCTGGCCGTTACATGCAGTTTCTCTCTTAAAACGGCTTCATTACTCCCGTCCAGGCAGCCAGGAGAATCAAAATGATGGCAATCCACCAGCCCTTGCCTGCATCCACACGCTTTGTCAAGGCAGGGAATCCGCCCAATACCAGAAACAGGACTAGTTTGACATACATCCAACCTGGCCACGGCCAGTTGATGCCAAGTCTGGCTAGCATACCGAATCCTGCTACTAAAATGAGCAGCAGTCCGACGCCATGAAATACAGAAAGTATACGAGGGCGATCACCAGCACCCATTTGACGGTGCATGAGCAAACCGCCCAATGAAAGCGTGAGCAATACCAAACCGCTCAGATGCATGAGCAAGTAGAATGAATGAGGCATGGGTCAGTAGATGAATTCGGAAGGGTTGGGCTTATTCGAAAAATAGGTCGGTAAACCCGTGCATGCGTGAAGCTGCATCAAATATCGCATGCAGCACTCCAGGCCCTGGCAATAGCCAGTGTTCAGGTTCAGTGATGTGGTGAAGCTGGCAATCAGCTAGATAATGAGCAAGCCCGTCTGCCTCACCAGGAAGTGCATAATTTGACTTGGTACCCATCAAAAAGGCATGATCCACGCGACCACGTATCCCTGACAAAACACCTTCCGTGACCTCGATGTCACTCGTATCAACTTGGTGCAATGGATCGAAAGCTGCTGCTCGATCCAATAAATCAGGTACCCATCGCCCTGGGGCTATCCATTGTTTACCGGTCCAGACGAGGGCAATAGCAGTAGGAAGGTCAGCTGGCACCGCAGTCCTTTCGATACCGATACGCTCCCGAAGGTGGCGCAATTGGGCTTCCTGACGCGCCAAGCGCTCCATAGCCTGATTGAGCAATCCGGCATGTCGACCCATTGAAAGAACACCTGCCACTACCTGCTTCAGGGTCTGAGGCGTAAAATGGCTGATTACATCATTTAGATCGGAATTTGTGCCAGAAGAACCATTACCGCGGACATCCGCCTGATGCCTCTGGTTCGAATCAAACGTACCCGTCTTGGACGTTTCCGCCTCTGGGAAGCCTTCCGCAAACGTACTAATCCATTCCTTTGCCGCCTCTGGAAATGGGCCACCCGTAATGAATGCAGACGTGTCTGAGCTCATCGAATCGGTGGCCGCTGCTTGTGATGGTTCGTGTTCGACTGGAAAAGAGAAGCCACAGCTAAGGCAGATTCGTCTTCCCAGAGTCCACCAACAAAGGTGATGGATGCAGGATTTCTGCGTTCAGGAATGGGCGAATCATCAACTTCATTGAAATGGTGAGGCACCGTGACACTTGGATGCCCAGTGAGATTCGTAATGCTAAGCCCACGATTACCAAACGAAGGCATTACCAATACATCTATCTCATCGAACATGAGCTTCATTGCACGCATAAGTACTGTCCTGACCCTGCTTGCATTTACGTATTCAACTGCAGGAACGAATCGTGCACGCCTAAATGTGGTCGGCCAAGCTCCTTGATCTTGACGAACCAACAAATCGTCCCGGTTGGTAAGCGTAAGCTGATCGAACGCCGCCGCCGCTTCAACGCGCAGCATCATCAGAATGGGGCCGGGATCGATGTCTGGGAATTCAACAGGTTTCAAATCGACCCCTGCTTCACGTAAAACATCTAATACGGCCCTGTCTTCTAAGTTTTCAAAGGCGCCGCTTAGCATTCCGACGCGCAGTTCCTGCGCCGTGCGGTGCACTGGCCAATTAAAGGACGTTGTCACCGTTGTAGGTTCTCCCGGATCATGGCCATGTATGGCATCGAAAACGAGGGCACAGCCATCCGCGCTTCGACACATGGGACCAAGCTTATCCATCGTCCAGCTCAATGCCATCGCCCCACTTCTACTTACCCGCCCAAACGTTGGGCGAAAGCCACTTACCCCGTTGCGTGTCGATGGGGAGACAATGGAGCCGAGCGTTTCAGATCCAATAGCAAAACCCACAAGACCTGCTGCCACCGCGGCTCCTGGGCCTGCTGATGATCCGCTTGATCCCCGCTCGATATTCCAAGGATTGTTAGTCCTACCTCCATACCAAACATCGCCCATGGCCAACGCTCCCAGCGTCAGCTTAGCCACGAGCACAGCTCCAGCGGCATCCAAACGTTGAACAACCTCGGCATCGGACTTCAATTCTTGATCCCGGTAAGGCTCTGCGCCCCAGGTTGTTGGATATCCTTCAACATTCAGCAGGTCTTTTGCCCCCCATGGAATGCCATGAAGTGGACCGCGCCATTGCCCAGCAGCCAATTCTGCATCGGCTGCTCTAGCTTGACGACGGGCTCTTTCTTCTGTTACATGAACGACGCATTCCAACACCGGATCATATTGTTTTAATCGGGCTAGGTATAGCTCCGTGAGCTCGAGGGAGGTCACCTTGCCAGCTTTCAGGAGTGATGAAAGTTCAGGTACAGTGAGAAAAGCTAGTTCCTCGTCGCTCGGTGGACGCTCCATTGGCGATGGCTGCCAAGATACTGGGAGCCTAGAAGGTTGAGTTGGTGCCTTCTTGCCGCCGATAGAAGGGTCGAACACAAGTGACGGAGGGATACTATTAGGCAAGTCATATGCCCGAATAGCGGCGTAATCTTCTACGGCCCCCTGGAGTCCTGCGAGCATCAACTCCCGTTCCGCGTCCGTGAAGGAAAGCCCGGAAAGAACCTCTGCCGCCTTTATGGTATCTATGGTGATCTCCGCTCCGGCTTCTGAGGCAGCAAAAAGAGTGGCGGGAAAAATGCTAGAAGTCACTCCGATGACGGCAGCGGATTCGAAAAACGCGCGACGGGACAAGTTTGACATGGGGCCAGATCATTAATCATTGATGACACTGGAAGTGTAGGACCCATGCACGAGCGGTGCAATGGTCGGCACCTATCCATCCATTTATTACGCACCAAAATCTCCTAACGGCCCGGTATTAACCATTCTACAGTTAGCCCGCGCAAGCCCAGTTCAGCGATGGGTTCCTCATCTGCGAACGGGACCCAATACAACCCTTCTGCATCGCCAGTAAGCAGGCTCTCTGGTGCGATTTCACCACGCACTTCTTGCTCAAAAACTGATTCCGTGCCTTTCACAATCAGTACGAATCGCCAGGACAGCGCTTTGGTGGAGTGATTGACAAGTCGCATAACAACGGCATTATCTACAGACCCCTTGTCGGCATAGAAGATGTAATCAATTTGCAGACTGTCTGCAGTTGTTACTGGGCGCCATGCCCAATCCGAACTAGTCGTAACCGGTTTGGGAGAGTGCTGGCCCGCTAGACTGTCAGCCGACTGAGCCAGCACCGGTGATAACACACACAAATGCACGGCGAAAAGCACGGCAATAGGCGCGGCAATAGGCGCGGAAAAAAGCCAGTTATAGCGTTTAGCCCATAACCGAGCGCACGGTTGTAGCCACGTTCTCAGCTGTGAAGCCAAACTTCTCGAACAAGGTTTCTGCAGGTGCGGAGGCTCCAAAATGGTCGATTCCCACGCTAGCGCCTTTGTCTCCAACCCATTGCTGCCATCCCATCGTGATACCTGCCTCCACGGAAACGCGTGCAGAGACGGCACTCGGCAAGATTGATTCACGATATGAAGCATCCTGTTTGGCAAACAACTCCCAGCTTGGCATTGAAACTACCCGAACACCGGCTCCTTCCCCGCGAAGCAGTTCAGCGGCATCCAGAGCCGTCTCAACTTCACTTCCGGTCGCAATGATGATGGCATCAGGGGTGCCTTCGCAATCCTTGGCCACATACGCCCCGCGCTTGACCTTGGCTACGACTGCAGCCGTATCAGGATTCACCGTAGGGAGATTCTGACGAGATAAGGCCAGAAGCGTCGGTCCTGTCGTGTTCTCGAGCGCAGCCACCCATGCACCCGCTGTTTCCACCGCATCGGCAGGACGAATAAATGTGCAATTGGGTATGGCACGCAATGCCATGAAATGTTCAATGGGCTGATGAGTTGGTCCGTCTTCTCCTAGTCCGATAGAATCGTGCGTCAAGACATACACCACGGGCTGCTGCATCAACGCGCTCAACCGGATGGCGGGACGCATGTAATCAGTAAAAACCAGGAACGTGCCGCAATACGTTCGAAGACCACCATGCAATTGCATACCGTTGCACATCGAGGCCATTGCATGTTCTCGGACTCCGAAGTAGAAATAGCTACCACCAGGCGTATTTTTTTGAAAGTCGACTCGGCCCGGAATGTCGGTTTTGTTCGAACCGGTCAGGTCAGCAGACCCACCAATCAGGTTTGGTAGGTGCGCATCTAGAGCAGCAAGTACTTTCCCGTTGGCGCTTCTTGTCGCTACAGATGACCCCTCATCAAACGAGGGCATGAAGGATTCGAGATCCGAAGGCATGTCTCCAGACATCCAGCGATCCCATTCAGCTGACGCATCAGGGTGCTCACTGGCATAGCGTGTCATCATATCCTCCCAGGCTTGCCGAGCAGACTTGCCTCGGGTGGCAATTTCCTGCATGTGCGCAGAAACTCCGTCTGGCACATGGAATGTGGCACCATCTGGCCATCCCAATTCTTTTCGGGTCAATACAATTTCATCTTGACCAAGGGGGGATCCGTGACTTGACGATTTTCCAGCCTTATTGGGGCTCCCAAATCCGATGACCGTATGAACCCGAATGAGGCTCGGCTTGCCTGTTTCCGCCTTTGCTTCTCGAATTGCTGCATCGATAGCCTCAACATCATTGCCGTCAGAAACGTCCAACACTTGCCATCCATAAGCTTCAAAACGGCCTGTCACATCCTCTGTGAAGGCAAGACTCGTCGAGCCATCAATCGTAATCTCGTTGTCATCATACAAATAGATCATTTTCCCAAGGCCGTAATGCCCGGCTAGGGAAGCTGCCTCATGGGAAATGCCTTCCATGAGATCGCCATCGGAGACGATTGCAAACGTGTGGTGATTTACCACCTCAAAACCAGGACGGTTGAATCGAGCCGCGAGGAACGCTTCAGCTACCGCCATCCCGACGCCATTAGCAAATCCTTGCCCGAGCGGACCCGTTGTCGTTTCGATTCCTTTGGTGTGGAAGTTCTCAGGGTGCCCTGGCGTCCGACTGCCCCATTGCCTGAAGTTTTTCAGGTCGTCCATCGTCAGGTCGAATCCTGTGAGATGGAGCAGCGAATAGAGAAGCATCGAACCGTGCCCGGCCGACAGGATAAACCGATCCCTGTCGGGCCAATCAGTATTACTGGGGTCGATTCTCAAGTGCCGATGCCAAGCAGCATACGCCATCGGCGCGGCACCCATTGGCATCCCAGGATGACCAGAATTAGCCATCTGAACCGCATCGATGGCCAAAAAGCGGATCGTATTGATCGAAAGTTGCGAAAACGAGGAGTTTGAGGAGACGGCCTGAGCGTCGTTGGGCATCGCCGGAAAGGGGGTTGTAGTACACGTTTTGCGAATAGTGCGTCGAACCTCCGGGCGATCAAACTCTGCCAGGAATCAATTCGGTCCGACGTGCCGCAAAAGTACAAAAGGACATCGGCTGAAAGGAGCATAGTGGATATCTTTCCGCAGATCCTACTGGAGAGCACCCAGCCAGCCTAACGAAGCCAGCGAGCCCATCAAACCATTAGCCCTCCGATGCCTCTGTGGCTACCTGCGCGATCAGCTCGTTCATGCACAAGGTTGATTTCGAATCCGAAGAGATGAACCGACCATTGATCATTACGCTAGGTGTTCCGCGGACTCCCAGGTCTGAAATCTGCTGGCGTCGTTCTAAGATCATACGCTGATTCAGCCCCCGCTCTAGACGCTGCCTAAAGGTTTGCTTATTCAAACCAATGTCGCCAGCTAGGACCATGAGCTCATCCATATTCATTCCGCCCTGCTTCTGGTTGTCATACTGCGCTTGAAGCATTTCGAAATACAAGCCATCCTGCGCGGCCACAAACAAGGCTTCAGTCTGCAGCAAGGAATACTGCCAGAGCACAAATGGAATCATGAAAAACCGAGCATGAGCGCCACTGTCATCCACTACTTGTTTCATCATGGGATGAAATGTGCGGCAATGCGGGCAGTTCACATCGAAAAACTCGATAACGGTTATATCAGCATCAAAATCTCCCAGATACGGATCGCCAAACGACACCAGGCTCATGTAATCATCTACAACTGCAATCTCATCGTCGAAAGAGCATTCCTCGACCACTGAAAACGGGGCATCAGCTTCGGATGAGGCCAACGTCTCAACGGATGTCGAAAAAGACATCTGCAGAGTGAACCAGAGAGGCAGAAGAACAAAAAGTGGTAGCAGGGAGAATCGGAGTTTCATAGTCCGGTCGCGAGCTCCAGAATAGTGGGCAAAAAATGGGTTTCCCTAGAGGAAGGTCTAGACAGCAACCTGAGCAGACCCGTGCGGGTTCCGCACCCACAAACGATAGCGATGCTTCCCGACATGCTCATGTCATTCAAACGACGTTTTGACCGTACAAATTCCATAGATTCCTAGGTCCCACGACATCTAATTGACTATGCAAGAGATTCTGGAAAACCCGTTTTCGACTCATCTATTGATCACCGCTGTGATCATTTTGATAGGGTTTGTAGTCGTCAGACTGAGCCACCGTGTTTCGCGCCGGTTCCTCGATGACCCGGAGCGCATTTATCGATCGACCAAATCTACTCGGCGAACGGTAGCTTTTCTGGCTATCATCGCGATTGCCATCGTCTGGTCGCCCGGCTTTGGGGATCTGCTCACGCTCATTACCGTCATTGGTGCTGGTCTGGCTATCGCCCTGAGAGAAGTACTGCTCTCCATCGGTGGCTGGGCCCGGATTTCCCTGATGACGTCGTTTCGCGAAGGTGATCGCATCGAGATAAATGGAATCCGAGGCGATGTCATCGACATTCGGGTATTACGAACAACCCTCATGGAAATCGGTGGTTGGGTAGATGCCGATCAGAGCACTGGCCGAATAGTCCATTTTCCAAACAGCTGGATCTTCCAGCATGGCCTATTCAACTATACGCGTTCGTTCAAATTTATCTGGAACGAAATTCCGTTTACCTTGACCTACCGCAGTAATTGGCGCGCAGCTCGAGACATTATTATGTCATATGCTGAGGAGTCTGCGACTATTGTAGAGCAGCAGGCTCGCCAGGAAATACAGCAGATTTCCCAGCAGTTCCTAATTCATTTCTCTGTACTGACTCCATTCGTGTATGTGCGAATCGTTCCTGACGGTGTTCAACTCACGCTGCGCTACCTGTGCGAAGCCCGCAAACGTCGAGGTTCTGAGCATGCAATGAATCTGGTTGTGCTCGATGCATTCAAAGATCATCCCGAGATTGAGTTGGCACACAGATCATTAATGGTACGTCCTCCCGATGCACGGCAATTCGGAGACTTGCCTGCTCCGCCTGATCACGCAGATCCATGAGGCTATCGGGGGCGGCTGAAAACCGCACTTGCCCTATCAAGCAGACGACGCTATCTTTATCTCAATGACTCATCTCAGTACCCATATCGCTTCTGTCTCCCACGGTTGGTGGTGCAGCCGCTCCAGCGGGTACGTGTCTGAATGAATGGCCGGCTTTAGCCGTCCCCATCTGATCTGCACAGCCCGTAACCTCTTGGTTTCGGGCTTTTTTGTTGTTCATGCTTCTGCATCCACTATTTCCTTTTACTTCATTTTCGATCACGTCTAGCTGAATGCTCTCTCTTGACGAATTTAAGGACCTTCTCGTCACCTACCGGACCTTCCCCGGAGAACGGATCATCATTCCACTGCACCGCCGCAGAAGTGCCGATCTGCTGACACCGGTAAGTGCGTTTCTGCAACTTCGAAAAAATGCTCGGATGCCGTTCCTTTTCGAGTCAGTGGAGGGCGGAGAAAAGATGGCGCGGTACTCGTTCCTTGGCCGCAATCCCTACATGACCGTGACGGCTGAGGGCGAAAATACCCTCTTAGAAAGGGGTGGCCAAGCGCAGTCGCTCAACAAACCTGTCTTCGATGTTCTCTCCGAACTCATGGCTACCTATCGGGAGATCGAAATACCTGATTTACCTCGACTAACCGGTGGAGCCGTCGGGTACTTCTCATACGATTGTGTTCGTTTAATCGAGCGACTCCCAGATTCAAACTCTTCTAGCGATCAGTTGCCAGATGCAATCTGGGCCTTTCACGATACAATTTGTGCATTCGATCACGTCAAACATCAGCTCGTGTTGATCGCCAGCGTATTTCTGGATGAGGATACAGATCCAGAACAGGCATACATGGATGCCTCTGCGAGATTGGACACGCTAGAATCTGCTTTTTCGAACACGGTTCGTCCTGATACAGCGCCTGTGCGTCTCGATGCCGATATCCGTTCGAATGTTGAGAAGGAGGAATTCGAAGCAGCCGTAGTAAAAGCCAAACACCATATCCATGAAGGGGACATCTTTCAGGTTGTCCTATCTCAGCGATTCTCTACGGGCTATTCCGGAGATCCGTTCAATTTATATCGGGCGCTACGCCAGGTGAATCCATCACCGTATCTGTTTTATCTCGAATTCGGTGATTTTAGACTTGTTGGATCCTCACCGGAAGTCCTTGTCCGCGTCGAAAACAGAAAAGCTGAGCTCCTTCCTATTGCCGGCACCCGCCCTAGGGGCGCTTCTGCGCAGGAGGATGCAGAATTGGCCGAAGAGCTCTTGGCAGACCGAAAAGAACGGGCTGAACACCTGATGTTAGTGGACCTCGGTCGTAATGATCTGGGCAGGGTAAGCAGCTACGGATCTGTTGAAGTTGAGCGATACGCATATATCGAGCGCTACTCGCATGTAATGCATATTGTATCCTCTGTAGCATCCCGCTTGGCGGACGGTTTTTCGTCAATGGATGCACTGAAAGCATGTTTTCCAGCTGGAACGGTGTCGGGAGCACCGAAAGTGCGAGCCATGGAAATTATTGATGACCTAGAGCCAACTCGCCGAGGTCCGTACGCGGGCGCAGTAGGGTACCTGGACTTCCGAGGTAATCTTGACACGTGTATCACGATCAGAACCATGATCGTCACCGAAGACACAGTACATTTTCAAGCTGGAGCCGGAATCGTAGCTGATAGTGTGCCCTCTTCCGAGTACGAAGAAACGTTAAACAAGGCCCGCGCACTAAGAAGCGCTATGAACATGGCCGCATCGGACCTTTTGTGATGCTTTTTAAACGATTTGTTCAAGCGCCGGACAACCTCCTTGCGGTATCTTGCGACTTGCTATCTCCACCATTTTCAATCGCCGACTGAGCGCCATGGGTATCAAGGAACTGTTTTTACAGAAAGGCTGGGCTGGTCGCACCATCGACCGGGCACAAACTATTGAGCGGATCAACCCCATGATCCACACAATGAATGAGCTCATGCAGTTATACAACGCTGCAGAACCAAAAAATGATACGCTCAGGACGGGGCTAGATGAAAGCCTACGCACGCTGAGAATGGACATTGGGAAGATGTGCGAAATCGTGTTTTCATGCGGTGGCGTGGCCTACAACGGTACTGACCTGAATCCGGCGGACTTCCGTCTAGGAGATAAACTATCTGCAGCCATCGAGAAGAAAGAAGAGCAGTTGACTCAGGCCCTTTCCGAGGAAGGACGCATCGAACACCAAATGCGGTCCAGAGCTATCCTAATGAATGTTGACGTTAACCAGAAAATGCGCCTGAATACGGTGCGTGGCCTCTGACCCACGAATCCAGACCATGCCTCCGACCCAGACCGCTTCTACTTCTACCTTCCCCCGCATCGTCGTTTCAGGAATACAGCCATCCGGAACGCTTCATCTTGGCAATTATTTCGGTGCCATCCGGCAACATATCGAACTGCATCAGCAATTCGAGTCGTACTTCTTCATCGTCAACTACCACGCACTGACGACGTTGCAAGATGCGGAAGCACTGAAAAAGTATTCATTAGATGTCGCGCTTGATTACCTGGCGCTCGGGTTCGATCCAACGAAGTCGAATCTTTTCCTTCAAAGTGACGTGCCCCAGGTGACTGAGCTATCGTGGATATTTTACACGATTACTCCCGTTTCCCAGTTAGAAAAGGGTGTCTCTTTCAAGGACAAAGTGGCACAAGGCCTGTCTGCCAACGCGGGTCTATTCAACTACCCGATTCTTCAGGCAGCCGATATTTTAGTATATGGTGGCACCCAAGTCCCTGTAGGTGCTGATCAGAAACAGAACGTAGAGATTTGCCGGGACCTAGCCCTGCGGTTTAATGACCGATTTGGCAATGGAAAGGATATCCTACCTGTTCCGGAGCCGTACATCTTGGAAGATGTGGCTGTGGTGCCGGGTGTGGATGGCCGGAAGATGTCCAAGAGTTATGACAATACCATCGGCATATTCGATGAGGGCAAGGAGCTAAAGAAGAAGGTGATGAGCATCGTCACTGATTCCACGCCACTGGAAGAGCCCAAAGATCCTGACACATGCAATGTCTTCTCTCTGATACGACTTTTCGCAGATGATGCAAAACGCGAAGAAGTGGCCGCTGCTTATCGCGCAGGAGGCTATGGTTACGGGCATGCCAAAAAGGATTTACTGCAGTTGATCACAGATACCTTTGCAGAGGCCAGAGAGCGCCGTCATGAACTCTCGAACCATCCTGATGATGTTATGGATGTTCTTCGAGAAGGTGGCCGAAAGGGTCGTGAGCAAGCTGAAAGGTTCATGGAAAACGTCCGTTCCGCTACAGGACTCATCACGACCTACTGAGCTGATATGGTTCTCATTATCGACAATTACGATAGCTTCACGTACAATCTGGTGCACCTTGTGGCCCAGGGAACGGATGATCTGCAGGTCCACCGCAACGATACGCTAAGTCTCGAGGATATTGAATCTATGATGCCTTCGGGGATCCTCATTTCTCCAGGTCCAGGTCGGCCAGCTGAGGCTGGTATCACTTGCGATGTTATCCGCACGTTTGGAGGCCGAATCCCGCTACTCGGGGTATGCTTGGGACATCAGGCAATTGGAGAAGTCTATGGCGGTGATGTGACGTACGCCTCTCGGCTGATGCATGGCAAAACCAGTGAAGTCCATCATGATGGAATGGGCGTCTTTACTGGTGTTTCTAATCCGTGCGTTGCTACCCGATACCACAGTCTAGTCATTGACCCTGCAACCATACCCTCTGTTTTGAGTGTTTCAGCTCGCAGCGAAGATGGAACGATCATGGGTGTTCGACACGAAAACGGCCTGGTAGAAGGAATTCAGTTCCATCCGGAAAGTCTTCTCACAGAAGAAGGTCCGCGCATGATTGCTAATTGGATGAGCACATTGACGATACAGGCTGCCTGATCCGACGCACATCATAGCATAGTAACATCAAAGCAAAAAACTCCTAAGACCAATGAAGGACCTGCTGACAAAGTTGGTGGAACACCGCCCGCTTACTAGAGACGATGCCGCGGGTGCGATGCAAGAAATGCTCTCGGGCAACGCCTCCCCGGAACAGATTGCAGGGTTTTTGCTGGGCATTCGTGCTCGCGGAGAAACACTAGACGAACTCGTCGGCATGACGCAGACTATGCGCGAGTTTGCGGTCCCAGTCTTGGCGCCGGCGCATGCCATTGATATCGTTGGAACCGGCGGAGACCGTAGCGGATCATTCAACGTCTCGACGACAACAGCTTTCGTCTGCGCCGGCGCCGGAGCCATCGTTGCAAAACATGGCAATCGTTCTGTTTCGTCCAAGAGTGGTGCTTTCGATGTTCTAAGCGCTCTTGGTGTTCAGACCAATCTTGGCAAAGCTGGAGCTGAATACTGCCTTGAACATGCAGGAATGGCGTTTCTGTTCGCTCCTTTCTTCCACCCAGCAATGAAGCACGTTCAGCCAGTACGCATCAAACTGGGCGTGCGAAGCGCATTCAACATTTTGGGCCCATTGTGCAATCCTGCCGGTGTTAAACGCCAGTTGGTGGGCGCCTTTTCGCTTGATGTTGCCCGTATGATGGTAGAAATACTTCACGCCTTGGGTTCGGAATCCATTGCATGTGTGCACGCAGACGATGGTATGGATGAATGTTCGATCAGCTCGCCAACTACTCTTTTTAGTTTCTATGCCGCGGGTGACCCCATCCTCGAAGAAACCATCACTCCAGAACAGTTCGGATTGGAGCGAGCACCTCACGAAGCCATCCTTGGTGGCGATGGAAATCGCAATGCTGTCATTTTGCGAGAGATTCTCTCCGGGCAAGCTGGCGCACCCAGGGATATCGTGCTTTTCAATGCTGGTATTGCCCTGCGTTGTGCAGGTAGTGCTTCCTCGATAGAAGAAGGAATCGCACAGGCTGCCGAAAGCATCGATTCTGGCAAGGCATTGGCTGCTTTGGACGGTCTAATTCGCGCAAGTCAGGATGCACCACCGCTAGAGGTGGCCTGATTTGTATGATTGCGTCCATTCGGGATACCATACTTGGGCAGATTGTTCGTGACACGGAGGCGCTTGTTGCGAGTCGAAAACGTGACATTAAACGTTCCGACCTGGAGTCCATGGAGGGATTCGAGCGCGTACCCTTATCCTTAGCAGACGCCTTGCGCGCAAAAGGGCTTTCGATCATTGCAGAAGCCAAGAAAGCTTCCCCTTCCAAGGGTGTTATAAGGGAATCGTTTGATCCCATTAAGATCGCGATGGCGTATCAAAAAGCTGGTGCAGCGGCTATCTCGATGTTGACGGAGCCGTTGCATTTCCAAGGCAGCATTGACTTTCTACAACTCGTCAGGCCTGAACTCCAGATTCCCCTCCTGAGAAAGGATTTCATTATTGACCCGTTCCAACTGCTTGAAGCAAGGGCCTATGGTGCGGATGCTGTGCTTCTAATCGCCAGTTGCCTCGAGCGCCCTCATCTAGCTGAACTCCAAGAAGCAGCTCGTGAACTGGAGTTATCCGTACTCCTCGAACTTTACGACCCCCGAGAATTGGATCGAGTCGATATGGACAGTACAGAGATCATTGGTGTAAACAGCAGAGATCTACGCACGTTTGAGGTGGATCTAGATGGCGCACTCTCCGTTCTTGGAAGCCTTCCTAGCTCTATTGTGCGAGTGGCGGAAAGCGGTCTTCGTGATGTTGACGACTTTGTGAAAGTGCGCGATGCGGAGATCGACGCAGCCCTCGTAGGAGAAGCATTTATGATTGAGGACGATCCTGGGGCAGCCCTCGAACGACTGAAGGAGGAACTGGCATGACACATATCAAAGTCTGCGGAATAACAAACCTGGCCGATGCACGATATGCATCAGGTGCTGGAGCGGATTTCCTCGGATTCATACAGCATCCAGAAAGCCCTCGCCATATTGAGCCAGGACTGGCTCGCGACATTATCGCATGGGTGTATGGATCGAAAAGCGTTGGTGTTTTCGTGGATTGCCCTGCTGACGAAGTCAATGGAATCTGTGATCGAGTAGGCTTCGATTTCGTGCAATTACACGGTTCAGAAACTGTAGCCTACTGCCACACAATTGATCGTCCAATCATCAAAGCTTTCAAAGTGTGGAATCACACTGAGGCTGCGGAGCTGGAAATGGCGATGGAAGCGTACAAAGACGTCGCTGAATATTTCCTACTGGATACCGGATCAGCAACTGCGGCCGGCGGTACAGGTGAGTCGTTCGATTGGAAGGTGGTTGAAGATATCGTCGTGTCCAGACCGTTTTTCCTTGCCGGAGGCCTGTCCCCAGACAATGTGGCCGGTGCGGTTGATCGAGTCAAACCATTTGGGTTGGATGTCAGCAGCGGGGTTGAAGAATCGCCAGGCATTAAGGACTTTGGGCGCATTGACACGTTCATCGAGCAAGCTCGGGGAACGGTTTCCAATCGTTGATCCGGAACCGCGCAGCACCGTTTGCTGCTCAGACAAACGGGGTCAGTGCCGCCGCACTTCCCAATTTGATCTGCTCAATTATTTACAAGACGCGTAGACATATTTGCCAATGGGCACCTTAGATACATCGCCTTCAAATGCGCCTTCAGTCGCGCCGTACGATTTGCCCGATTCACGCGGGTACTTCGGCGAGTTCGGCGGATCATTCGTTCCCGAAATCTTGGTCCCGGCGCTGGGAGAACTGACGAATGCTTTCGACGAAGCTCTCCATGATCCGGCCTTCCAAGCTCGGTATCATAGTCTACTCAGAGACTATGTTGGACGGCCAACCGCACTAACATTTGCCGAGCGCCTTACCGCCCATTTCGGAGGTGCCCGCATCTATCTCAAGAGGGAAGATCTTTGTCACACAGGTGCACACAAGATCAACAACGCCATCGGGCAGATCCTTCTTGCTCGGCGCATGGGTAAAACGCGCATTATCGCGGAAACAGGTGCTGGGCAACATGGTGTTGCGACTGCGACTGTATGTGCCCGATTCGGTATGGAGTGCATCGTGTATATGGGAGCCGAGGACATGGAGCGACAACGCCTCAATGTCCACCGAATGAATCTTTTAGGAGCCGAAGTCAGACCGGCAACAAGTGGGTCTCAGACTTTGAAAGACGCCACAAATGAGGCTATCAGAGACTGGGTGACAAACGTCAGGGATACTTTCTACATCATTGGATCGGTGGTTGGGCCTCATCCCTACCCAAGAATGGTTCGTGCCTTTCATACCGTCATTGGCGAGGAGGTCAAAGCGCAGCTTGAGTCACGAGAGGGCCGGCCGAACCCGGACATCTTGATCGCCTGCGTAGGTGGTGGGTCAAATGCCATTGGACTCTTCCATCCCTTCCTGGATGACAAAAACGTTCGTTGCGTCGGCGTGGAAGCATCAGGAGAAGGACTTGAGGGCCGTCATGCTGCGACGCTGACGCTGGGCACTCCCGGGATCCTTCATGGTGCTTTGTCCTATTTGCTGCAAGATGATCAAGGCCAGATAGAGCTGGCACATTCAATTTCTGCTGGCCTTGACTACCCAGGGGTAGGTCCAGAGCACGCGTGGCTAAAACAGTCAGGCCGAGTGGAATACATTTCTGCCACTGACACCGAGGCAATGGAGGGTGTAAAGCTGCTTTCCAGAACCGAAGGTATCATTCCTGCGCTTGAAACCGCTCACGCAATTGCAGGGCTGTCTCAAATTGCACCTGGAACTCCACACGACGAATTGATCGTTCTTAATTGCTCGGGTCGTGGGGATAAAGACATGCAGACTATCGCGGAGGCTCTTTAATGTCGCATTTCTCAGATCTGCTTAGCCAGGTAAGCAAACGAGGCGAGCGCTCCCTCGGCATGTTTGTGACGAGTGGGTTTCCGGATATGAAAGCTACGCCTGACTTGTTACGGGCAATTGATGCCGGCGGCGCGGACTTCATCGAATTAGGCATGCCATTTAGTGACCCTCTCGCCGAAGGATTACCTATTCAGCGATCCAGCGAGCGGGCCCTCAAGAACGGCGTCACAATGCAGGCAACCTTGGCGTTCGCCAAGGAATTCACGAGTCAGTCAGAAACTCCCCTTCTCTTGATGGGATACGGAAACCCGGTGATGCGCTACGGGATCAGCAACTTTTTCCGTGATGCTCGCTCTTCAGGTGTACAGGGTGTCATCTTACCAGATGTCCTGCCAGCGGAGGACTCACCCTTCTTTAAGGCAGCTAAGGGGCACGATGTGGATCTTGTCTGCCTGATTTCTCCGACCACTCCTGAGGCACGCATGGCGTTGATTGATGAAATGTCCTCAGGATTCGTGTATGCTGTCTCTGTGACTGGCATTACGGGTACGGATACTGGAGATGCTTCACCGATCCTTTCGTACCTGCGACAGGCAAAGGCGACTATGCGAAAGAACCCGCTACTGGTCGGATTCGGAATCCGGACGGCAGCCGATGTCAGGCAGCTTTCCGAACATACAGATGGAGCTATTGTGGGCTCAGCCCTCATTAACCACATCGAAGCCTTGTGGAATGATATTTCGATTTCAACCGAAGATCGGCTCAAATCAGTTGAGACATTTGTCCGAGAGTTGAAAGCGGGAACGCTCGCCTTATGAATCCTTACCGCAGTTCAAAGAGACGACTTGCTATGCTACATACCCAGCACCAGATGAACCTGAACTTGCCGTCGATACATCAACCGACCTCTACACGACCAGCCGTTCACCGGCTGATTTTCTCCGCCATCCTGGCCTCTATGCTGTTTCTGACGGCCTGCGAATCCCTAGAGTACCGTCCGCCGGCCGTTGGCCGAGAAGGGGATGTCGTTGTGGTGATGGACTCAGCTCGCTGGAATGGACCGATTGGTGATGCCGTAAGAATGCATGTTTCCCCGTACTTAGGAACGTTGCCGGCTCCTGAACGCGAGTTCTCATTGAATCAAATGACAATTACGTCCCAGAGCGTGCTTGAGGGTATCCAGAAGCAGAAAAACGTGATTTTTGTCGCGCCTTTATCTGACGAATCCCGAGAAGCCGCCTTTTTGCGGTCCCGTCTCGATAGCACAGCCCTGTCGGCTATTCGTGGAGGTCAGGCCTCAGTTATTCCGCGTAGAGATCTTTGGCGCACTGAGCAGCAGGTGATTTACGTTTTTGGAGACACAGAAGAAAGCATTCTGCGTGAGTTGGAAGCTCGTGGATCAGACATTCGGTATCAATTCAACACGATTACCCGGGAGCGCGTGCAGGTTGACATGTTCGAAAAAGGACGTCAATTCGATATCGAAAGGGCGATTGAAGACAAGCACGATTTCTCCATCCGCGTTCAGCACGACTATTTCACGTCTATTGATACCACCAATTTTGTTTGGCTACGCAGAGTTGTCGATTCAAACTCCTGGCGCTCGCTTTTTGTGTACTACATCGACAATTTCGATCCTACCAACCTGACCCCCGAATGGGTGTACGCGGCGCGTGACCGGATTACAGAAACAAACGTCCGTGGCAATGCGGACGGTTTCGTATTAATCGACTACCGCCGAGAATTGAATACCGAAAACATCGACTTCTTGGGTAGGTTTGGATATGAAACCCGTGGGCTGTGGCATATGGTTGAAGAAAACGAACAAACTGGCGACCTGATGGAATTTGGCATGGGCGGTCCGTTCGTTAACTACACGTTTTATGATGATGAGTCTCGCCGACTCTACATGATCGATGGTATGGTCTTCGCTCCTGGCTATGACAAACGTGAATTCCTGCGCCATATGGAAGTCATCGCGCACACATTCCGCAACGGAACAGAAGTAGCAACTGCTCGGGCCGCTTCTGGCGAGGGAGTGGATTGACCGTACTCGACTACAAAGCCGTCTGCACACGCTGGGTGCCAAGGATGCAAAAGCCCCAATTTGGTATGCCTCTCGTTATCGTCCTCGCGGCTGGGTTATTTCTTGTTGGATGCAAGGCGCCAGAAAACTCAAGCGACCTTGTCTTGACTGCGTCCGATTCTGCGCTGGCCTCTATTCTCCATGACTTACATAAAGCAGATGCCGTTGCTTTCGAAACTAGCGTAGACAAGGGTCCGCAAGTTGTCAGCGCGGTTGCAAGAGATTCTGTTTTATCGGCGCACTCAATGACGGAAGAGACTTTTACCGCAGCAATTGACGCTCGCGTTCTCGATCCCTCGCGTCTTTTGGCCATCTACAATCTGACACTGGATCTAGCCTCGCGCAACTGATCATCGTTATTCAGGGCGCGCCTGGCAGTGGTCACATCGGTTACATTGCGCCGGTGCTAGTTCTCCAAAGTATCCCAGCAAGCCCCATCGTCTACACATGGACCGATCTACCCAGCGAATGAACGGCCGATAGAGTCGTAACGCCCTTCGTCTAGCCTTCCAAGTCCCCTTCTCGATCAGAGACTCTCGTGTTTTTCGTCCATCAGGGGAATCAAAGAGAATAGCTTGGGCGGGCCGGCCGTCCCGGCCGGCCCGCCCAGCTTCTTGATAATAAGATTCTATAGAATCAGGCATGCCAGTGTGCGCGACTAAGCGTACATCGGGACGATCGATACCCATCCCGAAAGCGTTCGTGGCCACCATTATCTGTGTCTTTTTACGCATCCACCTCCGTTGCATCACTTCCCGCATAGATTTTGACATTCCCCCGTGGTACGCGGAACACGTAAACCCAGCTCGCTCCAACTTCGCTGCTCGGATTTCTACGCCCTCACGCGACGCTTCATACACAATGATTGCTCCTTTTACCCCTTGAAGCTCCCTCACAAGTCCCGGATGCGGATCCACAACTCGATGAACCCCAATGGTAATATTGGTCCGCTCGAACGAAGCTTTCACGATGGTTGGGTGATCTAGACCCAATTGCCGGCAGATGTCTTTAACTACTCTAGGTGTCGCGGTGGCGGTAAAGGCTGCCATAACAGGGTTTCCAGCTGCACGAGCATCGGGGGGGATATTGGCTAAGGCTGGGGCGGTAGCGGGTAGCGGTAGCGGTAGCGGTAGCGGTAGCGGTAGCGGTAGCGGTAGCGGTAGCGGTAGCGGTAGCGGTAGCGGTAGCGGTAGCGGTAGCGGGGACCTGAAGATTACTGCGCAGATTGGCAATCCTGCGGAATGCAGGACGAAAATCGTGCCCCCATGAACTGATACAATGAGCCTCATCTACAACAACCATGGTTGGTGACCTAGCGTCAAGAAGCCCGTTAAGTAGTGGCATTCCTATGCGTTCAGGCGCCGTATATAGCAGGAAATGATCTGACTCCCGGATTCGTTTGCCTAGCCATGCAGCAACACCTCTATCGATCCTCCCAGAAAGAGCAAAGCAAGGCACTCCTCGTCCAGACAAGGCCGCTACCTGATCCTGCATTAGAGAAATCAGCGGTGAAACAACAACCGTCAGCCCACCTAGAAAGATTGCTGGTACTTGAAAGGCTATAGACTTGCCGCCTCCCGTGGGAAGAAGCGCGAGCGTGTCTCGTCCCTTCAAAATGGACTCGATGGCCTGGAGTTGATCAGGTCGGAAATCTGCATAACCCCAAACAGACTGGAGAACCATTCTAGCTCGCTCAACTTCATTCGCTAGAAATGAATCGCGGTCGTTTATTAAAGCAGAATCAGGAGGGTCCGAATTAGGAATGTCAGAATCAGGAGATGACCATCCCCATCGCCCCCAATCCTTTCTGAATGTCCGAGGCCACTGTACTTGGCTCTTTACCATCAATATCTACTACAAGGTGAGCCTTTTCGTAAATGTCTTTGCGCTCACTAAGAAGCGAACGGACACGTGCAAGCAATGCCTCTCCTTGAAGCATTGACTCCTGTTCATCAAACAAAAGTGGTCTGGGTTGGCGAGACCTCGAAAGCCGCTTGGCAAGGAATTCCGGCGTCGCGCGCAAATAGACGATGACTCCTTGGCTCTGACAGTATTCGAGATTCCCTTCCTGCATAATCGTGCCTCCGCCCAAGGAAACAACAATCCGAGAACGCTGAGAATGCTTACGAAGTATTTCTTGCTCTGCCTTCCTGAACCGATGTTCACCAAGTACAGCAAATATGCCGGACACAGACATCCCCAGCCAGGACGTAACTTCCTCGTCCAGATCCACATGTGTATATGCAAGACACAGAGCGAGTCGTGGTGTAACCGTCGATTTACCGGATCCCATGAAGCCGGTCAGATATATTCTATCAAAGTCGGGCATTTGCTACCTTGTTTTCACCTGCTCACAGGCCAAAGTACACCGAACTCACCTTCTTCCCCAGCCACGTGTCGACCTACCGAATGGATATCGAGTATTTAGGGTCTGATTGGCATGGTTGGCAAAGTCAGCCGGGGCTGGACACGGTTCAGGGCGCCATCGAGTCCGCACTTAAAACCGTCCTAAGAGAGCACGTATCCATTATTGGCGCTGGACGTACCGATACTGGAGTTAATGCTTCGGGGCAGGTGGCACATTTCACTACCCAAGCGGACATAGATCCGTTTCGTTTGCTTGCCTCAATTAATGGCATCACTCCTTCTTCCATTGCCGTTTCCTCGATTAGACAAGTAGATGATGGGTTCCATGCCCGATTTGATGCTCGATCGAGAATGTACCGTTACCGGATTGGGACAACGCCGTTTGCCCTCGAATCAGCGTATAGATGGTGGGTGCGACCAGCGCCAGATATCAACCGAATGAATGAGGCAGCGAACTATTTAATAGGTCGACATGACTTTACCTCGTTTTGTCGAGCTCAGTCTGAGACGGAAAATAAAGTTTGTGACGTCTCAGAAGCCACTTGGACGACTGTTCTAGGTACTAGCGACCATGCTGATTTTATAATCTGTGCCGATCGTTTCTTGCATGGAATGGTCCGGGCCATCGTCGGAACGCTTATTGAAGTAGGACATGGCAAGCGCGAACCCTCAGAAATCCCTGCTCTTCTGGAGAAAATGGACAGGACAGCGGCAGGCTTCGCAGCCCCGGCTTTAGGCCTTACGCTCGAACTTGTTTCATACGATGAAAATTAGTAGCCAAAAACGATGCCTGAAAGAGCGGGCGAAGGCCCCTATAGTGCCGTTCAAGGTTTACTATCTATTGATTCAGACATCTCCATCACATGTTTTCAGGTGAAACGCGTACCTTCACGCATGGTCTAGCAGTGCGTTGCTCGACTAAAATGTTGCCACAAATCATATTGCTGCCAGCCGCTACTTTTAGGTACTCATTAATTGATAATCATGCGACGATGTCTCCTTTTGACCCTGCTCAGTGTGGTCCTTTTGTTAGCTGGATGTGATCGAGGATTCAGTGATGTCGGGAAGGCAGAGATTGAAGTGGTCTCACCTGACGTCCGAGAAGCCACTGCTGAATCTGAAATCACTCTAGAAGTAAATGTGACCAGTGTACGGGAGGTCACAAAAGTATCGATCGGTCAAATCGAATTAGTCAAAACGGGAGCATTGGATACCTGGCGAGCAGTAGTACCGATCGTTCCAGGATTAAATCGACTTGTTGTTGAGTCGATCGTTGACGACGGCCCCATTTCCAGCGATACGGTTGATGTCCTGAGAATAAATTGGTCATTTGAATCAAAAACTACTCAACGCCCAATCCGCTTTACTACCGGTGGACATTCTGCTACTCTTCTCGATGATGGGGCTCTGCTTCTCATCGGTGGAGCAACACAACCTGGCAGCGGTGGCACTTTCGACGGATGGATACTAGAGCCCGGAGCTGTTCAGTTTTCGCCGGTAAGAAGTCAAACGATAGCTCCGAGAGTAGGCCATACGGCATCACTTCTTCCTGATGGCCGAGTACTACTTGTAGGTGGCGGGACGTTGGGGGATGTAGGTAGCGTCCAAGACCTTGTAGATATTGTAGAGGTGTACGATCCAGTTGATCAGTCGTTTACTCAGATTCCGGTTGTGGGCGAGCCTATTCGGCGAATGTACCATTCAACAATCGTTAGAAATCTAGAAGGACAGACTTTTCTAGTCTTACTAGGAGGAAGAGGCGACACACAATATGTGCCTCAGTCGGTGTTGGATATCAGAGAGGACATGCGCACTTTCCAGCTTGCCCAGGATACACTTTATGCATTGTCCCCAGCTGTAGGACCATTCATTGAACCTCTGGCTGGTCATACGATGACTCCACTGGATGGTGGAAATCCGTTCTTCGCCAACCGATTCCTCATCGAGGGGATTAAATTTGATTCCGAATTAAGCGGAACGGCTTTGACCATGGACTTTGCTAGCCCCGTGGGGATAGATGTTCAGGAAAGCATTGCGATGATGACTCCTCGATTACGTCATGCCTCAGTCCTCGTGGACGATGGTATCGTCGTCCATTTCGGAGGAAGAGGAGAGAACATATCGGACGTCTATAACGATGGTGAGATATGGATTGATCAGGCGAGGAAGCATTTTCGACTACCTACTGATCTCACAGATCGCATGACTGCTGCGTTTGGGCACTCAGCAACCATAATGGCTGATCGAAGCATTGCGCTAATTGGCGGATTTGACGAAGAAGGCACAAGTCTGTCGACGGTGGAATTCGTATCATTGAGCTTCTACTGACGGGAAGTCGTAGCTCTTGGCGAGTTGCCAAATCTAGCGAGTCTTCCGACATTGTCACCGCTGCCATACATGAAGCCAGTTGAATTGCGCATCGAGTCGGAAACCGACCACCTGCGACAGGTCATAGTTCATACGCCAGGTGCTGAGATGGATATGGTCTCCCCTCTTGACAGGGAGGCGCTCCTGTTCGAAGATATTCTATTCCTGAGCCATGCTCGCAAGGAGCATGAGCTCATGTGTGCAGTCTTCGAGAAAGTCATTGGAGGCGAAGAAGGAGTCCTACAGATTTCCACACTACTTCGCGAGTCATTTGATCTGGAAGACGCTCGTGCGAGTTTCATTGACCAGTTGTGTGAGGCATCGCATCAATCCAATCTTCGTGCGTTTGAAGGAGAACTTTCTAGGCTCTCCCCCGATCAACTTTGCCATTTTGCTCTAACCGGCTCTTCGCCGCTGCGAATAGAAGCAAGTCCGATCCCAAATTTGATGTTCATGCGGGATTTAGCGGCCGTTGTTGGGGACCACATTGTGCTGAGCCATGCGGCCACCTCCGCCCGTGCTCGTGAGAGTATCATCATAAACGTGGTCGTACATCACCATCCTACGTTTGCTGCGTATCGGGATAAAATCATTAAACTCCCGAAAGGAGTCACGTTTGAAGGTGGGGACCTGCTCGTTGCTTCCAAGAATACTGTGATTATTGGCAATTCTGAGCGTACGTCATTTGGTGGGTGCGTATCAGTTGCTCGCGAGCTTTTTGCTAGAACAGACATCCGGAATGTCATCATGGTGAACCTGCCACCAGAGCGCTCATGTATGCACCTCGATACGGTATTCACGTTTGCGGCTCCCAATGAATGCGTGGTATTCCCGCCCTTAATCGAGCTAGAGGGGTTGAATAACGTTGTTTCATTTTCTCCAGGAGAAGATCCTGATCGTATCCAAACGACGATCTGGAAGAATTTAAACGAAGCCTTGCAGGTGCTACTGGATCGTTCGATTACGTTTACCCCTTGTGGCGGCTCCGACCCACTCAGTCAGATTCGAGAACAGTGGACGGATGGCGCAAACCTATTTGCAGTAGCTCCAGGTGTTGTTCTCGGTTACGAGCGTAACCAACGTACTTTTGACGAAATGGCTCGCATCGGATATCGCGTAGTCTCCTCTGAGGGCTTTCTCTCTTACTACCAGACGAGTGATTTCCTTCATGGCGAAAAAATCGCGATTAAACTGGATGGATACGAACTTTCTCGTGGCAGGGGCGGGCCTCGTTGTATGACCATGCCGATCTCTAGACTGAATTATAGCTGATGGCGCTTGAAGACATGGTGGCGGATCACCGCCGATGGATGAAGATGGCCATACGGGAAGCCGAAAAAGCTCTCGATGAAGGCGAAGTACCCGTTGGCGCTATTGTCGTACATGGAGGACAAGTCGTAGGTAGAGGACACAACCAGGTAGAGCGACTGTCAGATCCGACTGCACATGCGGAGATCATTGCCATTACCGCCGCGTGTGACCGCCTGCGAGACAAGTTTCTCACAGAGGCAACCCTGTATGTCACTCTGGAGCCCTGTCCAATGTGTGCGGGAGCTATCACCTTGGCTCGTTTAAAGCGTGTCGTTTATGGTGCGTTTGACGAAAAAGCTGGAGCAGCATCGACTCTGTATAACATTCCTCAGGATCCACGGTTAAATCACTATGTCGACCTGGTTTCCGGAGTGGAAGAACAAGTATGTGCTTCTCTTCTGACTTCGTTTTTCAGAAAAAAGAGAAACAAAGACTTGCCGCAATCAACGCAGTAACGATGGGGGTCAGGAGCCCTTGTCTTTGGGACGTCCCCAGCGCCTTGGCTGGAATTGATAAAGAGAGTTAATGACTACATCAGCCCCAACTCCCAACTTAGAAACGGACGTCATCATCGTAGGTGCAGGTCCTGTGGGTCTTGCATGTGCAATTGAAGTTGGTCGCACAGGAAAGCGATGTCTCGTCGTGGACAAGGGAGCCTTAGTCAACTCACTTACTGGATATCCGACGAATATGGAGTTTTTTTCAACTCCAGACTTGATTGAAATTGGTGGGTATCCATTGGTTAGCTCTCGATATAAACCTATCAGAGAAGAGGCTATAGATTATTATCGACGTGTGGCATCCAAAGAGAAACTACGTCTTCTGCTGTATGAAAGCGTCGAGGACCTTTCAGGTGAAAAAGAAAACTTCACTATTAAGACAAGTAAACGGACCATTTCATGTAAAGCCGTCGTGATCGCGACCGGTTTTTTCGACCAGCCAAACCTACTTAATATTCCTGGTGAAGACCTTCCCCATGTTTCTCACTATTTCAGGGAGGCGTTTACTTTCACTGGACGCAACGTATGCATTGTAGGCGCCAAAAACTCTGCTGCACTGGCTGCACTCCAGTGTCATCGGAGAGGCGCGCACGTAACAATGATCATCCGCGGTGAACAAGTAGGTCCGAACGTTAAATACTGGATTAGACCAGACCTCATGAACAGAATTGAGGAGGGATCGATCAATGCACTATTCAATTCTACAATCACCCACATTCGTGAGTCTGAAGTAGACATCCAGAGTCCTGAAGGTGCAAAAACTTTGTCTTGCGATGTTCTTCTTGCTTTGACAGGATACCATCCAGATTACACACTTCTAAAGAAATTGTCTGTCGACATAGCTGATGACCACGCTGCAACACCGTTATATAACGAGGAAACATTTGAGTCCTCCCGCCCGGGCGTATTTCTGGCCGGAACGGTATGTGGAGGACGGCATACGAGTCGTTGGTTTATCGAGAACGGGCGCCATCATGCAAAATGCATAGCGAATGCCCTTGCCTAGTAAATCGATTAGGGGCATCCTTTATCGTCGCCCTCCCAACCAGTCCGAGTAATCGCATCAACGACTTCGAACGATGATTTGGACCGTTCATACCCGATCTGATCTCTCCATAATAGGCCTGTTGCTGGGTATTTGCCTGACCCTATGCGATGCAAAGAGCGGAGCTGCACAACGTTATGACGAAGTTGCCTCAACTGCCGGGCTTAATACGGCATGGGAAGGAAACGGAGTTGCTGTCGCGGATTATGACCGTGATGGAGACCTTGATCTCTACTATGTATCCAGAAAATCCCAAAATGCTCTTGATTCGCGTTCGTGGAACAGACTCTTCCAGAATCAGGGCGATGGGACATTTATTGATGTTACTATTTCAGCTGGTGTTAGGGCTGATTTCTTGCCAGAAGTTGGAATTCATCAGTTTGGAAGTAAAGTGTCCGCGTCATGGGCGGACTACGACAACGATGGGGATCCGGATTTATTTCTTGCAAATGTCGGCCCAGAAGTCCTGTTCAGAAATAATGGTGATGGTACATTTACCGATGTCGCTAATCAGGCAGGATTACAGGTCGTCGAGCAGGCCGATAATGAAGCAGAAAATGTCGGCGGGTTGTGGTGGGATTATGATGTTGACGGTTTCTTAGACCTGTATATCAGTTCATGGACTGGCAATAATAGATTTTATCGCAATTCAGGAGATGGTACGTTCGAAGACCTAAGTACTGAAACTGGTTTAGGGCTGGCAGACAGTACTTGGATGGCGATGCCCTATGATTTCAATACAGATGGTCTTCCCGATCTTTATCTAGCAAACGATTTTGGACCGAACCAACTCTTCTTGAATCAGGGGGGTAATCAATTTTTGGAGGCAACGGCAGAGTTTGGCCTTTATGACGCCGGAGAAAGCATGGGTATCGCCTTTGGCGATGTAAACCACGATTCTTTCCCCGAACTGTTCATAACCAACAACACTGCTGCACGCAGATATTTCAACTCCTTTTTCCTAGCCCGTCCAGGGCTTCCCTATCAAGAATCAGCCGTAGCTTTTGGACTCGAGGATACAAATTGGGGTTGGGGTACAGAGTTTTTTGACGCCGATAATGATGGCGATCTAGACCTGTTTGCTGTAAACGGAGCTTTCCTAGAAAACGATACTCCAAACCGCTTGTTTAAGAACCTATTCCTGGAAGATGGCCTGCTTTCATTCGACGATATTTCGGAATCATCGCGTACCGACGGCCGGGCAGAAAGCCATGGTCTTGTTGTTTTTGATCTAGAGAACGACGGGGACCTCGATATGCTAGTGTCCAATTATAGCGAACCGGTATACCTTCTTCGCAACCGTGGCGTCATCGGAAAATGGTTTAAGGTGGATCTTGAAGGCACTCTATCAAACCGAGACGGATTGGGGGCCAGTCTTATGCTACGATCAGGAGGCGTAACAATGTATCGGGAAAACGATGCTATAGATTTTCTCGGCCAAAGTATCCAACCCGTTCACTTTGGTCTTGGCACAGTTTCGCAGGTCGATGAACTACATATTAAGTGGCCAAGTGGTCGGGTGGATACGTGGTTAAACTTGAGTATAAATCAGATTTTTCGGGCCGTTGAGGGGTCTGGAATAGGTGTTGACGTCGAATCACCCGATAGTCGGGTACCAAATTATGGGATATCCAATTCGATGCTTAAAACGTATCCCATGCCTGCCTTGGATAACGTAACCATTCAATATGAAAACAGTGAAGACCACGAAAAGGAGCTATCTGTGTTTACCATCTCGGGGCAGGAAGTCCTTTCTCTTCAAATCCCTCCCTCTTCATCAATCCTAACGGAAGTCAAACTAGATGTGAGTGAACTGCCCAATGGGCTTTATCTCATTAGACTCGCTGGAAATCGTGGCACTTCAATCGGAACAGGAAGCTTCCTCGTTCTTCGTTAAGAGAAGAGGTACATCACAACGCCTGGAGAATCTGACTTGCAAGAGGATGATTTGGCGACAATGCGATCGCTTTCTGAGCAGCAATCCGAGCGTCATCGAATCTTTCAGCTCTAAAGAACGCCAATCCTAGCTTCGCTTGGATATCTGATAGATTAGGGTTTAGCTGAATTGCAATTGAAAGCATCTCAATTGCTTTAGCATTCTCCTCGAGATTAAGATAAAGCGTTCCAAGATTCTCAAAAGACTCAACATGATCCTTATCTCGTAAAACAGAGGTCTCTAAGATCTCCTGTGCTTCATCCAACCGTTCTTGCTGAAGCAGAATGAGGCCTAAATTACTCATCGTAGGGCCCGAGAGGGGATCTAGCATTAAGGCTTGCTCAAGTGTTTCCTTTGCTGCGTCCAGTTTTCCTTGTTGCAACTGAAGAGTGCCTAGATTATACCAACCAAGAGCGTTCCAAGACTCGTTTGAAATAACTTCTCTGTAAGCACTTTCAGCAGCATCCAGTTTTCCTTGTTTCTGAAGGAATAGTCCTAGATTTAGCCGAACATCTGATAGTTTAGGCTGAATACGGAGTGCCTCTCTATATAAGCGTTCAATTCGGGATGCATCCTTAATGCCTACGGCCTCATATGCTTGTGCAAGTGTATTTAGTCGCTCTGTTTTGTTCGGCTCTAGCTTCAATGCTTCTTCTAAAGGCGCTATTGCCTCCGCTGGTCGTCCCAACAACACGAAAGCATATCCCAATAGATACTTAGCTTCAGACATGGTACTGCCATTACTAAATTCTTCTTCAAGAATAGCAATGCCTTGCTCTATGGCTTCATTCTTTCCAGCTTGATAACCCCGAGTGATATAAGCCATTCCTTCATACAGACGGGCTTCTGGCGTATCTCTTTGATCCTTTGCAAAATGCGCCTTCAAAACATCTTTTTCCTGCGTTAATACAGGGCCATCCTCATTGTCTTTATCTACAACTTGAATGAAATGATCAGTGAAGGATGAATGGGGTGCCTCGATCAGGTCGGCTTTAGGCATGTGACAATCGATACAGTTTGCCTCTGTTGTATGAACTGATATTGGCTGATCTATATCGATCTCCTTAAGCTGTACAGGAGAATGGCACGTCATACAGGTAGAGTTAAAGTACTGTGGACCCTCCGTTCTAAATCCCTCATGAGGATCATGACAGGTCGTGCATTCCAACGGCTTTGGTAACTGTAGTGTCTCTGTGAAGCATGCGCTCATTCGCATCCTGTCTGCATGGGAAATCACTGAAATCCCCTCCTCGTCTATGCTTTCCAATCCGTTAAACAGAGCAACAAAATCATCCAACTCTTGCGACGGACGAAAATCATACGGAGTCCGTCCCTCCCTCAAGAGAGAAACACTTCCGTTGAGATGACACTGTTGACAAACATCTAGTCTTAGATCTAACTCGAGATGAGATGGATTAACAATTGTATGGTCGATCCTACTCACTACATCGCCACCAGACATGCGCTCTTCTACGTGTAGTTGACCAGGCCCGTGGCACCTCTCACAACTAATACCAAGGGGCATTTCAGTATACATGCCGTTGGTCTGTGGCACAGGCGATGGATACCCATTATGGCACGCTACACACCGGTCTGCAATCTTGCGATCGAAACGCTTATTCGCTACTCGATACCCCGGGCTAAAATCCCATCTGCCCTTTTGCGTATACCATGTAACTGGCAACTCATAAAACCAACCGTCTTCTTCCATGACATAGGTCCTAGCAGAAGTACCGGAGCCGACGACATACTCCATGGGTCGCTTGAGTTCATGAACTCTTTTTCCCTCCTCGTCAAGTATGTACTCGACCATGAAAAAACCAGAGTCTGCTGCAACAGTTTCGTAACGCAGACCTGTAGTAGAATCAACGACAACTTCTGAACCAAAATCTTCTACTGCTGTGTCTCTTGTGAGCAGGTACATGGAATTGGCCATACCATGCTCCTTAAAACCGCGATACTGATTCTCATGACAATCGAAGCACGCTATGTCACCTACGAAAGAGGTGCCACTATCCAAATTTCGGAATACAATTGATTCGATGTCATTTTCAACATCTTCCTGACTGCTTGAACCGTTTACTGTGCAGCCCGCGAGAAACACGAAGGGCATCACAAAAAACAGAAATATCATTGCTGCTGTATTCCTCATAAAACTCCTTACACACAAAAAGCGGGGTGGATCCTTCGATCCACCCCGCTTTCAAGACTTTCAGCCTTAGTCGCCTTATAGACTCACGGCTGCCGTGATCATGGAGACGTTGCTAAAGTAGTCGGTAGAGCGCAAGGCATAGTCGATCTGCAGGCGTGTGCCTGACAAATCTAGATCTACACCAGCACCGAAATTCGTTCCAGTAAAGAACGACAGATCGTTATCACCGATGATGTCTAATCCACCACGCAGGTAAAGCATGTCGAACAGACCCAATTCTACACCACTCGAATACTGATCCTGATCGAACGAGTTCGAACGGAAGTTTCCGAGAACTGTCAGAACAGCACTTTCTGCCATCTGACGAGTGTAGCTCACACCGAAGTTGAGCAATGAGGGAAGTTCCACACCTTCACTTTCAAAGGTCAGAGCGTTGTTCGTCGCATTGCCAGGCTGGCTCGGGAGCTGCACCTGCTGCGTTAGACCAACACCTGAGTACTGGATGTCTGTACCAATGTTTTTGAGCGCAACACCCAGACGAAGTCCGGTTTCACCGACGACATAGGTCATACCCATATCTACGGCAACGGCGCTAGCCGATACATCATCAATTGACTCACTAACAACTTTGAACGTAGCACCGGCTGAGATACGATCCGTGAAGACACGGGCGTAGCTAAGACCAGCGGTGATGAAAGATGCATTGTAGGTCACTGATGAGATTTCAGGAGACTCTTCCGTTTGTAGCGGAATGTCACCAAAGTCCCAAGAATTGACTGTAAATGCGATGTTATTGTTACCGAAGTTCTGTGCAACACCGAAGTAGTTGACACCGATATCGGCAACGTAGTCCATGCGGCTAAAAATTGCCGCTGTACCTTTATTAAGAGCAAGACCGGCTGGGTTTGCATATAGCGCTTCCAATCCGTTCATGCCTGTCAAGCCACTCGTCATCGAGGTGCCTAGCGAAGCAGAGCGTGCCGTTACTGGCACGAGCAGTTGAGATGCACCCGCCGTTCCACGACGTTTGTCATCACCTGCATTCGCGTCCAGCACACTCATGCCCAATAGGGCAATGACTACGAGCGCGTTCAGAAAATTTCTGGACAGCTTGTTCATATCCATATTCCTCCTTGTAAAAATCGAGTTCGTCATGATTCGTGTATTTCGGGCACCATCTGGTCCCGACCCTTTTGGGCCGGGACCTCGGCGCCCAATTCAACTAGAATGTGTTGAGCTGTACACGCTTCTTGACCACACCAAACTTGAGGACCTTCTCGCCAAATTCCGTGTCGATGTGGATGATGTACATACCACTAGCGACTGGAAGTCCTTCTTCCGTTACGAGATCCCAAGGGAAGCTTGCGCTTGCACTGTTCTTCTCAAGAGTACGGATTAGCGTACCTGCAACGGTGAAGATGCGGATGGTTGCCTGGTTAGGCATGTTCGTGAAACGAACCTGATCAACAAGCTGGCTAACTTCGTATGATGAAGCGCCCTTGTATGGGTTCGGGGTAATTCCAATCAGATCGATGGCGTCTGTGTTTTCCTCTATAGTACGATCACGAGCGCCTAGTCCGTCAGTTGAGAACGAGAATGCGTCACCTGGTTGGTTTGGCTTCGTCGTTTCAATACGGAATACCGTTCCAGTCTCTGGCATACATTCGCCAGCAGCACAGTCAACTGCATCGAGAGTTCCGTCAGAGACGTCACCACCGTTCCAGTTAACAAATACTGTACGACCGAAAATCTCGTCCGTCACATCAGAAAGATCACCGCCTACAGCTGCGTCGTAGCCATTTGCTGTATCGTACCAGTAGATCCAGTCCGTATACGGATCATTGGATGCTCCTGAGACTGGGTGATCAGCTGCGTTAAGGTTGAATGCGCAGTTATCGTCGACGTCGAAGAGCAGTGGAACGTACCTACGATCATCCGAAGGATCATTAGGAGTACCGATTCCAGCATTCCAGATTTCAAACGGAACGTCGATCCATTCGCCACAACCCCACTGGTTGAAGCCTTTACCAGCACCCGTGAAACGGATCTCGTAATCGTAAGCTCCATAAACAGGGCCGTTACGTGCCCAACGTGATAGGAACTGGGCGTAAGGACCTGTACCGCCACCGGCTTGAATCATCCATGCTCCGCCGCCTACCTGCTGGTCAGCACCCGGACGACCAAGTCCAGGGAAGCCATACCAGTCAGCAGCAGCACCAACAGGTGTTGCAAGAGGACCAGAAGCGTTCGCTGTGACTTTGAAGTCAAGGAAGCCAGGTGCCGGACCGAGAACGTTCATGGCCATACCGTCAACTGTAAGCACATTATTGCCAATTGGCACAACGTGCGTAGCAGCGAATGCGGCATTACCGTCAAACACCTTCTCTCCAGTAGCGCTATTCATTACGTCATAGACAGTGACCGAAGCGGAAGAAGATTTGGCGCCACGATCCCGCAAGTCGGGATACATAGCTTCTGCTGGATCTAGATCGCCACGCTTGTGACCATCGTCCTCTACTTCGATGTCGTAGAATTCAACAGAATATGCATCACCAGTTACGGCAGCGGGGTTTACGATTGATGCGGAAACTGATCCGTTTCCGATATTCGTACCTGCTCCTTCGCCAGTAACGTCAACATCAGCCGAAGATGCTGCTGCAACAGCGGCATCACTTACGATTGTAGTTGAAATCTGAGGCGTTACCGTTACACGAGCAACTGGACCAGCATACACTTTCTGTCCTGAGGTTGCGTTGTAGGCGTATGCCTGAACTCCAAACTCATAGTCAGTGTAGTTAGTCAGACCGTTCGCACGGTGAAATGTTTGGACACCAGAGTCTGTACCTTCAGCGGTTACAAACGTTAGGTCAAGTCCTTCAATCACACGTGTAATACCGTTCGGTACATCATAGACAGCGATGAGCTTGCCATCCTGATCTGAACTATTCGAATACTGAAATACGTTATATCCTTCAAAGACATAGTCGTTGTCAGTAACGTCGTCAGACAATAACGGATCAATCACGTTGTATGAGTTCAGGTAGTTGTTGTCCGTTGAGCGGTATCCCCACTCTAGAAGAACAGTACCATCGTCAATCGTAGTTGTGATGCGTGGACCAGCTGGAGGTGACGGTAGCTCAAAGTTGATGTCGAACACTGCCTGAGCTAGTGCATCATCAGCTTTCATCTTCTGAACCGAATCGAGGTTGTCAGCTCCAAAGCTCGTTACGATACCAAAGACAAGCGTCTGCTCATCATTCGGCTTGACCGTAAACGGACCGGTAGCCATAACGAAACGGCGGTCAGCTGGGGAAATGGCAGAACCGTTTCCATCAGAGTCAAACTCTGACCAGAAACCTGGAGGATTGCCAGGAAACATGAACGATGTCGGGATATTAGAAAATCCGAGCCCGTTTCCACCTAAGGTGAAACGCTGACCGTCTTTCCAACGACCCTTCATGTAGTTGTACATGTCAGCACCGTTACCCGGGTCACCTTGAACACCACCACCGTTGTTGTAGAAGGCAAAAGCTGTCATTTTCAGACGCTCATTGTCTTCATCGATCTCTCCGTTGCCATTGTCGTCAAGACCATTGTCGTTAACGAGAGGGCCCTGGAAGAAGTCGTAGCCAGCGGCTGGAGGTGCAGCACCGTAACCTTCGCCACCTTCGTCATCGTCATCCGCATTATATACGAATCCCATTCCGAGAGTAGTGTCAGATCCAACGTAGTCATCATCAAAATTACCAAGATCCGGATCAGAGAACAGACCCATATAGGTGTTCTCTAGAGGACTCGAACCTTTGTACATGATGCGGTACTTGTAGAACGTTGTGTTACCAATTGCACCTGCCGTATTAAAGGCAAAAGCTGACCCATGAACCTCAATACCCATTGCAGGAGTATCGGTACGGGTATGTTGGTTTCCACGGTCGTTCATGACCCACCAAAGCATCTGGTCTCCCAAGATGGCAGGACGCTCACCAGCAGCTAGGTTGACCTTGCGATCAATCCTGCTTGCAATAGGCTGGTCCGTAAGGTCAATCTGATCTCCGTTAGCATCGAGAGTTGGTGCTCCCAATCCTGTGGGCCAATCCTGAAGGTCAGGAGTAGCGATTCCACTTCCTTCGTAACCTACAACGTCTTCTTTCGAGACTTTGTAGACACGATCAAAGACAGAACAGTCCGCTGGAGGCGTACCGTCATCATTTAGTGGGCCTGCCCAGAACTCGTAAGGACCGTACGTCGATCCAGCGAGACGGAGCTGACCATTTACTTCGCCACCCATCCAGATACCGGATGCGAAGATTGCGTTCGACGCGCCGCCCTTAGGTACTTCATATACGTGAGGACTGCCTCGCCAGAACAGGTTACCGTTGTTGAGGATTCGAGCCCGGACATTGTTGATGTCGAGATAACTCTCGCCAATGGCCTGCTCGCAGCTGCCAACCGTTTGAGCTTGAGCAGGAGTGCTCAAAAGCCCAATCGCGAAGACAGCGAGTAGTAAACTAATTTTTCTAATGTAGTGCATAGTCATCCGTGCATTTCGATCTATAACAACTGCTTGAAATCCTGTTGTAGCTGATTGAAGCACTTTCTGGGGGCGGGTGGTAACCCGCCCCCAGATGCCACAATCAATTCAATCAGAAGTCAAGACGAACACCGATGCGCGTCATCCGTGGGATACCGAAGTTACCCAACGAGCGATTACGGTGGCGATAGAGCGTCTCGGCTACTGGAACACTCGATCCCAAGAACTGCTGACCACCTGCTGTAGCAAGGTAGCCATCATCATCCGGGAGACCCGTAGCGCGGTAGACACCATTCGTGTTTTGACTGTCCAGAAGATTCTGAACCCAGACAAACGCGGAAAGTGTTGAGCGTGAACCGACAGAAAACTTGCGATCGAAGCGAACGTCGATACGATTTTTCCACGGCATACGAGCAGAGTTAATTCCACCGGAAGGTACCGGAGCTTTCGAGTCGATCTGGCTGAAAGGCTCAACCTGTGGTGTGTAAGGCTGGCCAGAACTGGCTGTTGCCAATACGTTTACACCAAAGTTTTCAAACAGCTTCGTTCCACCAACAGATGGGCCTTCACCTTTGCCTAGACGATAATCCATTGACACGTTAAACGTGTGACGCTGATCAAAGTCGAGTGGCGAGATGAAGTTCGGAGGTGTTTCATCAATCCAGACGATCGTGCTCGTGGTACCAGATGCAGATCCGGTGCCTTGTGCAAACGACATCGTGTAATTGACTTTAGCAGCTACGTTGTTCGTACGACGAAGGTCGAAATCGAACTCAAAGCCTTTAACAGTTCCGAAGTCCTTGTTGGAATAGGTCGAATAACCTTGCGGGAATGATTCACGCAGGTCATCAAGCTGGATCAAGTTCTCGATCTGACGGAAGAATCCGGAGACGGTGAGAGCTGAACGCGCGGTTAGGCGCTGACGGAAACCGATTTCGTATTCAGTTGTCCGCTCTGGCTGCAACGCGTTGTTGTTGATTCTTCCTGTTGAATTCGACATCGAAGCAAGCGCCGAGAACGAGTTAGACGAAGGACGCTGAGCAACTTTACCGTAACGGGCAAAGAAGAGCGCCTGGTCTGTAACAGGGAAAGAAACACCAATACGAGGCATAACCGTTACCTGAGGCTCGTAGTCGACAAAGCTTTCTTCCGTGACTTTACCACTCTTCGAAACAGGTTTAGCACCCGTTAGGAGAATGTCACCACCTGGTACTTCCTGGCCATTTGAATCATAGAATGTTCCGCTACGATCGCGATATCCTTGAATATCGCTAGCGAGGTAGTACGGTACGAAGTCTGAGCCGATGTTACCAGGATGTGTTCCGCCAACGTCGCTGATGCGCTCAAGCGGAAGACGAGAGTAACGATCGAATAAGGTACGCGTGTTGTTGTCAAAGACATCAATACGAAGACCTGCGTTCAGAACGATGTCACGGAATTCGATTTTGTCCTGGATGTAACCACCATAATAAATCGGCTCATGAGGAGCGACGTTGTATGCGCTGTCTCCGCCAATGTCATTGGTGTAGTTATCTAGGTTTTCAGTGTCGACTTCCGAACCGCGGAAATTGTAACCAACATAACCGGTCACACCTTCCAGCTGCTCCCAAGAGAGCTGACCGAAGCTGGTAACAGCCGTGTCTAGTTCTTCGTTGGAGATTCCTTCTGGTCCCGGTGAATACGGATCAGTAGCAGTGTCCTCAACGAAACGAGACAATGTGAAACCATTCACACCGTAGTTACGGTTGGTCTGCGTTTCAAATTCTCCACCAAACTCTAGTTGGTGTAGACCAACCTGAGTTGTAGCAGTCGCGTTGAAACGGAGCTGAGAATTTTTGTATTCGCTGTAACCGTTTGGTCCGTTACCACCTGCGGTGTAGATCAGACGACCAGCTGTTTCGGAGGTCGGGAAACGACCATCCTGCCAGCGGTAGTCATACGTCGGACGCGGTCCCATGATAGGAGTGTCGTCAGCCGGATCATCAGGAGTACCATGATCGTCAGTGCCGACCTGGACAGATTCGTACGCAAGATTCTTGTACCCACGAACTGTTGACCATGCATCCTGGCTCAGGTCACCCTGAAGCAGCGTGCTTTCTTTGTTACAGCTAAAGCGGGCATCACATCCATCTCCGGAACGATCCGTGTAATCAACCTGAAGCTGATAGAACGTAGAGTTCGAGAGGTAGTGAGTCCAAGAGGTAAAGAACTGAAGGTCCCGGCTCGTGTTGAGTGTGCGATCTTCAGGGGCAAAAACTGCCCATGTAGATGCGCTTTCACGTCTCAGCTGTGACAACGCGAGCTCCAACACGCATACGGACATTGTCCATAACGTTGAAGTTCAGGTTACCATTCAGAGCTAAACGGCTGGAAGAATTCGCACGCTTCGCATCCTCAATAGAGAATGCTGACTCAGGCAAATAGTCTGAGCTAAGTACGAAATCAGGGTTGATCGTAGAAGCAACAACACCATCGGGAACGTTAATCACCGTGCCGTCTCCAGCAGTGATCGTATTATTCACGATTTCGATGTCTCCATGCGAATCAATCGGCAGGTACGTCGCTCCAAGAGAAGCTGGAACAGGAATCAATACCTGATTTCCATCTGCATCATTAGCTGTCATTGATGTCGGTGCTGAACGAAGGTCGCCCAATACTGAATCAGAGACACGAAGCTGCCCAATGGCACGCGGATTCCTGTCACCTTGATCGAGATACTCAGCAGCGAAGAAGAAGTTGACTTTATCTCCCATCAATGGACCACCTAGGGCCACTGAAGCAAGATTGTAACCAAAATCATCCGTTGCTTCTGATGTTACTCCTTCAACAGAACCGAAGAAATTCGGTGAGCCGGATTTCGTGGTGATGTTGATGATGCCGGACATGGCATCTCCGTATCGAGCTGAAATGTTACCAATAATCATTTCCTGCTCTTGAACCGCTGACTGTGGAAGTGCCGCAGTACCGACAACTTTAACACCGTCAATGTAATACGTTACCTCAGAACCGCGACCACCGCGAACGTTCAGTGTTCCAGATCCTTCGTCAGAAACGACCCCTGCCTGAATCGATGCAACTGCTGCTGCACCGCGAACCGGCAAGTTTACGATCTCTTCTGCGTCAACAATCTTTGGAACACCAACAGCGTCCTTCTGGATCAGCGGGCGTTCGTATTCGACAACGATTTCTCCAAGTTCAACACCTTCTTGGAGTACAAAATTAATTTCTGCCGTGTAACCGGTAGAAATTTGTACATCTGAAACTGTTGATTCTTGGTATCCGACGAATCTCGCTTGTACGTCGTGGACGCCAACAGGAACACCGATGATGAAATAATTTCCATCGACGTCCGTAATGGCTCCAAGCGTTGTACCCACTAACACGACCTGCGCCCCGGGAATTGAATCCCCAGTACTGGCGTCGGTCACTACCCCGGCAATCTTACCCGTATTCTGGGCAAAGATTAGAGCCGGTGTAGCTAGCAGCATGAGTACAAGCATGCCCCATTTACGTAACATAAGCTACCTCCTCTAGTGAATTGATGTGTGGCTTAAAAGTGCTGCATCTCGTTTCCACATCGAAACGGATACAATTGGTCTGTCGTGCTCAGCACATGTTGTTTGCGTTAAGCAAACATTTTGCAACGTGCAGCCAGTTTGCGATGTGCAAAAAGGCTGCAAAAGCAAAATTGCTTCGAACAAATTTACTGATGGTCCTGTGGCGGTACACCTCATTATCATCAGCACGCTTGCATCGAGCGCGCAACACGCGCTGTCTGCTCTTTCCGTGCCAAGCACGAAATTTTTTGACGGAAGGGGAAATGTCCAACAGGAATGGACTGACTCGCGATATGCCTGATCGTCCTGTGTTCAAACACAAACAATCTTTTCTCCACAGCTCCAACAGGTTCAGTCACGTGTGCTGAGCACGCGCGACTGATTTCAGGTTTCGCTTGAAAGGTGGGGGTTGAAAAGCTGTAACGAGAGAGCAAAAGCGGTCCTTTCCTGATTCTACATTTCTGTTATTCCGAAACGGTTTTCAAATATAGAGGGCCTTGGGGCGTTTGTCAAGCAAAGAAGAACACCATTGACATTCATCTTCATTCTTCGATTTCGACCCTTTGACCCCTATTCCTGGAAATCGCTCTGTCAAGAGTGTACGAACTAGCGGGTTGGTAATTCAAGGCATGAATTCGAGCATGCTCAAACCACGGACCCCTACTATCGATGAGAGCCTTTGAAGTAGGTTTTCACCCAGTGGTTGGTCTACCGCAATGGCTGTCATGGCCTCCTCTCCTGGCTGATTTCTGCCTAAAGCCATACTACCGATGTTAATTCCAGCCTCCGCCAGGACAGAACCCACGGCTGCTAACATTCCAGGCCGGTCCTGATTGCGGTAAAGTAGCATTCTACCCTCCATTCGTAATTCTATCCCATATCCATCCACCATTGTGATTCTCGGGTCGGATGCACCAAATAGTGTCCCTCCAAGTTTGAAAGAGCCCGAAGGACCGGTCAACTCCATCACAATTTGGTTGGAATAGCTACTATCAGGATGAAAAGTCTCCACATCAACGACTATCCCAGCCTCTTCAGCGATTACCGGGGCGTTCACAAGATTAACAGACTCAGTCCACGAGTGCTGGAGGAATCCTTTCAATGCAGAAATACGCAAGACATCCAGATATCTGCGTGGAACGTCTCCATGACATCGGATACGCACAGATTCTGCGGTACCCTTGAACAATTGGCGTGATGCCGCGCCCAATCGTTCCGCCAACACTATATATGGTTTCACTTCGGCTTGAGCAGCCATCTTACTAGCCATAGCATTGACTGCTGTCTGGACCGGCTCCCCTTTCAGCGCATGAATGACCTGCTCGGTAACCTGACGAGCAACTTTTTCCTGAGCCTCGTCAGTCGAAGCGGCAATGTGTGGTGTGCACACAACATTAGGATGGGCGAGTAATTGTTGCAGGTCCTCTGGCGGAGGTTCACTCGAATAGACATCAAGGCCGGCACCGCCCACCTGACCAGATTCCAAGGCGCGCAGAAGAGCGGCCTCATCAACGATACCACCACGAGCACAATTGATGATGCCCACTCCGCGCTTGCATCGTTGCAACGACTCATCATTCAGCAGCCCACGAGTCGCCGCCACAAGCGGAGTATGAACGGAAATAAAATCACTTGTCGTAATAAGTTCGTCAACTTCGATCAGATCAACACTGATCCGCTCCGCAGCCTCTCGAGTAAGAACAGGGTCACTCCCGACTACACGCATGCCGAAAGCCTGAGCACGCGAGGCCACTTCTTTTCCAATTTTACCTAGCCCCACAATTCCCAAAGTCTTGCCATACAGCTCACTTCCAGTGAAACTCTTTCGATCCCACTTGCCTGCCTTGAGGGAAGCCGTAGCCGAAGGAATGCGTCTGGCAATGGACAACAACATGGCCATTGTATGTTCAGCTGTTGAAAGCGTGTTGCCTGCTGGAGCATTCAAAACGAGAATTCCGCGCTTCGTAGCAGCGGGGATATCAACATTGTCTACTCCAACGCCGGCGCGACCAATTACCCGTAGGGACGTCGCTTTAGTGATCCACTCCTGGCCTATCGTAGTTCCACTTCGAATGATCCATCCGTCAAAATCAGAACAGGAACTAGTAATCTGATCTGAACTCCATTTCGTCCCATCTACAGATTCGATACCGGCCTCAGCCAGCAATTCTGGACACACGGGATGAACGGAGTCTGTAAGGAGTACACGGATGCTCATTTGAATTAGCCGCTACATATATAATGTGCACTTTCTGGGCAAACGTCTTCTGAGCAAACGTCTTCTGGGCAAACGTCTTCTGGGCAAACGTCGAATCCCCCAGTAGCTATGATGTGTATTGTAATCATTCGGCCGCCAGATGGATATCGATCCATTCCAAAATATCTATCCGGCCTCTGCCATCTTTCGCGCTTGTCAAGATGACCGGTTTGTCTTGGCCTAGGGAGGTCAACGTCTTTTTGACTCGAGCAATAGATTTCCCTCGCTCATTACCAGAGAGCTTGTCTACCTTGGTAAGTAAAATGACGTGCTCAGCACGGGACTCCGGCATAAGCATCATGATCTCACGGTCTAGTGCCGTCGGTTCATGCCGTGCATCCACCAATTGGAATACAACACGGAGAGCTTCCCGCTTTAAGACATAGTTGCCGATAAGCGTTTGCCACTTAGCCCGTTGCTTCTTGGAAACCTTCGCATACCCAAAGCCTGGGAGATCCACCACGAAAAACCGTTCATTTACACGGAAAAAGTTGATCTCTTGGGTTTTCCCGGGAGTACCGCTGGTGCGCGCCAAGTTTCTTCGCGCAAGCAGACTATTGATTAGCGAGCTTTTGCCAACATTTGAGCGGCCCACAAAGGCTACTTCGGGAACACCGTCTTCGGGCATATGGCCCATAGCGGTTGCGCCCTGAACAAATTCAACGGAGTCAACCTTCATCGACAGGCTCCAAATGGAGCAGCCCGGTTCACGCCACGCTTAAATGCGACTTGACGGTTTCGCCGATGGCTGCCGGGTTCTTCACGATTACAGCTCCTGCTTCTTCTAGAGCGGCAAATTTGTCTTCTGCCGTTCCTTTTCCACCAGAGATGATAGCTCCGGCGTGGCCCATGCGTCGTCCAGGAGGTGCCGTCTGGCCAGCAATGAAAACAAAAACAGGCTTGGACATGTGATCTCGGATATACTCAGCAGCTTCTTCTTCTGCCGTTCCACCGATTTCACCAATCATAACAACTGCTTCAGTCTCATCATCAGCCTGATACAGTTTCAGGACATCTATGAAACGGGATCCGATGATTGGATCTCCACCGATTCCAACGGCCGTTGACTGGCCAAGACCCTGACGCGTCAGTTGGTCAACTGCTTCATACGTGAGGGTACCACTACGAGAAACCACACCGACAGGACCTTCCGAGAAGATCATAGCCGGCATAATGCCCACTTTCGCCTGACCTGGAGTAAGAACACCGGGACAGTTGGGACCAACTAACGCAGCGCCTTTCGACTTTACGTACTGATAAACTGGAATCATATCCCGAACTGGAATACCCTCCGTAATACAGATGATTGTTTTGATACCTGCTTCTGCAGCTTCAAGAACAGCATCTGCCGCGAATGGTGGCGGAACGAAGATGACGGAAGCGTTGGCTCCCTCTTCGCGCACGGCATCAGCCACCGTATCAAAAACAGGACGCTTAAGATGCGACTGCCCTCCTTTGCCAGGAGTAACGCCACCTACTAGAGGTGTGCCATATTCCATCATTTGCTCGGAGTGAAAGGAGCCTTCTTTGCCGGTAAAGCCCTGAACTACGAGGCGAGTATTCTTGTCAACCAGGATGGCCATGATCCGTCTGGATTGGGTTGGTATCTGTTTGGGCCGTCTGCACAAATAATGCGTGGACGACTTCACTTTCGAACCCCAATGTTAGGGTTCTGAGTGTGAGCCTTCAATTGCCTTTCTGTAAACACCCGACGAATATTGCCTTTGTGGACTCGGCAATGGGGTATTTGACACGTGAAATCAATGGTCAGCCGTGGGCGCTAAGCATTGGATTGCACCCTACTGAGGATGAGAGCCTTGATCCGTTTCCTGATGAGGTGCAGCGGCAGGAGGCGCTTCGCTCTGACGCGGAGCCGTCTGTCCTTGCTGCGGAGGATTCGGATGCATCCGGTTGGCCGGCTCATTCACATTCAATTCCCTAGAGATCTCATTTGTAGCAGACTTGAATTCCTTAATGCCCTTGCCGAGGCCGCGAGCGATCTCAGGAATACGTTTAGCTCCAAAAATGAGCAGAATGGCCAAGAATATGAGGACGAGTTCGAAAGGTCCCAGGCTTCCCATGATAGTACGGGTTCAATGATAGGGTGACGGAGTTGGGGACGGTAGTCCCTGTCCGCGGTCTGACAAAATACGCTCCTCAGAAACGACAAACCCAATCCGATGTTTGGCAAGCCTACGAAAGGCGGAATTCGCGGTTCCTCCCGCAAGCAGTGGGTATCCTTGATATCATTCTGTGTATTTTATATCCATGAAGCACGAAGAATATCTCTCTCCCGACCTGATCCGGAGCTGGCCAAAGGCTGAACTGCACTCGCATCTCGATGGAGCCATGCGACTGGAAACAATGTTAGAAATGGCAGCTGATCAGGGAAAAATGTCCCTCCTTCCGGCTCAAACGCTCGAGGGCCTTGAGGTCGAACTGGCTAAAGTGGACGACTCCCGCGACCTATGGGACTATTTAGCCTGGTTTAAATACACGATTGGCCTCATGCAGACGCCCGAAGCCCTGACCCGCGTAGCTCAGGAAATGGCACTGGATTTTGCGGCCGAAAATGTGAAATACCTCGAGGTCCGATTCGGCCCGGTTTTGCATACAGCCGAAGGCCTGTCGATGGACGAGGTGATGGATGCAGTTCTCGAAGGGCTTCGTGAAGCGAAAGAAAAAACGGGCATTATCACGAGAGTAATCGTCTGTGCGCTCAGAGATCGATTCGTAGAAGCCTCCGTCGAGCAGGCTGAATTGGCCACTCGATATTCCGGACGCGGCGTCGCTGGGTTTGATTTAGCAGGTGGAGAGGCTGGGAATCCCGCAAAACAGCACTTACAAGCTTTCTATGTCGCTCGAAACAACCTGTTGAATCTCACGGTCCACGCCGGGGAATCCTGGGGACCTGAATCCATCCGCCAAGCGCTGTTTTTCTGTGGATCGCACCGTATCGGCCACGGCGTAACACTCATTCAAGATCCGGACCTTCTCGATTATGTGATAAATCACAACATTGCTCTCGAAATATGTCCGACCAGTAATGTGCAGACAAACGTTGTGCCATCGTACGAAGAACACCCACTACGCAAACTGGCAGACGCTGGAGTCGTCGTGACGATCAATACTGACAGCCGCTTGTTCAGCCATACAACCAGCACAGGAGAACTTTATTTAGCGCATACTCGATGCGGGCTGAGTGCAAGGCAGATCAGAGAGGCCGTATTGAACGGATTTCGGAATGCTTTTCTCCCAAAAGCTGAACGTGAAGCCCTTCTAGCTCGCTACGCTCCCGTCATAATGGGGGAAGAAAACGCAGAGGATCGAACATCCTAATGTCTGAAAAGCACGTTAAGCCTGCCACGTCCCTCGTCGGGTTGGTGGACCTGCCACCCGACAAATCAATCGCTCATAGGACCGCGCTTTTCTCTGCGATGGCCGAGGGTAAAAGCCGAATTGTAGGTTTTCCCACCTCGGCTGATCCGCAATCAACCCTTTCATGTCTGCAGGCACTCGGAATTCACACCTCACAGGACGGAGATGCCCTTGTTGTTCACGGGAAGGGTTTGGACGGCTTCAAGGAGCCAAGAGGCGTGTTGGATTGTGGCAATTCCGGGACAACCATGCGGTTGCTGTCTGGCATGCTAGCGGGACAATCGTTTGCATCAACGCTAACGGGTGACGCTTCCCTGTCAGTTCGTCCAATGGCACGCATAATTCGTCCCCTCATAGAGATGGGTGCGTCGATTTCTGGCTCGCAAGGCGAGAGTGTTGGGATAAACCATGCTGGCGAAAACCAAGATGATGGAAGTGGCGGCTCGGGTCACTTCAATCGGCCTCCATTGATCATAAGGCCTCCTGAGCGCACATTGAGCGGCATATCCTATCGTCTTCCCGTCGCATCGGCTCAGGTCAAGTCCTGCGTCTTACTTGCTGGATTTTGGGCTGAGGGAGATACCAGTGTGATTGAGACCGAACCAAGCCGCGACCATACCGAACGTATGCTGGGGTTGGCCTCATTTCAGGCTGGCAATGAACGCATTATTTCCGTGACAGGCAGAACTAAAGTAACTCCGCGAATGTGGAGCATTCCAGGTGATTTTTCCGCCGCAGCTTTCTTCATGGTGGCTGCCAGCCTTCTGGAAGGATCATTGATCCGCATGTCCCGAGTTGGCCTAAACCCGACAAGGACCGGTCTTCTTGACGTCCTGAGAGCGATGGGCGCCAATATTCAGCTTGAAAATGAGCGTGAGGTATCCGGGGAGCCAATCGCAGACATGATTGTGAAGCACGCGGGTCTTTCAGGGGTTCGGATTGAGGGAGACATCATTCCAAATATCATCGACGAGATTCCCATCCTTTGTATCGCAGCAACAGCTGCCGATGGAGTTACGGAAATCCGGGGAGCAGGCGAGCTAAGACACAAGGAGTCTGACCGGATCAAGGCCATGGTCACGGGTCTGAGAGCCATGGGCGCCAACGTGGAAGAATATGACGACGGCCTTGCTATCGAAGGAGGTGTACCGCTAAAAGGTGCCTATATCGAGACCATGCATGATCACCGAATTGCAATGTCTTTCGCCATTGCAGCGCTGGCAGCCGAAGGACCCACGCGAATTGCTGGAGCCGATATCGCGGCGGTGTCATTCCCTGGGTTTTTCAACGCGATAGACGCTCTCAGGTAGAGGTCGGATCGGGGTGGCAGGGCGGATCAGGGTGGCAGGGCGGATCGGGATGGCAGGGCGGTGTCAGTCAGAATCGCGCGACTGACCAGGTACCCAAAGATGACGATCGATGTCCACAACCAGTTCGCCTGAGAATTCCACACCCTCGCTTCGCAGCAAGTCTTCCATAATGTGAGGACCACCAAATGCAGCGTGTCCACTGAGCCCCCCAAATCGATTTACCACGCGGTGGCACGGCAAACCATGGCCAGCAGCCGCCCTGAGCGCCCATCCAACTGATCTGGAGGCCTTTTTTGATCCCAGATGGGCGGCAATGTGACCGTATGTTGTGACTCGACCGAAGGGTATTTCAGCCACAACATCCCAAACGCGGTCAAAGAAATCCTCTTTAGAGGAGAATTCTGGAATCTGGTTGGGAGCGTCGCGCCCTTGGCGCGACGCTCCCAACGATGTCCCTTTACGACTCACTTTCCGACTCACTGATTACCTAGGATTATCGGTAGACCATCGGAGCCACTTCCGATAATAACGGTTTTGGAATTGGGTGAGTTGGCTAACATCTGAGTGGCCTCAATACCTTTGTAGCGAAGGAACTGAGAGGAAAGGCTCGCGGTGATGATACGCTGGTATTCAGCCTGACCTGTTGCTTCAATTTCTTTTCGCTGTGCCTCGAGACGTTCTTTCTGAATCGTGAATAGGTAGCGTTCTGCTTCCTGCTCTTCTTTCAGCTTGTTTTCGATGGCCGTCCGGATCTGTTCAGGCAATGAAATATCCCGGATAAGAATGGCGTCAATCGTCACATCTTCACCGGCAACAGCGTCCCGAACCTGAGCGAAAATCCGCTCTTGCAGCTCGGTCCGACGGGTCGAATACAGCTCTTCGGGAGTAAATTGACCAACGATTTCACGCACAGCACTACGTAGTTCTGGCTGTACGAGCTTGCGGTAATAGTCTCCCCCGTACGTCACATGCAACTTGGCAAGCGCGCCAGCTTCTGGACGCCAACGGATTGATGCATCCATACCAATGGAGAGTCCATTTGATGAAAGGGCGTCAATATCCTCAAGTTGCTCCTGCACTCTGACGTCATATCGAATTAGGTCGACCCACGGCGGATGGATCTGAAGACCCTCTCCGTAGATTTTCTCAAGGTCAGTACCTCCAAAAATACTGTATTTAACCGCGCCTTCTCCCGAGCCGATGCTTGTGGTCATGCATCCTCCGGCGAGCGTAACGACCATGAGAAAAATGAATCCGAAAAGTCCGAGGCGAAGTGCCGCCTTGGAAAGGTTAGGGTATTGTGGTTCAGCCATGTTGATTTTGCGATCTTCCGTGAACGAAAACGAGTGTTCTTGATTCAATGCAACGAGGTCCCGACCTCCGGGTTGCGATTTTGATAACAGAATCCGCCTTAATCGACGCTTTTGACCCATATCCCGACCGATTTGACGGCACCTTCTTCCAACATCGCGCATTTGCTACAAAAAGCACTGGGTTCTGACCGCGTCCAAACGGATCACGTTCTAGCCCCTTACACCACATTTCAAATTGGCGGACCTGCTGATCTATTCTATCAGGCTGGATCTGCGAGTGAACTCGGCGATGCCATTGATGCGGCGCGCTCACTGGATATTGCGTACTTCGTTCTTGGACTGGGGGCTAACATCCTGGTGGGCGACAAAGGATTTCGTGGACTCGTGATCCGAAATACCGCCAGCGCCTGCACTATGTCAGACAATGGCATTTTAGAAGCTGAAAGTGGGGCTGTGGTTTGGCCAGATACGATTCTTTTTGCCGTTGAGAGCGGTTTTTCTGGGCTAGAGCATTACGCCGGGATCCCTTCCACTATTGGCGGAGCACTTTGGCAAAACCTGCACTTCCTCTCTCCCGCCCCGGAGAGGGAACGGACAATGTTCATCGATGAAGTTGTGCTCGATGCATTGATTCTCAGACCCGATGGCTCAAGAGTGGTCGCACCTCGATCTTATTTCAACTTCGGGTATGATCAATCCATCCTCCATCATTCGGGGGATATCGTGCTGAGCGCGCGCTTCCAGTTAGCGACCGATTCAACGGAGCGAATGAAGCGTATTATCGATGAGAATTTGGCCTGGCGAGCGGATCGCCACCCACCACTTAATACAGAGCCTAGTGCAGGCTCCATCTTCAAAAAAATTGAGGGCATTGGGGCAGGGCGTTTAATTGATCAGTGCGGCATGAAAGGAACCCGCATTGGAGGCATCGAAATCACCCATCGTCATGCCAATATCATGATCAACCGAGGTGATGGAACAGCATCAGACGTGTTGGCTATGATCGATCGCGTGGTTTCCACCGTCCAAAGCCAGACCGGATATACACTCGAACCCGAAATCGCCTTCATCGGGGAATTCTGATCCGTACCTTTGGGGCGATCTTCACCCTCCACCTCACGCCATGAATTGGTTTCGCGGAAGCTGGGCTGTCCTGCAGAAAGATCTCCGACTGGAGATGCGCAGCAGATATGCCTTGAATATGCTTCTGATGTTTGTGCTGTCTTCCTTACTACTTATCGCATTTTCGGTAGGTAAGGAAGCGGTAAGTGAAAGAATGCAGACCGCGCTACTCTGGATTGTAATCCTTTTTTCAGCGTCCATTGGCCTGGGAAGGAGTTTTGTAGCTGAAGAAGAGCAAGGAACGGTCCTTCTTCTGCAGTTAAACGTGCCGGGAAGTCAAGTTTTTGCGGGGAAGCTCATTTTCAACCTGATTCTCCTGCTTGCCGTAGATGTAGTCGGGCTAGGGGTCTTCGCCATCTTGTTGAATATGCCCATCGAGAATTGGGGCTTGCTAGCGCTAACTCTTCTGTTAGGTTCCGTCGCGTTGGCGGGTGCTACTACGCTTTTGGCTGCCATCATTGCGCGAGCCACTAACAAAGGGCCTCTACTACCCGTACTTCTTTTCCCTCTTTTGGTCCCTCTACTTCTGTCCGTAGTTCGTGCATCGCGCTCTGCGCTTGATGGTGGTTTGGGCTTTCCCGGGGCCACCGAGGATTTGCAGACTATCGCATTGTTTGCCGGCGTTGTCATAACAGCAGCTGTTCTGCTTTTTGACTATGTGTGGACAGACTAATTGATCGCATATCCAATCCGCAGTGCTTGGAAAGCCTGCAGCTATTGGCAGAGAATTGATTCCGAGTAGACGGCAAAACATAGTCTGAACGGAAACGAACCGGAATGGCCGGCGTGGAACCCCGGCCCGGATGCTCTCATGCCTAATGAGCCGTATTCGTCCGTAGATTCAACCTTCATCCATTTGCTAGGTGGACCCGTGGTCTCCCTCAAACGATATCTGATTGTCCGCAATATTGTCATCTTCTGGATGACATGCGTGATTCTTGCTGCCTTCCTGTTGCCCATTCCAAAGATTAACATTTTGGAACACACGGCTAGGAATCTGTATTTCCACGTGCCTATGTGGTTTACGATGATGGCAGCCGTATTCGTTTCTGCATGGCATTCCTTTCAAGTCCTCAAGACAGGGGATCTGGTGCCGGACATACGTGCTCTTCAAGCCGCCCGCGTTGGCGCCTTTTTTGGCATTTTAGGACTCCTAACTGGTATCGTGTGGTCCAAATTCACTTGGTATGTCGGTACCGATGTCTGGTGGAATTTTGACCCGCGGCAATCCATGGTTAGCCTACAGCTACTGATCTATGGCGCGTATTTCGTGCTCAGATCGGCGCTGGATGATCCGGATAAACGCGCTCGTATATCGGCTGTGTATAATCTGTTTTCGGCGACAACAACACCTTTTTTACTCTACGTAATTCCTCGACAAATGGAGAGTTTGCACCCGGGTGCAGAGGGTAATCCTGCCTTCAGTGAGATCACGCATCCAGTAATGCGCCTCGTCTTTTATCCGGCCATCATTGGCTTCATTGGACTTTTCTGGGTTGTTTATTCTCAGCGTGTCCGCGTGGCCCTCCTGAAATACCGTGTAACCCGCGACCCGGAACTGTGATAAATATCCTGACCCTACTACCCCCCTCCCTTGGACAACTTCTTCAGGATGCTCAGGACGCAGCTTCTGGATCGGTGGCAACCGCCTATGACAGCGTATGGGCTGGCGCAGCCGTTCCGATTCAAGAAATGAGTGGTCTTGAGGATGTTATGCTCTCGGATGACAAGATTTTTGTGGTACTTGCCGTAGTCCTCATCATCTGGGTTGGCATCGTGATTCTTCTATTGAGAAACGATGCACGACTCAAAGCGGTGGAACGAAGCGTTGAGGAAAGGATTTCAGCCTTTGACGATGGCCTCTAAGTACGACTAAACAGGCCTTTTGCACGTATTGCACGGCCTTACCGATTTTACGACCTCATCCTACCTCCCTGATCTCACAGGTATTTTCCCAAGACTGCCATGAAGCCAAAGACAATTGTCGGCCTCGTTCTTATCGTCGGTTTTTCCTCCATGCTGCTTCTGAATTTTGGACAGCAAGTAGGTGGGTATATGAACTTCGCAGAAGCGGAAGAAGCCGGAACGCAGGCTCATGTGGTCGGAATGTGGGTCGATTCAGATGAATTCCGATACGATGCATCCAGCAACGTCTTTACGTTCCATATGCAGGATGATGCCGGAAATGTCCGAGAAGTGCGCTACGGCAATCCTAAACCTGCCAACTTCGAAGATGCCGAAAAACTGGTAATCGAAGGGTCGGCTCAAGGAGACGTCTTCATCGCTGACAATATCCTGGTCAAATGCCCGTCCAAATACAACGACGCGCGCGGACTGCAGGAATACGAAGTAGAAACCCCGGTAGAAACCACATCCGGAAGCTGATCATTCGAGCTGCCCGGTTCTAGAGATACAACCAATTCGCCAGCAGGAAGAAGACCAAAATTCCGACAATGTCATTACTTGTCGTGATGAATGGTCCCGTGGCAAGCGCAGGGTCTATGCCAAACTTGTGCAAGAGGAGCGGGATGCTTGCTCCGATGGTAGTTGCGATGACGATCACGATCAGAAGAGCAATTGCAGCCGTATACGCCAGCTGAACGGGGTCGTGCATGCCGCTGGGAAAGAGAGATCCTACAAGTAAGATTCCCGCACCCAAAACGAGCGCTGACGCCACGCCATTAATGAGGGCTACTGTGAGTTCTTTCCCTAACCGACGTTTTATGTCTGATGCCCAAACATCCCCACTGGCAAGTCCTTGCACGGCAATTGCAGAACTCTGAATTCCTGCATTTCCAGCCGTGGCCATCACAATCGGGATAAAACCGGCTAAAATAGAGGCAGCAGCAAGGGATTCCTCGAACGCTAGGATCACGAAAGCTGCCAAGGAAGCACCCGCCAGTCCAAGGAGCAACCACGGTAAGCGACCTCTTGAAATTCGAAGTATCGAGTCAGTGGCTTCTTCTCCACCAGCCACACCGGACATGCGCTGAATATCCTCCTCAGCCTCGTCCCTGATAACGTCCACGACATCATCAATCGTAATTCGCCCTACCAAACATCCATCAGGATCTACGACAGGAAGCACGACCAGATCATAGCGCTCCATCAATCGAGCTACATCTTCCTGATCCATATTCGTCGGGACAGAGATAATGTCCTCGTTCATGATCTCTGCAATCTTGGCATGTGCTGGCGAAAGCAGCAATCGTTTCATCGAGACTTGTCCCACCAGGCGATCCAAGTCATCCGCGACGAAAAGCACAAAAATGTTGGCAATGGCGTCCGCATGAGCTCGAACTTCCTCGGTAGCGTGCGCCACCGTAAAGGAAGCTGGGACCACCACGTATTCCGTGGCCATAAGGCCTCCTGCAGACTCCTCCTCATACGAGAGGAGCTCCTTGACATCTTCCGCATCCTCGAGTTCGGGGATGATCCGCTCGGCCATGTCCAACGGAAGATCAGCTAACACATCGGCAGCATCATCCGTATCCAACTCATCGATCATTGCCGTCAGTCGCTCACTCGGCAGCGCATCAGCCAACTCAGCGCGATAGTCATCATCCAGTTCAGCTAATACCTCACCGGCCGTTTCTACCGGTAGCCACTGGAGTACATCCTTTGCTAGGTCCCGCGATAAGTGCGACACGATTCGAGCCAGATCGGCCGGATGCAGATCGACCAATATGTTCAACACCATGCCTTGCTGACCAGCCGAGATCAGTGAGGAAATGTCCTCTACCAATTCGTAATCGACCTCGATCACCCCGGACAGGCGTACCTGATCATCTGTCTGTATGGGTGTGATGGGTTCCATTACGGCGGAGTCTGGCAATGCTGGTTAGTAGGTCTGGAGCGTTTCGACGAGAAGGCAGTCCTGAACCAATGGTTGAACGAATCAAGCAGTCCGAAGAAGATAGACAGCAAGGTCGACAAAGTCCTCGGGCGCCAGTTCTTCTGCCCGCCGAGACGTGACATTTTCTGGTAGTGCAACTCCCAATTCTGCCGTGAGTGCTGAAAGGCTGTTTCGGAGCGTTTTTCGACGCTGATTAAAGGCCATTCTTACCAAACGACGCAGGAATTTTGGATCAACTCCCCCATGCTCTTCCAATTTTTCAGGAAACGACAGCCTGACAACCGCACTTCTGACATCAGGTCTGGGATAAAAAACATTTCTGGATACGGGAAACAGGAGCTTCGGAGTTGCCGACAATTGGACGGCCACCGAAAGGATGCCGTATTCCTTGGTGCGAGGGCTAGCGATGAGCCGCGCCGCTACCTCGTATTGCATCATGATGACCACCTCGCTAATCAGCGGCGCGGCATCGAGCAACGAAAAAAGAATCTGGGAGGTGATGTAGTACGGTAAGTTGCCTATCACACAGAGTCGAGGTGCTTCGAGACGCGTTGCTAGGTCTGCCCATGAGACATCGAGCACATCGCCTTCAATTATGTCAACGCCAGGCAGCGTTTCGCGCAAAAGCTCCGCGGCCCTGGGGTCAATCTCAATTGCACTGAACCGATGGTAGCGTTGCGAAAGTAGCCCTGTCAAGGCTCCTGTGCCGGGACCAATCTCAACGACGGCATCCTCTGCTGCGGGCGTAATGGCATCAACAATCTTGCGGATCGTGTTGGGATCCTGCAAAAAATTCTGCCCGAGTCGCTTGATCGGCTTCAGCATGTGGGCTCCACCTCACGAATTGAATGGTCACGCCCTGCTGCCTGCCTTACACCTTGGACATCGATCCTGGAATAACGGTGCCGCCTCGCTAGACCTTGTTTTAGTCGCGGGAAGAGAGCGAGCGAGTTCCTTGATAAACGAGCGCTACAAGGAGGATTTTCGCAAGATCTACGGGTGCAAAACGCAACCAGCCCTTGTCAATGGACTCGAACCAAGTAGCATGATCTGCCACGTAATGCAGCCAGGTGACTCCCAATGTGAAGAGAACCAGCGAGCCGCCGATCATCGAAAGCACTGTACCAGTGAGCCCGTTCCAACGCTTGGAAGCAAAGCCAACTAGTGCTGCGGATAGCGGATATGCCAGAAGATAGCCAGCTGAAATAGCCCCGAACAGATAGGCTGGGCCGAAGCCTTCGCCTGCATACACGGGCAAAAATAGTCCGACGAGTAAATAAAGACCTTGCGCGAGCAATCCATTGCGCCATCCCAGATACAGCCCGCTTCCGTAAACAGCGAGAGTCTGAAGAGTAAACGGTACTTCCCAAAGGTAGAGCCGGAACTGGGCACCAAGTGCTGTCAGAGCCGCAAAACCTACAATACCGGCCACTTGTAGACCGACGGATGCTGATCCGCTGCGCAGATCATCAATGGTGGAAACGCGGGCAGTCCGCAGGCCGAGCTGTGAAATCATGGGAATGGAACCGTTGATTGGGTCAATTTTCAGAAGATAGGAAGGAAAAGCGATACCGTCGCCACGTCTCTGAGGCTTCGGGATGAAGATTCTCTGTTAGATAGACAGAATGAATGAACCGTCTATGCGTCATATGACAGCCGAGAAGCCAACCATTTCTCCATTTTCTCCGGTGATTGGCCCTTCCTAGAAGCATAGTCTTCAACCTGGTCCCGAGCGATCTTGCCAATATTGAAATAGGCAGAATCCGGATGACTGAAAATCAGGCCACAAACAGAAGAGGCTGGATCCATAGCCAAGTGTTCTGTGAGGGTGATTCCCGTGGCCTCTTCGACGTCAAGCACCTGCCAGATCGTTTCCTTCTCCGTATGATCGGGTTGTGCAGGATAGCCGGGAGCGGGGCGAATACCGCTGTATGCTTCGGAAACCAGAGCATCATTACTAAATTTTTCTCCCTGCTCGAACCCCCACGATTCACGGCGCACTTTCTCGTGGATATACTCGGCGAAGGCCTCAGCCAACCGATCTGCAATGGACTTTACAAGGATCGAGCGGAAGTCATCATGATCGGCCTCTGCCTCAGTAGCCAATTCCTTCACTCCATGACCGGCTGTCACCGCAAATAGTCCCAGATGACTCTGCACACCATCTTTTTTAGACGATACAAAATCAGCTAACGCACGATTTGGCTTACCAGGAGTTTTTTGAGTTTGTTGCCGAAGTGTATGCAGGACAACGCGTTTCCCATCTATGTCTAACACAATATCATCTCCTTCCCTACTCGCTGGGTACAAACCGTATACAGCCTTCAGACGGACAGCCTGCGTTTCTTCCAACTCGTCCAGCAGAGACTGCGCATCGTCAAAAAGTTTTCGAGCCGTCTCCCCCTTTTTCGGATCAGTCAAAATGGACGGGTACTTGCCCCGCATTTCCCACGCTTGGAAAAAGGGCGTCCAATCGATGTACGGACGAAGGTCGGCTATACCAATTTTTGGCAATACGACTCGGCCCAGTTCCTTTGGTGTCGGATCAGTTGACTCCGTGAAGGCCAAACGCTGCGCATTGGCACGAGCCTCTTGAATAGATAAATACACCTCTCGTCTGGACCGATTGGCATGCCGGACCCTGAGGTCTTCGTAGGAGGCCCTGGTTGCCTCTACAAAGGCTGAGCACCCTTCATCCGACAACAGACTACCGACAACACTTACGCTCCGTGAGGCGTCCAATACATGGATGACGGGCTCAGGCCGTGCGGGCTCTATTTTGACCGCGGTGTGCATTTCCGACGTAGTAGCTCCGCCAATGAGCAGAGGCTGCGTCATGCCACGGCGTTTCATTTCAGATGCTACGTGCACCATTTCATCCAGGGAAGGGGTGATCAGGCCGCTCAATCCGATCACATCTACCTCATTTCGGATGGCCTCATCAAGAATACGCTCGGCCGTGACCATAACGCCTAGATCTATGATCTCATAGTTATTGCAACCTAATACAACGCCCACGATGTTTTTACCGATGTCGTGTACATCTCCTTTAACCGTAGCCAATAAAATGCGTGCTGGCCGGTCAACTTCGTCGATGTCAGCCTTTTCTTGCTCAATGAATGGAATGAGCCAAGCGACAGCCTTTTTCATTACCCTCGCGCTCTTCACTACCTGCGGCAGAAACATCTTGCCAGCACCGAAGAGATCTCCTACGCGGTTCATCCCAGCCATGAGGGGCCCCTCTATCACATGAAGGGCCTTTCCTACTCCTTGCCGGGCCTCTTCAGTGTCTTCTTCAATGAACTCTACGATACCCCTTACGAGGGCATGCTTTAGACGCTCTTCAACGGGGGCGTCACGCCATTCGAGCGCCGCTTTGGGAGACTCTTCCTTGTGACTCACAATCCGCTCAGCCAAATCCACCAGTCGCTCGGTTGAATCATCCCGCCGATCGAATAAAACATCTTCAACCGCCTCTTTTAATTCGGCTGGTATTTCATCTAGTACTTCAATCTGACCTGCATTCACAATGCCCATGTCCATACCGGCCTTGATGGCGTGGAACAGGAAGATGGTGTGCATCGCCTCTCGGACGGTATCGTTGCCACGAAAGGAAAAGGACAGATTGGAAACGCCTCCTGAAACACGTGCGCCGGGCAGGTTGGCTTTGATCCATCGCACCGCTTCAATAAAGTCGATGGCGTATCGGTTGTGCTCTGGGATACCGGTCGCGACGGCAAAAATATTGGGATCGAAGATGATGTCTTCAGCAGGGAAGCCAATTTCTTCGGTTAGGATGTTGTACGCACGTGTGCAGATGTCAATGCGGCGTTGCAGGGAGTCAGCCTGCCCTTGCTCATCGAATGCCATCACGATGACAGCCGAGCCGTAGCTACGCGCTTTCCGAGCCTGGTCGCGGAAGGCATCCTCCCCTTCCTTCATACTGATCGAATTGACGACCGATTTTCCCTGCACGCAACGAAGTCCTGCCTCGATCACCTCCCAACGTGAGGAATCAATTACAACCGGAACCCGCGCGATGTCAGGTTCAGCAGCGATCAAATGTAGAAAACGCGTCATGGCGGCTACGGAGTCCAGTAGCCCTTCATCCATGTTCACATCAATTAGCTGCGCTCCACTTTCTACTTGCTGCAACGCCACCGAAATGGCCTCGTCGTAGTCGTCGTTCTTGATTAAGCGTGCGAACCGACGAGAGCCGGTCACATTTGTGCGCTCTCCGATGTTTACGAAGTTCAGGTCCTTGCGGAATTCCAAAGGCTCGAGCCCGGATGTCCTAAGAGTGCGCTCAGGCTTCGCTATTGCACGGGGCGCTCGCCCTTCAACCGCCTTGGCCATCGCTCTAATATGATCAGGGGTCGTTCCGCAGCAGCCCCCAATAATGTTCAAAAAGCCATTTTCAGCATAGTCAATGACCTGCTCCGCCATAAAGTCAGGCGATTCGTCATATCCACCAAATTCATTGGGAAGGCCAGCATTGGGATACAGACTTGTGAGAACCGGAGCGATATCTGACAGCGTTTCTAAATACGGGCGCATTTGCGCTGAGCCGAGAGCGCAGTTAAGGCCGACAGACAAAAGGTTCGGCGTGTGGGCAATCGAAATCCAGAATGCTTCTGTTGTTTGGCCCGACAAGGTGCGTCCGCTCTGATCCACAATAGTACCAGAGATCATAACAGGCAGCGATGCCTGACGCTCGTCAAAGACCTGGTAGAGAGCGTGGATGGCCGCCTTCGCGTTGAGCGTGTCGAAAATTGTCTCGACTAACAGAATGTCTACGCCACCATCCATCAATCCATGGATTTGCTCAGCATACGCCGTGCTCATCTCCTCAAATGATGTCGCGCGATATCCAGGGTCATTCACATCAGGCGACATACTCAGTGTCGCATTCGTTGGGCCCAACGCGCCCGCTACAAACCTGGGTTTGTCTGGCGTTTGTTCTGTGAAAGCGTCTGCCGCCGCGCGCGCCACGCGCGCGGCGGCAACATTGATGTCATACGCTGCTTCCTGCAGGCCATAATCTGCCTGGGCAATCCGAGTCGCCGAAAACGTATTCGTTTCAAGGATATCCGATCCTGCATCCAGATACCGCTCATGAATCGAGCGAATTAGGTCTGGGCGTGTTATCGAGAGAAGATCATTATTGCCCTTAAGCGGCGTCGGATGATCTAGAAATCGGTCACCGCGAAAATCAGCCTCCTCCGGCCCTGCCTGCTGGATAAGTGTACCCATGGCGCCATCCAGTACAAGGATGCGTCGGGATAGGTGCTCATGCAGCTGCGAAGTACGATCAATCATCGAGGTCGGCATATGTGTGTCAGCGAGCCAGAAATGATAGCGTCAATTTGGCGAACAATGCAGGATTTTCAGCATGAAGCCAGTGGCCAGACTCCTCCATCGAGACCATCTCGGCAAATGGAAAGAGTGCCCGAATCGAAGCCATATCGTCTTCCTTCAAGTAGTTGCTTTTGGCTCCTCGAACAAAAAGTACCTCGCCATCGAATGGCTCCCAACTTTCAACTTCCCGGAGTAACGCTACATACCCATTCCTGATCGCAGGCAAATTTATACTCCACCGGTACGAATCACCCTCTCTTTCAAGGTTCTTGAGCAGGAATTGTCGCAACCCGAATTCGGGGACAACCAACTTCATGGCCTGATCAACCGCCTTTCTGCTTCCGTATTGCGATGGATTAACCGCATCGAACGCGTCAAAAATAGGTCCGTGACTTTCAGGATAAGCCTTCGGGCCGATGTCAGCGATAATCAGCTTGTTTACTCGTTCAGGATGTTCGAGAGCTAGATGCATGGCCAACTTGCCACCCATGGAATGCCCAAGGATATGTGCGCTCTCCATCCCCTCGTCATCCATCAACTCGAGTAGGTCATCAACCATTTCTGGGAATGAAAAACCCGGGTCATGAGGACTTCGACCATGATTACGGAGATCCGGAACCCACGTCCTGTAATGAGGCCCATACTCTTTTCTGGCGAGCGTCGCCCAATTTCCTCCAGCACCGAAAATCCCATGCAGGATGAGCAAATCAGGGCCTTGTCCGTATGTGGTGCGATACAATTTCATCCGCGTGCAACGTCCAGGTAGTGGAGTGTGTCCCGAGTCAGGCTTTTGTTTTCAGAATCTTCGTTGGAACGGGTGTGCGCGCAGGACCGTTTCCAGGGCCTTCTATAAGGCTAGACGCCTAAGAAGGGCATGAGACGGCTTTATTGAGCCCTCAGGAAGATCCGGCCAGGGCAGGAAGCGATCTGGAATCGCCATCTTTTCGAGGCGTCCAACGAGCCTCTCATTGAACCATGCAGCATCAGGCATAACGCCATGCATGTCAACAAAGGCGACTGGCCGCTCCCCAAAACGTTCGTCGGGCACACCTATCACGATCACCTGATACACAGCCGGAAGTTGCTTTATCGCCATTTTAATTTGGGCTAAATCGACGTTTTCGCCGCCAGAAATGATTACTCGGTCCAAACGATGAAGCAGTCTGATTGAGCCATCTCCGAGAAATTCGCCTGCATCAGACGTCGAAAACCACCCATCGCTATCCGCAATAGGGTCTTCGTTCGCCTCTGCGCTCAACGAAAGATAAGCCTCGGCCAGCATGGCGCCCCTTGCTCGAACGCGGCCTTCTTTAACCTCTACTTGAGCGCCCTCTAATGGATACCCGGCGGGTGATGGCCCATTGGGCTGAGCTTCGCCTGGGATACTCCAAACGGCCTCGGACGTCCAGCGGTCAGAAAGCGTAACCATCGAAGCCGTTTCGGACAAGCCATACGTTGTGCGAACAGGCCATTTCGCCTCCACCGCCAGTTTTAAAAGACTTATTGAAAGAGGAGCTCCTCCAACTATTATGTCTCGCAGAGCCGTCGGCCTAAGGGTGTTACGATCTAGTAGATCTCTGAGCTGAGTAGGCACAAGAGACATCAAGGTGGGCGACTTCAATGACAATTGATCCGAGAGCGTGCGCCCGCGTGGTTGGATCATGACCGAACCTCCGCTCACAGCCATCCTCCAAAGAATGGCCAGTCCACCGGCGTGAAAAGCGGGAAGGCTCCACAGCCACCGATCTTGCTGTAAAATAGCTAATCGCTTGGATGAAGCTAAGGCTGAATGGATATGCGCATGTGCGTTGTGACGAACGAAGCGGGGATCTCCGCTACTACCAGATGTTAGAATCAGCGTCGATGCTTTACCCAACCCACAAAGCACTGCCGCTGCGTGGTCGATTCCAAGAAGCTTGCTATCATCGGGCAAATCCGTCCCTGCCTCCAGTTCGATCAAACTTCCGCCCAACAATTTCAGTAGTTGCTGCGGCTGTCCGTAAGGGAGTCGGGGGCTAAGGATGGCCACCGTTTTTGAGGCGCGCCACGCTCCAATAAGGAAAGCGACAAGAGCGGCTGAATTCCAAGACGAAACACCAACCGGACCTACCGGCAGGTTCGACAGCTTTTCTTCCCATTTATTTGCCCGTTTATGAAGCGAAAGCCATGTTTCGACCTGGCCTGAGCCATCGATCAATGCCGCACCTTCTGGACGATGAACAGCTTGCCAAGACCAAGGACACACACTGCCATCAGTTTCGGTCCAGCTCAACACGGTATCTTGATACTCCGCAGAAGACGAATCTGGGCTATTGGCCGATAAGCTCATGGAGTTACCTCCTCGATGCGGATTGTAGCGCCGTTTGGGATAGGCACACCGGCCTCGTCGCATCGGATCAAATCACCTGGTGTTTGGGACACCTCCGATACTGAAATCTGCGGATTAAGTAAGGCGGTTGAAATGGCGTGGACATCCTCTCTGAAAGGATCAGCATATCCAAGCCCGATCGCTGGGCCTTCGAACCTCGAGGCCATCAGAACGACAATAGTTCGGCCAACGACGCTTTCCCATGAAGAAGACAGAACTAGCTGTCTGCCAGTGTTGCTGATGTCCCGTAGCAGGTTCAGTTGTGCTTTCAACGACCCAGAAAGCGAGGGTTTAAACACACAGACATCTGCATTTCGCCAATCGTATCGCGACATGCTTTCATCGATCGCCATCGTCAACGGGTAGTCATCTCGATAGTCTGACTCGAAGCAAGATTCCCAAGGCTCCTCTACGAACTCAATATTTGTGCTAAACGGCATCAACGATTCAGCCAACTTCATGGCATCCGAATGAGAAGAAGCCCCGTTTGCATCAAGTCGGATCTTGATGCGAGGATGCTGGTCAATCAACCTCCTGACGGTACGTACATCTTGTTCGATCGATGAACGGCCCACTTTAACTTTGACTACACTTCTTTGCTCGAACTGATCATCCGGATCCGAAAGATGTGCTACAGAAACGAATCGGCGCTTCAGAGGCCCCAGGACGTCTGCGAACGTCTCTCCTCTGTATTGTGCCTCAACAGACAAAACCGCACATTCTCGCCCGAAGTCGAGTGAAGGGGTCGAATCCCCGTTTGAAATAGCAGTAAGCACCTGATCTATGGAGTCCGGACCATATCCATCCAGTGGGGCAGATTCTCCCCAACCAACTAGTCCGTTTTGACCTTCCGCCTTTACTAGTGCTATCGGCCTCTGCGTCCAGACTGCCTGACCCACGGGCACTGATTGCCGTAAGGACAACAGCAGGTGGAAGTACCGTAGTGAAATGGTTGCGGACATTCAATTCTGCATTGTGCGATAAGGAGGGCCAACAAGCAAACAAACCGATCCGGCTTGCAGGTTACCGTTACCAACCGATGATCCATCCCAAAGAAAATAGGAGTGAGTGAATCAGCAAGTTACGAGCTGTCTCTCCCAATACGGGATTGAGCTTGGCTCCGTCCTCTACTGGAATGCTACGAAGCCGCTTCCATGATTGCAGGCACAATGGAAGGGCTAGAATCGACAACAAAACCCAGACAGGAGCTAGTCTAGCCTCCCAGAGAAAAACAGGAAGGACACAACCCACTATCACGAAAACTAGATACAAAGCTTCACCGAAAGACCTTCCAAAGCGAACTATCAGCGTTTTTTTGCCTGACTCTATGTCCTGTTCCACGTCTCTGATATTGTTCACTAGCAGGATGCAGACACAAAGCAAACCTGGAGAAAGCCCTGCCAGCCAAGCGGTGCTGGGCCAGTACAGGGCTTGAACATAAAAAGTGCCAGCAACGGCGATTGGCCCAAAAAACGCGAGAACGAAGAGGTCAGCGATACCGAGATACGCCAGAGAATAGCGCCCACCTGTGTAGGCGAGGCCAAATAGAATCGAGGAAAAACCAATGATTACAATGGGTAGGCCTCCCCGGATCATGAGATACACCCCGGAGGCTATCGCAAGCATGAATACCGCTACCGTAGCCAAACGCATCGCCCGGCGTGAAATGAGACCAGCTGCTACTAGCCGCCTCGGGCCCAGTCGATCCTCCCTGTCCGCCCCCTTCTCGAAATCGGCAACATCATTGTGGAAATTCGTTCCGATCTGAATCAGGATGGCGCCTGTAAGGGCCAGCAGAGCCGACGGAATGTGCAAGACGTCGTAAGAGGCCGCTATCGCGATACCTAAGATTACCGGACTAATCGCTGCCCAAAGTGTTTTGGGACGAGCAGCTTCCAGCCATATGGCGGCGGTTGTGTTCAATCAGGGACGATAGGGAAATTTCGCGAAGTCAGGCTTTCTCTTTTCATTGAACGCATTGCGCCCTTCCTGACCCTCTTCCGTCATGTAGAACAACAAGGTGGCATTACCGGCCAGTTCCTGAAGTCCCGCCTGTCCATCACAATCGGCATTCAATCCGGCCTTCAGACAACGGATTGCCATGGATGAGTTAGCTAGTATCTCGCGGCACCACTGTACGGTCTCTTCCTCGAGGCGCTCAAGTGGAACGACCGTATTCACGAGACCCATCTGAAGCGCAGCTTCAGCATCATAGGGACGACAGAGAAACCAGATCTCTCGTGCTTTTTTCTGCCCAACGATGCGTGCGAGATAACTCGCTCCGTACCCACCATCAAAAGAGCCAACCTTGGGGCCGGTCTGCATAAAACGAGCGTTATCGGCTGCAATCGTCAGATCGCACATCACATGGAGGACATGTCCTCCACCGACAGCCCATCCTGCCACCATCGCAATTATTGGCTTTGGACAGGTACGAATTTCACGTTGGAAATCCAGCACATTCAGGCGCATGACGCCGGTGCCTTCTTCCTTGTACCCTGCATCGCCGCGAATTTTTTGGTCACCGCCGGAGCAAAACGCTTCTGGCCCTTCTCCCGTGAGAATGATGACACCAATATGGTGATCATCCCGAGCCTCTTGGAGCGCATGGCGCATTTCTGTTACCGTCATAGGACGGAACGCATTCCGCACATGAGGACGGTTGATTGTAATTTTTGCGATGCCTTCCGCCTTTTCGTAGCGGATGTCGGTGTAGTCGCCGGCGGATTGCCAATCGACGGTGCTTGATGTGGTCTGCATTACCCTTGGATGAACTGTTTCAGGACGTGAAGATACGCCTCCGGTTGCTCCCTGTGGACTACGTGTCCGGCGTCTTTCTGGATATAGTGGTGTATTGGACCGGGCCGCGATACCAGCCGTTCCCCAATCTCGCAGTATCGGGTATCCATTTCACCCGAAACAAACAGAACTGGCATTGGAAGGGTTGACAATCGATCAGCGAGCGGATTTTGACGGCCCGTAGAGAATAATTCCAACGCTACCGAGAGCGAAAAAGGATCCCCGGTCTGTTTCTCCGCCATCAATTCTGACTGTAAATGAGAGCCTTTCAAAGACGTGAAGACCGATTGCTCATGCCAAGCCTGCACCACCTGCGGCCAATCATTTCTGATTCGCTTTGCCCACTCGGCATCTGCTTGGACTCGCTGATGTCTCTCGACTTCTGCCTCCAAACCCGGATGGGCAGATTCCAACACCAGACGACGGACCTTGTCTGGCCTTTCTAGGGCAATATGCATCGCTAGACGCCCGCCCATCGAATACCCTACAAGATCCACCAATTCCACGCCACGCTCCTCCACGAGCTGCCAGAAGGCCGTAGCAACGTCTGAAAAAGGATCCTGGGAGGTGGATGGGACTACGTTGGATCGTCCATGACCGGGAAGGTCAATTGCCCATGCGCTTCTCCCACAACCATCAGCGATCTGCTTCCATGTTTGCCCATCACCCAAAAATCCGTGGAGGAAGATGAGCGCTGGCTCCCCGCCACCGCTGACCGTGTCCGCGATGCCGTGGCTGAGTTCTTCGCAATGAAGCATCAGGTCACCGACGGAGACGAAGTCTCGTTCAGTCCAACGTCTGAGGCATCCATCCGGTCGGGTCGGGGAATCGCGGGGGCTTCAGAGGCATCATGCCGGCACGGGAAGTCTTTTTCCACGACGAGGCGAAAGTCTCGGCCATCAGCCGTCTTCACCTGTGTATCGAAACCAACCCGTTCGGAGGCCATCCACCCTTGCACCCATTCTACCGGAAGTATAACACGCCATTCTCCCTGTTGCGCCTGAATCATCGGACCCTGCCGCGCTGTGAAAAGTCGAACAGAGAGTTGCTCAGGCATGAGGGCTAACGAAAACAGCACCTCCTTTCCGGACTCCAGATCAGAGACTTCATCCGCTTGAAGCCGAATACGGATGTTTGATGATGATAGCCTCAGTTTCATTCAGAGCCTCCCGATCCGACGCGTTCTCGTAGCGTTCGCAGCAACCTGCGCTGCTCCTCCAGGTTTTCTGTTCGATCTGTCACTACTTCGATAAGTGAGGCTCCAGAGGATTCAATGGCAGCATCGAGCGCGATACAGAACGTGCCGGGCGAATCGGGCGCTTCATGCTCTAATCCAAACTGACGAGCAACGTGCTCGAAAGACATTCCATGCGGCGTGCCGAAATATGGCTCAAATACGTCCGTGAACTCGCGAACTGGGAGATAGGAAAATATTCCTCCTCCATCGTTGTTGACCACCACAATGATGGCGCCTGCCTGCCGGCACAGCATCAACGAATTTAAATCATGAAGTAAAGCTAGGTCACCGATCAGGATTACGGGGCGCTCTTCGCGCGCTTCAGCAAAGCCTATTGCCGTAGCGATCGTTCCATCTATTCCGCTGGCTCCACGATTGCAAGAGAGAGCCACTCGGGCACCATTTGCCGATGCACAAAAGTCCATGTGGCGAATGGAGTTGCTCGAGGCAACCGTTAACGCCATCGAGGACTGGAGCCTCTCGGAAAGTATCCGAGCCGTTCTTTGCTCAGTAAGTTTTTCTGCAGGTTGCGTACCAAATTCGGTTTCAGACCACGCCAATGTTGCTTCTCGTACGCCGCGCATGGCCTCCATCCAGGACTCATCACCACCTGACGCAATGCTCTGGATTATTTCACCCGTCAACTCTTCCAACACCTCTAACGGGCTTGCCTCAAGGCGAAGTTCTGCCGAATGGTGAGGATCAATCCGGCGAAGCCGGTCATCGACTACGCACAGGCGCTTCGACGCGATGTAGGCATTGAGCCGCTTGCCAACCGGGCTAGCTCCAAACAAGATCACCAGATCCGGCTCGGGTGCGTGAGGCGCTTCCGATGAGAGAAGGGCATCAAAGTGAACGAGATGCCGGTCAGACTGAGAACCAAGACGCACCTGTGACCCAATATCAGCCACAAACCAGCCACCAGTAGCCTTGCATAATTCGTGCACTGCCTTCTCGAGCCGCTCCCCATCGGAGCGCAATCGTCCGAGAATAAACAACGGCCGTCGGGACGAGCGAAGCCGTTCAAGCAGCGGATCTACATCCTCACGATTAACCGATGAGGCCTTCCTATAGTCTGTGAATGGATGATGTCCATTCATCCACGTGGATAGACGTTCCGACATCGTGGAATCAAACGGCTCTACGGTTGGAGCCAATGGCTCACGGAACAGACAATTGACATGCACCGGACCATCGACAGAACGCGCAATGGCTTGATCAATCGTGGTGAGGGCAACTTCAGCGGGAAGGTCCGAGGAGGGCGGAGCCAACTCCGTAAACCAGGTCACGTATCGACCAAACATGTGATCTTGTCGGATAGTCTGATTGGCATCCGTGTCGCGCAATTCAGGGGGACGATCCGCAGTCAGGAGCAGCATGGGTACTCGTTCCATAGACGCCTCTACAATTGCAGGGTATCCATTTGCTAGGGCCGTTCCTGATGTAGTTATCCATACCGCAGGTCGGCCCGTTGCACGCCCAAAGCCCAAGGTTCGAAATGCGGTCCCGCGTTCATCAACGTGCATTGTCAAGGTTGCCTTCGAATGAGCAGCGGCGGCGGCAATAAGCGGCATAGATCGTGATCCAGGCGCCGCATGAAACATCGTGATTCCATTGCGCACCAGTTCCTCGATCAGGAGACCTGCGTGGAATGCGTTTCTATTTGGGGCTTCTGACAGCAAGTCCGAGGATCCGTGTGAAGTCGGTGATTTTCTGTTCTATCTCCAACCATTCGTCGCCAGGATCCGATCCTCTCACGAGACCGGCCCCTGAAAAAAGTGAAAGCGTGTCCCCTTTCAACACGCCACAGCGCAATGCTACGGCAAATTCGGCAGAATCCCGACCAATCCAGCCAATAGGACCGGCGTACCACCCTCTGTCAAAATCTTCTAACGGGTTGATGGCCTCGAGCGCAAGGTGCCTGGGCGCCCCTCCAACGGCGGGCGTCGGATGAAGCCCCTTCAAAAGATCGACATCCGAAACATCTTCCCGAAGCGTTCCGGAAAGCCGAGAAACGAGGTGGCGACCCGCGGCAAGTTTCATCTCACTTGCGACCTCATCAACCGTAACTGTGTTGCAGTACGTCTGGAGAATCTCACGAATGGATTGGCGCACGTAGTCATGTTCGCGCTGATCCTTTTCAGAGGCTAAAAGACTGGTTCGATACGCTTCGTCTGAATCCGAAGTATCTCCTCGAGGGCGTGTCCCAGCAACGGCTTCGCTAAAGACCTCACGTCCACGCCTGAAAAACAGCCGCTCGGGTGTTGCGCCGACAAAGGCACTCCCACCGGACTCGAACAGAAAATGAAAGCAACTCGGTGTTGCGTCCTGAAGCACCCGAAGCAATTCCACCGGCTCAGGTGCAGAATCGAAAGAAAAGTCAACCCTGCGAGCCAGCACCACTTTTTGGAGAACGTCCCTGCTGAACGCATCCAAAGCCCAGCCGACCTGATTTTTCCAACCATCAAATCCGGGATTATCGATTCGATGTTGAGGAACGGGTAATTCGTCCGGCAGATCAGTACCTGAAAAATTCAGCTCTTCAATCTGCTCATAGATGGCATCGCGCGCGCTGATGTCTTCAGGAAGAACGAGGTTGCAGCACAAAAACGCTTTTTCCCCATGTCGATGCAGCTCAAACCGTGGTAAGATGAATCGCCAAGCAGGGAAGCCAAACCATCCTTCTTCTGGAATTCGGTCCAAGTCGAACCTCATCCCGCCATACAGCCGAGGCTCTGCACCGGGACGCTCAAGAAAGCCGTTCAACTCCAGAGCCAGTTCCTCATAGTCGGGACGAGAGTCGCCTGAGAGGTCTCGCGCGACGCCGCACATCGCTATACGACTATCCGCATGCCGGCCTCTCCAATAGAGGCGCTCCATGGATGTTTGAGCATTGAGCCAAACAAAGGGGTCAATCTCTGGGATCGGAATTTCAATCCGAACCAGACGAGCTTCACCGGGATCGGCATCGTTCAAATACCGGTCGAGTGCAGCCTTCAAACGAAGCTGCACTTCTCTTCCTGAGCCAGCGACCTGGAGATTATGGTTTTCTGGAACCTGGATAAGTCAGGGAAATGATTTCAGAGTGTCTGGGGCACGAGTGCAAAATGTCCGACGTGAGGTTGGTCACATTGGAGCCGAATTCGTTTCCGCAGACGACGCCGAAGTTGGCACAGAGGAAATATACCGTTTGAAACTCATTTACGACGGGATTGCTTGTAGTTCATGATTTCAATCATTCGTCGCTGCATCGTAGCGATTCCGCCTACGTCGTATCCATGCTTGAGTGCCGACCGGACGATGATATTCCTGAGAATCATGTCAGTAGGGGAAAGAGAGCCCAGCGGACGCCGGAGTCGATCTGCAATCGGATCGAGGAGGCGAGAAACAAGTTGCCATCGCAGCAAGATGAATCCGACCAGCCCCACACTTAATCCAATCATGTCCCCAGAGGAGGCGAGAAAACTCAATACGAGCACAAACACTAAGCCCTGAAAAACGGGATGATTCAATTTGCGGACGAGAGAGACAAGGGATGGAAATACCGCGGAAGGTGCGATTACGCTCAGACCGAGATACAAAACAAACGACGAAAGGCCAGCCATCAGGCCCCCAAGAGTGGGGAGCATGGTGGCTAGGATTAGAAGAGAAAGAGTGACAGGAAGCCGGTACCACTCAGCAGCTGATTGAAGCAGAAATTCAAGCCCGTATCGATCAAGTACTTCAGGCGCAAAAGCCCGAATATCTTGTTCAGAGGTGTGAAACCACATTCCGTCCGCCGTGAAAAGGGCGCCGCCAACTTCGACACAGAATGGGACATCATCCTGCTTACGGTCAGTCATCTCGTCTGACATCGTAGTAGCGAAGGCTTTCCGGCTCAAATCGTGGACCGCGTACATCCAGCGAATCTGGAAGGTGCAACATTGGGAATACAAGACCCTGTGTATCCCGCTCAATGTCCGAATAAGGAACGAAGGCATAGAATTCTTCTGCTTCCATAGCCTTGTCATATTGCGACAGAGGCACCTGATAGATCACATCTACGACGGCAGGCGAAAACGTAACCCGAACACCTGGTGGCAGACCAACAGCTCGCACGGCAACTTGCCTGGTCGCACCAGTAAAGGCTTGAACGTCTGCTTTAACGATAACCTCGGACACGTCTGTCAAAACAAGAGAACCCAGCGTATCAGAAAGCGCGATAGCTGCGTTTAGAGAATCTCGCATCTCTCCCAAATGCCGCCGCGCTGTCGGCCAAGATCTGAGATTTTGGATAATCGATCGTGCTCCTGAAACGGTTATGGAATCAGGTACTGATTTAATGGTACCGATCATGCGATACCCTGAAGCAAACTGCATGGTGATGCGAGGCTCGACGGGTATACGTCGGCTCACCCGGTCTTCGACTGACATGTCGACCAGCCTGGGTGTAACGGCTTGGATACTTACACTTTTGACTATTTCCGGAGCACTGAGTCCAAGATCAACCACATCCTGAGACGCGTCAATCGGAACGGATGGGGGATTGTAATAAAGCCGAAGTATCTGAATACCCTCCCCCTCGAGCTGAACCCTCACCGAGCTAGGAGGCATTTGGGCCAGTGCCTGATCGTCAGGCAGATTGCGTACTTCCGTCGGAAACTCGATCACCTGCGTGTAGGTCTCTTGCATCGAGAAAGCGAACCAAAGCACACAGGACGCCAGGATACACAGCGTGATCACCCATCCACGGTTACGGGGCGTGTCATACTCAGCCTCAGCTCTCCTTCCCGGATGGAAAAGGGTCTGTAGACGGGCAATGATGGACATGCTCATGTGATTCTCGGGCGAGCGTTTGGCTGCCTAGCGCTTACGCAGAGCATCGAGCAACTGTTGCCGGTTAGCCCGCGCTATTTCGCGACCCTTGATCGGCAAATCTGCTTGTTCTCTGGCATAGGCCCTCAATTCTCTGACCGTCATATCCTCGATGGACGCCCCAAGAACAGATTTCTTGCCCGTTGAACGAGTCACTGACGAAGCCGGTGGGACATCAGATAAAGCCTGCATCTGGGCAACCTCGGCAGCCGGTCGTGCAATAACATGACTAGAAAACACGACTCCAACCCGCTCGGCCGCTGCTCTGCCAGCGTCAACCGACGCCTGAACGGCTGCCGTCTCGCCCACAACCTGAACGGTCATGAGCGCTGCTTCTGTTTTTTCAATGCCCAGCAGACGCACATTTGATGCTTTCAGCATGGCGTCGGCCGCCTCAATGGCTGCGACAAGACCACGCGTCTCGATCAAACCGAGTGCTTCGTGTTGTTCGTCAGCCATGTCCAGTGGGGTCTTTCAATGAGATGAGTCGATTGTTAAACCGACGGTAGCCTCAGTCTGCGCTACCAGAGGGAAGGATTCCTTCTACGTCCGAGTGAGGGCGAGGAATCACGTGTACGGAGACGAGCTCTCCAACACGTTCGGCTGCAGCAGCACCGGCATCCGTAGCTGCTTTAACCGCACCTACGTCACCGCGGACCATAACGGTCACGTATCCACCTCCGATTTTTTCTTTTCCCATAAGCTGGACCTTAGCGGCCTTAACCATGGCGTCGGCTGCTTCAATGGCTCCGACGAGACCGCGGGTCTCGACCATGCCTAGTGCAATTCCGTAATCGTCTGACATCGTGCGTCACAAGTTAGTATGAAGTGGTATTCGTCCGAAATGGCTACAAAACCTCCCTGCCTGGGGAGCATGTCGCTCCACTTGGGAGCTCGCCATCGAATAAGCCTGAATATAGAGGCGTCCCTGACGTTTGTCAAAGATTCGCGACGTCTTCCGTTCGGTATTGGTATACTCTCAACCGTTCGTTCCAATGGGATCACTCAGATTAAACTATGATCAAGGCCGCTCTTATTGCCGGTGCTCGGCCCAACTTCATCAAAATTGCGGCTATCGAGCACGCATTTAGATCATCTGGGAAATTTAAAAACCTTTTGATTCATACTGAGCAGCATTACGATGCACGTATGAGTGACATATTTTTTCGGCAGCTGGGTATGCCGGAGCCTGATCTGTACCTCGGGGTTGGGAGTGGATCCCATGCCGAACAGACAGCCAGGGTCATGACCGAGATTGAACCGGTGTTTATCGATCACAAGCCGGATGTGGTGGTTGTCGTAGGCGATGTGAACTCGACGGTTGCTACAGCTCTTACAGCACGCAAACTGCACATACCTCTTGTCCACGTAGAGGCCGGTTTGAGGTCTTTTGACCGCACTATGCCGGAAGAGGTGAACCGGATTGTAACCGATTCTATCTCGGATATGATGTACGTATCTGAGCCATCGGGCAGAACTCATCTTTTGGCGGAAGGACATCCTGAAGAACGGATTGTCTTTACGGGCAATGTCATGATTGACTCCTTGCGTCGCTTCCAATCCAAAGCAGCAGCAACGGCAGAACACACAAAGCGTGGGCTAAACGAGAACGAATACTTTCTCATCACAGCGCATCGACCAGCCATGGTAGACGTCCCAGAAAATCTGACGATTTTCGCGACGGCGCTTTTGCGATTAGCAGACCAAGCACCCGTTATTTTCCCTATCCACCCCCGGACCGCCTCCAAACTTGCTTCTCTGGATATCGGAAAACGGTTGGAAAATCATGCAAATGTACATTTGACAGGTCCCATTGGATACCTGGAGTTCATGTGTTTGATGATGCATTCCGGTTTAATCGTAACAGACAGCGGAGGTATCCAAGAGGAAAGCACCGCACTTCTGAAGCCGTGCGTGACAGTGCGCCCCAATACGGAACGTCCTGTAACGGTCAAGGAAGGAACCAACGAGCTAATGGATCTCGATGCTGCGGCAATTATAGATGCGGGCCGACGGGCGCTTTCGGGAGGGTGGAAAAAAGGCCGCGTGCCAGAACTATGGGATGGAAAAGCGGCCGAACGTATTGCCACTCACCTAGCCGATTGGCTTTCTCCGGGCCCTGCCAACTCCTGATACATGCTGATCAGATCTACAGCTGTGGCATTCCAATTCCATGTTGTTGATACCGCCAAATGGCCCGATTCGCCCATTCGCTCGCGTACTTCTTTCGACGCCAACATGCTGGCAAGCTGGTTGACTAGATCATCAGGACGGCCAGAACTGTACACCTTGCCAGATTCTGAGGCATTCACGATGCGCTCCAGCGGCTTACAGTTAGACACCAGTACGGGAAGCCGCATGTGCATGTAGTGGAACAGCTTATGCGGAATAGTGTGATCGGTGTGCTGGGTTTTCAAATGAGGAATAAGCCCGATGTCAGCCTTGGCCATGAACCCTTTAACAGCATCTTGCGCCTGCCAACCGGCAAACCAGACTGAGTCACCGAGATGCAGACTAGTGCAAAGCTCTTCTAACTCCCCCCTAACGGCACCATCTCCAACGAATACCAGTTTAGCTTCTGGCCATCGAGCTAGAATCGCTGGCATTGCCCGAATAGGATCTTCAAGACCTCTATGCCGATCCATCCCACCCGTGTAGATCAAACTGGGAAAGCCTTCCGGAAAAGTTGATGGAGGATCTGAAGGCCAGGAATCGAATTCGTCTAGATGGATGGTGTTGGGGACCACACATACATGATCGTCAGGCAGTCCGCGCTCACGTAGTCTTTCGGCCATTTCATCAATGACGACCACTAACCGGTCCACTTCCCGGCTCCACCTCAATTCCAACTCATTCCATCGATCCAGATTGACTACCCACTTCCCAGGAACGGTTGTGCTCCATTTGTAATGACGCAGGGCTTCAACCCAGTTTTCATGCATGTCTCCTACGACGGGCACTTTCAATCGCTTTCCTGACCGAAGTGCTGCTCCAAATAGGTACAAGTCGTGGGCATGCAGCGCGTTGATCGGAAACCTGCGATGGATGCGTTTTAGCTGCCTTAGTACATACCATTCGATAAATGGTATCGATCCAGACAGCCCTCGCATTTTGTTTCGGACCTGGGCCGGGATGCGGGGTCGTACCACCCTGACGCCTTCGATCATCTCTTCTGCGGGCCTCGAATCTGGGCCGATGGACAACACCGTGACCTCGAAGCCCGCTTCGACCAACGAGCGAGCTTCATTTTCAACTCGTAGATCCGGTGGATACCCCTGATCTAGGATCATGCAGATATGAAAACGATCTGTCATGCTTCGCTGAGCGTGGTTGCTATCAGGGTCGATGCCGTTCCGTCGGGCGCCTCACCAAAGGACGGCGGTGCACCGTCCGGATCCCGGTCAACAGCAGCCAAAATGGCATCCTGGTCTGCACCCACGATTTCGTTCCATCCACCCTGGGTGGTTTCGGTCCACTCGGTTTCATCGCGCAGCGTAACACAGGGACGGCCAAGCCAAACGGCTTCTTTTTGAAGACCTCCAGAGTCCGTCAGCACACGATCTGCAGCGGCTAGTAAGGTCAGCATAGACAGGTACGAAACGGGTTCTATAATGCGCACATTCGAGGGAACGTCTAGCCCCTTAAGCTTTGCCAGCGTGCGAGGATGAAGCGGGAGTAGGATGGGCTTGTCCAAACGTCCAAAGGCGGAAAAAAATAGCTGACAGACGCGCTGGATCGTCCGTATTCTCTGCTCGATGGACGGTGGCGAGATGATAGGAGCCAGTTTTCAGGTCCGTCAATGAATCGAGCGGTGCATGAGATGCTGCCCTCTCCGCAAAAAACCGAGTTGCGTCCAACATCACATCGCCGCTCATAATCACGCCACGCGTCATGCCTTCTCTTCTGAGGTGAGAAACCGCTGTTGGAGTGGGGCAGAACAACCATTCGGACAGTCGATCTGTCACGATACGATTTATTTCTTCCGGCATACGCCAATTGAATGAACGCAATCCAGCTTCGACATGAGCCAACGGGATGTTTAACTTAGAGGCTACCATCCCAGCGGCCAGAGTGGAATTTGTATCTCCATAGACCAGAACGGCGTCAGGACGGGGTCCAGACTTGAGAATCGACTCCAGACCCGTCATCATGGCGGCCGTCTGCTGCCCGTGGGAGCCCGAACCAACTCCCAGATTGTGAGCAGGAGCTGGAATGCCCAGTTCTCCAAAAAACACATCACTCATGTTGGCATCGTAATGCTGACCCGTGTGCACGAGCGACTCTGACAAGCCTTCTTCTCGGAGGGCATGGCTCACAACGGCTGCTTTCACAAATTGTGGGCGAGCACCCACTACAGTCACGATGTTCATGCAGATGGGGAGATGAGAGTTTCGAGTAGCGCCGCCAGCGAGGCCGCCTGTTCTTTTCTGCTGAAGGCTTGAATGGTATTCGGGTTGGCACCGTTCAAGGATTGACCTGTTCTCCAGGCTTCGAGGTGCCTATCCAACTCCAACGCCATACCCTCCTCATCGTCCCAGGCCAGCATCTTTCCGGCTTCCGAGCTGGAAAGCAGACGGGCGGCTTCACCATTTGGATCGCCTATTCCTAAAACCGGACGACCAGATGCCAAATATTCGTAGATCTTTCCGGTGACGATGCCTGCGGCATTGTTTACACGGTTGATCGGTAACAAGAGCAAATTGGCCCCCAGAGTCTGAGCCAATGCTTCATGATGCGGTACATACGGAGTGTGTTGAACCCTGTGTATGGCACCGGCCTTTCTCGCTGAATCCAAGACAAGGGGATCCACGTTTCCGACGAAATGAAGTTTTAGTTCTGGCCATCTCGCTTCATTTTCAGGGTTAGCTAAGACGTTCCAGATGGGTTCTGGATCGCGTGCAGGCGCTAGGCTGCCGGTGTGAACAATGGTAAACCCTTCGCTCTTCATCGGTTCGACGCCCGCGAAATCTTCCGGGTCGAAACCATTCCTGATAACGGAGAAAGGGGCACCTGTAGCATTTTGCATAGTCGATGCAAGATCCTCCGTAACAGCAATGCACGCATTTGCCCTCTTAAGCGCCCTGTTTCGCAACGACAAATCCCGTTTTAATGCCCATCGGGTTGTCGGAAGCATTTCCGCATAGGCTGCATCTGGCCAAGCATCGCGCAGGTCTGCTACCCATGGTTTCCCTGTCGCCTTGGCAATATCCCGCCCAATCAGATGTGCAGAATGAGGAGGCCCACTCGACACAATGGCATCAAACCCTGGGTCTCCCGCCAATTCAAGCGCGGCCTTACGAGCAAAGCGGACCCAACCGACCCGAGCGTCCGGAAGGAATAGATTCGCACGAACCCAGCGCGCTAGCTTCTCTTTGGTCGATGCATGATCGGCACCCAAAAACCCGACTCCGACCGCATCCTTTTTCTTTCGTCCCATCATAGATGCATACATCGCGTATGGATCCCAAGACCTAGTTCTGGTGATACGTGTATCGGTGGGCAGATCGTCTTCCAAGGCCGGGTCAAGTATCGGGTAGGCAGCGTGATCAGGGTCTACGGTCAGTACGATGGGCTGCCAATTGCTGGCAGGAAGGTACTTGACCATCTTCAAGCCGCGCTGAACGCCTGAACCACCTGACGGTGGAAAATAGTACGTGATGTAGAGGACACGTTTCATTTCGTTGGTGCGCGCCTGGCAACTATGGCGTAATACCGGGGCGTAATACGCCTGAGAAGGGGCCTGAAGCCAAGCCATCCCGTGGGGCTCGTCCATTTTTCTCTATGGACGATCTCGAATCCTGCTTTTTCTAGTAGCCAATCGAATTGCCAATCCTCGAATTCATGGTAGTGCCGGTCCCACTCGTCTGTTCGGCTCCGATAAGCAGGGGCAAACCACAGCCGAAGTGGGACAGTAGCTACAAGCATGGGTGCTCGAATATTACTCAAAAGCGGCAACGGAGAAACCAAATGCTCCAGTACTTCGAATGCGGTTACAACATCCACCTCAGCAGAGGCTGCATCTGTACGCTCATCCAAATCACCGGAAGTATTTTGGACATCGTACCCTATCGACGCCATATGATTCGAAAGCGGATTCGCTGATCCAATATCAAGAAGGCGAGCGGGCGCAGGAGCAAACCGTGCCATGAGTGACAAGGTGTTCTCGTACCGCCTGTTCAGAACTGGATTTTTTTCCGGGTCATATGGACCGTGTTGACTCATTCAGCCTCCTCATCTACTCCTTCTTCCTTCTTTCTCCTGCGAAATGCCAAGAGTCCGAACACAAGTAATAATCCATACGTGATGGACGCGCCTACCGCCGTGATTAGGATTCCATTTCGTTGTGCTGGCGGAGCAAAAGTTAATTCAACCGTGCTGCTACCTGCGGGCACTGCTACTCCCCTGAGAAGATGATTAACCTGAATAATGGCTGTTTCCTCTCCATTCACTGACGCCGTCCATCCTGGCGGATAATAGATTTCGCTGATCACTAACAATCGTGATCGATCCGAGTCTACCTCAAAGGTCATGTCTTCGGCAGAGTAGGAAGCTGTTCTGACATCTCCAGAACCCGAACCACCTTGCTGTAAAACATCGTTTGGAAGTTGAGATGCATCGTACACCCATGCCGTCCTACCCGGGTTAAACGTTGGTACATCCAATTCCTGCCACATGGTTTCTGGGTCAGGAGCGACTGCCACAGAGTCAACCAGAAAAGCGCGTCCAAGAACTCCTGGGTTTTCGAAGACCGACATACCTGTGTCCTCGTCCTTGAATACCAGATTAAACCCTGGAGCGCCGCCGCCCGCTACTAAGTACCGCACGTCCAACATCCGTAAGGCTGCCGTATTCAAACCGGACGGTCCAGCAAATAGAATATCATCTAGATAGTCTTGATACAGACGAAGCTTAGCACCGGAGTAGCCTCCCAGCGACTCATAAAAGTAGGATGGTCGTGCGTTTTGTACCGGGTGCCGACCAAATTCCAGAGACAAAACGCGGAATGACCCTTCCCCACCCGTGGCATTCTTCTGTCCAATTAAGAAATCGTCAAACGCATAGCGAGGCACAGACTGTTCAACAGATGGAGAAGGCGAAAGCCGCCGCTCATTAATGTGGCGACGTGCTATGCCAGTCAAATCCATACTGACAATTAGTACCAGAAGCACGGCTACAAGCCAGTAAGGTAGTACGCGGCGGTAGTAGAGAAACAACAGTAAGACGCCAGCTAAAAGAACAATCAAGGCTCTCCGGGCATCAGCATTGAACACGTCGATTCGCTCCACCGCTCGACGGGATAGTTCTTGGTTGACCACCTCCATGACCTGAGGGTCCGCCGGTGATATCCCTGGATATTGCGATTGGAGCTGCGCAACAATCTGTTCCCTTTCCTGGGGTTTTTCAAAACTCAGAATAGACGTTCCAAACACATTCAAAATCAGCAATAAGGCGCCTAAACCGCCTGCTATCCGAATCCAGGAAACATCTTTGATTGGCGTTTTCTCTGCGTTTCGATGACGCACTGAAACGAGCCCACGAGCCGCAAGCAGGGCCGCCAAGAGAGAAACTATGGCAAGCCATGTCTCGGGGACCCGAAACGCAGAAAAGAGAGGGAATGCAGCAAACATGGGCCGATTTACGATAGCCAAGTTTTCGCCCAGCGCAAACATGATCATCACTACGATTGCGATCGACAAAGAAAGTGTTTCACGATCCCTGACTTTCCAAAAGGCAATTGCGCCCATAAGAATGGCAATGACGCCAAGATGATGCGGACCACCTGTGAACGTCTTTGCCCCCCAATAGGTAGGACTAGCGCCTCCAAAGGCATCAGCAATCAGTAAGGTGAGCATTTCGCTCGCGCCCTGGCTCCAAGCCATCGCATAGTCCCAAGCCATGCCACCAGCTCCGCCTCCAGGAGAAGATCCTCTGGTGGTAAAGGGCGTCAATTCTGCATGTGACAAATAGGGCTGAGCCACCATCATCAACCCTAGGACCGACCCAAGGGCTAGCATCCCAGTCCCACGCAGAAATGATGTCAACTCTCCCGATCGAGCAGCGTGAATACCTTCAACTAACCACCAAATACCAGCTGCGATGGTAACGTAATACGTGATCTGAACATGGCCCGCTCTAAGGTTGCTAGCCAAGGCGATCGCAAATAGAAGAGCTGAAACCACAGAGCGCTTCTGCAAGGCATACAGGAAAGCCAAAAGCATCCAGGGTGCCCAGGCCATGGCGATATATTTCGAATTATGGCCAGCCGCAAGTATGACAGGGATGTAGGTAGTAAATCCATACACAACTGCTGCTAGACACGCAGAAAACGATTCTCTCGTCAGTCTAAAAGCAAGGAAATACATGCCTATAAGCAATAGCCACATATGCGATGTCGGCCAGATCAACAATCGCAATTCGCGCATCAATACATCGACCTGAGGGACTGTCAGCTCAGGCGAAATCATGTACCCGGGCATTCCGGCAAAAACCCGGCCTGCCCAAAGCGATGCCGCTCCCGTTTCCTCTTCCACCTCGATCATTGACTCGGCCATTGCACGCCATTGAACTGTGTCTGTGGCGATGAGCTGGTCACCGGAAAGATGTATGGGCGCAAAAAATGTCAGACCTAATACTAGGAGTAAAACAACAGAGATCAGATGCCTCTGTAGCATAGGTAGTCGGTCCCACGATCCGTGCCATGAAGGGGATGCGGATAGCGTACCACGGCGCTGACTGCGCTTCGAAGACGTACTCAAGGGCCTTTCCGGAATGAATTCTGGTGTTGTTTCGATCAGGCGCTAAGCTACGGAAGGCGTCTGACTCCTGTTCCATTCATCAAGCTCGGATGTCATGGCGGACTCGACCAATTCCATCAATTTTGGGATATCCTTTCTCGTCCAGCCGGAAATATCGATTGGAGCGCCGAATCTGATCATCAATACTCCCGGACGCACTAAACGCGTCTTTTCATTGTACAGTTCGTGCGCATTAAGAATGACAACAGGGACGACCGGTACCTGAGCTTCTATCGCTAATAGGAACGCTCCCCGCTTAAACTCAGACAAGGATCCGCTGTGAGACCGAGACCCTTCAGGGAAAATTGCTACAGAGACACCGTCTCGGATTTTCTCCCCAGCGATACGGATAGATTCAATTGAGCGCTTCGGGTGCGAGCGATCAATAAACACGGATGGGGAGGCCGCAATGGATTGACCCAAGAAAGGTATTTTTGCAAGTTCTGCTTTAGCCACCCAACCAAATGGAAAAGGCATCACTGCCCCTGCAGCGGGAATATCAAGAGCTACCTGGTGATTCAAGGCAAAAACATAGGGTCCTTTAGCACCCAGTTCAGGATGAACCGTTCGACGTATGCGGATTCCCATTCCCCAGCATATTCCGTAGCCCCAAACTTTTGACCAGAACATGAAACCCTTGGGATTTCGTGTAATTAGGAAAGTAATAACCGTTCCAATCCCAGAAAAAACCATCATGAAGACGGTCCACACAGCGCCCCAGTAAAAGAGTACGCGGCGGAAAATTGTCGAAGTCAGTGGTCCCGACATAGTGATAAGGAATTGGAATCCGTGAGCAGCTCCTTGCCTTTTCCGGAGCTTCCGGATCGGCTGAGGTTGGAAAATGCACAACTCGACCTGATTTTAAAAGGGGAAGCCCCCAATGGAGCGACCTTTTATTTACGTCCTCCACGGCTTGGTTGGTATGATCCTCTCTTACCAGGACCCGATGCCACCGGACCAACTACCGGACCAACTACCGGACCAACTACCGGAATTAGACAGGTAAATGCCCGTGAAATCACTTTCTAAGGCCCTTTTAGTAGCGCTTCTAGCACTTCTTTCTGCTCAGAGTGCCGAGGCTCAATTCAAGGGCTTCATTCAGATCGGAATGACTGGTGCTTCATTCCGCGGTGGTAACTTGCAGGACGCATCTCCCATTTTTAGGTTGTCAGGTGGTGGCGGAATTCGGTATCTCTACCCTAGCGGGTTTGAGTTTGAAACAGGCTTGGAATACGCCGTCAAAGGATCGAAGCTTTCAGGTACGATTGATGAGATCCCAATCGAAGGGGTTTCAGAAATTACCTATGTAAGTATGCCCATATTGATTGGGTACCGATTCAATCGTTCTGGAAAACTGCAGCCGCGTCTTGTAGCCGGTGCTTCCATGTCCTTCAAAACGGATGCGCAGATTACATTCAATGCTCTTGGAAGTGATTTTGAGCAGCAGGAAGTGGACCAATCGGTCGAAGCTCGGGACCTTGGAATTGTAGTTGGGCTGGATGCCAACCGACTGGTCGGAGGTGAGATTCTTACGCTTGGCGTGCGCTCCACATTCGGCTATTCCAATGCACGGACCGCCAAACCCGAGTTGCTAAACACGTCTATCGGGCTGTATGCAGGCATCGTGTTCTGAACTAGCTGAGGGACTGATTCACTCAATTGGCATGGCATTCATCACGTTTTCTGCTACTCGGAGAACCTCAGCAACAGCTGGGTCTATCGTGGCGGAACGTAAGAGGTCAGAACGCGGAAACCACGTGCCAAACCCAACCACAGACGGGTTGATGGCAGGTGTATTGACTTGATGAAATAACAGCCTAGACGAGTTGATTCCATGCTCAGCTATACTCTCCTGCCACCGACAAGCCTGTGGATGACGAGCATCTAGGAGATGGATGGCACGAACGTAGGTGCGGTCCCAGGGAAGGTGTTTAAGCAGGGCATCGACGCCCGAACAATCGGACCTGGTTCTGCTAGCAAAAACGATCATTACTGTTTGTCCAAACAGAGACCAAGACCGTTCCAGTTCTGATAGTCTTCTGGTTACCTCGAGTAGTGCAGCTGATGGCAACGAGGTATCAGTCCCATCACTCCAACTGCTAATTCCTTGCATTCCAAGTCCATCAACTGGTGCCACTAAGATGATGAGAGAGTCCCGCTCCTGCGGCTTAGCACCGGGCAGAAAGCCAGCAATATGCATGGAAGCGAGGTTGATTCCACTTTCTACGTCAATGGAAATACGCCAATCCCAGGTACTATTTCGAGAAAGGGAGTCAAGGCGTGCATTCCAATGAAGACCTGCTACATTCTGTGGCAACCTTCCTTGGCCTGACATCCTTAAACTTTCCGAGAGCCCAGACACCAAATAGTCTTCCCCTCTGATGAGATCTAAGGAATCCGGTGTAACAAGCTGAATACTGCTTTGAGTCACCGCAGAGGTTTGAGCTGCATACTGCAGACGATACTCTGCAGCCAACACAGGCTGGATTCCAAATCCCTTCAAGCGTGCAGCGATGTACGAAGCAGTCCGTGAAAACCCTCTAGTGGCCGACTCTCTTCCTTCAAGATCAGCGCCGTCAAGAAAGGAAACGTGAGCTTGAGCTTGCCGGGTACTCCATGCCTCGGTTGCAGATTCCGAATTGGGAAGCGCGGCAGATCGTAGCGAGTCCCTTGGAACAGGGCCGCTACAGGACGCGAAAAGAAGCGCCCCGCAGATTAATGGGAGGATATGCCGGAAAACAGACATGGCGGGATGAATGTAGCCATTCATCCCGCCATGCGCACGAAGTCTTGCTATATCCGCCACGTAAATGTGGACAGATCTACCGCTTATTTACTTGCGGTCCTTATCTGACTCGAGAGAACCTTTGTGCTTCTCAGCGACGCCCGAGTTGAAACGCTCAAGAGCTCGGCGAACGGCATCCCGCTGAGTCTGAAGAACCTGGTTAGGAAGTTCTTGGGTCATCCGAGTGATTCCTACCCAAGTTGATCTGCATGAGTCAGTTCGTTGACCCTCATCTCTAAATTCCGTAGGATCAGGCTCCCACTATTCAGTCTGATCGTATGCATGCCTCTCTCCTGCTCTTCTTTTCTCTACTGGTCACAATCCCCGCTCTGGCGCAAGCACCGCCTCAGATTGATAACCGGATGTATGTCATCATCGCGAACTCCTCTGCGGAGCGGATTGAATCTGATATTCGGACGCTAGCTGGATTTGGCACTAGAAACACATTTTCAGACACAACTTCGTCTACTCGCGGCATTGGCGCGGCTAGGCGTTGGATAGAATCCGAGTTCAATTCGATTTCGGCGAGTTGTGGTGGCTGCCTCGAGGTCTCAGCCCAACGAAACCTGATAGAAGAAGGCAGCAGCTCACGTGCTGTTCAAGATGTGTCGGTAGTTAATGTGCTTGCGATTCAGCGCGGTACCCGATATCCCGACCGGTACGTGATCATGTCAGGAGATATTGATTCGCGCAATTCCAGTGGATCGGATGGCGAAGGGGACGCACCTGGCGCCAATGATAACGCTTCTGGCATGGCAGGCGTTTTGGAAGCTGCCAGGCTGTTATCGGCCTATGACTTTCCTACCAGTATTATTTATGTCGGCCTCTCGGGCGAAGAACAGGGATTGTGGGGTGGTGCTCACATGGCTTCTGTGGCCGTTGAAGAAGGCTGGGATATTGTAGGAGTTCTCAACAATGACATGATCGGAAATATCGAAGGGGTCGATGGCGTCATCGACAATTCTACCTTCCGTGTCTTCTCTGAACCCACCCCAGTCACGGAAACGGACAGAGAACGGGCATCCCGCCGATTTGCCGGGGGCGAAGTGGATGGCGTATCCAGACAGCTCGCACGTTATGTCGAGCGAATGACGACTATCTATTTCACAAATCTCGATGCGAAAATGATCTATCGACTAGATCGTTTCGGACGGGGTGGACATCATCGCCCATTTAATGACGCCGGATTTCCGGGCATCCGCATCATGGAGACCCACGAAAACTACACGCGACAACACCAGAACATCCGTACTGAAGACGGTATTGTGTATGGCGATGTGATTGAAGGCGTCAATTTTGAGTACGCCTCCCGCCTAACTGCCGTAAATGCTGTGGCTCTAGCGGGCTTGGCCTGGGCGCCCCCCGAGCCCAATCAAGTCAGGATTGGCGGAGCTGTACGACCCTCGACCACCCTTCAGTGGGACGGGGTTGATGACCCCAACCTTACGGGGTATAAAATATGGTGGCGCGATACGACCGCTCCGCAATGGACCCATTCGAGGCTCGTCGGGACGGATGTGACGCAGTACACCCTGGAAGGAATGGTCATTGACAACTATCTCTATGGCGTTTCGGCCGTCGGAAAAGACGGAAATGAGAGTGTAGTCGTCTTCCCTTCCGGAAGCCTTAGTCGGTAGCCTTAATAACTATCATCGTCATATCGTCAGAGAGAACTGCAGCATGGTCTGTAAACTCCATCACGGCCTTGTGAACCCCGTCCAGTATCTCGGTTGCTGACTTGGCCCGCAATTCTATCAGAAGGGGCTCCAGGCGCTCTTCCCCCCACTCCTCTTCGTCCGGACTCATAGCTTCTGTAACTCCGTCGGTAAAGATGGAGAGCACATCGCCTTTGTTTAGCGTTACCGTTCCGCTCTCGTACGGCATACCGGCGATCACGCCAAGAAGTAGCCCACCTTTCTCGAGCAACTCCATGGAGCCATCTGCTCGAACTAGTGTAGCTGGGTTGTGGCCCGCATTCACGTAGTTGAAGCTTCGATCCCGACGATCATAGATCCCGTGGAAATAGGTGATGAACTTATCAAACCCCGTGTTTTCCGTAATGACCCGATTCATGTGAGCAGTTCCCTCTTCTAGCGTCACATCCAGGGGCACCAACACTCGAAGACAGGCCTGGAGGTTGGACATTAGTAGTGACGCTGGGACACCCTTGCCCGTCACGTCAGCGACCGCATAAAGAATCCGGTTTTCATCCAACACGATCGCATCGAAGTAATCCCCCGCAACATGCCGACTCGGCAAGGCAAGACTGGCCGTTTCAAGTCCTTCGAATTTCGGGAGACTACTTGGCTGAAGCCGTTCCTGAATCTCTCGGGCAAGCCGCATTTCTTCTTCCAGGCGTTCTTTTTCGATCTGCTCGTCAACGAAATAGGAATTCTGCAGTGACACAAATGCCAAGTTGCCAAGGGCATAGAGGAATTCAATTTCATCGGGCTGATAGTCCTGACCGGTCATTTTGGGGCCGAGACACAGAATGGCGCCCGTCTCTCCTTTATGCCTGATGGGAAGGATCATCGAAAACCCAGCTTCCTGAAGGGTTGAACATCCTTTGGGAAGATCATCCCCTTCAAGCAGCGTCAGCTCTTTCACGTGGCAGACCGCATCGATCACATCCGGCGTCAACTCGTCTTTTCTAATTCCTTTGTGGGTAACAACGTGAACATCCGCATTTCCTTCGCCCGTGTTCGACACGCTTCTGATCAGGAAAACGTGCTTCATCACAGTCAGCTGACCCATTAAGGCAAACGTCAAAAGCTTGACCAAACTGGAGCGATCCACCGTGGAGTTGAACTCCTGGGACAAGTCGAATAGCGTGTTGAGCTGCTGCACCTTCGCGTCCAGGTCCCTGTTGGCAATCTTGAGCTCCTCTACCATGAGCGAGTTGTGGACTGCCGCCGATGACATATTCACCAAGGACGCCATAAACTCGAGCTCCTGCTCTCCAAAAGGCTGATGTGTAAACTTCGACCCTAGCCCGATCAATCCGATTTCCCGGTGACCGAAGGCTACGGGAAACACAAGTTTGATTCCTTTTTCGCGCAACGGCTCTGGCACCGCCTCGTCGTACATCGTGTTTTGCAGATCCAATTCACCGAGAACGAGCTCTTCCTCTTTCTTCAATCCAGAAATACCCATTACGGCCGCAATCGTATAGGCCGATTTAAGAGGGTTGAATAGGAGTGCAGCTCCTTTGGTGACCAGGAGTTTTCCCATGGCCGTTCGCAGCAGGTTGCTGAGTACAAACTCAAGATCCAGCGAGGAGCTTAGTAGTTGGCTGGTTTCAAAAATTGCGCGCAGATCGAAACGGTCGGTTCTGGTCGGGTCGGGTGCTGAATCAGCCATGGTCTCTCGTGATAGAAGGAGCGCGTAAGTTAATCATCCAGATGGATCACTTCAGCCTGTCTGGGCTTTCCGTGTGAAAGATGTAGCCGAACGAGGGTTTTTACCTGCTGAAATCCCTGCCGTCCAGCGGCTCCCGGATTGATATACAGCATGTTTTCTAGGTTCGCCACGCGTTCGATTTGCAGAATATGACTGTGTCCACAGACAAAAACGTCAGGTGGGTCTACAGCTAGTTTCTTATCGATTCCGCGTTGCCATCGGCCCGGCTTTCCGGCTATGTGTGTCATCCAAAATCGGACTCCGCCAATAATAAACAAGTTGTGCTCAGGATGGACATGTCGAATGTCCCACCCATCAATATTTCCCCAAACAGCCTTTACTGGAGCTATCGCCTCTAGGTCGTCTAGCAGTTCAATTGATCCAATATCTCCTGCATGGAGGATCAGATCGACTCCCTTCAGATACTGCACGAGGTTGGGATGGAAATAGCCATGGGTGTCGGAAAGAATACCGACCACCCGTTCACCGATATCATTCATAGGTTAGCGCAGCATGAGGCGGACACCGACGCGAGCGCGCGAGCGTGGCCAGTCGTCATCGGGGTGCGCCCATTGACGAATTGGGATACTCAAAAAGGGTGCAAACTGATAAACAGGGCGTTCGACCTGTAATCCGGAACGAATCCAAAGTACTCCCCCGGTGAATTGAGTGGATGTTCTAGAATCAATAGAATCATCAAGACTAGATGTATTCCATTCCAATAGGTCGTACTTCCCTCCTTCTGCCATGAACGATATGAACAGATTACTTCCGGCTGGATCGAAAAGTATGTTGTGACTCCAGGCAAAATGCATCTCCCACCCCTGCGTACGACCCCTGATCAATTCACTAGTTGCGCCGGGTGGAGAAACGATTGGATCGCCGGGCTTCAGAGAGGGTGGCTCAATGGTCGCCAACTCTTGAAAGCCGATTCTGACTCTGCGCATTCCAAGGGCAACATCCTGCGTCACGGTAGCCGACAGTGGGGTCGAGTATAGAAACCCAAGGTCTGCTTGTGGAAAGCCACTACGTCCATCGGACGAAGGGTCGATGGCTAAACGAAATGCATAATCATCCGTCTCCATCCGCTTGTAATACTTTATTGCAATCCAACTCAAGTCAAGTGAGCGACCTGTTCCGTTTCCCGATGCATCCACATAAAATCCGATATCCAGATTGTGTCCCAGCCGATAATCTACCCTGAGGTTCACACCAAGGGCATTGCCACCGATCATTGAAATCGATGTCTGGTCAGCCTGCAGCAAGCCCGGAGGCCGGTACGACAATTCCGCAGCTATCGCGTACGTGTCAAAAAAGTGACGAACAGCGGTTTCACCTTGATAAAACGGGTCGAACGTTTGCACAGGTCGCTGTGCTTGGGCCCTTCCCACAACCAGTACGAGGAATCCAACCACTATTGCTATCTGGAAAATACCGTTTAGCAGCTTATCCCGGACCGAGCCTGATCCGGCACCTTTGGCCCGATCCATCCTAACGGCCCGGATTCCGGGTCGATTCGCATAAGACGGATGAAGAAACCATGTCATAGGGAGTCGAATAGAGGCTGTAATCTCTGTTTTGACGCGAGACTGCATCGTAGGTTCGGGACGAACAGTCTCTATCAGAAGGCGAAACACCCCGGATTCCACAGGATGTTCGTTTTACAGGCTCAAATGATTGCCCGGTGCCAAGACCATTGATTCATGGCCTATTTGGTCAAGATCATCTGATGTGTCTGAATCCCTGCAGAGGATTCGAGACGAACGAAATACGTTCCTGACGGAAGCGTTCCTGCGTCGAATTGTACATCGAAACGACCTTGGGGTAGCGTTCCATCAACAAGCGAAGTGATCATCTGCCCAGATAAATCCCACACAGATATGCGTACCTGCTGAGCCTCTTCAACCTCATAGGTAATTGTCGTGGTTGGGTTGAAGGGATTCGGAAAATTCCCAAGTAAACGAACGCTTACAGGCTGCTCGATCATTCCAACTCCAGCTTTGATCGCTGGAGAAGCCATTCCAATTCCATCCTCATAAATGGGCGTCACACGATAATAAACCACCCCAGTCGGCGTGTCCAAATCGAGAAATGACAGGGCTTGATCTAGTAGCGTATGGCCAGGGTTTACCTGGGCTATTTCAAGGTAGTCTACTCCGTTCGGGGACCTGGATATCACAAACCGAAGTACGTCTGGATCCCTATTGAGGAATGAGATTCGCAGACCATCATCCTCTGGATCCACCCTCAGGTTACCCGGACCCTGCCGAAAGGAAAGAATACTATCGACCTCCTTCCATGTCTGCTGTATGACTTCGGGGTCATCACCGTCAAAATGGAGGACCAAGGACCGTTCATCCCCGTCATAAACCGAGTGCGTTCGAATATCGTCTAGATCACTAGAAGTCAGCAATTCAGGAATCAGTCTCAATTCATCCATATCACCCGAATACGGTTGATATGCCAAGGCGTCTGTTCGTGCAGGAAGTCGTCCGCCGAGGCGAATCGCCCTAACCGGAATGGACTGCCCTGCCTGGTCTGCGACCAATGAATCCGTTGGAATGCCATCGAGACTAAGCCTCATCAATTGGTTATTCGCATCATTCTCAAACGATACAAAATGCCAGGATCCATCGGCGATGGGATGCTCCGATCGCATGACAACATGCCGAATACCGTTTCCTTGGAAGAACGTCAGGTGACCAGAGGTGTCAATCATGAATTCCATGGCGTAGGGCTCACCCTCTACACCTGTCCAGGTTGACAGAATGACCTCATCGCGCTGAGTTGTCCTGAACCAGAACGTTGAAAGAAATGGTCGATTGGAATCAAGAACCAGAGCTGAAGGCAAGGGAAGAACAGCGACTTGCTCTTCGTTAGCAATGAAACGAGCACTCCTGTTGGCCCTGCGCTCAGATAGTGTTTGCGTTTCTATGTCGGCCGACCAAACGTGGTCATTCTGCGCGACAAGCCTTCCGTCAATCCTAACTGAGGGAGCGATCTGTATCCGTTGATACCCTGATGACTCCGATGATCGAAGAGTGATAGTCAATCGGTCGCCTTTGTGCAGAGGTCGGTCCGCGGAAAGGGAGTACCGGGTTGTACCGAGGACTCCAAGAAAGGTCAAATCAGATGCCGTCCCATCCGTTTCTAAAAGCTCAGCCGAAACAGGACTCCAATCCGATGGAAGAATGATATCGAGCGCATCCATACGATCATCTCCCTCAACCAACAGAAACATGTTGGCAAGGCCCGTTGCCTCCAGAATGGAGGGTGCAGACAGGGTCCGGAGCTGCGCCACCGACGGCGTAGCACTAAGGCACGCCGCGAGCAACATCAGCCCGAAAACAGGATGGACCCGCTTTCTGGATGAATTCGCTTTGATCATACGGGGATAGGCTAAAATCCGGACGAGGTGGTGGGATCGATCCGGAGCCATAAGGGAAATCTACCCGGTGGCGGACTTCCTGTCAAGGCGAACCTTTCAACATGCCACTGGGTTGCACTTATCCCATTCCTTTTGCCCCCCTCCCTATGCGCGTTTTTGTAACAGGCGGTTCAGGATTTGTCGGCCAGCATGTCGTCAGCCACCTCCTATCCGCTGGACATAAAGTGACTTGTCTTCTCCGGTCTACGGGCACTCTTCCTTTCGAATCTGAGGTTGACATCTGCCAAGGCGATATCCTCAAACCCGAAGGATGGTCAGGCTCAATGAGTGGTCATGATGCGGTCATTCACTTGGTCGGAATCATCCAAGAAAAACAGTCTCGCGGCATCACATTTGATGCATTGCACCGTCAAGCAACAGTAAATGTGGTCGATGCCGCAAAAAAGGCTGGTGTGAGCAGATTCGTGCAAATGAGTGCGAATGGCGCTAGTGAGCATGGTGTTTCTGGATATCAGACCTCTAAATGGCATGCTGAACAGGCTGTGAAGAAAGCGGGTTTTAGCCACTGGACAATTTTCAGACCCTCTCTCATTTTTGGCCAACCTGGTCCGGGTGTGCCCGAGTTCGCTACCCAGTTAGTGAATGACCTAATCCGCCCCTTTCCCGTTTGGCCGGTATTTGGTGATGGGACGTATTGCATGCAGCCGATTCAAATTGAGAATGTGGCTCAAGCATTCGTCAAGGCTCTGGAGACGGATGCTGCCAATGAGAATACGTATTGTCTCGCGGGGCCTGAACCTGTAGCGTTCAATGACTTACTTGGCATTATGGCCGATGGAGCTGGGATCCGCCGCAAACCATTGATTCACCAACCACTATTCTTGATGCGACCTGCAGTCAGTTTGCTGGGTGGCATCGTCCTTCCAATCACTTCAGACCAGTTGAATATGCTTGTGGAAGGCAATACATGCGATCCATCCAGCGCCGTAAAGGACCTTGGGCTTGAGTTGATTGCGTTCAATGCCTCGACGCTTTCTTACCTCGCTCCTAGTTCATGAGGACGCGTGGCACACAAACCACTCGTTGAAGGACGGATGTCAGAACACGGTTGCCGAATTCGACGCGCATCCCACAGCTGCCGACAAATTCCCGGTTGATACACTTTCCGCCCCACGTGCAGCCGGTGATCGATGTGACGAATGCGCGATCATAGTGTTGATCAAACCAGCCTCCTGACACCACAAAACGGCCATCTTCCATGAAACGGGCCGTATACACAGAATTCCTAGTGTAGAGCATTATCACGTCACCTGGATTCAGGTCTGAGCGTTTAATGCCCACAGCATGAGAGGCGTGATCCGTCAGCGCGGAAAGACTATGCGCCCGCGAATTTCTGCCGCTATGATGTAATTGCTTGTCTGCCATCAAGTTAAAGGTTGTTTATCCTTCTGATCAGTTCCCTTCTCGCTCAACATTTTGGGCCAGCCGTGCTGCAAGGTCAGCATCAGGCTCTTCGAGATCCAAATCGAGTACCTCCTCAGCGATTCTCTCTTGCTTCTCTCGGGCCATCGCGTCCCATGCTTTGCTTGTTACGATGGCTTCGAGGTTTTGGATGCGTTCAATCAGTTTTTCTTGGCTATGCATTACATCCTGAACCTACCCCTTAGTTCGAAGAGCAAACCGAGAGCTATCAACATAGACCCCAATATTATTAACCAAGTAAGGTCCAGCACGAGTCCTTTGCTATACGTGGATACAAAAACAGGGCGGGTCGACACTGTCGACCCGCCCTGTCAATGATCGGAAGAAAGTGGGCGGATGGTCAAGTGACCACTCGCAAACAGTTGATCTTAGAGGTCAACCTGCTTCTTCTTGAGCATGAACAAACCAGATTCGATACCAGTCACGATGATCGTGCCGCTTTCGAAGTAAGGATAGTTGCTCCATGTGCCATTGAAACCAGCTTCGTTGTCGCCTTCTGGGTTGACGTCGAAATAGCCAACTTCAACCGGATTAGCTGGGTCTGAAATATCTAGTACACGAAGCCCAGCGCTGTAGTTGGACTGATACATGTAGTTACCCTGGACATACAGGTTGTGGTCTGAGGCAGCAGTCGTTCCCATCATTTCCTGAACGAGAATCGGATCATCAAGATCGCGAACGTCGAAAATGAGCGTTCGAGTGCGGCTCTGCTCACCAGATACTTCATCGAGCTCGTCATTGACATAGAAGAATTCGTGGTCGTCTGTAAGCCATCCCTGATGCGTATAGCCTGCATTAGGATACTCAGCAGTAGACAAGGCGATTGGGTTCTCTTTGTCCGTTACGTCGGAAACGGACACTGCCGTCTCGTTGCCACCGAAGCAGATTTCTTTGCCAGCGTGCTCGGTGTCAGGACCTGAATAGGTCACGCACTGTGCGTCGTGCGAGTAGCCGGTGCCTGAGCGGCCCGTTCCTTCGTGGCCGAAGCAGCCAACGAACGTCGGGTTGAGCGGGTCGTTTATATCGATCATGTGAAGGCCGCCACCACAGGTTTCGCCTCCACTATTTACACCAACCGCGTACGCAAAGCCGGTGTCTTCATTGATGACGATGTTGTGGGCCGAACCGATCTCTGCGTAGAACGCATCAGGCGCAAAGGTCTGCGGCTCATCGATGTCAAGCAGGTGGTTCATGTCGAAGACCTGCATACCATGCTGTCCGGATCCGTCAGCTACGATGTAGACGTAGTTCTGGAAGACCTTCATGTCGCGCCATGCAGCTGCATTGGCACCTTCAGTCATCGGCAGATCGCCGAGATAGATCGGGTTTTCCGGATCCGTAACTTCGACGAAGGACGTACCGTTGGTACGACCGGCGAGGGCGAATTCGCGACCCGACTCAGGATCGGTCCATCCCCAGACGTCGTTCATTCTGATGCCTTTGCCGCCACCCAGGTCGCCCAAAGAGACGAACGAGAGGAGATCAACTTCCGAACAATCCCATCCCTGGACATTGCCTTCGGAGCAATCAACACGGCCACCTGTGACACTTGGGTAGAGGTCAACGTACTCGGTTTCTAGAACCTGAGAGAGAATCCATCCTTCTTCCCCACGCTCCAGAATAGAAACGGATTCGTTACCACCTTGACCTACAAGGGCAACATCTCCCAAAACGGAAAATGATGTCGCCCCGGTGATATCTCCAGAGAGAAGCTGTTGAGCGCTAGTGACATTCTCGTCCAATCCCAGATACTGAAACACAGGACCCTGGCTTGCCATCCAAACTTCGTTTCCTACAATCTGAACCAGAGTACCCGAGTTTGGGCTCTGCGGTGCATATGGAAGCAGAATGCCTGCAAAGCCCCAAGATGATCCTGAACTCTGATAGATGATCAAACCACCCAGCATGCCGCCTAATCCTGGAGCTCCAACCACAGCCATCTGCTCATTCATGTCGAGACCCATACCGAAGTTAGCATCGTCAAGGAGACCAGGAAACTTAGGAAGTGCACTTCCACCTTCCCATGTATTTGAGTCTGCATCGTAGGAGTAGGCATAGACTTCGCCTTGTGCCGGTGTCTCATCCGTTTGACCGGTAAATGGAGCAGCAACAAGGATGTTGTTACCAGCCATTTCAACACTCAGTCCAAAAAACCCACCTTCGCCCTCGTAGGGGCTTTCGAGCTTGGAATGGAAAGACCAAGTGCCGTCCATGTTATGAAATACGTACGCGGCACCTTTGCCATCATTGGTACCAGCGGCACCAACTACAGCAAAATCACCTGAGATAGCAACAGAACGACCGAAGGAGTCCCCTTCAGCCAGGCTATCTGGCACAAGCTTGGCTGTTTCGTTCCAGTTGCCTTCGGCATCCTTCTCGAATACCCAGACGCCACCTGTTGAAGCGTCTGCAGTGGTAGCACCCACCATGAGAATGTCGCCCGCAACCGCGAGGGACCGACCAAAGCGGTCATCGCTGCCGTCATTGTCAGAACGAGAAAGCTGGGCTGCTTCAGCCCAGACACCGTCGTCGTTCTTACGATAAACGTAAACAGATGAGTTTGTGCTGTTTGGTCCGGACATACCGACCAAAATATCATCGCCTGATTGGGCAACGGCACCGCCAAATTGCTGAGCTTGGGCACTTGTGCCCATCGCTAGAACCAGCATAGCGGCCAAAAAAGTCCAAATAGTCTTCTTCATAGCTTGGATTGTGGTGAAGAATAAATACGTTCGTTGGGGTTCATGCAGAACCTATGGGAGGAGATACCCTGCACATGTCACGGATGGAGAGGCTATTTGTTACAGCCGTATTTCTCCACTCCAGATCGATGCCTCCCAATGGAATTGGAGGCCGTTAGTTCCTTACTCAGGGTGGCTAACAGGCAATTAAGGAGCTCATTGATCGATTATTGCCCGTAAGCACAGGCGTCCTGATCACTAAAAAGGAAGTAGGACTTGTAGTTGGTTGCCGTAGTATCCATACATCCTTCAAGGTTTAGCAACTCTACTTTCCTGAATTGGACCGGATGGCTTTCGCTTTGTAACGACAAATAACCACTGGTGAGCATCTTTCCATCCTGTTTTTGCGCAGGGTCATGTCCATTAACGTTTCCACCACCCATTTGTGGATGCTCGTATTCCAACACAATGCCTCCATCTACCTTGTGCGAGATGAGCGAATCTCCGAGAACCAGGATATCAGCCCTGACCCAGCCATCCCCATGATAGGTCTGTGAAGTAGAATTAATACAGTGCCGGGTTTCCAACTCACCATTCATTTCGACATGTGTCCCTGGGGTGCATAGATTGGCCGTAGACCTATCATCGGTTCCGTTTCCGCCCAGCAGCTGCACTTCGATGGAAATAGGAAAGTCTTGATCTATGGTCATCGATTCTCCTGGCGGAGAATGGATCATGACACCTGAATTTCTATAGGCCCAACCCGGTCCTCCTTCAACTTGATCTCCCAAGAAGCGGTACTCCAGTCCAAGGACATACCAAGAAAATGGCTTTTCGTAAAATAGATGTCCAAATTCCTCCTCGAAGCGATGGTATTGGTCGTACGAAACGGTAATCGATCCATCCTCCACTCTGAAAGACTGACGGGGATCTTCACCCCATGCACTCCCCCGAATTTTTGGCGTCCAGCCATCAAGCGAGGCCCCGTTGAAGAGCTGCTCCCATTCCTGAATGTCAGCGCCGGGAGAAGGAGCGTCCTGTGTTGAACAGGATGACAAGAATAAAGCGAGGAAGAGGAATACAGGAATACGTGCCATGAACTCAGAGATAATGCTCTTTAATGATTGAAATGTGGTGCTGGCAATGACCGGCAATGATCCAGGCTATGGCTCGAACTGTCACTGGGAATCCGCTGGCCGTTCCTTGTAGAGAGAATGCTTGCTCTGGTAGACTTGCGATAAGCGTAGTGCTCGCAGTTCTAATGCCATTGAACTCACGGAGCAAATCTTCCATGGCGCGTTCGCTGAAGTTGGCTCCAGCCATGAACTCGTCCTGATCCATTCCAGGTAGAGGCGTATCGTCCCCACGTGCAATGCGCAGCAACCTATACCCAAAGACCCATTCGGTATCGATCACGTGGCCCAATACTTCCCGGATAGACCATTTGCCCGGTTCATACCGATAGTCTTCTTGCCCAGGCTTCAATGCAGACATTAGCGAGTCGACATCGTTGCGTTGCTGCTCTAGAATATCCGGTAGGTCACCGCCTTGTACGCTACGTACGTACCTGGCATAGAACGGATTGTACTCTGAATCTTGCGGGCGTTCGCTCAAATAGGACATGCTTTCAGACTCGGCAGTTGTCTTCACGCCAGTTCTTTACGGCCTGTTTGATTTCTTTCTCACTCATTCCTTCAGCCACTGCCCGTGCTCCCAATTCTGCAAATTCCTCGTCGGACGCGAAGCGCAATCCGATGATCTGACGAACGGTCAATCTTGAATCAATCGGCTGGCCCGTCAAGCGTTGCGATCTCAATGACTCTTCAAGACGGATCACACGATCCTGAGCAGCTAGAGCAAAAAGCCGAGAATAGAAAAACATGATGTGAGCAGCGAAGGTAAGCGCTAGCAGTAGTGACGCAGAATACTGGCCGCCCGTACCCCAAGCCTGCACGAGGTTGACGACAGAACCAATAAGCGTCAAGAACAGGATTCCGCCTCCTACATAGTGAAAAAGGGGGACCATGCGTGCATGATTATCAAAATTTTGGTTGGACATGACAGAGTTAGGATTGTTGAGTGGTTAACCTGACGATAGTCATCCGCCGGATCATTCGAAAACGTCAAACAAATATGCGTACTTAATAACGAGTCCTTTTAGCTCCGGCTCACCAGGGAATTCGTCTTGCATTGTGAGACTATCGAGCCGGTTGATCGAGTTATACACGACGAAAAGCCCGGTATTTGCTTGCTGCAGCCACCCAAAGCGAACATTCATTGACCACAGCTCTGATTGATCGTTGTACTGCCCTAGGGCTTGCAGATAGAGCCGCGGAGTAAAGGAGTAGGAAACGCGGGTGCGGAAAAGGTTGGTGATAAAATCGCCGCCGGGCAATTCTACGCGATTGTGGCCTATAGCAACTTCGGCCGTAACCTTATCACCAACTCGAACATTGATTCGGGGAACCATCGCCACACGGTCGCCGCCGAAGAATCCTCCGTGATTCACATTGAAAACAAGTCGGACAGGACTTTTTTCAGGTGTCTGGAATACCCAAGACATTTCAGCGTGCGAATAATTACCGGCAGGCACCTCAACACCGGTAGCGATATCAAACGCTTCGGTAACTCCTTCTAGCGTCCAATTTCTCCCCGTATGAATTTCATAACCAGATGAAAACTCCCAATGGTTGTCCACATGGAGGTATCCAGTCTCCTGAAATCCATCTCGCTTCCAGTATCCTCTATAATTGACGTGTGGACGTAGTTCATGCAGCCCAAGCAGCTGCTCAGGGCGGATACGACTAAAAATGGACCCGCTCAGTTTTCTGTAGTCGGTTCGTCGCAGAAAGCCAACTTCTGGGTTAAACGATTCGGCTACTTCTGTGTACCCGGCCGAAAGTGTCCAAGACTCGGTTGACCACGTTCCCGAAGCTTGCCCAGCTACTGCATTCCCGTCCATGCCCGGAGTCCATGACTTCGCGACAAAGCCTGAAACCGTTCCATACTCACCAATCCCCCACCGTGCATCGATGGCACCAACCCGATTGTAATCAGTCTCGGGTGCTAGAGAGCCTGTGCCAATCCTGTTCGTGAACAGAAAGCCGATGGCTGAACGGTTTTTGAGCTCTCTCAGCAAACGCATCACGCCAAAGTTGTTGGCCTGTGTAAGACCATCGACTTCTTCCGTCTGCATTTCCAACGCACCCACTTTCCAGTTTCCGACGCTTCCCGTTAGACGAGCTCCTCCTAGAATCGGCACAGATGCTCCATCGGCTGATATCCCGATTCGGCGACTGAAGAACACTTCTGCTTCACCACTCTCACCAACCGAAAATAGACCTGCGTTTTCTAAGAAAAAGGGCCTTTTCTCTGGGACAAAAAGCGAAAATCGATCCAGATTGATCTGCTCTTCGTCGACCTCGACCTGCGCAAAGTCGGTGTTGTACGTTGCATCCAGCGTAAGGCTTGGGGTGATGGAATACTTTACGTCCACGCCGAAGTCGGCTGCTACATCTGTTTCCGGATTATCAACTCGGTAATCGTGATCGGCACTTGTCAGGACATACGGTAAAACCTTCAAGTTGCGGGCGGCAGGTACACGCACACCTTTCAGGGTGCCAGCGTGGGTTACGCGCGTAAGTGAAAACTGCCTTTCAAGCGGCGCCCAGAACGCAGTCTCATTATTTCGTCGAATTGTCCGTTGGAAATTGACTCCCCACGTCTGCTCCGAGCCCGCCGGATAGCGTAGTGTGGAAAACGGGATAGCAAATTCTGCATTCCATCCATTCTCGGTAACAGCGGTTACAACATCCCAGGAGGCGTCCCAGTTTACATTGAGCCCTCCCCCAGATCCTCCACTCATCCGGCCGCCGAAGCCTCCGCCGCCAGATGAACCAACATATTGGGCGTCGTATTCCGCGCCAGCCGCGTTTGTCCCGAAGACGAATCCATTCTGACCATCAGAAAATGTATCAAGAATAAATCGGAAACTGTCCGAGTTTTCGAGAGAAGCATCACGCCTACGATCGGATACTACCAACTTGGATGGCTCGGTATCATAAAGAACCGCCCCCACATAGAGCATATTGCCGAACACAGCAACCCGAACTTCCGTGATTTGCGTTGCAGACTCACCATCATCCGGAGTCGTCTGCGTGAACCCCGTGGCTGGAATAACGCTCTGCCAAGCAGGATCAGATTCAATAATTCCGTCCAATAAGGGCGCAGAATCACGAACCGCAGCCTGCATCGCTGGCCGGTCTGAATCCCCTTTGTTCTGGGCGTTGACGGGTGCTAGAACTAAAACAGAAAGGCAGATCATAGCGGCGCTCGATCTGCAAGTGATCGATAATGTCACAAAAACTCTCTGGTGGTGGGCGTTCGGAAAATGGACGCCCAATCCCGCCTTTTCATTCCCGATTTCCGGTATTCATTCCTAGAGCTTCCGAGGCCGCTATCGTACGAGTGAGAAGCTGTGCGTACCACTCTTCTAATTGAGTTTGCCGTTTGTACGCCTCATTTCCAGGCTTCTGATCTGCGGCGTTGATCATACCGGAGAGATAGGATATCTGACTTAACAACATGGGAGGTGGATAACTGTCTGAATTGTCAGTTTCCAATTCGGCCAGGACCGCTTTCAAATCAGCCACGGGATCAGGCTCCGCTTGAGCAATCCGACGACCTCGGTCCTTACGACCCGTTTCAGATACCATTGCCAACTCAGGAGCGTCCTCTAGCAATGCTTGAACGCGATCCCGCAGGTCCGAAGCTTTAACAGCAAGAGACTGAACCTCAGTCGCTAGGTCGTGCTGCTCTTGAAGATCCCCAAGTGATATGCCTTCTACTTCCACAGATGCATCCATCATCAGCTGAAATGAGTGTGATGCCGTCCAATCCCCAATTGATAGACGTGCTTCATATTGACCGGGAACAGCGAGTGCTCCTCGGGAAGCTTCCCCCTTCGCATTGGTCGGGCCATCGACCCGCATATCCCACACAAATCGATGAAACCCAGCGTCTCGTCCCAGCCCAGGAGTGCCAGCTAGCGCCTGCTCAGGTCCACGCATCCCTTGTTCTTCTGATTCAGAGACGGAAGGCGCCGTATTCAGATAACTACGAACGAGCGAGCCTCCTTGTAAAATGTCCAAGCGAACATCTCCCGAATGGTCATTGACGAGCATGTAATCAATTCGAACGCCAGCCGAGGAATACTGTGGATCAGCTGGGCCAGCCCTGCGAGCAAATCGGCGTTCTCTTTGGGTATCCGAAGGCTGGAAAAATGTGTCTCCTGCCGCCGCATCCCACTGGCGAAGCGGCTCGATGTGATCCATGATCCAGAATCCACGACCCATGGTCGAGATGGCTATGTCGTTTCCAACGACACGCAGATCGGTGATAGGCGAGGCGGGCAAGCCTGCATCAAAACGCTCCCAGGATCCGCCATCATCTAAGGACACAAAAAATCCGTATTCACTACCCGCGAACAGGAGGCCCTTTCGTTCGGTGTCTTCACGCACGACTCGGACCGGCGTATCGGATGGAATCCCATTCGACCCGTCCGTCAGCAGTGTCCACGTAGCCCCAAAATCATCCGTGCGATATATGTAGGGACTGAAGTCGTTCAACAAATATCGGTACCCCGCCACGTAGGCAGTTCCTGCTGCATGAGGTGATGGGTCGATATTCTGGATACGACCTTCCGGTGGCATATCAGAAGGCGTTACGTCGGTCCACGTCTCGCCACCATCCTGAGTAATGGATACGAGACCGTCGTTGGCTCCCGTCCAAATCACACCGGCTTGTACTGCGGACTCCTCGATAGTGTACAATGTTGAATAGTGCTCTTCCCCGGTCACATCGCGGGTTATAGGGCTTCCAGATACCATCTGACGTTCTGGACGAAACGCTGTCAGGTCTGGGCTGATGGTCTCCCAGGTGATACCGCCATCGTCCGTGCGATGGACAAACTGGGAGCCATGATAGACTACATTCGGATCATGAGGAGATACCTCAATCGGAACGGTGCGTTGGAAACGGTACTCAAGCTCAGCCGGATTGCGTCCATACATGTTCGCAGCGCCTACGTAATAATTCCGCGATTGACCTGTTCGTCGGCTAAACTGATAGAAGCGGCCCTTACAGTTTGAGAAGACGATATCTGCGTCACCGGGCTTGGGAACGGCAGGACCAGTTTCGCATCCCCCTACGGCTTCCCAATACGATTCTGATCCACCAACTCGATTGCCCGTTGCGTTGCTGGGAACAGCTATCGTAGAGTTGTCCTGCTGACCAGCGTAGAGCCAGTACGGCTGCCGATCATCGATGTCTACTTGATACAGCTCGGCAGTGGGCTGATTATTTTGTGTTGACCAAGACTCTCCTCCGTCAAACGTAACGTTAGCTCCACCGTCGTTGGACTGGATCCAGATCATTGGATCGTCCGGGTTGATCCACATATCATGGTTGTCGCCATGAGGAGTGGATCTGCGTTCCCAAGTAAGCCCACCATCCTCAGACTTGAAGAATCCGGTGCAATTGACATAGAGGACGTCTGGATTTGTTGGGTCGACATCCACATTCGTGTAGTAGAATGGGCGATCCATAAGTGGCCTGTAATTCGATACGAGGTACCAGGTCTCACCTTCGTCATTCGAACGGTACAGCCCTTCCCGCTCTGGCGTGGTTTCCACCAAGGCATACACGCGGCTCGGGTCCGCTGGTGAAACCGCAAAATCAATCTTGCCAATTAAGTCCCGAGGAAGACCCTCTGTTTTCATGGACCAGGTTTCTCCACCATCGCGAGAGACATAAATGCCATTTTCGCTGCCATCATCTCCGCTAATGATAGTCCACGGCTTGCGCTCGGCTCGCCACATGGCGGCGTAGATCACGTCTGGGTCGGCCGGATTTAGCTCCAAATCCACGCCTCCGGTCTGGTCTGACACATGTAGGATGTGCTCCCAAGTTGCCCCTCCATCCAGCGTGCGATAGATCCCGCGCTCTGGGTTATCTCCAAATGGGCTACCAAGAGAAGCTGCATACACTACATCCGGATTGGTAGGATGAATCACCACTGATCCAATCTGCCCCGCGTCTCGGAGTCCTTTCAATTCCCAAGTCTCCCCTCCATCGACTGACTTGTAAAGCCCGCGGCCGATGATCACATTACTTCGAATTCCATCTGAGCCTGTTCCTACATAGATGATGTCAGGATTTGAATCAGAAATATCAATGGAGCCGATCGAACCCGTCTCAAAAAACCCGTCGGATTTGTTAATCCAGTTGGTGCCTGCGTCCGTGGTTTTCCAGACCCCGCCACCGGTTGACCCCATATAGAAAGTCCGTGGATGAGCGCGATGCCCGGCAACGGCCGTAACCCTTCCGCCACGGGAAGGACCGACATAGCGGAACGACATGTCAGAGAAGCTGTCGGCGCTGAAGGATTGCGCGGACGAATCGATGGCGACTAGGGCCATCACGAGAAAAAGAGTCAGAAGACGATGCATGATTCAGGAGATGTTTTAAAACAGACCTGAACCTACCACCAAAACCTAATGGGGTCAACGAGGACTTCGCAATCCTCGTGACATATTACTTACTAAGATCAGCTGATCAGCTAGATTCCAGTCCTAGCTTATCCAGAAGGTCCTGAAATCGAGGATCTTCACGCATTTCTTGAGGAATAGAGTCGTCACCCGCGATAATTGCAACTGCACCCGGATTGCTTTCATAAGCCCGATTAAGCAGGTCAAATGCGGTGTCCAAATCACCGAGTACACCGTACACGATGGCTTTTTCTTTCATATTGGTGTCTGTATCCGGCAAATCGATCATAATGGATACGGCTTCCAATTTATTGCCCGCCATGGCGTGGGCCCAAGCCAGACCCATGATCAAGACAGTATCTTTGCCATCTAGGTCTACGGCTTTCTGGAAAGCAGCAATAGCCTCGGTGGTCCGGCCTAGGAGAGCCATTCCGTATCCAATGTTATAGTATGACCAGCCGTCATCAGGCTTCATTTCCAGAATCTTCCGAGATTCAGTGATGGTTTCCTCATACATCCCGATGAAGAAGTACACATCGGCCAAGCGTTGCCGCTGGGCGATATCTAGTGGATCAAGAGATACGGCCTTTCGCGCAAACTCCAATGCCTCTTGCGGCCGACCGAGCGTATAAAGCAGGTTGGCATACAGGCTGTGCACAGACGCTTCACCAGGCGCGAGACTGAGAGCCGTTTTCAGGTAGTCTTCCGCTTCCACAAAGTTCAAGTCGTCAAATGCGGTTCCCGACATTGCCAACAATGAAGCAGGCAATGTCGGATCCAGTTCCATGGCCTTCTCTGCGGCTTGTCGTGCATCCTCCCCTCGCTCTGAACGCGTCCAGACGCCTCGATCCATTCCCCGCTGATACACCCGGCTTAGCTGTGCATAGGCTTTCACATACGTTGGCTCCATCTGCGTCACGCGATTCAACATTTCAGCGCTCTCACGGCACGGGATTGTCGCTCCACAATTCGACAGTGAGCTAGAAGGCGTAAAGGCTGCCCTTGCCGGAGCCCAAGACGGAGACTTACTGATTCTGTTGGTCAAGGGAGAACGCCAAGCCTCCCTTGACTTGATTCAAGCCGAACAGCGTCTTCACTCTACAAGCCAGCTCTGATAGTCGGCAGAGAAACCTCTTACTGCTTCAACCCCTCTGCGACCGCCTCTTCAGACGGTTCATAGACCAGAATATTGGTCCCCAGTTCATCCGAAACCTGTTGTCCCAGAGCAGCATTTTCAAGACGCTTGGCACGCAGTTTATCAGGGTTTTCCCCGTCGGGTAATTTGCCTAGGTGGCACACCGCTTCTCCCGGACTGACGGCCGGCAGACTACTCATGCCTATCACGATGCCGTCGAACGGAGCATATGTGGTCTTCAACTCATGGCCTAACAAGGTCGTGTTGGTAAACAACGGCTGCCCTTTTTCTACGAGGTCGCCAGGGCCAATGTGGAAAAGCATGAAGCCTCCCCTATCCGATCGTACCCACTGAGATTTTTCGATGATCAGTTGAAAGGAGTACTTTTCAATGTCTCCTGAGAGCATTTTCAGCCCTTTCAATACGTTTTTAACACCTCGAGTGGCCGACTTGACGACGCCGGGCTCCACTTTCCATACCTCTCCCCCCTCCATGATGATGGTCGGGCAACCTGCTTTGCGTGCTTCACGCCTCAGAGATCCAACAGGACCTTGGCCGTTCACCACGATCTCGCCTCCAAAATACTCGGCCAATTTGCGCACCGCAGGATGAGACAAATTCCCCCTGACATTGGGGTAGTTTGTTCTCCGTACTGCCGCAGTATGCAGGTCGATTCCGAAGTCGCTTCGCTCAACGATCTCACTAAATATCACACGGGCCATTCTACTTGCTAGGCTGCCCTTGGTCGTGCCGGGAAATGATCGGTTTAGGTCCCTACGGTCGGGTAGGTACCGATCGTGACGATCAAAGGCAAGAATATTTAGTACGGGGACAAAAATCACAGCCCCTTTTAAGAGCTTTAATTCTGGATCCTGAAGCAGTTCTCGTACGGCACCCGTTCCGTTGATTTCGTCGCCATGGAGCGCGGCAGTAACGAACAATGTGGGACCCGGCTCCACAGCCCTTCGAATGTGGATCGGAATCCTGACGGTCATGCTGCTGTAGCTTTCCCCGACAGTCAGGTAAACATCTTTGGATTCCCCGGGAGCGATGGTTTCTCCGAACCACTCGCCGATGTCTTTACGCTTTCTTGCCTTACTGGTCATTGTCAGCTTGGTTATTCGCTTGCATCGTCTTTGGAGGATACAGGCTTTGGGGATGCTTTGGGTTGATTAATCGCCGAAGACGGACCGGTTGAAGTAGATGGGACGGCAGTCAGCACTGCAGACGCATCAAAATCCTCATGCACTTCATCAGCTACCGGCAGATCAGGCAAGTGCTGAACCTTTTTGCTACGCTTCTTGCGCGTTTTAGGTGGGATCAAGTCGCGCATCAATTCCAGTTTACCAAAGCACAGAAGTCGATCTCCGGGCTCGAGGACTCTGGAGAATTTGGGGTTAGGTATCACTGTAGAACCGCGATACAACGTGAGCACATTGATATCCTTTTCGCGCAAGTTGGAGTCAGCAATCGACCGTCCCACGTAAGAGGATCCTGCTGGTACATGGATCTCAGCAACGCCGTACCCCGTGCTGACCGTAAGTCGTTGGCGCAGATCGATTTCCGGGAAGTCCACCTGGGCAGCAATGTAATCCATAATGGACCCGGCGATGTCAAGCTGAGTACAGCGCTCAATGCCTTCAAGACCCGGGGATGAATTCACCTCGACGACTTGGGGTCCATCTTTCCCTTCCAGCATGTCAACGCCAGCAATACGCAGTCCCATGATTTGGGCGGCGCGAACAGCTGTTTGTTCATACTCCGGCGTCAGCTTGACCTGTTCTGTTCGACCACCACGGTGCACATTGCTGCGAAATTCTTGCCCTTGAGCAACCCGGCGCATGGCACCAACCACGCGATCACCCACGACGAATGCGCGAATGTCTTTTCCCTTGCTCTCAGCAATAAATTTCTGGACGAGCACATTCTGCTTTTGACTCTGGAGCAGCTCAATGATGGCTTCTGCTGACTTCACTGTTTCGGCCAACAAGACACCAATGCCCTGCGTGCCTTCCAACAGTTTGATAACAACCGGAGCACCGCCAACCCTTTGAATGGCTGGAAGGACGTCCTTTTTATCTCTAACGAACGTGGTCTGAGGAATGCCGATGTGGTGCCGACTCAAAATCTGAAGGCCTCGCAACTTGTCTCTGGAATTTGCAATTCCTGCCGACGAGTTGGCACAGAAGACATCCATCTGTGCAAACTGCCGCACAACGGCCGTACCGAAGTACGTGATAGATGCTCCAATGCGAGGAAGAACAGCATCATAATGCGAAAGCTGCTTCTGACGGAAGTATAGATCCGGGGCACCTTCTTCAAGGTCGATGGCAAACTTCAGCGTGTTGAGCACCTTTACCTGATGACCTCGCTGGATTGCTGCCTCTTTCAGACGACGAGTGGAATAGCAGTGTTGATTACAAGACAGAATGGCAAGCTTCATGGAGCGAGTGTTGAACTGGAAAAGTAGATGCGAAGAAGAGGTTTAGGTCTGGTTTTTTCGAGCCGCTCGAGACGGCTTCCCTCCGTAATACGATGCGCCTGAATCGAGTAGGAATCGGCCGCGAAATGCCTGGCGGCCCAAAAGCATCCTGAAGCGCATTTTATCCCGTCGGGCCAGCGTAATTTCGATGGGCCAAGTCTGCCCCATCATGGAAATATGCGTTTCGATGACTGGACGCACGGAGGCTTTCCCACTGGAGCTTCGCACAGAGCGATATTCAAGAACGGGAAACTCCACGTCGATCTCGACCTCATCATTCCGCTGAACTGGATGTACCGTAAATCGGACCCACTGGGCCCCATCGCGTTCAAAGTCCTCCAGTTCAAAAACATGCAGGGATGATGAGCGGGCTCCGCTGTCAACCTTTGCTTTTATGGCCTGAATTCCGAGTTCACCAAGGGAAACCCATTCTCTCCACCCGATTACGGGGAGGTCTTTATTGGCTCGTTTCGGCATAAAGTGCAGCGATGCTGAAAGGGAAGAATTCCCATAAAGAAAAAATGCCGATATGGCGGATCGGTTGCCTTCGGATGAGTATCGACCTGAGCCTTACCGACCCATTGCAGCAAACACGAATTGAAAGACAAAGATTCTATCTCAAGACAAAACAGTCCATGGAGGTAGCGCATCAACCCAGTGTGTTCCGATATTGAACTAACTGAACCCCGCGTATCATGAAGCACATCATCGTTCTAGTTTTACTTCTTTCAGGCTGTATGTCCACTCCAGATTCACCGATCGTCCCATTGGCCGATGTCGACCCAACCATCGGTCAAGACCCCAGGTACGCCTCGGACAACAACTTCATAGGCCGACCCATCCGTGGATATCTCGCCCCTCAGGTGATGCTAACCGGCGAAGCGGCCAAAGCATTGAAGGACGCTCAGGAAATGGCTCAAAAAAAGGGATACTCATTTCTCGTCTTTGACGGGTACCGCCCTCAGCAGGCCGTCGATCATTTTGTAGAGTGGGGAGCCGATTTGGCCGACACACTACAGAAAGCGACCTACTACCCTGATGTCCCGAAAGGTGAACTCTTCGATCGTGGCTATATCGCTGCTAGAAGTGGACACAGCAGAGGAAGCACTGTAGATCTGACATTGACAAAGGACGGGGATCCACTGGATATGGGAACACCGTTTGACTTCTTTGACGAACTATCCCACACGGAAAATCCGGCTATCACGGGCGAGGCCATGGCCAACCGAATGCTGCTCAAAGAGATCATGGAATCGGCTGGATTCAGTAATTACGTCAACGAATGGTGGCACTACACGCTCAAAGACGAGCCGTACCCAGATACGTATTTCGACCTTCCAATTGAATAGACCCCGAGCTCACCGCCTACCGGCTTAGCGAATCACAAGGACGTCGGACTCGAAAGAATCACCTGATTCGACACGCAGTGCATAAACGCCCGCTGCGTATGGCGTCACATCGATCTCAATATCACCTTCGAAAAGGACCTCCGAATACACGACGCGCCCAAGCATGTCCACCAGGCTGACGACGGAGGTTTTGTCTGCCCCAATGCCTGCAAAACGCTCGTTGATCGAGACATTCAGCGTTCCAGAAACTGGGTTGGGATACAACGATGTGATGATAGGCTCAACCGGGAAAACGTCTTCCTCCTGAATCCCTGTTCCGACCACGTTCCCAAATGATGCCATGACGGGAAGGTGATCAGATGTCCGAGCATAAAACGAGTTCACGGTCACAAGATTGGTCATAACCTGGGTCGACCCCTGAAGCCACATCTCGTTTGCCTCATTCGAAACCACGATGTGATCAAGAAAGGATCCACTTTGGAATGAATATCCACCATCCTGCTCCAGCGGCCATGTCAACACGGCATAGTCATCGGTATCATCCAAAAATGGTACGTAGGGAGACGGCTGCCTGTTATAGGTTGACGCAGTCAGCTCGTCATTGAAATCACCCAAGAAGAACACGGGCTGGGAGGAAAGAGAGGTGAAGTCGATGTGGTTTTTGACCCGTTTAGCCGCCTCAACCCGACGTTCGTACGATGTCTGATCCGAGAACGCCTTCATGTGCACCGTAATAAACGTTGCCACGAAAGAGGTGTCTGGCAGCGTCACGTTGAATTCAGCTTTTAGGGGTGGTCTTCCAGCGAACTCGTAGTTGAATGACTGCAAGATGTGAGTTGATTGGCGCAGTTGTAATACCCTGCTGTCCCACATGAATCCGATCCGTTGCTGGCCAGATTCAGAGGCAAGAATGCTCTCCCAGTAATCCGGTAGCATGCTATCCAACTCCATTGCTCTATTCACATCCACAATCTCCTGAACAGCCCAAATGTCGACGCCTGATCCCATGATGATGTCGGCGACATTCTGAACTTGGATATCGTCATTGGATGGGCCATTGGAAGAAGATCCAAACCATTCAATATTCCAAGTCGCTATATCCAACGTTCCCTCAGACCCCAATTCCTGAATTTGGGCATCTGCCGTGAGGGGAAGAAAAACGACGATCGCTACTAGGAGCGACCTGTGGAAGCTGTACATGAACCTCGGAAGGATAGATTGAGATGGCTGAATGGCTTGGTTCGTCCTGAGACGCCTATTCAAAATCCGTGTTCAGCCTGAATCGACCGATTCGGTTGTTGCCCGTGTCAGCTACGTAGACAATACGCTGGAAATAGGCTACGCCTTGTGGTGCGTTGAACTGCAATGCACCATCACCTGTCCCACCAAAGGACACATTTACAGGACGAGTTGACCGCGATCCCGGTGGCGGCGTTACGCCTTCAATACCCTGTCCCGTAAAGACATGGAGCGAATCTGAACCTCCATCCGTGACAAATATGAAGTTGGAGCCGTCCGCTGCGATGGTCACGTCAGTCGGTGTATTGAAGCGGAACTCGTCATACAGAAATGAATCGCCCTTATCCAGGTCTCCAGCAATTCTGAGCTTATCCGTATCGGGACGATACTCAACGCCATCTGACGTAGGTACAACTCGAATGGACAGGGCAGAATAACGGAGTGGTTGCGAAGCCAATCCTCCACCGCTCACCACATCATTCAAACTCGAAGACTGCAACAGAATGAAGTCACGCGTCTGGGAATAAAATGAACGCTGGGGTGGGTGGACGTAAGTCACGACATCTACCGGAAACAGCGAACTACGTAAGCTTTCCCGTGTCGGATGGAGTGTCACAATGGACTGGATATTTGTCCCTTCCTCGTCAAACTCCATGATCGTGTTGTGAGGCAGAATGAACGTTCCTCGAGGGTTGATGGGCCCGCGACGGCTCACATAAATGTGGTTGTCGAATAACACTCCGACACCTGTGAAAGAAACAGCTTCATCGGTCGTAATCGGATCAGGGGCATTGAACTTTCTCGAGTCATCGTCAAACGGATGCCAGATAATGTCGGCCAACACAGGTGCTCCAGTCGTGATACCATCGTAGCGCAAGACGACAGGGAGGTCCCATGTCTGCCCGTTTAGGAGCGTATCCCGACGAGCCGTCACGTAGACAGACAAACGTCGGTCTTGGACAACGGAGGTCCCTCCTCCCTCAATCGGAAGAAAGGTGGCCGGCCTGCCGGAGAGGTCAAATACATGAAGCCCTCGGTCATCGACCACATACAAGAATTCGTCATACCCTGCATAGACATCCTTTGGCGACTCTAGTGCTACACCGTCAGCTCCCGTCTCGTAGAACGGAAACAGTGGCACATATTCCACCTCGTTGAGCAACGTCGGATCATTACGACCCGCCTCAAATATCTCGCGCGTGGTCTCGTCTTCTTTGGAACCCATCACGGAGTCACAAGCAGCCAAAGGCAGCATGAACAAGGCCAGACAACCATATGTCAGTAGTTTTCTGGTCATAGCGTCACATTCAGTCCAAACCGGTGAACGTTACCCAGTCGTTCCATGCGATTGAAACCGTAGTCTATGCTTAGCGAACGCCCAGCAAACGGCAGACGAAATCCTGCACCCACACTTGGTGCATCCATTTCTTCAATGCCAAAGCGATATCCAGCCCGCAAAAAGAGAGTCTGATTCCATCCATACTCAGCTCCAGTCGTCCAGTACTCCGCATTGTCATTTGGGTTGTTAAGCTGCGCCAGAACCGTCAATGAATTACCATCTGTGTTCGAAAACACATCATATGCAAAACCAAGATGGAACGTTGTTGGAGGCGTCATGGCCTCAAAGTCGGATTCTATTTGGATAGGGTCTGAGGCAATAACCGGACGATTTAGCTCTCCTTCAGGTCGACCATCAAATCCAAAATTCCGGACGGCTACAGCCATGCGGGCACCTGTCGCACCAACCATGTAGTGAATACCAAGATCAAAGACGATGGCGTCTGCTTTAAGTCCTGCGACCGACTCCTGAACGTATTTGGTCGTGATGCCGTAGGCGAACAGGTCAGTCAATTGCTGCGCGACTGTCAGTCCGGCTGCCACATCGACCAATCGGAAGGTTTGCCCGGTCCCTGTAGGCTCAAACTCAGTCGTCACGTCCATATCGCCCGAATTCATGGTCTGCAGACTCGCTCCAAGGGAAACGCCTTGCGGCAGCTTCCACGTGACACCTGCAAAATCAAGCGACACGTCCACGAAGTAAGCCGTGTGATGAAACCCTGCTTGGACGCCTGGAAGTCTTGCTATCAGTGCTGGATTCCATACCAAGGCACTAACATCGTTGGCATCCGCTACAACGGTCTCACCGAGAGCGGAAGCGCGTGCATCGTACGGGAGCTTCAGGAACTGGAATCCTGATGTCCCCGCCCGTTCTCCGCCCAACGTGGGTAGAATCTGGGCGTTGACCACGGGTGCCAACAACAGCGCGAAGAGCGATATGATGAGGAATCTTTTCATCAGAATCGGAAAGAGAGTCCGAACATCACGTGCCGCTGCGGAAGGAAACGTGCAGGGTTAAATGGCGGGAGTCCCGACGTATTCGGATCCTCAAATCGAGGGTCGCGAGTACCAGACGTGACATCGTAGTCCGGATTGCCCCGCAAGGCAATGAAGTCTGTTGACGCCGGATCTACATCCGGGTAGGCTTCTCCCGTTACAGGGTTAACGATAATGCTGTTCTTCTGATTGAACAGGTTGGTGACCTCCAGAGAGAATCGCATATCGGTCCCTTGTAAGGTGATCGTTTTGCGCATACTTAAGTCGAACCACCACCAAGTAGACCCAATTTCAGAATAGCGGGCCGCAGGATCTGAAACTGGTGCATAAATCGGACGCCAGTCCTGTTCGCCGCTGAAAGGGTTGACCTCGTTACCTTGATATTCAACCGGCGTATAACGCTGGCCGCTTCGTAGCGTGGAAGCAACCAGTGCGGAAATGCGGTTGAGACCCTTCACACCAAACAAAGGGCGTTCTTTATCGTGCTGGAAGGTCAAACTGGTCTTGAAATCAAAAGGGCGATCCCAAGCCAATGGGGTTTCAAAGGTATTGTCGATGTCTCCGTTCGCGAGAAAATCAGAGAGGGCATCATTGTTCGTACTGGAGAGGCCTGTAGCGCGAGAGAATGATGCGGAAACCTGTCCACTGAAGCGCTCGCCAACTCGTTTCAGGTAGCTTGCTTCAATACCGCGGACGCGGGCAAAGTCTCCATTTACACGGAAGGCGCGAAGCACCTCCCTGCCTGTTGGATCTGGTACGATTACGCTCTCGACCGTGATGAAGTCAAACTTGTCCCGCCAGAAGGCCGTGACATTCAGGACATCATTGCTGGTGAACTGGGTGCGCAGACCTAACTCATAGGAAATATCCACTTCTGGGTCCAAATTTGGGTTACCCAGATCTGAGAAGAAGGAACGATCCTGGAAGAAAGGATCCAGACCGGTGTAGACAAAGGTTGGATGCGGCAGCTTGGTCGAATGCCCGTAGTTGAAGAACATGACCCGGTTTTCCGTAATCGGGAACGAGACTCGCAGTTTGGGTAGCAGCCTGAATTTTGTCCGAAGGCCAAACAGCTTTACCGAGTCCTCTTTATAGGATTCCCGGATTGTGTCTAGGATCGGTGCCTGTTCATCGTCAATAAGGTCGTCGGCGTAGCGGCCTGGCGCCCAGTATTCAAATCGCATGCCGGCATTTGCAATCAATCCACGATAGCGGATCTGATGCGTTCCGAAAATAGCTCCTCGCCGAGGCTTCACACGCCATATGTCGGATGAATCTCCCAAGCGATTCGTACTCGTGCCTTCGCCCGTTCCAATCGGCGCTCCAACCCAGGGACGAATCACATCGATCCACTGGTAGTCATTGAATTTGGCTTCAAAGCCTACGTTCGTTCGATTGTTTAAATCATCCGAGAACCGAGTGTAGGCAGCACGAAGGGTATACTCTTCGGCAAAGTGGTCATGAAAGCGGGTTGCAACGCCTCCGTTGTTGATCAATCCTGGCCCCGGTAGAACGAATTGAGCATTTGGGTCCAATGGTAGGCCATTCTCATCAACGAACAGATTGGCTGGCCACGACACGATCGAGAATGGATCAAGCTCCGTGTCCACATTGTCCGGACGCCAATCCCTGCCATTTGCATCAGCACGCAGACGAGTGAAGAGACGGCTGAACTGCACATCGTAGAAGGACTGCTGATTGAGCACGTGCGACCATTTCAGATACGTAATGATATTGTCGTGTGCGTACGTACTTCCATTGTCCGGTTGCATTACGAACGCATACTGGAATCCAGGAGAGATCACGGCCTCATTCCCTGTAACCTGGAGCATCCTTGTGTTCTGATTCACGGTGAGGGAGCGCTGATACGAGCCCTGCAGCTTCATTCCCGGACGCAATTCCCAGGTCAGCTTGGAAATACCATTCCATCGATTGCCCGTTCTGGGCAGGAGGGTTGTCCCATCCATCAGGGATGTGCGTACCTGATTCGGAGAAGCTGTCTTGCGAGTAAAACCATCGGAGAGCTGGACCTGACCGGAGAGGAAAAAGCGAAGCTTCCCTTTCACGATCGGACCACTCAGATTGGCCTCCCACACGTCCTCCATAAAATTCGCATTGGAGTCCTTATTGAATCCAAGGTTGTCTCGCTTGTGCGAAAAGAAGCCGGCAAACGTGTCCGAACCGTCTTGGGTCTGCACAGCCACGATGCCAGACGTAACGTCTCCAAATTCAGCTCCGATGCCGCCGGTAGTTACTTCTATCTCAGAAAACGCGTTTGATCCAATATCCAGACCAAAACCAGTTCCTGCGAGTGGGTCCTTGGCCGATACGCCATCGACATAGAATCCGGTCTCTGAAGCACGTCCGCCTCTAATGTAGAGCCCGGTTGGATCCCGAACGACACCAACCTGCGTGGCAACGGCTTGCTGCACATCGCGAAGAGGAGCCAGTTCTAGCTGCTCCTGAGAAATGGTCGATGAAGAGGAAGAGTTTTCTACATCGACTAGCGGCTTCTCGCCGATCACCACGATCTCATCCCCTGTCGATAAGACGGCAAAGCCCAGTTCCACGTCGAGTTCCGTCGTCTCACCATCGGTGATGACGACTTCGGTGAACAGTTTTGTCTCGAAGCCGATGAAGGAGATCCGTACTGAATACTCTCCAGCCCGGAGATTGGGAATCTCGAAGTCGCCTGAAAGACCTGTTGCTACGCCACGGGACGTGCCAACAACGATTACGTTAACTCCAGGAAGGGATTCGCCCGTTTCTGCATCTCGTACAACACCTTTCAGCACACCTTGCGCAAACGCAGCATCGGCGCTTAGGAGGAGCATCAGGAGAAAAACGATATGTGAGAGGCGCATTCTCATTGTGGAAATCCGAGGCTTTCCAACATCAATTTCACGGCATCCTTCGCCGTCTCAGGATTTCCATCTTCCCCGACCACCAACGGAGACCCATTGGCTTCATTGACGAGCGGAATCGAAAACAGACCGATTCGTTGGTCGTCGCTTATCGATGCGATCGTGGATGGCCCTGGCCATACTCCACGCCGGTTACCGACGCGCGTAATGTATTGGAATTCTGCGTTGTAGAGTGGAATCGTTGCAGCGCTAGTCGCCACATATGGTAGCGTCGTAATCACGAACCCTCCCATTTTCAACGCGGGTAATGACCGGCCTGTACCCGGAAGGATGTTTGAGGCAGACAAAGGAGCGTTTCCCAGCAAGCGCAGGGTTTGCCTCAAGGAATCCGGAAACGCCGTCAAACTGTTTAGAGGAAGCAGCAATGTTGCTGCATTCGTTGCGATCTCTTCTGGATCAACGGGAAGTTGAATAGGCGAATGTACAAGCATCTTGCCACCTGCCTCGAAAAATGGCTCAAGAACAGGCGCAACGAATGGAAGATTATTGCCTACGATCTTGTCTGTCGTAGCAGAGGCCACCCAATAGATATAGTCGTACCCGCGCAGGAATCGGTCGAGGGCCGGTTGCGCCGTTGGCGGCAAAAGTGCGGAGCGCGGGAAGTTGCCTGACGATCCTGTCGTGTAAGGGGTGGTAATGTCCCACACATCGACTGGCGTGCCGGCTGGGAGATACTCCTTAAGCAAACCGAGGTGGAAAGCCGTCAACACTGGATGTGAGGCACGGCGGTGGTCATTCACATATAAAATATTGCTGGTCTTGCCCTTCACGAACCAAGAGTACTCGATCCGAACAGACGTGGTGTCTGTCTGGTCAGCGGATCGCAAATACAGCGTATTCATCTCCCCGATGCGGACGCCGGGCACCTTCAAACCGGTGGACTCAAATCCTCTACCGGTGAAGACATCAGCGTCGACGATCTGACCTGTTGATCCCGGATTTGTCTGGGGAAGGACAAACGTCGCAAAATTGACATCGGGAGGCAGCGCCACAAAGTTCAGTGAGTCATTAAAGCTCACATCAATACGTGCCAAATTGAGAGACCCATCTGGGTCATCGGCTACCCAACCAATGGACATCACATTAAACGTGGTGTCAGGTGGTAGATCGAATGGGCTGATCCTGATCTCTGGAGGAGAATTCTGGATCGGGTATATCGTGCGGGCTGGCGTTGGATCGGCCAAGTCGGCATCATCCACAGCGCGCACTTCAAATACAACATCTGAAATTCGCTCCCCCTGACGGATCGGCAGGAGAAACAAGGAATCAGTGGATTCGGTGAACGACCAATCAGCTAGTGCAGCGTTGTCGGCCGTATCGAAAAATCGGACTTCGTAGCCTTTTACAAAGCCGTCTGGGTCGTCGCCCGTCCACGAAATCCGAACTGTGCTAACGAGTCTGTCATCGCCCGTCAGGTTGTCCAACAGGGACTCATCCCGCACGCTTAGCTGCGTGTCAGGAGGTCTGTTTTCGAACTCATCTCCCGAAAAACCGGAATCACACCCGAACACCAGCAGCGTGAGCAGCAGGATAGGGAGGTGACGGATGTTGAGGAGGTGGTTCATTTGCTATCAGTCCTTCGCGAGGCGAAGTAGTTGCTTTTCAGCACCCAAGCGGGAGGTATTACGTTTTTCCGCAGCACAAAGGCTGCAGAAAACGGGGTTTCTTTGGGGGCGCGGCGCAGCCGCGCCCCCAAAGACTCCGTTTCAAAAAGGGCCTACTTCATCAGAAGCATTGTGCGCGTCATTGTGCTGGATCCGTTGGAGATCCGGTACATGTACACGCCACTCGTCAAGCTCGAAGCGTCAAACGTTACCGTGTGACGACCAGAGGCCATCTGACCATTGACAAGCGTTGCCACATTCCGCCCGAGGACGTCATAGACAGCCAGCGTGACGTCGGCAGTCTGTGCCATATCAAAGCTGATGCTCGTGCTTGGGTTGAACGGGTTCGGATAGTTCTGGTGCAACGTGAAAGCGTTTGGCACTTCGCCATCCTCGGTTGAAGTGTTGGTAACCGCTCCGATATCATCGAATGACTGTGGTACCAGCTTGAAATTGCTGAAGGAGTACCAAAGGATCCCCTGAACGAACTCGAGACGCTCGCCCGTTGCAAACACAGTGCCTGGATCATTGCCCGTGTATGAGAGCAATGACGAAGCATCGTCTACGCGGAGGGCATTGCCAGATGTTCCGTCACTGGAAAGCTCGAATTCCCCAAACGGACCGCTTGGGTCGTCAGCATTTGTTGCCGTGACAACTGCGTCTTCGATGCGAAGGAACATGCCTTCATGTGCTTCTGCAATAGCGCGGTCCTGCAGGACGTCGGTTGGGACTACAATTGGATCCAAGGTAGCGCCACCCGTCGATACGACTGTGAACGACATGTTATCTTCGTCGAATTTCGTGAGTCCAAAGTCTTCTTCGATCCGAGCACTTGTTACGTTGATAACATCGCCCGGGCGGAGGTCGACCAATCCTGCTGGCTCGTTGCTACCACCACTCACACTTTCCAGAGAAATACCAGACCAAGGCTCTGTGCCATCCTGAAGCGCCAAATTACCTGATTCAGCACTCAACGTGACAGTCGCCGTGATATCCATGGCAATCGTCTGACCTACAAATGGTGAATCACCAGGCTGTCCGTCAGCTGTTTGCTGGATGTGCGATATTCTCTGGATACCACCGTCCAAAACGCGGAACGAGAAGCCAGAAGAAACCGTCGTCGCACCGGTATCGTCCGTGGCTTCGATGCGGTAATCCGCAAAGTCGCCATCTGTCAAACCAGAGGAGATTTCAAATGACCACACGTTGTCCGCACCTGCCGCACCGGCAACCGTCGTTTCCGTCGCATTGCTCGTCGTCGTGAATACCAGATTGGCTCCTGTCAAGGAACGTGCTGGATCAGCGACAACTTCCGCCGTGATCGTAACTGGTGCTTGGGAGGAAGGAATTCCATCAGCAAGCGAGACATTGTTCACAGCTGGAGGTGATGCAGAAATGTCTACATCAGCATCTTCCATTGGGTTGACAGCCAGAGCAACACCATTAGGAACAGCCAGTCCAAACGGATCAGAAGAGGTTCCGCCGTTGAATGTCACAAATCCTTGGACATTAACGGTAGCTCCAGGCGTCGGGGCTACATAATCATCTGTACGCGTATTGAAATTGATTGGGTAGTCGTTGCGATCGTTGCGATAGCGTGTTGACGTGTCATACATGGAAACTGATGATGCGCCAGCATCTGACGTCCAGTTCCAGTCAACGCGAGATCCAGATGTTCTGGTCAACGCAGAAGCGCCTTCAAAGCGAACATAGTTGCCGCGAAGGTTGCCAAGATTGTCCCAGTTGACACGAATAGCACCGTCCGCACCAACATCTGCGTTGAGGTCAGAAGTGGTTACCATGATCGGATCAAAAATCGGATCAGTTGCTGGATCACGTGACCCGATAACAACTGGCGCTTCCGTTGGCGAGACCTGCATGGTTGTATTAAAAGGCCCAACCGTTCCTGTGATCTCTACAACATCACCAATGACCAACCCGACGATACCAAGGTTTCCGCCGTCAACGACTTGGATTCCTTGACCTTCTGGACCTGTGGTGTCGGTCGCAACGTCGCGAACAAAGATGTGAACGCGTCCTGGGCGGCCTTCCGAGTTGACACTGGCGAGGCCTGAGTTGAGTGGGTCTGACATAACAACAACCGTAATCTTTACGGCTTCACCGCATAGGCTGTTATATATAAGACTGCCACAGCTATTCAAATCTCCTGTGGTGACCGCGTCTCCCAGAGTATTGAGCTGGTCAATTTGACCCTGTGGAATGGCGTTGATCTCAGCAACCGTTGTAACGGTCTGCGCAGCAGCCGTGCCAACCAGAAGGAGCGCAAACGCACACAATGTGGTAACGTATCGTAGCATGATATCCTCGATGGATTGTTGGTGGTTCGTTCTACTTGATAATGACAAATTTTCCCCGTTGGACACGAGAGGAATTGAGGTCCTTGACAGTGAACAAGTACAGTCCACCTGCAAGGCTCAGCCCATTTTCGGAAAGCAGGTCCCAAGAATGTTCTCCTCCGGAGAGGATGCGATTCTCGGCGCTAAAATCGTCGTACCAGCGAGTGTCTCCTTTGTAAGAATCGGACTCGTGGTGGAGCGTCTTGACGATTTCGCCTGCCAATGAGTAGATCCGGATTTCGGCTCTACTAGGTAAGTTGAAAAAATTCAGTTTTCGGGTGCGGGAGGTTCCGCCGTCCCACGCAGCATTTACACGGTATGGATTCGGATATACACCGACTTCCAGATCGTCCCCTGAATCAGAAGGTGGTGTTCCAGGGAAAACGCGGACGGCGTTGGCCACTCTGGATGATTCAAACGAGGTGAGGCCAGCATCTGGATCCCCTTCATCGATGGCCGTTACCGTAAATAGATACTGCCACCCTCTTTTCAGGTCTCTCGCTTCAAACCGGTACCAATAGGCGCTCGTATCCGCGGAGAAAAACCGAGGTTCATCCAAGCGCACGGCATCAAACCCATTGTTGAATCCAGTACGGTTGCCCACTTTGTCATACTGGGCGATCAGAGTGGCTGCATCGAGAATGTTGCCTGCGCGATCATCGCCAGGATTGCTTCGATACACGCGATACCCTTCAAAATCCTGCTTCCCTGTTACTGGGTCCCTTGACAGCTCAGCCGTGCGGTCCCAATACATGGCAACAACCGATTCACCATCGGCATCGCGCTCAAACTCTACTCGGACACCAGGAGATGCCGGAGGCTCTGGAATCAGGTACCGATCCAGCACTCCGTTTCCATTTACATCCTCTTCGGCGTCTAAGCGACCGTTAAAATTGTTGTCTTCGCCCGCGTACGTGCGACGTGCCCAACCAACATTATTGGCAAGCAGCGCCTGTGCTTCGGGCGTGTCGATGGGCTTGCCGGCCTGTCCCTGAAACTCCTCGGGCTTCAACGCTGCAACCAAGGCGAAGGTCACCGAAAGTGTATCTCCTGCAGCCACTGAAGGGAATGGTCCAAGAGGAGTCAACCCAATCCAGTTACCTGTTGAGCGCTGACCATCGGTACGAAGGCGATCGTACCACGCTTCGTGAGCGGCTTCAAATTCTCCATCAGTGACGTACAAGGCGGGGTTTGGGAACGGTGTAGCCATTCTCCGATATCGTTCTTCATCGGTCGTTGGACGACTCTGATCATCAGTGCCTCCGCCAAACAACCACCAGCGTGGGTTTACAGCAGGTGGCACCAAACCTTGACTGATATACTCATCCGCCACCGCAGGATGAAAAAAGCGCGTTCTACCGGTGGATGAATCTCTCCACTCTGCCCCTAGAACCGCAATGGATCCATAAGTATTGGCGGTTTCCTCGACTCCGCCTGCATTAAATGCGTAGCTCGTTGTTAAGCTATCGATGAATCCGAGTCCGCCTTTATTAAAGAAGTTGCCGCCGGTGTCATTCGTAGTATTGATGTTTCGCACCACGAGGTCGTGATACATTCCTACATAGACATCATCCCAAGCAGACTGAGAGATATTGATGATGTCGAAGTTGAGAATGACAAAGGATTCCGTAAATGGGAAATTCCAGGCGTGGGACTGGACTTCGACTTTCATGCCGAGTCGTCCGCCGGGATCTGGCATAGGAAGCGATGTGCCAGGAAGCACGGCCGACGTATCCTCAAACGCAGAGAGAAGGTCGAGGTGACTAATAGCTTGCCTCGTGAACGCATCAGATGTGGGAAGCGATGATCGGCTGAATATGGTCGATGACTGCGCCACTTCGTATCCAGCTGCGCCAGGCGAATAGCCTCCGCCGGTTGTGACGGCCGCCGTTCTTACCGTAATGACACCGTCTGATCTAACAGCTCCAACCCACAGACCAGACTCAAACAAATGCTCGATGCCCGAATTCAGCGGATACTCAAAGGAAGGAGGTCCAGTCGGGTTGCTTCGAACGTTAGCTTTCCCGAAAAACCCAGCATTCGTGATAGTGACACCCACATTCCCGACGTCTACGACTGCTTCTTCGTACAAAGCCTGTGCATACACCGCTTCTGTTTCGCCCTGCGAGAGGAGAAATGCCAGTGAACACAAAACGACGAATCGATTCAACAAAACGTAGTGGGAAACTCGCTAGGTTAAACTATCGAACTGATCCTTCCGCAACCTCTTGAACGCACACACGATCCGGTTCGGATTGGAGATAAAGCCCGAGGACGGAACTGAATGGGCGACCGGGATAATACGGGGGCAATTTCGGTTTGGAAAGGCGATTACTAACCTAATGGGCACCAGTTATCCACAATCCGTCAGCATTCACAGTCTGTTAATCTAAAGTCAGTCGAACACCTCGATCAATATCCCCATTTTGCCCATCTGCACGTCTCGCATGAGGCCCAGCTGATTTACGACGAGCCAGAGCCACTGCCTTTTGCTGCCCGTCATTGGCTCGGCGCTGCGTTGCTTAACGCTGAAAACGCCGGTGAAGCCACCGAGGTGTACCGGGCAGAATTGGAGGATCACCCGAACAACGGGTGGTCTCTTTTGGGGCTGCGTGCAGCGCTTGATATGATGGGGCAGACGGAAGACGATGTGAACGCTGCTTTCGATGCCTCTTGGGCGCGCTCTGACACCTGGATTCGTGTATCACGATTCTGATCGTGCGCTCAGAATAGGATTTTCAGGCAGATCAGCCGGTATACTGCTGCTTTAATTTCTTAAGCACGTCCGGTTCACCTATCACCGTCATGCGATCACCGTCCTCCAAAATGGTATCTCCACGGGGGATAATATTGCTTTCTCCCCTGCGAATGATCGGTATCAAGTTACCCGCCGGCAGATGGACTTCCCTAAGCGATTTTCCAATGAGATCTTTCGTCTTTGTATCTGTCGATAGCACCAGATAGATGAAGTGCTCATCCATCAGCAAGGCTTCTTTCAGCCCTTGTTCTCCGTCGGCATACGTCCAATCTTCCGGGAAGGTATCGGCATCAACACGGCGAGCAATTTGCGCAAGAATGCGCAAGTGCTGACCCGGATTGTTTTTTGGGCTTATAAGAAAAAATATCGCTGTAACGACAGATTCGTCCTTGTCTGGACTCAGCTCCAAATCTGGAGCAGCCAACTTGATACCACTATTGGCGCGAACAATTACCATTTCTGGCGCCCGAAGTCCATCATCAATACTCAAATGAGGTAACGCAACACCACGCGTGACCGGCGTAGCACCAACTCTAGTACCTTCAAGGAATTTCCGGGAGATAGCGTGCGAGGTCATTGGAACTCGGTGAGACAGCCAGGCTGCAGCCTGTTCTACTACGTCTTCAAAGGACGTACTGCCTTGTACATCAATGACAAAACTGCGCGCGATGATCTCGTCGAATGGATCGTCATTGCGAAGGCCTTTTTCCTTGAGGATCCCTCGCAGCTCACGATCGAGACCGTCATCGCTGCTTCGTCCTAATCGCTCAAACAAATTGAAGATCGCGCCACTACGTTCCACTCGTTCACTGGCGTAGTACTTGTACCACATCGCTCCAAACCAAAGAATCCCAGCTGTGAACCCAATGGCTAACCACCCCATCTGAAAAATCAGCCAGATGCCTACAAGGATGCCCACAATGTGCATCCAGGGATACAGTGGACTTTTGAAGCCAGGATCATACGAATCCAGCCGGGCTTCGCGCATCACGATGACAGCCATGGTGCTCATAGCAAACATCAATAATTGAAAGGCTGATGCTAGCTTAGCGATCTTCATCGGGTTCAGGACCAGAACGAAGACAAGAATCGTGACAACGGTCAGAAAGACGGATAATACCGGTGTGCCGGTCTTGTCATTGACTTTGCCGATTGAATCAGGCAGCATTTTGTCTTTAGCCATTGCCATCGGATATCGAGAAGCGCTAAGAATGCCTGCGTTTGCTACCGAAAAAATACCGAGGATGGCTGCAACAGCCATCAAGATGGCTCCGGGCCGTCCAATCAACTCAGCAGCAGCCGTAGCAGCAGGTGTCAAGTCACCACCGTTTGCGGCTAAACGCTCTGGGCCGACGATTCCAATCATCACCACACTACCAAGCACGTAGGCAAGGATCGTGACGAAATAGGCCAATAACATGCCGAGCGGAAGATTTCGCTCTGGGTCCTTAACCTCTCCCGCAACCCCCGCGACCTTCGTCAGACCCATGTAGCTGACAATCACAAAGCCTGATGTGGTGATCAGTGAGCCTGAATCTGTTGTCATCAAGCCCGATAAGTAGCCGACATTCATATTGAATGCCCCATAGCCAGAAAACCAAGCAACAAGAAGAAGGAGTCCGACTACCAAAAATGCCTGGGCTTGTCCCGTCTTCTTAGCACCAAAAAGATTGATAGCACCAAATAGGATAGCTAACCCTGCAGCGACCGGTTCAAGCGGCAATTCCGGAAAGAAAATACCGAGATATGCTCCCCCGCCGATGAGGGCGAAGGATGTCTTCAGGATGAGTGAAAACCAGGTTCCAAACCCAGTCATGGTCCCCCATAGTGGCCCCATGGAACGATCCAAAAAAAAGTAAACGCCTCCTGAACGAGGCATGGCTGTAGCCAATTCAATTTTGGACAAAAGGCCTGGAAGCAAAACAATAGCTGCGACGATATACGCCAATGGCAATACCGAACCGCCCATAACGGCCGCTACTCCTGGCAGCAGGAAGAACCCGAAACTGATCGTGGCTCCCGTAGCGAGAGTAAACACATCGAAGAGTCCTAGCTCTTTCTTGGTGATCTTTGGTGAATCAACGTCGCTCATAGAATAGTTGTTATTCCCCGCAGGGATTGGAGCCTCGAAAACAGCCAGCGGTGTGGCTCACCACACACGTTACGCTTTTGACACGACTTTATTCCAATTCTCGTGATATACAGATCGGTAATTCGACTGATTCCCTCAACTACTGCTCAATTGGTTGCGCATCGAACTCGACAAGCTCACCGCCTTCTCCCCGAAAACGGATTTCGATAGGATTGCAGCATACCTCGCAGTCTTCGATATAGGCTTGCGTGTCCGACGTTGGCTCAAGAACCATTGAAATGGTCTCCCAGCAATACGGACAGGTAAATTCGTGTTCTTGGGGTTCGCGCATCACTCTTTCTGCCGTCAAAGTCCGCCGCGAAGGCCGCATCCGGTCAAGGTCAGTCCATCGACATCCAAAACGACCCCAAAGGCGTGCCAAGTGCCCGACATACTATCCTGACACAACTCGTTTGCTAGCTCAAGTCGAATCGAGCCGTCTTCGCTTTCCCACGCCAGGCCATCTTTGCCTACCGGAATGACCACTTCTTCTTGCATCGGTCGCCGGATCGACAGACCGTCTTCAGCCAGTGTTGCCATCCAGAACGGTTCATTGCCCATGGCTCGGACCATGAATGCGTCCCACTGATAGTCACAACCAAAGCCTTCGAAGGGCCAGTAATTAACCCCTTTGACCTCTACTACCGAATCGTAGTCGGCCTGAAAACCGTCCCCGACCGGACTGGGCGACGTCAAAAAAAGAGATGCGAAGCGCTCGGTGTAAGGATCTTGGCCTTGGGTCGTTTCGCTGTACATCCGGTTGACCTGACCGAGGTCCCCTCGCAGCCAGTGGACAACATCCTCACCACAGGCCTGGAATGTCCAGATCTCTGCACCCATAATGACATACCCCTGAACAGGCTGGACGTCTCCATCCGAGTTTTGCGCGATCGTTTCGATCGGACGATCGGGTACACCGCATCCAGCAATCATCCAAAACGAAAAAAACACTCCAAGAAGACGCCCAGAGCGGCAGGCAACCAAAATCGAGTTATTAAACACGTTCAAGTCGGATTGGATAGGTCTGGTTCGCATTCCACTAACAAACATAAAGGTTCTTGCCCTGATCGACACACACATTGTGGCAATCACTGAATATCGATTCCTGGTGCGGTTCCGAGACCTCGCCCTCATCGGATGTGAATTGGCAGGCCTCAAAATATTGACGGTCGTCTACCTATGGCAGACGGCCGTCTCAGCCGAAGGGGCAGCGCGTCTAAGAGACGCGCTGCCGAATGCAGATGTAGACGACGGGCGGTAAAGCCAGCGCCCAAAACAAGGTCAACTATCCAACTTGATAATCGGCAGGCGCACGGACTGAACCATGTCCTCAAAGTCGCTCATTTGATAGCTAGTTATATCAGCCAGCTTTTTGAGCCACTCGTCAATCTGCTGCACCAGCTCGTCACGCACCTGATACGCCTGATCCGTCGGTGGGAAATAACCGCGCGAAGCCACTCCTCCAACAGCCGCCAGCTTGTTGTTTAGCCGGATTGGGTAGTTAAGAGGATCCTGTCCCGAGCGGTTTTTCGTCTGATAAAGTGCCTCTTCGACCTCTTTCATTCCTTCAAGCATGTGGTCCGCGAATCCGTTGATCGTATCGGCTTCTGGATGATCCTCTGGAATACGCTCAAGCACATCGTTTACCTGATCCCGGAGCGAGCGGATTTGCTTGATGGCTTCGTGAGTCTCACTCAATTTATCACGCACCGCAAGTAGGAAGTCAAACTGTTCCTCCAAACCTGTCAGTGGTGTTTCTGAACGAGGGTCCGGATTGATCTGGAACTGCACATCGCTTGAATCCCCATCTACGATTAAACGGGCACGATACGCTCCAGGCACAGCCCTCGGCCCCGTCACAGACCCGGCCCACATAACCAAGCCATCGAACGACTCTGCATCCTCATAGCGCATATTCCAATTGAACTGATTAATGCCTGCATCAGATGGGACGTCCTCACCCTCGAATGATGTAATGATGTCTCCGTTTTCCTCCAGAATTCTGAGCGTCATGTCCTCATCTTCGTGCTCTCCTTTGAGCCAATACCGCAGACGAACTGAATTTTCTGCACCCAACGTGATGGGATACGGATTGTGGAACGTGAAGGAAACATCCAAATCAGAATTCTCTAGATGATGGAGGGGCATCAAATCTTCCAAGATCCAGAAGGCTCGTCCTTGCGTGGCCACGACGAGGTCATGATCTCGCCATTCCAGATCTGTGATGGGAACGATGGGCAGATTCTGCTGGAAGGTCTGCCAGGAAGCGCCATCATCAAAGGAGATGTACATCCCTGTTTCTGTGCCCGCATATAGAAGACCTTCCCGCTCCGGATCAACTTCAATCGCGCGGGTAAAGTGAAGTGGATCAATGCCGTCTGTGATTTTGGTCCACGTGGCGCCATAGTCCGACGTCTTATAGAGGTAGGGCTCAAAATCGTCCATTTTGTATCGAGTACCCGCCACATAGAGGCCGCCCGGATTGCGTGGGTCCACGATCATATCGTTGACCATCATCCATTCAGGGAAAATGCGCTGGGGCGGGGTAACGTTCGTCCAAGTGGCACCATCGTCACGAGTAAGGTAGATGAGTCCATCATCCGATCCCGTCCATATCACGCCTTCTTCTGCTCCTTCTGCTAAGGTGAATATGGTTGCGTAGTACTCAACGGCCGTGTTGTCCTTCGTAATCGGACCGCCAGAGGGGCCAAGTGTGGTTGGGTCATTGCGCGTCAAGTCAGGAGAAATCATCTCCCACGTCTGACCCATATTGGTTGAGCGATGCACGTGCTGACTCGTCGCGATCACGGCATCAGAATTGTGACGGCTGATGATGATGGGGAAATTCCACTGGAAGCGGTATTTGAATCCTTCAGCGCCATGCCCCATGGGGTTGTCCGGCCACACATTGATAGAACGAGACTGCTCGGTTCTGTGATTCATCACTGAAAATGAACCGCCATAGGATCCACCATAGACGATATCTGGATCGTCAGGGTGCGAGGCCAACCATGCGCTCTCTCCACCTGCGGTGGATTCCCATTCGCGCTCATTTTGGCCAGTTGATGTATGCAAAATTCGGACGGTCGAGTTGTCCTGCTGACCACCGTAAATGCGGTAGGGGAAGTTATTGTCCGTGTGCACGCGATAGAACTGCGCTGTCGGCTGATTATGGTATGTGGACCAGGTCTCACCGCGGTTATATGTCACCTGGGCTCCACCATCGTCGCCGACGATGATTCGATCCGCGTTATCTGGATCAATCCAGAAATCATGATGGTCCCCGTGAGGCGTTCGTACCCGCTCGTATTCACTACCGCCATCCTTCGAGTGCCATAGGCCAACATTTAGGACCCACACCTCATCCTCGTCCTGGGTACCCGCGTAGATGCGTGTATAGTACCATGCGCGCTGGCGCAGATTGCGGTCTTCGTTAATTCGCTCCCAGGATTCACCGCCGTTCTCGCTGCGGAAAACGCCACCGTCGTCGTGCTCAACGATCGCCCACACACGATCCGGGTTCACAGGGGAGACGGTCACACCGATAATACCGAGCGTACCTCCAGGAAGTCCGTTGTCCTGATTGGTCAACTCGGTCCAGTTATCTCCTCCGTCCGTTGATTTCCACAGACCGGAATTTTCTCCGCCTGACGACATCGAATAGGGGCTCCGATTGAATTCCCACATGGACGCATAGAGGATCCGCGGATTGGAAGGATCCATTAGCAGATCTACGGCACCAGACTCGTCAGAAACATGGTGGATGCGCTCCCACGATTCTCCGCCGTCTGTTGATCGATAAACTCCGCGCTCGTCACTCGGGCCAAATAGATGCCCCATGACAGCCGCATAAACAACGTCGGGATTCTTTGGATGAATGCGCACACGGGCGATATGCCTTGATCCCTCGAGCCCAATGTGCTTCCATGTTTTACCCGCGTCAACGGATTTCCACATGCCATATCCGTGAGAAACGTTGCCTCGAATGGTCTTTTCACCACCACCGACATATATCACGTTGTTGTCCCACTCCGATACAGCGACGGCTCCGACAGACCCGCCAAAAAAGCCGTCAGATATGTTCTCCCAAGACTGACCACCATCCTTGGTGCGCCAGACACCGCCGCCGGTAGCGCCCATATAAAACAAGTTTGGTTTGCCGTGGACGCCGGTTACAGCTGCGGAACGGCCACCTCGGTATGGGCCGACCAGCCGGTAGTCAAGGCCTTCGTAAAGTGATGGATCAATGGTTTGAGCCTTCAAATCTGAAGCAAAAACCACAAAGGCCAGGGCTGCGATGGCAGCGAATGAACGACGCATGGATTATAAAGCGTTGGTGGGAGGAAACGGTCTCAAAGCTAATAGGTGATGTCCAAATGCGCTACCTCATTTCAACATCAGTTGTCCCATTACGTTTTTTCAGCCATCGTCGATACCTTAAGAAATCCGACCACCCAACCCACAGGACCGTGTTCGACATCACATTCAATCGGCGTCGGCTGATCCGCTTTCTCACGTGGATCACCGCATGGCTTTTATTCATGCATGGCACCATCATGATTTACCATTACCAGGTATCGGAGGTGGGTTGGTACTTCATGCAGCTTTTCGACGTGAACGAGGAGCACAATCTGCCCACATGGTTTTCCGGATTTAATCTTCTGATCGCCACCCTCATTCTCGGCATCATTGTCAAAGAAAAGCGCCGATTGGAAGATGATATGACGTTCCGATGGACGGTCCTTTTTGTTGGATTCTGTTTCCTATCGATCGATGAAGTAGCAGTTTTGCATGAAACGGTCAACTCTGTCATCGAGCCTTCTTGGGCCTGGGGCGGACTTGTTATCGCCGTCGTTGTGGGTGTCTACTTCATTCCATTCCTCCGATCCCTTCCCAAACGCTCTTTCCGCGACTTTTTTCTCGCAGGCGCTGTGTATGTGGGCGGTGCGGTCATCATGGAATTGCTCGGAGAACCGCTGGATTCCGACTCCTTGGCCTACAACATGACAACCCTCGTGGAAGAAGGCATGGAGATGTTCGGAATCGTGCTCTTTTCAAGAGCCTTGCTTGCCTACCTCATGGGAGGTAAAGACGAAGGCACATTTAGCTTACGTACCTGATCGAGCCTACGTACCTGATCCTCGGCAGTCAGGGATTCCCGCACATAATGGTCGGTTGTCTCCCCTTGTTTTTGAACAAGGAAGCCAGTTCATTATGATTATTGATTCGACCGCCTCTTCTTACGTTGTCGAACGAATCCTTGGACCTTCTTACGACTGCTCTGACTCAACAAAGAGACTCCTGCCATGAAACGCACCGTAGGCCTACTTTCTTTCCTTTTGGTCGTTTTCTTGGCATTGCCAGCCGCTGCTCAAAGTGTCACTGGTACTGTGACTGATAGCACTACGGGTGATCCATTTGTAGGAGCTACTGTGTTCATTGCTAACACGACCTTATCCACCACTACGGATGCAACTGGGATGTTTGAGTTGGACAGTCCTCCACAATTCATGTTTGAGGTCGTTGCCGTCGCAGATGGGAAGATACCTGCAGCTTATACCGTCGATCGTACCAATTCCTCAGGCTTGACATTTCCGCTGTCACCAGCGCCTGATGCAGAAGGAAGTGCACCTAGTGAGGATGATTTAGACTTCTTCGAAACCACCGCTTTTTCCCAGACACGGTTTGCTAGCGATATCGAACTCGTAAACCCGGATGTTTTGCGCATTGAACGAGACGAAGCAAACAACGTCATCTCCGTGTGGTCAGTGGCGCCGTTTGAATTCATTAATCCTGCTCTTGGCTATCACATCCGTATTCACGACTTCCAGCTTGGAGGCAATCAGGTTGGATTCGGCTGGGGTGGATATGCCCACTTTATTCCGATAGTAGCTGAAAAAGCGAAGGAGGAAAAGCAGTGGAGTAAAAACCGGGAGACTACATACGAAGGATCCCGCCGTCACTTCCTTAAGTCGGTCATTGACGGAAGACTTAAAGACGAAGAGTGGGCAGCCTATTTTGTGGGCGGTCCTGGTGCCATGGAAGATCACTCCCCGATCAAAGAATCTGATCTTAAAGGCATCTACGGCGAACCTCAGCCCATCCTTTACGAGGACGAACGTCCTAATACTTGGAAGTTGGATTGGGCAGGATGGATCTGGGTCGAATATTTCGGGGACGGAGGCGATGCCAGATGGCCACGCTTCATTGAGAGGCATTGGCCAGTTTCTGCCCTATCCGAAGTACTTGCCATGCAGAACCAAACCTACATACAGTTACCTGATTACACGGCGTTCGTAGACGCCTCAGGCGTGATGCTGCCATCAACAACTCCTGCAACACAAGAATTGGGTTTCTGGACGTTCTTTCGGATGGCCGACATGCTGCCTCAAGACTGGCAACCGTAAACGGGCTGCTCAGCCTACGCCAATCAATTCCACATCGAATACTAGGGTGGCGTGCGGAGGAATTACATTACCTGCGCCACGAGCTCCGTATCCCATTTCTGATGGAATGGTGAGCCTGCGAAGACCACCGATCTTCATGCCTGCAAATCCCTGATCCCAGCCTTGGATGACCCGGCCACCGCCTAGCTGAAAAGAAAAGGTTTCCCCTCGGTCGACAGAGCTGTCGAACTTAGTTCCTTTCTTGTCAGCAGCGTCAGCGTCGAAGAGCCAGCCTGTGTAGTGCACCTCAATCATTTTACCAGATACAGCTTCTGCGCCGTCTCCAGTAACGAGGTCGTCAATAATGAGTCCGTTGTCCATGATTATTGTATTTCCAGTAGATCGATTTCGAAAATAAGGTCTGACTTAGCGGGAATGCCCGGACGGGCGGTTTCACCGTACGCGAGGCGATACGGAATCACCAAGACGCGGGTGCCACCGACTTTCATTCCGGGGACGCCTTGATCCCACCCTTGAATAACGCGGCCTTGACCAACGTTGAATGGGAATGGAGTACCGGAGTCTTTAGAAGACTGTAGTCGTTCTCCCCGTCCACCTTCAGCATCTGCGTTATAAAGCCACAGTGTGTAGTGCACAACGGCAATATTGCCTGCTTCTACGATGGGACCGTCACCTTCCACCGTGTCGGTGATGATGAGGTCAGCTACGTAGGATGCCTCTGCCTCTACATTGGAGGAGTCATCGCTGGCGCAGCCAGCGGTGAAGAGAATACCTACCAGCAAAAAAGAAAAAAGCGCTTTCATTTCGGCTTGAGAATGAGTGGGTTTGGAAAGCGCGGGTGTACGTTGGATCGATTGTCATGTTCACGGAATCCAGCAAATCCAACATGACTTCTCGTAGTGCGTGGATCGGTCAGGGTAGACGAACATCACTCGGTAGTACTGAAAAAGACTTTTTTGATGCCCACGACTAATACTGGGAGCAGAAATACAGCCCAATAGGCCCACGTAAGGGTACCGTACCCTTTGGCAATCAGATCTACGATGCCTATCGCATCCGCGAGGAAAATGGCCATAATGAGCAGGACAGTTGCTACGCCTGCCCGAAGACCGGAAGGCATGTCCTTTCCTTTCTCATGATAGACACCTGCGATGCGCTCGTTAAATCCGTGGATCACTCCGACCCCCGTTTCGATGAGTGTTCCAAACAGAACGATTTGAAAAACAATGCGCAGCCAGGCCATATCCATGGCTTGCAGCAGATAGTCTACCGGAATGGATTCCTGCAGTACCTCAGGGTATACACCCAACATCCCGATGAAGACGAAAGATGCAGGAATCATACCGATCATACCGGCAAGAAGCCCTGCGCCCATAGCTTCCTTTTGTGTGGTGTGGTGGCGCAGAACGAAAAACATGGCAGGAGCTAAGCCAACATTGTAACCAGCATACTTAATACCACTCATAATCCAGCCAGAACCTGCCGATAAATCCTCAAAATGGCCAAATATCTCCTTTCCAAATGTAACAATAGATGTTACAATAACCACTGCGAAGGTCCCGTATAGGACGACGGACCAAACCGAAAAGACACGTTCAATCAAGTCGTTTCCGTTGAGTGCCATCCAGCCCACTGCCGCGATCAGAATGATGATTCCCGTAATCTGCGGCCAACCGAGCATCGTTTCTAGCAACTCACCTGCGGCCGATCCCATAACGGAAATGATCAACACCAGCATGGCCAAATAGATAATCTCAAAAAGCCACCATGCAGGACCCAACAAACCTTGCATAAAGGTTCGATAGTCAAACGCCTTAAACCGTCTACCTAACTCGAACGTGAATGCGAGCACGACTGCCATGACTACTGTGGCTACCAGCATTCCGAGTAGGCCACCAAGCGGCCCTTGGCTCATAAACCATTCTACTAATTCCCTACCGGTTCCGTATCCCCCACCGATGATGATCGATTGAAATACGAAACCCGGCAAGAGATAGACTCTAAAGAACCGTGAATTGAGCATTAAGGCCTACTTTTTCTCGATTGGTGCCAGATCGTCAATCCGGAAGGCATCGGAAGCGCGGACGCTTTCCATGTAGTTTGCCCATTCGGTGGCAATGAACGCATTGACTTGCCCGAGCATGTCTTCGAGGGCAAGCCGTCCGGCAGACATCGACCAGTCCTCGGGCGTATTTGGCGTCCGATCTGAAGAGAGTAGATACCGCCCGGCGCCGCTAATTTTGTTGCTGATGGTTGATGGCGGACGATAGATTCCCTGCTTGCCTTGTTCGCCGAAGTACATGTCCTGAAACGCATCAAGCGAGTCTGTGACAACTTTACCCTGCTTTTTCAACTCGTTGGCCTCGTCATCGTCGCGCTCGCCTAGATTGCTGTTCACGCGGGAAACGAGATCTTTGGCCTCTCGCACGCGATCCATCATGGAGGCAGCCGTTTCTACCATAGACTCGTACTCGCGATACAGTGCATGACGAGCCCTAAGGGCATTCATGTCCTTTTCGTAGCGCGGATCCGGTTCGACTGCAATAGTTGTCATTGTCGTGTCCGCTCCATAGATGACACGAACGCCGTATGTCCCCGGCAACACCTGCGGACCGCTAGGTTCCGAGGCATTCGGACATGGAGCTATTCGGCTGGGACCGCGCACACCTTTGCGATTCATTGACCAGATGGCCCGGTTCATTCCCTCTTTCGCTGGACCATTGAACGTTCGAATCACTTCGTCCCCTTCCATAATTTCGATGGTCACCTTATCGGGTGCTTTCGCTGTCGAGCTCGCATCAGCGTCTTCATCTGATGAACCAACCGACGTCCAAGCTTCCGGATCAATGGAGTATGTGATGCGCGCCCCTCCCGGACGGTTCTCACCGGCAAAAATTGCATCGGCGCGAAATCGGGTGCCGGCTGCTTGAATGTTCGAGGCCTGGTAGGCTGTTGGTGTCGGATATACATGAACCGCTTTCTCGAGGAGAGACACCCCTTCCCGGGCGAGTTCTCGAAGCGGACGGATATCATCGAGCACCCATGCGCTGCGCCCGAACGTGCCGATCACCAGATCAGCCTCGCGTTCTTGAATCGCTAGGTCCATCGTGGAGGCCGTTGGATACCCAGCCGTCCATTTCGTCCAGTTGCTGCCTTCATCGACCGAGACGTATAGCCCGAACTCCGTACCAATAAACATCAACCGTGGTTCGACGGGATCCTGAATGAATGAGAGTACGAATCCATAGACATCATTCGAATTGACCATTCGCTCCCACGAACGCCCCCAGTCACGCGTCCGATAGACGTAGGGCTCCCAATTGTTCTGGCGATGATCATCGATGACGACCACGGCTTCGGCCGCGTTATAAGTAGAGGCTTTAATCTGGGTCACCCACGATTTTTCGGCTACCTCTGGCAATCGAGAGCCAACATTGGTCCACGAGCCGCCGCCATCCCGGCTCAGCTGAACGTTGCCATCATCCGTACCAGCCCACAGAATGCCCTCTTCAACGGGGCTTACAGCAATCGACACAATAGTGGTGTGATTTTCGGCTTGGGTGGCGTCGTAGGTGAGTCCGCCTGAAATCTCTTGTTTCTGCTTCTCAGGGTCATTCGTTGTCAGATCCGGGGAAATCACATCCCAGCTCTGTCCTTTGTTCTCTGATTTGTGCACGAATTGCGATCCGTAATAGATCGTGTTGTTATCGAACGGGTCTTGAGCGAATGCCGAATTCCAGTTGAAGCGAAGGAAGACATTTGGATCCGGATGAAGTGGCTTGATGAATGAACTATTGCCTGTTTCCTTGTCATACCGGCTAAGGCTGCCACCCTGACTCATCGCATAGCCGAAGCGTGCATCGTCCGGGTCGGGAGACACATCAAATCCGTCACCAAAGGCTACTTCTTGCCAAAGGTGATTGCGGATGCCGCCAGACTTCCATGCGTAGGCTGGTCCCACCCAAGACCCGTTGTCCTGCATACCGCCCATCACGTTGTACGGAAGTTCGTTGTCTACATTAATGTGGTAAAACTGGGCTACCGGAAGGTTTTCAACGAATCGCCAGGTCTTACCCTTGTCTCTTGTGATGGACATACCACCATCATTTCCTTCGATAATGAAATCAGGATCGTCGGCCGAGACCCAAAATGCGTGGTGGTCTGGGTGCACACCGTTTGCTGAGTAACCGGGCTGCCACTGATCGAATGATTTTCCGCCGTCTTCCGAGGCGTAGATGTACGTCTCGATCTTATAGAGCCGGTTTTCGTTTTCAGGGTCCGTGTAGATGTCAGCATAGTAGAACGGTCGGCCATTCACCCCGTTTTCCTCGTTTACCAGACGCCACGAATCGCCGCCGTTATCAGAGCGATAGAGTCCGTTTTTCTTTGCCTCTACGAGCGCATACACCACGTTGGATTCATTGTGCGCAAAAGCCAAGCCCATACGGCCCAACTCGCCTTCGGGAAGACCGTCTTCATGCGTGATCTCTGTCCAATTTAGACCACCATCCCACGTCTCGTATAGTCCGGACCCTTCACCACCTGAATAGAAAAACCAAGGCCAGCGACGAAACTCCCACATGGCAGCCAATATGTGATCTGGATTCGAGGGGTCCGCAACCATGTCCCCAATTCCGGTCTTAGGATTCACATACAGCACCTTTTCAAGTGTCTTTCCGCCATCCGTAGTGCGGAAAACACCGCGCTGCTCTGTCTCCCCCCAAGCGGGTCCTTGCACGCCTATCAAGGCGACATCAGGGTTGGTCGGGTCGAGCACGATACGGTGGATATTTCGGGACTCTTCCAGCCCCAGATGAGCCCAGGTTCGTCCCCCATCAATAGATCGATACAGACCATTGCCTGCCGATTGGCTATTGCGCGGATTGCCTTCGCCCGCTCCGACCCAAATAATGTCCGGATTAGGTTGGTAGATAGCTACGGCGCCAATCGAGTGCGCTGGCTCTTCGTCAAAAATGGGTGTCCAGTCGATACCGCCTGATGTGGACTTCCATACACCACCTGAAGCCGTTCCGATATAGATCACATCTGGGTCAGCATGTACGGCATCAATCGCCGTCACCCGACCACTCATACCAGCTGGTCCGATGCTACGAGGTTGCATGGCATCGAAAAAATCCATGTCTAATTGCTGGGCCGAAAGCAGGGCCGGAGAAATAATCAGGAAAAAGGCAGCCAAAATGGCGACGCGAAAGCGTAGAAATGCTAGCATGGGACCCGAAGAATTGGAAAAAAATTATACCCTTCCAACATACGGCCCAAAACGGAATCTACCTGCTTTCAAGAGGCACGCAAGGCATCACTTGCTTTCAGCCGCTCGCCTATTTCGCGTTTGGGTTCCACTCTCCACGCGCCACAGCCGGAATGAATGACTCCAGATTATCTGGCTTCCACATTACACGGCACCCCGATTCGGCGCTCATGTACGCCGCCATCAATAGCTCTGTAACCTCCAGACCATCGTGGAAATTTTCAGCCGGCTGCTTGCCTTCCAAAAAGCAGCGGATCATGTACCTATTTTCGTCTTCGTAGCCATATTCAGCGGCTTCGTTGCCAACAAAGGGCATATCTCCAGATTCCGCATTCTGTTTTTCTACTAGGTCTTCCCCAGCTGACCCGGTCACGTTGCGGCTCAGAAATACCGTACCTCCTGCATCGAGAGAGTTCACCCGCAGGGAGTACTCAGGACCCAGAAGTTCGGAAGAGAGTCGCAGGCCTGGACCAACATAGCTCCAGCTTGTCGTGACCTCTGCGATCAGTGGATGGCCTTGATCGTCAATATATTCGATGGTCGCACGGGCGAAGTCTTCTGCTGGTTTGCGGGTGTAATCTATCTGAGTCCCAAACCGCTTCCGAAGCAATTCTGCATATTCAGGGCGGCTCCATTTGAGTGAAGCAATCTGACAGTTGATAGACACTGGGGTGATCGAATCCCTTGAGGCACCCGGTCGTGTCAGTAGGAATCGAGCCACTTCAACGCTGTGGCACATCATGTCGTTGAGTACCCCTCCCCCTTGCTGCTCTCCATTCCAAAACCAAGGAGCGTGAGGTCCAGAATGTTCTTCAGCAGCACGCGCTAAGTAAGGCCTGCCGCTGAGTGCTGCTCCCCTTTTCCAAGCGATGTCCCGGCCTCGAACGAGGCTCGGTGAAAAAACTTGATCCTCGAGATATCCGTGCAAAAGATCGGTTTGCTCGATCAACTCAACAACACGTCGGGCCTCTGCCACATTTCTCGCCAGTGGCTTCTCACATGCGATGCCAACGAGTTCTCCGACGCCTCGCTTGAGAGCGTCAACGATCTCCTCCATGTTCTCGACCCGCTTATGATTCGGGCCACAAATCCAAAGACAATCAATGGCTGGATCTGCAATCATATCGGTGATTGAGCCATATGCCTTTGCCTCCCCGACATTGAGCGACCGGGCATAGGCAGCGGCTTCTTCAGCATTGCCCGTATTCGGACTCCAGACACCGAGAATGTCAGAATCCCGGACCGCTTTCCAGGACAAGATGTGGAATTTGGTAATGAATCCGCTTCCGATGAAGCCGACTCCTAGTCGTTTTTTGGTGCTCATGAACTCGATTCGGACTGAGGTTTGCGCGACGAAGATAGCTATGTAGAGTGCGGATGTGCGAGAAAAATCGACATACCCCGCCACCAAGTTGCACAAAACCCCCAGATAACCCGAGGGGCCGGCGCGTTGCGCGCGTCGGCCCCATCAGCACCAAGCAGACTCTTTATCGGTCATCAGAAACCTCGGCCTTGTGGAATCGAGTCCTGGGGCCGCCCCAGAATGGGAAGAATCTGCTCTTTTGTGATTCCTGATATATCGTACGACTTTCAATGCCCCTAGTTTACAGGGCGAATGCCGATGATGCGGTAGGATAGATCCTTACATCCATGGGCCCGATGACTAGCAAAGCCCAGGCTTTAGACCCTAATAATTATAGCCGAATCGTGGGTTAACCACGTTGTTGTAGATCGATCCAAACCGGTACGAAAACCCAAGACTAACTTCGTATTCGAAACTGGTTGGGAGGTTTTTGTTACCCAAAAGCACGTCTTCGTCGCTGGACTGCTGTGCAGGCAACCAGATCTGATCGTGGACGGATGACAGCTCTACATCCGTAGTGAGAGAAAGGCCTCGAGCCACGCGAATGTCAAATTCTGTCCTGAACCTAATGTTGTACAGATCGAACAAGGATTCCTCAAAGTCTGTCACATAGGATTCCAATGATATGCTGGCCCGTGCCGAACCCCAGGGCTGACGGAAATTGGAGAAAATCATCAACTGGTTTTGCACCAGTACTTGATCCATTTTGTTGTAGACCGTCAACTCTTCGTACTGATTGCGACGAATGTTGACTTCATAACGAGCCCGAAAATCCCGAGTAGAGGTCTGTGAGTACGGAAAAAATGCAAACTCTACAGTCGGGGAAATCGACATAGAGAGATCCGTGTTGTTTGACGAAGATGTATTCGAGTAAGTGGTCATACCCGCCGACCAATGTGCTCCGAGGCTTTTGATCAATTGGCCATAAACATTGCCGTTCCGGTTAATTGAACGGACTGTACCCGAGGATAAATCGAATTCATTCTCCTCATAGTCGAAGCGCCCTGAGAGACCAAACTTCCACTCTTCCGTTACGCGGTCTGCTGATACGCGAGTTTCAACCTGCGTTTGGCGCTCGGCTTCTTGCCCTTCCATCGATCCGGTCATACGAACATTGAATACCCAAAAATTCCATGGGTCGTCGATAATCTCTTCAGTTTCCGGAAGAGATGATTGCTCCACTACAGGGACCGTTATCTGAATTCGCTGGCCTACTTCTGTCGTTAACAGAAAGCGTACGAGCCCTCGAGCAATGGCTTCGGTCAATCCTGCTCGCCGCTCTGCATCTGTATCAGTTGAAGACGTCGCATACATCATTTCCTCGACCATCGATGACAATGCTCCCTGCCCGAGAAACTTGAGCTCGTAATTGCGTCCGCCTGACCCGGTACCTTGATTGGTAATCAAAACGTGTACATCCGATCCAACACGATCCCTGACATAGTTCACATAGGGAATAGTCCGTCGCACATAGTCGAAATCACACGATCGGCCGCAATCCAGAAACACATTGAGTGTTTCTGGGACGTCATCTTGGGCACGAGCTGGCATGACCACAAGAAAGGTGCACACAATCAGTAGAAAAAACTGACCTGAATTACTGCTAAACATCGTATATCGGAATTAGTGGGTGCGAAAACCTTTTTCGCACAAAAAAAGGAGAGCCCGACCTTACAGGGTCGAGCTCTCCTCAGGACAAACCGCCTTGAGACAAATCCCGGATGAATCAGTATCCGTCTCGGTAGAGTTATCGACCCTCTTTCGGGCACCTTAAATCAAATCGAAGAACGTTCGAGATCACATCTTGCATTTTACTGGTGATCCGTCGCGCTTTTGGACGCTTGATAGAGCCGCATTATTCCCTCTTCAATTGCATTCACATGATTTGCACAGTGGGCACCTTGGTCACTAGTTGAGCTGGTACAAATACCCCAAGTTTCTCTCTATCAATCTTCTCGGATTGGACCGGTAAATACGAAGTGACTCAGCAGAAGGCTTCAAACCTCCTTGCGGAATCTGCGTATGAGGCATACCTCCCTCTAAACAAGCCCGTTCCAATCTGCCCGCTTACCCGGGAATCCCTATGAAGGAGCAGATGCTTCGAAAACTGACATCCGCTGTCTGTACCCTCCACCCTTCTGGTCAGACGCATTCCAGATCCTCCCTCGAGCGAAGTACGATTCCTGCCGGCATACGGCATTTCCTACTCTCTACGCTCGATCGTAGGGCCACTCTCGAAGCGCGTGGGTTGCTTCATCGCTCCTCTCCGTGGTTTGATGAAACCGATATGGAGTATGCGGCTGTCATGGAGCAAACAGTGCAGGCCTTTTCTGGGGTTGCCCGCTTTCCGGCTGAAGAATGGGACCGAGCTGTTAGTCAGGCGTGCGAACAAGTACTTGAATATCTGGTCGCTCCGGCTACTACAATGGCCCGCTTTGTGGCTCTAACTGGATCTGAAAGCACCCCTGCGATTGATCTCCGTCGCAAAACTGGGTATTTCTACGACTATCCCTACCTAGGGAAAGCTGTCGATGCATGGCTGACCAGAAAAGGACAACATGATGTAAGCCGGTCGGAATTCGAAACGGCCATGCTGCATTTAGATTCCGAAATGACAGCCTCCCATGATGCTGACCAGTGGATGGAGCTCCTGCTGCCACTCTCCCAGATTATAGGTTTCGCTGGCATTGACCCACCTGGTCTACCCATTGCGCTAGCTACTCGTTTTTTCGACGAAAAGCGCAAATCAGACCTTTCTGACGCTATTTCGAAAGCAGCCAAAAAACATCAGGCTGACATGATCACGATGACGTCGCTCGAACGTTTGATTCGGGACGCGCTGGCTCTTAGTGATCCGGCTCCGACATCAAGTGCTCCGGCCAATGGCCCTGCAGACAATCGATCAATTCCCCTGTGGAAACGATTTCAGCAACCCTCATCCAAGGGCATAGGACGATCAGAAGGCGGCCAGGCCTCGGAAGGCACTAGTGTACCGAAGTCAGGAGTCCGCCAAGAAGTAGATCCTACCATCTCGGCTGGCGAACCCCTCTGGAAACAGTTTAAGCGAACAGACGCACCCCGTGTCGACGAGCCCAACAAGGCCCAGAAGCTGGAGTCCAAACACGTTGTTCTGGGTACGGCTTCCGGACGAACTGATCGCTATATCAGAGACTTATTCGAAGGAAACGAACAGGAGTTCATGAACGTCATGGATGACCTGGCCGAAGCGCCGGACTGGACAACAGCGTCAAGCATCATTGCAGACCGAGTTTTTCGGCCCCATAAAGTCGATATTTATTCCGACGTTGCTGTTGATTTCACGAACGCTGTAGAAGCCCGATATTCCGGGACAGCTACCTGATTCTATTTCTCTCAACTCTTCCATCCACATCCCATTATGCGCTCTAACGAGGATCTGATCGACGACCTTAACCGACGACGGGAAGAAGCGCGTCAAGGTGGAGGGCCAGAACGACTCGCCCGTCAGCATGAAAAAGGCAAGTTGACCGCACGTGAACGCATTGAGATCTTGCTTGACGATGGCTCATTTGAAGAGTTGGGGATGTTCGTACGCCACCAAAACCGGGACTTTGGCCTTGAGAACAACCGTCCTTACGGAGATGGAGTCGTAACCGGATACGGAAAGATCGATGGCAGACTAGTTTATGTGTACAGCCAGGATTTCACCGTTTTCGGAGGATCTCTTGGACAGGCTCACGCGGATAAGATCGTCAAGATCATGACATTGGCACTTGAAAACGGTGCGCCCGTCATCGGTCTGAATGATTCAGGAGGCGCACGAATCCAAGAAGGCGTGGTGTCCTTGGGCGGTTATGCTGATATCTTTCTTCAGAACACCATGGCCTCCGGAGTTGTGCCGCAGATATCGGCAATTCTAGGTCCTTGCGCGGGTGGTGCTGTCTATTCTCCGGCCATCACAGACTTTGTGTTCATGGTGCGCTCGTCCAGCTACATGTTTGTGACCGGACCCAACGTGGTCAAGACTGTCACGCAAGAAGACGTCTCCTTCGAGGATCTTGGCGGAGCCGATACGCATGCTTCGAAAAGTGGTGTAGCCCACCGGGCATTTAACAGTGAAGCGGAATGCCTGCTCGGAATTCGGGAAGTTGTGTCCTACTTGCCCCTCAATTGTGAGGAGCCTGCTCCAATTAGACCGACCAATGACCCGGTGGATCGCGCCGATCTAGAATTGGACACGCTGGTTCCGTCCAATCCGCACAAACCCTACGAAATGCGCGAAGTGATCGAACGCATCGTTGATGACGGCCATTTCTTTGAGATACACACTGATTTTGCTCCAAATATCATTGTTGGCTTTGCCCGTATGAATGGGTCTAGTGTTGGTATTGTGGCCAATAATCCTTCAGTATTAGCAGGTGTATTAGATATTGACTCCTCTGTTAAAGGCGCTCGTTTTGTGCGTTTCTGTGACGCATTTAACATTCCACTCGTCGTATTCGAGGATGTCCCTGGATTCATGCCGGGAACGGAACAGGAGTGGGGAGGCATAATCCGAAACGGTGCCAAGCTGCTTTATGCATTCTGTGAGGCCACCGTACCCAAGATTACCATCATCACTCGGAAAGCCTATGGCGGCGCCTACGACGTGATGAACTCGAAGCATATCCGAGGTGATCTGAATTTGGCGTGGCCAACGGCAGAAATAGCCGTCATGGGACCCAAAGGCGCTGTCGAGATCATCTACCGACGACAAATCGAAGCGGCTGACGACCCACAGGCAGAAGAGGATCGTATCATCGAAGAGTACAAGGAACGGTTTGCCAATCCTTATGTAGCGGCGGAATACGGATATGTCGATGATGTCATCGAACCTTCCGCAACTCGGACGAGACTGATTCGTGGACTGGAGATGCTGCGGAACAAGGTGGCTAAGAATCCACCAAGGAAGCATGGAAATATTCCGCTTTAACGTCGAACATTTGGGCTCCTTCGAAAGCTAAGTGCGTTATTGCGCTGGGCCAATATTTGTCCCCCTTGTTGTAGGAACTATCGTAAACGCATATAATTCATGGTTATAGCGTTTTTATGTTGTTGCTCCCAGCCCAGGTAGCGGGAGAACTCCGTTATTGATCCCTTAGTGACCATTGTCTGGGTCGAGGCCCATTCGCCGTGCGCTTACTCCTACTTGCCGCCCTGGTTTGCCAATTTTCGGTCCCAGCGGCCCTTGCTCAAGATCGACCTAACGAGTCGGTCCGGATTGAAGCTCTACCCCCGCAGCACATCCCGCCTTCCCAGCTGCGTTCTTTTGCGATCGCATCAGCTAGTCCAGATACGGTTACAAACACGCAGTTCCTCGAGAGACTTTCTGTGATCTATAACTACCAGGCGGACATGATGGCTGCCATGGCGCGGGAAGATGAAGATGCGGCTACAACCGTCCTAGACTTGGCGATGACCGAATTGGGACAACTTGTTCAGAAACCATACATCGCTGAAGACCCTCGCTTTACGCAGGTATACCGGACGCTGGTTGATGAGTATGAGCGGGTATACGGACCGTCAGATACTCTTTTCACAGCCAACGGTGATATCTACGAACTCAGAAAAGAGCTTTTTGCGTCGCTCGATCCGGTTCAGGATCCGTTACTTGAAGACGTAGCTCCATCGGGGTTACAGCCGGTTGGGACGGAGTATCCCATGACCATGAACCGACTCGTCGAATCGAGTATGCAGTTCTTACTTAGAGAACGTCGAGAGTCACTTCAAGCATGGTTGAGCCGCGCTGAGACCTACTTCCCGATGATCGAACAGATTTTTGAGGAAGAGGGCGTTCCGGATGAATTGAAATACCTGGCTATGATCGAGTCGGGGTTGAATCCGCGCGCTCGTAGTTGGGCAGCAGCAAACGGAATGTGGCAATTCATTGCAGCAACGGGGCGGTATTACGACTTGAATGTGAATGCATGGGTCGATGACCGTATGGATCCCGAGTTGGCTACTCGTGCAGCAGCCAAACATCTCAAAGACCTCTATAAGATGTACGACGAGGACTGGCAGATTGCGATGGCTGGGTACAACTGTAGCCCTAGATGCATTAAGCGAGCTATTCGTAGTTCTGGAAAGACCAATCCGACCTATTGGGATATCTATCCATATCTGCCCAGAGAAACCCGCAACTACATCCCAACCTACATCGCGACGTCCCTCATCGCGTCGAACCCAGAGTCGTACGGTATCGAACGGATAGCACCGGGACCAGAGTACACCTACCATGTGGTTCCGGTCACTGGGATGTTGAGCCTAGACGACGTGGCTACAATGGCCAGCACAGACGTGGCAACGATCAAGGCCTTGAACCCGAACCTGAGAAGGGATACGCTACCACCAACAGTAGGTGCATTCTACCTGCGTATACCTATTGGATCTTATGACGGATTCGTAGCTGCATTCGAAGCACTTCCTCCATCTGCTCGTCGGCCTTCCGGCGAATACATCGTCAAACGGGGAGATACTCTGAGCGGCATAGGCTCTCAATTCGGCGTTTCCGTATCCATGATCATGCAAAAAAACGGACTACGCTCCACCAATATTCGGATTGGTCAGCGGATTGTCGTTCCGATTGCAGATTACTCGAACGCCATTCCAGATATTAATTTCGCTGATGCCGCCTCTACCCAGGTGCAGTACCGGCGCCGTTTGAATCGGCCTATCCGGATGGAGCAACAGGTTGTGGCATCGAACGAGGCGACTGAAACACCTGCAGAATCCACGCCTATCCGGACGGTCAGCCAACAGTCCTCTGGCACCTCTTCAGGTCCGTCTACAACCCAGACGCCAAAGACTGACACTCGTATCGATTACTCGGTTCGTCGAGGGGATACCCTTGGGGGGATAGCATCGAAGCACAACGTCTCCCTGTCAAATCTACGTAGCTGGAACAGCATTTCTGGATCCAGGATAAATGTCGGGCAACGACTTACGATATACACCGATGGCCGAAGTGCGCCCGCTGCTACGGCTGGACCCGTAACTCACCGAGTTCGCCGTGGGGATACGCTGAGCGAAATCGCTGATACCTACAACGTAAAGGTGTCACAGCTTCGTCAGTGGAATAACCTACGTGGCTCTAACATCCGTGTAGATCAGCGCCTGACCATTTACAGCGCGCAAGGTGGACCAACTGATCACACCGTTCGCCGTGGCGATACACTGATCGAAATTGCTCAGCAGTACGGCGTTTCGGTCGCCAGTATCAAGGAGTGGAATAGTCTGCGGTCTAACACGATCCGCATAGGACAGACCCTCAAAATCTTCCGATAGTCTATTCGGTAAGGCTGAAGATTCCTTGACGGTCAATTTCGGTTGCCAAGTGCATCCTTTGGGTTTTTTTGCCGTCTCGGAAAAGAGAAGCAGCCAGATGGAGCGGGTTTTATTCGCTCGCACAATAATGGCTGGACTTGTTGCGTTATCCTGATGCAACGCCTGATGGGCCGCTTCTTGCAGCCCATCGTTCTCTGTAAACTGACTACCACGCATGCATCCCGCCGACGAAATACTGGTTGCTCGATATGTGGAAGAGGCCGATCAGGCAGCTTTCCGCACATTGGTCAACCGGCATCAAGAGAGGGTCTTTGGATACCTCAAGGGCATGGTTCGGGACCGGGAAGTCGCTAATGATCTGTTTCAGGAGACCTTCCTGAAAGTGATTTCGGCGCTGAACCGAGACCGTGGCTCGTACACCCGTCAAGGAAAATTCTTGGGCTGGGTACTTCGCATTGCAAGGAACGCAGCGCTTGATCATCTTCGGGCGCGCAAGAAGTGGCAAGATATCGGACCGGCGGACGGTGAGGAGGACACACCTTGGTGGGACCGACTACCTGATGACGCACCGACGGCAGATTATCTCGTGGAATCAGAGGAAGAGGCGGATGTACTTCGGGCCTGTATCGATCAACTTCCCCCTGAACAGAAGGAAGTGCTGCTACTTCGGCACGAATCGGATCTCACCTTTCGGGAGATCGCAGAACTGACGGATTGCTCTATCAACACAGCATTGGGTCGGATGCGCTATGCGCTAATCAACCTTCGCCGAATGATGGAAGAATCGAAGATCAGCGAATCCTTGGAAGTGAACCAGTAACAATCGACATCGGAAAGAGAATCGTCATGCAAAATGGCAAAAAAGACATACTGCTACATCTCTATGAAGAGGCTTCCGAAGCGGAAGAGCTAAGGTCGCTGCTTCGGGATGACGAGCTACGCCATGAATACAGCGAGTTGAGTGAAGTCAAGTTTAGGCTTGATCACCTCAAACCTGAGCGCCCTGATCAGGCATCCATTGACCGGATTCTGGCAGCAGCCGTTTCTGGGGAAGGACTGCCTGAATCAGGACAACGAAAGGACCGACCAGCAGTAGCTCCGCTGTACCGACTAAGGAAAGTCCTTCTTCCTGCGCTGAGTATCGCGGCCGCCGTCATCTTTGGCGTAGCCATCGGATGGTTCAGCATAAGCAGTACGAGTGGCACCATAGAACAGCCAGCAATGGCTGACAGAGCGTCTGATCTCGTTCCAGCCGAATCGCTTTATCGATTCATTCCTCCGTCCCAGCGAGTGACGCCTGCGTCAGCCGCTGCCTCCCGACTGGCCTGGGACGACTCCTCCCCCATACTTGACATGCATCGCCGCATCGAAAACATGAGCCCTGATAACCCACTTGACTGGGGTGAACAGGCTGTTCCGCTAGAATCGCTTTCTGGATCACGCGGACGTGGCTTACAGATGGTTGGCTCCAACAAATAGACGAGGATATTCCATTCCAACTGGATGGATCTGAGGGAATTACACCATGAAAAAACTTCTACTGACGTGCCTTTGGGCTCTACTTCTTGTTGTGCCCACTACGACGGCACTAAGCCAAGACTTTCAATTACGCTCTGTAACACAGAAGATTACCATTGAAAATGGCAACGTGTATGTCAACGGCAAGGAAGTCCCGAACAGCGATCTTCCCAAGGGACTGCGCGAACTGGATGAGGACACTAACGTCACCTTCTGGACCAACGAAGATGCAGTGATTGAGATCAACGGATTGGCGTTCACCTACGCCGACGGTCGATTCGAAGAAGCAGATGAGGATGCTACCAGTCGGCAGGGATCGATGGTCTTCTTCTCATCGGATGACAAAGGAGGCAATATTCGTCTCTATCAAACTCCGGACGTTGTACCCGGATTTGAAGTCCGAACTGTGACGGGCGGGGTTCACATGATGGACTCCTACGTGGCGGAGCTCAATGAACGTGCCGCTGAATTCGACAAACTCACAATTGAACTTCAGCAAATAGCGCCTGAATCCAACGAATTGGCTCGCAGGATGGTTGTTGAAGCAGAAAACACAGCGCGAATTGCTCGCGCCTTCCCGAGGGTTCAATACGAGTCCTATCTGAGCGAAGTCCGCGACTCCAACCAATTCCTCTATCAAGAACTCATGCGTGAGCGGGAAATGGAAGCTCGAACTCACCAACTCGCTATGCGAATCCGCCAGGAAGAGCAAGAGGCAGGTCGTGAAAAGCTCACCTCCGAGTTACGCAATGTCCTGACCGAAATTTTTGAACTGAAGCAAGAAAACCGACAACATGAGATCGAACAGCTTTCTCAGCAACTTTCCAAACTAACAGCACGGCTCGAAGAACGGGAAGCGCTAAAAGCTGATATCATCGAGAGCAGAGTCAAGGACTTGCTCGAACAGCACCGCTGGTAACCCCCTTTCAGCATCTTTATCTGTGAATCCACTTCACCCATCTTCAGACCTACCATGAAAATCATCTTCCAAACAGGACGCTATTTGTTGACTTTGCTCGTCCTGATCGCTTTTACACTTCCGCTACAGGCGCAGAACGTTGTCGAAAACGAAAGCAAACAGACCATCATCGAAATCAAAGATGGCAAAGTCTATCTGAATGGCGAAGAAGTCGCTGAACTTGATGATCCTGACTCTTCTGTGCTGTTCAAGCGGGAGGATAAGGAGATCATTGAGAAAATGATCTGGATGTCCAACGATGAGGAATTCAAAAAACCACGCAGTCGCGCCTTCCGCTTTAGAGATAACGGAAATAAGGAGTTCATCATTGAAGGCAAAGCGAATGCGGACGGCTTCATGAATCGCCGTAGCAATGAAAACCTAGAGTTCTTTGACGACGATGACTTCAAACGAGTATTCGAGCTGAGTGCTCGGGCTGAGGCATCGGCTGCTGAAAACATGGGGCGCCGCATGGCCCGATTCGAAATGGCTGCCCCCCTTATGGATACCTCAGAACGAGCGTGGGGCTTAGAGGTCATGGAATTAGAACAGCAGTCGCGCGAACTGGCTCGCAAAATTCGGCAAACTGACGGCGATGATACTGAGCTTGAATCAGAGTTAAGTGCCGTTCTTACCAAAATATTTGACGCCAAACTAGAGGCTCAACAGGCTCGGGTGGACAAGCTCCGAGAGCAATTGACGGATATGGAAGAAAAGCTTGGCCAGCGTCAAGGCGATAGATCTGAGATTATCGAAAAAAGGCGAAATGAACTGCTGGGTAAAGGCAGTCGGTACGAATGGTAATAGGTGATATTCCGACAACTGGAGTGGAGACGCAGGGAGGGTCAACACCCCGGTAGCCGGACGGCTGCAACGGGATTACATCGGAAAAACCTTCCGGCCAAGGCCGCATGATTTTCCGCTGATATCACGGTTAGCCCGGGCGGGCGGGGGCTTGAAGCCCCCGCCCGCCCTTTTTTTACCCTATAAATGGTTCAGTAAAGGGACCTTTTGGCCGGAAACAAATCTATTCCCATCCCATAGGAGGATATATTAGGGTTTTGCATAAATCTGGCATTTCCCTTGCATACATTTTGGACATGGACACACACCTGTTATACCGCATCTTGGCTTCTCGCACGAGTACCGTCCTCTTTTTGACGATGGTTTTCTTGCTCTCCCCACCTCTGGCTGAGGCGGCCGAGGTGACTGAGAAGTATGAAAGTGAGTATCTAGCAGCTGAAAATCGACTTGACGAAAGTCCGCGTCTTGAACGTATTTCGTTCACTCAGCGAGCAGACGGCAATGGAGTCGTGATGCGACTTCATCTCAATTCCGCCTTGGCAGCACACAGCGTCCCGGCATATCGTGAGGATGGCTCGATTGAAATCACGCTGTTTCGCACCTCTATCTACAAGCGACGTGTGCTAGACATACCGGATGGCTTGATCCGCTCCTATCGTGTGGATGAAAAAAATCGAGATGTTGTTATCCGACTCGAGCCAAGTAGCTTCCCAATAACAGCATCAGCTTATCGAGATCGGGACAGTAATGATCTTCTGATCAGCCTCTCTTCTTCTCCTCCAGTCCGTTCAGTAACTCAGGTAGTACCAACACCTACAGCGGTTGGGAGTGCTTCATCTGAACTACCGCGTCCCACAGCTGACGCAGATGGCGCACGTTGGACACTTGACACGATTGTCATTGATGCCGGCCACGGAGGCAAGGACCATGGTGCTGTCTCCAGGGATGGTACGCGTGAGAAAGATGTCGTACTGAACGTAGCCTTAATGCTAGGTAGCTATCTCAGGGAAAATCTTCGCCTCAATGTGGTTTACACTCGATCTGATGACCGATTTATCCCACTCGAAAATCGCGGTCATATTGCCAACCAAGCCGGCGGCAAACTCTTCGTTTCTATCCATGCCAATTCGGCTACAGACAGGCGTGCGAAGGGAACTGAGACTTTTTTCCTGGGCATGCACAAAACTGATGCAGCACAACGCGTTATGGAACGCGAAAACGAGGTAATCCAGTTTGAGGAAAACCAAGATGTCTACGTTGAATACGATGCCATGAATAGTGTCATGCAAGCGTTGGCCCAGAGCTCGTACATGCGTCAAAGCCAGTTCTTGGCGCAATCGGTTGAAGAGCAGTTTGAAAATCGTGCAGGCCGAAATAGTCGTGGTGTCAAACAAGCTGGTTTTTACGTCCTTTATGGCGCCTCGATGCCTTCCATCCTGGTAGAATTGGGATTCCTATCAAACCCGTCTGAAGCCGCATTTATGCGCAGTGAAGACGGGCAAGCCTACCTAGCGAGTGCTATATTTCGTGCCATACGCGACTACAAATCCGAATACGACCGGGGACTTCATTTGAGCGTGTCAAACGACTAGGTATCCCGGCACTCTGACACTCAAACGTCATGCTGGAACTCCTTACTTCTACGATCCGCACCGTCCCTGACTTCCCAAAGCCGGGCATTCAATTTAAGGATATCACGCCCGTTCTGGCCGATGCTCGTCTTCTGCGGTTTGCCGTGGATGAACTGGCACGAGAATGGAAGGACAAAGGAATCACCAAAGTCATCGGGATCGAATCCCGTGGCTTCATTCTGGGCGCCATGCTCGCCGATGAGCTGGATGCTGGATTCATTCCTGTGCGCAAACAAGGCAAGCTCCCTTTTACCACGATTCGTGAGACGTATGATCTCGAATATGGCTCAGACACTATTGAAATGCACATCGACGCAGTCGGTCCCAAGGACAGGGTGCTTATCCATGATGACGTGATTGCCACTGGTGGAACTGCCGCTGCCACGCATCGATTGGTTGAGTTCGCCGAAGGACCCCTTGCCGGTTTTTCGTTCCTGATCGAACTGGGCTTCCTCAATGGACGCAGCAAATTACCTGCAGATGCCCGGGTTCATACACTACTGAACTATTAAGTCCCTACCTATTTAACGGCCACGCAGGATATCTCAACACGTGCTCCGCGCGGCAGCGCACTGACTTGAACGGCTTCACGGGCCGGAGCATTGGCGCCGAAGAAGCGACCATATATCTCGTTGATTTGCGCGTAGTCGTTGATATCGGTCATATAGACCCGGCAAGACACGACATGATCGAGGTTCATTCCAGAGGCGGTGAGCACACCTTCAAGGTTTTCGAGCACCTTCTCTGTCTCGGATTCAATGGAGTCCGTGATCATATGACCCGTCTTGGGGTCAATAGATATTTGACCCGAGCAATACAGCGTGTTGCCTACAAGGACGCCTTGGCTATAGGGGCCAATGGCCGCTGGTGCCAACTGCGTTTTGACTCGAGTCCTTTCTACCGTTACTTCTCTTTTTCGCATCCTGCTGCTCGATTACGTATATAGAGCCGATTTCACGTAAAATTGCGCTCAAAAGCCGTTTTAGACAAACGAATAATCGGCTAAGACACCCCTGAGGAGGGAAATTTCATGGATCTCGGATTGAACCAAAGTGCAGCATTTGTGGCCGGTGCCAGTAGCGGTCTGGGCCGCGCCATTGCAAAGCAATTACTGATGGAAGGGTGCCGCGTCGCAATCTGTTCCAGATCTCAAGGTCGGGTCGATATGGCGCGTGACTGGTTACTTTCAGAGACCAATGTTGCGCCTGATCAGGTACTAGCCATTGCCTGTGATGTGACACAGGAATCTCAAATCATCTCGGCCCTCGACAAAGCGGAATCCACATTCGGCCATCTCAATCTGTTGGTTACCAACGCAGGAGGCCCTCCTACGGGTCAAATTGATGATCTATCGTCGGATGCATGGCGAGATGCCATCGAATTGAACCTAATGAGTACGATCAATCTGAGTCGGCATGGACTGCCTGCCCTCAAACGGGCTCGCGAGCGCGGCGATCATGCCTCTATATTGATGATTACCTCTCTTTCCGCCAAGCAACCTATCCCCTCCCTGTATCTGTCCAATGTTTCGCGAGCCGGCGTGCAGGGTTTCGCAAAAAGCCTATCAGAGGAAGTTGGTGCAGTGGGCATCACAGTAAATACCATTCTGCCGGGTTATACCCGAACCGACCGCCTCAGCCACTTAAGCGAATCTTTGAATGCCCAAACGGGAAGAGCGATCGAAGAGATAGAAGCCGGCTGGGCTGCGAACAGCGCCCTCAAACGGATTGGCACGGAGGAAGAATTCGCATCGGCCTCCGCGTTCCTCTTGAGTAACCGAGCCACCTTCATTACAGGTGTTGCCCTAGTAGTGGACGGCGGGGCCGTGAAATCGCTGCTGTAGGTTCTGAATAAAGAAGGGGCGTATTGACGAGCCAGACTATGAAATGCTTGGGAGGTAATTGCCATGTTCTTTTTTGGCTTTCTTTTCGCTGTTGTTGCCTTTTTCTGACTCATTTTCCTTGTGGGAGGCCTTGCTGGTGGCAGTGAAGATTTCTACTGGCTGGCGCCCCTTTTATATATGCTGGGGGCCATGTTATCGTCGGCAACCATGTTTTGGATGGGCCTGATAACCCGCCTGTTAAAGGATATTAGGGGGTTACTTGGCGGCGCGCGAAGCGGCGAGCAAACCCCGTGATACCAAAGAGTATTTCCGCAGAAACAGATAGGAGTACAAGATGGCTAAGAGTGGATTCGGAAACGCCACACAAAAGTGAAAGCGCGAAACGGCCAGCAAGTAGGAGACATGAAGGTAGCAGGCTACCACACGGTCAAGTTCAATGCAGACGGTCTTGCCTCTGCACGCTCGCACGCATGATCTTGTACCTAATCCATGCTACCCTGGTAGCAGCTAACACTCCAAACTTGTTCTAGAGTGCGAGCACCGTAATTGTACTAGGATGATTGGTCTTTGGAGGGTGTATAGGGGGTGTAAAAAGGTTGAAAACATTGAAATGAATCGACAGCGAGCTCATTGATAAAATGAGCGGATAACACGGCCACAGTGACAAGCATAGAACCACCACAAGAACACAAGTCCTTCCGCACTGCGCTAAGGGTAAGTATCGCCCTTCTGTTTATCGGCGCTCTGCCGCTACCCTTCGCGTATTACCAACCAGATCGATATTTCTAATATGCTTACCTTCCGTTAACCCATCCTGCTTCTTACCACTCGGCAGTCTACTTCCCATCACAATGGACAAAACAGCAAAAGCATCACCGCGACTGGTCTTGGAGTTCATAGGTATCTCTTCAATAATTCTGTCGCTTGTCTTCGTTGCCGTCGAGCTTCATCAGAACACCAAGGCGGTTCATGGTCAAACTAATCAGGCAATCGCGGATAATGTCAATGCTCTCTATCTTGCAATTGCAACGGATGATGAACTTGCAAGGGCATGGATTAAACTTTTCGAGAATGAACGAATTGAGGATTTGAGTTCTGAGGAGCGCATTGTACTTGAAATGAGCCTTTTATCTGGCTTTAGGCGTGTCGAAAACATTTGGTATCAGGTGGACGAAGGCTTGATAGAAGAGCGGGCACTAACGCGGATAGGATATGACCCTTACATCACCAATATTGGCATAGCGACGTGGAATAAATTTCGTGGTGGTTACGATCCTGCCTTCGTTAGCTACTTTGAGCAGCAGATTGCCATGCATATTGGGTCAGAAGCAGCTGGGTATAATGAAGAAGTTGCTCAGGAGTAGCCAGGTAACAAAACAATCTAGGAAAACCATTTGAGAAGGCTTGCCAGCGCTCCAGGCCTCCCTTCCTTCCAGATCTTAAACCAAAAAAATCACCATGAGAATATTATCAGTTATCACAATCATTTGTCTGTTCGCACTTCCAGGCTGTTCATCAGAGAAAAGTGAGATGGAACTAGCTGCTGTACAACTTGAGCGTGACCTTGAGATGTACACGGGAGTATGGGACAAATTTCTGAAGGACGGCGATACTTCAGTTGTAAATGCCGACAATTTTACCGAAGACGTAGTTATTGTAACGTCTGAGGGTGATTTAGTTGGTATTGATGCGTGCCGTGACTATTACGCCAATTACTTAACAGGCTTCACAGAGATTGAATGGAACATCCTTGATGCATTCGGTCAGGGCGACAAGTTAGTTAAGCATTGGAATTTCAAAGGAAGGCACACGGGCGAGTTCTTTGGAATGCCCGCCACGGGAAACTATTTGGACCTCTCAGGAACGACGATTGTGACCATGCGAGACGGAAAGATTGCGAAAGAGCATGACTTCTTTGACATGCAATCGCTGCTTGATCAACTCTCCAAAAGCACGGATGGAAGCGTTACCGTCGATGAGTACCGCTCAGTGAATTGAGAGGCGATCTATGAGCGAGTTCGTTTCAGGGCAGTCTCAAGGTCATCGAGCGAGAGTTCATACAGCTGTAAAGCAGCCTTTTTGCTCTTCAGATAATTAAGCTGCATTCCCAAAGCGGCTTTGACAGTTTGGTTTTCCAGAAGGACGTGAGAGAGGGTATCGAGATACTCATCTACGCTGACGTTTGGGTCACTTGCCTGAATGAGAAAAGAAGGATGTTTTGAAAGGAATTCGTTTAAAAGAGTAGACTTGAGAAGCCGCTCTTCAGCGAGGCCTGCCGTAACACGACTTTGACTTCGGATATGTAGGTTCGTCAAGGCCGTCTTCAAGGTATTTGATCTGATGTACTTCAGTCCATCACTGGCGATGAGCGTTGTGTACGTCTCGGTTGGCGGACTGAACAAGCTGTTGTTGAATAAACTGAATTCTATCCGTGTCTTGCTGGAAGTGACAGCCCCTAAGGCCCCATCTGACATGCCGTCTGATTTCAGAAGTTCAGAATAGATCGCGATGTCATCTAAAACGTCTCGTGAGGCCCTCGCCTCGTATACTCTGATTGTCTCGATTTCAGTGGCTAGTGCTTTTAGAAGTCGATTTTCTTCCGCCTTTTCGAATCGCATCTGAGAAAAGCTAGTAACTCCAAATGAAGCGCTTACGCCAAGAAATATCACGACGAACTCAAGCGCTAGTTGTTTTAGTTTGGTGACCTTCATAAGTCGGTACTGACATTGCTGTGTGGGGCGGTTCATCATACGACTTCTTTTACTTATTGAGAACAGCACTGTATAATTGCGCCAGAGAACTGCAGAACTATTGCAGAACTCGTTGTGCACTAATCCTTGAAATCGCCCTTATTGGGTCTTCCTAAGCCATTATCTGACGGTAGCGCACCTTGCAGGTTGCCTCCATGGCAAACCATGCAGACAACGCTGGCTCGGTAGTGCCCCCATTCAGCGGTGGGACCCCGCTCGACGCCTGTAATCCGTTCCCGATCTGGCATCATTGCAGGTGCTGCAGACATGTTTTCATCCATTCCCATTATCAACTTGCCTAATGGTCTCAATTCAAAGGCAGGTAATTCATTATCGACGGCAGGCAGGCTTTTGAGATAGGCCACCAAAGCGCCCGTTTCCTCATCATTCAGGAAGTAGTAAGCCTCTGAAGGCATAATCATCAGCCCTCTACCGTCCGGGCGGACACCTTCTCAAATAGCACGTACCCAATCTTCGTCGGAAAATGTCGCACCTGAACCGCCGGCGCCCGAAGTAAGGTTAGGTGCAACCATCAAGAAGGGAGGCGCATCAGCCATGATCTGACCGCTGAAGTCAGCCGTATGACGCCCCTGACATCCGTGGGACTCGGCGATAAAACGACCAAGTTCGAGTGAGGCTGAGTCCGATTGAACGCTTACAAGCTCAACGTCCATCGGCCAAGTCTGCGAAAAGCGATCAGCTCCCTCAGACATTTTGTAGAGTGCAAACATCACAACGAGTGCAAGCACAACGCCGAGTGCACCAAATATTTTTTTAGCATGGCGGGTATAATGTTGGTTCTGGCAACCCCACGGGAATCAAATTGCTTATTTGCGTGAAATGGAGTCGCGGGTTGGTCTCGAATGTATTAAAATGTTACAACTCCTGCTAAACCAATATCTCTTGGACCATGCTCAGACGATTCCACCATCTGGTGCTTCTCACCGCCCTCTTGCTTCCCATCACGGCCAACGGCCAGGCAAAGCGCGCCCTCGACCACGATGATGTCAACCGCTGGATGACCATCCAGGATGTCGAAATGACCGATACCGGGACGTGGGTAGCGTGGGTGCAAGCACCTGCGCGCGGCGATGGAATACTTCATATTCGCTCGATTGATGGTAAAACAACGCATACTATCCATCGTGGTCAGGACCCCGCCTTCAGTGGAAATGGCCGGTTTGTGATGTTTAGAATCGTTCCCGAGGCCGATTCCGTCAGGCAGAAGAAACTAGACGATGTTCCTAAAAAGGACATGCCGACCGATTCCCTAGGGATTTTGGATCTGTTCGATGGAAGCATTGAAAGAATTGCACATGTTCAGTCATTCGGCGTATCGGACGAGGACAGGGCCCTTGCATTCTGGAAGCTGAACGAGGAGGCTAGCAAGGCCATGGAAAAAACAGACTCCACGGAAGTGAGCGAAGAGCCTTCACAAGAACCGGAGGAAAAAGAAGAGGAGGAAGACGCTGAAGAAGATGACAAGCCGGATAAGAAAAAGGGTGTCGTGGCCTACGCGCGTCATCTTGATTCGGAAACAACGATTGAACTGCATCACGTCACCGACTTTCTGATCGAGCCAGACGGAAACGCGGTCGTGTTTATCCGCGAGAGCGAGGAGGGTACAGATGACGGCGTCTACGCGCTAACAGGCGCTACCCTAGCAGAAACCACGGCCCTAATAGGAGAAGGGAATTACGCCCGCCTAGCCTTATCTGAGGATGGTCTTCAGATGGCCTTTCTGACGAATCAAGGAGATTTTTTAGCTGATCAACCATCTTGGTCGGTATATGCTGGTGATAAGACGTCTGCTCAAGTCATCGCTCAAGAAGGTTCTGCTGGCATGCCTCCAGGCTGGTGGGTGAGCGAAAACCAGACACCATCATTCTCCGACTCAGGAAAACGTCTCTATTTCGGTAGTGCCCCGCGTCCGGATCCTGACCCAGAGGATGATGACATCCTGGATGAGGAAAAAGTCAACGTTGACATCTGGAACTGGAAGGACCCTCTCCTGCAGCCTATGCAGCTCGTTCAACTAAACCGGGAACGCGACCGCAGCTACCAAGCGGTAATTCACCTTGAGGATGGCAGCATTGTTCAATTAGCTACGGAAGACATTCCAGACATCTCTCTATCGTCGAAAGGAGATGGCGAGATCGCCCTTGGACGGTCCAACATGGCGTACCGGCAGGAAATTTCCTGGGACTCCCCCGGCTATCAAGATGCCTGGGTAATCAACACCGCCACGGGAGAACGCTCACAATTCTTGACAGCCGTCCAAGACACGCCGCGGCTGTCTCCCGAGGGTGGTTACGTGACGTGGTGGGACAGGGACATCGGAGAGTGGATGGCGCTCGATACCGCAACGATGGAATCGAAGGTGATGTCCGAAGGCAGTGAGCATTCTTTGGTCAATGAATTACATGATTGGCCGTACGGGGCTGGTTCGTATGGTTCGGCGGGCTGGACGGAGGACGATGCTGAGTTTGTGATGTATGACAAGTACGACCTGCTTGCTCGCTCTTTCGAAGGCGATCTGAGAAACGTGAGCGAAGGTGCCGGACGTGCGACCTCAACCCAGCTCAGGTATCAAAATCTCGATTTTGATGAACCAGCATTGCCTTCCAGTGATGACTGGCTACTAAGAGCACTAAATATGGACTCCATGGACGGTGGATATTGGGAGGTCGACCCACGACGTGGTGATGCTGAACCTGTCCTTATGTCTGCCAACCAGTATCGCATTTACAAAAAAGCCGAAGATGCTGATGTCGTGCTCGCTGCCCGAAGCAGCTTCCGTGAGTTTCCTGACTTACAAGTCACAGACATGGACATGAAAGACTGGACTCGACTCTCGGATGCGAACCCGCAGCAAGCTGATTTCTCTTGGGGCACGTCTGAATTAGTTGAATGGACATCCTTGGACGGTGAGCCACTGAAGGGCATTCTGTACAAGCCCGATGGTTTTGATGCGTCTAACCAGTATCCAATGATGGTTTACTTCTACGAGAAGAGCTCCACTGGACTACACAGACATATTGCTCCGTCTGCTGGAGGCTCAAGTATCAACTACTCCTTCTATGTCAGTAGAGGATATCTCTTGTTTGTCCCAGACATTCCCTATAAAGTGGGATATCCAGGCGAAAGCGCAATGAACGCCATCATGCCCGGCATAACCTCGCTCATTGACCAAGAATTCGTGGATCGCACCCGGATTGGAGTCCAAGGCCATAGTTGGGGTGGATACCAAATCGCTTACATGGTTACGCAGACTAATTTGTTCGTGGCAGCAGAAGCTGGTGCCCCTGTTTCCAACATGACGTCGGCCTATGGCGGCATCCGCTGGGCCTCGGGAATGAGCCGCATGTTCCAGTACGAACGGACGCAAAGCCGGATCGGAGGAACGCTTTGGAATGCGCAGCAGCGCTACATTCACAACTCACCACTTTTCCAGGCAGACAAAGTCAAAACGCCTGTGCTCATGATGCACAACGATGACGATGGTGCTGTGCCATGGTACCAGGGTATTGAGTTCTTCGTTGCGCTTCGTCGTCTAGGCCAGCCAGTCTGGATGCTAAATTACAACGGCGAAGGTCATGGCCTATCGGATCTCGATGCCCGTCGTGACTGGCAGATCCGCATGCAGCAATTCTTCGACCACTACCTGATCGATGCGCCTGCGCCAGTGTGGTTAGAGGAAGGGGTACCCGCTTTGAAAAAGGGAAAAACAATGGGTTTTGAACTGGTGGATAATGAGTGACGCCAGTTCAGGCAGACGGGGTTTTCTAAAGCAGACTGCACTTGGTCTGTCCAGCGTGGCACTGGCTGGCCTGCCTGCGGGGAGCAGTTTGTCCTCGGGCTCCAGTCAGGCCGCCGCCCCTTTGCGGGTCGATGACTGGGTGTCAATCCAAGCACAGTATCACCTTTCGCCATCGAGGACGTACTTGAACACGGGTGGCCTTGGGCCATCGCCTGAACCTGTTCTGAGCCGATTCCGCGACCTGACCACTGAACTGCAGACCATGTCCGAAACGGGACATCGAATCATTGAAGAGTCCCGCGCCCCTGTCGCGTCATTTTTCGGAGCTAGCGAAGAGGAAATAGCGTTTACCCGCAACGCGACGGAAGGCAATGCGATTATTGCTTCAGGATTGCGATTGAAGCGAGGCGATGAGATCATTATTGATTCGCATGCCCATCCCGGTGGAGCCATTCCGTGGCTCAACCAACTCAACGAGTTAGGTGTCGTGGTAAGGGTTTTTGATCCAACGGGCGGATCTGAAGGGGAGATCTTGACCCGAATAGAAGACCTGGTGAGCGATCGAACGCGCGTCATCCAAGTCAGCCATGTGACAGCCCCCACCGGCATCCTACTGCCCGTGGATGACATTGCCAAACTCGCGCAAGATCGTGGATGCTGGTTCCATATCGATGGCGCCCAATCGGCAGGAATGGTCCCTTTCGATCTCCATGACATTGGATGCGACTCGTATGCCACAAGCGGTCATAAATGGCTGGGCGCTCCTCATGGAACGGGCGTGCTTTACATCAAGGAGGAGCGACTGGCCGACGTCGTGCCGACGGAGGTTGGTGCGTACTCTGATGCCGGATTCTCACTTCCTGATACGTTCGTCTTGATTCCGACAGCCCGTCGCCACGAAAGTGGCACGCGCAATGCACCGTTAGTGGCTGCAGTCCGGTCTGCCTGTGACTTCATGTCCGCCATAGTGATGGACAGAGTCAGGCAGCGGGGTCTTGATCTAGTTGCGCGACTTCGTGATGGACTGGAGAGCATTCCAGCGCTTGAAATCCTCACGCCTGAAAAAGATAATCTGCATGGCTCCATCCTGACCTTCCGCCCCTTGGAAAGAGACTTCCAGGAGGTCAATCGCCGACTTGGATCAGAGCACAAACTGCGCCTCAGAATCGTGACTGAAGTTGATTTAAATGCCATCCGAGTGTCCTTGCACGTTTTCAACTCAGAAGACGAAGTTGACCGAGTAATCGAAGGGGTACGCGCCGTTCTCTCCTGAACATCATCGTTCAGTATCCAGCCTCAAGCACTAACCCGTCATAGGCAGGGGCCATATTCTCAGGCATACGTGCAAGGAAGTCTGTATGGAGAATCTCATGAGACATGTGAGTGAACCATGTTTGGCTAGCACCGATACGCCCCGCGACTTCCATGGCTCGTTCTATCGTCAAATGCATTGGGTGCGGACGATCTCTAAGTGCGTCCAGAACCAGTATATCTAGCCCTTCCAGCAAGGCATAGCTGGCATTAGGGATGCTCGACACGTCCGTGAGGTACGCAAAATTTCCAATTCGATAACCGAGAATATCTAAGGATCCATGGACAACGGGTATCGGAATTACCTTTACGGATAGAGAATCATCCTCTCTACTTTGTACAGCAAAAGGCCCCCGAACATCATGCATTTCCAACTTCGGGACGCCTGGATAGGACCCGTCGCGAAAGATGTACCCAAACATATTCCTTAGCGCATCGGCTGATGTCCGCTCAGCAAAAATGGGTATGGGGGTACGATTATGAAAGATGAAGGGTCGAAGGTCATCCATACCGACCACATGATCAAAATGATGATGTGTGATCAAGACACTGTCGATGTGTCCAATTTGCTCTCGGAAAGCTTGCTGCCTGAAATCGGGGCCAATGTCGATGAGCAGGTTTACGCCGGCCACTTCTATGAAAGCTGCGCATCGAAGACGCTTGTCCCGATGATCTGTCGAAGTGCATACGTCGCACGTGCAGTTCAGAACCGGAACGCCGGTAGAAGTACCCGTACCGAGCAAACGGACGCGAACTTTTCTGTTGGAGTCAGTCGCCATCCTCAGCCTGGATATCGACCACATCCTTACGAGCCCATGCGTCTTCAAGAGCCTGCCGGACAGCCGGTTTTAAGTACACGGTGTCTACATCCAGCGATCGCATAGCTTCAGCCAGAATGGCAATGTGTATTTCAGGAGGGTGAACCCTATTGAGCATCAGGAACTCTTCGTCGTTACGCATGCAGAATCCTCCTCGAAAATTACCCTTTTCTCGGCGAACACGTACGCCGAGCTGTTCGACGGCCTCTTCTAATTCCTTGACGATCTGTGGCGTTTTCATGCCTTCAAAATACTTGTTTTCAGCTCAATAAACCCTCATCATAGCAACGTCAGAACGTCAAACCGACGTGGAAACTGTGTGCCATACTACGATATTCAACATTGTCTACATCCGACTCAAAAAACACGGAGTCGGCATTCAGAATCCATTGTTGCCATCTGTATTCCCAGCTAGCATAGATGCCCAAGCGACCACGTACTTCTTCCAGCGCCCACTCAATAGTAGTGGTCCAACCAGCGGAAGACCCAACGTCGCCTCCAAAAGAGCGGGAAGCTATCCCAAAGAATGGGGTGGCACGCATAGATAGATCGCTTTCACCAACTGGCAAAGCTAGACCGGCACCTGCTGCAAGAGCCATAACGGTCACTTCGAAAACATCAGCATCCACTTCCCCACCTCGTTTGGACATCTTCCGGTAGTCACTATCAAGACCAACAGGGAAATACAGATCTATCGGACCCTCCCGAAGTACGTCAAAGGGACGAAAAGACCCCCACACGGCGAAAGCTACGTCCTGGAGGACCAACTTCTCGCCATCGGCTTGAAGGGACGTCCCCCGAACTAGTCTTACAACTAACCCTTGGCGACTATAAAAGAGACCAAAAGCTGGTTCGGTGAACGAAAAACTAAGATCCGCACCTTGATCTGGCTGAAAGGAAAAGTCCATCATTGACACCGCTACACCTGCTGATCGCGCAGGTGTTCTACCATTCCCATACCCATATTGGGCCTGGACGCTGAGCGGCATGATTACGATTGCCAACAAAAACAGAATGATTCGCATTACGGCTTGATCTAATGGAGCTACAGTTTCGGAGCAACCGAAATCTGCCATTCCTGCTCGAGAAGTACAAGGCACGTCACGATCCCTTTTCTGTACGCAAATCGATTTTCATGAAACGATTCGAGGCTGTTGGCTCGGGTGCCGATTCTGACGTAGGCTTCGGCTCTGGTTTTGAAGCTGCTTTAGACGCAGCTTTTGAAGCTGCTTTTGGCGCTGCTTTTGAAGCTGCCTTTGGTGTTGCCTTTGAAGCTGCTTTTGGCGTTGCCTTTGGCGCTGCCTTTTCGCCGCCGTCATTATCCGGTTTGGGGTCTCGTTTGGTTGGCTTCTCTGGCTTAGAACCTGCGTCTGACCTAGCGTCTGACCTAGTGTCTGATCTGGCGTCTGACGAAGCCATTGATGGTGATTCTGGTCGTGCACTCTCGGATGCACGTCCGCGTCTACCGCGGTTATCATCACGCGAGGATTGATTACGTCCGCCGTTGTCTTCACCGCGAGCATCAGTCCCCCGAGAATCATCTCTGCGAGAATCATCTCTGCGAGAATCGTCGCTCCGGGACGATGAACGTCCGCGTCCACCGCGGTTATCATCACGCGAGGACTGACTACGTCCGCCGTTGTCTTCACCGCGAGCATCATTATTGCGGGAGGAAGAGCCTCCACGTCCACGCCCACGACTGGAGGATCCACTTCGACCTGATGATCCGCCTGATTCAGTAGAATCTAAATTTTTGTCTCCGTCATCACGGCCAGAGCGGCGTCCTCGGCTTCTTGACTCGCCTGAGGCATCACCGTCCTGAGATCGGGAAGCACCGCCACGACCTCTGCCTCTGCCTCGGCCTCTGGACGATCCCCGACCATCTCCGTCGCTTGATGAATCACCTTCATCATTACGACGGTTTCCTCTACCGGAGGATCTAGAAGGCTTCTGCGAACTCGTTTCAGATTTCTCCTCACTGGCGCGTTTCTTCTCGTCACCACGAGTCGTTGGCTTGTCTTTGCGATCTTTACGCTCTGGCAAGATGGAGATCTCACGACCTGTTTTACCATCAAAGAATCGGAAAGTCAACGGATCTACATCTGGATCTGAATCGATTTGGACTTTGACGCCAAACCGTAAGCGCCAGCGAAAGGCCCGACTAGGAAAACGTCCGCTCAGGAACGATGCCGTAAACGGATGAACTTTCAATCTCACTCGGGCGGAATGACCAGCATCCCGATATCGCGAAATCCAACCCTCGATCTTTTTGACAAGATCTTTTGGATCGATACGAACCATAGGCTCTTCCCTCGTCAGATTCCGCTTCTGCGCTCCGGACCTGCCGGCCATTGAGCCATCTCCTAATTGTCCTGCCTCATCCGGCAAGGAAAATGTCGTAGTAATGCTTGGGCGAAGTCTCTGACGGGTTATCTGTACCAGACCAAAATCACTCATCGGAAGAACCTTAGTCACTGCACGATCAGCACGGAATTCGCGCTTGAGGGTTTCGTACAGCTTCCGGCGGTTGCTTTCATGGCGCATGTCAATGAAATCGACGACGATAATGCCGCCAAGGTCTCGCAAACGCACCTGCTTACAGATGATTTTTGCTGCCTCTATGTTCACCCGCAGCGAGCTCTCCTCCTGAGAAAGTCCTCGCCCGGCGCGGCCAGAGTTCACATCAACGACGTGCATGGCCTCCGTCTGCTCAATGAACAAATAACCGCCCGATGGCAGGTTAACTCTCGACTCGAATGCTTCTTCAACGGAATCTTTGATACCGACCTCCTCAAAAACAGAATGACCGGAAGTGTCAAGTTTGACGTCTGCCACCATGTCCGGTGCGATGGCCTGTACATATCCCTTGATATTGCGGTACAGCTTCTGATCATCGATCAGGATCCTGTCGTAATCCTCGGTAAAGAGATCGCGCATGATGGATGACACCATGTTGACATCTTCGTGGATTACGATAGGCGACTTAGGTCGGCCGTCCAAATTCTCTTCGATCTTCTTCCACTTGCTGATAAGCAGATTCAGATCAGTGTCTAGAGCTTTTGCGCTACGCCCGTCCGCAACCGTACGAACGATTACTCCAAACCCCTCAGGAAGGAGGCTTCTGGCTAGTGCGCGCAACCTGCGTCGTTCTTTGAACGACATAATTTTTTTCGAAACGGCCACATAATTGGCCATTGGAACGAGCACCAAGAATCGCCCTGCCAACGAAATATCTGTCGTAATTCTGCTTCCTTTGTTGGCGATAGGCTCCTTGCTGATCTTGACGAGGATCGGCATATCCTTCTTAAGGATCAGCGTAGGATCGAATGAAGATCCTTCCTGCTGGTCGTCATCGTGCCCTTTGGCCTCATGATGACCATGCTGTCTACGCATGGCTGATTTGCGGCGATCCTTGCTCTTTTCGTCGGCGACGTTGTGATGATCGCCTCGATCACGTGAGCTACGATCGTTCTGGCCTTGAGGACGACGGCGCTTTTTACCTGCGGGTTTGGCGGTATAATCCCCCTTAAACTCCCCGATAACAGGCGTTTGCTCTTGGACGTAATGGATCCAAGATTCAACATTTTCAATAAGATCGGAGAAGTGGAGAAATGCGTCCTGCTTCTGGCCGATGTCTACGAACGCAGCCTGGATGCTCGGCATGACCCGCCTGATGCGGCCCAGGAAGATGTTGCCGATCGTGCGTTCGTGCTCCTGGTTCTCGATAAACAGTTCCGCGAGTTCGCCATCCTCAACGATGGCGATGCGGGTCTGCTTACCCTTGTTGACAATAATTTCTTTCGACATGAATTGGTGTCGCTCGCGGACGGCATATCCCGTTGAAGACAGGGCCGAGGGGAGATCAATGGGGCAATATCCAGGCCGCTTGCTGTCAGAACTGCCTTTCGGGCAAGATCAGATGCGATGATTCTGCGGCCACGGAGTCTCCTCACCAACGGCGCCGAATACCGGCCGGCCGTCCTTGATAGCGAATAAACGTGAGTAGTGTGGGTGGAGCCCTCTTTTGGACCGAATTCGGTTCCGTCAGATGACTCGCTCAGATCCGTTAGTGGTTCAGAGCCTCGTCCAGCCACCGAAAGGACGCGCCGCCAGGTCTCTCGCACAGCTGCATATCCTGCTGCCCAAACAAGGGCTAGGAGGTACAGTGTGGAGACTGGCATGGAAGTGCGCAGAACGGCTGGCATCAATGGAGAAGTGCTTTGAACCCTGTCGGGCTATTCTTCCGACGATTCGACATAAATCGACCGCCGGGATACAATGTCGTGTCGGTAAATTGCTGCGGGGCCAAAATGATCCCACATCGAGGCACGCTGAGTATATTAGCAGACACATTACGTTCGATATCCTTCGACACTGGTTCACCCTGACATTTTCCATGAGTTTAGATCCAAAGCCATCCTCATCTTCTCGAGGCCTTGAGGGCGTCATAGCCTTAGAAACAGCAATTTGTGATATCGACGGCCAGAAAGGAGAGTTGATTTATCGGGGGTATGACATTGACGACTTGGCTAGACATTGTTCATTCGAAGAAGTAGCCTGGTTACTGTGGAACACCACCCTTCCTGAGCCAGATGAGCTTCTTCGTCTGGATCGGATGCTACAGTCCGAGCGGGTTTTGCCTCCGATGATTCTGGATGTCATGTCGATGACACCTGAAGATGCCGATCCTATGGCTGTTTTGCGCACTGGTGTGTCTGCCATGGCGCATTTTGATACCCAGGCGGACGACGCATCGGCTGAGGCTAACTATCGCAAGGCTGTTCGGCTCACTGCGCGCATGCCCATGCTGATTGCCGCCTTCAACCGTCTTAGAAATGGTCATCAACCACTGACCCCCTTGAAAGGCGCATCGACTGCGGCCAATTTCCTGTATCAACTCGATGGTAAGGAGCCTGGGGAAGCAGCTGTAAGGATTTTCGATGCTTGCCTCGTACTGCATGCAGAACATGGACTTAATGCGTCAACATTTGCCGCTCGCGTTATCGGCGCAACCTTGTCCGATGTTTACTCGGCCATATCGGGTGCTATCGGTGCGCTCAAGGGCTCGCTCCACGGAGGTGCGAACCTCAGGGTGATGCAGATGCTAGCCGAAATTGATCGATCAGGGATGGACCCACGAAGCTGGGTTCTTGACAGATTGCAGCAAAAAGAGCGGATCATGGGATTTGGACACAGAGTTTATAAGACCCTGGATCCCCGGGCCGCTATTCTTCGAGAGATGTCCGGCAAATTGGCCGAAGAGCGTGGAGAGAAAAAATGGTTCGACATGAGCCTAACGTTGATGGACGTGATGGAAACGGAAAAAGGGCTGTATCCAAACGTGGACTTCTTTTCAGCCTCCGTTTACGGTACCCTAGGCATACCGATGGATCTCTTTACTCCCATTTTTGCCATGTCTCGGGTAACCGGCTGGACAGCCCATCTTATGGAGCAATGGTCAGATAATAGATTGATCAGACCACGGGCAGCGTACTCCGGGCCCAGGAGTCTTTCAACCGGTCGCTGAACGTTTTTTTACCGTTACTTGCCTGTTCCTCCGTCCGTTGAACGACTTCATACCCTGTTATGGAGTCGTTCCGTGTAACCTTCGTTAAATGTACAGGGTGTGAGGCAAATCCTGGGAGCCTTCCAGTTCCTTGTTCCGTACTTTAGGCGACAGTTCTGGAAATCCGCTGGCGTGCAAGCGTCTACGGGAATCCGGTATCAAGCCCGACAAACCCTTTCGGCATCCGCTGCAGACATGAGCTTATCAAATGTATTGCGTTCTCCCGTCGGTAAAAAATTCGTAACGGGAATTACGGGATTGGGCCTGGTCATTTTTGTGCTGATGCACATGATCGGAAACCTCTCGATGTTTTCGGGCGATGACGCCTACAACGAGTATGCCCATTTTCTGGCCAGCCTAGGTCCACTCCTTTACGCTGTTGAAGCTGGCCTAGTGCTTTTCTTCCTGTTTCATGCCATTACAGGTGTCCGCATCTGGATTGGAAAAAGGAAAGCCCGCCCTCAAGGGTACGATATGTATCGTAGCGCTGGCAGCCCGAGCTTGCAGTCGTCCAGCTCTAGAAGTATGGCTATTACGGGAATCATCCTGCTTGTTTTCACGGTTTTTCACCTGATCTCTTTCAAGTTTGGACCGGGAGGCCCCGGCAATGGTGACCCCGCCTACATGACAGTAATCGATGGCGTGGAAATGCGCAACTTGGCCCTTCTCGTTCGGGAAAAATTTGCGACTACCTGGTACACATTGGGTTACACAGCCATCATGCTTCTATTGGTCGTTCACTTACGACACGGAGTTTGGAGCGCATTGCAGTCACTTGGCGCCATGCGACCTTCCATCACCCCTGCTGTCTACACGATTGGTGGCCTACTAGGTCTTGGCATCGGACTTGGCTTCATTGCAATGCCCCTAGCCCTTTACCTCGGCTGGATCTGATCCTTGTGACCCATCCCGTTTTCTCTGTTCCGACATCATCCCGACACACACCATGTCAACCGTTCTCGATCCGAAGATTCCCGCAGGTCCACTGAAGGACAAATGGGACACGTATAAAAACGGTATCAAACTGGTCAACCCGGCCAACAAACGGAAGCACACTGTGCTCGTTGTGGGTACGGGCCTTGCTGGCGGCTCCGCTGCTGCCACCTTGGCTGAGCTCGGTTACCACGTCAAGAGCTTTTGCATTCAGGACTCCCCCCGTCGGGCGCACTCAATTGCTGCGCAGGGTGGAATTAATGCAGCTAAGAACTATCCAAATGACGGGGATACCGTCTGGCGCTTGTTCTACGATACCATCAAAGGCGGCGACTACCGCAGCCGCGAGGCCAACGTTCATCGTCTAGCACAGGTATCGAACAACATCATTGACCAATGCGTCGCGCAAGGCGTGCCTTTCGCTCGTGAATATGGTGGATTGCTCGACAACCGCTCATTTGGTGGAGCCCAAGTCTCAAGGACGTTTTATGCTCGTGGGCAAACTGGACAGCAGCTACTGTTGGGCGCCTACCAGGCCATGAGCCGGCAGATTGGCAAAGGCAACATTGAGATGTTTGCGCGCCAAGAGATGCTTGACCTAGTCGTGGTGGACGGAAAAGCCCGAGGAATTATCACGCGTAACCTGGTTACAGGTGAGTACGAGCGTCACTTTGCGGACGCTGTATTACTCTGTACGGGTGGCTACGGTAACGTCTATTACCTATCGACGAATGCTAAGAACTCGAACGTGGCAGCTGCCTGGCGTTGCCACAAGCGAGGCGCTTACTTCGCCAACCCATGCTTCACGCAGATCCATCCAACCTGTATTCCCGTTTCCGGGGACTATCAGTCTAAGCTGACTCTTATGTCAGAAAGTCTTCGAAATGATGGCCGCGTTTGGGTACCAAAACAAGTTGGCGACACGCGCAAGCCGCTTGATATCCCGGAAGACGAGCGGGACTACTATCTGGAACGCCGCTATCCAAGCTTTGGTAATCTCGTGCCTCGTGATGTTGCGTCGAGAAATGCCAAATTAGCTACGGATGAAGGGCGTGGTGTTGGAGAAACTAAGCTGGCCGTTTATTTAGACTTTGCCGATTCAATCAAACGTCTCGGACGAGATGTGATTGAAGCACGCTACGGTAATCTTTTCGAAATGTATGAGCGCATCACGGGCGATGACCCCTATAAAATGCCGATGCGCATCTTCCCAGCCGTCCACTATACCATGGGTGGTCTTTGGGTTGATTACGAATTGCAATCAAACGTGCCCGGGCTTTTTGTTCTTGGCGAAGCCAACTTCTCCGACCACGGAGCCAATCGCCTAGGTGCTTCAGCTCTGATGCAGGGCTTGGCTGATGGCTACTTTGTCATCCCGTATACGCTCGGCAACTACATCGCGAGCAACAGTTTTGACAAACTGACTGGTTTAGAAGCTGAGTTTGCGGAAGCAGAACAGAGTGCCAAGTCTAGAATCGAGAAAGTACTTTCGATCAAAGGCACGAAAACAGTTACGGAATACCATCGTGAACTTGGCCGCATTATGTGGGACGAAGTCGGCATGTCCCGCACCACAGACGGATTGAAAAAGGCGATCAACGATATTACAGCTCTTCGAGAAGATTTCTGGCAAAACGTTCTCGTGCCAGGTGAACCAACCACGTTCAACAAGAACTTGGAGTTCGCTTTGCGCGTCGCTGACTTCCTCGAATTAGGGGAATTGATGGCCAGAGATGCGCTTGAACGAGAAGAATCGTGTGGCGGCCACTTCCGAGAAGAACATCAGACTCCTGAAGGAGAAGCACGCCGAGATGATGACGGTTTTACCCATGTTTCCGCTTGGGAATTTGGTGAAAATGGTCATCAACTACACAAAGAAAAGCTGGACTTTGACAACGTCCAGCTCACCACCCGCAGCTACAAATAAGACGACAGCTTCGAATTGTTATGGCAAACAGCATGAACATTACGCTCAAAGTCTGGCGTCAGGCAGGCCCCAAGGCCAAAGGTGGTTTCGAAACCTACGTGGTGCCGGAAGCCAATCCTCATATGTCTTTCCTGGAGCTTCTTGACGTACTCAACGAACAGTTGATCAAGGAAGGCAAAGAGCCTGTTGAATTCGATCACGACTGTCGCGAAGGTATCTGCGGATCCTGTGGCGTTGTAATTGATGGACAGGCTCACGGCCCGCAGCAGCGGACAGCTTGCTGCCAGTTGCATATGCGTCACTATAAGGATGGCGATTCAATCGTTATCGAGCCGTGGCGTGCCGAAGGCTTCCCGATTATCAAGGATCTCGTTGTGGATCGTACGTCTTTTGACCGCATCATTGCGGCTGGCGGGTACATTTCAGCGAACACTGGAGCAGCGCAGGACGCTAACTCGCTGCCTATCGCGAAAGCAGATGCTGATCTGGCAATGGATTTTGCGGCTTGTATCGGATGTGGAGCCTGCGTGGCTGCTTGTCCGAATGCTTCTGCATCTCTGTTTACGGCCGCAAAAATCGCGCAGCTATCCCTGCTTCCCCAAGGCGATCCAGAGCGCAAATCGCGCGCCATCGCAATGGTTGATCAGATGGAACAGGAAGGCTTCGGAGACTGCTCAAATCACACGGAGTGCGAAGCAGTATGTCCGAAAGGTATCTCGGTATCAGCCATCACGAAGATGCGCCGCGAGTACATGAAGGCAGTGATTGGCTGATAACGCCTCGGCTCAACTTGACGACTTGTAGGCAAAGCCGCATCAGCAATGGTGCGGCTTTGTCATATCAACTAAGTACGTTCAGGCTCCTACGCTTAAGGCATCTACAATAGACGTGAAAATCCGAGCTCCATCAGGACGACCGAGGATGGCTTCTGCACATCGCTCAGGGTGTGGCATCATTCCCAACACATTGCGGCCTTCGTTCAGGATACCAGCAATGTTGCGCGAGGCGCCATTTGGATTTGACTCCTTCGTGACCTGCCCATTTTCGTTACAGTACCTAAAGGCTACTCGACCTTGATCTTCCAATTGATCCAAGATGTCGTCTGAGGCAAAGTAGTTTCCTTCACCATGTGCAACCGGTACCCGTAATACTTCTCCTGAAGTCAGTCCTTGCGTAAAGGGGCTGTCCAGACTCTCGGTCTTGAGGTGCACATTCTTGCACACGAAGCGAAGCGATTCATTCCGCATAAGTGCACCAGGCAGGAGCCCAGATTCGCACAGGATTTGAAAGCCATTGCAGATGCCCATTACCAGTCCGCCGCTGTTGGCGAATCTGACCACATCCTTCATAATGGGTGAAAACCGGGCTATAGCGCCACTGCGCAAATAATCCCCGTACGAAAACCCACCTGGAACGATGACAAAGTCAACATCGCCCAATTCGGCTTCTTTGTGCCAGATGAAGCGGGCTTCTTGGCCGAAAACGTGCTTGGCTACGTGATATGCATCGTGATCACAGTTAGAGCCTGGAAAGACGATGACGCCGAAGCGGACTGACATGGCAATTGGGGTGCGACGTGGGTACCAACTTGAATAGAAAGAATATACATATCTCAGGACTGCCCGGGGAACGGGTTTGGCTCCTCGATATGGTTCGGATCAACAATTCACGTTTTCGTACAAATGTGCATTCATGTCGTTTTTCTGGTGCGGATCAGGTCGGAAGAACCGAAATTGTGATAAACAAACCAGCCAACGCATGCCTTCCACTCTTCTCGACCAACTAACCTGGCCCGATGTGCGTGATACATCGTACTCCACTGCAATCCTGCCTTGGGGAGCCACCGAAGCGCATAACCTGCATTTACCTCATGGTACGGACACGTTCCAAGCTGAAGCCGTAGCACGTTTGGCCGCTGAAAAAGCAACTGTGAAAGGGGCTGCGGTCATCGTCCTACCCACCGTGCCGTTTGGCGTACACACACAGCAGAAAGACCTCCCGCTGACGCTAAACATGAATCCATCTACCCAACATCTTGTCCTCAAGGATCTGCTCCAGAGCGTTGAAAAGGCAGGCGTCCGCCACATGGTTGTCTTAAATGGACACGGTGCAAATTCTTTCCGGCAAATGATCCGCGAGTTGCAGGCATCAACTACAGTATTCCTATGCGAAGCTAATTGGTGGACGCTGGGGGATGCGAATTCTGTCTTCGATGAGCCCGGAGACCACGCCGGAGAGCTCGAGACCAGTGTGATGATGCATCTCCATCCTGAGATAGTAAGGCCACTGGAAGAAGCCGGGGAGGGTCATGGTCGTTCCTTTCGTATCAAGGCCCTTCGCGAGAAACGTGTCTGGGCTCCTCGGAAGTGGACTCAAGTGACGGATGATACGGGCGTGGGCAATCCAGCGTTAGCTACACCTGAAAAAGGAGCTCAATTTCTGGACCAGGTGACGACTGAATTAGCTGATTTCTTGGTGGACTTGGAATCTGCGAATCCGAAAGACCTGTATGCATGATTATTGGTAGTCGACGCACAGCCCAGTTCCTAGGCAACAGATACAACATCTAAGGACCTGATACGTTATCTGTGCAACAAAAGAAGCATCTTGCGCATTGGTGCGTTCACTTCAACCTATCTGAAAACCCGGCTGGTCGCCGTCCATGATACCCAAGGAACTCTTCAAGAAAATCCGGCAGATCGAGATCCGTACCAAGGGTCTCGTGAGCAATATTTTCGGGGGAGAATACCATTCTGCATTCAAAGGCACAGGGATGGATTTTGCCGAAGTGCGACCATATCAGTTTGGCGACGATGTGCGAAATATTGACTGGAATGTTTCGGCGCGATATCCCGATACATTCATCAAGATTTTCAAGGAAGAGCGAGAACAGACGGTCCTCTTGGCTGTGGACGTTTCCGGCTCTGAAGACTTTGCTTCCGCTGGCATGTTCAAACGGGAAATAGCTGCAGAAATTTGCGCAGTTGTGGCCTTTTCGGCCATCCAGAACAACGACAATGTTGGGTTGCTACTCTTTTCCGATCAGGTAGAGTTGTTCGTACCGCCAAAAAAGGGTCGTAAGCATGTCCTTCGATTGATCAGAGATCTATTCGCCCACGAACAACAGTCCAAGGGCACCAACCTGACCGTGGCACTCAATCACCTCGTCCATGTGTTGCACAGACGCTCAATCGTCATGATCCTTAGTGACTTCATGGACAATGAGTTCGAGCCAGCTTTAAGGGCCGTCGCACGACGTCACGACACCATCGCCGTCCATCTAACTGATCCAGTAGAGTCGGATCTCCCGAACGTTGGACTCATGGAAGTAACCGATGCCGAAACAGGACAACATGTCCTCATCGATACGTCCAGTGAAGCTGTTCGAGAATCCTATTCGAGCACAGCTGCCAGGCGGCGACACATTGTTGACAAGACCTTTAGGCGACTGCGCGTAGATAGCATCCCTGTAGTGACGGATGAAAGCTATGTAGAGCCCCTAATCCGCTTTTTCCGTCAGCGAAATCGGGTGGGTGGGTGATGCGCACCAACATGTCCATCATATTTTCCCTCGCTTTACTGCTACTCGCCGTGCCAAACACACGAGCTCAGCAAGCAGAAACGTATGCGTCCGTCGACTCCGTGACAGTAGGCGACCGCTTCGAATTAACCGTCGTATTGGGTCACGATGGGTCCCGCGAAGCCGTATTTCCACATGACTTACTGCCGGATTCGCTGCAGGCCAACACAATTTTCGCTCTCGGCGACTTTGAAATTCTGGATGTCCTGCGCCGCGGTAGCCGTCCATATGAAACCGGCGGTCAGATTGACTCGGTTGTGTATGAAGCCACTACATTCGCCTTGGACACCGCTCGCGTAGCCGGCATCCCGATCGGGCTTGCCGCTGCCTCAGACACGCTGACAGCCCTCGCCCCGGGTACTTTCGTTCGTATCGGTAGCCTCGTTCCAGACGATGCCACTGAATTGAAAGACCTAGCCCCGCTAGCAGAGTTTGACCGCGTGTGGTGGCCATGGATTCTGGGGCTATTGGCACTAGCTGCAGTGATTGGTGGCCTAGGGTGGCGACATCGCAACAAGGACACGGACGAAGTGGACGATGAATCGAACGCTGAGCCAGCAATACCGCCCTACCAGCAAGCAGTGGACCGACTGGTAGCGCTACAACAAGTTGACCTCTCCGATCCTGACCAAGTGAAACCATTCTATGTTGAGCTGACGGACATACTGCGGACCTATGTCGGGAGACGAGCAAATGTACCAGCGCTTGAAACCACAACTCGAGAACTACTGGACCGGTTGCGCTCTGCCGCTTCGAGTGGGCCGCTGCCGGAAGACGTGATTTCAGAAATAGATCTGGTCCTCTCCCATGCTGACCTTGTGAAATTTGCTGATCTGCGCCCAATCCTCGAACAAACTCGAGCAATGGTCGATGAAACTCGCGGAGCCATCGAAGACACTGAGTCGGTGTATCGCGAAGAGGAGCTAAAGCGCGAAAAAGCGCGGCAGGCAGCACTCGAAGCTGCTCGATATGCCCCTGCTGAGAAAGAAATGGAGGACGCCTAAGATGGGTTTCGCTCAACCATATTGGCTCATTCTGTTGGCAATAATTCCTGTCGTGGCATGGCGTGCATGGCAGGCCGCTCGCTCACGATCAGGCATGCGTTTCAGTACGACGGCATCAGCCATGTCCGTAGGGCCATCGCTGCGTACGCGGCTGCGCTTCGTCCCAGCACTGCTTCGCGTTGCAGGATTGACACTCGCCATTATTGCGATGGCTCGACCACAGGATCGCAATGTTATCAGGGAGCGCTTTGCCGAAGGCGTAGATATCATTATGGTCTTGGATACGTCCACATCCATGCGAGCTGAAGATTTTCGACCTAACCGATTTGAAGCAGCAAAAGCCGTCGGAGCGAATTTCATCAACGGAAGGACTTCTGATCGTGTTGGACTCGTTGTCTTTGCAGCCAACGCGTATACACAAGCACCACTAACGTTGGACTATGCGTTTCTCCAACAAATGTTGGCCGAAGTCGAAGTTGGTGTTATTGAGGATGGAACAGCTATTGGGACGGCTCTTGCTATGGCCGTCAACAGGCTAAAAGACACCGAAGCCAAAAGTAAGGTGATCATTCTCCTGACCGACGGACAGAACAACCGGGGCGAATTGAGCCCTGAAACAGCGGCTGAAGTTGCGCGAACGCTGGGGGTCCGTATTTATGCGATTGGTGTCGGACAGCACGGTGAAGCGCCTTTCGTTGTAGACCATCCTTTTGCAGGTCGTCAACGTCGTATGGTCCCCGTTGAAATTGACGAGGAAATGCTCCAGGCTGTTGCCGACATGACGGGTGGACAGTACTTCAGAGCAACCAACAACCGCGCACTAGCAGACATTTACGATCAGATCGGCGAACTAGAGCGCACCAAAATCGAGGAACGGAGTTACCTGGATTTTGAAGAGAAATATGTCTCGTTCCTCTTCCCTGGGCTCCTTTTTCTCTTCCTAGATGTTCTCTTTTCAACCACCCTTTTCAGACGGTTTCCCTGATGGAGTGGCTTAATCCACAATATATCTGGACGATTGCCCTCGCGCCTGCAGCTGTGGCTCTCTTCTTGGGGGCCGCCTTGCGCCGGCGCCAGTTGGCTGATCGATTCGGAGAAGGAAGCATGATCGCTCGACTGGCGGCGGCCGTTAGTCCTCGGAGACGCCGGTGGAAGGCGGCCCTTCGATCAACCGGAGTACTTCTGATCGCGCTATCGCTTGTTGGCCCCAGGTTTGGCACACGGCTAAAGGAGGTAAAACGCGAAGGCATCGACCTTGTGATTGCCTTGGACGTCTCGGCCTCGATGATGGCAGAGGATGTGGCACCTAACAGGCTTGAACGCGCCCGAAACGAGATCAAAAACTTGGTCGACGAGATGAAAGGAGATCGCGTTTCATTGGTCACGTTCGCTGGTGATGCCTTCATCCAGTGTCCGTTAACTACCGATTATGGTGCCCTACGTCTTTTCCTGGATGTAGCTGACCCATCCTTGATTCCAACGCCCGGAACCGACTTCGGAACAGCCTTGGATATGGCATTGCAGGCGTTTAAAGCACCTTCTGGCGCACCTGATGGAGAAACTCGGACACGCGCCGTACTGTTTGTCTCTGATGGAGAAAACCATATCGCTGACCTGGATGAGATCCTCGAAGAAGCCAGAAAAGAAGGGGTTGTAATCTATGCTGCTGGCGTTGGCGAGACGGACGGCGCCCCCATTCCTGTCTATAGAAACGGACGGCGAGTCGATTACAAAAAGGATCGAACTGGAACCATTGTCACAACAAAACTGGAGGAAGCTGTTCTTCAGGATCTTGCTCGGGATGGTGCCTACTTCAGAATTGCGCGTACATCCAGTTCCCTACCACGTTTGACAGCTGCTCTTGACCAACTCAATAAAACCACGTTCGGGCAGGACGAATTTGAAGAGTATGAAGAGCGGTTTCAGTGGCCACTTCTCGCTGGTATCCTACTACTACTTCTGGAATGGGGCATTCCTGAGCGCAGAAAGATTTCTACTTCGTCAGTGAACGATGATTCGTTCCGAACCCCTTCACCCTCACCAACCGCTTAACACCATGAAGTATTCCATCATGCTTGTGATGGCCTTGCTGATGCTAGGTCCCGGTGACGGAAAGAAAAAGGGACGTCAAGGCAATGCTCAGTATGCGCAGGAGCAGTACGCAGACGCAGCAGCGACCTATCGGGACGGGATAAAATCCGTACAGGAAGATGGACCCGGTGCTGTTCATTCTGGACTGCTAAACAACCTGGGAGCCGCTCTCTACCGAGGTGGTGATGCAGAGCAGGCTGGTATCGCGTTTTCGAGTGCAGCGCGTATGGCGACGTCACCTGATGATCTTGTCCGGGCGAGCTACAACGCAGGCAATGCGGCCTTCGATACCGAGCAGTTGGATCAGTCGCTCGAGCACTATCGCCGTGCGTTGCTCAGTGATCCATCAAATAGTGATGCAAAGTTCAATTACGAGTTCGTCAAACGGAAGCTAGAAGAGCAGCAAGAGCAACAACAAGATCAACAGCAAGAGAACGAAGACAACGAAGAGCAGAACCAGGACGAGCAGCAGAACCAAGACGGCGAACAGGACGATCAACAGCAGGACGAACAGCAGCAGGACCAGCAGCAGCAGAATTCCGATGATGAAAGTCAGCAGGATCAGCAAGAACAGCGAGAGCAAGATCAGCAGAAAAAGGAAGACCCGACACAACTGAGCGAAGAAGAGGCACAGCGTATCCTGCAGGCACTCGAGAACGAGGAAGAGCAGTTACTCCGGCAAGTTCAGAAAATGAAAACGCGGCCCCGGCGCGTCGAAAAGGACTGGTAGCCATGACAAGGCAGTTCTTTACGAAATGGTTTGGATGCGTCTTTTTGCTGGCTCTTGTAGGAGCCGGAGTGACCAATGCTCAGCAAGTAGACGTGCGTTCTTCCGTCAATGCTACTACAATTGGTACCGAAGAGGCACTAACCTATACCATCACAGTTGATGGATCCGATGGAAGTAATATTCAGATTCCACCGGCCCCTGCCTCCGATGGATTGGCACTTTTGCAAACCGTGCCAGGTACCCAACAGTCGGTTTCGATTGTCAATGGACAGATGTCCCGTAGTTTTGGATTCAACTGGACCTACCGTCCCACCCGGCAAGGCAAGGCGACAATTGCCGCGACCATCGTCAAGGTCGGCGATCGAGAATATCACACACAGCCCATCGAAGTCACGGTCGTTCCTCAGGACCAACGCCCTGCTCGCCAACGACAGACAACCCCATTTGACCGCATTTTCCGGTCTCCGCTTGATGCACCCCAAACCGCAGAGCCTCCTACTCCGGATGACTCAGATCTTTTCATTCGGGCCATTCCGAGTGCACGATCAGCCTGGCAAAATGAACAGGTTATTGTAGAATACCGTCTCTATTTCAGGGAAGGCATTCAATTGAGACAAAGCCGTCTCACTGATAGTTGGGATGCTGAGGGGTTTTGGCGAGAGGAGCTAGACGTAGAAACGCGACCTATCCCGCGTATCACGGTAGAAAATGGTCTCAGATACAATACGATTGTTCTGAAAAGAGCCGCCGTCTTTCCTACCCGCGCCGGCGAGATGAGTGTTGATCCGTTGAAGATCGAAAGCGAGGCGATGCTTCCGTTTGGTTCAAGGGATCCGATGCAATCCCTTTTTTCGCTCGGGACTCGGTTTTCTCCTGTTCAGCTTGCCTCGCCGAAAGTAACCATTGAATCGAAGCCCTTACCTGATGGGGCACCTTCTTCTTTCAATGGGGCAGTTGGTTCGTATGCCATGACGGTTACGCCTGATCGGACATCTCTAGATGTGGGAGAATCATTGCAGTTGACGGTGACCATAACGGGGCAGGGTAACCTTGCTACCCTCGACGCCCCTCGATTCGATATTCCGGCTGCTTTTGAGATGTATGACCCTTATGTATCTAGCTTGCTGGATCGGTCTGGAAGCCGCCTTGGTGGTAGCAAAACATTTCGTTACGTACTGATTCCGAGGACGAACGGAACGTTTGACATTCCACCTGTGCAATTTTCTTGGTTTGATCCAGGAACAGGGCGATACCGTACTACGTCAGCAAATCCAATTCCGGTAACAGTAACAGGAACGGCCACGGCGCCTGATGTAATCACTGCCACTACTAACGGCATGCCGGTCGATGATTTTGCTCCAGCCTTCAAATCGGTAGGAAGTTGGTACCGTCTCAAGACTGTCTCGCTACACGACCGGCTCTGGACCTGGTTTCTGGTTCTCTTACCGGTGCTCGTTTTGGGAGGAGCCATCGTTTGGCAGAAGCGATCTGATCGATATCAGAACGACGTTCGATGGGCACGAGGCCGGCGGGCTCATCCGCTGAGCCGAAAGCACCTCAAGCAAGCGATGGAAACGCTGCGCTCCGGGGATACGAGAGGATACTTTGAGGAGCTCGAAAGAGCCGTTCTGGGATTTGTAGGCAATCGAATGAATGTCGCCGAAAAAGGTCTCACGCGTCCTCAACTCGATGACCTTCTTGCCGATCGTCAGGTTTCTGAGCCCACTAGGAACAGGTTGCGACACTTCCTTGAAACCTGTGATAGAGGACGGTTTGCACCGGCCTCTTTTTCACCAGAGAACAAGGAAGAAGCATTTGATCTCGCCTCTTCCATCATTCCGGACATCGACGAGGAGGTGGGAGAATGATGCATAGATCGTATAGATCCGTATTCATGGCCGTATGGCTAGTACTGGCTTCCATGGCCTCTAATGCTCAGGATGCCAGCGTGGTGCAGCAGTTCGACGAGGGCACGGCGTCCTTGGAAAATGGGCAGTTCCGCGAGGCTCTTGAATCATTCGAAATGGTGGAGGCAACAGGATGGGTGTCCTCTGAGCTCTATTACAATACGGGGCTGGCCTATCACCGTATGGATCAACTCGGCCAGGCCATACGGTATCTGGAAAGAGCGCAGGAATTAGCCCCCGATGATGAACGCATCCAGCATTCTCTATCCATTGCACGAGGCCGACAAAAAGATAGTTTTTCTGTATTGCCTCTTCCATTCTGGAAGTCACTGCATATGTCTGCGGCCCGAGCTCTGCCTCCTGGTATAGCCTTCTGGCTTGGCCTTATTTGTTGGATTGTTTTCTTTGGTTTTTTAAAGGCTCATCTCCTATTTGACCGACATAGCGCTTGGCACAACAGAGGAAGAACCGTGGCCGGCATCGTAGGAGTCGTTCTCCTTGTGCATGCATTCGGTACATCCGCTTTTTCGCCATTTGATGTCCGAGCTGTGATAATTGAAGGAGAAATATCGCTCAGAGAGCAAGCCGACCCGGATGCCAGGGAAGTCGTTCAACTACACGAAGGGCTGATCGTTACGAGAGAGGGGGTTGCCTCCGGATGGGTGTTTGTTGAGATTCCAAATGGCACTCAGGGCTGGATCCCAGAATCGGCGCTTGCTGGAATCTGATCTACAATACTGGATATCGTATCTTCTCCTCCCACTTCAATCCCCGTGACTGAATTCAGCATTCAGCTGGAATTCCCGACGAACTCTTGGAACCGCACGTACTTAGAAATACTCGAACAACCGGCTGGATAGAAGTCGTATGCGGTTCTATGTTCAGTGGCAAAACAGAGGAGTTGATTCGACGCATTCGTCGGGCCAATATTGCCCGTCAGCGCACCGAGATCTTTAAGCCAGCAATCGAAACTCGGTATTCGGAAGAGGAAGTCGTATCACACGACGCATCAAGTCTAAGGTCAACACCGGTTGCTACAGCTGGTCAGATCATTCTTCTGGCGATGGATACGGATGTAGTTGGTATCGATGAAGCACAATTTTTCGGAAATGATCTGGTACAAGTGTGCCGAGAACTAGCTGCTTCGGGAAAACGGATAATCGTTGCTGGGCTTGACCAAGACTATCTCGGCGAGCCCTTCGAGCCGATCCCTCAGATTATGTCCATTGCGGAGTATGTGACGAAGCTTCATGCGATCTGTGTGGTCTGTGGCAACCCAGCGAATCACTCTCAGCGCCTCGTCTCGGGAGGTTCTCGCGTACTTATTGGAGCGAAGGAGGCTTATGAGCCGCGTTGCCGAGATTGCTTCGATCTCGCCCTTTCACGAGGAGATGCTCCCACGAAAGACGCTGGTTTGGACGCGACAGGCGATGGAGCTAATGCAGCGTCGACGAACACAGTCAGCCCATCCACTACGGACTCGTCTGCGAAGATGTCTCCTCGCGCCCACGATGCATCCTGAAAAGCGCCTCGTCCAAGGTAAACAGGAGTGCGCCTATGCCTGTGAAAGCAATCAAGGCAGGCACTGGTTGCCAGATAACTAAACCACCTACGGCACCAAGCACGCCACCTAGGTATTTGATGTAATTCAGCTGTTCATTGCTGGATTTTTTGATGAGTGTCTCCAGGCGCCCTTCGTCGTACGCCATCATGTTGGTCATCACCATGTCGTAGACATCCAGGTTTTCAACGAAGCCAAGCACGATTCGGGTCGCAAACTCTTCAATATCCTCCGAGCGAGCCTCAATTTTCTCTGGGATCTTATCGAGAAGCAGATCCATCTCGTCCAAAACAATGTCTAATTGCGACGGAATTCCATGGATAGCTTTGTCGATTCGCTGTTTGAAATCGTCCTCATTTAGATACCGATAGGCTTTGAGCGCCATCCCTCCAACCCCTTGCCCAACATAGGCTTCTATCTTTTCTACAACGAATTCAACGATACGCTTCCGAACCTCGTCTGATGTCAGCACCGTCTCGACATAGTCAGCAGTAAGACGTTTGAGATCGGTCCGAAACTCTTGGTCTTCAAGGACGCCTCGAGCTACCGACATCGCCAATTCCCTGTACTTGGGGATGATCTCATTCTCCTCAATTTTCTGCTTGATTATCTCCTCGTTGATCAGCTCTTCGCTTACCGCCGTCGCTAGGCGATAAATCACTCGTTCTCGCTGGGCGGGAATAAGTCCCTGGCCAAAAACGGGCCTGACTTGGCGTGGATTGAACAACATGGTAATCGCTACCCAATTCGTCAGAAATCCAATCATCCCACTCACTGCCACAATGCGCATGAGTCCGTCAAGAACGAAGCTCTGACCAAAAGCCTGCCACTGTATACCTGGAAAGTCCCACAGAAAGGATGCCCCAAACATCAAGGCTAGCATCCATGGAATGATCTGCAAAAGCGGCAGCAAGTTCGCATGGCTGCCGGAAACGCGTGGAGGTTCTTTCTTAGACTCGTCCTTCGGATCCGAGACAGGTAGGTGGCGACGAATGTAGCTCGCTACTAGATTTTTAAAATCCTTTGCTCGAGCACGCGTGACTTCCCGTGCCTCCGTAACCGTGACAGCGGTTTGAGGCTGTTCTGAAATCTGCGATTCCGGTTCTTCCTGCGATGATACTTGGTCGTCTGACACGTCCTTGGAGTGAGCGTTGATACTGATTGGGACCTAATGAACTTCAGGGTAGGTGCTACTCGGACGGTGGAAACCCGATTCGAGTTGCATCTGCCTGCATTCCCGCGATCACAATGGCGATGTGCTCATTCAATTCCATATCTAAGTCAGCCGCACCGTTGCGGATATCATCCCGACTGACCGCAGCTGCGAACTTTTTATCCTTCAGCTTTTTTGTAACCGACTTAGGATTCATACCGGTAAGCCCGGTTGGTCTAACATACCCTACGGCAGTGATGAATCCAGCCAACTCGTCAACGGCAAACAAGACCTTTGCCATCAATGTCGTGCGGGGATGTCCTGTGTGCTCTGCATGACCTAGTATCGCGTCGCAAAGCACTTCCGGATAACCTGCATCACGAAGTATCCCCACTCCGACAAACGGATGCTCATCTAGCGTCTGGTGCTTCTCGTAGTCCATATCGTGCAACAGACCCGTCATACGCCATAACTCTACGTCCTCACCCAACTTCTGCGCATAAAACCCCATTGCAGCCTCCACAGCATAGGCATGCCGGCGAAGACTGTCAGTTAGCGTCCATTCATGGAAAAGCGTCAGTGCGTCGTCGTAGGAAGGCATAGAAGTAATGAGTAATGAATCAGAATAGATCTACGAGTTTCATCTCCTTGAGGTACTTCTCAGGATTGTTCTGGAAGTCAGCAACGAGGGCGTTGATACCCGTCAGAGTCGAGTCCAGACGATGATACATTGAAGGATCATTAATCAACATCCCAAGCGTTCCATCGCCATCGTTCAGCTTCCTCAAAATCTCTTGAAGCTGTTCGTTTGTAGCAGAATAACTTTCTAGATCCGCATCTAGCGTAGTCATCATAGTGTTGAGACGGTCCATCAAGGCTGTGACAGCTTCTCCATCTTCTCCCGCAGCTGTATCAAGATCCGCGGTTAGCCGATCCACATTACCGAGGATATCTGAAATGCGCTCTCTTTCTTCGCTCAGCAGCGTCTCAACCTCGTCTACGCTACCCTGGACCGCCCGCAGAGTCTGTCTAAAATCAGACTCCGGTGAAGCCAGCATGGTGTTTGCTTCGGCCAAAACGCCTTCTAACTGTCCCAACACTCTATCAGCACCATCCATCATTTCAGGAGCACGTTCCGTCATCTGCCCTATCAAATCGCCGGGATTCAGGCCGGACACCAAGCCGCCTTCGGGAATGCGTGGCACGTTTGGATCACCCAACTTCAGTTCAAGCCTCACTACGCCCAGAGCGTCAAACCCAGCGACAACCGCTTCGGACCCTTCAGTCACAGGAATATTCTTGTCGACGTGGAAGTCGACAATGACCTTACCACTCTCCTCACTGATATACACCGCATTGACGGAGCCCACCGCAACACCATTCACCCGAACGATATTGCCAGCTATCAGGCCACCCGCATTGTCAAATTCAGCTGTCAGCCCATAGGTGGAATTAAATAGAGGTAGGTCTTCGAAGTAGCGTACACCGAGAATGAACACCACCGTTGCTAAGATGATGGTCACACCGACCTTGATTTCGTTCGAGTACTTCACGTTGCTGGAATGGTTGGCTAGTGGAGGCGATTCAGACGCCAATTTTGTATTCGTTTGCAGTCACAAAAGCTGTAAGGATTTCATCCTTGCTCTTGTGGAGTTCATCCATCGTACCGGTCCAATGCATTCGTCCTTCGTAAATGAAGGCGGCTCTGTCGGCGATGTTCAGTACAGAATGCATATCGTGGGTTACCACGATGCTCGTCACATTGAGTTGATTGGCTAAGTTTTTAATCAGTTCATCGATAGTGTTCGATGTCTCAGGATCTAGGCCCGAAGTCGGCTCATCGTATAAGATATAGCGAGGACGAAGGGCTACTGCCCGTGCCAAAGCGACGCGCTTTTGCATCCCTCCTGACAGTTCAGAAGGCATTTTCAGACCCACATCTTCCAATTCAACCATCGAAAGGCATTCCTGAACCACGTTTCGAACTTCGGACTCATTCATGGATGTGAACGTCCGAAGAGGGAAAGCTACGTTTTCGAAGGAATTCATTGAGTCAAATAGGGCGCCACCCTGAAAAAGAACGCCAAAGTGCTGTCTTACTCTTCTGAGTTCTGCGTAAGAGATGTCATTGATGTTCACCCCATCAACAAATACACGGCCCGAATCAGGTTGCATGAGCCCAATGATGTGCTTCATCAAGACACTCTTTCCGGAACCGGAGCGCCCAATAATGGCAAGCGTTTCGCCTTCGGGAATATCGAGCGAGACGTCTTTCAGGACGTGTTTCTGACCGAAACTCTTGTTGATTTGTTGAACGCTAATCATATCAGAGGAGAATTACTGCAAGGACAAGATCGGCCAGCAGGAGAAATACACAACTGGCGACCGCTGCCTGTGTCGTCGCTCGGCCAACACCTTCGGCACCGCCTTTGGTATAATAGCCCTTAAAGCAGGATATCGACGTGATGGTAAATCCGAAAACCAGTGATTTAATCACGCCAAACAAAGGATCGAAAGGTTGAAAAAATTCGCGAGCTCCGTCAACAAACTCCCCAATAGGCACAAAGCCGCCTAGATCGCCCACAAGCATCCCGCCGCCAATACCAACAAAGCAAGCCGCAACATATAAAACAGGAAACATCACAATACCTGCGACCACTCGAGGTACAATTAAATATCCGATCGAGTTTAAACCCATTGCTTCGAGCGCATCAATCTGCTCAGTGACTCGCATAGTGCCGAGCTCTGCGGCTATTCGCGCTCCAACCCGACCTGCAAGGATAAACCCTGTCACCACAGCACCCAATTCAAGGATCATCGAGGGCACCACAATGGCCCCAATGATTCCCTTGGGGATAAGAGGGAAAACCAGTTGGTAGGAGGTCTGGACAGTAGTAACGGCCCCTGAAAACGCGGCGGCCATCATGACTATCGGTAGAGACTCCACACCGATCCGAACCATTTGCTCCCAAAGATTCTTTCGATACGTGCCGAATTCAGGAATCGCTCCAAAAGCATGGAACAGCAATTGGCTATACCGACCAAGGGCTTGGAGGGGATTCAGAATGAATGCGGGAGTATTACGGAGCACGGGCAGCGGTAGACTGATACGAAATGGATACCGAAGGGTACGATTCCAATCTCAAAGTACGGATGCTTTCTGAAATGGTGCCGCGCTGCACCGATTTGTCACACAATGCACGATTCTTACACGTATCAAAGATCACCACAAGAATGAGCGACTGTCACAAGGTTGTCATACGCTGCCTCTATATTCTACGGAATGCTGGTTCCATAATTCGACCACTCGGATTATAGACCACCAACTAAACGGCTCACTTCCCTCACCCGCATAGATGGCTAAGATCAAATCCCTGTTTTTCTGCCAAGACTGTGGCAATGAATCTCCCCGCTGGATGGGACAATGCCCTGCGTGTAGCGCCTGGAATTCCATGGTGGAAGAAAGAACGGCTGCAACCTCGCATAAGCCTGGTCTCATACGTAAAAAGGGCGGCATAACACCTCGTCCTTTGAAACTCTCTGAGATACGAAGCGGGGCAGAGTCGCGCCTTGAAACGGGCAATGCTGAACTTGATCGAGTGCTTGGCGGTGGAATAGTGGAGGGATCAGTTGTACTGATTGCGGGCGATCCCGGAATTGGAAAAAGTACATTGATGACGGAGCTAGCCACTCTTCTTGGCGATGTAAAACTGCTCTACGTCACAGGTGAAGAGTCTCCGTCGCAGGTCAAAATGCGGGCAGAACGAATGGGGGTCGATTCCGATCGATTCCTTCTTTTGGCAGAGACCGAAGTCGAATCAATTATTCGCTGCGTGCAAGAAGAAGAGCCGACCATCATGGTCGTGGATTCCATCCAAACAATATTCAGGTCGGATCTGACCAGCGCCCCAGGATCAGTCACGCAGGTTAGGGAAAGTGCAGCGGCCCTAATCCAGATGGCGAAATCAACTGGTACAGCGACCTTTATTGTGGGTCATGTCACCAAATCAGGTACGATTGCCGGCCCACGCGTTCTCGAACACATGGTCGACACGGTCTTGTACCTCGAAGGAGACAGACATCATGTCTTTCGCATTCTCCGTGCAGTAAAGAACCGATTTGGATCGACGAACGAAATCGGCGTTTTCGAGATGGAGTCGAAGGGTTTAACTCCAGTGGACAATCCGAGTGAGCTCTTCCTCTCTGATAGAAACATGTTGACGCCGGGATCGGCCGTTGTATGCTCCCTTGAGGGTACTCGACCCATGCTAGCAGAAATCCAGGCGTTAGTGACTCCTACATCCTATTCCAATCCACAACGCACTGCTAACGGCTTCGAGGGAAGAAGACTTCAGATGCTATTGGCCGTTTTGGAGAAGCGAGTGGGCATGCCCCTTTCGACCTGCGATGTGTTCGTAAATGTTACTGGCGGACTTCGCCTAACCGAACCGGCCGCTGATCTAGCGATTGCAGCCGCGATCGCGTCATCCTTTCGTGATATCCCAATCCCATCGCAGGCGATGATCTCCGGAGAAGTCGGCTTAGGCGGTGAGGTGCGAGCGATTTCGCAATTAGAAGCCCGCCTACTAGAAACGTCCAGGCTCGGCTTTAGTCAGGCGTTCGTGCCAGAAAAAGGCCTCCTTAAGAAAAGTGTGCCCAACAAACTGGAATGCATTGGCTTGAAATCTCTGGAGCACATGATGAGTCATCTGTTTTGATGGAGGTTACTCTGAACTGCGAGTTAACCCCAGTCTTGCCTCACCTCGGTACAGGTTCGTCCTGCTCAACCCTTCTCTAGCACCTGGACATGCCCATCGCTGCGGCCGACTAAAACCATCGTGGCCATGTCGAGAAACAATCCGTGATCCACAACGCCGGGTGTCATCAACAAGACACGATTTACATGTTCCGGGTTACTGATACCATCAAACATGGCATCTACGATCCACATTCCTTGGTCAGAAACTACCGGCCCATCTTTCTTCATGCCCATTCTTAGGTCTGGCACTGCCCCTAGGGCTTTCAACACATTCATGACTGGCGTAACAGCCATTGGGACAACTTCTATGGGTAACGGCATTCGGAAGCCCAACTGGTCTACCATTTTGCTCTCGTCTACCAAAACCACGAACTGACTCGCTTGAGCGGCAACGATTTTCTCGCGCGTTTGCGCTGCGCCACGGCCCTTGATCAGGGTAAAATCGGGGTCTACTTCATCAGCGCCGTCGAAGGCGAGGTCCAGCTTAGGGGACTGATCCAGTGTGGTCAACCGGATTCCGTGTTCACGAGCCATCCGCTCTGCTGCAAAGGAGGTAGCAACTCCACACACATCCAAGCCCTCATCCCGAACCCGAGCGCCAAGCGCTTCGATAGCCATAGCGGCGGTCGAGCCAGTACCAATACCCAGCGTCATGCCGGATGAAACCAGAGATGCGACGTGTTTACCCACTGCACGCTTGGCAGCTGCCTGTAGATCGGACATAAACGGTTTGAGGACTGATGGAAGGCAATGATGAACGCTGCCAATCTACACCGCAGATCCTCTATTCGAAACGCAAGGAATCGATTGGGTTCAATCGCGCAGCTTTGTAAGCAGGATACCCACCAAAAACTAGCGCGATGAACGTCACCATTACCACGGCAAGAATGGCCCAATTGGTAGGGAATGTCGCGGAAATATCGAAGTAAAAAGCAACTCCGTTTCCGACGGCCGCTCCAAGTAAGATTCCAATCACGCCGCCAATCTGGCAAAGGAAAAATGCCTCGAGCAGAAATTGACGCAGAATATCCTTTCGCCGAGCGCCAATAGACTTTCGAACTCCAATTTCACGCGTGCGCTCCGTCACTGAAACAAGCATGATGTTCATGATCCCAATACCAGCCGCAAGAAGGGAAATTAGTCCGATGCCCGCACCTCCAGCCGTAAGCGTTCCCGTGAACGCCTCCAAGATTGCCTGCATGGAATCGTTAGTCGAGATCTCGAAGTTGTTGTCCTGACCAGGCTCCACTTTGCGGATAACTCTAAGCCGGCCAGTAGCTTCATCAATAGCAGCATTGATCAGTTGGGGTTCACTAACGCGAAGACTGATGTTAGCGATATTGCGGTCTGTACCTCCATAGAGCGTGAATCCACGAGTGACGGGGATGTACAACCTGTTGTCCTGAGAGAAACCGAGAAAACTCCCTTTGCTCTTGAGTACTCCGATGACTTCGCATCGGGCACCTGCCGCCTTGATCACCTTGCCGATCGCGTTCTGAGTAGCAAACAGTTCAGATGAGACATCAGTACCTAATACGCATACAGGCCGAGCATAGCTGATGTCTTCCTGGGTGAAGAATCGACCATAATCTAACTCGTACGAGTAGTTGCCGAGCATATACTGGTCAACACCCATCACGAAGATATTTGGCTCTGTCTCTTGCTCCTCATAGACCATCTTTCCCATGGTAAAGTCTTCGAGGACACTTACAGTGACAGGCAGAGCCATGGCATCTGAAAGACGTTCAATCTGATCAAATGTGATACTTGGGCGGTTGCGGACACTACGATCCGTATTCCCCGTCCGGATCATCGGAGTCCTAGACACCGAGAAAGTTGACGACCCTAAAAATTGAAGTTTTTCCTTGAAATAGACATCGATCACTTTCACTGCCGTCACCGACACGATGATAGCGAATACACCAATCACCATACCCAGCAACGTTAGGGATGACCGTGTCTTGTGGCCCCTGAGCGCCTCCAGTGACATTCGAATTGCTTCTAGGAATCCCATGGATTATTCGTACCTCAATGCTTCAATGGGAGGCGCCTTTGCAGCCGTCCAGGCAGGCGCTAGGCCAAAGACCGTTCCGATACCTACGCAGATGGAGAATGCCATCACGACCGTACCCATTCCCAACGATGCGGGAAGAACGGCTGCAATGAGCATGGATAATGGGAAAGCCAAGCCCACCCCGATCAATCCGCCCACCATGCAGATTACAATGGCCTCGACCAGAAACTGCATTAGAATAGTGATGCGTCGCGCTCCAACAGCTTTTCGGACCCCAATTTCGCGGGTTCTCTCTTTGACCGTGACGAACATAATGTTCATTACACCAATGCCCCCGACCAAAAGAGCCAGTGCGGTGAGGCCAATCCCTATACCAAAAATGGCATTCTTGATGGGTTCGATGGAGGCTCTAAGAGTAGCCTGTTCATTGATCTCAAAATTGTCTTCCTGGTCAACCGTAAGACGGCGGGCGATCCTGACCACGCCCCTCATTTCGTCCTTGGCATCGGCCATTGCTAATCCATTGAGCACTTTTGCTCGAACACTGACATCCCGGTATCTAGTACCGTAATATTTTTTAAAGGTGTTGAAAGGAATCTGAACCGCCCAGTCTTCTGACGAACTTCCTTCCGAGCCTTGACCTTGACGGGTCATAACAGCGATCACTCGAAATTTATTGCCCCCGATTTTCATCTCTTTCCCGATCGGATTGCCAAACGGAAACAGCTCATCGGCAATACTGGCACCAATTACCGCTACATTTCGGGCACCTTGATCATCAAACGGACTCAAGAAGTACCCGTCCTCCAAATCAACAACTTGGACATCTCCGTAATTAGACTGGACCCCCATAACGCGGGTTGAGGAAATCGATTCCGTTTGCGACTTCAAGGACCGGGCCGTGCTGACCACAGCCGTTGCTGCTTGGATGGATCTAGAGTGCTCATTGAGCACTTCAGCCACGTCTTCTGTGATATTTGGACGGTTGATGTATTCCCACCATTTGAATCCCGGCCCTCGAGTCCAGGGCCACTTCTCAATGTAAATGACGTCCGTTCCCAAGGAGGAGATGTCATTCTCGAATCCTTGTTCAATACCATTAACGACAGTCGCCATACCCGTAACGGAGACGATACCGATGATGATGCCAAGCGTGGTCAACACGGCTCGCATCTTATTCGACCACACTGCGCGAACCGCGATCAGCATGGACTCGATGAACTCAAAAAAGAATTTCCGCACGGAGGTATCAGGAATGGTCAGATAGTAGCCATACGTTCGCACAAGATGGGTGTTGCGCTCATCTCTGTACAGATTGAAGTCTTCCGCAAGTCTACAAATAAGAGGAACTTTCAACCTTCTGAGACTTCTGAGGCTTGATTGCACTCACACCAGTTGATGAAAGATGGGTAAGCTCCGAGTAATTGGCGAATTATGGCACTTCTTGAAAGTCAGAAAGAAATTCTGGCTTGCGCCCATCATCGTGGTGTTGCTAATGCTTAGCCTGATCATCGTTATGGCTCAAGGATCGGCATTAGCTCCATTCATTTACGCCCTGTTCTAGACGCGGGCGTAGGCGCAGAGGAGGACGCGGGCGTAGGCGCAGGCGTAGGCGCAGGAGAGGACGCGGGCATAGACGCGGGCGTAGGCGCAGGAGAGGACGCGGGCATAGACGCGGGCGTAGGCGCAGAGGAGGACGCGGGCATAGACGCGGGCGTAGGCGCAGGGGAGGACGCGTCAGTCTCCGGGAACGTCGGTTAGCTTCGTTTCGAATCGAAGTCGGTACTCTCTGTACACCGAATTGTAATCCGACTTGATTAGGCGAAAACCCTGAGCGAGCGCCAATATGGTCATTCCTGGATGCAAGTTCGGAAACGTATCGAATGCGAAGCGCCGGTAGCCTGCCTCACGCACGATTCGGATCATTTCGTCCAGCAGAGCAATCGCGATTCCCTTTCGTCGAAAAGCAGGCATGACACCACCCTTGGCACTGTAAAACGTAAAGCGATTTTCGCGATATCCGATCTTGAATCCTACGGGTTCGTCATCGATCGTAGCGAGCAAAATCAGAATATTATCTCGCTCAAAGGTATTGATGATTCGCTCTTCCTTGAAGATTGTCCGGTTCATTTCACGGATTAGGTCCAGATTACTCTGTTCAATCTCGCGAATAACAAGCCCCTCTACTGGAGGGACCGTCAACGTTGTGGGAGGGGTATAATCGAATCGCTCCATAGTTTAGAAAGGCAAACCGTCTAAGGGGGGCAACATTTCACCGGCTGCACTGCCCGATTCTGAGGATTCAATCATGGAAGAGCTTTCCTTAGACCTTTCTTCCAGTACATCCGGTGCTGGGCTACCTGACTCAACAAGAGTACATGGCTCCAAAATTGATTCAGGTACGTCCACCAGAAACCGACTAGGTTTGGCAAAATACTGCCCTTCATACCGTCTAAATTGGATCATCGGATAGGTGATGAACAGGTGATCTTCGGCGCGTGTAACGGCAACGTACAAAAGACGAAGTTCTTCGTCTAGAGCTTCCGTACTGCCGACCGAATAGGCTGACGGTAAAACGCCGTCGAGTGCTTGGATCAAGAAGACGACCTTAAACTCAAGCCCTTTTGCAGAGTGTATCGTGGACAGCACCAAGGGCGGTTCATCGTTTTCCAATTCCTCGACATTAATTGCAGACAACTCGATGGGGTCCAACGCAAGGGAATCTAGCATGGCAGCCCTATCCGAAAACCGGGCGGCGATACCAGTCAGATGGTCTAGATCAGGCTCCCGTTTGGGATAATCTTCTGAATAGACATTGCGCATTATCGGAGCGTAGTACTCGGAAAGTGTCTCGATCTGATCTGCGGGTGTCATCGTAGACCCATGTATACCCCGGAGGACCTGAAAAAGACGCATTAGGGAGTCAACATATGCTGCTGAGAAGGCCCCATTGTCGATCTGAAAAGGCGTATCACCTGCTTTAGATATCCATTCAATGATCCGCCCACTTGTCTTGGGGCCGATGCCCTCCAGCAACTGCAGCACTCGATTCCAGGCAACGGCGTCCCTCGGATTTTCGAGCACTTTCAGGTGGGCTAGTATGTCTTTTATATGCGCCGCCTCGCTCAGCTTGAGTCCACCGTACTTGACAAAGGGTACATTTCTTCGATTCAATTCAACTTCGAGATCATAGGAGCTTTGTCCATTGCGGAAAAGCACTGCCATTTGATTCAATGGGACGCCTTGCTCTCGAAACTGAAGGATCATCTGGGAAACGAAACGGCTTTCAAATCTATCATCCGGTGCAGGTACAAGGGCAGGTCTATCTCCTTTGGATCGTTCGGTGAATAATTGCTTGTCTAGACGGCGATGCGCCGAGGTCAGAACTTCGTTAGCTAAATCCAGAATGGACTGTGTCGAGCGGTAATTGTGCTCCAGTTTAATTTCGGCCGCAGCAGCAAATTCATCCCTGAATGAAAGGATATTTCCTAAATCAGCCCCTCGGAATCGATAAATGCTTTGTGCATCATCACCAACGACCATCACATTTCCATGAACCGACGATAGCGCTCGGACGAGGAGAGCTTGGGCTCGGTTTGTATCCTGGTACTCGTCAACTAGGACGTGCCGACACATGGAAGCCACTTCCCGCAATACCTGAGGTTGTGACTGAAAAAGTTTGAGTGTCAGAACTAGCAGATCATCATAATCCATCAGGCCTTGAGCCTGCTTGTAGGACGCATACTCATCGAACATCTTTCCGAGGCGCTCTTCAAACTCGACAAACTGTGGCCACGTTGATTCCAGTACATCAGCAAGTGCTAACCCACGGTTTCGCATGGAGGACACCATTTGCTGCAGCGTCCGTTTCTTCGGAAACCTCTTGCCATCGGCCTTAGAGGTATATCTAGCTCGCAGGATGTCAATCACATCGGCTGAGTCGGCCGCATCCAAGACGGTAAAATTTGACGGGTACCCGATTTTCGATGCATACTTCTTGAGAATGGTCAAACAGAATGCATGAAACGTTCCCCCACGAACACGGCTACAGCGACCATCCAACAATCCGGAGGCGCGAGTCAACATTTGAGTTGCCGCCCTGCGAGTAAATGTCAGCAAGACGATGTGCTCTGGCAGAACGCCCGTATCAATTAGCCAAGCCACGCGATAGACCAGGGTTCTCGTTTTCCCAGTCCCTGCACCTGCCACTACGAGCACCGGGCCTGCACCCCATGTGGCAGCTTCGAGCTGCCGTGGATTCAGCTCCCCACTGAAATCGACAGAACCCGAAGGCACCGCTTGGTGCTCCTCCCTTTGTATGACGAATTGTCTGGCCATCGTGAGGAAACCGGTAGAGGCCAGTTACGATCCCGAAAAAGAGGGCATTTCGTGGATAACTCGACGTGATGCTGGCGTGCTTCGAGTGGCAGGCCTGCGCCCTTCTTCATAGATTCCAATGTGCTGAACGCTAGCGCAGGAACCGCAGCTGCCGGCTTAAATTAGATCGTTTTTATGCAGGTTGCCTCACGGCATTTTCTGATCACCCACCGGCACGTCCGGAAATCATCGTCCGCATGGGAAAAGTCATCGCCATCGCCAACCAGAAAGGAGGAGTGGGAAAAACCACTACTGCGGTGAATCTGGCTGCATCCCTTGCTGCCATGGAGCATCCTACCCTGCTGATCGATTTCGACCCGCAGGCCAATGGAACATCAGGTGTAGGCATTGATCCCAGAACGGTCACTGCATCGACCTATGAAATCCTTATCGGATCCATTGCCACGGAAGATGCGATTCTAGAGACGGAAACACCCTTCCTTTCTCTCATCCCGAGCCACATAAACCTCGTGGGTGCCGAAATTGAAATGGTGGAAGTGGCGGACCGCGAGCGAATGCTTGCCCGGGCACTTGCTCCCATCCGGGACCGATTTGATTTCATCATCATCGACTGTCCCCCCTCGCTCGGCTTGCTCACACTTAATTCGTTGACCGCAGCGAATTCTGTCCTTATGCCAGTCCAGGCTGAATATTTTGCTCTCGAGGGACTAGGTCAGCTTCTCAACACCATCAAGCTTGTGCGTCAGCACTTAAATCCAGCTCTGGAAATAGAGGGTGTCGTGCTGACTATGTTTGATACGAGGTTGCGACTGGCAAACCAGGTGGCGGCCGAAGTACGGCGCTATTTTGGGGAGAAAGTATTTCAGACAATCGTTCAGCGAAATGTCCGCCTCTCCGAAGCACCCAGTTTTGGACGACCCGTACTGCTTTACGATGCAACGAGTACAGGTAGCCGAAATTACATAGGCTTGGCTCGAGAGGTCCTCCGATCGAATGAAGAGTTTCTCCAAGGCTTAGCCGCAGTACCTGCCGGTTCATCATCACCCAGCCCTTCCCCGTCCAGTTCCACTGAAGAAAGCGCATGAGTAAACAGAAATCAGCCTTGGGAAGGGGACTTGGAGCCCTTCTTCCGGATACGCAGAACGAAGAAAGCAACTCCGTACCGGGCATCGAAAGCACACGCCTGTATAATTTCGATGAGCGGATCCGCACAGCGGGAACGATATCTGACATATCGGTGCAGTCGGTTAGTCCTAATCCGTTTCAGCCTCGTGAACAGTTCGATGAGATAGCGCTTACAGAATTAGCTGACTCGATTCGTGAACTAGGCATTATTCAGCCTATCACGGTTCGAAAGACAGGCCACGAACGATATGAGCTTATTTCAGGCGAGCGGCGGTTGCGCGCTGCTAAGCTGGCTGGATTATCCATACTCCCAGCCTACATCCGTGAAGCCGACAGTGAGGCCATGCTCGAAATGGCCATCGTCGAAAACGTTCAAAGAGAACAGCTCAATCCGATAGAAGTGGCTCTTGGCTATCAGCGGTTGATTGATGAATGTGATCTGACACAGGAGCAGGTCGCCACAAAAATCGGTAAGAATCGGACAACGGTGACCAACTTCCTTCGCCTTCTTCGCCTTCCGCCACTGGTTCAGGCCGGACTTAGGGATGGTATCCTAACATCAGGTCATGCGCGGGCGCTTCTACCCTTGGAATCGGAAGATTTGCAGCGCAAAGTGCTAGATGAGATTGTGGCCTCTGCCCTTTCGGTGAGACAGGTCGAGAAACTCGTCCGGAAGCTGCTAGCCCCGGCACCACCTAAAAAGAGCACGAAGACCGCGACGTCAGCCACAGATGAGCGCGAACTGAAAGCCATGTCAGATCGCATCAGGCGCTCCCTCGGCACACAAGTACGCGTCAAGCCTGCAGCCTCAGGAAAAGGAGGACGAATAGAGGTTGAGTATTATTCCAATGAGGATCTCGAACGTATTGTTGATTTCTTTGACTGATTCTATTCTATGACCCGAATCCGCCGGATACTACTGGCCGGCCCACTCTGCCTGTTGTTGCTTGCACCCGTTCTGTCATCGGATATTCAAGCCCAACTGGTTAGAGGCGATTCGTTGTCAGTCGTAGAGGCTTCTTCGCACTCTCCGCAGGGGGCCTTACGGCGCAGCGCCCTACTACCGGGATGGGGACAGATATACAACCGGCAATACATCAAATTGCCTTTCATATATGGCGCCCTTGGGGGATTGATTTACGCCGCCAAGACAAGTCATGATGATTACGTCCTATACCGAGAGGCTTTTCAATATAAATCTTGGCAGGAGCAGGTTGAGTCGGGGCAGGCAGAATCCAACCCAAAAACCTCCTTTAAGGACTCTTACGAGGTTATTTCAGCTAAATTCGGGGCCGTTTCGTCTCGGCCGCTGGAATCGCAACGAAATAATTTTCGCAGGTCGCGTGACCTTTCGTTAATTGGCATCGGCTTAGTGTATGGTCTAGCTATGCTAGACGCTTACGTAAGTGCGCACTTACTTGATTTTGATGTGGGAGAAAACCTGTCTTTCAGGGCAGATCCCCAGGCAGGAGGCTTTCGCCTGTCCGCCCGGATCCACCTCGGTACTCCCGATGGACGCAGTTTGCCCTACCGGTAAACTGCTAGGAGCGGTTCGTATTGTGCGTTTTCGTCTGCGTGTTGTGCATGCGTGACCCGATGATGGCTGTTCATCGTAACAACATCCGGCAGGAATTCGTGTCGACAGTTGTAACGGTAGCAGGTCCTCACCTACCACAACCATATGCTTTGAATACGATGCACGTTGACTTCAAAGCCGATTTCAAGAAATCGGGACTCCGCACAATGTCTGACAGGTACACCAAGACGGCCGGATCTTCTCTCGAGACGATCGACCCTGCGCATCCCGCTATCTTTGACAAATGTGACCGGTTCTTCGATGAAGAAGGATTGTTTGCTCAGGTCAAGGCAGCGGATCTCTATCCGTATTTCCGCCCTATTGAAAAAAATGATGGTACGCGAGCCATTATGAAGGGCCGGGAGATCATCATGGCGGGGTCCAACAACTATCTCGGCCTGCTCTCCGACCCACGAGTTAAGAAAGCGGCTGAAGATGCCATTGAACAGTACGGGTCCGGTTGTACCGGGTCACGCTTTCTTAATGGCACGCTCGACATACACATTGAGCTAGAGGAGAAGCTAGCTGCCTTCATGGGGACTGAGTCCTGTGTTCTCTTCTCAACCGGATACATGACCAATCAGGGCGTAATCCAGTCATTGGCCAGCAAGGGTGACCTGGTGTTCTCTGACAAGGACAACCATGCCTGCATTGTTGCAGGGACCAAAGTGGCGATGGGCGAGACAATTAGGTATCGTCATGATGACATGACCCACCTGCGCCGACTCCTAGAGAAAGCGTCGAAAGATCATCCAAAGGCGGGCAAATTTATCGTCACGGATGGGGTTTTCTCGATGAGCGGTGCCATCGCAAAGGTACCTGAACTAGTCGCACTCGCAGAGGAATTTGGGGCAGCATTGATGCTCGATGATGCTCATGCTGTAGGCGTGATTGGTCCTGGAGGACGCGGTAGTGCGGCAAGCTTTGGACTTGGAGACCGGGTACATCTAACCACGGGGACGTTTTCAAAAAGCTTCGCATCATTGGGTGGGTTCGTGGTAGGACCACACAATGTTATTGAGTACATCCGGCATACAGCATCTGCGCACATCTTCAGCGCCTCCATGCCACCGTCGGCTGTGGCGACCGTGCTGAAATGCCTCGAGATTCTTCAGGAAGAGCCAGAGCGCCTGACGCGGTTGTGGGAAATCTCAGATTATATGAGGGCGGGCTTCAAGAAGGCTGGATTCAATGTGCTGAAGAGTCAAGCTCCTATCATTCCCGTTGTTGCAAACACCATGCGCACGTGTCTAGAAATGTGGCATGACCTCCTTGAGGAGGGCGTATTTGTGAATGCCGTTATTCCTCCCGCCGTACCGCAAGGACAATCGCTACTAAGGACGTCATACATGGCAACCCACACTAATGAGGACATGGATTTCATCCTAGATGCGTTCCATCGGGTTGGCCGCAAACATGGTGTCATTTCCTCCAACGGAACGACAGCGTAGATTCGGGCGCTGCGAAGTACTTTCCGAAGTGCCTAGCCGAACCCAAGCTACTTTCTAACGCATTCCCCGGGGCCCGTGTCCGATACGACCTCTGTAACCATTACGCCGATTACCTCTTCCAGGGATCGGCGAGCGTTCATTCAATTTCCGTTTGACCTGTACAAGGACAACCGGTATTGGGTGCCGCCTCTAAGAATGGATGTTGCAAAGCTGATTAATCGGCGCAAGAACGCATTTTTTGGACATGGTGAGATGCAGCTTTTCCTTGCCCGAGACCCAATGGGCAAGGTTGTTGGTCGGATTGCTGCCATCGAAAATGGGATGCACCTCACCAAGTACAATGACGGCGTGGGGTTCTTTGGATTCTATGAGTCTATAGACGATTCCGATGTTTCCCGCAACCTCTTTGATGCTGCCAGTGACTGGCTTCACGGACGCGGTTTATCTGCAATGCGAGGGCCGACAAACCCGACAATGAATGATGTCGCTGGGCTGTTGGTTGGTGGTTTTGATCGGCAGCCAGCCATTTTGATGCCTTACAATGAGCCTTGGTTTGAACGACAGCTTCTTGATTACGGGTTCGAGCGCGTCATGACAATGTGGGCCTATTTCACGCACGCTAAGTACATCAATAGGTCGAAGCTGGAGCGTGGCTCAGCCCTATTAAAACGACGATATCCAGATATCACCATTCGACAGCTGGACATGTCGCGATTTAAGGAGGAAGCCCGTCTTATCATGGACATCTACAACGATGCATGGGCCGATAACTGGGGCCATGTGCCCATGACGGAGGCAGAATTTGCTCAGCTAGCCGGCGATATGAAGCAGATCCTTGATGAACGCCTCGTCATCATTGCTGAGGATAAAGGTGAGGCCATCGGATTTGCGGTGCTTTTACCCGATTTGAATTATGCGTTCAAGACGCTTAAGAATGGCCGCCTTTTCCCTACGGGACTATTCAAGCTTCTATTTCTTACTACATCGGGTGTCATTCGGGAAGGCAGATTGCCTTTGATGGGTGTGAAACGAAGCCATCAAGGTCGCGCGATTGACACTCTTCTCGTAGGAGAGGTCGTTCGCAATGGAATAGGAATGGGCATCGAAGGATGCGATATGAGCTGGATTTTAGATTCCAATCCAGCTATGAAAAACTCCCTCGAAAGTATGGGAGGCTTTAAGGACAAGGAGTACGCCATGTTTGAAAAAGGACTTTAAGGTGACAAACAAAAACTGGGACATCCAATTCGTCTATTTCGATTTGGACGATACCCTGCTTGACCATTCGTACGCAGAACATCTTGCACTGAAGGATTTGCACGAGGACGCCACCCTGCCACTCGTCGCAAGGTCTTTCGGCGACGTCCACCAAGCCTATCGCAAAATCAATCCTGTCGTATGGAAAAAGTACTCTGCCGGTGAGTTCACGAAGGTTCAGGCTAAAGTTGGCCGATTTGAGCAGTTGCTTGGCGCCCTTGATCTTCCATCGCCGCGCTCAAACAGTAACGAGCATTCAGACTCAGCCATCGAATTAGCAGACCGATATCTGGCATGCTATGCTGATCACTGGCGCCCTATCGATGGGGCTTTTGAGAGCTTTGAGCTAATCGCTGCCTCATTACCCGTAGGCATTCTGACGAACGGGTTTTCAGAGATCCAACGGGCGAAGCTAAAACGCTTTCCAGAGTTAGCTGATCGTTCTAACGCCCTCGTGATTAGTGAGGAAATTGGCCACCTGAAGCCAGACCTACGACTGTTTGAAAAGGCCGCCGCCGACGCCGGTGTGTCTCCTTCTTCCATCCTCTATGTCGGAGATTCCCTTCACTCCGACGTAGGCGGCGGCCTAGGCGCCGGTTGGAAGGTCGCCTGGTTTACCGATCAGAGTCATGACTCTGACAATGTGATGACCTTCAAAGAGTGGGACAAATTAGATCGCGTCATTGGATTGACTCGCTGACCGGGATCCTGCTTTTTAGCCACAAAAATGTTCGGGCAAAAAAAAAGCCGTCCACTTGGGACAGCTTCTTTTCTGCTCTTGACACGTGAACCTCCCCTGATTTGGTTGCTCCACCTAAGCGGATCGTCCGCATCAGTATGCGGGAGGTTCGAGTCTAGGTTGAAGTCAGTTTCCGGCGAACCGGATTCTGATAACGCCTGCTCGTGCAGTCAAAGACAATCGTTGCCGATAGTCGTCAATGCCGGTAGCTTGCGCTGTCCTTATCGTATGGGCACACGACAAAGACGAAAACCCACAGGACTTACAGTCGTCGGGATGCCGACCCTTTCGGAATCGGTCGCTCGATGACCGGCGGCGATCCTTGGCCAGTTTGCTTCCGAAGAAGCACTCGGGCCCTTTCCTGCCACGGTTCCGACGGCAGCGAGTGGAGCGGCTTTTTAGACCGAAGTCTGAAAGCATCCATCGTCCGTCCGTCAGGTGCTGTGATCTACAGCGTTACGCCGGGACGTTTCGTCTGTTGATCAACTTGCAATTCCTTACCGTATAGTACTACTTCAGCCTAAGCTTTTGTATTTCCATCCAGCATCCTGTCCCGAACCGGGGATCATCTGCCGTCCGACCTAGCTTCTTGCGAAGCTGATCTTCGAACATCCTCCCGTCCCGTTCAAGGCTCGAACCGATTCCTGTACATCGCCCGAAGGCTCTGTTCAATCATCACCAGTCCGAAGGCATCCTGCTTCCCTCCCTTTCGGGTGGGTTGGCTTACCTCATGCAGCCTAGATACTCAGTCGCGTCAAGGAACGGTGCCGTTAGGCACTGGGAATATTATATGCCGACTACAGAACGGAGTCAACAATAGGAGGGGCTGTTTCCTTCCACAAGAAATTCACACCACTTAGTGCATAAGTGTGCATAACGCTGCTAATAACTCATCAGACTCTAGGTGGTGGCACGCAAAGCGAGACCCCTAGATGCGCAAAAAGCCCGGTCTGTTCAGACCGAGCTTTTTGGTGCCCATAGTCACTACGCGACTGAGCGCTTCCATTGGGAAACGCAATCTCAGGCGGCATGAGTAAAAGCAAGATACGCAGGACGATTTCGAATTACAACAATACAATAACGGTCATAAATGCAAAATCGCTGTTTACCAACAAGCAGCCTCACAATCCCTCGACATCCTGCTACCGCAATAACGGTTAAAATCCGATCTGGCGAAGGAAGGTACCTAGCGCAGTAGGCTCCAGAAGTAGGGTTATAATTAGTCCACCAATCGCTCCGCCGAGATGTGCTTCATGAGCCACTCGACCTATACCCCCAGTTTCCCGTTTACGCATTGCCATCACTGAAAAGACAATGAAACCTAACGCAAACAGCCAAGCGGGAATACCAACGGCAAAAAACAAATAGATCCGCTGAAAGGGGTGGAACAGGCAAAAAGAAAACAACAGACCTGAAATAGCTCCTGAAGCTCCTACAGCTGAGTATCCTGGCGTATCGCGATGCATCCACAGGGTAAGCGCATGGGCTGAGAGTTCAGCTCCAAAGTACACAGCAAGAAAAAACAGAGATCCGATTCGTGCTTCGAGGACTGGACCAAAGAAAAATAGCGTAATCATGTTGAAGGCAAGGTGCCCCAAACTCCCGTGCACAAAACCTCCAGTGATCATACGGTACCATTCCTTGTTCTCCGTAATACGCTTAGGCGTGAAGGAGAGCTTCTGAATCAGTGCCTGATCAAAGTAGAGAGCATAGCCACTCACTAGAACATTGATAAGCAGTAGGAAGAGCGTGAAAGGGGTATCGTAAAACAAGGGGGCGTACCTAAGGTGATGATGCTTCACGATGTACGTCGAACAATCCTTTCTTGATTCGTCAATCTCTTCTCCGGGCGCATCGTATTCGGGATCTCATGTAGATAACGTTTCACTGTAGCGCTTCCGATATTTCTCCTGGACTAGTGCTCTAAACCGAGCATACCTCATCCTGAGGGCCGCCTCTGTGCAACCCGTGAGTTCCTCGATTTCCCGATACGTCATGGGATGTAGACCGGTACGATACATGATAAGTCGTTGCGTCAGATCATCGGCTTGCCCTATACAGGCCAGTGAAAAACGAAGTTGCTCCATTTGCTCATCGTTCAACGACTCAAATACTCTACCGTTAGGCAGGCTAGTATTCCATGAGGAATCGACCATAGACTCCTCATTCATTCCCAAATCGGTCCAGAGTGACTCCCGGCCTTCCCGTTGACGCTTTCGCTTGAGGAAACGGAAAAGATTATTGCGGCACATTCTGCGTACGTAATGCTCATGGTTTCTGATTTTTTTCCAGTGTCGCTGAAACTCTAAGAGTGTCTCGCCGGCAAGATCTTCAGCTTCTGTATGCGTCAAAATGGGTTCGCGGCGAGCGCGCGAAGTATAGTAGTCCGATGCATATGTGTACACGATCAAAAAAAGCTCATCTCTTTTTAGCGTGTTCGCTGATCCGTACGACGCCAAATCATGTATGTCGTTGGGCTCGTCGTTTCTCGGATGAGCAGGACGGTCAGGAGCCTTTTTAGAATGGGACAGAGAACGAGATGACCAACTTTGAGGGAAACATTCCATGGTCGAATGGTGGGATTTGGGAGTCTTCACTAGTCCTTTTATTCATAGACACACGCGGACCCCTTGCATAACCACACATTCTGTCAGACCATCCGATATCTGGGAAACCCGGCTACAACTCGAGTGGGGTTTTTCCCATTGTGTGTTTGACGGACGCAGGCTACTCTAAAGTAGATCTTCCATAGAGGTAACATCATGAAACTCCTTTTCGCTACCGATCTCGCAGAACCAAGAAGCGTAACCGACCAGATTCAACGTCTAGCATTAAAACTGGAGGCTGAGCTGTTCGTCCTGCATGTACACATCCCCACTCCGACTACGCCGCTTGGCGTAGATCCGCTGAGCGGTTTCGGAGAGGTTGCGTATGCGTTGTACGATCCGGCCGTGGAAGAATCCACCGTGGAGGCTGAACGACACGACTTCGACACGTTTGTAAAAGATCGATTCAGCATGACTGTCAGACCTGCCCTGCATGAGGGGGATCCGGCTAGAGTCATTCTAGATGATGCGGAGCGCTTAGACATGGACATGATCCTGCTTGCCAAACGTAGACATTCAGCCATTGAAAGAATGCTACTTGGGTCAGTTACCAATACGGTAGCTCGAGAGGCCAAACAACCTGTCATTCTGCTACCTATCCACGAAGAGAAGTCCTGACCCCGATACGGAGTAGGAATGGCTTACTGCCGCCCATCCTGACTGTAATCCTTCCAGGAAACCGTTGCGTCATCCAGGAAGTCAATGAATTCAGAGATGCTCATCAACGCACTCTGCCTGGCAATCAATTGCCGATCAGATGGTCTGGCAATCGCATACGTCGGTAAGGCGGGCGTACCGGTTAAAGCCATCTGGAACGCGTGAAAGCCGTCTCCTTTTTCCAGGTCGTCTGTGTAGAGTCGTAAAGGCACGAACGATTCTGTTAATCGACGTTTTACCTCGGGCTCAGGGAACACGTTTGCTTCCATATCCCGGCAATTAGTGCACGTCCAGCCTGAAAAATCAACCATAACTGGAATGCCGCGACGATCCGCTTCGGCAAATGCGCCTTCGATATCATCGACGAACCAGCCTTCATCATGATTCTCGTCAGCCGCATCCACCCCAAGCATAGTTAAAAAGCGCGTATCAGCTGCCTGTCGTGGTGGAAGGTAGGCGTCAAGAGACCCCAAAGACTTGCCGATTAGTCCTGGCATCATCCAGATAGCAAGACCGAAAATGCCTACAGCTAGCACTCGGCGAGCGGGGCCTGGACGCTGTTGTGGACCATCTCCATCCAAGCGAAGCCATCCCCAGAGATAGGCTCCTGCCAGCAAGAAGAACAGCACTACTAGTGCAACACCCAGTGTCCTTGGGAGCACGCCCAAGCGCCAAACTAAATCTGCGTTCGATAGGAATTTTACGGCAGCTGCCAGTTCCACAAACCCGAGAACGACTTTCATCGAATTCATCCAGGTCCCAGACTTCGGCAATCTGTCAAGTGCTTTGGGGAAAAGTGCTAGTAGTACAAAGGGTAGAGCAAACGTTGCACTATAGACCATCATACCAAGGAGCGGGTAGATCCATGTCCCCATCGAGGCCGCTGCCAACAAACCGCCAACGAAGGGTGCTGTGCACGAGAATGAAACGAGGGTTAGAGTAAGCCCCATAAAGAGTACGCCTGCCCATCCTTGCTCTTCTCCACCTCGCGCATTGATCCATGTCAAAATTGATGATGGAACACGTATTTCGTAGAGCCCCAAAAGAGATAGCGCAAAACCGACCAGCACAAACGCAATAAAAAGGTTGACCCACGGATTAGCAGCAATACTTTGTGCGCCTGCAGCCCCTACCAGAACCGCCATGGCGATTCCGATAGCGGTAAACGTCGCCACAATGGATAACCCATATACAATGGCCAACTTCACTGCCCGTGACCTCGAGTGGCCTTGCTTGGTGAAATAAGACACCGTCAGGGGTATCATTGGGAATACACACGGGGTTAACAGGGAGGCTAATCCTGCGCCAATAGCGAGCAAAAGAAATGGCAACAGACCACCCGAGCGGTACGTGTCGTAATCAGAAGGTGATGCAACCAAACTGACCTGTCGAGTACGGGCAATATCCTCTGGAGCCGCTGTACAAGCTATACATGTCGGGTCAATAGACAGCGACGTATGTACTTCCATGATCGTGGGACGCAGGCAGACTCCAATCTCGTCGTTACATAATTGGAAGCGCACATCTAATGGGATGTCAACCGTGGCGGTCAGCGAATCAGTCGAAGTGACTGCTGTATAGAATGTTGCCTCCCCATAGAACCAAAGTAGATCCATTTCGAAAATTGGATCTCTACCTTTTTTTGGTCCTGCCTGCCCGATCTGACCAGACCATTCTATACCAGAGATTGAGTCTGGCATAGACATAGTAACTCCGACTGGACGAGTCAGAACATCTTCCAAGGATGGTAACGAAGAATCCAATGCGTACATCTTCCAGTCATCCGCTACGGTTGCTGTCAGTTTAATGACGCTGGTGCCGCCAGCTCCAATGTTGGACGGGACCGGTCTAGACGACCACGACACATATTCTTCGGGCCCCTTGATGTCTGGTCCAAATTGGGCATACGCTAAGCTCATTGGCAGTAGCACAACCAATAGAGATAGACTCTGGAATGATCGAAGAAGTCGAGCCATGGCGTGTTATTAGGCAAGGGGTTAAAACGAGAACAGGGTATCCGCGGACGTCACCGTCAACGAATACCCTGTTTCAAGGTTGCCGGCAGTGCCGGTTGGTTGCGCTTAGGCGCTTGCCGTTTCAGGCTCGACGCGAATCTTAATCTCTGCAACCACTTCAGGATGGATCTTGACCGAGGCCGTGAACACACCTGTGTGCTTGATATCTTCAGAGAGCTCCACCTTACGGCGGTCAACGTCAATACCGTGGGAAGCAAGGCCTTCCGCGACCTGAGCTGCTGTTACGGAACCAAAGATGCGATTCTCTTCGCCAACTTTTGCAAGGATGAGAACTTCGACACTGGCCATTTCCTTGGCGAGTGCTTCCGCGTCTTCCTTTTTCTTGGCAATCTTGCGTGATGACTGACGACGTTCTTCCTGCCAAGCTTTCACTACGTTGCTCGTAGCGATGCGGGCGAATCCACGGGGGATCAGGAAGTTGCGACCGTATCCGTCCTTGACGGTAACGATGCTGCCTGCTTCACCCAGGTTATCGACGTCTTCAAGAAGAAGTACTTTCATGATACTGTCGGGCTGTGACGGAGGGACCGTCCGTTACGGATTACTTGAGTGAGTCGGCGACAAACGGAATCAGGGAAAGATGACGAGCACGCTTGACTGCGCGTGTCAGCTGACGCTGGAATTTCGCTGAAACGTTAGTTATGCGGCGAGGCAGAATCTTGCCCTGCTCATTCAGATACCGCTTCAGCAGATCCGTGTCCTTGTAATCGACGTAAGCCGGCTCGACGAATTTTGAGTTCGATGACATATTCTTATTCAGTCTCTTCGGTTGCTGGTTCAGGAGCAGATTCAGGAGCAGGAGCAGGAGCAGCGGCTTCTTTAGCTTCAGCTGCGCGTCGTGTTTTCGACTCCTCGTAGTGACGGATCATTTTCGCATCTAGACGCAAGGTCATGTAACGAAGAATGTTGTCGTCGATTTCCAGTGTGCGTTCCAGACGCGGGATGAGCGTGCCGGCTGAACGGAAATACATGTTTACGTAGTATCCGTTGCGCTTTTTCTGGATTGGAAAAGACAGGCGGCGTGCGCCCCACTCGTCCACTTCGATGATGTCACCACCGGCATCCGAGATGTAAGTAGTAATCCGGGTAACCAGATCTTTTACCTGCTCGTCGGAAATAACCGAATTGACGATGTACGTCAGTTCGTATGTGTTTTGTGTTGTAGCCATAGATCCCCTTGGATGTTGATGGGCTATGCCCCGCGACTCAGACCTGTCTCAGTCCATCGTGCGGAACAGGGATTGTACAGAATTACAAAATACGGCAGTGGTATACGATATCCACTAGCACGAGCCCAATTCGCCGAATCTCAACAGCAACCTACATTTCAGACTGGGACGCAAAGCCCAATTGAGGCTGCCTTATTCCTACATATTGGCCAAACGATCAGCGTTTTCTGCCGTTCGTAGTGCTTTAAGGATATCGTCAATATCGCCGTTCATGACCTTCTCAAGCGCGTGATTCTTGTCATCGCCTTCCAATCTATGGTCAGTCACGCGCCCTTGGGGCCAATTATATGTCCTGATCTTTGCACTTCGGTCCCCTGTTGATACTTGCGACTTGCGTGCTTCACTTCGCTCAGATTCAATCTTCGCAAGTTCGAAGTCATACAGCCTAGATCGAAGAACACGCAGTGCTTTGTCCTTGTTTTTATGCTGACTCTTTTCGTCCTGACAGGTCACAACAAGTCCGCTTGGGATGTGCGTAATGCGGACAGCTGAGTCCGTAGTGTTGACGCTCTGCCCACCTGGGCCACTCGAGCGGTATACGTCGATCTTTAGATCATTTGGATGAATGTCGACATCTACTTCTTCCGCTTCAGGCAGGACGGCCACAGTGGCTGCCGATGTGTGGATTCTACCGCTCGACTCGGTCGCTGGAACGCGCTGAACGCGATGAACTCCAGACTCGTATTTCATCATACCAAACGCATCGGGTCCGCTGATACTGAAGACGATTTCCTTAAATCCTCCTTGCGTGCCAAGGCTAGTGCTGATCAACTCGGTCTTCCATCCCATTCGTTCCGCCACTCGCTCGTACAATCGGTATAGATCGCCAGCAAATAGAGCCGCTTCGTCTCCACCCGTACCAGCTCGTATTTCTATGATGGCATCCTTGGTGTCTTCGGGGTTCTTAGGGATGAGCATTAACCGAAGACCCGTCTCCATTCCAGGGAGGCTTGCCTGAAGCTCCTCCAATTCTGCTTTGGCCATCTCAACCAAATCATCTTCCTCACCGGAGGCAGCAAGTTCTTTCAGGTCATTGATCTCGTTGACCTGACCGAGATAGAGATCAATTTTCCTTACCACCTCCTTAAGAGATGAGTGCTCCCGGCCCAGATCCGCCATACGACGGGGATCCGTAGCTACTTCAGGATTCGACATTTCCTGATTTATATCCGCGAAACGACGTCGGAAGCTTTCGAGAATGTCAGGATTGATCATTGTCAGGGGAGTGATGAAGAAGGGCGATGTACGCGAGGTGGGGAAATTGGTTCAGGTCGAAACCTTGGATCAAGGTGAGACAGGAATTCGCACTCTGAGACTCGAAATTCTGGAAATTTTATGGATTGATACGCAAAAAAGGGGAATCCCAACGTAATCCTCTTTGTGTCCGGTCCAAATTCTGAACTGGCACGCTTTGTGCAATACGCAGATCGTCTGGACATCCGCTCACCGCCTACCTCGTATTTCGACGCGCCATGCTCGCATCTCCCTACTACCGGATAACCACCAACAACTCAGTTCGTGGAATCATCCTTTGGATGGTGACTTGTTTCACCGTTTTCTATGTCATTGACGGACTCGCAACGCGACCCAAAGGGGTTGAGGTTGAGAAATTCCGAAAAATGGGAATGAATGATGAGCAGGTATTGGCGATGGCATTGCAGAAGGCGAATGAATCAACGGAAGTAATGTGGTGGATCAACGACCGGGAAACCTACCTCGTATTTGATACGACCCGTGACTACCGAATCAGTGAGGCAACTCTCGTCGCCTTTGATTTAAAACTTGATCGGCGCAACGAATGGGGTATTGAGTCATCGACTCCCATCGCAGTATTCCGTCAAAAGGCAGCAGGAATCAGAGCCCCATAAAGTTGGACGTGCATATCGGTCACATTCGATAGACCCAAGCATGCAGCCTGCCTTCTCCCGCCAACTACTCGACCGTTACGCTCTTGGCAAGATTGCGTGGCTGATCAACATCACATCCCCTCAAGACGGCAATGTGGTACGAGAGTAGTTGCAATGGAATCACGGTCAGTAACGGACTCAGCAATTCAAGCGTCTTTGGGACATGGATGACATGTTCGCACAAATGATCAAGTTCTCCCGGCTCTGCATCTGTAACTACGATGACAACACCATCTCGGGCCACAACTTCTTCAATGTTTGAAACCACCTTCTCATAGGTACTATCCTTCATGGCCACGAATACGACCGGCATAAACTGATCAATTAGGGCGATGGGGCCGTGCTTCATCTCAGCCGCGGGGTAGCCCTCTGCATGGATATAGGATATCTCTTTCAGTTTCAACGCTCCCTCGAGGGCCACAGGAAAGTTTGGACCTCGACCCAGATACAGAAAATTCGATGCGTATCGGAAAAGCTTTGCGATCGATTCGATGTTCTCTGCATTTTTCAGAACCGTCTTGATCTGGGCAGGAATAGCGCGCAGAGCCGTGACGTATTCACTCATTTGAGCATCATCAAGCGTGTTATTGCATCCCAGTCTAAGCGCAATCTGAGCAAGCACCGTTACTTGAGCGGTAAATGCCTTTGTTGACGCAACACCTATTTCAGGGCCTGCATGCAAGTAAACACCAGCATCTGTTTCGCGAGCGATCGTTGAACCGACCGTGTTGCAAATACCATACACCGGTACATTCTGACTCTGTGCCTCGCGAACTGCGGCTAGCGTATCTGCGGTTTCCCCACTTTGCGAGATAACAAGCACTGCATCGTCGGGACGAAGAATGGGATTGCGATATCGAAATTCGGACGCGTACTCCACTTCTACAGGGATCCTGACCAATGATTCGATCAAGTATTCCCCAACAAGCGCCGCATGCCAGGATGTACCACAGGCACAAATGACAATGCGGGAGGCATTACGAAGGGACTCTACGGCATCCATCAGACCACCAAGCTGGACCCAGGGCTCTGCGTCGTAGAGCCGTCCACGCATGGCATTTTCCAAGGAATCGGGCTGCTCCATGATTTCCTTGAGCATGAAATGCTCAAACCCGCCTTTTTCGATCTGCTCCAGATCCCACTCGAGTTCGTGAATCTTTTTGTTGAGCTTTACCTCGTCGACCGAAAACACCTTGAATCCGTTTCGGCGGATTACGACTAGTTCACCATCGTTCAAATAGACGACTTTGCGGGTGTATTCGATGATTGGAGCAGCATCTGAGCCCAAAAAGTATTCGTCTTCCCCTACACCTAGGATCAGCGGGGATCCCTTGCGCGCTGCAATCAACATGTCCGGATCATCCCTCGACACAAGCGCAATGCCATACGTACCATGCACCTGACTCAGTGCCTGACGAACCGCTTTCCCCAGGGAAAGACCCGTTCGCTTGTGGACGTCTTCAATCAGACGAACCAACACTTCCGTATCTGTCTGGGAAGAAAATGTGTAGCCACGCCCCGACAACATGTCTCTGAGCGATGTGTAATTCTCAATGATGCCGTTGTGAACGAGTGCAAACGAGCCATCTGTGCTCTCGTGTGGATGTGCATTTACGTCGTTGGGGGGTCCGTGAGTTGCCCAGCGAGTATGACCGATTCCGAGGCAGCCCCTCAATGGTGACTGATCAAGCGATTCAGATAGCTTCGCGATCTTGCCGCTTTTCTTTCGGACGGCTAGACCATCATTGACAATGGCTATACCCGCAGAGTCGTAACCACGGTATTCAAGCCGAGATAATCCCTTAATGAGAATCTCTTGAGCTTGACGCTCTCCGATATATCCTACGATACCACACATACGAGGATGGGGAATGGACGGCCAACACAAAAGTCAGCCGTGAAGTAAGTTTTGCTGCATTATCTGCCTTTTTACCAGCAACAATCCTGCCGATTTCAGTCGGTTCTGCTAGGCATAGTTCGACCAACAGCCTTTGCGATATCTCTCACTTGTGACATGAGCTCATCGAACTGATCGAAAAAGAGAGATTGCGGACCATCGGAAAGGGCGACATCCGGATCAGGATGCACTTCGATCATGAGCCCGTCTGCTCCCGCAGCTACTCCAGCTCGTGCCATTGGCATGACCTTGTTTCGAAGCCCCGTGCCATGGCTGGGATCTACGATGATGGGGAGATGACTTCGGGACTTGATGACCGGCACTGCAGATAAATCGAGCGTATTCCGGGTATAGGGTTCAAACGTACGAATCCCTCGTTCGCATAAGACGACATTAGGATTGTTTTCTGCCAGAATGTATTCCGCGCTCATCAACCACTCTTTTATGGTTGCAGACAAACCACGCTTGAGAAGGACGGGCAGCCCTGTCTGGCCAGCAACTCGTAACAAGGGATAGTTTTGCATGTTGCGAGCTCCAATCTGAATCATATCGGCATACTGACCGATGACATCTGCCTGAGCTGGCTCCATCATCTCCGTGACCACTTTCAGGCCATGAGCATCAGCCGCCTCTCGCATCATGATCAGGCCATTCTCCCCCAGACCCTGAAAAGCGTAGGGCGACGAACGAGGTTTGAAGGAGCCGCCACGTAAAATCGTTGCACCTGCCTTTGCGACTGCTGCAGCTGAAGAGTGGATCTGTTCTTCGGACTCTACTGAACAAGGCCCAGCCATTACGACGAGTTCGTTGCCACCAATAATGACGTCGCCAACTTTAGCCTCAGTGGGTTCACTTTTCCAGGCGCGGCTGGCAAACTTATACGGTTCAGAAACCCGATGAACATCCGAGACGCCATCGAGCAATTCTATATGGCGTGGATCGAATTCGGGATGGACACCTACGGCACCCAATACGGTCCGTTCACTTCCACTGGATCGGTGAACATCAAATCCGTGATCATTTAGCGCCGCTATTACGGACTCGATCTGAGACTCATTGGCCCCGACCTGCATGACTACAACCATCAGGACTACCCTCCGATCTGTACCAAATGGTACGATTTCTTGCCTTTGCGAAGCACAAACAACTCACCTTCGATAGCTTGATCGATCGTCATGCGAGCATTTTCATCTTCAATGCGCTCTCCATTGAGAAATAATCCTCCTTGTCGGATGAGCCGTCGGGCCTCACCATTTGATGAGGTGATCTCAGCCTGAGAGCATACGTCGAGCATTCCCATTCCCTCTCCTTCGAGGGCTTCCTTAGCTAACATGATCGATGGGACGTCCTCAAAAATGTCCCTCAAGTCCTTCACTCCTAGGTTTTCCATTGAGCCACCAAAAAGTACCTTCGAGGCCATCTCTGACTTCGCGAGCTCGCTCTCACCGTGCAGCGCTGTCGTGATATGGCGCGCCAGCGTTCGCTGCGCCTCACGAGCTCCTGGACGCTCGTTCACTTCAGCCTCAAGGCCGTCAATCTCTTCGCGAGAGAGCCATGTAAAGGATTTTAGGTAGTGGATAACGTCGCGATCGTCCGTGTTCATCCAGAACTGATAGAACTTGTACGGAGACGTGAGTTCTGGATCGAGCCAAACGTTTCCAGCTTCGGACTTGCCGAACTTAGTACCGGATGCATTCGTGACGAGCGGGAAGACGAGACCGTGAGCCTTGTTACCATTCACCCGACGAATCAGATCTGTACCCGCAAGGATATTTCCCCATTGATCTGATCCACCCATCTGAAGCGAACAATCTCCACGCCGATTCAGCTCGAGGAAGTCATAGGCCTGTAGCATCATGTAGGTGAACTCCGTGTACGAAATACCATCTTCCGACTCGATCCGCCTTTTGACGGATTCTTTGGACAGCATGTAGTTCACGGTGAAATGCTTTCCCGTATCGCGCAGGAAATCGATCAGCTGCAATTGACCGAGCCAGTCATGATTATTTTCGATGCGCGCAGGATTGCCTTCCCGTTCGAAGTCGAGAAAATGAGATAACTGGGCTTTGATGCCCGCAATATTCTCTTCGACTTTCTCCTTATTTAGCAGTTGACGCTCAGCCGTCTTTCCACTCGGGTCGCCAATAAGGCCGGTTCCTCCGCCAACTAGTGCAATCGGGGTGTGCCCAAAACGCTGTAGGCGCGCCAATCCCATGATGGGCAGTAAGGAGCCGACATGCAGGCTGGCTGCCGTAGGATCAAATCCGATGTAGGCCGTGACCGACTCTTTTGCGAGCAGGTCCTTCAGACCCGGCGTTGCATCGTAGAGCAAGCCCCGCCATTCGAATTCGTCGTAGATGTTGCCCTTGGCACTCATGGTCACGGAAGATTGTCGTTCGGAAAATTAAGATGAACCGGCATTCCGGATCAAAAAATGGCCTTGTAGACCCTTGGAATCGAGGGCAGTTCCTTAGCGATATCGCTCAAGTCTGAAGTTTTCTCCAAGATAACGGCGGCGTACCTCCGGATCCGAGGCTAATGCTTCGGCCGTGCCTTGCTTGAGGATCATACCTTCGTAGAGCAAATAGGCACGATCTGTAATGGCAAGGGTTTCATGAACGTTATGATCTGTGATCAGCACGCCGATTCCTCGCTCTTTCAAGCGAGCCACTATAGACTGAATATCCTCCACTGCAATAGGGTCAACCCCTGCAAACGGCTCGTCCAGCAAAAAGAAGGATGGCTTTGTAGCCAACGCACGAGCAATTTCAGTCCGCCTACGCTCCCCACCGGAGAGCGTATATCCTTTTGAATGTCGAACTTTTTCGAGGCCAAATTCGCGAATCAAGTCTTCAACCCGCTCCTTGCGGTCATTTCTCGAAATGTCTTGATACTCGAGGACGGCCGACAAATTCTCTTCCACACTCAGGTGGGAAAATATCGACGCTTCTTGAGCCAGGTATCCAATTCCACGCCGAGCCCTCTCATACATTGGAAGATCTGTGATGTCTTCGTCACCTAGACGGACTCTTCCTCCATCCGGACGAATCATTCCCACGATCATATAGAAGGTCGTCGTTTTTCCTGCTCCATTCGGACCAAGTAATCCAACGATTTCGCCTTGGCGGACAGTCAGTTCGATGGCTTTTACAACGGAACGCTTGCGATACCGCTTAATCAGCCCATCCGCTTTCAACTCCAGCGTACCTGGCGCAAACACTCTTTCCGGGGCCTCAAGCGACTCATGCATGGTCGTCGATTTACGAACAATCTCATCCATCACCGGATCGATAAGATGCTCTTCTCCCGGCCCAGCCGGAAGCACAGCACTATTGGGAATCATCCGATACGCCTGCCTCCAAGCGTTTACGGCTTTGTCTTCTTGTAATTCGGCTTCATACGCCTGGGCCAGCAGCACGTGTGCAATGACGTAGGTCGGCACCATTTCAACGAGGCCTTCCAACATGGGAATGGCCTTCCCAGGTTGCCCTGCCTTGAAATGCTCAAACGCCTGTTCTATTTCGCTCAGTGCCATGGAGGCTGTGTTGTGCCAGTTGGACGATGAGAGATAATTGCTTTGAAAGTCATCTCGAAGAACTCACGGTCGTTCGCTCGAGATACGCATCCCAGAACTGGGCACCTGTGCGGCGCCGATTCGGGCGATCTTCAGGGGTGAAGATAAAGCCCGGCAGATTGGCGAGTTGATCGAGGAGAGCCCCTGAATAATAGGTGCCCTCGACCCCCTCATAAAACGCGACTCGATCCAAGGCACCTGCCGTAAAGGTAAACGTCATGCCATCCCCTGATGCTTTAGCACCAACCGACCCTCCGTTTTCTTCAGATTCGAAAAAGAAAACAGCTTCCGCATTGTCCGAAATAGCCAAAGAGCGGAGAGAATCAGCGACCATGACCGCTATTAGGGTCTGTCCCCTGAGTTGGTTTGTGCGTCCTGACATTGAATCTGGGGTAGCGACAAACACATTACCTACGCCAAAAATCGAGTCAGCTAGAGCGCCAGAGGTAATTCTAAGGTCGTCAGATCGCATCTGAGTATCTTGTACCCAAGCCATAGGTTGGCCAAAAATACGGGCTTCAGTACGATCATTACTCGAATCCTGAGTGGTTAAGGAGTCCGCCCGAAGGTCATAGGAAGGGGCAGACACGACAACCGAATCAACCGCCGTCATACTCCCATCCGGTCGAATCGTAAACCGGGATGCAACCATGAAAACCGAGTCTTGAGCGGCATCGTCTAGGCGGGCAAGTCGAGCCGAACCACTGACCACGACTAAATCCCTTCCAGCATCCCTGAATAGCGAATCTGCTACCATAAAGACACGAATTGAGTCTTCCATGGATGCACGAAGCGCTGCAATATGCCCCCATGCCCACGATTCGCCTGACTCTCTAAGATGCACGACTGAATCAGCATTCACCGTCATGTCCTCCTGTGTCAGGACCACTTGTTGAGAGAAGGTAGCCCTGTTTTCCTTCGACATATACACTGCCTGTTGGGCAACGAGCGTCGCTGCACTGTCCTCATACGTCACACCGTCAACAAACGCTGTACGCTCCTCATTGGAGAAATAGGTGGCAGAAGGGGCACGCAGAACTACCGACCCATCCGTCAGACTCACGTTACCCTCGGCCAAACCGATTTTCGTTTCCTTTTGGTACCGGACACGATCGGCGCGAATGGTATCACCCTTTTCGATGATCTCGACATCACCCCAAAAACGGATAAAACCGGTACCCTCATCCATTCCATTCCGTGCTTTGAGTCGAAACTCATCCTGAATGAACACGGGCCTGAGCCAATCTGAAATAGTTCTGTCCCCAACCGTTCTGACTGAAAGCGAATCGAAGCTCACTTGCACTTCTCTGGTTTCCTCTTGAGCTATCGAGGGCTGAGCTGTACCCAAGAAAAGGACCAACAGAGCACTTAAGGATCCGGTCTGCAATAATATGTGAGCTCGTCTATTCATCTTCGACAAGTACAGTACCACTCACTCTAGCTAGAGAGAAGTCAGCTAGATTCTCGTCTGCATCGAGACCATATCCTGAAAGCTGTTCAGTGGGTGTCGTAATGGTGGCAAAACCTGGAGTAGAAACACGGGCTGTGAGTTCTGACCAGGATAGGTGCTCGCTTTGAACACTGCGATCCGATCCGGAAAGAACCTGAACATCGCCTCGTGCCTCGAAACGACGCGCTCGTTCTTGGTAGGTAATCTGCTGACTCGTAACGACAGCTGAGGTATCCCCATCAGCATCAAAAATTATGACGGTAACTCGGCCAATCTGCTCATCAGCTCCAGAAAGTATCATCCACGTACTATCAGGCGTTTCCCACCGAGCCATATACTCCGCATTCATGGTCAGGCGTTGCTTTCCATCTTCCATGATTTGCATAGACGTATTCCAGCTCTCAGATGCCGGAGCGTTCTCCTCTTTGAGCGTCTGTACAGTCACGCCAGAATCGTGCATCCTGCAGGCCAGCGCCAGCGGAAGCAAAATTAGTAGAGTGGGTAGAGTACGTGCGAGGGTCATATGAAAGCAGTCAAGAGTTCGTCAGATGATACGCAGCCAGATAATACACTTTCTCGTTGGACACTATAGTTGCAGCATTTCTCCTGGCAGCGCAATACCCCAGTTCGACGTGGCAGCCGATGATGTTTCGGCTAGCAAAGTGGCAAACCGATCACACGTCTCTTCTAGGGACATAACAGGACCATCGCTAATCGGTGCATATATAGCTGCGGCCACATTGTTGCTTTCGGTTGTTGTTTTCGTCGCCTGAGAGTCTTTAACAGCATTCACTATCGGGCGGTCCATATCGTTTCCGCTCGAAGCACACCCGACAATCAGATCACACAATGAAATATCCTGACCTGTCGAATTAAATACATAGGATTCATCGTCCTTCCCAAGACGGAAAATGAATTCCGTCGTTGCCGCCAAGTCGACATCCCAAATAGAAATAGGTAACAAGGAGGCTAGGCTTAACCCGTTGCAGCAATCCACTAATGCATTGATTCGAGGAAACGCTGATTCAGATGCTGCGCGCAGCAAGTATTCCGAAGCCGGCTTTGCTCTACCCGTAGGTTTGTACAAACCATTCCGAAATACATCCCGAATGAGTTTTCGGTACTCATCTTGTGCGGGAGACAATCCTGCAGCCCTCTCCTTGAGGGTTTCTTCGATCAACTGCTCCAAACCAGGAAGCACTGCGCTCGCCGTAACCCCTTGAGCAACTACTATTCCAAGGCGAAGAGCCTCTGGTCCATCGTGGTGAAATTGAAGTGCCATCGAGTCGGTATATTGAGTGAGGGGACAGATGTAGCATTGAACGGCGTCGATGAAACGTGTTTCCCTTCGAGAGATGCTCTGTTTGCCCCCTTGAACATGCTTTAGTTTACACCGGGTTAGCCGATAATCAACCCTGATACTTAGTGTAAAACAAGCACACCACTGGTTATGCAAGCGACAACAATGAACTTTCTAATCGAACCGATCACGCACGATACTATCGTGATCAGGGTCGGAAAGGCCCTAGATTTCCGCAATGCTGCGGATTTCAAAGCAGCAGCCCAGGAGCAAGTCCGCAATGGAATCAGGAGCTTTGTTCTGGATTTCACTGATACTGGCATCTTGGATTCGACGGGTCTTGGATCCATCTTTTCCCTCTATCGCCAGGTCTCTCCTATGAGTGGCCAGGTAGTATTCGCATCTGTTTCCCGACCGGTACAGGTCGTCGTGCAGTTGACTCGCACCTATAAGGTATTCCGTCAATTCCCGTCTGTGGAAGCTGCTCGCGAAGCGCTACGATAGATCCCTCTGATTTAACCACTCAGTTTTCTACCCGGAAAACATGGAAGTCACCAGACAAAACTTCAATCATCTGGATGCTGTGATTGACGAGCTGCATGCACTCTTCGAGTCGTGGGAGCAGGAGGACGCACTGCTTTCTCATCTCGATCCGAATACGATTCAGCTTTTCCGTCTTGCCGTTCATGAATGGGTGGCTAACCTAGTTCAGCACGCGGATTTTACTGATCGCGAACCGGAACTCGTCTTGGATGTGATTCCGAATGGCCAGCGCGTCCGCTGCGTAATTGAAGACAATTCTGAAGGATTCGCTTTTCCAGAACAACTGGATGTCCAGCGAAGTGCCTTGACCCCCTTCCCCGAACGTGGAATGGGACTCCTCATGCTCAACGCCGCAACTGAGTATTTCGAATACTCTGAGACCGATGATGGTCGTCGGCGCCCTGAGTTCACCGTTTGAGCTGATGCAGACCAATGGCTCAACATTCCATTCTCATAGTAGAGGATGAGCACACCCTGCGTCGGCTCTTAGAGTACCGACTGGGCAAGCAGTATGACGTCCGTACCGCATCGAATGGCGAAGAGGCCATCGAGCGTGTCAACGAAGAACTGCCAAACCTCATCATTTCCGACATCATGATGCCTAAAATGGATGGCTTTGCCTTGCAGGCAGCCCTCCAGGAAAGGCAAGACACCCGGGCTATCCCGTTCATCTTCTTGACTGCCAAAGCGGATGAGACCAGCCTCCTTAAAGGCCGTCGTACAGGTGTAGACGATTACATCACAAAACCCTTTGACATTGACCAGTTGTTATCAAGGGTAGACCGACTGCTCGATCGCACGGCGATGTTCCAAAATCAGTTGGATGCGAAGATTGGACATGACTTCTCGCAGAAACTGATGCCCAAAAACTCCCTGACGTACCTGGCTATCGGGCATGGTTCCACACATCACCTCGTGAACACGGTGGTGGGGATATCTTTGACTGGACTCAACCACGTCCGGGCACCTATTTCATCACAATTGGTGATGTCATGGGCAAAGGCCTTCAGGCCAAATTTTACGCCTTTAGCTTCCTTGGCTACATCCGTTCGACGCTACACACGATGTTGCAGACAACAGACTCGCCAGCTGAACTGATGAAGCGGGTGAATCAAGTCCTTATGGATGATCCACCACTTGAGGACACATTCGCATCCCTCCTGCTCCTGCGATGGGAGCCTGAGCGCAATCTAATCACCTATGCAAATGCGGGACATTGCCGCCCAGTCCTGATTGGACCGCGCGGACCAGAAATTGTCACGTATTCAGACATGATTCTGGGTCTTGATGAGGATGCTGAATTCAAGGACACGTCTATCATTATGCAACCGGGCTCTGCCTTAGTCTCTTACACAGACGGACTGCTCGAACAGAACATGAACTCGGGCGAACAGCTCGGCGAAGATAGCGTCATGAAAGCCGTATCCGGAGCATTCGGAAATGGTCACCCTGTCGACCGGTTGATCAGCAATGTGCTTGATGACAGCGCGGTCCGAGAGTTCGGCGATGACATCCTGCTCTTCTGGCTCGAACGCGAAACGTCCAGAGAAAGGGAAAGGCCTACGCCTCGCTGGTTTTCTCCCTTCGGAGAAGGACGCGAGTCAGGAGCGAGTACAGTATGAATAATGCGCGCCGGTTTACCGGCGCGCATTTTCTTTATGTGGGTCTCCATCGTTTATCACCTTGCGCAGATCACCTACCCCCCTCGACATTTCAGGCCCCAATTATATCAGGACACAGCAAACCATTGAATTTGCTACCTGAATTGCTGTTAATTGCACCCTGAATAGAAGCATGAGTCGAGCTCATATCTGATGCGACGTAAAACGCCAACCATTCCCTTAGTCGCCTTTCTAGTTGCAGGCCTCCTGGTCTCCGGCTGTCGCGATTATGCGTTCGACCCCGATGGATCAGCATCACCAACGCGGAATGGTCTTGTTATCGCCCCAGTGGGTATTCCTTTTGAAGTGGCATATGGCCAAAGCGTTGCTCTGGAAGGAACCGAGTTAGCAATCGAATTTTCGTATGTAGCCGAGGATAACAGGTGCGCTAGCAATGTAGACTGCGTTCAAGCGGGCCGAGCAGGCGTCGTCCTGACCCTCACTGACAGTCAGAATGTTCGCTATCAACTTGTGGCACATATCCCTGGGCTGGTTGCGACCCCATACCAAGTCAATGACTTAATTCAATTCGACGGGCTCCGATTTCAACTGTTGGAGGTAAGTCCATATCCTCTCAATGGTGTCGAGCGCGAAGTCAAGGATTATTCGGTGCTGCTGTTGGTCGATTCCCTCTGAGACATGAACGTTCAAAGGCGTTTAGACCAGTAGATGCAGGATTTATAGATCTAGACGCTTCACGCTGGATAACCAGATGATTCACGGCTTCTTCCCCCTCCCTGATGCCTGCTAGGGCAATTTACTGCGTATTTTTGATGTTCTGAATCGAATCACCAATCTCACGATACGTCCATGGCCATCGAACGTACCCTTGCCATACTCAAGCCGGACTGCGTCCGCAAAAACCTGATCGGCAAAGTAGTCGCCCACATCCAGGAAGCTGGCTTCACCGTCCGCGCAATGAAGTTGGTTCAGCTCTCCCGAGCAGAAGCAGAAGGCTTCTATGCTGTTCACAAGGACCGCCCGTTCTTCGGTGAGTTAGTTGATTTCATGACATCCGGCCCATGCGTCCCGATCGTCCTCGAAAAAGAGAATGCAGTTGCAGACTACCGCACGCTTATTGGCGCTACGGATCCTGCAGAAGCAGAAGAGGGTACGATCCGGAAACTGTACGCTGACAACAAGGGCCAGAACATTGTCCACGGATCGGATTCCGTAGAGAATGGCCGGCTGGAGTCGAACTATTATTTCCCGGAATTCGAAATCATCAACAACGCAGGCTGACCTCGTCACCCTAGTTGCAGCCGTCATCTTGGTAACAGGATGGACCGCTTGTGATATTCCCAGTGGCGGAGCGGATCGATCGATCCGCTCCGCCACTGTCGTTCATACCGGTGCTGATGTCCTCGTAGCATCCGGATTCGAAGCACTTGACGGTATGCAGGTGGGGTTGATTGTAAACCACACCTCACGATCGGGAGAAAATCATCTCATCGACCTGATGGATGCAGCACCCAACGTGGAGGTAGGCGCCCTTTTCGGACCGGAGCATGGAATCCGCGGGGATGAAGATGCTGGGGCAGTCATTGATGATGGCGTGGACGATGCAACCGGAGCGCCTGTCTACAGTCTGTATGGGTCGGTGCGACGCCCAACACCTGACATGATGCAGGGCCTAGATGCCCTCATTTTCGATATTCAGGATGTCGGTTCGCGTTTCTATACATTCATCTCCACCATGGGTCTCTCGATGCAGTCTGCTGCAGAGGCAGGTGTCCCATTTGTCGTCTTGGATCGGCCCAACCCTCTGGGAGGGGTCAGGATGGAAGGATTTGTCCGTGACTCTTCCCTCGTTTCCTTCGTCTCACAGTACCCGATCCCAGTCCGTCACGGCCTCACCGTCGGCGAACTCGCACAGATGATCCGAGGAGAAGGTTGGATTCCAGGCATAGAAGAGCTCGACCTTCGCGTAATACAGATGTCAGACTGGAACCGGGACATGATGTGGCCTGAGACCGGATTAGAATGGATTCCCACTAGTCCCAATCTTCCTACCTTCGAATCAGCTCTTATTTATGCTGGAACGTGTTTTATTGAGGCTACGACCGCAAGTGAAGGACGTGGCACGCCATTACCTTTCCTCACGATCGGTGCGCCTTGGTTAGATACAGAGGCTTTAGTAAACGACCTAGACCAATGGGAGCCGGAAGGAGTCAGTTTCAAAGCAGGCTCCATAACTCCAATCAGTATTCCCGGCGCCTCCACGAATCCAAAATGGAAGGATGCAGCTATCCAAACGTTGCAAATTAAGGTGATTCAGCCGGACTCGGTCCATGCAGTGTCCTTGGGGCTTGATCTAGTGGCGCGTATGTATGCACTCGCTCCCGATTCTGCGAAGGCAGACTTCTTCAATGAGCGATGGATGGCTTTGCTTTCTGGTTCTACCCAGACGGTTGACCTGCTGAAAGGCGGAATGGATCAGTCTGCCTTTGAATGGACGTGGCGGGATGATATCGAACGCTTTGCTGCGTTACGAACGTCCTACCTGCTCTACGACTAAGCGCTTTCAGCTTGCTGGCTTGAAGTAGCCTTAGGGCGCCACAAAATGGCCCAGATGATTTCGAGATACCCTCCCAGAATTAGAACGGGAGCGATATACAACGAAATAAATCCATCAACTTGGTTATCCATCCGCATGATCACGTAGCCGCCGATGATCATGACAAGCCCGATGATCAGCAGAACGTAGTTTTTCTTCTGAAAAACCATAGCGCTTCGCTTTCGGCCCTGGCGGGAACGCCGCGAAGGGCGGTTGCGGTTCGATTGTGATTTCCGGTCGGCCATAGCCGTCATTCAGACTGGTTGCGGAGGAGATTCAATGGGTAATGTCGGGCTTCGCCTGCACGCACTCCCTCGTTGCCCCTCCAAAACACTCGCCCCAAGTGCAGGTTCCTCTACCAATTTTCTGTTTTTTGCCCCGATCGGGTTCGTAGATTGCGAACCCATCCAATACACCATGCCTGCATTTCTACGCATTTTCCTGACGGGCCTCGGCATCTTCCTGATCCAATGGCTCATTCTTGGACGTCTCACACTATGGGGCGCCTTCCCTGATGCCGTATTGCTTTTCGTGGCGTGGCTAGGCGTTCGGAAAGGACGCCAGTGGGGCGCAGTAGGCGGGTTCGTCTTCGGATTCCTGATGGATGCAGTCTATGACACGTGGGGACTACATATGCTGGTTAAGACGCTAATTAGCTTCACCCTAGGGCTGTTTCCCAGTTCAGAACGGGAAGGCCTGCTGATCCTTCCAAGACAGGCTTTGCTGGGTGGCTTAGTGGTTGCGTTGGTCCATAACGGCATTTTTGTGACGATGCTAGCTCTTCAAGCTGGAGCCCGAAACGCCTTCTTGGTTACTGGACTGTGGATTGGCTCGGCCATCTACACCGCCTTCCTAGGCACGTTTACATCGCTTTTTTCCTATCGTTGATGGTTACCGGTTTATGGAAAGGCGTTCAACTGCCTCGAATGGCCCTCATCTCGTGAATTGATCGTGGATCGACTGACCCTACCCAAGTAGACAGTTGCCTTCCGCCCGTGAAAGAGTGTATTTTTGCGGCTTGCTTCCCAAGTTTGGCCCTTCGTCGGCCATCCTATGAGGTATCTGGGGCTATAGCTCAGCTGGTAGAGCGCTTGAATGGCATTCAAGAGGTCAGCGGTTCGACTCCGCTTAGCTCCACATTTTGATCCCGCATCAGAATTGATCCCGCATCAAAATTGATTCTGCCTTGGTAACCCTAACCTGCTGACTAACAGCGAGTTGGGGTTTTTTACTATCAGAAGATCGTGGTGAGTAACAACTCATCGTGTACGCTCCGTATGGGGTCCTCAACAAATACTACCGCTTGCGCCCAGACGCCATGCTATGAGTATCTTAGTCCACTTCAAGTGCGTTGCGCAGGTGTCGTTAGCCGTCTTGCCGCACCACAAACATCTGCGTTGCGAGGGCAAACGTCAATTCTAAGCGCCCTTACCCCGTGCATTTGTTGATGGGAGATGGTATTGTACGATCGAACCTAGCACATCGTGGCAAATCCATCACATATCGCACAACTGGACCAGGGCATTTTGTCCTGGAACCAATGGAGAGAAGCACATCCTGATGTGGTCCCGGATTTGACCGGAGCTGACCTCACGGGGCGGATGCTGCAAGGGATTAATTTATCCGGTGCTAACCTCAAGGGAACGCTCTTTACAGTCGCTGAGCTAGAAAAAGCGAATCTCGACCGCGCTGACCTGAGTGGAGGTAACCTTACCGGTGCGGATCTAAGCCAATTGACGGCCCGATCTGCCATTTTTATTGGTGTTGACCTGAGCTATGCCACTCTAACTTTTGCGGACTTCTCCAATTCCGACTTCACCGGATGCCGATTCTCCGAGGCTATTCTGTTTAACACGGTGCTCAAGAATGCTAAAATGATCGGAACGCATTTCCGAGAAACCATTCTAACCGGCTGTGACTGCTCTGGGGCTATTTTTACTGACGCCCATCTGATCGATGTGAGCATCGAAGGGGCGATCATGCCAATTGACATGCCCAAGATTTACCGCTCGGAAGACTGAGCTCGTCACCTGTCTGAGACGAATGGATAGCGATAGGAAAGGCCTGTTACCGGTTAACGAATGAACGTATAGGTGTATTTCAGCAGGACGGTCCGATTGCGGGAAACGGGCAATGCCGGTGACTCCCGGAAACGATCAGAATTAAGGTTTTCCGTATACACGATCCAAAGATCATTGCCTTCTGCCATATTGTAACGGAACCGCACATTTGACGCAATAATATTGGATGATGTGTTGTACTGAACGAACGAATTGAGTGCCAACTTAGTGTTCAGCCCTATCTGGCTGCGTACTCCGACCAAATGGATGTTTGCCGTTTGATCCCTATCCGGAAATTCAAGCCGTGTAAACTGGTAGCTCCCTGCTAGTTCAAGAAATCTATTTACGTTCCATGTCGGGTCGAACGAAATACCATAGCGCCAACCATCAAAAAATGAACCGGCATCAACAGATGTACTTCCTCTGAATAGGCTCCCATCAGCCATTGAATACCTAGCCTCCCATTCGACATATTCATGACGCCCCGCAGGAACGGATGTGTTTCCCGGAAATGAGAGTGGTTCGAGCAAATCCTCGATCAGAAAATTAGCACTGGATCTCGCGGACGCACCTGTTTTGAAATCAAAATCCCAGCTTGCTCCTGCGCGCAACGATTCGAGCGAACCGTCCTCATTTCTGAGGTAGATACTGCCGTAGGTGGACCCGTCATGAGTCTTCAACGCTGCTTCGTCCGAAAGCAACCAGCCATACTGAACGTCCCATGAGTACTGAGTAAAGTCTGTTCGCTGAACGAAACCAATTCCCGGATTAAAGTCACGCCCAGAACGCGTTACCCCGGAGCGATAGGACCAACCAATATCTGTGCGGCGCTGTAACTGAGCCGAAGCAAAAGAGGCATCGACGAAATCGAACCCATTCGCATCAATTAGATCATCATCAAAGGTCTGCGAAAACTTCAGATCCAGATATTCGAATCCACCCAATTTGAATGTACCGTCGGTACCATAGGCAAAATTCCACGACCCGTCATCGCCCAGCCGACTTGTGGCAAGAACACCTGCGAAAGACTTATCATTCACTACCCGGCGACGCAATCGGACCACACCAAAGTTCTCTGAAGGCTCTCCGCCGGAAGCTTCGGTCTGCATATCAATCACGCCTAGGTCCCACATACCAACGCGTCCCACCACACGACCACCGCCAAGAATTCGCACGGTTCCGCCGTCGTTGATGCCGATTTGTCTACTGTGAAAAAGGCGGTCCCTACGTCCTGTAGAAAATTCAAACAAGCCCGATCGTTCTTGAAAAAATTGCCTTTTCTCGGGGAAAAACAGGGAAAATCGTGATAAATTAACCTGCTGATCATCAGCCTCTACTTGGGCAAAATCTGTATTGATCGTCCCGTCGAAGGTCAGATTACTGTTGAAAGCATACTTAAAGTCCAATCCGGCCTGCCTAGTCAGATCGTTGGAGAACTCATAGTCTGTTTCAGCTTCATTCAGTGAGTTCACACCCGTGCTACCGCCGGTTACGTACGGTGTCACGTAAAAGGGCTTCTGACTTTCAATGCCCTCAAGCATAACTTTTGCTGCTTGAGAGGGCTTCGCAAAACCCAAGCTCCAGTTCGGCGGAATGAGTGGATAGATCTGCCGCTCGCTTTTGCGTGAGATGTAACGATAGGCAATCATGCCCATCACCACTTGCCCGTTCTCCTCTTGGAAAGAAAGACTAGAAAAAGGGATCCGCATTTCAGCAAACCACCCCTCCTCATTTCGTACCGTTTTGACATCCCAAAATGTATTCCATGAACTGTTGATGGCTCCTCCACCGAAGGATCCACCTCCATAGCCATTAGCATCGTCTGAAATGGCATAGTCAAACCGTACACCCGTTGGCGAAGTGTAAAACCAAAGCGCATTCTCGTTGTCATTAAACGAATCTAACACAATGGCAAAGGTGTCATCGCCCGAATATCTGTCCCGGTAGAGCGTGTTAGCGCGTATTTGATCTGGTTCGGAGTCGTACATCCTGCCGCCTACGTATATGAAATCATTGTCGTAGGCCACTCGTATCTCGGTACGCTCTGTCATCTGCCCACCCGAAACGGGCTCGTACATCTGAAGAGGCAAAGGCTCTATAGCCTGCCAAGCCGCTTCGTCGGGCATTCCATCTAAATCGATAGGCCCAGCGAGACGAGAAAGTAAGGTTGGGACTTGGGCCTGAGCCGCTCCAGTCACTAGTAGGAACAGCAGCAAGAAGCCAAAAATACGGGACATGGTGAAGGGTATCAGTAAACAGCGATGGAAGGATCGATTTCGCGGGCCCAAGCAATGATGCCGCCAGCGAGATTATTTACATCGGTATAGCCCTGTTGTAGCATCCAAGAAACAACGGATGCCGAACGGGCCCCAGAACGACACATGACAACAATTCTAGCGTCGCGGTCCGGAGCAACTTCTGAAAGACGTGAGGCTATTTCTCCCATTGGCACCAGAGTGCCTCCTAGATCAGCAATAGTCAATTCTTCCGGCTGACGGACGTCCAGAAGTAGAAACTTCTCTTCCATTTGCTGCATGGAATGAAGCTGCTTCACGGATACTTCCGGAATGCGGGGAGAAAAGAACATATTTTTGGTTTTGGGTGGGTTGATGCCGCCGAACGCTGTACCCTCCCCAACGGATCCCGAAGCGGGCTCAGAGCCTGCCTTTGAGCCCATAGAGGAACAGAACAGATCGTAGTCAATCAATGATGTCTGTGTTGGACGGTCTCCGCAGACAGCACATTCCGGATCGCGCGGAACGCGAAGGGTGCGCATGTCCATGGTCAGCGCATCCACCATTAGGAGCTTGCCAGCGAGGGTCTCTCCCATTGAGGTAATTGATTTAATCACCTCGTTCGCTTGCAACGTACCTACGATACCAGGAAGAACGCCCAGAACCCCACCCTCTGCGCACGATGGAACGCTACCAGGCGGAGGTGGCTCAGGAAAAAGACACCGGTAACACGGCCCTCCCTCGGTTCCAAAGACCGATACTTGTCCATCAAATCGGAAGATGGAAGCATATACATTCGGTCGGCCAACGAAGACGCACGCATCGTTGACGAGATACCTCGTAGCAAAATTATCCGTGCCATCAGCCACGATATCATACCGCTCTATGATCTCCATGGCATTATCCGAGGTGAGTCTGAAGGGGTATACCTCCAAGTCGATGAGCGGGTTGATGTCGCTCAACCGATCTCGTGCCGCTTCAACTTTTAATCGCCCCTCGTCCGATGATCCGAAAAGGATCTGGCGATGCAGGTTACTTCGGTCTACAACGTCATCATCCACAATCCCAATACGACCAACTCCAGCAGCAGCTAGATAGAGAAGCACAGGAGAACCTAACCCCCCAGCGCCCACCACAAGAACGGAAGCATTCTTCAGGCGCAACTGTCCTTCTTCTCCCAGTTGAGGAAGCATCACGTGGCGGCTGTATCGGGTACGTTCTTCTGGAGTAAGCATCGGTCGATAAGCTGACGATCTATGTTTGGTCTTGACTGCGTATTTGGCGATACTTCCATGACTTGCATCCTGCTCTATCAGAGCGGATTGCTTCAACGATTGCCTTTCAATTTGGTCCCGACCAGCCCCATGACGGATTCCATTTATATCATCGGCGCACTGAGTGCCGTCATTTTCTTGACTGAACTACTCGTCCGGAAGACGTGGATGAAACACCTGGGCACTGCGATCCTGGTAATTGTTTTCACTGCGGTCCTAGCGAACCTTGGACTACTCCCAACGGGGTCAACGGCGGATAACCCCGTTCCTGCATACGACTTCATTTTTAGCACAATTGCTCCGCTGGCAATTTTTTGGTTGCTCTTGCCTGTCAATTTGCGGGACATCTTGAAAGCCGGAAAAAAGCTGATTTTATTCTTCCTTTTCGGTTCGATGGCCACGGCAGTAGGTGTCTTCGTCGGGATGTGGGTTATCGACGGAGCAGAGACTATTGGCCCCCTCTATAATGCATTGGGCGGCATGTTTGTCGGCACCTACACAGGTGGAAGCGTGAATTTCAACTCCATTGGCCTCCATTACAACATGATGCAGGAGGGCGTGCTCTACGGTGGGGCCATCGTTGTAGACAATATCATCACAACGTTCTGGATGATTACAACGCTCTCCATTCCCAAGCTTCTCTCCCATGTATGGCCGAAGCGAACGGGCCAGGAAGTCTCCGACTACATGGGGGAAGTGACTATGGGCATCGAAGAAGATTCTGAAACGATCCACCCTATCGACCTGGGTATCCTTCTTGCACTTGGTTTGGGTTCTGTCTGGCTATCAGAGCAAATCGGCATGTTTATGCCATCAATTCCAACGGCGCTTATCCTGACAGTGATCGCTCTAATCCTAGCACAGGTGCCTCAAATTTCTAAGCTGCCAGGCCTCAAAGTACTCGGTATGTTTGCCGTGTATCTCTTCCTGTGTGTGATTGGTGCATATTGTGATTTAGCCGCCTTAGGACAGTTGGGATCACTCGGAGTCTCACTCCTCATATTCACGGCCGTAACGGTCACCATCCACGGTATTCTCGTCTACGGTTTGGCTTATGTCATGAAAGTGAACCCTGTAATTGCCTCCATTGCCTCTCAGGCCAATGTGGGTGGTGGTACCTCTGCACTTGCCCTCGCTCGCAGTTTCGGCAGAGAAGATCTTGTCTTGCCGTCCATCCTGATTGGATCGTTGGGATATGCCGTGGGCACCTTCCTAGGGTTCTGGGTCGCAGAAAGCTGGCTTCCGCTGTTAGGTTAAACCCCGACTCAAAGACCAAAGAAGTCTACTATTTCTTCGGCCGCGAATTTGGGCCATTGATGGCCGCCTTGCCTGATTTCATCAAGTCGTAGCTTTGACCCCTCTCTACAAGATGAAACGGTGCGCACCGTTCGCGAGACACTGTGGGTCGTCTTTGTCTCTTGCGCAATACCTACCTCGGTACAGTCCGATACGCTGCGCCAGAAAAAGAACGTGTCGAGCACGCTAAGTGTGGCGTAGAGGCCGCTTGGAACACCTGTCCACGGAAGCACATCATCATTTTCCCCGTGCATCATCATGATGTCCTGCCTTCCAGTGGGGTCACAAATCGTTGCCACGGGGATGGACATCATGCCAGCTACCATAGCGGATCCAGCAAACACATCACTCCGCTCGCAAGCGAGTCGATGGGTAAATAGGGCGCCTTGCGAATAGCCGATTGCATAAATCTTGCTGGTGTCAACATTGAAATCTTGGTCTACCCGCTCAATCAGCTCGTCGACAAATCCGACATCATCCACACCGTCGATATCAGGGCGCGTGCAATTGCAGCCTTCGGCCCAATTTGGCCCACTCGCAGAAGGATAAGCCACTAAGAAATTTCGATTGTCAGCTTCCCTGTCAAGTCTCGCAAATTCCTGAAAGCCGGGACCAGAATCACCCGCGCCGTGAAACGCTATCACGAGCGGCATGCTCGCATCGGCTGAGGCAGACGAAGGAGTATAAAGTTCGAAAAACCGATTGCCGCCATCGACCAAGACACTGTGCCGAACCGTCTGAGCTGAGTCACCATTGGCGTCACATCCAGACATGGCGATGCACAATGTCAGCACCATCAAGCGCAGTGAAAAAAAATCAAATGACGATAGGGGCGACGGCATACGTTGTTGGGCGAGTAGTTTACAGCGAGATCATTCTAGGAAAAGTCAGTACAGGAAAAGATTACGCTCTGTCGGGAATGTTACGCATGAACTGGCCAACCAAAACAGGTATTTCCATTTCCACAAAACACGAGCACCATAACCCGCCTTTCTTATTATATAAGGCATATATTTTTTCACTATAATTTATTTAGGCTTAATGGGGGTTATCTATTATTGTTTTACCAACCGCCAATTTTGGTCCTGCAACCTAACGATTCGAGGATCGTACCGGTAATAGATTTCACGGAGGACGTCTCATGGATTCAGTTTATCTCATCAGCCTGATTGTTGGAGGCTTTTTCGTCCTTTTGTCCATCTTCGGAAGTGGAGAAAACGGGTCCGATTCGGATCACGACTTCGATGCCGATCACGATATGGACTTGGGCGGTGATGTTGACGTAGATCATGATGTCGATTTTTCCAGCGATGCCGACCACGATTTTGGAGACGTTGCCAGCGGAGGCCCCGATTTTGTTGACCTATTCAGCATTCGCGCTCTATTCCTTTTTGCTGCTTTTTTTGGATTGACAGGCGTAGTCCTTGGCGCCACCGGTACGGCAGAACCCTTCGTAGCGCTTCTTTCGACATCAACGGGCCTTCTCGTCGGGCTTGGAGGCAATTGGATCATCAAGCGTTTTGCCTACGCCCAAGTTTCCAGTCTCGTAACCCCCGAATTTCTCAAGGGAAGAACGGCCCGCGTGGTCCTTCCTATAGAAGCTGAGCGCAACGGCAAGATCATTTTGGAAACGGGAGGCAGAAAGCTGCAGCTTACCGCTCGTCTTTTTGAACCCGAACAAATGGAAGCCCTCAAAACGGGGGAAGAAGTGGTCGTACTGCGCATGGATGGGCGAATAGCCGAGGTGATTCGTCCAGATTAAGGCCGCGGCCGTAGCGCAAGACCAACCAACGCTTTCATTTCTACCACAAACCGCAGTTCATATTATTTATAATTAACATCGTTAAACACCTTGCTCCGGACCTCTTGATGTATTTGTCTGGACACCAACCACTACGGAGTCGCCTATGGAACTCATGATCATTCCCGCCATCCTGATTTTGGGAACGCTAGCCATTCTCGGAATCATCAGAGCCAATTTAAAGATCTGTCAACCGAATGAAGTACTGATTTTTTCCGGTAGAAAACGCCGACTAGGGGATGGATCAGCCGTCGGTTATCGTGTCATCCAGGGCGGACGCGGATTTCGCATACCCATCATTGAAAAGGTCGACAGGATCCAATTGAATACGATTCCAATCGATCTTACGGTCTCTAATGCCTATTCAAAAGGAGGCATTCCACTCGTCGTACGCGCTATTGCCAACGTAAAGATATCCTCCAATGAGACGGAGCTGAACAACGCCGTTGAGCGATTGCTTGGTAAGTCCCTAGACGAGGTTCAAACAATTGCCAAAGAAACGCTCGAGGGAAACCTGCGCGGTGTGGTTGCTTCATTGACACCGGAAGAGGTCAACGAAGACCGTCTAAAGTTTGCTCGAGAGTTGTTGGACGAAGCGGACAACGACCTTGGGGTGTTAGGTCTGCAGTTGGATACCCTGAAGATTCAGAGTGTCGAAGACGACCGAGGCTACCTTGATGCTATCGGGCGTCAGAGCACAGCCCATATCATCGCGTCGGCTGAAGTCGTAGAGGCCCAGAAGCGTGAGCAGGCAAAACTGGCTGAAGCTAAGGCTGACCTAGAGGTCACACGAGCACAGAATGAAGTCCGAATGCTGCGAGCCACATTGGCGGCTAATGCTGAAGCTGAAGAAGCTAAAATTGGCGTCGCAGCCCAGGTTGCTGAAGCAATAGCCCAGCAGGAATTGGCAGAGCAGGAAATTCTACTTTCTGAAAAGCGCCAGCGGGCTGACGTCATTGTGGTGGCCGAAGCAGAAAGGCTCGCGAAGGAAGAAGTGGCTAAGGGTAATGCCGCTAGAATCTTCGAAGACGGTCAAGCAGAAGTCAACGTCTTAGCCAAGAAGTTGGACCTATGGAAGGAAGCAGGTTCTGATGCCGAGCGCCTTTTCCTAATTCAGATGCTACCAGACATCCTCAAAGAAGTAATTAAGACGGTCGATAACCTTACGATCGACAAACTTACCGTGGTGGATAGCGGGCAAGGCGGCTCAGGAGCGGGCGTGCCAGCCGTCTTCAGTCAGATAGCTGGAGCTACCCCAGCCCTTCTGGAAAGTCTCAAGGCATCTACGGGAGTAGATATTGCTGGCTTACTTAGCAGGGCGTCTACAAGCCAAGACGAAGACAACACTAGCGGTGTGAGAACGATCAAGGGTCAGTCATCCTCAGACGAGGCGTCAGCCTAACAGACTAACGAAGACTGATTCATTAAAGAATGGTAGGCTTCAGTGTTGTGGCGGTTTGCTTCTAGCAAACCGCCACAAGATTTTTAGAGCAAACCTGGCCGAAACGTCACTTGTAGAATCAAGCGGCTGTGATCTGAGGGGCGGCGCCACCACGAAGGGCCTCTTCAAAAGCATGTACCCAGTCCGAAGCGACGTGAAGCCGCATACTGTCCAAGTAGACGCCAGCAACAGCCGTTCCTTTAACCAAGCTTCCTATTCCCATCATACAGCCTAGGACCATCTCCTGCGTGGAGCGCCGACCCAGAGATAGGCTGCCAACATTCGAAAACCAGGTTGGATGAATAGCCATAAGAAGATGAGCAATGTCAATGGCTGCTTCTCTCCCGCGGCCCGTACGGATTCGATGTAGAGCATCATAACCACCATAGACAAGGACAAGAGCATCCTGATTCCTTCCCGACCCACAGTATGCGGGACCAAGGCAAACAGCGATACGACGCGCGCCGCACGTAAGAATGATGTCAACGGGCATTTCGCCATCCGGTGTAGCGACCCACTCGTCTGCATGCACCTCTATTTCCTGACGCAGAACACCCCGTAGACAGCTCGCCGTTTCTGTAGCCAATCCGGATGCGTGATCCATTGGACGCATCGGGGCAGCATGAGGAACGCGGGATAGAGGAGCGCGGTCGGCGGCACGATTGCGGATCCATTCGATAGTTGGGTAGGCAGTAACTCGGGACATAATCTTTACCGTATTCGGGGTGTCGTTTTGGTCTCGAACCCATAATACAGTGAGGGGTGTGACACCTTTTTGTCATACCCCTCAAAATACTTTTTCAAATCGCTTCAAATGCCGCACTAACTTGATCGAGATGCCAGTACGTCAATACAGAGGGCGGCCAAAACGAAGGTATGTGCCGCCTCCCGTGCCATGAGCTACGTCAATTCGGAAAGGCAGGCCGAACGGATAGGACAGACCAATACCCGCTTCGTGATGTAATCCGCCGAAGGTACCCAGATCTGGGTCAGAGGAAAACGCATGTCCACCAAAGACATGAATGCCCCAGCCTTTGTCAGCAAACACCCACAGCCCAAGCTTTTCAAAAAGGGACGTTGTAAAGTCGTGGGTCCAGAATACCCCGAGTAGTTCGTCCGCCAGAAAGCGCCCGTTCGATAAGGTCCTGAATCCGGCAAAATTTGAAAATGGCCCAGCAGATCCTGACAAAGAGAACTGTCGCTGTACTGGAAGGGAGCCGTGGCTCGTGCCAGCGATCGTGGTGATGCGAAGCCAGTTGGGCCGGCTTCGGTTTCGATAAAAGGTGGTCAACCGGGCCGTTCCTCGCGCTTCCCATCGACGAAAATCAAAATCGGAATTCAGCCATGCTCCAGGAGAGCGCTCAAACAACACATCAAGGGATATCTTTTTTCGATCACCTAGCCGGGTCTGAACTTCCAACGACCGAAGATCTCCATCGTCGATAGCTGGGTTCTCCCGCTGCACATTTCTGAATAGCCAGCCGTTAAAGTCGCTAAGCTTTTCGAGAGAACGATGACGCTCGAGATTGATCGATGTGGACAATAGCATGGGCAAACGAGGGTGTACAAGGTCTAGGCTCACCCGTTGCTTCCTCAGATCATAGTAGTCGTAAATGTCATCCCACCCGAAGTACGTAGCCATTCCAGGTACAAATCGACCCAGCCCCTCCTCACGCGCAACAACCGAGGTTGCGTCAGATGAAAAAAGTCCCAGGTATCCGTTGATCGGGCCAACTGCCCATGGAATACTTACTTCTGCTTTGTAGGACGGGCGGGCACGTTCCACAGAATACCCTCCGGAGACGCGCCATTTCCCACCATCTCCTATGCCCCCGCCGTATCCCAAGCCGGGTTGCCATCCATCGACCCGATTATACCAGAACCAATCCCCTCCTGTAATTCTATTAACCAGCCTGAGTCGACCCTTGGGACTCAAGTCTTCCTCCGCTTCTTCTGTTACGTCCACAGCCGTATAGTTGGCGAGCAAGCCTTCGGGACGAAATGCCCGCTCCAAACGCATCGTCGGGTCCATCGTAGCGATCTGTTCCGCTTCTCGTGGAGTGGCTGGGATGTAGGATGGATTACGAAGGAAGAGATCCCCGTTGAATCGGGCAAGCGGATCCACCACGACCGGCGAACCCTTAATGGCTAGAGAATCTGGAACTGGCGGATTGACCGCATGCAATGACATCCCGGAGACCTGTTCGTATCGAGCCGTTGGGTATGTGGCACCTGCTCTACCAAACTCCACGGTTCCCTGTACAAACAGACTCCGTGGGAGCCAGAGTGAATCTCCTACCTCGAAAAAGCGCTGCTCCATATACACCTCATGGAGCTTCACCGGTGGCGTAATGTCGGTGCTTGGCCATGGGCGGGCATTTACCTGAACAACGGCAAATGTAGAATCGAGTACCGCCATATAGCCTGAAAACGTCGGGCGCGTGGTGCTCTTGGGTGAGAAATAGATATCGATTACTCGCTGGTCATCAAATTCCCTGCTAGGACCCATGGTGAAATCATAGAATTCCAGTGCATTTGGGTGAAGAGGCCCCGCGTAGCTTGCCCCGAGCACCTCGATCGTGTCATCGAGCAGGTCAGGTACGGGATGTGGACCAGCAAAACGGAACAGTCCACTTCGTGCTGGTTCCGATCGCTCTGCTCGGATCACCTCACGTGACCCTCCTTCGGGCGTCCACCAAGATCCCCGAACACTTTCGTTCATTTGAACCAAGTCAAAGTCGGAGTACAGTAGGAATCGGGTATACGTATCCGCGTAGGTTGCCCTCAAATGACGCCGCATCCGTTGCTTGGCTGCGATGGCATTTCGCACGATCCCTTCCGCAGGATTCTCTCCGGAAACAACCACCTCCCCAAGATTTACAGCGACCGCTTCTAGAGCAATTTCTAGCGCTGCCACATTGTCCCGTGTGACTGAGACTATCTGGCTACGATATCCGATAAATCGAACTTCTAGACGGGCGGGCAATGCTGGAATAGTCATCAGAAACTGCCCACTTGTGTTGGCCACCGTTCCCCGAATCGTGCCTTCTAGCTGAATCGTGGCATGGGGCAAGGGTCGTCCATCTCTAGCATCCAGGATGGTGCCACGCACCACAACCTGCCCATTAACGGCCAATGGCGTCAAAAGGAGAGCGAATAGGAAAATAAGGTGGATCCGATTCATCATATGGCTTTATCATACAATCATGTATCAACTCATAGGAAAACAAGTCAGAGTTCACCTTTACAGCCGTGAAGGGATTGCTGTCGGAACTATTACCGGCAGGGTTGCCGATGTATCTGAGGGCGTAGAGGTCTCTGCTGGCATGAAAAAGGATCTCGTATTCGTAGTCGACATCGACTCGGGAGATCCCGAAACGCCGTACAAAAATAGTGCAGGGATGGAAGGAGAATCATGGTTCGCCATCCAGGACGTCGAGGTTATCGACGATACAAATCCACGCCTATTCTCCAATTAATGCTCCTCTACGCAGGGCAAGTCTACGGATAGTTGCTTTTAATGTAACGGTGTAAGTTACTTTATCGTATGTCTGACACACGCTATTCAACAGCCCTGCATATCCTCGTCTTGCTTTCAGCAGAGCGCGACGAGCACCATACCTCAACGTCTATTGCCGAGCAGTTGGGCACCAATCCTGTGGTCGTGAGACGTTTGATGGCAGACCTCTCGCGAAGCGGGCTCGTAGAGACGCGCCGTGGTGCTGGTGGCGGTGTATCACTCAAAATGGATCCCTCTGAGATCTCGCTGGGCGAATTAGCTGATGTGATTGAAGCTGACCTCACGTTTGATGCGCACAAACTGCCAGATGAGATAGCTGATCCGGCTGATGTCCCGATGAATGGTGCAGATCTGGCTTTGGGCCCGCAGGATGACGGAAAAGATCATCTCCCAGATGCTATTCTACGGACGATTGAAGCGCAGCGACGCGAATTACACACCGCTGCTATCATTCAAATGGACAGGATGACGTTGAAAGACCTTACACAGGCCGCGACATTACGTGCTGACCTCGCGACGCTCGTTGCCAGAGGACTTTCTGATGCTGATATTCGCTCCGGCTACCATATCGAGAGCGGACGACTAGTGCCGAACGAGCCATGAGGTTGGGAGACTAGCATCGGATTGTTTGGTGTTGATTTGCTCGGTATTGAATAGATGCAAATGACCAAGGATAGCCGCATTGCGTGAGTAACAGTTGGCGGAGTCTGGTTACCCAAAGCCACACGCTACTTGATTACCGTTCACGATTGGTTTTTTGAACGGTTTTCCCCATCAGCCCACATCGATTTCCTGGTTATCTGATCTGTCTCCTCTCTCATCCATAGTTCAAACGCTACCCGAGCACTTGAGCGAAAGGGCGCGGCCACTGTCGAATCGCGAGTCTAATCCGAAAGGGACATTCGTTTTGTATTGGATGCATCATGCGGTGCGTGCCGATGAAAATCCAGCACTAGATACTGCGGTTGCACTGGGCACGATTATGGATTGCCCTCTTTTGGTGTATCAAGGGCTTTCTGGCAATCACCCATTCAATTCCGATCGGCATCACACCTTCATTTTAGAAGGCGCTCGTGACGTGCACTTTCAACTGAAGGAACGAGGCATCAGGCATGCCTTCCACCTCGGTCAAAACCCGTCTATTCCTGGGCCACTGCGCAATCTGATTGACACGGCAAGTGTAGTAGTGACAGAGGACTATCCAGCACCTCCATTCAAGCGATGGACCCAACGTTTGCATGATGAGTCATCGACCCCCTTTCTGCTCGTAGACGCACACTGCATATTGCCGATGCAGCAGGTCGGCAAAGGATATGGCCGAGCCTACCACTTCAGGAATAGGATTGGCGATGAGGTACTTGATCGAGCATCTCGTGCGTGGCCACTCATAGACGCTACCCCTGCATCGCCGTCAATTAGTGAAGTAGGGTTTGAGCCTATTGATTGGGAATCGGCCAGGATTTGTGACCTAGTTGCTGCGTGCCAGATTGATCATTCCATTGGTCCTGTACCCCACACAGTTGGCGGATCCTTGGCAGGGTACAGCCGATGGGGCGTTTTCCTTGAGCACGGGCTTACTCGATACGCCCGGCATCGTAATGATCCGACTGCCGAGCATGGCGTGAGCCGTATGAGTGCCTATCTGCATCACGGACACGTATCGCCTTTTCGACTTGCGCGAGAAGCAGCCATTAAGGGGTCAGAAGGCGCAACAAAATTTCTGGACGAGTTGCTGATCTGGCGCGAGCTTGCTTTCAATCTTTGCTTTTACAACGACGGCCTTTCAACCCTTGAGATCTTACCCGATTGGGCCCGAAAGACCTTCGCTGCGCACGAAACGGATGAACGAGAGTCGACCTATTCGTGGGAAGAACTTGCTCGGGCTAAAACTGCTGATCCATTGTGGAATGCAGCCCAAACCTCGCTGGTTATCCATGGCGAGCTGCACAATAATGTCCGGATGACATGGGGAAAGGCTGTACTGGGATGGACTCGGAACGCAGAAGAAGCCTTAGAAATGCTCTTAGACCTAAATCACCGATATGCGCTTGATGGATCAGATCCGAACTCATGGGCAGGAATTCTGTGGTGCCTCGGCCTTCTCGATCGACCATTTTTCCCAGAGCGGCCCATTCTAGGCTCCGTTCGACCGCGATCATCGAAACGACATGCCGAGCGGATGGATATGTCCGCTTATGAGCGCAAAGTCTCTCGGCCGGCCCGGCCTGATAGCCCGACCGTAGCTGTCATTGGCGCCGGGCCGGCCGGTCTCATGGCCGCCCGGACCCTGCGAGACCATGGCCTTGAAACGACGGTATTCGACAAAGGACGGGGTCCGGGCGGCCGCACCTCCACCCGCAGAGATGCTGACCGTTCATTCGATCATGGTGCACCCTTTTTCACCCTTACTGATCCCCGTCTCTCCCGGCTGAAAGAATCCTGGAAAGATCAAGGCTTGATCGCTCCTTGGCCAGCGCCAAGCCAAGAACCCCAAACTTGGACGGCAATCCCCACGATGAGCGCGCTGGCTAAGCATCTCGCCAGTGATTGCAGGCTACTCACCAATACACGCGTAACATCTCTGAACAGGAAAGATGATGAGTGGTGGATCTCGGCTGAGCAGTTATCCGACGAGCAGACGTACGGACCTTTCGATGCCGTCATTGTAGCGATTCCACCCGAACAAGCAGCTGACCTCGTCTCTGCATCGGCCCACCTCCATGACACAGCAACATCCGTGCATTCAGAAGCGGTTTGGTGCGCTGCCATTACGCTTGGTGAGGGCCTTTCGGTATCAGAAAACGTAATGAACTCTGCGTCTGGCCCCCTGTCATTGGCCATTAAGAACTCAGCAAAACCCGGCCGCGACGCAGGTGAAACGTGGGTTCTTCATGCGAGGGCCGATTGGACTGCGGCGAATATGGAAGCTGAGCGCGAGGACGTCATCGCAAACCTCTGTCGAGAATTTTTCGACATGGTGGGTTGTGCTCCACAAGAAATTACCCATTCCATGGCTCATCGGTGGAAGTATGCCCAGGCATCTAACCCCTTGAAAATCGAAAGTGATTGGGATGAGGAGCTCCGCCTGGGGCTTTGCGGCGAATGGCTACATGGCGGCAGTATCGAAGGCGCCTTGCTTTCTGGCATGGCGGCTGCCGGACGAATAGTGGGTATGCCGCCCATTCGGATGATATCTGTCGGCACCGGTTTACAACAGAATCTCTTCTCGCTGGAGGGATCTAAATGAGCGCAAACGAACCCAGCAGCTTGATCATTGGAATTGACCTCTCAGGCCCATCAAATCCCGCTGACACTGTTGTAAGCCTATTCAGCGAATACACTGATCGGCTCGAATATATCGGGCATTATGAGCATTGCTCTGACGCTGACATCGTCCGACTCCTAGAAAAAGCCTCGTCCCACCTTCATGTGACCATCGGATTAGATGCACCGTTGTCCTATCAGGACGGAGGCGGAGATCGGATGAGCGATCGGTCGCTCAGAAAAGTACTCATGGGTGCTGGGATGCCCTCTGGAACGGTCATGACGCCAACCATGACGCGCATGGCGTATCTGACGTTGCGGGGAATCACGATAGCGCGTCTTCTACGATCATTACATGCTGATGCTAACATCGTTGAAGTCCATCCGCATGGCAGTATGGCCTTAGCAGGTGCGCCCATCGAATTGGTCCGTACTATGAAAGCGGAGGCAGCAAGCCGTCAGGGACTTGCTCATTGGCTTGGCTCACAAGGCCTTGCTAGACTACCTGAAGGGCCACATTCAGATCACGTGATTGCCTCAATTGGCTGTGCTTTTGCAGCCTGGCTCTGGCAAACCGGCCGAAGTACTTGGAAAGCTGCAGCTATCCCGCCTCATCACCCGTTTGACTTCGCCTGCTGAACGACTTCTCTATCCCGTTTAAAACGTATGACCCCACACGTTCTCATTATTGGTGCCGGCCTTTCCGGACTAAACTGCGCTCTTGAGCTGCAGAAAAAGGATATACCGTTCACTATTCTGGACTCCTCTGATGCGGTCGGTGGCCGTATCAGGACGGATAACATCGATGGCTTCCGCCTTGATCGGGGATTTCAGATTTTTCTTACCGCCTACCCCGAAGCCCGCGCAGTACTGGATTATGATGAGCTGAATCTGCATTCATTTAGACCCGGGGCTATGGTTCGGCTAAACGGGAAATTCCGCCTTTTATCGGACCCCCTGCGTCGTCCCCAAGATGTCTTTTCAACCCTGTTTTCCGGAGTGGGCACACTGCGAGATAAATTGAAGGTCGCAATGATGAGGAGGACTCAAGATGGTAGCATGTCTACCGGTCCAGAAACCTCCATCATGGAAAAGCTGCAGACGACTTGGGGCTTTTCGGCTGGTATGATCGATAGTTTTTTCAAGCCCTTCCTTGGGGGCATCACGCTCGATGAAAACCTGGGTACGTCTAGCCGTTTCTTCGATTTTGTGATGGGAATGTTTACTAAAGGGAAGGCTTCCTTTCCAGCAGGGGGCATGCAAGCCATTCCAGAGCAAATGGCAGCCAAACTGCCAGCCGAATCCATCATTCTAAAGGCTCGCGTGACAGCCATCAACGGATCCCACGAGGTCATTTTAGAAGATGGCCGGCGATTCGAAGGAAGCCACGTCGTACTTGCCACAGGCATGACCGATGCTCTGGCACTGGACCCTGGAGCTACTGAGCGCACATGGAACGGTACCACGTGTCACTACTTCGCAGCCGACGCAGCGCCGTTCAATGAACCGGTCCTCCTATTAAATGGTGAGCCCGGCCGAAGTAGCGGATCAATCAATTCCATCGTCGTCCCGTCGAATGTGGCGCCTGGGTATGCGCCAAAGGGACAGCATCTCATCTGCCTTAGTAGTATTGGCGTTGACGAGTCAGATGCTTCGAAACATCGTGAGCGGGTCCTAACGGAGGCTGCCTCCTGGTTTGGAGACGAGGTAAGTACCTGGCGGCATCTCCAGACCTACCGAATTACCCATGCTCTTCCGCGCATGGATACGCTTCCCGATTCTCCTCCTATCAGAGTGCTTGACTCGGGAATAATCCAATGTGGCGACCATCTTTCCACCTCTTCCATTAATGGTGCATTGGCCTCTGGACGCCATGCAGCGGACCATCTACAACAGACTCTTTGACTATGACATCTCCTGACTCTCCAGTCGTCATCATTCTTGGTGCTACCGGCGGCATTGGCTCCGAAGTCGTGAATCGCCTATCAGCCCGTGGTTGCAACCTTGTCCTGGCGGCACGCAACGAGACTAATCTCAGCTTGTTGGCAACTCGCACCGGCGCAATGGCCATACCAACGGATGCAACAGATCCCGATCAAGTCCAAGCACTTGTTCAACAAACGGTACAGCATTTTGGGCGGATAGACGCAGTCGTTAATTGTGTCGGATCTATCCTGCTTAAGCCAGCCCACTTGACATCAATCGATGAATACAGGGAGACGATGGCTCTCAACCTGGACTCTGCCTTCTTCGTCGTCAAGCATGTCAGCCGAGCTATGATGAAAACCGGTGGGTCCATTGTCTTGTGCTCATCTGCCGTCGCTCGCACGGGCCTGTTTAACCACGAAGCCATTGCAGCCGCCAAGTCTGGGATCGAAGGACTGGTCAGAGCCGCAGCTGCCACTTATGCTCAACGAGGCATCCGCGTAAACTGCGTTGCTCCTGGCTTAGTAGAAACACCACTAAGTGCGCGCTTGACCGCTAATGAGGCTTCCCGGGCCACTTCCGAAGCTATGCATGCACTCGGGAAACTAGGTACTCCAGGGGATGTGGCTGAAGCGATCGATTGGTTAGTCGATGGCACCCGAAGTAGCTGGGTTACGGGGCAGGTAATTGGAGTCGACGGCGGGTTAGGATCTGTTCGCCCTCGCTAACGTGGGCGTACCCGTGTCGCGAATTCTGTCTGTTGCGGCTACTAATTCGCGCGTGATGCCCGGCTCATGGGAAGAATGACCGGCGTCGGGCACAATGACGAGAGAAGACTCTGGCCACCGCTCATGCAGGTCGAGGGCGCTCGCTACGGGGCAGACGATGTCGTACCGGCCGTGTACGATAAACGTTGGAATATGCCGAATCGCGTCGACTCGTTGCAGGAGAAGATCATCTGGATCTAGTCGCACATTCCTGAAATAGTGGGACTCCAAGCGGGCTGCACACCATGCTTTATCCAAATCGTGGAAAAAGGCCTCGAATTCCGGATTGGACATCAAGGTACAAGAAGCCCCTTCGTACACACTCCAGACCCGGGCCGCTTCGCGAGCCACATCCTTATCCTCATCGTGGAAGAGATTCCAATAGGCTTCCAGTAAATCTCCCCGTTGATCTTCGGGAATGTGCTCTGCAAACACTTTCCAACGCTCAGGCTGGATAAGTCGCATACCGTAGAGCCACCACTGAATTTCTTCGTCGCGCAGCAGCCAGATGCCTCGAATCGTGAGTGTTCGTACGGAAGCGGGTCTTTCCTGCGCATAGTAAAGTGAGAGCGTACTCCCCCATGATCCACCGAACACGTGCCAGGTATCAATCCCCATGTATTCACGGAGGGTTTCAATATCCTGCACTAGATGGTCGATCGTGTTTTCGCGCACTTCGCCCGGAGGTGTTGATCGTGGAGCACCTCGCTGATCAAATAGAATCACCCGGAAGTGGGATGGATCAAAAAAGCGCCGATCGGTTTCCGTCGCTCCAGCACCTGGGCCTCCATGGATAAATACGATGGGCTCCCCTTTCGGATTGCCACACTCCTCCCAATACAGCGTGTGCAGATCATCAACTGGCAACATGCCGCTGCGAATGGGCGTGATCTCTGGGTAGAAGTGTTCGTTGGCCATGGAATTGGACTGCAGTTTTGATTCAGAGTAAGTTACTATCCGCTGGTCTGCCTATCTGCATCAAACAGGTTGATTTACATGACATCCGAATTCATGCTCTACCTGCGCCTGGGATTTGAACATATTTCCGACCTGAATGGATATGATCACATCCTTTTCGTGATCGCACTGGCTGCCGTCTACCCGTTGAAGGAGTGGCGGCATCTTCTAATTCTCGTGACCGCATTCACGATTGGCCACTCCATCACACTTGCCATGGCCACGCTTGGCTGGCTCGCAGTGGATTCCGATCTGATTGAAATGCTGATCCCTGTCACCATTTTCATCACGGCCGTCATCAACATAGCAGAACGGTTTGCCAGTGACGCAGAAAAGGCGTTGCAACGAGATTGGCGTATGAAATATGCGCTGGCGCTGGGATTCGGCCTGATCCACGGCTTGGGCTTTTCCAACTACCTTCGCGCGTTACTCGGGACAGGCGAAAACCTTGTCTTACCATTGTTTTCATTCAATGTTGGATTAGAAATTGGCCAACTTGTCATACTTGTCATTACATTTGTAATATCGGCCGGAGTGATCTGGATTTTAGACTGGGTTCTGAACCGGTTCAATCGGCCCGTTGCGAATACCCAGCGTAACTGGGCAGCGGGGCTTTCTGTTGTGATTGCCATCCTTGCCCTGACCATGATATGGTCCTAGCCAGGTCCTTCTTAGGATCCGTAAGACCTACTGAGAGGCTGCACTGCAACCGTTAACCATACGCACGTGCCAGCTATGAAAGCTTATCTGTTTACGACTTTCACCCTCCTATTGGTCGTCCTTTTCGCCCTCCCAACTGCCTCCGCTCAGAATTGGCGGAATATCGAAGGGGACATAGCGTCAGGCAACCATTCGATATTCAGGCCGCTTGCTGATTGGCCAGATGCAAACGATTACCGCTCCGCTTCCGGTGCTCCAGGAGCTCGCTACTGGCAACAACGCGCCGACTATGTGATCGAGGCTGAGATCGACACTGTAAACCATGTAATGACAGGTAGCGAACGGATTACGTATCACAATAACTCTCCGGACGAACTTGGATTCCTGTGGGTTCAGCTCGACCAGAACGTGCGCTCACTCGAGCATAGTCGTTCCTATCAGATGCAGGGTGCCTTGCCGGAAAACATCAGTCCAGGATTCAGACGCTTCGTCGGCGTTGGACAATTTGATGGCGGGTACGAGATAACCCGAGTCCAGTTGGTAGATGATGCTGGTCGCCTCGTCGACACATCCTTCCGAATCCGCGACACCATTATGCGTGTCAATCTTGCCGAACCACTAGCTGCTGGATCAAGCATGTCCTTTGATATCGATTGGTCCTATCGCATTCCGGACAGCGGACGTGGAGGAAAGGAAATGGTGCGCGATGGTTGGCTCTATGAAATGGCTCAGTGGTTTCCCCGCATGTCTGTTTATGACGATGTGAATGGCTGGCAAACGGAGCAATTCATCGGGCGAGGAGAATTCTACCTCAACTTCGGCGATTATGACGTTAAGTTAACCGTTCCTTGGAATCACATCGTTGATGCAACGGGCGAATTACAGAACCCGGAAGATGTACTTACCGAAGACCAAATGCAGCGTCTGGAAGCTGCGTACCAGAGCGAAGAACCTGTATATATCGTTGGGCCAGATGAGGTTATGACACCAGAGTCTCGTCCAGTTCAGCGCGGTATGTTGACTTGGCATTACGTAGCCAAAGATGTACGCGACTTCGCATGGGCCTCATCCAAAACCGATATATGGGATGCTGCCGGATACGACTACAAAGATGGCGGCCCCATTGTGAAAGCCCACTCCTTGTATCCAAAAGACGCGTCTCCACTGTGGGACAAGGTCTCTACACGTGCAACGATCGTGACACTCGAGTCTTATGGCGACATGTCGCTTCGCTATCCGTATCCCAAGGCCGTTAACGTGAACGGACCCGTAGGAGGTATGGAATACCCGATGATTGCTTTCTGTGGTGCCCGTCCGGGACCCGATGGAACGTATTCGGACGGAGTAGAGCGCGCCCTGATTGGCGTTACGATTCACGAAGTTGGTCATAACTGGGTGCCAATGATCATCGCGTCGGATGAACGCAAGTGGACCTGGATGGATGAAGGGCTAAACACCTTCTTGCAGTACTACGCAGAGCAGATATATGCCATGAAGTTTAATGGCACGGATGTTTGGACGCAGACCACGGATGGTACCTACCCATCACGCCGTGGCCCCGCACCACTGATTGTACCGTACATGAAGGACCCCAACCAGGTGCCCATCATGACCGAGTCCGATCTGATCCAGAATAACTTTGGCAACAACGGCTATGCCAAGCCAGCAGCTGGCCTGTACATGCTTCGCGAGCATATTCTGGGCGCGGATGTTTTTGATGACGCCTTCCGCGAGTACTCACGCCGGTGGGCCTTCCGCCATCCACAGCCTGCCGACTTCTTCCGCTCCATGGAGGAAGCAGCCGGAGAGAACTTGAATTGGTTCTGGAGAAGCTGGTTCTACACGACGTATGCAAACGACCAGGCATTAGCCGCCGTCACGGAACAGTCCGCTGATTCTCTACTCGGCTCGACCGAAAACGGGGAGTGGTACTACCGTGTCAAAGTGGACAACGAAGGCCAGCAAATCATGCCGATTCATTTGCGTGTGACGTACGAAGATGGATCGGATGATATGATCCAGCTTCCGGCTGATGTTTGGCGTAGCAATGAACTCACCTTTACTAAAGGATTCTTCTCCGACAAGAAAGTCATGAAAGTGGAGCTCGATCCGCTCGGTGCCTTCGCTGATATCGATCCGAGCGACAACGAATGGAACGCACCCGAGGTCGAGACGGAACAGGAAGAAACCGGAGGTGGTTTCTGATCTGACATCCTATTGCGGATAATAGGTGCGGCGGCCTGCGGCCGCCGCACCTATTCCGTTTATACCATGCTTCAACTGCTGACATCCATATTCCTCGCCCTTCTCCTCATCGTTAACGGCGACACCTCACCTGCTGCATTAAGCGATGATGAGGCCCCTCGTCACGATTTCCACGTTACGTATAGTCGGATGGCCGTCGAAAACGACATGGCCGTAGTCCGAATTCGCTTATTCAAGGACGACCTTTCTGAAGCGCTCAGCAAACGGCTGGATCGAGACGTTATCGTAGATATTTCCCCTGAAAGCGACTCGTTATTTCAGGTGTACTTCAATGAAAGCGTTTCACTGGTCGTTGGCGAGGAAACCTTGGCGGGCAACCTGGTCGGCAGCGGGGAAGAGTACGTTGGAAAAGAGCCAATGTGGTGGTATCTACTCGAATTCAAGGCCGATGGCCCCATTGAAGGATTCACTATCTCCCAGAAAATCCTCTCTGAGATGTTTCCCGAGCAAAAAAACATTGTCCAGGTTCAACATTTCCCCAGCGAGAAGACGTACTCCTTGTATTGTGTTGAGGACTCATGGGAATACGAAGTCTCTTTTACGGACTGACCGTAACTGCGATGCGAACCACGTCACTTAAGGTTTCACAAGCAACTTGATTGCTCAACCGCTGTTGACACCATACGGAACATCGGTTTCTTCCGGATCCATTCCCCCCTGACCGTGCCTGTTTACCTTCATGCTGCCCGGACCATCGTCCCGGAAACCTCCTATACCCAGGATGAGGCAGGCGAAGTCATGCTACGCTCGCTGGATCCTGAAAGCCGTGCTGGACGGCTTGTCCGGCGCATCTACCGGCATTCTGGCATCGAGAAACGGCACAGCGTCATTCGCGACTTGAAAGAGCCGGCCGATGGCAACTTGTTCTTTTCGAAGGAGGGCAAGTTCTTATCCCCCTCTACCGGCACTCGGAATGACGTCTACGCCCGGGAGTCACGTCCGCTCTTTGTAGCAGCTGCGAAGGCTGCCATCGACGCGAGCCCCGAGCATGAGGCCTATGACGTTACGCATGTCATTACGGTGTCCTGCACCGGATTCAATGCGCCCGGACCCGACTATTTTATTGTTCGAGACCTGGGTTTGAAGCCGGAAGTCCGCCGCTTTCACATCGGCTTTATGGGTTGCTATGCCGCGTTCCCAGCGCTCCGCATGGCCCAGGCCTTCTGTGAAGCAGACCCGAATGCGGTTGTGTTGATCGTCTGTTTGGAGCTCTGCTCCTTGCATTTGGAACCGTCCGAAGAAATCGACGACATCCTGGCCTTTTCTGTGTTCGCAGATGGTGCTGCCGGTGTCATTGTAAGCGCCCGAGAACCCGGTTCGAAGGGCGCGCTGCGCATTGACGCTCTAGAATCAACTATCGCACCGGACAGCGAAAGTGACATGGCCTGGACGATTGGAGATAAAGGATTCAAAATGGTCCTCTCCACGTATGTGCCGAAGGTCCTGGAATCCAACGTGAAAGACGTCGTGGATAGCGTCCTCACGCCATCGGGACATACGATGGAAGACATCGACCAATGGGCGATCCACCCCGGCGGTCGCGCCATTCTTGACCATGTGGCTAGTGGTCTTGACCTAGCTGCCGATGCACTCGATACCTCACGCGCCGTTCTACGCGATTATGGCAATATGAGCAGCGCAACCGTCCTGTTCGTACTCTCTGCCATGCTGGATGACGAAGCCGTCAAGGAAGATGACCATATTTTGGCGATGGCGTTCGGACCCGGCCTCACCGTTGAAACAGGTCTTTTTACACGCGTCTGAATGCCCACTCTGTTCTTGTCATCCCGCCGCGAGGATCTCGTCGAGCTCATGGACGATCCGGAGTGCGACAGGGAGTTGCTGGAAAACACCTACCGGTGGTTCGAAAAACTGAACCCTCTTCTGGCCAGGTGGCGAAGCGTCTACTGCCATAGAATTCGCCCCTTGCTCGACCCAACCACGTCGACCCGCATTCTTGATGTTGGTTGCGGTGGTGGCGACTTGGCCAGGCAGTTGGCTCGATGGGCAGCACAAGATGGCCTGAAGGCTGACATCACAGGCATCGACCCCGACCCCAGAGCGATACACTTCGCCCAGTCTCGACCGAATCCAGACGATGTCCACTTCTTGGAACTCCATTCAGCGGATCTGGCGCGCCGAAATGCGACGTTCGATATTATCCTGTCCAACCACGTCCTGCATCATATCAAAGATGAGCATTTGGTCGGGCTGATGAAGGATTGCGAAGCCTTGAACGCCCGGCTCGTGATCCACAATGACATCAATCGAGATGACCTTGCATGGCTGCTGTTCTGGCCAGTTGGCCTCGTTTGTAGGAAGTCCTTCATCTTGTCCGATGGTTTGCGCTCCATCCGCCGTTCCCGGACCGCCCACGAACTCGACCGGATCGCACAAACCGGCTGGTCAGTCGAGCGTCTTTTCCCGTTCCGCTGTCTCCTCATCTTTGAATCGGAATGACCAGTAACGTGATCATTGTGGGTGGTGGGCCAATCGGGCTATATCTGGGGTGTCTTCTCCGCAATAAGGGACTCGAATGTCTGATTCTCGAAAAGCGGGTCGAGCGCAGCACCCACTCTCGCTCCATCGGCATCCACCCACCCGCGCTTCGCCAGTTGGCACAAGTCGGCATTGCAGATGATCTCGTCAAAAGAGGCATCAGGGTTAAGGAGGGTGATGGCTATCTCGGCTCCAAGCCCCTGGGAAGCTTGCCCTTCTCATTGTTGCCGCCTCCTTACTCATTTGTGCTGACCCTTCCACAACACGAAACGGAATCGCTCCTGGAAGCCCGCTACATTGAGCTTGGCGGTCGATTGGAGAAAGGAGTCAGTGTGACAGGACTGGAACAGGACGCGGGCTCGGTCGATGTCATCGCAACGAGATCTTCAGGCGAAGAGAGGCTAACCTGCGATTGGCTCATCGGCTGTGATGGCCGAAACAGCACGGTCCGGGGCCTCCTTTCCATTCCGATGCTCGGATCGTCCTACAACGACCATTACATGATGGGAGACTTTGAGGAGGCTCGAGAGCAGTCCGCTCGCGCAGCAATCCATCTGGGTTCGAAAGGGGTCGTAGAGTCGTTCCCCTTGGGCCATGGGCTCCGACGATGGGTCGCACGGGTCGAGCAGCCCCACAAGAGCGCTACCCATGCAGATCTCGTGGGCTTGCTCACTAGGCACGTTCAAGAACGGACTGGTGTGACTCTGGCTCATGACGCCTGTATCATGACAAGTGCCTTCACAGCCGAACGATTCGAAGCCAAGGAATTCGCTTCCGGCCGCGTTATCCTAGCAGGCGATGCCGCGCACATCATCAGCCCCATTGGCGGACAGGGCATGAATCTCGGATGGCTGGATGCCCAACTACTTGCTGAACTGCTTCACTCGAAGGACGGAGTTGCACTCAAACCCGAAGCAATTCAAGCAGCCTACGAGCCCGTTCGACGCCGATCTTTCCGCCGGGCTGCCCGCCGAGCAGAACTGAATATGTGGATGGGGCGGTCAGGATGGCTCTACCCCGCGCGTGCGCTCATGGCGCGACTGATACTGAGCCGACCATTGCGCGGCTATTTCGTTCGGCTATTCACTATGCAGGACCTTTGAAAACCGTTATTCGACTAGGAAAAAGGGCCCCTTAGGTCAATTGTGATTTTTCTGCATTCGGGCGAACGCTATTGCACTCGATGTCGCCCGGAAGCACCTTTGCGCTTGTGACCAAACCATAAAATCACCACGTTGAACACACCCTCGGACCGACAAAGCAGCCTCATTCGAGCTACCCGACCGGACGACCTCCAAGAGCTCCTTTCAATTGAATCAAGCTCATTCAGTGGCGACAGAATTTCGTCCCGCTCCTTTGTGCGATTTCTGCGGCAGCCCTCCTCAAGGATTCTAGTCGCTGAAATGTCAGACCACAGCATCACTGGATATGCCCTGGTCCTGCTTCGTCGTAATTCCCGTAAAGCACGGCTTTATTCAATTGCTGTTGACCCCGTTCATCGTGGCTCTGGAGTTGGTACGCAGCTTTTAGGAGCCATTGAGTCCACCGTACGCGAAATGCACTGCCTCGAACTATCGTTAGAAGTTCGGACGGACAATACTGCTGCCATCGACATATATCAGCGGCACGGGTTTGTGGTCAGCTCTACGAAGCCGAATTACTACGAGGATGGAGCCGGAGCACTCGTTCTGCAAAAGTCGTTTTCTACGTTCGTTCCAGGACACCATCATGATAGGTCCCTCCCGGCGTGCGGTTGTCGTTGACAACAACCTTGGGGACTCCGGAATCAGTTCCTGTAGGGATCAAACCCGGGTGAAAGGTCTGTGCCATTCCAGGCCGGGAGGTCAGGCCATTAGTCAACAGAAAGACACTGAAGCAAAGCGATAGGAGGAAGCGGCTCATGGTGATTAGAAGGTATTGGTCCAAGCGGGGTGGGATTACTCTCGCCGGGTAAATTGGATGATTCCTACATCAACTACAACCCACAGACCCCAACGACGGAGTTGGTTGCATGAACCGGTTGCATGAACCACCCGTCCTTCGTTCTACAAAAAAACGCTCTTCCCGATATCGAAAAGAGCGTTCGTGACCGCTAGATGGTCAATGTGGAGCCAATGAGCGGACTCGAACCGCTGACCTGCTCATTACGAAAAAGTGGCGACGGTGGCGACAATGGCCCCGAATAGCCATATACGCCTATTCCGATATGTATACCAGGGTAGATCAGGGTAGCTTTGGACGATAAGTCGGGAACCCCTTCGGGAACCACTTCAAGCACCCATAAGAACTTCGGGGCGGGAACGACGAATCGAATCCAACGATCCTGAAAATACTCTGATCAGAAAACAGCGACTGCCTGTAGACCTGCTTTCCTAGCCACGAATTTCCACTATTGCGCGGCTGAAAAGAAGGAAAGCTTACAAGTTCTCACAAATTTCCGAGGTCACTCAAGAAGGTTTCGATCAATCGTTTGCTGGACTTATTCAAGTAAGCCCAGAACCCTACAATAATGATCGCGGTGTAAGCTTCCCTACAGTGGGCGAACTCGAATGGTGGAAAAACCCCTTACCTTCGAACCATGCTGAATTTCCGACTCAGTGAGACGAAGATCGTTTCCGTCCGCGTCCGCAATGCGCGCGGAGAAAAGGTCAACCCCCGCTGGAGCACCCTCCATCAAGAGAACCATCACCGTTCTCAATTTCATTGACGCATGTGTGACAATGTACACGGCAATCGTCCGTGAGATTGCCGGAAAGGACGCCAAAAATGATCTGGGTAACAGTTTTCCGATATTCAGCGGCAGGGCGATCAGCGTGTGGCGACTTGAGAGGCTACACGGCATCGTCACCTCTTTCACCAGAAGATACGCGGACTGCATCCAGTACCGGCGTGACGTAGATCTTACCGTCCCCACGGAGACCCGTATGGGCCTCTCGTTGGATGATTTCAATGATCTCATCCACCATGCTGTCCTCGACCACGGTTTCGATCTTGACAACGGCGACGTAATCCACCAAGTCTTCGGTAAAGCTGTGGGGCACGTCTTGAGCCCGACTACGGCCGAATCCTTTCATGTCGCAGATACTCACTCCCGTGAGCCCTTCAATGTGGTGAAAGGCACGCGTCACGGCGGAGAGCTTGTGTGGCTTGATGTAGGCTTGGATCTGTTTCATGGTTTTCTAGTGACTTGAGTAATGGATTCGGATGGTGGGGGACCGTCGCTGAACCATCGGTAAAGTGCCGGCACGACCAGCAGCGTCAGCACGGTGGAGGTGACAAGGCCGCCGACCACGACGGTTGCCAAGGGGCGCTGGACTTCGCTTCCCGTCGTCGTGGAAAAGAGGAGCGGAATGAGTCCGAGCGCGGTAGTAACAGCCGTCATAAGGACCGGGCGCAGGCGCAGGAGGGCACCGTCCACACTTGCCCGGTCCATAGGCGTGCCGTCCCGAATGAGCTGGTTGAGGTAGGTGACCAGCACCATTCCATTTTCCAGCGCGATCCCGAATAAGGCAATGAACCCGACCGACGCGGGGACTGAAAGGTTCTGGCCCGTTATCCAGAGCGCTACAATGCCGCCCACAAGCGCCAGCGGAATGTTGAGCATGATGAGCGCTGCGTTCTTCAGCGAGTTGAAACTCGCGTACAGCATGAGCAACACGATCAGAAGCGTGATGGGCACGACCACCATGAGCCGCTTGTTGGCTTCCTGTTGCAACCGGAATTGCCCACCCCATGTGGTAAGATAACCGGTCGGGAGCTCCACCTCCGAACGGATGACCTTTTGGGCCTCCGCTACGAATGAGCCAATGTCCCTGCCCTCCACATTCAGCTGGACGGTAATGAAGCGCTGGTTGTCCTGCCTCGTGATTTGTCGCGGTCCGACGACCTCGACAATCGTGGCCAGCGCGCCCAGTGGGACGGTACCTCCTCCGGGGAGCGGAATGAGGAGATTGGAAATGGCCTCCGGCGTTGAGCGCGCCTCCTCTTCGAAGCGGACATAGATGGGGAATCGGCGGATGCCTTCAAAAATCTGACCAGCCTCGGCCCCTCCAATGGCCGTGGCCACGGTACGCTGCACATCCGCCACGTTGATACCGTACCGGGCGATGGCTTGGCGATCGATGTCAATTTGGAGCTGGGGCGTGCCCGTGATTTGATCGGCTTGAACGTCGGCGGCGCCTTCCACGGTGTTCAAGGCAGCTGCAATTTCATCCGCCTTTGATTTGAGCAGGTCGAGATCGTCGCCAAACAGTTTGATAGCAAGCTCGGCCTTTACACCCTCGAGGAGTTCATCCACCGTCATCTGGATCGGCTGGCTGAAGTTTGTCAATACGCCCGGCACCTCACCCAACTCGTCGCGAATGGCGGAGAGCAGTTCGGCTTGGTTGTCAAACCGCCACTCGTCTTCCGGCGATAGCACCAGGTATATTTCGGCGGAGTTGATGGGGTCGGCGTGTGCGCCCACTTCGCCGCGACCGATGCGACTGACGACATCCGTGATTTCAGGAATGGCCATCAAGCGGCGTTCCACACGCAGCGTGGTCGCTTTGCTCTCCGTGATCGAAATGGACGGCGCCATGGTCAATCGCATGACGATGGTCCCCTCCTGAAGGGTTGGCGTGAATTCACTCCCGAGCTGCGGGAAGACGACGGCGCCGACTACAAGGAGCCCGGCAGCGAGGCCGACAGCCCAAGACCGGTGCCGGACAAAGGTGGCCACGATGGGGCGGTACCAGCCCGTAATCCGGTCCAGCAGTCGGTTGGCCAAGGGTTCCTTTCCGGGCTTTCCGTTGCTGGACTGCGTCTGTGGGGAGCGCATGAAGAAATGCGAGAGTACCGGGGCCAGCACAATCGCATACACGAGCGATCCCAGCATGGCCAGCGCGACCGTGTAGGCCAACGGCCGAAAGGTCTTACCCTCGACGCCCTGCAGTGTGAAGAGAGGCAGGAATACAACGATGATAATGAGCACGGCGAATGCCACGGGTCGTGCTACTTCGGCACAGGCCCGCGCCACGACGTGTACGCGGGGCTCTTCCGGACCGGCCTCTTTGAGCATCCTGTCCACGTTTTCAACCATGACAATGGCCCCGTCCACCATCATTCCGATGGCGATGGCCAAGCCTCCAAGGCTCATGAGGTTCGCCGATATGTTGAACTGCCCCATGAAGATGGCCGCAAACAGGACCGAGAACGGAATGGCAAGGGCGACCACGACGCTCGGACGCCACGAACCCATGAAAGCCACCAGAACCAGAAGAACCAGGAGAATTCCCTGCCAGAGCGCGGTTGTGACCGTCGCGACGGCAGCCTCCACGAGCGTTTTCTGCTCGTAGTAGGGGACGATGTTGACGCCCTCGGGAAGCGCCTCGTTGATGGCAGCGAGTCTGGTCTCGACACGGCCAATGACGGTCGAGGAATTGGTGCCATACAGCTTGACGACCATACCCGAGACGACTTCTTCAACGCCGCCGCGTGTCTGCAGGCCGCGCCGGATGGCGCCGCCAACCTGGACGGTGGCCACATCTTTCACGAAAACCGGCGTGCCGTCGGCCGTTCTGACCACAACGTTTTCGAGGTCGGTTATGCCAGTGGCGAGTCCGACGGATCGGACCACGAACTGCTCCGCATTCTGCTCGATGTACTGCGCGCCAACATTGAGATTGTTTTCCTCGAGCGCATGTGTCACCTCTGCCAGCGTGACGCGGTACTGGAGTAGGGCCTCCGGCCGGACCACGACCTGGAATTGCCGCTCGTATCCCCCGATTCCAAGGACCTCTGTCACCCCAGGAACGGTCTGGAGACTCGTTTTCACGATCCAGTCCTGCATCGTGCGCAGTTCCTCGAGCGAATATTGGCCTGTCGTATCGTCCAGATAGTAGAACAGGACCAGGCCCATTCCAGTCGAAATCGGTCCCATTTCGGGCTCGCCGAACCCGGGAGGGATGGTCTCACGCGCCTCGTTGAGCCGCTCTCCGACGAGTTGGCGGGCGAAGTAAATGTCCGTTCCGTCTTCGAAATAGACGTTGACGACGGACAGGCCGAAGTTCGAAACAGAGCGGACCTGCTCCACATTGGGAAGCCCGTTCATGGCGGTCTCGACGGGATACGTCACGTAACGCTCAACTTCCGCGGGGGCGAGGCCTTCCGTGACGGTAAAGACCTGGACGAGAGAGGGAGAAACGTCAGGAAAGGCGTCGATCGGGAGGCCCCGATACGTCCACCAACCGGCGACAATAACGATGGCACCGAGGACGAGCACGAGGAGCTTGCTCTGCAGCGTAAATTGGATAATTTTGTTCATATCAGTGGGCATGGCCTCCTTCCAATTCGCTCTTACCAAGCTCCGCCTTCAGCGCAAACACCCCGGAGGCGACGTAGCGCTCGCCTGGCTCCAGGCCACTTGAAATGGCCACCTGACCACCCGCGCGGTCGCCTGCTTGGACAGCACGCGGCTTGAACCCTTCCTCTGTCTGCACGAATACGACGGTCCTGCCCTCGACATCGACCAGCGCCGTGGCAGGGATCAACACGGCTACCTCAACGGCATTGATGGTCAGTAGACCGGTCACGAACTGACCGGGTCGCAGTCTGCCGGCTGGATTCGGGACAACGGTGCGGGCAATGGCTGTTCGGGTCTCCTCCCCGACTATGGGGCGGACATAGGAGATGGTTCCGCGAGTGCGGGGCTGCCCCGCACCGGCGTCAATGACAACTTCCTGACCCTCCCGGACGGTACCCAGATCCCGCTGATAAACCGAGAGGTCAGCCCAGACGGTGGACAGATCGGCCACTTCGAACGCCTCGGTGGCAGCTTCGACGGCCTCCCCGACTACGATGTGTTTCTCGATTACGCTTCCCGAAATGGGAGCGGTAAGGGGGTAGGCCACCAAGCTGCGTTCTTCTTCGCGAGGCAACGCTTCGATGTAGTCATCAGAAAAACCCAGTGCAATGAGTTTTTGACGCGCGGACCGCGTCCGGATACGCGCTTCGGCGTTCGCTTGTCGGGCTTCCAGGAAGTCGGCCTCGGAGGTGATTTCCTGATTATACAGTCGTTCTTCCCGCTCGAATGACGCGCGGGCCAGTTCCTGACGTTCGATTGCCGCGAGATAGTCCGCCTTGAGGTCTGCCAGCTCCCGGCTCTCAATGACCGCCATGGTTTGACCGGCCTGGACATAGCTGCCCACGTTCGCACTTACGCTCCTGACAACGCCGGAAACGCGAGGGGTAACATGGGCATACCGGTCTTCGTTGGCACGTATTTCACCAGGAAGATTCTTCTCGACCGACATGGTGCCCGGTCCGGCTGTTTGGACATCAATCCCGAACTCCTCGATCTCCTCGGCGGTCAGCGTGACGAGATCTACTGCCTCGCCCGTTCCTTCGCCCGCCTGTTCGACTATCGGGACAGCAATCCTGTTTTCTGCGGTCCCGTACGGGCCGGGCGCAAGCCACCAGACGACAAGGACGATTGCCAACAGTCCGATTCCCGTGGCGACCAGCTTCGCCCGACGGCTCATGGACTTCAGTTGGGTTATGGTGTTCTTGGTATTCATGGTCAATTCTGGTTCGGGAGGATGCTACGAAGGGCATCTTCCACGGCGTGGATAGGGGTGGCAATAAGCCGCTCGACAGCTGCGCGCGCCTGGTGATAGTCTGCCAAGGCGTCGATGTAGGCGTTCTGCGTCTCGATGAGGGCACTCTGTGCGTCAAGTACGTTGAGCAGGTCGAACTCTCCTTCGTGGTAGCCCGTGAGGATGCCTTCAGAAGCTGCTCTGGCATTAGGAAGCGCATCGTCCCGCAGCATGCGCGCGGCATCGACCGACACAGCCAGCGTGCCGTAAAGGGTGGTGAGCTCCCACTCGGCACGCAGCAACGCCGATTCAGCGTCAGCTTCTACGGCCGAAATGCGTGCCTCGGCGGCCCGGATGGCACCTCTGTTCGTGTCGAGAAAGGGGATCGGAATCGAAATGCCCGATGTGACGGCGGCCTCTCCCACTTCATTGAAATAGGCTGCGCCGAAACGGAACGTGGGGTCCGGAATTCGGCTGGCGCGTTCCAAGCGGGCGTGTGCACGTGCCTCGTCAAGGATGGCGGCGTATTGCGCCAATTCCGGATTGAGTTGCAGGAGCGGGGTGAGTCTCTCGAGTTCTGGCACCGGGGCGAGCGTGGAGAGGTCCCCCTCCACGTCGATGGCAGCCGCTTCACCCCCGAAAGTGGAAGCGAGGCGGGCTCGGGCACTGAGCACGGCCCGGCGCGCGCGCTCAAGGACGGTCACGGCCGTCACGGCCGCAACGCGAGCCCGGCGAGCCTCTAGTGGAGAGACGGCTCCTTCGGCCGCTCGACGTTCAACCGCATCGGCCAGCCGTCTGGCAATCTCTCCCTGCTCTTCTGCGAGAGCAAGCCGCGCTTCTGCCGCCAACACGGACGTGAAAGCCTGACGGACCTCCGTGACGACATTTAGCCGCGTCGATTCGACGTCCCACGCGGCACGGTCCGAGCTGCGCGCGGCCACATCGGCGCGGGCGCGACGGTCGCCGCCCAGCTCCAATGTTTGTGAGAATCCTCCGCCGACTTCCAGTGACTGGACGCCTGACCGCGATCCACTACCGCCAAACTCATGGACCCCGGCTTCCAGCTCCGGGTTGGGCGGCCGGCCCGCCTGGTAGGCGTCGTGTTCCCGGGCTTGCAGTTCGAAGGAAGCGGACCGGAGGGTCGGATTGTGTTGGATGGCGAGGGCGACTGCCTCGGCCAGGGTGAGCGGGCCTTCCAGCGTGACCGGGTCGTCGATACTCTCCACCGGGTGCGCGGAAATGAGGGGACGGGGCTCCGGATAGGAGGCGTTGTACGAGGATGCGCAGCCAGCAGACATGCCAGCCAGCACAACCAGGACCGACGCAAGCGTCGGCCCGACAGGGTTGCGGATCATAGGACTTGTATTCTTGATCGTGTATGATTCCGCCAGGAACGCTCACGAACGTGAGCGCCAGACGGATGAACGGGGATCAAGAAAGGCTCAGATCAGCAAGACGACGCTGCGATGGAGCGGGGTTTGTCCGTACGTCGCAGGAGGCGCGGTACGGGCTGGGGGAAGGGAATGAACCGGGGCCGGGAGGTACTCCGCGACCGCGATGATTGCAAACGATGCAGGACCACTTTCCGTCTTGAACGAGCTGCACTTGGCATCATTGCCCGTCGGAATGGGTACATCCACGCAGTCTTCTGCATGTTCGATTTCCGCTTCCACATGCCCGTCCATCCCGAAACAAAGCACGACGTTGCTGACGTGCGGCCCGAGGGGGGCGAGCGTCATAAGCGCCATCAGCAGCCAGGCTACTGGGGCCAAACGCGCCTTGATGGTCTGGATATGGGGCATGAAAAGGACGGGTGGTCTGGGTAGTCGGTCACACCGACGATCCCCTTGGTAGCGTTTCCATGGAGCAAAGTTCCTGTGTTCGCGTTTCCGTGACATCCGGCAGCGGCGCCTGCCAGCAGTCAGCAGTCAGCTGAGAGTGTTTTTCACCGTATTGCATTGTACTGGATTCATATGGATGCATATTCCGCTGTTCCTGTCCACCCATTCTGATCCAACAGTTCTAGTAATTCCGACTGTTTGTTACCAGGACGCAGCATGTTGATGATGTTGGAGCTTCAGGATTTCTCCTGGATCGATTCAGGTTTCACGCCATTGCGTTTTCGAAGCGAATCGTGATTGAGCGTAATTCGGTTTGCGTTGTGTACGAGTCGATCCAAGATGGCGTCTGCCATTGTGGCATCACCTATTGCAGTGTGTCATCCTGCAACTGTCTTTCGTTGAGAATTGTGACGACGCCCATATTGAACACGAGACCCAGAGCGTATCCTCCGGCCTTTCCTACGCATTGAGCTCCTCCCGTTAATTTACCCAGTCAGAAGTAGAGAATCGGGCGTCTTTCGGTGATATTCGTGGGCATATGCTGATATGGCTTGGACTCTTTCAGGGGCTGTAGCTCGTCCAGCCGCTTGATGAACAGCAGATAGGTCAACTGTTCGATGACCGACAGCGGGTTCGAGATGCCGCCAGACCACATCGTGTCCCATATGCGGTCGACCTTGGATTTGAGTTCGCCTGTGATCATGCGTTTCTGTCGTTTGGAAGGGCCTGATACTTATGAATGACGATAAGACCTGATTTCTCAACGCTCATTGTTGATCAAGGTAACACCGCCTGCGTCACTGATTTCGTCTCGAGAAATCTTGGGAAGGGCGTGTCCCCTGCGACCCCGGACGGGTAGCTACCCATAATGATCATAGAAGGTGGAAGTATACAAACCAGCTGCGTCCGCTCGCTACTCAGCGACCGCCTTCCGCGGACAGTAGCCCCAGACACGTAGGGAATTAAAGTGTCTGAATCTTACCGGCCCGTACCGGGCCATTCACATTACATCGTGTCCAATTCCGGCATCGTACAGAGCTTACCAAGGGAAATCAGAACGATCCACGGGGTTACCCGAAAACTCCACGGCAAAGTGCTGTCTCCAAGTCAAACTCAAGACGGATACAGAAAGGTCGCCATTTGCGGTATGGGGAAGTCACGAACTCTCTATGTTCACTTTCTTGTAGCTATGGCCTGGCTTGGTCCTCCACCAGGCCCAGTTGGCTGTCGCCGGGGTGAATACCAAGTCCATCACATCAACGGCGCTCGAACGGATAACAGAGTCGTCAATCTCCAGTGGATCCTGGTCGAGGATCACCATCGATTGCCTCGACGGAAGCGAATGAAAGGGTCGGAGACTTTAAAACCTCAGGCTCAAGATCGCAAACCGATTCAAGGACACGAACGTGCTTCCAGGTCACGCCCGCAATCACATCTTTAACCGTCCGAATATGGATGTCGAATTCAATTGCGAGGTCTTGATTGGAAGTCCCTTGCGATGCCTTTCTGCGGAGATCTTGGACTCGAGGCTCGTTAAGTTTGGATCTGCCATTTTGAGATCCTGTCGGGATGTATCGGGATTTCTGCACTTAGGTCGTCCAATAGATGTGAAGGTGTGACTCCTATTATGCGATGCGAATAGCTTGGCGATATCGTTTCGCCAGTTTTGACACTATTCGCCCCGATGCCACATCGCATATCCTTTGCGGCAAGAATCACCAGAGTATCAGTTTACACTGACCCTACATAGTTCGTTACGCCCCCCCCCCCGGGGGTCAAAATCAACGAACTCCAATCATGTACGAAGCCCCGACACCAAACAGGTGTCGGGGCTTCTGCATTTCTGCCCGGATTTACCGGGCAAGGCGGTGCTTGAACACTGCCATTTCAACCATCAAACGCATTTGAGGTGCGATATGATGACTTCAACAAAGGTACGTCACGACCTATCAAACAGTGACGCCAAAGAGACTCAAGACGAATACACTCGCCGTCTTGTCACCGAGGCCAAGCTTTGGAGCAGCTATGCCCAGCGCAACAGCAACTTGGGTGCAAGCAGACTCAGCAACATGGCATTGGAAGCAACAGCCTTCTGTTTGAGACACAACGCCGCGTCGATTGCCATACCAACCAAGCTGGTTGGTACTAAATCTCTCCAGGAAGCGCTTGAGTCGCTTGTAATGGCTCAGGCGGCTCCATGGCGCCAATTAGAACTAACGGCGTCCAGAGGGCGCATAGAAGCCTATTACGAAGGCGTTCTCCTCGGCTGGCTATGGTCTGGCCACGTCTGGGTGTGGCCTCTTTTGACGGTAGGGATTGAAGCCAGGTTGATTGCAGTGACGGGTACAGATGCCGACTGGAAGTGGCTCGGGTGCAATGTGGTCTTAACCAATGTGGCAAAGGCCATTGACGCCGTCACCGTACGAATGTCGACACAGGAGACAACCGACATAACTCACTTGAGCCGTGTGAAAGGATAGGCGAACTGGTAGGCCAATCAATTTCAAAACAACCAGCCAATATGAAGGGCCGGGGTGCAATGCATCTCGGCCCTTCTCCATTTAGGAGAATTACCATGAACGATCAAATGAACATCTTTTCAGAAAGTGTCCCTCAGTACTCCGTTCGCCTCGTTCGCGAACGGCCAGTTGATGGGCCACTCATCATCAATCCTATCAGTGCTACGGATGCTGCAACCGAGATCCTACAGGACTATGACAGGGAAGTGTTTCTAGCACTCTTTCTTTCAACCAGCGGGAAGCTCTGTGGCTTCAACATCTGTCACATAGGTTCGCTTTCTGAAAGCCTGGTTCGAATTGCGGACGTCTTCAAAGCAGCCATCCTATCCAATGCTGCTGCTGTGATATTCGCTCATAACCACCCATCCGGTAATCCGGAGCCTAGCAAGGAAGACATTGCCGTGACGAAAAGGCTGGTCGTAGCAGGGGACATCATTGGGATACCCGTGCGTGACCATGTGATTATTACATCTCGGGGTGAGTCTACCAGTCTTGCCATGAGAGGGTACCTAGTCCTGGATTGAGCTGCCGGTTGATCGGCCGGGATATCGTGTCCCGGCCTATCGACGCTCTTTTCGTTGTACTGTCTGCCTCCCCAACATTGTCACGTGTGTAGATGTCACAGCAAGGCGGCCTGAAGAAACAACGCGGCGTGGTGACCAAAACGTGCGAATAGTCACTTTTACAATCGCCGACCCAGCATGTGAGAGAGCACAAGCTGGAAGAAATAGTCAGCCTATTTCACCATCGATGGTGCTCAAATCGCTGTAGTGGTTCATGGTAAGTGAATCACATGTTTTCATCCGCACGTCCTAGTGCGATGTTGATCACTGGCCGCTCTAAGAATCATAGAAGCCCTTAGTTAAGCATCCCTTTGTTCTTGGTCCGGGATTTGTTTGGCCTGTCCCGGAATCCGGTGGTGAGAATGATCTTGATAAGCGTCTATCCAGGTTGTCTGTCCAGAATGGCTTGTTGACCCAGTCAATCAATACCTGCTGTCCCACCGTCTTTTGTGTGCTTACAAGGCTAGCCTAGCCAGTCAAGGCAGTTGGTGGAGACTGATAATCTGGTATGGCCCCCTTCTAGAGCCGCCTTCGACAATATTAACGGTGTGGGGACGGGGAGCAAAGCAGACACGGCGGTAGTCAAGCAAACTCGGCCCGGTGCTCTCAGTCAGCCGAATTTATCCCCACGAGAATCTTTTGCCCTATCTGGCCCAATGACCGTCGCACGGTAAAAGTTTAGCCGGGACTTCGCCGAATGCCCGATAGGAAGGTTGTCTACTTGCATTATGTGCTTCTCAATATTAAAAGGTGTAGATACATTTTCAGGCCTCAGTAAACTCAGAATGCCGGCCCCAGGAGAAGCGGTACCACGGGTCAACTTTGCGGTAAGAGTCAAAAGCGTCAATGTCTATTAATCTAGTCACTGCTCCGCCGCAAGAGGGCTTCGCGACCCCCGATTAGTCACCCTTCTAGGAGTGCGGATCATCAGCGAAACCATGGGGTGTAGAGAGAACAATATCATTCCGATTAGGGTAAGTAATCGGAAGAAAACACGGTACAGATGAGCACACAAACTGACCCCACCGTACGCGTTCCAGCATCGCTTGTAAGCGCCAGTAACTCTGCCCAAGAGTACGCCCAGGCAGCACGTTCAAAGAACACCAAGAGGGCCTACCGGGCCTCCTGGAGAGACTTCGAAGACTGGTGCGAGCAAGTGGGTATAGTCGCTCTTCCTGCAACGCCTGAGACGGTCGCTATGTACCTATCCGCTCGCGCGTTACAGCTAAAAGTGGGTACGCTGGGCCACCGTCTTGCAGCGATCGCCGTTGCTCACAAAGTGGCCGGCTATCCCAATCCCACATCAAAGCGGGAAGAACCGCTTGCTAGCATATGGGCGGGCATTAAGCGTAAAAGGGGACAGCGCAAGACTCAGAAGATGCCGCTACTTGAAGCGCACTTGCGCAAGATCATCAAATTGAAAGACGCGGAAACCCATTCGGCAATTGGCGAGCTCCGTTGGATCCGTGATCGCGCTCTATTGCTAGTTGGTTTTGCTGGTGCACTTCGGCGTTCCGAACTCGTGGATATCGACATAAAGGATCTGACATTCGACGAGCGTGGCCTTCGGCTCTATATCCCACGGTCCAAAACGGATGTCGGTGGAGAAGGTGTTGAAATCGGTATTCCGGCAACCGGTACTGCGACGTGCCCAGTGAGAGCGGTCAAGGAGTGGATGGAAGCCGCTGGGCTTGACGAAGGCAAAGTGTTCAGAGCCGTTCGTCACGGCGGGATCATCACTGAGAGCCTTTCTACACGGGTCGTGGCGAACCTGGTAAAGCGTTATGCCGGTGACATCGGATTGGACCCAGGAGGCTTTTCAGGGCACAGCCTGCGTTCCGGACTCATCACTCAGGCCGCTACGAATGGGGCCAGAGAAGTAGACATCATGAGGCATTCGAGGCACAAGTCTGTTCCTGTCCTACGACAGTACGTCCGCAAGGCGACCGTGTGGGAGGACAATGCTGCTGCGAAGGCGCTGGGCTGACTCCTTAGGTTGCCCAGGCACATTCATATCAATACCATGCAGGGTAAGAAAGTAATCACGTGGTGCTGAAATGGACCTAGAACAGCTGAATACGCTTTTGGATCATTCTAGAACGTTTTACGATCAAGTAAGAGATACCTCAAGCTCGATTCAACACAGCCCCGTAACAGGTTCAGTCGCAGCTGTAGAGCTTGAATCGCTGGCTGCTCAAGGCAACCATGTGGCTCTCACCACCGCCTACTCACAGGCATATCTGTATAAAGAAGCAGCATTGTGTGGGTTTGATGGCCTCCTTCGAACTCTGACCCCCCCGGCTCTTCCAATCTCTCCATGGTATTGTGCAAGGCCGATATTGGAGGCCTCTGCCCATTGTTGCTGGCTGGCGGATACCGACATCACGAAAGAGGAGCGCTTGGCTCGATCCTATTCTATCCGGTTCGAATCAGTTTTCCAGATAGGTTTATCAGAAGGGTTGTGGGGAAGATCACAGAGCGATCTAGTTGATGACAGGCCTTTTCAAGGCATCATCGATTCGGCGAATTCTCTTGGGTTGACAATCAAACGGAATAACGGTGGACACTTGCAATGGATAGGTGTCCAGAAACCAAAGTTTTCGGAATTGGTCAAGATGCGCTTGCCAAACGCGAGTCAGTATGGAAAAATGTCACTCATCGTGCATGCACATCCTCTAGCCTTGATAAGACGGCTCGCGAGTACCGTTTCTACAGTGCAACATGGCCGTCAAGACCTAATCGAGGGATTACTAGAGATCCCTGATGAAGACATCGTACACATCTTAAGGTTCTCGGCAGATGCTTTACTCATTGCCGTTAAGCAAATCTTGATCCTGAACGGCTTTCATGTAGCGCCGGTCACCGATCATTTGGATTCCTTGATAAACAAAATCGCTCTGCCAGGCTGAAATGCACTGCATTCGTTGTATTACACCCCTCAAAATGAATGGACAATGCAGTTGCAAAGGCCCTAGAAGGTTGATTCTTCGCCACTCACGAGCCGAACCGAATCGCCAAATGAGACTGAGTTTACTCTCATCTGCACGCATTTATACCGCGCTACACATAATACGAGTGAAACCGCTTAACTAAATCCATAGGACCCTATGAATGCGGCACTCCAACATCACAGACGGAGCCAACACCACTCGTGGCGCGACTGTATCGAACCAAACCAACTCAGATTCAACATCGGTATCTGCCGTTGAGCTAGATCAAATGCTCGACATGCACGATCTACTCTCGCGTCTACCGTTTTCGCGCAAGATCGTATTGCGCATGATTCATGAGCAACGCATACCCGCCATTTACCTAAATGGAAAATGGGTAATTTCAAGAACACAATTCATCAAGGCGATGGAAGCCGGCTTCCCTATTCCAACAGGTCGAGTGAGGAAATCCAAATGAGTCGTAAGCAAAAGCGACATTCGACAGTCCGGATTGGCAAAGGCTTTTCATTTCGGTTCCACCGTGGTACCTACCGCCTGCGCGTCTACGACCGGACCAAGACTCCGAAAGAGAAGACCATTTCCCTGAACACGGACGAGTACGCGTTAGCAAGTATCAGGGCCACCGAGTACTTCCAGCGCTACGTAGCCAATCAGTGGGACCCGTGGGATGGGTCTAGGGCATTCTTCTGCCTATCAGATGCTCTTGCTGCATTTCGATCAGCAAGGGGTGATCTACGAGCCAAGACTCTCCACGACTACACGAAAGTCGTGGAGTATCTCATTTCATCCGTTGGCGGGGATATTGGACTGGACAGTCTAAAACCGCCGGACATTCGACCAATCGTCCATCGCTCTGGGCTAACACGGTCCTCCCGACTCGCCTATTTTCGCCGTCTATCTGCTTTTTTCAACTGGTGCATCAAACAAAGGCTTACAGAAAACAACCCTGTTGAAGGAGTAGAGACGCCAGCAACGCCGCGGGTCTTGCCAAATGGCTTAAACATGCAAGAACTGGAGCAGCTATTGATAGTCGCCGAGGACTATCAGTGGGCGAAAGAAGCGTTCGAGCTGCTTGCTTGGACTGGGCTTCGCCCATCTGAAGCCGCTCGACTTGAGTGGTCAGATATAGATGACCACGTTATCAAAGTCGTTGGTAGAACCAAGACAAATCGAGAACGAGCGGTCACCATCATTCCGCAGGCCCGCCGGGTCTTGGACAAACTCACAAACCGAGAAGGACTCCTACTTCGAGGCGCTTCAGAGGGCTCGCTGAATGTCGAATACCTATCAAAAGTGTTTCGCCGGTGCGCCAACATCGCCAAGCTACCGACTCGATACACTCTGTACTCATTGCGACATACGTTCGCAGCTGAGTACCGAAGACGCGAAGGAACGCTTTATGGGCTTCAGCATGAATTGGGCCACACTTCCATTCAGACGACTCAAAAATACGGTCACCTGGGGCAGGATGAGCGTCGGGCATACACGGTCAATCTGTTCACCGACGCGGATAGTACCGCACCCACTTCGGGAACCCCTTCGGGAACCCCTTCGTCGATCGTAGCCAAACGCAGCACAGTCCAAACCAAAAAACGCCGCTCCCGACAACGGAAACGACGCTTTGATATGGAGCCAATGAGCGGACTCGAACCGCTGACCTGCTCATTACGAATGAGCTGCTCTACCAGCTGAGCTACATTGGCCTGTATTCAACCAGAAGAGCTTCGTAGAAGCGGCCCTAGTTATTACAGAGCCGCAAAATTACGCCTATCCGCCACCTCAGTCAAGGAAACGGATCGTGCCTGCATGGCTGTTTTAGTCCCCTCAAGGCCGAATCATTGATTCTTCATTGCCACCCAAGGGTGGGGGAGCCGGAACGGCTCCCCCAATACCCATCAATCGCACCATGAAATCGTCTCAGGCAGCAGCTTCGAGCTGCTTGATGCCATCACCCGTATTGACCACAAGAACCGGGCAATGCGCAGACCGAAGTACTTTTTCTGAAATGGACCCAACCATCATTCGATCAAACCCTGAACGTCCGTGAGATCCGATCACAATCAGGTCAAAATCATCCTCATCGGCTAGACTTCGAATCGTCTCGGCAGGATGTCCATCGACCGTTTTCCAGTTTGCGATGATACCTGCCGCCTGCAATTCGGCTGCAAACTCAATTAGTCGTTCCTCCGACGACTCGGTCATGTTCTTTGTGATATCCACTAGTGGATCAGACCCAAGGCCGTAGTACGGAAAAAAGGCCAAGTCTACAGCATGCATCAAGGTGATCGACGCGCCATAGTGTTCTGCAAAACGCGATGCAGACTCAATCACTTTCCTAGACCCACCGGAGAAATCAATCGGCACCAGAATCCTCTGAATCTGTGGTAATGGCCATGCCTTTCTGCTTGCTCGGACGGTAAATACTGGACATGGTGATCTTCGAACTACTTCTTCCGTCACACTGCCAAGCAGCATTCGGCGTGGTCCACGGCGTCCGTGCGTTCCCATCACAATGAAGTCAGCTTCTGACTCCTCGGCGTATTGCAAAATCACCTCTGCTGCAGGCCGAGCAGGAATACCTGCAAGCACGGTCCGTTTGATTGGAGGTAGCTCGCCTTCCAAATCGTCCACTAGAGCTTTGAGCTCATTCATTCCCTGTTCCCAGGCAATATCGAACAGATCTGTTGGGAAATCGGGGATCGAAATAGTAGGTAATTCAGCTACATGCAGCAGATGTAATACGCCGTCAAACTTTCGAGCGAGAAACAAACCATGCTCAATGGCCAAATCGGCGCTCTCAGAAAAATCAGTTGGTACAAGAATGTTATAGGTTTTCATGATGTCCTCCGGGCAGGGTCTGCGAAATGCTTCCTACCCAGACTCATCGTACGGTAGGCTAAGTGCCCATAATGCAGGGTAAAGGCTCGCTATGCGCACCTACCTTTCCCGAAAAACGTGGAAGAAAAGGTCAAAATGAATGGAGGATGGATACCTACATGGACCTACATGGACCGCTCATGGTGCAGGGTCTAAGGGGGAACGTCTTCATTCCGGTAGTGTCGAAGGAATGGACCTATGAACGCGTTTTCCTGAGTAGTCCCGCACCAATGCGCGCCCTTGCGGACCTAGTTTCCAACAATACACCTCACTGTTTCCCCCTATGTTAGACCTCAAGAACCGCCTCCAGCGCATTACTCACCTCAATCAAGCTGCAGCCGTTCTGGAATGGGATCAAGAGACACATATGCCTGAGGGAGCGGAAGAAAGTCGTGCCCGACAAGTTGGCACGCTCCGATCCCTAGCCCATGAGATGCTGACCGCTGAAGAGACCGTCTCTCTTCTGGAGAAAGCCTCACCAGAATCTGACATCGACTCAGACCTGGTCCGGGTTGTTCGACGGGACATCGACAAAGCAACCAGAGTACCGTCTTCCTTGATTGCAGAAATGGCAGAAGCATCAGGGCGGTCTAAAAGTGCTTGGATGAAAGCACGCGGCACTAATGACTTCTCGCTATTCGCTCCTCACCTAGAGCACATCCTCGAGCTCGCTGTTAAACACGCAGAAGCGCTGGGCTACGACGAGTCCCCCTATGATGCGCTGCTCGACCAATACGAAGAGGGCATGACCACACGTCAGGTCAACGAGGTGTTCGAATCGGTCAAAAAGGATCTCATACCAATCGTAAAGCAAATCGCTGATGCCCCACAGATTAGTGACGCGCCTGCCCACGGAGACTTCCCTGTAGATCGGCAATGGGACTTTGGACTTCGAGTGGCGCAAGAGTTGGGCTATGATCTGAATTGTGGCCGTCAGGACGTGTCAGCTCATCCGTTTTCAACGACATTTTCTATTACTGACGTACGCATTACGACTCGCTCCGATGAGCGCTTTTTCAATCCGGCGTTTTTCGGTACGCTCCATGAGGCCGGACACGCCATGTATGAGCAGGGTATCGACCTAGCCCTAGAAGGGTTGCCATTGGCAGATGGAACGTCCCTGGGTATGCATGAATCGCAGTCTCGCCTATGGGAAAACCTTGTAGGACGCAGCGCTGACTTCTGGAAACACTACTATCCACAGGCTCAGCAACTATTTCCAGAAGCACTGTCCGGTGTGTCGGGGGATGCATTCTATAAGGCTATCAACTCAGTTTCTGCCTCCCCTGTGCGGGTCGAAGCAGACGAAGTCACTTACAACCTGCACATCATGCTTCGCTTCGAGCTGGAGCAGGAGATGATCGCCGGGAGGATTTCGGTGGCGGACCTGCCCGCCGCATGGAACGATCGAATGGAGTCGTGGCTGGGCATTCGTCCTGAGAATGACACAGACGGGGTTCTTCAAGATATCCATTGGTCGCTCGGAGCCATCGGATATTTCCCAACTTACGCACTTGGTAATTTGATGTCCGTTCAGTTGTTCAATGCAGCAGAGCGTGATATTCCCGCCTTGAACGAGCAAATTGCCACCGGCCAATTCGCTCCTCTGTTGGGATGGTTACGATCGAATGTGCACCAATATGGCCGCCGCCGCTCTGCAAATGAGTTGCTGGAAAAGGCGACCGGCTCCACGCTCAATGCAGCACCTTGGCTTGACTATATCAGACAGAAATTCGGTGCGCTGTACGGGTTTTGATAACTCTAAGCCATTCCAGCACAAGAATATCCGGAAATCGCAATTCCCTACATCCAAGTAAGATTTGACCCTACATTTCCGTTGTTAGCCATTGATTAATTGAAGTAGGGGACCTATTTGTAATAGGACCCACATTTATAACCCAAGAACAGGACGGTGATTGCTCATGGCAGTAAACCTCGAACTACATCTCGACCATCTACAGATTTCCACGGACCTTCAGGATTCGATCAAAACAAACCTGGAGAGACTTGAAGAAGGGCATCATGATATCACGGGCGCGCATATGTCCGTGAAGCAGCTGTCAGGAAAACCAACGGTGAACGAGTACGAGGCCAAACTGACGCTTTATCACAAGCCCGACAATATTGTGGCTTCTTCCCGGTCCAGAAACATTCCTGAGGCAGTCCAAGGGGCATTTGGTTCGGTAGAGCGCCAACTCAGGAAAGCACGAACCGCCGTCAAAGATCGGCGCAGACGAGCTCGCAAAGTAATTCCATCCGTCTCAGAACTACCTCCACCAGGCCCAGGGGAGTTTGACGAAGAATGACCTGATGCAAATCAGCTTTCGTACTTCTAAACCAGCGTTACCGAGTAGTGGTCGGCAGGACTAAAACAATCTTGCCGTTCCGCTCGGAGCCTGATAATCTGGACTGAGAGCGTACGCAGTATCCGAAGCGGGATTAGCTGGCACCGATCCAGAAAGAATTCTGAATCCGAAAGGCTGACTACTGTCGTCCGGGAACGGCTCTACTGAGATTGATACCTGTGCACCAGCTAGATCTAGAGGAAAAGTGAATCCTTCGGGTGGATTTTGGATAAAGTCTTCTCCAGGAAATGGGGGTGTATCTGGCAGAGAATAGAGACGAGAAAAATCATGATCGTCCATTTGCTGGAAGGCACCGATACTGATTTGTCCATCAGCTGTCTCAACCCATCCCTCATAGGCCCATCCATCGGGAAGAGATGGCAAATTTAATCCGGCCGACAAGGAGGACCGGGCACCTGTTGCAAACCAAAGTCCGGATGTTTCATTTCCACCCACGCCATCAGAAGGAGTCATTAGCATGAAGGTCCCTCCCCCGCTTGTCAGTGATGACCCTATTGCAAGCGGATGGGCAGGACTTAACGTCGCTTGGAAGGAGCTTAAATCACCGGCCATTAGGACCGTGCTAGAGGGGGTGTCATCAGAATCCCGTCGATCCTCAATCGTTATAAACAATGCCGTGGCAGCAGTGACATCAACTGGAAAAACAAACGATGGTTGAATAACCTGGCCTGATGGATTGATATACGACCCCGTATCGTTGATGTTAAATGTCTCACCCGCAATATTTGTAAAACCGTCCCGTGCCCAGACCTGATATTTAAAGCCTTCCGACAGTGGGGTTAACCCATCAAGGTCCAGCGTCACTCTGACTTTAGGGGCAACTAGTTCACTGCTGGACGTACTGTCGCATCCGGTAACCAAGGGTAGCAGGAGAACGAAAAGGAAGAAAACAGTGTAGGATGAGCGCATGGCGACTAACCGATTGGCGATGACAAACTCCCCTAAAGGGGATCTATTTTTAGATAAGAGAGAACGATCCGGCTGCGCTGCGGTTCTGCTTCCTGTCGATTCGGATCAGAAAATGCCCTGCGCAGTGTTCTGGTCATTACCTTGCCTCACCTACTTTTAAGCCTCCATCCCCAGAGGAACGTGCCTCACCCTTCCGATCCATCAACACCCCAGGAACTGCTCGCCAACTGGAGCCCTGAATCTTGGCGCGACTTCGATGCCTTGCAGCAGCCGGCATTCGATGAACAGGAGGATCTGGACCGCGTCGTTTCGCAATTAAGACAGTATCCTCCTTTAGTTACACCTTGGGAAATCGACCGTCTGCAAGGCCAACTGGCTGAAGCATCTGTTGGGAAACGATTCTTGCTCCAGGGTGGAGACTGTGCGGAACGGTTTGATGAGTGCCGAGGGGACGTCATTGCCAACCGGCTTAAGGTCCTACTCCAAATGAGCCTTGTGCTCATCTACGGACTTAGATTGCCGGTCATCCGTGTTGGACGCTTTGCTGGTCAGTATGCAAAGCCACGCTCTTCCGATTTCGAAGGCCGTAATGGTCAGCAGTTACCTGCCTACCGCGGCGATATGGTGAACGCTCCTGAATTCGGTCGTGAAGCTCGTCGTCCTGCTCCCGAGCGAATGCTCACCGCGTATGAACGCTCAGCTATGACCTTGAATTATATCAGGGCATTGGGAGAAGGTGGGTTTTCGGACCTTCACCATCCCGAAAATTGGGATCTGGGATTTGTGACGTCCGACAAATTGCGAGATGAATACCAGGGAATCGTTGATTCAATATTAGAGGCCCTCCGTTTTATGGAGGCGGTCTCTCCAAGCCCAATCTCAGACACGGACAGAGTCTCTTTTTATACGAGTCATGAAGCCCTCATCTTGCCCTATGAAGAGGCCTTGACTCGAGAAGCAGATGGAAGTGCATGGAATCTGTCGACGCATTTCCCTTGGATTGGTAAGAGAACCAACGAGCCAGAGGGAGCTCACGTCGAATACGCCCGTGGCATTCGCAATCCTATTGGCTTAAAAATAGGTCCTGACACCTCAAAATCAGACCTTCGAACGTTGTTAGATGTGTTAAATCCAGGGCATCTGCCTGGTCGGATCACATTGATCACTCGCTTTGGTGCCAATGGTATCGAGGGTGTTTTGCCAGGACTCATTAAAGAAGTTAGATCGGCTGGTCATTCCGTGCTCTGGTCGTGTGATCCCATGCATGGCAATACAGAAACTCTGTCCAACGGGCTGAAAACCCGCCGATTTGAAAATATATTGGCAGAGTTAGAACAGGCCTTCGACATCCACCACGCTTGTGGATCAGTTCTAGGTGGCGTTCATCTCGAGCTGACCGGTGAGAATGTCACGGAATGCACTGGTGGTGCACGCGGATTGCAAGAGAAGGATCTGCTTGAGCATTACGAAAGCCGAGTCGACCCCCGGTTGAATGCCGAACAAGCGTTGGAACTGGCCTTCAGTATTGTTAGAAAATGTCGCTCCATGCGAAACGGATCATGACACCCATTCCTGCTGTCGTCTATTGCGCCCACTGTCTGGATTCAACGCGCGGCAAGACGGCGCACGGACTCATCCGTTTTACGGAAAGATTTGACGTTCGAGCCGTCGTGGATCCAGTATTTGCAGGCCAAGATGCAGGGATGTTCCTCGATGGTTCACCCAATGGTATTCCCATTCTGGCAACATTATCAGAAGCGATAGATCACATGCCAGATGAAGGCGGGGCCTTCGTGGTAGGACTCGCTACAGATGGTGGCGTGTTGCCAGAGCATGGACGAATCGCTGTTGCACGCGCAATCACCCACGGGCTTGATATCTACTGCGGCCTGCATGTTTTCCTGAACGAAGACCCCGAGTTTTCTGAACTCGCCCGGCAATACCAAGTAAAGCTGATCGATGTTCGAAAACCACCACACCGATCGGACCTACATTTCTACGAGGGGCGGATCAAAGAGGTGCAATCGGTACGCGTGCTCATCCTAGGTACTGATTCTGCAAGCGGCAAACGAACGACCGCGTGGGTACTTCGAAATGCGCTGCGAGACAAGGGACTTTCCGCGGAAATGATTGGAACGGGACAGACTGCCTGGATGCAGGGCGCCCGATTCGGCATCAGAATGGACTCTTTAGTCAATGATTTCGTGGCCGGTGAGATCGAGCATGTTGTGCGGCGGGCGTGGGAAGAAGCTGCTCCTGACGTGGTCGTTGTGGAAGGTCAAGGCGCTCTATTGCACCCCGCCTATCCGGGAGGGCTAGAGTTAGTGGCCGCTGTTCAGCCCGACATTCTCCTGCTTCAAGATGTCCCTGCCCGAAAAACCTTTGATGGGTTTGATGACTTACCGATGCCTCCAATGGAGCGACAGCTCCAGGCGTTGGAAGTGCTTTCCGGCCGGCCGGTCGATGCCCTGACTATCAATCCGAAAGGACTTACAGAGGGGGAAGCCTCCGATGTGTGCGCCAGGTATGAGTCGAGCTTCGACCGGCCGGCCGTGGACGTTTTCCGCGAAGGCTGTGATCGCCTGATCGCACTCATTGAATCCCGCCTCAGAACACGCTCATGATCATTCTTGACGCACAAGTACACTCTATTCATGTCCAACTGAAGGAGCCGTACACCATCGCTTACGAGACCATCACGGACGTCACAAACCACTATCTCGTGTTGCGCACGGACGATGGGCACGTTGGTGTGGGATGCGCTGCCCCTGCACAAGAGGTCACTGGAGAATCCGTTGAGCAGTCACTTCAGGCGCTAAAAGCATTTGCTCGCATCGCTGCCGGTAAGTCGACCCACGAGCTTCCCTTTCCTCCTTCGAAATGCCCCTCGGCACGAGCAGCCATTGATCTTGCCTTGCATGATTTGGAGGCCCGCTCGCTTGGAATCACCGTCGGAGGCCTATTGGCTCGTACGCATTCCGACAGTTCCGTGGCAGATCCTACAAGTACGTCCGGTGCTGGCACCGTTTCCCGCGAGACAAGCGTCACTATCGGTATCTCCTCCGTTGAGGACACGCTTAAGCGAGCGTCCAGCCTCGTGTCCGACGGATTCCGGTTTCTCAAAATCAAGGGAGGGCATGATGTAGCAATCGATCTGAGCAGATTGCAGTCCCTCAGAGAAAAATGGGGGGATGACCTGACCCTTGCTCTCGATGCTAATCAGGGGTATACCCTGGATTGCATCAAGCAGATCAATCAACATCAGCCGGACATCGGCCTTGTGTACCTTGAGCAGCCCACCCCAAAAAGCGACCTGGCTTTACTATCGGAGGCGGCGCGCAGTACAGACATCCCTGTAATGGCAGACGAATCTGCACGAAATATTGCTGCCGTACGGCATTTGGCAGAATTGGGCGGCGTTCGTTTGATCAATATCAAACTGCAAAAAATGGGCGGTTTGGGTCCTGCCGTCGAGATTGATCGGATTGCGGCCGAAGGCGGGATGCGTACCATGCTTGGGTGTATGGACGAATCTGCTCTCTCAATTGCAGCTGCCCTACAATTCGGCGCGACACATTCAAATGTCGCTTATTTGGACCTTGATGGCCACTTCGATCTTATGGATGATCCGTTTGAGCAGCTTGTGACCTTGGATGATCGCGGTCAGCTTGCCTCGAACGGGCTGCCGGGCCTCGGGTGGAGTTCGTTGCCTCCTGGCTTTTGAGCGACTCCTCGGAGTCAGACGCGCTTGCGTCACTACTTGGAAACCTGATGGTAAACACCGATCCGTAACCGGGTTCGGACTGCATAGAAAGCTGACCGCCCAGTTCTTCTAAGAGTCCATTCGCGACTCGCAGCCCGAGTCCACTAGTTTTATCTAGTCCAAACTCTGCTAATGAAACGGTGTCCAATGGCTGATTAATACTCTCGACGAATCCGCTTTCAAAGCCTCGTCCTGTATCAGAAATGCGAATTACGACCTCCGACATTTCTGTTCGCATGTCGAACTGAATACTACCCCGTTCTGTGTAGCGGAATGAGTGATCTAGAAGGTGGGTCAAGGCATGGGCAAGGTGATTGGGGTCCAATTGGGCATACTTCGCCTCTGAAGGCAATGACATCCGAAATTCGAGTTCTTTCGTTGATGCTTCCCGCTCAAACTGAATGAGTACTTGCCGAGATAACTCAACCACGTCCGTCTTTTCTGTGTTCTGATCCAATTTGCCCGACGAGAGATGAGATACCGAAAGGATGCTATTGAGCAGTTTGAGCAGTCGATCTCCACTAGATCGGATCATTTCAGCAAGCTCCTGCTGGTCTCCTTCGCATTCCTCCACTAAGACATCAGCCAATCCTATAATACCGGATAGCGGTGTGCGGACATCATGACTCATATTAGAAAGGAATGCAGATTTTAAGCGTGAAAGCTCTTCGAGATGCCTTTTGGATTCAAGTATCTGCAGCTCTGCCAATTTGCTTTCAGTAATGTCCCTCAGGAATATGAGCCGCCCTTGGGTGATTCCTTCATCACTCAATATGTGCTTCATTCGAAGGGCATACCACTTTGCTTCGGTGCTGGTAGTTAAATCTATTTCTGTCTCATAACCTGCTTTCTCCGCACCTGCGTTCCATTCCTGTGCTAAAAACGGGAAGCATTCCTGAACCGGCATATCTATGATTTTTCCCCCTGTCTCTGACTTCATCGACCCGATCACCTCATTGGCCTCCATAATCAGGCCTCTTGGATCGGTCACGATTACCCCATCATCCATATATCGAATGATCTGTTCTCGCGCGATCGGCATGAGATCTAGCATCCGATAGCGAAACATCCCGATAAAAAAGAAGACGCCAGACAACGAAAATGAGATCGGAGTCAGATCAAGATGCAGAAAGAGATCTGGGTTGCTCAGATAGACCCCGTTAAAAAACATGGGCGTCAAAGATCCCAGCGTCATAATCAACGCTTGACTACGAATGTGTCCTTTAGATCTAAAAACATGACGCACGAATAACAGGACTCCAATTCCAACAAGGAGATAGGAATACAATGTGTGTACCCAGAACCATGGACCGTAGACACGGTCGATGGTCGCGAACTTGTCGGTAACCAATAGCTCTGAAAACTCGAAAAATAGATAGTGGGCGTCATTTGTTGCGATGAGACCTAACGTGACTACTGGCAATAATGAAATGATCATCAGCATTCGAGGCGTCAGTTTGATGCCAGTAAACGCACTCGCCAACGATAGCCAGGCAACGGGCAGAGCCGCCACGAAAATGAATTTGATATCGGATAACAGCAACTTGGCGTCAAATCCAGCGACTATCAAATGCAGACCTGAAAAGAGTGACCAAAGCCCAGCCATCGACATAACAAACACAAACACGCGTGTAAAGGTACCACGATGACGGGTCCACGCGTGAATCACCAAATAAAGGGCGATAAAACTAGAGGCAAAAAATGGCTAGGATATGCTGAGTCCGGCTGAGATCATGATCATAAGGCTTCTTGTCCTTATGGATCGGCCGTAATGCCTTGCGCTTTAACTGATTGCAGGGATTAGGTGTCGCCTTAGGCGCAGATCCATCTATCCTACCTGCTCTCAACAGAGGTCGGCTCAACAACCTGTCTGATCCACGCGCCACCCAGGACTTCTTCGCCTTCATATATGACGATGGCTTGGCCTGGAGTAATAGCTCGACGTGGTTCGGCAAAACGAACGTTTAGCTGCCCATCTTTTTCCCATACGACACATGGTGCGCCAGCATCCTTGTATCTGATCTTACCGAAGGCTTGCCGCTCTTCCGATAGATCCGCATACTTGACATAGTTGATCTGCCCAGCCGATAACTGCTGACCGAGTAGTTCATCCTTGTCGCCCACCCAAACCGTGTTCGATTCGACATCGATACGCGTGACATAAATGGGTTCACCCGTCGCGAGTCCAAGTCCGTGCCGCTGTCCAATCGTGTAAAACGGATACCCTTCGTGCTGTCCAATGATCGTCCCATCCGTCAAGCGAAAGTTTCCTGGACCTGCACGTTCGTCCATGTCTGGCACACGATCACGAAGGAATCGACGGTAGTTATTATCTGGGACGAAGCATATTTCGTACGAGTCCGGCTTGTTTGCTACCTCATCGAGTCCAAAATCGGCTGCCATTTGGCGTATTTCTGGCTTGGTTAGGTTACCCAGCGGGAAAATCGTCCGGGACAGGTTTTCCTGCGAAACACCCCAGAGGGCATAACTCTGATCTTTGTTATGATCCAGCCCTTTCATCAAAATATGCCGACCCGTTTCCTCGTCCGTTCGCAGACGAGCGTAGTGACCGGTAGCAATAAACTCGCAGCCCAGATCGTCGGCCCGTCGCATCAACGACTCCCACTTGATGTGGGTATTACACAGTACACACGGATTTGGCGTGCGACCAGCCATGTATTCTTCGGTAAACCGATCGATCACCCAGTCTCCAAATTCTTTTCGGATATCTACGATGAAGTGCGGGAAGTCGTATTTGATACCGATTGCGCGGGCATCATTCATGGACTCCAGCGTGCAGCAACCGACTTCTTTTCCGGTTTTTCCACCACTGCCCGTGTAATCCCAGGTTTTCATGGTTATCCCAACCACTTCGTAGCCCTGCTCTTTCAAGAGCACAGCTGCGACCGACGAGTCAACGCCGCCACTCATGGCCACAAGTACTTTCCCTTTTGAGCTCATTATTCGTCTCCTTCTTCCTTTCCTGTGACAATCACAGCACCCAAGATTTCATAACAGTTGGCAATTACCAGCTGCATTTCATTTAGAAAAGCATTCAGTTTTCTGAACATGCGTTGATTGGCTTCCGGCCGGCGCCTCGATACATCTGGCAAGACAACGGCTGATTCCAATATGTGGTCTCTGAAGAAGTTAACAGCCTTCAGTGCATCCTGAAGAGGAATGCCATTCCGAACCACATTTTTAGCATAGACCCTAGCTACAATTCGAGCTTCTTCCAGCACTTCTTCATTTTCTGTCTCTTCGGCTCCCACATATTGAATGAGCAGACCCATCAACCGACGCCCTAGCATTCGCTTCTCTTCTCGGTCCTGTTCTTCGAGGCCGGCATTCCAAGATGCCGTGTGATCTCCCAAGTCAGCCCGCGTGTACGAGAGCGCATTCTCCCGGAAGGACTCTTTGAAACTCTCCGACGTGACATCTTCGGATTGGTTCGTCAGTCTCTTCAATTCGGACTCAGGGAATCTACGATGGCCTCCCGGTGTCCGGACTGATTCGATTTTCCCGCTCTCGGCCCATCTCCGCAGAGTTACAGGGTGCACCCCGAGCTGGTCTGCCGCTTCCTTCAATGAATAGAGACCTTCAGTCATGGATAACCTTGTTTTCTGGGTCACTGCTTGACGAGCCTGAAGAAGCAGGCTGAACGTTCATGGTAAATTATACACACAATTATCGATCGATGTATAGATTTGCTTAGATTTGTTAAGTATTTGTCATGGTTTGGTAACCGATGAACAACAAAATAACGAACAAAAGGGCACAAAAGAGCACAATTACTCAGTATTTGACCCAAAGCTCATTCGGCGTGGTTCGATGGTGCTTCCTTTTGGGGTGGCTTTGGTTTGTGTCATCATCTCCAGCAGCTTCAGCCCAATCGACCGATCGCTCGGTGAAATCAGATTCACTTAAAAGCTATCAGTTACAGACCGTCGTAGTGACGGCCCTCAAGTCCCCTTCTGTACTCGAGGACACGCCTATCCCGATAAGGGTCTTGGGCAGAGAACAGATTCGCCAACGGGGAGCCCTGCGTCTTTCAGACTTATTGGCTGAAGAACCCGGACTCATGCTGACCCACTTCTTGGGCACCGGTATCCAGATGCAGGGATTGGATCCAGATTACACCTTGATATTGCTGGATGGTCAGCCCTTGGTTGGCCGCTCAGGTGGCACGCTCGATTTGGACCGACTGTCAGTCTCGGACATTGCTTCCGTAGAAATTGTTCAGGGTCCCTCCTCTTCCCTGTACGGAAGCGATGCTCTGGCCGGTGTCATCAACCTGCGATCACGGGAAGCGGAACGCCCATTTGGCGTGGATGCCGGAGTCCGGTACCAGACGCACAACACGAGCAATGTCAACGTCTCTTTGGAAGGGCGCGCCTCCAAAACAGGTTGGCGATTGAGTCTTGATCGATTTGCATCGGATGGGTACGACCTGAACCCGGATTTACCTGGACAAACTGGTCCTGCATTCGTCAAACAGACCGTCTCCAGCCGATGGACTTCAAGCTTGCACGACGCAGTTGATATCAATTTGTCAGCCCGCTTTGCTCACGAAAACCTTGACAGCGACCAGTCCATCGTACTGAATGGAATAGCGTCCGCGTTTCAGGAGCAACAAAGGCAGACAGATTGGAGTGTGGCTCCAGAGATGAAGTGGAGAATCCAGCCTGGCCACTCTCTCACCCTTAAAGGCTATACCACAGGATTCCGAACACAGTCTTCAGTTTCCATCCCAGACGCAGAATCAGACTCCGACTTCAGACAGTCTCTTGGACGTGTAGAAGTACAGCACGACCTGGTTGCGGGCAGCTTTTTCATCCTGACCTCTGGAGCCGGGCTGTCCCGGGAAACAGTTTCTGCAGATCGTATCGCGGGAGGGCATCGCAGCAACCAAACGGCTCACGCTTTCTCTTAGCAGCAATTTCTGTTGTCCGAATCAGTGCACCTGGTGACCAGCTTCCGGGCTGACCATCACACCGAATATGGTTGGCACATGAGTCCGAATGCAGCGGTGATGTTTTCCGCCAAAAATACCATGAGGTTTAGACTTTCAGCCGGTACAGGCTTCAAAGCGCCGAGCTTTCAACAGCTCTACATGGATTTTACCAATGCTGTGGCCGGTTACTCGGTCATCGGATCAGCAGATGCTCAGTCAAATCTCAAGCGCCTGGAGGAAAATGGCCTCATCACCAGGTACTTGGGTAATCCTTCACTGCTCCAAACGGTCGGACCAGAAACTGCCGTGTCTTACCAAGCCAGTTTCGATTCTGATCTCGGCAAACGGGTACACCTGCATGTCGCCCTGTTCCACAACCGGATCGGCGATATGATAGAGACACTTCCAGTAGCCCAAAAAACGAATGGGCAACAAGTGTTTTCCTATCTGAATCTCAACCGGATTTCATCACGGGGGATGAGTTTCGAAACCAGGTTTAGACCAAGTGACCTGATATCCATCCAGGCAGGGTACCAGTTCGTCCAGGCCCGTGATTTGGACGTCCTCGACCAAATTGCTGCGGGAACCCTGTATGGTCGGCGTGATGGAGTGGACTATCTGCTGAAGCGATCAGATTACGGTGGATTGTTCAACCGCAGTAAGCACTCCGGAACGCTTCAGCTCGCAGTTAGCACTCCCCAAGGCACCACAGATGTGCGGCTTCGAGCCACTGCCCGGTCCCGATACGGATTCGGAGATCAAAATGGCAATCTGGTTCTGGATGCATCAAATGAATACGTCCCGGCCCAGATGCTTTGGAATCTCACCATCAACAGGAAGCTTACTTCTCTGGCAAATCTGCAAGTCGGCGTGATCAATTTGTTCGATCGCATGAATGCAGAGCGGATTCCCTCTTTGTCAGGTCGCCAGGTTTTTGCCAGTGTCTTGTTTTCCTCTGAATAACTCCTTTTTCAACCAATTCAACTTCGTTTTTAAATCAGACTGAGCCAATGAAACGTTCCTTCTTTATCTACGCTTTCTTTTGCCTGAGTGCAGGCCTCATTGCCGGGTGTGACAGTACTTCCCCGAATGGGGCTTCGGATCCTGTCGTCGCGGAACGCGCATCAGACATCCCCTCTGATCCCATCATCGGGTTGGGTGGCGATGGTCGACCCGTCGGGACCAATACGTTTACGTTTTTCAATGTGAGAACGGGCGACGTCGTTGCTCAAACAGATTCTGCAACCACCAAATGGGATCTCGGATTTCGTGGTACGACGATCATTGTGAACGGGGGTACTTCCGGTCCTGGTAACGGGGCGGCAAAAATCGTCGAAGGAGTGTTCGCTGACATCACCGACGCTGTGGCTGACGACATGCAAACGGATTCGGAATCTGGCTATGCCATTCCAGTGGGTTCTGGTAATGGGTGGTACAACTACAACCCTGCATTGCAAACCGTTTCCCCGGTTCCTGGAAGAGTGCTGATCATTCGAACCGCAGATGGTCGGTACGCCAAAGTATCCATTATCAGTTACTACAAAGGCGCCCCAACCACTCCATCCGCAAGCGATGAGGCCCGCTACTTGACCTTTGATTATGCGTTTCAGCCCGATGGTAGCCTTCTATTTGAATAATCAGCCACCCGAATTGCTGAACAGAGTCATCTCATGATTGGGATGACTCTGTTCGGGAAGTCTCAGACCCAACCTATCGCCGCGAACAATGCCTGAACCTGTTCACTACCTGCCTATTCTGACCACCGTCGTGGCAGCCTGTTTTTCAGTCGTCCTGTACAGACACCTGCGACGGAAGCCCGGGACATTGTACATCCTGTGGTGGCTTATTGGCGTTGCGATGTATGGTGTCGGCACGCTGACCGAGAGCATCACAACGCTGTACGGATGGAATCTGATTACATTCAAAGCATGGTACATCAGTGGAGCACTCCTCGGCGGCGCACCACTTGCTCAGGGAACGGTCTACTTGCTGATGCCAGACCGTAGAGCACACAAATTGACTGCCATTCTTGTCAGTGCGATCTCCATTGCAGCGTTGTTCGTCATCTTGTCTCCAGTAAACCTTGATCTGGTGGAGCCCCATCGCCTGTCGGGATCAGTGATGACATGGTCGTGGGTGCGGATGTTTTCCCCTTTCATCAACATCTACGCTTTCATCTTCCTTGTGGGGGGAGCCATCTGGTCGGCTTGGCAATATGCGCGCAAAAACCTGTCCGACAGGTCTCGGATGTGGGGAAATGTTTTTATCGCTGTTGGAGCACTGCTCCCCGGCATCGGGGGTACATCTGCTCGCATGGGTCATGTCGAGGTCCTCTATGTGACAGAACTGGTCGGATTACTGCTGATCTGGTGGGGGTACCACGTGATGACCAAGACACGTGTGCAGTCTATTCATAACAAGCAGCGAGAAGTCGAGGGAACGGCCTGATTTCATTCCGACAGGTGCCAACGTTATTTTGAGGACCCCCTTCAAAATCCAGGGAAAAGCGTGCGCATCCTCATCCTGAACGGCCCCAACCTGAACATGCTCGGTGTCCGAGAACCGGACGTGTATGGCAGCGAGACGTTGAAAGACCTCCAGCTGGCCCTCTCCAACCGGTTTTCGGATGTCTCATTCTCATTTGCCCAGAGCAATCACGAAGGAGAGCTTATCGATGCCTTGCAACAGGCAAACGCCGACGGCATCGTACTCAATGGAGCTGGATTTACGCACACATCGGTCGCCTTACGCGATGCCATTGCATCGATCTCTATTCCGGTGGTTGAAGTGCACATCTCCAATATCGCAGCGAGGGAAGACTTCAGACACCATTCGCTCACAGCGGGTGTGTGTGTCGGGGCGATTTCCGGTCTCGGAATCGAAGGGTACCACCTGGCTGTTCAGTACTTCGTATCCCGCCGCACGGACTGAGCGCCGCCCATGAGTTCAGGTAACCGCATCCGCCGTCTTGCATCGGAGACTGCCGTCTACGGCATTTCTTCTGTTGTCGGACGTCTGATCAATTTCCTGCTCTTTCCGCTCTACTCCCAGGTATTCCCTCCTGACGTGTATCAGCCTGTCGTGCTGATCTACGCAGCATTCATCTTTCTGAATATCCTGTATCAGCATGGGATGGAGTCGTCCTACCTCAAGTTTGCGACGGAACTTGATGAACGAACAGGGCGAAGCAGTGCTTTCTCAACGGCGGTGGTCTCTGTCACCCTGATTTCACTGTGCCTGTCGGCCATCGTGTGGCTCCTGCCAGAGCCGGTTTCCCGCCTGATGGAGCTGGATACACGATATCTGCCCCTGCTGATGTGGGGAGGCTGGATCCTTCTGCTGGACGCGTTGGCCGTTGTCCCGTTTGCTGACCTTCGACTTCAGAATCGCCCATGGATGTTTGCCGGTATTCGGCTGGCGAACATCACCGTAAATGTCGGGCTGAATATCCTGTTCATCTTCGGGTTGGGCTGGGGTATAGAGTCCATTCTTCTGGCCAATGTTGCTGCCTCTGCTGCCAGCTTGGTCCTGCTATCTCCTACCATCCTTTCGAGGATCACCGCTCCCGACTCCACACTGTGGCGGCGAATGATTCGTTTTGGACTCCCGTTCATTCCCGGCGGACTCGGGTACGCTGTCACTGAGCGCATCAATATTTTCTTTTTGGCCAGGATGGACCCGGAAACGGCTCGTTCATTGTACCACCTCACTCCCGAATCTCATCCCAACCTGTACGACCGGGCCGTTGAACAAGGCCCCATTGTTTTTACCGAGTTCGTCGTGGGAACGTACGGGGGAATCATCAAGCTTGCTGTCCTGATGGCGCTTTTCGTACAGATGTTTCGATATGCCTGGCAGCCTTTCTTCCTGCAACACCAGAAAGATGAGGACGCGAGTGAGCTGTTTGGAAAGGTATTCAGCATCCTGACGCTCGTGCTGCTAACCGCGTTTCTAGGCATCTCCTTCCTTGCTGATGAGCTGGTCCGCTTGCCTCTGCCTGGCGGACGAACATTGATTTCTAGTGGCTATTGGCTCGGACTTCCAATCATCCCGATCGCACTCATTGGCTACCTGTTCCAGGGGTGGTACTATCACTTTTCGGCCGGTGCTTACATCAAGGACGTGTCGAAGTATTTCCTGCACGCAACGTTGGCAGGAAGTGTCTTGGCGCTCGTCTTGAATGCGCTACTTGTCCCCTCGTACGGAATGTGGGCCGCCGCAGCTGCCACTTCCGCTGCATATGGCCTCATGTCTCTTACGCTGCTTCTGCTCGTGCGTGACAAATACTCTGTCCCCTACCAATGGGCACGAACAGGCTGGGCCGTTCTGACCGCCGGTGCATTTTACATTACCTGGAATCGGGTTGGGGCGCTACAGCACTGGTGGATAGAGACCATCCTCGTGGCCGTTTATGCCGTTCTGGCATCCAGACTTCTAGGCATCAGGCTCGATGCCGTACGAAACTCCTTCCGGAGACCTCACACCCGAAACAAGTAGCTCAGCTTCAGGAAAAACCCGTCTTCGCGGCGCTGCAGATCCTGGAATCGCTTCTGTCCGACGTCATCCATGGTGGATCCGTATCCGAGGTACAGAAGCGTTCCTGGATTCGGGCGATAGCTGAACAGCCAATCCGTCCGAAGGTCGTTGGATTCGCTGTCCGTGGTCAATTCGCCTCCGATCAGGATCGGATGGCCATTTCGGTCGACAAGTGCACTCCTGTCGCGAGCCGCGTACTGAGCAATCGCCCGAAAAAATATGTCCGGCGTGAGCTGGTATTCGACCTTCAAGCGAGGGATAATTTCCCTGGAGTACTGTGAGTCATCAAACGTGCGCCGCAATGTGTAGTGCGTGACCTGGAATGAGGCCCGGATGCTTTGCGAAGGACGGGCATCAAGTACCACGCGATAGCTTCTGCTATACCCTGGAGCTGCCTCTGCAAAAATGGGAGTCTGCCCACCCGACCATGAGAGAGCGAGTGTGAAGAGCTGAAACGTCGGGGTCGTAACGCTAAATGAGCCGGCCACAAGATTATCTTCCTTTTCCTTCAACGCAAACGTGCCTGGTGATGGAAGTCCTGCGTCCTGCGTTGCATAGCCTTCGTAATCCGAGGCCAAGTATGAAAAGAAGCCGCGACTCAATGATCCGTTCAGCCGCCATCCCCCACGCAACGTGGCGGATGGACTGATCGAGTCAGTCCCTTCAATGGGACCAGCCGCAGTGTCGGAATAGTCCCAGATCCGGATATTGCCGGTGAATCCACCAATCGTTTCCAGCAGTGCGCCTTCTTCACCATAGAAGGACAAACGGTTGTACGCATGCGAACTGACAATACCCGTCCGATTCACGAAGCCTGCAGCGGCACGAAAATCAGGGTCAATCGCGTTCAACCCGTAGTTGAAGCCCCATCGCCGACCGGTCCGGTCCCACGTGAGGTTCGTGAATGAACCATTGTTGGCCCCTGATCCTGCATCCGTCCAGGACTCAACGAACTGCGCCTCTAGATAGTACTTGTCGTGATGGTAAAACCGCCCATCGGCACCGGCCAAGCGGGAGAATTGATCGCCATCTTCCCGTGTGGTCATCACGGCGCCCACCGTGTTGTTGCCGTTCAGATTGCTTCTGAGCCGAACTACCCCGAAGAGAGGCGAATCCGATCCCGTTGAGGAATAGGCTTCATCATCGGCGGCCAGGATGGTGGCAACATTCAGCTTGCCGACCTTGCCAGCAACCTTGGCACCGGCTATTGGCGACACGATCCGACGCGTGTAAATCATCTGGCCTGGCGTATCGAACAGCTCAAGTCCCTCAAGGAAAAATGGCCGTTTTTCCGGGAAAAAGAGAGCGAAGCGCTCATTCAGAACGACCTGTCCGATATCTGCTTCCACCTGGGAAAAATCGGGATTGATCGTGCCGTTGAGTGTCATGTTCTGCCTTATTCCCCACTTGACATCACCGCTCAATTGCGTGTCGTCGGAGTACTTCCAATTTCCATTGACATCCTCAGCTCCATTGAATGAGCTGGTGATCGTCGGAGTGATGTCCAGTACGAGACCCCGGTTCATTTCGTGAAGACCGACCAGCATCCCTGACTGACTCAAAAAGGAAGCATTGGCCCTGATGGCAGGTGCCCACGTGTCCTGGAAGCCGGAATGCTGAACGCGTCTCAACACGTGAATTCCCCAATCCTGCACGTCAGCATCCTGATACCGAAGGCTCTTGAAGGGAATGCGGATCTCGACCTCAAATCCATTTTCAGTCAGTCGCCCCATCGAATCAAAGTCGTAGTCGGGGTTCAGATCGAGGTTTCCTTCTAACGGGTTTATGTTGCTTGACCCCCCACCGGTTGCAGACCGGCCTCCAGCACCACCGCCGAATTGATCGGATCGGGTCCCATCCTGCTGCACACCAAGTGCATTGACCCCAAACACGTAGCCAATCCGGTTGTCGTTCTGGGTATCGATCAGAATCTGAACATGGTCCTCACTGCCAATATTGTCCCGGTTTGCCTGAGTAGCCCGGACCACATTCCCGTGCAATTCCCCCGCACGGATTCCAAAGAAAATGGCATCGGGTGCGTAATAGACAAACACTTCCGTCGGGTCAGAGGCTGGACGACCATCTACCGGTTGATACTGGGAGAAGTCGGACAATAGCGCTGCATTCTGCCAGACTGAGTCCGACAGATCTCCATCGACCACCGCCTCCGTTTCGATGCGGGGGATATCAACGGTGATATTGCCTGACGTCCCGCTGTACGTGACAGCTTGTTGGAAGAACATCAGGGTAGCAAGAAGAAGGGCGTGCATAGAAAGAACGGAATTAATTTGAGCGCAAGCTACGCAAAACTCTCCATCCGGGTCCGTTGAATCAGGCCATTTACCCTCCATTTCATGAGTGCTTCTGCAACCGCTTTACCCTTCGCTGCGCAATGACCTGTGGCTCAAACCCTGTCCGTTCAAGTTCGGGATACCCACCTGATACAGAAACGCCCTGACTTCCATGAAGGAAACCAGGGCGAATTGCCCACCGAATCCAAAGGATTCAGCAGAATGGTGGAGATGCTGGGAGTCGAACCCAGGTCCGAATAGCTGTCCAGTCAAACGTCTACGTGTGTAGTCGACTTACTGAATTCTCGAGCGATTCCGTGGCCAGTCGTCTAGGGCCAGAACCACTTAAAGGCTGATCGAGTTTTGGATACGCTTATTCAGCCGGCATGGCGAATCCTATTCTATCAAGTTTGATGCCCAAATCAGCCGCCGATAGACAGGCAGACTGGAGGACAGATAACAAGCTTAAAGTTCGTATACGACTTAAGCGGCCATCGCGAATGCGTAATCGTTTGCATTTGTCTTTTTCTGGCGAGATTTACGAGCGTACCAGAAAGCTCGACACGCAGTCTGCTTTACATTCTACCCGTCGAAGCCGTGACATCCCCATACTTGTAAAGAACGGACTGTTGGGCCTTGTTGTCTCGATTCTGACATTGTATTGAATACACTTGGTATTGAATACACTTGGTATTGAATACAATTGGCGGCTTGGTCCAGTCTTGTTGATACACCTGAGACGGCGATCACACCCTTCTGTTACGTAGTATCGACCCCAATTTGTTCCTGCTGAAGCGCTTTAACGTCTTGCTCGCGCCGCCCTGTCCAACCGTGTCTATATTGACCCCGCCCCTTTTTCCGGAAAAACCCGACCCCATGGACCACGACGCACGCGTACGAGATTTTGAGAGACTGGTAGCCAACAGGTTCAACGTCTACAACAGTCTTTTCTTGAGCCTACCCTTCCAACAGGTGCGCCGGATTGGCGTCCTGATTCCGTTGATGGAAGACTATTGCGCACGGGGGCTTGAGGAGGGCAAGAATCCAATCGAGATTCTGGATGCTTTCTTTGCCCAACACACTGACATCGAAACGGAAGCCGATAAAATCGACTTTATGTTTCGTGTCATTCAATATGTCGAACGGCAGGTCGTGCTCTTTGACAGCGTCGAAGACGCTGCCTTTCCCGAATTACTGGAGGACGACGACCAGCTCTCCTTGCGGGAAACTCTGCACCTGGGACGTGAGCGCAGCTCGTCAGCCAGCACGGAGGACGGCGAATTGTCGATGGACACAGTGAGCATGCTCTCGCGCTTTTCGGCTCGGATTGTTTTCACAGCCCACCCTACCCAGTTCTACCCCCCGTCTGTGCTGCAGATCATCGACATGCTGCGCGGCTCCATCATCGACAGCGATATTACGGGTATCGATCGCACATTGCGCCAACTTGGGCTCACTTCACTGATCGCATCGGAGTCTCCAACGCCTATCGATGAGGCGCGTAACGTCCTGCATTTCCTTCGGCACGTGTACTACGAGGCCGTCGGAGATCTGTACTCAGACATTAAACGCCACGCTCCCGAGGGCGTGTTTGACAACCCAGATATTTTGAAGATGGGTTTTTGGCCCGGTGGAGACCGTGACGGCAATCCATTTGTGACGTCCGAAACCACCATTCAGGTTGCCGATGAACTCCGGATGACGCTCATGAAGTGCTATTACGGCGAGATCAAGGCGCTAGAGCGGAAGCTGACGTTCCGCGGTGTGGAAGGGCAGATTGGCGCTTTGCGTGGACGGCTGTATGAGGCCATGTTTGACGCCGATGTCTTGGTCACTTTCGAAGAGATGCGATCCTCACTGAGCATTGTGCGACAACGACTTGTAGATGATTATAGCAGCCTGTATTTAGAGGACCTCGATGCCTTCATCGACCGATCGCGCATCTTTCGAACGCACTTCGCAACCATCGACATCCGGCAGAATCATGCAGTGCATAAGCGGCTGGTGGAACGCGTTTTGGCAGGCTTGGGCGTCGATATGGAGGGTTTGTCGGATGATGCTTTGGTTGAGGCTTTGTTGCGCACAGACATCGACGTCCAGGAAGAGGATCTGGGCGATGAGTTGCTTATTGACACGGTCCGCACGATCCGGGCGGTCGGGCGCATTCAGGAGCGTAATGGCGAGGAAGGCTGCGACCGTTATGTGATCAGCCACGCGGAGGACACATGGTCCGTACTCTTCGTTTTCGCTCTTTTCCGTTGGATCTGGAAGTCGGAAGACCTCCCCATCGACATCATTCCGCTGTTTGAGTCGATGACGGGAATGACGAATGCGTCGGACATCATGACGGACCTCTTTGAGCTTGCGACGTATCGCGAACACGTGACTAAGCGGGGCAACAGGCATACGCTGATGCTCGGTTTTTCGGATGGCACGAAAGATGGTGGGTATTTCCGCGCCAACTGGACGATTCAAAAAACGAAAGAGGAGCTGACGGCTGCATGCCTATCCCACAGTGTTGATGCCATCTTTTTCGATGGCCGAGGTGGCCCACCAGCTCGCGGCGGTGGTAAAACGCACCGTTTTTATGCGGCGCAAGGTGCTGACATCGCAAATAATGCCATTGAGCTCACGATTCAGGGGCAAATGATCTCAAGTAAATACGGGACCAATGCCCTATTTCGGCACAACTGCGAGCAACTGATCGCGGCAGGCCTGCACAGACACCTGTTTGGAGAGGAGCAGCGCATTGCGCCCAAACATCGCCGCATCATGGACGATATCGCTGATCGCAGTTTTGCGGCCTACGATGCGCTCAAGAAGCACCCTTCGTTCGTGCCCTACCTAGAGAAAAAGAGCACACTCCGTTTCTACAAACTGGCCAAGGTTGGGAGCCGGCCGGCCTCGCGTAGTGCGGGAGGCGCATTATCATTAGACGACCTGCGCGCAATTCCGTTTGTCGGGTCATGGAGCCAGCTCAAACAGAATGTGCCTGGCTATTACGGGATCGGTGCGGCTTTTGAGGCACTGGCGAAAGAAGGGCACCTGGAGGATCTAAAGACGCTTTTTCATGAGGTACCGTTCTTTCGCACACTCATGCTCAACAGCATGATGGCGCTTTCAAAGTGTAGTTTCGAGCTCACTGCATACATGGCAAAAGACCCTGAGTTCGGCGAGTTTTGGGAGCTCTTATACGACGAATATGAGCGTTCCCTTCGGATGCTACTCGAAGTGTCGGGCTGCGAACGGCTGATGCAAACGGAGCCAGTCTCGGGCGAATCGATCCGGATCCGGGAGGACCTCGTCGTTCCCCTTCTGGTCATTCAGCAGTATGCATTAATGAAGGTCGAAGAGGACGTTTCCGAGCGGGCGGTCTACGAGAAAATCGTGACCCGCTCGCTATATGGTAACATCAATGCTAGCCGAAACTCGGCATAGGGGCTTTTAGACTGACTGCCTATCTTTGCGGAACCAAGGCCTAATCGATGCCGCTATTATGACCGTACCTCCCCGCTTTGCCACTCCAGCCGGTGGCACGCCCACCCCAGCCATGCTGGATGCCTTCCAACGCGATGGCTTTCTAGTGCTCGAGCAATTCGTGACTCCCGACGCCTGTGACGAGCTTCGTGAGCGCGCGCTTACGCTGATGCGCTCGCCAGCCGCGACTGAGCACGCGACTATTTTCTCCACGACGTCCGATGACCACCGCGCCGATCGTTATTTCATGGAATCGGGCGATCAGATCCGGTTTTTCTTCGAAGATGGCGCTTTCGCAGACGACGGCACGTTGCGTTTTGAGCCCGAGGAGTGCCTAAATAAGATCGGTCATGCCCAACACGATCTGGATCGTGTGTTCGAGTCCTTTTCGTACAACCCCGATCTCGCCAAGCTTGCGGTGGGTCTAGGCTGGCAGGATCCGGCTCTGGTGCAATCCATGTACATTCTCAAGCCCCCCCGCATCGGTGGTGAGGTGCACTTGCATCAGGACGCAACGTTTCTGCATACCGACCCGGACACGTGCCTCGGCTTTTGGTTTGCACTTGAGGATGCCACCGAGGCCAACGGCTGCCTCTGGTTCCTTCCTGGCGCGCACAAGGGCCCTTTGCGAGAGCGTAACGTGCGAACCGGCGAGCTCACGACAGAACAGTGGAATCTTAGCTCGGCGCCCTGGCCCAACGTCGAACCCGTTTCGGTCGAGGCGAAAAAAGGCACGCTCGTCGTCTTCCACGGGTACGCCCCCCACTACAGCGGCCCCAACCAATCGGACCGCTCGCGGCATGCATACACCCTGCACGCCGTCGACCAGGCAGCCCAATGGCTCGATTCAAACTGGATCCGGCGGCGTTCAGACCTACCATTTCGCTCCTTGCTGACGCACCGGCCTGAGGCGGGGTAGCGGGGTAGCGGGGTAGCGGGGTAGCGGCACAAAATGATGCCTTCGATTTTACTCGTGCCCTAGAGAACGTTTCTCGGCTTTCCACGTCATCGCTATGAGGACAATGGCCGCAGCACACGATCCCGCTATCAGCATAAACCCAGCGTCCCAGCCATAGGCGTCTACCAAAGCACCAATAGCAACATTGGCTGCCACGGCTCCTCCCACATAACCGAACAGGCCGGTAAAACCAGCGGCCGTTCCAGCAGCTTTCTTGGGAACTAGATCCAGCGCATGGACGCCAATCAGCATAACGGGTCCATAAATAAGAAAACCGATCGCAATCAGCATGGCAATGTCCAGCGCAGGATTGCCTGGCGGGTTAAACCAATAGACAACCACGCAGACACCAGTCAATAACATATACACGATACTGACGGGGGCGCGTCGTCCGCGGAAAAACTTATCTGACATCCATCCACACAGAAGCGTACCAGGAATTCCTGCCCACTCATAAAGAGCATAGGCCCAACTGGAATCGTCAAAGGAGAACTGTTTCACTTCCCCCAAATAGGTCGGTGCCCAATCGAGTACGCCATAACGCACCAAGTACACGAAGGCATTCGCTAAAGCGATGCTCCACAAAAGTTTATTGTTAAGGACGTGGCCAAAAAAGATCTCTTTGGTAGAGAACTCCTTTTCATGGGTGGACTCGTATTCGAACGTTTTTGGATAGTCATTCCTGTACTCCTCGATCGCGGGAAGACCCTGGCTCTGGGGGGTATCGCGAACTTTAAGGAGAATAAAAACCACGACAAATAAGGAGAGTATTCCGTGGGTGTACAGAATAGCATGCCAATCTGCAAAAATTGCGACCCCCAGTATAGCAATGGGCCCTACTAGACCTCCTCCAACATTATGCGCCACATTCCATAACGCCATTTTTGTACCGCGCTCATTGGTCGAAAACCAATGCACCATGGTTCGTCCAGATGGCGGCCATCCCATACCTTGAAACCAGCCGTTCAACAATAATAGAGTGAACATTATGGTTACGGAAGAGGTCGCAATAGGCACGGTCCCCAGCACAATCATAATGACGGCACTCACGGCCAAACCCAGTGCCATGAATGTTCGGGCATTACTGCGATCAGAAACACTCCCCATCAAAAACTTTGACAGTCCGTAGGCAATGGCGACGCCAGATAAGGCAAATCCCAGTTCGGTCCTAGAAAACCCTTCCTCGATGAGGTAGGGCATAGCAAGTGAGAAGTTCTTACGGACGAAGTAGTAGCCAGCGTAGCCGACAAAAACGCCCATGAATACCTGTAACCTGAGGCGCCGATATTCTTTGTCTGTCTCGGCTTCCGGAATCCGCTGCTTATGAGATGGAGGACGTAGTAATCCGATCATACATTTGTCCCAATCAATACGAAGAGTCCGGCAGCTATCAATGCTCCAATACAGGGACCCACGACTGGAATCCATGAATAGCTCCAATCATTATCCCTTTTACCGGGAATAGGAAGCAGTGCGTGGATCAATCGCGGCGAAAGGTCACGGGCCGGGTTAATTGCGTATCCCGTCGTTCCCCCTAAAGCAATCCCAATAACAAGGACCAGCAAGGCAACGGGAAGTGCATCGAGGGCGCCAAGACCTACTTCAGGAGCTGCCAGGAGCAGTACACAGAAGACTAGTACGAATGTCCCCAAAATCTCAGATATCAAATTCGACATTCTATCTCGAATTGCCGGAGCCGTACAGAATACTGCCAATTTGAAATCAGCGTTTTCTGTTGCCGCAAAGTGGGGGCGATAATGCAGCCATACCAGGAAAGCACCAATAGCTGCCCCTAGGAACTGTGCAGCCATATAGGACGGCACCAATGACCATGAGAATTTGCCAGCAGCAGCAAGGCCTAATGTCACAGCTGGATTGATATGTGCGCCACTTATCGCCGCAACGGAGAAGACGCCTACAAAGACCGCCATTCCCCAGCCAACAGTTATAACGATCCAGCCACTATCATGTCCTTTTGTCTTACCCAGCAGGACGTTTGCAACGGTTCCATTTCCAAGGAGAATGAGAAGGGCAGTTCCAAGTATTTCAGCCAAAAAAGGCGTCATCTGACTAAATGGGTTTTATTGAAAGCAGCTACGAATTAAGATCAACTACCGTTTGAGAACCGCTCCACGATCGGGATAGTCCGTGATAAGTGCGTCCACACCAAGGTAAAGAAGTTCTTTCATTCGGTCTGAATCGTTCACCGTCCACGGGACAATGGCCATTCCCAATCCATGCACGGAGTCAATGAGTGAGCGGTCAACAAGATTATGATTAGGGCTGTAAGCCTGAGGAATAAAGCTCAACCGATCCATATTTGCCTCAAGGCCTAGCTCGTTGCTAACTAAAAATGCCAGTGTTACCTGCGAATCAATCCGTCGAACGGCTTCCAGTGAACGAGGATCGAAAGACTGTATGGTAACCTGATTCAACAGGTCTTGCTCAGCAAGAACCTCATAAAGGAGCTCAGCAAAGGTATCAACGTCCGGATGGAATACGCCATCTCCGTCCTCCTTGGACTTGATCTCAATATTATACTGCAGCGTTCTTTCGGAATGATTCTCTATGGCCCGAAGAGCCTCGGAAAGAAGGGGTTTTTGTACAGCACGTGGTTCTTGATCTGGAAATCGAGGGTTTCCTCTTGAACCACAGTCAAAAGCTGCTATCTCTTCATAGGACATCGTATACAAATTGAGCGACCGAGCTTCTTCCTCGGTGACGGGCGTGCCATCGGGATGGGAACAGATCTCTGAAGACATCCAAGGCTCATGCGACACTACGATCTGAGAATCTGCAGCCACAACGACATCCATCTCGATTGTGTCCACTCCCAGATCAGCAGCCAGAAGAAATCCTGGAATCGAGTTTTCGGGAAGTAAGCCCCGTGCTCCGCGATGTCCTTGTAGATCATAATCAACCACTTGGGTGCACCCAAGCAAGCCAGTCAAAACTAGCAATGGGATAATTTCAGATAGGTTATTCATGTCAGTGATGCTATTTGTCTAAAGTGTCCAAATCCCTGAGTTTGAATCAGGGTTGCAGCTGGTACCGAGAGGCTAAGGAAGTGAAGGAAGAAACCTGCTTCTCTATCCAATCGGAGTCTTTATCTAAGTAGGATGCCATTTTTTGCGCTACGGCTGGTGCCATTTCTATGCTGGCGGCCGCATTTAGAAAGAGAGCCCGCATGCGACGAGCCAGAACATCTTCTACCGTATGCGCCATTTCGTGTTTGAGTGCCCAGGTTACTTGCCCCATCACAAACGGGAGATCGGGATGCAACGGCTCATCTCCTTGAGCATCTTCTTGAATAGTTTTGATCAAAGCCAGCCTATCTGAGCCGTACTCACTATACATGGCATCACGATCATTGTCATCGCTGTAACCGTAGATAGGAAGATCACTCGTTACGCACATCCGGTCCGAAGCACCAATGCGCTGACATACCCGGTTTACAACTTGCTCGGCCATATATCGGTACGTAGTCCACTTGCCGCCCGTAATCGTTATCAGACCTGATTCAGACTCTAGAATCAAGTGTTCACGGGAGACTGATTTTGTGGGGCCTTTTGAATTGCCAATAAGAGGGCGCAGCCCAACAAATACGCTGAGCACATCGGAGCGGGAAGGGGCTTTTTTCAGGTATCTACCAGCATGTCCGATCAAAAATGCGATTTCCTCTTCAAATGCTCTTGGCTCGGTATCGATCGATTCAACAGGGGTATCCGTAGTTCCAAGCAGTGCGTGTCTTTTCCAGGGGATGCAGAACAATACGCGGCCATCATCCGTGCTGGGAACCATCACAGCTGCTGGTCCCGGTAAGAAAGATGCCGGCAACACCAAGTGTACGCCCTGACTTGCTCGGATTAAGCTCTCCTTTCTGGGGCCCTCCATCTCACGTACTTCATCAACAAATACGCCTGTCGCATTGATCACGGACCGGGCCGTAACGCTGAACTCTCCACCCGATTCTAAGTCCGTAACCTGCACTTCCATCAACATCTGTGCATTCTTTGAAAGTGCCTTCACGTTGCAATAATTGATGACTGTGCCTCCTTCTCGAACGCACGTCTGAGCCAAGGCGAGTGCCAAGCGAGAATCGTCAAACTGGCCATCGGAATACTCAATACCTCCAGCCAGATGAGTATCATTCACACCTTCCTGCTCACGAATGACTGCGCTTCGACCCAGTACACGAGAGGACGGTAAACCGCGCCCTGATGCGAGTATATCATACAGCTTCAATCCTATGCCATAGAACCCAATTTGTGCGTAATTGCGGCATGGGACCACAAATTGGCGGAGATTCACCAGATGTGGAGCATTTTTAAGTAGCAGGTCTCGCTCCCTTAGGGCCTTCATGACCATGCGTATGCGTCCTTGCTTCAAATAACGTACTCCGCCGTGAACAAGCTTTGTACTCCTGCTCGAGGTCCCTTTCGCAAAGTCTGAGCGCTCTAGGAGCAAGGTGCGTAGCCCCCTTGATGATGCATCCACAGCGGCTCCCAGCCCTGTTGCACCTCCTCCGATAATCACAACATCCCACACTCCTTCATTTCGCGCTTCAGCAAGGGCTTCAGTGCGATTTAGATGACCGGCCCGAGTAGAAGCCCGCTCATCTGAAGAATGCTGGTGGTTGAGACTAGGCATTCGTTTCAGGCTCTATCCAGTCTCGAGACCGGTCAAGGGCTCGTTTCCAGGTGATTGTCAACGACTCACGATCTGTATCCGACATGTCGGAACGGAATGTTCGATCTTCAGCCCACAGGGCTCTCAATTCAGGTATGCCACTCCAGAAGCCAACCGCCAATCCAGCCAAATAAGCAGCACCTTGAGCAGTAGTCTCCACGATGCTTGGTCGGACTACAGAAACGGCAAGAAGGTCAGCCTGGAACTGCATTAGAATGTTGTTGGCAGCCGCCCCTCCATCCACCCTCATACTGGCAAGCTCGATACCGGAATCAGTTTCCATGGCGCGAACTAAATCAGCACTCTGAAAGGCAATACTGTCTAGGGCAGCACGTGCGATATGAGCGGCTGAAGAGCCTCGGGTCAATCCAACAAGAATACCCCGAGCGTATGGGTCCCAATGTGGTGCTCCAAGTCCGGCAAATGCCGGTACCAGAAATACACCTTCACTTGACTCAACCTGTGCCGCGAGGGCCTCTACTTCATCAGAAGACTCGATTATTCCGAGGCCATCTCGAAGCCACTGAACCACTGCTCCCCCAATAAACACACTGCCTTCTAGCGCATAGGTTGTCTCATCTCCAATCTGCCAAGCAACTGTCGTAAGCAGATTGTTTTTTGATTCGATGGCCTTACTGCCGGTATTCATAAGCATGAAGCACCCCGTCCCATAGGTGTTTTTCACCATACCGGGATCCACACACACCTGACCGAACAATGCCGCTTGTTGATCACCGGCAACGCCAGATATCGGTATTTTCGACCCAAAAAGAGCAGAATCACTTGTCCCGATGACGCCACTTGAGGGGACTACATTTGGAAGCATCGAGCGCGGTACTTCCAAAAGGTCAAGCAGCACATCGTCCCATGCCATCTCATGAATATTGTAGAGCATGGTACGCGAGGCATTGGAAGGATCTGTAGCATGGATCTTGCCCCCCGTCAGATTCCATATGAGCCAACTATCTACCGTCCCAAAGGCCAAATGACCTTCGTTCGCTGCTTCCCGGGCTCCCGGAACGTTTTCCAGTATCCAGCGGACCTTGGTGCCTGAGAAATAGGCGTCGACAACGAGGCCTGTCCTGGATCGAATATCACCTTCGACGCCTCTTCCCTTGAGGTCATCACAAAACCCTGCGGTACGACGATCTTGCCATACGATGGCTTTAGAAATGGGACGACCTGTTCTTCGATCCCACACGACAGTTGTCTCGCGCTGGTTGGTAATTCCTATCGCGGCTACGTCTGTTCCATCCGACCCAACGCGAGCGAGCACCTCTTTTGTCACTTGAAGCTGCGTATTCCAAATCTCTTCTGCATCGTGTTCAACCCATCCGGGTTGAGGGTAGTGCTGGGTAAACTCTTGCTGTGCCATATCCACGATGGTACCATTTCGATCAAAGAGAATGGCTCGGGAGCTTGTGGTGCCCTGGTCAAGAGAAAGAACGTATTTCATTTCAGCTTGGATCTAGAATTATAGTCCGTAGTCAGTTACGGGCCACGCCGGACGTCCCGTACTGGCTTTGAACAATTGAACGGACGGCGAATGCATATCGAACGTGGAGTAATCCACTTGTTCAAGTGCTTTATAGTCTATCTCGATGGGTATTTGAAGCCGAAGATCTGTCAGTATCTGCTCCAATGCAGCAAGCGTCTTGGCCCTTCGAACTTGACTCTCAACCTCTGCCGAAACGGATTCTAGAGAGCTATCCTCAGGCCAGTCGGACCGATATCGCTCGAAATAGAGAAGAAGATCTTCCTCATGAACCGTAACTGTATTCTCCACCTGAAGCTTGAATACTTCATAGACCCATTTATCGGTCCAACGTTCGACTTCTGACAGCAGCTCTGGGGCCGCATCAAAGCCTTGATCAAGAGCTTTTTGAATGAACAGCTGGTCCCTCACCAACAATCCGAATGCATCGTAATAGTCACTTCGAAATTCATCGCCCGATCGAAGAGAAAGTGGGTATCGGTCGTGAGGGTATTCAGCTAGGAACTCAGCAACGGTCCACGACCGGTCACTCGTTTCCATGATCGGCTTGGCCTCCATATCCAAGATGGTCCTTGCAAAAGACGTCGAATCAACCTCAAGACGTTGCCACAGAGTCAGAGCATCTTGGGTCCCCTCTTCCTCACTGATCGATAACCAATTCCACAGAGCCTGCTCAAGTCTTCCATACGCTTCTTTCTTCAGTCGAAGATCTCTGTCGGCCACCGTACGCCCAATTAATGAGCGAGCAGCTTGTCGAGATTTTTCAGCGAAAGCTACCTGCTCATAGCGTGCCTTCTCCTCCGCGCCGGGTTCGGCTGTAATGGGCGTCCTGAGAATGTCCAGCACCTCAACCAAGAGGAACCCCCCTCGAAAGGGAACTGGCAAAGAAATCTGTCCTACGGGCAAATTCCGGGTTGCCTCCCACACGATAGGATCTAAAGAAGCGGGTGAAACGAGATCGGTTTCAAGATCTTGAACTCGCACATGGCGCATCCCCTCCTCGCTGGCCGAAAGCTCAGCAACTGCCTCTTCAAATCCGTTCTCGAGATAGACTCGTCGAAGTCGCTCAGCCGATTCTGAATTTGCAGCAGGCAGGAAGCGCAGGACGACTTGAATTGCGTCTAGCCTGCGGAGGGAATCAATGTCAGCAGCTGTTACCGCAACGGAACGGGCGGCATCCTCTTCAAATACATGTCCCACTAGAAGCTCCTCGGTCAAACTTTCGACCTGACGTCGTATAGAAGAGAGCGAATCCAATCCCATGCGATATCCTGCCTGAGCGAGAAGCTGTTCAGCAATCATGTGTTCCAAATAGACCACCTTGGGATCTGGTCCCTGCTTCAGTCTGGGATGGCCTTGTTCAAAGTCTCGACTGAATTCCGTGATGGTAATCGAAGCGTCTCCTACTCGTGCAAGTATCTGCGCTTCGTCGTCCTGAGACGAACACCCTAAGAAGACAAATAGAGCAATCCACAAATATGAGATCCGACGGCCCATCAATTAGTGTGAATGACCGGCTTTACGGTCCGCCGAGACCCATTTTCCATCACAACGAAGTACATGCCTGAGGGAAATTGTGTGGCGTTCCATGTTATGGTCTTTGCTTCACCCGCTTGAATCTCTTCAGCCACCGTCGCTATACGACGTCCAAGCAGATCCATTACAAAAACAGAAACGACACGATCTGCACCACCTGATAGTGAGATACTAAGTGTGTCCACAAATGGGTTAGGAAACACTTCAACATCGAAATTCAATCCAATGGGGGATTCGTCCCGCCCGGTAGATACATGTGAACCCAGAATAGCCGATGCTGGAATACTATAAACGAATGGATAGTAGCTGGACCAAGCCCCTGTTGATTTACGCTGATAGTAGTCCGTACCGGATTCAGAATTGGTCCACAATGAACCATCTGGAAGGAAGGACAGGTCCTCTATGCCGTGTGGCATGATGACAATAGAATCAGGAGAAACAATACTCGTGGTTGAGAGCGCATCCAGACGATAACGAAGCAACTCTGCTGACGATGAAGACCGATTTCTTGAAAGAACCACGACTGTTCCCCTAGGAGTTTCGATGAGATCGACCCCCTGGATCCGTCTGGGAAGGGGAAACTTATAGACAGGGTCAGGATTCGGACGGCCATTTTCATCAATTGCGTGGGCAAACAGAAAAGGTGCCGTGTCCGATGATGTTCGATAATCGCCCACCCAAAGTGTGTCCCTGAATGCAGAAACAAAAGAAGCCTTGGACGGCGTCTGAATCGTTCCTTCGGAGTCGGCTTCCAGGTCTACGTATTTAGCCGGATTTGACGGATCCCATTCGGGCAAGGGATATCGTTCGAGTACTCCTGCCGAGGAGATGTAAAGTGCATTATGAGAGTAGGCCACACCACCTGCGTGGGAGAATCCAAGCTGGCCCATAAGTCGAAACGTACGTCGCACCAATCCGGTGCGCGCATTCATTTCAACGACAATTGAATGCTGTAATTCAATGGTTCCTTGACGAGTGCGATGGTAGTACGAAACGAATACAAAGGGCACCTCTTCTCCGTCAACCTCCTCAATCCGTGTAGCGGTGCCTTGTGGGATGTACAGGTCATTTGCATACGGGAGGAAAAAACGCTGATCTATATCGACCGGAGAAGATTGAATTCTGAGATCCGCTGGAAGACGCTGATCTTCAAGCGAATAATCGTGGTAAGAGGGTAGTCCGAAGTATGTACCTCCGTCGTGGGGAATACCAGAATAAAGATATTCCTCCCTCGCAGAATACCCTCTGATCAACGCAGCGAAGAGTTGACCCGTAAACGTGCCGGTCAGGGTCGGGCTCTCGGCATTTCCCGTGGCCGATGATCCAATCATCACGGGAAATGAGATGGGATATGGACTGGGAATGGAGAGTTGCTCCACTAAATCATCTTGTAGGACTCCATCCACAAAAAGACGCAAGGTCAGCGCGCCTTGCCAATAAAAGATGGTGGCCGCCACCCACGTATTTTCGTCAATCTCAACGGGCCTATCCGCATCCAAACGATAAGTCGAACTCTGCAGGTCAAACTCCAAGAATGGAATGTCATTTTCCAATCCTAGGCTAAAGCCTTCGCTCGCGGAAACACGATTGGAAAACAGCGTGGAAGTCTGATTTGATGTCTGACTGCGAAACCACACCTCTACCGTCATTTGCGGTCCGAGGGGTTGGGAAATATCCTCTGTTTCAAGGCTCCGAATCCGTGACTCAGGGGCCTCAAACTCGGCTGAGCTAGGCGCTGTCATTCCCCAGCCACCGGGGTTTCGCGCAGCAAATTCCACTGGGTCTATAAAAGGCCCTTCCTCGACATCCTCCAACAAAACCGAGGAGGTTAACTCGGCACCTTCTGGCAAATATCGGAACAGAACGGCCGCCGCCTGTCCGCTGGCCGCCTGTCCGCTGGCCTCTTGGCCAGCGGACAGGACGAACAGAACCATTACGAGGACAACTCTACTGACAATGTGATCCATGTGTTACTTGATCAGCATCATCTTTTTAGTCATGAAGGTTGTACCAGAACGTAGCGTGTAGAAATACAGCCCACTTGAATACCTCGAAGCATCAAAGGATACACGATGCACCCCAGGGGTGTGCTCACCCGAAACCAGCGTAGTAACCCGCTGACCCAAAAGGTTGAACACCTGGATCTCCACACTGGATCTTGCAGGCACCAGGTACTCAATTGAAGTAGATGGGTTGAACGGATTAGGGTAATTCTGAGACAGCTCGAATTGTAGCGGTAGCTCACCCGTTTCGTTGGAGACCAACGTACTTATATCTACCCATCTCGGTGCCGAGTTCGCGTCCACGTTACCGTCTGAGTCGAAGCCACCAAGAGAGCCGACAAATCCGTTACCTGTTGCATCTACAGCTGTCTCACCGCTTCCCTCATCGAAATGCCATAATGCCAACGTCAGGGCATCTTCCACATAGGGCGCAGTTGGAAGAGCGAAGTCTTCGGTGTACCGCTCAACGACAGAAATACGAACTTCGTCGATCATACCCCGGAATCCTTCATACCGGTCATTCCATAGGTCTGCCGCACCGTTTCCGATGGCCATTGCCATGGTTCCACCCAGAAGTGGGACTGCAGATTCAATAGCAGCCTGCTGTTTGCCATCTACGAAGATGCGCATCGAGTCCGCAGTGTTCCACGTTACAGCAACGTGATACCACCGTGGGAAGTACGTTTCGTCGACTTTATCACTTTCTTCGAGGTTGACCGTGTCTACACCATCTTGCATGAAGAAGAGTAGGCGACCCTCGCTGCGACGCCAGCCAAGTCCGAGATCACCTGGATTGTTACCGCCGAGATTTTTAGCAAAGAGGTAGGTCCAATCGGGGGCATGGGAATCATCGGTGAGAGCCGAATCCGGACGCATCCACAACTCGACCGTTCCCTGATCCATTCGCAATGGAAAGAGGGCAGCTGCATCACGAATCTCGACACGATCCCTCTCCCACCACGTGAAGTGTAGGGCATGGCCCGAACCCCACGGATGTTCGACGTCTTCAAAATCATCTAGCGAATCGAGTGCATCAATGGTCTGAGCAGGCGAATAAACAGCAGCGCTTACCATTGAATGCAGGACAAATGGATCTTGAGCGAGAATGTTACCGTCTGGATTGCGCGTTATCGATGATTGCTGATCTGCAGCGGCTGTCGTTGACGTAGCAAACTCCCATTCTGCGCCGGGTGCATCGGCAATAACAGGATCACCTGTTCCCGCCTTCGAGCCGAACGAAACGTAGGCGTCGTATGAACCATCACTTGAGGCCAGGACCGCAAAGTCTCCAGCTGCATCCATCCCGTCTCCAAGTGTACCGCTTGCTGCAAACACACGAGTCAACATTGGATCGGCAGAGTAGCCCGGTGCACCCGAAACATCCCCGCCACCGAAAACAGCAACCATAGCTTGTGGAGCCAACATGTAACCATCCGGGAAGGTAAAGGTCATTCCACCTTCATCTCCCACGTGCCAGCCGCCAAGATGTACCGGCGTCTCTTCGCTGGCATTCACGATCTCGATGAACTGATCCTCTGTTGCGCTGATAACACCATCACCATTTGCATCGCCAGCTCCTGTGGCATCGGCCAATACCTCATTGATGACCACCGTTGTTTGCGGTTGCGGAGGAGGAACTGTCGTGCGCCCATCTATAGTCGTATTCGGCGAGAAAGCCGCATTGGCGACTGTCAAGTGCTGCACGAATGGGTCTACAATATTGACGTTACCATCTGGAAAGCGCGTGATACTGTTATCTGCATTGGCAGCAGCACTCACATCGATTTGGATCTCGTAATCATCTGTATTAGGAGGTCCGCCGGTAGCCGACTTACTTCCGTAAGCCAACCACGTATCGTAGGAGCCATCGGCTGAGTGAAGAAGAACGATTTCTCCTCCATTCGCCAGGCCATTACCTACTGTGCTGTCCGCGCTAAAGACCCGGGTCACGAGAGGATCGGCATCGTACCCTTCAACGCCTGTCACATCGCCGCCACCAAACACAACTAGAAAGCTGCGAGGAGCCATGACGTACCCATCGGGAAACGTGAAGTTAACAGCCTCATCATCACCTAATTGCCATCCGGAAATGTCTACCGGCTCCGACGACACGTTGGCCAGTTCAACAAACTCATCCTGAGAGGAGCTACGAGTACCGTCTCCGTTGGAATCACCAGGATCGCCAGATGGTGGATCTGCAAGCACCTCGTTAATGATCACGGTCAGCGTTGGAGGTGGCTTTGGAATGACATTCGTGCCATTGACCGTAACCCCAGGGGAAAAGAGCGCAGAACTGACAGTTGAATGAAGGGCCCAAGGCTCAGCGCCTGAGACGTTTCCGTCCGGAGACCGAGTTGCAGATTGGTCCGAATTGGCTGGCACATTTACATCCACACCATATTCGAATGTGATGCCTGTAGTTGCCGAAGTCGCAGGGGCACCAAGCCCAACTTTGGACCCATAAGCCGCATACGTATCAGCTGTCCCATCAGGCGACTTGAGAACGATATATTCTCCTCCATTCGCAAGACCATTGCCTACCGTGCTGTCCGCACTGAAGACTCTCGTCACAAGCGGATCAGGATCGTATCCATCAACACCGGTTACATCCCCTCCTCCAAAAACAACCAAAAGGTGACGCGGTGCAAGCTTGTAACCATTAGGGAAAGTGAAGTTGATGGCTTCATCATCTCCAAGCATCCATCCCGTCAGATCCAATGAATCCGCACTCAAGTTCGCGAGCTCGACAAACTCATCTTGCGATGAACTTCGAATCCCGTCACCATTGGCATCACCGGGCAAATCTGCTGCCGGATCAGCATTAATCTCGTTAAAAAATAGTGCTTGCTGAGCACTGGCTGCGGAAACCGTAGCCACGGCAAGCACCGCAAAAATGAATAGCCATCGTTTCATCGTCTTTCTCATTGGTGGATGGATAGGGAGGACACAATTATCAACGACCTACACCGAGCGTGAAGCGTTGGGCACTGCCCAGGAAACCCATGTCAGCGTAGGAGTATTCAGCAATTACTCGGACTCGATCCAGGAGGCGGCGATGAACACCGACTCCGAAAGAAAGTCCACTCACGCGATCGCGCTCAAACAGCGCAGCGTAGCCTCCCCGAAGAGAGAGGGTATTACCAAAAGTGTATTCTAACCCGAGATTTACCGATTCACTGTTGTCTGATGGATTTATCAGATCAGCAGCCAGTGTCACTCGGTGATAGTCGGATATGTTTTTCTCATAACCGAATCCAAATCGAAACGTCAAAGGAACTGAAAACTTGTCCGTATCTAAGCTGACGTTTAATTGGTTATTGCTAAAATTTGATGGGTCATCATCAAAGGCGCGGCGTAAATCACGCCCCTCAAGCTGCATATTGCCTCCAAAATTGAGGATACTTGCAGCGAGGACAAAACCCTCGAGTCGGGTTTGGTACAGAATTCCAAGATCAACAGCCATCGCTCTGGCGGTTTCATTCCACAATGTTTCTCGGATATATTTTCCTGTAATACCTGCCGAAAATCTGTTGGTTAATGAGGTTGCATACGTCAGGCCCAACATCACGTCAGAGGCGCTATAAAATTCACCGGTTCCCTCAGGTTGCAGAATCGTACGTACCGGCTGGTTGTCGACCGCATCGAACGCCAAAACACTGATGCCAAGCGTGCCTGCACCAGGTATCCGAAACACCAGACCGACAAAATCTAAATTCGTATCAACCAACCAATCGGTATGATCGAATGTAACTGATGCCTGAGCAGGTAGATTTGCTGCAGCTGCAGGATTCCAGTACAAAACCGTGGCATCTCGAACCAATGTTGTGCCTGCATTTCCCATCGCCATAGCCCGAGCACCCACTCCAATCTGAAGAAAAGCAGCGGCACTGGTCCCTGCATTGGACACGTCCTCAACGAAGTTCGCACTGGGAGAATCCACTTCCTGGGCCTGTACAACAGGTGTCAAGTAGACCGCAATCAGCGCACATACAACGGGTATGATTCTACGGAAGGTCATTTGATCAGTGTGAATTTACCCGTTGCCTCTCCTGCATCCGGCGTCTCTACATGAAAGAAGTACACACCGAAGGCAACTGTGAGGCCATCCTTGGAGACCAGATCCCAACTTTCGGATCCGTCTGCGAATGGGGAGTCATGGTCCAACACCTGAACCAATTTACCCGCGGTATTAAAAATCCGAATCGTGCATTGAGGTGGAAGATTTACGAAGTCAATGCGACGCTCACCCCTACCGGTAGCGTTGAAAAGCGGACGCTCCCAAGAGGCGCTTGCCACATAAGGATCAGGTACGACGTAAATATCAGAGAGGTCGGCGCCAGCTTTCTCGCTCTCATAACGCGTCTCTTGGGTGCCAAATGTTATAGTATCCAGTGACGAGTAGGGTTTGCTCACCTCCAATCGAAATACATCTCCGGGCTCAGGAAGTCGAGGACTTTCGCCATCCGGACCACTGAAGGTGAAACGCCAGCCCAAGTTGAAGCGGAATCCAACAGGATCAAAGACAAGCGTTATCACATCACCTGCACTGAGGCGTCCATCAGGTGTACCCGTTTCATCCAGAATGAAGAGATACTTTCTTCCTGAGGTCGCGCCATAGATCTCGAAATCTACCGGCGTCCTCTGTTCAAAAGCGAATTGTACGAAAGATGAATCCACCCCGGGGGCACCCATTCTGATCTCGATGTCATCGGGCACCGGTATTGTTCGTCCGGATTCGACGATATCAATCGTAGCTCTGAGGTTAGAATTGCCTTCCGTCCATCCATAAGTGAGCGGAACTGGTTCGGGCGGGGTATAGACCCTAAAATTCAATCCCGATAGCAACCGACGAGAGAGATCAACACTGTCAAAGGCTGCAGCTTCAAAGACGGTGCGGTTGGTGCTCGTTTCCTCGATGCGAATTCCGCGAGTGAGCAGGGCTTTTGTCGTATCCGTGAAGGAAACCCTGAACTGTCCGCCGCGCTCGAGGCTATCAGGTACCACAACCTCTACCTCAATACTTCCCGTTCCCGGACCGTTATGGATGATCTCGCCGTCCAATCCTCCGAGTAAAACACCCGCTCCGGGAGCATTTGGCACGACTACGGCCGTATTTCGATCAACAAACGTCACGTTTCCAATGAGGTCTGTCTGGATGATTTTCGAGGCCTCGCTCGGGGAAATGGGAGTGAGTTTGTCTCGGGTCGATATACCGCGGTCAAAAAAGTCGACGTCATACCCAGTATCGTATGGGACGAGCGCATAGTAGTATGACCGCCCATTATCCAGGCCTGTGTCCTTGTAGTAGTAGCGAAGGCCTGAGTCGGTACCTGTATTGAACACAGCGCCGGTCTCTCCGATCTGGACGGGGTGAGGACCTTTCAATCCGTTGTCGAGATCAAATTGAGCTATTGGCTGCCACAGAATGGGGTTCCCAAATGCATCCGTAATCGTCTTGATGGAATTGAAAGACGGATCAGTCGCCCGATAGACCATGTATCCCTCAAAGTCCGTCCCGTAGATCGGATCACGAGAGAATTCCGCGACATTATCCCACATCAGAACAGCAGATTGATCACCCTGGACGGCCGTAAGGCGAGACTTGTTCGGCGGCTTCGCGAACGAGTAATCCGCGTCGTAAATCTTCTGCATTGTCCGCTTATTGCGAAGGATGTCATCGAAGTTGCGGCCAAACAGACATGCAATCGCAAATTTTCGGGTGGCCTCTCTCGGAAGGGAAAAATATCCTGAGCCGTAAACGAAGGCCAGATTACTTGGCATTTCGCCACCAAACCTGTTTGGCTCCATTTCAAGCCAGGTCCGCTCGTCATCACTTACGTTCCCGGCCGGACGCAATACATAGCTGGTCAGCCCGATCTGATCAGATTCATCGTTATCGGTCTTCCCAAAGTTCGGCTCGCCTTGATCTGGACGACCATTATCCTCTGTCCCGTCTGAGTCAGGTCCTGAATATCCATCATCATTGGGTCCCAGACCATCCGATCCTTTGTCGTCAACGAGGGGCTCGTCACTTTCCCTAACGCCATCCCCGTTCAGATCATTGAATGGCACCCAGTCAGCATCCTCATCACCCGTCCACCACACTCCGTATTCCACGGCGGGAAGAAGCGTTGGACTACCGAAGAAACTCTCAAAGTCGGTCATGAGATAGCGCGAAGACAATTCTGCTAAAATGGCTTCTTGACCCTCGATACGGGTACCCGCATCGTCGTCTTGCACTTCGTCTGAGATGCCGTTCTGATCGTTGTCTTCACCGTCGAGAGGGTCTCCAGGACTTTCCAGAAAAGCGAAGCCAAAGTACCCCACACCGGGACGACCCCGATTGTCGATACCGTCTCGATCCCACATATAAACGATGTCATCCTGCCGCTCGAAATCCGCGAAATCATCCACGGAGTCTCCCTGTCCCCCCACTGCCGGGTCCACGTACATTCCGAAAACGACCTTGGTCAAATCCTTGTCGCTGACATTTTCAATGTCGTATCGGACAATCAGAATATCCTCAGCTTGCACATTGACCCACTGGTATCCGCGCACTCCAACCTGCAAACCGATGCCTCTCCGACCCGTCGGGAAATCGGAGGAATCGGCCACACTACCTGAAAAGGGAAAGTAATCGAACTCGTCGTTGTTACGGTCGTCCATAACGTAATACGACTCTTGGTCCGCGCGGACAAAAGCTCCAAATTCGCCATTCCACAGTCCATCACGGGATCCTTGATCGCCGGGATAGTCAAATGGCCATGGCTCGGGCCACGTCTCTTCCAGATGACTCATGGCCGGGTATTCCAGTTCATTGAATGAGCCTGGATTTACGTAGCCTGCGAGAGGCTCCCATCCGTAGGTATGGGTACCGTCAGGACTCACGTCGAAAGAACCCGGGTTTGTATAGTTCTCGGATACGATCCGAATGTATCGACCCTCCTTGTCCTGAACTTCCGCACCCGCCATCATCACGAACTCGAAGCCATACCATTGGCCCGATCCCTTAGGCCACTCCATTTTCGGAGGCTCAAATCGACTGCCCAGGTTTCCGTAATTCGAATAGCGAGTAAACACCAAGTTTCCATCGTGAACTCCTGTTCGACGATACTCTCGACCTGCCTCTGCTCGATCCTGAGCCGAGACCGATAGCGAAAAACATACGCTAGACAGCAACAGCAGAGCACCTGAGATACCTAGGCCCAGAAACCCATTCCTTGCCGAGTGGGCGGACGTCAATTCGCTCGACATATTTTTCGGTATTTCTCTATCGCACATCATCAAAAGCGAATGTCTATACCAAAAATGATACGGCGTGGTGGATCAAAGAAGTCAGGTCGTAAATCAACTTCTCCAGAAGTAAAATTCGGATTCAGAGCTAGCACCTCGGCCTCGCCGAGCGTTCGATAGGGATGGAATGCATTCCCTGTACTAGAATAAACCGATTTGGCGTTCAAGCGATCTAGAACATTGAACCCCTTCGCATAGAGACGCGTTTCGAGACCGGCAATTTGGATACGTCTGGATAAGTTGACGTCCAGATTCATGCGAACTGGCTTGGATTCACTATTGGCAAGCTGAGACGAAAGCTGACTTCCTGGATTAGACGGCGTGTAAGGCTGGCCGGTCGAGAAGCGTCCAATGATGCTAAACGTAAATCCACTTGGATCCCCCATGATCACAGATCCATTTAGAGAGTGCCGTTGGTCCCAGTTCAAAGGAATAACCTGCTTTTCAGGCTCTATGGGAGGCCTAGTCTGATTATTGAAAAAGACCGCGTTCGGGTCTGAAGCATTGCCCCTGGCAACCTGATAGGTATAATCAATCGTCAAACCAAACTGATCAGCAAACTGACGCAATAAGGAAAAGGCGAAACCTCTCGTATTACCGTAATCCCTATTGATGTATCTCGCATAGACTTTCTTGTCGACTGTATTGATGATCTCCTGCCCCAGCAGGTTCTTGATATCCTTATAGTAGATCGTCGCTTCTATCTTCCATGACGACGTTAACGCATATTGCAAACCCAATTCATAGGCCGTCGTACGCTCAGGCTTGAGATCTGCGTTACCCATTATGGTCTCCAAATCTCCGAGTTCAACTTCAAATTCGGAGTTGGTATAAATGTAGGCGAATCGAGGGACCTGAAAGAAGCGTCCATAGGAGACGTGCAGAACACCCCGCGAGGAAATAGGGAAAGCAAGACCGACTCGTGGACTGAGTTGCATTGATCGCTTAGCATCAACGAAACCCGTTGCCAATCGAATACCGTCATCTGGGTTGGTTATAGCTTGAAGGTCATCGGGTACTGGTGCATTGGGCTCCCAAAGGTCAAAACGCACACCAGCATTCAATACGAGTTCGTCTATCTCCAACTTGTCTTGCACGAATAGCACGACTTCCCAGGGCTCTCTCGTGTATTGGTCGTTACCAGCCGTATTGCCCGCTGGAATACGCTGAGAAGGATCTAGATATACGGGGCCATCGGAAATAGTAGCCTGAGATGCCTCTTCTACACGATGTCTTTGCCACTCTATGCCAGCCTTGACCAAGTTATTCCTGTTTACCTGGCGCTCAGCTTGCAGCTTTACTAAAAATGTTGAATTGGAGGCTTCAGATCTCCCATTACTGGTTCCGCCAAAGGCAAATCCGTTTGAAGAAAAGGGCGTCCCTTGATAGCGAGAATCCAATGGGTTCTCGAAAAGTCGACTACCAACCTGATTATCCTGATAGGAAATGCCCAAGCGCAGATAAGAGCGGGCATCCGGAGTAAGCGTAAATGAAAGCAAGTGATTTATGCCGCGCTCAGTTGTCGTGGGCAAGCCTTCCGGGGCGTAGCGTCTGTAATCCTGATACGACTTGCGCTCCTCGTCGCTATAGAAAGCTGCGTAGCTTGCTGTTAGCATCGAAGAAAGACGAAAAGAGAGACGCCCATGCAGAGATAACCGTTGCTTGGGGTTCATCGATACCAGCGACCGATCTCCGGATAGCAAAGAATCAGGAATTGGAATTCCGACTAGATTATCGATGTCAGAAGCCGTTTGCTGAGCTTCCTGGATATAGGACTGAATAGGCACCGTGTCGGATATCAAAGCACGCCGTTCTCCGTTCAACCAACCTGTATTGTCCGTAAAGCGAACATTGGAAAAGAAGGAACCCTCGCGAAGAAATCGAATCGGCCCCTGAAGACTACCCTGAAAATTGTACTCGTCCAGCGAAGGGTTGTCCTTTCCTGCAAAAATGTCTGACTTAGGGGTCAAAAAAGATCCACCATAAAACCCCACATCACCAGAAAAATGATCGACTGAACCCGTCTTTGTGACAATATTTATGACACCCGACTGCGCCTGTCCATATTCCGCATTGAAAACACCGCTGATGACTTGCAGCTCCTGAATCCAGTTATTTTCAATCTCAATCTTAGACCCCCCACTGTATTGATTGGTCACGGGAATGCCGTCAACCAAGTAAGCAACTTCACCGGAACGACCACCGCGCATGTGAAGTCGGCCTTGAGAATCGTAGGTCACACCAGATTGCAGCTGCAGAAGGTCTGAAACCTCCTGGACGGGTAAATTTGCTATCGATTCGGAATCTACGTAGGACGCCGAAGTCGTCCGATCAACTTCGATGATCGGACGAGTGGCCGTTATGAAAATTTCCTCGCCTTGAATGACTTCGACTGCCAGCTCAAAGTCCACTCGCGTTGTCCGATCAATAGAAACCCTGACCTCGCCCTGGCGAACCGTTCCAAATCCTATCATTGAAGCCCTAACCGTATACACTCCAGGAGCCACGTTTATGATGGCATAGCTGCCGTCTGGAGCTACAGCTGCTCCCTGGCCGGTTTCTTCTATATAAACGGTTGCTCCAATCAGAGGCTCACCGGTTTCCGCCTCTACGACCTGGCCCGCGATTTTCCCAGCAACATGTTCATCTGCAGTAGCTGCTTGGGACGGACTACTCCAAATACCCTGACACATACTGGCTACAACCAGGGTAAAGGTAAATTGGATGATTCCGCGCATGAACTTAATGACTGCAAATTACGGGTTCGATCACCTCCTTCTTAATGAGATTGTGACCAGGGCTCAACCGCAGCAAAACGAACGGTTGTGCACACACTACTCCAGAGCTTGGGGCGAATCGGCACAGAGGCCATTCTGTAAGTACTTAAAGGTGCCGATCACGATACACACTGAGTCAATTGCAATCAAGCTTGAGTACATAACAATCACGTATTGACTGTTTCTGATCGTTTTGCGTCTTATATAGGTGCAAAAGACTTTCAGCAGAAGTCTATATGCTCATACGAACATCAGCAGTCATGCAAAGTCCAGCAGAACGTCACAATCATATCCTCAAAACATTACGGCAGCGAGGATTTGTTGCTGTTTACGACCTCCAAAAAGAGCTAAATGTATCCGAAGCTACGATACGGAGAGACCTCAGAAGTCTAGAAGGCCGAGATCTCCTTCATCGAACGCATGGTGGCGCCAACCCTCAAAGCCACTTATTATATGATCGCCCCATTTCTGAAAAGGCAAAACGATACTCAGAAGAGAAAAAGCGCGTGGGCAGAACAGCCGCTGAAATGATTGAAAAGAATGACTCCATTATTCTTGCATCAGGCACAACCGTCCTTGAAGTCTCTCGGCATATCTCGCACAATGCTATAGTTACTGCCGTGACGGCCTGTGTTCATGCTGCTCTCGAACTTGTAGACCGGCCCGGTGTCGAGCTTATCCAGCTAGGGGGTATGGTTCGTGCCACCTCGACATCCGTTGTCGGGGCGAGCGCAGCAACAATGATGAATGCCATGTCTTGTCGAAAACTCTTCTTGGGAGTGGACGGCTTGGACGTACACCATGGCCTAACAACATCAAGTCCCCTAGAGGCCCATCTAAACCAATGCATGATATCGGCCGCCCAAGAGGTAATTGTTGTGACTGACCACTCAAAACTAAGTGTCCGGGGATTCAGCAAGATCTGCGCAATTGACCAAATCGATAAGATTATCACGGACAATCAGGCTCCTGCAGAAACGGTCCGCGCACTCGAGGACAGCGGGATCGAGGTAATCTGTGTCTAGCAGGGTTATTGCGAGAGCGCTCGCGGCATGCATACACCCTGCACGCAGGCGACCAGAATCCAGAGAATTCCGGCAACGCGATGTTTTTCGCTTTGAAGTGCTGCGGCTTTAAAAGCTGCAGAATTGATTTCAGTTCGTTTCATATCAGATACACAGCCTTTGTTTTCTTGATTCAATCATACGCCCTGATATCCAGTGCTAGATTCTGCACGAGCAAGATCGACCCCTTCCTGGGAAAATGCTCACACATTCGACCTGCGTAAATAGCCGCTCCCCTGTGCCCAAGTCCGGTTGGCGCAGATTTTTCCAAAGAGGGTGCGGGTATTGTGATTTACTTTGACTGGGCAAATTAGCTCAATCGCCACTCGGACCATCAACCTCCATCACCCGCACTGGTGCATTCTTGACGTGCGTTTCAAGCCAGTTGTTGGTCTCCCACAGCATGTGGAGGAGGGATTCGCGGGCGCGATAGCCGTGTGATTCATGCGGCAGCATGACGAGGCGCGCGGTGGCACCGTTGCCTTTGAGGCCGTGGTAAAAACGCTCGCTCTGGATCGGGAAGGTACCCGAGTTGTTGTCCGCCATGCCGTGAATAAGCAGGATGGGCTCGTTGACCTTGTCGGCATGCATGAAGGGGCTCATCGCGAAGTAAATCTCGGGTGATTCCCAAAACGTGCGGGGCTCGGCTTGGAAACCGAATGGCGTCAAGGACCGATTGTAGGCGCCACTACGCGCAATACCAGCACGGAAAAGATCAGAGTGGGCCAACAGGTTGGCGGTCATAAAGGCTCCGTAGGAATGACCACCCACGGCCACTCTTTCTGGATCCACCACGCCGCGACGAACACCTTCGTTGATCACCGCCTCAGCGCTCGTAACGAGCTGGCTGACGAACGTATCGTTGGGCTGTTCGTCTCCAAGACCTACGATTGGCATGGCAGCGCCGTCCATGACCGCATATCCTTGTGTCACGTAGGGTACCGCGCCCCAGTAGGAAACGCGTTTGAACCGGTACGGTGACCCACTCACTTGACCCGCTGCATCAAGGCTCTTGAATTCGCGCGGGTATGCCCAGACGAGTGTCGGCAGCGGTCCATCGCGGTCTTTGTCATAGCCCGCCGGGAGATACAGGGTGGCAGTCAGCGGCACACCGTCTTCTCGCTCATAGGTGATCATCTCTTTCGACACTGCATCCATTTCTGGATATGGGTGCGCGAAATTGGTGACAGCCACAGATCCATCTTTTCCTTCTGTGCGAAGGAAATAATTCGGCGGTTCTGACGTGGATTCCCGCATCGTCAGATAGGTGCCTTTTTCCAAGTCTACCCATGCAAGAGGACGTTCGTAATACGGCGCTTCAGAGCGGAAAATCTCGGTCGTCTCGCCTGAAGACATGTTATATCGACGAAGGAACGGACGGTCTCCTTCGGGCGACGACCCGGTGCCTGTCAGGAAGATCACATTCCCACCATCTTCCGTCATCAGCAAACGACGACCCGTTTCGTCGGTATCTGACATCGGCGATCCTGGATCGGCATAGCGATCCTCGTAGGAGTAATCGAACACCGTCTGGATGGCGATACGCGTGCCGTTCGTCGGCACTTTGTACATCCTGAATTCGCGCGTGGGCGTCCACCGTTCACTGACAAGAGCATATCCTTCATCACTCCATTGCGTTCCTGCATAGCGAAGAGACAGTTCGATGAGCGTCATGGCCTCTCCGTCAAATGGCGCAGGCAGGATTTTCAGCGCGTCGCGACGATCGGTTTCCAGGTTGCCATCTCCACCGTCAAGGGCTTCGACCCAAGCCAGCGTCGCATCGACATCTTGGCGCCATCCGATGCTTCGAATGCCCGTTGTAGTCGAGCCGAATCCCGTTGGCACGTTCTCCATGAGGGGCTGATCATCGATCAACCGAACCAGCGTTCCATCCGCGTTGAACACCTCGATCTTGTTCGGAAAACGGGAGTAAGGCACGAGGTAGGAGAAGGGACGATGGGTCGATTCCACCAAGATCATACTTCCATCCGGGGAGGGATCCATCGAATTGATCATCCCGGAAACTCCGAGATCTTGAGCGGCGCCATCAACACCAACCAAGAGAAGGTCAGATGACATTAGCCATTCAAAGACGTCTTCATCATAGGGTGTCGCAAGAAGGTCCTGATAGGTACGGACGGGGGCTGCCTCTCCATTGTTTTCCTGCACAACAGGTGTGGATGGAACGGCTGGCTCTTTCGGCATAGCGCCGCGGTCAGCAGCCGTAAATCGGCCTAAAATCTTATTTCCGTCAGGCATCCATGTAAACATCGAACCACCAACTCCATTGAGCGCACGGTCAACCAACCGGGTAGCTTCAGCCGTAGCAGGGTTCAGGGTCCACAGTTCAATACGATCATCGAAGGAGACGGAAAAGGCGTACTTGGAGCCATCGAGTGACCAGGACCCCGAGCCGATCAGCGCGCCGTCGGGTAGGCCGGTAACTGTCCGCTCCGATGCGCCATCGATACTCGTCAAGGTGAGGCGGATGTCGTATCCCGCACGACTCGGCCCATTGTTACGTGGGTTAATGCGCGTCCCGGCTAATCTTAGCTCCGGAGCTGCCATAAGAGCGATCGAAGGAAGGCCTTGGTCATGCTGCAGCAACATGGTTGAGCCGTCTGGGCTCAGAGAGACTGAAGGCGCGTTAGGCGCATCAACCAATGCCTGTAGTGCGTCATTCGGTACTTGGTAGCCATCCTGGGCAAAGGTGGAGGGAGCCATCAGGGCCAGAACAAGCAAAAACAAAGGCAGGAGGCGTTTCATGGGGCAAACCAGATTCGTGTACACGGGAGAACCCATATATACTTCCGGTAGGTCGTCGGGTCAACCGGGATGGCTGCCTCGCGCTACAGGACTACAGGTCTACAGGGCTACGGCGCCACAGCTAGAACGCTGCCTGCCTACTTTCCTCGCAATGCTTCTCGGTCACGAGACTGCATAAATCCAATGTTATGCAAGCCCTCCTCTTCAAACGAGGCGTGCAGATCTTTCAGGACCACGCGCGCAAGGCTTCCTCTTAAATAGCCAATCTTGCGCCGTTTGCCAGTGAAAAACTTCCTAAACGGGTGGATCATGAGCCGGACGTAATCCCCTCCGACGGGTGCCACCTCGAGTTCGACTTCAATCGAATAAATACCCCACTCTCGGAACTGGCGGGATTCGGCTGTCACCACATTATCCGTGATTGAGTCAATGACCGTCCAGCCAGCATTTTCAAGGCCTAGCCGGATGCGGTCCAGCAATTCGGCGTCATCCACAAAAGACTCATCCGCAGGTACGGTGTCCACATTCGAAGCGTTCGAAGCGTTAGAAGCGTTCGCATCGCCCACATCAACACTTCCTTCGTCCACAGCCGCTAGCCCCGGTTCCCGCACTTCATAATCCCGATACAGAGGGGACAAGGTCGGGCTACATCCGGCCAGAAAACTCGCTACAAGCAGTATGAATGGTAGGCGGTTCACTGAGCATCCCACGATACTGTCACAGATCCAGGGGTTGAATCCACGGGATGTAGATGCATGATAAAGGGGGTATCCAACCATTCGACGAGTGGACTCGCGTCAATAAGTAGCGTCTCAGTTAACCATGCTTCGCACAGGTCACCGTTTCCATCGTGGACAGCATACACCGAGAGCTGTGGTGGTATGGAACGGGTAACCGCCTCAGCAGCGTAGAGCCGAAAATCATGATCAGCGCATCCTCCACTAAAGTAAACGTTCATCTCAAGTTGGTTGCCTATAAACCGCGCACTTTTGATAGCAAAGGCATCTCCTTGGAGTTCGGTTAGCTCAAATCCGCCGATTTGAAGCTTCTCGCTGCCGGCCGGTAGATCATTTGACTGCAACGACTCGCTATCGCAACCAGCCGCCGCGAAAACCAGGATCACAGCAATAACTGCGATCGGTACCAGTCGGCGAAAATGGACAACAATTTTATGCATAGCTAACAATACTCAGTCTGAGCCTAGTAAGGACACATGGATACGCTACATAATCTACGATCCGACGGCCCGTCCAGAGTCCCGTACAAGGCAAACGGTTGAAGGGGCTTGGTCAACCGTTGTGAACGTCGGATCTACAGCGAGAAGCACGTACCGGATCTGCAAACTCTGATCAAAATCAGCCCGCGACAGCAGATGAAGGCGAACCGACTGTGCGCTTGAGGAAGTCAAGGTAGATGCCGTTGAAACCCTCGGGTTGTTCCATCATGGGCACGTGTCCACATTCGTCCAGCCAGCGAAGTTCAGCTCCCGTGATCCCTTCGTTTAATGTCTTAGCGACATCGGGCGGCGTGATTTCATCCTGCTTTCCCCATACCAAGAGCGTCGGAGCCTTGATCTTGTACAGATCTGCCTTAATCGACCCTTTTTCAACGGCGCGCGCGAACTTGATGAGTCGAATGGCCTTTTCACGGTTCGTGATGATCTCGATGATGTCATCCAGAAGCTCATCGGTCACGTGCGAGGGATCAAAGAAGGTCTTTTCGACGCGAGGACGCAGGTAATTCTTGTCATTGCGTCGCATAACAGACGATGACATCTCTACTTCGTAAATGCCGGACGCGCCAGATAAAACGAGCGCTTCCACGCGCTCCGGGAATTGCATCGCGTAGAGAGCAGCAATGTGACCACCGAAGGAGTTCCCCGTGACAACAGCCTTTTCAAGCCCCGCTAAATTCGTGAAACGCAACACGAAATCCACGATGCCTTGGAGGTTAGCGTCCCTGAGCTTCACTGAATACATCGGAAGAACCGGGCAGACGATGCGGTATCCAGCTGCTGCGACCGCAGGAATCAACTTCTCCCAATTCTCGATAGTACCCATCATGCCGTGAAGCAAGAGAATGGGCGTGCCACCACATTCAGCGCCGGCCTCCGCATATGGGATTCCGTCGATCTCCTTCATTTCGTACGAACTGCCAGCCATAAGCCGTTCCGAGTTTGCCTCGAAGGTATCCCTCCGAAAGCGTGTGCGTTCCGATGTCTGCCGCAGCGACGATGAGTTCGCCTCGTACCACTGTAAGACCCTAAAGCGGACAGTAGTCATGCCTCGCTCAGGTCTCAACGGTAGACAGGATGTAAAAAATAGGTGATGGATGATTCAATCGCTCCGTATTCGCGCTGACTCATGCACATTTTGCGAGTTTAACCATCAAATGCGTCTTTTCTTCAAACAAGATCGACTCTTTGACCGCCCCGGCAGTTGCAGCAGGTGACGCAAGACCGTATTTTAGGTGTTCTGGCCTAGTTCCGAATGGACGGGTGGGCCGTAACCAGACAGTGAATACTATGCCCTGCGGTCGCAAACGTAAACGTCATAAGATTGCCACGCACAAACGCAAAAAGCGTTTGCGCAAGAATCGGCACAAGAAGAAAGGGAAGTAGTTTGACATGGTTTGCGGCCGGCTTCACGTATTCGTGAAGCCGGCCAGCATGCACCTTGCCAATATTTCTCTAGAGTTCGGAGTTTTTCCGAAACTGCTTCAGACTGCCTGCGGTACAAGTGCCGTGGGCTTTTTTGTCGATACCAACTTTTCTGGAGGCGCATCATGAGAGACAATTCTACGGGAAAAGCAATCAGGACCGGTTCCTGGGGATTACTCATCGGAGCAGCCGCGGGGTTTGCCCTCGGTGTGCTATTTGCTCCTGAAGAAGGGAAAAAGCTGCGCCGAAAAGTCGCCTACCAGTTGGACAACTTGGGCGGCACAGTTGCTGATCTGATCGACCAAGCCATCGGTGAGGAAGGTGAATCAGGCGAGGCACGAAAAGAAGCTGATGCGCTCGTCAAGGATGCGCGCGAAAAGGCCGATGTCATTCGTAATGACATTGATGCCCTGCTGGATGAAATCCGCCAGCAGCCTTCTGAAGGCTGACTCATGCCGAATTTCACGATCCTGCTCCCCCCTGCCGAAGGAAAACAGGACGGAGGTAATCCCTTCGCTCCTGACATGTTCGATTACCGCACATCGAATACGTTCAACTACTTCCACCAGTTGAATCCGGAGCGCCGCAAACTCATTGACCACCTGCAAAGCGTGATCAAAGGCGGCGAGCACGATCTAGAAGCACTCTTTGGCGTAAAGGACGACAACCTTGAGAAGGCTATTCAGGACAATCTGAACATCTACAAGGCACCCTTGATTTCTGCGCTGGACCGCTACTCTCCTGGTGTAATGTATCAGGCTATGGATTTCCCAGGCCTACCCACAGGAGCCCAGCGACGCCTCCTCGAAGAAGGTATCATCTTTTCAGGCATTTTCGGCCTCTTGCGTCCGGACGACCTGATTCCGATGTATAAGTTGAAGATGGATGCCAATTTGCCTGGCATTGGCAAGATATCCGCTTTTTGGCGCGAAGGCGTCAGCAAAGCATTGAACGACACCGTCACGGGTCGCTTCGTGTGGAATTTCCTCCCAGGTGTCCATGAGGACGCATGGAAGAATGAAGTGACCTATGAGGCTATGGTTAAGGTCAAGTTCTTCAAGCGAATCCGCAAAAGCGGCGAGCTACAAGCGGTTACTCACGGCGTGAAGCCGCTTCGGGGTAAATTGGTGAACTACATCGTGAAGGAAACGATCGAAGATCTGGAGATGCTACTTGAGTGGAAGCACCCGGACGGTTACCGAATGGATGAGTCCCTATCTTCTTTCGACGAAGACACCCGTATCCACGAATTGGTGATGGTCAAGCGAGGCTGATCAGAGTAACTGATCTTTCCTGTCGCCCGGCTTTCCACCTGAACTGACCGTTGTATCATGACGCGACCCGCCATTATCGGCCTTGCCGGCGGTTCCGGCTCCGGAAAAAGCACCATACTGCGACGACTCCTTGAGGATCTGGGTCCCAACAGAGTCTCAGTATTGGAGCACGATGCCTACTATCGCCCGTTGGATGGCTTATCTCTGGAAGAGCGATCCCGCATCAACTTCGACCACCCGGAATCCCTGGAATCGTCGCTGCTTGTGCACCATGTGGAGTCCCTTTTAAACGGGCAGGCAATCGCTAAGCCGGTTTACGACTTCACGCAGCATACGCGGGCAGAGAAAACCATCCGGGTTTCTCCAACACCCATTATCATCGTAGAGGGCATTCTTGTCCTAGCCGAACCTGAGCTTCGGGAGAAAATGGACATCCGGCTCTTCGTCGACACCGATGATGATATACGGCTAATTCGTCGCATCCGACGAGACATGCAGGAGCGTGGCCGTTCACTGGAGTCGGTGCTTGATCAGTACGAATCGACCGTTCGCCCCATGCACATTGAGTTCGTAGAGCCATCAAAGCGGCATGCGGACGTGATCATTCCAAGAGGCGGTCACAATGAGGTAGCTTTCGAAATGGTGTTGGCCAGAATCCTTTCTATATCCTACGAACACCGACTGGAAGACCTGGTCACGCCCCCAGACGAATCAGATCACTGATCCCTTTCAGCACAAGATGGCGGTCGAAGGCCCAGTCGACGCGCATTTCTTCGTTGATCCAAGCACCCCAGCCGCCGGTTGTAACGACGCGGAATGGGCATCCGTTTTCTTCTCCAATGCGGTAGACCATCCCACGTACCGCATCGAGTGTTCCATATAGAATGCCAGATTGCAATGCCTCTACCGTGCTTCGCCCCATTGCGTGAGTAGGCAAAACCAGCTCAACTGGAGGCAGCTGCGCCGTGCCACTCTTGAGAGCGTCACGTATCAACCCCGGTCCCGCGGCTATAACACCTCCGGGATAGGTGCCATCTGGTAGAATAACCTCATAGTTGATGGCTGTACCGGCATCAATTACGATGACGCCGCACTGCTCAGGTTCTCCATGGCGCATCCACCCAGCCACAGCAACCGCTATACGGTCATGCCCCATTGTGTGAGGGGTGTGGTAGGTCAACTTGATGGGAAGACTTGACTCGCTATCGAAAAAGGTCAGCTTGGCGCTACAAACATTGCGTACTGAATCCTCCCATAGCCTGCTCTGAACTGGTACAACGGATACGCCTCCGGCTCGAGAAACAGCATGATTGCCTACGAACTCTCGTAATTCCGCGTCATGATGAGAGCCATGTTCAAGCCGTGCGGTGCGCACCACTTCCCCGGGCACACGACCAGTACCCGACATCGGATCAAAGAGTCCGACTTTGGATGAACTGTTTCCTATGTCGATTAGAAGCCACATGGGACGCTGATTTGATGGGGCCCGAGAAGATACTCGATGCCTGACTGGGATAATGGCACGGAATGAATCGGTTATTGCCTCCTCAGCGTCACGTCTCCTGCAAAAAGTGTTTCTCGCCCCTTACTGGAGCGGACCAAAAGAGCGCCGTCGTCACTGACTCCTTCGACAGAAACAATTCGACCATCTTCGAGCACAGCTTCTTCGCCGACCCAAGCGAGATGATCCCGATATGAGGTCATGAACTTCTCTTTATCCAAGAGTGCGACCGATGCTTCTAGTGCATCCATCAACCGGATATATACCTCGGCGCGATCAACTGGGCGGCCCAATTCCAGAAACAGCGAGGTCGGTTCGGAAGCATACGATTCGGAAAAGTCTACTTGATTGACGTTCAAGCCGACTCCCACGAGATACACCCCTTCGCTAGGCGACTCAACGAGGATACCCGCCACCTTGCACCCGCCAATTAGAACATCATTCGGCCACTTTATCATCGGCCGTTCGCTTTCATCATCTGCCATAGAAAGCACGTTTGCTGCCACTTGTCGGACAGCCAGTGCGGCCGCTAGTGGAATGCGTGCTGGAAAACGTACTGTGCGCCGTAGCACAACTGTCAGTAATAAATTCTGGCCGGGTTGTGACCACCAAGTCCGGCTGAATCGACCTCGCCCGCTATGCTGATAATCAGCAATGACGACCAACCCATCTTCCGCTCCTTCGGACACCATTTCTCTTGCGACACGATTCGTCGAGTCACACTCTGACAAATGGATGACTCGGCTGCCAAGCCCAGGCCCTTTGACATGGAATGGAGAGTCCTTGCGATGATCAGGATGGGATGGAAACTCGATTGCCACGGAAGCGAATGTTCGAAAAGATAAAATGATAGAGGGATGGACGTAGAAGCCGGGTTCTGACCTACCTTAAAAATAGACAGTCCGTGTCCAATCTGCCCGAAAAAGCACACACCCCGTGAATACAACCTCCCGAATCATGTGGACTGGACACGAGGAATGATTCTTGCGTACTCTTACGACATGATTCGCTTCTTCATTTTGCTTCTTACATGCTCTCTTGCAGTCGGGGCCCATGCCCAAGATTTCAGGCCGCCCGAATTGAACGTTCAATTTCATCGGGCACGAACGGCGTGGAGCACAGGCAATAGCCTGCTTGAGGCCAAGGCGCGTATTGATAGGGTTCTAGCCGCGCTGCCTGAAGATGTGGAAGCATTGAAGCTTCGTTCATCCATCCTTGCCGACCTTGGCCGCGATGACACAGCTTTTCTGGATGCTGCTGAGGCTGTAAAACTGGCGCCCGAAGACGGTGAAGCCCATCTTCTATTATGCGAATCCGCCGCCCGTCTTGACGATATACCCAAAGCCGATCAGGCATTAGAGACTGCCAGCAACCTGTTTTTGGATGGTATGGACCAGTATGTCCGACTCTCAGCATGTGCTTCTTCCATAGGGGCGCATACCAGGTCGGAGTCTCTCGCGCGCGTTGCTGTAGCCCAGGATGGCTCAGACCCAAGGGGGCATGTTCAATTAGCGCGGGCATTTTTACAGGCGGGGCGGGGCGTGGATGCTCGAGCCGTTCTTGACCGCATGGTAGCTGAAAACTTACTCCCCATGCGAGCTGTCCTTGCAGATTCTCAGTTGGCTCAGTTGTACCGCGACGACAGCGATCAGTAAGACCGACCCTCGAGCTCAATCACGGAAGAATGCGACGGTGGTCGGTGTACGTCGAAACCGTTCGAATCAGGTACGACCCCTTGAAAGGCGTCATAATCTTTGTTTGAAACCGCGTATTCCGAGGGACTAGTTCTCCGCCCACAAGCTGGATATGCATATAGAACGTGCTCTCCTCACGAAATAGTAACCCCAGATCGATTCGCTCGAGATACATGGCAACAAGATCACGGGAGGATTGGTCGACGTAATATCTGACCTTTCTGACATTCAGTCCATCAGCCACATCGGGTTTTGCTCGAACCTCAACGATCATTGCTGAACGATCCCACAGCAGCGTATCTCCCATCATTCGGAAAGAGTATTTGTCCTTATTCCTAGGATTTAAATACACCGGGTCTTCCCCCAAAAGCCACGGCACCAGATCAACTGGATCAGGATTATCCACGTTTTCCGACACGAACTGGTTGAAGAAGCCAAAATCAAACGCTCCCGCGGAGTCAGACTGCGTGACCGTCATCAAGCGACCATCGGGACCTGACTGGGCTTCGATGTCGTGTTCCATATACGCGATCAGGAAGTCGTCCCCATCATACTGCTCCGTTCGCAAGTATCGGGCATACTCATACTGCTCTAGTCGTTCGAACGCCGTCCTCATGGATTCCTGATTGACCGTGCCGATGAAGGCGACGATTGAATCTCGCTCGGCTGCCTCAATAGGCCCAGCTGGTGCCACACTACTCCGGGAGCAGCCGCCGACTATTCCCAGTAGCAAGAGCCACAGTAAGGAAACGTGAAACAGGGGCGGACGGGACATGAGGCGCTGAACCGGTGCAGTGGAAATGGGTAGACAAGCGTACCAATGGCGGATGATACGCCATTGGACCTAGCACGATCCACTCGAATCTATGTCTTCGACTTCAAGCCCTCGTCATAATACCATTCCTGACTTCGCTACTTTGACACAAGCGCGGGATATCGCCTTGGAAGCCGCGGGTCGAGCGGCGTCCTTCATTCAGGCGCAGCGCGGGCGTCCTGAAGCGCAGGATATCCAGGACAAAGGCCTAAATGACTTTGCTACTTTTGTTGATGAAGGGGCCCAACAGCTCATTATTGCATCCATTCGATCGGCTTTTTCGGATCACGCTATTCTGGCCGAAGAAGGCTTCGAGGACAGCTCGCGATCGCTCGCCGACATCGACGGCTGGCTCTGGATCATCGACCCTTTAGACGGTACCACGAATTTTCTCCATGGCATACCCCATTATGGAGTTTCTATTGGATTGCAGCATAACGGAACGACGGTTCTGGGTGTTGTCCGGGATGTGTGCCGCGGCGAGACCTTTCATGCAATTCGTGGCGCCGGTGCATTTCAAGACGGCCTGCCGTGCCATGTCAGTAAGGCGGCGCGCCTGTCAGATTCCCTGATCACAACCGGCTTTCCGTACAAACAATTCGACTACCTAGACGGATATACCGATTGTATTCGCCGTTTTTGGCAGGATAGCCGAGGTGTCAGACGACCTGGATCCGCGTCCTTGGACCTAGCCTGGGTCGCTTGCGGACGGTTCGAAGGGTTTTTCGAGCAGGGACTCATGCCGTGGGACGTATCGGCTGGCGCCCTCATTGTAGAAGAAGCCGGGGGACGTTACACGGATTTTTATGGGCGCTCGCCCGGACCTGACAGTTCCACCCTCGGATCCGAAATCGTGGCATCAAATGCATTGATTCACGATGAAATGATTGCTCGACTTGGCCCTCTTCGGCATCCCGATGCCGTTTGAATCCCCAGACTTCGCTACCTTTCACTCAATAAAATTTTTTTAGCTCACCATCAGCCCCTGCCAATCATGAGCGGACACGGTCTCCTCAACGGAAAAAAAGGTGTCATTTTTGGCGCCCTCAACGACAGCAGTATCGCATGGAAAATCGCTGAGGCGGTCCATCGCGAAGGCGGAGAATTCATCCTGTCCAATGCCCCTGTTGCCAAACGACTGGGCGGACTCGATGAGCTTGCCGACAAAACGGGCGCCAAGATCGTCTGGGCGGACGCAACCAGCGAAGAAGATCTGAACACGCTGTTCAGTGAGGCCAAGGCGGCCTATGGAGGCATTGACTTCATTGTTCACTCCATCGGAATGGGGATGAATGTTCGCAAGAATCGTGCGTACGAAGACATCAATTACGAGTGGTACAAAAAATCCCTCGACATTTCGGCCATGAGCCTCCATCGTGCCATTCATGCTGCGACAGAAACGGGCGCCTTGAAAGACGGTAGCTCAATCATAACACTGTCGTATATCGGAGCGCAGCGCACTTTTTCGAAGTACTCGGAAATGGGTGACGCCAAAGCACTGCTTGAAAGTATTGTTCGATCCTACGGATATCGACTCGGCAAACGCGGCATTCGGATCAACTCGATCTCACAGAGCCCGACTATGACTACTGCCGGTGGCGGCATTACCGGATTCGACGGCATGTTCAAGTTCGCAGAAAGCGTTGCCCCCCTCGGCAATGCAGACGCCGCTTCTTGTGCTGATTACACGGTATCAATGCTTAGCGACCTGACGCGAATGGTCACGATGCAGAATCTATTCCACGACGGTGGCTTCAGCACAATGGGTATCTCGGACGAGTTGATCGAAGACCTCGCGAAGGCATACAGCTGAGCACTTCTAGCATGATCCGCCTTTTTGTTGCAGACATCGATGGATGTCTGGCTATGCCATACGAGCCGTTCCGTCTAGACCGAATGCAGGAACTGGCCAAGCTGATCGCTCGGCCGGACACTCCTGATTTCGCGTTGTGCTCGGGCCGATCCTATGCCTACGTGGAGGCCATCACCCAGCTCTTGGCCCTTTCACAACCAGTACTTTTTGAGTCAGGTGGGGGCATGTTTGATGTCACGACCGGCCTATCGAAGCTACACCCTTCGTTTACGCCTGCCGTCCGAAGCGAAGTATTGATCATCCGGGAATATCTAGAGCAGCTCATCCGGGCGTATCCGGGGCTTTCTATAGACTATGGAAAGCAAACTCAAGCTGCTCTTGTGGGCGTTGAAGAAAACGGCCTTTTCGAAGTTCTAGACCGCATCAAGCCTTGGGTACATGAGCGCTATCCTCAGCACCATACGTTCCATACGCACATCAGCATAGACGTTGTGCCCGAAGGACTGACCAAAGCTGAAGGACTTGCGTGGCTTGGTGATACTCTCGATCTGGAAGTATCTGAAATGGCGTATATCGGTGACTCAGATGGGGATTGGGGGGCTCTCGCCGTTTGTGGCCACTCCTTTGCCCCTTCCAACGCCGACCCAATCGTCAAAGAAGCTGTCGATCATGCCAGTGAGTTGCTCGATATCGATTCAGTGATTGAAGCCTATCTCCTAGTTAGTGAGCTGGTATAACTGGATCCATCCCGCGGATGCGGGGTATGGAAGCTGAACCCACTTCAGATGTATGTGAACCCGCGAATCCCGTACAGATCCGCCTTGAATTACGTTGCGACGTGCTCCGCACGAGCCATGATTACGTCTGCAGCTACAGTCGCAGTTGTGCGATGCGTGCTCATCTTGTCGATCGTCTTTGGGGGCAGCGCGCAATGGGTGGGGGCGCAGCCGATGCAGCAGGCTTCGAGTACGACCGCCGCATCAAGCGTCGATTTATCAGGCGAATCGAGAAGCGACATCTACTATACGATCGTAGACCGCGCCACATTGTACCAGGCGTCGGATACCACACGCGCCTACATGAGTTTGCGCCGACGCGAACCCCTTACCTTTTTGCCAGGCGAAGACCCGGGATGGGAAGGATGGCGACGGGTCCGGACGTTTGATGGGGCAAATGGGGTGATTCGCGCGGAGGATGTCTCCAATGTCTGGATGCGCATATCTAAAACACGCCAGACCCTCTTTGTATATCGAGGAGCTAACCTCATCGCCAGAATCCCAACCGATCTGGGGTACAACTTTTTTTCCGATAAAGAGCGGCGTGGAGGTAACGGAGATCCCGACCATTGGCGAACTCCAGAAGGCGAATTTTTTATCGCATCAAAGAATCCGAATAGTCAGTTTTATCGCGCCTTCGTGCTGAATTATCCCAATGCGGAAGATGCAGCCCGGGGCTTGGAAGACGGCTTGATTACGCAAGATCAGCATGATCAGATCGTTGATGCTGAACAGCGCTACGGCATACCACCTATGAATACTGAATTGGGTGGGTGGATTGAAATCCATGGCAACGGAACCGGACAGCGCAATAATTGGACACAAGGGTGTGTCGCCATTCAGGATATTCAGATGGATCGCCTCTGGGACCTGGTCGATGTAGGCACCCCCGTATTGATTGACCCATGAGAGCACCTTTTTTAGCCGTTTTCACGGCGTTTCTACTGACATCCTTACTGATCCTCCAGCCCTCGGCGGGACAAGATGTAGTAGGTTCGGATCAGGACGCCTTCCCTCATCTTACCTTCGATGCAACCCCAGAAGGGCCTGTATTCGTTATTCCCATTTCGGGGATGATTGACAATCCCTTGTCTCGATATGTCGAGCGCGCCCTTGAGGATGCATCTGCTCGTGGCGCCGGCTTGGTCATTTTTGATGTCGATACGTTCGGTGGGCTTCTAGACGCAGCAGACCAGATTCGAAAAGCACTCCTTGACGTCGACGTTCCGACCGTTGCATTCATTGACAAGAATGCCGCCTCGGCTGGCGCTTTGATTTCCTACGCAGCTGATCGCATTGTGATGGTACCTGGAGCATCTATTGGTGCAGCCACAGTAGTCGAAGGTGTGGGCGGTGAAGCTGCTCCCGACAAGTATCAGAGCTATATGCGCTCCCTGATGCGGGCAACGGCTGAAGCGAATGGTCGGGATCCTCAAATTGCTGAGGCCATGGTTGATGAGAATCTTGTAGTGGAAGGAGTCAGCGAAGCCGGACAGGTTCTGACTCTATCAACTGGAGAAGCCATCAAATGGCGCGTGGCCGATGCCGAAATGGAATCCATCGATCAACTACTCGCCTTCTACCGACTGGAGAGTGCGGAGCGCGTTGAGCATCAGCTCAGTTCTACAGAGCGCCTGTTGCGCTTTTTTGCTTCTCCTGTCGTGCAGTCAATCCTAATGCTGATGATGCTAGGAGGCCTGTATTTCGAGCTTCAGTCCCCAGGTGTTGGGTTTCCAGGAATGATCGCGCTATTTGGAGCTGCGGTATTTTTCGGTCCGCACTACCTACTTGGGCTCGTCGAGAGCTGGGAAATCCTATTATTCGCAGTAGGCATAATTCTTTTACTAATTGAGATATTCGTCATTCCTGGATTTGGAATAGTTGGGATTTCAGGCCTCGCCGCTGTCATCGTCGCACTGGGTGTATCCCTGATCGGCAACATCGGGTTCTCCTTCCCATCAGGTGAGGACATCAGCTCCGCGATACTGACAATGGCGAGCACGATGGTGATGCTGGTCATTCTGTTGGCCTCAGCGGGTCGATGGCTACCCAAATCGGACCGCTTCGGCCAGCTTGTGCTGACTCCCACTCTTTCGCGAGAAACAGGTCATACATCCGCCGATTCTCACGTCGAATGGATTGGCAGGAAGGGAACGGCGCTCACAGCCCTTCGCCCTTCTGGAACCGCTGCGATAGACAATGAGCGGATTGATGTTGTCACATCGGGCGAATACATCGAAAAGGGTGAGGCCATTGAGGTTGTCGATGTTCACGGCTCCCGCGTGCGGGTGCGATCGGTGGCGCGGCTCACGTAACACCTGTAACATTGGTGTATCTTTACGTAGACCTCTCAATATCCCTGTTCACAAGCTGGACCCCTTTGTGCTTCTTCCCATTGCCCTAATAATAGTCGGCGTCCTCCTGATTATTGCGGAGGTCTACCTGATTCCAGGGATGAATGTGGTGGGCATTTTAGGTGCGTTAATGATGCTCACCGCTGTGGGAATGTCCTACATGAACGCCGGACTAATAGGCGGGGTTATGGCGATGGCCGGCGCGAGCGTATTGACAGGTGGGGCCCTTTGGTTCCTCTGGAAGTCAGGCGCATGGGAACGTTTTGTACTCCGCTCCAGCCTCAAAACCGATGAGTGTCTACTAGCCCGGGAAGGAGAACAACGAGCACGTTATCTGGGAAAACCTGGTATTGCCGTAACTCCGCTGCGACCAACGGGCGTTGCCGAGATTGACGGGGAACGAATTGAAGTAGTTACCGAAGGCGATTTCATCTCTGCCGGTAGTCGAATAAAAGTCGTCGCGATGGATCGCAGGAAGTATTTCGTGCGCATCGCAACCGATGCACCGGACTGATTCACACCCTGTCAGCCATTGCGGAGACATCCCTTCCGGACAAGATCCTTCCTGGAAATGAGCCAACGTGGCATTCACATACTGCTAGTTATGCTGATCGGACTTCTGGCTGGATGTAGTCAGGAAGCACCTATTCCTGTCGAAATACCCAATGGATGGGCAGGAAATACGACCTATTGGTGGCAAGTGGGCGCCGACACATCTGGTGCATTTTGTGACCTGAACACCATGGACGACATGGGAGTACAGGGATCGTACTTATTATCCACAACGCTGGACGGGACATCTGCGGCCGACATGCAGCTAGCCCAACTCAAGTTTAATCAGTACGTAAAGGAGAGCCTCATTGAACTCTTCCGTAATGAGCCAACGATTGTCGACTCGTTGTTTGACCGATTTGTAGCGCCCCAGTTGGAAGAAGCAAATCTGAGCGGCGACGTTCAGCCCCAGATCAAAGAATACCAGCGCCGAGCTTATCAGATTATTGCCCGGCATTTCCGCTACCCAAGGACTCTCACACAGCTTGGAACGGACATTCCAATCATCGTTCCGGACAGTCTTCAGAGCCAAAACATTTCGGGCGCTGTGTTCATTCAGGTTGCGCTCAACAAGGAAGGTGTTCCGATCACATTGACGCGATTGGAAGGTGTACACCCCGTCCTAGACCGTATCGCCATGCGAGCCATCACTGAAATGAGATGGCAGCCGGCCTACGTACTTCGCGGCGGAAAATCCAGGCCCATTCCATCTTGGACTCGAATGAAAGTTCGATTCGGCACAGGAAAAAATACTGAGTAGTTGGCCGGGCGGAGGTTGGCCGGGCGGTAGCTAGCCAGGTGCTAGCTGGCCGGGCGGAGCCCGGACTCTACATCAATATGCCTGCAATCGTGGCTGTCATCATATTGGCAAACGTGCCCGCGATAACGGCCCGCATCCCAAGCTTTGCCAAGTCGGACGTCCTCCCAGGTGCAAGGGGCCCAATACCTCCAATCTGAATGGCGATTGAAGACAGGTTGGCAAATCCACACAGAGCGAACGTAGCCATCGTAATGGTCTTTGGCGACAGAGATCCATCAGTGATTGCACCGGCAAGATTCAGATAGGCGACGAATTCGTTGGCAATGATCTTCGTCCCAAGCAGGGACCCGAATTGCACCACATCCTGCGAGGGTATACCAATCAGCCACGCTAGTGGTGAGAGCCCCCAGCCTAGCAGTTGTTCAACGGTAAGGGAAGCCCCAAATAGCCCAGAGCCCCATCCAATGACGTAGTTCAACATGGCGATCAGCGCAAGAAACGCGAGCAACATTGCGCCTACGTTCAGGGCTAACTTCAGCCCATCTGCCGCGCCTGTGGCTGCCGCATCGATCACGTTGGCTGATGTCTTCTCGACCTCAATTTTTACGTTGCCACTCGTGTCTGGCTCGGACGTTTCTGGAATCAACATCTTGGCCAGAAGGAGTGCGGCTGGCGCGGCCATGATGCTCGCGCCCAGCAGTTGCTCGGCAAAAAGCTGACGCCCAACGTCCAGACTGACACCCATCGCTTGCGAATACGGATCACCCAGGATCTGTATATACGCGGCCATAACACCGCCGGCGATCGTAGCCATCCCACCGGTCATGACGGCCATCAGTTCAGACATCGTCAATCCGTTGAGATAGGGTCGAATTACGAGTGGTGCCTCAGTCTGGCCAACAAAGATGTTGGCAGTTACGGACAAAGATTCAGCGCCGGAAGTGCCCAAAAAGCGACTCATCGCCCAGGCCATTCCTTGAACGACCTTCTGCATGATGCCAAGGTGGTATAGAACCGCCATCAAGGACCCAAAAAAGATAATGGTCGGCAGAACCTGGAAGGCAAAGAACATACCCATACTACCCTCTATTCCTGGGGGAAGTGCAAGCGGGCCAAAAATAAACTCAGCTCCAGCAGTGGTAAAGTTGAGAACCAAGACGAAAAACCCACTGACCCAAGCAAAAAATGCCTTCGGCCAACCAAGGGGCGAAAAGACCTCCCCCATAGCGGACCCTTTCAATAGGAAAATGGCCAGCACGACCTGCAGTCCAAGTGCAGAGACGACCATTCGCCAACTGATGTCTTTCCTGTTATTGGAAGCGAGAAACGCGAGGCCTAGAATGGCAGTAAGGCCGATGAGGCCGCGAAGAAGCGAGGTAATATCCATTGCGCCGGGAATTGTTGGAATCGGGGAATATACACGTACGAAGGAAACCCGACGAACATCTTTAACAGAGCGCCTCAGACTCGTATCTTGAAGACTGCCTTTCCTGCCCGCCCAATGCGGCCTTTACCGATTTCTATTTCTGAATGACCCAGTTCACGCTGCTTCCCGATGATGATGCTCCTTCCCCTTCCGCTGCCGCAGAAGAAATCCTCCAAGGCCTGAATGAGGTCCAACGTGAGGCAGCTTCGGCCAGCGATGGTGCTGTGCTCATCGTGGCAGGACCCGGATCGGGGAAAACGCGGACTCTAACCCACAGGATTGCGCATCTGCTAGCTAGTGGAAAAGCACGTCCTTGGGAAATACTGGCCATCACGTTCACCAACCGAGCAGCCAAAGAAATGCGCGAACGCGTGCTTGACCTAGTAGGTCAGGATGTCGGACGAGGAATGGCGATAGGAACGTTTCACGCCATGTTTGCCCGGGTGATGAGAGCAGATGGAGACCGTATCGGATACTCATCTGATTTTACTATTTACGACTCTGACGACTCACAGCGCGTCATCCGCGACTTGATGAATCGTTTCGGGATGGACACGCAGCAGATTAAACCGCGCTCCGTTCAGCATTTGATATCTGGCGCAAAAAACCGGATGGTCGATCCAAGTGAATATGCACGATTGGCTGTTTCTCCGGGGCAGAAGCGCGCTGCAGAATTGTATCAGCCGTACCTGGACGAATTACGGCGGGCAAATGCTTTGGACTTCGATGATTTACTTCTGAAGCCTATCCAGCTATTCGACAATAATCCAGACGTACTTGAGAAGTACCAGAATCGGTGGAAGTACATCCACATTGACGAATACCAAGACACCAACAAAGCCCAGTATTTGCTGGCTAGGACACTCGCACGGAAAATGGGCAACCTCTGCGTCGTTGGTGATGACGCACAGAGCATCTATGCTTTCCGTGGTGCGGACATCACCAATATGCTCTCGTTCCAGCGAGACTACCCTGAGGCTCGCACGATTCGTCTTGAGCAGAACTATCGGTCAACACAGCGCATCGTGAAATTGGCGGACTCGATCATCCGCAACAACACACAGCAGCTGGACAAAAAGTTGTGGACGGATAACCAAGAAGGAGATCCGGTCATTTTGTTAGAGTCCATCTCAGAGCGGGATGAGGCGCAGAAAGTAGAGCGCCGTATCCGGGACGTTCAGGTTAGGTTGGGCTATCTCAACCGTGATTTTGCCATTCTCTACCGCACTAATGCACAGAGTCGGTCTTTGGAAGATGCCCTTCGGCGAGGAAGTATCCCTTACCGAGTCGTTGGTGGCGTTTCATTTTACCAGCGCAAGGAAATCAAGGACGCGCTCGCCTACTTACGACTTGTCGTTAACCCAAACGATGTGGCCAGCATTCGCCGGGTCATAAATACACCGACACGTGGCATAGGGGCTAAAACGGAATCAGAGCTCTGGGGATTTGGTGCACGATTGAACCTTGCAGCATGGGAAGTACTGGACCGTATAGAGGAAGTTGGCCTTCCTACTCGAGCCACTGGTGCCGTCGCCGGATTCCGAGACATGATTGCTGGATTTAGAGAGCAAGCTGAGACAGAGGCAGCAGAAGATGTGGCGCGTGCGCTCATCAAAGCGTCTGGGCTGCTTGACGATCTGCGCAAAGAAAACACACCGGAGAACCTAGTCCGCTGGGAAAACGTGCAGGAACTGCTGAATGCTATTGCTGAATTTTCGCAGGCACATGCAGACAGCGAAAATCAAGAAGGATCGCTGAGCGCCTTCCTTCAGGAAATCTCTCTGCTTACCGATGCCGATCAAGCCAAGGATTCTGAGAACCGGGTCACGATGATGACACTGCATGCGTCGAAAGGCCTGGAATTCCCGGTAGTCTTCTTGACCGGGATGGAGGAAAATCTTTTCCCTCTGCAGATGGCAGCGCAAGATCCGACTGAATTAGAAGAGGAACGTAGGCTGTTTTATGTGGGAGCTACCCGAGCTAAGAACCTGCTTTTCCTTTCGCATGCCCGCAGTCGATTCCGTTTTGGCGAGCAGACCCCAATGGTCCGGAGCCGCTTCTTGGAGGAAGTCGACCCAAGTCTGATTCGAACAGAGACCGGTCAACCCTTCGACCCGAAGAAGGATCGTTTTTCAAGCCGCACGGGAGGTCCATCGTACGAAAAGATGGATCCGTTCTACTACCGCAAGAATTTGCGGGAAGACATTCCAAAACCGGTCAAAAAAGCTCCCGCTCCATCTGGAGAGCGAATTGTTTACGACGAAGAGGAAAGCGCCGCTTTGGCGCCCGGAATGCAGGTTGAACATCACCTCTTTGGCCCTGGAGAAATCGTATCGATGGAAGGAATGGGACAGCAAATGAAAGCTGTGGTTCATTTTGAGGGCGTAGGTCCCAAGAAATTGATGCTGCGCCTCGCCCGACTACAACGTATCGGATGAGGCTGGGCCGCACTGCACGATACAAGCTCATTGCTCGCGCCTGAAACAGTCCACGGTAGCGCGTCACACAACAGACAACCTTATCCTCCAAATTCCTTATCCCCCGACTCCATGCGACCTTTTCTTCTGATCCTGTCTTTCCTGATGCTGGCGGGATGCGCTACAGACGAACGCACCTCATTGGTAGTGTATTCACCCCACGGAAAGGAGATGCTGACCGATACCGAAATGGCATTCGAAGCGTTGCATCCGGACATCAACGTGCAGTGGATAGATATGGGTGGGCAAGATGCCTATGACCGAGTTAGAACGGAAAAGGCCAATCCAGCTGCAAGTATCTGGTGGGGCGGTGATGGCCCTACGTTTACGCGTGCTGCATCCGAGGGATTGATCGAGCCCTATACTCCCGCATGGGCTGATGCCGTGCCAGCAGCTGGGCGAGGGGCTGATGACATGTGGTTTGCGACCTACCTCACACCGGAAGTCATTCTCTTCAATTCTAGGACCGTTCCCGAAGGCGAGCGCCCTACAGACTGGGACGATTTGCTGGAGCCGGAGTGGAACGATCGAATTATCATCCGCTATCCGGGAGCCAGCTCAACGATGCGCACAATTTGGGGCGCTCTCATCATGAGGCAACCGAGTGTCGAAGAGGGATACCGCTGGTTGGCTCGTTTGGACGTGAACACAAAGACCTATGCCGCTGACCCTACGCAGCTATATCTGAAAGTGGCACGCGAAGAGGGGGATGTCTCTCTATGGAATATGCCCGATTCGTATATCCAGTCCGAGATTAATGGGTACCCATTTGCCTTCGCGTTACCATCGAGTGGCACCCCAGTGCTACATGATGCAATTGCTCTTGTAAAGAATGGCCCGGCTAGTGATGCGGCTCGCCTGTTCTATGAGCATGTGACCTCAGACTCTGCCTTAGTCGACCAGGCTAATAGGTACTATCGCATTCCTGCGCGCTCAGACATCGACCCTATGCAGCTTCCAGCTTGGATGCGGGATGGCGAGATCCGAGAAATGGAGGTCGATTGGGAGCGTTTGTCCACCGAAGGACCGACGTGGATGCAGTACTGGGATGAGAACATCAAAGGACGTGGAGCAGAGTATTTGGAGGCAAATCCAGGAAGCTAACCTGAAGCCGGCAGCCAACGCTGGTCATAAAAGCCTCAGACTGACTCTGTCTGAGCCCTAGTCGCCACTGGAAGGCTCGCTTTAACTGCCACTGCCCGAACGGCGGCGGCAGGCACTCTCAGATTGGCATCATCCTCATCGAAGTTGAGCAACACCTCGAGTACGCCATCCATAGTGTGCTCATTCATCACGAGAGCCCGCAGTTTGCTGGCGCCACTGAAGCCCTTGAAGTAGCCGCCGTACATCCGCCGCATTTCGAGAACACCCTTCTTTTCGCCCAGCCATTCGCATTTGAGTGCAAGGTGCTCCGCGACAATTTCGCATCGCTCGCCCCAGCCGGGAGGCGGCAAGACCTCACCCGTTTCCCGATAGACTTTTGCATCCCTGAAAATCCAAGGATTCCCGATCGCTCCGCGCCCAACCATGACGGCATCGACACCTGTTTCGTTGAACATGGCTTCGATTTTCTCGGGCGTTGTCGCGTCTCCGTTTCCAATTAATGGGATGGAAATACCTGACTCTTCTTTGATCTTGCGTAGCCACTCCCAACGTGCCTCTCCTTTGTACATCTGCTTGCGAGTGCGAGCATGTACAGCAAGGGCTTTGATGCCCGTTTCTTCCAGCATTCGGGCTACGTCCAAAATTTGGATCCTCTGATCGTTCCAACCGAGTCTTGTCTTGACTGTCACAGGCCGGGATGAAGCTTCGATCACGGCTGCCGTGATCTCCTGCATTTTGGGAAGGTTTTTCAGGATTCCGGCTCCACCGTCCTTGCAAACCACTTTCTTGACCGGACACCCAAAGTTGATGTCGATGAGATCTGGACCAACTGCGTCTACAACCTTTGTCGCTTCTCGCACCTGGTCCACATCACCACCGAAAATCTGGATGGCAACTGGGCGCTCCTCTTCGTAGATGTCCAACTTCTGATGGGACGACTCTGCGCCGTAGGTCAACCCGCCAGAGGAAATGAACTCGGTGTATAACATATCCGCCCCGAACCGCTTGCACATGAGGCGAAACGGCGGGTCGGACACATCTTCCATAGGAGCCAGGAAGATGGGTCTATCTCCAAGTTCAATACCGGCAATCTGCATCCAACTACCTGAAATTGCGGGGTTTCCAGATCAGGGTATCTGATCGTGAGGGCGTACAACAGCGCCTGTTTGGCCTGGTTCCGAAGTGGTTTCCGGTGCGTTACGATTTGAAGGATACCGCACAATCGGCTGTCATTTAATCGGGATGCGCGATATTCTGCAAGTTCACGCGTCTTTTCGCCTTCTGGTTAATCTTCCGCGATACCAAATGATGACTTCCCGTTTCCTTTCTACCCTCTCCGTCCTTGGCCTCCTTTTAGTGGCCGGCTGTAGTTCATACGATACGTCCCCCGGCGACGGAATGGATGGTGCTGTGGACTTCGAACAGACCCTCCTTCTGATCTCTGTTGACGGGATGTGGTCTGATTACCTTGATATGTTTGACACTCCGAACATCGATCGACTTGTGGCCTCTGGTGTTCGCGCGGATTCCGGAATGATGCCGGTCTATCCGTCAAAAACATTCCCAAACCACTACAGCATCGTGACCGGGCTGTATCCGGCTAATCACGGCATTGTCTCTAACAATATGTACGACAATGAGATGGACGACACGTTCGCCATCTCCGACCGGGATGCGGTTGAGAATCCTGCCTGGTGGACGGGCGAGCCGATCTGGACGGCTGTACAAAAGCAAGGCGGCCATGCTGCTACCTATTTCTGGGTTGGGTCTGAAACAGACTACAATGGGGTGCGGCCCGACTTCTGGTATCAGTATGACGGGGACGTCCCTGGAAATGACCGGGTAGATAAGGCCCTCGAATGGCTTGATCTTCCTGATGCTACGCGCCCCCGGTTTATCTCACTCTACTTCAGTGAAGTGGATGACGCTGGGCACTGGAACGGCCCTGAGGCTGAAGAGACCGCTGCTGCTGTCGCAAATGTGGATGGCTACATTGGCCGGCTCATGGCAGGGCTCGATGAAAGAGACATCGCAGACCGCGTCAACATCATAATCGTCGCCGACCATGGCATGTCACAGCTTTCACCGGAGCGCGTCGTAGCGCTCGACGAGTATATCAACCTAGATGACGTTGCCTTTCTGGATGGCTCACCGCTTCTTGGTATTCATCCTGTAGAAGGCAAAACAGAAGTGTTGTTCAAGGCTCTTGATGGCGCTCATCCTAACTTGCACGTGTGGATGAAAGAAGATTTCCCAGCCCGGTTCAACTATGCTGACAACAACCGTATTCCGGCAATCATCGGACACGTAGATGATGGATGGTCAATTGCACGAACACGAGAATGGGCCGATAACAACCCCGGTCGATTTACGGGTGGGACCCACGGATACGACCACGAACTGCCTTCAATGCGCGCGATTTTCGTTGCTCATGGGCCTGCCTTCAAGGATGGTGTAACTGTGTCCCCTTTCCAGAACATTGAACTCTACAACGTCATGGCAGACATCATGGGGATTACCCCATCGCCGAATGACGGAACGCCAGGTAGCTTGGACGACATTCTTGAATAACGAACCCTACTTATACCAAGAACACCGATCGTTTTTCGCTCAGGTCGCTCACCCGATTGAAGAGATGGCCGGTGAAGAACTGGCCGAACTAGGTGCTACGAACGTAGACCCTCAGTATCGTGGCGTCCAATTTTCGGCAGATGCGGAGTCATTACGTCGCATTGTGTACTGCGCCCGGATTCCCACCCGGGTGATGGCTCCGTTGATGACATTTGACTGCCATTCAGACAAGTACCTGTACAAGCGAGCCTGCGAGATGGACTGGATGTCTCTCATTGGCGTCTCTCGTACATTCGCGATTTTTGCAACGGTATCCCATAGCCGAATAACGCATTCCAAGTACGCTGCGCTCAAGCTCAAGGATGCTATCGTAGACACAATTCGGAACGAGGTCGGCTCGCGCCCTGATGTGGATCGGCACGATCCAGACGTGTCAATCAATTTGCACATCGATAACAACCGAGCCACGGTGAGCATTGACGTAGCTGGACGGTCTATGCACCGACGTGGGTATCGTCTGGATTCATTGGAAGCGCCGCTTCAGGAAACAGTGGCGGCCGCCATCATTCGCATGAGCGGCTGGAAGGGAGATGTGCCTCTGCTCGATCCGATGTGCGGCTCCGGTACCATTCTTGCTGAAGCGATGATGGCGGCCGCAAACATCCCTTCGGGCATCTTGCACGATAACTTCGGCTTTCAGCAACTACCTGATCATGATGCAGCGGCTTGGAAGGCTCAGCGTGTAGAGATCGATGCCGCAATCAAGCCCGTAAAGCAGGGCCTTATTAGCGGCTCAGATATCGAATCAGAAGCCGTCAAGTTTGCTCGCAGAAACCTCGCAAGGCTTCCTCACGGTAACAGTGTCTCGCTGACAACCCGGGATTTCGATGACATCGAATCCTTCAAAGACGGTGTCATCATTACAAATCCGCCGTACGGTTTGCGGATTGGCCACCGGAACGCGATTCAGCCGTTGTTCAAAGGATTTGGCGACTTCCTCAAGCAGCGCTGTACCAACTCGACCGCCTACATCTACGTGGGTAAGCCAGAGCTACTGAAGCTCGTTGGCCTGCGGACAAAGTGGAAGAGGGAGCTGGTGAATGGCGCGTTGGAAGGACGACTGGCGAAGTACGAGCTGTATTAGGCAACAAGCGGTGGCTCTCCGGTGCGTCGCGTGCCCCTACCCTTCGTCTAATGCCGCAACGATAATGTCTAGTGCTTCGTGCAGTACTTCTTCGCTGATGTTCAGCGGCGGAGCGATGCGGACGAGGTTGTTCGAATGCAGCGTCCAACCCAGAAGGACTCCGTTATCTCGACAGCGTGATACGACTCGCTCTGTGAAAGCAGCGTCCGACAAGGACATGCCAAGCATGGCGCCTCTGCCACGGATCTCTTCGATGGAATCGTGTCGCAAACGCATGCAGACTTGCTCGGCTATCCATCGTGCCCGTTCCGGCAAACTCTCTGCCTGAAGGACACCGAGCGTTGCACGGGCAGCCGCGCACGAGACTGGATGTCCGCCAAACGTAGTCACGTGGGCTAGCGGCGGATCGTTGCGGAAGGTGCCCATAATCTCGCGAGAGGACACGAATGCTCCGAGAGGCATACCGCCCCCCATCGCCTTGGCTAGCGTGATGATGTCAGGCACGACGCCAAACTGTTCAAAGGCGAAGAGCGACCCAGTGCGTCCAAAGCCTGTCTGGATCTCGTCGAATATCAGCAGGGCTCCTACCTCGCTGCATCGTGCTCGCAACGCTTGATGCCATTTACTGGAAGGCACAATAATGCCACCTTCACCTTGGATCGGCTCTGTGATGACGCATGCAGTTTGTTCGTCGATGGCGTCAAGCATCTCTGCGTTGCCAAAGGGAAGAAACGTCACATCCGGTAGCAGCGGTAGAAATGGATCCCGGTACACTGATCGACCCGTTACAGATAGAGAACCGTGTGTGTCTCCGTGATAGGAATTGTGGAAAGCCACCATTCTGTGACGCCCTGTAGCCTTTTTGGCAAGCTTCAGCGCCCCCTCGTTGGCCTCGGTGCCCGTCATCGTGAAATAGACAGAGTCTAGGCCAGCGGGCAGCACACTGGTCAGGTCAGCCGCAAATCCCGCTTGGGCTTCCTGAACAAACTCGCCGTAGACCATGACATGAAGATGTCGATCCAGCTGGGCACGAATGGCACTCAGAACAGCCGGGTGCCGGTGTCCAATGGAAGAAACCGCGATCCCAGAAATCAGGTCGATCATGCGTGCTCCATCGGCCAGATATAAAAAAGGGCCTTCTGCACGGTCAATGATGAGCCCCATCGGTTCGTCGCTCGTCCATGCGAGAGAAGATTTAAAATCGTCTGAGGGTTGGCGATGAGTCATTTTCACGATTTCGTAACGGGTTTGGCTCCTTCAGTACCTATATTTGGCCGTCCGGTGTTTGCCGGGACCCAACTTAGTAATTTCGGCTCGCACTTTTTGCGACAGGCCACTGAACGATGCTAAACAGACCAAACACGAGAGTCCTTTTAATGATGCGCCACACGGCTCATCATGGTCATGCCGTTCATGCCCAGCATCATCCGATGCCAGACAGCGACTAGGGTTTCCCGAACAACACTATTGTTGAGGGCATTCCGGTCGCATTCCGGAATGCCTTTTCTGTTTTACGCACTTTTTCCATTCTGAACTTCCTTCCGATTCCATGAGTCAGCGTCTACGACTCGCCATCCAGAGCTCCGGTCGTCTGTCCGATTCGACCTCCGACCTGCTTTCTGCCTGCGGCATTCGTGTCAACAAGCCAGATCGCAAACTGCGCATGGTATCCGATCATTTTGACTTGGAAGTCTTATTTGTTCGCGATGACGACATCCCGAATTACGTAGCAGACGGCGTCGCCGATGCGGGTGTGGTCGGCGAGAACGTTGTTCTCGAAAAGAACAGACCCGTCCGCCAATTAGATCGCCTAGGCTTTGCGGGTTGTCGTTTGTCGATTGCCTTACCAAAGGCCGACAAGTACGATTCGATCCAAGACCTGAACGGTCGTCATATTGCGACCTCCTATCCCGGACTGTTGGGGCGGTATTTGGAGAAGCACGGGGTCGATGCCTCTATTCACATGATTTCGGGGTCCGTGGAGATTGCTCCAGGCATTGGCTTAGCCGATGGTATCTGCGATATCGTCAGTTCCGGTAGCACGTTGATCAGCAACGGCCTCAAGGAAGTCGAAGTGATCCTTCGCTCCGAAGCCGTCCTCATCGCCTCTGAATCCCTTTCGGAGGAGAAACAAGACTTACTCGATCGACTTCGTTTCCGCATCCAGTCTGTCCTCACAGCCAAGAAGCATCGCTACATTCTCATGAATGTGCCCAATGCAGCCATCGATAAAGTCATCGATATTCTACCGGGAATGAAAGCTCCGACTGTGATGCCTCTGGCAACCGAAGGGTGGAGCTCAGTACACAGTGTCATTCCAGAAAATGCATTCTGGGATGTCATCGAAAGCCTGAAAGAAGCAGGTGCTGAAGGCATGCTCGTCGTTCCAATTGAGAAAATGGTGCTGTAACCATGCAGGTAATCACAAACCCGGAGCGGTCGGACTACGAGAGCCTGTGCCAGCGTAGTGAAATGGGCGGTCAAGAGATTGGTACTGCGGTCCAAGACATTCTGGACACAGTGCGAACGGAGGGCGATTCCGCTCTTCGCCGATTCACGGCAGAATTCGATGGGGTTCAAGTCGATGAGCTTGGCGTTTCGACGGCTGGTGCAACTGTTGCGGACGAGTTGGCGGAAGCCATTCTGATCGCGGCTCGTAATATTCGCGCCTTTCATGCCGCTCAAAAAGAACCTGTCCGGGAAGTCGAAACCACTCCAGGTGTTCGGTGCTGGCGTAAGTCCGTGCCCATTGAACGCGTAGGACTATACGTCCCGGGTGGCACGGCCCCCCTTTTCTCTACTGTCCTCATGCTGGCCATACCGGCTGTCATTGCAGGCTGCAGTGAGATTTTTTTGTGCACACCACCTGGCAAAGATGGGACGGTTGATCCAGCCATCCTGTACGCCGCGCGGGAAGCTGGCGTGACCAACGTCTTTACGGTCGGTGGCGCCCAAGCCATTGCTGCTATGGCCTACGGGACAGAGTCTATTCCAAAGGTCGACAAGATCTTTGGTCCTGGAAATCAGTGGGTAGATATTGCCAAGCGGCTACTTGCCTCCGATGGCATTGCGATTGACCTGCCAGCAGGCCCTACGGAAGTTGCGATGCTGATTGATGAGTCTGCTTCGGCCGACTTTGTGGCCGCTGACATCCTTTCTCAGGCAGAGCATGGCGTGGATAGTGATGTCTTGGTCGCGGCTTTTGGTCCCGTCGATACGGACGCCATCCGATCAGCCGTCGAGAAACAGCTTGCTTCGCTACCCCGTGCTGATGTGGCTAGCCAAGTGGTTGAGCGAATGCGTGTTGTATTGTTTGATAATGCAACGGATGCGGTCGCTCTCATCAATGCCTATGCGCCAGAGCATCTCGTTATTCAGACCAGGCACGCGGCCGCTGTAGCTGAAGAAATTACCCAGGCTGGATCCGTGTTTATTGGACCTTGGACGCCTGAGTCCCTGGGCGATTATGCATCGGGGACGAACCACACGCTGCCTACAAATGGCGCGGCGCGTGCCTTTTCTGGGGTGTCGTTAGACTCATTCGTTCGTAAGATCACCTTTCAGCAGGCTAGCCGAGAAGGTCTGGAGCAACTGGGGCCTCACGTTGCTGTTATGGCCGAGGCTGAGCAGCTACAAGGACACGCGGAGGCCGTCCGCGTACGGCTGGGTTCTGCTGCAGGACCGTCTTCGGCTCGGCGAGGGTTCGTTCGACGCAAAACGAACGAGACGGATATCGTCATCGAAATCGACTTGGACGGCGCAGGCAGAAGTCACTGCCGTACCGGCATTCATTTCTTAGATCATATGTTAGATCAGATCGCGCGTCATGCGCATATCGATCTTTCCGTGCGATGTGATGGGGATCTGGAAGTCGATGAGCATCATACGGTTGAAGACACGGCGATTGCCCTCGGCACGGCGTTGGACAAAGCACTTGGAGAACGACGTGGTATCGAGCGCTACGGCTTCACCGCGCCAATGGACGATGCCCTCGCGCAAGTAGCCATCGACTTTTCCGGAAGGGCCTGGCTCGTATGGGAAGTGGAACTGCACCCGGGTCGCATCGGCGAGATGCCCGCAGAGATGTTCAGTCACTTCTTCAAATCACTCAGTGATGCGGCCCGCATGAATCTAAATGTCCGCGCAACCGGAGAAAACCAACACCATATTGTAGAATCCATCTTCAAAGGGTTCGCTAGAGCTCTTGGAATGGCTATTCGCAAGACGGGTGATGACCGACTTCCGAGCACAAAAGGAACGCTCTGATGTCTGTTGCCATCCTCAAATACAATGCGGGCAATGTCCAGTCAGTACGATTTGCGCTGGCGCGTCTAGGCGTTGAAGCTGTCCTCACCGATGATCCGGCGGCGCTTCGCGCCGCCTCCCATGTCATTTTCCCGGGCGTTGGTGAAGCATCCTCCGCCATGACATATCTCCGTGAACGGGGCCTGGATGAGACCATCAAATCTCTCACACAACCTGTTCTTGGGATATGCCTCGGCCTACAACTCATGTGCCGATATTCTGAGGAAGCAAACACGGATTGCCTCAGCATCTTCGATACCGACGTCCGCAAATTTCGAGGAGAGGAGAAAATTCCTCAGATCGGCTGGAATACCGTAAAGCATGATGGAACGGGCCTCTTCGTGGGAATCCCCGACCTCGCACACTTTTACTTCGTGCACTCTTTCTTTGCCGACTCGTGCGCGCGGCAAATTGCCGAAACCGACTACATCCAACCGTTTGCTTCGGCAATCACACACGACAATTTCAGCGCAGTTCAATTCCACCCGGAAAAAAGTGCTGACGTTGGCTCACAGCTGCTGAAGAATTTTCTGGAGATGGGCTAGCAATACATATCCTGCTTTAGCCACGATTGCGCGTGTCCGATACTTGAAGAATGAAACTTCTCATTCTAGCCATAATTGCTCTGCCCCCATTGCTGTCCATGCTCATCAAGCACTGGATAACTCGGAAGCACACGGCCGAACCCGAGATCTACGTCGAAAACGACATTGAAGCTGCCTTAGGCAAGCAACTCGAACGCCAAAGATTCGAGGCTGCATTACAGCAAACTGAGGTTGACAAACAAGCCTCCCGTCTCGACCCCCGATGGCGTACTTCAGCTGAAATGATGCCGGAAGAACAATTGCAGCGAAAACACGGAGCGTTTGCCCCGAGCCAGCCAATTGTTATTTACGATGACACGCTGAGCAACTCCGCCTGAAAGAATTTAGACAACTGTTTTCTTTTTGATCAGCTCTTCGTTGAAACCAAAGTGCTTCCGGCGTAGTTTTGCGGCTTCCCAATCGGAATTCTTATGAGATCTGGTTGGTGGCTTTGACCGATTAGCGCAAGCTGATCACCGCCTTCGGAGGGGTGGCAGAGCCTGGCTGAATGCACCGGTCTTGAAAACCGGCATACCTTCATCGGTATCGTGGGTTCGAATCCCACCCCCTCCGCAAGACAAACCCCGCTCACGAACATCGTGAGTGGGGTTTTTTTGTGGTCGTACGGAGAATGCTTGTATTCGAAGCTTTAGTCCTCGACCCGATCACCTTCCGCCATAACCCTATCATCTCTTTGGGCACGCTGAACGAAGCGATTGGCATGGCCGTCCTCGTCAAACTCGAATTCCCACATGTCCCAGTCTCCCAAGGAGGCCAAGTCTCCATTGATATAGCCCCCGGTGCTAAAAATGCCCTGAGCCTTGCGGATGAAAATCATCTGAGGGGTGCCTGGCTCTTGGCCCATCATTTCGGACCATCTATCTGAATATCCAATCAGGTGGCCTTTTTCAGAATCGAATTCAACGCGTAAGTCACTAGGCTCCATCATATCATCAAAGTATTGCATCATTTCTTTGATTTGCTCCTCGGTCTGGCCCTCCTTGTACTCCTCGATTTCCTCGTCTGATGGACGACCCACGCTTTCATAGATCATCCAATTACCCAAATAAGGCTCAACTTCCTCCAGGGTAAAGACATAGTCATAGCCCGGGTCTACACCCAAATCGAACGATGCGAAGGTAGTGCCCCACTTGAAATGGATTTGTCCTCCGTCGACTCGAATGTGCTGGATGTCGAACGTCAGCGTTTCGGTAAAGAAGTCGATCTCCTTAGGCTGAAACTCAATCCGTGTATACGCGCTGTCTAGTGCTGGATACGGAACATGAAAGAGCGTTGTATCCCTGTCAAGTACAAGACTCCACGGGCCATCTTCCACAAGGTGAAACCAGACGCTGTAGCGACATGCTTCAACATCGACATTATTAATCGTTACCTCCTCAGAGAAACGGAACGCAGTGGACATATTGGCACCGGGCGTCCAATTGATATCCCAGTCCTCCACCCCACCGAACAATGGGTTGCGGCCCCTTACAGAAGGACGAGCATAGTCGATCTCGATCTCAGCATTCGCAATGGTTTGCTTTAGGACACTTCGCTCACTGGCCGCTTGGGCCGAAGCATCGATTGGGACCATTCCAAGGAAAACAAAACACAACAGGGCGAGAACGCGGGACAATAGTCGTTACATGGGAAACCACTTTCAGGAGATTTTTAGAAGTCCCGATAATAGGCGAAACCCTAGCTGATTACCAACCATCAGCAAAACTCTGATTAGTGGTTTCCTACTACGGCTAGCAGTCGACCATTTGGACTGACGACTAATCGCGAGCCATTCTTCAAACGCAATTTGGCTACTCTCTCCCACTCGTCGCTCGCATCTGGTTTGAAGGAGTACAGCTCACTGCCTTGCATCATCAACAGACGACCGTCTAGGGTCCAAGTAAAATCACTTCCATCCTCGAAAACAAGAGCCATGACCGTTGAAACACCAGTATTCCAGTCGTAATTCCAGATTTCCGCATGATCATCGGCCCATCTAGCGAGATAGCTCGACGCTTCTTCCCCTGGCACCTGCTTGAAGGAAAAGGCTGAATCTTCGACAATGGTCTGCGAGGAGGAGGTGATTGTATCTAGCAGCTGTACGGTTGGTATCGGCTGCGTCAATCGCCAAAAGAGCACCTTGTCTTGCCCAACCCATGTGTAATAGGCGACCCAGTCAACATCTGCAATCGGACCGGGCTCCGTAGACCCATCGACCGAGTACCGCCATAAGCCTTGCTGTGCGATTGAATCAGTATGAACGACCGAGAACTCACGCCCTCCAGTTCCAGGAATTGGCGTCGGAGAGTATTTGTCTGCATCCGTGAATGTGAGCTGTGAAATGTCGTCCGACTCGATGTCATACAAATGGATATTTGCCCGGCCAGCACGATCAGATACGAACAAAAGACGCCCATCATCCAAAAACATGGGCTGATTGTCGTAGCCCTCACGATCCGTGAGCCGCTCAAGCAACTCCACGTCCCCACCATCCAATTCAAACAACCAGATATCGCTGCCACTAGCGCCAGATGACTCCGGGTCGGACGATGATTGACATCCCACGACGACAATCGTGAAAGCCAGCGCGAGCAAAAGGGAAAAACGATTCATAGGACCGAGGGCTTGGGGAGAAGCCAGAGAATACAGCATCTTGGTTATGTCACCAAGGCGACAATGGACTAAAGTCCTCCGGCACCTTACGCAGACTACTCCACCAGTTTGAATTTCTGACGCAACAGTACCTCATGCGGAACTGACAATCATTTTGATCATATTGAGGACTAATTAGTCCTTTATTCAATGTCCACCCTGATGGCTGCTCTCATGACTACATTTACTCCCTCTTCTCGCGTCGGCCAAATTGTAGCCGACAAACCTGCCGCATCTCGCACCTTTCACCGCTATGGCATTGATTTCTGCTGTGGAGGCGGTCAGGAACTAGGTACTGTGTGCAGTAAAAAGGGGATCAACGTAGATGAGGTCCTATCTACCCTTGCATCGGACTTGGCGGGACAACCAACTGGTACCCGATGGAAAGATGCTTCCTCTCCCGCATTGATCGGACATATTCTAACGGCTTTCCATGAACCGCTTCGCGAAGAACTTCCTCGATTACACGGCATGTTGTCCAAAGTCCATCGGGTGCATGGGCATGTCGATCAAGAACGATTCGATCGGTTGCTGACTCTCTTTTCCAGCTTGAAAGAAGATCTTGAAGCGCACATGCTCGAGGAAGAAGAGGTTCTTTTTCCTGCCATGATGCAACGAAATACCTCGCTTTCTACTGAAGAATTAGCTTCGTTCGAAAATGAACACGAGGCAGCCGGCGATGCACTGCGCGAGATTCGCACCTTGACGGACAACTTCGTAGCACCCGACTATGCCTGTAATACATGGAAGGCACTCTGGGATGGCTTGAAGGAATTCGAATCAATGATGCATGAGCACGTGCATCTCGAGAATAACGTCCTCTTTGCCCGATTCGGTCATTTTTGAATGAAAACACCGGCTCAGGAGGAGAAATAGATCCTTAAGGACAGTCATTGTCGCTGTTTTGCTGTACCTGAAGTATACTTCGGGTCTGTCCCCCACATCTTTACAGCGCCATGAAACGATTCTTCCTACTCGTTATTTCCATCCTGTTTATAGCCCCGGCCAACTCACAGGACGTTCTAAAGGCCGAAACCTTCGAAGGCCTTGCACTGCGCAATATTGGACCAGGCTTTATGTCCGGCCGAATCGCAGATATTGCCATCCACCCCACGGATGAATCCGTATGGTATGTGGCAGTTGGCTCAGGCGGCGTATGGAAGACTACCAATAATGGTACTACCTGGACGCCGGTATTCGATGATGAAGCGTCTTATTCCATCGGAAACGTAGAAATCGACCCATCTAATCCTTCTACAGTGTGGGTGGGAACGGGCGAAGATGTAGGTGGACGTCACGTGGGCTATGGTGATGGCATCTATAAATCGACCGACGGTGGAGCAAGTTGGACGAACATGGGTCTGCCGGACTCCCAGCATATTTCAACCATCATCGTTCATCCTGAAAACTCCGATGTAGTGTGGGTCGCCGCGCAAGGTCCCCTTTGGTCTTCCGGTGGTGATCGAGGACTCTATATGACCACGGATGGCGGCGCGTCGTGGAAGCGAACTCTCGGCGACGATGAATGGATCAGCGTTACTGACATTGAGATTGATCCTCGCGACCCCGACCTGTTGTATGCAGCCACATGGCAGCGACACAGGACAGTAGCAAAGTATCTCGGAGGTGGCCCTGGAAGCGGGCTCCACAAAAGTACTGACGGTGGCCAAACCTGGACAGAACTGACCAACGGCCTTCCAGAAGGTAATATGGGTAAGATTGGATTGTCCGTATCTCCCCAGAACCCAGACATGATTTATGCAGCCATCGAACTGGATCGCAAAACAGGAGGCGTTTTTCGCTCGTTAGATCGTGGCGCTTCCTGGACTAAGATGTCGGACGCCGTTGCAGGTGCCACCGGCCCTCATTATTACCAGGAATTATTCGCATCTCCCCATCACTTCGGGCGACTATACCTCATGGACGCCAGTATGCAGGTATCAGAGGATCATGGAAAAACGTTCACGAGGATGAACGAGCGCTACAAGCATGGGGATAACCACGCCATCGCATTCAAGCCCAGCGACCCGGACTACGTGCTATTCGGAACGGATGGGGGGTTGTACGAGAGCTTTGATCTAGAGGCTTCTTGGCGATTTGTAGAAAACCTGCCCGTCACTCAGTATTACAAAGTGGCCCTCGATGATGCCGAGCCTTTCTACAACATTTATGGTGGTACGCAGGATAATAGCACGCAAGGCGGCCCCTCACGGACGGACAATGTCCACGGCATCCAGAATTCCGATTGGAAGATCGTTCTGGATTGGGACGGCCACCAGCCGGCTACTGAGCCTGGTAATCCGGACATCATGTATGCAGAGCGACAGCAAGGTGCCATCTCCAGAGTCGATCTAACGACCGGTGAAACCGTCGACATTCAACCTCAGCCAGGCGCGGATGAAGACTATGAGCGCTTCAATTGGGATGCCCCAATCTTGGTCAGTCCCCATCTCCCAACTCGCATCTATTTCGCCTCCCAACGAGTCTGGCGTTCAGATAATCGTGGAGATGACTGGACCGCTATTTCTGGTGACCTGACTAGAAACCAAGAGCGATTCGAGCTCGACATCATGGGTGGCGCGCAAGCATGGGACAACGCATGGGATGTCGCGGCTATGTCGAACTACAACACGATAACCTCGCTCGCAGAATCTCCAGTGCAGGAAGGACTGATCTATGCGGGTACGGATGATGGGCAGATCCAAGTCACATCAGACGGAGGTGGCTCCTGGCGTGCTATCGAAGTAGGGTCGATTCCTGGTGTTCCACGCACTGCATTTGTCAATGACATCAAAGCTGACCTGCATGACGCAAATACGGTCTATGTCTCGCTGGATAATCACAAATACGGAGACTTCTCTCCCTACTTGGTTAAAAGTACGGACCAGGGTCGGACATGGACCTCGATTCGTGGCAATCTACCCGATCGCAACTTAGTTTGGCGCTTGGTTCAGGACCACGTAAAACCGGCATTATTGTTCGTTGCGACGGAGTTTGGACTTTATTTTTCTGTCGATGCTGGAGCCCATTGGACCGAACTGCAAGGAGGTGTTCCAACCATTTCATTCAGGGATTTGGCGATTCAGCGTCGTGAAAACGACCTAGTAGGTGCATCATTCGGGCGCGGGTTCTTCGTACTTGATGACTACAGCCCCCTCAGAAATGTATCCGCTGACCAACTCGCACAAGAAGCTACCCTATTTGCTGCCCGCGACGCTTGGTGGTACGTACCTAGAGCCCACCTTTCATTCGATGATCAGAAGGGATCACAAGGAGATGCGCATTATGTAGCTGAAAATCCACCCTTCGGTGCTGTCTTTACCTACTATCTCAAGGATGGATTACATACACCTGAGGAGCAACGGCATGAGCAGGAAAAAGCGGCAGCAGCATCGGGCGCCGATGTAGGATTCCCAGGGTGGGATTCGCTGGATGCCGAAAAGATGGCTTCATCCCCTGCCATTGTTCTGACCGTATCCGACGCGAATGGAAAAGTCGTACGCCAGATTGAAGGAGCACGAAAAAAAGGGTTCCACCGTATTGCTTGGGATCTCCGTTATCCGGCCCCTGAGGCCGTCAGCATGAGCGGCTCAAGTGCTAGTGCTGCGGGCCTGATGGCTGGTCCTGGGATGTACTCAGTTCAATTACACAAGCGCATGGACGGAAGAATGGTGTCTTTGTCTGAGCCAATGCAGTTCATGGTCAAACCAATGCACGAAGGAGCGCTCGAAGGAGCCCCGCATGAGGAGGTAGCTGCGTTTTGGCGCAGATACGAAGCCGCCATGGGTCACTCTTCTGCGTTGGCTTTGTCTTTGTCGGATGCCATGAAAAGAGCTGATGCCTTGGGCGTCGCCCTTGCCCGCACACCAGGAGCATCGGCTGAGTTGGTCGCGCAGTTGCATGACCTTAAAACGGCCCTGAAAGAGCTCGAATCAGAAGTCAACGGTTCACCTTCCAAGCGTGAGGTAGGCGAAAAAGTTAGACCTACGATCTCAAGTAGGTTGTTCACAGTCCAACTCGGCATTGCACGTTCGACCTATGGCCCCACCAGTACCCACCGTCAACAGCTCTCCATCGTGGAAGATATGATGGACGGACTAACATCGCAGCTTTCGGGACACATTGACCAGCTCCACAATATTGGCAGGCAGATTGTTGCGTTGGGTGGACCATGGGTTGAAGGAAGTTCGCTCCCAACCAACAACTAGAGCACGTTCCTGCGGGAGGTCAAGATGTCTTGGCCTTCCGCACGGACATTGTCCACCTTCGCGTAAGACGGTAGTTTTTACTGCTCTGGATTCAGTGGCAGCAAAGTACGACCCGATTCAAATCGCTTCGCGATAATGGATGTACCGTATTCGGCGCCACCGACATTGGCGTACTGCAGAACACTACTCCATTCTGAGTCTGTTGGATTCGAACTCATGATAGACCCTCTCGTGCGACTTTTGAACCGGACGAGTCCGATACGGTCCGCATAGTGGAACTGGATGGTACCATTGTCACCATTCTGATCGCCCCAAAAATGTTGGTAGGAGCCGGTAGATTCCACATCTATAAACCCATCTGCTACAGGCACTGCTTCCTGCTTTTGAGAGATAGCTACATCCTGCTGTGAAAATGGAGACTGATAGTTGCAGTCACCGAAGCCGTTTGCAGACACACCAAGCACATGGACGCGTCCTCGCTGTAGCCGGTACAGGCAAGTTCGCTGACGTAGCATCTTCTCCTCGCTGAAAATCTGAACCTGAACCAGGTAATCTTCGGCGCCGACTACATTCTGCGCTTCACTCTGCACGGTGAATCGGATATATGCAGGATCGATCTTAACGCCATTTTCAGTATTTGAAACCGCATACTCCCACTGGTTTCCAACCTCAAAGTAGATGTAGTGCAGCGCGCGCACATCCACATTCATTGTCGGAATCTCCAACAACCCGGTCCGGGGCTGCGCACATATAGCGGTGCTTCCCATGACTGCTAAAAACAACAGCGAGAGGGAGATGCGTTGAAAGAAAGATAGTGGGACAATCATTGTGGACAGGGTGCGTCAACTGGGATCCAAATAAGCCACGGAAACAAGATACGCGGATAGCTACGTCGAGTTACATCTACTCCTAACAGTACAATTGACCAAGATTCGAAGAATCCACGTAGCAAAGGATAACCTCCAGCGCCGCAACGCAACCGAGGTGAGGCCCTCCCGTAGACCGATTTCCCGCCAAGCGTGGGGTGAGGATGAATGTCCTCCTTCAAATGGGCATTTGAAAACAGGAATGAAGATTCCAGATGTAACGTCCAAGTGGGACATCACCGTTCCATTCCGGATCAATCCGGCTCCGGGTCAGCATCCCGGGCTGCTACTTGAACAAACAATTCAGACGAATGACTTCATCCATCGCATTGCACCGTCCGGCACCTACAACACTCCGCCAGGCTGCTGCTCTCATGATTCTGACGACGCTCTTCGCTTTTTTCGCCGCTGCAAACGTATCGGCTCAGGAATTGCGCCAAGTCGGCTTCAATGAAGCTGTTCAGATCGCCCTCGAACGGAATACAACTATTAAGCGGGCCGAGAACAATCTCGATTTGCAGTCCCTGACAGTGCGTTCGGAACGCGCCGACTTCCTCCCAAACATGAATCTGAGCACAGGAGCTAGCCGAAACTGGGGTCTTCAGTTTGACCAAACAGTTGGAGAACTTCGGAGTGCATCCACAGACGTCTTCAACTATTCTGCCAGTTCGGGTGTCAACCTGTTCAATGGTTTTGCGGATGTTGCCTCGCTAAATGCAGCCAAAGCGCAGCTAGAAGCTCAGGAATTCGGCGTAGAGCGCACAAAACAAACGGTTGTGTTCAACGTCATTTCTAATTACCTGAGCGTGATTCTCGCCGAAGAAAATATTCGCATTCGTCAGGAAGACGTTCAAGCGCAGCAACAGCTTCTCGAACAGATTGATGAGTTCGTTCGCGTTGGGACTCGTGCCATTTCAGATCTCTATCAGCAGCAGGCAACGGCAGCGAATGCTGAATCCCTCCTACTTACAGCTGAAAGCAATTTCCAGGTCGCAAAAACACGTCTGATTCAAACGATGCAGCTCGATCCGTTGTCAGACTACGATTTTGTTGCTCCTAGTCCAAACGAGCTACCAATGTCGATTCGCACCTATGACCCAAGCACGCTGCTAGTGAGTGCTTTTGACAGTCGCGCGGACTTACGGGCTCAAGAAGCCACCATTCTGGCCGCTGAACAGGGTGTCCGTGCTGCCAAAGCCGGCTACCTTCCATCACTAAGCTTGTCAGCCAGCCTTGGATCCGGTTACTCCTCCGCAAACACGCGAAGTGATTTCAACTCGCAGATCCAGGATAACCGCTCCGAACGGGTTGGTTTTAACCTACAAATCCCGCTGTTCAACCGATTGAACGTTAAGCGTGGCGTCGAGTCCTCCAAAGTACAATTCAATAATGCTCGTCTTGACCTCGAAAATGCACAGCAAAATGTAGCCATCGAAGTTCGTCAAGCATTTCTGGACTACCAGACAACTGTAAAACGTCTCGAAGTGACAGCCAAAAGCCTTCAGGCTGCTGACCAGGCACTACAAGTTGAAAATGAGCGATACGAAGTAGGCGCTTCGACGCTAGTTGAGCTTCAGCAGGCCCGCTCTGCCTTTACCAATGCATCGAGCCAGCGTGCACAGGCTCTCTTCCAATTTCATTTCCAACATCGTCTGATCGAATACTATCAGGGTATCCTGGATCCGAGCCAACCTTTGTTTGATTGATCCTTCCTCGTGAGAGCGATTTAATCTCCTCATTCCTAGCGAAAACTCCTTTTCTCATGGCCAAGAAAAAGAACGCGACCAAGCGCATCTTGATCATTATCGGCATACTCGTAGTGTTCGCCATCATCGTTATCGTGGGCCTTCGGGTCAGTGGTATAGTTGGCGGGAAGGAGCGCGCAACGGAGGTTGAACTTTCCGATGTCGAATTAAAGACAATCACCCAACTGGTGACCGCATCAGGCAATATCCAACCAGAAGTTGAGGTTCGTATTTCCCCGGATGTCTCTGGAGAGATCGTCGAATTGCCCATTTCTGAGGGCGACAAAGTTGTTCGTGGACAGCTTCTTGCTCGCATCCGACCTGATTTTTACCAAGCTCAGGTTGACCAGGCGGAAGCATCGGTTCTTCAGGCGAAAGCAAATGAGGCTCAGCGTCGAGCCGATCTGAAGAATGCTGAGGTCGAATTAGAGCGACAGAAGAAGCTATTTGATTCTGGTGCTATCTCGGAGTCATCCTTCCAGTCCGTAAGTCTTCGCGTCGAAACTGCACAGGCTTCCTATGAAGCATCCCAGTACAGCGTTCAAATCTCTGACGCACGATTGAAAGAGGCTCGCGAACAGCTGTCCAAAACGGTGATTTTTTCCCCAATGGACGGCACCGTTTCTATCCTTGCTGTCGAGCTCGGCGAACGGGTGGTCGGAACGACCCAAATGACGGGTACAGAAATGATGCGTGTGGCCAAGCTCAACCAGATGGAGATGATGGTCAATGTTAACGAGAATGACGTGGTCAACGTCGCCGTCGGGGACACATCGGCCATTGAGATCGATGCCTATCCGACTCGCATCTTCAGCGGTGTAGTAACCGAGATTGCAAACTCTGCCCGCGTTTCGGGAGCTGGTTCACAAGAGCAGATCACCAACTTCCCGGTCAAGATTCGCATTTTGGATCCACATAACATCTCCTTTGATGAATCGGGTGCTGATGACGTCGTCATGAACAACGAGCTACCCGTAGAGTCCATACAAATGCCCAACTTCCGACCAGGAATGAGTGGAACGGTTGACGTGTTTACTCACACGGTCACCGGCGCAACGGCCGTCCCCATTCAGGCAGTAACCGTTCGGGACTTTGCTCAGCTTGATGAGGAGTATGGAGGCGTACCGGATTCACTTAAAGGAAAGGCTGAAGAGGATCTTCGCCGCATCGTTTTCGTGATGGACGAAGATAGTCGCGCAAAGCTGGTTGAAGTTGAAACTGATATCTCCGATGACTCACATTACGTAATCCTTTCGGGAATCAGCGTAGGAGAGAAGGTCGTAACCGGTCCTTACCGTGCGGTATCGCGCTTGCTGAAGCCAGGAGAACTGATAGAGGAACGTGACGATACACCGACTGCCCGCAATGGCCAGTAAGTGATCCGAATAGAATGTGGATCAGGTTGAAGACTTTCCCCAGCGCATAAGCGCATCAGAGTAAATGGACCACGACGTGCAGCCTACAAATCAAGACCCGATCATCGAACTCAAAGACGTGCGCCGCATCTACAAGATGGGAACACAGACCGTCAAGGCACTCGACGGGGCAGACATTGTCATTTACCCTGGGGAATATGTGGCCATAATGGGCCCTTCTGGTTCCGGAAAATCAACCATGATGAACATCGTTGGCTGTCTTGATGTGCCATCCAGTGGCACATATATCCTTAACGGGCAAGATGTCAGCGACATGGATGACGACGAATTAGCTGACGCAAGGAATCGTGAAATTGGTTTCGTCTTTCAGACATTCAACCTGCTTCCACGTGTAAATTGCCTCCAAAATGTGGAATTACCGCTGATTTATGCGGGGTATCCACGTTCGAAAAGACGGGAAATGGCTGAAAAAGCGCTGGACAATGTTGGACTGGCTGATCGCATGGATCACAAGCCGAACGAATTATCAGGTGGACAGCGCCAGCGCGTAGCTGTTGCCCGCGCATTGGTCAACAACCCGTCAATCCTGTTGGCTGATGAGCCCACTGGAAACCTGGATTCCAAGACCGGCATCGAAATCATGCATCTCTTTGAGGCCCTTCACGTCGCGGGCAATACGATACTGGTTGTGACGCACGAGGAGGAAATCGCCCAGCATTCTCGGCGAATCGTACGGCTGCGCGATGGCAAGATCGAGACGGACGAAAGAGTCGAGAACCCAAAGTTAGCGGGCATCGTCAACGAGTAAGCTGCGGTTTACATCCCGCAAGAGTACCGCTCCCGCTCGCGAACGAATGTCACGTTGCCTTCGGTCTTTCGGATAATTACAATCTGATGTGGCAAAGCTAGCGCTTGAACAGTGATACAGTCCTCGCCGGGTACAGCCAATTGATAGTGCACATTCACTTCTTCACCTGTGCGTTCGACGGACTGAACCTCTACGATGTAGCCTCCTGATTCCGCCGGAATAGCGATCAGACCAACCATCATCTGACTCCAGTCTATTTCAGGAATCTCACCGAACGGCTGGACCTTGGGCAGTGCGGCCTCCAGCGTGGCCTGATCCCGCAAGATCAGCTCCAGTGTATCCCGAACGGCTCCTTGCTGACCCATAGCGATGGGTTCGAAAAAGAATACCTCGTCAGGGCCATCGTCCAAGAAAACCTCTGTCCCACACGCCGCTAGGAAAAATGGCAGGATCAAGAATGTGATCGTTGAGAGAATTTGTTGTTTAAGCCCTTTCGGTTGCATCCTGTCGTTGGTTGAGATGTTCATGTCGGCGTTTTTCACCCGCCAATTCTGATTGTCGTGCACCAATACATCGAATCATTCCTGCCGCTTTTTGTCGCAATGAACCTTCCGGGCGTGCTCCCCATTTTTATGGGTCTCACTGATGGAATGACCGTCAAAGCGCGCAGAACGTTAGTTTTTCAGGCTTCTTCCACGGCTTTTGCTGTCGCCATGCTGATCCTCTTTGCCGGGGACGTGATATTCCAGGTGTTGGGCATCACGGTCAACGACCTGCGCGTTGGTGGTGGAATCATTCTACTCGTACTATCGATAACGGATCTGATCTTTGGTGATTTTCGTCGACGAGCACCGGAAGAATCCGATGAAGAGAGTTCAATCGGCATTGTACCGATCGGGATTCCGTTAACTATTGGACCCGCCGCTATAACAACGATCCTCGTGAGTCAACAAAGTTTCGGTTATATCCCGACTTCGGTGTCACTTTTTGCGAACCTTTCTCTCATCACCATCGGGTTTTTATTCGGTCCAGCGCTGCTTCTCAAGCTAGGCAAGAGCGCTGCAAAAGCTGTCGCAAAGGTGACAAGCCTGTTTCTGGCGGCCATCGCCATTGCGATGATCCGCGTTGGAATCATGGGAATGCTGTAAGGAGATACAAGACGGCAAAGTGGGCCTTTCCGATTATGATATTGGTCCAAGCGGCAACGTGACCTACGCGAGAAAAGTCCAATCTAGCATTATGCCGCTATTTGACCCGCCTGCCGCGATTCAAATTGATCCATTTTCCAGACCACAATCATGTGCGGCATGGTCAATATCGATATGGCAATCAAATAAAAAGCGAACGCTGGTCGCCCTCCTGGAAAAAGCGCGAAGACGCTAATGAGACCTGCAACCGTGATGCCCATGATGAGAAGTTGATCGTGCCGTTTCGAACGACTTTCTAGAAAAGCGTTCCTGCTACCATACCATGCAGAAAGTCTCTTATCGTGATACCAAGCATGCCAAAATGTGAAATAGATCCCTACACTGAGAATGGGATGTACGAACAGAAGAAGCGTCGTAACGATGACGGTCTCGACTACTTCTGTTTGTAGAGGTGCACCAATCATGGTCATGGCACCTAGCCAGCACGCTTGGAAAACGAGGACTACGACCAACATCACTGGCCACTCAGGAATCCAGCTGGCCAGACCTACGGGGTCAATAGCTGAGGACCAACCTCCGATTACTTTTGCTACTACTTCTGGGTAGAACACAAGAGGTGCCATTATGGGAGTCAGACCGCGCGCAATAGAGGCGCCGAACCACCCTGCGCCCATCAACGGTACTGCAGCACGTGAGAAGGAGCGGTAGGCATCAGCTGAACCCCAATGCCAGATCGTAATCCCCACAAATAGGCCTGCGGCGAGGACTGGGGCCATCCACCATAGAATGCCATACACACCCATCACTAGCAGATACCCGCAAATAGCGCGAAAAAACCGACCTGTGACGGGACTCTGGTCGAAAGACGCCCAAATTACATGATCTGACGCCCCATGAGGAACCCCATATATAAAAACCGACAAAGCCCAAGGGAGATATAGAATCCATGATGGACCACCACCCACTAACCAGCCCAACGCCGAGCCAAGGATAGTAGCTATTAGAATCCATAAAGGAATCTTGTCATCCGGCATACGAACTCTCAGACCACAGTTGATTCAGTTCGGAATGGCGCAGGTGATGAGCAGCCAAAAGTGTGCCTTGAACAACCAACAAATTTGTCACAAAAAAGAACACAGCTTCTTCCACTGGGAGGACGCCAATCATGACTCCAGTCGATGTGGCTTCGGATATTACCCATACTTCATTCTTGATTGCGATAGCGTCGGCCACGCACAAGTAAAGAGAAGGCGGAATAAAGGCGGTCATGACCAACTTCCTCATCCTCCACAGATTGTGACCACCTGCGACCCATTGAAGGGCCAGCACGGGTGCCGCCCAAGCGACAATCAACCCCAAATAAGTTGTTGAAGTCCCTTCCAGCATCCAAAGCCCGGCTGCAGTCGCAGCAAGGAAAACTCCTGTGCCATTCCATCTGGCCAACTGCGACTCTCTAGGGCCAAACCAATCGACCCCAGGCCGGTGTATCAACCAGAATGTCCAAAGACCTGTGATAAACGTCTGAATAAGGAAGAATGCGTACTCCTCGAAAGGTACGTGGCCAATGATCCCAATAACGCGGTCGCTCCCGTAATACCAGATGTTATTCGCAACCAAAAAATTGTCCCAAGGGGTCGTGTACAGGAATGCAATCGCCGCAATGAGGCCCACTGAAAGATTTGCTTTACGACGGTCCGAGAGCACAATGCGCGGCTGTATGACACGCATTAGTATTAATGCAGGTAGCGTAAAAACGAAGTGAAACTGGAGATATGACATGGGCGCTTCTGGTAGGTGCAAATGTTTGGTGGGCGGCCTACGGCCGCCCACCAAACACTCTATTCTCTCTTAGACTGTGTCTAGCGAGTAGCCGTCGTTTTCAGACTTGTTGCGTGCGATGATATAAATCAAGACGCCAAATCCCGCTTTCGCAAGCACATCGGCCACGGCATATCCAATCTGCATTCCCACCAGGCCTACATCTGCGCCCAGAAGCGGCAGGGCGTATGTAATCGGATAGAAACCCCACGTTGCGACGAGAAGCCAGCGCGCGTTACGCAGAAGTAAACCTACGCGCCCTCCTTGCTCATCTATAACGGTGCCAACCTCTCCCCAAAGAACGTAGAGGATATAGGCAAAAGGAATTGTCGACAAGACACCCCACAAGATGATGGAACTCGCTTCTGCCGCTCCTTCTCCCGGATACCCGAGTGCAATCATGGCTATGGCAGCAAAAATCAGTTTGGTAAGCAAGCCTTCTGACTTCTGACGAGTCAGACCCATGACGAGGACTAACTCAGCAAGTAAGAGCGGTACCGTCAACAGCCAGTCAACGTATCTGTACGCATCGTTGAAGAGATCTGCATTGAAAGAATAGGCACCATTGACATATTCCGTTGCGTGCTCCCAACTTCCCATTATTCGAAAGTAGTGATACGCAGCGATGCCAACGACGATGGCGGATACGATGAGTGAGATGCGGTACTTGGGTGCTACTCGTTCACGTGCTAGGATGAAGAAAGCGAAAGCTCCCAACATCGAGGCAATCGTGAACGAAAACATGTTGTACACGACCCCATATTGTTCGAGGCTCAGTGTTTCCATGATAGATTCTAGAGGTGTTAGTTGATGAATGCGTCCGTTATGGACATGGAGATGAGAGGCCTCAAACGATTTTTTGTAACATATACTCATCCAATACCCTATTATTATCACCATATCCTTGATAAAAACGCTCAATAACTCTGATGTGAGCGATTATGACGTCTAATACAGCTGCTAAAATTCTCGGGGTCCATCCCTCTACAATTAAACGACACTGTTCGACCGGAAGGCTACAAAACAACCGAACGGAAGGCGGACATCTTCGCATTGACGCCGATCATTTGGCTGACTATCTCCATTTGAATCACCAGGGACATATCCTGCATTCGGTGGGAGATGAATTGAATGACTATCTCGAGGGGCTTCGCGCTCACTTCCAGCAAAATGACGATGACGCATTGAAAGTCGTACTTTTCAGTACACTAATGGAGGGAAGAGAATATTCTTTCCATGCTATGATCGATCATCTCTTTGAAGTGTACCCGGACGATGTGTTAGTTCTAGGGCCCATCCTTCTCCATCTGCTTCGAATTGTCGAAATTCGGTACAGCAGGTCTGAATTGAGTATCGCCGATGAACATCGCATCACGCAGATTATCCGCGATTCAATTATTCGTTACCACTTCAATACGCTCGAAAAATTTGAACCTAACGGGAAACAGGTGGTCGTGGGTTGTGCCGAGAGAGACCCCCACGACATCACGGCCCTTCTAACGCGCAGTGTGTTTATGCTACGGGGCTACACAGTCCGATATCTAGGAGCAGACGTGCCCAATGAAGAATTTAGACGAGAGCAAGAGCGATGGAACGCCGATATCGTCTGCATATCGCGAACCCTCCCGTCGGGACCTGGAGAAGACAGAAACCTCCTGAGCAGCCTGATCGTGTCTCTTCACAAAGATCGAAACTTTGAAATAGTGTTGGGCGGCCTCTGGTCAGACTGGTCACGAACACTCGCTCAACGTCACAGTGGCTTCAAAGTCATTCATACATTGAAAGAGCTAGATGAACTCCTGATCTCGCGAGCCATGATAACGGCTGATTGAATTGGTCCAGAGACACGTACAAAAGCAGTCCGAAAAGCTAGGCCAGAGCGCTGCAAAAGCTATCGCAAAGGTGACAAGCCTGTTCCTGAGGCCATCGCCATTGCGATGATCCGCGTTGGAATCATGGGAATGCTATAAGAAGCGGCGTCTCCGAGCTGTCAACGTACCCCGATCTGTCCGGATACGGCTTCTTCCATCCTACCTGAATTGAATCCAACTCCGTTCTTGAAGACGAGGCGGGCTCGCGTGATCGTCGTGTCATCTGATGTCAGATCTCCTTCGAACGCAACCAGGTCGGCCCGTTTTCCTTCTTCAATTGAACCTGTTGCAGCGTCAATACCCAGGATCTTGGCGCCGTTTAACGTCGCGATCTGAACGGCTTCGGCCGGCGTGAACCCAGCCTCCAGTAACAGTTGGTAATTTCGCTGATCACCGTAGCCAGGAAGAGCGCCACCGAATCCGGTTGGGTCCACGCCGGCCGCTAATAAACCACCAGCCCTGTAGAAGGCCAGGTCGTAAGCGAGTGATTTCTCCCATTGGTCAACAGGCGTTCCACTGACAGAAAAGCGCTCATAGGACTTGACATACTCTTCCCGCGTCTCTGCGGACATGGCAGCTAATGAGCGCTCGTCTGCCATCGGACGGCCCTGGACATACATTTCGTATACAGCAGGAGTCGTCGTACGTCCAATTCCTTTGTCGATCATAGTGGTGAAGGTGTGCTGGACCTCATCTGAATCGAAGTCCAGACTGACGTATTCAGCACGCCAAGGGCCTGTTGGACACTTGTCCGGCTCCTTGTCCTTTACGTAATCCGTGTTGGTCATAAGGGTATGCTCGATGCTATCGATGCCTAGTTCGACGGCTTCCGTATGACTGATCGAACACAAATGCCCCGTAACTTTTACGCCATTGGCATGCGCGGCTTCAACTACGGCACTCAATTCATCTCGAGTGACCTGCGTGTAGACCTTCATCCAGTCCACTCCCTCCTCGCCCCAATAACTAGTTACTCGAGCGGCATCTTCTGGGCCCTGCAACCAAGCTTCATCTCCCCTCAAGTAAGGCCCGGTAATAAACATATCAGGACCTGCTGCTTCACCACTCTCGATAGAAGCTCGCAGGTTGATTTCTGAGTATGGAGCTACGCTTCCGGTCGTGCGAATAGTCGTAACACCCGAAGCCAGGTAGAGCATCGGTGCCGAGTAGTTCAGCTGGATGTTGCGCTGGCTTGTTGTGTAGAACGTGTGGTTGTGAAGCCCAACCAACCCTGGGGTCACGGTATGCCCTTTTAAATCAACCCGGATCGCTCCTTCGGGTACATTCAGGGTCGATGATGATCCGACTTCCTGGATAGTACCGGCATTGATTATCACCGTCTGGTCTGTCAGAGCCGCAGCCCCGGTACCGTCAAACAGCGTCACATTTTCCAAGGCCACAAGTCCTTGATGGTAATCGATCAAGCGGTCTACATCTTCAGAAAAGGACTCCTGAGCTTGGACCGTCAGTACTGTCAGCGCGCAAAGCGCAAGAAGGGAAAGGAGAAGGCGTTTCATAGTGATAGCGGGGTTTATGGGTAGTGCATAATAATGAACCACATTACGTATCACCAAGTGGGTCACTCAACTAGGAAGCTGCTCATCATACCGGCCTCAAGATGTTCAGCAATGTGGCAGTGCATCATCCAAGCGCCCGGATTCGTGAATTCAACCACGATATCGGCGTTCATCCCCGCTGGAATTAGCACTGTGTCCTTCCAAACCAAGTTATCCGTCGGACGGCCATTATAGGCCACAACCAGGAATCGCTGGCCGTGTAAATGGATAGGGTGCTGCATTCCATGCATCGAATCTCGGAGATTGTGGATGCGGATTTTTGCAGTGGATCCAAGATCGAATCGCCACTCGATATCCATGTTTTCCTTTCCCGTCGACGGCTCCCTGATGACCCATTCCGTTTCCCGTCCTGAGGCGCTCCAGTTCATCATCGGCATTGTGCCTGCCCACTCTACAGGGTGGAAGTAGGCCTGATCCACCTTCAAGACCCAATCTACTACGGTTGAAAGGCCGGTCGCACGAAGGAAAAGTTCAATCTCGTGGGTCGGGGTTTCATTAATCCATGAACGGAAAGGATCAATATCTTCGCTGACATCGGGACGATCGTTCGCTTCGGGGCGCCAGGCTTCCATCGATGGCCCGTCCACCGTGATAACGGCCAATGTGTCCCGCTCGGGGAAAAACACACCGGTTGAATGGTTTAGAGCTTGCACATGATTAACCAAGACGTAAGCTCCCGGCTCAGAAAACGTGAGGTCCACGATGTAGCGTTCCGCGGGCGCAATAGGCACGTTCTCAACCCATGTTTCGCGCTCAAAGGCGCTTAGGTCGGAGGCTACAACTTTCATTGCCACTCCATCGACCGACAGATTCATGGTTCGAGTATTTGCCACGTTGGTCAGAAACCAGCGTACAGGTTCGCCAGTCTTCGCTTTTAGATCTAGGCGCTGCTCCCCATTTACCAGCAGCACGTTGCCGAATCGACCCATCAAGGTGTAATTAGCCTCTTCTTTTCCGTACGGGACATTGCCCGATGGCGCTAAGGTCAAATCGTCGAAAACCAATACTTCTTCGTGCGAAACGTCAGGTAGCATGTCCGGCGAACGAACCAGCATATTGCCATACAGGCCTAAGTCTTGCTGAATGTCTTCCCTGTGATGAGGGTGGTACCAGTAGATACCAGGATCTGGAAAATGGACTGTATAGACGAATGTCCCGCCTGGAGGTACGGGATCCTGCGTTAACCCTGGAACACCGTCAAATCGGTTGTCGTGACGCAGGCCATGCCAGTGGATAGAGCTTTCAAAAGGCGTATCATTGACGAATGTCACTGTGATACTGGCCTCTTTCGGGACATCAATCAGGGGACCAGGAATTTCACCGTTGTATCCCAGCATCGTCAAGTCCCGACCGGCCAAGCGCTTGCGAACAAAATGTGCGCGGAGTTCAAGCGAATCCCCATCTACCAAGGTTTGAAGCGATCGGGGTTTGGCCAACGGTAGATAGTCGGCAGCATCTGGGGACCAAGGGTTAACCGATGGGCTGAGATCCATCATATAAGGCATCATGTCAATGCGCGGATGCATAGCGGGATGCGGCCATTCTTCAACGTCCGCTTCGTGGTGCATCATTCCATCGTGTGCCGAAGCAGACTCTGAAAACGCTGACAGTTGGAACATGTCATGAGGCTCCATCCGGCTAGATGGCGAGCGACCCCGAAGCACGAGCGGGCCTGTTCTTCGATCACTATCTAAATCAGGTTCTAGGCTAACCACCAGCATGAACTTGTTGAAACTGATTTCTCCCACTTCAAATGATCCATTTTGAACCTCTCCAAGGTTAATGACAGGATCAAGGGTCAAGGGTGAGGCCCACAGTACAAAATGGCCTTCTGCTGGATCAATTTCGGGCAAGCCAGCAATGTCCACCATCAACCTGTAGCGCTGCCGCCCTTCGCGAGTCACCGTGAGACCGAATGGGGAGGAAGGCCGCACCATTTCGACATGTCCTTCGGCACCGTTATAGTCCTGTGTAGGCAGCAACTGGATACAATAAAGAGACAAGTCAAGACATTGGGCTACGTCTTGGGCCTGGGAACGTGGTGCCAAGAATAGGCTCAAGACCACAAATAAGATTACTCTCATCTCCCAGCCCCGTCAAAACTACCCTCGATTTGGGCAATACTATCTCTTAGTTCTGCGGCTCGTTCGTACTCGAGGCTTTTCGCTGCTTCCGTCATTTCCTGCTGCATCTGTTTGACAAGGTCTTTTTTCTGGTCCTCGGTAAGGTACTTGATGATCGGATCTGCGACCACCTTGTGCTGCTCGGGACCATCATAAAAGCGTGAGGCTGGCCCCATTGCTTCGTATTTCTCATCCGCAATAGCTGTCCCCCGATTGATCTGGTCAATTGATTTCTTGACCGTAGTAGGGGTGATATTGTGCTCAATGTTGTACGCCACCTGGATTTCACGCCTACGGTCCGTTTCATCCATCATCCGCTGCATGGACCCCGTGACCTTGTCGCAATACATTAGGATCTTGCTCTTCACGTTCCTTGCTGCACGCCCGGCGGTCTGAATCAGCGACCGATCGGATCGAAGGAAGCCTTCCTTGTCGGCGTCCATAATCGCGACGAGTGAAACCTCAGGGAGGTCAAGGCCCTCTCGAAGGAGGTTCACCCCGATCAACACATCAAATGTACCCAATCGTAGGCCCCTTAGAATCTCCACGCGCTCAAGCGCATCAATGTCAGAATGCAGATAGCGCACCTTTAATCCATATCCATCCAAGTAGTCTGCTAGATCCTCCGACATGCGCTTGGTCAATGTCGTGACAAGAACGCGCTCGTTTCGATCCGTAACGACTTTGATCTCCTCCAGGAGGTCATCGATTTGGTTCTTAGTAGGACGCAGAAAGATTTCCGGATCCACGATCCCTGTTGGACGGATGATTTGTTCGACGAAGACCCCGCCGGAGAGCTCTAGCTCGTATTCCCCAGGAGTCGCGCTTACATAAACCATCTGGTGCTGCTTCTCTTCAAACTCCTCAAACGTCATTGGCCGGTTGTCCAGGGCTGAAGGAAGACGAAATCCGTGTTCTACCAGATTAAGCTTTCGGGCGCGGTCACCGTTGTACATCGCTCGAACCTGCGGCAACGTAACGTGGCTTTCATCGACTACCATCAGGAAGTCATCAGGGAAATAATCTAATAGACATTTAGGGCGCTCACCCGGCTCCGACCCGCTGAGGTGCCGAGAGTAGTTCTCGACGCCTGAACAGTACCCCACCTCCTTCAGCATCTCGATGTCGAACATGGTTCGCTGCTCCAAGCGGTGTGCTTCGAGCATTTTCCCGTTCTCACGCAACACAGCTAGGCGCCACCTGAGTTCTTCCTCAATCGTTCCAATGGCCTTGAGAACCTGTTCCTTCGGTGTAACGAAGATTTTAGCTGGATATACGGTCAGGTAGCGATGTTCGGCAATGGTGTCTCCAGAAACCGGCTCAAACACGGTCAACCGCTCCACTTCGTCGCCCCAGAATTCAATTCTGTACGCTTCCTCTTCTGAGTAGGCAGGAAACACCTCAACGACATCACCACGAACACGGAATGCGCCGGGCGCAAACTCGAGATCGTTGCGACTATAGTAAATGGCGCTCAGTCCATGAAGCAGTTCGTTCCGAGGAATAGAGTCTCCAACTTTAACCTGGACAATCTGCTTGCGGTATTCGTCGGGCGAACCAAGACCATAAATACAGGAAACCGAAGCCACCACAATAATATCCTTCCGGCCACTAACCAGGCTGCTGGTCGCTTTTAATCGAAGACGATCGATACGCTCGTTGACCGACATGTCCTTCTCGATGTAGGTATCCGAGTGGACGATATAAGCTTCCGGTTGATAGTAGTCGTAGTAGGAAATAAAGAACTCGACCGCGTTGTTCGGAAAAAACTGCTTGAACTCGGCGTAAAGCTGCGCCGCTAGCGTCTTGTTATGGCTCAAGACAATCGTAGGCTTTCCGTGTTGGGCAATCACATTGGACATCGAGAACGTCTTCCCCGTCCCGGTCGCGCCCAGCAGCGTTTGATGCGGGTCTCCACGCTCGAGCCCTTCAAGCAACTCCTTAATAGCCTTCGGCTGATCCCCCGTCGGCTGGAACTCGGAAACTACTTCGAACGGCTGCTCCGCCTGGAGTAGTTCAGATTTACGGGGCTCAGACATAGGTGCTGGATGGTTGCTCGACGGAATAGGCAGAATTCTTGCCTGAAAGACCCGGTTCGTACCCACGCGTCCGCATCTGGTTCAGCATTTTAATTGGTCGGGTTTGGGTGAAAGTATATCGCCGAACTTATGTTGTGTTCAGGCTTATGCCTTTTCCGTCCAAATCCTATCAGATCGACCCATGCATCGTTTACTCCCACTTCTTTTCATCTTTCTGCTTCCTGCTTGCACATCGGAAGCACAGCAATCGTCGGACGCATCCGGTGACATGACGATTGAAAAGTTTGAGCCGCGCTCCTCGCTCGTAGTTGAAGAAAACATTGTTACTCGTGCCAAATATCCATTTGTGGATGTTCACAGCCACTGGTTTCGTGCTCCTACCATGACAGAGGGTGCCATTGATACCCTTATGATGGAGATGGACGGGATGAATATGGTCGCATTAGTAAACCTGTCTGGAGGCTCAGGCGAGAATCTTCAAGGTGCGCTTAGCAACATGGAAGCCAAACACCCCAATCGCATCGTCACGTTTGCGAACGTGGACTTTGATAGCGTTGGTGCACCAGAATGGACCGAACGAGCGGTGGCGCAGCTGCGCACCGATATCGAGGCCGGTGCACGTGGTCTAAAGGTCTATAAAAACCTTGGACTGGACGTGATGGATGTCGAAGGCAATCGGGTAGCCGTCAATGATCCACGTCTCGACCCAATTTGGGCTCTTGCAGGCGAAATGGGCGTCCCTGTACTCATCCATTCAGCGGAGCCCGCCAACTTCTGGAATCCGAAGGATGAGTTCAATGAAAAGTGGTTGGAGCTCAAACTGCGTCCCAATCGCTATCGGGATCCTGCGACCAATCCCTCATGGGAACAGATCATGTCGGAGCATTACGACATCATGGCCAAGCACCGCGGCACCACGTTTATCAGCGCTCATCTCAGTTGGCTCGGGCAGGCGCTGACCCAACTCGGTCAGCGCCTCGATGAGAATCCGAACATGGTCACAGAAGTGGCGGCGGTTATTTATGAACTTGGGCGGCAACCACGCACCGCACGTCAATTCATGATCGACTACAAGGACCGCCTACTGTTTGGCAAGGATTCCTACAATGTCGAAGAGTTCTGGACGTATTTCCGCGTGTTCGAAACGGCTGACGAATACTTCCCTTACTACCGGAAGTACCACGCCCAGTGGAAGATGTACGGAATGAACCTGCCTGACGATGTGCTACGCGCCGTGTACTATGAGAATGCTCTGCGCATCATCCCGGGACTTGATCCGGCAATGTTCGAATAGACCCTCTCCTCTAGTAGCACTCTCGATGAGAGCCAAGTCAGCGCAATTCCATCTTGAATCCGACTGAAGGAATCAGAGGCAGTTGATCGACACGTTTGAAGGTGAAGAGATCGTAGTAGAACAGATTGTCGCGGTTGAGAATATTCAATGCCCCGGCACGTAGCGTACCTACGTAGCGGCCGCGTTCAACTTTGCGCTCAAGCCAGATATCAATGCGGGAATACGTCGGTTGCCTACCATTAAAGGGTTCGGCGTATACGATTCGGTCTATGCCAGCTTCATTCGCCACGTCGACATCCGGTGTTAGCGGATACCAGACATCAAATCCTCCTGATTCGGTAAATGGAAGGCCTGAACCATACTGCCACTGGATTGTGACACCTACCTCACCACGCTGAGCATGCATCAAGGCATTGAACTGGTGGCGGCGGTCATGAGCCGGGTTATAGGTATAGACATCCGTTTCATATTCAACAGCTGAGAACGTGTAAGAAAAGTAGCCATCGAGGATAGACTCCAGAATGAATGGACGGTTCTCGACATCCATCCGGATATCCGTGCCTAAAGCAGTACCCGATGCCTCTTGAAGGGTCGTAGTGAACTTTGGAAACGGACTGAAGATGGGAGCGGAGATATGATCATACGACTTGTAGAATCCTTCGATAGCACCATGTAGCCAAGGGGTGAGGCTGACATTCCAACCTAGAATGCCGTGCATCGACGTCGTTGGGTCTTGGCTCTCCGGTGTAGTGATCCACGCCGTGAATAAGTTGCCCAAATCTCTCTCATCCGACAAACCAGACAGTATCTGGTGATAGATACCCCAAGAAGCATTCAATTGATGTCGGCCTTGCCGACCCGTGGGCCAGAAGGAGGCTCGCATGCGGGGCTCGAAATATTGCTCTGAGCGATCCGGCAAAGCGTACATGTGAACGCCTGGATTGATAGAAAGCTTATCGCCCGCTAGGTCAAGCGTCGATTCGATATAGGAATTCCACTCGTTCATCTCTTCTGACGACGTTGTGAACTCCGTGAACAGATCATCGAGTGTATAGGATAGGTCCGTTTTTCTGAACGTCGTGCCCACAGAGATATCGCCCCGATTCAGCAACCAAGAAAGACGCAATGTTGCTTCAGAACTCTTAATGGAGGACATCCGTTCGGGCGCGCTTTCCGGCCCAAACTCATTTGCCATTTCAGAGCGACCTGCCGTCAGTCGCGCTTTGATGGGCAAACTATTTGATCGATAGGTGTAGGTCCCACCGTATACCCGGTTTGACCATGCGACTTCGGAACTGTCATCGATCGCTGCGGCTTCGACTTCTCCAAAAACGGTCTTTTGAGTACCCGCGATATCTCCTCGATCATCTGTGTCTAGAACGGTAAGCGACAATTCATGGCTGCCTCCTAGGAGGGCGTGAATCTTACCAAAACGATCTCCAAAACGGTACGGCATGCGTTGACCGAACAAATCAGGAAGCAATTCTTCAACGAAAGACTGCCGAATACTCACAATAGCGGATACCTTTCCTTCAATCAGGGGGCCTTCGAATGTGGCCGAACTCAGAAATGGAGCGAAAGCGACTGAGCCGGCAAGGTTTTGCTTGTTGCCATTGCGGGCACTTACATCCAGAACGGATGATGTTCTACCACCGTATTGGGCACCGAAGCCGCCAGTATAGAAAGCGGCGCGGTCGACCAGTTCTTCAGGAAAGGCCGAATAGAAACTCAAAATGTGGAATGGCATGTAGACCGGCAGACCATCGAGTAGGGCCAAATTCTGGTCGGCCGCGCCGCCTCGGACAAAGAACTGTCCACCACGATCACCCTGCACTGTCACTCCTGGTACCGTCTGCAGATAGCCAGCTAGATCGCCCGAAACACCAGGAACGGGTACACGCTGAATGGCTGCCGGAACGACGGTTTCTAATCCTGCTGCTACCGTCGTGATACCTGCTTCTGCTTCGGCCTCGACAACCAATTCATCGATAGCCGCCGCGCGAACCAAGAGAGATATTCTGAAATCACGAATTTCTCCTTCTTGTAGGTCGAGAACCTCTTGAAAGGACGCAAACCCAACGAAGGACACCACCAAGGCATATCGACCCGCCCGAACACGATTCAGAACAAAATAGCCATCTCCATCAGTGGCTGTTCCAACGACGAGCTCTCCGTCAACTCGAAGAGCGATTGTTGCTCCCTGAAGCGGCTGTTCGGTAGCTGCATCTGTGACAAAACCACGCAGGACTGCCTGTTGAGCATACCCACGGTCTGGGGCAGCTGCTAGTAGCAGAAGGAGAAGGTAGAGGTGAGTCAGACCGTAGCGAATTCGGTTCATGGGTTGGCGGGAAATCGATCAAATGGTAGAAGTCTACTAGAAACTATACCGCACCAATCTACCGTACTCAACCTGGGCCGCGAGTGGTCACGCAAACCCTGTCAGCAGGGAGGTTCCGAACATGAACGGGACAAGTCTCTCCTAGAAAAGACCAAAAACGGACGAAATTATTCCCCGTGGCGCTCCGCCAGAACTGCGGTAACGTCACCCAAGGATAGTCCACGGGACTTCAGGAGAACTAGAAGGTGATAAAGCAAGTCTGCCGATTCTTCTGCCAGCTTCTCCTCACTTCCTGCAGCCCCTTCCAAAGCAGTTTCTACGCCCTCCTCGCCAACTTTCTGAGCAACCTTCATTGGCCCCGCCTGGATTAGGCGAACAGTGTATGATTCCGGATCTCCTTCTTCAATCCTGTCTGAGATCACCCGCTCAAGTTGGTTCAGAAAAGCTGCTCCATCCTCATTCACTTCGTCCCAGCATGTGTCGGATCCGGTGTGGCAGGTAGGCCCCTGCGGATCAGCTTTAATTAGTAAGGCATCCGCGTCACAATCTGCGCGCATCTCCTTGAACACCAACACGTTGCCGGATTCTTCCCCCTTCATCCATAACCGTTGCTTTGAGCGGCTAAAAAACGTCACGTTTCCAGTTTCCAGCGTCTTGCCAATGGCTTGCCGGTTCATATATCCCAGCATCAGCACCTTGTGCGTTGTTACGTCCTGCACGATGGCCGGAATCAGACCGGCTTGGTCGAAAGCCAGCTCATCAAATAAATCGACATCTCCAACCTGGAGAATAGAAGGGAAATCATTCATGTCAGTCGTACGGGAATGGAAGCAGTCTGTAGTTGACGCTTCAAATCAGGTATGGCCACTTCCTTGAAGTGGAATATGCTGGCCGCCAGTGCAGCATCCGCTGCATTGGCACGAAATACATCTTCGAAATGCTCTGCGCTACCCGCACCACCGGAGGCGATGACAGGAATAGAAAGTGCACGCGAAATGCGACCGGTGATGTCGATCGCAAAACCACCTTTCGTGCCGTCGTGATCCATAGACGTGAGCAGGATCTCCCCTGCCCCAAGACCTTCCATCTTACGGGCCCACTCCACCGCCTCAAGCTCTGTTGGGCGAGACCCTCCGTAGGAGTGCACGAACCACTGGCCCTCGTACTTCTTAATGTCGATGGCTACAACGACGCATTGGCTTCCGAATTCATCAGCCAATTCTCGCACCAACGCCGGGCGGGCGATGGCTGCTGAATTGACAGCCACCTTATCAGCTCCCGCCTGCAAGAGTTGCTGGACATCTGCAACGGTACGGACGCCACCGCCGACCGTAAACGGAATATTGACCACTTCGGCGATTCGCGTCACTAGATCCAGCAATGTGCCGCGAGTTTCAAGCGTGGCTGTGATATCCAAGAAGACCAGTTCGTCGGCGCCCTGCTCGACGTACATACGTGCCAGCTCCACTGGGTCTCCAGCGTCGCGGAGTTCAAGGAAATTGATACCCTTGACCGTCCGGCCATCTTTGATGTCTAAGCAGGGTATGATGCGTTTGGTAAGCATGACCGGATAAACAGCCGCAGCGTCGGGCCGTTCCGTGAAAGTTGGGCGATGGTAAGACGCGACATCAATGGATCGGGAAACGTACTTTTAGGGTACGGTGCAAGCCCAACCTACTCATTTTCCCAGCCAGTCCATCTCATGATAACGAAGCGCATCTCAACCGAACAGATTCTTGCCAATCTGAAAGCTAAGGTTGATTCCAGAACACCCATCATGATCGCGTCGGCTGGCAGCGGTCTTGTCGCCAAGCTACTGGAATCGTGTGGCACAGACTGTGTGAACACATTTTCTGGGGCGCGATTGCGCGCTAATGGAATGGGAACGATGGCCATGATGTGGCCCATTCTGGACTCTAATCGGCAGACGCTCGATTATACACGCGAAGACATCATGCCCGCCATGCAGGGCAAGGCGTTTGTTTGCGCATGCCTGAATGCCAATGATCCGCTGAAAGACATGCGGATGGTCTTGCAGGAGTGCAAGGATATGGGAGTGATGTCTGTTTCCAATATCGGACCGTCCATCTCGTATGTAGATCACGATTCAGAGATCTACAAAGTGATGACATCAGCCGGCATTACGCTACAGAACGAAATTGACATGCTACGCTTAGCCCGAGAGGAAATGGGAATGGTCACGATCGGTCTCGGCTTCACGCTGGAAGATTCGATTGCAGTCTGCGAACAAGCCAAGCCACACATCTTCTGTTACCATGCTGGAACGACGAAAGGCGGCCTGAAAGGGTACGACAAAGGTTTGACCATTGAGCAGACTGCTGAACAAACGGAGCACGCCTACGATGAGTGCCGAAAAGTACATCCTGATGTCATCTTGGTAGCACACGGTGCCGCCATGGAAACGCCCAAAGATGCCCAATTCATGCTAGACAATACCTCGGGGCACGGCTTCTGGACTGGGTCATCTACGGAGCGCATTCCGATTGAACGCGCTGTGACCGCCGCAGCTAGCGAGTTTGCTGGACTCCGATTTTCCGATTGAACGCTGAAGCGGTCATTTTCGATAACAGAACTGTTATACTGAAAAAGATACGCGGTCACCCCCTGAGTCACTTCTGGCTCATGGTGCTGGAGGCCAGGGACGTACCAAGAATTCTGATTTAAATTGCCGATCGTGATGAAAACCATTGCCATTCTTGCCACACTGGACACCAAAGCCGCTGAAGCTGACTTCATGCGGAAGGAGATAGAATCCCTGGGTGGAAAGGCCCTATTGATCGACATTGGTGTAATCGGTGTCCCGGGTGTCGAACCAGACGTCTCTCGATCCCGGATAATGGAGGCTGGTGGCAGCTCGCTTGCCGAACAACTCAACAAACCAAGTAGAGCCAAGTCCAGCCCAGTAATGCTAGCTGGTGGCACAAAGGTGGTTCTGGATTTACAGCAGTCTGGCAAAATCCATGGTGTGGTGGCACTTGGTGGCACGCAGGGGACGTCAACGTGCGCGCCTATACTTCAGGCGCTTCCCTATGGCTTTCCGAAGGTGATGTGCTCAACAGCTGCATCTGGCAATACGGTGCCCTTTGTGGGCATCAAAGACATCACCATGATGTTTGCGGTATCAGACATTCTCGGGCTAAACGTCTTCTCTCGCAAAATCCTCGCAAATGCTGCAGCAGCAGCTTGGGGAATGGCACAGGTTGAACACAGCATTACCAAGTCGACGGCAAAAGGAGTTGTTGGACTGACAAACCTCGGCGTTCTGACGGAAGGCGCAATGCACGCTATTTCCCTGTTTGAAAAGGCCGGCTATGAAGTGATCACATTCCACGCCATCGGAGCCGGCGGAGAAGCCATGGAGCAGATGATGAAGGAAGGCATCATCAATGGTGTATTTGACTACGCTATGGGTGAAATCGCTGACGGTGTTTACGGCGTACTACGGGCCTCTGGACCGGAACGTCTTACGGTTGCTGGCAAACTGGGCTTACCTCAGGTAATCTGTCCAGGAGGATCAGAACATCTTGGCATCCTGGTCAATGAGCCCAACAAGGTGCCTGGTGGATGGGAAGATCACACGGTGACCTGGCATTCTCCGTACGTGTTCGTTCCACGATTGAAGGCAGAGGAACAGGATCGCGTGGCGGCTGAAATAGGCAAGCGACTCCAGCATACAAGCAGTCGGGCGGTCTTTTTAATGCCCCTTAAAGGGGTTAGCCGATATTCGGCGGCCGGCGGCGAACTGGAAGCTCCGGAATTGGATGCGTCATACTGGGAATCCCTGCAAAAGCACCTTCCACCTACGATCGAAAAAGAAGCACTAAATCTGACGGCTGAAGATCCTGACTTCGTTCAGTATGCTGTTGAGCGCCTAATTGCATTAATGGAAGGCTGATCGACCGGCAAAAAAGAGCCGAACGCGGTTCACACGCACTTTTTCGGTCGAAATAACCGGTTGCAGCAGTTCAAAAGTGTCGAAGCGGCACTACCAAGACTGCTACCGTAGGCCAGAACTCCATCCACGTGGCCTCCCATTATCACGAGCTGTTTTTCTGGTCGTTTGTTTTCTCGGATCAAGCGGATCACTTCGTACGCCATTTCTGGCGTTCCGTAGGTCACATTTGGAGATGTTGTCGGTAGCCGGTCAATCCAAGTATTCCACATGTCGGCATGATGGACATGAATAACTGCGTTGATCGCTCGAGATGCCTCATAGAAGGCTGCATGCGTCATCGATTCTGACGATGCGATAATCGGACCAACGCAGGACAATTTGTTTTCGTCAAAATGATAGTCGGTCACACGTGTGAAGTGCTCGGGGCCCAGCTCCTTGACATTTCCCGTCATGGATCCGGTGATGAGAAACTGCTTCGATGGTTGATCACGAGTGCTGATGTTTCCGTAGCCAATACCATCGGGCAATGCTCCTATCAACCCATTTTCAAATAGAATTTGACGCCACTGATTCATCGTCTGGATCTTGTGCCAGCTTACCGATGTCCCTTCGGTCCATTCCGCATTGAATTTGATATATCCTTCGTCGTGCATAAACGAAGATTACCGATACGATCCATACCGTGCAACCCGCGGCGCAGCGACAGCACGACAAAGAGTCTGGCGGCGGGGAAACAGGACAGCATCATCAATGCACTTGGACAAGCGAAGTCAGAATGATGAAGGACTTCGGATGAAGTCCGGATCTAGACCGGATTCACCTTCGTCAAAAGATCCGAATACGACACATCCCTGCTTACACAGAGTCTTCAGAAGGCGCTGAGGCAGTACAGCAGGGGATCTACATCACGCAAGAAAGAGATTGACATGGACGATAAAGGAAGTGCTAACGGCTGCCCAGTGATGCACGGCGCATCTAAGAACGCACGATTTTCAACACAGTCCAATCGCGACTGGTGGCCAAATCAATTAAATCTCAAGATCCTGCACCAGCACTCAGGCCTGTCGGATCCGATGGGAATGGATTTTGACTACGCTGAAGAGTTTAGCAATCTTGACCTAGAAGCCGTTAAGAACGATCTATACGAGGTGATGACGGATTCCCAGGAGTGGTGGCCTGCTGATTATGGTCACTACGGCGGTCTGTTCATCCGCATGGCATGGCACAGCGCGGGTACCTATCGCACGGCTGACGGTCGCGGCGGTTCAGGGACTGGATCGCAGCGCTTTGCTCCTTTGAACAGCTGGCCTGACAACGGAAACTTGGACAAGGCTCGCAGGCTGCTTTGGCCGGTCAAGCAGAAGTACGGCAACGCTATCTCGTGGGCCGACCTCATGATCCTCGCCGGAAACTGCGCCTTGGAATCCATGGGATTCAAGACGTTCGGATTCGGCGGCGGACGCGAAGACATCTGGGAGCCTGAAGAGGACATTTACTGGGGTACCGAAACGGAATGGCTGGGCGACAAGCGCTACAGTGGGGATCGGGATCTCGAAAAGCCACTAGCAGCCGTCCAGATGGGTTTGATTTATGTGAATCCTCAAGGGCCAAACGGTGAACCTCATCCACTTGGATCGGGAAGGGACATTCGTGAGACATTCGCCCGCATGGCGATGAACGACTACGAAACCGTCGCATTGACGGCAGGTGGTCACACGTTCGGAAAAATGCACGGCGCAGGACCTGACTCTCATGTGGGCCGCGAACCAGAAGGTGCCCCAATCGAAGCTCAGGGCTTTGGCTGGTTGAGCACCTTCAAGAGTGGAAAAGGGCGCGATACTATTACGAGTGGTCTCGAAGGAGCATGGACGCCTGAGCCCACGAAATGGAACATGGACTACTTTCGTGTTCTGTTCAAGTATGAGTGGGAATGCGTAAAAAGCCCTGCCGATGCCTGGGTGTGGACACCTAAGGATATCGAAGAAGCAGATATGGCTCCTGACCCGGAAGATCCGAGCAAGAAAGTACCGATCTTCATGTCTACGGCTGATATGGCCATGCGTCAGGATCCAGCCTACGAAAAGATCTCAAGGCACTTCATGGACAACCCAGACGAGTTCGCCGATGCCTTTGCGCGCGCTTGGTTCAAGTTGACACACCGCGATATGGGACCCCGCGATAGGTATCTCGGCTCTGAAGTTCCAGCAGAAGAGCTGATATGGCAAGATCCGATCCCGGCCCTTGATCATGACGTGATTGACGAATCCGACATTGATGACCTCAAGGAAACCATCCTTGCCTCAGGTCTGTCAGTATCTGACCTTGTATCGACGGCATGGGCATCCGCATCGACATACCGTGATTCGGACAAGCGTGGCGGAGCCAACGGTGCTCGCGTGCGTCTGGCACCTCAGAAAGACTGGGAAGTCAACGAGCCTGCAAAACTTGCGGGCGTGCTCGATACGCTCGGAGGTATCCAAATGGCGTTTAACGACGCGCAGACGGATGGCAAGAAAGTATCCTTGGCCGATCTGATCGTGCTCGGGGGATACACCGCTGTTGAAATGGCTGCTGAGGCAGCAGGATTCGACATCGAAATGCCCTTCATTCCAGGTCGTATGGATTCGTCACAGGAACAGACCGATGTAGACTCTTTTGATGTGATTGAGCCCATCGCCGATGGCTTCCGCAACTACCAGAAGGGTGATTTCACGGTTTCGCCTGAAGAACTCTTAGTCGACAAGGCACAGCTCTTGACGCTGACGGCACCGGAAATGACCGCCTTGGTTGGTGGTCTCCGCGTTCTTGGAGCTAATCATGATGGGTCCAAGCATGGCGTGTTTACGGATCGTCCCGGCGTGCTGACCAATGACTTCTTTGTCAACCTTCTCGACATGGGGACAGCTTGGACTCCGACCTCAGACAAAGGCGATGTCTTCGAAGGCCGCGACCGCTCTACTGGAAAGGTTAAGTGGACAGGAACGCGTGTCGACCTGATCTTCGGTTCCAACTCGCAGCTGCGAGCTCTGGCCGAGGTCTATGCCCAGGCTGATAACGAAGCCAAGTTCGTTGAAGACTTTGCCACAGCTTGGGATGCTGTAATGAATGCTGACCGGTATGACTTGGTCTGATTGAGCATTCAGGAAGATTGACAGACCTAGCGCTCTAAGCGTGCAACGTTGTTCGCCGGTAGGATACTCAGGTATCCTACCGGCGCCATTTTTTTATGCACACCTGCTAACCTCTGGCTATGAAATCCCTGATCGTACTTCTACTTCTGTTTTCCCCATCCTTCATAACAGGAAGCAACCCTATCGATTCATCGCCCTACATGCTTTTCGACTTCGAATCAGAAGAAAACGGGAATTGGCAGATCGTTAATGATGGTGTGATGGGAGGACGATCGAAGGGGTTCGTAGCTCTTGAGGACGGAACACTCCAGTTTACCGGCACGACGGTAACGCGCGGCGGCGGATTCACATCCGTACGCACTCGGCTCAATCATGACTTCAGTGAGTTTGATGGTCTCGAGCTTCGCGTGCGCGGAAGCGGACGCACTTTTGAGGTTGAACTTAGCGACGGAACTCGCTTCAGAGGCCGTTCCGTTTCGCGGCGGGCTGGATTCAACACGAGCGAGGAATGGACGGTTGTTCGCGTCCCGTTTGATTCCTTTCGCAGCAGCATCTTTGGGCAACAAGTTTCGGCAGCGCCCATGGACATATCAAATGTGCTTGGTTTCGGGCTCTATATCCTGGACGGCAAGGATGGACCCTTCAGCCTCGAAGTGGACGAAATCCGGCTATATCGACAAGAATCAGGTTCCTGACGTCTCAGGCCGCGTCGCTCCAGCAAGGAGTGCTTGGGCGATGTTTGCGGCTATGTTCAGGGGTAGGCCAACGTCAATCATTTCCGACACGAGTCCCCAAAAACAGCAGGTCTGATGCGTCAGACCTCGCCACAGCGATATCTGGGACGCCGTCATGATTCATATCCCCAATGCCGAATCCGTACGTCGCTCCAAGACTATCCCCAAGGGATACGCTTCGAAGACTGAGCACTTCGTTGAAGAACAATCGGTCGGGAGCATCTCGGTATCCAACAAGGACATCCACACGCCCATTCCCATCGAGATCTGCCACATCAAGCGCATAAGGTATGGCCTCTCCGTCATCAATTCTGGTTTCTGCTCCGAATCCGCCATCCGTCAATTGAAAAAATGCGACGGTCTTTCGTCTCTGATCATCGATCGATACAAGGTCTAACAGGCCATCGACATTTAGATCGACAGCTACAGCCGCCCTGTATGATGCATCATCAGGTCCAAAAGCAATCTGCTCGATGAACTTACCGGTGCCATCGCCCAAGAGAATATTGCTCTGACCAAGGTCCCTGAATGGGATAATGAGATCCGGATTGCCATCCCTGTTCATGTCGGCGACTGAAATGGTCGTGGTCGATCCCGAGGAAACCCTTTCGCACGATATGCTGAACTCTTCTGTGGTCTCATTGAGGCATACGAAGTTGTGACCAACCTCCCCTTCTCCACGGTTAGCCACCATCACGTCGGGCCGTCCATCATTATTAATGTCTGCTACCGTTCCATTGCGTGTGGGCCAGTCCCCATCGCCGAAATCAATACGCTGATCGAAGCCACCAGCACCGTTATTAAGTAGGACGTAGGTGGGATCGGGACGGTCATTTGAAACGACAAGGTCAAGATCCCCATCTCCATCCATGTCCGCTGCCGACAGCGAGTAGGATCGATCCTGTGGATTGGAAAGCGAATCCACGCGCGTAAAGCCGCCTTGACCGTCTCCGATGAGAAGCAAATTGGGACCGGGCCAGTGTCGGCCTATCGCCAGCACCACATCGTTGAGGCCATCCCCATCAAAGTCGGCGATCTCTGCGTTTGCCGAGCGGCGAGGCTCCTCTTCGAGTACGATGGCGTCAGAATACTGAATGAGCGACGGCTCATTAAGGACCGCATCTGGAGATTGGCAGGCCGATAAGACGGAACCAAGGATAAAAACGGAAGAAATGGACCTAAAACGGGTCATAAAGGGCTTTCTGGTATGAATGGAGGGCGTTTCAGGCAGTATAACTCGCCCTCAGTTGGCAGTCGTAGCTGAATTAGCAGATGGAAATTGCGCATCAACAGAAAGGTACCAGTCGTGGAGCATCGACCGCAACTCTTCGACTTTCTCTGGCTCCCGTGAGGAAAGATTGGTTTGCTCTCCAATATCATCTTGCAGGTTGTATAATTCGACGCGGTTATCCTCAAAAAACTCGATGAGCTTCCACGCACCTTTTCGCACAGCGGCGGATGGACTACCTCCCTGATTGCCATAGTGCGGGTAGTGCCAATACAGGGCGTCACGGTCTAGGCGGTTTTTGCCCTCGAGCAATGGCACGAGGCTTACGCCGTCTGGGTGCTGATATTCGTTCGATGATACGTCTGCCATGTCGAGCATGGTGGGATAGAAGTCTGTGCTGGTGACGGATATGCTAGAAGTTGCTCCAGGCGACGTAACTCCAGGCCACTTTATGATCATTGGCTCGCGGATACCGCCTTCATACATCCAGCCCTTTCCGGCGCGCAACGGGAGGTTGGACGTGGGGTGACCTTCTGAAGTGCTCAAACCACCGTTGTCTGACATGAAAATCACGACGGTCTTCTCAGCCAGGCCAGACTCTTCTAGTTGCTGCAGTAATCGTCCGACAGCGAGGTCCATGGCTTCGACCATTCCTGCATAGATTGCGTGGTTTTGAACGAGGCGAACCTTGCGCTCGCCTTCGACGCCCCATTCGTCCTCAGGGACGCCTAATCGCTTGCGTTCATACTTCGCCTCTAGGTCCGAGCGAGTCATCAACGGAGTGTGTACGGAATAAAAAGAGAGAAATGCGAGAAATGGCTTGTCCCTGGTCTCAGAAATGAATTGTGCGGTTTCCTCCGCCAAGCGGGCAGGGAGATGTTCACCTTCTGGGCCGTCTTCGAGGCGCGGATTGTCGTACGGAGGGAAGTAGCGTCCTCTTCCGTACGGACCACCGCGCTCCCAACCTCCTTTGTTGATAGAAAAGCCGTGATCTTCGGGATAGGACCCTTCCGTACCCAAGTGCCATTTGCCGGCAAAAAAGGTCTCATACCCAGCATCCCGAAACGCCTCCGCCATAGTGATCTCTTCTAACGGAAGCTCTTCGACGTAGGAGGCGGGGAGCAATAATCTGTTTCCAGTGGAATGGTTAGCAGCTGTTTCTGGTTGCGGCGCCCCAAACCAATCTGTCGTATTTAATCGGCCCGGATAGCTGCCTGTCATAATGCTGGCACGCGTAGGGCTACACACGGGCGCCGCAGCATAGGCATCTGTGAATCGCATTCCTTCGCTTGCTAGGCGGTCCACATTGGGCGTCTCGTAGAAGGTATTGGGGTTGTACGCCCCTATATCCATATACCCGAGGTCATCAACCAGGATGAAAAGAAAGTTGGGCTGATAGGACCTTCCTCCTTGTGATGGGCTATTGCAACTCAAGCCAAGAGTAGCAGCAATGAGCAAAATTAAGTAGTGGAGCTGAGGCTTCAAGACGCCGTTGGAATTCATCGTCATTAATGATCTCGAGTGCACGATTAGACGGGGACGTCCATCGATCCGTCTTTTTTCCTACCAGAGGGTAGCAAACCGGCCCGAACCACGCAACCATTTCGACTCGCACCCAGAGCTCAAGCACCATACCAGGATCCCAAAGTCTATGGATGGGCTGTATTGAGCGCGCTCCGCGCGCATGGGCCATTTTTCTTTTGCCCGAAAGCCCGCTTCCCCGCCCCAAATGAAAAACGCCCCGATTGCTATCGCAATCAGGGCGTTCGTCGGTCGCGGAGAGGGAGGGATTCGAACCCTCGGTACCCTATAAAAGGTACGCAGGTTTAGCAAACCTGTGGTTTCAGCCACTCACCCACCTCTCCAGGTGCGTATTTGACTCAAAAAGAGCAGTTTTGCTCCCATTGTGGTCATAGGCCAATTTTCTGATCTGCAAAAGACTTGTAGTCAATGCATCGTAGGCACCGAATCAACAGTAGTTACTACTGATGCGGGCGCCAAAACTACGGTGCTGAAACCGATTCATCAACGAAAAGCTTGTCAAGATCGCAAAGGTCTACACGCTTCCGCGTTTTTCCACCAAAAAATTGAATCCTCAATGGGAAGATTCTCCTGATGCTACACATCAAAACCTGCCATCATCTGGCCGATAGAAACTCAACAAACTCTTGTAAAGCACTCCCTCGCAATGAAATACGGATTTATTATCCTTTTGGTAGCCGTCTTCGGAATCAGTGAGTACGCGCTCGTAGAATTATATCCGTTACCTCAGAATCAGCGGACGGCAAAAATTGAGCAGCTGCCCATTGTTCGCTCGGTTTTAAAGGCATCTGCTATTCGCAAAATCAATCACTGGATCGAAAAGTCTGATTCCAGTTCCGTTTATGTTGATTTCAAAGGGGAGCGCTTTCGCTGGGACAATGCTCGTGTTTTATACGATGAGTTCGAATCTGGACACAAACCGGCCGAACTAGCGATTCGCTTCATCAAAGGCCAAATCAGATTTGAACCGAATCCGGAAAGGCATTCTGATGTTTTCGCTAGCTATCGACAACGTGCCCTTGAGGGTGATTTTTTAGCAGCGCAGCAATTGTATCGCTTAGCACTGTACGTAGAAGATCCTATTCTGCGAGATGAAGCCATCGAGATAATCAGGGGAATCGATTCTCCTCATGCCAAATGGGTAGTGCAGCAGCTCAACTAGCTAATCCTTGTTCAGGAGGTAGCGTTCAGGAGGTACCGTTCAGCCAATCCTCATTACAGACCCGTGCCATTCATTTTGCGGGCAATCCATCGGTTTCCGACAAAGAAAAGACCCATCATCACCGCCCATTGAGCAAGTACGGTCATTAGTGTATCAGTCGCAATTGGATCATACCAGTTGTCTGTGACAGACTGGGACAACCACCAGACTAACAAAACGATCGCAGCAACTGGAATGAAGTAGTTCACGACGAACACCCACCCTTTGGTCACATTCCAATCGCCTTCTTGTCCGGTCAAGTAGTTATCACGCAATTGCGATACACCATTCTTGATGACGATGAAGGCTACAAATGCCCCGGATACCATAAGAGCTACTCCCCAAACGAAATCCTGATTACTCAGGATATCAAGGTTAACGGCCGATGGAATACCGAGTAGATAGCTTACTCCGACAACGGCGCCAATGGCCATAGGACGGGAAAGGCCAGCATCAATGAACACTCGTGTTGGGAGCTCTAGTTGAGCGATAAGCGACGAAAATCCGGCAAACGTAAGACCAAGGAAAAACAGAATGGCGAGCGGCGCTCCCATGAACATGCGCGCAAAGAGCTGCGGCATCCAGATAAAGGTCAAACCTGTCGACGCTGGACCACTGGTCTTCATGACCTCCAGAATCTCAACTCGGTTCATCCCCATCTCTGTCTGAAGAATGGCAAAAACGGTCGCAAAGACCATCAAGGCTGCCATCAACGATACCACGTTGTTTCCCACGGCCGTAGCAACGGCATTCTTTACGATCCCCTGCTTCGTGCTCATATAGGCGGCATACGTCAAGAACAGACCCCAACCAGCCCCTGTATCCCACGCATTCTGGGTCAAAGCTTCAATCCAAATCTTTGGATGAGCAAGCTGGCTCCAATCAGGGGTGAACAGGTAGGCAACCCCATCCCATGCACCCGGCAATGTCAAAGCTCTCACAACAGAAATGACGACGATGATGAGCAGCGTTGGCACAAGTACTTTATTGACCCGCTCAATGGACGAGACGCCCTTCCAAATGGCCAGTGCACCCAGAGCCATGGCAATGCCATGAAAAAGCAAGGGCCAGCCTCCACTCTGATAGTCATTCCAGACCTGCATTGCAGCATCTGTTGATTGAGGAAGCGGCGAGGTGATCGACTGAATCAGATAGTAAATACACCAGCCAACGACAACCGAATAAAAGAAGGTTATCGCTGTGGCGACGAATGCCACAAAGGCACCCATCCAAGCAAACCGCTCACCACCCTCCTTGATAAACGTTGCCACTACGCCTGAACGGTGCTTCCTACCCCACACATATTCGATCATGATGAGGGGAATACTCCACGCAAAAAGGAAAACCAACCAAGCGACAAGAAATGCACCTGCTCCATCCTCCCCACCATTCTGTGCGGCAATTCTAGGGAATCGCCAAATGTTGCCCGTACCAACCGCGATGCCAAGCACACTCAGAAAAAATCCCCAGCGGGACGAGAATTGCTGGCGAGGTGCCGAAATAGACTGGTCAGACATAGCGCATCAGAATTAGAGGACCGGAACGGAGTGATCGCAGAGGATAACTCATTCCAGCAACAAGTTGAAATCCTGGGATAAATACCGACCAAGACATCGTCCTGTCACAGATAGATGATGCTTATTTTCACTAAATAGATCACCAAAGAAAAGGTCCTCGACAATACTGCCGAGGACCTTTTTGCATTTCATTTTGCCGCTTGAACTGTACCGCTACTGAGCGATCAACCAGCTGCAAGTGCATCGGCGCCAGACGTAATCTCGATGAGCTCTTTTGTAATGGCATCCTGACGGGCGCGATTGTACTTGAGCTTCAGATCCTTCAACAGTTCGTCGGCATTCGTCGTGGCGGCGTCCATGGCCACCATTCGAGCGCCCTGCTCTGCTGCATTCGAATCAAGTAGCACACGCCAAATCTGGTAATTCAAGAAGCGAGGCACCAGCACATTGAGAATACCTTGAACATCTGGTTCGTAGATAAGGTCATTCTCGAATTTGTGGTCTTCTTTTTCGATGTGAGAAAGTTCATTCTCCATCACCGGAGTCAGGAATCGATCCGCACGAATCGGAATGAACGGCTCTACGATGCGGTTCTGCGAGATCGTGTTCTTAAACTCGTTGTAAACCACGTAGACTTCGTCCCACTTCCCTTCCAGAAAACCGTCTTCGGCAACGGATGAGATTTCGTCTGCCTTCAGGAAGGACAGCTTATCAAACGTGCCACGGAAGTCACCGACCAGGGTGTAACCACGACGCGAAAAGTGCTCATGTCCCTTCTTTCCCACACATAACAGCTTGAGGCCACCGTTTGCATTGACCTCAGCCAACTCGGATCCGATGACCGATTCCGCCTGCTTGATCACATTGGCATTGAAACCACCGGCCAAACCACGATCAGCCGTTACAATCACGAGCAGAACATTGTTGACCTCATCCCGCTCTTTGAAAAGAGGATGGCTGGTAGGATCCAACTGGTTTTTGAGACGCGCAATTATCTCAGACAGCTTGAAGGCATAAGGCCGTGTCTGGAAAATATTTTCCTGGGCCCGGCGCAGTTTGGCTGCCGCTACCATCTTCATGGCACGCGTCACCTGCTGGGTGTTTTTCACCGAGGAGATGCGGCCGCGTAAGTCTCTGAGGCTTGCCATAATTCAGGCGGAAAGATCGGTGAACAGTTTCGGGATCAGGCTGTGTAGGTCTCGACAAGCGATTTAGCTTCTTCCGTGAGGATAGCCGCTACTTCGTCAGACATTGTCTTGGTATCTACGATTGACTTCATAGCATCGCTGTGCTTGAGCTTCAGGTTGGCGATAAAGTCTTTCTCGAAGTCACCAACGCGGTCTGAAGGAACGCTATCGATGTACCCTTTACCAGCTACGAAAATAATCGCAACCTGCTCTTCGACCGGAACAGGCACATACTGACCCTGCTTTAGGATCTCAACGAGCTTCTCACCACGCGTCAGCTGACGCTGCGTTGCGGCATCAAGGTCTGAACCGAACTTGGAGAATGCTTCCAATTCACGGAACTGGGCCAAGTCAAGACGGAGCGTTCCAGATACCTTCTTCATCGCCTTGATCTGTGCGTTACCACCCACACGGGATACTGAAATACCCACGTTAATGGCTGGACGAACACCAGCGTTGAAGAGGTTTGATTCGAGATAGATCTGACCGTCCGTGATCGAGATCACGTTAGTCGGGATATAGGCAGATACGTCGCCAGCCTGTGTTTCAATAACAGGAAGGGCAGTGAGGGATCCACCACCTTTGACTTTGCCTTTGAGGCATTCTGGCAGGTCGTTCATAGCAGCAGCTACCTTGTCCGAAGCGTTGATCTTGGCTGCACGCTCTAGTAGCCGTGAGTGCAGGTAGAAAACGTCACCAGGGTAGGCTTCACGTCCTGGAGGACGACGCAGAAGCAAGGACACTTCGCGATAGGACACAGCCTGCTTAGACAAGTCATCATAGATGACAAGCGCGTGACGGCCTGTGTCGCGGAAGAACTCACCAATACAAGCACCCGCGAAAGGAGCGATATACTGCAGAGGAGCGGGCGTGGCTGCACCAGCGTTCACGATTACCGTGTACTCCATCGCACCATTTTCTTCGAGCGTGCGCATTACCTGGGCAACGGTCGAGTTTTTCTGACCTACGGCAACGTAGATACAGAAAACTGGCTTGTCCGTCTGATGCGTTGACTTCTGATTGATAATTGTATCAATCAGCACGGCAGTTTTACCTGTCTGACGATCACCAATGACGAGTTCACGCTGACCCCGGCCGATCGGAATCATCGAGTCGATGGCTTTGATACCCGTCTGAAGCGGTTCAGTAACCGGCTCACGGTAGATAACCGATGGCGCTTTGCGCTCAAGGGGCATCTCGTATTTCTCACCGGTGAACGATCCCTGACCATCGATTGGGTTACCCAACGGGTCAATCACGCGACCGAGCATGTCTTCAGAGACGTTGATCGAAGCGATACGGTTAGTACGACGAACTTCATCGCCTTCCTTTACCTGATCAGCTTCGCCGAAGAGCACAGCTCCAACGTTGTCTTCTTCAAGGTTGAGTACCATACCCGTAACACCACTCGAAGGAAAATCGAGAAGCTCTCCAGCCCCCACTTTCGAGAGGCCGTAGATACGGGCGATACCGTCACCGACCTGCAGTACGGTACCGACTTCATACACATCGGTAGCCGCTTCGAAGCCGCCCAGTTCGCGCTTCAGTACAGCAGTGACTTCATCCGGTCTGATTGCCGTTGCCATCGTGTTGATTCGTTTCGTTTTGGGCGGGTGAACCCGCCAATCATGCGTTGTTTAAGCGTGCGACCCAGTTTCGAGTCGTTCGCGCAGCGTTGCCAACTGATTGGTAACGCTTCTGTCATACACCATATCTCCAATTCGGATAACGAGCCCACCAAGTATGGAGGGATCGACCTTCATCGAAAGACGAACCTTACTATCCGTCAACTTCTCAAGAGAAGCCGTTAACGCACTGAGATCTCCTTCTGAGAGATCAAACGCAGTTCGTACGGATACAGGTTTGATGCCGAGTTGGTCATCGCGCAATTCCCGATAACTCGACACGATCGGCAGGAAGAAATTTTCCCGTCGTTTCGAGACAAGCAATTCGAGGAATCGCATCGTGACTGGCTGGAGAGACTCCTTGAACAGCGTTCCAATAACAGCCGCTTTTTTCTTACGGGAGATAATCGGACTACTGAAGAAGTTAACCAGCTCACGGGATCCGGCGAGCGCATGGCTGATCAGATCGATATCGGCATCGATCTGCTCCAGCGTCCCGTCCTGAGCTGCTTGCTCATTCAAGGCCTGTGCGTACCGTCGGGCAATCGTGATTTCACTCATGATGGAAGCTCATTGCGCCTATCAGTTCTTGGGTAGATCGCTGAGAAAATCGTTGACGAGTTTCTTCTGGCGATCCGCATCCAGATTCTCATGCAGAATCTTCTCAGCCGCTTTCACGGCAAGATCGGCTACTTCCTGACGGAGAGAATCGAGCGCGCTTTGTTTTTCGCGTTCGATTTCCGCCTGGGCCGACTCCTGCAAATGTTTAATCTGGTCGCGCGTCTTGTCCACTTCCTCTCCACGCAGACGTTCGGCTTCTTCGCGGGCTCCGCGAAGAATTGCCTGGGCCTGGGCTTCGGATTCACGACGGGCTTTCGTGTTGTCTGCCTGAAGCTGTTTCGCTTCGGCCAACGCCTTTTCAGCCTGTTCCATAGACGCTGCAATCGTTGATTCGCGTTCCGTTAGAGCCGTTGTAATCGGGCCCCACGCAAAACGGCGTAGCAACAGAAGCAGTGCTAGAAATGTGATACCGATCCAGACAATCAGTCCGGCGTCGGGAGAAAGAAGGCTTGCTGCAAATAGGATCATCGTATTCGGTTTGGTTCGCATCCAGCAAGCATCACGAGGATGCACACCGGATCCGTTAAGCGCCCTTCACGGATGTGAAGGGACACAGACGATGAAGACGACTCCGAAGAGCCGTTTCAGCTTACTTGGTAGCCAGAATGATGCAAATAACCAGGCCGAAGAGTGCAACACCCTCAATGAGAGCAGCTGCAATAATCATCGACGTCCGGATATCGCCAGCGGCTTCAGGCTGACGGGCAGAGCCTTCCATGGCTGGGCCAGCAAGCTTACCAATGCCGAGACCGGCACCGAGAGCAACTAGACCAGCACCAAGACCTGCACCGAGGAATGCGAGAGCTGTGGGTTCCATTAGATTTCCTGTTATCGTTTGGTTGTAGGAAAGGATTGGGAAGTCAAGAGACCAGGACCGACGCAGCGTTTGTATCAGCAGCGTGGTCGCCGTGCGCTTCGTCATGGTCATGGTGATGCTCTTCTATCGCCATGCCAATAAACAGGGCGGAGAGCATCGTAAACACGTACGCCTGGATGAAAGACACCAGGAGTTCGAGCATATAAATAAAGAGTGCGAAAGCGATGCTGACTGGGGCAACGCCATATCCCGCGCCGGGGCCGAATATGTTCGCAAAAGAGAAGATGAGCCCGATAAGGCTCAGAATCACCAAGTGACCAGCAGTCATGTTGGCGAAAAGTCGAATAGCGAGGGCGATGGGCTTCGTAAGGATACCCAAGACTTCAACCGGCATGAGGATCGGCTTGACAAACATCGGGATCCCAGGAGGCCAGAAAATGTGCATCCAATAATCTTTGGTACCGCCCATCTGCGTCAGAATAAACGTGAAGGAGGCCAAGACTACCGTAACCATCAGATTCGACGTAGCCGTCGCACCAAAGGGAACGAGACCGAGAAGATTACAGGTCAGAATAAAGAAGAACGCCGTCAGGAGATAAGGCAGATACTTGTCTGTCTTGTCACCCAGGTTTGGCCGCGCAATATCATCGCGAACAAACATAATCAGCGTTTCGAACAGGTTTTGGAATAGACCCTTAGGCGCAGTGTCGCGACCTACACCTCTTTTATACATGCCGGCAAGGCGCGTCATTATGACGAAGACAACGAGCATCCCAATCCAGGCAAAAAACAGATGCCTTGAAATGGACATGTCTATGACTACATGTGCGCCTCCGGGTGGGACCAAGTGGCCCTCAAGCTGCTCCAAGGAAATACCACCATACTTTCCTGCAGCCTGAACATGCTCATCGCCTTCGGCATGCTCCTCGGTAGCTTCAAGCACTGCGCCTTCAGCGTCGTGCGTTTCTGAATCTGTCTCGTCGCCGTGTTCTTCAATTTCGGCTACAAAATGGCCATTCAGAATGGCAGAAGCAGTTGAGCCGAATAGCTCAAGGCCGTAACTGCCGTCTTCATGCTGAATAACAAAAATGCGAGGAAGCTGAACTTTACCGAAAGGTTCGAAATCCAGGTAGTATGCATTCGCACTATGGTGCAAGGCATCCAGCTCACCGTCTTCCGCGGCCTGCACGTTGGCGGGCAGAACCACAGCGGTCAGGACCGCGAGAAGTAAAAATGTAGATGCTCTCTGAATCATCTGGTTGTTCCGGCTGTCATTCAGTCGATCCACCGGTTATGCCGGCTTCTTCTTTCGACAGTTGTTGTCGGTGCAGCGTCAGTATTTCGAGTGTCAGTCCGATGACGAAGATGACAAAGAACCCTAAAAGGAACGCCACCTTATGTACCGGAGCAAACAGCAAAGCGAGGGTAAGAATGATGATGGCTACAAATAGCCTAGCCATCATTCCGCCCATCACAATCATCATGAAATTCCGCCTGGAGGATCGCATGGCAATCTTCCCGAGACCTAGAGCAGCCACGCTGTAGAGTGCGGCGAGAGCCGCACCTGCGAAGGCACTTATAACGATGCCATCACTCATGATGAGCTGCGTCTCTTCTCAATGGTTGGTTCCGGGCGGGAGATCTTAGGTAGGCAAAACTAAGGATCTACCGATCTGCAGGGTGTCGGGGAGGGGTGAATAATGAATGAACAGCCCCCTGTAGGGGGTGAAAATAAAGTGAACCTGCAACCACAGGCTTGTTTTCACCTGAACAACTGATTGAACTCCGGATTATTTATCTCCCGGTGGCTCAAGGTCCTCAGTAGCCGCTTTTCGCTTTTTCTTGGCTGCGTTTTCGGCCGTTAGCCGATTTGACAGTCTGAGGAGCTGAATAAAAAATGCCACCATTCCTACAACACCGCCAACGATTAGAAAAGCCGGCGTCGTGTCGAGCCATCGATCAATAAGCCATCCTAGTCCTACATAGACAATCATCGTGCCGGCTAGCTGAATACCGACCGTCAAATAGGGCGTTGCATCATGAAGCCCTTTTTGCCATTCTGGGTGATCAGTCACCAGAAAGTAGCGAGAAAGAACTCTGCTTGGTTGGTTTAGCCTGAGCAGTCGCTGCCTGACCTTTCGTCACATTGCCGTTTCCCGATTTGAGCGCTTCTGCTCGCTTGGTGTCCAGCGTCCCCATGCGACACGTTCCATCGATTGTCGCACCTTCTTCTACAATCAAGCGCGTCGTTTGGATTGTGCCTTCAATTTTGGCAGATCCTTTCAATACGAGGCGGCCCTGAATGGTGATATCACCTTTAATACGTCCCGCTACATCCGCATCGGTTGCAAATACTTCTCCATCAATCAGCCCTTCTGGAGCTATGATGGCTTTGCCCTCGACGTGTAATGTCCCCTTTAGCTTTCCACTGACTCGAATGTCATCCTTGGTGGAAATAGTGCCCTCCAGAGTAGTCCCGACGGCGATTAGGTTAATCTGTGATGGTACTGAGGGGGAAGAATCGTTGCGTGCCATGGCGATTGAGGGTTGTTCGGGCTGCTACCAGCCGAGTACATAAGCTCTGGGGTTCTGCGCAAGGCCATTTTGCCAGAGTTCGAAGTGGGCATGAGGACCAGTCGTGATCTCGCCGGTATTACCCGAGAGCGCGATCACTTCGCGATCCCTAACCCGCTCGCCTACGTTTTTAAGTAGGCTAGAGTTGTGTTTGAATACTGAAATATAACCCCCTGCGTGGGCAATCGCGATTACCTGGCCGCCATCATTGACCCAATCGGCCAGGATTACGTATCCATCCCCGATACTTCGCAAAGCACTTCCCGTCTCTGCCGCGACATCAACAGCAAAATGACCTGTGCGCGCATCGAATCCGCGAGTGATAATTCCTGATACAGGTGGAAGAAACGGAAATGAGAGTGCCGAGAGGTAATTACTTGCGGGAGAGGATGAGGCAGCAGCGGAAGGCTCGGTTTGCTTGAGCTCGTCAAAGGCAAATGCTGGTTGTTGATGTTGCTCCCAATCTTCGGAGGACACCGGAAGCGGTAATTCCATCAGGCTAGCTCCGGGATCGAAATCGGGTTCGACTGATTCGGCAGGACTCCCACCAGCTGCCACATTACCTAAAAAAATGTCGCGCAAACGACTGACGTACTCCGTCTGAAGCCGAAGTGAGTCCTGAAGGCCGGATATCCGCATGGTGTTCTCTAAGGCTTCACGCCGCATCTCGAGTGACCCATAGCCCGGGAGAGAGTATCTAAGCGGAGTGAATAGAACTAGCGACGTGATGAGAATCATCAACCCCAGAAAGACACCAGCACAAAGTGCAAACAGATGCGTCGGATCCAGAGAAAATGTCTTCGGATGCTCCATATGCTCGCGATCCATCACGATTACAGTGATGGTGCGACCTGCATTTCGTATGAATTCAGAAAGAAGGGCAAACATAAAGCTGGTAATCGCCTTCAGAAAGCGGGAATCGCCGAAACCTCATGAAGTAAAAACGGTTCCTTGAAGGCTCTCAGAATTGACCAACCTACAAAATGGACGTATATTTGCAGGCTCGCATAGAATCACAGTCGAACACCGCAAGTATACGGCAAACCGATGCCACAGCATAAGTCAGCAGCCAAACGCGTCCGCCAGTCGGAAACACGCAAAATCCGTAACCGTGCAGCCCGCAGTAAAATGCGCACGCTCATGAAAAAGCTCCACACCACGGAAGACGCTGCACAAGCCAGCGAAATGCTGCCGGAAGTGAAGTCCTACTTGGACCGAATGGCTTCCAAAAACATTATTCATAGCAACAAAGCAGCTCATTACAAGAGCCAGCTCGAGAAGCACGTAAACTCTCTCGGCTGATCTAGGCTTCGTCCGACTGTCAAAAGCCCGCTCCGCTCAACGGAGTGGGCTTTTTGTTTGCGATCAGGTTTCTGGACCTCCGTTGCACGACAATGTTCGCCGCATCCGGAGAGTTTTTCGCTCCCAGAGGCCCAAAAACACAGATTTTTTACTCCTAATAGTGTTTTATCTGCAAAAATTCGCAGAAACAACCGACATTAATCATCATTCATGCTCGTGCGTGGTATATTCGCTCTATTCCGATCACCGGAAAAATTAACCATCTCCAATCCTGACATGGCCAGAAAACTTCTCTCCAATTCTTTTGTGCTCGCATTCCTCTTTGTAGGACTGGCGATGACCGGTTGTAAAAGCGTGCCCGTCGACATCATGTCGATGACGGCCCCCGACAGCCTCCAGACCAACCAAAACGGCAATTTTGCTGTCGATACAAATGCTGATGCCAAGCAGCCTGTAGCCGTCAGCTGGGACTTCGGCGACGATGCTTCCGGGTCTGGTACCTCCAGCACACATTCATTTTCTACCCCTGGCACCTACACGGTTACAGCTACTGCGTCGAACCGCAAAGGGAAGTCAACGGATATGAGCTCGGCTTCGGTTGTCGTGATGAATCCTCCTGTTCCAGCCCAGATCGTGAGCATCCTAGCAAGTGATAACTCTCCTGATACGGAAACGGCCGTCACGTTCACTGCTTCAGTAAATGGCGACACGCCTATTTCTTACGCATGGACCTTTGGCGACGGCGGAACGAGCAGCCAGGCTTCTCCAGCGTACACATTCAGTGCACCGGGGTCGTACACGGTTCAGCTCAATGCATCCAACCGTGCTGGGGCAGATTCCCGAACGATGACCGTTACGGTTGACTGGTACGAAGCAGCTATCTGCCGTGAAGTCACCGAATTGAGCGGAACGTTCTTCGATCGCAACTCGTCGGTTCTAAGCGATGACGCGATGAACTCACTGCGGGACAACATGGAAATCCTGTCCGAATGCCCGAACATGAACGTTCGTGTAGAAGGAATTGCTGCTCCAGGTGAGCGTCTCCCTCAGGAGCTTTCCGAAGATCGTGCTCGCGCTGTCGAGCAGTACTATACAGAGAACGGCGTGTCCGCCACTCGTATGGTAACGATCGGAAATGGTCGCGCTGAAGGCTTGACCAGCAAGAAAGAAGGTCTAGCTCAGTACCGTCGCGTGGACACAATTATCGTCCGCTAACGCGATTGACCTGACTCGTCTTACTCGTCATTAGGACACATCGTTTGTTCTGATAGACAGTGAAAAGGGCCGCCCGGAATCGGGCGGCCCTTTTTTCATATCCCCAAGTCAGCCATTTTTTGAGGGTCGGACAGTAGAAACAAGCTTGAGGAATCAGAAAAACGGACGATACCTGACCATGATGCCCTCCAGTGTGTGGGGTATCTCCATTTTAGGATTATCGACCCCTCAGATCATGACCATTCGCCGCATCCTGTTCAGCCTGCTCCTCGCAGCCGCCCTGACGCTTCCCTCGAAGGGGCAGAGCAATCAGTTCAGGGACACAAAAGCCCACCTCGGATTGGGGCTCGGCGTGTTCACGTACCATGGCCCGATTGACCTTTTGCAGCAACGTAGCCGCACTAATTTTGTGCGGGAACACGATCCTGCCATTGCCTTGTTAGGCTCTTTCCCTATTACGCGTGACCGATTCTTTTTCAGGGGCATGTTCCTATTCACCAATTTCGTGACAAAGGATGGTCGTCGACTCGTCGGCGATGGAGCGAACGAATTCCTGACCAAGCCGATCTTCATGTTCGAGCCGGAAGTTGTTATGACGCTTCGACCAGGATCAAAAAGTCGCGTCTTACCCTACATTTTTACAGGCTTTGGAGCGACTACAGCTGATTTGTTCAGCAAACGCTCAAAAGGCCGCGTTGACCTTCCTGATACCGGTGTCCCCGGGCCTGAGCGCACCGTCTACCATCTGCCAGTCGGATTCGGCGTCGATGTTGCTTTCGACGGCTGTTGGTCGGCTTTTGCAGAGGCCAGCTACCGATGGGACCTAAACTATGTCTGGAAGAATGAACGCGAGTATGATCCCCACAATACATCCCTCGTTATGGGTGGAATTCGTGGGTGCCTCAAACGAAAACCGAGGACGGCTCCTCCACCAGCACCGATTCCACCTCCACTGACTGTACCAGGATACGACCCACCATTGCCCCGCGTAGCTCGTGTTTGTACGCTTATTGAACTGAATAGCGTCTATTTTGCGGAGAATGTCGTAGATCTTAGTACATCCTCGCGCGAGGCACTGGAAGAAAACATCGAAGCTTTACGGCTAAATCCAACATGTTGTGTCAGCATAATCGGGTATGCGCCTGGCACCGCGGCTGACATCTATGCCCTACGTCTAGCCCGACAGCGAGCGGAGACCATTTTCAACTACTACGTTGGTAAAGGTATCAATGCTGCCCGTCTTACGATTGAGACGGAGGTTGGCCCATCTGTTTGTCCAAAGGGCAAAGATGGAAAGGGCTGTGTCGAAGAACACCAGGTTGCGACCGTTCCTTTCGATTGCTCTCTCCTCTATCGCTGATCTTATTTGGTATTCGTAGGTTTGGGTATTGAGTGAACCAAATCCCGGACCACCATCGACCCTTCTGTTCTCGCACGAGCCGTTAAGCAAAAAGCCCTTGACCTGGGATTGGATGCGTGTGGTATTGCCACAGCCGGCCCTTTGGATGTCGAAGCCAAGCGATTGGACGAATGGCTATCTAATGGCCATCACGCAGATATGCAGTGGATGACCAATCACAGGGAGAAACGAGGCGACCCAACGCTACTCGTTGAAGGCGCGCGATCAGTCATCTCCGTCCTGCAGAGCTATTACGTGCCAGAGGATGGACCTGTCGACCCAGAAATTGGCCGAATAAGTCGATACGCCTGGGGCGACGATTACCACCTTCGCCTCAAAGAGCGCCTTTTCAGTCTGTTGGAGTGGCTTCAGGAGACAGCTCCAGAAACGGAAGGCCGGGCCTTTGTGGACAGTGCGCCCGTGATGGACAAGGCTTGGGCAGCACGCGCCGGACTCGGCTGGATCGGCAAGCATTCGAATCTGATATCCCCCGATCACGGAAGCTGGGTATTCATCGGTGAGTTGATCGTCACAACCGAGTTAGAGCCCGACAGCCCGATGATGGACCATTGCGGTTCTTGCACGGCCTGCCTGGATGCCTGCCCAACCAATGCTATCGTAGACCCTTGGGTCGTCGATGCAAACCGATGCATCTCCTATACGACTATAGAATCTCGCGCTCCCGAAACGAGCCCCGAGATAGCATCGGGCCATGGCAACTGGATATTCGGATGTGACATTTGCCAAGATGTCTGCCCATGGAACAAGTTTAGGACGGAAACCTCAGAAACGAGCTACCACCCTCGGCCCGGGACGCTGGACACACCGCTTAGCGATTGGCTGCAAATGGATTCAGACTCATTCAGTGAGCGATTTCGCAGAAGTGCCGTAAAGCGGACAAAACACGCTGGCTTGACGCGAAATATTAAAATTGCGTCGGAAAATGCCGCGAATGAGATTCGCTTAGAGAAGGATTGACTGAGGACTGATCGTGATTTTTAAACTCGTCTGCAATCGGAAACCCAACCCGGAAGCTTGACCCAACGCCTTTCTGGCTTTCTACTTCGATGGTGCCGTCCATCATCTCTAAAAGCCTATTGACCAGAGCCAATCCAAGTCCAGTACCTTCGTAGCGCCTATTGCGCCACTCTTCTTCCTGCGAGAAGGGATCAAACAAATTGTCCCGATACGACTCGGCAATTCCAACGCCAGAATCCCGGACTTGAATCTCAAGCCGGTCATTTGAGCGTCGGACCTCGACTTCTATGGATCCCTCTTCCGTGAATTTGACCGCGTTGGAGAGCAAGTTATCCATTACTTGGGTAAAGCGGCGTTCATCGATGAAGCACTAAATACCACTTTCATGTTCGTAAAACCGAAGTTTCAGCCCTTTTCGCTCTGCTTCTAGACGAATCTTCTCAACAGAGGCCCGAACTAGTCGAGCTGGCTCTGCAAGCTTACTCTGCATAGCTGCCTTGCCCATTTCAATATTGGAGAGCTCGAATAGATCGTGAACCAACGTTAAAAGCTTTTGCGAACGCTCGGAAATAGCAGATGCGAATTCATGAACCTGTTCAGGAAGATCGTAGGGTAGCTCTTCTTCAAATTCCTCCAACTCTTTCGCTAGTAACTGGGCGAACCCATTCACGGCGCCAAGGGGCGTCCGAATTTCATGGCTCATTGTTGCAATAAAGGCTGTTTTCAATCGGTCTGAGCTCTCAGCCTCCTTTTTTGCTTGCAGAAGCACGATCTCAGCCGCCTTCTGTTCGGAGACATCAGATAGAATACCGTTAACAGCCGTCATTCCAGTCGCGTCAGTTCGTGGTGTTGCATATTCACGGAGCCATCGGATGGATCCGTCTCTGTGATTGATGCGGTAGGTGATGCGGCTCTCATGTCCGTCTTGCAGCGTGCGGTGGTGGGCTCGAACCAAGGACAGATCCTCTTCGTGCACAATCTCGCTCATCCAGTTTAGTGATACTTGGGGTTCTGCCAAGAGCACAGATGGATGATTCCCGGTGAGCAATTCAAATTACTCTGTAGCAAAATGGTACCGCCGACCTCCATCTGGAAAAAAAACTGAATCCAAAGAGAGCATCGTCGAGAGCGGCCACAGTCATCCTGTAGCTCGCTGCCGCCTGTAATCGGGAATAAAGCGCTTCAAAGAGTCGAACTACTTCATTTAATCTAGAAGCTGTTGCCCATTGCGCTTCCCGAATCGAAGACGACCATACGAACACAAAATGGCCTGCAAATTGATCATTATCCCGTAGAGCGTCAACCCAACATTCGCGTGCTTCAAGGGCTTCGCATAACGGATTTGTTGTGCCAGCACCGCAGGTAATGAATCGTCCAAACCGACCTGATTCGAGCTCTGTCAACATACTTCGTCGCAGAGTTACTACCGCCTGATCAGGATGGATGTTGTCCTTGAGGTACCACGCTGATATATCGACTAAGCGATCCTTTCCGATACTCAGGCCAAGAAACATTGCCGAGTCCGCTTTGAATGCCTCACCCAACATGGCGGTAGCAGAGTTGAGAAATGCCGAAGGGTCGTTATGATCGGTTGCCAACTCGCGCAATAGGGCTTTGACCTTCTCACTGCGCTCCACCCATTCTAACTCCTGTTGGTTATTGACCAGTTTTGTATGGTCTTCAATCATCAAGGCTGTTCCGACGACACCATTTTCTGGATGGCGAATGGCAGAAGCATGAATGCGTAAATGATGCGTAGGTCGAGCAGAAGCTGGATCAATCAGGCGTACCATTCCGGTGAACGTGCCTTGATTGTGGATTGACCTAAGCAGCGCCTTTGTGGACATATCGTCCAGGCGATCAATGTTTGTCAAACGTAGACCCAGCCAGGAATCAGAAGCCTCCTCTCCTACAATGGAACGGAATACGTGATTTTCAAATGTCACAGAACCAGTCGCATCTAGATACACGACACCTATGGGTCCTTGCTCTAAAAACGACCGATAAAAGGAATCTGCTGTGGGAGATTCCTCTTCGGAATCACTTGATATCACTGGTAGGATAAGGGCTTGAAATTCATCAGCACCCGATTGAACTAAGTGCAAAACGCCGGTACGATTGTGGACTCCGAAACGGATCACAGAATGAGCCGACCCATCACGAGCAGCGAGCTCAAGTAGTTCTGCTAGCTTCCAGCGATCTTCAGGGTGTACCAATTCAGAAAGCACAGGACGACCTTGCAAAGCAGATACTTTTCGGCCCAACTCCTTTGCAGTTGCCTCATTGACATACCAGGCTAGACCGGAGGTGTTGAGGCAGATGGCTGGCTGAGGAATCTGATCCATCATGGATCGAAACGAGAATTGGTCCCCTGCTCTAGATTCCTTACCGGGTTCAAATCCAACTAAGAACCAACCTTCACGCTTTCCGATGCACATTCCTCGCAGATGAAGCCCGCCTTCTTTGATCGGCAATTCCGTAGGGTGTTCAGATCCGAGTCCTTCTAAAGCCAGAATCAACTCAGTAGATAGTTCAGTACCGGAACGCCATCCCCAAGCCAGTCGGCCAAATGGATTAATGCTGACGATCCGACCCATTGGATCGACTTCGGCGAATGCGAGATCTGTCGCCTCCGGTCCGTTAGAGCTGGTGGAGGAAATAAAATGCAGTAGGGAATCCAGAGACATAATCCGGGGTGCAGGAATGGGTTTCCCAGCCTATTGCCAAATCAGTGCCAGTTTTTAGGATTCTGGAATATTTCCTGCCAGAAAATCACGTTTTTCTGCTGGTACCACGAAAAACAGCCAAATAAGGCCAGAAATGATGGATATACTGGCGTACAGTATGACCACTTGGAGCAAGGGAAGCAGTCCCATTTCAAGAATGAGACTCGCTGTGAAAATGGAGAAGGACTCCATCCCCATTACCAACAACCACTCCGTGGCAAACACCCGGCCTCGGAATCGATCGACAACTCGCTGTTGTAAAAGTACCGTGGAGAATACCCAGTTCGATCCGCCCGCCGTATGAGCCAGCATAACGGGAAGCGCGACTGCGAATGATGCAGTCCAGAAAGCCGCCATGATGCCCGCCAGCAGATACCCTGTTCCGGTCAGAACAATACAGATCCCAATGACCAGCGGCCAATACTGCTCATTTCGAATCCGAGCCCGCACAATTACAGGACCCAACCCTGTACCGATGCCGCGCGCCGCAAAGAGAATACCTATGGAAATAGACGTGTGTTCTGGTGAAATAGACTCTCCAATGAGGGCTAATAGGAATACAAGTGCTCCGCCTCCCATCGCCCAAACCATCTTGGTGGTTGCCATTCGGCGAATAGCTGGGTATTGCCTTATATGACGAAGTCCATCCATTACCTCCCGATGCGCTGTACGAAGCAGTGAGCCTCGCGGTTTATCATCGGTAAACTGAGGAATTACGGTCCGATAGATAAACCAAGCTGAAAGTAAATAGCTCAGGCTGTCCAGAATAAAAACGGCTTTTAAACCCAGCCACTCCGCGGCAAACCCGCCCATTGCTGCTCCCAGTGCCAACATGACTGACCACGTAGCGGCCATAATCGTATTGGCCGTGACGAGATTTTCGCGCTTTGTGATGTTGGGAACCGACGCACTTTTGGCTGGCTGAAAAGCAGACCCTACGATGACCTGAACGGCGGTCAATACATAGATGAGATACACCTCACCCGGTTCGTCGATGAACAAAAACCCCAAAACGATCACGGCCCGGATGATATCCGAGGCAATCATGATTCGTCGGCGGTTGTAGCGATCAGCTAAGATGCCTGCAACTGGCGACGCAAGCGCCCACGGCAGCATTTTGGTGATGAAGACGGCCCCAAGGGCGAATTCCGAACCAGACAGCTTGAGAATCAAGCTGTATAGGGCAATCGTGTTGAACCAATCGCCGAAAAGCGAAATAACAGACCCGTACCAGAGCCGGCGGAACGAGAGGTTCTCCTTGAGAAGCTCTAGATAACCAGCCGGACGCGAAGGTTCACTCACGCTTTCCTAGACTCGTCGGAGTCCTCGGTTGTTGACCCTTCCCCGTGTTCATCTGATTCATGCTCGGATTCGGGACGCAACAGCGGAAAAAGAATTACATCCCTGATGGACTCAGAATTCGTCATCAACATGGCGAGCCGGTCAATACCGATACCAAGGCCTGCTGTTGGCGGCATTCCATATTCTAGAGCGCGAAGATAATCCTCATCCATCTGCATGGCTTCATCGTCTCCTTTATTGCCGAGACGCTCCTGATCCTCAAAACGAGCTCGCTGATCGTCGGGATCGTTGAGCTCAGAAAACGCATTGCAGAGCTCTTTCCCATTTACAATGGCTTCGAACCGCTCAACAAGCCCATTTTTGGAGCGGTGACGCTTCGCGAGCGGAGATAGTTCAATCGGATAGTCAGTGATGTAGGTCGGCTGAATAAGATGAGGCTCGACAAATTCGCCAAAGATCTCATCGATCAATTTTCCGACTCCCATGGTATCGTCTATCTCCAGGCCAAGCTTCTTGGCAATGGCGGCCAGTTCGGCTTGATCCTTTCCGAAAAGCTGTTCGCCAGTGCGCTCTTCAATCGCATCAAACAGAGGCAAACGTTTCCATGGACGTTTGAAAGAAATCGTTTTGTCACCTACGATTAACTCTGTTGTGCCATGCAACGCTAGTGCAATGGATTCTACCATCTCCTCTACTAAACCCATCATCCAATCGTAGTCTTTATAAGCTACATAGAGTTCCATCATCGTGAACTCTGGATTGTGGAATCGGGAAAGTCCTTCGTTGCGGAAGTCTTTGGAGATCTCGTAAACCCCATCAAAACCACCCACGATCAATCGCTTGAGATACAGCTCGTCTGCAATGCGCATATAGAGCTTCATATCCAGCGCATTGTGATGAGTCGTAAACGGTCTTGCGGCGGCGCCACCATAAATGGGCTGTAGCACAGGCGTTTCAACTTCTACATATCCCCGTTCGTCGAGGAAGCTACGCATCGTTGAAATCATGCGTGCACGTTGACGAAAGGTGTCCCTGACCTCGGGGTGAACCACAAGATCCACGTACCGCTGCCGATACCGGAATTCCTTGTCCGTCATGGCGTTATAGACATGCCCGTCCTGCTCCTTTTCAATAGGGAAAGGACGGAGCGCCTTTGATAGCACTTCAAGCTGCTGAGCGTGGACGGAAATCTCGCCGACGCGTGTCCGAAACACAAAGCCTTCAATGCCGACCACGTCTCCGATGTCCAGCATCTTCTTGAAGACAGAGTTATAAAACCCTTCTGGAAGGTCATCCCTACTGACATACACTTGGATGCGCCCAGATTCGTCCTGCAAATGGAAGAATGCAGCCTTGCCCATGATCCTGCGAGACATAATGCGGCCGGCGATGCTCACCCGCAGTTCTTCCGGTGCTGGACCTTCCTCCGTAGCCTGGTGCCGAGCGTCATCGAACGACTCGAGAATCTCGTCGGAATGGTGAGTTACGTTCCAGGAATAGGCATAGGGATTGACTCCAGCCTCTTCCATATTGGCTCGTGCGTCTCGCCGGACTTGTTCTTGTTCGCTGTATTCTCTGGCCATCGGGCGGTCTCAGTTGGAAGGCGTGTAATCAGGCAATGCCGTTACGGTCATTTCAATCCGCTCAAGTGGCATGTCAGCCAGTCGAGGATCTCCTTCGCCCGTTGAACGAGGCGTTGGAGCAGTAGCAATCACATCGAGCACGTCAAATCCTTCGACAAGCTCGCCAAAGACACTGTACTGCATATCCAGCCATGGTGCACCACCTTTGGTTACATAGATCTCGCGCTGAGCGTCTGTGTAGGAGAAGCCACCGCCAATGGACTGATTGATCTGCATTTCAGCCTGTGTCAGCATCTCTTCAGGAAGAGGCCGGCCCTGTACAACATAAAACTGGGATCCCGATGAGCGGCGTTCTGGATTGACCTGATCTCCCTGACGAGCCGCGACGAGGGCACCACGACGATTGATGAGGGAAGGAGTGATCTCGGCTTCCAGCGTGTAGCCAGGGCCACCCATCCCATCATTGTACGGGTCCTCATCCTTCGAATTTGGATCACCGCCCTGGATCATAAATCCTGAAATGACACGATGAAAGCTGCTACCGTCGAAGAAACCCTCGTTGGTCAGCTTGCGAAAATTATCCCGGTGTATTGGGGTTTCATCGTACAGTTTGACGATCATCCGACCCGCGGACGTGTCGATTGCAAAGTATGTGCTCATTGATTCCTGTTCGGTGCTCTGTGCACACCCTTGCAGGGTGAATGACAGCGCGGCTATAACGGTTAGCGTGGAAAGGAGACGTTTCATCAGAAGCTTCCGTTGTTTTTCCTGTAAAGTCGGTGCTAAATGGTCGTGGGCGGAGGCAGTTCCACCTTCAGGTAGCCAATTTACATCATTGACCATCAATTCATGTGATGGGTACAAGTACCAAGGCTTTTCCTGCCGTATCACACGTTTATTCGATCTGTCGGCGTGCCTTCCTATCCATCCATAAAACTGCGGCCTTGCTCGAGACAGATATTGTAGTGATCTCTCATTAGGCGCACCGTGTGTGCCGTCAAGTCCCGAATTGCCGAGCCTTTTTCCTGTTGTTTTACCAACGCACCTAATTGATCAATGCTTTCTTCCAAGACATGGGTGGTTTCCGACAACGCGTACCACCATGATGGCTCTTCCACCGTTGGGACTTTCTGCAGCGAAATACGCTCAGGCAGCACTGCACCGAGTGTTTCTATCATATCTGACATTTCCCTGCACATCTGCTCCATCTGGCGTCGCTGCCCTAAAGAGATCGCGGCCGCCAGAGAGCTTTTTTGCGTCGAAAGAACTCGGCGCAAGACGCTTCCTAACACGGTAGCTACAGAAATAAACCGAGCATCTTTTTTTTCTACAGATGCTACGATCTCAACGATACGTGCCAAGACTTCATTTCGGGCTTCCATCAGGATGCCTCCCTGTTCAGAAATTCAGATACCAGATCCAGCAGTTTAACTGCTGAATCTGGTGCGAGGCGTCCAGAGCGCATAGCAAGATGAACTGTTTCCGTCAGCACGGCACCGTACATGGGCAATAGATGGGAGGCATAATCTGATAATGCTTCTAAATGACGTCGTATTGTTTCCACATCGCCTCGAACGACTGGTCCCGTCAACGCGGACTCGGGACCCTTTTCCAGCGCATTAAAAACACTTTGACGGGTAAGCGGGCCCAGCGAATCCACAAACGACTGGCGATTTCCAGCCGCAAGTTCCCATAGATCACCAGCCGTGGAAAGCATGGTGATCGCATGATTTCCGGCCATCACAGCAGCTGCATGATACAAGGCACGTTTTTGAGGGTCTATAGAAACAGAAACAGCGAGAAGCTCAACGGCAAGATGCTGAGCAGCTCCGAGAGCCCTAGCTGAACCGTCCATTCCGATTGTAATACCTCGAAATGCCGTCTTGTCTTCAGGCCCAGTAAATGTCTGGAGAGGATGGAATGACCCAGTTTCGACACCTCGCCCAGCGAGCGGTTCGAGCACTCGGTAGTCGTGGATGCCACACGTATGCAGCGCAATAACGGGTAAAACGACATCCTGGCGACCAATGATAGACGCAACCTCCGATACTGCCTCATCCGTAACAACAATCAAAAGAAGGTCCGATGCCGTGGATGCAGCTTGTTCGACACGTCCACTCGTTGAAACCCCCAGAGAGTCGGCCAACATTTGAGCCTTCTCAAGACGCCGCGCAAACACACCTCGACATGTCATGCCCAAATCGGTAAGGGATCGGACCAACGCCTCAGCTAAGGCGCCGGCTCCAACCACCGAAAAGGAGTCCAGTACAGAGGTTCCTTGCGGCGGCGGCCCGTTACGTGGGGCGCCTGAACCCATGTTAGTGGCGCCCCATTAACGCCCCGGCAAATCCGGGGCCATCGGTTGACGGGGCGTCTATTCCACACCAGGACACTTGGTTAGCTCGCCGGTGAACAGAGGCCATCATTGCCACTAATAGAGGTCCTTTCCCTTCGATCCGGATGTCAGTTTCCTGATTCAGAAGGGCCATCATAGCGGGAATGTCCAGATTGGTCAAATGCTGTTGGAATTGGTCCACACCGCGTTCAGTTGCTTCAATTATGTCCATACAGGCAACCACTAGGGTCGTCTGGTTGGCCATGATCTCACCAACCGCGCTGCCAAGTTCTCGGCAGAACTCAGGTGTTTCGGCTCCCATGACGAGAGGAACAACACTGAAATCACCCAAAATCTTCTGGAGATAGGGGAGATTGACATCCAGTCCGGCACGGTGGAAATGCCCACGGTCATCCAAAAAGATATCATCATCCTCATCACACAGCTCATTACGAACTCCATCATTCACCACCACGTCGCCCAAGGGAGACAGGTAGGAATCGAGTGAGCAAACAGTGATGCGTTTGAACTCCTCTCCCCTGTTCGGGGCAACGGAGATAACCGTATCGATATTTCCATCTGGAAATGATCGGTATACGTCTGCAGCAAGTGCTGCACCACGCAAGTCATCTGAATGAGGAACCACTGCAGCCATCACCCGAAAGTCCACCGGAGTAGCGTTAGAGTTGGCTAGGATTCCAGAGATCTGAGCGTCAAGTGGCGCCCGTTGCGTTGCGTAGGTTAACGCACTCGTAATTTGCATGTGGCTGTTTAGATACGAAGGCCGCTTTTAACGACGCCGCCAGCTTGATTATGAATGTTTATGAAAAGTAGGGATACTACCCTTGCGTCACAACCTCATACTGGAGGAACTCAAAAATGCACAATAGCACCGTGGACCCTATTCGTGTCAAATCGCTTTGCCCCGTGAAGCTACGTGGGCATTGAAGTCAGCATCAGGATCTGATTCTCGACGGGCGTAGAATTCCTCAATACCAAAAATGTCCCCGAGGGCACGGCCTTGGCGCAACTGGGAAACGAGATCCGCTTCTTTCTTCATGGTCTCCTCGGCTTTGACCATGATCGCTGGCAGGTCTGAAGCATCCAAGACGAGGAGGCCGTCATCATCCCCAACAATCCATTGCCCAGGTCGAACAACCGCTTCACCTAGATCAACTTCGACGGCCAACTCTCCTCTCCCTTTCTGCTCCGGGGATAGTTTCAGCGGGCCAACCGGAACGCGCCCACGACTGAAAACTGGTAGTCCGATCCTCCGAATTTCCGCAGTGTCTCGCACAAACCCATCTGCAGCAATCGCTTCGATACCCTTCCGCCGTGCTTCTGATGCTATGATATCTCCCGTCAGTCCGGCGGGGCCCCGTACAGCATTACCAATCACGAGAACGGCTCCAACAGGAGCTCTATGTAAAGCCAAAAGAATGGATACAAGGTCATTGTTAGCCTGCACCGTGAAGGCTGGCCCCGCAACCCTGACTCCTGTTTCAAGGGGCATCACATCTGGCCCCACAACGCCTACGGGGCATCCGAGCCGATAGGCGGAATCGGCTACAAGAGGTGTGCTGAACGAAGAGTGGAAGGCCGTCCGGAAGGAATCCATAAAATGGACCGATTATGTCAAATGTCGAGTTCACGTTTGCGAAGAATAAATAGACCTTCGCGGCGCGAGTTCACGAGAATATTGCCAGACTTGAAATACGGATAGGAACTCCATGTCCCGTCAAACCCTGCCACATTCAAGTTGTTGGGAGTCGTATCGAAAAACGCGACCTCAACCGGATTTGCTCTATCTCGAATATCCACAATCCGAAGGCCACTCGCATTATTGGTTTGATACATGAAGTCCCCATCCACGTACAAGTTGTGGTCGGTCGAATTCGAGTCACCAAAATACTCAGCAATCATTTCAGGTTCGTCGAGGTCGGTCAAATCCCAGATCATCGTGCGAGTAGCTTCGGCCATTCCGTTTAATTCGTCGGCCTCATCGTTTTGGTAGAAGTACCGGTGGTCATCCGTAAACCAGCCTTGATGGACATAGGCAGAATTTGGGTAGGTACCTTGGCTGATAGCAATAGGATTGTCTTTATCCGTTACATCAGCAATGGAAATCGCCGTACCATTTGCGCCCACGCATACTTCTTTGTCGCGATGCTCAACATCTGGACCTGCATAGACCACGCATTGGGCATCGTGAGTAGCACCTGACCCATTGTTGCCGGTTTTTGGATCGTTAAAACAACCAACAAACTGCGGATTGCGAGGGTCATTGATATCGATCATGTGCAATGCACCGCCACAGGTTTCGCCTCCACTGCTGTTTCCAACCGCATAGGCATATCCGGTACTCTCATTGATGACCATGTTATGAGAGCTAGCAATGCGCGTGTATAACACGTCTGGTTCATAGACCTGAAACTCACCTGGCCAGTCACGAAGATGCCTCATGTCAAATACCTGCATACCATGCTGTCCAGCACCATCGGCAACGATGAAAGCATGGTCCTTGAAAACCTTCATATCCCGGTGAGTGGATCCTGGAGAGCCCGGGGTTCGGGGCATTTCACCAAGCACCATTGGCGCCGTAGGATCTGACATATCGATAAATACTGCAGCCTCCATGTGCCCGACAATGCCGTATTCCTTACCAGTTTCAGAATCGGTCCATCCCCACACGTCATTCAGGCGCACACCCCGATTCATACGAAGGTCTTTAAGGGAAATGAAGGACACCATGTCTACGTTTGAGCAGGAGTAGCCGTTGGCTTGGCCTTCCTCGCAATCGACTTGATTTCCTGTCATACTTGGTAGATCAGCAACCGGCCGATTGTATGCGGCAATCTTCTCCCAGCTTCCATTGTCAGGTTGCTCGTACACCACCGCCGAACCAAGACCATAATCATGGCCTGGCATTCCAACGGCCCCAACCGTAGCGCTCAAAGCAACTGATCCGCCAAAGCCTGTACGCCCACCTTCAAGATCATGCGAGAGGCTTCCCAAGGATTTCCAAGAACTTGCGTCGAAGCGATAAACGACTCCGTTTGCCCCGTTATCTAATGGAGCGGAAATCCAGACTTCTGAGTCTGAAGCAGCCATCGAGGCGCCAAAGAATGCTCTGGACTCTGCCTGTGGGCCGCCCAATTCTAACTCCATTTCCCACTCATCACCTTTTTCGCGATAAACCAATACCTGGCCTGTTCCACGATTAGCTCGCTGATTAGCTGCAAGAATTCGGTCTCTTACAAACAGGATACCTGTTCCTAGTCGTACTTCACCGAGATCTTCAGCTGGTAGAATGACACCAGAGCTCGTCCAATCACTGGCATTGTACAGATCAATGCGCCCCTGACTTTCCATGAACCCAGGAGATCCAATAGCAATTTGTGACCCATCAGTGGCAATGGAGCTTCCGAAACGCATGCCTTCACCATCTACTAGAGGCGACACAACGGCCATTTCCGCACCGTCCTCGGACAGGGAGAATACATGCACCCTTCCAGCACCAGACATCGCGCCTGGTGCACCGACTAACACCCGATCTCCAACAATAGCGAGGGATGATGCAAACTGATCACTCTGTACTACATCTGTGGTCATGCGGCCAGCGTACTCCCACTGACCATCCACATCCCGACGATACGCATATACTGCGCCCTGTCCACCTAGTGCGCCCGGGCTGGATACCACAAGCGTGCCTGCATTGTGCGCTGTGAGTTGACCGAACCTGTCCCCAATCGCTGCATCAGGTGATGTCAGTGTCTGAATGACGTCCCAGCTACCCCGATCGTTTCTTCGAAGTACATGAATCATACCCGTATTGGAAAAACCTGATGTTTCCCCGACAAGAAGATCACCCTCCACGGTTAGTAACGAACTCCCATAGGCATCGCGCATTGCGGGCGTCCCATCATCCAAAGAAAGAACGGGTGCAGTCAGGGCCGAAGATGAGGCGGGAAAGACAAGTAAGAAAACAACGATCAGGAGTGACAATCGGTGCATGACGTCGGTTCAGGTAGGTGATACTTGTAGCAATTGACCCAAATGTATTGAATCCGGGGAGACAAGTTTCATCAAAATTGGTCAATCCACGGTGTTGGGGTCGTGGGGGATCAACTGTTTCCAGACAGACCGTTCGATGGGCAATTGCAATCAGCTGTATTCGATGAGCATTTTGCCTCCTGGAAAAACCTGACTAACGCCATCCTTTGGCTTGCTGGTCTCGCATTAATCATTTCCTGCATGGGTCTTTTTGGCCTTGCTTCGCAGGGAGTCTCAGCAAAAATGAAGGAAATCTGTATACGGAAGGTACTGGGTGCGAACGCCGGTATCGTTGCCTTTCGGGTCCACCTACGATACCTGGTTCTTATTACCATCGGGGCGGCGATTGCGATGCCGCTGTTCTACTTGGGCTTAACAATACCCATCAAGACGTTTGATCTGGACTATATAACAGTCGGGCCTGGTGTATTCGTAGTGTCCTATATCCTCGTGATAGCTGTTGCCCTGCTTTCCATCGTCAGACACGCTGTTGTCTTGGCGCGGGTAAATCCTGCTGTCACATTGAGAGGTGACTAGTCCAACTACACGTCCACGGGCGTTAGGGTGCTACGGCCAGACGCATGACGGGTGAAGCCGTGGAATCGAACGTAGTCCGATGCCAACCTATTGGCTGCATGTCAATGGCTGGAAGCATGCTCTTCGGGCCAACGACTGACCAAGAGGCTTCGCGTGCATACCACTCAAGCGGCAACGTGCGGCCTGCGGCATGACCATTATCAGACGGCAGTTCCATGGAATCGAGATGATCGGCACTAGAATCTGCAGTCGATAGAGGAATTCCGTTGTAGTCCACTTGAGTCAAGCCTGACATCACACCGAGAATTAGAAGCAGACTAAAGATGGAGGTCATCATCGCTGCCGTGCCTAGTCTAGATACTAGCGTAGCTTCTGATCGGTTTTTGCGATTGAGCTCACAAGCCACGCGATGACGAATCTGTTCTTCGAGCGTCTCTCCACCATGTCGACCACCATATGAACACAACATACTGCGCGTCCTACATAGGCAACGCGCGTGAGCGGCGAGCCTAGGATTCGCCTCCAGGTATTCCTCGAAGGCTGCGCGCACGGAAGGATCCATCGTACCGTCGACGTATTCGCAAAGGAATTCGTCGAGTTGTTCGTCTGGCTGTTCCGAATAGTCCGGGTCGTATCCTTCGAGCATAGGCACCGGTTTGAGCAGTTGGTTCAGTTTCCCTACACACGTCGGTTTGGAAGGTTCTCAGAGTCCATATTTTTTCATCCACACTGGCAATGAGGCAACTCACTGGTCGTATTCGGGATGGTAGCGTGTAGGATGATCGCAAAAGAATGGGGCCGGCGGCTTTTGCCGCCGGCCCCATCAATGTCGGGTCCGGACATGAACTGATCGAATCAATCTGTCTGGGGTGTATAGACTTCCTTAAGAAGCGCCTGGAGCTTTGTTCGGCCGCGGTTGATGCGACTCTTTACTGTCCCCATCGGAAGACCAGTAATGTCAGCGATTTCCTCATAGGCAAGCTGCTGTACATCTCGTAGGACGACAACTTCTCTGAACTCTTCTGGAATCTGACGCAATGCTTCCTGAATAAAGAAGTCTTGGATCGTGGATTCCGTGTGCTTGTCAGGGCTGAATGTTTCGTCCGGGATTTCTACTTCATACTCTTCGTCATCACGGTTGACGGACTGAAGGGAGTAGAGGCGGCGACGCTTACGTTTGCGATACTCGGAACGAGCAAGGTTTCCTGCGATTGTGTACAACCACGTCGAGTATTTGGCAATTCGACGGTAAGAGTGCCGGTTGCGGTATACACGAAGGAAGGTTTCCTGTAACAGGTCCTCACACTCCTTCATATCACCGAGGAATCGGTAAATGTAGTTTGTCAGCGGATCTTTGTAGCGGCTGACAAGAATGTCGAAGGCCTCAACCGTTCCCATTTGAAATTGGGACATGAGGTCTTCGTCGCTCATTTGACTGAGCGCTTCGAAATGTCGGTTGTTCGGGTTCTGGTTGCCCATGAGTCCGAATTCCGACGCTTTCACCGTTAGAGTACGCTTTTTCAGCTTTCCTGCGTTTTCGGTGTTGGTCATATTCTTCAGGTAATCAACGTGGTAAACACCACGTATAGTATGTAGCACTGACAGATTGTCTGTTACAGGATAGTGTCAACGAGTGTCAACCCGATGACATAGGTCCTGCTTCCTGTAGCCATTCAAGCCGTCAGGATCTTCCTGAACATCAAGTCCAGAATGAGTCGATCGCTTCGCTGACTACCCCCTTTCAGTTCGAAATCAGCTGCAATCAGGGCGGAAAACGCCCTGTCGAGTGCTATTGAGTCAAATCGACGCAGACAAGCAAGATACTCTTTCAGAAAGAAGGGTGAAACCCCGACAGCCGAGGCCATCGCTTTTTCAGGAATTCTTCCTGCCTGCAATCCTGTCAGTTGCCAAAGTTTTATAAAGAACGCCGTGAGGATAGATACGATAATTGTGCACTCCCCCTTCGGATTTGAAGACTGCTGCAACAATCGTTCCGAGATGTGTAACACCCTGTCAATCTGTCGTTCACCCACGGCCCGCTGCAATTCGAAGACATTATAGTCCCGCGTCTGACCACTTGCCTGTACAATATCTTCTGCCGTGATAACCTCTCTTTCGCCTACATACGTAGCCAATTTCCCTATTTCTGCAGAAATGGCAGAGAGCGACGATCCGACGAATTCAGCAAGCATCTGAGCCGCTTTCGGCTCCAAGGCGAATCCGTGTTCCTTCCCGACAACTTCAACCCATCGGGGGACTTGATTAGGATAAAGAGCCTTGAATTCAACAGCATGACCTTTTTCCCGAAGTGCACGGTACGGGTGCCGGCTCATGTTGGGCTTACCTGCACAAACCAGAAAGACAACGCATGCCGGATTCAGGTTTTCAGCCAGCGACTTAAACACCGAATTGTCTTTCATTCGATCAAAATCACGAATGACAACGACACGACGCTGTGCCATCATCGGGAAGGCCTGACAGGCACCCAGTGCAGATCGCGCATCGGTTTCATTGCCGTAGAGAATATCGAGGTTGAAGTCCCTTTCGTGGGGCTCCAACGCATGGGCCAGTAGCAGCTTTTGGAGACGATCAATAAACCACTTCTCTTCGCCATAGAGGAGGTAGAGAGGTTCAAAATTACCACTCTTGAATGCAGTACTGAGTTCGATATATGGGTTTTCGCGAGCCACGACTATCCGAGAGCCGTCTGTCCTTCGCGCATCCGCTCGGCAATCGCACGAAGGGAATCCGCATCGGTCTGGGTTATTTCGAACGCTAATGTGACTACATCCGCATGGTCGCTCGCGCCAGCGGGCGCTGCCCTCCAATCGTCATCCGTAAATCTGCCCAGGTGGTCAACAATGGCGGAACGCATGGAGATCAGCTGAATGATAAGGTCATCCAGCCAGGCGTCTGAGGCTGGCACGTCCTGAAGATGCGAAGCGGCCTTAATCCCAAGAGAAGGAAGATGGATATCCCGCTCTCGGGCCACCATAGCGTAATACATGCCAAGCAGAGATGGCAACTCAGGCAAAGGGGAGGTCTTTATTTGCACATCGGGCATACGTGCTAGAAACGGTCGCTGAGCCTCAAGCTCATCGGTCAACCAGTCAAGTTGATCGAGTAAGTCCGGGATTCTAGATATGGAGGATCTTACCTCGCCCACTTAGGCGTCCGGGGTTGCGGACGTCATGTCTCCTGCCAGCGAAGACAAGAATGCGCTGTCCCGGAGGGAATGGCGGTTGTTGGACTTTTGGTGATCCCATGCCGCCTTGACATTATTAGGATTCCTGCGTGAATGCAAGAAGTCCAATCGGTCGGCAAGACGCTCCTTAGGTACCAGAAGACGGTCCATTCCAAAAATAGCTTCTTCGCGGTCCTGGAACGTAAGGTCGTATTCCTTGGACATCACAATAGCTTCTTCTGGGCAGACTTCCTCACAGAACCCACAATAGATGCACCGGAGCATATTGATCTCAAACCATTCCGGCTCACGCTCTTTCGGCCCCTCAATTTCGTGGGACTGCATGGAAATCGCGAGAGGCGGGCAAGCACGGGCACAGAGGTTGCAGGACACACATCGGGGGCTTCCTTCTTCCTCTACCAAAACAGGGCGACCACGATAGCTATCTGGTGGGTACCACTGTTCCTCAGGATATTGGAACGTGTACATGGGCTCCTTAACCATTTTGCGAAAGGAATAGCCCAAGCCTTTGAACACTTCGGGGAGGTAAAGTCGCTCCCAGAAGTTCAGAGTGCGTTCGTTCTTACGGGCAGTATTAACTGGTGTGCCGGCCATATTCAAGCAATGGATTGAATGAATCTGGAATATAGACAGCAATAAACTGCCTGACACTCTTCATACCGCTTTTCAACGACGCTTTATTTTTGCTTGAAGACCATCTTGATCGGAACGCCTTCAAATCCGAAGGAACGTCGAAGCTGATTCTCCAGGTATCGCGTGTATGCTTCGCGGATTCCTTTCGGTTGGTTGGTAAAGAACTGGAAGACCGGAGGCGCTGCTCTAACCTGCGTCACATAATTAATTTTGATTCGCTGATTACGAAACATGGGAGGATTGTGACGCTCTATAACGACGGCTAGCCAGTCGTTCAGCTTGGACGTAGAGATACGTTTATGACGCTCTTCGTCAACGGCTATCACCCGCTCAAGGAGCTTATGCACACGTTGCTTTTCTACAGCAGAAATCGTCACAATTGGGATATAGTCGAGCGTTTTTAGGCGATCCCGTATTTTTGCTTCGTAGTCTCGAACTGTATTGGTTTCTTTCTTGAGAAGGTCCCATTTGTTGACAGCCAACACGAGTCCCTTTTTCAAGCTCTCCGCCGTTGTGAGGACACGAATATCCTGACTTTCCAGACCTTCCACGGCATCGATAAGAAGCACGGCCGTAGTACAGGTTTCGATGGCACGCTCCGTGCGCAACGTCGAGTAGAATTCTACATTCTCCTTTACTTTTGCCCGCTTTCGGAGACCAGCAGTATCGACCAGCACGATGTCCTTCCCATTAAACTTCATCTCGGCATCGATGGAGTCCCTGGTGGTGCCACTGATTTCGGTAACAATGGAACGCTCCTGTCCGAGTAGCACATTGGTCAGGGATGATTTCCCTACATTCGGCCGGCCAATGATTGCAAACCGGGGACGATCATCCTGTTCTTGGACTTCACCTTCTGGTAGCTGCTCAACTACGGCATCGAGCAAATCCCCCGTTCCCATTCCGTTAATGGCACTTACCGCGTAGACGTGGTCGAATCCGAGCTGATAAAGCGTACTAGACTCCCACCTGCGTTCGTTATTGTCAGCTTTATTTCCGACAACGAGGACAGGACGATCACTGCGCCTCAGTAAGGTGGCCATCTCAACGTCCAGGTCCGTCACACCCACGGTCACGTCGTTGATGAAAAGGATCAGATCCGCCTCATCAATGGCAAGATGGACCTGTTCACGAATGGCCGCTTCAAAGCGATCTGCCGAATTGGTTACGAAGCCGCCCGTGTCAACAATGGAAAACGTGCGTCCTCCCCAATTGACATGACCGTATACCCGATCGCGGGTTACGCCGGGTTCATCATGAACGATGGCCTGACGTTCTTCGGTCAGGCGATTGAAAAAGGTGGACTTGCCCACGTTGGGGCGACCCACAATTGCGACGAGCGGCATTCAGCAGTGAGGTACAGGAGGGAAAAACGTTAGGATCGTTCCTTGCGCTCAATATACAGCGCCCGGAATAGCATGAACGCCGTCTCTGCCGTTTCGGTTGTGAACCAATAGTTGATTCCAGCGCCAATTGCTGCTCCAGCTATAGGAATCATCTGTGCAATCTTGCGTCCGCCAATGTTTTTCGCGATCTCTCGCGGAAGATGTCGGTTCTGGTCCCGGAAGGTGCCAGCGACCCGTCCCTTGTAGTCCGAAAATTGAGCGATAGCGGCTGCAGCCACGGTTATCTCACGTAAAGCTTGGTTTTTAGACTCGCGAGTACTGGCTGCGGCAACATTGAAAATGGACAAAACGAGCGGACTAAAGGCCGGCGAACTGACGTCAAATCCGTAGGCAGCGCCGATTTGTTGAATAAGACGAAGATTAATTCCAAAAAGGAGCGGAATGTCTGCTGCTATGAGAACGGCGCCACCCAAACCGGTTCCACCTCCCTCAATAGCCGCCATCACGGTATTCTCGGTGAAGTAGCTCTTTGCCATCGAATCCAACGTTTTCAGATCTGCCGATTGTAGATCAGAAATGTCTTCCACGTCGATTCCTTGGCGGCGTGCGTTCTGTAGCACTTCCTTCGGATCATACGTCCATGTAGAGGCATCATTCAGCAGTGACAAGAATTGAGAAATCGCCTTGTCAGCCTGATCTACCATTTCTTCGGGTACGACACGACTCACCACCCAGTCCATGGGCGCCATCGCCCAATTCATTGCCTGGGCAACAAGGGAAGAGTCCCCGTTCTGCCATTTCTCAATATCCTTCTGAACGTTGCGTTCGTATTCAGTCAGTCGCATGTCCGGCGCCGGTAAGGTGAAGGATCCGACGCAAGACGTACAATCAGTCTCAAGGAGTCCAGCAGGACTATTCCATGATCTCGAATTTTTTCAAGAGGCGGTACATCGTTGCTCGCCCGATACCCAGTTCAACGGCAGCACGGTCCACATTCCGGTCACATAACCGGTAGGCGCGTTCAACTGCACGTTGCTTGAGCTCCTCGAGCGAAACGATACTACCATCTCCATCGTCGATGGGTACTTCAACCTCATCGAAATCTAGATCGTCTGCGTCGTTTCCGGAACCCGGTGTACTGTGATGTACGGGTTCAGGTTGCGGACGTGATACAGCTGGTGTGCGGAACGGCCTTCTGGCAGCTTCTGCCAGGGTCATTCTGTCAGCCCAAGCTGAAATTGGGTTCAAGTCGGCAATCATCAGGTCAGCGGCACTAATCTCCGCCTCATCCGAAAGCAGAATGGCGCGTTCGATCGCACTCTTCAATTCCCGGACATTTCCTGGCCACGCGTGTTTTTCGATGGCCCGTCTTGCCTGTGTGGAAATTTTCTTACCCTTGAAATCAGGGTGATTCGAGATGTAATCTCTGAAGATATGGTTTGTAAGAAGCAGAACATCCGAGCCTCGATCACGCAGCGGCGGGAGAGGAATCGGGAACTGGAAGAGACGGTAGTATAAGTCCTCGCGGAATCGTCCTTCTCTGATCATATTGATCAAGTTCTTGTTGGTAGCGCTGATCACACGAGCATTGAAACTGATGGTATCACTTCCACCGACTCGGGTGATTTCACCTTCCTGAAGGGCTCGAAGAAGCTTGGCTTGCAGATCATGATCTAACTCGCCGATCTCATCGAGAAATATCGTGCCGCCGTCGGCCTGCTCGAATTTCCCAATTTTGCGTGCATGAGCTCCCGTAAAGGATCCCTTCTCATGGCCAAAAAACTCGCTTTCCATGAGGTCACGAGGAATGGCCGCACAGTTTACGACGATGAAAGGACCGCGCTTACGACCTGATGCATAGTGAATGGCCTTCGCTACTAGCTCTTTACCTGTCCCGCTTTCGCCATGGATCGCCACCGTAAGGTCACCACGGGTTGCTTTCTGGATCATACGGTAGACTTCCAGCATGACTGGAGACTCCCCGATCATCCCTTTCACTTTGTATTTCTCGCTCACTTCTGAACGCAATGTTTCTACTTCACGCTCCAAAGAGACTTTTTCGAGCACATTGCGAACGATGCTGTCCAGTTTGACCAGATCATCCTGCCCTTTCGTGATGTAGTCGTAGGCGCCGATTTTCATGGCTTCGACAGCCGTATCGATGACACCTTGAGCAGAAACCATAATCACAGGGACATCCGGCATGCGCGTGTTCATCTGCCGTAACACCTCGACGCCGTCTATACCTGGCATCATGATGTCTAGCAGAACCAGGTCCGGTTTCTCGTCCAGACCCTTCAGAACCTCTTCTCCACTGTGAAAGACTTTCACGTGGTAGTTCGCATTTTTGTCGAGTCGATAACTCAGCATACGAGCGTAATGCCGGTCATCATCAACTACGTAGATGCGGTACTTCATGCGTTGCCCCCTTGAGCAATTGACCTGGACAAGACCAGGCAATGTGGATAACGGTGGATGCAGTTTCCGGCGGGTCCAGAAACTTCACCTGTCCATTATCGGGCGTTCTACACGATTCTTAAGGGGTTCGTTATCACTTTGAGACATATTGAATTTGGTCAGAGCAACCAGAGTCCTAGACCACCCACGACAAAACAATAGATCGCAAACAAGTGGAATTGGCCGCGACGAACGAACGAAAGCACTAGTCGGATGGCCCACACTCCCGCGACGAACGCGGCTATTACCCCCGGAAGCAGAACGACCCACTCCGCTTCGCCTACGGTTCCCACTGCATCAGACAGCTTCAGGATTGTGGCACTAATGACGACAGGCAGCAACATGAAGAATGAGAAATCGGCGGCTTCCTCCGGATCAACATTCTGATATATAGCCGTGCAAATGGTGGATCCCGAACGGCTAATGCCGGGGATCATGGCGGCGGCTTGAGCAATACCAATCAAAATACTTTTAGGCGCAGTAACCCTGCCGCTGGCATTTTTTGACCATATTGTCAGTAATAATAGCGTCCCCGTAACCAGCAACATTCCGGCAGCAAGCCGCGGGGATCCAAAAGCAGCTTCAATCTGTGATCCGAATAGGACGTAAATCAGACCGGTAGGAATCATGGTGATCAGGACATGGACACCCAGTCTGAACGAATCATTTCCAGTATAATTGCCAGCCCAAGACGCTGGCTGGATGAATGCAGAGAGGAATCCACTCAGTAGCGTTCCGATGCGAGATCGATACACCCAAAAAATGCTCATTACCGTCCCAAAGTGGACCATTACTTCAAACAGAACGCCGTTCCCAGCATCAAGGCCCAACAAATGCTGACCGAGCACTAGGTGGCCCGACGAAGATACTGGCAGGAATTCAGTCAATCCCTGTAGCAGGCCAAGTAGAATGGATTCCCACCAAGTCATAGACGTAGTAATAGTGATCTAAAGAGTCAGCAAGTCACGTATAGCGAGAAGGTACGCCTTCCTGCTACACACGGTTCATGCCTTTTACTCGTTTTACTGACCAACCGGAAGCGCCGGTTCTATCATGATGACTTTCTCTCGCTCCACTTTCACCGCTCCGGCCGCGGCTCCTCGTGGCTTACGAACGTATTTACGCTGAGTAACGATGACCGGGGCCAATGAACTGGTTCGCGCCTTGCTGAACCAAGCAGCAATGGCTGCAGCCTTTTCTTGAATGGAGCCTGGTGGATTATCTGTCCGCCCTTTGACCCGTAGGATAGTATGGGAGCCGGCCACGCCTCTGGCATGCATCCACAAGTCAAACGGGCGAGCGTCCCTCAGTGTCAGTTCATCATTCTGCTTGGCGTTCCTTCCGACCCACACCTCGTATCCCTGTCCTATGTCGAATCGACGATACGGGATAGCATCAGGATCATCACCGCTCGAACGAAGAGAACCAAGTAGTGCTTTGTTGGCTTGCTCGAATTCGCGGACTTCAGCAACCGTAGCAATGCCCAACGTATCTGCATGGAGGCGTTCAAGCTGCTCAGCGTGTTCTCTCAAACCCTCTAAACGATCCATAGCTACATCCCTCGCAGCACGAGTTGTTTTCGCTTTTTCATACAATCGCTGCGCATTTTCGATGGCCGTCAGACGCGAATCAAGGCGAATCGTCACCAAGGCTCCATCTCCCAAAATATCTGGTATTGTAACCGTCTCCGAACCACTTTCTACCAGGTGAGGTTGGGACATGATAAGATGCCCCTCGTACTCATATCGGTCACCTCGACTGGGACGAAGGAGCTCACTTTCAACCCGTCCAAGGCTACGTAGGGAATGATCCAATCGCTTTCGTATCAGTCCTAGAAGGGGCTTGAGGGACCCTTCGAAGCGGGAGTGCGCCAAGCGTTTACGAGCACATACTCGGACTGCTTCATCCACCGAGTCGAAACGCTCAACCGCATTTTCGTTGGTAGCTGGGGGAAGTAGCGAAAAAGTCGGTGCGCCATCCTCATCGACATACATGCAGGGGTCTGGATGCTCTACTTGAGCGATCACCTCACTTGCCAAGTTGAACAGCGCTACGGGATCTTCAGTTAGTCCCGCCCGATGCCGAACCTCGTCGAGCAAAGCCGGTGGCAATAGAGGCCAGACTTTTCGAACCGGCCGTCCACTGGCCAGCAAGTTCTCAACGTGAGCAGCGTCTTGAGGCATGTTTGCCGGCCGAACTTCCGGTACAGTTTGAGGCAAACTCCCTTTGAACGAGTCTACCACATCACCAACAGGATCGATGTGGAAGACATTAGCCTTTGGCCCAAAAGGAGCGAGCAACAAACGGTGCCCACCTTCGAAATCGAGATAGATCAATCGATCTCCAAATTCGAGCTCGATGGATTCAAGAAGCCTTGTGCGCAGTTTGGCAAAATGGTCAACCACATTGCGCCGAGAACGGTTAGACCCGTCGAATCGAAACAGGTGACGATTGGGCGACTGCACAGACAGATTGAGGGAGTGAAGGGCGCCACTGTCCGAGGCAAAGACCAGAATTAGGCTACCCTTGTGCTGGGAATAAGCATCAACAAGCCTTGAGCCGGCTAGCAAAGGGTTCCACTCACGGACCAAAGCCCTGAGTGTGAAATAGTTGGTCAGCAAGGTACTGTTCCCTTAACGGTCACTTAGTGCTTTTGGGGCTCTTCGGACGCCGGGTTTCGGCCACGACAGAAAGGACCCAGATGACTATCCAACCGCCTGCTGACCATAGAAATGATGCCATCAACAGAAGGACGACATTTGCAGCAAAAAGGAAATGATAAAACCATACGGGGACATCGTCAGCCTTGCGCTGGACAGCGTTTGCGGCGCCAGATAATGCAAAAACCTTTAAAAGCACCATGAGCGGTGTATAGATCGCAATGATCCACCAAGCCCAGGAGGCGCCAGTCCACGCGAACCAAGCAATGACAACTGTCACAGCGACATCAATAAGAGCATTCTTGATCCAAGACATCAGTCATTCGAGTTTGGTTTGGGCAATACGCCATTCGCGACCAAAATGGTGAATTGACACACGGGGTTCAAGATGTAGAGCGAGAAGGATGGCGTTCTAACTGATGATTTGTTCGCAGCCGCTACGCGATCCTTACTGAATTGGTCCTACGCATCTGTGCAACAATCGAAGCCGTCCTCATACACGACAGACTCTTGGCTAAAGAAGCTGTTGAAGGGCACTATGAGGGAAGTATGACCACCTCTACCGGTTAGAGGCACTTATCAAGCAAATAATCCTACCGACTAAAATCCCAAGGGCTGCAATGGCTCCGTGTGACTGTTTCTAAATCGAGCACCTGCCTAGCTTCATGTTTTCTTTACAATTCGGTTCTTTTTAGCTATGATGAGCTGCAGGTCGGATTTCATCGTTCCGATCTGTTGCCCACTCACCGGAACCGACGTCATGAAAAAGGTACTCGCCGTCTTGGCTGTATTCGGCGGGAATGCCGCGCTAGGCCGCGTCAACATAGAAAGGGCCGCTTTTCGGTAGAAAAGCGGCCCTTAAAAGTCATTTGGCTCGATCAGCCAATATGCATCTGCAATTCTTCGCGACGGTGTTTCTGGCGAAGCTTGCGGAGCGCTTTCTCTTTAATCTGACGAACACGTTCGCGTGTTAGGCCAAAACGCTGACCGATTTCTTCGAGCGTGAGCGGATGCTCGCGGCCGATGCCGAAATACAGGCGAGTAATTTCTGCCTCACGGGGATGCAGCAAACTGAGTGCACGCTCAATATCAATCTTGAGCGATTCGTCCATCAATAGGTCATCCGGCTTGACGTCTTCGTCATCCGGGAGAACGTCTAGCAGGCTGTTGTCGTCGTCTTCGTTAAACGGAGCATCCATTGAAAGATGCCTTCCCGTATGCTGAAGAGCTTCACGGACTTTCTCGACATCCACTTCCAGTTCGACGGCCAGCTCTTCAATATTGGGCTGACGTTCGTGAACCTGAGCAAGCTTGGAGCTTGTCTTGCGGATCTTCGAAATCGTACCAATACGGTTTAGCGGAAGACGGACCACGCGACTCTGCTCAGCAAGCGCCTGCAGAATAGCCTGACGAATCCACCATACTGCGTATGAGATGAATTTGAATCCACGAGTTTCATCGAAGCGCTGTGCTGCTTTAATGAGACCGTAGTTTCCTTCGTTGATAAGATCGGCCAGCGTTAAACCCTGACCTTGATATTTTTTAGCAACGGAGACAACAAAACGGAGGTTGGCGCGGGTCAGCCTGTGCAATGCGTCTTGGTCGCCTTGCTTAATCTTTTGCGCGAGTTCAACTTCTTCGTTCGGGGTCAGCAGTTGAATCTGACCAATCTCCTGAAGATACTGGTCCAGCATTCGTTGCTGGCGTGGGACGTACATATTCCCCTTCCTCTATCCTAATTCGTAGTAGCGGTGTTCTTGGGCGGTATCGGGTGGGCCGATTTCTATTCGTCGTGCCAGGTACTAACCTGATGGTAACGGGTCGCTCGAAAGCGGGAGTGATTCACGCTGTCCGTGGGGGCTTGTTCCCTTCGAACCGTGATCTAAAGCCTTATTATCTATTGGTTACGCATAGTTTCCCGAAATTTTCAGAAGCGCCTCAGCAATTTCACGCGCCTCACTCATTCTCGGGACCTTGGTCTGAGCAGAAACCTTCTTTTTGGTCTGCCGCAACCAGGAGAAAAAGGTGCCCGCCGTCAACGGACTGATTTTGGGCGGCAAAAAGGCATCAGCTTCCCGCCGGATTATATAGTGCCGATTGATTTCCTGAAGATGAGCATCGATAATAGTTGAGAATCGCTCAAAACTATCTGGCATCTCGATAAACTCGATCAGCCACTCATGGCCAGGAAGAGAAGCGGAAGAAGCTGGAATAGGAGCGATGTGATAATTGGCCACTTTCGCACCCGTCAGGTCGCTTGCTTTTTCCAAGGCCTGTCGGGCCTCGTCACCGTATACAGCTTCTCCGTACGTATCAAGTACTTCGTTTGTGCGACCTGCAACCACCAGACGAAAAGGATCCGTTGAGGTAAACATGACAACGTCTCCCACTTCGTAGGCCCATAGCCCACTGCACGTAGAAACGTATATCCGGTAGCGAACCCCCGTTTCAACGCTATCAATGAATACTCTTGGACCACTTCCGTCCACTGGCTCGAATTCTAGAAATACACCCGTATCGAGATGAACGAGCATATCATCAACATTTGGTATGTCTTGAAACGAGATATACCCCTCGGACGCACCATAATTTTCAACAAAGTCCATCCCTCCACCAATCTGTTCCTCAAGCAAGGATCGGTAGGAGGAAAGCGCCACTCCCCCAGAGAAAAAGACCTCCAGATTGGGCCATATTTCCTTGATTGTCGTGACGGAGTCCCGCCAGACATTATTGTGATGTGCAATCAACTTCCTAAACAGAACGGGAGCCCACGACGGTACCATAGCTATGGCTCGAATGTCCATTTCATGGGTATGCGCGACCATGGCATCGAGCTTCTGCTCCCAATTTGGCATGAAGAGGATGTCCTCTGGCACAGCCTGATAAAACCTCTTGATAGCCCACGGAGCCACTAGGAACTGAAGACCAGAAACCTCCCCGATCCAAGACCCTGGATGAACGGGGTCATCTTCGATGCGGCCAGGTACAGACATCAGCCGCCCAAATAGGAAAGATGGGTCGGCCTTCGCCTCGAAGTAGGCCATCGCGACTGTTAAGGTGAAGCGTCGATTGACGGCAAGCATCTCAGACGAAAGCGGGATGATCTTGCCTGCAGATGCCGTACCTGAGGACACAGCAAAGTGACTAAACGTACCGGGCCAAAATATGTCTGCCTCTCCGTGACGAACACGGTCTACATCAGCACGGTACTCCTCATAATGGTGTACGGGGACTCGTTCTTGATAAAGACGAACGGGATCGGGGGCTGCGGCTATTTCGGCAAACCCAAAGCGTTTGCCCCATTCCGTCTGTGCAGCCTTTCTCGTTAATCGACGCAGTAATGCGACCTGCGTCTCTGCCGGATTCTCCTTGAAGGCACGAATCACATTGAGCGGCGAGATGGCAGGTGGCCATCTGGCATCGTCAATGGCAGGGAAATTGAAAGGCATCCGTCCTCGCAGTGTTTGCGTTCTTCCGATATGGCGTTTACGGCACGCTTATCCCTTATCTTTGGGATTACTTGGTTTCAACCCGCATTCTTGTTTTCCGTTTCTGCTATTGGTGTCAGATTCTCATCACATCCTCCGTTCGGGCCGTTTGACGCTCGACTGCCGCAGACCTGTAGAAGGTGGAGCCCATCTGATGGGTGTGCTTAACATTACACCAGACTCGTTCTCCGATGGTGGACGATATATGGATCCTGACTTGGCTCTAGAAAGGGCACGGGACATGGTAAGAGAAGGCGCGGCGTTGATTGACATAGGAGGCGCATCCTCTCGTCCGAAAGGGACAACCTATGGAGTAGGAGCTGCGCTCATTGACGCTCAAGAGGAGAAAGAGCGCATCTTACCTGTTATTAAGCGTGTTGCCGAAGCGTTACCTGACGTCTGGATTTCTGTGGATACGTTCCGCGCTGATGTGGCCGAAGAAGCGTTAGCTGCCGGAGCGCATGCCATCAACGACATCACCGCTCTACGTTTCGATCCTGATATTGCACAGGTTGTCGCGGCGCGCGATGTCCCATTAATTCTAATGCACTCTGTTGGCATGCCTGGTGAAATGCCCCACGCAAAGATTTCGCCGGACATCATGACTGATGTTCAATCGGATTTGGATCGGGCTGTGTCCGTTGCCAGACTGGCTGGATGCCGTCAACTAGTTCTTGATCCGGGATTCGGTTTTGGCAAAATCCCGACGGACAATGTGGCGTTGATCGCAAAAACAGCCGAGCTCGTTTCATTGGGGTTTCCTGTATTGCTGGGTGTATCCCGTAAGAGCACGATCGCGCAGATAGCACCCAATGCGGACGGTGAGTTGCCCTCGCCCGAAAAACGTCTCCCTGGATCGCTCGCGCTTACCGGTGTCGGTGTAGCAGGAGGTGCAACCATTGTCCGAACCCACGACGTATGGCAGACATCACAGTATCTACGAGTACTCGACGCAACCATCCGGGTAACTGCGGGTCAGAAAGGGAGTAACGAAGATGTACAATGACGTATTATGCAGGCCGAGATGTGATTGCAATATTACCAGAGCAGTCGCTGATACCCATCCAATGCACAGACGCTTGACGTGACACTAATCCCTTGGGTCATACCAATCCGTGTCGTCGATCTACTCGAGATCGGCTTGGTAGCGTATATCCTGTACAAACTGTATCAGTTGATGCGCGGAACGATTGCCGTGCAGATCTTTGCAGGGATTTTGGCTCTCTATATCATTCAGCTAATGGTTACGGCGGCTGACATGACCATCCTCCGGGCCCTTTTTGGCTCTATATCGGAGGTGTTCGTTCTCGCCGTCATTATCCTGTTCCAACCAGAAATAAGGCGCTTGTTATTGCTTTTGGGACAAAATCCGTTGGTTCGACGATTTATGCGCTCCCCTGCACAGCAGGAACGGATCGGTGAAATAGTATCAGCCATAGAAGACTTGAGTAAACGTCGTATCGGAGCGCTGATTGTATTTGAGCGGTCAACTGGACTTCGTAGCTATATCGAAACAGGCGCCCAGCTCCACGCCCAGGTCAGTCGGGACCTGTTGGTCACCATCTTCTACTCGCAGAACCCGCTTCATGACGGCGCAGTGATTATGAGAGATGCCCGAATCGAAGCAGCGCGCTGCATTCTACCTATTTCGACGAACATGAAGCTGGCTACTAATCTGGGCTTACGACATCGCGCGGCTGTCGGAATCACAGAAGTATCTGATGCTTTCGTCATTGTCGTTTCCGAAGAAACTGGACAGATCAGTACTGCCAGTAACGGGGAATTGAAAGCAAATATCAGCATCGCCCTGCTAGACAATTACATTGTGGAAGCGCTCGCACCCAGCTTCGAGCCCGAACCTGAACCGAGCGTTGTAACCGCCTAATCCATGACGGAAGACTTCAAGTTCCAGCGACGAAGAGCCAAACTGGTTGATGATCTCCGAGAAAAGGGAATCACGGACGAGCGGGTTCTGGCTGCTATTGGTCGTGTCCACCGTCAGAAATTCGTAGATCAGGCATTTCTCTCTCGCTCTTACCACGACGAAGCTCTTCCAATTGGACTAAAACAGACGATTTCGCAGCCTTTCACGGTCGCCTATCAATCCCAGACGCTAAACCCTCAGCCTGGAGAGCGCATTCTTGAAATTGGTACCGGAAGTGGCTACCAGGCGGCGGTTCTGTGTGAGATGGGAGCTCGAGTCTACTCTATCGAGCGGGTTCGAGGATTGTACGATCGAACGATGCCGCTACTACGCAAACTCGGATACTCGGTAAACTGCCGGTTTGGTGATGGAATGGCAGGGTGGGAGTCAATGTCCCCTTTTGATGGCATCATCGTGACGGCAGGCGCACCCGACGTACCTGGTTCCTTGCTGCAGCAACTACGTTTGCCCGAGGGAATGAAGCCGGGAGGACGCATGGTTATTCCCGTAGGTGGACGAGATAAACAGATGATGACCTACATCATGCGTATGGGAGAGGACAGTTTTGACCGGATTGAGATGGAAGCATTCCGCTTCGTTCCGCTGCTTGGCAATACATCGACCTGATAGTGAGATCAGCCGTCCGATGATTCTGGATTGGGAGTCCAGGAGCCTTCTTTGTGATCTACTTCGTCCACGATGCCAACTATTGTTGCGTCTGTAGGCATGAGCCCAGGACGGAAAGGGACGGTGGCTTCGCTCGATGAGACGTACAACACAGTATCCCCTACGCCCGCGTCAACGGTATCCAGCGCTACGATCAGGCCACCCGACTCTTTTCCTGAAAAAGACGATGGCTGAACGAACAACATGCGTTGTCCTTCCAGACGCACATCCTTTCGCGTGGCCCATACACGACCTGTGACTCGACCGAGGTTCATTCGACGTCCAGCTTGTCAATAATGGCTGTGATAACAGCGTCAATAGGTTTGTTCTTCGTCAGCTCTGTTTGTCTGGCACTCGAGCCTTGAACAAAGAGGACGGTTTCTCCTACCCCGGCACCGACGCTGTCCACGGCAACAACGACCCGGCTCTTGTCCGACCCATCCGCCTCTATTTCGCGCACCAACTGCAAGGTCAAGCCTCTGAGTTGCTCGTCCTTTCTTGTTGCCCAGACAGTTCCAATGACTTTACCGAGTACCATTTTCGTTCAGGATTGGATCAGATTGATTCGATTGGAGTGCCATCGCAGGCAAACGGCACACCGAAATAGCTAGCTACCGAAGCCGCATGGTCGGCAAACGTAGCTCGCGTTCCCAAGTTCATGGGTTCGCTCAAACCATAATACAAAAGGGGAACATATTCCCTGCTGTGGTCTGTTGATGCCGTCGTTGGATCATTCCCATGGTCCGCTGTAATCGCCAAATGAGCGCCATCCGGTAATGCGGCCAATAGGTCGGGGACGGCTGCATCAAACTCCTCAAGAGCTCCGGCGAACCCATCCGGGTTATTACGATGGCCGAATTCCTGATCGAAATCAATCAAATTCACCCAAACGAACGTCGGACCAGACGCTGTTCTAATCTGATGCAAGGTAGCCTCGATGCCCTCACGATTGGATCCTGTTTTCGATACATGGTCAAACCCTACGCCGCCAAATAAGTCAGCCACTTTTCCTACGCAAACCGTTGTAACGCCCGCTTCTTGAAGCACCTGCTGAAGGGGCTTACTCTCAGGCAATCGGGAGAAGTCTCGGCGTTGGTTCGAAAGTCGGCTGAAGGCTCCTGGGACACCAGTGAAGGGCCGAGCAATTACCCTACCCACACCATGCTCTCCAATACAGACTTCGTCGCGAGCTGCCTTACACATTCGATACAGGTCATCCAATGGAATGACATCCACGTGGGCAGCCACTTGGAATACACTATCAGCAGATGTGTAAACAATGGGGTCTCCTGAGATCAGGTGCTCAGGTCCGAATTCCTCAATGATCACGGTTCCCGACTCTGGCCGGTTGCCTAACACTCCTCCAACCCCGGCCAAGTCACAGAACGTCTCTAAAACATCTCTTGGAAAGCCGTCGGGATAGACCGGAAATGGATCAGGCAAGGATAATCCTGCTAATTCCCAATGTCCGGTCGTCGAATCTTTACCGGCTGACGTCTCTTGCATACGCCCGTAAGAAGCGATCGGGTTGGCCGGGCATGACATTCCATCTAGAGGCCGAATACATCCAAGGCCGAGTCGCTGCAAATTTGGCAGAATTACGGGACGATGGGCGAGGACATGCCCAAGGGTATCACTTCCGACGTCGCCATACACCGATGCATCTGGCTGTTCACCGATACCAACCCCGTCTAGAACGATGGTCACGAACAACATGCGATCAGGTTACTCGACGATGATGCACTCGCCTGATTGGAATGATTCTGCAAGAGCCGCTGTAGCTTCTGCGCGAAGCTCATCAGCGCCGTCATGACGGTCCTTCATAGCTACAACGCCTACGCTGACGCCGCCCTCGAAGGGTTCATCCTGGTCAGGGAACGATTCTTTGATTCGACTAGCCCATTCTGCTAGCTGGTCGTGATCCCCATGGTAAAAAACACCATAGGTGAGCTCTCCAAAACGCTCAACTCGAGCATCCAATGCGACGGAGCGTAGTCTGTTGGAAAACGAGTCTTCGAGCCCTTCGACATCGGCCGAACCATCTCCAGAAAGTGCTTCACCGCGGTTCAAGTAGACCAGAGCCAGCGATAATGGAAGAGCCATAGTTCTGGCGTGCTCCATTTCATCGGCAATAATTTCGCGACGCGGCCGGAGGGCTTCGATATCCTCGGCGGCATCCGGAATCCGTTCATCCGTCGTATCAAGAATAGTTGATACAAGCCGGGCATACTGCTCGAGCAGTACTCGAACGGAAGCAGATTCAAGGCCGTCGTCGTTCATGGTGTCCACCACCATGAGGAAGAGCGAATCGTGTTTCTTCGGGAGGATTGGGACGATCGCAACCTGCCTTACATCAATCGACTCGTGATAATACCCGAGCTTGTTTTTCGGAAAGCCATTAGGTCCTACTCTTGGATAGACGACAGGTACGAGTGCCTTGTGCCCTGAGAGCATTGGCTCCTTTGCTGAATATGACCCTCCGTTTCTCGCGTACGAATTTTGGCTAACCATTACCTCTACTTGATACCGAAGTGGTACATCTTCCTGCCTGAGAAGACATACGGTGTAGGCATCGACAGAAGCCCTCAATGACCGCAGGCATGGAATCAGCACATCTGCGAGGACCGCAGAATCAGCTTCGGACACCATGATGCGAGGTCTGGGCGCTCGGGTCCTGGCTTTCGAAACACCAGCGGTTCGCGCCCGATCCACGGGAGACATGGAAGACGATGATGGTAGGGGCGTATCCTCCTTATCAGCCGAATCCGAAGAAAGCTGCTCGACCGAATCTTCCAGTTCATGAACATCAAGGTCCAATCCGGAATCCGATGCCTTGGTGGCGTTTGCTTCATCTGAAGACACTTGCGAAGCCGAACGAGGCTTGATATCCAGAATTCCAAAGGAAGAGAGATCTTCTTCCGGTTGTTCAAGCGCTTGCATAAACGTTTCTGGCACGTCCCTGTGTTTGCGCCTCATGTTCATGGTCAGCAATAGCGCTGCTCCCACTAGTAGAATAAAGGCTAATAGGTACAGCAACGGCTGTCCTAGGACCATCGCTAATGCGATTGAGACCACGGCTAGGATGATAAACAGAACGCGAAGCATTCAGTCTGAGGCGGAGCAGATGGATAGGGCTGTGCTAGAGTATCACAGCAAGCTATTCGCACCCACAGGAAAAGTCAATGATTGGGGATAACCCGCACCATCTTCTCACACGAAATAAGATGATTTCAATATCTGCCTTGAGTACCGAAATGAGAACTAGGAGAGGCCCTCCTTTTCATATTGCCCTTTTTACATCGGAAACGAGGTTTACGAATTTTTTCAGCTTTTTGGCACGGCCTTTGAATGGTAGATCATCACAGTAAATGGGCCGATGCCGACGACTCTTGACCCTCGTTCCTCGGTGCGGATCTCACCTCCTTGATCTTCGACCCACGCTGTATTCATGCGATGATCCACTGCCTCTCGGATCACCCTTAGCCCGGCCCGGCGCGTCTCGGAACGCGCCGGGCCGGTGCTTTTTCGGCAACTCTCGCACCATTGCCAATAAATAATAACAGCCTATTAAAGGTCCTAGCAGCCCTTTTAGTGCGTTTACCAGTCTGATCAAAATGAGACTGGCACGGCTTTTGACAGAGCATCCCGCGTGCGCAGGATGCGAAAACGCCGAGCGGAATCACCACAGCGCGTCAGCATGCGAAAGGCTCGTGCTCGAGTAAACAAATTCCGCCGTCACAGAACGGCCAGCTGACCGGTCTCTGTTGAGATCGTTCGCGTGCCCGGAGGGCAGACCACCTCCTCCAACTGGGCATGATCAGCAAACTCGTGAACGGTGGGCGATAAACGATCTTGCATCACTATGGGGCGCGGATTGGGCTCAGCCCAAGCCGCGCCCCTCGTGCTATTCATGAGGACCCGATCCCCGTCCCGGCCGACGATGTAGTCTCGCGTCAATGGAATCTTGCCATACGGCGTGTCCAAGACATATTTCGGAATCGCGAAGCCCGTCAAATGCCCTTGCAGCTCGTGCATTATGTGCATGCCTTCCTCGATGGACGTGCGAAGGTGCGCCGTTCCACCAATGAGCTGCGCCTGGTACAGGTAGTAGGGGCGAATCCGCATTCGTACCAGCCCCTGACATAGCTCGCGCATGGTATCAACATCATTATTGATCCCGCGAAGCAACACCGTCTGATTGCCGACCGGTACGCCCGCTTTCAAAAGCCGATCTATGGCTTTGCCTGCCTCTGAAGTCAACTCCTTCGGATGATTGAAATGCGTGTTCACCCAAACAGGATGATGTCGCTCAAGAATCGCGCAGAGCTCTGGCGTAATTCGTTGAGGCAATTTTACGGGCATCCTTGATCCGATCCGGATGATGTCTACGTGGTCGATGGCCCTTAGCTCGGTAAGCAGCCATTCAATGTTGGCATCTCCGAGCGTGAGTGGGTCGCCTCCCGTGAGCAACACGTCTTTTATTTCAGGATGCGCCGCTATGTAAGCGATAGCGTCGCGCAGTTCGTCTTTGCGCATCATGAACTCCGCCTCCCCCACCATCCGCTTGCGCAGGCAGTAGCGGCAGTAAATGGCGCACTGGCTCGTGACGCAGAATGCGACCCGGTCGGGATAGTTGTGGATGAGATTCTTGACCGGCGAGTGGGCAACTTCCTCAAGCGGGTCTTCCACACCCACGAAGTCCGGCGCAAGCTCGTCAATCAACGGCACAACCTGCCGCCTGACGCCGCACGAAGGATCATGCGGATCCATCAACGAGGCGTAATACGGAGTGATCGACCACTGAAAAACGCCTTTGGTGCCTTCGATACCTTCTGCTTCTTCGGCTGTCGGCTCCAGCCAATCCGCCAGCGACTCTGCGCTCCGAACCCGGTTGCGCATATGCCACTTCCAGTCATTCCACTGCTCGGGCGTTGCGCCAAGAGGGTATAGTGAATCATCGGTGGACATCGTGTTAGCGTTCGATTCGGGCTAGGTGGTGACAGATCAGGAATTCACTCTACGAAGGGCTTCTTCAAGTACGCTTGCCAGGAATGCTGGGTACGAACGCCCCATCAACTCCGCCATGATGGCAAAAGTGCCATCGGGAGCGAAGGTAGGTAACGGATTGATCTCCAAAAACCACGGTGTGCCGTTGGCATCGACCCGAAAATCCAGCCGTGCAAAATCCCGGCACTCTAGCTTTCGGACAATAGCCAGGGAATCCGCTTCTAGTTTTGCCTCCAACTCAGGCGCAAGATCAGAGGGCAGTGACCATTCGTGATCTTCCTGCGGCAACCCTTTGCGGTCAAGCACATGCAGGCCTATCCCAGACGTCGCTTCCACGGCCCGCTGGATAACGGGAAGCGTTCGCTCAGGATCGTGTCCCACTACCGCCACGGTAAACTCGCCCCCCTCGACAAACACTTCGACTAACGCATCCTGCTGATACGTCCGGCACACGTAATTGACCTGCTTACGGAGCGCATCGAACGATTCCACCCGACTTTCTTTAGTCAACCCTTTAGCTGACCCTTCATATCGAGGCTTCACGAACAGGGGAAACGGTCCTGGCAGATCGGCTTCTAAGCACTGGTCTGAATTCGCATACACCCGATAGGCAGGCGTGGGCACACCGGCTGCAACGGAAAGGTCCTTTGTCCAGGCCTTATCCAAACTGAGCGACATGGTCAGCGCATCTGATCCCAGAAAAGGCACGCCCATCAGCTCAAACAGTTGTGGTGCTTCTCCTTCCCGGTTGCGTGATCGAGCACCTTCAGCAATACTCAGACCCACATCAAATCCCGGGTTATCCATGCGCGACAGAAGATTGCGGGCAGGACCAATGCGCACAGGTTCGTGCCCTAACGCTCGACAAGCTGCCTCTAGGGCCACTACAGTCTCCTCTGGCTCATTCTCTGCATCAGCATCAAACGCCTCCCCATCGACCCAGGGATAGTCGTCGAACAAATCATATACGAGACCGATGCGCATAAAAAGGGCTCAACTGGAAGCGGCTAACGGGAAAGGGTGAGTGACAAACCTAACATCTATAGACCTTTTTGCGAGCATCGTCTATACTTGGACTCTCACAATTCATCGACTTCCCACCATGCGACGCCTCTCCCTTCTTCTTTTCGTCCTTCTTCTAGCCGGCTGCCAACCAGCCGAGCAAGCCATACACGACTTCCCTAGTGGCACGCTCGTGGACATGTCATACGCCTACAACTCCCAGACCGTCTATTGGCCGACGGCCCCCATGTTCGAAAAAAGCACGGACTTCGAAGGCGTCACCGACGCCGGCTTCTGGTACACGGCCTATACCGTAAAAACGGCTGAGCATGGTGGAACGCATCTCGACGCACCTATTCACTTTAGTGAAGGCAAGCACGCCGCCGATCAGATTCCGCTTGAGAGCTTGATGGGGTCGGCTGTTGTGATCGGAGTAGAAGAGCAGTCTGCTGCGGACCGAGATTACCTGATCTCGACTGAGGACATCACCGCATGGGAGGCTGAGCATGGCCAGATTCCAGATGGCTCGATCTTGCTATTCCGAACCGGATACGGTCAGTTCTGGCCTGATCGTGAAGCCTACATGGGAACAGCAGAGCGTGGACCTGACGCCGTGGCATTACTTCACTTTCCGGGTATACATCCTGATGCCGCGACCTGGTTGACCCAGGAGCGCATTATCAAGGCGGTAGGCATTGATACGCCGAGCATTGACCGTGGTCAATCCACTCTCTTCGAATCTCATCAACACCTTTTCGGGGCGAACATCCCAGCCTTCGAAAACGTGGCTAGCTTGGACCGCTTGCCGGAAACGGGCTCATACGTCATCGCCCTCCCGATGAAAATCGAGGGTGGAAGCGGCGGACCGCTTCGCATGGTTGGCATCATTCCCAACGAATAGCCACGCCCCTTACCTGAGGCCCTGTCATTCCTGGTCAGCGACCTGCCGTAGCGGCCGCCCTTTCCACAAATAGTAGATGGTCGGCAGTACAAGCAAGCCAAGGATGGTGGTGGATATCATTCCTCCGACCATGGGCGCAGCAATTCGCTGCATTATTTCAGCTCCTGTGCCCGTCCCCCAAAGGATCGGCATCAAGCCAATAGTGATAGAAAGGACGGTCATCATGATCGGGCGAATTCGCATAGCTGTGCCCTTGTAGATAGCAGCTCGAAGATCAGCCAGTGAGTTCATCTCTCCAGCCTCCACCTTTTCATTGTAGGCCTGGTCCAGATACGTGAGCATGATGATCCCGATCTCCGCCGCCACCCCGGCAAGGGCAATGAAGCCCACCCCGACGGCCACACTCAGGTTGAAGTCATAGAACCAAATCAACCAGATTCCTCCCACTAACGAGAACGGCAACGAAAGCATCACTAAGAGGCTTTCTTGGATGGATTGGAAGTTGAAATAGAGCAACAGGAAGATCACCAATAGCGTCACGGGTATGACTAGCATCAGACGATCTTTGGCCCGCTCCATGTACTCGTACTGGCCACTCCAAATGATAGAGTATCCTTCAGGAAGCTTGATTCGTCGCTCCACCTCAGCTTTGGCCGATTCTACATACGATCCGATATCGATGTCCCGGATATCTACGTAAATCCAGGCCGTACGACGTGCATTCTCGCTCTTGATGACAGGCGGCCCCTGAGTCAGCTCCATCTCAGCCACATACCCCAATGGAATCTGATTTCCGCGGGGCGTGGCAATTAGTACTCGTTCGAGCGCTGAGAGATTGTCCCTCATATCCCGACTATAGCGCACATTGACAGGGTATCGCTCCAGACCTTCCACCGTTTCCGTCACATTCATGCCCCCGATGGCAGACATGATTACGTCTTGCACATCGCCCACTGTAAGACCGTATCTGGCTGCTTCCAAGCGGTCAATCTTCCAGTCCAGAAAATGCCCCCCTACCGTCTTGTCGGGATAGGCACTAGCCGTCCCCGGGATGCTTTGCAGCACAGCGGCTATTTCCGAACTGACATCAGAGAGAACCTGCAGATCAGGTCCCATCAACTTCACACCAATGGACGTCTTGATACCCGTCGATAGCATGTCGATCCGGGTCTTAATCGGCATGGTCCAGGCATTGGTTAGCCCCGGAAACTGAATCGCAGCATCCATTTCATCGATCAACTTGTCCATTGTCATGCCCGGTCGCCACTCCTCTTCGGGCCTCAGCATTATGGTAGTTTCCATCATGGAAAGAGGCGCAGGATCTGTAGCAGTTTCAGCACGACCCACTTTCCCCAAGACATGATGCACTTCTGGAAAAGTCATCAGTATTCGGTCCGTTTGCTGGACCAGCTCTCGAGCCTTGGTAATACTCACCCCCGGATCCGTCGTCGGCATGTACAGGATATCTCCCTCATTAAGGGGAGGCATGAATTCCGATCCCATCCGAGATAATGGCCAGGCGGTAACCAGCATAAGAACCAGCGCTGCTCCTAGCGTCAAGAACTTAAACCGTAGCACCCAATGGATGAACGGATGATAGACCTTCTGAAAAAATCGGTTAATCGGATTGCGATGTTCTGGCAGAATGCGCCCTCGCACGAAATAACCCATCAACACCGGCACGACCGTGATGGCAAGAAGCGCAGCGGCGGCCATCGCATAGGTCTTTGTATACGCCAGCGGTTTGAATAGCCGGCCTTCCTGCGCCTCCAGTGCAAATACGGGGAGAAAGGACAACGTCACGATGAGTAACGAAGTAAACAAAGCCGGACCCACTTCTTTCGATGCATCGATCACAATCTGCCAGTGGTCCTTAATCCCTCGGTCACGCTCCAGATGCTTGTGCATGTTCTCTATCATGACAATGGCTGCATCGACCATCGCCCCAATGGCAATGGCGATGCCGGAGAGCGACATAATATTAGCGTTCAGACCCTGCATTCTCATGATCAGGAACGCGATCAGGATGCCCATAGGCAGTGTAAAAATGGCCACGAAGGCGCTTCGAAAATGAAGCAGGAAGATGATCGTGATTAAGGCCACGATGATGCTCTCTTCGAAGAGCTTACCCTTCAGGTTGTCGATAGCGCGCTGGATGAGCGACGAACGGTCATAGCCCGTCTTGATAGTGACTCCTTCAGGAAGTCCAGCCTGCAGCTCCTCTAGCTTCTTTTTCACTCCATCGATGGTAGCAAGAGCATTTTCGCCGTAGCGCATCACGACAATGCCTCCAACAGTTTCGCCCTCGCCATTCCATTCAAGCAGACCTCGGCGCATTTCGGGCCCTAGATGTACCTGACCCAGGTTCTTGATGAGAATGGGCGTGCCGTTGTCATCTACGCCTACTGGCACGTTTTCAATGTCCTCGATGGATTGGATATAGCCCAAGCCACGAACCATATACTCCGTTTCGCCGAGCTCAACGAGACGTCCTCCGACATCTGCATTGGATCGTTGAAGGGCCATTCGCACCTTGGAAAGTGGAATGTTGTAGGCCAGCAGTCGGTTGGGATCGACCTCTACCTGGTACTGCTTCACATAGCCACCGATGGAGGCTACTTCGGCAACGCCAGGCACGCTCATGAGCTCGTACCGTAGAAACCAATCCTGGATGGAGCGAAGCTCCTGAAGATCCACTTTATCTCCGCCATCGAGGACATATTGATAAACCCAACCTACCCCCGTTGCATCCGGACCAAGCGTGGGTGTAATGCCCTCAGGTAGTCGGCCGGCGACGTAATTCAGAAATTCAAGGACTCTACTACGGGCCCAGTACACGTCCGTGTCATCTTCGAAAATGATGTAGACGAAGGACAGGCCAAAGAAGGAATACCCTCGTACGGATTTGGCATACGGCACCGAAAGCATAGCCGAGGTGAGAGGATAGGTGACCTGATCCTCCACGACTTGAGGGGCTTGCCCCGGGTATTCGGTGAAAATAATGACCTGCACATCAGACAGATCGGGTATGGCATCCACGGGCGTATCCCGGATCGCAATGATCCCAGCGACGGCCGTCAGGGCAGTCAGAATCAGCACAAGGATGCGATTCCGGACCGAGAATTCGATAATGCGTTCAAGCATGGTTGTGTCCGGAATCAGTGAGTAGATGCAGTGCTTGAATCGGCGGGCATGGTTTCCATCGCTTCGCCGAGTGCTTCTTCCGCGCCAGCATTCTGCGACGTCCCCCGCATGCGGTCGATCGCCTCTTGAAGACGACTCTCTGAGTCGATCAAGAATTGGGATGAAATCACGATCCGCTCGCCTGCCTCAATGCCTGAGATAACATGAACCATATCATCTGCTTCTGCTCCGAGCTGGACTTCCCTAGGATCAACCCGCCCTTCGCCCGAATCAACGAATAAAAGGGCACGCTCTCCAGAACGAATTATGGCAGCTGATGGAACTACAACCACATCCTCGAGAGTGCTTCCTGCCAATTCAACATTGGCGAACATTCCCGGTTTAAGTTGCAGATCGGGATTGGCGACAATCAAGCGAACATGCACATCACGCGCTTTTTGGCGAAGGAAGGGGTAGATGTACGAGACTTCACCGGTAAGACGAACACCCGGCAGATAACTCAATTCAATGTCTGCTTTCTGGCCTTCAGATAACCACGGCAGTTCAAAGTCATAAAAACTGGCGTGTATCCATACCTGCCGCAAATCAGCCAGCCGATACAGTTCTTGCCCAGCCTGTATCCGAGCGCCTTCTGTTACTTGCTTAGACAGCACAACGCCAGTGATGGGGGCTTCAATAATCACACGCTGACGCACACTCCGATCTGCTTCAACCTGTCCAATAAACTCATCGGATAGGTCCCAATTCCGGAGACGGGTCCTAACCGCTTCAATCAAACGATCCGCCGCAGTCCGAGCTTCAACTGAGGCATCACTGCCCAGGGTATCGCGGTGCGAGAGCGCCAACAGGAATTCTTCCTGCGTCGTAACCAGTTCTGGCGCATACAATTCCAGCAACGGTTCTCCTTTTGTGACCGGTGCTCCTTCGAAGGCTACATGCAGAACCTCAACCCAGCCTGAGACGCGGGCGCTCACTTGGACTAGATTCTCTTCATCGACCATGATCTCTCCGATGGTTCGGATGGATCGGCTCAGATCCCTTCGCTCGGCCACGCCGTACCGGATACCCATATTCTGGGCAACGACGGGGTTGATGTGGACCGTGCCGGCTGATTCTGACTGATCGGACTGGGCCGCTTTAGCATCGTCAGCATACACCGGCTCGAGTTCCATCCCCATCCGGGACTTCCCGGGTTGATCGTAGATTTCGGTGGCGTCCATAGGAGCTCGCCAATACAGAATTTCGCGATCACTCGGAGCTGCCTGGGTCGCTGCACGTTCTGATGCGTCGACTGATGCGCCAGTCGTCTGCGACCCTATATAAAACGCTCCGATGCCCACCAAGACCACAATCAATGCTGTAAGCAAGTAGTGTGAGGTTTTCATTGGATCAATTGAGGTTTGGGTTATCCGATGGAGATTCGAGGGCTCCAGAAAGTCGGTAGAGCGCCCATCTAGCCATCTCCACGCCGATCTCCAGATCAACTTCTTTTTGGCTCAGTTCGAATGCCGATCGCTCCGCGTCGAGGGCATCAAGGAATCCCGTCGTTCCCGATCCATACCCCTGTAGGGAAGATGAAAGCATGGACGATGCTACGGGCAACAAGCGATTCTGAAGGTGGTCAAGCTGTTCATTCAATCGGTCATATCGTGATAATTGCTCCGACCACATCGCATCCCACGAGGCGATGAATCCTTCCATTCCAATCTGCTGGATTTCTAGGTTCAGCCGAGCTTCCTCCTCGCGGGCACGTTGCTGCGTTTTACCGAGGGGCACCCTGAACATCACACCGAGCCCGAGCGCATCGCGTCCATCAGAGGAGGCCGGGATGTCACTCTCCCTTATCGCCATCCAATTGACCGATAATCCGAAGTCAGGCCTATTCTGGAGCCGGACCATCTCAGCACTCAGCACTGCCTTATCAGCCGCCAACTGCAGCGCCCGATACTCAGCCCGGTCAACTGGTGACCCGACAGGAATCGGGCTGGACTCAAAGACTACGGCACCCTCAAGAATTGAAACCGGACGATGAACCAACTGCTGCAATCGAGCCAAAGCCATCTCTCGTTCCGCATCTAATTGAAGCAACATCTGATCTTGCTGAGCGATGGCGAGCTGGAGCTTCCACACGGCTTGTTGCGCTCCTTCACCCGTTTCATATCGCGACAATGCCACGGATTCAAACTGCATCAATCGATCTGTAAAATCGACAACCTCAGCCTTCATTCGATCCGTTTTCTGAATGGCTAGAACAGTTTGCAGTGCATCCAAAACAAGACCAGAACGCATTTGACGAAGGTTTTCCGCCTTCATGCCGGTATCCAGACGAGCCAATTCTCGCTGCAGCTCTCGCTTGCCGGGCCATGGCAGCATCTGCTCTACACGAAACTGCAGGATTTGCTCGCCTCGAGCTGTATGGATGGGAAAAGGGGAACCACCCAACATGACGGTTGGGTCAGGTAGCTGACCCGCAGATACTGAGCGCTCCTGGGAGGCTTCAATAATGGAGGCAAGAGCCATGATATCCCGATTACCGACTTCGACGGCTTCGATGACATCTTGCATCGAATGAACAATGAGAGTGTCTGGTGCCGTGCTTGGCGTTCGTGGAGACGCTTGTTTGCCGGATGCAGATACGCTCGCTAGCGAGCATACAATCAGTACCAACAAAGCCGTGCGATACCCGCTTGGGTACCGTCTAAAAAGTAGATGGGCCATATTCGCTTGTCGTGATGAACCGCAATAGGTGAAAGATGCGGACTCGTGGTAGAGTCAGGACCGTTCACGGCATCACAAGCGCAGGACGTTCCCTGATTCGGGAGAAGTGAGGCCAGGTAGTTTCCGTGACCACTGGGAGAGTTCTTTACCCGAAGAACTGGGCAGAATCAAGCCTTTAGAATGGACAACGTTTCCTTTTCCGACAACCATTCGTGGCGCCGAGAGTGCTTCTTTAGCGCCGCCATGGTTAGTGCAACAGCCCAGGCAGTCATCGTGAGAATGATCAGAATCAGACTCTGACGTGGTGGTCAAACAGACCGCGATAGGTATCGCCCCGCTGCTCATCTCTTGAGAGGAGGCCGTTTCCTCGCTCGGCGCATTCATACTCGCATGGTGCTCATGCCCACTTGCTTGCGAGGACGTCGCAAACAGAAGACAAACAAAAAGCACTATGGTGATGCGCAGGTACATGGCCTAAAGATACGGATAGACAGATCATGAATCATCACGAGGGGCAGGAGCTCAATCAATGCAGCGAGATGTGCTTCAAAAATCGTCTGACTGCACTTTCTGACCCGACCCATCCGAGCAGGAATCCAGCAAAAAGCATCAAGAAGGCAAACATGATCACAGATGAAGCTTCCATCCCTGCCAGTTGCGGCACATAGGTGCGAGCGACTACGTGTAAAACCCAAAGAATAAAAATGGCCAAAACCGACGAAATGAGGCCTTGAAGAATACCTTCAACGATGAATGGCTTCCGGATAAACCCGTCTGTAGCGCCCACCAGTTTCATGGTTCGAATCATCAAACGCCGGGAGTAGATGGCGAGCCGGATGGTATTGGCTACCAAGAAGATGGAGGCAATCAGGACTAAAAAACAGATCGAAAACCCGATCATGGACAACAGCTGAAGGTTGTCTTGCACTTTGGCAAGAAGCGGCCTGTTATAGACCACCTCATCAACTCGATTCCAACTCGAAAATTCAGTCACGAGAGAATTCAAGCTGTCGGTGTTGACGTAGGCCGGTTCAACTCGCACCCGGATGGAAGCTGGTAGAAATGCCCCGTCGAAGAAAACTTCTGCTTCCTCTCCAAACTCCTCCCGGAAAATCTCTTGTGCACGCTCTCGTGAGATATACTCCGTCTCGGCAACACCTGGTGTGGCTTGCGCTCTTTGATAGAGCGCTTCTGCCATCTCGTTGGTCGTGTCTTCTAGAAACAGTTCGACCTCACCGACTCGCTGCTTTAACCATTCCGATACGCCGCGCGCTTGCCAAGTAATGATCACGAACAATCCTACCATTACCAGCGCCACCGTCATGGCACTAGTAGCCGCTACGGAGGAGAAACTAGCCCTCCGGAATCCGGCCAACCCTTCTTTTATGGCGTATGGTATCATTTTTAGATGTGCGATGACATAGTTGGAAGCACCCTCAACCCCGTCACTGATCCTACATTCCTGGCATTAACATGACTGCATTGATCAGCATACGAGTAGGGCCAAGCCAGAACATCCGATACTGTGTCTTGTCAAGCAAGAGAATAACCTTTCCTTGTCCAAGGGACTGTACGGCTGCAAACGTCTTCCCAGCAAGCTTTTCCTGGATTTCGTCTGATGCAAATCCCGAAGCCAGTAGATTGCCTGCGTCTTTGTCGTAATACCCGACCGTCTCCATCGAAGCAGACGGCATGAATGCGTCGGTGCCGAATTTCAGGGAATACAATTCATCTGGCATTCCAGCGGCCAGCGGATGAGAATTGTCGAGCACAGCGCGGAAAGCGGAACCCGAGACCCGCCGCGTGTTCGTTGAGTCTCTTCTGTCCTCGTACCGAGTATAAAATCGTTCTTCTATGACTTCGGTGTCTTCTTCGTCCTCCTTGTCATCACCTTCGCTCGGGCTCTTTACCATCGCAATACTTGTCATACCAGAGCGGGCATTAGTAAGCCATACGGCTGAGCTTTCGCTTCCGATAAGCGTGCCACCTGCGCGAACCCACCTAGACAATCGATCCATCTGTGTACTATCGATCAGCGAGGAAGCATTGCCCGATGGCATAATGAGCACATCGTACTCATCTAGATCCATCGAGGTCAAGCGACTACCACGAACACGGTCGATTCCCCATTCCACACGTTGGTCGAACAGGTACCAAATCTGCCCAGCGGTCTCAGTGCCAAATGGACGATCCATAAGAAGACCCACACTCGGCTCTTCGATGACTCGTGCATCCGAAGAGGCAAGATCTATACCTCGGTCAACGCGAGACACGTCATACCCGTCGATCAGCACACCAGCCTCGGTAGCAATCTTCTCCATATCGGCCGAAATACGATCCATTCGGTCTCGATTCCGCCCGTTCAGAACGATAAGCGTTCCAACGGAATAGTCTTTTTCACCGACACCAAAGGTCTTGCGGGCAGAACGGACATTATATCCGGCCTCCCATAGCATGCCCAGTGCTTTTGGCGCATTGTTTTGCCGCCAGTCCATTACGTAGGCGTAGCGAGCATCTGAGTTGTCGACCGCACCAGATCGAGTAGGCAGACTTGAGACCGCCTCAGTGCTCACGCGCAGTGGCGCCTCGGTCCAAGCCGCCCCCGTCAGGTTAAAGGCTAGCGGTACGGACCATGTGGACATATCATACATGTCGTAGGACTCGATCTCCATCTGCCGTTGCATCAAGGTGTTGACCATGATGTGACGCGCCTGATCGGTGCGAACGACCCACGTGCCTGCCTTGAACGTATGCCGACCGGACTTCGTTGACCAGTAGTCCTTCGCCTCCACCGTTGCATCACTAGTCAATCGTTCCACTTGGATTCCGTGACTCAGAAGCAGCGCTATGACATCAAAGACGTATCCGTTTCCACCGTCATCTGGAATGAAATAAGCGGTGGTTGCACTTTCTGTTGTCGATGGGTCGAAGAAAGAACGGTAGTACTCAAGAAGCTCTTCGCGGTGTCGCACGGAAGCTTCCACGACAGCAATCGACGTCGCAAAGTGATCCCATGCACGCTGACGAAGTGTGAGAATCTGATCATCGTTAGTTTCTACAGCTCGGCCTCCACGACTATGGCCACCTTGTTCGGCTAACATGCCAATACCGCCCATCATGCTCGGATAGGAGGAGCCGTACCCGGGATAGAAGAATTCAAATGCCTCCCGAGTAAAGTAATTGACCTGATTGTCAGCGAGGGCTTCCCCACTAGCCCGGCCAAACATGTCCGCCCACGATTCATAGGCATCCGGAAGATTCAAATTGCGGGGAGCCTTGCCAGGCATCGTGAAATAGTTGTTATCGAATCCTTGCTCGTGATAGTCCATGTGGACCTGAGGTGTCCACTGCTGATACAGATCGATGCGACCTTGAGACTCGGGATGGACCAACCACATCCAGTCCCTATTCAGGTCAAACCAATAGTGATTCGTGCGTCCACCCGGGAAGGGCTCATCGTGCTCGATGTCCAGGCTATTTACTCGCAACTGGTTTGCCTGCATAGACTTGTACCAGTAAACATATCGGTCGCGCCCATCCGGATTGAGTGTTGGGTCGATAACCACGACGGACTCATTCAAAAGGGCCATCGTCGCTTCGTCCGTACCCGAGGCAAGTAGATAGAGCACCTCTAAAGCAGACTCCGTGCTTGAAGGCTCGTTGCCGTGGACGTTGTAGCTGAGCCACGTTACGACCGGATTGTTCGCGATCAGGTTGGCTGCTTCAGCTCCTGGCGTGGAGGGATCGGCGATCCGTGCGTTCGCTTGACGAATCTCCTCTAGACGAGCATGATTCTCAGGACTCGTCACAATAAGTGCATGCAAAGGCCGATTCTCGTAGGAACGGGCATACTCGACGAGCATAACCCGATCTGATGCTTCAGACAGGGCATATAGATACCGCGTTACATCTGCATAGAGTGTGTATTCCGCGCCTGTCTCCCGATGCAGAACATCTGCTGGAGAAGGAATAGATGGGTCTCGAGGTACATCCGTCGCAAACTGAAAGGGCTCGGGTAGTAGCACCGACTGACTATCCGTTGACGTCAGGCCGGCTTGAGCGGCATCCTGGGCGCTGGCCCCAAGGACGGGCACGAGCATCATGATTGGGAGCAGAAGAAATAGGCGGCGAAAGCAAGTTGGCATGGAGGTGCAGATAGGTTGGGCGCGAGACAAATTATTGTGGTCGGAAAGCGCGCTGTCGTTCGGAGCGCGAGACTCCTCTAGCGAAGGTCAAAATAGTACATCCGCGGCATTAGCGTGCAGGTGTCTCACTGCAAATGTGTTTCGAACAAAGTCACTTAGTGTTGCACCAAAAAAGAAGCCCGTACCAACCGGCCTCCGAATTCCAGTTCAACGCCGTACCAGCCGTTTTTCAGGCTCGACACATCAAGTGCGATTCGCTCAGCAGCACCCACCGAGCTCTCCATAACCGAAGACGCAAGAACGGTTCGTCCTAGCGCATCGACGATTTGCCAACGGGAGCTTCCTTGAGCGCCGGCGGGTAGCTGGAACGCATCTTTGTCCCATCCCAGATTCAGCGTCTGACCAACAGGATTGGGCCACAGGTCAATCGCAAGGCTCTCGCCAGGCTGTTCGGACCGTTCCACATCAACTGACAGCACATAAATCCCTCGAGCGACAAATATTTGCTCCACCATGCCCGCAACGTTGGGGCCATACAACGCGCTAGCTGTTTCGAGGACATCTGCCAGAGCAGACCGAAAATCACCGGTGGCGCTGTGTAGCCGCACCGCCCCCAACGCGATGCGGTCTGCCTGATCAGGGCCCAGCGCCGTCCGCATGTCCCAAAGAGCCGCTCCCCAAATCATCCCCCAGACATACGGATTGGTGAAGTTATTCCACGACATCTTGCATTTGAGGTCCCCCTCGTGAAAGCGGGTACAAACACCATACTTGAGTGAATCCGAAGGACTTCCATCGTTCCAAACCCACGCTTCGAAATCCAGATTCAGCGTCCGCAGATCTGTGGTATTCGCCGGCCCGACGCACTGCTGCCGAGGTGGGCACGTCACAAGCCAGTCCCCAATCCGCTCATCATTCGTGTACGTGGCGGTGAAGTAATCGGCGTAGGCTTCATGTAGTGCTCGCGTCTGTTCACTTGAACCGACTGGCGATGTAAACCCCTGCGACGAAATGGCCAAATGGGCATATTCGTGATAGATCAGATCTTCCGAGAGGGCTGAGTTCTTCATAAAAATGTCCCCAACACCGAGCTTCATGACGCGGTTGGGCCAATCCGCGAAGCCCCCATCGCCGGCAACATGCACACGTGCTTCGGCTTGGAAGTCGATATCTACGCCAAGCCAGTCGATCCAGAACTCGCGGACAAACCGGTCTACATGCCAATACACATTCACCGCATCGAACTGAGGACATTCGCTCAGATCCACGATGCACATCACCGCATTAGTAGTATCCGCTGTAAAACGAAAGTCGGTTCCGTTTATCCCACCGCCGGATGCCGCAACTCCGGGACCGTCAAGGCGGTCACTTCCGACCCTGACATACTCTCCTTCCAGGCGTGTGCCATCCCCAAAAAGTCCTTGGAGTTCAACCTCTTCAGCATCGCCCAGACCTGGGTTTGATCGAAAAACAGTAGCCGGGATGGACACTCCGGACCCTGCAACTGACGCACGAGGAAGGAAGCTTCCTGGCGATGGATTCTTAGGCTCCGCTGCACTGTGCGCCATCAATCCAGATTCCATCCAAGCGACGGACAGCACCCTATCCACCGGACAAAACGCGCCAGAATTCGCTGGCTGAACCTCTTCGGGTCGCATCGACTGCGACGTCTCCTGCTGGGCCACGACAGATCCCACCTGCAACGGAACGAGAAGTGCAGCCAAGAAGATGACTCGGTGGAACACGTGATCGACAGGACAAGTGAGGAGGACGCGTGGCCTGACTTGGACGATAGATTTTGCCGCCTGTGACTTAGTCGATCGCTTCGAACCGGTTTGCAGAACGATTCTTGCGGACATGCTCTGGATCGAAGATCTGGCCATTCATTGCAAGATAAACGCCAGGACCCAAGGACTGAACCGCACCCACAGCCACACCGATATTGAATTCGGCATCCGTCTCGCGGAATCGGGCCGGAGATAGAGAACCTACTAGCACGATAGTGCGTCGTTTGCTGACTTCGGCTAGGGCTTTCGCCGTCTCGACCATCGTGTCTGTCCCATGGGTTACGATGATCCGATCAGACTGGGCAGACTCGGCAGCCCTTGCAATAGCTTGGCGATCCTCATCCGTAATCTCAAGACTATCCTTGTAGAAGAGCTCTACGAGGTCCATCTCGATCGTCGCTCCAACCCGCTCGAGGATAGACTTGATCTGCGGATCACCCACCTTGTAGTCACTTTTTGCATCGAAGTACACCTTATCGATGGTTCCTCCCGTGGTGATGATCGAGATTTTCATGGGCGATGTGACTAGAAGCAGAGTGAAATAAAGAAAGCTGACCAGACGCACTGGCTAGGTTAGTGAATCCGGTTGCCGTTGATCCATGTGGCTTCACAGACATTGGGTCGGAAATGATACATCCACTCGTCCACATTGTCTGCAGAAAGTTCGACGAAGTCAGCACGCTTTCCTGGCTCTAAACTGCCTCGGTCCGATTCGCAATCTATTGCACGTGCTGCGATCAGTGTAGCACCCTTCAGCGCCTCCGCAGGAGTAAGACGGCTCATGGTGCAGGCTAGCATCATGGCAAGTGGAAGGTCCCACGACGGCGCCGACCCCGGATTGAAGTCCGTTGCCACGGCAACTGAAACACCGTCCTCGACGAAAGCTCGGCCATTCATCGGAGGCTGATTCAAATAAAGGGACGCAAACGGAAGACAGACACCAACGGTGCCTGCCTGGGCCATGGCCTTTCTTCCCGCGGCCGACGTAAACTCGAGGTGATCGGCACTGATGGCTCCAAGCTCAGCTGCCAGTGCGCCTCCTCCTCCATCTCCCAACTGATCTACATGCAGCTTGGCTTTGAGGCCCAACGACTGCCCTACTCGCAGGATTCGACGTGCATCATCAGCAGTAAAAGCGCCCTCCTCAACAAAGATGTCATTGAACTGGGCAAGCCCCTCCTGCGCAACCGCAGGGAGCAGCTTTTCGCAGATCATTTGAATGTAACAATTTTTGTTACATTCATCTGTGTGAGGGACAACATGAGCTGCCAACAGTGTTTTTACAATACTTAGAGGGGTTTTTTCGGTTAAATCACGGTACACCCTCAGTACGCGGAGCTCATCTTCGTAGGACAAGCCGTAGCCCGTCTTGCACTCTACAGTAGTGACGCCCAACGCAGTCATTTGACCAAGATGATGCAAACAATGGGCGATCAAGTCCTCGGAAGAGGCCTCCCGCGTTTGGCGCATCGTCTTTCGGATGCCTCCGCCGGAGGCGGCGATATCCAGGTAATTCTCGCCGGCCAGTTTGCGCCTAAACTCGTCAGACCGCCAGCCACCAAACGCTAGATGCGTGTGGCAATCAACCAAACCAGGAATGACCATGTGGCCTTCTGCGGAATGGGTTTCTCGCTCTGCCACCTCAACCGGCAGCTCGTCCTGTGGCCCCACCCAATCGATTACCCCACCATGCCAAGCGATAGCTGCATTCTCAAGGGGATGAATGTCAGCCTGCTGCCCCTCTGCCCGGCATGTCGCCAACCAACCGATGTCTCGGAGGACACCCGATCCTGTGAGGGTTCTACCGAAATGATCAGTACCAGATGGACGGATATCAGACAAGGTCGCACCCCACACTTTCTACGGCTGCTTGAAGCGCAGAGGATCGGATCAATTCCACACTTGGACCGAGGTCGTCTTGAAATAGATAATCAGCTTCCCGATGGGGAATCCGCTCACGAATGAGTTCGTGTGCTACCTCGACCCCTCGACCCGGCTTCAGAGGAGACCGGTAGTCGAGCGCTTGTGCAGCCGTTAACAGTTCGATGGCAAACACGTGCTGCACGTTTTCCAGAATCTGCAGGAGTTTGACCGCAGCGATGCTACCCATCGATACGTGGTCTTCCTGACCAAGCGATGTCGGTATCGAATCGACTGAAGCCGGATGGCACAAGACTTTGTTTTCAGAAACCAACGCGGCTGCCGTGTACTGCGGAATCATAAACCCAGAATTCAGCCCCGTTTCCTGCATGAGTAGTCTTGGGAGCCCATCGTGTCCTTCGAGTAGCAAATACGTGCGCCGTTCCGAAATAGAGGCCAGTTCTGCCAAGGCAATGGCTGCGAAGTCAAGTACGAGCGCCAGCGGCTGCCCGTGGAAATTACCTCCACTGATGACATCGCCATCCTCAAAGACCAGCGGATTGTCCGTGACGGAGTTCATTTCTGTTTCCACAACGCCGACAGCAAAGGAAAGCGCATCCCGACTTGCTCCATGGACCTGCGGTACACACCGGAGGCAATACGGATCCTGCACTTTCCCGCAGTCCCGATGGGATTCCAAGATTTCGCTCCCTGCAAGCAAGGCACGGAGGTTGGCAGCCACATTCCGTTGTCCCACATGGGGTCTGATATCATGAACTCGCGGATCAAATGGCGAACTGCTTCCTTGCAGCGCTTCCAAACTCATGGTGGCAAGGATGTCTGCGGTTCGGACTAGCTTGGTTGCCCGGTACAGGATCCAGGCAGCGTAAGCCGCCATGAACTGTGTACCGTTGATGAGGCTCAGACCATCCTTAGCAGCTAGTTCAATAGGCTCAAGCCCTTGCTCCTTCAAAACCTCTGCCGCTGGTCGTTGTGATCCGTCCGGACCCCAAAAATGCCCCATACCAATCAACGGAAGAGACATGTGCGCCAACGGGGCCAGATCACCCGATGCACCTACGCTACCTCGCGATGGCACGACAGGAATCAAGTCCCTACGCCCAAACTCGAGTAGCCGGTTAAATGTGCTTTCTGACACGCCCGAGTAACCGAGTCCAAGAGAATGAATCTTGAGTGCCAGCATCACCCGAGTGATCTCTGGCAACACTGGAATCCCGACACCGACTGCGTGGCTAACCAGAAGATTGCGTTGTAGGTCGGACAGACGGCTGTCATCAACCCGCTTGTTAGCCAGTTTCCCAAAGCCAGTGTTCACACCGTAGATGGCTGACCCGTCAGCCATACGCCGTTCCAGCGTCTCTCGCGACTTCCGGATCCTCGAAGGATCTGTGTGGAGTAATTCCAACGACTGCTCGAGGTCCGTGTGCAGGTTGGCGATTGAAATGCGAAGGGCCATGCTAGTGCGTTTTCGGATGCTGTCGGATGAAAGGGAATCAGCCGTTGACCATGGGTAAATCAACCCCTCGTTCGTTGGCCGTATCGACCGCCACATCATACCCTGCATCTGCATGCCGCATGACACCCGTTCCAGGATCCGCCGTGAGGACTCGTTCGAGCCGACGATCCGCCATCTCAGTACCATCAGCGACAGAGACCATGCCTGAATGAATAGAATACCCAATACCGACGCCGCCGCCATGATGCAGGGACACCCAGCTGGCACCACATGCCGTATTAAGCATGGCGTTTAGCAATGGCCAGTCAGCGATGGCATCCGAGCCATCCATCATGCCTTCGGTTTCTCTATTGGGCGAGGCAACACTCCCACTATCGAGATGATCACGACCGATGACGAGCGGTGCTGAAACCCGACCCGTCTTGACTAACCAATTGAATTTAAGCCCCATTTCGGCTCGTTCGCCGTATTCCAGCCAGCAGATACGGGCGGGCAGACCCTGGAAGTGAATTTGCTCGCGAGCTTTCCGGATCCAACGAGCTAGCGCATCTTTTTGCGGAAAGGTCTCAAGGACTGCAGCGTCAGTGACGGCGATGTCGTTGGGGTCTCCTGATAGGGCCGCCCAGCGGAAAGGGCCAGATCCTTTGCAGAACAACGGACGAATGAACTCGGGGACAAAGCCGGGAATATCGAAGGCCTGTGTCATTCCTCGATGATCTGAGACCTGTCCGCGTAGATTATTTCCGTAGTCAAATGTGATAGCGCCAGCAGCTTTGAGGTCCAGCATTGCTTGGATGTGTTCCTGCATTGCATCCAATACAGCGTTCCGATACCCTTCCGGGTCCTTCTGCCTAAATGCAGTAGCAGTGTCTACAGAATGGCCAACAGGGAGATAACCAAGGTCCAGGTCGTGCGCAGACGTCTGGTCCGTGACGACGTCTGGAACGATTCCGCGACGGACGAGCTCGGGTAGCACCTCTGCCACATTGCCGAGCAGCCCGATGGAAAGGGCCTCCTTTCGCTCTTTCGCAGCCAATAAGCGGTTGAGTGCTTCATCCAGATTATCGGAGCGTTCGTCGCAATACCCAGTTTCTACTCTTCGGTCAATGCGCGTTGGGTCGATTTCCACACACAGGCAAACGCCACCATTCATCGTGGCAGCCAACGGCTGAGCGCCTCCCATACCACCCAGACCTGCCGTGACGACCAATCGGCCTTCAAGCGTCCCATCAAAATGCTGATTAGCACATTCGGCAAACGTCTCGTACGTGCCTTGAAGAATTCCTTGCGTGCCGATGTAAATCCATGAACCGGCCGTCATCTGACCGTACATCGTGAGTCCTAGGGCATCCAATCGGCGGAATTCATCCGCTGTACCCCAACGCGGCACGAGGTGGGCGTTGGCAATGAGTACTCTGGGCGCTTCTTCATGCGTGCGGAAGACACCCACTGGTTTGCCGGACTGTACCAGCAAGGTCTCGTCATTTTCCAAACGCTGTAGCGTTGCAACGATACGATGGTAAGACTCCCAGTTTCGAGCCGCCTTTCCACCCCCTCCATAAACGATGAGCTCTTCTGGATGCTCGGCGACAGCCGGATCTAGATTATTCATGAGCATCCGCATCGCAGCTTCCTGATGCCAGCCTTTACAAGTAATCTTCGTTCCTCGGGGTGCCGAAATAGGTGTCTTGGGTGCCTGCATATACCGTTGCGCGATTGCGCCTTTTTTCCTTTTCCCGATCGTTGCGGGACATCAATGTTTCGTTCAGAGAGCGGAATATACCGTTCTTACAGCCGCAGACACACCCCAAAAAGGCAGTTTTCAGCGCATTCCGATCGGTAAGCCATCTCACCCTGATCGTTAGCGACCGTATTAGAGCAATCGAGACTCACTCAAACTGGGACCGAAACGCTGCAAATGCAGCTTCTAATTCCTCCAGTCGATCCTTTAGTTCATCAATCTCCGTGCGAATAGATGTTTTCGGAGTCATATCAATGATGACACCGGATTCTTCCTCCAATGCTTCTACATCGATAGGGCCAGCAAGTAGATGGGCAATACGAGCTTCTTTCTTACCCCGCTGAACTGGCAATTGCAGCACCAGGGAAGGTTCCATGTCACGAAGGTGCCGAAGGGTATCTGCCGTTTCATCCAGATCAGCAAAATTGGCCATGCGTGCCGTGTGCCCTTTCACTTCACCAATGGTCTGAGGTCCCCGCAGTAATAGGGTAGCCAGTGCAGAGCGCTGACGGACGTCCATATTCCAGTGCTCCGTCGCGGCATGACGATATTTCATGGCACGACTACCAGCTACGGAAGCATGACCAGCCAATCGGGCCCGGACTAATTCTTCAATGGCTGCCGCCACTTCTGATTCTTCCAACATCATGACGGGATCCCTGTTGGACTTCTGATTACACCCGTTGGTGAGTCCGTTGAGCGTCATGGGGTAATAATCCGGCGTAGTCAGTTCTTTTTCGATAAGAACACCGAGCACTCGAATAGCTTCGGGAGAGAGGGGAGTTTCCATGGTTCGTCAGCAGTGGTTCAGAGCAGGAATGAGACGTCAGACCCGGGACGATATTCTCGGGGTTCTTCACCTTCTTTAAAATACCTCGCCATTGCGCTCCCTTCCAGCGTCATAACGGCTCCATCGACCTTGAGCATGGATCCTTCCCTCAGACCGATGACCGATGATTCCGGATTGAGAGAAATGTATTCCATCAGCCTTTCTTCCCGGGTTTCTCCCATGTGGTGATCTGGGTGGGCATCGATATAGTGTGGATTGATCTGCGTAGAAATCAATCCAAGGGTGTTGAACGAGGCAGGCTCAATGATGGGCATATCGTTTGTTGTGCACAGTCTCGGAGCTGCAACATTAGATCCAGCGCTCCATCCCATGAAAGGCGTACCCTGTTGGGCCCGTTCCTTGATAGCCTCCATCAGGCCAAAATGCTGCAGGTCATGGACCAATTTGAAGGTGTTACCTCCACCGATGGCAATTGCATCCGCTTTTTCCAAGGCATCGACCGGCTCATCGAAACGGTGAACACCCATTACTTCGTGGTCTCCGCCGATTCCCTTTACAACTATTTCCTCGTACTCGTCATACGAAAACCGAACAGCGGCATAGGGAATGAAGGCAATCCTCCTGGGCGAGGATCCTAGTAACCAGTCGATCTGCTCACGGGCATGCTCTAGATAGTCCGTGCCGTGGGTACGTGACGAGGAAAGCAGCAATAGACGAAGTGGCATAGTGGCCCGGCGATTCGTGCAAGAAAAGAGACGGTAATAGACGGAAATTAGGTGCGCCGACACCCGATCTAAGGTGCCGGCATTCTCAGATGCCCGAAGCAATCAGCAGCTCAATGTCCCGATGGGGAACGCCAAATATGGTCGCAAGACTTTTCTTCGTGATGTGCTTACGGTAGACATACGTACCGTTGCGAAGACCCACGTCCATCCAAAGGGCCTCATTCACGGACGCTGCTTCACCAATTTTGAGTACGTACGGGACGAGTACGTTGGTCAGAGCATAGGTCGCTGTGCGCGCCGCATTAGATGGCATATTGGGGACACAGTAGTGGATGACCCCGTGACGCCTAAAAACTGGATCGGAATGCGTCATGGGTTGGCTAGTCTCGATACATCCGCCTTGATCGATGACAGTATCAACAATGACCGCTCCGTCGCGCATGGAGGCCACCATGTCTTCGGTCGCAACAACAGGCGCTCGGTAGCCGGCCGTCATCATCGCACCAATTACTACGTCCGCAGTGACCATGGCTTGCCGGATGTATTGATCCGTTGCCATCGCCGTTGTTATCCCTCGGCCGAGGTAGTGCTCTAGTGCACGCAAAGCTCCTAGATCATTATCCAACACAATGACATGCGCACCGAAACCGAGCGCTGTCCGTGCGGCCCATTCGCCAACCACGCCTGCGCCTAGAATAACGACATTTGACGGAGGAACGCCCGAAATGCCCCCAAGCATAACGCCTCGACCATCCTCATTCGTTTCCAAATAACGCGCAGCGATCTGGATAGCCATAGACCCCATGATCTCATGCATCATTCGCACGATGGGCAAGCTACCATCAGAATCACGAATGAACTCAAAAGCGAGTCCAGTCACGCCCAACTCCTGCGTGCGCTTCAAGACATCTAATGACATATTTCCTAAGTGCAGCGCAGAAATCAATACTTGGCGTTCTTTGAGCAACCCTGCTTCTTCACTGGTAGGAGGACCAACCTTCACGATTAGCGTGCTCTGTCCGTATAGATCTTTGGCTGACGGGATGAGAGAAGCGCCTGCGTCCGCATATTCGGTATCGGGAAAATTGGCTCCTTCGCCGGCTCCTTCGCCGACCAACACCTCATGACCATTGGCCACAAGCGTGGCTACGCCGGCTGGAGAAATCGCCACGCGGCGCTCTTCAGCGGAAGCTTCTTTCGGAATACCGATTTTCAGGGACTGCCCCTTCTTGTCGATTTCCTTCTCTTTTTCTTTGGTCAGGACTCCGTGTTCGAGTCCCAAGCCCTGCAGGGAGGGTACTTCCATGTGGATGACGGCGGGATGTCTAAGATCAAAGAATATACATTCTTGGAACCAAGGACTCTACCAGTGCGACATCAAAATGGCGCCGGCGACCGAAGCATTTAGACTCTCGACCGCCCGGGGACCAGAGCGGGAGGGTATCTGAACCGATCCGCTGGCCCGAGTGCTGACGGCTTCTGATATACCATGCGCCTCGCTTCCGATAGTCAGAACGGAAGGACGGCCGGGTTGCCAGTCAGTGTAAACCTCGCCATTCATGTCGGCCGTCCAAATTCCGACTCCTTGGTCTTGAAGCGCATCCAGCCATTCACTGTTTGCCTTTGTCGACTCCAGTTGATGAAGAGCCACATCCCAAATACCGCCCATCGATGAACGGACGACTTTGGGGGAAAAGAAATCAGCCGTTCCAGGGGCGGCAATCACGGCGTCCACGCCTAGCCAAGCTGCTGTGCGGATCAGCGTTCCAACATTTCCTGGATCTTGGAGTCCATCTAAATACAGCATCCGAGGCATCGTCGTTGGCGCATCGTGCAGTCCCTCAGGAAAATGGGCCACCGCCAGCACACCTGCAGGTGTCGTAACATCCGACATCTTCTGCATATCGCGGTCTGAAACCTCATAAACGGGCACATTTCGTTGTTCGAGCCGGTCCAAAATTGTGGACGATACCGATTCCCCTTCCGAAACAAACACATCTACTAGATGAGCATCGGCGTCAAGAGAAGCCTCCAACGAACGCATTCCCTCTACAAGAAAACAGCCCAACGCTTTGCGATTGCGCCGGCGATCTAGCCCGGCAACCTCTTTAATCCGTCTCATTGAAGCGGCGGACATCATCTGCTTTCCTGAATTATGGTGAAGAATGTAGGAGAATGGTCCGTTCGGGAATTGGTTTCATGACAAGGGTTGCTACCTTTGCCACGTATGGAATGGTATGCCCGTTGGCCCCCTTCAAGTGGAGGATGGTTCGCAACTGGTTTCCATCCGACGCCCCTCTCCTGATTTCGACACTAACATACGGACAGTTCGTATCCGGAAGCGCTTTTCCAGACGGACACCCGCATAGTACATGCAGTTCAACGACCCGCACCAGAAAGCTATCTACAGCGAGCCCGCACCCATCAAACGCAGCCATGAGAATCCTTTCGAGGCTATGGTCGAGCGTTTCGACATCGCGGCGAAAATACTCGAACTGGATGAGGGCTTCTACGAGTACCTAGTCACACCGGCACGAATCCACATCACGGCCATTCCCGTGGTAATGGATACCGGGAAGATCAAGATGTTCGAAGGATATCGTGTCATTCATAGTGACATCCTTGGCCCCTCGAAAGGCGGCATTCGTTATGCCCCCGACGTAACGTTGGATGAAGTGAAGGCGCTCGCATCCTGGATGACATGGAAATGCGCCATCGTCAGCGTGCCATTTGGTGGCGCGAAAGGTGGTGTGATTTGTGACCCCAAGGGCATGAGCGCAGGTGAGTTGGAACGAATGACTCGTCGCTACACAGCCAATATGACTGACGTATTCGGACCGGACAAAGACATTCCGGCTCCCGACATGAACACGAACGAGCAGATCATGGCGTGGATCTTGGATACCTATTCCATGCAGGCCAAACGTACTGCGCCTGCTGTTGTAACTGGCAAGCCAATTTCACTGGGTGGATCCGAAGGACGACGTGAAGCAACAGGCCGCGGCGTCATGACGGTAACGTTGGCTGCCATGGAGCGCCTCAACATGCGCGTTGCCGGTACTACAGTAGCCGTTCAAGGCTTTGGGAACGTTGGATCTGTTGCCGCTGATCTGCTAACCCAGCAGGGATGCAAAGTCGTTGCTGTCAGCGACGTATCGGGCGGGTACTACAACGAAAATGGTCTGAATATCCATGCCATGCTCGCTTACTCTGCAGCCAATGGCAACAGCCTTGAAGGTTACGCTGACGCTTCTCCGATCTCGAACCAGGAACTCCTGAGTCTAGACGTTGATGTGCTCGCACCTTGCGCGAAAGAAGATCAGATTACATCGGCTAATGCGGATTCTATTCGAGCCAAGATTATTGTAGAAGGAGCCAACGGCCCGACTTCTCCAGGCGCTGACAAGATCCTTGCTGAAAAAGGCACACTTGTCATTCCGGACATCCTAGCCAATGCTGGTGGAGTGACGGTTTCGTATTTCGAATGGGTACAGGATCGCCAGGGCTATTTTTGGACCAAGGACCGCGTTGAACGCCGCCTGGACCGCATGATGAGCAAAGCCTTCGACGATGTATACGACAAGGCTGGCAAGCATGACACCACGCTTCGCATCGGTGCCTATGTACTGGCCATCAAAAAGGTGGCTGACGCATTGAAACTGCGTGGGATTTACGGCTGATCAGGCAATCATACGCATCGGTCTGACCTCTTGAATGAAAGGCGGATTGACTGTCGTCGGCTTCCGTTGCATCTTGCGAGAGAATATTCCCTGCCAGTCGTGCGAATCTTCCTCTTGATCGGTCTTTGTCTTGTACTCCAACCCGCCTATCCGCAGGCGAGCAGTGTTCCTGTGCAGGAACCTCAGGGAGTCATTCCGTCTCACGAGGCGGTCCTAGCACAGCTCGCTGGCACGTGTCTTGCGCCGGCCATACTGCCGTTGAATGACTTCCGTTTTCTGGCTCAGGGTCGCGCTACGTTCCTCGCCTCGTCGTTGACCCGGAGGTGGATCGAGGAAGGTAAAAACGTCCATCTGGATGGATCGAAAACACAGAATGACGAAGCTGACTCACTAAGCCTCCCTGTGTTGGCATGGACTGTTGACCGAGCAGCTATTGACCTGAAAAGAGCGGGTCGTAAATCTGTCGAACGCTCAAGTGCTGTTGCGCTCACATGGTGGCTTTCAGACCCAAGCGGCAGATTGCTTGACACGCAATCATGTTCGAAGAACTCCACCGATGTGCTGGAGCGACGTGTAGCGAAGGCATTGGCCGATGAGCGATATCCCGAGACGAACCCTGACTTACCACTTGCCTCTCGGTGGCGCCAAATCGTGGAGCCTGTTGTCCTAACTGGCGCAACAGCCATTGGAACGTATTTGTTATTCAACCTCCGTAGCCGACGGGCCGACAACTAATGAAGCAACGGATGCGGCAGTTTTCTTTCGTGTGTCTCCTGGTTGTATTGGCTGGTTGCGCCGTTCCCATTCCACCAACGGGTGGCCCACCGGACAGCACTCCACCGTCGCTGTCAAGCAGTATTCCCGCTGATGGTGAAACAGGTGTCACTACGAATACTCTTGAGTTCGAATTCGACGAGCCCATCGACAGCCGTTCGTTCCGCACCGCTTTTTCCATCACCCCTGACTTGCCAGGCGCACCTGAATTCGCCGGATCAGGTAGAACGGTAAAGGTGAGACTGCCCGGAGAACTGAGGGAAGCAACAACCTATATCGTAACGCTTGGTGTAGCACTTCGCGATGTGCGAGGGGTGGCCCTGGCAGCTCCCCTCTCTTTTGCTTTTGCGACAGGAAGCGATATTGATACTGCCTCAATGACTGGGCGTATCGTTCAGATTGATGATGGTGCGGCCGCTCGAGGAGTAGACGTGTTTGCCTTTTCTTCGGCGGATTCTACCTCATTAGAAGCTGGTCCACTTTATCGGACGCAGACGGGAAGCGACGGTCGGTTTACGTTTTCAAACCTAGCTGAATCCACCTATTTCGTTGTTGGCCTTCGAGATAGTAATCGTAACCGGCGCATTGACACGGGTGAATCTGTTGCCTTACCACCCATAGCAGAACTAGCGGCCGACACACTAGCTCGCGAGCTTAGCCGTCCCTGGATCCTATTTCGCCCAGACGTAGATCCTCCACGAATTGACCGTGTTCGGGCGATGGCTTCGGATCAGCTTGAACTTCGTTTTTCTGAGCCGCTGGCACTTTCTCTGAATAATCCTTTCCCAGGCGGTTTTGCAAGCAAACATGACCTAAGTATCGCAGATTCAGCAGGTGGAATAGGTGCGAGTGTTGGGGATGTCTGGTTCACGGAATCACGCCCTCGCATCCTGATGGCAAAAACAGATGAGCTAGCGCCAGGGCGATGGATACTCAGAGGTGGTCTCGCAGTCACTGATTCGTCTGGCCTGCAGATGGATGCCTCTGACGTCTCTTTTGAGGTACCAGACAACCTCTCATCTTCCCCTTCACCATTATTCTTTTCTTGGGTACCCGACTCGGTACAGACCATGCCCCTCACGCCGCGAACGGTGTGGCGCATTGAACACTTCGGATGGCGAACGAGCGCTCCTTCCGAAAATGCCGCGATTAGCATCGAGGATACGAGCGGTATATTTCTAGACATGACGTTTGAGCAGCTTGATCCGACGCTCTTCCAGACGAGCAGATTGGCCTCGGACAGCCATCCAACCGACGTACCACTTCGTATTCATGCACGCGCCTCTCTGGCCGATTCAGGTACGACCGCTCTGTTTGCATTCGCATCAACTCGGTCAGCTGGTGCCCTTGGCGTGACTATTCGAGGGGCTGAGGCCTCCGTGCTTGGTGAGCTTTTTTCATCGAGAGGCCAACAGCATGAACGGATTATGGCTGCGAGGATGACCGATGGGCAGATCCTGTTCGATGATCTGCCACCCAGTTTCAATGCAAGGATCCGGATATTTGAGGACCTGGATGCAAACGGTGCATTAAGTCCGGGCTCTTTGCATCCTTTTTCACCTGCAGAGCAGGTACAATGGGTCGTTTTTCCTGAGCCTGTTCGTGCTCGCTGGGAAACGGTATTGCCGGATACGCTCTTGTTTTCTCCTGTCAATTTTGTGCCCGTCAAAGGATCGTTGGCCACCTCAGATCCCTTAGGGAGCCCTTGATGAGTGAGAATCTTGACTCAAATCGATTTACTAAGGGTCAGCCTCAACTGAGTGATCAGCGACATTTAACGGCTGGACTTCTTTCACTGAGTGATGCACTCCATTCTTCTCCGCCGCTACCCGTCTTAACGGCTAGCGCAATGCGTGAAGCTGATCGGGAGAGTATTGAAGACTTGAAGATTCCTGGATTCATTCTAATGGAATGCGCAGGAAAGGCGGCTGCTCGTCGAGCTATGGGGATGCTTCCGACGGATCGGACCGGACGTGTTTTCATTTGCTGCGGAAAGGGCAACAATGGAGGAGATGGCATCGTGCTAGCACGGTTCTTGGCCCTGTTTGGTCACCGAGTTGATGTCTGGCTTTCACATCATCCTTCATCATTTGGAGAAGATGCGCTTGCCCACTGGCACCTATTTGAGAGATTACTGCCAGAAAATGCAGGCGCAGATGCCAATATCCGAGTTGTTGATTCCGCGCGACCGGACGGTGATGTCGACCTCATCGTGGATGCCCTCTTTGGTACTGGTCTTCGCTCGTCGGTTCGATCCCCTATTGATGAAGTGATTCGGGGGCTAAATGCCCACCCGGCACCGATACTCGCCCTTGACATGCCATCTGGACTTCAGGCTGATACAGGCGAAGGAATGCAGCCGTGTATTGTGGCGGCAGCAACGGTAACTATGGGAGCATTGAAGGCAGGGATGCTTTTGGGGGACGGCCCAGATGTATGTGGGTCAGTTCACGTGGCAGACATTGGTATTCCAGCCGTGGTGCTGGCGCGGGCAGCGCAGCACGCAGGCTGCGCCCGGAGGTCCTCCGACCCGTGGGTGGCAGAACGCATCCGTCCTCGCACGCGAGCAGATCACAAGTACACCACCGGCCCGGCGCTAATCGCTGGCGGGTCGGAGGCCTTTCCGGGCGCCCCGGCCCTGGCGGCCCGGGGCGCGGCCCGCGCCGGCAGTGGCTATGTGATAGCCCTATGCCCATCGGAAATACGCACGATTCTTCAGGAAAAACTCGATGCTATACCTGTTTCGTCGTGGTCACACCTTGATAATGCTTCCGCAGATGAGCTGATCGATCTGTTGGGAGATCGCTGGTCGAAAGCGAAAGCGCTCCTCGTTGGGCCGGGACTTGGACAGCAGGAGGACATGGGGTCATTTGTCTGGCATCTACTTGAACGCTTTGATGGTCCCGCAGTGATTGACGCCGATGGGATATCCTCCTTAGCCCTACTACCCAGAATTGCGCAGGAGTTTGCTGAGCGATCAAAGGGTCGCTGGATACTTACTCCTCACGACGGAGAATTTAGACGCCTTTTACACGCATCTGCCGAGGCCGAGTCCTTGACCGAAGGCAACAGAATTGAGACAGCTCGGGCATTTGCCGCTAGGTGGAATTGTGTTCTGTTACTCAAGGGCCTGCCTTCCTGCTGCGCATCCCCAGACGGGGATGTCTTAGTCAATGCCACTGGTAATTCGGCCGTCGGCACAGCCGGGACTGGCGATGTACTTGCTGGAATTGTAACTGGATTGCTTGCTCAAGGCCTCTCACCATTTGATGCCGCTGCTTGTGGTATCCACCTGGGCGGAACAGCCGCTGACGACTTCGTAGAAGAGGGCGCCCCTCAATCAATGGTAGCTCCAGACATTTTGGACTTACTTCCTACCGTTCTGAATCGATTTATTTGAACCGGATGCTTCGTTTGCTACCGCCATTTCGCCTCGCCGTAGGATGGACCCTGCTCATCATGGTAGCACTCACGATTCCCGGAAAGTCGATTCCTGATTCCCACATCTTTCAACTAGATAAACTGATCCACGCCGGATTATTTCTAGTATTGACCTTGCTGTGGCTGGCAGCTCTCTCTGAAGGACATATTGGCAGGGGCTTGACTATTTTGGCCGCCATGATTGTTTTTGCAATTTTTACGGAGTTTTACCAACAGATAATGCCAATCGGACGGTCTGCCGACCTGCTTGACTCAGTTGCTGACGCAATAGGTTCGATCGTTGCCTTCCTCATCTGGCTCGACGCCAGAACAAGATTGGAACGATGGCGGCAGCGTTCCGTAGATAATCTCTGAACGAGGTTGAGCAACTTTGCCTATCTATCCCGGTCTTGGATGTAGGACGCTCTTACGGCAAATGTGAAATCAACTCCTGAATGCGAAGATTGATTTATTTCATTTCCAATTTGGCAACGACCTCCGTATACTTTCGACTTCGACCTTTTTGTGCCTTCGGGCACTCCAGCTCAGCACTACTATGGCTCTCAAAAAGACTGAACAAGCCGATATCAAAAGAAGGTATCCGCTTTATATAGAAATCGGGATGGTCATCACACTGGCCGTCCTCATCGTGGCCTTCCGCTTGGACATGAGCGTAGATGATTCGTTCGACGTGACACTCCAGGAACAGGAAGTTGTCCAGATGGAAGAAATTCAGCAGACACAACAGATCGAGAAACCACCGCCACCACCGCGGCCACCCGTCCCGGTAGAAGTACCGAACGACGAAATTCTCGAAGATGATGACCTGGATCTCGACATGTCCCTCGACATTGACGAAATTCCAGACTTGCCACCTCCTCCGCCACCAGCAGAGAAAGAAGAAGAGCCTGAAATTTTCGTTATTGTGGAGCAGTCACCTGAACTCATCGGTGGCCTTCCAGGACTACAGAAAAAAATTCGTTATCCGGAAATTGCTAAGAAAGCCGGAGTCGAAGGCCGAGTCTATCTGCAGTTCGTCGTTGACGAGCAAGGCAACGTTCATGACCCAATCGTTACTCGTGGTATCGGTGCAGGGTGTGACGAAGAAGCCATTCGTGCTATTCGAGAAGCCAAGTTCAAACCTGGCAAGCAGCGTGGGAAAGCAGTTAAAGTCAAAATGAGCCTCCCAATCACGTTCAAATTGAAGTGATCTAGGCGGCGTAATGACTATCGAGAAGAGGGACGGTGCGCAAGGCGCACCGTCCCTCTTTTTTATGTTGCTACGACTAGATCTTCAGTGGAAGTGATGCGAAGACACCAGCGCAAAACCTCGGAATTTATACGTTACCTACAATGAGGAGCCTAAGTCACTACGCTCCCTCTCAGGAAACTGACGGCCTAACGCTAAATGGATAACAAACCTGAACGTCACGAAAATCTGGATGCCGTCGTAGATCGACTGCTCCGGGATAAGGACTTCCTTCTGGCAGAAGAACTGAAGCACAAGGCAGAGGAAATCAACCACCTCCTCGTGCAGGCACAGCACCAGAAAATGAAAGTCGAATTGTCCGTTTTGGAGCTCGAAGCCCGTCCGGGCAACAAGGTGGCGTGGCTAGAGGTCAAAATCTACAAAGAGATCTGATCCGCTGGGCCGATTCCTAGCGTTCGAATCGAACGATTTCTCCTCCCTTCATGACGAATTGGACATCGCGGGTACGACTGATGTCCTGACTAGGGTCACCTTCAACGGCCACAAGATCAGCGAGTAATCCACTTGCAATCCGTCCCCTGTCGGCAAGATGAAACGTATCGGCGTTTAATGATGTGACAGACTGAAGCACGGCCGTTGGCGTCATGCCGTATTCGACCATGAGCTCCATTTCCCACGCATTTTCTCCATGTGGGTATACCCCGACGTCACCACCCATCCCGATCTTCACTCCGTGTTGCATCGCCAATTGGAAGACATCCTTTTTGTTCGCAATTCGACCAGGATCTGGATCAACGCCCTTCTTCCAACCACCGTATGAGGATATAGCTTCGACGGCTGCTAGCGTTGGGTACCAAACTACACCCCTTTCTGCCATCGCTTGAAAGACGTCAGGCGTCCCACCGTCACCATGCTCAATCGTTTCGACTCCAGCCTCAATAGCCCGCCGCATGCCTTCTGCCGTACCGGCATGAGCTACTAACGGTCTGCCACTTGATTCTGCTGTCTCTCGCATCCGGGTGAGCTCTTCGACTGAGAACGTTGGCATGGCCTCTCCATTGGGTCCCCATCGATAATCGGCATAGACCTTGATAAAGTCAGCGCCATATCCAATCTGTTCTCTAGTCTCACGGATCAGATCATCAACGCCATCTGCCTCATTTGCACCGAGCGGTTGACCCACTTCCGGATGAAATCCTTTTGGGCCATAACTGCCTGTGGCCACTATAGCCGGTCCCGCCACCAACATGCGAGGGCCTACAATCACACCTTTTTGGATGGCTTGTTTGATCCCCACATCGTCATAGCCAGCTCCTTCAGACCCGAGATCCCTAATTGTCGTAAACCCTGCCATCAGCGTCCGAACGACGTGGACTCCAGCACGAACGGAACGTTCAGCGCGGGACTCCTTCAAGACCTGATCAGTCCAACTTGTCTCGTTGTAGGGATGAAGCAGAACATGAGAATGACCCTCAATGAATCCTGGTAGCAACGTCATCCCAGTTAAATCGATGATACGTGCGCCCGGTGGTACTTGAACATCAGCCTCCGGTCCGGCGCTGACAATGTCTTCGCCGTCAACAACAACGACCCAACCATCGTGCATGGCCTCTCCATCAAAGACTCGGTCGGGATGAAGTACGACCGATTGGCCAAGAGCCCAGGAGGTAGACAAGAAAAAAAGTGCACACAGAAGTAAGAGACGAAGCATAACGCAACCAGTATGGTGATGTGTAACAGAATAATCTACCACGTGGCCTTCTACAACTCGTTACCCGAATCACTTCCATTGCGTACTTTAAGAGCGAATCAACCCTAGAGATGAATGGCCTACGATATTACCCGCATCCGTGAAGAGTTTCCCTCACTGACTGTCACTGATGAGGGACAGCGCCGCATCTATTTCGACAATCCGGGTGGGACGCAGATCTGCCAGCGATCAATCGATCGCATGAATCACTATTTGATCCATGCGAACACAAACACGCACGGTCCTTTCCGGACGTCGCATATGACCGATGAAATCATTGATCAGACACACGCAGCGCTGGCTGACTTCGTAGGATCAGATGATCCAGGTGAAATCATTTTTGGTCAGAACATGACCACCATTACGTTCCACCTGGCCCATTCGATCGGTCGTACCCTGCGCCCAGGTGACGAAATCGTCGTCACACGCATGGACCACGATGCTAACATCAGTCCCTGGCTCTTAATGGCGCGTGATGCTGGATGTACGGTTCGGTGGATCGACTTTGACCCAGCTACTTATCGATTCGACCCCTCCTCTGTTGAGTCTGCCATCACCGATAAAACCCGATTTGTAGCGGTCAATTACGCCTCGAATGCGTTAGGGACGATCAACGATGTAAAGGCAGTAGCTGATGCAGCTCATGCCGTTGGCGCGCTTGTATTTGTTGACTCTGTGCAATTTTCTCCTCACTTCCTGACGGATGTAAAAGCAATTGGATGCGATTTTCTTGCCTGCTCGGCCTACAAATATTACGGTCCTCACCAGGGTATGGTCTGGGGCCGAAGGGCGCTTTTGGAATTGCTCGATCCCTACAAAGTGCGCCCTGCCGACGACACCTTGCCTAGCCGTTTTGAGACCGGGACCCAATCCCATGAAGGCATGGCTGGAACACTCGGGTGTATCGAACACTTTGAATGGATCGGCGAGACCATGGGTAGTGGGGGAGCCACACGGCGCGAGCGTTTGGTAGCCGGATTTGACGTCGTTGCGGCCTATGAAAAAGACCTTGCCCGACATCTCATCAATGGATTACAGTCCATTCCCGGCATGCAGGTAAAAGGGCTCTCTGGCGAAGCGGACCTCGACGATCGCGTACCAACGGTATGTGTAACCAGGGACGGTGTTGATCCGGAAACCATTGCGCGGAATCTTGCTGGACACAACATCTTTGTCTGGCCGGGCCACTACTACGCCATCGAAATTATCGAACGACTTGGCCTGACTGATGCCGGCGGTATGCTGCGTATTGGACTAGGGCAGTACAATACTCGAACCGAGATTGATGAGTTGCTGACGGTTCTCGAGGGCTAATCCGTCGGCGTACCTTAACCCAAAACGGCCTAGAGGGATATTACTCCTTCCACGCTTCCGGCCTGTCTATACACAGTGATGACTTCCTCACTGCTCTGGACACGAATACGGCTGGTCAGACTCAGGTAGTTGCCTCGTTTTGAGGCTTTTAGGTCGATTTCATGGCCATCGAATACTTTCTTGAGTTCATCGACCGCAGAACGCGGTGCGATAAACTTAAATAGGTAGTCTGTGGGCCAGTCATTGTTGTCGTCCAACAACTGCCGGAAATTGTCCCACCAGCCGGGATCAGAAAGAGGAAGTTTCTTTGGAATCATCAGTGCTTAAAAAGGAAGTCGTTGGCTGTATGGAGTCGCGAGGCGTCGCAATTTCTGCGGGGTTATACCCCTCTTCACCCATCATTGGTTTCTCATCTCCGTCATTCGTTCCATCAAAGCTATATATCGTTGTTTGCGAATGAATCTAGATGGACCTGATTCCGTTCAATGAACCATACGGCGCGTGCTTGCCGTTCTTCGCCTTCCACACACCACCAGGACACGTCGATGTCATTGATCCCCGATTGGGCGCCTAATGTTCACCCTATGATCGTTCATTTTCCGATCGCCCTACTTTTCACGGCAGCCTTCGTTGATACCATCGGCATCATCCTCAAGGGCCAGGACTTGTGGCGGCGCGCTGCGGTTGGACTGTATGCCGCGGGTACACTTGGTGCCGTAGCCGCCTGGTTCACGGGTGAACGAGCTGCCGATTCAGTATTTCTTCCGACCGATGCAAACGCCTTGCTAACTGAACATTCTGACCTTGGGCATTACGTTCTTTATTTCTTTGCGGCCTACGGTCTGATTCGGCTCGTGCTTTTCGCCATGAATATGGATACGAAGACATCCACACGCGCCATTGCATGGCTAGTTGGATTGGTCGGCATCGGTTTGGTCTGGGTAACAGCGGATCATGGCGCTGAAATGGTGTATCGATATGGTGTTGGCGTGCAAGCGGTTCCGACGGAAACCACGGTAGTCGCACCAACTGGTTCTTCTGCAGATGCGGGACCCGTTAGAAATGAGATGGGCGGCTGGACCTTCAAGCCTGTCCGATCTGCTGCGTGGATGGACTCGATGACAATCTTGGGCGATGTAGATGGAGTGACTCCATCCATGATGGATGGTGGTGATCGCGGAGATGTCTTAGCCCTGACGATGTCGGGCGATCCCGTCATGATGCTCTTTGACTATCCTATGACGACTGTTCAACTTGACGCCGCCTTGAATCTGGATGACTTTGATGGCACGGTGATGTTCGTCACTCACGTGATCGATGAAGACAACTACCATTTCACATCGGTCTCAAACTCATCCATGCGCCAAGGAAAAAGCGAGAATGGTGACCTCATCCTGATGGCAGATGAATCCTACACACCAAGCGGATGGCATTCGTACCGGGCTGTAGCCGACCAGACTCACTTCAGAGGATATTCGGATCAGGTATTGGTTGTTCATGGACACGGGAATGACCCGGGCACAGGACCCGTTGGTGTTCGTCTCAATGGAACGGGCACCGTTTTGATCGATTTTGTGCAGACTGCCTCTCTACGAGGTGAAGGACGGGATATGAACATGGATGTGGGTGAGGCAGAGCACGATCACTGAGGCCTCTTTCCGAGCAACCAGCCTGCAGCAATACCTGATGCTAGTGTGATGGCGCCGATCGAGCCAATCGATGGCCCCATACCAAGCGTATCTGCAAGAAGACCGGCCAGTACCGCGCCTACGACATATCCACCGTCGCGCCACAGCCGATAAACACCCAGGGCCGATGCTCTCCAGGAAGGAGCAGCTTCGTCCGATATGACGGCTAGGAAAGCAGGATAGACCAATGCCGTGCCAAGCCCCTGACCAATCATGGCCGGCAGATACCACCCGGGCCCAGGCGCGAACGCAACGAGCAAAAGACTGCTGCCCTGAAGTAGCATACCGATCGTGATGGGTAGACGGCGTCCTATCTTATCTGCCAATGCCCCTGTACCAAGTTGACCTAAACCCCAAACCAACGGGTAGATCGATACCAGCAAAGCGGTGTGTGCCACGTCAACATCTGCCGCCAGAAAGAAGAGAGGCAACAGCCCCCATGCCAACCCGTCGTTCAAATTATTGACGAGGCCAGCCTGCGATACGGCCAGCATGCGTGGATTAGACCAAGAAACCTGCCGCAAAACAGACCCAAAGGATGGTGGTGCCTCAACCTCTCTCTGAAAGCCTGCTACCTCCGTCTTCAAATGGCCTGACGTATCCCGAACGAAAATCCACGAAAGGAGCAAGCCGATCACGGCCAGCGCAAATCCAGATAGGAATACACCGTCAGGTGAATGCTCGGCAATCCACCAGCCCGATCCAAACGCAGCTAAGGACACCGCTGCATAACCGGCCGACTCATTGATTCCCAATGCTAAGCCGCGCTGGCGCGGTCCTACGAGATCAACTTTCATCACGACCGTCATGGTCCAAGCAAATCCTTGGTTGACCCCAAGCAATACATTGGCAAAAACTACCCATCCCCACGACGGGGCCCAGAGTAGAATCAGCGGAACAGGCAATCCAACAAGCCAGCCTAAGATCAGTAGTCGTCGGCGCCCCCACTGCTCTGCTAATCGCCCAGACATCAAGTTGGCCAATGCTTTAGCTGCCCCAAACGTCACAATAAAGGAAAGGGCTGCCGTGTAGCTAGCAAGCCCGAATTGCGACTCAGCCAATACCGGAATCACGACCCGCTCAAGTCCAACCATCGCGCCCACAAACGCATTCACGAGAACCAGGAGACTGAATTGTCCCAGATTCTCACGTAATCCCAGTCGGTGAGATTTCGCATTGATTGGGGCTTGACTCATGCTGTCAACCTGACAGGTGAAGTGGATTGGTATGCTTTTGGCATGGACTCATATCAGTTATCATACGTGATCTGCCTGACATTTCGTCGGTCGATTGCTGCAAATGGACCTCATAATGGTCGAGGAAGACATGAATCTCCAGAAATTTACGGTAAAGGCACAGGAAGCTGTTAAAACAGCTACTGAAATCGCCGCATCCCGCAATCACCAAGGAATCGAGCCGCCTCACTTGATGCAGGCTTTTCTTGGTGATGCCAATGGTATTGCCATGACAATGCTGAGCCGACTTGGTGCCAGTATGGATCTTCTGATGGCCAAAACGGAGCAGGCTCTTGAAAAGCTGCCCGTGGTGACGGGCTCTTCCGTAAGTGGGCAATATGTCGGTGCTGATGCTAAAAACGTCTTCGACCGTGCCTTGGCAGAAGCCGAATTGCTAAAAGATGACTACGTCGCCACGGAGCACATCCTGATCGGACTTTCGGCATCCAAAGACGCCATTGGCGAGGCACTTCGCGGTCAAAATGTAACGAAAGAAGCCATATTAGGCATCCTGAAAGATGTTCGTGGAAACCAGAAGGTCACTGACCAGCATGCAGAGAGCCGTTATCAAGCGCTAGAACGGTACACGCGCAACCTTAACGATCTTGCCTCCCAAAACAAGATCGATCCCGTTATTGGTCGCGATGATGAAATCCGCCGCGTCCTTCAGATCCTGTCTCGCCGCACAAAGAACAATCCGATCCTGGTCGGTGAGCCAGGCGTTGGCAAGACGGCCATTGCAGAAGGCCTGGCCATCCGAATCGTTTCGGGCGATGTCCCGGACGGACTGAAGGATAAACGCATTCTCGCCCTGGACATGGGTGCGCTCATAGCTGGCGCCAAATACCGCGGCGAATTCGAGGATCGTCTCAAAGCCGTTATTCGAGAAATAGTCGAGTCGGAAGGACAGATTGTGTTATTCATCGATGAGATTCATACGCTGGTTGGTGCGGGAGCCGCAGAAGGTGCGATGGATGCCGCAAATATCCTCAAGCCAGCCCTTGCTCGGGGAGAACTTCGGGCGATTGGTGCTACTACGTTGGATGAGTACCGGAAATACCTTGAAAAGGATAAGGCCCTCGAACGACGTTTTCAGATGGTGCTCGTTGAAGAGCCTTCCGTCGAAGACACCATTTCAATCTTACGCGGGATCAAGGAACGCTACGAAGTTCACCATGGTGTGCGCATCACTGATGGGGCCCTGGTCTCAGCGGCTGAATTGAGCCACCGCTACATCACGGCACGCTTCCTTCCAGATAAAGCCATTGATTTGATCGATGAGTCGGCAGCTCGCCTTCGTATTGAAATCGATTCCATGCCGGAAGAATTGGATCAGCTCGAACGACAGATTCGACAACTCGAAATTGAACGGGAAGCCGTCAAGCGCGAGAAAGACGACAGTAAGCTTGCTCTGATCAAGGAGCAATTCGCCAATCTGGACGAAAAGCGGACTGAACTGAAGGCTCGCTGGACCCGGGAAAAGGAAATGATCCAGACTATCCAGCAAGCAAAGGAGGATATCGAGAATCTGCGTAATGAAGCAGAACAACTCGAACGCAAAGGTGAGTATGGAGAAGTTGCCGAGCTTCGATATGGACGAATTCCAAAGTTGGAAGAGCTGGTGACCGCTACCAAACAGCGGCTAGATGAAGTCCAAGAACATGGTGCCTTGCTCAAAGAAGAGATTGATTCGGAAGACATAGCCGCGATTATCTCGCGCTGGACGGGCATTCCTGTTTCGAGGATGTTGGAAGGCGAGCGGGCCAAGTTGCTCAGACTGGAAGAATCTCTAGAGAAACGGGTTGTTGGCCAGCCGGAAGCACTGGCTGCCGTGGCCAATGCTGTCCGTAGAGGACGGGCTGGCTTACAGGAAGAGACCCGTCCCATTGGGTCCTTCATTTTCCTAGGCTCTACCGGCGTTGGGAAAACCGAACTTGCCAAAGCACTCGCCGAATTCCTGTTCAATGACGAAAATGCGATGGTGCGTATTGACATGAGTGAGTACCAAGAGCGCCATACCGTCAGTCGTCTGGTTGGGGCACCTCCCGGATATGTCGGGTTTGAAGAGGGTGGCCAACTCAGTGAGCAGGTCCGTCGCAAACCTTATTCGGTGGTATTACTTGATGAGATTGAGAAGGCCCATCCGGAAGTCTTCAACATCTTATTGCAGGTCCTAGACGATGGGCGTCTGACCGACAATAGAGGCAGGGTCGTGGACTTCAAGAACAGTATTATCATCATGACATCGAACCTGGGATCGGAAGTTATCCAATCCAGAATGGATGCCATGGGTGAAGACATGTCAGCCCAAGATGAATCAAATCTTGAGGCCGATCTGATGACACTCCTGAAGCAGAAACTGCGTCCCGAATTCCTAAACCGCATCGACGAGATCGTCACGTTCCATCCACTGGGACGTAAGGAAATTCGCCGCATCGTAGACATCCAGTTCGAACGAGTGCGTCGCCTAGCCATGAGCAGCAACATGATCGAAGTGGAACTGAGCGACGTTGCAAGGGATCGTATCGCAGCTATCGGATTTGATCCGGTCTTTGGAGCACGTCCGCTCAAAAGGGTCATTCAGCGCGAAATAACGAATAAATTGGCCGAAGAAGTGCTTTCAGGTTGGATCGAACCGGGTGAAACCATTCGCATCGATGTGGACTCGAAATCGAACGGGTTTACCTTCGAAACGGTGGCGGCCCCTACGGATGAGAAGGCGGATAAAGCCAAGAAGGTCAAGAAGCCGGAGGGCAAAGAAAAAGCCAAGCCAAAAGCTCAGGCCTGACGGACCGCCCTTACAGCTTGGCGCGGAGGTCATTCGCTTTTTCGATCAACGACTGATCAGGTGACGTGCTGGCTTTGAGCCACGCATCCGGCATCATCAATCAGTTGCTGAGCCTCCTGATTGCGGCCTGTGACGATAAGCACACGTGCAAGATTGAGATAGCTGCTGGCCTGTCTTGCACTAGTGATTCTTTTGTCCGAATCGACGTCGTTCAAAGCAAGCCGGAAATAGCGGACAGCCTCGGCTAAGCGACCCTCAGATTCCATCGTTTCGCCGAGCATTGTGCCCAGGCGGCCAATCCGGGGATGGCTTGATGGGAAGGCGCCTTGATAGATATCAAGAGCTATTAGCATGCGCTCGATGGCGGCTTCAGTCTGATCTTGCTGCAGCTTCAAACCGGCAATTTGCACATGGTCTGCACCGACTATCCAGTTTACAGAGCCCAAGACTTCAACATGTATGTCAAGCGATAGGGCCCAGCCGTGGCCAACTCCATGGTGTCGTCTTCCGACTCGTCTTCCACGGCAGACGCCATTCGGGCTAATGCATTCTCAAGGTCTCCTCGACCAGTTGACTCGAGAAAAGATTCTGACTCCTGCGATGCTGCCAACATGCGCAACACTTCATCCCTCAACTCATCGTCTCCGGCTGCTTGCGCACGGACATGAGCTTCCCGCTCGGAAGGATCGAGGTCAAGCGCCTCGTCCAACAGCACTTCCATCTTTTTCCAGCGATCCGGGTCCATTTTCTTCATAAGGGGAGATCAACGTACACAACACAGACTGGCAGCCTGCATCATTCGTCGCCTTTGAGTGCCAGATAGAGGAAGGACTTGGCTTTCAGCCAATCACGATCCACCGTGCGAGAAGATACATCCAGAAGGGCACCTGTTTCCTCAATCGACATTCCACCAAAAAAACGGCACTCCACAATGGTGGCCAGTCTCGGATTCAGCTTTTCAAGTTCTTTCATTGCGTCATCAAGGTCCAAGATGTCAACATTCTTGGTGGTGTCCGAAATCAGCGACGCATTCAGTTCTGTATGATACTGTCCGCCACCCCGCTTTTCGGCATTGATCCGTCGAGCATAATCGACCAATATCTGACGCATGGCGCGGGCAGTGACAGAGAAAAAATGCACTCGATCATTCCAGCCACTTTCATCCCGATCAAAAAGCTTTAGATAGGCTTCATGAACCAAGCCCGTTGTGTTCAACGTCTCGCCTGGCTTGCGGAAACGCAATTGCCTGCGCGCCATCGCGTGCAGCTCGTCGTAGACGACTGCAAACAGACGGTCTCCTGCCTTCTCATCGCCTTCGCGATGGGCAGCAATCAGCTGGGTGACCATGCTCTCTTGGCTCATGGACGCACGGTAAACGATTGATTCAAGGGGTCTTAAAGAGTACGGTGCAAAATCAATAAAGGAAACAGTTGAGTCGATTCACTCGATTCTACGTTTCTGGGCGGTCATCATATTTTCTCGCAAAATACGGGCTTATGGGTATAAGGCGGCATCGATTGGATCGGACTCTGGGGCCATCCAGAATCTGCGTTTCAAGGATCTGCTGCCCAGCGATACCAAGATTGAACCCTTCGGCAAGGTGCAATAACGGAATATATACTCTTCGAAGACGCCCAGAACGTTCTGTATATCATTGCTTAACAATGACTTACAATACATGCAAAGTTGTCTTTTACTGTTGATAACTCGATTTGCAAAACGGCTTTTAACGCGGTTTATTGACCTTTCTCTGTACTCAATCATTGTCCTGTCTGGTCCATGTATCTAAGCAAACTCGAACTGCACGGGTTCAAGAGTTTTGCCGACCGAACCGTCGTCGATTTTTCTGATGGCGTGACGGTTGTTGTCGGCCCTAACGGGTGCGGTAAATCCAATATTGTCGATGCTGTCCGATGGGTTATCGGAGAGCAGCGTGCGCGCATCCTGCGCTCAGACAAGATGGACAGCGTGATTTTCAACGGCACGAGCAAGCGTCGCTCCCTTGGGATGGCTGAAGTAATGCTCACCATTGAAAACACTCGCGGCATTCTACCCACAGAATACAGTGAGGTCACGATTGGGCGTCGTCTGTTTCGCAGTGGCGAATCCGAGTATTTGCTCAACGGCGTCAATTGCCGCCTGAAGGACATTACCGACCTGTTCATGGATACAGGAATGGGAGCAGGGGCGTACTCCGTGATCGAATTGAAAATGATCGAGGAGATTCTTTCGGAGAATGCGGCAGACCGTCGTCACCTGTTTGAAGAAGCGGCTGGAATCACCAAATACAAAATTCGCCGGGGTCAAACGCTCCGCAAGCTTAAAAGCACCCAAGGTGATCTTGACCGGGTCAGAGATCTCACAGAAGAACTCGACAAGCGGGTGCGAAGTCTTGAACGCCAGGCACAGAAAGCTTCGCGTTTCAAACAATATGATGAGCGTCTACACGAGGTGGAATTGACGCTTGGCGTCATGGAATACCGCCAATTGACGCAGGAGAAGGAAGGCGTATCCAAAGAGATCGGACACTTTTCAGATGCGGCGGCTGGATTTACAGCCAAGTTGGCAGCTGAAGAAGCAGCTCACGAGAGCCTTCGTACCGACCACGTGACGCGAGAGAAGCAGGTCACGGAGTCCCAGTTGAAATTATCTGATCACGTTGACAAGCTACGGGCTGCAGAGTCCGACTTGCGGATCGCGACGGAGCGCTTAGCTACGATTTCTCGTGATTTGATGCGACTGGACGAGGAAAGCAAGGCGGCCGTTGGACAGAAAGAATCCCTCTTGGAGGATCTTAAACGATATGAGGCTGAACAAGCTGATGTCGTACCCGCAGCAGAACAGGCAGAACGTGAGCTGAGTGATGCCAAACGAATGCGCGACGAAGCGCAGCAAACACAGCAGAAGCATCAGGTTATGCTTCACAACCTTCGGCTGCAGGAGCGCCAGCTGACGACTGATAAGGCCGATCGGCAGCGCCAGATCGATCGCTTATCTAGCCGTATTGAAATCGTGACCACGGATCTGGAAACAGCCAAGCAAGCGCTGGAAGATCAGTCAGCCGCAGGCACGGATATGAGTGAGCGTCATGCTGAGGTCGAAGCGGCTGTTGAGGCCGCACGAAAAGTAGCAGACGTTGCTCGTGAAGCACTCCAATCTATCGAATCAAAAAAGGACGAGCTGGAATCGGGACTCACAGCTCATCAAGTTGAACTGAGAAACGCCGAACGTTCATATGACAGCGCAGACAGCGAAGTAACACTTCTGCAGGGTATCCTAAACTCGTTTGACGACTTATCCGAGCCTGTTCAGTTCTTGGCTTCTGACAAAGGTTGGTCTGCCAATGACCTGGTGACCGTGGCGGACATCATCAGTTGTGATGAAGAGTGGAAAGTTGCCGTTAATGCGGCGATGGGTGACTTAGCGTCGTGTATTGTCGTTCGCACGGAAAAGGAAGCTGCCCAAGCAATTGCAAACCTTCGGAAGGAGGAGAAAGGCCGCGCAACATTCCTCGTACTAGATCGGCTCCCAACTAAAAAAAGAGTAGCAACGAAAGGCGCCGCCTGTATGGCTGACAGCATCCGGATTGCTGACACGGGCTATCAGCCACTCGTTGATCTGGTTTTCGGATCGTGCTATCTGGCTGACGAATTGGATACCTCTGCTACCAATTTGCATGGCCGTGTGTTTACGCGCACTGGTGAGTGGATGGATCCAAATGGATATGTCCATGCAGGAAGTGCAGCGTCGGAAGAAAGCGTCTCTTACTCCCGTATCGGACGTAGAGAACAGCTTGAGAAAGCGCAGGCAGCGCTTGAGAAAGCTGGCAAACGCCTAGTGGATGCTGAAAAGAAATGGGATGAATTGACGGCAGGTTTACAGCAGCTCGGCACGGTGGAGGCTAAGCAAAAGGCCCGTGATGCGTCTGCGTCGTTGATGGAGTCTGAAAAGGCTCATTCGCGCCTCTCTGCCGAAACGGAAATGGCCAGCAAACGCCGCGCCGAAACCCAGCATCGCATAACTCAATTGGAAGCGAGTCTTTTAGACGCCCGCACGCAATTGGCCGAAGCAGAAAAGAACGTAAAGTCGTTGACTGTCCAAGTTGCAGACGTACAGGGAAAACGCGGAGACGCCGAGGCGGCCTTTGCCGGCATCGAAAAAGCTAGTCTTGAGGCATTTAGCCTTTTCAACGACGCTAACATCACAGCTGTTCAGACCCGTAACCGACTGGATAACCTGAAACGTGAATTAGTCCGAGTGCGGAGTGATTTAGAGACATTAGGACGCCGCGCAGAGGAACGAAGTAATGCCATCACTTCCCTGACGACTCAGCGCGCTGACCTAGAGAAACGCTGCAAAGAGCTCCAGATTAGCATTACCAGTATGCAGGAAGCGCGAGGAGAGCTGGATGCGGCAGTCTCTGCTGCGAAAGAGCATCTCATGGAAACGAAAGTGGCCATCTCCGAACTGGAGGCTCGTCTTCGCGAAATTCGGCGGGAACGCGAAACAGCCATGCGTAGTGAATCTGATCGGGCCGTCCGTCAAGCTGAGCTTGCTACGCGTCTTGAAGATTTGCTGGCATCCTTCGAAGAGGATTTTGAAATCGATCTGACTTCGCATGAGATGGAAGTCCCTGAAGATTTCGATCGTTCTGCTGCTCGAATGGAAGTCAGTGAGTTGAAGAACAAGATCCGCAACCTTGGCCCGGTTAATGCGCTGGCCTTGGATTCTTTCGAAGAGGAAAGAGAACGATTTCAGTTCATGACAGAACAGCTCGCTGACCTTGAGAAAGCCGAGTCGACGTTGATGACAACTATCGACGAGATTAACACCACGGCAAGCCAGCGTTTTGAGACCACGTTTGCCGCCATTCGGGAAAATTTCCGAAGCCTGTTCGAAGAGCTGTTTGGTGAAGGTGCTGCCGCTGATATTGAGCTTGCCGATCCAGATGACCTATTAGAATCAGACGTCACTATTTTTGCGAAGCCACGTGGCAAGAAGCCGACTGTTCTCTCGCAGCTTTCCGGTGGAGAGAAAACCTTGACCGCGATCGCGCTACTATTCGCGATCTACCTCGTCAAGCCAAGCCCGTTCTGTATTCTCGATGAAGTGGATGCTCCACTCGACGATGCGAACGTTGATAGGTTCATGCACCTGATCCGGACGTTTTCTGAGTCTACGCAGTTCATCTTGGTAACGCACAACAAGCGAACGATGGAAGCTGCAGACCGCATGTACGGCATCACGATGCAGGAGCAGGGAGTGTCCCGATTAGTCGGCGTGAAGTTCGATGCAGATGAGGTCGAAGGCGAAGACCTTGAGCAAGTAGCCTGATTGGTCGCGAGGCGGGCTCAAAAATGCCGCTCAGGTGAATGGACTCAGACTGAAGGAATGACTCGCGGCTACCCAGCCGCAATTGAGTTCGGGCTACTCGTAATCATGCTCGAAATACTCAATCCCTCGCCCCGGATCAGAAGACGCCATTCCTTTCTTGCGGATCCGCTCGGACAACCGTTCTGCGAATACTTCCGCCGGGTCATACCCATAATGGCGTAATAGGTGGTTCATCGCTATCACCTCGCATAAAACGGTGACATTCTTACCTGGCGTGATCGGTAGCAAGACAAGAGGAAGCTGCGCGCCTAGAATGTCGTACGTCTCTTCCATCATACCGAGCCGAGTATACTCTTCGTCCGGATCCCACGGGTGCAGGTTTACAACGACTTCAATTCGCTTCTGAAAGCGGATGGCACGAATACCAAACATGGCTCGGACATCGACCAGACCCAATCCGCGAATTTCCATGAAATGCTGGACCAGATCCGTGCCAGATCCCATTACCACCTGACCTTCTTTTCGTGTAGCCATAACCACGTCGTCTGCGACGAGTCGATGACCACGTTCAACGAGGTCGAGCGCAACTTCGCTTTTGCCAATTCCGGCAGGACCAATCATCAAAAGCCCTATTCCGTACACATCGATCAGCGACCCATGAAGGGACTGCTGGGGCGCAAATTGGTCTTCGAGAAAATCCCTCAGCAAATACATGAATCGGGTACTGGGCTCCTCCGTGACATACACAGGAACGCCCGCATTCGTCGCTAAGGCTAGGAGTGGCTCATCTAGTACGTTACCCTCGGTGCAGATAATGCACGGGATGGGAAATTTGAGCACATTATTGAACGCCTTTTTGCGCTCCTCATCCGTTTCAAGATTGGCGAGGTAGCGGCATTCCGTATTCCCAAGGACTTGGACCCTCTGATGGGTAAATAATTCCAAATATCCTGCCAGGGCCATTCCAGGACGGTGCAGGTTACTTTCGGTAATGAGTCGCGTCTCAGCGTCCGTATAGTTGAGCGCCTTAGCGGTCATTCCGACCGATTTTTGAAGCTGTTCGACGGCAAAAGCCACCGAAATTGACTCCTTCTTGAACATTTTGGCTCTGCGGGCCATCAGACGAGGGGCTTAGGGTACTTCAACAGTGTCTAGAATACGCTGTACGATATCTTCGCTGCTGATCTCCTCCGCTTCTGCCTCGTACGTGACGGCGATTCTGTGGCGAAGAACATCCATAGCGATAGACCGAACATCTTCTGGCGTAATGTACGCACGATGCTGAAGGAAAGCGTGCGCGCGCGCCGCAAGGTTTAGGTTGATCGTGGCACGTGGGGAGGCGCCGTATTCAATGAGCGGCTTCAAAACGCCCAGCCCAACTTGCTCCGGTTCACGCGAGGCAACCACAAGGTCAACAATGTATTGCTCGACTCTGTCGTCGATGTACAACGCATTCAGCACTTTGCGCGCTTCGAGGATCTGCTCTGGAGAAACGACCTCTTTTATCTTGGTCTTTTCACCCGTTCTGGCCATGCGCCGCATGATTTCTAGCTCTTCTTCCCTAGTCGGATAACCCACTTTGATCTTCATCATGAAGCGATCCACTTGGGCTTCCGGAAGCGGATATGTCCCTTCCTGTTCAATAGGGTTCTGTGTCGCAAGAACGAGGAATGGAGCTTCAAGTGGAAACGTCGTATCTCCAATCGTGACTTGCCGTTCCTGCATGCTTTCGAGCAACGCGCTCTGCACCTTTGCCGGAGATCGGTTGATCTCATCCGCAAGAATGATATTGGAGAAAATCGGGCCCTTCTTGATCGAGAAGCTCCCCTCCTTCGGATTAAACACTAGCGTTCCCAAAAGGTCAGCTGGCAGGAGGTCAGGAGTAAACTGGATCCGCTGAAACTGGGTGCCAATGGCTCCTGCAAGAGAAGAAACGGTAAGGGTCTTTGCCAGACCCGGAACGCCTTCAAGCAAGATGTGCCCGTCTCCAAGCAACCCTACTAGGAGTCGCTCGATCATGTACTTTTGCCCCACCACAACCTTGCCGATTTCCGTCAGAAGGTCGTCAATAAAGGCGCTTTCTTTTGCGATGCGTTCGTTCACCGCTGAGATATCAAAGTCCGTGCTCATCAGGTTGTTTTAGATGATAAACGTTTCTATTTCTTCAGTCGTATGTGAGGTTGCCGCCTCGCGTAAAGAATCCAGAAATGCAGGAAGGGAGAAAGGTTGACCAGCAACCAGCATACATCCTCCTTCCCCTGTCTGAACTACACCGAATATACCGTCTAGCGAAGCGGATTCCGCAGTTCGAGTAACCAAATCATGGAGTTCACCCGCTGTGTTCCAATCCTGCTGCTTGGAGGCTTGTGATATTAGCATAAGCGCGCCGAAAAACTGCCAGTCCCCTTTGCGCAGTGCCACAACCATTTTTTGCACGTTTCGATTCTCTGTAACCAAATGTTTCAGCACAGGCCGGCTTTTGCGACCAACCAAACTAACTGCCCGATCAAGGTCGCGATGCTCAAGATCCCGTAGGGAGGACACCTCCGAAAACGCCTTCTTCTGGAGATCTGCTAACGCCTTCTGGGCGGACCGAAAACGGCCGATGGAAGCTTCCATCGGCTGCGTCCAGTCGTGAGATGTCTCTAAGATGGCCCATCCGGGACGATTTGATGATTCTATTTCGATAGGGAGAAACTCAAATGTCCCTGTATCAACGAGTAAAAATGAATCCACATCATCAGAAGCCAATGTCCCTATGACATAAGCCGGACTGAACCAGTGCCCGTACCAACTAGTCAGTCCTTCTATTGACTGATCACGCAGAAGAGTGCGAAATGACTCGGATTCAAGGCTTGGTTCATCGGAGGATGCTTCGATAGCGACGACTCGGTGCAATGCTTCAAGCACGCTTACGGCACAGGCCGCATGAAAGGCTGCCCCAAGACCGGTAGGAATCGCGCCCACAATTGAAATATCTACTTGAAGCCCTTTCTCGATTCCTGATGCATGGAAAAGAGATGCCAAGAGGCCTGCAAATCCACTTTGGCCCGCATCTGACAGATCGAATTGGATAATGTCAGGTACTCCCTCAACAACCATTCGAGAGCGTTCACCATCATGAGAACGCATCGAAACGGCCAACCCCTGCTGGAGGCGCAGAAGTAACGCGAAACCTTTGAAATAGTGTGTGTGATCAGCAACTACCCCGACACATCCACGACTGAATGTTGTAATCGGCTGACCACCTGCTGCGCCCAGACGATCCATGAGAATAGACCGAGAACGATCCATGTATTGGGATGGGCGAAGCACTTCGTTCGCCTGCATACGATTAAGCGCATAAAGGAAAGGTCGAACAAAGGAAGGCGTCATGCCTCCTTCCGTACCGAGTCGTCTGGGTTCCATGTCAGACATCCTCGAATTGTTGACCCACTTCAAGACGCATGCCCCGCACAAAATCGGCTGCGAGAAGACGCTGCTTGCCTTCCGCCTGAAGTTCTATCAGTTCAATAGCGCCATTGCCACACGCAACAATCAGATCTGGTTCGACAGCAACGATTGTGCCTGCAGATGCCGTTCCACTGGAAAGACGACTGCGATATAATTTTACTTGGCGGCCCTCAAGCTTTGTAACCGCCCCAGGAATGGGTGATACAGCTCGAATCAGGTTGTGGACTTCTTCTGAGGCTCGATTCCAATCCACTTTGCAATCTTCCCGGAAGATCTTGGGAGCGGGTGTTGCTAGTGTATCATCCTGGGGCTGCCCTTTAGCCTCACCATCGATAATCATTCGTGTGGTCTCGATGACCACTTGGGCGCCCATGATCATCATCCTGTCATGGACCTCTCCGGCGGTTTCATTCGGCCCGATGTCCATCGAGCGCTTCATGATAATGGCTCCGGTATCTACTTTGCTCCTCAGGAAAAACGTGGTGACACCCGTCTCTGTCGCACCAGCCATGATCGCCCGGTTGATGGGAGCTGCTCCACGCCAGGCTGGAAGCAGCGAGCCATGCAGGTTAAAGGTCGCGAGCCTTGAGGCAGCAAACACAGCTTCTGGAAGAATGCGAAAAGCCACGACTACCATAATATCAGGCTGCAGCGCGCGGATATCAGTCGCAAACGAATCGCTTTTTACGTCCTCGGGCTCAAGGATTGATTCAATGCCCAATTCAAGTGCAGCCGCCTTGACAGGAGTAGGTGTCAAAACCTGCCCTCTACCACGTTTTCGATCCGGCCCGGTGACGACTGCAATCGGCTTCAGGCCCGCCGCGGCAAGTGCACGAAGCGAGGGCACAGCAAAGTCTGGCGTGCCCATGAACACGATGCGTGGCGATATGATGGCGTCCTTTGAATTCATTCTGTCGAATCCCGAAAAAGAGCGTACGCTGTTCCCTGAAACCCGTTCTCCCCGTTGGAGATTCCGCTACAAAGCAATAACGCGCCCGCATGCAAAGCCTGCGGGCGCGTTATCAAAAGTGTGTCATCAATCAAGGCACTTGGGGGAAGCTTAATAAAGGCGTGTTCTTTCGTCCCAGACATTAAACAGAAGCTCGTAATCACCGAATCCCGTTTTGTCTACAAAGATGAACTGACGACCGATGCGTTCGAATACCCATATTTCGTACGGCTCGTAATCGAAGCTGTGTGGTTTCCGTCTGACATGGTCAGGCTCGCCGAATCGGACGAGTACAAAACCTCGGTCTGTCCTCCACCCCTCACGCACGGCGCCGTAATTACGGTTAGCTGCATTGATACGATAGTAGTACGCCTCCATACGCTCATTGCGGCGAGTGCCCGGCGTAGGATCCCTTTTCTCCCAGAAGTTTTCGAATCGCTGGATTCGTTCAACTTCGTTTGGGGCATCCTTGATAAAGTTCAAATCGCGCGGCTCCGCGATGTATTCCATTTGTGCGATGGCATCATCTATATCCTCAATATGATTTGCCAACCCATTCCACTCCACCACAAACTGCCGCTCGGTGCGATCCAGGACGTCGCCTGTTATGGGATCTGAAACAGCCAGCTCTATTGCGTAGGCTCCCACCCTAAAATCTTCGATAGGAACGGTCACAATGAATTGATTCTTGCTCGTATTGACGCCGATCGATTCGTTCTCCGTTAGGACCACATCCGTATCGACAATCTCTCCCTCGGGGACATCTTCTGGAATCTCTGAAAGAGAGCCATCCATTAGCGTTCGGCGAATTACACGGGATACGTCGAGATCGCGTGCCTCAGATGAATAGACCTCATAAAACATGCGGAATCCACCTTCATCACTACCAACACGGGCGTTGACCCTAGGGATTATGGTGAAGTCTGAGTCGTCGTACGAGTCGATGAGCGTTACATCCGAAACCGTGACCGCACTGTTCATTGGGCGAACTGTAACCGGCAGACTGCGAACATACGTCCTATTCGAATTGTGGTCAGACACCTCAAATTCGAATAGATACTTGCCCGGATCCAATGAAATAGTTTGTGTAGTAAAGTCGAATCGATCATCGGATTGGGTATCCTGATAGGAATTAACCGTAACCGATGCATCCCAAATACGAGACTGTACCAGGTTGCGCAACCGATCATCGTCCGACCAGACAATGGCATCGAGCTTGACTTCGTACCCAGCTGAAAAACCAGTCGCTGAGTTGACAAAACTCATCTGCGTGATTGGAACACGCGTGTAAATATCGACCTTCGGTGCATTTGACCCATCACCCATGCGGCCAGCCACCACATCCACCTCAAAGTCAGCCGTCACCATCTGCGCAAGAGCAGGACGCCACGAAAAACTCGATAGAAGTACAACTAGCAATACGAATCGTCCTAGCCAACGGGATCGATTCTGTATGGATATATGTCTTCCGTTGACGATCGTGATCGCTGCACCTGCAGTTGATAGTAAACCACGACGCTCCATCTACTTCTCGTTTCGGCTATTGTACCAGTTGGTCGTTCAATTCATTGTTCAGAGGCAAATCCACAGCTAGCGGACGCTTCGTCACTCTACCAAATATCGGCTTTCTTAGCGCGACAGTCCATCTCCCGTGAACAGACCGTCAATATTTACCTTTGAATGGTAGGGGACCGTCATCGAACCGGATAGACTGGAATTCTTACCATCATGCCCCAAAAAGTGCCCCTACAAACCGAGGACGATCGAAAAGCTGAAGATCTTCTATCCCCTCTCCGACGCCAATATATTTTACGGGAATACGGAATTCGTTCGAAATGCCAATCACGATACCCCCTTTGGCTGTTCCGTCTAGTTTGGTCAGCACCAGTCCAGTCACATCAACTGCATTGGTAAATTCCTGTGCCTGGCGGATGGCATTTTGGCCCGTTGATGCATCGAGTACCAATAAGACCTCATGGGGCGCGCCAACAACTTGTTTGTCCATGACGCGCTTAATCTTCGTTAGCTCGTCCATAAGGCCGCCCTTCGTATGTAGTCGCCCGGCTGTATCGATCAAGACTACGTCTATGTTTCGGGATTTTGCCGCCGCGATCGTGTCATAAGCAACGGCGGCAGGATCGGCGCCATGGCCCTGCTTAGTAATGGGTACATCAGCACGTTCAGCCCAGATGTCGAGCTGTTCGGTGGCTGCGGCCCGAAAGGTATCTGCCGCACCCAGCATAACAGATTTTCCTGCTGCTTTGTAGCGGGAGGCCAATTTCCCAATAGTGGTCGTCTTGCCAACACCGTTGACCCCAACCACCATGATCACATGTGGTGAATTGGGTAGCGGAGCGTCGAAATCTATCGGCTGGGTCGGGTTGTCCGAAAGCAGTAGACTCGTGATTTCATCTTTGATCAGCGTATTCAGATCATCAATAGACACAAACTTGTCTCTGGAAACCCGATCCTCCACCTGTCGGATAATGTCTACCGTTGTTTTTACCCCCACGTCACTGGTCACCAGCAGTTCTTCCAGATCATCAAGCATTTCCTCATCAACTGAATCCTTCCCGCGCACCATTTTATTCAGTTTCCCGAAAAAGGAACTGCGCGTTTTCTCAAGCCCTGACTCCAGGATTTCCTGCTGTTTTCCGCGGTTAAAAAGACCCATGCGATCACTATAAATGAATGGAGAGGAAAATGAGCACCGAAACAAGAACGCACACCGTGCATCCAGATTCGACACTTTTCAATGTCAGACGGCCGTCATTCGGGGGACTAAGAACCCGTTTTGGGGTCTGCAGGATCCGATGCAGCGGGATCCGATGCAGCGGGAGCGTCTCTGAGAATGGAAAAAAACCGGGCCATGTATCGAACGAACGAATAGGCTAGCAAAACGACCGATGCCCAGATACAGAACTCCAGAATGGGCGTGTCAGCTTTTAGAAGTGCGGCCAATGCCGTGATGGCCACGGCGGTTACTGCCACCTTGCCCGACCACAGACTCATCACGATTTTTCCGGTTTTGGTTCTAAGGATGGCTCCGCCGCCAAGAATAACCAGATCGCGCACGATCATCACGGCAATAAACCAAAAAGGCAGGCTTGGCTCACTTTCTCGAAAGGTCAACGCGGCGATCACCATAGCGCCGCCCACCTTATCTGCCAACGGATCAAGCAGTTTGCCCCAATCAGACACGGAGTCAGACCAGCGAGCAATACGACCATCGAAATAATCTGTGGCCACCGCCAGCAAGATCAGGATCATCATCCAGAACAAGGGACCGTCCTGAAGGATCAGCCACGTGACGGGGATAATCAGAACTAACCTGAACATGCTCAGCATGTTTGGCATCGTCCAGAATCGGCCGAGGTCGGATAGGGAATGGGATGTCGAGTCGCTCATGGCGCCAAGATACGGCGTTTCGATGCTAATGTGACGTTGCCAAGCCTCCTCTATCGTGAACTTCCGCTGCAGGAGGAATCAATAGTGCAGCCCCTTAACGGCTCTGGGGCCTTCTATTCAGTACGTGAACCTAGATCGACGGCAAGCGCAGACATGGGTCCTAACTGAATCGAAATATTGCCGTCATCGTCAACCATCACCGCCTCACATGCTCCTTTAGCGAGTCGATTGCAATACTCACCTTTGGGCAACAAAGTTGAAAGCGTGGTCCTCATTCAGACACCTCTTCGAGTGTCGTCTGTCTTTTTATGAGCGTTGGGGCAAAAACTGTATGAGTAACCGCTCCTGCTGGCTTCGTCATTCGATCCAATAGCAGCTCAAAGGCCCGAGATCCCATTTCGTGCATAGACTGACGAAGAGTAGTTAGGCCCACATAACGCGCGATTGGGAGATCATCAAAACCAACCACTTGCATCTCATCGGGCACAGAAACGCCAGATCGTCTTAGCGCCTCAAGTGCACCTATGGCTTGCACATCAGACGTTGCAAAGACGGCATCAGTCTGGCACCCACTTTCAAGTAGTGCCATCATGCCCTGGAAACCTGCTTCCTCGTTGAACCCATCATGATAATCCGTCGAGGAGACTTGAATATGACTATCAGGTAGTGGGTGGCCAGCTGCCGTCATACGGGAACGAAATCCATCCAAACGATCACTAGCTGGAACCGAATGGGGGTTTGCCATAAGTACGGCGGGTGCCTTGGCCCCCCTTGAAAGAAAATAGTCAGCCGCAATTTCGCCACCCCTCCGATTATCGGTCGAAATGGAATCAAAATTGGCGTGATAGCAATCCACTAAAACGACGGGAAGGTCACTTGCTTCTAAACGCTTTTCCAATTCTCCTTCGACCGGAGCCGAAAACAGCAGGACACCGGCCGACCGGCCCCGATGTAATGCCTTTTCAACTTGTCCTTCGATCTCATCTAACGTGGGAGCTGAATAGACGAGCAAGTCGAACGTCGTCTGATTCATTCGGTCCTGAAGTCCTTTTAAGACCTCCGCATAGAAATAATTGGTCAGCATCGGGACAATCGCCGATACGGTTTCCGTCTGGCGCCGAGCTAGGCTTCGTGCAGAAACGTGAGGTTGGTAACCGAGACGTGCAGCCACTTCTAGAACGGTCGCCCGAGTGACTTCCGAAACTCTTGGGTTGTCATTGAAAACCCTTGAAACAGTAGCGATCGATACACCCGACTGTTCAGCTATGTCGTAGATGGTTACTCCCACCGTATTCAATCACCTCTGTATTTGTAAGCGCTTTCATTTACCAAATGCGAGTGTAACAAGACCTTCCCTAAAACTCAACCCCCAATTCAGGGAATCATTCGAATCATGAATCGAGTTGGAGCCAATAGTCTCCGGATAGAACAGACCAGTACCGTAGGCGGCCATCAATCTTCAATATGTCACAGTTCGACATCGTATTTGCCCTCTCTGGGGACCTCAACCGTAACGCAAGGGCGCTAAAGCAATTGCGCAGCCTTGCTTCGGCTGGATATGAGGTACAGGTACTCCATCCTGGCGGAAATGCGCCCGATGTGCCACTCCCGAAAGGGGTAAGTGCTCTGAAGGTGCCTATCCCGGTGGGATCTGGCCCGAAATGGTTCAAAGAAGTGAATGAGGTATTTCGGCGGCATATGATGACATTCAGGCCCTCGGTATTCCACGCCTCGGACCTATATGTTTTTTCTGCTGCCCGCGCAGCCTCGCGTAAAACAGGTGCATATCTCACGTATGACGCCCGGGAGTATTACCCACATGTGGCTGGCACAACGGGCAAGCCATGGGCACGTTGGTGGTGGGCGCGGACTGAACGGAAAAACATCCGCCATGCTGATGCTGTGTTTACCGTCAGCGATTCGATCGCAGATGCCCTCAAAAGGGACTATGGTATTCCCCGTCCATTGCTTGTTCAGAACACACCGGATGTGGTTGAACCTGAAATAGCACCCTTGCCAACCATGGATTCCAGGGCCGGCAACGAATCAAGAGCTGACGAAGGCACCGAATTCATCCAGTCCGAAGAATCCCGGCCCACTGAAGCACAGCCCACCCAGACCCAGCCCACCCAGACCCACCCCACCCAAGACCGTGCCACTCAGGCCCGTACCACCCAGCCCGCTCACGACATCAGGAAGCTGATCAACGCTGGCGATGCACCCGTTATGGTCCATCTTGGTCAAATGAAGCGAGGACGTGGCGGAACGCAACTAATCGCTGCGCTGGCTTATGCCCCCACGGCCCACTTAGTATTCCTTGGCTTTGGAAGCGAATCGGATGCTCTCAAAACCTTGGCCTCCGAATCTCCCTATCACAGTCACGTCCATTTTCTTGATCCCGTTCCTCCTGATGAGGTGCGCGAAGTGATAGCCTCCTGTGACATAGGCATCACGATGCTGGAAGACATTTGTCTGAATCATCGATATGCTTTACCAAACAAGCTGTTCGATTATATCCATGCGGGGCTTCCGATTCTGGCTTCCAACTTAGACGAAGTGAGGCGCATCATCCACCGATATGACATTGGTATGACGACTGATGCCTCTAACCCAGAGCAGATTGGGCGAGCCATGAAGACCATGCTCAATAGTACCAGTCGGGAAACATGGAAAGTTAATACACGACGAGCTGCAGAAACATTTAGGTGGGAAATCGCATCTCACACCTTCCTTGGAGCCTTCAGAGCACTCCTGCCGGCAGAAATGTCCCGCAACGCCCTTCGCAATCCGTGCCCTCATGAAACGTAGCCTTATTCAGTCAACTCCCGTGATCCTGCTTGCAGCTCTGCTGCTGGCAAGTGCACCAAGGACGTCAATGGCACAAGCGCCCGATCAGGCCCCAGCGGATTCCACGGCGCTAGCTCCGATGCTCGATTGGCCAACATTTCCTGATGCGATGGCAAATGCGAAGGAAACAGAGCGCATCATCATCATTGACGTTTGGTCGGAAACCTGCGGATGGTGTCGCAAATTGCAGGCCGAAGTCTATACCCAACCTGACCTACAGGAGTTCGTCTTAGACAACTTCGAATTGGGCCGCCTAGATATCGATATCCGCTCGGACACATTGAGTTACAAGGGCTATACGCTCAGCTCACAAATGCTGTCGTCAGGTTTTGGAGCCACTGGGACACCGACTACTATCTTCCTTGAACCAGACGGCACATACATTACCCGTCTGCAGGGTTTCCATGCTTACGATGACTTCTTCGATGTCATTCGATTTATCGGAACGGAATCCTTCAGAGAAATGTCATTCGACGATTTCATGGCGACAGAAACACGGTAATACACTCGGCAGATTCGAACTCTGACCAGCTACTAATTCCCGTTTTGTGCTCCAGGTCCTTCTTTTTGTAGCATTTGATATTGATCCGACCTGCGGTGTCGCATGAAGAGCTGCCGTGCGTGAGAGGTTTCTACAGCGTGAAGATCAAGATCTGCTATGAGAATAGCTTCAGCATTGGCTGGTGCCCTAGATATAATTCGCCCTTCTGGATCAGTAATAAAGGATTCACCGGCAAAGGTCAACACATCCTCTTCTCCCACCCTGTTGGCGAGCGCCATATAAAATCCATTCTGAAACGAGCCAGCCATCAGCTCCGCTTCATAGACACCTTCAGGCCATTCTCCTACTGCTCCAGCTTGGGGAACGACTACGATTTCAGCGCCCCCTAGAGCAAGTGCTCTGAGATATTCGGGATAGTGGCGATCATAACAGATACACACGCCTATTTTGCCAAAACGAGTGTTGTAGACCGGCATTCCGGAGTCGCCCGGATCGTAGTAGTCTTGCTCGTAAAAACCATCATAATGGGTGATATGCATCATTCGGGTCACGCCTAAAAGGGTGCCATCGGCGTCAATCACCGGAGATGAATCAAAAGCACGATCTCCGTCCTGCTCAAATAGATTGATGATTATCACTACTCCCAACTCAGCCGCCAATGCTTGAAAAGCTTCGGTAATGGGACCCGGAATAGATTCTGCAAAACGGAATCGATCTCCTTTGAGTCTGTGCTGAGGAAAGAAGGTCTGAAAGGCGACTTCAGGAAAGGCGATAATCTGGGCGCCGTCAGCTGCTGCCTTCCGCGCATTGGAAAGACCCAGCTCTAGATTAGAAGCGGGATTGTCTGAAGCAATCTGCTGAACGAGGGCAATACGTGGCATGAACGTCGAAGTCCTATGGAAAGAGGAAAGGCAGATTGGAACGAACCAAAAACGTACAGTTCCCACTATCCTCTGTGGTCACTGCGCTGGCTGAGGCGAAGACGTTGGGCCAAAAGCTCCCGAGGCCAACTGCACTACAAAAAGCACGGCGAGCAGAACACCTACTACCTTGATTGCTCCTCCAACACCTGGGCTTTTCTCGCTTTCTATCGGAGTAGCCACCTGACTAAGCAATTGCGTGTACGTCGAATCGCTGACTTGATGGGCGAAAGGTGCATCGACTCCCGATGCCATACGATCAGCCAGTTGCTCAAGCCAGTACAGCCCGATCAGTTCATCAGTCTGCTTCGAAACACCTGAAATACGTTGGAATGTCCCTTTTACCTGGACGAACTTGGTATCTTCACCTCGTTCCGCGTTTACAGAGACGCGCATGAGCAGGTTTTTGAAGTCGGCGACCGGGGCTAATGTGTCAGCTAGCGATGACTGAATGCTTGATAGCGGAATGTAGTCCGATTGCACCAGGCCGATTCGGTCATTAGCTAACGTTATCGCAAAATTGGCTCGGACTAGTGTCGAGGTCGCCTGATCAACAATGTCTACACGATCAGCCATCGACGTAAAGGCAACGGTCTCTACTTTTTCAGCAGAAGCAACCGGTGATGCAACGCGGGTGGATGTACACCCGGCCATCAGAAGCGACCACGCTATGGTGGCGCCGATGAACGATTGAAACCGTCGTGAAAACACGTTTTTTAGCGGTTGTAAGAGAAAATGGTCCGTATCGAAGTGATCGACAGGTCCGAGGAATGCTTAAATCATCCGAGCGCTGACCAGCCGATCTCTACCAGCCAGGTCCTGTTGCAGTGCTACGTCCCGAAACCCTGCCACTTTGAAGAGTTCCTGCACCTCATTTCCGTACAAGGAATGTATCTCAACACATAACCAACCACCACTCTTGAGCAATGCCGGAGCTGACGAAGCAATGCCTCTATAAAAGTGAAGCGGATCTGTGCCAGCAAATAGCGCCATTTGTGGTTCATGGTCAAGTACTTCAGGTTGAAGTTCTTCTCTTTCGCTTTCCGGAATGTAGGGAGGATTCGAGATCAACACATCGAACGGCCTCTCCTGTTGGGAAGCGAGGTGTGGTTGCGAAGTAGAGTGCAGTTGCAAGGCAAGGTCGGTTGATACCATATCTCCCTCAACAAAGTGCACCTTCGCGTCCAGATCCCTCGCGTTCGCTCGAGCTATTTCGAGTGCGTCACGCGAAAGATCGACACCGGTACACTCCGTACCAGGACGCTCAAGTGCCACGGTGATGGGTAGACATCCCGAACCCGTCCCTAGGTCAAGCAGTCGTTCCCCCTTTCTTCCTGAAAGTGCTTGAATTGCCCATTCTGCCAGCAATTCCGTTTCGGGCCGAGGAATAAGCACACCTGGCCTTACGCTGAATCTACGTCCATAAAAATGCGCCTCACCCAAAATGTATTGCAACGGTTCTCGAGCTACGCGCCGCTCAATACATTCTTGTAGACGAAGCTGGGCTTCTTGAGATACAGTTTCATCTTGATGCATCAACAACTGCATCCGTCGAATTCCCATAATGGATTCGAGCATCCACTCCACTTCCCGTCGTGCTTCTTCGTTTCCTGCCTTTCGAAGTCGATCTACAGAGAGCCGAATAACATCATCCAGTCGGGAAATTATTTCCGACCCATCTGATTGGACGGACTCGAAACTACCCTCTGGATGAGCAGACGCCGAGACAGGGTCCTTACCCGGCGCTTTCGACGGGCTGTCAAATGAGGAATCGTTGGGGATGTGCAAAATTACCTAGGACTAATAGACGAACAAGAAATACGAATCTCCGTATCTTCTATCTGCTTCTACCCGGAGCCGACACCCTCGATCCTCCCGGCCCACAATTGCATACAATGAGATTGGCCGGGATTTTTTCAAGGTAGTCATGTAAGCGTTTACATAGCTCCAAATCGAGCTGAATGGCATATTTATAGAGGAGCGTTCCTAACGATGGGAACGTCGCTACCTGAATTACACATCTATTTCCGACGCAGGAAGATCTGAATGACCCCTCAAGACCAACTAAACGAACTGAGCAGGAATCTCTGGTGGAGCTGGAATCCTGATGCCCTTACCCTTTTTAAGCGTCTGAACCCGGATGCCTTCGCGGCCTCTGGTAACAATCCGATCGTGGCATTGAAGCACGCCAGACAGGTAGAATTGGAAGATCCCTATGTGATCGAGCAGATTGATTCCGTTTATCGCAAGTTTCGGCGGTACATGGATGAGCCTGGAGGACGCGAAGATGCGCCGAGCGTATCGTACTTCTGTATGGAATATGGACTGCATGAAAGCATGCCTCTCTATTCCGGCGGCCTGGGCATCTTGGCTGGCGACCACACCAAAGCAGCGTCAGACGTTGGGCTGCGGTTTACGGCCGTAGGTCTGTTCATCCGTGAAGGATACTTCCGACAATATTTTGACAGCGATGGGATGCAGCATGATGATTACCCAGCCATCGATGTTACCCAGCATCCGGTCGAACCGGTTCTAGACCAGAACGGACAGCCCATCGTTGTTACCGTCCATTCTGGCGATGATCCAATCCACATCCGAGCTTTTCGGATAGAGATCGGCAAGACGAAGCTGTACCTGCTCGATACAGATTTCGCATCGAATCCCTACCGGTTTCGGTTTTTGACCAGGCGTCTGTACCAGGGCGACCGGAAGACCCGAATCCAGCAAGAAATAATTCTGGGAATCGGCGGCGCCCGAATGCTGCACGAGATCGGTATCCGCTCTGACGTCTATCATCTCAATGAAGGACATTGTGCCTTCTTAACGCTTGAGTTGATGCGAGAGCACGTAGAAAAAGGTGCCTCATTCGACGAGGCGCGTGAAAAAGTCCGCGCCCAAAGCGTCTTTACCACGCACACGCCAGTACCAGCCGGTCATGATCGATTCTCTCCAGAACTGTTCATGTCCTGCATGCATACGTTCCGAGACAGTTTGAGAATCTCTGACCACCAGTTGATGTCGCTCGGTCGTGTAAACCCGGATGACCCATCTGAAGAGTTTACAATGACAGTACTTGGCCTGCGACTGGCTCGCGCCGCAAATGGTGTTTCCAAACTCAATGGCGAGGTCGCTCGGCGCCAATGGCACCACATGTATCCGGATCGCCCCGCCGAGGAGGTCCCTATTTCTCATATTACGAATGGCATCCATCTTCCCACATGGGCTTCACCTGCGTCGAGAACATTTCTGCGCGTGAATCTTGGATCCTGGACAAATGACAGAGAAAAGCAGTCTACATGGGACCGTATTGACCAAGTTTCAGACCAAGCCATCTGGGAGTATCGGCGCAAACTCAGGCAAAATCTCATCGATTTTGTCAATCGCAAGGTTGCCCAACAAAGCCTTCCGCAAAAATCATTACTAAATCCCAGGGCGCTGACCATCGGGTTCGCCCGCCGCTTTGCCACGTACAAACGTGCGCCGCTGCTCTTTTCGGATATCGAACGCGTAGCTAACCTCTTCTCTAAGTACGAGCGAAACATCCAGGTCATCTATGCCGGAAAGGCTCATCCTCAGGACGAAGGAGGTAAGGAGTTTATTCGGACGATTTATGAACTGTCACAACAATCACAGTTTAAGGGACGTCTCATTTTCCTAGAGAACTACAACATGGAGATTGGCCGTATGCTGGTTTCCGGTTGCGATGTCTGGCTGAACAACCCGCGCCGTCCATACGAAGCTTCCGGTACTAGCGGTCAGAAAATTGCGCTACACGGTGGACTGAATCTATCGATTCTTGACGGCTGGTGGCCAGAAGGGTATGACAATGGCACCAATGGTTGGGCGATCGGGACCGATGCATCGCACGAATACATGGATCCGGCAGAGCAAGATGCTATCGATGCAGAACTGCTGTACCAGGTGCTTGAAAACGAAGTTTTGCCTCTGTTCAACAAGAGGGGGCCTGAAGGACTTCCGAACGATTGGATTCAAATGATCCGCTCATCAATCCGCTCTTTGACCTATCAATTCAGTGCGCACAGGATGATCACGGATTACATCGACCAGATGTACACGGAGCCGGTTGCCGAAACCGTCTAGTTTACGTTGAGCAGCCGCGGTCTACTTGAGCTGAAACCGTCAGTAGGCCGTGGCAACAGCAAGAATACTCGTCGATTCAGGCGGCCAGTCCTTGGCGGTTCGTCCAAAAGCGGAACTCATCTACTAACTGATCGAACGAGTCCAATGCAAACAGGAGCGGTTGCAGGTGCCACACCTCGTAGTCTTGGTTGATTACTGCCTCAATCGAAAAGTCTCTGACATCAACAGTCTCTGACAATGCATGTACGATTTCTTCTTTCGAGGAAATGATACCAGCGCCGAATACCCGTAGTCCTTCTGCTTGTCTGATCAGGCCAAATTCGATAGTAAACCAGTGCAGCCGTTCGAGATACGTCCGTTGTATTCCCGTTGCTTGAAGGGCCGTTTTGCCAAACAGATGATAGAAATCAGCGACGGCAGGTTCGGTTAGCATTGGCATGTGACCAAACATGTCATGAAAGCAGTCCGGGGCTGGCGTGTAATCCAACTCATTTTTTTCCCTGATATAGTCCGTCGAAGGAAAAACACGATCTGAGATCAGCTGAAAAAAGTCCTTTTCATGGAGCAATCCTGGGATGCGGGCAATGCGCCATCCTGACGCAGATTCAAGTCGTTCGCTGAGGTCTTTTAGCCCAGGAATACCGGTATCGTCCATTCCAAGAATGTCTACTCCTTCGAGGTAGGATGCACCTGCTCGACCAGGAAGTAGATCCATCTGTCGGTTGAACAAATAGCTCCAGTTATGATTGTGCTCATCAGAATAGATAGGCTTTCTGATTTCATTCCCGATCGGGGGAGCACCGTGTAAATATTGAGGTGTACAGCGCGGATCATTTCCGCCTTCTGCGGCGCGTTCGTAGACTGACAATGGAGCCTCTTGCGCGGCCCCGGCATCTGCTGATCTGGCGTCGTTCATTGTTCGCGTACTCAATAGAGTTTCAGACGGACATCGGAGAAAGAATCCCAGATAGTGGAAAACAATACGTCGGGAAACGTCCTCTTTTGCGTCGAGTCACCTGAAGGTTAACAGTGTTATTCCTGATTGAATCATGTATGCTCAATTCTCCTTCAAGGTTCAAGGCCTACTCTGAGGGACCTATAAAACCTAGGTCCACTTTGCTATCCGAGCGTCACTCCCGATCCGATTCCATCTTACGTCGGGCAAAAGCAGCCACGATCATGAATCCAACGGAGGCAGCTGCGCCGGCCATAATGGCCTGATCCGATAGGTTGAACAGACCATCCATGATGAGCGCGACGAGTCCGAACAACAAGGAAAAAAGCGCGCCGAATAGGCAGGCCGTCCCAATAATGATGCCCCACGACCCCAGAAGTAGTTCATCCAGTTCCTGCATTAGAGAATCAGGCCTGCAATCATGAATGCTACGATGGAGAATCCACCGACCAGCAAGGCATACGGTAATTGAGTGTTGATGTGATCAACATGGTCCGAGGCCGCAGACATGGAAGAAATGAGCGACGTATCCGACAAAGGAGAAGCATGATCTCCAAAGACACCACCTGACAGGACAGCGCCCAGCATGAGTGGCATCGACAAACCCAGCCCCTCGGCCAGCGGCAATGCAATCGGTATTAGGATGGCAAATCCGGTCCAGGAGGAGCCAAGAGTAAAGGATACGAATGCCCCGACGATGAATATGAGGGATGGCAGCCACCAACCAGGCCATCCAGTCCCTACAACCCCTATGATGTAAGGTCCCATTTCAAGCGCCCTGGAGACCTGGCCTAAGGCGAAGGCAAGTGCCACGAGCGTAACCATTCCAATGAGACCACCAGATCCCTTCAAGACTAGTGCCATGGACTCGGTTGGCTTCATTAGCGCTTTTCCGTCTTTTCCAGACCCTGGAAGGGCAAACATGACCATTGCTGATCCAACCGCCGCGATAACAGCCCAAAGAACAGACGTAGATCCGCTGCCCTCCATGATGACGCCATCTCCGGTTATATACAAACCGATGAATATCATCCCAACCATTACCATAATCGGTATGATGAGATGCCTTCCTTTTTCAACCGAATCGTTCACTGGTTGCAGCTCTACTATCTCTTCTGCTACGAGTGGAATGGCGCCCGGCCGCAAGACCTCTCCCGTCGTTTCCGCTCGAACTTCAGCCGTCTTCATTGAGCCAAAACTCCAGCCGGTAATAGCCAGAACCAACGCAAAAATGATGGAGAAAATCGCGTAGAAATTCAATAGTACCGAGGATGCCAACAACCCTACAGCTCCATCCGTTACACCTTGCGCAGCAAGGAGTCCCAGCACAAATGCTCCCCAGCCATTGAGAGGAATGGACATACAGACGGCCGCACTTGTCGAATCACAATAAAAGGCGAGTTTTTCCCGTGGGATTTTCAGTTTGTCGAACAAGGGCCGGTTGATGGCACCAACGATAAGGCTGGTAATACTTGATTCGACGAAAATCACCATCCCTACGCCCCAAGCGAGTACCTCAGCTCCTCGGCGGGTTTGTCCCCATCCCCGATTGGAAGCCCATGTGATAAACCCGTTTACACCACCGGAGGCCTGGACCAGCGCGATCAACCCTCCGACCATCAGCGAAAATAGAAGAATGCGGACGTTGCCCGGATCCTCAAAGACGGCTACGAGCTGATCGATCAGTTCGCGAATACCGAGAATTGGATTGCCCCCAACAAGAATGGTGGTACCTAGCCAGAGACCTGCCAAAAGAGACAAGTACACTTCCTTGGTCCACAAGGCCAGGACAATGGCCAGGATGGGTGGTAGTAAGACGATCCATTCCATGGATTCAGGAGATTAATTCGCGGTTGTGCAGAATCTAAGGGAAAAGGGGGAGCTTGCACATCCTGTTTTCTGGATCTACCGTTGAGGATCACTTTACTCGCTGCGCACCCATTCCGATGTTCATCCGTACCATGCGGCTGAAGCTGTCTTTTCTACCATCCTCATGGACGAACGGCCAACCTCTATTGGCGTCCCCCACATATACTTTCAGAAACCCACCTCCCACGCATGAGCGACTCTTCCAAACGGTTCAAGAATGCCATGGATGGTGCCTCGCGCTACACTACCACGGTTCTTGAAGAATTCCGAACCGGCGAGATCCCGGACTCCCTTCGGAGGGATTTTCGAGAGACCTACGATTTCTATTTGAGTGACGAAGAACGTCTGAAAATGGCGAAAATGGGCCGTATTCAACGCAGCCTGTTCTCTTCCTACTATATGATCCGCAGCCTTTTCCTTCGGTTAAGTCCAGCGCGGCGGTTAGTCGTCATTATTGCTTTTTTTATGGCTTGGACTGGGTTTTCGGGCGATGGGGATGAGACCTTCCTAGGATTTCTCATCATGTTTTTTGTTTTGGGTCTCGAGCTGAAAGACAAAACCATGGCACGAGATGAACTGCAGGAAGGCCGTGCTGTCCAACTTGCTATCATGCCCTCCTCCGCACCAGAAGTACCCGGCTGGGAAATCTGGTTCCACTCCACTCCTGCCAATGACGTTGGGGGGGACTTGGTCGATCACATGGCGCTGGGGGAGCATCGCCTTGCTGTCACGTTGGGTGACGTTGCAGGTAAAGGACTTGCCGCTGCGTTGATGGCTGCAAAGCTGCAGGCAACCATTCGAGCCATCGCGCCGGATGAAGACAACTTGTCCGAACGTGCTGGCAAACTCAATCGCATCTTGCGAAGGGACGGTGTTCCGAACCGCTTTATCTCTATGATTCATTGCGATGTTTCAACCGATTCAGGTGAGATTCACTACGTAAATGCTGGCCATCACCCTCCCCTTTTAATCCATGAAGATGGGTTAAGCGAACTGCAGAGAGGCGATGCCGCTATTGGATTAAGCCCCGACACTACATTCAAGGGACACGACGTCCAGCTTGGTGAAAATGACCTTTTTGTGATCTATTCGGATGGTGTCACAGAGGCTCGCAATGAAATTGGGCGATTTTATTCTGACGAGCGTTTCCTAGACTTAGTGCGTCATTGTCACGGAATGAGTGCCGCCTCTCTTGGTGAGCGTATCATTGAATCCGTGTCTACCTTTGTTCAAGGCGGCCCTCAAAGCGACGATCTTTCTCTAGTAATCCTTCGACGACTTCCATGAATCGAACACTAATAAGCTCAGGCGCTCGTTGGGAGCCACTAGTTGGGTATTCTCGAGCAGTCCGGGTCGAAAACCATGTCTCTGTTTCGGGCACAACGGCCACAGATGAAAATGGACATCTTGTGGGAGCTGGCAATGCCTACAAGCAGACGTTGCAGACACTACGAAACATTGAATGGGCGCTTGTCCAAGCCGGGGCTTCCATTCGGGACGTCATCCGAACCCGTATCTATGTGACCGATATCACGCTATGGGAAGATATTGGGCGGGCACACGGTGAGGTATTTGGCGACATTAGACCTGCCACTTCGATGGTTCAAGTAGTTGCCCTCATTGACCCGGATATGATGGTCGAAATCGAAGCGGACGCTATCATTGGCTCCGGCGCGTAAAATTACGTCTAATTAGACCCGAGGAACCCTCATCGCATTGACCGGTCAAACGCGACCTTATATATTGTTTGGATTCGGCTTTGTGACCCTTTGCAGGGTTTTTTACTTCTTTCCCGCCCGTAATGTCTCGTAAGCGCACCTACATTTTTGACAACGACGCCTGCTCGTTTGTTGAAATTCAGAAAACGCCACTGCAGAAAGCTCGTACGTTTCTCTGGATGGGAGCTGTATCTGTTGTCTGCGCAGTCGTCTTGATGATCGGCCTCGACCGAATTGTGTCGACGCCCGAAGAAATGGCCTTGGTAGACGAAAACACCGCCCTGCAGCGGCAACTAGAGTCTGTCAACAAGCGCCTAGATGGTGTCACCGACGACTTAATGCGTATTCGTAAGACCGATGATGATCTATACCGAGTCCTTCTCAATGCAAAAGGCATTTCGGACGACATTGCCCAAGTTGGGGTTGGTGGTACAGATCCCTACCCTGAGTTCAGCCGGTTCAGTTCCGGCACCTCCAGCGTTCTGATCGAGAACGCCTCAAAGATTGACCAACTTGAGCGCCTGCTACTTTTGCAGAGTAATAGTTATCGTGAGCTGACGCTCCTGGCTGAAGATCACGAGCAGCAGCTGACGGAAATGCCGGCCATTCAACCAGTCGACGGTCGGATTACTTCGGGATTTGGCATCCGTTTCCACCCAGTCCTGAAAGTTAGCCGCATGCATCCTGGTTTGGATTTCCACGCTCCAGTCGGTACACCCATTTACGCTACAGGTGATGGCGTCATTAAGGAAGCCAAAGCAGGAAGTGGATTAGGGCGTTACGTCAAAATTGAGCATACTACTGCGGGATATTTGACTGTATATGGCCACATGTCCAAAATTGCTCAGGGCATACGGTCCGGACGGCCTGTTAAGCGTGGAGATGTGATTGGGTTCAGTGGCAACACAGGCCTCTCTGAAGCCCCGCATTTGCACTACGAAGTTCGCGATCTCGAAGGCAAGCAGCTAAACCCGCTATACTTTCTCGCTCCGTCTTTGACGCCTTCCGAGTACGAGCAGCTTCTCAAGGAAGCTGACGCTACCACATTCATCTTCGACTGACCCTACCGGAAGTAAGCCTTCGAGGCATTCTGGGATATCGGCGGAAGATCATTGGGACTAGGTTGCAATTTTGGAATGCAACACCTATTGTCCGATCCAATGGCTACCGACAAACTCTCGACTCATTAATGTACTGGACCCTAGATCTGGCATCGCATCTTGAAGATGCCCCGTGGCCTGCCACGCGGCTGGAGTTGATAGACTATGCTGAACGCACAGGCGCCCCGCTGGAGGTTGTCGACAACCTGGAAGCCATGGAAGACGACGGCGAACCTTACGAGAGTATCGAAGAGGTTTGGCCGGACTTTCCTACCAAGGACGACGACTTCTACTTCGAGGACGACTAGACCCGCTGGTCAGTTGCCAAGCAATCTATTTGGAATCGCGCTGACCGGAGTCCTGCTGGCCTTTGGCCTGCTTGTATCGCCCGACGTTCGCGCCCAGACGGCGCCCGACTCGGATAGCCTTCTCGTTTGGGAAGTGGGGTTTTCTGGCAATTCCTTTTTCTCAGCAGACGACCTTTCGCTCTATATCCGCACGCGTCGAAATCGGCGCATGATCGGAGTACCTGGGTTCACTTGGTGGAGATGGCTGTATAAATTCGGGGAAGGATCTCTTGGCGCAAATAGGGTAGGTCGAGTATTTATGGCCGCGGGTGAACCACCCGCTCTTCTAGATCGGACACTCCTTGAAAATGATGTCGAGCAACTTCGATTGTTCTATCAACGAGAAGGATTCCGTGATGCAACTATTGAAGCATCGGTCAACAGGCTTGAATTCGGAGATCGTATTCGTGTAGAGTTTGAGGTCCAAGAAGGAAATCCGACCCATATCAGACACTTTCGGTACAACGGACTAGACGATCTTACTGACAGAGAGAAAAGAGAGCTACGTAGCCAATCACTGATCCCTCTCGGGACAGCCATCGATGGTGATCAGCTGGCCTGGCGGGTCGAAACCCTCAGATACTCCGAGCCTCTACTCGTCGAGGAGCGTCAACGACTTATAGGGTATTTGCGAAACGAAGGCTTCGCGGACGTCAATCGAAATGCCATTCACGCGGTGGTATATCCTGTTTCTCCTGATTCATTCGACGTAACGATTGACGTAGCATTAGGGACCCGCTTCAGATTCGGAGATGTTGACTTTCAAGTTGCCGGCCCGATAGAAGGTGCGACCGTCCGAAGAGATTCCACCTACCTTTCGTCGTCTGAGCAAGAACAGCCCGGCGGTACTGTAAGCGCCTCTTTTATCGATGAACCCAGATTAGACTTCGATCTATTACGACGCACGCTCCAGTTCAGGCCGGGAGATCAGTTCAATCAAAGTCGTCTACTCGCAACGAAACGGCGAATCGATGCAACAGGAGTTTTCTCTTTCTCAGATATCGAAACGGCCACACCTGACTCGACCAGGCCAGATGCTATCCGCCTCGACCACAGCATCAACCTTCAGACCCGGGCCAGGCATCAAATTCGCTTTGAGACCTTCATGTTGCAGCGCAGTGGCGCCTTGGCTGATACAGACAACGAACTGGGTACAGGACTCGGCGTCACCTATTCCAATTTGAATTTGTTCGGAGGCGGCGAGGCGTTCACCATTCGCTCGACAGGTACCGTAGCAGCCGATATCGGAGGACTTGGAGGGTTCACTTCGGCGCAATGGGAAAGCAGTGCAACGCTTTCATATCCTTATCTCACATTCCCGTTTGGACGATTTGACCGATTATCTTCTCTCTACGATGCCAGAAGCCAGATCTCTGTATCACTACTGGCTGCCCGTCGAGATGCCCTGAAGTTGACTCTTCGAGGACGAGGCGGCGCTCGATATCGGTTTGAGTTGAGGCATACCGAGTCCCTCTCTTCCGTGGTCGACCTAGTTGACATCACCGTATCCAATCCGGATACCCTGGAAGGATTCAAGAGTATTTTCCTAGATGATGTTCTCACAGCGGTCGACGATCCAGTCCAGCAAGCGCAGATTATAGAGGATTACACTCGTCCTCAGTTCAACAACGCGTTACGCTACACCATTCGCTCTACGACGACTGACCTGTTCCGTCGAGAAAACGGACATTTCCGAGAAGCCTCTATCGAATTCGGGGGCAATATGGGCCGAGTGCTTGATGGGCTAGTCTTCTCTCCGTCCGAGGTGGAGGGTACTATTCCTGGCTTTGGCGTCTTTGGAGGTAGTGGGACGAACCGAGGCATGATCTATCGACAGTATGTTCGATTATCAGTAGACATGAGGCGATACAAACCACTTACATCGCGGAGTGTCTTGGCTTGGAAACTCATGACAGGCATCGCGCATCCGACAGGCGCATCGGATGTAGTGCCGTTCGATCGCAGATTCTATTCCGGAGGGGCTAATTCCATTCGGGCGTGGCGGCTTCGGGAGCTCGGACCTGGATCAGCACGCTTTACCTCAGATGCAGACTCGTTAGTCGTCTCTTCTGATGGAAGTAACATTCTAGGCGGCGATATCAAGCTTGAGGGATCGATTGAACTTCGCACCATTGCGATTCGCAGATTATTCGAAGCTAATTGGATACTTACCTTATTCGCTGATGCGGGAAATGTCTGGTTAGGACCTCGCAACCCAGGCACATCCGACGGCCGCTTTCGGTTCGATAGCTTTTCGGGAGATCTTGGTGTTGGTGCGGGATATGGCCTTCGGATTGCTTGGGAATACATCATCGTTCGCCTGGATGTTGGATACAAGGTGTTTGACCCAAGACGCCGAGGAGAATTCATGCCAGATCGATTTTCTGACCCGGTTTTGCAATTCGGTATCGGACACACGTTCTAAATTTTATACCCTCTTATCGGGACTTTCCCGCCCGGTCGCTGTTTCAATAGGCTAACAACAGCTTTCATCTCCCAATACGACTCCACACACGTGAAAAAAGGATCCATAGTAACTCTGGACATCGAAAAGTTTGCCGACAAGGGCAAGTCCCTCACCCGGATGGATGGATACGTGGTTTTTGTCGCCGGAGCCGTCCCTGGGGATCGAGTGAAGGCTCGGGTATTTCGCAAACGCAAGAAGTTTGCCGAGGCCGCGATCGTTGAACTGATCGAAGCCAGTCCCCTTCGTACAGATCCGGTTTGTCGATATTTCGGTACGTGCGGTGGTTGTAAGTGGCAGCACGTGAAATACGATGCTCAACTCGATGCCAAGAGGCAGTCTGTCAAGGAAGCGTTCGAGCACAGCGGAGGGTTTGAAAACGTTACTGTTCATCCAACGCTGAAAGCGAATGACATCTATCATTACCGCAATAAGATGGAGTTCAGCTTCAGTGCCGGGCGGTGGTTGACTCCAGAAGAAATCGCCTCCGACGAGAAATTTGACACCTCGTTTGCGCTAGGACTCCACGTGCCGGGCAATTATGCGAAGGTGCTAGACCTGCAAGAGTGCCATCTTCAGTCCGAGCTAAGTACTCGCATTGTAAATGCCGTCCGGGATCTTGCTAAAGAAAATGAGTGGGCCGCTTGGGATACACGCAATCATAGCGGCTATCTAAGGCATCTTGTCATCCGTCAGGCAGCCCACACGGAAGAGCTCATGGTCAACCTGGTGACCAGTCACAGAAATGAAGGGCGTATCGCTGTGTTCAAGGAATTTCTGCAGACCTCTTTCCCTGAAGTCACAACACTTGTCAACACTATCAACTCAGGCGTCGCTCAAACCGCGTTTGGCGAGGAAATGCATGTCGATTTTGGGTCGGGTGTTATTCATGATCGAATTGGAGACAACACGTTTGAAATCGCCTCCAATGCGTTCTTTCAGACGAACACGAAACAAGCAGAAACTCTATACAAAGTAGCTGCTGATTACGCAGCCTTTACACCAGACGACCTCGTGTATGACTTGTACTGCGGTGCCGGAACGATCTCCCTCTATATCGCTCCACACGTGAAACGCGTCGTAGGTGTAGAGTTGGTCGAGGAAGCCGTAGTGAATGCTCGCAGCAATGCCGAAAAGAACAACATCGACAACGTCTCCTTCGAAACGGGGGACATGATGAAACTCTTCAATGCTGACTTCATCAAGAAGAACGGGCGGCCCGATGTCTTGATCGTGGACCCTCCTCGGGCTGGGCTCCATCCAAAGGTCGTTCGGCAGATTGGTGAGCTAGCCGTCGAGCGGTTCATCTATGTCTCTTGCAATCCAATCTCTCAGGCGCGCGACCTGTCGTATTTGACGGATGTGTATGAGGTAGAGGAAGTACAGCCGGTAGATCTCTTTCCCCACACGCACCATATTGAGTCCGTCGCTAAGCTGCGCCTGAAATCCTCATGACGGAACTGGCCGGAAAGACCGCATTCCTTACCGGAGGAACGGGTTTCGTGGGAAGCCATCTTGCCGAGCGCTTAATCGCTGAGGGAGTCCGAGTGCGTTGTCTCGTGCGGTCTGACCCGAAATGGCTTGATGGAATGGACGTTGAGCTTGTGAGGGGATCACTGAATGATCCAGATAGCTTAGATCAAGGTATTGAAGGGGCCGATTTCGTCTTTCACTTGGCAGGACGAACCCGCGGGCTGAACTGGAGCGAGTTCGAACGGGATAACGTTTCAGGAACGGTCAATTTGCTTGAATCCGTCTATCGAAGCACTTCGGTGCAACGCACCATTGTTGCTAGTAGCTTGGCCGCAGTCGGGACATCTGACACAGATATTGCCGACGAATCGACGCCACTGAATCCTGTGAGTGACTACGGTCGGAGCAAAGCGATCATGGAAGAGCGGATTGCTGACTTCAATGATCGGATGCCTTTGGCCATTGTGCGCCCGCCTGCCGTGTACGGTCCTCGGGAATCAGATATCCTGACTTTCTTCCAGACTGTTGATCGAGGCTTGTGCCCTATCGTGGGAGCCGCTGGCAAGGCCTCACTTAGTCTTGTTCATGTTAATGACCTCATCGATGGCATTCTGCTAACTGCGCTCCATCCAGATGCGGCCAACCGCACGTGGTTTCTCGGAGGACCTGAGCAGGCAGCATGGGCCCAGATCAGAGATGCTGCCGCTACATCGCTTAATCGTCGGGTGCTGACACTGCGGATTCCACGCTTTGTGCTCCCCATCGTAGGTACAGTAAGTGAGATTGTCGGGCGCTTATCCGGATCATATCCTCCGCTAAATCGCGAAAAGGCCAAGGAAATTTTGCATGCGACGCTGATGTGCGATAGCTCAGCCGCCATGCGCGATCTTGGATACGCACCTAAGATTACTCCTATGGAGGGCGTGCCCTCTACTATTGACTGGTACAAGAAACAGGGCTGGTTGGCGACTCGCTAAGACGTGTAGTACGAAGAATCAGGTCCGCACCGAGACCAATTGTACCTGTATGACTGCATCGCCACCCTATTTGAAACCCGTAAGAATTGGCATTCAGGGACAGGGAGTGAGAATCCTGTGAGGTTCCAGTTCGTTGACGCTCGCCCTATACTGCACTAATTCCCACCATCCCCCGAATCCACGTCGTGAGCAACCTAGGTTTCAACACCGGTTACATCGAAGAACTGTATCGCCAGTATCTCGAAAATCCCGATAGTGTCGGCGAAAGCTGGCAGGAATTTTTCCAGGGCTTTAAACCTGACGACGGGTTCGTTGCAGCGGCTCAACCTGCGCCTACCCAAGCACCGCCAGCAGCAAACGTACCCGAAGGAGGAGTTCCACAAACTCCTGCTTCACCAGCTGAAGCTGTAAAGGAGGCAGCGTCCTACGCCGAAGAGAATATCATCCGTGGTCCGGCTGCCAAGATTGTGGAAAACATGGAGGCAAGCCTCGGTGTGCCTACGGCCACATCGGTACGGACTATCCCTGTTAAGCTCATGGCAGAGAATCGTGCGTTGATTAACGAGCATCAGCGATACGTGGGTGGAAACAAGGTTTCCTATACTCATATCATCGCCTGGGCCATCGTGCGAGCGCTTCGCGTATACCCGTCGATGAACACGACCTATCGCAAGGAAGCGGATGGACATATCCAGGTTATCCCGCATGACGTAAACCTTGGACTGGCCATCGATATCGAACGACGAGGCAAGCGAACCTTACTCGTTCCCAATATCAAGGCAGCCAACAACCTTAATTTTGCGCAGCTCCTGGGCGCGTACAACGACATTGTGCGTCGGGCTAGAGACAATAAGCTCAGTATTGACGATTTCAGCCGTACTTCGGCCACGCTGACCAACCCAGGTATGATCGGGACTAACCTCAGTGTTCCAAGGCTGATGCCCGGGCAGGGCGTCATTGTTGGAGTAGGCTCAATCGGCTATCCGACGGAATACTATGCCGTACCCCCTGAGATGATCAGCCAGACCGGGATTTCGCAGGTTATGACGATCACGTCTACCTATGATCATCGGGTCATTCAGGGCGCCGAAAGTGGAGCATTCCTCGCACACATCGACGAACTACTGCGCGGCGAGCATGAGTTTTATCAAGGCATCTTCTCCGATCTCAATGTCCCCTTCCAGCCATGGACATTGGCACAGGACACGACGCCTCGGGTTGGATCCACAGGTCGCAATGCCGAACTAGACCTCATCCGCAAAGAAGCTTCGGTTCTACAGCTCATCCGAGCCTTCCGAGTCAGGGGCCACCTTCAGGCGGACATCAATCCACTAGGGTATGATTGGGAGCAACATGCAGAATTAGATCCCGCGACATACGGACTCACCATCTGGGACTTGGATCGCAACTTCGTGACCGGTGGACTGGGCGGGCAGGATACGCTACCACTTCGCGAAATTCTGGACATCCTGCGCCGGACCTACACACGCAAAATTGGGATCGAGTTTATGCACATCTCATCTCCTGAGGAAAAGAGATGGTTGCAGGACCGCATCGAGCCAAGCGACGCAGAATACAGCTTTGACGAAGACGCCATGCGACGGATGCTGCAAAAGCTCAATGCAGCTGAGGCATTCGAAACATTCTTGCACACCAAGTACATCGGTCACAAGCGTTTCTCACTGGAAGGTTCAGAAACCATCATTCCGATGCTGGACCGCATCCTGTCTGACGCCGCTGAGCAGGGTGTTGACTCGGTTGTCATGGGAATGGCCCACCGAGGTCGTCTGAATGTGCTCGCTAACATCATGAACAAGCCTTATGAGGTCATATTCTCGGAATTCGAGGGCAACCTTGATCCGACTACGACCCAGGGCTCCGGTGATGTGAAATACCATCTTGGTTCGAGCAGCAAGCACGAAGCACCTGATGGACAGGAGGTAACAATTGCCCTCGCATCCAACCCTAGCCACCTTGAGGCCGTCAATCCAGTGGTCGAAGGCATGGTTCGGGCTAAGCAGGAAGCACGGCGCGAAGCTCCGGACAATCCTGATGGCGACTATCTCGATTCGGTTATTCCACTGCTGATCCATGGGGATGCAGCCTTTGCCGGCCAGGGCGTCGTTGCTGAAACGCTCCACATGAGCCAGCTCCCAGGCTACCGAACCGGTGGTACGATCCACATCGTGATCAACAACCAGATTGGATTTACTACGGGCCCGGAATCGGCTCGAAGTTCGACCTATGCCACCGATAGCGCTCGTATGATTCAGGCGCCAATTTTCCACGTAAACGGAGATGATCCTGAAGCGTGTTTGCGAGTGGCTAGACTTGCGCTAGAATATCGTCAAGCATTCAACAAGGATGTTGTCGTAGACATGCTTTCGTATCGTGTTCGCGGGCACAATGAAGGGGACGAGCCCACCTACACCCAGCCGACGCTGTACCAGAAAATCGAGGTCAAGCGCTCACCACGAAAGTTGTATACCGAACTGCTTTTGCGTCGTGGCGACATGAAGCCAGAAGAAGCCGAGCAGATGCTGGATGATTATCGGGCACGTCTACAAGAAGCTTTTGAACGTACGAAAGAGCTGGTTGAACGCGAAGAACCTGCTGAAGAGGAATTGCTGCGCAAACATGAATCAGCACCTTTGCCGACTGTTACAACCTCAGCTCCATCTGAAGATTTAGCTGCAGTGGTAAAGGCGCTCATCAGCCTGCCGGACGACTTCAACGTACATCCGAAACTGCTTCGCCAGTTCTCGAAACGAGATAAACTCTATTTCGAGCAGAAGCGCATCGATTGGGGGTTTGCCGAGGCATTGGCTTTCGGATCCATCCTTTTGGAAGGAATCCGGATCAGGGTTAGTGGACAGGATTCACGGCGAGGAACGTTCAGCCATCGCCATGCGGTACTGTATGACCAGAAATCGGGTGAACAGTACATTCCGCTGAATCATATGCGGGATGAGCAAGAACACCTGTTTATCTACGATTCTCTTCTTTCCGAGTATGCGGTCTGTGGCTTCGAGTATGGTTACTCGGTCGCTGCCCCGGACGCGCTCGTTGTGTGGGAAGCTCAGTTCGGAGATTTCGCCAATGGAGCGCAAATCGTGTTTGACCAATTTCTCTCAGCTGCGGAGTCCAAGTGGGGGCAAACTAGCAGCCTCACACTACTACTGCCGCACGGATTCGAAGGTCAGGGACCAGAACATTCCTCTGCACGACTCGAGAGATTCCTGCAGTTGTGTGCTGAGAATAACATGATCGTTTGCTCGTTCTCAACGCCTGCCAACCTCTTCCATGGTTTGCGTAGGCAGTCTCGTAAGGAGATCCGAAAGCCACTGGTGGTTATGTCTCCAAAGAGCTTGCTACGCCACCCAGCCGTTCTGTCAACGCCTGAGGAGTTGGTCGACGGGTCCTTCCAAGAAATAATTCCTGCTTCGAATAAGTCGGCCAAACGAGTCGTGTTCTGCAGTGGAAAGGTCTACTATGATCTGGCTGAAGCAGCAACCAACGAAGATGTTGCCCTTGTTCGCATTGAACAACTTTATCCGTTCCCTACGAAGGCCGTGGTCTCGGAACTGAAGCGGTTGAAAGGCGCCAAAGATGTTGTTTGGGTTCAGGAAGAGCCAGCCAATATGGGCGCTTGGTCGTTTATCCGAGATCTACTGGACGAGGCCATTCATGATTCAGGACTCAAGGTGGGCCGCGTGAAGTACGTGGGACGCCGTGCTTCGGCCAGTCCGGCTTCAGGAAGCGCGCACGTACACTCGGCGGAACAGCAGGTCATCCTTCGCGAAGCGCTAACGATCTAACGGGCTGGGTTGACATCGCACCCTATTGCTACCAATTACGACAGTTACGTACGGCAAATAAGAAAAGGCGCTCTCCAAAAGGAGAGCGCCTTTTCACACCTCTCTGATGATGCCCGCGGCGTATAAGGTGGGAACGCCTCGGGAATCGGCAGTGTATATTTTTTGGGCTACCTAGTAGCGCGGGCGACGACGGGAGTTACGAGCAGCCTTCTGACGGGCCAAGCGACGTTCTTCAGACGGTTTCGTAAATGCCATGTTGCCACGGAAAATGCGAAGAACACGGCTGCGGTTTACGGCGCGTTTGAAACGGCGCAGTGCGCGGTCAATAGACTCGTTATCCCTAACTTTAATACCTACGGGCACGATGTATCACTCCTGGAGTGTTTTAATTTTATCGAGTAAGCCTCATAATATACGGCCTTTCATCCTTTGCAAGCAAAGTCCATGACGTCAGAGAACCCGTCCAAACTGCTCATATCGACACAAAACCCCCATAAACTCCGTGAAATTCGTGCGATCATGAACAAATCAGACCTCGAACTGGTGAGCTTGGATGCGATTCATGATGCTCCAGAAGTGGTGGAAGACCGTGATACACTCGATGGTAATGCGTCAAAAAAGGCCGAAGAGCTATTTCAATTCGCCGGCTTACCTACTATGTCTGACGACACTGGGTTAGAAGTGGACGCTTTGGGGGGCGCGCCGGGTGTCCGATCCGCGCGCTTTGCCGGTGAAAACGCCACCGCGGCTGTCAACCGAGCCCTTCTTCTTGATCAACTCGAGGATTCGGACAACCGGCGCGCCCGATTTCGAACGATCGTCGCATTAACCACCTCTGAAGGCACCCGACTGTTTGAAGGCACTTGCGAAGGGGTGATCACCCGGGAGGAACGCGGCGATAGCGGTTTCGGATATGACTGCATCTTCCAACCAGACGGATATGATCAGACGTTCGCCGAGTTGCCATCGGATATCAAGAACGCTATCAGCCATCGCGGTAGGGCGCTTGCCCAGTTTGCCGAATGGATGACACATAATTCTCTTCCTGGCTAAACCTCCCAGCCCGATGATAGCACTAGTTCAGCGCGTAAAACATGCTCGCGTAACCGTCGACTCCAGGGAAACGGGTTCTATAGGCGAAGGCCTGTTGATCCTTCTCGGTGTTCACACTACTGACACGGTAGATCTAGTCCCTTGGATCACCTCTAAATGCGCCAATTTGCGCATCTTCCCAGACGAGGATGGCCGGATGAATCGCTCCGTTCTGGATCATGGTGGACGTATACTGGTCGTTTCTCAGTTCACCTTGTATGGCAACGCTGAGAAAGGCAATCGACCTTCTTTCATTGAATCAGCCCGCCCAGAAATCGCAGAACCGCTGTACGAATTGTTTTGTCAAGAGCTATCCCGACTGACAGACCATCCAGTTGCCCAGGGTGAATTTGGTGCCATGATGGATGTTGAGCTTCTCAACTGGGGACCCGTTACGCTTTCCATCGAACGAAGAAACCAATAGCTGGACCGGTTGGTTGGCTTTCTCCTTCCTTTTAAAAAGACCCTTTCCTTGACTCACACTGCCATGCCCCGCATCCTCCCGCTATTGCTCATAGCCTTGATATTGACTGGCTGCAAAACCGAACGACCCGACGGGTACATTCTCACGGACGGTATCATCTACACGATGGACGATGCCATGCCCGTCGCTGATGCCATGGCGATTGTTGATGGTAAAGTTGCTGCAGTGGGACATATTGAAGATGTCAGGGCAGCGCACCCCGATCTTCAGGAGCGCTCTGTTAATGGTAAGAGTGTCATCCCCGGGTTTACGGACTCCCACGGACACTTTATGGGGCTTGGTCTCGAAAAATTAAGTGTCGATTTACGCGGCTCCCAATCCATTAGCGATGTTATTCAACGAATCCGGGATTTCCATCCTGAGTTAGAGGCTGGAGAATGGATCAGAGGTCGAGGCTGGAATCAAGTCCTTTGGGCCGGGCAGGAGTTTCCCACCAGACAGGACCTGGATCAATACTTCCCCAATAACCCTGTTTATCTACGACGAATTGATGGACACGCTGCATGGTTTAATACAGCAGCTATGAATTTGGCCGGCTTCGATTCTATTCAGTCCGCGCAAGATCCGGTAGGGGGAGCCATCATTCGGGATATAGCAGGTGTCCCGACAGGTGTTTTCATTGACAATGCGATCGATATGGTGGCTCATCTTGTCCCAGGGTGGACCGAAGAGCAGCTTGATCAAGCCCTCACTCTTGCAATGGAAGAAGCAGCAGAAATGGGGCTAACAGGTATTCATGACGCGGGTGTCAATATGGGGACAATTGATCGCTATAAGCGCTTCATCGATGAGGACCGATTTACAGTTCGTATGTATGCCATGGTGGGAGGGGTTGGCTCAACGTTTGATGCTCTCTGCAACCAGCACATTATCGATTACGGCGATCGGCTAACGGTCCGCTCGGTGAAATTGTATCTGGACGGAGCGCTTGGTAGCCGTGGCGCAGCGTTGCTCGAGGACTATAGTGACGCTCCGGGAAATCGCGGACTGCTCTTCAGTGAGCCGGAAGAATTCTCCCAGGCCGTTCAGCGCTCTGTAGAGTGTGGTTATCAAGTAAACACGCATGCCATCGGAGACCGGGGTAACAGGGTTCTCGTTGAGAGCTATGAGTTGGCCGGTATCACTCCAGATATGCGCCCTCGTGATGAGCACACACAAATTGTTGCCCTTGAGGATATCCCGCGCTTTCAGAAGCTGGGCATTATTGCTTCAATGCAGCCAACGCATGCCACCAGTGACTTAAACATGGCTGAGGACCGCTTAGGGCCTCACCGCATCAAAGGCGGTTATGCGTGGCGCACACTCATGGACGCAGGCATTCCGTTGGCATTTGGATCCGACTTCCCGGTTGAAAAATCCAATCCCATCGAGGGATTCTTTTCCGGTGTGACGCGTCAGACCCAAGATCTTCTGCCAGAAGGCGGATGGTTTCCGGAGGAACGTCTGACGCGGGAAGAAACGCTAAGCGCTTTCACCAAAGGTGGTGCGTTTGCCGCTTTTCAGGAAGATCAGCTAGGATCTCTTTCTCCTGGCAAGCACGCTGATTTCGTCGTACTGTCTGCGGACATCATGACTATTGCACCGCCTCAAATTCTGGAAACGAAAGTGGATGCCACTTTCTTTGAAGGCAAATTGATCTACGGCTCTCTCAACTGAGTCCGACGGCTTGAGGGCCGACCCTGAATTGAACCACATAAGCTCTGATAGTCCCGACTTATTGACCGATTCATTCGGACGCCGTCATACGTATCTGCGTATTTCGCTGACAGAGCGTTGCAACTTGCGCTGTACGTATTGCATGCCGGCTGAAGGCGTTGCCCTACGGCCAAAAAGCCACATTCTCTCGTTCGAAGAAATCCTTCGCCTAGCTTCTTTACTGGTGGCCCACGGTGTCACAAAAATCAGACTCACCGGTGGGGAGCCGCTGATTCGTAAGGAACTCGTCCAGCTTGTGTCCCGGCTCTCGTCCCTAGAGGGACTCGAAGAGCTAACCATTACGACCAATGGGTTGTTACTCCCTCGGAAGTTGGATGAATTGAAAAGCGCCGGCATAACAGGGTTCAACATTTCACTGGATACGCTGCAGGAAGAACGCTTCAAGGAAATAACCAGGCGCCCGGGGTTAGACACCGTACTGGATGCTATCCGCATGACCGCCGATGCCGGTTATGACCCGGTCAAGGTCAACTGCGTTGTAATTCGAGGCTTCAATGAGGATGAACTCGTTGATTTCGTGGATATGTCCCAGCATCTACCCGTTGAGATTCGCTTCATCGAATACATGCCCTTTGATGGTAATGCGTGGAGTAATGCCAAATTCCTGCCCTATCAGGAGATGACGGACATCATTCAGGAAACACATCCTGCTTTTCAACGATTCGGTGAGTCCGATTCAGAGACGGCCAAGTTGTGGCGCGTCCCAGGGTACCAAGGTACGGTCGGGTTCATCTCTTCAATGAGTGATCATTTCTGTTCAGGATGCAACCGAATCCGTATTACAGCCGATGGAAAGCTAAAAGTGTGCCTATTTGGCGCTTCGGAAGTCAATCTTCGTGATGCCATGAGAGATGGGATATCAGATGAACAACTGATCGGCAACGTACAGGAGGCGTTATCCCGCAAGAAGGCCTCCCACGCCGGCATGGACGCCATCGCTGCCTCCGAAAACAGGCCCATGATTCTCATCGGGGGCTGATTGGTTGAGCTCACTCGTTTGAGCACACGTAGAGCAAACATTGCGCGCGTTGAAAACAGAACTGAGCCCTTCACCGCGCGTTCGACCACGACACTCCAAACAACGGTTCCATGGCTGAATTTACTCACGTACAACCGGACGGCGGCGTCAAGATGGTTGATGTTTCTGGCAAATCTGACACCATTCGCACTGCAGTGGCAGTCGGTCGTGTCATTTTGGGTAAAGAAGCCTTCTTGCAGGTACAGAAAAACTCCGTCCGAAAGGGTGATGTGCTTTCAATTGCCCAAATTGCGGGTATTATGGGTGCCAAGGAAACGCCTCGCCTGATTCCCCTTTGCCATCAGGTACAGGTCCAAGGAGTAAATGTAGAGCTTACCTTGATCGAAGCCGACTATGCTCTTGACATCCGATCCTTTGCTAAGAGCGTTGGCCCAACGGGCGTTGAAATGGAAGCGCTGACTGCCGTTAGTATTGCCGCACTTACCGTGTATGATATGTGCAAATCGATCACCAAGGATCTACGCATTGAAGGCATTCACTTGCTGGCAAAAACAGGTGGCGCCAGTGGCGACTACATGAAGCCCTGACCCACTGCCGCCCACAACGTACCTTCCACCGAATCCGACCCATTTTTTTACCCTCTGAATCCGAGAACTTGCCATGGAATCTTTGTTGACCACTTCTGGCCTCTTTCTGATCGCACTGATCTTCTTGAGCCTTGTCGTATTCATGTATTTCATTCCCCTAGGTCTCTGGATCACCGCGTACTTCTCTGGTGTCCGTGTAAAGTTGGTTCGAGACTTGATGGGTATGCGGCTACGAAAGGTGCCACCCGTACTTATCATCAGGCCGTTAATCACGGCCCACAAGGCCGGAATTTTTCTGACTACACCCCAATTAGAAGCACACTATTTGGCGGGGGGGCAAGTACAAAAAGTAGTCAACGCTCTTATTTCTGCGGACAAGGCGAACATTGACCTTAATTTTGAACGAGCTACGGCAATCGATCTTGCGGGTCGTGACGTTCTCGAGGCCGTACAGGTATCCGTCAATCCGAAAGTCATTGAAACACCTCCTGTCTCTGCTGTGGCAAAAGATGGAATCCAGGTACGTGCGATTGCCCGCGTAACAGTTCGAGCCAACATCGAGAGACTCGTTGGGGGAGCAGGCGAAGAAACCATCATTGCGCGTGTCGGCGAAGGTATCGTATCCACGATCGGCTCCTCGGAGACTCACAAAGGGGTCCTTGAAAATCCGGACTCTATTTCGAAAGTCGTTTTGTCCAAGGGACTGGATTCAGGAACAGCGTTTGAAATCCTCTCGATTGATATCGCAGACGTTGACGTGGGCGAAAACATTGGTGCCAAACTTCAGACGGATCAAGCCGATGCTGATCTCAAGATTGCGCAGGCCAAAGCGGAAGAGCGTCGCGCAGCAGCCGTTGCACACGAGCAGGAAATGAAAGCCGCTGTGCAGGAGCAACGTGCGAAAGTTGTTGCTGCCGAGGCTGAAATCCCACTCGCTATGGCAGAAGCGTTCAGAAAAGGACATTTGGGTGTGATGGATTACTACAACCTTCGCAACGTCGAAGCAGATACCCATATGCGTCGTTCTATCGGCGGTGGAGAGTCAGGAGAGAGCAAAAAGTGAGTCGACTTCAGCCAGTAATTTTTTCGACACTGGGAGTCTTTACCGTCAGCCAAGAGCTCAGCGGCATGGCCATGTCCGTTTTGCAGAACGCGGACCCCGAATTGGTAGCGGAAGAAAGCCTGTGTTTAGCAAGCGTCGCAACAGCCCGATCCATCGAAGCGTCGGCCGGTGAAGAGAAAGAGTGGTCAGACAGCCTGCTGGTGACGCCTTTCTTATACCGAGACTTCCTTGTGGGTACGGCCATGCTGGAGGCTGGTGATCCAGACAAACAGGAAGCTGGTCCAGACATCGGAGAGCGGCTAGAGCGTAAGATGGCCTTTTACGCGGTGCATCTGCCTGCCTCCACGTTGCCAACAGGCTCTGTCTTACGCAACGCACTATTGCTGTGGATGGGGCGAATCAGTCCACCAGGCATGTCCACTGGGCCTGAAGAGCGGCTAGACGCCTGTGGAGCCATAGAACGACTTCAGACGCACGTCCGGCTGCTGGCGGCTCATGCACGGCACGTGAGCGGGTCGTAGACGCCACGGGCCTTAGACAATGACTCTGGCGCTTAGGATGGAAGGAAATCCGTCTCTGAAGGCATCTTCGAAATACGCACAAGATCGATTCGGCTCGCTGTCGCGCGCAAAACGACAAAGCGGAATCCGTTTAGTTCGAATTCATCTCGCACTTTTGGAATCGTACCTAGTCGTTCCAATAAGTAGCCGGCCACGGTTTCAAAATCGCCATCCGGTAATTTCAGATCTGTCCGCTCAGACAGTTGATCAATTTCAAGACGACCACTGGCAATAACAGCTGAGTCGCTCAGAATTCGAAGCATATTTTCATCTACGTCGAACTCATCCTGGATATCCCCAAAAATCTCTTCTAATAGATCTTCTGATGTGACGAGTCCAGCCGTCCCGCCATACTCGTCAATGACGATAGCGATGGACGTGTTACTGGCGAGGAATTCCTGTAGTAGCTCTTTGGACAGCTTGGTCTCCGGTACAAAATTCGCTGGCCGGATCATGGCCTCCAAGGAGGCCGGATCGTGGAATAGATCATACGCGAAAGCAATTCCGACGATGTGGTCGATGTTGTCCCGATAGATAGGAATTTTCGAGTGCCCGGTGGACACAAATTCCTGTTGCAGGATATCGAGAGGCGTGTTCTCAGGTAACGCGAAGATATCCGTACGCGGCACCATAGACTCCTTCAGTCGAATCGTACCCATGGCGAATACATTCGACACAAGTGTACTCTCCTCCTCATCAAGGTCTAGCTCTCCGGTCCTTTTGCTCTCTTCTATAAGTAACTCAAAGTCCCTCCTGATGAAGTCAGAAAAGGAGTCAGAATCAATTTTCACTGCCTTCATGAGTGCCGTCGCCGTCCAACGCGACACTAAAATCATAGGAAGCAGTAAGTAGTACGTCACTTTCAATGGAATGGCCAGCCAAAACACAGCCCGGTTGGCAATCTCCCGAAGAATGGATTTTGGGATGATCTCCCCGATAATGAGTACCACAACCGATGCGATGATGGTCTGCACACTGAGTGCAAGCACACCGACGATACCCCCTTCTAGGCCAACGATCTGGCTGAAAAAGTCCTTTAGAGGTGCCTCGAGATAAAGGGCGACAAGGGTTGAGTAAATGACCAGAGCTAGGTTATTGCCAACCAGCGTGGTCGTCAAAAGGGTAGCAGGCTGCTCAAGGAAGTTGGATACGACCCTGCCGACCATACCGCCTCGACGGGCGAATACTTCTACCCGCAATCGGTTCGCGGCGACGAATGCGATCTCCGATCCTGAGAAAAATGCGCTCAAGATGAGTGCTATGATGATGAACGTGAGTTCCATCGGATTAGCGACTCATCGGCTTGATACGGAAGGTTGGTCTTGCGGAATGTCCGTTACTCATCGTCCCTTGAACTCTGCTTTTCTCTTGCCAAGAAATGCCTCAACACCTTCCTTAAAATCCTCTGTCTCGCAGGCGTTACCAAACAGGTCTGCTTCAATGCGCAGTCCATCTTCCAACGGTTGATCAGCATGCCTGAGCGCTTCGAGCGAAAGGGAAACCGCTATCGGGGCTTTGGACAGGATCTTCCCCATAAGTTTGCGTGCACCGGCCATGAGTTCATCAGATGCAAACACGTGATTTACCAAGCCCATTTCGTACGCCCTAGCGGCGGGAATCATGGCTCCGGTCAATATTAGTTCAGTAGCCAAACCGAGGCCAACTAGTCTAGGAAGCCGCTGTGTACCACCATATCCAGGTAGAATACCCAGATTGACTTCAGGTTGGCCAAAAACGGCCGTATCTGAGGCTACCCTCAAATGGCAAGCTAACGCGAGTTCGCTTCCACCGCCAAGAGCAAAACCATTGACGACAGCAATCACCGGCTTTCCAAGCTGCTCGATGCGATTGAAAACCGCTTGGCCTCGAGTTGCAAACGTGCGCCCTAGAGAGCCATCGAGATCGCGGAACCGTGCGATGTCAGCTCCAGCTACAAAACTTTTATCGCCTGCTCCAGTCAGCAATACACCACGAACGGATGAGTCATCTGCTGCGTTTGTAAACCAGTCATCTAGGTCCGATATCACATCTGCGTTCAATGCGTTCAGCTTATCGGGACGATTGATCGTGACCGTGGCGATGCCGTCATCAGCAACGTCAATTAAAAGCGTGGAGTACGACATGGATTTGAAAGGGACAATGGTAGCTTGAGTTGAAAGCCTGAATTCCGCTGAAAGATACGGCTCGCGGACCGCACTGCCGTTACCCGTTAAAACGGGATTCCTGAAGGGTCCTCAATCGCGGACTTTCTGGTCCTGAATATCTGCTGGCAGTTCAGTCGGATCCTCGAACGTATCCATCTCATTGAGCAGATCCATTGGATTGGCGAAGACCTCTTCAAGCTCTTCCACAGATGCTTGCGTTTCTTCCACTTCCGTAAGGAGCGTATCCAGCTGGAAGGAAATTTCCTCTGGATTCCTGAGCGTGAGGGACTGTTCGTGGATGTATTTAACCACATCCTCAATGGTCTCGAGCTGTGCTTCGATAATCTCCAGATTTTCCTGCCCCTTCTTACTGCGCTCAAGACGCTGCTCAAGGATGCGTAATCTGCGAGCTTTGATGGCTCTGACACGCTCTGAATCATCCACCATGTCCTTACGCAAAGCCTGGATCGAACGAAGAACTTCTGATTCCACGCCAGCTTGGGCAGAAAACTCATACCGCTCCTTCTGATAGAGAAGCTTCATGTACGACTCGAGGAGACCGTCAATCTTTTTGAGATGCGAGTCAAGCATACCTTGTGAGGCATAGCTGAGCTTGCGATAGTTGGCTCGGATGTCCTTTTCGAGCTTACGCAGACGTGCGTACCGGCGGCGATCAGGCGCGGCCAGCGTCTGGAATAGTTCTTTCTGGGACGGCGGTTTAGCGTGCTCTAACGCGCGGCGAGAGCGAATCGCTCTGCGAAAGCGCTCCTGCCTTGGCATCATTCCCAGATAGGCCAATTCGACGCCTGATGTGAATATCAACGCCACATCAAAGGGCCACTTTGCTCCCGTCAAACTCACCCCGAATGCGAGAAGCATCGACATGATGAGAAACGTGAGATTCCACGGATGCCGGAATGCTTCCTTGGTGTAGTTGATATCCAGTTGGTTGCGATTCAAAGTTGTTTACTGCTTATGCCCGAACACCCAGAGTGCCAGGCATGCCGGACGCTAGGCATCACGGCTTCATTCTTCCGATGGTTTTTTCTGGTAGATCGGACGAGGATGACTCCTTGGGAGTTGCACCTCCAGCCGATTCATTGGATTGAGACGATGATGCCTGTGTCGAGGTCCGTCCAGAATCTGGACCGGCCACATCACCTTTCATTTGTCGGATGAGCTCTTTGGCGCGAGCCCTTCGCAGTTCCTGATCAGCTTCTAGCGTTGCGGCATCTAACGCTTCAAGGGTCGAATCATTCGTATCTAGACTGTCGAGCGCGACATCGAGGCGGGCCTCTGAGCCTGCGGCGTCTGCCTGCAACCGGTAGACCATTTCCTCGTGCTCACTAAACAAGTCTTCAATACCGGATGCCATATCAGTAACAGCGCGGGTCACTTGAGACTTGCGCTGCATCTGAGCATGAACCTTCTTGATCTCCTTCAATTTCCGGAGATGGTTCTTCTCGGCTTCCTTGAACCGTTCGTATTCCTCGGGGGTCATTGCCACTACTATACCATCAGACGTCTGTTCGGACTGTTATCAGTTCTGTGACCGTTCGCGACCGATAGTTTTGCCACCGGTTTCTGCTTCCTGGTCAGACACATCGAGCTGAGGTTCTTCTTGCGCACCGCTCGTATCTCCCATGCCCATTTCAAGTTTAAACTGTTTGACCAGTTCTGAGGCCCGAATCTGCTGAGCATCTTCTTCGATTTGCATGGTTTCTGTATCGACAGAATCGAGGGCCATTTCCATGCGCGCCTCATTCTTAGCGGTTTGCTCCTGGATGCGATTGAGCATCTCATCATGGGTCTGATCGATACCCGTGACTTCAAATGACTCGAGTGTATCCGCAACCTTGGCCTGCCATTTGGCACGCTCGTGGGCACGAAGTGCGTCTTTGGCTTCAGCAATTTTGCGTTCTTTTTCCCGCATAAAGGCCTTCTTGACCTGCAGGGCCTTGTCATAGGCTGCAGAAGCATATTTGAGTTGCTCCTTCGTAGATGCCACGTTTTCACGGACACTTTCAAGACGCATCGCATAGCGCTCGGCGATATCATCGCGCCCAGCTTGGATGCCAGCCTTGATTTTTGACGTCACGTCTGCGAGCTCTTGCTCGTATTTCTTGACCTCTTTCTGAAGCATCATCACGTTGGCTTTCACCGTCGCGATATTCTCATTCATTTTCGGGACCTGATCATTCAGTTCACGAATGTTTTGCTCGAGGATCAGCTTTGGATCTTCGAGGGCGGAGATAGCACCACCAAAAATTGACCGGATGAGTCGGGTGAATCGTGACCAGATCGCCATGTCGTTGGGAATGTTGGGTTTGCGAGGGAGGGTTGATCCCGGCGTAAATATAGTGATTTTGGGCGTTCAACTACCCATTTCTCTTCGCAGGGTGCTAAAAACACCCATTTTAAGGCCACGGTGATGACCAGCGCGACTGATTCCTACGTAAAGTGAGCGCTACGGATTCATCCAAAGACCATTGGCGTAGCGATCAGTCAATCGAGAGCCCGGTTCAGTTGCCTCAGGCGAGAACGAAAATGCCTCTAAAATCAAGGAGACTGATGTGTCGAAACGATCCGCGGTAGACGCTTCAAGACGAGCGATTGGGGCGCCGGCCGCCACTCTTTCTCCCTGTCGTTTTAAAAGCCGAACGCCGGCGAGCGGATCTACCGGATCTTCCTTCTTACGGCGGCCGGCGCCTAATTCCACCATGGCCCGGCCTACTAATCGAGCATCGATCCGAGCAACGTAATCGGCTGCATCACTAGGTGCATGTATCAACAGTTCTTGCACACCTTCTTTGCGCACGGCCGGATGTCGAAGTGAGGACACACTTCCTCCTTGATGGCTCACCATTTGCTCAAAGCGGTCCATAGCCCTACCAGATGTCACGGCATCGATCGCCAGTGCGCGTGCTTCATCTAGATTATCGGTGCGCCCACCCGAAAGCAGCATTTCTGCGGCAAGAGCCATGGTGACTTCCACGAGATCCGCCGGACCTTCCCCTTGCAGAACCTCTAAGGACTCTTCGATCTCTGGCCAATTACCAGCATAGCATCCGAGGGGCTGATCCATGTCTGTCAGAAGGGCAACCGTCGGCTTTCCAAACTTCTCACTAACCCGAACGAGTGTTTCTGCTAGGAATCGCGCATCGGATTCCCGTTGCATGAAAGCGCCAGATCCATGCTTCACATCTAGAACAAGAGCATCGATTCCCTCTGCTAACTTTTTTGACAGGATTGATGCCGCAATAAAGGGCACGAATTCAACCGTTCCCGTTACATCTCTAAGAGCGTACATCTTCCTATCAGCGGGCGCAATGTCGTCTGTCTGCCCGATCATGACAAGACCGATATCCGCGAGCTGCTTTCGGTACCCTGCAATGTCCATGTCTACGGAAAAACCAGGAATAGACTCCAGTTTATCAAGCGTTCCGCCTGTGTGCCCAAGTCCGCGTCCGGAAATCATCGGGACAGGTACACCACATGCTGCCACAATTGGTGCTAAAGGAATAGAGACTTTATCCCCTACTCCCCCGGTGGAGTGCTTATCGACCTTGCGCCCCGGGATATCCGACAAATCGAGTACTCTTCCTGAGTTAAGCATTGCATCGGTCAGCGCAACCATTTCTTCGTCGCTCATCCCTTTCAGAAAAGCGGCCATCAAAAATGCCGAAACTTGGTAATCGGGAATATGGCCAACGGTATATCCATACACCAGTGTGGCAATCTCGAATTCGGTCAAGGCTCCTCCATCCCGTTTCCGCAGGATGAGGTCTATGATATTGATACTCGGATCGTACTGCATACGATTAACCTAGGGGCAGGAGGTAGACAATGCAATGATTGAGATGGTGTCAGGGCAGGCCAACAAAAAACGGGATGCCCTGAGGACATCCCGTTTCCAACCTGGTAGAGTTGCAAGTTGATAGGCCTCAGAACGATAATCGAACTGATGAGCCTTCGGCCTTACGCATTCATCTATCAACCGACAGACGGTGCAAAAGCGTCTACTCTTCGCCGGCCGGTGTGCTGGCTTGGCCCTGACGATAGCGACGGTTGAATTTCTCAACGCGACCTGCTGTATCCACAAACTGACGCTTTCCGGTATAGAACGGATGGTTCGTCGAGTCGATTTCAGACGTGTAGGTATCGCTATCCATCGTGGAGCGCGTTTCGATCGAAGTACCATCAGAGAGCTTGACAGTCAACTTCGTGTATTCGGGATGGATATCCTTTTTCATGCTGGGTTCCTCACGGAGGCGCGAAGGCCTTTACCGTTTGGTTGGGCTAAATTTGAGCAGGGATCGAAATCCCGGTGAGCCTAGAAAGATACAAAACCCCTGAAAGTTGTTCAAGAAGATTCGTTCAATCCTCGACCGAGTCGTTCTGGATTTGAATCGGCTCAATTAGGCTTAAAGCAGTACGAATTCTACCTATTCTGATTACATACGGTCAGCTTACTTCCCATGTGTCGCCTTCATTAAGCAGATCCTCGAGGGAGCCTTTACCTCTTCTCTCGATGACAGACTGAATCTGAGCATTTACCTGAGAATCATACGAAGGACGGTTCTCCCGGAAAAAGACACCGAAAGGCTGAGGCAGATCTTCCCGCCAGTAGACTCTTGCCATGATGGTGGCTAACTCACGGGATGTTTCGTCGTAGACGAGACAATCATCGATCCCCCAATTTCCGTTCTCCAGATTTATTGTCTCAAGCCTGAAGCCATTCAGGCGAAGCCCTTTGGTGCCTCCCGCATACGTCAACGGCTTGCCATTCTCGAAAAAGATGGCCCGTTCCGACTTGGTAGCCTTTTCCGTGAAGTCGAAGAAAGCTTCATCGTTGAAGATGTTACAATTCTGATAGACTTCCACGAATCCTGTACCCCGAAATTCATGCGCCTGTTTGAGCATGTCTTTCATGTGCTTCGGATCCCGGTCCATCGTCCGCGCAGCAAACGAAGCATCCGCACCAAGCACAAGAGCGATCGGATTAAACGGATGATCAATCGACCCAAATGGAGTGGACTTAGTGACTTTTCCGACCTCAGAGGTAGGACTGTACTGCCCTTTCGTGAGTCCGTAGATCTGGTTGTTAAACATGATGATCTGCAGATCCACATTACGCCGCATGATGTGGATGATGTGGTTACCTCCAATCGAGAGGCTGTCCCCATCGCCCGTAATCATCCACACATCTAATTCTGGACGCGATGTCTTAATACCCGTCGCAATCGTAGGAGCGCGGCCATGGATGGAGTGCATTCCGTAGGTGTTCATGTAGTACGGGAAACGGCTGGAGCAGCCAATCCCTGAAATGAAAACCATGTTCTCGCGAGGTACGCCTAGTTCGGGCATCAACCGCTGGACAGTAGCCAGAATGGCATAATCACCGCAACCGGGACACCAGCGCACATCTTGATCGGAGGAAAAGTCTGCTCGTGTTGGCACGGATGCCCCATCACCACCAGGAGGACCCGCAGGTGCCCCAGGAGGCATGGTAGGGCGCTTTCCTGCTCCCGGTGGGAGGGTTGGCTTCTTGCCCATACCAGGAGGCAGGGTTGGTTTCTTTGCTGCTCCCGGCGGAAGTGTCGGCTTTTTACCCATACCGGGGGGTAGAGTCGGTTTCTTCGTTCCGGGTTTTTTTGGATCCTTCTCTGACATGATGATCTCCTTGGCGGATTTAACCTACCATTTCTGCAATTTTGCGCTGGATCTCGGACGGACCAAAAGGCCGCCCTTGAATCTTGTTCATGGCCTCGAAAGGCAGTAGGAAACGATCCCTAAGGATGCGAACCATCTGGCCATTGTTCATCTCGGGTACCAAATATTTCGAATACTGACTCAGCACTTCGCCAAGATCAGCCGGTAGCGGATTCACAAACCGCAGGTGAACGGCGGCTGCTTTGTGGCCATCGTTCAAGGCACGCGTCACACCGGCTTCAATGGCTCCTCGCGTGGAGCCCCATCCGACAATGATTAGGTCTGCATCCGGGTCACCGAAAATATCGAGGGGCGGAATCTCCTGTTGGATGCGCTCAACTTTTTCGGCGCGAATCCACGTCATGTGCTCGTGGTTGCGAGAATCGTAGGACACGTTCCCCGTTCCATCCTGTTTTTCGAGTCCACCAATACGGTGCTCCAGACCCGCGGTGCCAGGCTTCGCCCACGGACGGGCAAGCGTTTTCTCATTGCGGACATACGGGTGAAAGACCGCTTTGCCGTCTTCCTCTGCATTCGTGCCTGTGGCAAATGTGACGTCAAAGTCATTCAGAGAATCCGCATCAGGGATGAGCCACGGCTCCGAACCGTTTGCGAGATACCCGTCGGAGAGTAGCATGACCGGTGTCATGTATTTGACTGCAATCCGGCACGCTTCGTAAGCGACTTCGAAACAATCACCCGGTGTGCTTGCGGCTATGATCGGCAACGGGGCATCCCCATTTCTACCATACATCGCCTGCATAAGGTCAGACTGCTCTGTTTTCGTTGGTAGACCCGTTGATGGCCCACCGCGCTGCACGTTGATGATAACGAGGGGAAGTTCTGTGATGTGCGCCAAGCCCATCGCCTCTCCTTTTAAGGCAATACCCGGCCCAGATGTCCCGGTAATTCCCAACGAGCCGCCGAAGCTGGCTCCGATAGCAATACCTATGGCAGCAATCTCATCCTCAGCCTGCACGGTCATGATACCGTGGTTTTTGTACTTACTAAGAGAATGAAGGATGTCGGATGCTGGCGTGATCGGATAGGAACCATAGGTTAGCAATAAGCCACTCTTATTCGCCGCCGCTACCAGTCCCATCGCCATCGCTTGCACACCTTGGATAGCGCGATACCGCCCGGGAGGCAGGGTCGCAGGCGTGACTTCATACCGCGTAACGAATTGTTCAGTCGTTTCGCCAAAGTGATATCCTTTCTTGAGTAGTTCGAGGTTGGCGTCCCTGATGACCGGCTTCTTACCAAACTTGCTCGAGATCCATTTTCGAGCTGGCTCGACGGGTCTCGAATAGAGCCACAGTGCCAGACCCAGCGCAAACATGTTCTTGGATCGGTCGATCTCTTTTTGATTTAGCGATGAGTCCTTGAGCGTCTCGCGCGTCAGCTTGGTGAGTTCGACCTGAATGACGCGGTATTTATCCAGCGAACCATCCTCGAGCGGGTTCGTGTCCAAATTGGCCAAGTTGAGATCCTTGCGCTCGAACGCATTCGAGTTCACCAAAATCGTACCGCCTGCACGAACGCGCTCCACGTTGACCTTCAAGGCCGCCGGGTTCATGGCGACCAGCAGATCGACCTCATCGCCCGGTGTTCGGATATCAACCGACCCGAAGTGAAGCTGGAATCCAGACACACCATACGTCGTACCGACGGGGGCGCGGATTTCCGCAGGAAAATCAGGCAAAGTGGCCAAATCGTTCATCGCGTAGGCCGTAGCCAGCGTGAACTGCGTTCCGGTCAGCTGCATGCCGTCTCCGGAGTCCCCTGCGAAAAGCACTGTGGCTTCGGGCAGGGTTTCAACAGTTTTCGTACCCATGTATCGTTCTGGATGGGATGGTGGCGGATTTCCGCTGAGTGTTCAATCGGTTCAGCCGACTTTCTGGACGGCTCGCACCAGGTGCACAGCCCTAATGTAGAGTAAAATGTATTTTCTTGCGTACGTCAAGAGTGTACATTCACGAGAGGACTTTTTGCTGACGGTCTTTGTTCGACGTATTCTAGCGTCAGCGTCCCGAACCAACCCGGACAATCATGATTCCCTACACAGCTATAACCCGAGATATCGAAGTGACCGTCCGACCCATCTATCTGGATGGTCAATCGGACGTGATCGAGAAAAAGTTCGTGTTTGGCTACTGGGTACGTATTGAAAACCACGGACTCGAGGACATTCAGTTATTGCGCCGACATTGGCACATCACTGACTCCACGGGTCACGTCCAAGAAGTGGAAGGCGAAGGTGTGATTGGTCGTCAGCCTGTTATTGCCCCAGGCGAAATACACGAATACAACAGTTATTGCGTCCTTGAGACATTCACAGGGCATATGACGGGCCACTACACGATGGAGAAGGCTCGCGGCGAGCGTATGCGCGTCGAGATCCCACGATTTGACCTGAAGGCGGCGGTGAACTGAAGCCGGCGGTCTAACTGGTCCGGTCCTAGATCATCTGGACAGATATTTCCAGATCGTCTGTCTTGATTTCGATACTCTGACCACCCATCCCTCGTTCGAACGACTTGATGGCGGCAGGCAATTCTTCCCTTGGCGTATCCATGTTGAAAAGGGTGTCTGCAACGACGTGCCAGTCTTCTGCGGTCAGAAAAACATCTGCTTTCCCGTCCTCGGCGACCATCGGCGCATAGCCCAGCACCTTATTCATGTGGTTCACTCCTTGCTGGCGATGGAGATTGGGGGGGATGTTGGTTCGCTCTTGCATTACCTTATAACTTCGGATGATGAGACCTTTCCGGGCGCTGATCTATCCGATGTTCAGCCAAAAGATCCTTCCTTTGCCGACGCTCCATGAAGCAGTACCTCGATTTACTCCGCCATGTCCGGGACAATGGGACCGAAAAAACCGACCGGACAGGCACCGGAACGCGCTCCGTGTTCGGTTATCAGATGCGGTTTGACCTTAAGGAAGGTTTTCCACTGGTCACCACGAAGAAGGTCTATTTCAAAGGATTGGCTGTCGAAATGCTCTGGCTATTGAAGGGCAGTACGAATATCAAATACCTCGTCGACAACAACGTTCACATCTGGGATGCATGGGCCGAGGAAAACGGCGACTTGGGCCCTGTCTATGGTAAGCAGTGGGTCAATTGGCAGAAGCCCGATGGTGGGTTCGTCAATCAGATCCAAAACGTTGTCGAGAGCATCAAGAAAAATCCGGACTCGCGTCGTCACATCGTAAACGCCTGGAATGTTGGGGAGATCGAGCAGATGGCACTCCCGCCCTGCCACATGTTTTTCCAATTTTGGGTAGCACCGGGCGCCGGCGAAGAGCGCGGCAAGCTGAGCTGCCAGCTCTACGTCCGCTCCAATGACCTATTCTTGGGCGCCCCTTTCAACATCGCCGAATATGCGTTACTTACTCACATGATTGCACAACAGTGCGATCTGGACGTCGGCGAGTTGGTCTATACGATTGGAGATGCACACGTCTACCTGAACCATTTGGATCAGATTGAAGAGCAGCTTTCGCGTGACGCGTTTCCGCTATGCGAGTTGCGCCTGAAACGCAAACCGACCTCGATCTTTGACTACGAGTACGAAGACTTCGAGCTAGTGAATTACCAGTTCCACCCGAGCATCAAGGCGCCGGTGGCTGTATGAGCGAGGAGTTAGAATTTTCCGGCGAACGTGGCCCTGAGATTATCATTATCGCCGCGGTTGGGGCCGAGAGCCGCGTGATCGGGAATGGGCAGGACCTGCCGTGGCACATCTCTGAGGACCTGAAGCACTTCAAGTCGCTCACCTCCGGATGGCCATGCCTGATGGGAAAGCGAACGTTTGACTCCGTACTCCATCAACTTGGCAAACCCTTACCTGGCCGTCGTAATCTCGTTTTGACGCGATCCAAAACCTGGCCGGAGTGGCCTTCGGTGGAAGTCTATGCTTCGGTAGATGATGCGCTGGCGGCCGCAAGTGATGTCGAGCGGTTATTCATAACTGGAGGGGCGACCCTATATGAGGCTTTTCTGGCGAAGGCTGATCGGTTGGAACTCACCGAGGTCTACGGTGACCACGAGGGAGACGTCTTCTTCCCCGAGTACCGAGACCTAATTGGCTCCACGTACGAAGAAACCCACCGCGATAAACGGGATGGGTATGACTTCGTGACCTACTCCCGACTGAAGTAGGCTGACTAGAGCCCTACCCGCGCCAGAATGGCGTCGATGCGCTTGAGGTGATATTCGTCATCGAAGCAAGACCGGATCTCTTCTTCGCTAAGATGCTCACGGATGGGCGCGTACTCCAGCACAAGATCTAGGAACTGACGCTCGGTTTCCCACGCCTGCATGGCTGGCGGTTGCACGCGATCGTAGGCATCCTCGCGCATCAGTCCCTTTTCGATGAGGGCGTTCAGAACACGCTGACTGTTGTACAGCCCAAATGTCCGCTGCATGTTGCGGCGCATATTGTTAGGGTACACCGTCAGGTTGTCTATGAGGCCTGCAAAACGGCTCAATGCGTAGTGTAGAATCGTGGTGGCATCGGGCAGAATCACGCGCTCGGCAGAAGAGTGGGAGATGTCTCGCTCGTGCCACAAGGGGACGTTTTCGTAGGCCGTGACCATGTATCCGCGAAGGAGACGGGCGCAGCCGGTGATGTTCTCACTGGTGACTGGATTGCGCTTGTGCGGCATGCTCGATGAGCCTTTCTGACCCTTACGGAAGGCTTCTTCCACTTCGCGCACTTCTGATTTCTGCAGTCCGCGGACCTCGACGGCCATTTTCTCCAGCGTTGCACCGACAAGCGCCAAGACGCCCACGTAATGAGCGTGGCGATCTCGTTGCAAGACTTGGGTTGAAACTGGAGCCGCTTCAAGGCCCAACAATTCACAGGTGTACTGCTCGACCTCCATGGGGAGATGGGCAAAGGTCCCGACCGATCCGGAGACTTTCCCGACGCGCATGCCTTCGGCGGCATCGACGAAACGCTTGCGGTTGCGTCGCATCTCGTCGTAGTAGAGAGCGAACTTCGCGCCGAGCGTCGTGGGCTCCGCGTGGATGCCATGGGTTCTGCCCATCATCAATGTGTGCCGATGTTCGTCAGCGCGGCGCCCTAGGATCTCAATCATTCGATCAATCTCAGCCAGGATCAGCTTGTTTGCTTTCTTCAGCCTAACGGACCACGCCGTATCCACCACATCAGAGCTGGTCAGACCATAATGCACCCACTTGCGCTCGTCTCCCAGAGACTCACTGACAGCGCGCGTGAAAGCGACCACGTCATGGCGAGTCACCTCTTCGATTTCGTGGATGCGCGCTACATCGAACGTCGCTTTCGCCCGAATCTTATCGACATCCTCTGCCGGGATTACCCCGAGCTTAGACCAGGCCGCAGCAGCAGCGATTTCAACTTCCAACCAGGCATCGAACTGAGCTTTCTCGCTCCAGAGTTCGGCCATTTCGGGACGGGTATAACGTGCAATCATGGGCTTTGGTGCGCTTTGGGGCTACGGCGTTCGGGGCGCCTGAGAATCAGAAGCTATAAAGATACCCTGTTTTGGCGAACCGGACGGTGAATCGGGGTGGAAGAGTGGGCTTTCGGGGGAATCTGGTGATCGAAGCAGATTAAAAGGGGTGGTTATGCAACCAGCAATATTGGGGTCAGCATGGCGTCGTGGATCGGTGTGGAGATCAGATCCACAATGCCGTCTCCGCAAACAAAGTGACGAATAGGCGCAAGGAGTGACCAGATCGCCCGAGTCTCAGGCCGTGTTTGTCACGGCCATTTAGCCGCTACACAGTCATTACAGTATATAACACTGAACAATATCGATTTTTTTGGACTTTTTTATGGCCTACGGGCCTTGGGTTTTTGACAATCATGAAACCGTTTCGGGAATTTGACCAAGGTCCATTTGACCCTACTTTCCAGTATGCCTGACGATCAACAAATCGTTTCCTGCACCCGCTCATGGGTTGAGGCCTTCGTTGTCGGACTAAATCTGTGCCCGTTCTCCAAGAAAGAGTTGGTCAATGATCGCGTGCGATTTGTTGTAACGGAGGCGGACAAAGAGGAGGATCTTCTGAAGGCGCTCGCTCAAGAGTTGGACCTGCTCTCTACAGACAATGCAATCGAAACCACGATTCTGATCCATCCTGCGGTGCTGCAGAAATTCGAGGATTACAACCAGTTTCTCTCATTGACTGATGCCTTGATCGCCGAGATGGATTTCGAAGGCGTCTTTCAGGTGGCCAGCTTCCATCCAGACTATCAGTTTGGAGGAACGCAATCGGAGGACGCGGAGAATTACACCAATCGGTCTCCCTATCCGATTCTGCACATCCTGAGGGAGGAGAGCCTAGAGCTAGCTATTGCACATCATTCAGCCATCGACCAAATTCCAGTGCGAAATATTGCGTTGATGAACGAAATGGGATCCGAACGACTAAAGGAAATGCTTGGCGAAACCGGTCCCTCAACCAGCTAAGCTTACATTGTGTGACGCTTGTCACGCAATGTTTTATAGAGCAGAGCACGGGCGCGAAAGATGTGCGCCTTGACTGTTCCCAGCGGCAAATCAAGCTCTTGAGCGATTTCCTCGTAGGATTTTTCTTGTTGATGGCGCATGACAATCACGCGATGATATTTCTCAGGAAGCTGATTGATAGCATCCTGAATGAGTGCTTTGCGCTCATCTTCTACGATATGACGATCCGGGCGATACGAAACATCCGGCAGCTCATATTCAACTTCGCCATCCTTTGTTTGGATGGGTCTGTCGATGGACATAGTCTGCAGTTTCTTCTTACGCAGGAAGTCGATCGTGTGGTTCGTCGCGATCTTGTAAAGCCACGTCGAGAAGGCATAGGCGGTCGAATAGGATTTCAGCGCAGAGAAAGCCTTGATGAAACATTCCTGCACCAAATCATCGACTTCACCTTGCTTGCGTACCATCCGCTGTACGTGCCGGGATAACGCACCGTGGTACTTGACCATCAAATCGTTGTAGGCACTCTGGTCTCCCTCGAGCGCGCGCGCTACCAGCAGTCGATCCTGTTCGCTCGACTGCGAAGGCGTGTTATCCTGTGCGCCTTTCGACATCCGGTGCTTCGATGATTTGGGGGAAACTCGTGCCTTTGCGTCAGCCAAGATAGCCAATGATGACAACAGGGACGATGATCCTCTTGAAACTGGAATATTTAGTGCTGTTGCTTTCATTGGCTATCCTTGGTGGCAGGAACTGCCTTCAAGACGGGATAATCCTAATCGAGTTGCATTCGGGGTGAAAGAGAATGTTTTTGCACTTCGAAAACTCGTTCTCCCGTATACTTTGGCAAAGGAAGACACCTCAGAAAATGAAGCTCTACAACGAAAAAGAAATCGGAGCTATCCTGAAAAGGGCAGCGGAAATGAGCCACGACAGTCCTGACAGCACAGCAGCGGGGCTCAGCATCCAGGAGCTCCAGCAAGTCGGCTCGGAGGCTGGACTGAATCCTGACTTGATCATGAAGGCGGCGGCCGAGATTCATTCTGCGAAACCGGCAAGGGAAAAGAATATTTTTGGCGGCCCCGTCCAGTACAATAAGGAGATGATGCTGGATGGAGAGATCGACGCGGCGCTCTGGGAAGAAATTCTGGCGTCTATTCGGGGCACATTCAAGGATCCAGGTGTGGTTACCACCAGAGAGAACATCTTTGAATGGACTAGCCAAAGCGAGACGGACAAGGCGCAGGTGACGGCACATGTGATGAATGGCCGGACGACGATTCGTACACGATCGGAGTCAATTGAGCTGAAAATCAGTTAGGCACGTTGTGATGCCGTTCAATTCGAGAAAAGGGGGCGCGACCGATGGTCGCGCCCCCTTTTCATTGCGCCTGTTTTGAGGCAGGCTATTTTTTGTAGTCCGCCTGTTACTTCACAAACAACATATCGCGGTACGTCGGCAGCGGCCAGAGGTCGCCGGCCGTGATGCGCTCGAGGCGGTCCGTTGCGTGACGCACTTTGTTCATCGCAGGAATCACATTGTTTAGCATGTGATGCGCTTTTTCATGAACCGTATCACCACCAAGATCCTTGTTGGCGTTGATAAGCACACTGAGAGCTTCTTGAAGCTCGTTGACGTAGGCTGCCATGTGGTCAGCAACTTCCTTAACACCGCTCGTTGACACCCCAACCTTATCACCCCGCTTCATCGTTTTGACCAATGTAGACAGGTAGCGAGTCGCAGCCGGCATGATCATCGTCCGGGCTAGTGACTCCGTAGTTTCTGCTTCGATGTTGATGCGAATGAAGTACTGCTCGACCCAGATCTCCTCACGGCTGCGAAGCTCTGTTTCAGACAAGACGCCATAGGACTCAAAGAGCTTGATGTTCTTTTCAGAAATCAGCGTTTCAAGCGCATCAACTGTTGTCTTGAGATTCAGGAGACCGCGTCGCTCTGCTTCGGTATGCCATTCGTCCGAGTAGTTGTCTCCTCCGAAGATGATAGCCTTCGATTCGTGCACCGTTTCGCGAACCACTTCAGCAGCCGCTATTTCCATCGCCATTCCGCTGTTCATTTTTGCTTCGAGCGACCCTGCCATGCCATCAAGTGCCTCAGCTACAATCGTGTTCAGCACCACGTTCGGAAATGACACGCTTTGGCTCGAACCGACCGCACGGAATTCGAATTTGTTACCTGTAAAAGCGAACGGGGACGTACGATTGCGATCCCCGGCGTGGCGTGGAAGATTGGGTAGAACGGGCGTTCCAAGCCCCATAAAGCCACCTTGCTTGCTTTCCGTAGGGGCTCCGGCGTCGATTTGATTGAATACATCCTCGAGCTGCTCACCAAGGAAAATGGACATGATGGCAGGAGGTGCTTCGTTGGCGCCAAGACGGTGGTCGTTAGCTGCCGAGGCAACGGAGACGCGGAGCAAATCCTGGTGCTTGTAAACAGCTTCGATGACCGCGGCGCAAAAGAATAGGAACTGCAGGTTGTCGTGCGGATTGTCGCCCGGTTCAAGCAGGTTTATGCCTGTATCGGTTCCGATTGACCAGTTGTTGTGCTTACCGCTTCCGTTGATGCCAGCAAATGGCTTCTCGTGAAGCAGGCACACCATGCCGTGCTGACGTGCGATACGTTGCAGAATGATCATCAAGAGCTGCTGATGATCACAGGCAATGTTCGTGTTTTCAAAGATCGGCGCAATCTCATACTGGCTCGGTGCGACCTCGTTGTGACGGGTCTTCACCGGAATCCCAAGACGATAAAGTTCTTTTTCCGTCTCGAGCATGCAGCTCAATACACGATCAGGAATCGACCCGAAATAGTGGTCATCCAACTCCTGTCCGCGTGGCGGCTTCGCGCCGACGAGCGTACGGCCGGTCGTCATGAGGTCCGGGCGGCGATAGTAAAATTCCTCATCGATGAGGAAGTATTCCTGCTCAACACCGACCGTAGCCGTGACTTTTCCGACTTCTTTGTGACCAAACAGCTCAAGAACGCGACGTGCCTGCTTGTCGACGGCACCCATTGAGCGCAAGAGAGGCGTTTTCGCGTCTAGAGCCTCACCACCCCAGGACGCAAAGGCCGTCGGAATAGCGAGATACGATCCGTTTTTGTTTTCGATGATGAAAGCAGGCGACGTCGGGTCCCAGATGGTGTATCCACGGGCTTCAAACGTGGCACGCAAGCCACCTGAAGGGAAGCTAGATGCATCGGGCTCACCTTGAAAGAGGTCACTGCCAGAGAACTTGGCAATAGCGCCGCCTCCTTTATTTGGAGTGATGAACGAGTCGTGCTTTTCTGCTGTGTTGCCCGTCAAAGGCTGAAACCAGTGCGTGAAATGAGTAGCGCCGCGCTCCATCGCCCATTCTTTCATGGCATTCGCCACCTCGTTTCCAATTTCCAGATCGATGGCTTCTCCCTGATCAATCGTCGCAAGGAGGCTGCTGAAGGTCTCTGGAGCAAGACGTGTTTTCATTTCGTCCAGACCGAAGGCATTCTCTCCGAAAATGCGCTCGATGTCCATCGGGCTTTGTTTAGTGCCATTGCCATTGGACGTGAATTTCGTGGCGGCGGTTAGATTGAAATCGGAAGCTTGGCGACTCATGGTGTGTGATGTACAGCTTTGCTGATGAGGTATGTCGTGAGAAAAGGCTATTCGGCCGATGAATTGAGCGTCATTGGCTCTACAGGAACAGTGCGGGTATCCTTGAAGCTGGACAGGACAATCGAGGTAGACGTTCCGTGAACACCCGGCCAGGACTGGATCGTAGACAGAAGTTTTTCGAGCCCCGACGTGTTTCGGATCAACACACGAAGGATGTGGGAGCCATCTCCCGTGATAGAATGAACTTCTTGTACTTGGCTCAACTTGCAAGCCCGATCGACGAATGAGTCATAGTGTTTTGAGCTGTCCACCATCACGCGAATAAAGGCGGAAATGTCAAACCCGACGCGACGAGGAGTGACCACGGCGTGATATCCCTCAATAATGCCTCGCTCTTCCAGCTTTTTCATCCGTTCGGAAACGGATGGCACGGAAAGGGAGACCTCCTCCGCAATTTCATTGCGTTTGATGCGTCCCCGCTCCTGAAGCAACTCCAGGATGCGAACATCTATATCATCAATGCGACCCATCATCTATTCCTAATTTTATTAGGTTCAAATATACGATTGCCTTCTTTTTTGATCAACATAGGCGGTGCGAAGGTTATTTTAATTCATAAATCATCCATAATGAGCCTATTCTTTGCGAAGGCGTTGGCCCACAACGCCTCAGAAACACCGGCCTTTTTCGCTTTATGGATCCAGTAGCAAAAAAATGGGTTGGATGAAATACTTGGGACACACGTCGTCCTACAATTTGCATGCTTAAATTTGCTGGTCGGGAAGACGATTTCCTACATATCCCTAACCAGACGTCTCAAGCCCATATTCTTTGGATTCCCTTACTCAAATCGCTTTAGGTGCCGCTTTTGGCGAGGCAGTTGTCGGACATAAAGTCGGCAAGAAGGGTGCTATTTGGGGGGCCGTGCTAGGAACCCTTCCTGACCTAGATATTGTTACGCGATTATTCCTTGACCCGGTCAACACGTTAGCGGCACATCGGTCCATGTCGCACTCATTGCTGATTGCGATAATTGTGGCACCGATCATCGGATGGGGGCTCAAACGCTTGTATCAAAAAGAAAAAGTGACTCGCAAGGAGTGGACATTTATGGTCCTTCTGGTGCTGGTCACCCACATCTTGATCGATCTGCTGACCATTTACGGTACCCAGATCCTTTGGCCAATATCGACCCATCCGTTCAGCATCGATTCAATATTTATTATCGATCCGCTATACACAATTCCCCTAGGCGCAGGGGTCATTCTCGCCCTTTTCCGAAAGCCAGGTACCCGCGCCCGATTCAGGGTTAATGCCGCCGGGTTGATCATTTCTACGATTTACTTGACGTGGGGCATGAGCGTCAAGCTATTTGTCCATGGCGATTTTAAGCAGGGTCTCGCTGGCATTGGTATCAGAACGGAGGAAGTCATGACGGCTCCAGGACCGCTCAATTCATTGCTATGGATGGGGTTAGCGCAGAAACAGGACACGCTCTACGCTGGATTGCACTCCATTTTGGATGCTCGTCCACCAAGGTTTTTTCATTCCATACCCCAAAACTCCTACCTGCTCGCTGGGCACCGCACGGACAGAGCCGTGGAGCGGCTGATGTGGTTCTCCAAAGGATGGTATGCAATAGATCAAGACTCCCTTGGACTCACATTCGCAGACTATCGGTTCGGACGTTCAGATGGATGGATGGATGAAGAAGGCGTCCCAATTTTTCATTGGCGACTCATTCCCGATTCAACAGGGGAATATGTGTCCTTCGAGCAACTACCCTCCTCATTTGATAACGTAGGAGAAGGGCTTAGGCGTCAGTTTCAAAGAGCTCTGGGCCAATAATCATGCTTTTACCCTGACCTTCTCCCCCATGCCTGTCGTCATAGTTCTATTCTCTGCCTGTTGATGGTCTCATGGAATAGGCTCGGTAGGGTTAGTGGTCCAGCATTGAGCCGAATTGATCTTGAGGGCAGATATTGGCTTTTTGGCATTGAGAAAGATGTTGAAAGAGGGATTCCTCCGATTCCCGACTTCGATGTCTGACTTGGACGTAGAAAGACGGGGCGGACCGGATGAGCGCCTCTCAAAGACCAAGGTGAAGTCCTGCGGTGAGTTTAGCCTTTATTGAGTCTGCCAATGTTTCGCCGGTTATAACGCCTTCAGGATTTGCGGTGGTTGCCGAGTTCTGATCAGTTATTCCGGTAAGGCAAATGCCACATACGTTCCGCCACTCGGTGCGCCGTTCTTGCCGCCACCCGCAGCGATTACGATGTACTGCTTCTCATCGACCATATAGGTTGATGGCGTAGCATTCCCGGCCGCGGGAAGATCTCCCTCCCAAAGCAATTCGCCTGTCAGCTTATTGAACGCTCGAATCTTTTTGTCGTAGGTCGTGGCGGCAATGATCAGCAGACCATTCTTCGTGACGATGGCGCCTCCGTAATTGTCCGTGCCAGTGTCGGTCATGCCTTGCTCAGCAAGCTCAGGATAAACGCCAAACGGAATGCTCCACGCAATATCTCCTTCATTCAGGTCGATGGCGTTGAGCGTACCCCAGGGAGTCATGTTGCCTGGATACCCCTCGTGGTCCTGAAAGATGTCGATGACCGTCGTGCGATACGGAAGATCGAAGGGCGTCGCGCCGACCTTTTCAGCAGACGCATCAATACCCGTCTCAATGAAGTTGACGACGTCGTTGATCTCTCGCCGACTCATGATGCCTCCAAGCGCGGGCATCGTTCCTGAGCCATTGCGAATCTGATTGGCAACGTCTTCTTTCGTGCTGCGCTCGAAGATGCCCTCGAGGGTCGGCCCCATTCCAGTCCCTTTACGATCGGCTCCATGACAGCTAGCGCATCGAGCACTATAGAGGGACTCGTCGCTAGGCTCTACCAATTTGAGTAGCCATCCCTGCTCGTTCGAGTTCATGTAGAGAAGGCCAGTCTCCGGATCGAAAGCAGGTCCGCCCCACTCGCCGCCGCCGTCCGTCCCAGGGTAAAGAATAATACCTGTAGTGTCTGGCGGGTCCCAAGCGTGAGTCACACTGTATTCTTCGAAGGTCGCCAGCGCGCTGGCCGCAGCTTCAGGTGTACGCGTTGTGAGTTCATCACGGGTAAGCGTCTGCCGGGCTACCGGGGGAGGAATTACAGGAAAGGGCTGCGTGGGTGCCGTCCATTCGCCGGGTAGCACGGGTCCAGGCATTTCTACCTCCTCAATCGGAAACAGGGGCTCACCCGTTTCTCTTGCAAGCACAAAGACATGGCCCGTCTTGGTGATCTGGGCGATGGCGTCGACCTGGCGTCCATCCCTTTCGACCGTAACAAGAGCGGGCGGCGCCGGGAAGTCACGATCCCACAGATCGTGACGGATCCCCTGAAAATGCCAAATTCGTTCGCCGGTGCGAGCATCCAGAGCCAAAATAGTATTCCCGAACAGGTTGTCTCCCACACGGTTGGCGCCATAGAAGTCGTACGACGGCGAGCCAGTAGAGGCAAAGACGATGCCTCGATCGCGATCCAGACTCAATCCACTCCAAGCATTGGCGCCACCAACAATTTCCCATGCGTCGGGTGGCCACGTGTCATAGCCAAATTCTCCGGGGTGCGGGATGGTGTGAAAGCTCCAAGTCAATTCGCCCGAGTAGATATTGTAGGCTCTGATGTCACCCGGTGCGCTTGGCAGGGACTCGGACATCGAACTACCCATGACCAGTAAGTCGTCAAAGACTACGCCCGGAGAACTGGCACTCACCGAAATGCTTTCGACTGGTCGGCCTAATCCTGCGCGCAGATCCACCCAACCATCTGTACCGAAGTCTTCAAAGGGCACGCCCGTTTCACGGTTGATGGCATACAGCCGGTTGCGATAGTTGAACATCACTCTGTCGCCCGTCACCACGATGCCTCGATGGCGAAACCGAGGAGATGAATCATTGCCCGCATTTGGATCGAAGGACCAAAGCAACTCACCCGTCGCCGCATTCAGCGAAATCACCTTCAGCTTGGGCGTCGTCGCATACATAATGCCATCGATAACGATCGGATTGTTCTGCATCTCGGACCCCTGGAAAGCATCGCCCGTGTCATACATCCAGGCAACTTCCAACTGGGAGACGTTTTCCGGCGAAATCTGATCAAGCGTGACGTAATGCGTGTTGTTCGCATCGCCCCCGTAGACCGGCCAATCCCCTTGGGTAAAGGCTGTGCTTGGAGGGGTTTCGGGAGATGAACACGCTGCTACGAGGAGCAAGAAAAGCAGCGAATAGTGGGTAGCGGGTGTGGCCGGCACGGTGGAATTTGGGTTTGGATGAAGTCCCGATGATAGGAAGCTTCCTCGCCAGTGTCCACAGGTTGCCTAGAGATTGGTCAGATTAGTCTTTTCATCATGAACACAATTTTCAGAGAACGCAAGGGAAAGAGTTGCGTATTTTTGCGCCGCGGTAGGCATGAAGATGTCCATCTTCGCCCCGCATATTAGGGCCCGTAGCTCAGTGGTTAGAGCTGTCGACTCATAATCGATAGGTCGCAGGTTCAAATCCTGCCGGGCCCACAAGAACCCCAAGTAAGTCGTTGTGCTGCTTGGGGTTTCTTTTTATGGGTACAACATAGGTACAACAAAGTGCCTAAAAATTGCCCGTTTCAGTACCCCCGGGGTAGAGGGGTAAAGCCGGTGTCAGGGGTTGCGGTTACCCCCGCTCAGGAATGCGCGCCTATTTCAGCAGCACGACCTGCTGGGTAGCCACGAAGTCTCCCGCTTCCATTCTCTTTCGCTACAGTTCGGCAATACACTCTCCTTTTACTTTGTATTGTGCCTTTGGCATGCGAGCTTCCATAAGGTCATTCAGCATCACATACTTCGTTCCGTCCATAAACTCAATGACCACTCGGTGCAGTTCAATACATGAGACGGTCTTACTTGAAAAAAAAGTGTCAAAATCATCATAAGCGCCAGTCTCCAGCGTCTTTAAGGGCCCCACGGCTCTGACAGTGATCATACTCTTGCCGGAGAAGCGGTCTACCACAGGGTCGCCCACAGGGTTGAAGGGGTGAAGTTCAAAGCTGATATACTTAATGGTCTTCTGGCCAACATTAAGTACACCAATCTGTGGGTCCAATAGGTCCAGCAAGGCATCAGGGTTGTCCATCACTAGCAAGATGGCCAAAGGGATACCCCGATCCTTCATTAATTTAGTCCATGTATTTATCGCTAATGCTTCTGCTTCTTTTACTTTGTTTTCTCTTTCCAACTCGCGTGCGCGTCTTTCATCTGCGATACGTTGCCTCTCTTTTTCTTCCCTTTCTCTTTCCAACTCGCGTGCGCGCTTTATTTCTGGAGGCGCCCATAGATGGCCTTGTAACTTAACGTTGTTTCGGATGTTACGAGTCACCTTTTTGGCTTTTGGACTCATGACATAATCAACGAACTGTTGGGGGTCTGACAAGAATTCCCACCCCGTTGGGCCAATCCATCCAATTTCACCCTGACCATTTGTTAATCGCAACCTGTTACTTTCAGCCAGATCAAAAGTGCCAAATTCCCAAGCACGTCCCCATACCCCTCCGAAGGACGTGGTCGGTGAATCATACACCAAGGCACTCTTATTATGGATTCGCGGCGTTCTTGAGGATTGGTCCTGAGCAAATACAGGTGAGCTGAGGAAAAGCAGGACGAGAAGGGTGAGTGCTGCAAGCCGATTCATGCCTATACTGGACTATTGATTAAGTAATAGCGGGGGTGGGGGTCTCTGAAAATGCTAACATCTGCTGACATCTGCTGACATACGAAGCAATAAGGCAATCTGAACCAACGCGCCAAAAGCCATCATTGCTGACGGCTTGGATACAAGCCCGAGACAAGGAAGTAAAATCATTGAGGCAGTATCCGTATCATTGCTACCTTGAGAGGACAGTATTGCAAATCGGAGTGAGGAAATATCTTGAGCAAAAAAGCTCTCCAGTGCCCCGGATACCCTATTTCATCTTTGAAAAACCAGACCTGTCATGCGAGCATTTGCCTTGGGCCTTTTCATAGCCCTCACCCTTGTTGCAAACCCTGCGCTGGCCCAAAGGAACTGCGTTAAAGGGAAAGCCCTGTGGTAACTCTTGCATTGCCAAGAATAAGACCTGCCGAACAGCGACAGCCCAAGACGAAGAGTGCCACAAAGAGCACAGCTCGGCCCTCCACGCCAAGATCTGCGGCTGTTCCTTCGGGGATGAACTACGTTGCCTCCTCGCGGGGACGGGTCTATTACCCCACCGCGTGTGCCGCTTGGCGATCCTTGTCTAAGAACAATCTCAGATTCTTTGAAACAGCGGAAGATGCTGTTTCCGCGGGCTACACGTTTACTACCAACTCAGCTTGTGGAAAAGACCCGTTGATTGGTAAAGAAAAGGAAGGAGACAAGCGAGGAGGCAGAACAGGCCGAATTACCGTTATCCTCCCTATCGCTCTCCTACGAATCCCTTGAGGACTTTTGTGTAGTAAAGTCGGTCACCGACGGAGATACTATAAAATGTGATGACGATAGAGTTGTCAGATTGCTACTTATTGATGCACCTGAAATGGGACAAGCACCATTCGGGGAAGTGTCAAAGACGTACCTATCTCAGCTGGCTCCCCTTGGGGTGCGGCTTGGTCTTGCGAAGGATATTGATGAAACCGATCGCTACGGAAGAACCTTGGCTCATCTCGTTTCCCCAGATGGATCCATCGTCAACGAAAAAATGTTGCGTGCTGGATTAGCGGTGGTTTCAGTTTATCCACCAAATGTTTGGATGGTGGACGAGTACCGTAGTGTGGCGAAGGACTCTAAATCAAACAAGCGTGGATTGTGGGCATTGAACGGGTTTGCTTGTCTGCCATCGGATTTTCGGTCCAAATTATGCCAATGAAGCCTGTACTTTCAAATAGTGCTACCAGAAATCGCCTAACCCTAATAGTTAGAAGCCATTTGAAAAGACACACGGGCCGAGATATACCTACGTAAGAAATCGTTTAATTGAGCAATTCATTAGTTACACGAACATGCCCGATATGTGGTGAACAGCGAGCTAAGGATCAGTCCCTTTGCTCAGGATGCGCCTATTCCTGTGAGGCGGGAAAGGTGATTGAAACGAGCGGGAAATCGGGACCTCAGGGTGACGATTCGGCAATAGGATGCGCCATGTTCGCCTTCTTTATTTTTATTGTCTTTTTGATCATAGCAGCTCATTATGAAAGATTATGAGGTCTGTAGACTACACCGCGATTTACAGCGCCCCTCTTGCCCGTCTACAAAATTCAGACAGCAAGTTGATGATGTCAAATCTTCAGGAGGCATCCAAAATGCTTCAAGAAGTTGACCGGCGAATAGAAAAAGCAATATGCGATCGGGATAAGATGGAGGCGAACTTGTCAAAAGTGAGCGCGAGTAAGCTTCGTCGCGTTTTGACCCGCTCTTCTACAATTGACCTATGGAACGACGCCAGTCTTACCCACATGGTTGAGATTACCCAGCTGGAGGACGTCAAAACCGAGATTGAATCCACCTTATTTCTACCTACGCTACCTTACAGCGAAGAGAAGTTTCAAATTCTTCTGGAAGCATTTGAGCACGTTAGAAAATGTGAACGCATCTGGGATGTTACAGGTGTCTCTGGGGATACACACTACAAGTCGTCGGCAAACGAAGCCCTCGAAAGAGTTAGGGTCTCTCTTGGATACCGTTCGGTTTTGCAAGCTCACCCAAAGTACAGGGGACTTCATTTTCCCAATTCAAATGGGCCTGATATCATCATTTACCCACGTCACATGGTCCTGTATAACTCGGGTGATGACTTTGGTGTCGTCTCATTAAAATCTGTGATCGTATCGTTTTTAGCCACACGCTTTCAGGAAGATGGATATGTTCCCTCAGACAGTATACAAGCCGGGTCAACATGGACTTACGTCAATCAAGATGGGTCGCCTGATCGTCGTTTTGCTCATAATCCAATGGTCCCCATTATGCTGTATGGAGACATTGGTTTTACATCACCCAATGGTCTCAATGAAAGGGTTCAAGTAAGTAATCTTGCCAGTGCTGCCGAGTTTGTTAAAGCCTTTAATGAGTATTCAGCTTCTACTTGATTCAACTTTTTCACACCCGAGGTCATGCCAGATCCCACCGCCTCCCTTTTGCAGAACGCAAAGAACCAAAGCGCCAAAAGCCGCCAGTAAACTGACAGCTTGGCGTGACGTGGGGTAGAGGGGCAAAGAGTGAAGATTGATATGTTGCTCCTCCTTCCTTAGTCTGTGAGAAATCAGACTTGGTTACTATGGATATCACTCGTTGGCAGAGCCGATTGGCTGAATTCGCCAGAGAACGAGACTGGGATCAGTTTCACACGCCGAAAAATTTGGCGGCGGCCCTTTCCGTTGAGGCAGCAGAGCTTCTGGAGGTGTTTCAGTGGCTCACAGCCGAACAATCCTCTGCCTCAATACTGTCCGAGAAAGCTCGCGGCAAAGTAAAAGAAGAAATAGCCGACGTCGCCATATACCTGCTGCGCCTATGTGACATATTAGAGCTTGACCTTGAATCAGCGATTGAGGAGAAGCTGAAGATCAACGAGCAGAAATATCCTGTTGACTTGTCGCGGGGTAATGCTATCAAGTACACAGACCGATGAATGTCATTCTGCAACCCGCCGGGAATAAGGGAGGCAGGGAACACTACGTGGATACTGTAGCCAACTTGGTGCCACTTACTACAATAGTACCCCTTGCCCCCCTTGAAATCCGTGAATCAATCAATTCAACCTATCTTCAGGGCGCCGCGGCCATGTGGGGAGTGACAGCAGGCAAAAAGAACGTAAACGTTAGTAAGTGGGAGAAAATATCACCGGGGGACATGGCGTTGTTTGCACAAGACAAGTTCCTGCGATCTGCAGCCGTAGTAACCCACAAGTTCCACAGTAGAGAACTCGCATCTATGCTCTGGGGCGAGCTTCCCGATGGTGACACGTGGGAGTATGTGTATTTGCTGAAAGACGTTAGACAAGTAAACATACCCGATGAGCGCTTCAACCAGATTGCAGGGTATGCCCCAAATGCTCGCAGACAGGGTTTTACCGTTATGAAGCCGGAGGTCAGTGCGAAGGTAATAGAATACTTCGGCCTCTATGGTGATGTGCAGGCAGAAATTGAGGGTAGGTCGGCTCTTGAAGATGAAATAGACCGCGAGTATGCACCAGAGGGTTCGCTTGACTTGCCCCGCCTTAGTTCATCCCGCAAGGAACAAGCCTATCACCGATCTCGGCTACTAAGGGGAGGTGATATCGGGGAGTGCGCAATATGTGGCAAAACGTTGCCGAAGGAATTTTTGGTAGCAGCCCACATCAAAAAGCGTGAGCACTGTACGCGAGATGAGCGACTTAACAACCACGTCGTCATGCTTAACTGTAAGCTTGGCTGTGATACTCTCTACGAGGAAGGATACGTGGTAGTGATTGACGGTCTCGTGCAGGCTGGGCGTTCTGCGTCCGGCAACCTCGCAGTGATGGAGGCGGTCAAGATGGTTGCTGGGCGAGAGTGCAAGGCATGGAATTCAAGCTCACAAACGTTTTTTGAATGGTACCATGGGTACCAATCTTGAGCTCTATGATCCTCAAGGGCGGATTGGCTTTAAGAAGAGAGCCGCTCGTTTCGTACTAAGCAGCCCAAAGTAGAAATTTGTCCTCGACATCATGGCCCTGATCAAAAGTATTGCAATTGGAACGAGCTACGCGAGTCGTAGAGAACTTCATGACGCTGGCATCCACCGTGGTCTGATGCGTGGGATCGCACCTAAGGGCGAGTCCATTGTTTTGTCAGGTGGTTACGTAGATGACCAAGATTTTGGGGATGAAATCATATACACAGGGGAGGGTGGCAGAGATGCTTCCTCTGGGCGGCAAGTTGGGCATCAGACATTGACAGGCGGCAATCTTTACTTGGCTCAAAACTGCCAGAACGGAGTGCTTGTCAGAGTATCTCGTGGCCACAAGTCAGAATCGTCCTTCCGGCCCGAAAGTGGTTATCGCTACGACGGTGAGTACCGCGTGGAGGAATTCTGGAAGGAGCTTGGTGTTGATGGCTTCAACATTTGGAGATTTCGACTCGTCGCGGTGGCCGGAAGAAGTAACGTCTTTAGCTCGGCGGCAGCAGTTGATTCCGACCTGCACTTGACCCCGCTTGGTAGCAATCAGCCAGACCGTACTGAAAGCTTGGTGAGCCGTGTAATCAGGAACTCTGCCGTCAGTGAGCAGCTGAAGTCCATGTATGACTTTACATGCCAACGGTGTGGGATTCGTATTGAAACACCAGCTGGACCATATGCAGAGTGCTGCCACATCAGGGGACTGGGTAGACCGCATAACGGGCCAGATGTCATAGGTAATGTTCTTTGCCTGTGCCCCAATTGTCACGTTGGTTTTGACTACGGCGCTTGGAGCGTCGGGCCTGACCTAAAGGACACCTCAACCGGTAAGCAGTTGCTCGTTTCAAGCAAGCATGCGCTTGATGCTGAGCACATCAGGTACCACTACGCCAAAAGCCGCCAGTAAACTGACAGCTTAGCGTGACGCGTAGGACAAAGCACTGAGGCCAGTAACCCACGCGTCAAGTTAGTTGATATGTATCGCTACGAACGCGCCGTAGCGCTGGTCAGGGGCTATGAGGGGCTCATACGAGCCTGCTACTTCAGCAATGTGACTTGTCTGGTCTGAACGAAGTCACCTGCTTTCACTTAAAACCAGCGGCCCCATTTGGTTATCTCAGCTGGCATTCGCCCTTGATCTTGTAATTCAATGGATTTCGCCTAGCATCGGCAAGATCATCCTGCATTATGTATTTGGAGCCATCAAAATATTCGATTTCCACTTTCAAGAGCTCTATGCAGCTAACAGTCCCAGCGTAGATTACAGGATCATTGCTCGAACCGTACACGGCAATGTCGCCCTCAGCAATCGGGCCGACACCCCGGAATGAGAAAACTGAACTCTCAGAGTACCTACCGACGACAGGATCACCCACGCTATTGAAGGATCGCAGGCTAAACGTAGTGTACTTGACAGTCTTATCGTCCAGGTTTACCACTGATACCACTGGGGCCACGCCGTCGGCACTGTTCACGCTGAATCGCACGGAAGGGACATAAGCCGGAATTCCTTTTGATCCTAAGGCCTCGAGGAAAGCTGTTCTCTCTGTATCAAGATCGACTTTGCGAGAACTGGTACTGAATCGCTCAACTGCTTGGTCGAGATATTCCCTCGATGCTGCATTGTTTATCGTATCAGAATAAAGCGCCAGAAATGCCGTTGGGTCTTCCATGAAGTCGAACGCATTGGACGAAATCCACCCTTGTTCACCTGTGTCGGAAATGAAATACGCTCGTCTTGATTGGAATCTACCAGTCAGAGTGCCCTGAACGTCGGTTAGTGTTGTGAAAGACGAGAGGTTACGTGGCCCTGAATACAATCCACTACCAATAGTCATTACTTTGATGCCACCATCGGAGTCCATTTCTGCAATCGCAATAATTTTTTTGAGAGAGTCAATCTTTCCCAAAGCAACGATTCGCAGTGCATCGAGGCTGTCAATTTTCTCCGATAACTCTGAAACAGTTGCTTCCAGGCTCACTTTCTCTATCAATGGCGATTGAGCGTTTCCAGTTCGAGAAAACAGCAGCAAAGTGAGAAGAAGAAGTCTTATCGAGTATGGCATTCAAGTATCCTCCGTATCCATTATCCAATAATTACAAGTTGAGTGGCGAGACCCCTTTAAAAGGCAATCCATTGCCCGCACTCTTCGTCAGATTCAAAGCCCAGATCAGTTGAAGATATTTCAACAAGAACCTGCCCAGCCGAGTCGACATAATCGTTTGCAAAATACACCACTGAGAATGCTTCCTCCGAAATTTCTAAGTCGAGCCCAGTAGCACCCCTCACTGTTTGTCGCCCGATATCTACCTGGTTGGATTTGCTGGTTAACGAGCCAAACTCCTGGGCGTATACCGACCTGCATACCCTCAGTGGGAGTTTTTGACCATTCACCGCACTCTGTATCTGTGCTAAATGCTAAGTCTGTCTGGTCAATCTCTACAATCCACTGAACTGCGTCGAAGTCAATAAACTCATTTGCGAGAATATCGCTGAGTTCGCCCCCAAGACCTGATAATCGTGCGAAATAACATCCTTCTTTGGGGTTTGTAAAGTACCTCCCAGGAACGATGTCTTCTCCTACCAAAAGAGTGCCTGTGCGGAAAGACTCTTTGGGAGGTTCAGCTTCAAAGGCAGACGGTTCGCTACCACTCCACAACAACCATAGCACCATACACGGCTATCCAAACAGTGATGATGGCGAAAACGAGCGCCTGAAGCATCTCCACAAACGAATCGCGTTGTTGAATTCGTTGGATGACAACCATTGTCATGAGGATTCCGAGGCCGGCAGCCGCTATCACTCGAAGGGGAGGGAATAAAAACCCGGCAGCAAGACCCACCGCGCCTGATATCTCTAGCACACCTGTGAGTACGCGAAAACGAGACAATCCGAAACGTTCGAACTCCAACCTCATGGCATCAGACCACAGGCAAGCTGCTCCGTAATAAAGAAACAGAAGACTGGTAAAAACGCTGATTACGTGGTATAGTAGAATCATAGTGGGTCAACCTCGCAAAAGGGCATCCGTTTCACCCATACTAACAGTTCACAAGTCAAGACTAACCATGCCTGATTTCTCCATAACTGCCGTTCTTCAACTCATTGTCGCTGTTGGCCTCTTAAATGTTTGGCTCATCCGGTCAAAGTCAGCCACCTCTTATCGTGGTGGACAGGCCAAATCACTGAAGGAAGAATTCGATGCTTACGGATTGCCATCGGTCGCTTTTTTTATTGTAGGAGCCTTGAAAATTGGCGCCGCTGTTGCGCTCATTGTTGGCTTTTGGATGCCAGAGCTAATCCAGCCATCAGCCACTATTGTAGCTGTTCTCATGGTAGGAGCCTTCGTCATGCATGTGAAAGTAGGTGATCCGATTGTGAAATCGGTCCCGGCCTTACTCATGCTTGCCATGTCAGCCGGTATTCTCTGGTTATAACTCCAGAGCGGCTTCTGCGAAGAAAAATGCTGGCCTGTTTTGGTCCCCGATTCGATGTGGAATTCAGTGCGGGAGACTTGTATATCTCTGTTTCCCAACATGGCAAGTCAAGCGGACGCTGGCCGTAGGCGCGTCCTGGTTCAGCGAGTCCCCTCGGTGCTGGACACCTCTCGGCCGCTCTAGACAATATCGTTATGAACACACTTCCTCGTGCTCTCCTTTTCTTGCTTCTTGCCGTCGCTTTCCTCCTGCCGCAAAAGACGTTTGCTCAATCCGAGGAGGAAGCCGTTCTGGCGGTAGCCCAAAAAGTTTTCGATGGCATCAACACCAAGAATGCGGACCTTATTCGGACGAACATGACGCCCGAGGCTATTCTCTACGCGACGGTCAACGGAGTAGCACGCCATTCAAGTCTTGAAGATTTTACATCTCAAGTTGCCGGCGCCAGCGATGCATTTCACGAACGAATGTTTGAGTCCACAGTCCACATTCAGGATGGAATCGCTATGATATGGGCTGATTACGACTTCCACGTAAACGGCACGTTCAGCCACTGCGGCGTGGACACGTTTTCACTCGTCAAAACACCAGAAGGCTGGAAAGTGGCCTCGTTGATCTACACCGTGCAACAAGAAGGGTGCGTATCACGCCCACCGATCCCGACCAGCCCAGGTAACTGAGCGCCGCCGAGGAGCCAGTGTCATTCGAAGGGCATCGACAACGAATAAACATCTCCGTTCAAACGACTTTCGACGTGTGAAAAGGCGCGGTGAACCAGCGTCATCATAGCTTTGTTTTCGATGAGGACATCAGCCGTAAAGCCCGTGATACGGTTCTTCTTCGCTGCTGCTATCATCGACCCAAACAGCGCTGCCGCAATTCCTTGCCGCTGGTGGTCCCGTGAAACCAGTATGGCGATTTCAGCCATGTTTGTATGCTGATTCACGATATAACGGCCCACTCCGATAATCCTTGCATCCTCCCCTTGTCCGACACAGGCGACCATCGCCAAGTCATTTTTATAGTCGACTTGGGTGACCGATTGCAATTCCTTACGGGGGTCCGACTTGATGGTGGTGAAGAAGCGCTCGTAAATCGAGTTTTCAGGAGCAGAATAGTATAATTCGCGCATCTGCCCTTCGTCTGTTACTCTGCTGGGGCGCAACGAGATACGGATTCCTTTCGGGGTTTCATAGGACTCTTCCAACTCAAGTGGATAGCCGGTGTCGGAAAAGGACCTGTCTAGATGGTCAACGTGAACCAGGCGCCGTGCCTTAGCCTCTGCCATCAGCCATGGCCTGAATTTCGGATGCGCAATCTGGATCAAGGCGAGAGCCCGTTCGCGGACGGTTTTTCCGTAGAGGTACGCCGTGCCGTACTCTGTGACAACGTATTGAACATCGCCGCGCGTTGTTACGACGCCCGCGCCTTCATTGAGATGTGGTACGATGCGAGAAACCGTTCCTTTTGCTGCCGTGGATGGAAGTGCGATGATTGCTTTACCTTCGTTTGCCCGCCTGGCGCCGCGCACAAAGTCTAGTTGCCCGCCAAAGCCGGAAAAGAAGCGGTCACCCAGAGAATCCGAACAGACCTGCCCAGTAATGTCTACTTCAATCGCCGAATTGATCGATGTCATGCGGTTGTTCTGCGCGATGATAAACGGATCGTTCGTGTATTCGGAAGGACGAAACTCAATCAGTGGGTTGTTGTCGATGAAGTCGTAGAGCTCACGCGACCCCATCGCAAAACTGGATACGATCTTGCCGGGATGAAGTGTCTTGCGCGAATTGTTTACCACGCCAGACTTAATCAACGGGATAATTCCATCGGAGAACATTTCAGTGTGAACACCGAGATCTTTGTGATCCGTCAGAAAGTGCAGCACTGCATATGGAATCGAACCGATGCCAAGCTGAAGAGTGGCACCATTGGGGATTAGGCTCGCAATATTTCGCGCGATGGCCTTCGACAGATCGTCAGGCGTACCCTACTTTGCCTCGAGTAGAGGATCATCACAGGGCACCATTCGGGTAATGTTGTCCACATGGATGAAGCTGTCCCCTAAGGCACGGGGCGCGTTGCTGTTGACCTCAGCTATTACAACACGGGCTGCTTCAGCAGCGGATTTGACGATATCAGTGGCCACACCATAACTACAATACCCGTGCTCATCTGGCTCGCTGACCTGAATCAGAGCCACATCAATCAGCATGTGTTTCTTCCTGAACAACCGAGGTATTTCAGATAGAAAGATGGGTGTGTAGTCAGCATCCCCTCGCCCGATACTGTCTCGCACGTTTGTCCCGATGAAAAAGGCATTGTGCCGGAATCGTTTGCTCAGCTCAGGGCCCGCATATGGGGCGGTGCCAAGGGTCAAGATGTGGACGATCTCCGCATCGTGTACCGACGTGTTTGCAACCAGAGCGCGCACAAGGGATTGGGGTTCGGCGGCTCCCGACCCGATGAAGATGCGACGACCGTTTCCAAGGAAGGAAAGGGCCGACTCTGCATCATGGATCTTGTCCGAATAGACTTCTTTCCAGTTCGAGGACATGCTTCTGATCTGTGTGATTCCAAGGTGTCTACATGGGAAGTTGAAGACTATTTCCCAAAGAGGTGTGTGTTGTGGATGAATCCGTGGATAGTAAACGGCTCACCGATACGAAAAAGGATCTTCTTCGTCGTTCCTCCTATGCCCATCCTGATTCGGTCCACTTGCTGGGCCAGACCAGGTACGGCCAGCAGGACGGTCAACAGTAGACTAACAATGATTCGCATGGGTTCACGGGTTGGACTTCAAATTTCCTGCAGGCAAAATTGGTTGCAAGGCAGGATCTGGAGGGCACCAATGAACAGGCTTCCCGTCAGGCGGTGTAGGAGACGGCCCGACAGGGATCGGGCCGCCGAGTGATTTTTTGGGCCATTCTGTCGTGTCTAGACGAACAAGATGTTTTTTGCTTTGATACTCACTGGTGGGGGGTAGCGGTCAAACGACGCGTCACCTGCTCAGAGAGGTTGCGGCTCCTGACACAACGTGATAGGTCAGCCACCGCGACAGTTGCTACGGCCATATCAACGGTCGTACTGGCGGGCTGCTAATTATCCTTTGGGTTATCGTTGCAGTCGCTACCCACACGTACAAGTAGTAGGAAGAGTACGGTGATCTTGGAAAATGCTGTTATGGTTGATCGACAAGAGGAAACTAGGCGCGATGAACCGTTGAAAAGCACAGATCAGCGCTGAAAGACCGTGTCCACCACTCGTTTGCGATGAGCAAAAATGCGGCTCAACTGGAAACGGATGATGGGCCATGCGAGGTCTCCAAGGGGTGAGAGCGGAAGACTGTATTCGACCGTATCGACGATTCGTGTACGATCGCCATGGTCTTCAAACGCGTGTGTATGAATCCACTTGGCGTAGGGCCCTTTGAGCTGTGTGTCTTTAAACGAGTGCGGAGGATTCCAATCCGTGATTTCCGTTTTCCATTTGAATGGAATACCTGCTAGCACGAGCTGATAGTCGATTAGCGCACCCGTCTTCATTTCGATGGGCTGCGGAGATAAGATCTTGAACTTGAGCTCGCTTGGTGTAATACGCTCCAAGTTGCTCGCATCGGAAAAAAACGAAAAGACCTCGTCTCGAGGTCTCTCAATCCACTGTTCAGATTGCAACGTATGCGTGATCATGGTCGGATTGTAGGTAGGTCAGAAAATTTGGACAAAAAGAAAGGGGACGCCCCCCGCCGAGGCACCCCCTTATGACAAGCGTCTTCCGTATTAGTTACGGGAGAAGCACTTTGTCAATCACATGAATGACACCATTGGATGCCATGATGTCCGCTGCGACAACGTGCGCCTTATCAATCATGACTGTACCGTCCATGACCATGATGTCAACCGTAGTACCCTGAACCGTCGTTGCTTCAGTAAGCTTAACAACGTCAGCTGCAGTTACTTTGCCAGCGACAACGTGGTACGTCAACACGGCGATCAGCTGATCCTTGTTCTCTGGTTTGAGTAGGTCGGCAACCGTTCCTTCTGGGAGGGCAGCAAACGCTTCGTCTGTTGGGGCAAAAACGGTGAATGGACCCTCGCTCTTCAGAACGCTGACCAAGTCGGCAGCTGTAACTGCTGCAACCAATGTCTGAAACGTACCGGCTTCAACGGCGATATCGACAATGTCTTTGTCTGTAGATTCCTGACCGTTGGCTGGCGCAACCGAGCCGACGAATAGGGCGACTAATGCAAGGAGGAGAAAGTTTTTCATAGGTAAGAACAGTCTTAAAGTGGGAAATGTAACAGCCTTTTGGGGCTCGGACGCATGGGACCGGCCTGGGGGCCTCTGTTTGATCTAATGCCAACCTACGAGCCAAAAAGGGCTGATCCGACTCCATCTAGAGAAGAGGAGAGAGCGTGCGACAAGCAGAGGGAGGCTGCGACAAGTGGCTTTGAGCGGTCGCTTTCTCTAGTGGCAATCACCCCCCCAGTGCTCCTTCAACGGTAGGCCAATACCGCCGACTCAGCTTCAATTCGCTCCCGTCTTTCATATAGACGAGATAGTCACCATGGAAATAGGGCTTCAGTTCTCGAATGGCTCCGATACGCACGATACTTGATCGGTGGATCCGTACGAACTCAGCTTCCGGGAGTCTCTTCTGCATACCCGACATCGTCTCGCGGATCATGGATTTCTCCGAACCGCAATGCAGAAAGACGTAGTCACCGGCAGCTTCAACGCGGTCGATTTCAGATGCTTCGACAAATCTAATTGCGCCGCGCTCCTTGACCATGAATCTAGGATCAGGTCCTGTTGATGGCGCAGGAGTTGGCGATGCGCCCTGCAACAACTGACGCAATCGGTCCTCTAGGTCAGCGTGCCGGCGCTGTTGGAACGTGCCTCGGACGCGATTTAACATCGCTTCAAAGCGTTCATCCGAAAACGGTTTGACTAGATAGTCAATGGCGCTGGTTTCAAATGCTTTTACCGCATATTCGTTGTAGGCCGTCACGAATACGACTGGCGGCATGGATTCGGGACCGACTTCAGTTACGACTTCAAGACCTGTCAGCCCCGGCATCTGAACATCAAGGAATATCAGATCGGGTCGCAGCTTCCTGATGGAGTCGACAGCCTGCAATCCATCGGCACATTCGCCAACAACATGCATGTCATCCTCCCCTTCAAGTAACAGCCGAATGGTATCCGTTCCAAGAGATTCGTCGTCTACGATGAGGACGTTGAGTCGTTCGTCTACCATCATGAGTCCTCCTGTGCTAATTGCATTACCGGCTCTGAAGCTCGGGGAATGCAAATGTCGACCTGCAGCCCTCCGAGTTCACCGTTCCTGAGGCTGAACTCGTGGTTTGCCCCGTACAGATTCTCGAGTCTTTCCTGGGTATTGCCCACGCCAACCCCTTTTCGCAATCGGTCCGGATTCTTCAGGCCAGGACCGTTGTCGGCCACCGACATACAGAGCCTGTCCCCATTTACGGTAGCTGTAATCTTGATCATGCCATTGGAGACCGTCGGGGCGATCCCATGATGAATCGCATTCTCTACAATGGGCTGTAATATGAGATTGGGCACATAACACGACTTAACTGCATCATCTATTTGAATGTCTACACCGAGGCGGTCACCAAAACGTACCTTTTCGATGTCCAAATACCGCCGCAGGAAATCTATTTCCTCTTCCAACGGGATTTCCTGCTGGCCCTTGTTTTCCAAGGCCAAACGCAAGAACTCACCGAGCTGCCCGAGCATGGTTACAGCTGAGCGGTTTTCGGATTTTCTGACTAGTGCGGAAATGGAATGCAGCGTGTTGAACAGAAAGTGGGGGTGAATCTGCATTTTCAGCGCCCGGAGATTTGCCTGAGCTAACTGCACCTGCAATGACGCTGTCTGTGTTTCCCGGGACATGTATCTCCTGTAATACTCGTAGGAGAAAAACAGGCCGACGATGGCCGCATACGTGAAGATGTTGGCGTGCACTCTCGTGAAGAAGTGGACACGATACAGTCCGATCGTCATTTCATCATGCAAACCAGCTGTTCGGAAAAGAATCAGGTTAACCATCGAATGAACGAGCATACTGGCCAACAACGCTGGAAGATGAACGGTCAAAAGGGTCTTTTTCCAGTTGTCCTGATCCATCGGGTGAGTTCGAGTCACCCGAATGATGAGTGGCGTCAGGATGGCCCAAATGTACCAGTTGGGCAACGTCGAAATAAGGGCAAATGACCAGTTTAATGGCTGCGCCGTTACTGTCTGATTCAGATAGTAAAAGCTTAGGGCAGCTAGGCCTGGAAACGACCAGACAAGTAGATAAGCGGGAAGATTAAACCAATCGGCCCAAGGTCTCGGCGGCATCGCGGCCGAAGGAGTGAGTGCAGAAGTATGCATGCTGCGGAAGTCGATAATGGAAGCACTGAGATCGCGCGAGGGTACCCTTTGCATGGATCTAACTGAACGGAAATACGATAAGCGGAGGAATTCCGGGACGAGTGGCCTCAAAGGAGGGGCCGTTGACAAAGGGTGGGCTGGATCTGCCATCGACGACACTATGTGTAGCTCAGTCTCTTCTCGTTTCAGCTTTATGTGGCCGAACGTACCTTTATAAGATGAATCTTTATCGTACTGTTCTACTTCTCACCTTCCTACCCGGTTGTGCACGAGATAATTTGGAGAATCATTCCCATTCGGCTGCTTTTTCCGATTCACTGGCTGAGTCCATCCCTCTGTTTGCCCGCACAACCATGCTTGGCTATTATGGCGACAATGCACCTCGAGAACAGGCTTTCTGGGAGTATGAGCTGGAACGCAGTGTGCAGCGGCATGGCAACATGGCATACGTTTGGAGCACGTATGCCTCTTCGAGAGAACCTGCAGGCGAAGCCTACACCACCGGCATAAATACCATTACTCTTTGGAACGATGGTACGCGGTGGTGGATCATGGGGTGGATGTTTGATACTTCTGCCTAGGCTCGATAAGTGCAACTCACCGATGTGAAACAAGCCGTGTAGTAGAACGTGGACGGTGCGCATCGCATCCTAGCACGAGTCCCCTAATTCGTAATCGCTTTTGCCTCGCCCATGTTTATAAGCGCACTTGATCTGTTCAAAGTCGGCATTGGCCCATCCAGCTCCCATACCATGGGCCCCATGGTTGCTGCCGGTATGTTTCGGCGTCGCATCACGCGTCAACGAGCCGAAGGACTTCTGCCGGAGAGCTCCACCCTGCGAGTTCAGTGTGTCCTGAAGGGCTCGCTCGCCTGGACTGGCAAAGGCCACGCGACGGATCGCGCGATTGTGCTCGGTATGCAAGGGTATACACCTCGAGGGCTAATCCATCACGACGTGAATGAGCTTATGCAAGAGCTCTGGGCTGGGACGCGGGTCGATGTTGATGGTGCAGGATTTGATTTCGTGCCCGAAGCCGATGTCATTTTTGATCGATACGATCCGTTACCGGAGCATCCGAATGGGATGATATTCAGGGTTGTAGATGATGCTGGTCAACCCGTGCTAGAGCGTCGCTACTTTTCGATCGGTGGCGGGTTTGTGACTACAGAAGATGATATCGATTCCATCGAGGCGCCCCTTATGATGGAAGATGCCCATTCCTTCCCGTTTCCGTTTGAATCGGGAAAGGACATGTTGCATATGTCCGCAGCGAGTGGACTGTCGATAGCTGGTATGAAGCGCGAGAATGAACACCTGCACCATGGTGACGCGCAGCTTGATCGAGGTCTGGACGAGATCTGGTCTGCTATGAAGCAATGTGTGGAGAACGGACTGGGCGTAGAGGGCACCTTACCGGGTGGACTGAATGTGCGCCGGCGAGCAAAGCAGTTATATCGCGATCTGCATGCCAGTCAAGAGAAGGTGACCGTTAATGACTGGCTCTGCGCCTACGCCATGGCCGTGAATGAAGAGAATGCTGCGGGGCACATGGTGGTCACAGCACCTACCAACGGCGCTGCAGGTGTTATCCCATCTGTTCTCTACTACATGGTGAAGCACGAGCGGATCAGCCGGGAGGCAATACATGACTACCTCTTAACGGCGGGAGCGATTGGCGGACTCATTAAACATCGTAGCTCGATTTCAGGCGCTGAAGTTGGCTGCCAGGGCGAAGTTGGTTCGGCGTCCGCCATGGCCGCCGCCGCACTTTGTGCTATTCGAGGTGGCAGTGTTGCTCAGGTCGAAAATGCAGCCGAAATCGCCCTAGAGCATCACCTTGGCCTTACTTGCGACCCTGTGGCCGGACTCGTTCAAGTGCCCTGCATCGAACGAAACGGATTTGGTGCGATCAAGGCATTTACTGCCGCTTCGCTAGCGCTCCGCGGCAGCGGACATCATGTCATGACCCTGGACGCCTGTATTTCCGCCATGAAGCACACGGGCGAGGAGATGTCCCACAAGTTCAAAGAAACATCGCTCGGTGGATTGGCTGTTAGCATAACGGAGTGCTGATTTGCCTCGCTCATGGACTCCGACACAAGTGGGCGTACGGATTACGCTTGGTCAATATCCGTAAATCGAGAAGTCGTCCTTTCGCAGATGAAGGGATAGTACGATGGCTAGCAGGGCGGAGTTGGCCAACAAAGCCGATCCCCCGTAGGAAATGAACGGCAGCGGGATACCGATCACCGGTAGAAGAGACGTCGCCATGCCGATGTTGATGAAAATGTGGATCAGGTACATGCCAGCCGTCGAGGAGGCAATCAAGACGCCGAACGGGTGCTTCATATTGGCACCTAATTGAAGCAGTCTAATCATCAGAATCCCGAACAAGACGAGGATTACGATCGAGCCCAGAAAGCCCCACTCCTCGCCGATTACGGAAAAAATGAAGTCTGTGGACTGCTCGAATACGTACCCACCTTGAGTTTGCGTGCCTTGGAGGAATCCTTTGCCGGCCCAGCCACCACTTCCAATGGCTGCCATGGAGTTAACCTGGTGAAAACCCACGTTTGCCTTGAACTCATCAGCTCCAGGATTAGTGAATGACAGAATTCGCTGAACCTGGTAGTCACTAAAAACAACCGTTAGGGCAACCTTTGCCATGGCAACGGTACCGCCGGTGGCAACTCCAGAAAAAATGGCAATCCGTCTGTCGCGAGTGCGCCACCACATGAAGGCTGTAAATAGCACAGTCAGGACGATTGCCGTCGGTAGGGATACGATTGCAAAGTATCCGACAATAGCCGGAGAAATCATCAACATGAGCAAGTTGATGTCCAATCCACTCCAAAAAAGAATGATTGGGATTAGGCCAATAAAGACGAGGGCTGTTCCGGTATCATTCTGGAGAACAATTAGACTAGCCGGCAGCAAAATGATGCCCACTAAAATGAAGGCGAACTTCAGGTCCATTGTCTTGGGACGGCGCATTCCCACTACCTGAGCAACCGCCATGATCGTCCCAACCTTGGCTAGTTCGGACACCTGAAGGCTCATTGGGCCGAAGTGAAGCCACGATTTAGCGCCGTTGATCTCGCGCCCGAATAAGAGGGCAGCAACTAACAGCAGCAAGGTGGCGCCATACACAGGAAATGCGATCGTTTGGAAAAAACGAATAGGAAGCATCAATGCTACTAGTAAGCCAACTACGCTGATGCCGAACCAGATGATCTGGTTGTCAAAATTCTGCTTAGGGTCTGAAGCAAAAAACTCTGAGGCTGGACCATGGGTCGCCGAGTAAATGGCGAGTATACCAATACCAACCAACGACAGCCAAGCAAAAAGGCTGATTAGGTCTAGATTGAGATATCGCCGCCTCATTCTCCTCGGCCCGGATTAATCTCGGTAATTGTATTGAGCGCCATGAGCGTTTTGAGCTTGTCACGCCGGGTAGGGGTCAGTTCCAACGTTCCTTTCAGGTATCTCTCCGCAATAAAGCTTCCTATCGGACCCGCGGTATTCGAGCCAAATCCTGCATTTTCTGCCAAGACGGCGACCGCAATTTTCGGGTTGTCAGCAGGCGCGGCGAAAATAAACCACGAGTTGTCCTCATCCCGATTGTTCTGAGCAGATCCCGTCTTACCCATCGACGGAATACCAGGGATATCTAGCCACCAGCTGTGGTCATGAACCACCTTTTTCATGCCTTCCTTCACGATATCGAGGTACACTGGATTCACTTCCAATTGGGTCGAAGGAGGGGCTGCTGGAATTCGTTCTTCTCCCGTTTGTGGATCGATAAGACCCCGCACCAAATGAGGCGTAACCAGTCTACCACCGTTTGCCATCGCCGCTATATACCGGGAAAGCTGCAAGAGGGATACGTTTACCTCGCCCTGCCCAACACCCAAGTTCATCACATTTCCCTGCGTCCAGCCCACTTTGAGGCCGCGATTACGCTCTGCGACCGTGCCATAAATACGATTGTAATACGACGAATCGGGAATAAGACCCCGTTCGATCGACGAGGAATCAATATCTAGCCATGGCTCTCGCCCGAATCCGAACCGAGACGCGATCTCATTGAGCGAGTTCACGTCAATGCGGTTCATCATTTCAAAAAAGAATGTGTTACATGACACTTCGAGCGCTTCGATAACATTGATTGAGCCGTGCTCTGCGAGGCAATTGAAGAAATTCCCCCGTCCAATAGGGTGCCCACCGCCACAGAAGTATCGGGAATTGCGATTGATAACACCTTGCTCCAGAGCGAGCATCGCAACGAGCGGTTTAAAGGTCGAACCCGGCGCTAGTACACTTTGTGTCACTCGATTAAATAAAGGCCTGTCTGGATGCGTCCTGATACTATCCCACTCTGCCGGGTCTAATCGTTCCGTAAACATCTCTAGGTCGAAGTCTGGCGCCGAATGCATGGCCAGGACCTCTCCATTGGAAGGATCGATCGCTATAACGCCGCCGCGCTTGTTCACAAAAAGTGATTCGGCAAATGCCTGCAGGTCTGCGTCAATGGTTAGCGTAAGGTCCATCCCGCTCTGTGCAGCGCGGTTCTCTTGGCCTTCCAAGTAGTCTGCAACGACCTGACCCTTGATATTGATCATCTTGAACTCACTGCCAGGGGTTCCGCGAACATCTTGTTCGTACTGGAGCTCAAGACCCCCCTGTCCAAACGGATCGCCCCGTATGTACCCTTCTTCCCGATGCTTTTCCAGGGCCGTTTCTGAAATTTCCCGGACATAGCCAAGCGCATGGGTCAATCGTACGTCTGTTAAGTAGCGTCGCTTCTGAGAGATGTCATAGTCGACCCCGGGCAGATTGTGGCGTTGTTCGAGAACGCGACTCAACGCCTCGAACGTTATGTGAGGCTGCAATGGTGAACGCTGAAATGGTGCCTTGTTGGCAAGATCGAAACGTTGCTGGATCACAGAATCCGGTACCATTACCAACGATGAGAGCAGCGGGATGGTAGTCGGATCGAAATATCTTGGCGTCACATAGAGCGTGAAGCTAGGTTCATTTTCCACTAGCAGAACACCATTTCGGTCGTAAAACCGACCACGAGGCGGCTGCACGCGGCGTTCCCGAACGGCGTTGGCGGTGGACTTACCGGTGTGGTCCGACCGCTCGATGATCTGTAGTTTGCCAAGCCGTAAAAAAAGGATTCCCAGAACAACGGCAATCAATGCGACAAATATTCTGAGGCGCGAACGACCCTCGTCCATGGTGGCTACTCCGGCGTGCAATGTTGGCTACGAACTGTCTGCTCGATTGAGCAGAATCACCGTTCTCGTATCGCACGCGACACGTGCGGGTTCCGTTCATCTTCAAGATCGTCCAGATCACTTACCAAACCCTACCATTGGTGCCGAATTGGCGGTTTATCGGTCTGGATTTTGCGACTTTCAAGTTGCATCCATTTTAATCCGGACGTGGCAACCGAGGCTGGGGCGCAGGCGTACGCTTTCCTCCAGATTCCTGAAACGATCGACTAGTCGTCGGCAACGTACATTCAGGATCCCCGTGACAGACACGGGTTGCCGCCCTTATCATGCTTCCAGGCGAATAATTTTACCCGCCAACGTCAGGAAGTCAATCAGACGGTTCCAGCATGATGTCAACATTCCAGACCGGTCGTACTTCTCCCGTAGGACGTATCGTTGCCGCTTTTCTGATGATGCTGATCTCCGGCGCCCTGCTTACACCAGGCTCCGCTGAGGCTCAGTATTTCGGACGCAACAAAGTCCAGTACGACAATTTCGACTTCGAATCCTTTCAGACGGACCATTTCGAGTTCTACCTCTATCCAGAAGAACGGGAAGCGGTAAACGACGCCGCCCGCATGGCGGAGCGCTGGTATCAGCGACACAGCCGCACCTTCTTGCGAGAATTCTACGAGCGCAAGCCCGTCATTTTTTATGCGAACGATGCTGATTTTCATCAGACCAATGCCATCGGTGGTGCCATCGGTGAAGGAACTGGTGGGGTAACGGAGTCGCTCAAGGAACGCGTCATCATGCCGCTTACGGGTAGTTATAAGGATACCGACCATGTCCTTGGTCATGAGCTCGTCCACTCGTTTCAGTACGACATAGCCCTTTCGCGAACAGATTCCATCCGATTTGCCTTTCAGCTCGTTCCCTTGTGGTTGACGGAAGGGATGGCCGAATATTTTTCTGTTGGACGGGTTGATGCCCATACAGCCATGTGGATGCGAGATGCTGCCCTTAGAGACGACCTACCCAGCATCGAGACCATCACTCGGGATATGAGTTATTTCCCGTACCGCTACGGGCAGGCTTATTTGGCCTATATCGGTGGCAAGTATGGCGATGTAGCCGTTGCCAATCTCTTCAAGCTTACAGGACGGGTGGGTGTGGATTCTGCCTTTGTCTACACGATTGGCATCGACGCCGATTCTCTGTCAAACGAGTGGAGCGCCGCTGTCAAAGAGACCTATCTGCCTCTGACCGAAGAACGCGATGATCCAGAAAAAGCAGGTCGGGAAGTCCTCTCCAAGGAAATAGATTCTGGAGATATGAACGTCTCGCCTGTCGTCAGCCCGGACGGTCAATACGTAGCCTTCCTGTCTGAGAAGGATCTCTTTGAAATCAACCTCTTCATTGCCGACGTCAACACGGGAAAAATTGTCCGTAAACTGAAGGGCGGCAACAGGAACGAGCACTTTGATGCGATCCGCTTCATTGCCTCGGCTGGCTCCTGGAGTCCAGATGGACGAGACTTTGCGTTCATCACCTTCGTGGAAGGAGACAACGAAATATCCATCCTTGACTGGAGTAAAGGTAACGTCTCACAGCGCTTCAAAGTAGATGGGGTTTCAGCCATCACGAACTTGGCCTGGAGTCCGAACCGCGAGGAAATCGCCTTCTCTGGAATGGATGGTGGCATCAGCGATCTGTACATCCTCAATGTAGAATCAGGCGAGGTGCGCCAGCTAACCAATGACCGGTTTGCTGACCTACAGCCTGCTTGGCACCCCGACGGGCGTACCCTTGGTTTCACGACCGACCGCGGGGAATCCGGTACAAATTTCCGTACGCTCGAATACGGAGAGCCTCGGCTTGCGACCATCGACACCGAAACCCTAGATATCTCCGTTTATCGCCCCTTCAACGGACTGCATCACAATCCCCAGTTCTCTCCGGATGGCCGTCAGCTTTACTTCATATCGGACCACGACGGCTTCAAGGATGTCTACCGTCTCGAATTGGCGACAGACACTGTATACAAGCTGACCAATCAGAAAACAGGCGTTTCAGGAATTACTGCGATGTCTCCGGCTATGTCAGTAGCAGGACAGAATGGCCGCATGATGTACTCGGTATTCTCTGATAGTAAGTACACCGTTTATGCTCGGGAATCCGACGATCTGGAAGGCACATTGGTCGATTTTAGCGAAGTCGACATGTCGACTGCTGTAGCCTCCATTCTGCCCCCATCGCGTTCGCTGGAAGAAGGTCTTGTTGGATCATATTTGAATGATCCACTCACCGGTTTACCGCCCGATGAAGATTACTCTAGCGAAGCATACAGCCCTCGTCTCGTTTTGGACCACGTAGCCCCGCCATCGATTGGTGTGCAGGCAGGTGGCCTATACGGCGCTGGCGTATCTGGTGGTGTTGGCTTTTACTTTAGCGACATGCTTGGTAACCAGAATCTTACGTTGATTGCGCAAGCAAATGGGACGTTTAAGGATGTTGGTGCACAAGCCGCTTACCTCAACCGAAAAAATCGCCTGAACTGGGGTGCCGTTGGTGGTCACGTTCCTGTGCTTTTCGGGTCCTCCTATTACGGCAATGATGGTCAAAGTATTCTCACGCTTAGGCAGCGAATCTATATCGACCAGCTTGAGGGAATGGCGTCTTATCCGTTTACGACCACACGCCGATTGGAAGCCACAGCTGGCTTCACTCGATACGGATTTGATTACGAACTCGACACCTTCCGCTTTGACCCGAATTCCGGATTCGTCACTCGCAATCGGGAGCAGCTCGATGATATTGAGCCGGGCGCGGAGTATTTCGGAATGGTCGGACTCGCATACGTGAGGGACTACTCAAATTTCGGTTTCACATCACCCATCCGTGGTGGTCGTTCACGGATCGAAGTCAAGCCCTTCATGGGCTCGGAAAAATTTGTGCGAGTGCAAGTCGATTATCGGAAATACATTCAATTCCGACCCTTCACACTCGCTGTTCGTGGACTCCACATTGGTAATTACGGAGCCGATGATTCCCGTAATTCGCTCTTTACACGTGAATATCTCGGGTACTCCAATAGCATGACCTTCGTGCGTGGCTATTCATTTACGTCGTTCAACAACATCGAAGAATGTACACCGACCGCTAGCGGTACGTGTGCCGAACAAGATCGCCTGTTGGGTTCACGCATGGCATCGACTTCGATCGAGCTGCGTGTACCACTCTTCGGAACCGATGCCTATGGGCTGATCAACTTCCCCTATCTACCAACTGAAATCTCATTTTTCGTCGATGGTGGCGTGGCATGGAGAGGCGACTCGGCTCCTGTTTTTCCAAAAGTAAGCGAATGGTTCAAGAGCTCTCCTTCCTCGGAACGGATTCCAGTCTTCGCGACAGGTGTGTCAGGACGATTCAATCTTTTCGGGTATACCGTATTGGAGATTTTTTATGCCAAACCGTACCAGCGGCCGGCAAAAGGAGCTCATTTCGGCTTCCAGATCATTCCAGGCTGGTAGTCATCTCTCTGCCTATCTCAGGTTGATGCACGCCAAGGAAAATCCGTCCACAATGGGAAAAATTACTTAGGCAGAATTCTATAGCCTAAGAAAAGACGGGACCGCTTTGGATGCTGAGTAAGGCGATAGAAATGGATTCCGGCCTACTCAGATTGACAATTCAGCTGTCATGACGAGGACTGCGTGACCTCTAAGGATGACGCGATCCCCAAGTAGCTCAACATCTACCTCTCCTCCCCGGGCTGAAATCTGTTTTGCTCGCATCCTCGTCTTTCCAAGCTTCGCCCCCCAATAAGGTGCTAAGCAACAATGGGCCGAACCGGTTACAGGGTCCTCAGGCACGCCACATTGCGGGGCAAAGAATCGTGACACGAAGTCAAGTTCGGGGCTATCGGCACGAGCTGTCACAATGAGACCTCTAATATCGAGCGCTGCAATGGCCGTCATGTCCGGTTTCAAGTTGCGCAGTGCGGTCTCATCTCTAACTTCGGCAATGGCATCCATCCGGTTGGCCCCGTGGTAAAGACAATCGAGGTTGAGCGCATTGTCAATGAGCTCTGACGGAAAGCCCTGATCGGCTGGCTCTGCTGGAAACACCATCTCAAGAAGACCCGCCGTATTCTGAGTCACTTTGAGTTCGCCGCTCAGCGTCCGGAAGCGAATGGTTGATCCTTGCGCTACGTGACCTAATTCAAACAAAGTGTGGGCTGTAGCCATGGTTGCGTGGCCACAAAGATCGACTTCTGCGACGGGAGTGAACCAGCGAAGGTGCCAAGAGTCGTCGGATTCTTGCCTCACAAACGCAGTCTCCGACAAATTCATTTCATTGGCGATGGATTGCATCAACACATCATCTAGCTCAGCATCAACCACGCATACGGCGGCTGGATTGCCTTTGAACGGAGTACTTGAAAATGCATCGACCTGGTGAAGCGTGAGTTTCATGTCGTCTCGTCGTATCTAGCAAGCAGTTTGATGTATCTTGGCGAATCTCCGGCTGATTCCGCATGAGCACCAACAGATCGTATGTATTCGAGTCTTCGATCCGCCTTATTTGCCCTTGGGCCTGAGACGGCTCACAATGTAGCGTCTCTCGCAGCGCGTTTCTCCCAGAAATGTACGCCGTTTCTACTTGATTCGATGTACCAGTACGCGCACCCCAGCCTACATCAGGAAATACTGGGTAAGACCTTCGCTAATCCAGTAGGCTTAGCGGCCGGTTTCGATAAGAACGCCCGGATGATTCCTTTCTTCCAGAAGGCTGGATGTGGCTTTGTGGAAGTAGGTAGTGTCAGTGCCCGCAAGTCGAAAGGCAACCCTAGACCTCGAGCATTTCGCTTGCCCGATGATCAGGCTCTCATCAATCGAATGGGGTTGAATAATGTAGGTGCACGGGCCGTAAGGCCTCGTTTGCAGCGCTATTCCGGTCAAATTGCCTTTCCAGTGGGCGTCAATCTTGCCAAGACGCACGACCCGAAGATCGAAGGAGAAGCCGCTATTGAAGACTTCTGCATCAGTTTTCGCGAGCTGGCACCACATGCGGATTATGTAGCCCTCAACATCTCCTGTCCCAACACGGCTGAAGGCAAAACGTTTGAAGACCCCAACTCGCTGGATGATTTACTCACCGCGGTCATGAAAGAGCGGAATGAGATGCAACGACGGGTCCCCATTCTGGTGAAGTTCTCTCCCCCTCATACGGACAAATTTGTCCTGGACAGCCTATTCGATGAGTTGCTACTGGTCTCTCTCGGACACGGGGTGAACGGATTCATCGCAACGAATACTGCCTCTGACAGAGAAGGGTTATTAACGCCTGAAGATCGCATTGAGCAAATAGGTCGCGGCGGGCTGAGCGGCCAGCCCATTCGTGCCCGAGCCAACGGCCTGGTCAAATACCTGTACCGAAAAACCAAAGGACGAGTGCCTATTATTGGCGTAGGAGGCATTTCTTCTGCTGAACAGGCCTATGAACGTATCAAATCAGGCGCTTCTCTCATACAGGTTTATACTGGCCTTGTATACCAAGGGCCTGGACTCATACGCTCCATAAAGGAAGGTCTCATTCGATTGATGGAAGAGGAAGGTCACTCATCCATCAGTAAAGTAGTTGGTATCGAGTCTGACTGATTGGCAGAACCTCGGATCGGCCTCGGTCGTTGCAATGGACCCTTAATCTGATGCGCCCATGTCACTTCTTGTAGATTTTAATACTGTCCCTCAGCTATTCAATCGGCTGATTACTCATCATGGCAACAATGGTAAAGTCGTCCTGCGCCATGTCGATAAGGAAACCAAGGAGTGGGTCGACATCCTTTGGCCGGAGTTTCGTGACAATGTCCATGCGATGGCTGGATATCTGTACGCACAGGGCGTTCGACCCGGTGATCGCGTGGCTATCCTTTCTGAAAATCGACCCGAATGGGCTTATGCGGATATGGCAACGCAGATTCTCAGTGCTGTAAACGTCTCGTTGTATACGACTCTTCCGCCAAAAGAAGTCGCTTATATCGTCCACGATTCAGGCGCGTCAGTCTTCATCGTCTCTACGGGCATCCAGGTCAAAAAGGCCATGGAGATTTACGACCTCTGTCCAGATCTGAAGAGAATCGTGTCGATGGTCGAACCGCGTGGCGAGAAGCCAGATTATGTAGATCTATTTGAAGAGGCGATGTCCTCCGGAGTGGAGCTATACAAGGAGTTCAAGGATGCTATTCATGCCAACGAAGCGAATGTAAAACCGAATGACCTGTCGACCTTGATCTACACATCGGGTACAACGGGCAACCCGAAAGGTGTGATGCTAACGCATTTGAACCTGAGCGAAAATCTCAAGTCCGCCCTGCAACGTTTGCGCCTTCGAGAAGGAGGACGACACCTGTCATTCTTGCCCCTATGCCATTCATTTGAGCGGCTGGGCGGCTACCTCGGCAGTATTGCCTCCGGAATGACGATCTCATACGCCCGAAGTGTTGATACCGTCACCCGGGATATTCTAGACGTCAAGCCAACTGTTCTTCTATCCGTTCCCCGTCTCTACGAGAAGATTTTCAATACCGTTAGCAAAGCGGTTGAAGAAGGGTCCCCGGCGAAGAAAAAGATTTTTGTCTGGGCGCAGAAGGTGGGCTTCAAGTACAATATGGCCAAAGCACAAGGCCGCTCTATTGGTCCCATTGTGGCCTTGCAGTACAAATTGGCCTTCAAACTCGTATTCTCGAAGCTACATGAAAAACTAGGCGGGCACATCGAATTCGGCGTTTCTGGAGGTGCGGCTCTACCGAAATCAATCGGTGAGTTTTTCTTTTCAGCAGGCATCCCGATTGTTGAGGGTTACGGTCTGACAGAAACGTCGCCAGTGTTGTCGATTTCACCCTTTCATCAGCCCCGATACGGCGCCGTAGGTCACATCATTCCTGGTGTAACGGTTGGTATCCAGCATCTGGACGATGGACGTATGCTGGGAGAGATTCTCGGTGACACCTACCCGAACGATCTCACAACAGAGGCCGGGGAGATCGTTGCGAAGGGTCCAAACATCATGAAGGGATACTGGAATAAGCCTGAGGCAACGAAAGAGTCTATTGATCCCGAAGGATGGTACCATACTGGCGATGTGGGGCGTTTCGACAACGGATTCCTGGTTATCACGGACCGTATCAAACATATGATCGTCTCTGCCGGCGGTAAGAATATCTATCCCGGTCCGATCGAAGAAGGATTCAAGCACGAACCATGGATTGATCAGATCATGGTCATTGGCGAAGCACGGGAGTTTCTTACCGCCCTTGTTGTCCCTGATGAAGACGTAATCCGCAGTTTTGCCAAAGAACAGAAGCTCGAAGCATCCTCGCTTGAAGACATCCTTGCAACAGACGAGGTCAAGCGGGTTTTTGAGCAGCTGTTCAAGTCGTACTCACGGCAGGCTGCAGCCCATGAGAAGATTCGCGACTTCAGGTTAGTGCTCGAGCCATTTACGATCGATAATGGCATGATGACACCTACGATGAAGCTAAAGCGCAAGGTCATTAATGCGCACTACGCCGACCTCATCGACTCTATGTACAGCCACATTATTTGAGCAACGTTACTTGTGGGATAAGGGATAGACCGCGGAGAATGCAGATGAAACAGGTAGTATTAGTATTGCTGGTCGGGTTCTTGATGAGTGGGTGCGAGATCCTCGGACCAGATGACGAAAAAGATGAGGCGAGGACCTATCCACAAGCCATGGACCTACCCGCGGCAGATCTTCAGCAGCTGTTGGATGGGATTCACGAAAATGGCCGTTTCAACCTTACTGCCTTTGTGGTGGGGATATCAGAATGCCCTCCCGACTACGCCTGCTTGGTTGCAGATAACATCCAGGTAGCTGGGAGCCCACATACTGACGGACCCTCCCTGATGATTAGCGCCGAAAAGCCGTCACAATTCGACCAAGACGAACCCTATGTCCTGTCGATTGAGGTCTTCGGTGAACGCTTTCCCGAATCCAGCCAGTCTCGTTTTGTTTTGCTACTAGCCTACTCGGACGCTGACTGAACTGGCGCTCCCGAGGCGCCACTTTCAATTCGGCGCATGCGCTTACCGAACTGATCCATGGCGAAGCGCAGAAAGTCCTCCTCACGTAGACCGAATGGTACTGGATCGTACTGGGAGAAAATTTCAGAAATGGTAGCCGTTGCCACAGGGATTAGTTCTCCCATCACCTGATGGAAAAGAGGCGATAGCTCGGGATTCTCTCGAATAAGCCGAGTGATGAGGTGCACCCCGTACGCAATGTGCCTCGACTCGTCACGCTGAAGTAACCGGATCCCTTCTGTAACCCCGGGCATAATACCTCGTGATTCTAGCACGCTGTAGAAAGCGTGATACCCAGTTTCGGCGAGCGTGCCTTCCACAACCATATTGTAGGTAGCCGATGCCGTTAGCTGAGCGGCAGGTGAGGAATCCGCATCAAGGCGATTCATAGCCGTAGGAAGGGCCTCATAAAACAATGCTCTATACGAGGCAGAATGGTATCCGGATAGATCGTCGGTTCGAACAACCACCTCCTTGAATATCCTGCTAAAGAGCTCGACGTGTTTAGCTTCCTCAAATAGAAATGTAGTCAAATACATTTCTTCTTCGATTCGTCCCTCTTTCGCGATGACCCGCATGAGTGGAAGTAAATCGAGTGTAACCGCCTCCTCGCCCGCTTGGAACATGGCCAATAAACGAACCAAGATATCTTGCTCATCTTCGGTCAATCGCTGCCAATCCGCCCGGTCTTTCTGGAAATCGATATCCATCGGATCCCAAACACCCAGTTTCTTGGCTTTCTGGAAAAGCTGCATCGGCAGACTATCCTGATCCAGGCCGCCTGCTGACGTTGTGCGGAATGCTTGGTGTGCATCCGATATTTGAGCAACTGCCCCGAGAGATGGTTTAGCCTTCATCTCTTCCTGCGGCTGCACTTCTGCCTTCTCCAGTGATATGGCGGCCTGTAGCATCTCTGTAGCGGCCTGGGCATGACGGCTGAGCTTTAGCAAGGAGCCGCGCTCCAACGTTATCACACCTTGCATGATGGCTACGATCGGCGCTACCTCGCCACTCAGAATTCGGCCCCAGTCTTTTTCGGAAGCGGCGAGGATGATGTCGGTTTTCAACAGCTCGTCCGGTGTGGCTTGTCTAATATCTTTACACCTTCCCCGATCTAGATCCAGCCACCAGTCGACTTTAGATTCTATGCGGAGGACGACGGGCCATTTCCACTTTCGGGCGGCTTTTCGATAGGCGTCACTCTGGTTGAGTGCTTCCATCCAGGCAAGCGCCCATTCTGAAGTAAATCGTTGCATCGCGTGTTGATGGATTTGGTGGCTTGGGGCAATCTAGGGCGAATTAACCCAGCCCCAGCGCCTTCCCGCCCTGATAGATCACGAAGGAAAACAGCCACGCCAGGCCTGTCATGTAAAGCCACATGACAGCTGGCCATTTCCAGGAGTTCGTTTCTCGGCGTGCGATAGCAAGGGTACTCATGCACTGCAACGCCAGAACAAAGAAAACCAGTAGACTAACGGCAACAAGCGGTGTATAGACGGGCGACCCATCGGCGTACCGATCCGCTTTCAGCTTTTCGCGCAACAGCGGACTGTCATCATCTATGTCACCGACGCTGTAAAGAGTAGCTAATGCTGAAATAATGACCTCGCGTGCAGCAAAAGCTGAAATGATCCCCGCGCTGATCTTCCAATCGAAGCCAAGGGGACGCATAATGGGCTCGATGGCATGCCCCATTCGTCCGATCACACTACGCTCAATCTGATAGGCTGACTCCCGAGCATCAAGGGTTCTGATCGCGCCATTCATGGCGACTTGCGCTTCGATGAGTGCATTGGATGCTGTCATTCCCGCCGCTTGAAGAGAATCGGCTCGGGTGTCAATTTGCAGATCGATGGTTGCCCGCTCTGCAATCATTTCGTCTGGAGTATTGGACCGCGGGAACGTGGCCAAGACCCAAAGCAGGACAGACATACCGAAAATGATCTTCCCTGCTCGAACTACGAACGCTTTAGAGCGATCGATCATTCGCCATATAATTTGCCGAAACCGCGGCATCCGATACGGCGGAAGCTCCATCGCGAAGAAGGACGACTCCCCCTTGAACACGAAGCGGCGCAATACGAAAGCGGCAATGAAGGCCATCACCGTACCCAACAAGTACATCGAAAACATCGCGATGCCCTGGAAGGTAAAAATGCCTAAAACGGCCCCGGTCGGTAAGAAGGCAGCAATGAAGAGAGTATAAACGGGCAGGCGGGCTGAGCAGCTCATTAATGGGGCGACCATGATGGTGATCAGCCGATCTCGTGGGTTGGCGAGCGTACGAGCCGCCATGATGCCTGGAATAGCGCAGGCAAACGAAGAAAGCATCGGCACTACGGATCCTCCCGATAGCCCGACGCGATGCATGACTCGATCCATGATGAAGGCTGAGCGGGCCATGTAGCCCGTATCCTCCATGAGACCCAAAAAGAAGAACAGCAACAGGATTTGCGGCAAGAAAACAACCACATTGCCTACGCCCGTAATGACGCCATCGACCAGTAGATCGGTGAACATGCTGGGCGGCATCCCAGAACGTACGAGGTCACCTAGCCCAACAACGCCTGCCTCGATACCATCCATCACAGGTGTGGCCCAAGTAAACACGGCCTGGAATATCAAAAGCAATACGAGCCCGAATAGTAGCGGCCCGAAAATGCGATGGGTCAGCACTGCATCGATACGATCAGAAACAGTCTGCTGATTGGGGTCCTTTTGCTTTATGGCAACCCGCGCAACGAGAGGGCTGAGCCAGTTGTACCGACCCATGATTTCTGCTTGGCGATATGGGGCCTTTCTCTCCTCAAGCCGTTCGCGAACAGCTAACACACGAGCATGAAATCTTGGAGCGCGTGTTAACCAGCTCTCCAACATAGTGTCGCTCGTGAGACACTGAAGAGCCTCAATGAAGCGACTTTTCTCAGGAAGATGAGACTTGAGCTCTTCCTCTAGATCAGGAATTACTTCTGCCACGACGGGCATTAGCTCCCACTTTCGCTCTGCTGGTTCGGGAAGCTCCTCTTGTCGCATACGGTACTTCAGCTTGCCAATTCCATCATTACGAGACGCGACCATCGGAATGACGGGCACTCCTAAGGACTCTTCCAGCGCTTTTACGTCGATTGACAAGCCGGCTTCTTCGGCCGCATCGGTCATGTTTAATGCTACGATGACCGGCAATCCCACGTCTATGACTTGTGTGACCAAGTACAGGTTGCGTTCGAGGTTACTTGCATCCACTACACAGACCGCAAGGTCTGGAGCCGTTTCACCAGGGAGGTGCCCAATGAGGACATCGTAGGCTATGCGCTCATCGAGTGACTTCGGACTAAGGCTGTAGGAGCCTGGCAGATCAATCAGATCGATATCCAGATCGCCGACGATCCGACCGACTTTTCTCTCAACAGTTACGCCGGGATAGTTACCCACTTTTTGACGCATCCCCGTTAGGAGATTGAACACCGTGGTCTTCCCCACATTCGGATTGCCAATCAGGGCAATTTTCCGCGTTGGTCTTGAAGTAGATTCAGCCATGTGGGAAGTGCGAGATCAATTCAGGGACGTTCAATCCGGATCAGTGCAGCCTCTGTTTTCCGGATGGAAAGATGGTATCCCCGCACCTTGATGTCGATCGGATCTCCTAGCGGCGCAAATCGAACAAACTCAATATCGGTTCCGGGCAGAAGACCCAATTCCATCAACCGTAAAGGCGGTTCTACGGTGGTCCAGCCTTGAATGCAGGCACGCTGCCCAGGCTTGAGATCGAGAAGGGTCATGCAGGCTGGAGGACAGCGAAAACATTCATCGCAACCTCCTTTCGCAACACAACACGACTGGCATCAACACCACAAACGAACGAATCCTGATTGCGCAGGATATGAATCGGATTGCCCTCACGAATTCCCAATTCACGCAAACGGTCAGCCTCTGCCGGGAGCAGTGCCAAAAAGGCAAGCTGCACCACGACGCCACAGGCGAACGACGTTAATGGTTGTGGAAGTGAGATTGGGCTCATGGGTTAGTAGAACCGGTTCTGTTTGGGAAATCCGGGTGGGATCGGGTTTCCCGGCGAAATACCTCAAACGGAAACCGTTCGAAGAGGGTCACGGGGTTTATTTAGAACTAATCTAAATAAGAATCCGGTCAGTTTCAGGGTATGTTACGGTTAATTTTTAGACAACAAGCCACTCTGGGAGTCGCCTTACAGGGAATCTAGGGGATCCATTACGCTAGCCGCTCCATTAAACTTGGGGATCACGGATCTCGAACACAGCGCACACCGATGGTCGGTGTCGTGACTGTGCCAAGAGTACCAGCCCGCCAATAGGTCCGTGCCACGTGTTGTTCTGCAGAAAAACCGCCGCCTCGGGCTAGGCGCAATTCCCGGGCGCTGAGATCAATCCAAATTGGATCTTGACCTGGCTCAGGGTAGAATTCGTAATACTCGCCTATCCATTCTGCCACGTTTCCGCCCATGTCAAAGAGCCCAAAGGCATTCGGCTTCTTGCGACCCACCGGGAATGATTCGGCCATGCTGTTTTCCCGATACCTGACAAATTCTTCCATTTGGGTTTCATCATCCGTGCCAGGATAGAGCTGTTTCTTTGACCCTCCTGCAGCAGCATATTCCCATTCCTGTTCTGTGGGCAGTCGACCGCCCATGAACGCACAAAAAGCTAGAGCATCCTCCCAAACCATGTTGCCTGCGGCACGCGTTCCACGATTAGATTCGTTTGGTAGGACCGTCTCCCGCCCTGTCTTTTCTGCAAACAGATCGTACTGATCGAGTGTGGTTTCGTAGCGAGAGACATAAAAAGGCTGAATTCGAACGCCGTGTACCGGCAAGGCATCTTGAACGCTTTGCTCGAAGGAGTCACCCATCAGATAAGGCCCGCCTTCTAGGCGCACCCACTCGAATCCTACAGCCTCGAACTCAGCAGGAACGCTGACCGAGGCACAACCTGTGATGACTAGCAAAAAGAGAGGAAGGCTTCGTATTCGAATCATCGACTTCAAATCTGATAACGGAAGTGGCCTCTATTAGACAGACAAACATTGGTGCAGTTGCTGCGCGGGGCGATAACGCCCCGCGCAGCCATATGTCGTTTTAACAGAATAGACCACAATACCGGCTAGTAGGCCGGCACTATTGGTACTTAAGCGAGCGAACCGGATTAGCTACTGCGGCCCGAATCGACTGGTAACTGACGGTTAGCCATGCAATACTAAGAGAAACGGCACCGGCCATGGCGAAGACAGCCCATCCGATGTCAGTCGCATAGGCAAAGTCCTGTAGCCACAAGTCCATTGCATACCATGCTATCGGAAATCCAACCGCGCATGAGATCAGGACCAGAATGGTAAACTCTTTCGACAGTAAGAAGACAATACTAGGAACGGATGCGCCCATCACCTTCCGTACGCCAATTTCCTTCGTCCTCAAGGACGTGATAAAGGAGGCAAGACCGAAAAGACCCAAGCAAGCGATTAGAATGGCCAGAATCGTAAAGCCGATGTATATGTTACCCAGGCGCTGCTCCTGAGCGTAGTACTGCTGATAGTCCGCGTCCATGAAGTAGTAGCGAAAAGGGTATCCAGGCTCCCATTCCGTCCATATTTCTTCCAGTCCAGCTAAAGTCGATTGCAGATTCTCTGGGCGAATCCGGACAGGTAAATAGCTTTGATTCATTTGCCATCCACCGAGCACTATTGGCATGACCTCCTGGTGTAGAGACTGGTAGTTGGCATCCCGAACAACGCCCAAAACGGTCATCGGGCGATCAGAATCATCAGGCATGCCGCTCAATCGGTAAATGGTTTGACCAACGGCATTTTCCACGGTGAATCCGAATGCCTCTACGGCCGCTTCGTTGAGTACCGTTCCTGCTGAATCTGATTTGACGTCACGGCTAAAACCACGACCAGCAATAATATCGAGGCCAATCGTCTCTTCGTAGCCAGGCGAGACTTCTCCCAGCGCTGCCACGATGGTGTCTTCCGGCCGCATGCCGTCCGCGCGGAAAATAGTGCTGTTGTGAATATGGTCAGGTCCCGGAAGAATACCTGCGGAGGCTACAGAAACCACGTCAGATCGTTGTAAAAGCCTATTGCGCACCGTGTCCAAGCTCTCGAGTGCCTGACTTGTTTCGATAGGGAGGACTACCACATGATCTTTGTTAAACCCAACATCGCGATTCTGAATAAAATCGAGCTGCTTGTAAACCACCGTCGTGCCTACCAACAGCACAACAGAAATACCGAACTGAAAGACGACCAAGCTTGACCGTAGCCAGGTCCCGCTTCGGCTTGAGGAGAAAGACCCTTTAAGCACTAACGCAGGCTCAAATCCTGAGAGCACAAATGCCGGGTACAAGCCCGCAACAACGCCCGTCAACAAAGCCACCCCAAGAATGACGGCGGGGAGCCAAGGTTCAATGGACAGGTGCGCGTCAAGGACATTGGCGAAAACAGGCAAGAGCAATAGCACTAAGGCAAAGGCAATCACCATGGAGATGAGGGACATCGTGATCGACTCACCTAGGAACTGACGGATTAACTGGCCGCGTTCCGAGCCTAGAGTCTTTCTAATACCAACTTCGCGAGCACGCCCAGTAGCGCGTGCCGTAGAGAGATTCATGAAGTTGATACACGCAATCGTTAGTACGATTAAGGCGATGATGCCTAGGATGTACAGATAGCGAATGTCACCTGTTGGACCAATCTGATCCTGTGCTTTCGAATACAGGTAGATCTCAGAGAGTCGCTCCAGGTCCCATTGATACCTTATGCCAGAAGACAAGGCCTCATCGTACGGCATGCCTGTGAACTGTTCGATCTGTGGACCTACGTAGGTGCGCAGGAAATCGGGAAATTTGGCCTTAAGCGCTTCTGAATTAGAACCGTCACTGAGACGGATAAACGTATTGAACGAGTTGTTTAACCAGATTTGATCGTTCCATCTCTCACTGGTCAGGAACGAGGCTATGACCTCGGGTCGAAAAAAGCTTGTCTGGGGGAGATCAGCAAATACGCCTGTAATCTCGTAGTCATTCCGGTTGTCGTGACGAACAGTTTGGCCGATCGGATCTGAATTGCCGAAGTATTTGCGTGCGATCGTTTCGGAGATCACCATCGTGTTCGGCATGTTCAGCGCTGTAGCCGGATCTCCCGCGAGGAATGGTATCGTAAAGACATCAAACAAGGACGAGTCTGCCATGACGAACCCTGCTTCGTAGTACGGTGTCTCACCGACGGTTACGAGGGCGTCCGACGAATAGGCATTGATGCGCACGGCGGCTTCGATCTCAGGGAAATCTTCCTGAAACTTCGTGGCCATAACGGCTGGTGAACTTGATGTCAGAAATTCTTGGCCTGCGACAGCAGCGTCTAGAATAACTTGATAGACATTCTGGGCATGTTCGTTGTGCTGGTCAAAGCTGCGCTCATTCTGGATGAACAGAACGATTAATACAAAAGCAGCCATACCGGTCGCAAGGCCCGAAATATTGATAAACGAAAAACCAGGGTGGCGTTTCAAATTCCACAGCGTGATGCGGATATAGTTCTTAATCATTGCGAAGGGCCTTTATGAATGTCGGAAGGTCTCGGTGCCTCTTGACCGATTCGTCTGATGCGGTGTACACGGGCAAAGTCACTGGATAGTTACAGTGCACGCCTTCTTCCTCACATTCAACACAGGGTGGAGTGTTGTCACTTTTCTACAAAACAGATCCTCGAAATACTCTTTTTCGTCTTGTGAGCGGAACGGCAGTGTTTTGCTAACGAAACACTAAGGATGGCTCTGAACAAGCCAAAACAAGCGAATAAGGCCATTGAAGCCGAATTTTATTCTCTGAGGAAGGAATGGCACGCGGATTGAAAGGGGTAGGTCAGACGATCAAAACTCATGTTGCCTAAAACTACTTTCATACAATGAAACGACTCCTCACCCTAGCCATCTTGCTTTTCGGACTTACAACGACTGCATATGCTCAGTCAAACGTTGCAACGCAAGAAGTGGAAATCAACGTATCCGAAATTAATGTTATCGCTGTTCAGGGCGAGATCAGTATGACAATCAGTCAAGCCACCGCCGGCCAAGCTCCTGACGCCGCAACGGATGCTGGTACTTATGCCTTGACGACGAATGGAACAAAGAAGAAAATTACGGCCGAACTCGATGAGGACATGCCAACGGGTTTGACGTTGAATGCGAACATGAGCGCACCATCCGGTGCTGATTCTAAAGGCAAAAAATCACTTTCAGATGAAGCAGTAGATCTCGTAACTGACATCACGCAAGTACGCGGATCAGGTCTTGCCCTGAACTACGAAGCCGTGGCAACTGTAGATGCCGACCCTGACACCTACAAGCGGACAGTCACCTATACGGTCACAAGCAACTGAGTGGGATTGCCCGCACGGATCTGATTTATGATCAGGACGTCAGCTTCGGCTGATGAGAGAGCGGGGCGCGGGCCGAAAGGCCCGCGCCCCGCTCTTCTTTGTCTAGGATTTTTTCCATGAAAGACGCCTTCACTTGTGGAAGCACAACCACCATCCCATCAAAGTGCAGACCACCTGATACACATGGAACGCGCCATTCAACCCCATCAGCTTCGCTCAAGCTTTGGTTTCTTCTTTTGTCTTGATATACAATTGATATATCAGTCGTATATTAAGATCAAGAGGCTGTTATAGCCCCGTCCCATCTCGACTCTAACTTGATTCCCGACATCCGATGAGCACTGACTGGAAAGGCGTATTCCCCGCCGTTACGACCAAATTTAAAGACGATTTCTCTCTCGACTACGCTGGCACCCAGAAAGGTGTGAACGCGCAGATCGACGCTGGCGTTCATGGCATCGTTACTACCGGCTCCCTGGGTGAATCCAGTACTCTTTCCTACGAGGAGAAGCAGGAAGTTCTACGCATCGCTGTGGAAACGGCGGACGGTCGTGTACCTGTCCTGATGGGTGTAGCCTTCAATACCACGGCCGAAGCATGTCGCGCGGTGGAGGAAGCTCAGCTTAATGGCGCGGACGGTTTTATGGTACTGCCTGCTATGCTTTACCCCGCTGATCGCCGCGAGACCCTTGCCCATTTCCGCACTGTCGCTGACGCAGCTGGCAAGCCCATCATGATCTACAATAACCCGGTCGCCTACACGGTAGACTGTACCGTAGATATGCTAGAAGAATTGGCCGACGAATCGATGTTTGTTGCTATCAAAGAATCTTCGGACGACGTCCGCCGCATCACCGATATAGTCAATCGCCTCGGAGACCGCTACCAGTTATTTACCGGCGTCGACAATTTGGGTATGGAAAGCCTCTTAATGGGTGCTGTTGGCTGGGTGGCCGGCCTTGTGTGTGCTTTCCCTCAGGAAACTGTCGCCATTTACAACTTGCTTCAGGCCGGACGCATCGCCGAAGCACGTGAGATCTACCGCTGGTTCAAGCCCCTCCTCGATCTGGATGTGAACGTCAAACTCGTACAGAATATCAAGCTGGCTGAAGTCGCTACCGGTTTAGGTACGGAAACCGTTCGTCCACCACGCCTACCTCTGGTTGGTGAGGAACGCGAGCGTGTACTAGCCATCATCCAGGAGGGTCTAGACAACCGCCCTGACGTGTCCGACTTCGTATGAGCGAGGCGGCTACATCGTATTTGACAGGAGGTCGAACACAAGGCACATCGCTCGCCGAGCAAGCATATGATGCCGTCGAGCGCATGATAGTGACCTTGGATCTCGCACCAGGATCAGTATTTACAGAAGCTGAACTTGCTGAAAGCATCGGCATCGGTAGGACGCCCCTTAGGGAAGCGCTACAACGACTAGCGGCTGCTCATTTGGTACAGGCGTTACCCCGGCGAGGGATGCTCGTTAGTGAAATTAATGCCTCTGAATACCTCAATCTCCTTGATACTCGGGGTGTTCTGGACCGATTGATCGCCGTACAGGCAGCGCGCAGGGCTGACCCGAACGCGCGAACAGCTTTACGAGCATGTGCTGCTGGATTTGGAGAAGTCGCGGAAACCAGAGACGAATCAGGCTTTTTGATGATCGACCGTCACGGCGATGCCCTATTGGAATCTGCCTCCCATAATCCGTATGCCTCGCAAGCAGTAAGCCCTTTGCACGCTCATTGCCGAAGATTTTGGACGGTCCACCGGCACCACGGAGACCTGGGAGAAAGTGCGGTCTTGCATGCCCAAATAATGCTTGAAGTAGCCAACGGAAATGAAAATGGTGCTGGACAAGCCTGCGACGCGTTGATAGCTTATCTAGAATCCTTTGCACGACGGGCTCTGGACTTGTGAAGGGGGCCCGTAGCTCTAATAATGTGGTCATGATCCTATGACCGCCAACCAATAAACCTTTCATCCGGAGACCGGAATGGCTGTCCATCATTTCGATTGTATTGATGCCCACACGTGCGGTAACCCAGTACGCGTGGTTCGTGTTGGTGGCCCAGAGTTGGAAGGCAACACAATGATTGAGCGCAGAGCACATTTCCTACGCGACTTTGACTGGATCCGCTGCGGCCTGATGTTCGAACCGCGGGGGCATGACATTATGTCGGGGAGCATCTTATATCCCTCCAATCGTGATGACTGTGACATCGGGGTCCTGTATATCGAGACGAGTGGGTGCCTACCGATGTGCGGTCATGGCACGATCGGAACGGTGACGGTCATGATTCAGGAAGGCTTGGTTACTCCCGCCACCCCCGGCGTAGTTCGACTTGAAACGCCCGCCGGACGCGTGGACGCTTTCTACACGATGGACGGAGACCGCGTCGCGAGCGTACGGCTCGTCAATATTCCATCTTTTCTATATGTGGAAGGCCTAGAAGTAGAGTGCCCGGACCTTGGAAAGATCAAAGTAGATGTCGGATACGGTGGTAATTTCTATGCCATCGTAGACCCGCAGGAAAATTACCGGGACCTTGCGGACTATACGGCTGGAGATCTCATCCGATGGAGTCCCATCCTGCGGCACCGCATAAACGAAGCGTACGATTTCGTGCACCCGGAAGACGACCGAATCCGAGGAATGAGTCATTTGCTATGGACGGGCGCACCCCGAGTGGAGGGATCCCATGCGCGAAACGCGGTGTTTTATGGCACGAAAGCCATCGACCGATCCCCATGCGGTACGGGTACGAGCAGCCGGATGGCGCAATGGGCAGCATACGGAAAGTTGAAGAAGGGAGACGAATTCGTCCACGAGAGTATCATCGGAAGCCAGTTCGTGGGCAGGGTAGAAGACACCACAAAAGTGGGTGCTTTCGACGCGATTATCCCCAGTATTGAAGGGTGGGCTCGCATCACGGGATACAATCATATTATCATTGACGACGACGATCCGTATGCACACGGATTCTCTGTCGTGTAGGAGAGAACGGAGCAGAGGACATGAGCAGTAAGGCAGACGTCATCATTGTAGGAGGAGGCCTCGTAGGCCTCTCATGTGCCCATTACCTGAAAGAACAAGGGGCCGATGTGCTCCTGCTAGATAGAGGGCGATACGCAGAAAGTGCTTCAGCTGGTAATGCGGGCATGATCGTGCCAAGCCATATCATTCCCTTGTCGGCGCCGGGCGTGATCGCGAAGGGACTCAAATGGTTGATGAACCCCGAGAGTCCACTCTACATCAAGCCATCGGCTGATCCCAAGTTCATGAAATGGCTCTGGTTGTTTCAAAAACACTGCACAGTTGCCCACGTCGAGCGCAGCGTACCGATTCTTCGAGATCTCAGCCTCGCCAGCAAGGATCTACTTACGCAATTATGTGCGCTTCCTGGATTCGAAAACGTTGGTCTTGAGCAGGATGGCCTCTTGATGCTCCACGCGACTGAAAAATCGGCAAAGGATAATGCTGAATTGGCTGACATCGCAGAAGAGGCAGGCTTGGACATCGACAGACTGGATCGGGATGCTACTATGGCCCTTGAGCCCGCCCTGAAAACCAAGGTAACCGGTTCGGTGTATTTCCGTCAGGATGCCAGCCTTGATCCGGAACGGCTCATGCGAGCGCTCGAAGCACAGGTTAGGAATGCTGGAGTTCGCTTCCTTGACGCGGCCGTAACGGGTCTAAAGCGTTCTGGTAATCGAGTGGTAGCCGTTAAGACAGCCGAAGGAACGTTCGAGGCAGACCACGTCGTGATGGCCGCAGGCTCATGGACCCCCTCTTTGGTAAAGGGTCTTGGCCTTTCCCTTCCCGTTCAGCCTGCAAAAGGCTATAGTGTGACAGTCCCGGTAGACGAGCCGTCCATTCGAATTCCGTGTGTATTGACGGACGAAAAAGTGACGATAACGCCCATGCCCGGGAGTATCCGGTTTGCCGGCACACTCGCATTGCAAGGGTATGACATGTCGATTGACGAGCGAAGAGTTCGCCCCATTCGCAGGCTGGCTGAAGTGTATTGCCCGCCGGCTGATGTGGCAGCGCAGGAGACCTGGGCTGGCTTCAGGCCTGTCTCCCCTGATGGCCTACCTTACATTGGGGCCCTGTCTAAAACACCCAACGTGTATGTGGCAACAGGACATGGGATGATGGGTGTGACCTTGGCCCCGATCACCGGCCGCCTGATTGCGGATCGCATTGGTGGACACACTCCATCGCTTGACGACGCCCCATTTAGTGCCGAACGACATGCCTAAATCATCCGACACAACATCCGAAGGAGCCAAAACGCTGGACGGCCGGCCGAGGCTTTCCAATCAGGATGCCGAGCGACTTTATGAGGAGCTGTCCGGACAGAAAGGGACGGCCACGGAGCTACCAAGTGACCGGGACTTGAACTTTGCAATTCGGGCCACCGACGGGTCCCGATCGGTGCTAAAGATTTCGAACGCCAACGAAGACGCAGCATTCCTGGCCCTACAAGCAGACGTCATGCAGCAGCTTTCTGAAGCCGGACTGCCAGTGGCCAAAGTTCTCGGAACGGGAACGACCCTCCTAGAAGGAAGACAACATGCCGTCCGACTGGTCTCATGGATCGAGGGGGTACCGCTGGGCTCGTCGAGACCGATTTCGGATGACCTAATGCGCGACGTGGGAGCTGTTCTCGCTCGCGCAGACCAAGTGCTGTCAGATTTGGATGGCAAAGCTGCACCCAAAAAGTTTGTCTGGAATCTGTGCTATGCTCGTTTGACGATCGAGGATCGTTTGCAGCTGCTACCAAAAGGAAGGCGCGGACTGATCCTGCATTATCTAGACCTTTATGGACAGCTTGTCGAACCCTACCGCACGCAACTGCCACATCAATTGGTGCACGGCGATGGAAACGACTACAATATTCTGGTCGGACCACCCTCTGCGAAAGGGGAACGCAACCTGACGGCGCTAATCGATTTCGGCGACATGAGCGTTTCTGCTCGCATCACAGATCCGGCTATCGCCGCCGCCTACCTTGCGTTTCACCGGGAGGACCCGATCGATGCCATGCAGGCTGTATTGTCTGGATATCACGCAGAATCACCGGTCTCAGAACTGGAGGTTGCCTCCTTTTTTGTATTTGTTGCCCTTCGTCTGTGCATCAGCGTCTGTTTGTCAGCTGAGCAACAGGCCGCCGAACCAGATAACGAGTATCTATCGATCTCCGAGGATGATGCCTGGACTTGCCTCTCCCATCTCAGAGATATCCATCCAAACCTGGCACACTATCGCCTTCGGGCTGCCCTTGGGTGGGAGCCCGTACCGGGCAGTTCGCGCGTGAGTGATTGGATCGAGCAACATCGGCACGAATTCGCCCCGGTCATCACAGGTCCAGATGAAGACGCCGAGCCTGTCTATTTCGATTTCTCCGTTGCTAGTCTAGAGTTTGATCCAACCTCGCTGACGGTCCCAGGACATGCAGCCGAAGCCCTCTGGAAAGCCACAGGAGATGGCGTCAGTATCGGTCGTTGGAACGAGCCTCGCCTTGCCTACACAGGCGCTGCGTATGGTACGCTTTCTGGTGAAAGAAGAACCGTGCACATCGGGGTGGACCTGTTTCGACAAGAAGGCACACCGGTTTGTGCGCCCCTCGATGGAATCGTGCATTCCACGTGTATCAGCCATGACCAATTCGACTATGGCGGATGCGTTTTGCTCGAACACCGACCCGATGAAGCACCGGTATTTTGGACACTTTATGGTCATTTGAGCCATGATTCTGTGCTTCAGCTCGAAAAAGGGCAACGAATACGCAGCGGAGAAGCCTTCGTACAGCTCGGCGCTTTCGAGGAAAATGGTGGATGGGTGCCGCATCTTCATTTTCAGATCGTCACGGATAGACTTGATCTAGAAGGCACCTTTCCAGGCGTGGCTGCTCCTAGTCAATTAGCCACTTGGCTTAGTCTTTCGCCCAGCCCAAAGAATCTGTTGGGCCTGGATGGGCGTGTCGATACACCGCCGAGGCTATCGACCGAAGACCTCATGGTGCGACGACGCGAGCATATCAGTAGTACGTTGAGCGTGTCCTACGCGCGCAAGCTGCACATCGTCCGAGGACACAAGCAATTCCTTTTTGATGCCGAAGGCCGCGCTTATTTGGATGCGGTGAACAACGTGCCACACGTCGGACATTCCAATCCGCGGGTTGTGGATGCCTTGCATCGGCAGATGCGAACACTCACGACCAACACCCGATACCTTCACGAATCCATTCTAGACTATTCGGAGCGCCTCTGTGCGATGCTACCCGACCCACTCGAAGTCTGCTTTTTCGTCAATTCGGGGTCGGAGGCAAATGACCTAGCACTTAGGCTGGCTCGTGTGGCCACTGGAAAGCAGGATATAATTGTGTTGGACGGCGCCTACCACGGCCATCTCACGTCCTTGATCAATATCAGCCCGTACAAGTTCGATGGCGCTGGGGGCACCGGATGCCCGCCGGGAACGCGCATCGTGCCAATGCCAGATCCGTATCGTGGCGCGTACAAGGGAATGACGCACGAAAGCGGTCTGGCCTATGCGGAGGCCGTCCGCGCGGCCAGCGATGATCGAGGCGTTGCAGCCTTCATCGCCGAATCCGTACCGGGCTGCGGAGGGCAGATCGTACCACCACCAGGATATTTAGCTGCGGCCTCTACGGCCATCCGCGAAGCCGGAGGGCTGTTCATCGCAGATGAGGTTCAGGTTGGAATGGGCCGGGCTGGAAGCCACTTCTGGGGATTTCAGATTCATGAAACAGACGATCCTTCAACGCACGTTGTGCCAGACATCGTTGTACTTGGTAAGCCAATAGGCAACGGCCATCCCCTGGCAGTCGTTGTAACGACCCGTGCGATTTCAGATGCCTTCACCAATGGTATGGAATACTTCAACACTTTTGGCGGCAATCCGGCTTCGTGTGCTGTAGGGCTGGCAGTTCTGGATGAACTTCGTGATCAAGGCCTTCAAAACAACGCCCATGTCGTGGGAAGCCGGTTGCTCAAAGGCCTAATCGCACTGATGCCCAAACACTCCATAATGGGTGATGTCAGAGGCGTGGGCTTATATATCGGTGTCGAATTAGTCCGCAACCATTCTTCTCTTGAGCCCGCCGACTCGGAGGCCTCCTACGTTGCCAATCGGATGCGAGATCTTGGTATCCTTATTTCGACGGATGGACCTCTGCACAACGTGCTTAAGATCAAGCCCCCCATGGTGTTCACGACTGAGGATGCTGATCATCTGGTAGCCGTATTGGACGACGTATTGGGAGAGGATGCGGTCCAGGCGCAGGTGAAGGACTAATCAGCTAGTCTTCTCGAGACCATACATCGCTTGCAATCGGCTCATCATCCTTTTGAGGAATCCTGTTCAGGAATCCTGCTCTGAAAACCTTTTCATTGTAGTGCGGCCTTCACTATAATTGTCCATCCTTCTTCAAACTGCCGGACCACCATGGAATTCACAGGACTAGACTATATCGTTTTTAGCATTTATGCCCTCTCTATCGTGGGTGTGGGCCTTTGGGTCTCCCGCCGCAAAGAAGGGCACGAGCGAGATACTACTGACTACTTCCTCGCAGGTAAAAGCCTTCCATTCTGGGCTATTGGTGCGTCCCTGATCGCCTCGAATATCTCTGCTGAGCAGTTCATCGGGATGTCTGGATCCGGATTCCGAGTCGGGTTGGCCATTGCCACGTATGAGTGGATGGCAGCCATCACATTATTAGTGATCGCATGGTTTTTCCTACCCATTTATCTCGAAAAGGGCATTTTTACGATGCCGCAGTTTCTCGAGAAACGATTTGATGGCCGTGTGCGAACACTGCTAGCCGTCTTCTGGCTCTTGGTGTACGTTTTCGTCAACCTCACTTCGGTCCTCTATCTCGGCGCGTTAGCTCTTAACGGCATCATGGGGGTTCCACTTGCCGCCGGGATGGCGGGGCTGGCTATTTTTGCCACCGTCTACAGTGTGTATGGTGGGCTTCAAGCGGTAGCCTGGACCGATGTGGTACAAGTCATAGTACTAATCGCTGGAGGTCTGCTCACTACGTTCTTAGCCTTGGATGCCTACGGAGGAGGTGAGGGATTCATCGCTGGTTTTTCGGCACTACTGACAGACGCATCGGACCGTTTCAACATGATCCTCTTCGAAGGAGAGCTCATGTATACCGATGATGCTGGGGTCACACAAGACGCCTACGACCTGCTACCCGGACTGGGTGTCCTACTTGGCGGGATGTGGGTTGCAAACCTCTTCTATTGGGGCTGTAACCAGTACATCATCCAGCGCGCTCTGGCCGCAAAGAACCTCCAAGAAGCCCGTCGTGGCCTCGCCTTCGCTGGCTTTCTAAAGCTCATTCTTCCATTGATCGTCGTTATCCCCGGAATCGTGGCGTACGCTCTCGATGCACCCATCGACAAAGCTGACCAAGCGTACCCATGGCTGTTAGGAACGTATATCGGTCCTGGCCTTCGCGGACTAGCTGTCGCCGCGTTGGCTGCAGCCATTGTGTCTTCGCTAGCTTCCATGATGAACTCTACATCGACCATCTTCACGATGGATCTCTATAAGACCATCATCAACAAGGATGCCTCCGAGCATTCACTTGTCAATGTTGGGCGAACGGTCAGCGTAATCGCAATCGTCATCGCAGCTTTAGCCGCCTATCCGCTGCTTGGTGCGATTGATCAGGCCTTCCAGTACATCCAGGAATACACCGGATTTATCAGCCCAGGCGTCCTAGCCGTGTTCATGATGGGTCTGTTCTATAAGAAAGCTACTGCTAACGCCGCGCTTGTTACCGCCATTTTGTCGATTCCAATGTCGGCTGCCATGAAGTTCATGACGCCGGAAGTGCCGTTTTTGACCCGAATGGGCTATGTTTTCTTAATTTCGGTCCTCCTGATCGTTGTGATCTCATGGTTCGAAGGAAAAGGAGAAGACAATCCAAAAGCAGTTTCCCTTAGCGGAACGAACTTCAAGGGCGAGCCGATTTTTGCGATGGCTTCTTTCGGCATCCTCGGAATCACTGCTGCTTTGTATGCCATCTTCTGGTAGACCCAATGATTGGGATATGATTACACGGCTTGAGACATGATAAAACGACCTCATTTTTTCTTGCTGGCATTCGGTCTGATTCTGGCCGGATGCGGAGCCCCCCCGACCCAAGACGCGTCGATGACGCCCGCAACGCCTTCCCCTGCTGGCGAGGTTCTGTTGTTCGATGATTTCTCGGACGGCCAATTGGACCGATCCGTATGGAACGTCGAGGGACCCGACTTCTGGGTAAACTTTGAGCAGCAGATCTATGTCGACTCTTCGGCAACTATCCAATTCCTGGACGGAGTCGAAGGCGCAGAGAACGGTGTTCTGGCCTTAAAAGGAGACTATTCTCCAGGGCATGAGGCTCCCGGAGGCCGCATCGCAGACTTCATCTCAGGTCGTATCGACTCGCAGAACAAGTTCGACTTCACGTACGGCCGAGCAGAGGCCCGCATCAAGCTGCCCGATGCCGAAGGCATGTGGCCAGCGTTTTGGCTGCTCGGCAATGGCCGATGGCCTGACACGGGAGAGATCGACATCATGGAGTACGTTGGAGAAACAGACTGGACGGGGGTCGCTTTGCATGGTCCTGGTTATTCAGGCGAAACCCCGCTCGTCGATAAATTCTTCTTCCCCGAAGGCGAAGACGTGACCGACTGGCACACCTACGCGGTTGAATGGACAGACCAGGCCATTCTGTTCTTTGTGGATGATCGCCTGACGTACCGGGCAACCCGCCCGATGGTGGAGCATTACGGCGAATGGCGCTTCGATAACCCAAAGTATCTCATTCTAAATACCGCGTTGGGCGGCGCCTATCCGTTCAAGACCAGCCGCATCGAATCCCCTTACGCCGGATTACCAGGCTCGACGGTGGACATGATCCGCAACGGCGATGTCGCCATGCTAGTTGACTGGGTGCGAGTCACAGCGCCTTGACGCCCACCAAGCTCGAAGCCAGTAAGGTCATTCGTACCGCAACGATTTGATCGGATCAGCGCTTGCGGCCCGCATTGCTTGCCACCCAACGGTTAACAGCGCAATTGCGAGCGTAATGGCACCTGAGAGAAGGAAAACCCACCATTCGATCTCTATCCGGTAGGAGAACGGTTCCAGCCAAAGGTTTAGGCCCCAGAGAGTGACTGGAACGGCAATTAAGAGGCCGACTAGCACCAGAATAGCAAATTCGCGACTAAGCAAACCAACGAGTGACCCTACAGATGCACCCATCACTTTGCGGATCCCGATTTCCTTTGTGCGCTGTTGAGCCGTGAAGGCAGCTAGGCCGAATAAACCCAGGCAGGCGATAAGCACCGCTAGGACTGAAAACAGAGTAAATATGCGTTGGAGACGTTCTTCAGCCTGATACTGACGGTTGAAGTCATCGTCTAGGAAAAAAGAATTAAAGGCTATTTCTGGAAAAAAAGTCATCCAGATGGCGCCGACCAAATCTGCATCCCGTTCTGGGTCGAAAGCGCGACCGGCCACTATCTCGACACCATAGGTAGTGAACCAATCCCTACCAATGTTCACTACGGCAGCGCTTCGAATATCATCTTCTGGTAGATTCTTCGTCCTGAAAAGCACGCGACCTGACCCACGACCAGGAATTGACTGCGATAGGCTAGCTTCTTGAACAACAGATAGCTGCTCAAATTGGTTGAGAATGTCGTTCGCTCGCCCATCGACATCTTGACGTCCAACCGCTTGGGCATCTACAACCAACAACTGCTCCTTGTCGAAGCCGAGATCCTGATTTTGCATCCAAGAAAGCTGCTGATTCACGATAATGGTACCAGCAATCAAGCCGATTGAAATAGCAAACTGCGTGGCAACTAGCGCTTTACGGTTGGTCCCGGCACATTGCTCCTTGCGCTTGGCTCTCTCTTACTGCTTGCCTTCACGGCCATTGGATCCCAGACATGGCGTGCCACCCGAACGAATCTAATCGATAGCCTCCACGATAATTGAGGCTGCAGCAGGGATCTTTCGGTGCCCTAAAAGCGCTGGGTACGTCCCGTCCCGATTAAACGTCCCCAATACCAGCATACGCTACTCCGGAAAGAGCAGCCATATCCCGATCCCATGTGGTCAGGTCATGGTGATTGAATCCGGTGAGGGCATCGTGCCCACAGGCACGGGCTAGAACCTTCATCAGATCTGTCCTGGACGTAAACCAGTTACGTAATCGTGCGGCAGATGCCTGGACGATCAATCGAGCCCGCAGGTCTTGCTTTTGGGTTGCGATTCCGACGGGGCAGTTGTTGGTGTGGCATGCCCGCATTCCTAGACATCCGATAGCCTGAAGAGCCGAATTGGATATGGCGATGGCATCAGCGCCGAGTGCTAATGCTTTTACGAAGTCAGACTCCGTGCGCAGGCCACCCGTTATCACAAGTGTGACGTCGGATGCGTCTCGTGCGTTCAGATGGCGGCGCGCCCTTGCAAGAGCTGGAATGGTGGGTACCGAGATGTTGTTCTTGAAGATATCAGGCGCAGCACCGGTACCTCCTCCTCGCCCATCAAGAATGATGTAATCAGCACCAGCTTCAAGGGCAAAATCTATGTCCGCTTCGATGTGCTGCGCGCTAAGTTTGAATCCAATGAGAATGCCCCCGCTGGCGTCCCGAACCTCATCGGCAATAGCACGATAATCGTCCGGTGTGGCTAAATCGACGAAGGTGGAAGGGGAAATTGCAGGCGTACCCGGTTCGAGACCTCGAACTTCGGCGATCTTTCCGACTACTTTTTCGCCCGGTAAATGGCCACCGGTTCCAGTTTTCGCACCCTGTCCCCCTTTGAAGTGAAATGCCTGACAGGAGGCGGCCTTTTCGATGCTCCACCCAAATCGGGCTGAAGCAAGCTCGTAGAAGTAGCGGGAGTTAGCCTCCTTTTCCTCCGGTAGCATGCCTCCTTCTCCCGAGCAAATACCAGTTCCGGCCATCTCGGCACCAACGGATAAAGCCACTTTTGCCTCTTCACTGAGCGCTCCGAAACTCATGTCCGATACAAAGATGGGGATATCGAGGTGTAGCGGTTTTTTGGCGCGTGGACCAATCACGACTGAGGTAGCGACCTCATCATGATCACCCTCGTCCCAGCGCGGAAGCTCGGTCAGGGCAATACCCATCGCTGACACCGGACCATGATGACCCACTTTGTCTAATCCATCCCGTGCAAGTTGCTGGATGTGTCGATTAAAAGGCTCTTAAGGCGTGCCATGGTGGTCTTGGTACAATCCCAAGTACCCTTCTCGATCGTACGGCTGTGGGTATTTGACGGCCCATGCAGCAATTTCCTCAGCATCTACAAGAACCTGATCGCTTTCGGCATCCACGCTAGCACTGAATTTCTCCAGTACCTCGTCGTTGGCGTATTCACTGACCCCCGTATCGACCCGATAATCCCAGTTGTGCAAACCGCAAATCAGATTGTCGCCAGCGACGTGACCATCGGCCAGTAGCGCTCCCCGGTGCAAGCATCGGCCGTAGAGGACTGATACCTCGTCATCGTAACGAATGACTACGAGATCAACATTTTCAACGAGTGCGTACGCAGGCACGCGGTCCTTTAGCGAGGACCAAGACAGAACTGGATGGGAAATGGGCATTGGGTCCGGATTCAGGATGCATAAAGCACCAAATGGAAAAGACGTGCATCGCGAAGTTCAACACACGTAAGAGGATACGAAAGGCGGAAGTCTCCTGTGGAGTCAGCAGATCGTGATCCTGACTCTCGACGTCTCCGACGTTTCGAAGGGTTAATCTTTCTTCGTACGAACCCAACGAGAGAGAAATATCGCTGCGACGCCTGCAAGAGCACCGTACAGCGCCAAAAGGCCCCAAAGATTGCCTGGACCATCTTTACGAAATACAAATCCTAATAGCAGTAAGCCGATGGCCAATATGGCTGCAAAAACCAAGGCCCCCAGTCGTGCTTGACTACTCGTTACTGGCTGCCACCCCAAATACAGACCTTGGAGGACTGCTAGGACCATAAAAGTCCAGAAGCCGCCCACCACGGGCAGATACATGAAGGCAGCTACAAAAACTGCAGCCAGACCTGAGGTCACCATCCATTGACGATCATCCATGGCGAAATAGGCTAAAAAGTGAGAATGTGCTTGCTGTAAAGACACATGAGGCATCGAAATGATGCTCTAGTCTCCATAACACAAAGGCAAGTGCTCTTGTCACCTTGTTTACTCACTCTGAAAATGCCGCATCAAATGCTGTATTCGATGGAGGAAAGTCGACGCTTCGCACGAAGTCACATGCTTCTTCGGCTCCATGCTCTCTATCCATTCCAGCATCTTCCCATTCCACTGACAACGGCCCATCATATCCGGCTCGGTTCAACGCCCGTACGATTTCTTCAAAATCAATGTTGCCCCGACCAAGAGAGCGGAAGTCCCAATGACGGCGCACGTCTCCAAATTCTGTGTGGCCCCCAAAAATACCCGCCTCCGTTGCAGATCCAGCCCACCAGACATCTTTCATGTGTACGTGGTAAATCCGGTCCGCGAAGCGATTAATAAAGCCTACGTAATCGACTCCCTGATATCCAAAATGACTTGGGTCATAGTTAAATCCGAAAGATGGCCGATCGCCCAATGCTGCAAGTGTTCGCTCTGCAGAAGCGATATCAAAAGCAATCTCAGCTGGATGTACTTCGAGCGCAAAGCGTACACCCACCTCCTCAAACACGTCAAGAATGGGATTCCATCGAGCGGCTACATCATCAAACCCTGCCTCAATCATCCCGGGAGGGATGGGCGGAAAACCGTAAAGGAGATGCCAAATAGATGATCCCGTGAAACCATTGACCACACTGACACCCAAACGAGCGGCAGCACGGGCTGTGTCTTTCATTTCATTGGCAGCACGCTGGCGCACGCCTTCTGGGTCACCATCTCCCCATACATGAGGTGGCAATATTGCCTTGTGGCGCTCGTCGATCAGATCGCATACGGCCTGACCTACAAGATGGGTACTGATGGCATATACCTTTAGCCCATACTTGGCTAAGAGGTCATGTCGACCTTGGCAGTACTCGGGATCCGCGAGTGCTTGCTGCACATCGAAATGATCTCCCCAACAGGCCAATTCAAGGCCATCATAGCCCCAAAATGCCGCTTTTTGTGCTAGGGTTTCGAGCGTCATATCGGCCCATTGGCCGGTGAAAAGAGTTACTGGTCTGGACATGGCTTTACGTACGTACGGAATTGGGAGGATGATGGGGTATGATTAGTAGCAGGCGCAACGACCTACTCGGGAGGCGAGTAAGACGCATCGACCCAGCTTCGCTTGTTGCTACTCTCTAGGGCAGTATGGATGAAATGGATACCTCGCGCTCCATCCTGGGCCGTGGGGTGATCGGCATCTGAGATGGGTTGCCCAGCATCGACTGCGCGCATGGCGCGGCCGGCTTCGAGATAGATATTAGCAAATGCTTCCACGAATCCCTCCGGGTGGCCAGATGGAATACGGGTTGCGCCCTGAGCAGATGAATGGAGGTATCCATTTCCCCGTTTGTAGACTTTTTCTGGCTCATCGGATGATTTGACGCGCACATAGTTTGGGTTTTCCTGTTTCCACTCAAGTCCAGCCTTGGATCCATAGACACGAATCGTGAGATCGTTTTCCTCACCGGCACTGATCTGAGAGCAATACAAGATGCCTCTGGCTCCGCCTTTATAATGAATCAAGATCGAGGCATCATCTTCGAGAGCACGGCCTTCGACGACAGTCCCAAGGTCAGCGAACATCTCCTCCATTTCAAGACCCGTGACGTAGTGCACTAGATTCTCACAGTGGGTACCGATATCTCCTAGTGCTGACGAGACGCCTGCACGCGCGGGATCGCTGCGCCATGCCGCCTGTTTTTGGCCAGTAGCTTCCAAAAGGGTTGATAACCACCCCTGCGGATATTCAACCACAATTTTGCGCACTTCCCCAATCGCTCCTGATTGAACGAGATGCTTGGCCTGCTTGACCATGGGATAGCCCGTGTAATTGTGCGTTAGGGCGAACACTCGTCCGGTTGATGCCACGGTCCGGCATAATTCCTCGGATTCCTCTACGGTCATAGTCATAGGTTTGTCACAAACCACATGAAATCCTGCTTCCAATGCCGCCATCGCGACAGGGTGGTGTAGAAAATTGGGTGTGACGATGCTGACGAAGTCAATGCGATCTTCGGTTCGGACTGCTTCCTTTTCAATCATCTCCTTCCATGACGCATAGACTCGGTCTGGATCCAAGAATAGGTCGCGGCCCGCCTCAGCGGACTTTTCAGCTGACGAAGAAAAGGCACCAGCAACGAGCTGCATGGAGCCGTCTAGCGCTGCTGCCATCCGATGGACGGCACCTATGAATGCGCCGGGGCCTCCCCCGACCATGGCGTATCTGAGCGGTCTGTTCATGGGCTGATAATTTCTGATCGAAGATTCTGTGAGCGCATTTTGATAATGTTAGCGTAAAATAAGGGATGGAGATCGTCAGTATGTTGGTATTATCCCGTTTACCGTCTCCATTTCGATTCATGACCAGCTCTCACAAAGGACGCAAGACCCCGTTAGTTCTCGTTGCTGATGACGAGGACGACATCCTAGACCTTATAAAGTATAACCTCAAGAAAGCCGGGTTCGATGTGCTCTGCGCGAGAAATGGGATCGTGGCCATTGAAATGGCAACGGCAGAGTTACCCGATGTGATCGTCATGGACATCATGATGCCTGAGATGGACGGTATCGAAGCTAGCCAGCGGTTGCGTGAACATTCAACTCTACGGGCTATTCCGATCCTCATGTTGACCGCTCGAAGTGAAGAATCGGATCAGGTTGGGGGCCTAGATGCAGGGGCTGACATCTACCTGACGAAGCCGGTCTCTATCCCAGTCTTGGTAAGTCAGATCAAGGCACTACTTCGCAGCGCACAACGTTACGATATGCCGGTAGACATACTTCGTATCGCCGATCTAGAAATCGACCGGGATCGATTCGAAGTTAGAAAAAGTGACGTATTCGACCCAATTCATCTGGCTCGAAAGGAGTTCGAATTACTTTACTTTTTTGCCTCCCGCCCAGGACGCGTTTTTTCTAGGCAAGATCTGCTGGACCGGGTATGGGGACACGATGTCTACGTAGTAGACCGAACGGTGGATGTGCATGTCCGAAAGATCCGCGAGAAGATCGGAGAGCACTATATTGAAACCATCAAAGGCGTTGGATACCGTTTTGCGGACCAAAACGTCTGACTTTTTCTATTCAGCTCTCAGCGCCCAGGACTCTATGTCAATGTCCCCTTTCGGACATCGCCTCGGAATAAAAATTGGACTCTCTGCGGCCGGCGCCATGCTGATTGCGGGGGCTGTCGCCACGTTTGTTTGGTCTTCTTGGACCTGGATGATGACGGGCACCCTCACTGTGATGACGGGCGCTGTTTCGTACGCATCGACACTCTTTCATGCCTCTAGCCGGCTCCAATTGGCTCGAACCATCCTGCGCAACATCCGAAAGCATGACTTTGAAACGTTGGACTTAGCACAAGTGGACCGTGGTGACGAGCTAAATGATATCATCAGACAAGTCTATCGCACTGGTAAAGTCCTCGAACGGGAAATCTCGGAGCTGAAAAAGATTGAAAACTACCGCCGAGAATTCCTTGGTAACCTCTCTCATGAACTCAAGACGCCCATTTTTTCTATCCGGGGCTTTGCAGAAACCCTAAACGAGGGCGCGATCGAAGACCCAGAGGTGAATCGTTCTTTTGTCGAGAAAATCATTCGAAATGCTGATCGGTTGAACAATCTCGCCAAGGACTTGTCTGAAATCGCTCGGCTGGAAACGGGCCAATTAGAACTGAATCTATCAGCTTTCAGCCTTCGCCGCCTAGTTACAGACGTAGTAGAGTCCGTCGAGCCACATGCACGCGAACGGTCCATAACGATTACGACCGAAGTTGAATCAGACGTGCCTCCAGTGTTCGGTGATGCCTCTCAGCTGCGGCAAGTCGTTGTCAATCTGGTCGAAAACGCCATTAAGTATTCAAACGATAACGGGAGCGTTCACATCCGACTTCGTCATCAGCCTTCCCGAAACCTAGTTGAATTCCGGGTCAAAGACAAAGGGGTAGGAATTGGAAAAGAGGATATTGGACGAGTGACCGAGCGCTTCTTTAGAGTGGACAAAAGCCGCTCTCGGTCAGCCGGAGGAACCGGTCTGGGTCTTTCCATCGTGAAGCATATCCTAGCCGCCCATGACGAGGAACTCGAGATCAAGAGTCGGCCAGGAAAGGGTTCAGCATTCACGTTCAATATGCCAGTAGCAAAAATAGACGACTCAATCTGACACCGTGATGTACATTTAGTCGTCGCGGCGTCACTGGCTTCGCATTGCGTGTGCAGCCGCCCATCACCCACACCCGGAACTCTGATACGAAATCAATGAAGTTTGCCCATTCGCTGACCAGGCCTCAAAAACTTTTTGTGGTCTGCACCGCCATCTTCCTCACAGCGCTCGTGGTTGCGGAGGCCACTGCTTCAAAGTTCTTTACGGCTTTCACTCTGCCTTTTTCGATCTCGATTCTCGGAGTGGAGTTTAATGAGGTGATCATGACGGCCGGGGTGCTGGCCTTTCCGATTACGTTTATCATTACGGACCTTATTAACGAGTACTTCGGCAAACCGGGAATCCGGTTCGTGACCTATATCGGGATGGGGATGATCATTTTCGAGTTCGGCTTGCTGCAGCTTGCGATGGCAGTCCCGACATCTGATATCTCCCCAGTGCCAGGTGAAGCATTCAATGCCGTATTCGGTGCAACCGGGCGCATCATTATTGGTAGTCTCACGGCCTACGTCATTGGGCAGCTAGTAGATATTTATCTATTCCACTGGTTAAGGAATCGTACCGGTGGTAAACACCTCTGGCTAAGAGCGACAGGCTCCACGTTTGGATCTCAGTTCATCGACACATTCGTCGTGCTTACGGTCGCATTTTTTGGTCAGCTCAGTTTTGCCGAAATCATCGCCATCACCCTGTTTAATTACGGATATAAGTTTGTCATCGCCATATTGATCACACCCGTGATCTATGGAGCGCACTGGGTAATGGACAGATATTTGGGTCAAGAGACAGCGAACGAACTGATTCACGCAGCCGAAACGGGTCACTCCGAATCACCTATTTGAGACAGTATCGGAAGACTGCAGTTTTTTACCTTGCAGACCAGGAGGTATCACTGTTCTATTCCCCTATCAATTGGAATTAAGCGCCCATCAAGCGCGTCCAACCGGTTAGAGCTGGTTGTTCGAAATAGATAGGTCTACCTAGAAACGTCTTGAATGACTCTCGATTAATACAGCGTGCACTCTCTACAAGCACCATCCCGAACCACTCTGACGATTTCCATCCAATCGCTTCTATGAGCACCTCATTTTCATCACGACTGACCCAGCGGCTGATACGACCATTCCTTAGTGCGCTGATCACTTGTACGGCCATAGTTGCGTCGGTCCAAGCCCAAACGGTGACTCAGCCCTTCACCTTCAATCTTGTAGCGCAGGACCTGCCAATTGTCCGTCAGGGATCTGTTTCTTGGGGCGATATAGATGGAGATGGTGATCTGGATGCGTTCATAAGCGGGCGAGCGGATCAAACCATTGTTACCGGCCTCTATTTGAATGACGGTCATGGTGAGGATGGTACGAGACGGTTTTCCCTATCTCCATCATCGTTAACCGATGTTGTGTATTCATTTTCTTCGTTTGCTGACGTGGATGGCGACGGAGATCTGGATCTATTGGTCGGAGGCAGCACATCATTAGAGTGGCCGTATGTATCAGCCACTCGGCTCTACCGCAATGATAACGGGGTATTCTCAGCAATTTCCGAGTCGGGTCTGCCTGATCTACACTCCGGTGCCATTGCATGGGGAGACCTCGACGCAGATGGTGATTTGGATCTCGTCTTTTCGGGTGTTTCTTCGTCGAACGAACTCTTAACCGTTGTGGCAAAGAACAGCGGTGATGGAACATTCGAGACGGATGAAGACATGATTACTGGAATCGGATATGGAGATGCTGATCTTGCCGACATCGACGGTGACTTGGATCTGGATCTCGTGATTTCAGGCGCGTCAGATAACGGCTTTGTTACATTGGTAATGCGCAACGACTCTGGCTCATTTACTGATACGGGAGCTAATTTGCCCGGGTATACATTTTCCTCTGTCGATCTGGGAGATTTTGACGGGGACGGGGATCCTGATCTCGTATTATCTGGCGGTCTTGTTTCAGAGCTGATTTTTGAGGGCAACCTGCAGATCTACAGAAATGATGGCGGCGCGTTCGATACAACAGATTTTGAGTTTGATGGTATTCTCGCTGGAGATGTAACATGGGGTGATTACGATCATGACGGCGACGCTGACTTGCTTTTAATCGGAGCTGAAGCGGCCCTCGGTCGCCGCAGTGCAAGTATTATTAGAAATGATGATGCAGAAGGTTTTAAGATTGCCACACTACTGGTAGGTGCGATCTTTAGCGATGCCGATTGGGGTGATTTCGACGGGGATGGCGATCTAGATCTGCTGACCATTGGCTCGACGACCTATGGACCGAATGTCACTAATCTGTATGAAAATCAACGTCAGGTCATCCCGACGCTTCCATCAGCTCCCCTTTCGTTGCAATCAGACGTAACGAGCAAACGTGTTGCGCTGTCTTGGCTTCCAGCGGTGGATGCAGACCAAACAAACCTGCGCGTGTCCTACAACGTCCGGGTCGGAACGATACCCGGGGGCTCTGATGTTGTCTCGGCCATGGCCGATGTAACCACTGGTCGGTTACTTAAGAATGTGACTGGCAACGCTTCGGTTGATGGCTTTCTGTTAGAAAATCTCCCAGACGCTACGTACTACTGGAGCGTCCAGGCCGTCAATAGTGCCTTTTTAGCATCTCCGTTCGCAACGGAAGGCTCGTTCACAGTGGCAAACTCATCCTCTGTGGCGTCTGAAGATGACACCGTAGTCCCCCGTGAGTTCGCTGTCTATCCTAATTATCCCAACCCGTTTTCGGAAAGGACAACCATCCGATTCGATTTACCAGAAGCCGCCGACGTACGCGTACGGATCTTTACGATCTTAGGTCAGGAAATAAACACCGAAGCCCGGGGTGTCTTACCAGCCGGACAACACCAAATGGTTTGGGACGGTACAGCAAGATCAGGCTCAAGAATGGGATCAGGAATCTATTTTTACGAAGTCCGGGCCAGTCAAGAGGCATTTACGGGCACGATGACACTGGTACGATAAAACATGATGTTGAGCCCTTTTACGAGTCTAAAACGACTCCTTGTTTCTCTTACCCTCTGTTTGATTGTACTGCCTAGCTCAGCTCAACGACAGATCGTAAGTGTGCAAGGTATGCCGGCCGTCCGCTTCGGTGCTCTTGCCGGTGGGGACTTCGATGGGGATGGTGATGAGGATGTGTTCTTGACGGGTGAATTTCTCGATGGTACGATTCACTCAGGTTTGTATCAGTTTGTCGAGCGCCTAGTAACACCAATTCCAAACGCTAGCCCAAAAATTACTGCTGTCTATGAGCGCTTGAGTTTCCCAAAGCGGGATGTCAAAGGCGGTTCGGTTGTCTGGCGAGACATTAATGGAGATGGCAGACTAGATATCCTGGTCACGGGTTTGGCTCTGGAAGAAGAGACTACGTCGTCGAAAATACTTCGTCCAGCTACCGATATTTATTTCAATAATGGCGGCACGTTCATCTTCAACGCCAACCCGGGCTTGCCAGGTGTGCATCGCAGTAAGGCTGATGCTGCAGACTTTAATAATGATGGGATAATGGACGTCATCCTGGGTGGCGAGTCCTCTACCGGACCCGTGTTTGGCATTTGGTACGGCAATGGGGATGGGACCTTCCAGCCATCAAGCCAATCATTTGAGGGACTCATCCTGACCTCGCTCGATGTTGCCGACATGGATGCCAATGGAACCAACGATTTCATTGTTGGTGGATTCACAGCCTCAGGGCGGCCTGTTGTTCGAGTATTTAGAAATATGGGAGCAGACATGTTCGTTCGGGAGGAGATTGATTTCCCGGAACTCTATTTCGCAGGAGTAGCTTTTGGCGACATAGATTTTGACAGTGATCCCGATATCCTATTGAGCGGTGGTGAATTGTCTCCAACTATTCTACGCGGACGTACAGAACTCTTCCGCAATGATGGATTAGGCAATTTTACAGGTTCACCATCCAGCCTCACTGGCCTTTTTGGTGGCGGCGTCATGTTCAGAGATATGGACGGCGACGAGGATCTAGACTTTGTAACTTGGGGCCAGGGAGACCTCAGCGATTCAGAAGATCAGAAGCTTCAGGTCTTCGAGAACATCGATTTGAGTTTCCTTCAGATTTCTGATTTGCGCGGTGTATTGTACGGCGCTATTTCATGGTTCGACTCTGATGGAAATGGCCGATTAGACATCCTGATCACAGGTCAGCAAGAGGGCGCGCTAGTCATCACATTGTACGAATTCTGATCCAGTGCCAACCCTGCTTGAGGAGTAGCGCAGCGTGAAGGCAGGCCTTAGAGCCGCCTGACGAATCAGCCAGTACTAGCTTCGCCTACTGGAATGTGGGTTAGCCAACCGTACGGGTCGTTGCCGTGATGCACGATATCAAAATACGCTGCCTGCATCCGGCCCGTAATCTCGCCGCGACGTCCTTCTCCGATCACATGATGATCAATGGAGCGAACTGGCGTTACTTCTGCTGCTGTACCTGTGAAGAATACCTCATCGGCTACGTACAGTGCTTCCCGTGGAATAAGTCCTTCCTGAACTGAAAGACCCATGTCCCGAGCTAGCGTCATTATGCTGTCGCGAGTGATGCCCGGTAAAATTGACAGAGAAACTGGGGCTGTGTACATCGTTCCGTTCTTAACCAAGAACAGGTTTTCACCTGACCCCTCTGCCACATGGCCATTCGTGCTCAACATGATTCCTTCTGAGAAACCGTTTAGGACGGCATCCATTTTAACCAGTCCAGCATTCAGATAATTACCCCCTGCTTTGGCCATGGACGGGAATGTGTTTGGCGCCATACGGCTCCAAGAGGCAACATGCACATCGACACCGTACTCCAGTGCTTCAGGACCTAGGTAAGCTCCCCACTCCCATACTGCCACGATGGTCTCGACGGGGTTGTTGTACGGGTTTACACCCATCGGTCCGGAACCACGAAACGAAAGCGGACGGATATAACATGCTTCCATGCCCGACCGTACAATTGTATCTATTACCGCCTGCTCCAGCTCCTCACGGGTGTATCCAAGATCCATGCGGTAAATGCGTCCCGAATCGATGAGCCGCTGCATGTGTTCTGGGTGACGAAAGATGGCTGATCCTTTGTCCGTCTTATAGCACCGAATACCCTCAAATACGGATGTGCCGTAGTGCAAGGCGTGTGTTAGGACGTGAACGTTGGCTTCTTCGTGCGGGACGAATTGGCCATTGAACCAGATATCTGCCTTGGTCATGCTGCTGGGGGTCCAGTGGTGGAACGGATGTCAGAAGAAACGCACGAACGAAAATCAGCAGACAAGCAGCCGATAGTATATGCGCTGCGGTAGCGACTCAAACAGGTGGGCCTATACCGGCTCAATCTTACTGATCCCAAGACGGAAAAGTTCTACCCCGTAGGACTGAACCTTGTCAGTTCTTGCCAGGATAGGTATACCCAATCAGTGAGGTGATATTCGGATCCAGCGTCCACTCATACGTGTACTGATTGACGGATCCAAAAAAGCCGAATCCATTCTCTACGTTCGAGAAAGTCCCTGGCTGTACGAGAATTTCCGGATCGAACACACCATCTGGAGGACGCCATGAATCATCTGTCATCGTCAAGCGCATTCCAACACCCATAAGAAAGGGCGCTGCGTTCGGCGAAAGACCTAATTCCCTGGTTACATCTTCTTTATCTCCCGTGAGACGGATCAGAACCTCCCATTTATTCCCTTCCACAATCTGACCGTATTGATCTGACACATTCCCATAGGGGAGAATGGCCTCCAAGAAAGGCTGACCAGGGGAGGCGTTAAGGAATCGATACCATACCTCGACGCGAAACGGAGGAGCATCAATGTCGGTCCAGCGGATTTTTTGGAAGACTGAGGCAACTGAAATAGTCGGATCGTCTAGCTCAATATCAGTTATTACTGGAATTGTTGTGCTTGCGCGGGATTGGATACCATCTGAACGTGTCACGCGCAATTCGTACGTCCAACCCGGAACTGGTTGAAAAGAACTGTGGAATACATGCCCAAATGATCCATCACTATAGGCGATTAAACTGTCTTCCCAAACGGTCACATTTCCGGATTCGATTTCGAGACTCGTTACGGTGGCGTCAATACTGAAATCTCCCTCCGCTGCGAAATCCGTCCTTAGATCAATAACCCGAACAAATTGCTCGTTTACTGCTGTATCCAGATATCCGAAGACGGTGAAATAACGATCCTCTTCAACAAACGGATTGACTTGATCCTCGCAGCCTACGAGTACGACCATCATTCCGGCGAGGACCAGAGCGAGGGACCGAGTACTTAGGCAGGGAAGCCAGTTTTTCATGTATGTCAACAGTTTCATTACTTGTATTCCAGTTTCAATCCTAGCGTTGGAATCATCGGTAGCTGATCCACACGGCGCAAGGTAAATAGGTCGAGATAAAACAAGTTGCGACGATCATACGCATTGAGCAATCCGGTCTGGACCGTAAGAAAGGCAGTGGGGCCGATTCTGAATTCGCGGTCCATTGAAAGGTCAAGGCGATGATAGGAGGGGAGTCGACCTGTGTATGGTCGGCCATAGAGAACACGCTCCTCGCCCGGTACTTCAGTCACGGAGACGAGGCTGTCAAGCAAAACGAAACGATCGAATCCTAGTGATTCGTTGAATGGCAATCCTGACCCGAATTGCCAGCGCGCACTAAAATTAAATCCTTTAATTGTGACATTCGTCATCACATTTAGTTGATCCTTCCTGTCATGAGGTGGCGCGTAGGCTACGTTTTCATCGCCTGTAAGCAGTTGTAGAGCACGAGCCGTTGATGTGTATTCGACAGCTGCACGCCCCCAGCTAACTGTTGTCTGGAATTTTTCGGTACTCCCCAATTCCATCCTAAGATCGATGCCCTTGGCCGTCCCATCTGCTTCCTGAACACTTGTCGTGAAACGAGGGAATGCCGTCCATTCAGGTACATGGAGATTCGTCAAGTCCTTGTAGAACCCTTCAGCCGATATACGAAGCCATCTGGAGGGCTCAATGCGATAACCAGCAATTACATGCTTGGCCTCTGGAATGATGCCGAAAGGTGAAGCGGTCCATGCCGTAAAGATATCTCCAGCATCCCGACGATCATTCAATCCCGTGATCTCCTGATGGTAGATACCTGCAGCTGCAGATAGGCGATGGATTCCGGTGTTGAATACAATACGCAGCCGAGGCTCGATGAACGATTCACTTTTCGATGGAAACGTCTGTAAACGGATGCCTGGTTGGATATTCAGTCCAGAAATTGGTTTGAATTCGGGCTCCAAATACGCGCCGACTTCCGTGATATACTCTTTCTGGAATTGCACATTCTGAAAGAGTCCACCCAGTTGGGCATCCAGCTCAGAGGAGCTCAGGAAGATTCCCCAATTGAAATTGTTGTTTCCGACGTAATGCGTGACGTTCGTCTGAAAGGAGAAAACGCTCGCACTCGTGGAGCGCTCAGCATCGCCGGGAGGTCCAAAATCGTTTTCCAGCGAGGAATAGCTAATTAGAATTTCCGCAAAGACGGGCAATGTGGCTGGAAGAAAGATGAATCGGGACCCTATGGCCATGTTTTGCCAGTTGACCTCATCTTGTGTAATACCATCTGCATCCTCGTTAATGGGATTGATGCCGAGCCTCCCAGAGTCTGTAGTCCGGATTCCTGAGATCGAAAACTGGGCACTCTTACCAAGATTGGCGTGAATCTTTGCGAATGCATCATCGAATGAAAACGGAAGCGGTTGATCAATCAGCTTGGCAGCTCCCTGCTCGATAACCGATTTCCTGTAGGACGCCAAGAAGGAAACTTTACCTGGAACGATAGGGCCTTCCAAACGAATCGTGCTCACGAAAGGGGCTATTGTGACCGCACCGACTGGGCGTTGCTTGTTGCCCGTACGGGCAGTAATGTCGATAACTGACGAGAGCCTACCTCCAAATCGACTACCGTACCCACCTGCATACACATCAGCTGTGTTGATGATATCGGATGGAAAGGCAGAGAAAAAGCCAACGATATGGAACGGCTGAAAAATTTGCATTCCATCCAAAAGAACTAAGTTCTGGGTTGGCTCACCACCTCGAATGAACAGCTGTCCACCCCGGTCTCCTTGGGATACGACACCTGGAAGGGCAGTCAGATAATTGACTAAATCAGCTGAGATGTCGGGAGCCGGCACCAGTGAAATATCTGCAGGCCTGACCGTTTGCAGACCAGCTGTCACATTTGCAGCACCCACCGTCTCTCGAGCACCTTCAACAACGACCTCCCCGAGTTCGGTGTCTGCAACCTTCATCTCAATGGTCACAGTCTGGATGTCATTGCTTGTCACGACGATAGTCTGCTCGAAATCATCGAACCCGATATATGTGGCCCGCAAGAGATACGAACCAACTGGAACCCTTGAAATGGCATAAAAGCCGTCCGTATCTGAGGCAGCACCGTACAGATCTCCTGCGGCATTGGTCAGAATGACATTCACTCCTGGCAGTGGCTGACCATCAGCTGCATCTGTAACGAAGCCGCGGATAGTTCCTGATTGCGCCATGGCAGATGCGCTGAAGAGAACCGCAAGTAAGAAGGACGTGGCTGTCCGGAGGAAGCTAGGGGAAGATGGCAACGGAATCGGGCTTCTGGTTGAAACGTATGCGGGTAGTTTACGGATTGAAGACGATCTGAGAAAACCGATGTGGGGCAATTTTCGCAGCCTTCAGGGTTCTTGACGAAAGTAAGTAGTCTTTCATTCCAACGGCTGCTCGTCAATCCATCCAAGCAGCTCTACACCTGCTGCGTCGAGTCTCCACTCATACTGATAGCCCGCGACTGAACCAAAAAAACCATGCCCGTTTAAAATATTTGATCCAGGCGCCTCCTGCCATTCAATACTGGGAACAGCAAAAGATAGAGCAAGCTTTTTAAACCGGATACCAGGCTCTCCAAGGTCCCGTCCGAGCTGACGCATTACGACATATTGATCTGAATAGTAGTTCACATTGAATGTCCACCCTTCGTTCAAGGCGAACCCTTGGTTGCCGTACGATACGGGGATGGTGACAGGATCTTCTTCACCAACATTAATCATCGTGTATTCGACACGAAGATCTTGGGGTGGGACCGCTATTCCCTGAAGAAATACCGGCTGAGTCAGGTTTTCTATCGTTCCTCTCAATTCATCACTATAAAAAATAGGGGCAGTCGGAATCGTGGTAGTAGCTTCCAGTGCCGTTCCGCCGGATCCTTCAACAATCAGTGAGTATTCGTGACCTTCGAGCGGTCTGAAATGCGCTGTAAATAGAGTAATTGGCACCCCACTATTATCAAAAGCACTCGAATCAGTCCATTCGAAATGCTGGCCTGTATTGTTATCGTAAGAAGTGACAGATAAGTCACCAAGGTCACCTGATGAGGCCAAAAGAATTGGCCGCAATGCCTCAACTCGTATCACTTGTCGTTCTGTCCTCATATCTAGGTAACCGTATACAGCGTAACCGGTTACATCATCGACAATGGGCTCAATAGTATTATCACAACCAATCAAAATAAAGACTAGTGCAAACAAGGCGGGGCGATATTGGACCTTTTGCTTCACCTAAAATCTACTCGAATACCAGCTGAGGGAATAATGGGTAACTGGTCTATCCGACCTCCGGTGAAAATGTTGTACTCGAAGATGTTAGCCCGGTTATAGACATTAATTACGCCGGCCTGCAGAGTCATGTCTGCCAATGAAAGGACAATTTTCCGTTCGACGGTAATATCGAGACGATGGTAGGTCGGCATGCGTCCTCCGTACGGAGCCGCTCGAGATACGAGCGTCGTACCGGTCTCTGTAAGGAAGTCGATCGACGTCGGATCGTCGACGGCTAAGCCCGTGTAATATCCGTTGACTTGAGTAAACGGTAGACCCGATCCAAACTGCCATCGAGCTCCGAAGGAGTTCTGCCCGAACATAAGGCGGGCCATGGCACCAACCTGGTGACGACGGTCATGAGGGGGGTTGAACTCAATACGGGGTAAGAAAATTGACTGACCCGTACCCGATAGAAATACGGCGCGGGAGCGTTGGGGAGGACGAACGTAGTCGACTTTCGAATTGCCGTACGTCGCAGACAAGTAGAAATGGCGGGTCGAAACTTCGACCTGGGCATCATATCCACGAGCTTGACCATGCACTTGGGAAAATTCAGCCAACACACCAATTTTGTCCGAAAAGACGGGAAATGACAAACTCGAAAGCTCCTTGTGGAACCCTTCTAAGGTCAGTTCGAGCCAGGAAAATGGCCTGCTCTTCCATCCCGCGATGTAGTGAGTTGCTCGGGGAACGGGCGTGCCGCGCGGCGACGCCGACCAGATTGTAAACACATCGGAAACATCCTGTTCATTTCGAAGGCCCACTATCTGCTGATGATATCTACCCCATGCTACACTGAGTTGATTGCGACTTCCGGCCCCAGAGGGTAAGAATATCAGTCGCATACGTGGTCCAAAGGAACGCTTCAGGCCGCGCGAAAAGGTTTCTAACCGGACACCAGGTTCAAGCTGTAAATATTGGTTCACCAGTAGGCGACCTTCTATGAAGGCGCCTCCACTGCTCACGCCGCTACTGACCTGACTTCGACCTTGACCCAGATTGAAATCGAAAAAATTAGTATTGCCGAAGATGCCGAAGTTGATCTGATTCGGACCTAGCAGGTAGGTAAACGTGATGTTCAATGACAACTCAGACACGTCTGCCTGGCGCACATCATCTGCCGTCTGCCGATATCGACTCTCCAGAGAGGAGTAGTAGATAGCCAGCTCCGTCATCACCGCAGCATCCGCAGGGATGTACTGGTATCGTCCTCCGTACGCCTGATTCTTCCATGTCGATGTTCTGAACGAGGCATTCTCGTCCGTACGATCCCCTGACTTGAGGTTACCGGTATCTGACGTCCTGAGGGCTGTGAAAGTCACACTGCTGGTCTGATTCAGGAACGCATGGAGTTTGGCAAATCGATCTCCAAAGCGGAAAGGAAGCTCTTCTCCCAGAAGAGAAGGGGACAGGCGGTCAATCAATGATTCCCTAGCCGATACCATGAGCGAGGCTTCGCCTTTCATGATGGGTACTTCCAATCGAAGGCCACTCAAGAAGGGAGCTACAGAGGCCGAACCCGCTACGCGATTCTTGTTTCCGTTTCGGGATCGGATGTCCATTACCGAGGAGATGCGGCCACCATATCGGGCATTGAATCCACCAGCGTAGACATCAGCTGATGAAATAATATCTGCCGGGAATGCACTATAAAATCCTACAATGTGGAAAGGCTGAAATATGCGCATTCCGTCCAGCAGCACCAAATTTTCTGTAGGTGTCCCCCCGCGCACAAAGAGCTGCCCGCCACGATCGCCAGTTGAGACCACTCCTGGAAGAGTAAGTAGATAGCCGGCGAGATCGTACGTAACGTCGGGCATCGGGACACGAGCGAGGTCTCCAGGGCTGATCGTTTCTAAGCCGGCGACGAAACGGTTGGCGTCTGCACGCTGGGTTTCCACGACGAGTTCTTGCAGCTGGGTTCTCGAGGGCACCAGCAGGATATCAAATGGTGACTCTCTCGGCACCAGCACACTATCAGAGCGGGTCACAAATCCCACAAAAGAGATCTCGAGGCCGTACCACCCAGGAGGCAAACGCCGAAAACGATACGTTCCATCTCCATCTGTAATCTGCCCGTCAAGTAGTTGTCCCGTCTGAGAAAGGACAACCGTGGCTCCCGGCAATGTCTCGCGCGTCTCTGCATCTACAACTCGCCCTGTAAGGTCCTGCGCGACCAAACCAGTAGGCGTAAATGAGACATACAAAATGCCCAATAGTGCTATGAAAAAGCGAACTCTCAATGGGTTACGAAACGGTACTCAAACATGGAAGGCGAAGTGAATGCAGCGAGGCTAAACGCCAGGAGGGAGTGTTGGATCGCTTGTCAGTAAATTTAATGGGTAGGAGAGGGTTCCACGGACCCGAATGGCGTCAGGTCGGTAGCAGTTGAACTTCGATTATCCTTGGCAAAGCTCGCGACCTGTCCGTAGCGTACCGACCATGAAAAAGCGCGCCCGATTCTACCTACTACTGTTTATCGGCCTATTCCTCGTATTTGTGTTCGTGGATTCCCTAGGTGTCTTCGATTCTCGTCCGTATTTCGAGGTCCCGCACGGTAGCCATACCCACTACGTGCCGAAAGACTGCGACACACCACTAGGCGTTAGCGACTCTCCTACCAGAGAGCCCGGTCCAAACGAAATGATATCCTGCCAAGGGCAGATTGTGGCGCGATAACGCGAAGAGGAACCAGTGTCTAGCTTAATCCACCAATGCCGCAACTTCTTCAATTCGTTTTCGATCAAGTCGCATCGTAACCCAATCCGACAAGGGCGAAGCACCTAACTTTTTGTAGAACGCTATGGACGGCTCGTTCCAGTCCAATACGTTCCAGTCCAGGCGTTGACATCCCCGATCTCGAGCAATAGCTGCCAAACGGCTGAGCAAAGCTAGACCGACGCCACGACCCCTGAAATCAGGCTCCACGAACAAATCCTCAAGGAACAGACCGAAGTTTGTTAAGAAGGTCGAATAGTTCGGAAAGAACAAGGCAAAACCAATGCACTTTCCGCTCTCATCTTCTTGGGCGACAAGGGCTTCCACCCGAGGCGAGGCATCGGCTGCCAAGTGACGCGCAAGCATATCAACATCCGGTTTGGACTCGTATAGAAGACGTTCGTAATCAGCCAAGGCATTGATGAGTCGGACGATGTCAGGAGCATCGTCGGGGCCGGCAGAGCGAATAGTGAAAGACATTCTGGGTCAGGGTTGGTCGCGTTGGATGATGACCAGCTGTTCAGCCAGTCGATCCGATGACAGTACCCGTAGAAGATAACGTCCGGACGGCACCTCCGGGGCAGAAACCCGTAGTGGAGCATCAGAAGGATATAGGGTCTGGCGCCACACGCGACGACCTGTTAGATCGAACATTTCAGCTTCTAGAGGCTGAGTTCCAGGATCCAAGACCCGAAATCGCAGCAGACCCGTCGCCGGGTGCGGCGCTACTTCGAGTGACATCGATGTAGAGAGTACTGTGTGGTCAGGCTCAGAAGCCACATTGGTCAGCGTCTGTGTATCGCCTCGCAATACCCATCGGCTCGGGTCCAGACGTACATTCGTTGGTTTGGCCGCCAGGGCCAGTAAAAAGGTCTGCGTTCGCTTGTTCTGGCTAACTACATGAACCTCTTCACCGGCTGTCGTAGTCACAACAAGCTGCAAGGGGGTTTCAAAAATGGGTACGTTGGACGCAGAGGAAGTATGGATTTGATCGAGAGATACTCGCGCCACGTGGTTGCCTCCATCGGAAGCATCTTCCCATCCCATTGCCCAAGTGGGGTGCCCCCAACCATCCGTCACCCACTGTGAAAAGAAGTCAAACCAGGACTCACCTGTCACGTGTTCAACCACTCCGCGGAAGTCGGCCGTGGTAGCATTTGCGTAGGCAAAGGACTCGTTTGCCAGCCACGTGCGAAGAATAGTTCGAAATGTATCATCACCGACAATACCGCGGATCATCCTGAGCACCATCCAGCCCTTGGCGTACACCCGGCTGTGTCTAAACATATCCGAAGCATTAGTCGTGTCTTCGAGAACGAGTAAATCCGCTGATTGGCGGGCCCGGCTGTAATAGAGATTACTCAAATAACCATGGACGATGGAGAAAGCCGGGTCCGTCTCGAAAACAAGCATTTCGCCAAGCGTGGCAAATCCTTCGTTAAGCCAAAGATCGCGCCAATGGGAGGGGGTTATGCTGTCGCCGGTCCACTGATGTGTGAGCTCATGGGCAATAAGTTCGATACCGATGTTGCCCATCGTGCTCATCGTTTGATGCTCCATTCCTCCTCGGAACGTGCTGTGCGCGTGCCCATATTTCTCCTCTGCGAACGGATAGGGGCCAAACCAATCTTCCAAAGCCGCCATCGCCTGAGGTGTCAAGCGCCAGCCACTCGTTGAACCAATGCCATCGTAAGCATCCGTTCCTCGATAGTAATAGTGTTCGATAGGAAACGATGCGGGCCCAAACTCATCTGCGAGATTCTGTGGACGGTCATACATCTGCGTCGTTCGATCATAATCACCGGCTGTTACAGAAACGAGATAGGTAGATATCGGATACCGGTGCAGCCAATCAAACAGGGTCCGTCCGTTACCCAAGTCAGTTTCTTCAGTGAGTAAACCATTGCTACCTACGGACATGGGAGCATCAACCGTAACAGTAATGCGGACCGAATCGGCTTTGTCTGCTGGGTGATCTTCCGTTGGCCACCATTTTAAGGAGCCGTATGGCTCTGAAAGAGTCCAGATATATGGCTGTCCCGATCGCGTTCCCGAGGTATAGCCCCCGTCGGCTGAACTGTATTGAGGATTGCCATGATAAAAAACGTGATAGCTAAATGTGTCGCCGGGCTGAAGCGTGGCGGGCGCTTGGATCCATAGCCGATTGGAAGTGCGTTCTAGAGCGAGGACTTCTCCTTGCTCGGAGCGAACTGAATCGACCACCATGTTGTCTGCAAGATCAAGTGCTAGAGTGTCGATGGGTACAACAGCCTTTCCCTTTACGCGGACACTTCCGACTAATTCTGGGCTACGACCGACAGAAAGATCTAGGGAGAGATGGTACCACGAGACGTCGAATGCGCTCTGTAAACGACGAGCATCAGAACGCAGACTCGACCCTTGCATCCCAGGTCTACTGGCACGATCAGCCCAACGCGGGGCATGCGGAATACCCGAAACGGTAGCCTCAATCAGGACTGGCTTTGACTCAGGGCCTTCAGCAGGGAATCGTGCTTCGACTGATTGGACATTCTTAGAAGCACTCGTGGCAGTTTGAGCAATGACCTCGGTAACCGAAGGCATCATTAACAGACCCTGCAGCAGAAGGACGATAAGATGTGTGCGAGTGAAGGAGTGCATGGACCTGTCACGACAGGTTGAGGGTCCGGTTCCTCCAAACAACCTGTGGGCAATTCCCTCGGTCTGCTCGGGTCTCACGATTATAACCCCATCCGGCTTCAGACCTCGTCGTCGGTGATCACATCCGCAAATTCGGTAGTCCCGTCCTTAAGCATTCGACGGACATATGGATGACAGAGCTTGCAATTGACTCCGAACTCTCGAACTTTCTGTAGCTCTTGCATCGACCTGATGCCATGGTGCTCTGCATCATCCTTCAGATCCTGAAATAGGACGCGGCTGCACACACAGCGATTAATCAGGATAGGTCTGGGCATTGAGAAGAAGGAGAGCGTCACGAGAAAGCACTTCAACCCGGGGTAGGCTGCGCTGTTCTCGCTGTTTTCATGCATATTGGATGGATGCCAGCGTTACCTCGAGCCGAATGACTGCGCCAAGAACATCGACCGATTGTGATACGTTCGAAGTGTTTACAGTGGTTTTCGGCTATGCAGGCCCATTCCTCAGGTTATTTAATCATGTCCAAGGCCTCTCTTTCAGGTTTTTTTTCATCGCTAGTCCTGATGGTTGTACTCGTGACAACCTCACCCATCCTTAGTGTTGCGCAGACTAGCACGGAAAATGAAACGTATTCTGGCGCATCCGGCGATACCGTAAGGGTCACTCTTGTCAGCGCCATAGAACGCGCGCTTGATATTAGTCCAGAGGTGCGAGCATCTGTCTCGAAGGCGGATTATTCAGCAGCGCGGTTGAGTTTTGCTCGATCCTCACGCTTCTTGACAGAGTTCACAGCAACCTCTGCTCATGCCTTTGCGCCAGCCATCGACAATCCGAATAACACACCCATAGACCGACTCTATCTAGATCCCGACGTACGAAATGATTGGGAGGATTTAAGCGCATTTAACCGTGTTGAATTCGAAGCACTCCAACCATTGTGGACGTGGGGACAACTAGGATCATCCATCAAGGCTGCCAAAGCGGGCGTTGAGGTGGATGAAGCAGGGACGCGTATGACGGCCGACGACGTGGCAGCACGAACGGGTGAATTGTACTACGGTTTGTTGCTCGCCGATGCACTGGGCCGATTGACCCGTGAAGCAGGCGACATCGTAGATCAGGCCAAGGAGGAGATAGACCGTTTATTAGAAGAAGGAGACCCGGATGTCGACTATGCTGACCTATTCCAGGTCCAGATCACCGAGCAGGAGTTTTTGCAGCGCGTGATTGAAGTTGAGGAAAGCCGAAAATTGGCTCGTGCCGGTCTTTCGCGGCAATTGTTTTTACCAGAGGGGCAGTCTATCGACCCTAATGCCGTCGTGCTCGACCCTATTGAGTTGACACTGCTGTCCTTGGAATCCTACCAACAAATGGCTTTGCAGCTTCGCCCGGAGTTAGACCAGGTTTCTGCTGGCATTTCCGCCCGAGATGCCCTTGTCGATGTGGCCCGTTCGGACTACTACCCCAAGCTTTTTCTTGGCGTCAATGGCAAATGGTCCTACGCCGATAATCGGGAACGCCAGCGAAATCCGTATGTGAGCGACCCCTTTCTATCACGGGGTATTCGGGCAGGTTTGGGCATGCGAATAAACCTAAACGTTGCACAGACACGGGCAAAGGTGGAACAGGCTGAAGCACAGCGATCGGAAGTTCGGTTTCAAGGAGACGCTCTTCGCCAGCTTGTGTTGTTTGAAGTGGAAGAGGCCTATCGAAAGGTTTTGATTGCCTTTGCCGCTGTCTCTTCAAGGGAAGAAGCGCTGCTAATCAGCAAGAAATGGCTTCGTGACGAGCAGATAAACTTTGATCTCGACCTTGGCGATACAGAAAATCTTGTTAAGGCCGTTCAGGGCAACTTAACGTTGCAGGCGCAGCGAGAGGAAGCTGTACACGATTACAATGTGGCTGTCATCCGACTCTTACGGCAGACGGGCCAATTGATGAGCGCCATAAAAGATGGCACGCTACTTGGACTTTGACAGGGTAGACTGTCCGAATTCAACCATAGAACAGGCCAGACGGCCCGCACCACGATCATGTTGTACACCAGACTATACACCCGCTTCTCTATCCTGATGCTTTTGCTCGTCGGTTTTCTGGCTTTTGCCGGTATGCCTCAAGCTCTAGCCCGCCAGGCTGATCAAGAAGCAGCTATCCGTTCAAAGCTTCAGGAACGGGAAACGCAGATCAAGAATATCTTGGGCGATGTTGATACGCTGAGTGAAGATCAACTTTCTCAACTCCGAACTGCTGTCAACGACATGTTCGATTTCGAAACGATGGGAAGAGAAGCCCTAGGACGCCACTGGGAAGAGCTCTCAGCCGAACAGCAACAGGAATTTGTCGATGCATTTGCCGGTATCGTCCGCCATCAGAGTCTCGCTGACGTTGATATCTACCGCGCCCGGGTCAGCTATGATACTATTTCTGTTGATGGGGGATCTGCGCGAGTCATCACAACGACAACCTACAAGGACGTTCCGACCGAGGTTATCTACAAGATGGTGCGCACGAACGAAGTGTGGTTAGCCACAGACGTGATTCTTGACGAAGTCAGCACCGTCGAAGGGTATAGCCGCAGTTTCCAGTCCTACATCCGAAAGAAGGGATTCGACGCCCTGATGACCAATCTCAATAAGCGACTGGCATCCACGCAGAACGAATCTTAGGACGTTCTTACCGCCGGTAAAGGCGCCGCATTCTGCCGGTAAAGGCGCCGCATTCTGCCTGCCCTCGCTCGTCTTTCTTTGCGTAATCGGTGGCCGGCCGTTCCGCACGGGGAAAGAGTAACTGGGCTTCCTAAGGCGGCTTCGAATCCTGATTCTCGCTTGAACATTCCCCAAATGCCGGCGTTCGCACTCGACAAGGGTTTTCAACGCTCCTAGAGTCGCAATCGCCGTGGAAGGGTACGTTCTCCACACGTACGGAAAAGAAGATTACCTGCGCCATGCAGTGGCGTCAGTGCTGACCCTGCGCCGGTACGACACATCTCGTCCAGTGGCTCTTTATGCCGATGAGGAGCAGATCGCACTCCTGAAAAGCCTTCGGTTGGATTCTCTCTTTTCTGTTCTTGAGGTGCTTCCCGAATCGCATCGTTCGATTGTCGGCTTTAAGCACCATCTCGAAAAGTTTAAGCCCTTCGAGCGGTCACTATTCGTCGACTCAGATATCGTTTGGTGCCGGGATCCAGATCCGCTCTGGACGAAGCTCAAGGCCTACAAATTCACCGCAACGGGATTACACAAAGCCGACTTCTGGTTTGGCGGACCAAAAGGATTCGCTAACCTATGGGATCGACTTCTAGATCGCAGACGGCGTACTATTCGTCGATTCGGACTCACCTACCTTCCTCGCGTTCAAGCAGGCATGATCTATGCCGCTGATGACACCCGAACCAGTGATGTAATGACTGCCGCACGCGATTTCTTGAGTCGCAGTGCAGATACTCACTTTCGCAGTCGTCTCGATGAAGGAAGAAGCGAAGAAAGCTGCGAGTGGAGCCTTGCTATGGGCATGAGCTACCTCGACCTACCCGTCTTTGACTGGTTTCAAGGGCAGGATAGTCCTCAACTTGACTTCATTGAGGGGTTCGTCGAACACGACGAGGACTTTAAGCAGGTCAGGTGTCGGCATTATGCCGACGAATTCGTTCATGGACTGCGCGGCTTGCCTGGGCATAGCGTTAGGGATGCTCTTGTTCGTCTATTTTCTAGCTTTCCGGGGCGAGGAGATTTCATGTGGGTCACACCGCATGCACTCCACTTCGGTTGGATGCACCACAAACAGCCTTTTTATGACCTTTCCGATCGTTTGTGGGATCTGGCATTGAAGAATGAACTTGCGGGCGGTGATGGCGAGCAAGAGGATGTGAGCTTGTCTCTGACCTCGGATTCCTGAGCAAGGCTACCGAGCCGACGCCGTTAGGATCGGATCATGAGATGCCAGATGAACACCATCCGGTCGAAGTGTAAAACCATCCACCCTAGTACGAAAATTGCGCCTAGCGAAAGTGGGTTTAGCAACCACACGAGAACCGCGGCTGGGGTAGAAATTGATGATATCTTGAACAGGTCGAATGCCGTTCTAATGGTTGCCCAATAGGCAGTCGTTATCCAACCAAGACCCAATAGAAGGATCGACCAAAGAGGTACATCGGGAGTTGCCGCCAGCGTCATCGCTACCGGAAGAAGGAAAAGTACCTGCCATCTGGGCCACGCAGCAAGCATGAGCGCTTGGCTCGGAAGCAGAGGTGATCGTCTACCAGATACAATCATCCAGCAGGCCATCCAGACAGATGATGATAGCAGGGCCGCGCTTCCCAGTAAGACCGTCAGAACAAAAGGGGCTTCAACGATGGATGTAAGAGAACGATGATTAGCAGGGCTCAACTGGCGTATCAAGTGAACCACAACCTCGGTGTCTTTGATGCCTACAACCACGAGCGATCCTATCATACCGATTGAAAGGCCTGTGACGGTCAGGATGGCCGTACTCGTCAAGGGAAGTACTTCTCTCGCCTCCCGAACTGCATTCCTGAAGAAACCGTGAGCAAAAAAGTAGCGCGGGATCATGCTTCGAAAACGGGGGCTACCCGCGTACATAATCGACGTTAACGCGAGCAGAACCCAACCAAGAAGCAAGTACCAAGGGAACGCGCCAGAAGGCGGCGCACCACGGTCAAAAGCAAATGTCGTCTGAATACCCAATAGATGCCCTCTAATCACCTGAAGAGCGGGTCTAGGATCGGACTCTGCGGTGTAGAGCCCAAAATCCCGATTCCACGGATCTACTGCGCGCCCCCCCTCTTGTTCAATGTCCCTCCATCGATGAAGGAATACATGGGAGGCCGAGGAAGCGTCAACCTCATTTAGGACTGTCTCCATGAATCTAGCCTGAGCATCGATGCTTCCCTGATTGATCCAACCTGGTGGGGTGGACGGTTCGACTGCATACCCGACACCTGATAGCCCTGTAATTGGGCCTTTGGATGCCATCAGGAAAGACACAACTTCACTTGGATCATGCTCGCCAAGTACATCCAAGAGAACAAAGTCTACACTACTGAGACACTGGTCGTCTTGGCTGAAACGGGTCGTGTAATACGCTTGTCGGCCTACTGCATTGATCTTGCGCGTGCTTGCAGAAATTGCCTCACAAGCGCGAGAGGAGCTGGTATCAGATAATCGTGCTATACCGATAGGACCAGCAGAAGCATGACCTACCCCAACGGAAAGAATGAGGTCAAGCAAAGAGTCTGCCACGGCCAAAGAATCCACAAGTTGCCGACCAGAAAGTGACACATAAGGCAGCTCAGTGTAAATCGTCAGGCCGAGCGAATCCGCCAACGTATAAAATCCCTGATCATACACAGGCGATGTACGCACTGCGCTAAAACCGACTTCGGCAATTTCAAACAAATCACCTCCAGCTTCTTGAAAATCAGTGGGTGCAGCCCAGTCAACACCGACGACGGGAGCCAATACTGGCATATCTGTAGGGTCCGCAGAGGAAGCTTGGGTTTGCGCCGTTTTTTGTGTATTCGTTTGCGCATTAGTTCGTGCCACGGCCTCTTTAGGAAACACGCATGCAACCGCGAGGAAAGCACACACGCATAGCGCGGCACTAAGACTGACGAGATTTCGATAAACCGGAAACATACTCCGAAAATAGGGGGTGGCGGATCGAGGTGTCTACCCCGTTAAAAAAAGGATGGCGCGACCCCTCGCGGGGTCGCGCCCTCTCCATACCGAACCTGCCACACCTGATACTCCTACAGCCCGCAAGCATCAGGGCTTGAACCGACCTTGCTCAGGGGTCGGGAGCAAGAATAACTTCCTGCTCGGGGCTGGCTCGATTTGAGTTGGAGTGTGCCTTGATGAGTCCCGTTTCGGAGGGATGGGTCCACCAGGGCGTTCTCCGTATTAATCCATCATTTTGCGCAGAAAAGCGGGTACATCTGTACCACTCTTCTCTGTCGACTCCGTCGTCTGGATGTCTTCCGGTTTAAGCAAACGAACGCGTGTTTCACGCTGCTCAGTGCTAGAAGAACCACCATCACCGCTGCGCACCTTGATTTGAGATCCACGGCGTTCATAGGCAGGCGGATCCAAGTCCTTAAGCCCTTCCTCCCCTTTGTAAGAGATAGGAGAAGCCGAGTAGGTCGGCACATTCAGCTTCACCTGACGCGGCTTGGAGGCTGCAGCCAAACGAGCCTTTTCGAATCCAGTCGCAATGACCGTGATGCGCAGATCTTCCCCCATGTTTTCATCGATGACGGTACCGAAGATGACTTCCACATCATCTCCCGCTTCATTTTGAATGATCGATGTCGCGGCCGTTGCTTCACGAATACCGAGAGTTGGACCAGCTGTGATGTTGACCAAAACGTTTCGCGCACCATTGATCGTGAGTCCATCCAGCAACGGGCTAGACAAGGCCTCACGGGCAGCACGCTCCGCACGATTCTCACCGGCGGCAGTGGCCGCACCCATCAAGGCAGTACCACCATTGCGCATAGTCGTCTTGACGTCGGCAAAGTCCAGGTTGATTAGGCCATGAACCGTAATCAAGTCTGAGATTCCGCGCGTCGCATTGTACAGAACGTCATCCGCCTTCCCGAAGGCATCGAGCATTGAGGTGTCTTCACCCGCGATATCGAGCAAACGCTCGTTCGGGATGATAATGAGCGTATCCACGTTCTGCTTCAGCAGATCGACGCCTGCTTCGGCCGATTGGGACCGGCGAGGCCCCTCGCACGTGAACGGCTTGGTGACAATCGCTACCGAAAGGACACCTAAATCCTTGGCGATGGCGGCCACAATTGGCGCCCCACCCGTTCCGGTGCCTCCGCCCATTCCAGCCGTGATGAACACCATGTCGAAGCCCCGTAGCGCCTCTTCAAGTTCATTGCGACTTTCTTCGATGGCTTCGGCACCTACACTGGGACGTGCACCTGCACCCAAACCCTTTGTAAGACCACGCCCTGCCTGAATTTTATACGGTGCCAGGTTGGCGTCTAAAGCCTGGGAATCGGTATTGATGGCGTAGAAGTCCACCCCCGTTATCCCCTTCTTGATCATGTTATTGACGGCGTTTCCGCCTCCGCCACCTACGCCGATGACGCAGATTTTGGCTTCTTCATTCTCTGCGTCATCAAACGCGAAATGAGTGCTAAACAAGTTGCTATCCATTGATTCCTCCGAAAAACGTGTTGGCTGTAAATGGATGGTTGCAGGTGAGCTACCCGTTTCCATCCGTGCTGGGGTTAGAGCTCGTGAAACCACTTCATCATCGAATCCTTAATCTTCCGGACGACATTGTCTCCCCCTCCCGAGGGGTCCGTTGCATCTAGATGATTGGTCCGAAATGGAGTATTTCCAATCATTTCCGGTCGGAGCCCGTAGAGCACGAGTCCGACAGCGGTGGCATATTTGGGATCAGACACTTCTTGGACCAGCCCGGCAGTGAGACCCATGGGTCTCCCGATCCTAGCATCCATTCCCAAAATTTCAGCGGCCAGTTCGGCCGTTCCTTTGACGAGCGAGCCGCCCCCGGTAAGCACCGCTCCTGCGGAAAGGTGCCGGGAGAACCCGCTTCGTTTGATTTCGATAGCAGCGATCTCGAGAATCTCCTCAAGACGCGGCTGAATGATCTGGGCGAGAGTACTGCGGCCTACGCGTTTTTCTTTACGTCCGCCGACTCCTGGGATGGCGATTTCTTCTTCAGGAGCCATCTCGACCATGGCAGTGCCAAACTCACACTTGAGCGCTTCTGCTTGATCGCGCATGACACCCAGTCCTTTACGGATGTCATCAGTTACTTTGTTGCCCGCAACGGCGACCACGGCCGTATGGCGAATAGTGTTGTCTTCGAACACCGCAATGTCTGTCGTACCGCCGCCGATGTCGATCAACGCCACACCAACTTCCTTTTCGTCTTTATGCAAGACAGCAAAGGAGGATCCAAGCGGTTCGAGCACGATGTCCGCGACTTCGTACCCTGATTTCTCGACACACCGGTAGATGTTCTTAGCAGCGGAAACGAGGCCCGTAATGATGTGAACGTTGGCCTCAAGCCGAACGCCACTCATACCGATCGGATCGGCAACGCCGTCCTGCCCATCTACGATAAACTCTTGTGGAATGACATGCAGAATCTCTCGATCCGCCGGCATGGCCACGTGGGTGGTGTCCTCAAGCAGGCGCTGCACGTCATTTTCGGAAATCTCCCCATCCCGACTAGATATCGTGATGACACCTCGGGATTGAAAGCTTTGTACGTGATCGCCAGCAATGCCCACGATGACGTTGCGAACGGTGACACCTGCCATCCGCTCCGCTTCTTCGATGGCTGCGCGTACGGCTGCCACCGTCTTGTCGATATTCACGACGACACCCCGGTTCAACCCTTCGGATTCGGCTACGCCGACCCCTAGGATCTGGACTCGGTCCAGTTCGTCGGATGTAGCGACTACAGCACAAACTTTTGTTGTGCCGATATCCAGTCCTACTACAATCTTGTCACTCATTGCTGTTGTTGTTTAACTCGAGGAAGCATTCCGCATGTGTTGCTCCCGAACTACGATCTGGCTGTCAAAACGGAGGTCTATCAAGATGAATTCCTTATTCCTGTGTTGCAGGACCTGCTCGTTCCAAAAGCCCTGTAACATCTGAAACTTGAGGGCGAAATCAGAGGCGCCCAGCAATACCGGAATGGAATGATGCCCGGCCACGGGGGTCGTGCGCAATTCCCATCCGGAATCGACTCGGATGAACTCAGAAAAGAGGGCATCCATTTCTTCGGATGTCCCTGCCAACGCACGAAGTAACTCGCGGGTTGAAGGGTCCATAATTGGTTTCATGGGGTGCCATGGTCCAAGATTCATATCCAGAATCGGCACGTCATAGGCTGCACGATCTGTGATCGGCAATCGCCATCCTGCAGCATCCACCCAGGTATCGGGCCGGTCATTGCTGCCAAGAAGTACCGCAACTGGTTTTCGTTCGTCGATCCGAATGTCCAAAACCCCAGAAGGGAGACGAGCAACGTCTGCCTGTCGAATCCAGGGATGACGAATCAGACGATCCTCAAGTACGACAGCACTGATGTCGTAGAGAACCATGCTGGTATCCACCCTGATGATGTCTCGAATGTCTGACTCAGTAGTGTTCACATTTCCCTGAATTGCCACATCAGAAAGTGTGATCTGCTGAATCCAGGAAAACCCTGTCCATCCGGCAAATACCATCCCCGACAGTAAGGCGCCTGTCGCGATCCACATTCCTATCAATCGTAACCTAGCAGCCATGAGAAACCTCCATTCGATTGAGGACGTCGGCCATATCGCGATTTAATCGCCAGATATCGCCAGCACCCATCGTGAGGATCACATCGCCAGGCTTACTGAGCGTCATTACCGTATCCACGACATTGCTTCTGTCGGGCTGGTAGTGAACAGCGGCATGACCTGTTACTCGAGCAGCCTCAGCTACTATTTCGCCCGTCACACCCGCTTTAGCTTCTTCGCGTGCACCGTAGACATCCAAAACTATCACTACATCGGCCAATGCCAGTGCCTGCCCGAATTGCGCTGCGAATTGCTGCGTTCTCGAATACAGATGCGGCTGGAACGTAGCGACGATTCGTCGTTCCGGGAAAGCACCGCGCGCTGCTTCCAGCGTTGCACGGACTTCAGTTGGATGGTGCGCATAGTCATCGATTAGCAGCCGGGAGGCGGCATTCGCGATCTCGTGCATTCTACGATCTACGCCAGCAAAGGCGCCGATCCCTCTAGAGATATCCTCGAATGCCATGTCCAATTCGAGTCCGACGGCGATGGCAGCCAGCGCATTAAGCACGCTGTGCATTCCCGGCGAATGTAGAGTCACCCGGCCACGTCTCGTCGAGCCTTCGACCACGTCGAAGTGCATTTTAAGTCCTTCCTGTCGGATGTTTTCCGCTCGAACATCCGATTCTTTCCGCGTTCCGTAGGTCACAACCCTTCGATCAATCTCGGGAAGGATGCCCCGCGCGTGCTCATCATCGATACACACTATTGCAACGCCGAAAAAGGGCACACTAGACGCATATTGGATAAATGCCTGTCTAATGTCATCCAAATCGGCATAACAGTCTAGGTGATCCGCTTCGATATTCGTGATGACCGCAATTACCGGGGTCAATCTCAGGAAGGTGCGATCATACTCGTCTGCTTCAATGAGAATAATATCCCCATCGCCGGAGACAGCATTCGATCCAAACGCTGCCACCTTGCCTCCGACGATTACCGTCGGATCAAAGGCACCCTCACCAATAACATGACCAGCCATAGTAGTGGTGGTCGTTTTACCATGCGTCCCGGCAATCCCAACTCCGAATTTCATGCGCATCAGCTCTGCCAGCATTTCGCTGCGAGCAATGACCGGTATTCCGCTGGCTCGCGCCTGTAGCGTCTCCGGATTTGTTGCCGGGTCTACGGCCGATGAGTGGACTACAACACACGCTTTATCAATATGAGTAGCTTCGTGCCCTTTGTGAATCGTGGCTCCTAAGCTCTGTAGATGCCGCGTCACCTGGCTTTCAGCCAAATCAGACCCACTGACTCGATAGCCGCGTCGTAGCAACACTTCGGCAATCGAACTCATTCCGATACCGCCAATTCCCACGAGATGAACGTGGCGAATCCGACCGAATACAGGTTGGCGACGAGTCCGAGGACGCGATGACAATGCAGGACGAGAGTGAATGATCGAATCCATCAGTTCAGCCCCTCCATAGCCAAATTCAATACGTCTCGAGCAATGTCGGCCGCTGCATCTGGGCGAGCGAGTCGCTTGGCTTGCGTGCGCATCTCTGCTAACCGATCGGGTTGATCCAGCAAGCGGCGTACTGTAGAGCGGAAATCGGCACGCATCCTCGATTCTGGCAATATCTCCGCTGCACCGGCCTTTTCCAGGCTTCGTGCATTCTGCGTCTGGTGGTCTTCAGCTACATTCGGAGATGGAATGAGCAAGGGAGCTGATCCGGTTAGCATCAGTTCCGAGCACGTCGAAGCACCTGCCCGACAAACAACCAGATCCGCTGCATTGTAGGCCATGTCCATGCGACTCACATATCGAAGTAAGTGCAGATTTGGATGCTCAGGAATACTTTCTTTGTAGCGATCGAAGTATCGGTCGCCGGTTTGCCAGATGACCGCTGTGTCGCCGCGAGAAAGGAAGGAGCGCACACTTTCAGCCATCACTTCATTCATCACTTGGCTTCCAAGCGATCCTCCTGTCATGAAGATGACTTGTCTGATTCCACTCATGTTGAAGTGGGCATGGGCCTCTTCTCTGGTAGGCCGGGTCAAGGACGTCCGGACAGGATTCCCTGTCAAGCGACACCGGTCGCTATCACTATTCGGAATGGCTTCTGGAAAGGCAACGTGTAAGCGGGTAGCAAAGCGCATGCCTACCCGATTAGTTAGGCCCATAAAGGCATTCTGCTCCTGAAGTACAATCGGTCGCCTCAACACGCGCGCTGCTAGAATCACCGGCATGGCTACGTAGCCACCCGTACCCACGATGATATCTGCATCGAAATGCCGAATCAGTGCATGGGCCTCAACCAGCCCACGGGAAACGACAAACGGCATCGCCAAATTGGCCAACGTAAGCTTTCGCTGAAGCCCGCGCACCGAAACATGATGAATGGCATAGCCCGCTTCAGGGACAATGCGCCATTCGATATTTGTACGTGAACCGGCAAATTCAACAACAGCACGAGGGTTTTGAGCTCGGATGGCATCTGCGATGGCGATAGCCGGATAGGCATGACCTCCCGTTCCCCCTCCTACCATGAGAATACGGGGAGCACCCTGGCGCGACACCACAGCACTGGAGCGCGTCGTGGACTCAACCACGGGCGCAGATGCCTTGGTTGTCCTCATTTCCGCTATGTCCGTATTCAGGGTCATGCTGCGATATCCACCTGTCGCGAAATATTGAGCAAAATTCCAGCCATGATGCCGTTCGCTAACAACGACGTTCCTCCGTATGAAACAAAGGGTAAGGGCAGACCGGTAACGGGCAGAAGATTCGAAGAGACGCCCGCATGAACGAACCCGTACATAGTTAGCATCACTACGATACCTACCGCTAGGAACAGACCTAGTGGATCAGGCGCCTTTCGCGCAACGCGCAAGAGTCCCCTGAACAAAATCACAAGGAAGAGAGAGAGCAAAAAGAGGGCCCCCACTATTCCATATTCCTCGGCTATGATCGCGTAAATAAAATCGTTGTAAGGAGCGGGGAGAAAGTCACGTTGCACGCTTTTCCCAGGTCCAACACCCAGTAGTCCGCCTTGCGCAATCGCCATCTTGGCCTGTTCCGATTGATACAACTCGGCCCGGTTCGAGTAGTCGATGTCATCCGTATTTAGAAACATCTTAACCCCCACGAAGGCCTCAAGCCGAGCCGCTCTTTGTGGCGAGGTTGACAGCATTCCGTAGGCCAATGTCAGACCCAGCAATCCAACCATCAGAATGTGACCTACGCTTACCCGGGCGATAAAACACATAATCATGACGGCGGTAAGGACCACCGCTGCCGTTGAGAGATCCGAGATCCCGATAGCGCCAATGGTTGCCATAATCCAGATGAAGATCGGAGCGAACGCACGGGAGAAGGACTTAACGTAGAGTTGCTTCTGAGCCAGCAAAGAGGCAACAAAAAGCAACAAGGAGACCTTTGCCAGATCCGAAGGCTGAAAAATGAACCCCATCACATTCAGCCACCTGGCGGCACCGCCAGAAACAACCCCAAGCACCTGCACAGCCAGCAACAAAAGAATGGAGCCGATAAGGAGGAATCGACTCACCGCCGCGAGGGCGCGATAGTTGATGACAGAAAAAACACCCATCGCTACTAGTGCCAGACCTACGCGGAACAAGTGTTTAAACAGCAGCGCCTCCGTATCTCCGCCACCCTTGGTGGCCGCAAGGAATCCGATCGCGCTGTACACCGCGAAAACTCCTATTGCGCTCAGTGCCAGGATGGACAGAAGGACATACTTGTCCACTGGTCCGACCTGGTCACTACGTAGCGTGAGGTACTGCATGATTGTGAGGTGATCTCTTATCAGAGATTGGAAACAAGTTGGCGGAATTGATCACCTCGATCCTCGAAAGAATCGAACATGTCAAAGGATGAGCACGCTGGGCTCAGCAATACCACATCTCCTGTTCTAGCCAAGAGCTGTGAGAGTTGGACCGCATCGGCCAGCGTGTCTGCGATGACGGCGTCCTGCACATGCTGTCCCAGTTCGTGGTGAATCCGAGGTGCTGCCTCGCCAATAGCGATAACAGCGCGTACTCGTTGTTGAATGAGTGGAACGAGAGAGGAATAGTCGTTGCCCTTGTCCCGTCCACCAACAATGAGTACCACTGGCTCGCGAAAGCTCTCCAGCGCGTACCAAACAGCGTTCACGTTGGTGGCTTTCGAGTCATTCACATAGCGGACACCGTCCACATCGCGAACAGATTCAAGCCGGTGCGGAACGCCTTCGAATGATCTAAGACTTTCGCGAACTACGTCGCTCCTGACCTCCACCACACGTGCGGCCACTGCTGCTGCCAGCGAGTTGTACACGTTGTGACGGCCTTTCAAGGCCAGTTCGTTTGAATGCATCAATAGGTCCTCCTTGTTGTCGATGCACAGCATCAGATTCCCATTTCGAAGGAATCCGGCTGCTGTCTGATGTCTATTCTCGTCAATGTCTGTGGTCAGAGAGTCGGACAAAGTGATCCCCAAGGCTCGTGGCCCGGGAAGTCCCGTCTGCTCCCGCTCCCGGACGGATCGAACAAGTCGTTCATCGTCCATGGAATAAATGAAATGGTCGGCCTGCGTCTGCTGCTCACTAATGCGAAATTTGCTGGCCGCATAGCGATCGATATCGTTAGCATATCGGTCGAGGTGATCCGGCGTGATGTTTAGTAGCACCGCTACTTCCGGCCGGAAGGTGTCCACATGGTCAAGCTGGAAGCTGGATACTTCGAGTACAACCATTGCTGTGTCGGATGCCGTATCAGCACACGTCGAAAAGGGTAGTCCCACGTTTCCGCAGACATACACTTCGTGGCCTGCTTGCCGAAGTATGTGACCCAGCAGATGAGCGGTCGTGGTCTTGCCATTGGAACCGGTGATAGCAAGCGTTTTTGCCCGACAGAACCAACTCGCTAGTTCGATTTCTGAAATCACTGGCACGCCAGCCTGTTGCGCCTCACGAATAGGGAGACTCGTATCAGGGACACCAGGACTCGTTACCACTAGATCGGCCTCCCAACTGCGGGGCGAATGGTTGCCCGACTCGAAATCAATTCCCTCGCCTTGGAAGGATTTTTTTGCCTCTTCAGAAATGGAACCACCATCCGAAACAAACACCTCTGCGCCGTTGCGACGTAGTAACGCTGCAGCAGCCTGCCCACTCCGGGCAGCACCCAGAACGGCAACACGTTGCCCCGCAACGGTTTTAGGGTCGATATGTGGCATAGCTGCCGTCATCATCGTATTCGAAGTACTAGTAAGGTGGCGATCACCGTGATGGCTGTAATGAGCCAGAATCGCAGCACGATTTTGGCTTCGTGCCAACCCTTCGCCTCATAGTGATGATGGATCGGCGCCATTTTGAATAGTCGTTTCCCGACACCGGTCCGCTTGCGCGTGTATTTGAACCAAGACGTCTGGAGGATGACAGAAAGCGTCTCCCAGAAGAACACAGCGCACAGAAGCGGCAGCAGCAGCTCCTTGTGGATCATCAATGTCAATGTTCCGACGGCTGCGCCCAATGAAAGAGCGCCAGTATCACCCATGAATACCGTGGCGGGATACCCGTTGTACCAAAGGAAACCAAAACAGGAAGCGGCCAGCGCCGCGGCAAAGACGGTCAGTTCACCAGCACCGGGAAGCAACATCTCGTTCAAGAAGTCGGAGAAAATCGCGTTACCAGCGATATAGGCTAGCGCGGTCAATCCCACCGCTACGATACCCGTCACACCCGCGGCCAAACCGTCTAACCCGTCCGTTAGGTTTACTGCATTTGAAAGCGCCGTCAGGATGAAAATGACCACAGGGATATAGATGACCCAGCCCAAATCAACACCATCCACAAAATGCCGCAGAACATCGTAATTGAGCGTTTCGTCTGCCACGAAAGGCAAATAGGTCAATGTTCTGATATCACTAAACTGCGGATGGAAATACAGGACTGACCCTACCAGCAGACCAAGCGAAATCTGACCAATTAGTTTGATGCGAGCTGGCAAGCCTGATTTATCTCGCTTAACCACTTTGATGTAGTCATCGGCGAATCCAAACGCTCCCATCCACGCTGTAGCGAGCATGATCAGCCAAACATAGACTTCTGCCACGGCTCCCCAGAGCAAGGTCGCGCCAAGCACCGAGATCAGAATGATAAGCCCACCCATGCTAGGCGTACCCTGCTTGTGGGTATGATCCACAACGCCGGCATGAATTCCTTCCCGTACCTGCTCTCCGAGCTGCTTATGGCCCAGCCAGCGGATAATCGAGCGGCCGGCAAACAGGGCGATCAATAGCGCCGTGATAGCAGCAAGCGCTGCACGCACGGTGATGTAATCGATCACCTGAAATCCGGGCGGTTCGAAGACCGACTCGAGATATTGTATGAGGTAGTAAAGCATGAGTGTCAGTGCACTGCGCCGTGGGTGGCGGAACGGTCTTGAGAGAGCGATGAAGAAGCTGCTTCTGGCCCGAAAGCGCTACGAGCTTCCTCCCGATCATCGAAATGGAGAACCTCTTCCCCAATAACTTGCGTGGTTTCGTGTCCTTTGCCGGCTAGAACCAGAACGTCATTTCGACGCATAAGTCGAGCCGCATAGCGAATAGCTTCTCGTCGATCTGTAATTCCGATTGCCCGCCCCGGCTGCCTGAAGCCTGATCGGACATCGTCCATAATTGCATCGGGATCTTCTGAGCGTGGATTGTCGCTGGTGATGATGACTCGATCAGCACGCCGCTCAGCCACAGCTCCCATTAATGGTCTCTTTCCAGTGTCTCGATCCCCGCCGCAACCAAAAATGCACCACAGCCAGGATCCTTCTTTTTGCGCTTCCCTCGATGCAAGCAACACGTTTTCGAGCGCATCCGGTGTGTGGGCATAATCCACTATCACAGTCCGTCCATTCTGAAACGTGAGGCGTTCAAACCGACCTGGGACTGGTGGGTGTGCAGCTAGCGTTTCGAGCAGGAATGCCCGCTCAAGTCCAAGCGCGCGTCCCGCTGCAAATGATGCCGCAAGATTCGAAGCGTTGTAGGTTCCGGCGAGCAGATAGCGACGGGTGTCGCCGTCGAGAGTCAAGTGCAAACCAGACTCATCATTAGCCTCTATCGTGACGTGCACATCGGGTTGCCCAATTGCACCAAACGTTGTGACCTCTGCTGCGGTGTCGGCAATCATGGTAAATGCTTTTGCATCATCCGTATTCACGACTGCGTGAGCCGTCGTGGATAGTGCGTCGAAGAGACCTTTCTTGGCTTGCAAATACGCCTCTTCTGTACCATGATAGTCCAGATGATCGCGCGTGAGATTCGTAAAGACAGCGACATCTATGTCCGATAGACGAAAGCGGTGTTGGTCGATGGCATGCGATGATGCCTCCATCACGCAGTGCGTACACCCATTTTCCACCATAGCGGAGAGGACGGCATGCAATACCAGCGGGTCGGGCGTGGTGTGTGTCGCGGGAAGAGTTTGGACTCCGTCATGGATTCCTGTCGTCCCAATGAAGCCGCATCGTAGGCCTGCGCTTTCCAAAACATCTCTAAGAACCGAGGCGATGGTCGTCTTACCATTCGTCCCTGTAATCGCTATAAGTGTGAGCTTCTTGCCTGGATCCTCGTGTGCGAGCGAAGCGAGCTGAGCGAGGGCACGCCGTGAATCCTTCACGCGTGCCCAGGCGGGGCCGTCTGCCATTTCTTGAATGCCAGATTCTGGCCCCGCCTCGCACACGATCGAAGTAGCTCCGTTTAAAACAGCCTTGTCAATGAACAGGTGGCCATCCACACTTCTGCCGCGAAGGGCGACGAAGCATTCCGATGACCCGACCGTCCGACTATCACTAGTCAGACGGTCGATATTAACCGAATGTGGGGCATGGGCCTCGAGCAGCAAGCCGCTGCTCTCGAGCCGTTCTATGCACGATTTGAATGTCATCGTGGGGATGCTCTATGCTCCCGGGTTTCATGAGGTTGTCAATTCAGTGTCAGTCTCGCCGAGTTACCCAAAGCCGCTCCCGGCTCAGGCGACTGTCGCACTACGGTTCCATGGCCACTCATGACCACGTCAACATGTAGTGCCTTCAACCAAGCCATAGCCTCCCGGGCAGAAAGTCCTTCGAGGTCAGGCATCGTCTGCACGGTATCTGGTTCAGCCGTCAATCGGACCGGCACGCTAAGCAGCGTTTCCGTTCCGGCTGACAGATCCTGTACCAAGACTGCCGTGTGAAAATCATCTTTTGCATTCGTCATTTTGAGGCCAGAGGCAAGCATGCGTCTGCGTGCAATTGGCACTGGCTGACCAGCCGCATCTGGAACCAGCACCGGTTCATTTACTTCGTCCGGCTCTCCATCCATTTGAACGTATTCCGCCAGCTGAGGCATTCGTGCCATCCATCGCTCGGTCACACGCTGGAAGACGGGAGCCGCCACAATGCCGCCATACATGCTTTTTCCTGGTTCGTCCATCACGATGGCCAGAACGACTTGAGGATTCTCCACAGGCCAAAACCCAACAAACGTGGCGCGGTATTTTCCTGGTAGATATCCTTTTGGTCCCGCCTTGCGAGCCGTTCCTGTCTTGCCGGCAATCCGCAAACCCTCCACGTGAGCAAGGGGCGCTGTTCCATCTTCAGAGACGACAGATTCAAAGGCAGGCATCAGTGTCGCAGCGGTTTCGCGCGAGAATACCCTACGCACGGAATCTGGCTGCGCGCGCCACGTTACAAACCCCTCGGCATTTCGTCGCTCACGGACGATATAGGGTTTCATCAGCAACCCTCCGTTTGCGAGGGCGCCGTAGGCCAGGGCTACTTGCAGGGGAGATGCTTCAATTGCATAGCCACGGCTCATGGCCGATTTCGTCGTTGCATCCCACATCTTCGTTTGCTTCAGTCGGGTATCGACCTCGCCAGGTAATTCGATTCCGGTCTTCTGGTTAAACCCAAATTGACGAGCATACTGATACATCATCGCTTCTGACATGTCTTCCGCTACTATGGCTGTCCCTACGTTGCTGGACAGCATGATGACTTCAGAAAACGATATCGTTCCGTTAGGATGCATGTCTCGGATCGTAAATCGTCCCTGCTGCAGCGTTCCGTCTCCTGTATCAATGGAGTCCGACATAGCAATGGCGCCTGACTCAACAGCTGCCACAGCTGGCACGACTTTAATGACAGAACCGGGCTCAATTTTGTCTTCGACGACATGGTTGCGCCGGGCCGCCATGGGATACGAACCCACGCGGTTGGGGTCGTAGGTTGGCCAGTTCGCCATGGCGATGATTTCACCCGTATTGGGGTCCAGCGCGACAGCTGCAGCCCAGGAGGCTTTCCCTTCAATCGCTCCACGCTCAAGTTCTTCTTCTAAAATGGACTGCCGAACCAAATCGATCGTCAGATATAGAGACTCTCCATGAACAGGGGGACGCTCTCCGCTACCAGGAATGAGTTTGAGACGATTTTGGCGATCTTTGCGCATGACCCGCTGCCCATCTGTGCCGCGAAGAACCTCGTTGAATTCAAACTCGAGGCCTGATTGGCCTGCATCGATCCCGGCAACTCCGAGTACGTGCGCAGCTGCACTACCATGGTTGTAGCGCCTTGTCGTAGATCCTTCGGGAAGAACGCCTGGAACCGAAGAAAACCAACGAAGGTCTTCGCTCGTCATGGTGACATCACGTGCTAACATGATGTATTGCTTGCTAGCTCGGTTACGGACCCGCGAGCGCAATGTCGATACTGGCGTACCTGATTTTTTTGACAATCGCTGGTAAAATTCAGTTTCTCGGTCAGAGAAGCCTTTTTCCATCGGATCAAGGGCGATGTCTACCCGCTCTATGTTGACGACTAGAGGGCGTTCTGTTGCATCGAAAATCTCGCCACGCAGCGCCGGAATAGTTCTCAACTCAGTTGACTGCACTTGAACGATTTCTCGCAGATCATCGCCGTCAATCGCGGACACGCGCAGCAATTGCAGCCCGACAAGAACGGGCAGCAGTGAGATCAAGGTGATCACTACGTACATGCGTGCCAGTATCTGGTCTTTTAGCTCCATGCGGTGATTTCGCGGCTCAGGTTTTGTTCAGGTGAAAAGTGGATTTCGTTTCTCTTTTGGGATGGATTAAGGCATTAGCACCGGGTCACCCTGGTGAAGTCTGTCTTTGAGTCCTAGCTCGGAAGCGGCCGAAAAAATCTTTTCGGGTCCCGTCGCATGATGAAATTCGCCTTCTAGCTTGTCATAGGTCATTTGGAGAGCCAACCTGTCGTTTCTGAGGCCCTGCACATCCGCCAGTAGGTCCTGTGTAGCGAACACGTGCCCCACGTACAGCGTGAAGAGAGTGGCTACTGCCAAAATGATGACCACAAATCGTGCTGTTGAAATGGCACCCAGCCATGTGTCCGCGTCCGGCCGCGATGAAGATTGGGTCGCGTTCGATGTCGAGAGATCCCTCCAAGAAGGCGAGCCCATCACCTCTAGGTCCCTGTTCTTCGAGGCAATCGAAGTTCGTGCTGGAGCTTTGGCCTTTGTGGTGCGGCTACGCTTATCTGCCGTCCGATTCGTTGCCTTTTTTGCCTTGGTACCCGCTGTCTTCGTAGTGCGGGTCCTAGTCACTGTCGACGATGTTTTTTTACGTGACTCGTCAGAGGTGCTTTTCATTACGAAGCGCACGGCTTTCTTCGACCGGGATCCGGACGGAGACGTTGATTTCCTATTGTTAGAAAGTGCCATAATCTGGATGAGCATTAGGCGATGGGTCACTGTCTTTCAGGCGCTCGGCAACTCGTAGTCGCGCACTACGACTACGGGGATTGGTCTCGATTTCTTGTTCGTCGGCGAGAATGGGTTTGCGGGTAGTTTCCTTCCACGGGGACAACTTGTTACCGTAGAAATCTTTCTGGATTTCATCGCGAAGATTGCCGCTTCGCATAAAGTGCTTCACACGACGATCCTCCAGTGAGTGATAGCTGATGACAGCCAACCGGCCGCCTTCCGCTATCAAGTCGGTCGACGCTTCAAGAATGCGGTCGAGCGCATCCAATTCTTCGTTAACCGCGATACGGAGTCCCTGAAATACACGCGACAAGGTTTTCGACTCCTGCCCCCATTTTGCAACGGAGCGTACGATGTCGGCCACCTGCGCAGTGGTATGTAGTGGACGCGCCGCAACCAAAGCACGGGCCACACGCCCAGCTTTAGGCTCCTCCCCATAGCGACCCAACACACGAGCCAGTTCATTCGGCTCTAGGCGATTGATAAGATCCGAGGCGTCTTCTCCACCGCTTTGGTCCATACGCATGTCAAGGGGGCCTTCAAAGCGATGACTAAATCCGCGGTCTCCTTCGTCCAATTGATGGGATGAAACACCGAGATCAAGCAATAATCCACTGACCTTACCCAAACCAAGTCCAGCGAGCAGATCCGGCGCATCACAGAAGTTGCCCTTGACGATTTGCAGACGCCCATCCCCAATGGCTACGCCCAACCGAACAGTCGCTTCCTCCAGCGCATCATCATCCCGATCAATGGCTACAACGCGGCCAGCCGGACTGAGTGCATCAAGTAGTGCTGCGCTGTGTCCACCACCGCCCAGAGTACCATCCACATAGAGGCCATCGCGATCTGTCACGAGTTCCTGAATAACAGCATGCCAAAGAACAGGCGCGTGATAGCCCGAAGCGTATTTCAGAACCTGCCTCGAATCGTCACGCGCATTCACATCGTTTTCCTTGTAGTGGGGATTCTCCGAAATAGAAGAGCTCCCCCTGCTAAATCGTATCAGGAGCCCATGACCTGTTCTGCCAAGGATTCCTGATCGATCGTCTGTTCGTTCAAATAGTCTTCAAACGCCGCCTGGTCCCATATCTCTATGCGATCCATGGCGCCAATGATGAGTGCTTTTTCGCCGATACCCGCATAGTCGGAAAGCGACTTTGGTAGAGATATTCTGCCCTGACCGTCGAGCGAGACTTCCTCGGCCCACATGAGAATCATGCGGACGAGGTGGCGCGCATTTCGGTTGTTCAGATTCAGCGATGAGAACTCATCTTCTTTAATCTTCCACTGGTCCTGGGGATAAGCATAAATGCACTTTTCAAACCCTTTCGTCAGCGTAAACGTCCCCTGGGCATCCGGATTCAATGCTGATCGCATCTTAGCCGGAATGGCGACCCGTCCTTTCGCATCGACGGAGTATTCTGCCTGTCCCTTGAAACGTGCCATGAATGGGTGGTGAGCCGTACAATCGGTCTTGCTATACCGTATTCTCAATCAACTTCTGGGTGCGCTAGATGCGAACCTGGTAGCTGATCTGCCAGGATTGGCTGGAAATGGAGATATGGGAATTCTCCCCACTTTTCCCCACATAACCGGTAATGTACGTTTTTCAGACCGAAAGTCAAGCAAAAACGCTCATTCAAACTGCCCTACAATCTTCGATTAAAGCCACTGAGGGCGTTTTTGGGGCTAAGAGGGGGAAAGGTGGCAGGAGGTGGGGAGGTTTTGGGGAGCAAATGTGGATCAAAGACAGGGTTATCCACACATATCCACACTATTGGTGGATATCAATACCAATTGACAAGAGAGAACCTCCAGCCCCGTCCTACTTCAACACCTTGGCTGAGGCCAAGTGTATTTTTTTCTCACGCCGGGGTGGCTTGGGCTGCGTGATATTGTCCATTTCCTTGGCGTATTCGACCGACGCCCTGACGAAGGAATTAAAGAGAGGATGCGGTTTTCCGACCGTCGAACGATATTCGGGGTGGAATTGCACGCCAATGAACCAGCGCTTATCGGGCAGCTCAACAATCTCGACCAGGTCCCTTTTGGGGTTTACGCCCGTAAAGTGCATGCCGCTCTCTGCTAGCTTGTAGCGTAGGACATTATTGAGCTCGTAGCGGTGGCGATGACGCTCCTTGACCTTGGCTCGACCATAGATGGCTGCCGCTTTAGAGTCTTCGGTCAGCTGGCACGTATAGGCGCCCAGACGCATCGTGCCACCTTTCTCAGAGATTTTCTTCTGCTCTTCCATCAGATCAATGACCGGATGCCTCGTATCCGGGTCGAACTCGGTGGAATTAGCTGTTTCCCATCCACATACGTTTCGGGCAAACTCGATTACCGAGCATTGCATGCCCAAGCAGATTCCGAAAAACGGAATATCATTTTCTCGGGCATATTTGACGGCTTGAATTTTTCCCTCAATGCCGCGATCACCGAATCCAGGCGCCACGAGCACGCCATTCGCATCAGCCAGTTTTTCTTCGACATTCTCAGCCGTAAGGTCATCCGAGAGGATCTCTGCTAGTTCAACCTGAACGCCGTTCGCAGCGCCTGCCAGAATGAAACTCTCACTGATCGATTTATAGGCGTCTTGGTGCTCGACGTATTTACCAACTAACGCAATCCGCACCTTGCCCTGTGGCTCCTTGAGCTGGCGTAGAAATCGTACCCACCCGTCCATGTCAGGAGCGTCCAACACTCTACCCTCGAAATCTTCCATCATGTGGAGTCTTTCGACTGCGATTTCGTCCAGCCCTTGCTCCTTCATGAGAAGGGGCACTTCATAGATGGATTCTGCATCCTGGGACGCGATAACTGCTCTTTGCTCCACGTTGCAGAAAAGCGCGAGCTTACGTTTGACATCTTCTGTCATGGGCCGGTCTGTGCGGCAGACCAAGACATCAGGCTGCAGACCGAAAGAAAGCAACGTCTTGACCGAGTGCTGGCTTGGCTTTGACTTAACCTCACCCGCCGCTTCGAGGTACGGAAGGAGAGTAAGGTGGATGTTCAGCGTATTGCGACTACCAAGCTCATAGCGCAATTGTCGGATGGCTTCGAGATATGGCTGCCCTTCGATATCCCCTACTGTACCCCCGATCTCAGTAATAACAACGTCATAGTCACCCGTTTCTCCGAGCTGCAGCATCCAGTGCTTGATCTCGTCGATGATATGAGGAACCACCTGAACTGTCTTACCGAGGTAGGCGCCCGTGCGCTCCTTCTTGATCACTTCCAGATACACACGACCCGTGGTAACGTTGTTAGCCTGACTAGTGGCTACGCCAAGAAAGCGTTCATAGTGGCCAAGATCGAGGTCTGTTTCAGCACCATCGTCTGTGACATAGACTTCCCCGTGCTCGTACGGGTTCATCGTTCCAGGATCAACGTTGATGTAGGGGTCGAATTTCTGAATCGTGACGCGAAGTCCACGATTTTCCAAAAGACGGCCTAAGGAGGCACAAATAATGCCTTTTCCGAGTGACGATGTGACGCCACCGGTCACAAATACGTACTTCGTTTGCACAGGTCCGGCGTGTTGGTAGTGGAAGGACGGGGATTCCTACGGGGAATCGGATCGAGGCCCGTTTGACCGCGATTAAGCCGGGCACGTCGTTTGACGTGTTTCTCATCAGAGGTGCCCGGCCAAAATACACCAATCAGGGTCGATGCGCCACCGCGATCAGCCCAGTTCCCGTGTCGTTTTTTGATGAAACGTCAATGGCATTGAGTAGCAGAGCCGGTAGCAAAAACACTGCGTAGTAAAACGGAAGCAAGACGACGAATGCAAAAGAAGCGCTGAGGAGCTGCATGGGCCATTTGATGGAAAGACGCCACGCGATGCTACCGGCCGGACCGTAGGCGAAGTCAATGGCATCAACACTGAGCCCAGCACGCTCCAGCTTTTCACGTAATTCATCTCGGCCATATCCGTCTCGGACATGTTCGCCAATAAAGCTTTGGTCCCCCTCACCGTGTGCATCCGAACCACCTTGATCGGACGGCGTGTTGATAATTACATGCCCTCCTGGACGAAGCACCCGGTGGAAGTGCTCGAATACGGTCACATCTTCCAGGATATGCTCCATCACATCTACCGAGAGGATGAGGTCGAAGGGTCCTTCCGCCTGCAGCGCGGTCAAGTCATCGATGGCAAATATTGCCCGATCGGCAAATCCCTCGTGCATGAAGAAGGTCGATGCCCTGTCGAGGTATTCCTGTTTGATATCCACCGCATGGATTGTGACATTCGGCCATTTTTTTGCGATCCACCATGCAAACTGCCCGAAGCCTGTACCGGCATCAAGCATCCGCAGCGAGGAGGTGCGTGATCCGATGACGCGTCGGAGCGTGCGGCGAACATGCCAGGCCCGAAGAAAAAACAGGTGCAACAAGCCAAAAAAGACACGGGTTCGTACGTGGCGGCCAGCCACCAAGTCACCAAATCGATCTTTTACTGGATCGTATTCCATTCGTTAAATCAAGAGGAGGAGTTCAAGAAGGGTTCGATAAACGCAGACCAGCTGTGACGTTCCCGCGCGCGCAGAGCGCCTTCTGCCAATTTTACACAGGTATTACCAGTCAAAAGGTCATCAAGAGCTGCTGCCAGCGCCTGCGAATCTTCAGGCGCAACAATCAACCCATCTTCGCCGTGGCGTACCATTTCTGGTAGGCCGCCGACGCCCGTCACGACAACGGGCCGGCCAAAGTGGAAGGCTGTCTGGACTACACCACTTTGAGTGGCACTTCGGTAGGGCTGCACGACGGCGTCGGCGGCCGAAAACAAGGTGGCCACCTCTTCATCAGGTATGTACGTGTCACGAATCATGACCCGATCCGACAATCCATGCACCTGAATGAATGATTCTGCTTTTTTGCGATCCTCATACCATTCTCCTGCAACCATCAAGAGTGGTTTTGCCGTCATCCTAGTCATTGCATCTAGCAGCACGTCAAGGCCTTTATACCTGCGAACCATTCCGAAGAACAAGAGCAATGGCTGCTTGGATGCTTCTGATGGCGCAAGACCAATTTGCCGACGCGCTTCGTCGCGCTCCATTATCGGACCAAACTGGTCATACACCGGGTGCGGACGCACATCAACTGCCGTGGTAATTCCCATGGCAATAATGTCGCGCTTTACGGTTTCAGAGAGGGCCACAATGCGGTCACATTGACTAAGGAACAGACGGGTCGGTGGAACAGCAAATGGTTGGCGTTCATGAGGATTGGCATTGTGCACGATAGCTGTTACACAAACTCCCGATCGACGCAAACGGCGGGCAATAGATGCGTGGGATAGAGCAAAAAATGGCATCCAGTGCATGATAGAGACGTCCGTCACGTGCGCATCAATCAAGTGATCGGCCGTCTTTCGCCACGAAAATGGATTAATGGAATCCAATAATCGATTAGGCTGGGACGTCTGAAGCTGACCTGCAACCGTAGACTCGAGTGATGAGTCCACTGACGATCCCGTCGGAATCTCCTGGCTCTTTCCTGGAAACAAGAAGGTTGGATATTGCCGATAGAACGACACGCGCTCAACGGGAACGCCGGCCTTCAGAAGAGCTCTTGAGAACTGCTCGGTGAACTGTGCAATGCCACCACGATATGGTGGGTGGGGACCGATGACGCCAACACGCAGGGGGAGGGTGCTCACGCCGGCTAGGCCCCTTTCAGAATCAGCTCCATCACGCATCGGAAGCGGCTGGTAAGCTAGAGCCATTTTCGAGGACCTCTGTGACTTGAAACGTATCCGTACGCTCCATGCGCGGAATGACTATCAATTGACCAATCAATCCGGTTGTGAACATCTGCACGCCAACCAGGATCAACATGACTCCCAGCAAAAGTAGAGGGCGATCGCCTATCGGGTGGCCATATACCAATTTGTCGATAGAAATCCACATGCTGATTACGAAGCCACCAAGGAAGGCCAGCGTGCCTAGCGAGCCGAAAAAGTACATGGGCCGAGAGGCGAACCGCGTAAGGAAAATCACACTGAGCAAATCTAGAAAACCCTTGAGATAACGCTCTAGGCCAAACTTGGTCTTACCGTGCACCCTGGGATGATGCTGTACTTCCTTTTCCGTGATGCGATCAAATCCCTCCCATGCAGCCAACATTGGGATGTAACGATGCATCTCGCCGTACACCCTGACGGACTTCACAACCTCTCTGCGATACACTTTTAGTCCGCAATTGAAATCATGCAGAGGAATGCCAGCCATCCGGCGCGTGACCAGATTAAAAAAGCGACTCGGAATGGTTTTGGACAGCGGATCTTTACGGTGGCGTTTCCAACCACTTACCAAGTCATAGCCAGTCTCCAAGAGAGCGATCAGTCCAGGAATCTCAGAGGGGTCATCCTGAAGATCACCGTCCATTGTAATGACGTACCGACCTGTTGCCCGCTCAAATCCCAGGGCTAATGCAGCTGACTTGCCGTAATTACGGCGAAATCGCAGACCGCAGATTCGATGGTCCTTCTCGTGCATCGCCCCGATCACGTCCCACGTCTCATCGGTCGAGCCATCGTCGACGAACCAGACCTCATACGAGAAACCAGCTCCGTCACAAACGCTGCGGATTCGGGAACACAGTTCCGGAATGGAGGCCTCCTCGTCTAGGACGGGGATGACGATGCTCAGATCCGGTTCCGGGCGCTCCTTCATAGGGTCGGGGACGGTTTTCGTTCTGGCCGTTGGGCCGAACGGCACATCAAATGTCGATCGTTGCGTACTTGGCGTTGCGTTCGATGAACTTGCGTCGAGGCTCAACCGCATCACCCATTAGGGTGCTAAAAATGCGATCAGCTGCTGCCGCATCATCGATGGTTACTTGCTGAAGCATACGGGTTGACGGATCCATGGTCGTATCCCAGAGCTGACCCGGGTTCATTTCACCCAAACCTTTATAGCGCTGCACACCAACCTTCTGTCCGGAATCTCCAGCCAACCGCTCGATGACTTCCTGTAGCTGTTTTTCAGTCCAGCAGTACTCTTCCTGCTTGCCGCGTTTTGCCTTGTAAAGAGGCGGCAGGGCAACGTACACAAAACCCTTCTCAACCAGAATGCGCATCTGCCGAAACAGGAATGTCAGCAACAAGGTCCGAATGTGCGCACCATCGACGTCAGCATCCGTCATGACGATGATCTTGTGATATCGAAGCTTGTCAGGATCAAAATCATAGTCTCCGACACCCAGTCCAGTACCAAGAGCCGTAACGATGTTTTTGATCTCCTCGTTAGCGAGAATCTTATCGAGACGAGCTTTTTCGACATTCAGAATCTTACCACGTAGTGGCAAAATAGCCTGGAAATGCCGATCCCGTGCTTGCTTGGCGCTACCGCCAGCTGAGTCACCCTCGACCAGGTAAAGCTCACATTCTTCTGGGGTGCGGGACGAGCAATCAGCCAGTTTGCCAGGAAGCCCACCGCTTGAAAATGCATTCTTGCGCTGAACCAACTCACGTGCTCTACGAGCAGCATGTCGGGCCTGGGCAGCAAGAATCACCTTATCGACAATGATCTTGGTCTCTTTCGGATGGTCTTCAAGCCATTCTGATAGCTTTTCAGACACCAGTGACTCAACCGCACCCTGAACTTCTGAGTTGCCGAGCTTGGTTTTTGTCTGACCTTCGAACTGCGGCTCTTGCACCTTGATTGAGAGGATCACAGTGATTCCTTCCCTGAAGTCATCCCCTGATAGGTCAACCTTTGCATTTCTCAGCAGATTGTTCTTGTCGGCGTGATTCTTCAGCGTGCGGGTAAGCGCACGGCGAAAGCCAGAAACGTGCGTTCCACCTTCGTGCGTGTTGATGTTGTTGACGAAGGAAAGGACGTTTTCTGTATAGCCGTTGTTGTAGCGCATGGCTAGTTCAACAGGCACATCGGCATCTTCGTCGCCGATATAGATAACTTCTTGGTGGATTGGCTGACGAGCCTCGTCGAGATACTCGACGAACTCAACAATACCACCTTCAAAATGGTACTCTTCCTTCAGGCCATCTTCCCGCTTGTCTTCGATCTCGATGTATACCTGCTTGTTCAGGTAAGCAAGCTCGCGAAGACGGTCGGCAAGGGTATCGAAGCGGTATTCAGTTGACTGGAAAATAGAGTCATCAGGCCAGAACCGAACCAGCGTTCCGCTGGACTCGTCCGATGTCATATCGCGCAGTTTTTTAACCGAGCCCTGAGGCGCGCCAAACTGAAATTCCTGGTGCCAGACTTCGTCATTTTTCCAAACCGTGGCTTCCAGTTTGGATGAAAGGGCATTCACACAGGATACACCCACACCGTGGAGACCACCGGACACTTTGTAGGTGTCCTTATCAAATTTACCACCGGCATGGAGCGTGGTCATAACCACTTCAAGAGCGGACCGCTTTTCGGTCGGGTGCATGTCCACGGGGATACCACGACCATTATCCCGAACGGAAATGGAGTTGTCCTCGTGGATTGTTACCTGGATGGCATCACAATGGCCTGCGAGCGCCTCGTCAATGGAGTTGTCAACAACCTCGTACACGAGGTGATGGAGTCCGCGTACACCGACATCGCCGATATACATAGCTGGGCGCTTGCGTACAGCTTCCAGTCCTTCGAGGACCTGAATGTTGGACGCACCGTATTGCTTCTTTGGATCCTGTTCTGCCATGAAATGGGGCCTGGGGAGAAAGGGTTGTCTTTGCGTAAATCCTGCGTTTTTTGCGAACGCAACTATCCCCATAAAATACGAAAAAACCCAATGGAAATCGAGTTTTCCACCGGGTCATAAGAGGGGTAGCAAATCCATCAGCCAAGGGCCAGCGTTTCGCACTGCCCGTGTTTAGGCATCGTGGTCAAACTTCGAGATATCGCATAAATTCCTGAACTCGACCCAAGAGATCCTCTTCGTCCTCATCTTCACCAAATGCCGCAACGACTTGGTAGCCGTTGTGCTCGAGAAGATGACGGATGCGTGTAGCATCTCGCACATTCAGTTTGATGGTAACACCAACGACATCGTCATGCGCCTCTGTCGACAGCGAAAGCACTTTCACATCGTTCTGTTCAATCAGATAGATGATCTTGCTTAGAGATAGGTCCCTCTCGTCTATAGCAAGGGCAACAATAGCTCCCGATTCTTGGGTCGCAAGCATGCGTGCGAAGCGTTCGAACAGGTCGTGCCGGCGAACGATGCCGACATACTGACCTTCCTCATCCACGACAGGAATTGTTGTCAGCTCGTGATCCATGATCACTTTTGTGACGTCAAAAACGTGTGTACCGGAAGTGACCTTAACAGGCTCGGCCGCGAGCAGCGATTCCACCGTTTGATCTGGCGAATGTGCATCCAATAAGCCATCTTCGGAAAGTACGCCGATGACCGTCATTTCGGGGTCCACAACAGGCAGATGGCGGACACGTAGTTCCAGCATCAGACCGAGGGCATGTTCCACGGTATCGTCGGCCTTTAGAGGCGGCGTAATATTGCTGACGAGGGTTGCTACAGTCATCTTGATACTGCGTCTTTTTGACGGACGCGGTCTAGTCGTGTTGTTCTCTTTAGACGATGCAATTCCTGTGCCGTTTCTACCATATACCCCGAATAGTATACGATTCACCCAAATTCCCCATCGAAAAAGGACGGTTTTGGTGGTCTGCGGCCTTTCCGTAGGACATGTTAGGCATCTGGATGCGTAAGCTCTTCTGGCAACAGCTTGAGGTCACGATAGCGCATGGTCAGGGAAGAGACATCATCCGAATAGCGCGGTGCCACCCGGATTTTAAGCTGCACAACGGCATGTGTCTCATCCTCATAGGGCGCCTTAGCAAAGGCGTACGACTCGTCCAGAACATCTGCAATGCGACGAAGGTGCGCAATCGCCTTCTGGTCAGTAACCGGGATAAGCACATCGTGAATGTCAAACCCGGAATCGATAAGAGCTGTCAGCTTGTCTGTCAGGTCAGAAAGGCCAATACCTCGAAGCGCCGAAACGAATGCCGCATCCGGAAATTCTTGCTTTAGGTCGAAGAGCTCTTCGGCGTCTTCCAGCGCATCGATCTTGTTGAACACAAGCAACGTTGGTTTATCACCAACCCGGATCTCTTCCAGCGTTTTGTGTACCACGCTTTTTTGGTCACGAAACCCTCGGTGCGATGCATCTAGGACGTGGAGCAAAATATCCGATTCTCTGACCTCATCAAGCGTGCTCTTGAAGCTCTCAATCAAACGATGAGGGAGCTTACGAATGAACCCGACTGTATCAGACAGAAGTACCATTCGTCCGGGCGTCAGTTCGACTTGTCGAGTCGTCGAATCAAGGGTAGCAAAGAGCTTATTCTCCGCCAAGACATCCGAATTTGCCAAGCCATTCATGAGCGTGGACTTTCCAGCATTGGTATATCCAACGAGGGAAATTCGGGTGAACTGCGAGCGACCTTTTCGCTGCGTCGTACGCTGGCGATCAATCTTTACTAGGCGCTCTTTGAGCAGGGAAATTCGGGTCCCAATCAAGCGGCGGTCCGTTTCTATCTGAGTTTCCCCAGGTCCACGCATCCCGATTCCCCCTTTTTGCCGGGAGAGGTGCGTCCAGGCACGGGTCAGACGCGGTAGAATGTATTCAAGCTGAGCCAGTTCAACCTGAGTCATAGCCGTTGCCGTGCGGGCATTACGAGCAAAAATATCTAGGATGAGCGCTGAACGATCTAGAATCTTACAGGTGATCTCTTTTTCAATGTTGCGCAACTGAACGTTGCTAAGATCTTCGTCGAAGATCAGCAAATCTGCCTCTTCCTCTTCAACCAGAAGGCGAATTTCCTCCAGCTTTCCCGTCCCAACAAACGTCGAGACCTTAATTTTCTGAACGGACGGTACGACCGTTTCAATAACAGTGGCGCCCGCTGTTTCTGCGAGTAATGCTAGTTCGCGGATCGAGTCATCTACGTCCTCGCGATTAGTGCCAGACAATACGACGCCAACAAGAATGGCTCTTTCGCCACCCCGAGTGCTGGTTTCTGTAATAGACGACGTGAAGGAAGAAGAGTTGGAAATGGGCGTGCTCTAATTAATTCTCGAGCGCTTTCCGCTGAATCACGCGTTCGACCGAACCTTCGATCTGCACGTCCAGCTTGGAGCGGACCAGGCTGCGGAATCGTTCCGTTTCCTGAATGGGTACTAGAAGATCAAGGCGTTTTCGTTCGCCGAGAAAATCCTGATACATGAAGGCGAAGTGGATACGCTTGCCATCTTCCACTTCGAAATAGTCTGAAATTTGACCCCACCCAACAGCTTCATCATTGCGGCCAGCTTCGGGAATGATGCCATATTCAGTAACGACAATCGCCGTCGACAAGGCGACGGATGAAAACCACAACATGCCACCGGCGAAATAGCCAACGAACACAAGCGGGTCAACTGGAGCGACCGTGTTTCTGGTGTAGATCATGAACACCAATACGATGCCCATGAAGACCGAAGGCCAAACAGGAAGGCTGCCAATCCGATTCGACTGCCACGTCTGTCGGATTCCTCTGATTCGAAATCGCTGCACCATTGTCATCCCCAGCAACACCGCGGTCACTGCGACGAAGGAGAACACAAGAATGATGTGAAGCGTATTGATCACGAAGATTGGCGTAGTGAATCAGACCCAGTGGCCGTTTAACCGAAACGATGGCCATCCAAACAGGGCAGGCATCAGTTTGCAGCCTCAGGACGGAAATGTTTTGAAACAACCATCTCTAGGACCAGAAACAACAACGCAAGCCCCAAAAAGACGTTCCAAAGTTCTACACCCGTTCGGGCTGCCCTCAGCTGTTCTTCCAGTGGAACAGCTCCCGAAAGTGCCACATCCATAATGCCCACTTCGGCATCAGTGAGAGAGGCAAAATGTTCGCGTACCGCTTCCGGCCTTTCAAGGGCTAGATCGGACTCTGCAGAGGGTGCCTGAACGGCGATTCGCCTGACCATCCGGTCTTGGTCCATCAAGTCATACAATCCTGGGAGGAAAAATGACCCTGACAGGTTCAGAACAACGCCCCCGAATACATCGCGCTGATCAGGAATGAACTCTAGCCCGGACTCGTCATGAACAGTAATCGTCGTCCCGCTGGACACGTCAGGCAGTAAGAGCTGTAACGACCCCCCGGCAATCATTTCTTCGCCCGAGACCGAACCCGTGGCTGAGAGGTAATACAATGAACGATATAGGAGGGGTATAAACAGACCCCGAACTGGCATATCACTCCAACTAGCACCGGCCTCGACGGAGTAGAAGAGCACTGACCCTTGATCGACCCGCATTTCCTGCAGGAAGGGAGCCCCACTGCTCATCCCGATAATAGTTTGTTCGTTTCCAGCGCCTGGATCGTAGATCGCACTCCGAAATATGACGGGCTGCTCAAGCTGTGGAATACGACCGTCTACACCCGGTTCAAACATGCCTTCAAACAGAGGATGGTCGACATCCACGCGGCTGACTGTACCTATCACGGCATCCCCTGGCTCCCCTTCCACACGCTGTAATCGACCGGCTCCAATGGCCTCAAAAAACGCATTGTAGTCCGCGGCCTGCATGTCTTCTCCGGCAAAAACAAGAAGACCGCCACCATTGCGAACATATTGTTCGAGCGAGGCCCGTTCACCGGAAGAAAGGGTTTCTACTCCGTTGAGAATGACGGCATCGTAGGAACCCAGTGACGTGGAGGCTAGCGTCGTCTCCAAGATTTCGTCCGTAACGAATCGTGCACCACTTCGGGCTAGGTCACTAGAAATGCCGAGACTCAGATAGGACGATTGCGCCTGCAATCCCGATATCATCAATAATTTTCGCTCTTGAGGTACATGTAGAGCAAACGGTCGGCGATTATCGAACAAGTACTGATTGTCGTCAATCTCTACATGTCCAGACAGCCAACCTCGGGACCTTGGTGCCGCTACGAATCGTGCAGAAGCCCTGGCTCCGGCTTGGACGTCAACCGTTGCCTGTCCAATGCGCTGACCATCGAGGAAAAGTGAGGCAACCACGCCTCGAATGTCGTCCGAACCGTAATTCGTTATCGTGGCTTCGAACTGTACCGGCTGGCCTTCTGAAATGATTTGACTTCGTACCTGCACGTCGGAAACGGCAAGATTGCCTCTCCCATCCGTACCAACCGGCACCAATAACACACGAGTCCCTTCTGGAAGGTCAATCCTCGCCGAGTCAGAGAGCATGCTTCGTTGGAAGTCAGAAATGACGAAGACATCTCGATTAATTGTGGGTCGATCAGCTAACCGTTCGCCAGCCCGAGAGATAGCTGCTGTGAGCTTCTCATTACCCGACACGGTCGCAACATCATCAAGTGCTGCTTGTGCAGACGCCATGTTTTGATGAAAGACCGCTCGCTCCGATGAGGCTGGGGTTGTTGCCAAAAGAACTTCATCGCCCGATTCAAACTCAGACAGAAACGACCCGACAATGGTCTGTCCTTGCTCCAGATACGCTCCGCTTCCATCGCGAAGAGTCATCGACGTGGAATTGTCTAGCACAAGCGCCGTGGTCGTACGTCCCGATCCGCCTAGGCGACCTGCCAACGGGCCCGTCAAAGTCGGACGAGCAAAGGCAAGGACCAAGGCTGCGATGGCCAAGGTGCGTAGGGCTAGCAGCAGCCACTGCTTGATTCTCACTCGCTGCATCGTACTCTTCTTGAGTTCATGCAGAAAGGCTAATGAACTGAAGTTCACCCTGCGCGGCCGCCTGAAATTGAACAGGTGGATAATCAGGGGTATCGCAGCGGCTGCCAGTCCGAGAAGCAGAAACGGATTAAGAAAAGTCATGGCAGACGGAAAGTGAAAAGCGACAGCTGGATGCGCCGGAGATAGGGACGTCTCGTACCGTAGCAGGGACTTCGCTGTTCCGTGATAATGCTAGAGGACCCAGCTTGGAATTTTGAAACAGTATTCGGCATCCAAACACTGAATGATGCGTTATTCCAGTTTGACCCGCCGAATTTCCCCCTCCCCTCTTAGACGCACCCGACACACGTGGCCAAGGCCAAGAGCAAATCAGCCCCTTCAGCCGTCCCGGCAACCTCTGGAGCGACACCCAGCCCACAGAAAAAGGCCAAAGCAAAACAGCGCGCCCTTGTAATCCGCGGGGCCCGGCAGCATAATCTCAAGAATGTTGATGTAGACCTGCCTCGTGGAAAGCTGGTCGTGTTTACAGGCCCCTCGGGCTCTGGCAAGTCGTCCCTCGCCTTTGATACAATTTATGCTGAGGGCCAGCGGCGCTACGTGGAAAGCCTGAGCGCCTATGCCCGGCAGTTTCTCGAGCGGATGGACAAGCCCGATGTAGACTTGATTTCGGGGCTCGCACCGGCCATTGCCATCGAACAAAAAACCGGGTCAAAAAACCCTCGATCGACGGTTGCCACGCAGACAGAAGTCTACGATCACCTACGGCTGCTTTTTGCCCGAATCGGTCGGACGATTTCCCCGGTCAGCGGCACTGAAGTCACAAAGGACTCTCCGCGTTCCGTTGCTCGAGAGTTACTTGCAGATTTGTCTGAAGGCACTCGGTTTTATCTTTGTTTCCCGTTCCCGATGCACCGAAAGGCGCCCATGGAACAGGAGGTCAAAGTCCTCAAGCAACGCGGTTTTTTTCGGCTAGTGGCCCTTCCCACAGAGAATCAGGCGAAAAAGGGTAAGACCGAAACCGTCATCGACCTGAATGAAACGGATGGGACAGACATTCGAATCGCGCGTGAGCGTCTACTCGTGCTTGTTGACCGTCTCGTCTCTCGCCCGGGCGATGAAGCTGTCGAGTCCCGCATAGCGGACTCGGTGGAGCAGGCCTTTGAAGAGGGTGGAGGCTATTGTTACGCCATCCTAGCAGGAGACGGTACCCGTCATCAGTTTTCTCGCTTCTTCGAACAGGATGGTATCCGCTTTGATGAGCCCACTGCCCACCTTTTTTCGTTCAATTCCCCCCTTGGCGCCTGTGCGACATGCCAGGGCTTTGGTCGCACGGCAGGTATTGATCCAGAGCTGGTTATTCCAGATCCAGAATTGTCCATCCGGCAGGGTGCCATCGCTCCATTCCGCGGCGAGGCCTGGAGCAAGAATTTCAGGGATCTGATTCGTGTAGCAGCTGATGAGCGTATCAACATTGACATTCCCCTCAGTCAGTTGGATAAAAAGTCCCTCGAGATTGTCTGGGACGGCAAGGCGGACTATTCAGGCATTAACGGTCTATTCCGGCACCTGGAAAAGAATAACTACAAGATGCATTACCGCATCTTCCATGCACGTTTTCGTGGCTATTCACTGTGTCATGAATGTGGCGGGTCCCGACTTCGCAAGGAAGCTGGGTATGTAAAAGTTGCCGGGCATTCCATTGGCCAGGTCGGGGAAATGACAACGGCCGATGCAGGGACATTCTTCGAAAACTTATTCCTCTCGGAGCATGAAGCAGCTATTGCAGGCCGCGTTGTTGAAGAACTGCGCAAACGACTCCGTTATCTCGTGGAAGTCGGTCTGGATTATTTGACCCTTGATCGGCTGAGTCAGACTCTTTCTGGTGGGGAAAGCCAACGTATTCACCTGGCAACCTCCTTGGGCTCATCCCTCGTAGGCAGCATGTATGTTCTCGATGAGCCTTCGATCGGGCTCCATCCTAGAGACACGGATCGGCTTATCAAAATCCTCGAACACCTACGCGACATCGGTAACACGGTGATTGTCGTAGAGCATGAGGGTGAGATGATGAAGCGCGCCGATTACATCGTGGATATGGGACCCGGGGCTGGTCGTCACGGCGGCGAAATCGTTGCTCGCGGGCCGCTCTCTGAGATCCTGAAAGATCCAGCCTCGCTTACTGGCGCGTATCTGAGTGGACGAAAACAGATTGAGGTTCCGGCTTCTCGGCGCCCGAGTGAGCCAAAGCTAGCTATTCGCGTAGAGGGTGCTCGTCAGCACAATTTGAAACGACTCGATGTGTCCTTCCCGCTCGGTGTGTTGGTATGCGTTACTGGGGTTAGCGGATCGGGCAAGTCTACCCTTGTCCATGACACGCTCTACCAGAGCCTTGCCAAACTAAAGGGCTCGCATTCGGGTGATTCGAAAGTGGGGCGGCATACGTCCATTCGTGGCCATCAGCTCATCGACCAGATCGAAATGGTTGATCAGACGCCCATCGGCCGAAGCCCCCGATCTAATCCGGCTACCTACCTGAAAGCGTTTGATACGATTCGGTCGTTGTTTGCCGAAACATATCAAGCCCGAATCAGAGGGTATAAGCCAGGCTATTTCTCATTCAACGTTCCAGGCGGTCGGTGTGAAACGTGCCAAGGAGAGGGCGTTGTAAAGATTGAGATGCAGTTCTTGGCCGACCTATACCTGGAGTGTGAAGCCTGCAAGGGCAAACGCTACAAACAGGATGTACTAGAGATTCACTACCAGGGCAAAAGCATCGCTCAGGTATTGGATATGACGGTAGATGATGCCGCTGAATTCTTTGCAGGAGAAAAATCCCTGCTCCGTAAGCTACAGGTTCTTCGCGATATCGGGCTTGGGTACATAAGCCTAGGACAGCCATCGAACACGCTATCTGGTGGTGAGGCCCAGCGAATCAAACTGGCATCCCATCTAAGCAAAACGAATCGGGACCGGACACTCTACATATTCGATGAGCCGACGACTGGTCTGCATTTCGATGATATTCGAAAGCTACTCGATGCCTTCAATTCGCTCATCGAAGCGGGCCATTCTGTAATCGTGGTCGAGCATAACATCGACGTAATGAAAGCTGCCGATCATCTTATCGATCTGGGACCAGAAGGTGGAGTTCGTGGCGGATTCGTCGTAGCGCAGGGCACCCCAGAGGAGGTTGCTGCCGTGGAGGCAAGCCACACGGGCCAATTCTTACGGCCGCTTCTCGGACTCTGAAACTGGTCGGCTCTAGCGCCCGGTCAATAACATGACATTGTCGAAGTCAGCCCGGGAAATCACTCCCATATTATCCGAATCAGACCAGAGACGGATATAGAGAGGCGCAGCAGGAGGTTCATCTCCGAATAATCGTCGATAGTCCTCGACAACATTGCGTTCAATGTGCTCCCAATCTCCCGCACCATTGCGAGCGCTCGACACAACAACCACCTTGAGTTTGCCATACGTCACGACTGTGCCCACGGGTAATGTGGAGCTGTAGACGTATTTGATTGCCTTCGGACGCTTGATGAATCGCCCATCAATCGAAAACAAGACGTAGACCCCAGCACCCGAATCGTTTCGGGAGTCATCGTCCTCGCGTGCGCCGGCTGGGAGGTCGATGGCCCGCCAATCCCAGGATAAGACAGGATGGGTGCGCGTGTCCCAATCAAATCCATCTCCATTTCCCTTGTTGATATGGGCTGCTTCGCTGCTGGAAAAGGCCCGAACATATCCATTCCCATTCTCGCGACGTGCTTCGAACCACTCACGGTCATTCATGAATTCGGGCGTGAGGGCTACTAATCGGTCATTGTAAAGTGCGCGCCATTTAGCTGGAATACTTCCACTAGAATAGGATTCAAAATCGTCAATCAAGATTCCGTCAGCTGGCACGGGCCTTTCAGCGGGTGACGAACTCTGCGCTTGCGCGCGTGCCGGCGGCATCATACTGGTCTGCATAAACACCACGACCAGCAGCCATGAGAGGGTGCCGGTATGACGAGTTGTTAATCGAATGAATTTGGGGGTGGTGGGAATCATATAGGGTAAGCCGTTCTCAGAGGCGGTGAAGCAACACGTACCTATGCGATTTACTGCAATCCACATGCCAAAGGGCAAAAAGCGACCAAGAAGGCACAGATCGCATCATTTTCACTCCCGGCACAAATTTGTTGACTAAGTTAGTAGACAATTCTGCTGAAACTGCCACGTTGGCCACCCATGTCGAACCAACCGCTCATAAGCTGTGTGATGGTAACCGCTGACCGACACGTTTTGTGTCGCCGAGCCATCAAATCTTACAACGCTCAAACCTGGGCCAACCGTGAGCTCATCGTTCTCGACAACGGGAACGAGCCTATGGAGTCTCTCTTATCCGATCTCCCCTATGGTCAGGTGGTCTATCGACACATGCCAAATAACCCGGAAACGACGATCGGAGAGCTTCGCAACCTATCTCTTGAGATGGTCAATGGAGACCTGGTGGTGCCGCAGTGGGATGATGATGACTGGTCTGCCCCGGATAGATTAGAACGACAAGCCACCGCATTAGACAGCGAAAGCGCGGATGCTGTCACCCTATATGCAACACTGATGCATGTAGATGATCCAACATTTTTTGACCATCCGTTTTACGGCCTACTAAAAGGAGGCGTCCCCCCTACGATTCTGCATCGACGAGATGATGAGGTCCGTTTTCCTGAGCTTCGGCGAACCTCAGATACGACCTACAAAAACGTTTGGAGATCGCGTAACTACCACATTTTGCCTATGAAGGATGCGCATTTACACCTGCGTTATTTCCACGGCAGCAACCTATGGGAGCAGGACCACTTTCTGCGCCGGATGCGCAACACGCCGAAAGACCTTCTCGCCTACGGATGGCACAAATTTGTTCGTCGCAACGTGCTCGGACATCCCCGCTTCAATATTTCAGACGAAGCCCGGGCAGCCTTCGAAATCTATCTCGCGCATTCACATGCGTGTGGGATATTCAAGAGCACTGACGCAAAAGACATCACTGACGCAGCTACACCGACGTGAGGAGTAGATTAGCTCTGCGTTATACCAACAACCTTCTCGGGCCAGAATCGGTCGGTGAAGGCGCCCCAAGGGAGGGCTAGCAAAAGGAGTTCCATGACTGACAATTGGAACAGGATGTCCATCGTAATCCAGATACCGATGTGTAGACCCAGAATCCCCCAGACAACGGGAATGCGGGTTTTTTTGAACCATATGAGCCAAGCGAACGCTTCAGTCAGCAGGCCAATGGCCAGAAAGGCCGTCGCTATCCACCAGTTAGACAGCGCCAGTTCTTGAAGCACGTTCAGCTCAACAAAACCTGAGCGAGCGATTTCGTCGACCGCCTTCTCATTGATCCACATCCATAGGTTATGTCCATCAGGCCACGTGATGCCTCGCGCTACTAATTTTGAGATAGCCGCCGACGTGTAGCCTAGCCCGATAAAGAAGTAAGAAAAGCCCAGAGCGAACCTGCCTTTGCTGGTTCGCTCTGGAAAAAACAACTCCGCCAGGGCAAACCCGAGCAGCCCCATCCCGACTAGATTGGAACTGTGAGGAATTTCTCCCAGTGTGAACCTCGCAGCGTACTGAAAGAGCAGCAATACGAACGCAACCGAATACCACCACTTTCCTAATCGGAAAAATCCGGCCACGATCATCGCCGTTATGAGGCCAGCATTCCAGATGGGTAGCGAATTTCCATGCATGAATGAGATGTCCAACCAGTTGGCAAGGCCAAGCTCAAGAACAACGTCTCCAATGCGCAGTGTGTAGAGCCCCCAATACCAGGCCAACGAAAGAACACCGTAGCAGATAAAGAGCTCAAAGGCGCGCCGAAATATTCGCTGCCCCCGAGAGTCCGGATCGTCGAACCCGAATAAATTGTCAGAAAGATTCCAGTTCATGGCACGAGCACCGGATTGAGGCTTCCAATTCCTGGCTCAATGCCCGTTCCAACAATGACGTACGGCGTCGCTTGTATGTCCACATCGTTGCTTTCGGTCAGGCGAGCCTGAACCCGAAAGACCTGTAGTCTGATCGGATCAGCTTCCCGATTGGAGAGGAGCATCAGAGAAAGCGCTCCAACCCTATCGGTGCTCCAAGTTTGTGTTTTCGAGACGAAATTAGCGAGATCAATGGGGTCTACACCGTTTGTTGCCACGCCATAGGGCAACCCTGGCATGTCATCTAGCGCTACGGGCGACCACGAAATAGAATCACTATCTGGAATTTCTCGAACCAGGGCCCTGGACCAAGGATTGCCCCCTTGGGAAAACATCGGATAGATGCTAAATGGCCAAAACTCTCCCAGATGGGTTGCCACCGTGACGGCATAGACCGCTAAAACCGCCAGGAGGACGGTTCGTGCTTTCTTCGTCAGTGATTTGCCCTTCATTGGAATGGAACGTTGTAGATTGAGAGTTATCCTGGGTCTTTTCGTCGGAAGAAACAGGAATCGCGTCTATCCTCATTATTAGCAGAGGACATTAACAGGTTGAATCGCCTGCAGTCCACCAAAGCTACCCTGGAGCGCTTTGCTGCTTCCCGAACCGGACAACGCCTCATGAAGGCAGTCCGTTTCCTGTTCGGTGCAGCTGTTGTCGCAATCCTGTTCCGATCGCTTTCAGGCATCGGGTGGAGCAATCTCCTTAGCGAGATGCCGCGAACGCCGTGGTTCTATGTGATCGTGGTGCTAATGTACTTCCTGCTGCCCATTTTTGAGACGATCATCTACAGCCATTTCCTTCCCGCGAAGCGAAGTGCCCTATTGTCCGTCTTCATTCGGAAGAAGGTCCTAAATATGGACCTTATGGGCTACTCAGGTGAAGTATACTTCCTGATCTGGGTGAAGGAAAAATTGGGAATCGCGCGCAGCACTGTCCTGCGAATTCTGATCGACATGGGGATCACCTCCTCAATGGGTGCCTTGACGGCAAGTGGCTTGTTGGTTGGTTTCCTGCTTTTTTTCGATGTCCTTCCATTGGATCTGCTCCTTGGGGACACAGATCGGGCCGTACTGTTTGGATCGCTGCTCATTATTGCTGTCATCGCCTTGGCGGGGTATCAGTTTAGGCATACCCTATTTAAGCTCCCGGGGAAGACGATCTTGGCGCTCTATGCTGCGCATTTTAGCCGATTTATTGTGATATACATTCTGCAGATCCTGCAGTGGTGGGTGGTGCTGCCGGATGTTTCCTTCGTTGTTTGGGGGACAATGCTGGCTATTTGGACGGTCACTAATCGTTTGCCCTTTCTCATGACTCGGGATCTCGTAGCTATCGCCTTGATACTCGAATTGCCTAGTGAGATGCTGGCTGGTGTTGAAACGGCCATTGCAGCCATGCTGCTCACCCGAATTGCATCGGACCGCATTCTGGGCCTCTCATTCTTTGTGCCGCTTTCCTTGGCATCTGGCAGTCAGAATGCACGTCGAAATGCACAGGGTGCATGGATGCTTGATGCAGATGATGAGGGTGGTGCTCAGAGCTTGAGACCGAAGAAGCCGGTCGGCAAACCTGCCTCCAGTGAAACGGAAACCAACCTATCGGCGACTAAGAGCGACCACGATGCCTGATTCTCGCTCTCTCATATCGCACTTGGACGTTCCTACTGTAGACAAGCGAATTGCTTTGTTTACCGGTGCCTACAACCACGTAGTAGATGGGGTGGCTCTCACCTTGAACCGTTTAGTCTCTTATCTGGAGGCAGGAGATGTTCCTGTTCATGTTTTTGCGCCCAGCATCGAAAACCCTCCTATCGAGCATGCTGGAACGATGACGGAGGTCCCTTCAATCCCAATGCAAGGGCGACCCGAATACCGGGTTTCCATGGGAATGGGGCCAAATGCGATTGAGATCCTAGATCGATTCAAACCTACACTTGTGCATATCGCCACTCCCGATGTACTCGGCCTAGAGGCGCTCATTTATGCTCGTATAAGGAAGATTCCTGTCGTGGCCTCCTACCACACTCATTTTGGTTCTTATCTCGAATATTATGGCCTTTCCTGGGCTGAACGAATGATGTGGTCCTATCTGAGGAAGTTTTATTCGAAGTGTGAGCACCTCTACGTCCCCTCTCGCTCGATGGCGGATGTGCTCGCTGAGCACGGCATTCACGAAGGAGTCGAGCTCTGGCCGCGAGGAGTTGATATCCAGTTGTTCGAACCTGGAATGCGATCGATGCAATGGCGTCGTGAACAAGGGTTTGCCGATGACGACATAGTGATCAGCTTCGTGTCTCGTCTCGTTGTTGAAAAAGGCCTGGACATTTTTGCTGATGTGATGAATCGCCTCAAGGCAGACGGTCTCTCGGTTAGATGCATGGTTGTTGGAGAGGGACCCGCTCGGGCAATGATCGAAGACGAGGTCAGTGGAGCCGTGTTCTTGGGTCACTTGAAAGGGTTCGATCTCGCTCGCGCCTACGCATCATCCGATGTATTCCTGTTTCCTTCAGAAACGGAGACGTTCGGCAACGTAACCCTAGAATCAATGGCCAGCGGTGTCCCTGCCGTGTGTGCTGATGCCACGGGTAGCAGATCCTTGGTTCTCGACGGTAAAACCGGATTTCTGGCACCTCCGCGTGATGTAGATGCCTTTACCGAACGAGTTCGCCAACTGGTGTGCGATGCTGATCTTCGAAGGCGCATGAGCATAGCCTCCCGCGCCGAGGCAGAAACCTACAGCTGGCGGCTCATTTTGGGTCGTATCAATGCCTTCTATGATCGTGTCCTGACTGAAAGGGCTGCCTCATGAGCTTGCGTCTTGTTTTTGTATCCCACTCCTTCTCGCCTCCCGACAAACCGCTCACAAACGTCGGGGGCATGCAGCGCGTCGCGATGGAGCTTGACGCTGCCGTGCGACGTGTCGAGGCAGACGAGGGCTCACTGGAATACGACGCTCTCTTTCTTGAGGCTAGCTGGAAGTGGGTTCACGTGCTTGCCGTTCCGTTCTTACTCAGAACCTGGATTACCCTTCGCCGACGGATCCGCAGAGGAGAAGTAGATATCATCCTGTTTTCTAGTATGGTAACGGCGGCCTTGGCCGTTCCATTGAAAAAACAGTTGCGAAAGCACGGCGTGAAGGCCGCGGCCATCGTTCACGGCCAAGATGTGACGAAGCCGGTCAAGGTGTATCAGAACTTCGTTCCGCGCGTCTTTGATGCGCTTGATCTGGTGATGCCTGTTAGCGGCCCCACAAGTGAAGCATGCCAGGAGCGCGGGCTCCCGCCATCAAAGTGCTCCGTGGTCCACAACGGTGTGCAGCTCGATCGATTTCCGATTCCGACCGCCCGGGCGGGAGCCCGCGCGAATCAACCTTTTCGAGCTGATCTCGGCGAAGACGCGATTCTCCTCTGCTCTGTCGGGCGACAGGTGAAACGTAAAGGGTTTGCGTGGTTTATCGAACATGTCATGCCGAAGCTACCCGACCATGTACATTACTGGCTCGGTGGAGATGGTCCAGAAGGAGAGGCCATTCAGGCCGCGATCGATGCCAACCAGCTAGGCGGTCGCGTACGTCTTCTGGGGCGGCTGGGAGACAAGAAATTGAAGGATCTCTATCAAGGAGCGGACCTGTTTATCATGCCCAATATCCCCGTTCCGGGAGATATGGAAGGATTTGGCATCGTAATGCTCGAAGCCGCTATCAACGGGCTACCTACCGTCGCTGCCCGTCTGGAAGGCATCAAAGAAGTGATCACCGACGGCCAGAACGGGTGGTTTGTAGAAACCGGTGATGTTCAGGGGTACCTCGATCGCATCCTACGCCTGACAAATAATCGAGCCGACCTGGCTTCTTTATCGCTCAGCGCCCGCGAGCACGTTGCCTCCACATTTGGTTGGGACGCCGTTGCTCGGCAGTATCTAAATAATCTGAAGACTCGGGTCGGCTGAAGCGCCCCTCATCCTCGCGGCTTGGCCAGTCTTCATGCGTAGGATTGTCGCCCCGGATGGCTAGCTCTTGTCACGCCCTTCTAGAACCTGCAGCAGCGCTGGGAGGAAGAGTAATGCAGCAGCCAAGGTCGCGCCTATTCCAAGAACCGCCAGCAGACCGATCGACTCGAGGCCCGGGTGGAAACTGAGCAGCAGTCCCGCAAAGCCCATCATGGTTGTGAGTGACCCCATGGCCACATGTTCACCCGTACTGCGCAGGACCGACATGATTGAGCCTTTTCCTTGCTCCATATATCGATGAACAAGGTGCACACCAGCATCATTACCAATGCCCAGAACAGCAGGTAAGACGATCAGGTTGTAAAAGTTGAGCCGGGCGCCAAACAATTCCACCAGGAGAAGCATCCACAGCAATCCGACCATAAGTGGAAGCAAGGCAAGCAACGCCCAACGAACGGTCATGAAATTGATGAACATCAGCACGACCACAATCAGAAGCGTCGCCAGCACCATCCATGGGGCTTCTGCCCGCATCAGTTTCAGCATATCGGCAGCAACGAGAGAGGTCGAACCGGCGTGATACTCGGTCCCATCCGCTGTGGTGATCGTCCCCACATCATCAGAAAAGGCCATGGACTCTCGACCATCGGAGAGACTGTGCAGCGGGTAGATGATCACGAAATTACCCAGTTCACCAGATTTGGACGTGAACTGCTTACGGAGAAACTCAGGAACTTCTTCAAAGTCTAGCGGCCGATTCGTGGAAGCAGCCCGTCGAAGCCGATCCATATCCTCGGACTCGTCCTGAACCAAGTACTTGTCAGCTAACTGCTCGCGAATGCTAGCCAGTCGGGCAAGGCGCTCGGCTTGGGCCTCGGCTTCCATCGGGAATCGATCTTGAAGGGACTCAACTCGATTGATGGTTGGCGAAAGTGTATCCGCTTCAATGCGACGATTCAGCTCGGCCGTGATCGGCGCAATTTCTTCTGGTGAGTCCACCACAACGTACGCTGGATTGCGCCGGCGTTTATCGTTGTACACCTTCCGCAAAATATCGCGGCGAGCCTCATATTCTGTGTAGGTCGGCTCGAGTTCTCCAAAGCGATATTCGAACCCTACTCGGGGTAAGAAGGCGAGCGCCAAAATCACTGTTAGAATACTACCTGCCAGGATGGGCCGAGCGGCTGGAAAACGGGTATTGCTTCCGGATGACGCACGGGGGATCGTTCCAGCTGCCAAATTCAAGAGACGGAATCGTTCGAAGATAGAGAGCAATGCTGGCATCACAATCAGCATCGCAGCCAAGGCAAATATGATTCCCGAACCAGCAATGAAACCAAACTGTGAGAACCCCCTGAAATCAGCCACTACGAGCACAAAAAGAGCAAGAGAAGTTGTCAGGGCCCCAATCGTAATGGCTTGGCCTGTACTGGCAAATGTCTCCTCGGCCGCGTCGATCACCGTTTTCCCACTTGCTCGTTCTTCCGAGTACCGGGCATAGAAATGGATTCCGAAATCGATACCTAGTCCAAAAAGAACAAGACCCAACGTAGATGTCATCAGGTTAAGCTCACCATACGTCAGCATAGCCAAACCAAATGTCCAAGAAAGACTCATGAGAAGCGGCAAGCCAACAAGAATCGCCAGCACCGGCGCACGTGCTAGCTCGGCAAGCAACACACGCAGGTTAAAAGTTCGCCCTACTCTAGCGGAATAGGATTTATAGACGAAATAAAGCAACACTAAAAGCAGAACGGCCATCACGCCTGACCCGAACGAATCCAATACGTCCTCTTGAATGGTCTCGATTTCGGTCATCTGTCGATACAGCCGACCGGCAGTAACCGTCTCCATCTGAGGATGGAAAGAAGCTGGATCTGTTTCTGCGATCGCGCGATCCATCGCATCGTAAGCATTGCGGATGAACGCTACGTCGGAAGACGCTTCTGCCGGGAAAAAGCGAAGGACCATCGTGAGACTGTCTTCGGAAATCGGATATTCGCGAGAAACGATCTCGTTGTAAATGGCCTCAAGCTCCACCGCAACCGAATCAGTTTCCTCTTCTTCGTCATCCTCCAGATCAAAAAACATGGGATTGGCATCGAGCCGGGCATCTACGATTTTGTCGTCTAACCACGATTCTACCAGATCAAGCTCAGCCGGTGTCGCGAAATAGAGCGCGTTGTCCTTCAGGAATTCGGTGTCCTTACGGTATTCAACCCGTTGGAAAGCCTGCTCTCCGGTTTCTGGGTCAACGATGGCTAGGACTTGGGGTATGAGCGCTTCAGCAAATGATCGGTTCGCATCGAACGAGGGGCTTTCTATGGCAATAGCTGCTTCACTCTCTCCACCAACCGTCTCCCGAAGCCTCTCGAGAGCCTGTGCACTGGGATATTCCGGTGGAATCAGATTGGCCAGATCCGTGTCTATGCGCAGGTTTACCGCCTGCTGCACGCCTAATAATGACAGTATCAGAGCAATACCAACCACCCAAAACGGATGACGGACAACTCCCCGGATGAAGGGGCGCAATCCCTGGAAAAGGCGATGCATCATGACTCGGTCGCGATGAGGGGTGGAGGCAGAATGGAGACGGAAAGGCAGGGCAACTCAAACTTACCCTGCAGATCCTGACTGCGAGTCGAACACCGAATCCCCGGCGAATGTTCGGCATCGCAACGGCTTGGAATTAGGGCAGCAGCGGTAGCAGGCCAACTACCTGCCAAGGGCCGGCCATTGCTATCAGGCACCGTATTACCTTTCAGAACAGAAGCGTACCGTCCGTTTTTCACTGGCAATCCGCCAAAGCGTACCTTTGCGTTGCCGTAGGTTTGGGTTGACGAGCTCAGCGGCAGGACTGATATGAAATCGCATCTGCCTTCTGAAGCAGCTACTCGCCTAGAATCCAGGAAAATGAACACCAATCCCAACACCTACGAAGCGCTTGAAGTCGGCCAATCACTGGTCATTAAGCGAACGATTACAGCGGCCGATGTGCAGCTTTTTGCAGATCTAACGGGAGATGACAACCCGATCCATATTAGCGAAGAAGCGGCTGCAAAGACACGATTCGGCAAGCCAATCGTTCATGGGGTTTTTCTGCTAGGGATCATTTCCAAGGCCTTAGGAAGAGACTTCCCTGGTCCTGGATGCGTTGCTGTCAACATCTCCGCAAAATTCCTGCGACCGGTACCGGTTGGATCGGAGATCTCGGTTGAAATTCGCGTAGCGGAGAAAATTGAGAAGTACCGTCACATCAAGATGAAGACGTACGTGTACCTAGGCAAAAAAATGAGCGTCGCAGGAGATGCTACCCTCATTCCGCCGGGCGAAGGGGCTATTTGATAATTTTGTACTTCCAGCCTGCCTGGACCCGCTCTTCAGTCTCTACCTGATTTAGAATTGCCAGACCCAGTTTGGAAAGGCCCTGGGGCAGAGGTGCGCCACTCACGAGGGAGCTGAATACGGTTGCAGAAGAGTTCGTTTGAAACGAAACCCGGTCGGGTTGCTTAGTAAGAACAGCCGGATCCGTCACGTTTCGGAATCCTGCCATCGTACGGCCAAAAAGGTTTTCGTACGTCCCGTACTGAGCCCGTAGCGACATGCCGGTGAAGGCGAAAACGTACCCCGCATGCTCGATAAACTGATACCGAACCCTCAATTCTTGTCCATCCTGATCTTTCGCGTCCACGACGAGGTAATGCATAGGTAGCCCGCCTGCCTGACCCATTCCACTCTCAACGACCTGCACTCCCTCTTGGGAGGCGTAGGCTTCGGATGCATCCCGAGCGCGTTCATGTTTTGTCTCTAGCTGCATTAGGACAATGGCCTGTTGGTCCTCAGGTATCATAACCACTTGGGTTGGCATGTTATAGAGCTGAAAGCCTGTAGGGATCGGGAAACTGAAGCCAAGCTGTGGATGATAGAAGACACCGGCGTCGACATATCCTTGTCGTGGATCTTCCCCGAATACGAGGCCCTCTACATGACGGAAAAAGGAGGACTGTCCAACTTTGGTCATGGGTACTTCAGCCGCCCACCGTGCAGAGCGTTCGATCATGTAGGATTCGCGATCGCCCGGATCTGGATGAGAAGAGAGAAGACTGGGCAGTTCTTGACCGGACTGGTCGCTCAAGCGTTTCAACGAGCGAAAAAAGGCCGCTGCTTCGGCTGATTGATATCCTGAGAGAGCAGCGTATTCGACGCCTAGTTGGTCTGATTCTGATTCTGCACCTCTTCCATAGCTCAGGAAAAGAAGTTGGGTAGCTGTTCCGCCCAAGTTCATGATGTTTTCCGCCGCATTACCACCAAAAACAGCCTGACCACCAATGGCTCCAAGTAACAGAGCACCCGTACCGAACTGCTGTCGCCACATAGCTTTCGAACCATGTCGTCCGACCACATGTCCGATTTCATGTCCTAGTACGACGGCCAATTGGGCTTCATTTTCTAGGTGCGCCAGCAAACCACGGGTCACATAGATATAGCCCCCCGGAAGGGCAAACGCGTTGACAACCGGACTATCTAGGACCCGGAAATAAAACGGCATATTGGCAAACGTTGCATCCACTCCCGGTCTGCGGAAATGACTGACATTGACAAGCTCTTGGCCTAAGGAATCCACATAGGCAGCTACCTCGATATCCTCGTATAGCCCGTATTGAGCAATGATTTGGCTATCAGACTCGGTTCCAATCTGGATTTCCTCCGACGGAGACCAGGCATAATTGAAGGCTCGCCGACCCGAAATTGGATTGGTTGACGCCGCGCAACCGCTGAGGAAGAGCGCGAAAAGGACCGGAATCAGTAGGCGTTTCATAGAATCAGTCATTTGCAGGTCGAAATATCAGTCGTTGGTCAAGCTGTCGGCCAATGGCGAGGCAGGCTCCTCCCTGGGCGCCGTCGCCTTAGGAGGCACCTTCTCGATGGAGGTCTCGTCTTCCAAAACCTCTCCTCCTCTGGCTACAAAAATGGTTCTGCAAGCAGAAGGATCCAGATGGTTGTGGACTATTTCCCTGCGGGCCGCCGTCGTGATACTTTGGCCGATCGCATCCGAGCCTAAAATAGCCAGAAATGCTTCAATTCGGGCCGGATCAAGGTTATCGAATACATCATCAAGCAGGAGAAGTGGACGCTCCTCTCGTCGATGTTGCATGTAATCGTATTGCGCAAGCTTGAGGGCCATTCCATACGTCCGATGCTGTCCCTGGGAGGCAAAACGCCGAACAGGATGGCCGTCAAGTGTCAAATCCAATTCGTGACGATGGGGCCCGTAAAGCGTCATGCCCCGCGCGATTTCATGCCTACGATTACGCTCCAACTGATCGGCGTACAGCTCAAAGACGCGTTTCTCTCGCCTCGCCCGCTGCTCACGCGACTCATTAGGTATGGTGATTCCGCCCTTCGGGAAGGATCCGTCTTCTGAATCAATATCGGCTTCGGGGATTCCTGCACGACCGAACGGGGCATATGCAATGCCTGGTTTCTCAGCAACCTCACTGATTTTTTGGTGGGCATCATCGAGATGCTTGGCAAAGGCTTCAATGAAGGCCATCCTGTCTGCAATGATGGCGGCACCCGGCATCACTAGCTCTCGAGTCAGCGATTCCAGAACCATCTCATCAGGAGTACGCCGTGCTCTACGACTTGCGTGGAGCAGCTCATTTCGCTGTTTCAGAACCTGCCGGTATCGAAGTAGGTTGTCCAGATAGACGGGACTGGACTGGGAAATGATATTGTCCATGAAGCGACGGCGGAACTCGGGCCCTTCGGCCGTCAACCGCTGATCATCCGGCGAGAATACCACGACCGGGAATCGGCCTACCAAATCCGTCATGCGCTCGAGTGGGCTTCCGCCTACAAACAGCTTTTTGCCTTCACCCGGCACAAATGCTAGCCGCACTTTCTGGGAGCCGCCGGCATCCTTTGTAAAATGCCCCTCTATCTCCATCAAGGAACTGCCCCTACGCAAAATGACGTTGTCTTTCGACGTCAAAAAACTTCGGGACAGACACAGCATGTGGATGGCTTCTAGGATGTTGGTCTTGCCAACCCCGTTTGGACCCACGATAGCATTCACGCCAGCATCGAACGTAACGGTTGAATCGTTGTGAGCCCGTAAGCCCCGAATATGAATGCGATCTATAATCAAGCGGTTCAACTTGTTCTGCCGACCGATTCAGGTGGAGGTACCCGAATTCGATATCTTTCAAATGAACGCAGACACTACTGCTTCGTTCACCTTAGCTAGCGGTACGAATCATTCGAAGTCGATCCTAATTTCTGGCCGTGAAAGTACGGCTATCATTCCCGAGACCACGCCATGAGCACGCCTCCAGCCCTTTTCGAAGAGCTCCGAACGCTAGCCACAGAGCAGCGCAATCCAGCATCCATGTCGATTGATATGGCCTCCGTACAGGAAATTCTGGAGATAATGAATTCGGAAGACCGCAAGGTGGCCGAAGCAGTCGGGACACAGCTCCCTTGGATTACACAAGCTGTGGACATCATCTTGACCGCCTTTCAGCGTGGTGGCAGGCTCTTCTACGCGGGTGCTGGAACCAGTGGACGACTCGGCATTCTTGACGCATCGGAATGCCCTCCCACCTTTGGCACAGATCCTGAAATGGTGCAGGGGCTTATTGCAGGAGGACTTCCAGCCGTTTTTCAAGCACAGGAAGGAGCGGAAGATTTGGAAGAAAATGGGGCTTCTGCCCTCGATGAAGCAGGGGTACGAGCAGGCGATGTGGTATGCGGAATAGCCGCTAGTCGTCGCACGCCGTACGTAATTGGCGCCGTAAAACACGCCAGGAAATTGGGTTGCAAAACGTTGTTCATTACCTGCACTCCTCGGGCCTCCTTTACCATCGATGTAGATGTAGCCATCTGCCCTGTGGTGGGCCCTGAAGTCATTATGGGATCTACCCGCATGAAGAGCGGAACAGCGCAGAAACTGGTCCTCAACATGCTCACGACCGCCTCCATGATCCGTATGGGAAAGACCTACGAGAACATGATGGTGGATTTACAGATGACCAACGCCAAGTTGGTCGAGCGATCTCGACGAACCGTCATGACGGTCACCGGAGTCGACTATGCTCAAGCCACTTCCTTGCTCCATGCGGCGGACGGTCACGTAAAAACAGCTCTCGTAATGCACCTCGCAGATGTGGACGCCGTTTCAGCAAAAAAACGTCTTGTAAATGCGTCTGGATTCGTGCGTCATGCCATCGAAGGCCGCACATACCACGTGGGCTCAACATCCTCGGATTGATTCTCAGGCGAAGAATCTTTGAACGGGATGGCTACGGGTCGGACCCGAGGGTGTCATCTATCGTATATCCGCCCGATCAGTACGCTATTTGCTCTCCAGTAGGTTGCTCTCTACGTGTACCGGTTGCTTTTTCGCGCACCGTCCGATGTATGCTTCCGCAAGAAGCATGCCCGGCGGCTTTTCTTGTTCACAGACTTTTTTTCCGTCGTCACTTTGTCACTGGAACTGATTCAGTCTGGTATCCGACCAGCACCGTTTACAAAGCAGCTTATTGATTGGGCCTCCTTTTCCAGCTCTCAAACGGGGGCTGGAAGAAGCGTATCCGTTCGTGGCGCTGCGGGGTCCCTGCCGTCATTCTTGACAGCCGCCGTTCACTCGCACGCCAAGCGGCCCATCGTGTGCCTGCTTCCTGATGATGATTCGGCTGCCTTTTTATGCTCTGACCTGCAGCAAATCTTAGGCACGGAAGACGGTGTGCTCCTCCTTCCTGTTTCGGATAATCGGCCCTTTGATCCTGAGCATATGCCCGACCCTGCTCCTACCATGGCTCGGGGCGATATTTTGCAACGGCTGAAAGATGGATTCCAGGGAATCCTGGTTTGTAGTATCCCCTCATTTATCGAGCGAGTACCACCGGCAGATTCAATCCGGGATGCGTCGTTCGACATTGATAACGGGATGATTATCGACCCTGATGTTCTTATTGAACGACTTGTGGGGCAAGGCTTTACCCGTACCGAATTTGTAGAGGCTCCCGGAGATCTTGCTCTGAGGGGCGGCATCCTAGATGTTTTTCCATACACCGGAAATTTCCCAGTCCGCATCGAGTTCTTTGGCGATGAGATTGACTCCATCCGAGAATTCGACATCCATACGCAGCGATCAGTTAGCCGAAGGACCAGCGCACGTATCGTCCCAAATCTTGAGGCTGGCGTAGTGGTTGCTGGCGCTCGTGTACCCTTGAGCGTATTGCTTCCAGAAGACACTCTCATTGTACAGCTTGATGGAGCTGCTGCCATCGAAGCAGCTGAAGAGCTCTACAAAGAACGTCAGGCCCAACGAAAGGCAGCAATCTCAGGATCAGACACACCAAATATTTCGGACGGATACGACGAAGATCCTGATGATGACGACGAAGGCTTGTCCGGAGATCAAACCACAACAGGTGGACTACCTGAGATTGAGGAGATATTTCTCTCAGCCGAGTCCTTGCAGTCAGTTCTTTTGCCGTTTGATTGCATCCACTTCGGCACGTTCCAGGACACCTCAGAAGAGACCATTCAAGTGGGCGCTCAACCCCAACCTGGTTTCTCTTCTCGTATTGCACTGCTTCGAAACAGGCTGCTCGAAAATGATCAGAAGGGAATGGAGACTACCATTCTTTGTGACAACCGCGGTCAAGAAGCACGTCTGATGGAATTGCTGGAAGAGGATGTAGAGGCAGGTCGTGTTCGACTAAAGACGGAATCATTGCATCGCGGGTTTGAGCTCCCCGATCGTCACATGGCGGTTTATACTGATCACGAAATTTTCGGTCGATATCATCGCCCTACGGCTCGCAAGCAGAAGCAACGATACGGTGGGCTGAGCTTGCGAGAGCTTCACCAGCTGACGCCCGGTGATTTTGTGGTCCATATCGATTTTGGTATTGGCAAGTTTACGGGTATGGAGCAAATCACGGTGCGGGAGCGCAAGCAGGAGGCAGTGCGTCTGCACTACCTCAATGGCGACACCTTGTATGTGAACGTTAATGCGCTGTATAAGCTGCATAAATACAAGGGAAAGGAAGGGCACCAGCCCACGTTGACGAAGCTTGGAAGTGGCCAGTGGGAACGGGCCAAATCGCGCACGAAGTCTCGTGTAAAAGACATTGCCAGGGATCTAATTGCTCTCTATGCCAAGCGAAAATCATCCGAAGGTCACCCCTACCCCGAGGACACGGTTTGGCAGCGAGAGCTTGAGGCATCTTTTGAATTCGAGGATACTCCAGATCAGGCAACTACCGCTGCAGCAGTAAAGGAAGACATGCAGTTGCCCCAGCCTATGGACCGACTAGTCTGTGGCGATGTGGGATTTGGGAAGACAGAAATTGCCATCCGAGCAGCTTTCAAAGCTGCACAAGATGGCAAACAAGTGGCGGTCCTTGTGCCAACTACTGTTCTGGCAACCCAACACTATCGAACCTTTGGCAAACGACTAGCAAATTACCCCATCAAAATGGGCGTTCTTTCCCGCTTTAGGACGGTGGCTCAGCAGAAAGAAACTCTTGCTGGTCTCAAGGCGGGAAAGATTGATATTATTATTGGTACCCATCGCCTGATGTCGAAAGACGTTGAGTTCAACGATCTCGGCCTCCTCATCGTGGATGAAGAACAGCGCTTTGGAGTTGGAATGAAAGAGAAGCTGCGCCAACTTCGGGTAAATGTGGATACCCTGACACTTACGGCAACGCCGATTCCACGCACATTACAGTTTTCCCTCATGGGAGCAAGAGATCTCTCCATCATTGCTACCGCTCCGGATAACAGGCAGCCAATCAATACTGAGATCCATGCCTTTGACAAAGACTTGATTCGAGATGCTCTTCTTTACGAGATCAATAGAGGAGGGCAGGTCTTCTTCATTCATAACCGTGTGCAGTCGATCAAGGAGGTCTCCTCTATGCTCCGGATGCTCGTTCCAGACATCCGGATTCAGATTGCGCATGGCCAAATGAAAGGCCCTGATCTCGAACGCATCATGATGGGATTCGTGGAAGGTGAGTTCGATGTTTTGGTAAGTACAAATATCATCGAAAATGGTCTCGATATTGCGAATGCAAACACGATTATCATCAACCGTGCCGACCATTTTGGCCTCGCTGAATTGCATCAGCTTCGTGGACGTGTTGGTCGCTCTGATCGGAAAGCCTTTTGTTATCTGCTCGTACCCTCTATTCACAGCCTTACCCGTGAATCCAAGCAGAGGTTACAGGCAGTGGAAGAATTCAGTGACCTAGGCAGCGGCTTTCATCTTGCAATGCGCGATATGGATATTCGCGGAGCAGGCAACATGCTTGGGGCCGAACAAAGTGGCTTCATCGCCGATGTGGGCTTCGAGACCTACCACAGGATTTTGGATGAGGCCGTCCAAGAATTACGGTCGGATGAGTTTGCTGGAGTCTTTGATAAACCTCAAACCCCCAAAGGATCAGAAACGGTTGTAGATGTCGATGCAGACGCACTCATTCCAGAGACCTATCTCTCCAACCGCATAGAACGTTTGAATCTGTATCGCAGGATTTCTGACTGCGCTACGAATGAAGAACTTGAAGTGGTTGCGGAGGAACTTGCCGACCGTTTTGGACCATCCCCTGTGGAAGTATCAAATCTCATCATCGGGGTCCAGCTTAAAATTCTGGCCCAGGTTCTTCGACTCACGAAAGTCACCTACAAAAATGGACGACTTTTCTTGAGCATTCCGACAACCGAAGACGACCCCTGGTTTTTCGAACACCGTTTCCACTCCTTCCTCGAACAACTGGGCGCCCTGAACAACAGGTATGTCTTAAAGGAGAACCGGTCGAAAACCTTGCGAGCGATTATTCAGGATGTCGCTAGTCTCGGACAAGCGAGAGACGTACTGCAAGGACTAGTTGCCTCCGCCACCTTGCTTTCGCCTGGCGCGGACACGCCACTCAAATGAGGCCGTATCCCCCGAGATTCCTGACTGAAACCCGCCTCAAAACGCGTGCTCTCAGACACGACAAGTGCGCATACTCAATAGGCTAGATCTTATTTGACGAATCTGACGAGGATCCAAACAGCTTTTTGAGCCGTGCAACTCATTGTGGCCCAACGAGTAACAGGAATAGTGGAAATCGTCGATAAATGCAATACTACTAATCAGTAATTGCTCAGTATCTCTTCGGCCGCCCGACGGTGAGCATCAACTAGTGATTGGGGTTCAGTGACCCGAACCTCTGCCCCAAATCGGAGCAGCCAGCCTGCGAGATACTCCATATTCTCGAATGGGAATCGAACGGTCACCTGATCTCCCTGACTATTTTCAGATTCAATTCGTGCTGGGATTCCTGCTCTGACTCTTGGATAGATTGCCGCAGAAAATGCCAATTCTACATCGACCGGATCGGACCGGTGTCCTTCTTGTTCGAGGTACGCTTGTAACTCGAACCCTTCCGGCCGATCAAAACGCTCAGTGAGCACGAACATCTCTTCTATTCTGTCGAGTCTAAAGTTGCGTATCTCATCACGGAGATGATCAAATGCTATCAGATTCCAGTGGTCCGTGTAGTAGACAAGGCCTAGTGGATCTACTCTTCGCTGCGTCAATTCATTTCGACTGGTGACGAAATACTCCATGATCACCTTTCGGGACCGAGCAACGGCTTCTGAGAGCTTGAACCATTTGCCCGACTCTACTCCTTCTGATTGGACAGCATGTGTCCAATACGGATCGAGGACTGTGTTTTCGGATAGTCTGTCTACGTAGTCACGGATTTCTGCCGGCAATACAGACGTTATTTTGAGGTTAACTGCTCCAGCATCCTCGCGAAGGGAGGCATCTGACTGAAGCTTCATGAACTCAGTGCCCACTAACAGTGTAGCAGCTTCTCGAGCCGTAAACATTAACGGGGGTAGTTGATACCCCTCCAAGATCTCGTATCCACCGCCTTCGGAATATGTAAGCGGCACCCCTGATTCAGACAAAGCGCGGAGATCACGGAAAATGGTTCTCCTGCTGACCTCAAAGTGCTCTGCAAGGTCACGGCTCGTCATGTTGGGCCGCGTCTGCAGTAGCAGAATGGTAGCGAACAGCCTTTCAGTACGCGTACCATTTTTATCTACCTTCGGCATAGTCGAATCGATTTTCTAGAGGTTTATTGCACTATCAGCTTGAGAGGACTCCTATTGCGTCGTCACTGTCGTTTCACAACCACGATAATAGATTTGGTAGCAAAGTACGATCCGCTCGCAAAGTCTTTGAGTCGTATGTCTTCTATTTCGACACCAGGATAGTCGATTTGCAACTGTCCTACTTCCGCCGACAGATCTCCTCCCTTAAGACAAACTAGGCCATCTGGCCATGTTGTACCGGTCGAATCAGAGGGGGTATGTTGCCTCGGGGGGGCGGCCATCCGTTCGTGCCATGTCCATAAGTCGGTTAGTGGTGCCGTTGCCCGAGATACCGAACAATGCGCAGATCCGGCGTATTCCTCCGCTCTTCCGTGCCACGACGTACAGTTAGAAACCTTCAGTCGACGGCAAAAAAGGTCTATAGAGCGTGTTTTTTTGCTGTTTGAGTCTACAGCCGTGACCGCAATATCTGGCTGTAGAATTGAGATCGGAATGGCTGGTAGTCCCCCACCAGAGCCCCAATCAACAATTGACGTTCCAGCCATAAATGGACGGAGACCAAACGCCAAGCAATGACCTACATGGTGCATTAGAATCCACTCTTCATCCCGCCTAGAAACCAGATTGAACTGTCGATTGACTCTGCGCAGTTCATCAGCATACGCGAGTAATGTTTCTTCCTTGGCCGTGTCAATAGGTATGTCAAAGGGCCAATTCATGAGCGAGACATGATCTACAGCGTGTGGTAAAGAGAGTTGTAACAGGTTCATGTTTCACGTGAAACATGATTATAGGCGATTTGAGCTTTCCCCGTGTTTCACGTGAAACACTGTGCCATACTACGCCTTTCTCGGCGACTTTCCGGACTTCATCATCACCATCAATACAGAGACATCAGACGGTGAGACGCCTGAGATCCTAGATGCCTGACCCAGGTTCTCCGGCCGAATACGTTCGAGCTTTTCTCTGGCTTCCATGGTGATGTTGGTCAGTTTTGCATAGTCAAGGTTATCAGGTAAGCGCAGGGACTCAAGCTGCTCCATTTTAGCAATAAGCTCGTTTTCCCGCTGGATATAACCCGCGTACTTGAGATCTATCTCTACCATATCAACAACGCTTTCCAAGCCTTCTACCGTTTCTACTAGGTCCTCTTTTCCCGTCTGATGCAGTAGCTCGGATAAAGAAACCTCTGGTCGAAGGGCGATCTTTGCAATGCGGTCCGTCTGCTTAACAGGCGCGCAACCCAACGACTCTAGCCAAGGATTTACCTCCTCAGGCGTGACACTTGTGCCGTTTACGCTTGCTGCCATCGAAACACGAGCTTCATGACGTCTTTCCATGCGGCGCAAGCGCTCATCACTAACAAGCCCTAGTTCATGTCCAAGACCAGTCAATCGCTCATCCGCATTGTCTTGACGTAGCATCATCCGATGCTCGGCACGTGACGTAAACATGCGGTACGGCTCATCTGTGCCTTTGGCTACCAAATCGTCAATTAGGACGCCGATATACGCTTGCGATCTCTTTAATATGAGCGGTTCCTCTTCATGAACGTATCTAGCTGCGTTTGCCCCCGCAATCAGACCTTGAGCACCTGCCTCCTCATAACCTGTCGTTCCGTTAATCTGTCCAGCAAAAAAGAGTCCTCGAACAGCCTTCGTTTCAAGTGAATAGCGAAGCTGATAGGGCGGGAAATAATCATACTCGATTGCATAGCCAGGACGTAGCATATGAACGTTTTCCAGCCCTGGTACCATTCGAATAGCCTGCATCTGCACATTTTCGGGCAGACTTGTCGAAAAACCGTTTACATAGATCTCATCCGTATTCCATCCCTCAGGCTCAAGGAAAAGCTGATGGCGATCTTTATCTGCGAATCGATCAATTTTATCTTCAATGGAGGGACAATACCGGGGGCCGGTGCCCTGAATTCTGCCGACAAACATCGGGCTCTTATCGAAACCCGTTCGAAGGAGATCGTGAACTGTTTCATTTGTCCAGGTTAGCCAGCAGCATAGCTGCTTTGACGGAAGCTTATCTGTCATGTAGCTGAACGGGACGGGTGTTTCATCACCTTTCTGTTCCTCCAGAACATCATAGTTCATGGTTCGCCCATCCAAGCGAGGTGGCGTACCTGTTTTAAGCCTTCCCGACTCCAATCCAAGGCGATGAAGCGCGCCTGTCAACCCCGTAGAGGCCCCTTCACCCATTCGGCCGCCACCATAGGATCGGTCCCCGATGTGGATCTGGCCGTTCATGAATGTGCCGCTCGTAAGGATCACAGCTCTTGCCCGTATTGTCTGGCCAAGTTGTGTAATAACCCCGTCGATACGATCTCCCTCCACAAGTAGATCAACTGCCATGTCCGAACGCATAAACAGATTAGGTTGCGCTTCTAGGCGTCGACGAATACTAGCAGCGTACATAAAACGGTCGCACTGCGCTCTCGGTGACCAAACAGCTGGACCTTTGCTGCGATTGAGCATTCGAAACTGTAAGCCTGATTCATCTGTGGCTACGCCCATGAGCCCACCTAAAGCATCAATCTCTCTAGCTATCTGACCTTTGCCAATGCCGCCAATGGCAGGATTGCATGACATACGGCCGATAGCCTCCAAGCTCATGGTTATAAGAAGTGTTTTTGCACCCATGCGTGCTGCCGCTGACGCCGCTTCACTTCCGGCGTGCCCGCCACCTACTACTATAATGTCGTAATCGTATTTGGTCACTATTGCTTGTCCGTCATTTACCGATGCAGAATCTGGAAAATATCTGATCCAGGATGTCTTCGTTCGTCACTTCGCCCGTTATAGCGCCAATTTCCTCTACAACAAGCCTAACATCCGATGATAACATGTCACCAGAAAGTGAGGTTGCCATCGCCATTCTGGCTCTCTCAACTGCTTTCAGTGCCGCCAAAATATGAGATTGTTGGCGCATGCTAGTCACCACCTGATGCTCTTCAGCAATATCAGTATCACCTATGGTAAGCTTCGCTATTCTCCTCATTAAACTCTCAACTGCCTCGGTGTCTTTCTCCAATTGCTTTGCTGACAACAACACATCATAAAAGGGTAGAACGACATCAATATCCTGACTAGAAAGTTGATCACTCTTGTTACCTACTCGTAGGCGGTTGGCGCTTTCTTTTGCCGACGAATTAGTTCCGTGCGTTGCGCCTGCATCAAATGAAGATGCGTCAATTAGCTCAAGGAGTAGATCTGCCGAGGCTTCCGCTGCGTGAGAACGCCGAACCCCTTCCGCTTCAACAACATTATCTGTTTCTCTGCGGCCTGCCGTATCGACAAACGTATAACGTACGCCGTCATATTCCACGTGGCTTTCAATCTCATCGCGGGTAGTGCCTGGTATCTCGCTTACAATAGCCCGATCATACCCCAGGAGGGCATTTAGTAGCGTAGACTTTCCAGCATTAGGCTTTCCGACGATGACGACACGTATCCCTTGTGCCAGCGCCGTTCCAAACCTGAAAGAACCCGTCATGGATACGAGTTTCGAATGAGCTCCATCCAACAAATCCTGTAAACGTTTTCTGTCTGCAAAGGCTACGTCTTCCTCACTGAAATCTAATTCCAGCTCAATCAACGTCAGCAAATCCAAAAGATCTTGCCGAATCGAAGAAAGCTCTTCTGAATAGCGCCCCTTTAGGTGGGATAGTGATACCCTTGAGGCTCGTTCGGACTGGGCGTGGATCAACTCCGCAATTGATTCAGCTTGTGCAAGATCAATCTTGCCGTTCAAGAACGCCCTCTGTGTAAACTCTCCAGGAGCGGCATGCAAGGCGCCTCGCGCTATCATTAGCCTCAGTACGGCATCAGATGCTACATCGCCACCATGACAGGATATTTCTACAACATCTTCCCCTGTTACTGTATTGGGTGCGCGAAAAAGCGTGCACACGACTTGGTCAACTAGACCTGCGTCACCAGAAAGAAAACCTACATGCGCCGTGTGGGAGGCCTGCTCGGAAAGAGCTTTACCGTTAAAAACGCTATCAACTAACGGGATCGCGTTGGCTCCAGACAACCGGACAATACTTAACGCTGATGCCCCCCGAGGAGTAGCCCGGGCGACGATCGTATCCGATGCGATATCTCCCGTTGCTGTCATCATCTTGGAAGATCAACCACGGGGCTTGCGTTTGCCCGTGATAGCACCCCGTTTGCTCTTGTCCTTAGCTGATGCCGTAGCCTTCTTTTTCTCTTTGGCTGCGGGCTTCATCTCCTCGGGATGATCGTGGACCTGCTTATTTATAAACTTCTGCTGTACAGCAGTTAACACATTATAGCAGAGATAATACAGGTTCAGTCCAGCGGCCAACTTATTGAAGATCACGAAGATCATCACCGGAAAAACATAGGTGAAGATCTTAGCCTGGGCATTTGACTGATTCGTCATCGACAACTTCATCTGGAAGACCATCGATATTCCCATCAACAGCGTAAAACCCGCCACTCCAGCTCCATACATCGGTATTTCGAAGGGTAGATCGATAATAAAATCTGGTGCTGAAAGGTCAGAGGCCCACAGAAAACCCTGTCCGCGTAACTCAATTGCTTGTGGGAGGAACTGCCACAAGGCGATAATGACCGGGTACTGAAGGAGCATGGGTAGACACCCGCCCAGCGGATTGACCCCCGTCTCCTTGTACATCTTCATCATCGCCTCCTGCTGCTTCTGCGGATTATCCGCGTGCTTCTCCTTAATCACCTCCATACGTGGCTGTAGCTCACGCATTTTGGCCATGCTCTTAAAGGAGGTCTTTGTCAGTGGGTATAGAACCAGCTTGATCAAAAACGCCAGAATGATGATTACAAGCCCGTAACTGGGAATAATCGCTGCGAGGTAGGTAAAGGCCGGGATAAAAACGAATCGAGCTAAAGGGCGGGTAATGATCTCAAAGAAGTCCCATCCAAAATCTACCATGTTGTAGAGATCGAGGTCGTAATCATTGAGATTGCCATAAATCATTGGCCCCATATACAGGGTGAATTGATCGGGCTCAGCGGCCGCAGGTGGCATCTGGAGCATGGCTACGTAATCGTGCCGACCATATGCTTCGGAGACCTCGCCAACACGCTCTCCTATCAATTCAGCGCCACGGGAAGTAGTCTGCGGCATCATCACGACAGTGAAATACTTGTTCTTGACCGCTACCCAGTCAACCTCGCCACGTAATGATTGCTCAACATAAGCGTCGCTTGCAAGCATCACCTCCTCTACGGACCCTCCGCTTCGAGCATAGGCTCCCGTTCGCTGAGCTGCTGTTTCATGATCTCGTTCTGAGAAAGGAACGCCTCCGTTCCAGGCCAACTCGTACCCCTCTCTTGTAGAAAACGCCGAAGCGTTAGACTGATCAATGCTTAATCCAACTTCGTAACTCTCTGGCTGAAACGTATAAACAAGAACAATAGACCCGTCACCAACTGCCGTTTTCATTCGCACCGTCACCGGTGCATCGCCCACGGTGATCGTTCCTTCACGGGCATCACTTTCGAAAAGGAACGCTCGCGTGTCGTAATTCCGGTTACCTGGAGAGGTGAATAAAACGCCTAATGCACCACCTTTAGTGGTGTCAACCAGCTGGACGGCATAGTCCGTGCCCGAGACGTTGTAGTCTTTAAGCTCAAATGAGGTGAACGTCCCGCCACGAGTTGACAGAACAGCACGATAGAGGCTGTTTTCAATCGTTATCTCTCGGGAATCCCCAGTAAGACCGCGAACAAACGTGCTGTCGTCTGCTGCAAGAGCCTGCACTGCACCGATTTCAGGATCACCTTGCTCAACAAAATCAGATGAGTTGTCTAGCTCGGAAGTCTCGCCGACGACGGGTAATTCCGTGCCAGGTTCAGGGGGTTGGGGGGCCAGCCATGTCAGCCAGACCACCATGATAATGGCGATCAGCACTGTCGCTGTGATGACATTTCTATCCAATCCGGGCCTCTCGTGGGATGAGGGTGATGACGCGATGTGTCATTGCGCGACGTTGCGGTACGGAGGATGCAGACGGCAGTTCCACTTAGATCCCGTCCGTAGCCATTCCTGACCGCTCTAACTTTCGGATGACCTGCACAGTGTCTCTCAGAATAGTGTCAGAACCTTCATCCCGACCCTGGAAAAGAAACATTGCCGTGAGGCGCTCTCCCTTTCTTGCTGCCAATCGCTCCAGGTCTATCTGATTATGTCGGATTGCCTCGCGCATCATGCGCTTCACTCTGTTTCGCCGAGGTGCATGACCGCGGCTACGACCGACAGCGACACCAACTTGGTAAGCCTCATCAAACGTTGACGTAGGTACAAAGCGATACGCTATTCTGACACACCCAACCCGAACGCTATTGCTCGAGGGATCGGACCGGTCGAACAATGGTTCGATCAGTCGTTTCCGCTTTAGGTGACGGGATCTCGGAAACGTTAGGCGGTCAGAACCCGGACCGGAGAGTGAATCGGCTCCGTCCATATCGGGAATTACTTTCCGCTACGTGTGTCGTGAACTGTAAGGTTCTTTCTTCCTTTCGAACGACGGCGTGCGAGAACCCGACGACCATTTTTGGTCGCCATGCGGGATCGGAATCCGTGTTTGTTGGCGCGCTTGCGGCGGCTTGGCTGATACGTGCGTTTCATTGCTCTGTAAGTTGGTCTTCCTGGCCAGGAATCTAATTTCTGTTGCTATTCCGGGGGCGAAATCGACGCTCCGGACAAGCTCGTGTGTTGGGTGGTAATTGGCAGGCGAAACGGGGGGATCGCGCCATAACAACACAGAATAGTGAAGATACGACAAGATGGTTTCAGTTCAACAATATGCGTTGACATTCACTAAAAGTCAGCGTAATATTGCGGGCTCTACAAAACGTTTTTATGGCTGCTTGGTTTTGTAGAGATGCATTCGGGCGATTAGCTCAGTTGGTTAGAGCACCTGCCTTACAAGCAGGGGGTCATTGGTTCGAGTCCAATATTGCCCACAAAACCCCGATCGGTTACTCCGGTCGGGGTTTTCTGTTTTGTGGCGTGATGCTATTGTCCGTATCCTGTGGGATACCCCTCTTTTTGCCGTTTGCCACCCGTCTATCAGGGAATCGTGACAGCCCAACCAACGGCCCTCCACCCGACACCACAATTAGTTGTGATCGGGGATTTTAACATCGATGTCATCCTCGGGGAAGTCGAAAGCCTTCCTAGGGTCGGATATGACACCGTTTCTCCCGAGTACGCGATAGAACCGGGAGGTAGCGCAGCCATCGTAGCCCTCGGTCTGGCAAAAGTTGGATGGGAAACGGATCTATACGCAAATGTCGGTAATGACCTTTTTGGACATTATCTGAGAGATACTGCGCGCGACTCCAACCTTAGATTGATGAACTGTGCGGACGACCGCAGTGAATCAACCGGACTCAGCGTGGCCTTCTCCAAGCACGGAGACAGAGGATTTGTCAGCGTGCCCAATCCGGAGTCGGGATGGAATGCCTTGACAAAAATGCTTGAGGCGCCACCCAAACACGTTCACGTCTGCTACCATCCCTATCTACCCGGTCTGAACGGACCGCTGGCCGATCTATTCAAGAACCTGCGACGCATGGGTTGCACGTTGTCCCTCGACCCCGCCGGTCCAGGCCCAAACCCCATTGATCCGCTTGAGGCTCTCGACGCCCTGGGCCGCGTCGACTTCCTCTTTCTGAATGAGCAGGAGTGTGGAGATCTTGGCTTGAAGGATCCACCACTTGACAGCTATTTCGACCGTCTAGCTGACACGATACTAATAAAACGAGGCAATCGAGGGGCTGGGGCTTTTCAGCCCAACGTTTCCATGGAAATTGCCGAACGCTCTGTGGAGGCGCTTGAAACGACAGGCGCGGGGGATAACTTTGCCGTTGGATTCCTTACATCCTGGCACCGCCTCAAGCACCTTGAAAAAGCTGTCAGAGCGGGTAATCTGTTCGGTTCGGAATCTACCCGTTATGCTGGGGGTGTCCAGGCTCAGGATAACTTCAAGGCCTTAATGATAGACTATCCAGACCTTTTTTAAGCATCCTGCAGGACGGCGCACATAGGGGAGGACAACGCATGAACGCATTTCTTATTGGTGCTACCGGACTCGTTGGTAGTCGGGTGCTTCAGATTCTCGTCGATTCACCAGATTATGTGCACATCATCGCACCCGTTCGTCGTAGTACAGAAGTGAGGTCCGAAAAAGTCCTCGAAATACCATTCGATGCAGAGGGAGCAGCTGATCTAGAGCTTCCAGTAAGCATTGATCATGTCTTCTGTGCAATCGGCACCACCAAGAAAAAGGCAGGCGGGATGAATGCGATGGAAGATGTCGATGTGCGTTTTCCGTCGAATTATGCCGAGCGATTAAAGACAATGGGCGCTAGACACTTCTCACTAGTATCTGCGATGGGTGCAGACTGGGAGAGCAGCGTGCCCTACAATGCAATGAAAGGTCGCCTGGAAGAGCGTATTCGTATGATGCGTTTCCCTTCGACTTCGGTTTTTCGTCCTTCAGTGCTTGGCGGTCACCGAGAAGGTGATATCCGCCCGTCAGAGGCATGGGCCCAACGAGCTATGGCCTGGCTCCCGAAGTCTCTGAAAACAATTCCGGCGGAACGCGTAGCCGCAGCGATGGTGGCGAAAGCCTTGGAAGAAAAGCCCGGCATGGAGATCATCCGATCAGGTAAAATATGGGCGATCAGCGAGTCATTGAGCTAAGTAGAGACGCTTACCACGAACCCGCGCGACCATTCCACCATTCCACCATTCCACTTCAATCATTCAACCATGAGTTGGACATCAACATTACGTCTGTTCTTTTCGGGTTTGCCCGTGGTACTGCTGGGCTGCACAACTCCTGTCGTGCAGAACTTAGATGCTGGACCTCAAACCGAAATAGTGCTGTTTGCGACGCCTGAAGATGGATCGGTTGCGTGCTACCGCATACCCGCCTTCGTGCAAACATCAAGCAATACGCTTCTTGCAGCTATTGATGAACGTGTTCCGTCGTGTGCAGACCTAAGGGGAAGCCGTGATATCAACATCGTGATGCGGCGCAGCCAGGACGGAGGTACAACGTGGTCCGATATACTTCGTATTGCTGATCTCCCAGATGGTGTGGCTGCTTCCGATCCCTCGTTCATTCTAGACCGAGAAACAGGCCGCCTATTCCTCATTTACAACGTAATGGACCACGATAGTGCTCCAAGGCAATACCGTTTCCACCTTCAAAGTAGCACTGATGAAGGCCTGTCTTGGTCTGAGGCCAAAGACATAACGGATGAACTGACACCACCTGAGTGGGTCGATGATTTCATGTTCATCACCTCGGGTCGAGGAATTCAGGCAGCAGACGGTACGCTGCTCCACACCCTAGTAAACCTGCAACGTGGGGTACACGTCTTCAAAAGTGAAAATGCTGGAGCGAACTGGTCATTAGTTGAGCATCCACTTATCCCGGGCGATGAATCAAAGATCGTAGAGCTCGATGACGGGACTTGGATGGTCAATTCACGGGTTGCAAAGGCTGGGCATCGATGGGTTCACACCAGTAATGACCGAGGCGCAACGTGGACATCTCGTCCGGATTCTACTCTTGTTGATCCCGCCAGCAATGCCGCCATTGTGCGACTGGAAGAACCGGGACACCTAGCTTTCCTACATGCAAACCATGCCTCCAACCGAGAAAATCTATCTATTCGCACTAGCGTGGACAATGGCTTTTCGTGGTCTGCACCAGAAACGCTCTTCGAAGGCTCCGCTGCCTATGTGACGGCTGACCTATTGAAGGATGGCGTTGTCGGGGTCGTTTACGAGCGCAATGACTACACCGAAAACGTATTCAGACGAGTCCAAACCGCTTCAGCCCAAGACTGATACCAGATAGGAAGATGTTGATGCGTGCGTCAACTGCCCATTCCGTCTGTCAAAAATGAAAAGGTCGTCATTGTGGAATAGGTCTCACCCGGCCGAAGAATGGTCGTTGGGAATTCAGGTTTGTTCGGTGAGTCTGGGAAATGCTGAGTCTCAAGACAGAATCCAGAACGGTATTCGTACACAGCACCGCTCTTTCCGGTAATGGTACCATCTAGGAAGTTACCTGCATAAAACTGTATGCCCGGTTCCTGAGTGTGCACTTCCATGATGCGACCACTTGTTGGTTCATACATCCTAGCTGCCAGTTTCATCTCTTCGCTGCCATCACGTAGCACCCAATTGTGGTCATACCCAAGGCCGAAGGCAATCTGTTCATCGTCTGCATCGATATGTGAGCTGATGGCCGTCGCCGTGGTAAAGTCGAACGGTGTGCCAACAACTGGTTGTAGGACTCCTGTTGGAATTAGGCCTGAATCAATGGGCGTGAAGTGGTCCGCCATGATCATCAACTCATGGTCTAGAATGGAGTCCGATGATGTGCCAGCCAAGTTGAAGTAGGAGTGCTGGGTGAGGTTCACAGGCGTCGCCTTGTCGGTCATGGCCTCGTACGTGAACTCAACTTTGTTGTCCGGGCTCATTCGATATGTGACCATAACAGACAAATTTCCGGGATATCCTTCCTCGCCGTTGGGAGATGTATACGTGAATACGATACCTACCGTTTCGCCTTCTGTAAACGGCTCGGCGCCCCAAAGAACCTTGTCGAACCCGACAATACCACCGTGAAGGTGGTTTGCATCGTTATTCGTTGCCAACGTGTACGTCTCTCCATCCAATTCAAATCGTCCCGCGCCGATTCTATTTCCGTACCGACCGATGATGGCGCCGAAATAAGGGTTTTCCTTGAGGTATCCGTCCAAATTGTCATACCCCAAGACGACATCATCATAGGTGCCGTCTCGATTCGGAGCCGTCCATCGCGTAATGATGCCTCCGTAATTCGTGACCTCCATCATCATGCCCGATGGAGACGTCAAACGAAAAAGCATGGCGTCTCGGCCGTCGGGCATCGAGCCAAAAATGGAGGAGGTGATGGCTGCTTCTCCTCCACCTGCAGAGGAGTTGCTAGCATTGTCTGAGGTCGCAGAACAGCTCATGAGCAAAACGGAAAGAATCAGAAATAGGGAAGAGCGCCGCATGGAAACGAAGACGAAGTAATAATCGGTTGGGAAGCTAAACTGAACTGTCTATCTCTACTATACCCGAGGCAGCGATACGTAGGGTCATTCTTCAGGATTGTACAAGTCATATTCGCCGCTCAGCACGTCCGCCCAGCGGAAGCGCTCCGTTTTCATCGCAGACGCCTGCTCCGTTGGAATACTTGCCGCCATCGTGGTCATTCGATCAGCATGGACCGGGTCGCTCGCGAGGTTATTCCACTCGTGTGGGTCATCGGCTAGGTTATAGAGCTCTTCGCCACCTTCCCCATACAGGATGTAGTGCCAGTCGCCGTCGACTACGGAATAGTGCTCCTCGCCGAAGATGGAGACGACGGGGTGATCCCATTCAGCTTCAGGATTCTCAAGCAGGGGTACTATACTCCGACCGGAAACGCCGGGCTTCGGCACAATGCCAGTCAGTTCAGTCAGCATCGGGAATACGTCCATAAGCGACACATTCCGATCGCTCACGCCTCCGGCATAATTCCCCGCCGGCAGTCCCGCAACACCCTCAGGCACACGAACCATCAAAACCGTATTGAGCACATCCTCCCACAGGGAAAATTTGCGCCAATGTTCTTTCTCGCCGAGCTGCCATCCGTGATCCGAGAAGATCACGACAATCGTATTGTCGGCGTACGGGCTTGCATCCAGGTCGGCAAGTAGCTTGCCTACTAACTCATCAGCGTAATTAATGGAGGCTAAATACCCCTGAACGGCTTCTTTCCAGAGGCCTTGACCGGTCACCTGCTCGTGATAGCGATTACGCGCTATTTGCTGCCCCTGGGCCGGGACGTCGTCGAGGTCGTTTTCGAGCAATGCCGGAAGCTGAATGTCTTCAATGGGGTACTTGTCAAAGAACTCTTGTGGTACATACCAGGGAAGATGTGGCCGGTAGATGCCTGCTGCCAAGAAAAATGGCTTCTCGTGATCTCGCTCGAACTGCTCAGAAATCCAATTCACCGATGAATAGTCGCCCGTTTCTTCGGTCGAAACCGGGAGGGGGGCGAAATCAAACGCGACATACATGCCAGGAAAGGCTGTCATCGTCATTTCGACGCCGGTTGGGTCATCTTCGCGGATTTCGTTGTCAGTCAGCGCGAATCTCTTTTCCCCAGTCTCTTCGTCCAGTACCGGAAGCCAGTGCTCGGGCATATGGTTGACGAGCGATGGGTAGTAGTCATCCCAGCCCTTGAAATCAGGCATATTGCCGTGATAGATTTTACCGGCTCCAGCCACCCAGTAGCCTGCTTCTCGGAAATACTCAGGCATCGTTTGTTCGTCGCCAACTACATGCCTCCATGTCTGACCATTGTGATACAAACCCGTTTCCCAAGGTGCTTTGCCCGTAAACATGGCTGTCCGCGACGGATTGCACGAAGGCGAAACGGTATAGGCGCGTCGGAAAGTGACCGCAGACTCGGAAAATGAATCCAGATTCGGTGTCATTGCCTGCGGATGCCCACCCATCGCCCCGATCCAGTCATTCATGTCGTCGAGTGAGATGACGAGGATGTTTGGGGGAGGGGGCGGCAGCCCCGGTGAACATGCTAGGCCAAGAACAGGCAGCATCAGGATGCTGAAGCGGGCAGACCAAAGGCGAATAGTTGACATGTGAAGCAAGGGAAGCAAGGGAAGAGAGGAAGGAATACCAGTATCGGGGATCCGGTCCTCAAAAGCCATACTTACCCTCTGTCTCAGTACGAATACCGCCCAGTGAAGTTGATCCGGATGGACGATGTAGAAGCATCGGCCAGGAGCTGGAGCAGGAGCATTTCGAAGATCTTGTATTCGAGCGTGAGTTCGCGCGATTGTTCGAGGGAAGAGCTCGTGTTGCCGCCGAACGAGATGGGCTGGCTGACGCCAATGAACAGACGCGGCGAGACGTACTTCCCCGCCGTTAGGCGGGTACCCTTGAGTCCATCCTGTTGGATGTCCACCACATCTAGTCCAAGGCCTTCAGCTGCGATTCCTTCAACAACGCCAGCCAACTGACTTGCCGCGATACCAACAAGGCGCTGATTGTTCATGGCGTTCTGACTGAACTGCAAGCTCTCGGAAGCGGGTCGCCCCGTCGCGATGTACGACACGATATCCGTGTTTTCGAGAGGTGGATCTGAACTGAGCGTTAATTCCAGATCATCGAGTCGACCACTGATGGTGAGTGTGATCACGACCTCAGGTTGCCCTGGGTTGAGTCGGGACTGGACTTCGTATTCCGCCGACATATTCATCATCATCTCTTCGAGCGGACCGTTAAACGAAACGGACCCTTCGGCGATGCGGAATTTGCGACCAAACTGCTTGATCGTGCTTCGATCGGGATTCACTTCGATGCTACGGAAGATCTCGAAGTCCTCCTGCCCACGTTGTTTACGGATTTCTAGCCGGCCTGATAGCTCGATAGCCATTTCTGGGTTGACCCGTTGGCGGATCCACGTATCTCGTTCGAGCACCAGATTAAGATCCATTTCCAGGCCCCGATACATCGCATCGGCCAGCGTATCGGCAATTACCGGGCGATACCCAAAGTTTTCGGCCAACATGACTTCATCTTCAAACGTAAGTGATACCGGTTTCAGGTCACCACCTACGTCCTCTGTCACCCAGTACGATGTGTTTATAGTGCGCAGCGTCCCAGTCAGGACGGGACGGGTTGTTCTTCCGCTCAAGTTGATGTCACCACTTAGCGTTGTGTGAATCTCGTTATTTTGTACTGTTCGAAATTCATCTAACGTCGCGGCCAGATTGAAGGAACTGTTGTCCAGCGAGGCGAAGTCGATCGTTCCAGTGATATCCATCGTGCCGTCACCGGAGCGCAGGTGTCCTTCCTGCAACGTCATGGTCACACCAGAGAGTGTCGAACGGATTCGGTCGAGACGGTACGTAACACCAAGCTCAGGCAATCGGAACCGTGCCTTGTCAACATTCAGAAAACCTGATAAATTCGGGTCTTCCACCGTTCCTGCAACAGAAATGGCCGCTGAGGCCATTCCCTGCAGCCCGGAAACCACTTCTGGGTCAAGGAACGATTGGACCCAGTTTATGGAGCCTGATTCCATGGTGATGTCCAGATTGAGCTCTTGCTCTTCGTACCCTTCAATCGCTCGTTGATCTCCAGTAAAATCTGGGTTTACAGGTAGGAAGCCTTCAATCTTTATGGGCCCACTACCCTCGGATGTGACCGATGCATCCAGATACAAGCCTTGCGCGACCGATTGAACTTCGGCGACAATCACAGCCACCGGTAGCGTCCCTGCTCGCATATCGAGTGTCATCCGGCTATCAATAACCGGGTATTCTAGCGCGCCTGATATTCGCAAATTACCTGAAAGCCCTCCTTCGAGATTTGGGTACGCTGCAAGCCGTGCCAGTGGCCCGATTTCAAAGGCTTCTACATCCGCCCGCAGCGCAAATCCGGAGGACTTTTTATATCCCCCTACAACCCGCAGCGACTGACCCTCAGAAGCCAGCTGGAAATTGTCCACCGCCACGCCTTCAAACAGAGAAAATCCGGCTGGAAGCACCAGTTGGTATTTGGTCTGCTCCAGATAGAGCGTCATTTGAGATAGCGTCGCGAACGGCCGGTCGGCAAGCGGATTCACAGTTGTGGCGAAATCCAGCTTGGTCCCCGCATCTACCATGGCACTTCCAGTGAACGTGAAGAACTCACCCTTTTGCCGGATAAATAGCATGGTTGTTCGAATCCCGAGCGTTGGAAGGGAAACAAACCCGAGATCAACTCGCCCAGTCGTTTTGTCTGGCAACCAATCTCTGGTGAGGGAGAAAGAGCCGGTAGCCTCGACAGAGGAAATCTGGACGTCATTCAAGGCGATGTCAGTCACGGAAACCAGAACGTCGGAGCTCAACTCGCCTGCTGGACCGAACAGTTGCCAATCGAGCGCCACGTCTCTCGAAGCCAGACGATCAAACCCAGCCAACCTCTGAAGCGGGCTAATATCTGTTAGATAGGCCGTCAGTCGCAGATCGGAATAGGTGTCCGAGCGGTCAGGACTAACGTTTATCGGGCCACTCACAGTTAGGTCACCCACGTTCGTGTTTGCCGTGAGTTGGCCAATATGTAGAACGCCGTTTGACCAATTCACGTCTGCTATCAACGAGTCGACTCGGAGTGCATCGACCATACTAGAGTTGCTTCCTATTCGAACATCGATGGAAGCCTTCTCGGCGCTGAAGCCCGTTCCATCGAGCGCGAAGTCGAGGTTGATGTCTGATGGCGTGTCGCGCATCCCGGCAAGTCCGGCCAGGTCCATGCTACGAGCCTCTCCAATGGCGCTCCACCCAGGTTGCGAATCGAACGGCCTAGTTGTGGCCTCGAATGACAGCTCTCCAGGATCAGAAGTCATAGTGATGTTTGCTGTAACCACTGAATCTTGGAGAGCACTCGTCAGCCTCGAAGATGAAAGATTAACACCTCCAAGAATAGAAGGGCCAAAGACGATATCAATGCTTCCAGAGTCTGGAGTCACACTCTTGAACAGAATAAACCCGCTGCCACTGCCATTGAGATCGTCGCCCGTGGGTTCAGATCCGGACAATCGGGCAGGGTCCAGGGCCGTCAATTCCAGTCGTTCCAAATCGATTCTACCGTCCTTTGCGAGACTGGTAATGAATAGATCTAGGGCAATGGATGCCTCATTTCCACTATCCGATTCTGATTCAGGAAATCGAGTCTGTGTCTTGAGTCGGATACCCTCCTTCCCAGCATCAACCACCACATGACCGTCCAGTGGCACATGGGTAGGCCACATCGTACCACTGATATCCAGCATCGCTGTCGCCGAAATATCATCCAGATCCGTCATTCGTCCAGAACCCGTCATGGACCCGGAGATCGATGATTCAAGCGAAGGGTCATCCAGCAACTCAGCTAGATCCAAGTCGGCCCACGTGAAGGTTTCCAGCGTGAATTTTAGAGCCTGCTGCTCTGCTGGTGGGGTAACGGTTCCTTTGATCGAAACGAATGCTGAGTCCGCAAATTCTGCGTCCATTGTCAAGGCAATAACGCCTCGGCGCCACGAGGCCTTCGCACTGGTCCTGCGCATCGAGACCGTTCCCCACGTCGATGGAGCCAACGCCAATTCCATTGAACCCGTAGCATCTGGCCATGTGAAAGCCTGATCCTGCCCGGTGAGGGAGGCGGTGACAGAGGAGACCTCCTCGCGGTTCAGCAATGCAGCAACATCCAGTCGATTTATCCTCAGTGACGAGAGATCCAATGACTGAGCTCCGATCACTGACGCCTGTCCGTTAGCAATGAGTGTGCCATCAGCGCGCGAAAGACTGGTTTCCCAGGCGATGTTGCCACGGTCATATCTCATCCCGATCTGTCCTGCATTCAACGAATCCCGGCCGAAGGGTGAGGTATTGATCAGAATCTCTGAATCGAAGGTCATATCATCTGGCGAGCTTCCGCGACCCGCAAGCTGAATATCTGCGCCCAGTACCCCACGAAGTGACGTGCCCTCCAGGAATTGGGCCAGGTCCGCACCCAAAAGAGATCCGGACAGTGCCCACGAGGGGTCATCATCCAGCCATCTCCCGGAAATCTGCGCCTGCAAATCTGCACCATTAACGCCCAGAGTGATCTTGCCATCGGCTTCTCCCGATGTTTTGGTGACGGTCAAATGAGATGGGGCGAAACGCCATTCATCGATCTGAAAGGAGTCAGCATCGACGGTCAAGGAGCCAGAAAGCTGATCTGAGGAGGGGCCAGAGAGACGCGCTTCACTCACGAACGAAAGGCCACCGGTAAGATTATCATCGCCCCACAAAACTCCTGGACGCAAACCCATCGCATCCAGCGCCCAAATTACCTCTAGGCTGCGTCCGCCATTCCGTCTTTCGATGTTTCCAGCGGACGCTTCCAGCGTCAAGTCTCCAGCATCCTGAATCGAAAGCGCGGCTTTTGCTGTCGCTCGGTCTTCGAGCTGCTCGATGTTCAGCGTCAAACGCAAGGATCCGTTAGGGTCTAGTCCTGGAATGAATGCGGCAACATCAGCAAAATCCAGCGGCTCGGCAGAGAGCGAAAACCGCGTCTCACCCTCGAGCGCCGAGAGGCTGTCTGCCTCCGAGTAAAACCCACCAAAAACATCTTCTAAGCGCTCCAAATCCAGATCCCCTTCGCCCAAAACGACACTTTTTTTAGATGTTAGGGAAACAAGGATGTCTGAAATGCGATGGGGCTCAACATGACCACGCGCTTGAAGGCGCACTTCTTCCTTCTGTCCCGGGGGTGTGAAGCTCGACGAAAGAGAATCCAGATTCATCCTGAATATTGGATCTGTGTGTAGGTCTGATACCGCAATAGACAAGGGGTTCATTACGAAAGTCGAATCCCCACTATCAGAATAGAAGGAGGCCACCACGGAAGCATCCAGTAGACTGATCTTATCAAGATGGAGAATGGTGGTACCACTTTCCTCAGAAGGCACCAGGAGGGAGCCAATATCCCATGTGCTATCTGCGTACTGCTCAAGCTGCAGCGCTAGTCCTCGGATCTGGATGTCAGGAAGCTCAATCCGGCCAGACATGATCAAAGGCCAGAGCCGGTATTGCGCACGTGCGGAGTCGACCGACGCCATCACCTTTCCATCGTTTCGCACGAGCCGAATTCCTGTCAGACTAGCTCGATGTAGCAGATTCCCCTCAATGCCATCGATTTCAACTTGAGCACCCGTCAGAAGAGCATTGACCTGATCCACCGTGACTCTCCGGACTCGCTCTCGGCCAACGTCTGTCCATGCGATCATTCCGATACACCAAAAGACAAACAGAGTCACTCCGAGGACGATCTTAACCATTCGCCGTTTTCGGCGGGTTGGGCGAGATGCCTCGGTGGTATCGCTCAGATCCGGTGTTGACGGCCCAGACTCGGTGCGGCCGGGCTTATCGTTCGGTGGGAGCGCTTTGGGGTCGATATGTTGCTTGTTACTGCTCACCGACTAGAATGCTTGTCCAATACTGAGGTGGAAGGTCCAGCGTCTGCCATTCGAGGCGGGGGCGTCGGCGCCTAGGTAGTACACATCTCTAGCATGCCGCAGATCCTGATCATCCGGGTTCAATTTGTAGGCCAAATCAAGGCTAAGAAGCCCCACCGGTGTCGCGTATCGGATGCCGGCCCCTGTGCCGTATCTGAAGCGCTTGGTTTCCACCGCGCCATCAGAGACTTGGCCCATCCCGATGAAGGCTGCTGTCCCCCACTTTGAGCCAAGACCAGGAAAGGGCATTCTGAGCTCTAAATCGCCAGATACTTTCGCTAGACCACCTATGGCTTCGTAGACGAACGTAGTGTCGGAATCGACTTGATCGAGGCGGACGATTTTCTCACCTGCCAGCTGACTCGTCCACCCGCGCAAGTCACTTGACCCTCCGAGGTAATATCGGATCTGGTCAAAGCGATTCTCCGTTACGGAATCTCCCTGGTCTTTGCTGCCCCCGTACGGGAATAGGCGTCCGCCTTGCACTCGAAGGGCCAATCCAAATCGCTCTGTCAAGCGCCTCGAAATCTGCACTTCAGAGCCCATCTTGAAATAACTGATATCGGAAGCGAGAAACCTGCCTGAGATTTCTACGAATGGACGTACCACAAAACCACTGCGATTTCTGAGCGGGTCTCCAAGCCTACCCAGCATTCCGATCAAGGATAGAGATGCTCGGTTGAATACATCTCTCTGGCTAACCTGACTACTAGCAATCCTTGTCGTCCCAAAACTTTGTAACGCGCGGCTCCATCCGTACTGCAAAGAGATACTGCGACCCGGAATAAATTCGTACACCAAGGTGGCTTCGGTCCCAGCTTCTCGTTCGTTGATTCCTAATGGCGCCGTGGAGACGCCCAGCTCTGGATCTCGTTGGAACTGCAAGAAAAACGTTGCACCGTAGGAAAGCCGAGTGCTGATCCAGAATGGCCATCGCTGGCTTACTGAAGCCCGAAAGAGCCGGGGGGCTACCCTGTCTGTCGTAATGGCCTTGTATCCAGTCCGGGCGATGCCACCTGCGGTAACCGTATGTGCCTTACCTAGGAAATTGCGGTGGGTCCAGTCGCTTTGCAGCGATACCCCATCCTGGCGGCCATATCCGGCTACGTACGAAACGAGCCGTGGCCGACCTTCGCGAAGCCGGATACGCACGGTGACGGTCGTATCCGCCGTCTGATCCGGCACATCGGTAAGTACGGTTCGGAAAAGGCCAAGAGAAAACAGTTCACGCTGTCCATCAGATAGGCGGCGCTGTGAAAACCGCTGCCCTGGTTTGAGTGGGATTTCTCGCGTGATGATTTCCTCATTGACCCGGGTGTTGCCCTCAACCAGGAGACTGTCCACAAACGCTACAGGACCCTCTGAAAAGTGGTAGTGAAGACGCGCCGTATGAGCCTGCGTATCCAGCGAAACGGAATCGTCAATCACAGCAAACGCAAACCCTCGGTTCTTAAGCCACGACAAAAGGAGTTCGTGACTTCGTCCTTGTTCGGTCAGTGAGTACCTCTCACCCGTTTTCAATGTGATCTGATCTCTGAGCTGGGCATCTCGTGGGGCTCCGAGAATAAATGGTGATCCATCAGGCCTCTCAAAGAGGACACTATCAACCCTAACTGGGTCCCCCTCCAGAATATCGAATACGAGATCTATGTCGTTATCTCTCTTATCAAAACGGGACCGTGTATATGTAATCTGCACATCCGGGAATCCGTTTTCTGCATAGAATCGACGCAATCGGATCACATCCCGCTGCACCTCTTCCGGCACAAGTTGGTATTCGTGAGGCTTCAGGAAGGGCGTCCATTTTCTCAGACGGTCGCCGAACCCAGGGCCCCGCGTTGCCATTTCATTGATGAGCCGGGCCTTCGAAAACGTACTTGTGGAATCAAAGCGAATGTCCACATCGCTGATCAGGGTCTCCGAATTGACGGCAAACCGTGCGGCTTGGCCATTGGCTGGCGAGACAGGACCTGCCAGAAATAGGGTCAGCAGGAATCCCCCCAGTAGAGATCTGCATCTCCTGATGACCCATTGGTCTAGACTGAGATTCGGAGGCAACTGAGGCAACCGCAAAAAGGGGAGTGATCGGATCATCTACAATCGGTGAAACGGCCGTCCGTTCCATTACCGCGATGATAATCCTCTTCATTTTTATCTGCTTTAATTGCTGCACGAGCAATGATCCCACACCGAGTAAGCCGTCCCTATAAACCGGACCGTGCAGTGCCATGGTAAGGGTGAGGGATTCTAATACCCCTGCTCAATTCGATTATTTCTGCCTATTTCGCATCAAACGAGAATTTTTCCCGTCAACGCATGCAACTTTCTTCGTGAAGGGTCGCAAAATGCTAATAAATTAGCACATCAATCCGGAAAGATCGTGCCGTTGGTTTGGTCCCGGGAAAAGAACTCTGATATGAAATCACTATCCGCCATCGCTCTTGCCATCTTGCTCATAGTCCCAGCATCTAATGCCCAGGACCGAGTCCGTGAACGAGACCTTGAAGGGACAGTCTGGAAAATGGAGTTCAACCTCAAAGAAGAGGGAGACGGCGCCTTCGAGCGCATCATCTTGAATGCCGTTGATGGCCTCATGGATGAAATTGACATCCAACTCGAATTCGGCAAGAGGGGACACCTAAGTGTCTGGGTCGATGCCTTCAGTCGAGACGAAGATGAGGAAGAAGGAGACTGGCGCATCAACCGGGATGGGCAACTTGTTCTAGGAGATACGGACTCTTTTTCGTCCGACGACACAGTTTGGATGCTGGATGGGGACCTACTAGTGCCTTTCGAGTGGGAAAAGGGTCGCCTAGAACGCGGAGATGCAATATCCCTGCGCCGCATCCGGAAATAATTTCGGGGACTCCTTCACGGCAGTGCGTCGCCGCATGCAGAGAGGGGAAGCGCTGGATTAGCTAACTGCTTCTGGCGTTGTGCTCTTGGTACGCGCTGCCCTCGACGGAGAGGCCGCTGCGTCACGTTTTACAGACTCCAATTGTGGCTGAGCAGCAAAGGAAACGCGAAATATGGTACCAACACCAACTTCGCTCTTCACATCGATAATGCCTCCTAGTTTTTTGACTAGGCGGGATGTAATGGCTAGCCCCAGTCCCGACCCTTCGTGTGGCCGATCAGCTTCCATATATTCTTGACGGAACTCATCAAAGATGTGAGGAAGGAAGCTGTCTGAAATGCCCATTCCAGAATCCTGAACCTCTATAACCACACCGCCTGATTCTCCAGTGACAGAAACGGAAACAAATCCTTTTTCTGTGAACTTGATGGCGTTGCCTACAAGATTGTTTAGGATCGCTTCCAATGCATTTCGATCTAGGCGTGCTTCGGCAGGTCCATGAGTGTCTATCCTGAATTCTAAGTCCTTGCGAGCAGCTAAGGGCTCTAGGACTCTAGTCGTCTCTCTGACTACTGAGGACACATCCATCTCTTTGAGATGAAACGCCTCTTTATTGGCCTCTAGACGGGAAAGGTCAAGGACAGAGTTAATCGTACTCATGAGCCTTTTTGCGGCTTCCTGAACAAGATTGGCAAACTCTCGCTTTTCGTCCTGAATCTCTTCGTGCAGCACCTGAGCGAATCCGATTATACCACTAAGAGGTGTCCGGATTTCATGAGTCATGTTTGTCAGGAAAGCCGTTTTCAGACGGGCCATTTCTTCGGCTCGGTCGCGTTCCGCAATCAATTCTTCCTGATATTTTTCACGTTCTATTTTGTGCCGATGTTGACGGAATCCAATCGAAACGAGATCGGCAACATCCCGAATTACTTTCAATGCCTCTTCATCCAGTCCCGAATTGTTTTTCATACCAACATTCAGCGCTCCAGCGATGACATCATCAATGGTAAGACTGACGCGGCAATAGCATAAAATCCCCGATTCAACCAGTTTGTCCTCTATCGGGGCTCTCTCTCCCATACGGGACAGATCTCGTGCAACGAATAGGCCTCTTCTAAATGTCCTGAACTTGGAGAGGGGTATTGGCGCATCGGGACCAAACTTGTCAGATTGTACTCCTTGAGAGGCCAGAACAGAAACGGTCTCAGTATTGTGATGAATCTCGAGAACGGAACAAACCGTAACTGGAATCAAACCCTCCAGTTCTTTCAGGGCATATTGCGCGATCTCTTCTACAGGTGCTTCCTCGACCAACTTGCGCTCAATAGTGTTCAGCGCTCGAAGACGGCGTGTTGTTCGGCGCAGCAATTTTTGTGTTTGGGTCTTTTCCTCAACTTCTTTTTCAAGGCTTATTTTCTGCCTTTCCAAATCGTCGAACGCGGCCTGCATCGTTGATGCAAGCAACGTGCGATACCTTTCTTCACTTTCCTTTAGGGTTGCCTCTTTTTCCCGATGCACAGAGACTTCGGATTCAAGAGACCCCTTTTCCGCGGCCAGCGCCCTGCGTGCTTGGTGCAGTTTAGAAATACTTACTTCGACAAAATGGAATCGCTTAATGGTTGTAAGAAGGACCAGGGCTATAAACACAAGTAGGGAGCCGACGACCAAAAAGTATTGCTTATCCTTTTGCATCCCCGCTTCAATTTTCTCCCGCTCCAGTCCGATATAGAGGATGCCTTCTCCCCCTCTACTACCCAGACTCACGTTCTCAGATACCTTGAATACGGTATTTTCGGTTTCTGGTAGGGTAAACTCTTTGGGGAAGTTGTATCCGAAACGCCGTGCTCCGCGTTCGTTCACGGCAGCAACGACTGCTCCCTTCTCATCTGATACAACCAAGTAGGCTAGGTCATCGATGAGTCGGGTAGATTCGATGAGCAGATCCATGGTCGACGAGTCTGCGTCGGCCCCACTCAACGAGCGATTAAAATGTGAAGCGATTAATTGCCCTTTGTGACTGGCAGATTCCTCTGAAAGCTCGCTTAAATGTTTATGCGATGAGAATATCAACGTTAGTGCCAACACGATAAGTGTTGCGCACACAGACCACATTAGGGCTGTGTATCCGCTGATCTTGGGCATGTTGAAGGGTATCTTCACGTGGTCCGAAAGATGGTTACTCTCTCAGTATCGGCTAAGTTTTCCAATTTGTAAGGGATCACATGACTCGGGCACCAGTGTATAGTCCCATCAAGCAAAGAGGAACTCGTGGGAAACAAACGCTGGCTCATAAAAGACTCCGGAACACCCGAACAGGTGGCCGCTCTCAGCAACTCCTTGAACGACCTCCCAGAGCCCATCACTAGGGCACTGATTTTGCGCGGTATTGAGACGTTCGAGGACGCTAGGTCTTATTTCAGATCGGGTCCAAATGATCTTCACGATCCCATGCTCTATAAGGACATGGATCGGGCTGTTGAGCGGGTGATAGCCGCTATACAAGCAAACGAACGTATTGTCGTATATGGCGACTACGATGTTGATGGCACCACGTCTACCGCGCTATTAACTGACTATTTATTACACGAAGGGGTCGATGCTGACTTCTTCGTACCTGACCGCTTCCAGCATGGCTATGGACTGAGCACTGCGGGCATCAACGCGGTAAAGGAAAAAGGGGCGACGCTAATTATTGCCTTGGATTGCGGTGTGACGTCAACTTCAGAGGCCGAATACGCTCGTTCTCTTGGGATGGACCTTATCGTATGCGACCATCACACGCCCCAAGAAGAATTGCCCAACGCGGTGGCTGTATTAGATGCTAAACGCTCCGATTGTCCCTATCCATTTACGGAATTGTGCGGTTGCGGAGTGACGTACAAACTCGTACAAGCGATTCACGCGGCCCGTGGAAAAGATGTGTCAGAGTTGGATCACTATTTGGACCTAGTGGGCATTGCCACCGCTGCTGACATGGTTTCGCTTAAGGGAGAGAACCGCATCCTTCTCAGAAAAGGAATTGAACGCCTGCGCACGAACCCTCGCATCGGACTGCGAATGCTGGCTGATCAGGCCAAAGTGACCTTATCCGAGGCAACCACGCGAGATATTTTGTTTTCGTTAGGCCCGCGAATCAACGCTGCAGGACGTCTTGGAGATGCGGCGCGCGCCGTGACGTTACTGATGTCAACTACCTCGACTGAAGCCGCAGCCCGGGCTCGGCAATTGGAGCGGCTTAATGAAGAGCGCCGAGCACTGGACCAGCAAACGCAAAAGGAGGCGTTTGCCATGGCAGACCGCTTTCTGGCAGGCACACAACGACACGCAGTTGTTTTGCATAATCCCGACTGGCATCTGGGCGTCATTGGAATTGTTGCGAGCCGACTCGTTGAACGACACTATCGACCAGCCGTGATGCTCTCTACTTCGAGTGGCATCATTAAAGGCAGCGCCCGCTCTATAAATGGAATCAATGTGTTCGCTGCGCTGAGTTCGTGCGAGCACCTACTTCTAGAATTCGGAGGCCATGACTATGCCGCCGGGCTGTCCCTCAAGCCAGATGACTTACCAGAGTTCATTACTCAATTTGATGCAGCCATTGCCGGTACGGTCACAGAAGGCGCTCTTGAGCCCGTAGTTGAGGTGGACGCTGAAATGCACCTCTCAGATCTTGACACTCGTTTCTGGGCAGTACTTAAGCAGTTTGAGCCTTTTGGCCAAGACAACCCTCCACCTGTTTTTCTTTCGCGTTCACTTGATGTTATAGGCCCTGTTGCCACCGTTGGCCGAAAACGAGACCATATAAAATTTTCCGTCAGGGCCTCTGGTGCGTCCGGTACTTCCCATCCTTCCCGAGATGTAATTGGATTTGGCCTGGGGAAACACTTGGAAACTGTTGCGGAATGCCAGGCGAATGGACAACCTGTTGATCTACTTTTTTCTATCGACGAAAATACTTGGAATGGCCGTACAAAACTCCAGCTCCTCGCCAAAGACGTAGTTCCCTCGACGTCTTAACTCTCATTTTTGTCACATTATGGCTGTTTTTACGCATATAAATTCGTAATATTCCACAGCGGGAACACTTGTGATAACAAGTAAATACAAGACGTCTCAAATCACATGTCGAAACCATGATTGAATTCATATCCCAACCTTGGCCTTGGTACGTGGCCGGCCCCCTGATCGGGATCGTTGTACCCTTGCTGTTCCTCGTGGGCGGCAAGCAGTTCGGACTGTCTGAGAATCTGCGGCACGTGTGCGCTATGCTTCCAGGCAAAACTGACTTCTTTAACTACGACTGGCGAAATGGCAGCTGGAACTTGGTTCTCATGCTAGGGATCGTCATCGGCGGATTCATTGGAGCAACGTGGCTCGGAAATCCCGATCCGGTGGCCATTTCTGAGGCTACGCGCTCTGACCTTGCTCTGCTAGGCGTCACGAATTTTAATGGACTGCTTCCGGCAGACATCTATTCGTGGGAAGGACTGGGAACGCTGCGCGGTCTAATCCTACTAGTCGGCGGCGGCTTCCTAATCGGATTCGGTACGCGTTGGGCGGGCGGGTGTACCTCAGGGCACGCCATATCAGGACTAGCAGATCTTCAGTTGCCTTCACTCATTGCGGTGATAGGATTTTTTGCAGGTGGGCTCATCGCCACCTTCTTACTTCTTCCCATCATCCTGTAGGTACGCACCATGACTACTGCACAGAACGCTGGCACGGCGCATCCAAACACAATGGCCCGCCTACTGCCCTACTTGCTCATCGGCATTTACTTCGGCATCGTTTTCACGAAATCTGAAGTGATCTCGTGGTTTCGCATACAGGAGATGTTCCGTTTTCAGGCTTTCCACATGTACGGCATTATTGGGAGCGCCGTAGTTGTCGGAATGATTTCGATTCAACTTATAAAACGCTTTCACCTGAAGGCTGCTGACGGATCAGAGATCAACATCCCACCAAAAGAACTCGGGAAAGGCACCCGCTATTGGGCAGGCGGAACGATGTTTGGCCTTGGATGGGCTCTAACGGGCGCTTGCCCGGGTCCCATGTTTGCCCTCGTTGGCAACGGTGTTACTGTCATGTTGATCACCATCTTAGCTGCCGTTGTGGGTACGTATACCTACGGTGTTTTACGACCCAAATTACCTCATTGACCTACGCATGCATCTGATTCGCTGACTTGTGGCTCGATGCTATCCATCTTTTTTACCTCACTATTCCGCGTACTAGCCATGCTGTTCAGACAAATCTGGGATCAAAAACTAGCCCAGTATGCCTACCTCATCGGATGCCAAAAAACGGGTGAAGCCATTGTGGTGGACCCTGAGCGCGACATCGATACCTATCTCGAATTAGCCGAAAAAGAAGGCCTAGAAATCACCGCTGTAGTCGATACGCACATCCATGCGGATTACCTCACAGGACTTCGTGAGTTTGCCGAGCGTGGTGTCCACGTATACGCATCTGATGAAGGAGATGCCGACTGGAAGTACGAGTGGCTGATTGGATCCGATTACAACTACACCCTGCTCAAGCACGGGAATGAGTTCAATATCGGAAACATCAAACTGACGGCGATTCATTCACCGGGTCACACGCCTGAACACCTTTCCTACTTAGTCACAGACATTGGTGGTGGCGCAGATCGCCCAATCGGACTTTGCTCGGGTGACTTTGTCTTTGTCGGTGACCTTGGGCGTCCAGACCTATTGGAATCTGCGGCCGGAGTACAAGGCGTAATGGAGCCATCAGCCCGGACACTTTACCAGTCCGTTCAGGAATTCCTGAAACTGGATGATTTTATCCAGATCTGGCCGGCTCACGGCGCTGGAAGCGCATGTGGAAAGGCTCTCGGAGCCGTACCAAGCTCGACTGTAGGGTATGAGCGCGCTTTCAACGGTGCCATTGGTGCCGCCATCCGTGATGAAGACGAGTTTGTGGCGGCCATCCTCGATGGTCAACCCGAGCCACCGATGTACTTCGCTCGGATGAAGCGTGACAACAAACTAGGGCCTAAGGTCTTGGGTACGTTGCCTAGTCCAAGGCATCTCTTTGCGGACGATCTGAAAGCCCTTGCTGGCAACTTAGATGTAGCCGTATTGGATACACGCCTCGACAGGTCGGCCTTCATGGCACGTCACCTTCCTGGTTCACTGTATGCAGGCTTCAACAAGGCTTTTAATACGGCTGCCGGTTCGATCATTGAAGAAGGCATGGACATCTACCTCATCATTGAGGAAGAACATGTCGAAGAAGCCGTTCGCGACCTCGTGCGGGTTGGATTGGATAACATTAAAGGGTACGCCACACCAGAAACGCTGGAAGCATATGCTGACCACGGGGGTGAGATGGCATGCATTCGCGAAATATCTATCGAAGAACTTCCAGAAACAATGGAGTCAGTCGATGACGCGATTGTACTTGATGTGCGCAATATGAGCGAGCATGAGCCTTCTCACGTACCTGGATCTGCCAACATCGCCTACACCCGACTCTGGGTCCGAAGGGATGAAGTACCGTCGGGTACCAAGGTGGTACACTGCGTCTCCGGTGGTCGCTCGGCAGTCTCGAGCGCCTTGTTGGCCCGACTCGGTCACGATGTCATTTTCGTCAATGGTGAATGGGACGCCTGGGCGGCCAATCCCAACTCGACGATCGAACACGGTGCTCCGGTTCCTGCCTGAGCATTGTCTTGAATGTATAGTGTCTATGTCCGGCGCATGACGCATCGTCATGCGCCGGACTACAGGCATCCCGATTTCTATTCGCAGGAAGTAGCCCTTTGCAACTTCCCCAGGATACCCTTCCATGCTTTCACGTCACATCCCCTCCTTGTCATGGATTCCCGGCTATTCGCGGGATAATCTATCAGAAGATCTGAACGCTGGGCTCACCGTCGGCGTGATGCTTATCCCGCAAGGACTGGCGTACGCCCTTATTGCGGGTCTACCGCCGATATATGGTCTATACGCGGCTCTTGTGCCCCTTCTGGTCTATGCGTTTTTAGGTACGTCCGGGCAGCTAGCCGTTGGACCAGTGGCCATGGTCTCCTTGCTGGTTGCCACAGGTGTTTCCTCTCTTTCGCCTTCCGGCGTCGATGAATATGTAGCGCTGGCTCTCATGCTGGCCTTTCTCGTGGGCGCCATTCAGTTGGCACTTGGCCTGATGCGCTTCGGTTTCATCACCAACTTCCTATCCCATCCAGTCCTCAGTGGCTTTACGAGTGCAGCAGCATTGATCATCGGCCTGAGCCAGCTGAAACATTTGACGGGAATCCCTCTTGGCCGATCGAAAAATATCTTCGGAATCCTCCTTGAAGCGGGTTCGCGCATCGGCGAGTTACACCTTCCCACGCTGGCGATGGGCGTCGGAGGTATTCTTTTGATACTCGTCATTCGACGATGGGCCCCGCGCATTCCGGGCGGCCTATTGGCGGTCGTAGCTGGTACGGCCCTCGTTGCTCTGCTTGGATTAGACGAGAATGGCATCAAAATCGTAGGGAAGGTACCTGCTGGCCTTCCTATGCCAAGTTTCGCCTTCTTTACCGCTTCAGCATTATCTGACTTGCTGCCTATTGCGCTGGCAATTGCGCTTGTTGGCTACATGGAGTCAATTGCTGTGGCAAAATCTTTTGCCGCCAAACACAAAGCATCTATTGATCCAAGCCAAGAGCTAACTGCGCTAGGATTAGCCAATCTAGTCGGTTCGTTTTTTCACGCCTATCCCACCACCGGCGGCTTCTCTCGAACGGCCGTCAACGATCAAGCGGGATCCAAAACCCCGCTTTCCAGCATCATCAGTGCGTTGATCGTCGGACTTACCTTGCTGTTTCTGACGCCTCTCTTCACCTCTCTCCCAAGTGCCCTTCTTGCCAGTATCGTAATGGTAGCCGTATTCGGGTTGATTGATCTGAAAGAAATCCGCTTCCTGTGGAAAACAAACCGTACTGACCTTCTCCTGCTGCTCGTTACGTTTGTTGCTACGCTTCTTCTTGGCATTGAAGAGGGTATTCTGGTGGGCGTCAGCTTGTCGTTGCTCGCTTTTGTGTATCAGGCTTCCCGGCCCCATATGGCTCGTCTGGGGCGCTTGGCTGGAGAGGAATCCTATCGGAATGTGGACCGCTTTCCAGATGTTGAAATCGATGAGGGGGTCGCCATTTTCCGCATCGACGCTTCGCTTTTCTTTGGCAATGTCGAACATGTTCGCGATGCCTTGGGCGACCTGCTCGAACAGGAGCCTGACACTCGCTTCCTCATCTTGGATCTGTATCCCGTCAACAGGATTGACTCAACAGCCGTCCATGCCCTTTCAGACATACATCGCAGATTAATAGAGCGCGGTGTAACCCTCTTCTTTTCGGGCGTAAAAGGACCCGTCCGAGATACCTTGGCGCGTAGCGGTCTGACCGACTCCCTGGGCGATGATGCATTCTTCTCTCGTATCCATGACGCATGCATGGAAGCGCATCGTCGTGTGAACACCTATCTTGTCGGCGAAGCCGCACCCTGATCTGAATTTGCATGTCCGCAGCTGACTCTGATCTCGCTTTCCTGCCCTCCTGGTTCCGGGATTACGATCGATCCCGGTTCAGGGGAGACCTGGCTGCAGGCTTAATTGTTGGGGTTGTTCTGATTCCCCAAGGAATGGCCTATGCCTTATTGGCTGGTGTGCCGCCTGTATACGGCCTGTATGCCTCGCTCATTCCCTTGCTTGTCTACGCGCTCTTTGGCTCATCGCGCCACTTAGCCGTCGGTGTCGTTGCGATAGACTCCCTGATTGTTGCGGCCGGTATCGCTGCCCTTTCCCCTGAGACGCCCACTGAAGCCCTTGGGCTGACCTTCACCTTGGCACTAATGGTCGGGTTGATCCAAATGGCGATGGGTGCTCTTCGCTTCGCTTTTGTTGTTAATCTGTTATCCAGACCGGTGATCACCGGATTCACGAGCGCCGCCTCTCTGATTATCGGCCTTAGCCAGCTTAAACATCTTCTCGGTGTTGAACTCGATCGAAATCTGAACGTGTTTTCCTTGCTCCTGGAGGCTACTGAAAAGCTCGGTGGAACCCATTTACCGTCGCTTTCCATTGGTCTGGGAGGCATTCTGTTTCTTGTTTTCAGTCGCAAATTTTTTCCGCGGCTTCCGGCGCCATTGCTCGTGGTGGTGCTTTCTGCACTCGCAGTAGTAGCGCTGAACCTAGGTGAAAAGGGTGTCTCGCTCGTTGGGGTAATTCCGGTAGGTCTGCCTGAGCCTGGCATTCCTGCTTTTTCCATAGACGCCGTGCGCAGCCTGCTACCGACTGCGATAACGCTATCCCTCGTCCAGTTTATGGGCGTTATTTCGCTCGGAAAGGTATTCGCAGCCAAACATGGATACCGCGTACAGCCCAGCCGGGAGCTGATCGTTCTTGGGGCGATGAACACGGTTGGGTCGATGTTTCAAAGCATCCCGGTTTCAGGAAGTTTTTCTCGCAGCGCCGTCAATGATCGGGCCGGAGCGCAGACCTCTCTCGCGAACGCAATTGCAGCCGTGCTGGTGGGGCTCGTTCTACTGTTTCTCACTCCCTTGTTTGCCTGGCTCCCGATTCCTGTTTTTGCATCCATCATCATGGTGTCTGCCTTTGGCCTGATAGACCTTGCCGAGGTCAGGTTGCTCATGAAAACCAAGGCGCTTGACGGCATTATCGCCTTATTAACGTTTTTCGCAACCCTAACGCTGGGTATTTACCAAGGCATCTTAGTCGGAATAGGCCTTTCGGTCATCGCCATCATGTACCGGATAACACGCCCAAACGTGGCAGTCCTAGGCCTGCTTCCTGCAACACGCTCTTTCAGAGATACCGTTAACCATGCAGGTGCGAAGCAATTTGATGACGTTCTCATCCTTCGTATCGATGCATCGTTCTCTTTTGCCAATGCGGATCGGCTCAGGGATGTGATCACTACCGGCGTTAACGATACGGGCGCACGAGCCGTGATACTGGATGCGTCTTCGATCAATGATCTAGATACCACGGCGTTGTCCGTACTGGAAGAGACCTTCCGCATCCTACAAAACAGAAACGTCCTGTTCCTGATTGCAGGAGCCCGCCAAAGTGTACTCGACATCTTAGAGCACTCGAGTGCAGTTGACACGTTCAGCAATGAGACGTTCTTCCTCAGCCCATGGCGCGCCCTGCATCATGTACTTACGATGTGGGGGCGTCAGGATGAATTGGCGTCTCATTGAGGCCAACGGATTGAATTGAGTCTACGATCGAACGTGTTAAACCCAGCCGCGTGCGCCACTGTTGAGCCCAAGAGGTCCCCGCTCCTTTTTCTTCGAGGGTCCACATTTGATCAACATCATCGATAGCGCCAGAGAGTACTTCACCTACAGCTAGAAGGCCATCATATTGTCCAGCCGAGCGCAACCACCCTTCAATCTGCCGGGACCTTGTACCAAAGCCCGTGGGCAAATGGCTTTCCCGGGCAGCCTTTGCTACAAACGCATGCGTAAGCACTAGGCCGCTTCTGGCGGGAACGGCCAGAAATCGCCCGATTTCTGCCAGCGAAACGCGCGGATCATCTAAATCGAATCCTGCTGGGGCGAGTTCAAATGGGAATTCCGGAGCTTGGTCGGAGCCATCCACACCAGACGTGATTTGGACAACCTCTTTCAGTGTGCTCGCAACTGCCATCCCAAAGGCAGATACTAAGTCCGGGCCTTGCGTCGATAGCGCATGTGTCAGTAATGGAACCCATCCCATTGTGTGCATCCTGAGCAATGAGGATAGGGCCTTTACCTGATCTGTCTGTAGCATATGCGCAATTAGGCGCAATTCTACAGCAAGGTGATCAGGAGAAACAGAGCGTAAATCAGGCTCGTAGCCAGCCTCTGCCATCCAGCGACGCATCCGTTGCGACACACTACCCCCTAGAAGGCCTTCCTCATCCAGAAAGGCGGACGCCGCTGGCATCAGTTCATGCGTGAACCACGCATAATGCTCGGCTGCTATCTCGTCCAATGAACGGTGCTCGATGAGCGCTGAATCCAGCGATGCTGCATTCAGATCATTCTCGCTCCGCGGCGGAGATTCAGCCAGACTGGCAAGGGCTTCAAGTCGAAGAGTGAGAGCGATCACGGATATCAATCGTTGGAGTTTCGGACTGGTTTAAGCACGCCCGCGAAGCATGCCTTTCCAGTATAGGGTCGGAAGAATGTATTTCTTGAGTATCCACATCGACCACCGAGGCTTCGTTGTGTCGATGGGAAGCGAAGGATCCGGGTTATTGTCGTAGTCGAATTCTGCCAGAAGCATTTCGCCATATCCGGTGGTCAATGGACACGAGGTGTATCCATGATAGCGTTTATCATCGGTCAACTTATTCTCTTTCATGACTCTTAGCAAGTTCGCCACCATGATCGGAGCCTGCTTTCGTACGGCCGCGCCGGTCTTGGCATTCGGTGTACCTGCTGAGTCGCCCAGAGAAAAGACATTCGCGAATCGAGTGTGCTGAAGGGTGTTTTTATCAACTTCCACCCATCCCTCAGCGTTGGCCACGTCGCTCTGCTTGATGAAATCTGGCGCTGACTGAGGGGGCACAATGTGAATCATATTGTAGCGCTCAACACGCTGCCCCGTAACAGCACCGGTTTCTGGATCAAGTAGATCGAATACGGCCTCATTCTTATCTCCACGAATCTCGACTAGGTTCGTGTGGTGGCTCCATTTAGCTCCGTAACGAGCCTGTACTTTGAGGAGCGCGTTTCGGAAAACTTCCACGCCGAATAACATCGTCCCCGGTGACATCATTTCGACATCAACCTTGCCTTGAAGACCGTTTTGGCGGAGGTGGTCTGCCGTCAGCCACATGATTTTTTGCGGAGCTCCACCACATTTTATAGGCGTGTTGGGCTGCGTAAAAAACGCCTTGTCCCCGGCCTTGAGACTCTTGAGAACTTCCCATGTGTACGGGGCCTGCTCGTAAAGGTAGTTCGAGCAGACGCCACCTTTGCCTAGCGCCTCGGGCAAGCCCTTGACCTTGGCCCAGTCAATTTGAATACCGGCCGCTACGACTAAGTAATCGTAGGTCACGTCTTCACCTGATTCCAGCCTCACCTTATTGTCGCTAGCGGTGATAGAAGCTACGCGCTCCTTGATCCAGGTCACACCTTTGGGGATATAATCTGCTTCAGGCTTTCGAGTTGATTCTTGGTCGAAGGTGCCTGCTCCGACCAATGTCCATGCAGGTTGGTAATAGTGAGCCTCAGAAGGTTCAATGATCGCGACATCTAGTGAGCGATCTTTGAGCTTGAGTTGGGCTGCTACCGTAATACCGGCAGTTCCGCCGCCGATAATGAGAATGTTGTGATGACCTGCCATGGTTCCGATAGTAAGTAGTGGGAAACCTCGTTATTCGCCCCAAGATACAACTTGTATCTACTTGTTATTACATCTGGTCTCTGAACTTATTGTGTAGAGAATGGTGAGGTGCAATGAAGCATCTCAGGTAAAACAAGGGTGTCTCACTTAGTCTATCGACCAAACGGCTTTTCTGGCAGTTTGTAGGCCTCTTTTACTGGCTTCAGTGGGCGCTTAAACCACCACGGACGGCGCAATCCATCAGGTGAGTGGTCCATGGCCGATCTGGAAAGAGCTACCCATTCATGGTAATTCTCCATAGATGCGTCCGTATCCACAAACACATCGCCATGCTGATCCTCGGGGCGCGCTTTTTCTACGTTATAGGCCTTCTGAAGCCAGCAATGATGTCCCGAAACGGGATCTGGCTGCACAGCGTGCGTCAGGTTCTGGTGCACACCTACGTCTTCCCACCAGATTCGAGATGTGTCTGGATCGAATGATTCCCAAGGGCCTGCCCCATGGGTCACTCTCAGCTTGCCGCTCTCTGGCTTCTGCTCAATCGTTACCAGATTCGAAGCTCCACGGCTGAGTCCTTCGCCCTCCTTGAGGCGCCACCGACCCAGATGGTGGCTCATGGCAATCACACCCGGCTTAATGCCTTCCGTGACCCAGACTTTGTCCACGAAATACCCGATGCGCGTCGTAACGCGAATCAATTCACCAGTATTGACACCCAGGCGTCGTGCATCTTCAGGATGCATCCACACAGGATTCTTGTGGCTTAGTTCGTAGAGCCATTTGGCGTTAGCACTGCGCGTATGGATAAGTGTCGGCAACCGGAAGTTTGGTAATAACAGCATCTCGCCCTTTCCCCGGTTTATGTTGTCCGGGTGGACATGCGATTTGAGCGTCCAGGGAAGTGTGTACTCTTTTTCGGGCCATCCCCAGTCTTTCATTGTAGGACTGAAAAACTCCATTTTTCGACTTGGGGTAGTAAAGCCCACTCGGGGGACTCCGTCTACCATGACGCCGACGATATTCCCATCTTTAACGATGCGACCCTGCTTATCCGTCGATGAGCCTTTGTCATCGATCTTTTTCTCGTAGGGCACATAGTTGTCCTTCGTGACCTCGTAAGCAGCGTATTTGCGCATGTACTCCATCGGGGTCAGACCTTCTTCAGCGGCCGTTTCCGGCAAGCCTGGAACGCTGTTCTCGAAGATCCATCGATAGTACTCTTCGACGGTCACGATTTCGCCTTCACGGTAGGGGCTCATGAAATGCTTCTTGACACCCAGCTTACCGTCTGGATCCATGGCGAGTGAAAGCTCTATCCAGAATTCGTTTTCTTCCCAGACCTCACCCGGATTCGTTTCCCAGGTGTATCGAACTTCTCTCCCAAGTCGTTCGGCTGCAACGCGCTGAACGGGCTGACGGAAAGCAATCCACTGGCCCGAGTGTGTTTCCTGACTCATTAGATCATGGCGCTCACCGGCATGACCCATGGGTAATACATAATCAGCAAACCAGGCAGATTCATTCCACGTAGGCGTCAGCGCCACATGGCATTTCATCTTCTCCTCGTCTTGGAGCGCCTTCATCCACATGAACCCATCCGGATTAATCCAAAGAGGGTTGTAGACTCGCGTGAAGTAGACGTCTACATCACCGCGGCCTTCTTCAATGAAGTGGGGGAGCAAAAAGCTCATTTCATAGAATGCCAGGGGCCATTCATGCGGAAGATGTAATTCATTCCAAGCATTCAGTGGCTCGGGCGAGTCAAACGGCTTGGGTACGAACTTATTCCAGCTGTTGCCCGAAGTCCCACCTTCGGTCCCGATGCTACCCGTCAACACATTCAAAAACAGGAGACAACGAGCTACCTGCCATCCACCGAGGTTACCGATGGAGGCACTTCGCCACGTGTGAGCCGCTAGTCTTCCCTGGCAACCAGCGACTATTTCCGCTGATTCGCGAATTCGTTCGATGGGTACCTGTGCCTCTTTGGCTGCACGCTCAAACGTGAACTCGGCATAGAGAGTCTTGAGCAAACGATCAAATGGCTCAAAGTCCTCTCGGTCAGCATCCAGATCAAATGACCCCGACGAAACGAGTTCTTTCAAGCGCTCTAGGATGTTTTCGCCTGGTAGGTCGAAATCTACATCGTCGTAAGGGCGATCACGGAAGAAGTCGAGCGTCTCGCGCCAGTTGACCCATCGACGAAGGAATTCTTTGTCGTATAGGTCGTTTTGAATGATATAGTTAGCAATCGACAGCAAAACTGTCTGCTCAGATCCTGGCCATGTGGGTAGCCACACGTCGGATTTCGATGCTGTGTTGGAGAGCCGCGGATCGAAGGTGATCAGCTTGGCGCCCTTTACCTTAGCCTCCATAATCCGCTGTGCGTGCGGATTGAAATAGTGACCCGTTTCAAGGTGACTCGATATCAATAGGATCACATTCGCGTTGGCGTGATCCGGGCTTGGGCGATCGAATCCAGACCAGACGAAATACCCCGCTCTTGCGCCGGCTGAACAGATGTTAGTATGAGAGTTGTGTCCATCGACACCCCATGCCTGGATACAACGATTTGTGTATCCATCTTCTCCCGGCCGACCCACGTGGTACATGATGCCATCGCGACGCTTCTCGCGGGAAGCACGCATTTTAGAGCCGATATCCTCGAGCGCTTCATCCCACGATACCCGCTTCCATTTTCCTTCGCCTCGTTTTCCGACGCGCTTGAGCGGGTAAAGAATGCGCTCGGGATCGTACACCTGGTTAATAGTGGCTGGTCCCTTGGCACAGTTGCGTCCGCGGCTTCCCGGGTGCTTGGGATTGCCTTCGAACTTCTTGATGTCCAAAGTTTCCCGGTCCACGTAGGCGAGTAAGCCACAGGCACTTTCGCAGTTAAAGCAGACGGTTGGAACGAGGGTATAGTGCCTCGCCACTTTCCGCGGCCATTGCTTTCCATCCCACTCGACCCAGTCGTCCCACTTGTCTGTGGGCGGATACTGACTCATACGTCCGTCCGGGTGGAGGACGGTCGTCATGTCAACCTTATCAGGCGTGCGATCCGTATCGGCAAACTTGGGAAGACCGAAAGCAGCCCCATCCCCTGTGCCGTGCGTGTGTTTTTTGTCGTCGGCTGCCATAATTCAACTGTTAGGAATTTCCTGAGGGGCGGTGACGAAGGCATGCTCAAATGCGTACAAACCGATGAGGGCTGCCACGGCTGGCGCCCAGTCTGGAGAACCCAGGTAGGCGATAGGGAGCACGTGTCCTACAACAATTACTCCACCCCAATAGAGCCACTTGAAACGACCCTTTGTGATGATATGTGCTGCTCTTGCTGCTGCTTCGGATGCATGAGGCATACCGAACTCACCGAGCACGATGATTGCAAGATCCGCGATAACACTCACGAGGAACGTGATTTGTATCAAGGAAGCCAAGCTTCCATGGAAGCCCACGATGGAGTTCATGATGAGCATAAAGGCACTACCGCCCATTACGGACTGTACCAGCATGTGGATGGGAAGGAGTGGGCTTTGCCACAGATCCCGTCCTTCAGCCTGTCCAAATAAGAAAGCGGTATAGATTGCCGTTCCGATCGCGAACGGAATAGAAGGTACCATCACCCAGAATCGCCAATCAACCGCTGGGATTTCGTACCAACCCATAAACTCTACCAACTCACCAGCCCACCATAGTGTGACCAGTCCGCTGAAGCCGATGAGCAAATACGCTCCTCGGACGAGCCAGGATTTCCACTGAGGCTGTAATACGATTCGGAGGAATCGCTCGGGGCGCTCTAAGTCGTATACCAAGAGCGCGGTCGTAACGAGGAGGAATCCCAGGGATGAAGAAGAGAGGGCTAACATATCGGCGCCTTCAATTGCTATGCCAGCAATCGGCCCCAAAATGGCTAGTATGAGGAAAAGCCCAGCTGCGATGCCCTTTGTGACGAGATAAGCTGGAACCGGCCAGTGCCAAGGCACTTTGTGCTGAGCATTCCAGACGACCTGCGTCATTTGCTCGGCCATGCGTCCTTTGCCAATCTGAATTGGCCCACCGGTTGGATCCCCTTGGGGACCTGAGGCTCGAAGGGCTGCACCAGATTTTGATCTGCGCTTAGATGTACCCGGCTGGGCAGTTGCCTCGTGAGCTGAATGGCCACCGTCTCCATGTAGGGATAGAACATCCGACCATGCAAATGAGTCTGGCGTCCGCTCTACAGCGGTAGGATGCATCGCTACATCTTCGCCGCCGATGTAATACAATTTCGGCGCAGTACCCTGCTCTGGCTTGCGAACGGTGACCTTGTTTTTAGCAACTGCCTTGGCAATCTCTGTGTCGGGATCGTCCAAATCGCCCGCAAGGATCGCATGTTCTGGACACACTACTACACAGGCTGGCTCCAAACCGAGGTCAACTTTGTGCGCGCAATAGTGACACTTGGCAGCAGTCCCAGAGTTGGGATCGATGTAAATCGCATCGTAAGGACACGCTTGCATACATGCCTTGCAGCCAATGCAGACATCCGGGTCGAATTCGACGATGCCGTCATCGCGCTGGTACATGGCCGTGACCGGACATATCCGAACGCAAGGCGGATTGGCGCAGTGATTACAGCGAGTTACCTGGAAAGAGCGGGTAACGTTGGGATATTCACCCGTCTCCACACTCTTAACCCAGGTACGTTGCACACCGAGGGGTACCTCATTCTCGCTTTTACAAGCGGTAGAACAGGCATGACAGCCGATGCAGGTGTCATTATTGATTAGAAAACCGTAATTCATGCTCCGGTGGGGTCAAAACGATACGTTGCGAACTGTTACATAGAACAGGTCGAGCCCGTCCAAACAACGCAGTTGTCATTACAGGTTACTACATCTGACTCAAAAGGTCCAGATCTGACGGCCGATTTATGTTGATTAATTCACTTGATGGGACATCTACTGTTCTGACGTCCAGACGATCAAGCACACCGAAAACAGATCGTTCACCGGCTTCGAGACGGGCAACGATGAGTGGAAACGCCGAGGGCATCCAAATTGCACATAGTGGCTGTACCCTCTCTTCTTCCTCAGATCTGGCTGCAATCACCGATGGTGAATCGGCAGCATTTTTCCCCTCTGAATAGGTTTTATACGCGTTAATAAGCGCTTCAATCGTTGTTTGGGAGAGGGCTGGAAGGTCACCGGCCACTACCAAAAGGGGCGCCTTGCTCATACGGGTTTCATTGGGGATAGCAGACTTGCTTTCTGTGGCTCGTGTTTCCACCGCCTTAAACCCTTCCCGAATACCAGCTAAGGGGCCACAATCCATGACCGGATCTTCCAAAATATCAGATACAGATATCTGGTGTTTGGTGAGCAGCGCCTCTATTGACACCTTACGCTCCGGCGCCACAGACAGGTAAACGTGCTCGCATGTTTGCACAAGTAGAGATAACGGACGAAACAGAAGTGGCCTTCCGGCAATGGGTTCTGTCAGTTTATCCCGGCCAAATCGCCGACTAGAACCGCCAGCCAATAGCAAGCCTTGAAGTTGTGGGTGGCTGGTCATGATATCGATAGTACGTGCATAACGGTGCGTTCTCCGGTGGGCAAGAGATACATTCCGAGTATATCTTGTGCTTTCCTAGTATTCCACTTCGATATTTCCTTTGGTAGAATTCGGCGTGGCTAGACTACGTCATATCGTCGCATCTGTAGCTGCTACCGACGTCACCGATCCGGCACACGGTCTCAAGTATTCCTGAACGTACCATTCATGATCTACTTCTACGTTGACACACCCACGAACATGAAGAAGGGTGTTGACGCAAATCGATTCGACGAGTCTAGACTGTACCGCAGCTTGGTCTTGGCTGAGGCAGATGGTCGAGGCAAGGTCTTCGTGCTGGACTCCAGACATGTCCCAGCCACCCTTTCAGGCAGCGTCGGAGAGATCCCTCGTCATGCACTTTTGAACATGCAGCCTTACCGGAAACCGGTCGAGGTCATGGCAGGCGGAGGTATTATTACTAAACCAGGGAAGAAGAGACCGAAGATTCTCCTCATCTATCGAAAGGGGCTATGGGACCTGCCTAAAGGAAAACTTGATCCGGGTGAGACGTTAAAGAAATGCGCTCGAAGGGAGGTGAGAGAGGAGCTGGGGATCTCAAAAGTGAAGGTCCTGGAATTCTTGGATACGACAACTCATGGGTATCGAGACGGACGGAAGTACGTCGTAAAGACCTCTTATTGGTGGCATATGTCGACTGAGGAGACTGAGTTCATTCCTCAGGCCGCCGAAAAGATTACTGACGTGCGTTGGTTTGGTCTGAATAAAGCCAAAAAGGTTCTTGGGCATGAAACCTTGATCTGGTTGTTGAACCGCGTCGAGCACATGCTGGTGTAGGTGATCAGTGCTCATATAGCAGAGTACGACGACGTGGCACCGCTGTGATAGGCGAGGCTCGTTCCGCGCAACGCCGTCTGGCACGCGCAATTTGCTAGGCCCGCTCAGCTAGTTCTGCCCATCGTTCCATATCTCGTTCTAGCCGCGAGAGTAGCTCTCCAAGCTCTTCGGAGAGCGTCGTAATGGTATCAAGGTCTGCAGTACCTCCTCCTAGGGCCGTCTCGATCTCTTCTTTACGCTCTTCTGCCTGTTCGATCCGCTTTTCCGTCTCTTGCAGTTCCTTTTTTCCCTTGTACGACAGCTTAGGCTGTGCTACCGAATCTGCAAATGAGTTTGCTGGGGACCCTGACTTTCGGGACGGTGTTTGGGACGTTGTTTTCCGGGAGGCGGAAGCCGCTGCCTGAAGCGCCTTTTCATTTTCGCGCATCTCGAGAAACGCACTGTAGTCGCCTGGATACTCACGAATTTCGCCATTTCCCTCAAAGTGCAGAACGTGGTCAATGGTCCGGTCTAGGAACCATCGATCATGCGAGACAACGATCAGGACGCCATCGAACGTATCTAGGTATTCCTCAAGCGCAGCAAGCGTTGGGATATCCAGATCGTTTGTTGGCTCATCGAGCAAAAGGATATTCGGTGCGCCCATCAGAACCAGCAATAGGTGCAGACGACGTCGCTCTCCTCCAGAGAGTTTTTCAACGGGCGTGTACTGCACGGCAGGCGGAAACAAGAAGCGCTCGAGCATTTGACTGGCAGAAATAACCGAGCCGTCAGCTGTTCTCACGTTCTCGGCTATCTCCGTAACGGTATCGATCACCCGGAGCTTATCGTTGAGCGGACGCCCTTCCTGATCGAAGTACCCGACGACAACTGTTGGTCCAAATTCAATATGACCACTGTCGGGTTTCACTTTCCCTGCGATCATGTCGAGTAGCGTCGTCTTTCCTGTACCGTTTGGGCCAATAATGCCCAGTCGGTCTTCGCGCGCAACCAGCCGGGTAAATCCTTTGACAAGTGTCAGGTCCCCATAAGCCTTAGAAACGCCTTCTAGTTCGAGGACCTTCTTCCCAAGACGGGTCGAGGCAGCAGCCAACTGAAGCTTTGCATCTGGGCCGGACCCAGAGCTTTCCTGTAGAGCCTGAGCACGGTCGACGCGGTACTTTGCTTTCGATGTCCTCGCTTTAGGTCCTCGTCGTAGCCACGCCAATTCGCGCCGAGCGAGGTTTTGTCTGGAACGCTCAGTGGCTTCGGCCAACCGCTCCTGTTCTTCTTTCAGTTCGAGGTATCGGGTGTAATTACCCTCATACTTCATCACTCCACCAGGCATTACCTCTAGCATTCGGTTGGTAACGCGGTCGAGGAAGTAGCGATCATGCGTAACTAAGAGAAGGGCGCCCGGGTAGTTGGCCAAGTACTTCTCCAGCCACGCGATCGTTTCGGTATCGAGATGGTTCGTGGGTTCATCCAAGAGCAGCAGATCAGGCTGCAGGACCAAGGCCCTCGCCAAAGCGACCCGTTTTCGTTGCCCTCCAGACAAAGTGCCCACTTTGGCGTCCATGTCATCAAGACCTAGCCGGTCGAGAACAGCTTTTGCGCTAGCCTCCCGGTCCCATCCGCCCGTTACGTCGAGTTGATGGCTGAGATCTGACATCCGATCGAGCAGCTTCTCGTCTACCGTGCCTGTGGCGTGAGATAAGGCATGAGATACTTCCTCGTAATCATGAAGCAGTCTCAAAAGCGGATCGCCTTGGTCAAACACGGCATCTAAGATGGTGTGACCTGGGTCAAAGGACGGGTTTTGTGGAAGAAACGCAATGCGGGCGCTGCTAGGGATCATCATCCGGCCACCATCGGCCTTTTCCATCCCGGAAATTATGCGCATCAAGGTTGTTTTACCGGAGCCATTGGCACCGATCAACCCCATTTTTTCATCATCCGCAAGACCGAACGTCACGGCGTCTAAAAGCGGTTTTGTGCCATACGTCTTCCGCAGGCCTTCAATAGTCAGAATGTTCATGACGTTGGTTATTGTCCGGCCATGAATATGGCATTTGCCATAAGCATTCGTCCTGATCTCCAGAACCCCCTAAACAGAATATTGTCGAGAAGGAAAACGATCTCTCCTCGGCCAACCGACTGCACCCCAAAGGCAAGGCTTCCTTCGATACGCTCTTCAGCTCGATACCCGGTATGACCGCTCATCCGCCCATCGTCCTGAACAATGCCGACATTCCAGTTGCCAGATCCTTTCATGATCTCTGGGTGGTCGCTACGACTTCGTAATATGAATGTCTCATCTGAAAACCCAAACGCAAGCGGGTGGCTGTCATCCATATCGACGCGATAAATCGCCCCTGGATTATCACTCTCAGATCCCTCACGATTACGGTCTTCATATCTGCGAGACCTAGCGTTTTCTGCTGCGGAGCTGTCTGGCTCCGGATCGGAGGACTTAACGGTCAGGGCCATTCCTTCCTTGCCTGCCAACCACGAAGCTGCGCGATCTAACGCCACCAATCGACCGCCGCCTCGCACCCACTCGGTAATGCGCTTCAGCCCTGCATCGTTCAACACAGAACCGTACGAGCCGGATGGCATCAGGATAATGTCAAACTCGTCCAGATCGATCGCGGCAAACCGGGAGACCGGAAATCGGGTGATCGGATAGTCTAAAACCTGATCAAACAGATGCCATATTTCGCCGATTCCAGACGATGACAACGGAGAGCCGAACGGCATACCGACGCGTGGTGGCAGAATGGCTCGTACGCTTGAGGATCCCAGATCCTTGCCTTCATCTACATATCCTGTTGGAACCGCCGTTCCGTGCTGCCCAAATTCGGCGGCCAGGCCTTGAATCAAAGAAGCAATGTCAGCCCCGAGATGCTCGTTGTTACGACGGGTCACGATTAGAGAGCCACGGCCAAATTCCACGCCTTTTACAGTAAAAGGAGCGTCGTTGCGTCTGACTATCATGTCTGCCTTGAAAAGGGCAGCCAAAAACGTGGCATCACCAGCATCGTCCCACGGAAAGACCCATGCGTACGGTACATCCTTTGCGTCTCCTTCGTCTAACTCAGAAATCGCTCCGCCCGGTGCGTCAGCCAGCCATGGCGATGTTGGAATCGTCACCAGCGAAGCAATAGCATTTACATCGTAGGCATACGGGATGGCCCATGCCGTGATGTCGTAGGTGATGGAGTCAGTGATTGCGACTTCTGGATCAAATAGGACTCGTGTCAGGACGGCGCGTGGCTGTGAAGCGGGCACGACTAGGTCCCCGGAAGAAACGCGATGGCGCCCAGAAGAGCCGCTGCGATAATTAAGTCCCTCCACTGTCATGTCACCTGAAGCTGCGGCATAGTCAATACCAAGCAAATCAAGATGGCGAGCCACTTCAGCCATACGATTTCCTGGCGAGGAGGCGCTTATAACATAGGCTTTGTACTGCCCTGGCGGATCAGACAAGGAGCGATCGAAATATGAAGCGAACTCATTTGTAAGTCGCTCCCGATGCACTGAAGCCATTTCTACAGTAGAGAGCCCCGTTGAGGCGTGGTGCGTCAGCCGATCGAGCAAGGAAAGTGTGTCACCAAGAGCAGTCTGCACGCCTAGTCCGGCGCCACCTCCACCGGCCTGCTCATACGTCATTCCAATGGCCCCGTTGAACATAGGAAAGGAATCCCCATAGCCGGGATACAGGATGTCGAAGACCTCCTTAGTAAAATAGAGCCATCCTTCCGCGTCGAAGTACCGGGCGTGGTTGCGGCCAATAATCTCCTGAAACTCTCGCTGCCAATCGGTGACCTCTTCATGGACCGGCTCGGCGGCCGGCGCAAAGAAGTACGGTGAGTTGACGCCTTGCTCGTGGAAATCAACATGCACATGAGGCATCCACGCGCGATACAGGGTCATGCGCTGACGAGTCTCTACTTGTGTTTGCCAGGACCAATCACGGTTTAGGTCAAAGTAATAGTGGTTTGTTCGACCACCGGGCCAAGGCTCAGCATGCTCAACGGATACTGGGTCTGCATCCATAGACTCTCCAACCATCATATTGTACCAGTTGGCATAGCGGTCCCGACCGTCCGGGTTGATAGCCGGATCAAGTACCACCACCGTGTTCTCAAGCCACTCGGCAGATCGTTCAGAAGATGGGTCAGCAAGCGCAAATAACGTCGTCATTGACGCTTCGGTGCTGTTTGACTCGTTGCCATGTACGTTAAACGAAAGCCAAACGATGGCTGGTGGCGTGCCCTCAGGATCGCCTTCTTCGAGGTTAGCCAGGCGCAGGTTGTCATGCCGGATGCTCTCCAACCGGGTCATGTTCCGTGTTGAAGACACGACAGCTACTAGCAGCGGGCGCCCTTCGTTGGTCGTACCGTAAGGAATTAGCTGCACCCGATCACTTGCCTCAGCAACGTGCTCAAAGTAGTCTACCACCTGGTGATGGCGGGAGAACCGGGATCCAATTTCATACCCAAGAAAGCTCGAAGGGGATTCTAGGTCCTGAGCGACGGTGGGAGCGACGGTAGGAGCTACTGCCAGTAGCAGTACAACGAGAAACAACAGGCCTTTTCGCATGAGTGATGTCAAAAGAGTGGGGAAGCCGGAAAGCATATTGCGCCGGATGGTAAATCGAAGTGGTGCGTGTCAAAGGATCCGATCTACACGTCCTGCGTTCGGAGAACTCTGACAAATTGCCCTAAAGCAACGGACAACGAAAGTACCCCCGCTAAGAGGGGCCTTGCAATTGCCCGATCCACTCGGCTTCCATCCTATTCCTGAATGCGACGTTTTTTCTTCAGTTTCACCGCCTTTTTTGATGCCCGCTCACGTGCTGGAATAGTCTTAGCGACCCTAACAGCCGTTCTCGTGGCCCTTCTTGTCACAGACATAGAACGAGATATCTCCCACGCGTGGATTCAGGACAAGGCGCAAGGTTTCCCCGACGAATTTGCCCGTTACCTGCATGCCATCACGACATCAGAAGGAGAAACTGCGCCAGCGTACGCACCTGGCTATCGGCGCTCAACATTGACACGTCTTAAAGAAGTTCGCAAGGGTAGCGGTCAGGTTCTTCCATGGGTAGAACGAGGTCCGGGAAATGTAGGGGGGCGGACCCGAGGATTAGTGATCGACCTTAATGATCCGTCCGGAGCCACCTGGTTGGCCGGATCGGTGAGCGGTGGAATTTGGAGGACGACAACATCAGGCAATAAATGGACTCCGGTTACGGAAGATGCGCCAAGGCTGTCCATTTCAAGCATCGCCCAAGCTCCTTCCAATCCCCAGATCCTGTATGCAGGCACTGGTGAGGGCTTTCCCAATGGGGATGCAGCCATTGGAGATGGAATTCTCAAGTCGCTCGACGGGGGGCTGACATGGACACCCCTTCCCTCCACGACCGGGGGCCAGGGCTTCTTGTTCGTGAATCGGGTAATTGTGTCAGACACGGACGCGGACCTAGTACTTGCCGCTACGCAGGAAGGGCTTTGGCGCTCAACTGATGGGGGTGCCAGTTGGGCCAAGGTCCTCGAGGCCAATGGATTCTTTGGCTTTTATCAAATCATTTCTGAGCCAGATAATTTCTCCATTCAGTATGCCACCGATGAGGTTACTGGCATTTGGAAATCAGTCGACGCGGGGCTGACCTGGAACCAATCAAGCCAAGGTATTGCAGAAACTGGTTCTGGTAACCGGATCGAGATCGACATCTCCCCGGCTGAACCTAGCACCTTGTTTGCGCTTGCTGAGAACAGCCGCCCAAATCAAAACGATCCTGCCTATATCTCAAAAGATCGTGGCGACAGTTGGCTTCCTTTCCTCCCAGAACCGGGCAGCTTCAATCCGGACATCGCTGGTGACCAAGGTTGGTACAACCAAGTGGTTCACGCCCATCCTTTTGATCCCAACGTTGTCTTTATGGGTGGTATCCGCATGTATCGCCTTACCGCAGGGGCATCCACAACCACCCTGAACCTATTTACGGGTGCAGATCAGGAGGGAACGGAAGCGTTCATGACCTTCGTAAATTTTGGAGCCTCCCATCTCGGTGGTGGTCTACGGCTTGGTACTGAAGAAGAGGAAAGCACTATTCGGGCTAGCGAGATGGTGTCCGTCGAAATTCGCTTTGGGCCAGGGCGGTCGCAAATGGCCCACCGGTTCGTTCCTCCAGATCAGTCCGGAGTTGACTTCATTGACTACCCCTATGCCGACTATGTATCAGTACCCTTCGAAGTCTGGGACATAACCAATAATCGACAATTGCATGTGTCCTTTCGAGACAGGGAAGACAACGGAGAATTCGATCTTGATGAGTACAACGCCTCCAGTGTGGATCGCGAGTATGTACTAATATCTACCCGAACGTACACCGCAGATGCGCCCGATCCAGATATTGCACAAGATGGTGGCGTTCGTAACGACCTTGCATACTTCTTTTGGCCGGTCTTGGCTTCCGGCGCAATTTGGAACCCTATGGCACTGCCCGAATCTGTTTTACGGCTCAACTTCGAAGAAGTCGATGCACCCAATCGGATTCTTTCGAATGTTGGAACTGGCATTCATGCTGATCAACATGTTATGCGTGCCTTTAAAACAGGAACGGTAGGCAGTGGTTTTAGATTGGTAGTCGGCAATGATGGAGGGGTGTATTACTCGGGCGATGGGGGACTAAACTGGACGGGACGGTTCCGCGGATACAACACCACTCAGTTTTATGGCGTGGACAAGAAGCCTGGGGCTAATCAGTATATCGGCGGAACCCAGGATAATGGATCGTGGAGATCCCAAGCCAACCCCACATTGTCGTCGAGCTGGATAAGCGCTGGCGGAGGAGACGGATTCGATGCTATCTGGCACAAGCAGAATGATCAGCAAATGATCGCGACATCTCAACACACCTATATCACGCGAAGCCTGAACGGCGGAAGCTCTTTTTCTACTGCTATGACAGGGCTGTCTGATACCGGTAATTCGTGCGAGTGTGCGCAGTTCATTACCAGCCTATCTTCGCGCTCTGACAACTCCAATATTGTCTATACGCTAGGAAAATCGGGGGTTTGGCGTTCCCGTAATTTTGCCGGGACGTGGTCCCTGAGAGCAATCCCCTCAAGCGAGTGGGGGTATGCAGGGAGCAGCGGAAAAGTTCACGTTTCAAACGCTGACGGAGATATCGTGCTCGCTGGATATGAGATGGATCCGGTGGGTGGCGGCGGTGACATCGCGGGTAACCTACAGGTTTCAACAGATGATGGCACCACGTTCTCGTCTGCTACGACTCCTTCATGGTCCCCAGGCAGGCTGACCGGCATTTCGAGTTCGTTCGAAGACGCCAACACCATCTATGTGACTTTCTCACAGTTCGGGCGCCCCAAAATTATCCGGAGTACCGACCTTGGACAGACTTGGCAGGATTTAACCGGCTTTCGGGACGGATCAGCCGGTGTAATCAGTCCAAACGGATTCCCGGACGTAGCAACATTTGATGTAATCGACTTCCCAGAGTCTCCTATGATCTGGGCGGCTACGGAAATTGGGCTAATCGAGTCTCTTGATGACGGAGCAACATGGCAACTGGCGGACAATGGCTTGCCGGCCGTGTCCATTTGGCAAATGAAGCTCATTGATGGGGAAGTTCTTCTGGCCACGCACGGTCGCGGCGTTTGGACGGTACCTGTTTCGGCCATCCCCACCGAGACGGCGTCAGAGGTGTCCATTCCCACAGAGTTTGCTATCGATAGTATCTGGCCGAATCCGTTCGGCTCAGAGCTGCGTGTGTCTTGGGAGGCGCCACAATCCGGTTCTGTTCGCATAGAACTAATAGACATCCAAGGCCGCATCGCGGCGTCGTTGTTTACAGGAACAGTGACGGCTGGAAAACAACAACAGCGGTTCACAACGGCGAGCCTGGCCGCCGGGGCGTACTTTTTACGCATTCAGAGCGGGGACCAGGTGCTTGCGCGAAGCGTGATTAAGGCGCGCTGAGTCTTACGTGTTCAACACGGAAAACAGCCTTTAATCGGAGGAGCGAATCCTTTGGTTCACGAGCGCAAATCCGCTCTTTTTCATCGTATTAATAAAGTGGACGAACCGCCGCCTTTCCTCGTCCCCAATGTCTTACCGGTCCCTTCGCACGACCGCCGTTACTTCATGCGCCGTTTCCTGGTCGCCATTCCGTTTATCCTGCTTCTGGCAGCGTCCGTCCTCGAGACCGCCGCCCAGAACGTCCGAATCGTATACACCGTTGATACTGTTCATGAGGGTGAGTACACGTCGCACGTGATGCTCACTAACATGACCGATATAGCCATTGAGGGCTGGGACATGAGTTTCCGGCTGAACCAGCACGTCACGACTATCGAACATGCTGCTTGGAGCGAATTCCAAGATGTTTTCACGGTGCAGGGGCAGGGTTGGACACGAACGATAGGCCCGGGTGAAGTCGTCTGGTTTACGATTACAGGGATTGCCTATGATGGCCAGTCACCAGAAGTACCTCGAAGCTGTTTCTTCAAGGGCGCTGCGTGTACGGTTGAGGTCCATCCGGACGCCGAGGAGGATTTCGCTTTTGAATCGGAAATGATCGTGTCTGCATGGGTAGACGATTACGATTTTACTACCTACCGCGGCTTTATTGTGGTTCAGAACCCAACGGATCGTCGCTTCCCTGCTGCTTGGGGGCTTCAGTTCGCAACCCCATCACAAATCGTCGAGATGGAAGGTGTCGTCTGGAGCCGATCCGGAACAGAATATCAGCTTTATGGAACAGCCCACACCGATTACATAGGGCCGCACGATTTCGTCGTAATCCCGTTCCGTGGCGTCCACACGGGCATTCCAACAGAGCCTGTAAACTGCCGTCTGAACGGCACCTCGTGTACGTTCGAGCAACCGGATCACTTGGTTGAAACACCGAATCTGAACGTGTTTTTTAAAATGGGTGAGGCCAACGACACGGAGTGGGAGGGGTACATCCGGATTGAGAATCCAACGAAGAGTACTCTTTCCAGCTGGGTACTTCGTTTCACGCTCCCCAACCGAATCACAGATGCTGAGAATATGATTCTCGAGCGTACCGGCACCTCCTACACGATCCGCCCTGATTTCGGTAGAGGCCGGATCATGCCGGAAGCGGAATACACGTTCGCTATACGTGGAACGTGGGCTGACAGCCTGTCTGCACCGACGAATTGCACCATCAACAGGATGGAATGCAAGCTCAAATATCAGATTCAGCAAGATGTGTCCAGCGATGGCGACGGATCAACTGATTCGGGAACTGGTGGCGGAGGCGATGACGGTGGGGGAGATGATGGGGGATCGACATCCAAAACGGCGGCGAGCCGATCCCTGAGGACCGGCTCGCTACTTTCTTTGACAAGTTTAACACGACCAAGAGCGAACACGGAGGCACGGGTCTTGGCACCACGTATGCCAAACTTGTGGTTGACGCTCATGAGGGTGACATCAGTGTCTCCTCCTCATCGGAGGAAGGGACCCGTGTCAGCATTCGGCTTCCACGGGTTGCCCTTTGACGTTCCCTAGAACTTGACACTTACGCCTCCGATTATCGTCAGGGTCGATAGTTCATTCGTCACACTTGTTCCTGGGTTTTCCCCATTTGGAAACATTGGGTTCTTCCACAATCCCGTGACCTTTTCCGTCGGTGCATACTGTCCAGCCATGGAGAACATCACCTTTTCAGTGATTGGCCAAGAGAACCCAGCCGAGATGTGCTGAGTGACGAGCGCCGGTGCAGGGGCATTGAAAAAGGCCAAGTCGTCTGGAATCGGGTTGTTGTTCCAGGCATAGCCGAAACGTACGGGGAACGTGCCATTTACGTTGTACTGAGCACCCACCGCTACGACGGTGACGGCGTCCCATCCAAATCCTTTCACGGCCATGGTTTGGTCAAATCCAGATTCGTCGAATCCGTTGGTTGAGGCATAGTCGATGTAGCGGACATCCAGAGCCAACAACAAGTCGTCCATTCCCGTCCAGGCCAACGCGCCAGATACGATCATTGGGAAATCCATTCCGAATGTGTAATCCTGTGCGCCTGCTGTTTCTGGTTCGTATTCGAGGTCATCGAATGACTGGGGGCTCTTGTACGAGAGACCAAGGTTCAGATCCTCATTCACTTCAACATGCAATCCCGCCTGAAATCCGTACCCACGGGCCCATGTAGCCGGTGCATCTGGATACAGTGGGAGGTCGTCCATAGGATCGGCAGGCGTACCAAAGGCATCAATGAATTGAGGCGATGTGCCTGGGAATACGGACAGTTCCAGCGATGCAAAGTTCAGTGTTGGGGCAAATCCAAACGATACGTTGTCGTTTAACCGATAGGCAATCGTTGGGGAAATCTGAAGCAGCATAAAGGCTGACTTCATCTTTCCAAATCCAAATCCGCCTTGGGGCATCTGGGGTGTCAGAATCGGATTCACCGATGAGGTGGTGAAGTCGGATCCGGGGTAATCAACACCAAAACCACCTACACCATACATCGAGAAACCCCAGGCCAGGCGTCCGCCTTCCGGATTGTGAACATACCCGATAGAAGGAATCGGGAAAGGACCGGCGCCACTGTCTGTTGAACCTTCAAACGTCATTGGAGGGCCAAACGCTGGGCCAAAAGCACCTTGCTGCACGGAAGACGTGATTGTACTGGTCGGCATCATGAATTGGATACCCAAATCAAACGTCTGACCCGGTACCTGCACGATGGCAGCGGGATTCCAGTGTAGTGCCGTAAGGGCGTCCTGTGGAGCTGCCATGCCGGCACCTGACATGCCTTGGTCTATTGGTCCCACACCATTAAGTACGTGACCTGTCTGGGCCATGGAAGATGTCGCGAGAAATAGGCTAGCAAGCATCACTGCCGTAATGGGTTGCCAAATGGAAATTCTATGTGTCATAATTCTACCCTCGGTTGGGGGGTGTCAGTAGGGAAAACGTCCTTGCGAGTCAAATTTGGCTCGCGACACAATGGTAGGGTGTAGCACTTGTAATTACAAGTGGCGCCGGAAGCCGTGCCTCCGGACGTAGTGGAATACCTTGCAACTGTATTTTTCATAGTCGCTTCCCACCCCTTGTACGGCAAATAGGAAGTGTTGGAGAGTTTTCAACAACTGGATCCTATGCCTGTCATTACACGTATGCCCTTGAATTAATTCCCAAATGAATACCATGTCTACTACCGCAACGCCGAGGCACGAGCGGGTCAGTTCTTGGATCCGCGATCAAATTGAGTCGGGCAAACTCCTAGAGAACGACCAACTCCCTTCTGAAAATCAGTTGGGTACACGGTTCGAGGTGAGCAGGATAACAATTCGCCGAGCCCTTCAAACACTAGCGTCTGAGGGATTGATTTATCGAAAGCAGGGACTGGGCTCGTTTGTGGCCGACAATCGGCTGCACCAAGGTCTGGAAAGTCTGTCGGACTTTGTTGAAGACATGGAGGCTGCGGGATTGGCCCCTGAGTCTATTATGCTGTCCCAGGGGACCGAGCAAGCTAGCCCCCGAATCGCCACATCACTTGGTATCAAAGAGGGTACCGTTGTTTGGCGAATCGACAGGCTTCGAAAAGGTGATGGGGAAACGTTGGCATACGACCGAACATGGATGCCCATGTTTTATGCCCACCTCCTGCAGCAGCGCGACTTAGAGTCTACAACCATATATAGCATCCTCGAAGAGGAGCATGATATCTGTGTGTGCAGGGGTGCATTTAGAATTGAAGCGGTTAATGCCCCAAACGATGTGGCCCAACATCTCGATGTGCCCTGGGGAAGGGCTTTGCTTCTAATAGAGCGAACCACATATTCCGATGCGGACCAGCAGGTTTACTTCCAGCAGCGGTTCTACCGTTCTGATCGGGTAGCTTACGAACTGGAGCTTCGCCGGTCTAAGCGGACCAGCAAGCCATCTGACCAGCCTGTGAAAAGCCTAGAGCCTGTTTTTAAGGAGCGCTAGCATAGAGCTTCGACCACGGCAGCATTTCAATAGTGACGAGCGTACCCTCGCGCACATAGCCTCCCGCCTCGGGAAGATGGAGGATGCAGTTGGCCTGAACCACAGAACCATACAGATTGGATCGTTGTGGGCCCGTGTCTTTTACTCGAAGCACCCCTTCCTCATCCACTTCGGCAATCGCCCGAGTGAAAAAGTGGAGTCCATCAACCTTCTTTATCTCCTTCCCCAAGACAGCCTTGAGGGTTGGGTTGCCTGTTGGCGCACGGCCCGAAAGCCGCTCAATCAATGCTCGTCCATAGACCTCGAAACACATGGCAGACGAAACGGGATTACCAGGCAAGCCTAATAGCAGTGTGTTCCCTAGTCTCCCAAAAGCGAGCGGCTTACCCGGTCGTTGTCTGACCTTCCAAAAATCGAACACTGCTCCTGCGTCCCTGAGCACCTGTTTAACATGGTCATGATCACCTACGGAAACACCGCCCGAAATCACGAGCAGGTCCACCCCTTTGGCCTCATCTATGGCGGCACGGATCAGGACAGGGTCGTCCGGCGCGTGCACCCAGTTATCACACTTGGCGCCAGCCATAATGGCCTGTTCTCTCAAAGATGGCCCATTCGAGTTGCGGATTTGGCCTGGCCGCGGCTGTGCGGCCGGGAGAACCACCTCATCTCCTGTTGAAAGGATCGCCACGATGGGCTGCCTGATTACAGGCACCGGATCAACGCCAAGGGTCGCTAACATGCCAATAATAGCCGGTGTAATCCGTTCGCCCCCTGAAAAAACCTGGTCTCCCTTGGCTACATCCTCTCCTGCAGGCCTAACATGCTGTCCGGGCGTCGGCCCCTTTTTGAAGACAACTCTCTCTCCCTCGCGAGAAGTAACCCACTCGACAGGCGCCACGGCGTCACATCCTTCTGGTGTAGGCGCACCTGTCATAATTTCAATACATGTGCCAGGGACTACCTTGATAGTAGAAACCGCGCCGGCAGCAATATGGCCTATGTTTTCAAGATCTGTAGATTCGCTCTCGAAATCAGCTGCACGGACTGCAAAACCATCCATAGCCGAACTCGCAAACGGCGGCACCGGTCCAGCCGATATAGTCGCGCCAGCCAACGTCCTGCCAAGAGCGTCTTTTAGGGGTATTTCTTCCACCGAAAGAGCGGAGGCTGCTGAAAGAACAGTTCCGAGGGCTTCGTGGAATGAAATGAATGTTCGCATACCTGAGAATCGGTATCGTTAATTTAAGCTGACAAGATAGGCACGGCCTCGGTGGTCTTGCCCGTCCATACACACTCCTAGTGAGCCGCCATGATCCGCCTAGATTCAGACCTTGTACTGCCCTTTATTGCTGACCATCTCAGGGACGGGATGCACACACGTGCATCCGCAGCCCATCTTGCTGTTCTTCATGGAACTGGCCAAGGAAACGAGTGGCTTGGTTGGCAAAACATGTTGCGCCAGCCCAATGACGCTCTGCTTGAGGATATTGCTGCACTGGGAGAAGAAATTCGCGCTCGTGCAGACGTGCTCCTTTGTATCGGAATTGGTGGGTCGTACTTGGGCGCCGAGGCTGTAATAAAGGCCTTGTCGCCCTATTTCTCATCGCCCATTGGCGCTGCGGGCGCCGTTGCTCCCGCTTCCCCATCTGCTATGGGTCAGGCACCTGGATCTGTGGGCGAAAACGCCTCATTGTTTGGGCCCGCTCCAGCGCGTCCTGCGGGAACGCCCACTGAGGTGGTTTTTGCGGGTCACCATCTCTCGGGTCGCTACCTAGAGCAGTTGTTGTCCCATCTTGAGGGAAAGTCTGTGATGGTCAATGTGATTTCCAAAAGTGGGACCACCCTTGAGCCCGCGATCGCATTCCGTATTGTTCGGCAATGGATGCAGAAACACTTCAAGGATGCTAGTTCCCGCATTATCGTTAGCACGGACCCTGAGCAGGGCGCCTTGCGCGAGTTGGCAAAAAAGGAGGGGTACCGCTCCTATGACATACCCGCAGATGTTGGAGGGCGTTTTTCTGTGCTCACTCCCGTCGGCCTCATCCCGATAGCCGCTGCTGGGTTTGACGTTCGCACGCTGTTTTATGGAGCGGTCGCACAGCAATCTGACATTGAAAAAGCGCCTGACAATATCGCGGTGAGCTATGCCGCCAACCGATATGCTCTCCACGAAAGTGGTTTTACTACAGAGGTGTTGTCTGTGTTTGAACCTCGCTTATCAGGCATCGGTGGGTGGTGGCAACAGCTTTTTGGCGAAAGCGAGGGGAAAGACAAGCGGGGAATATTTCCCGTCACATGTACCTTTTCCTCTGACCTACACTCCCTGGGACAATATTTACAGGAGGGGCGACGCAACCTGATTGAGACGTTTCTAATGGTCGAAGATGATCGTGGGGGGTTGGCTATTCCTGGGGTGGCGACTTCCGACGGTACCCCCTGTGCTGATGGGCTAGATTTTGTTGCCGGGTTGTCCATGAGTGATGTAACAACAGCGGCTTTTGAGGGCACACGTAAGGCACATATTGCAGGCGGTGTTCCTGTTCAAACCTTACATATCGATACGCTTTCTGAAGGGGATATCGGGCGCCTCATCCTGTTTTTTGAGCATGCAGTTGCCGTTGGTGGCTACCTGATGGGTATCAATCCGTTTGATCAACCCGGTGTTGAGGCCTATAAACGGGAAATGTTTGCTCGGTTGGGCAGGTAAATTCCTGGTTTTTTGCGCACATGTTGAGTGTTGGCAACCCGTTAAAAGGATGTGCGAAAGCATGATCTAGAAGAGGGCCTGTGGAAGGTCGTGGAAAAGGCCTCGGAAAAGGGGTGGCTCTCCACGCCCTTCCAACACCGACCCTACCGTGAGTCCAGTCTCTATCCTTATCCACAAAAAAAGTGTGGGTTACTGTGGAAATGTTAGAATCTGGCTAAAGGAGGTTTTTGATTCGTAGATAATCAGACTGATGTAGTTCACTTTGAGGACAACTCTCCACAATTGTGTACACATAGGTATGTCAATACGGGTTGATAACAAGGTTCTACACATATCCACACCCCCTACTACTATCTACTATTATTTTAAAATCTTCTTATAGAAGAAGAAAGAGCCGTGGATGAGTGTTGATTAGTGATATTCCTCAATCGATTGGAGGGTTTTGATTGTGAGAGCACGTTTTCACGTTTACCTTTGTATCCGCTGCTCCACAACCCGTGATAGAGATTTCCATGATCAGACGAATCCTAGTTGCCCTCGACCCGGACACTGACTCCAAAGTAGCTACCCAGTACGCGATTCGGATTGCTCGTGAAACAGGAGCCCGCATTACCGGGCTGGCTGTAGTCGATACAAAAACGATCGAGTCGAGTTCGAGGGGAGGGGGTATTGGTTCGATGTATTACGCCGAAAAGCTTCGAGAAAATCTTACTCAAGAAACTCGCGCATACGCTCAAAAGCTCATTACAGAATTTGAGCGGCACGTGGAAGGATCAGGCGTTGATCATATCGAAACCGTAGAAGAGGGTGTTCCATTCCAGCGAATTGTGGAAGATATGAAGGTGCATGACCTGCTCGTTATGGGATGTGATCCGCACTTTTTTTATGGACACCCCAAACAGCGCACGAACACGATAGCTGGTGTTTTTCATAACACCATCGGTCCCAGTTTGATTGTCCCAAAAAAATTAAGGGAAATCAAAAAAGTGATTATTGCTTCGAATGGTGAAAACTCATCATCACGTGCCGTTCACCGATTCGTAGAGCAGGCTCCTTTCGGACGTGGTCTTGAAGTTGATGTTATGTATGTGCAAAGTCGGGATAATCCAGATGTTGAATTTCATCTTCAGATGATGAAAGAGTATCTGACAGACCATGGATTTACCACTAGAGTAACCACGAAGGACGACCACAATAAAGGGCAGTGTATTATTGATCATGCAAAGGCAACTGATGCGGATCTGATTATTACAGGGTCTACGACATCAAAAGGACTGACAGGATATCATCTTAGTAAAACCACCGATATCCTTTCCAACAATCAGGAAATTGCTGTTTACGTCCACCATTAAGCGGAAAGTTACGCCTATCCCATATCTAACGGGGTAGCCAAGACGATATTTTCATTCTGTGTCCGTTTGTAGAAAGCCTAACTGCTCCTACTTCAGAGGTGGATAACACCTCTACACCCATTTGTTGTAGGCGGCTAACAACACTTGGATTAGGGTGACCGAAAGCATTATTGGTGCCAGCACTGATAACAGCACTGGTGGGTTGCACAGCGTTAAGAAAAAAGGAGGAGCTACTCGTTGATGAGCCATGGTGAGCCACCTTTAATACATCAGCCGAGAGTAGGGGAGTAAACTGCCTAACTAATAAATCTTCCGTTTGCTGCTCAATATCACCGGTGAAAAGAATGCGGGTGGTTCCAAAAATGACTAACAACACTACTGAATCATTATTGTCATCACCTAGGTCTGTAGGGTGTAAAACATAGACTCGATAGGAAGAAGACTGGTTGTTGTTTGGTTCACTGTTTATCAGATGCTGTCCTCTTCGCACTCTTTTTTTGGATGAAATATTCCTTGAAATACCCTCGGTAATAAACGCGGCCATGAGCGTGAAAGAACCGACAGATTCTACCAAAACAGGTAACCCTCCCGTATGATCTCGATCGCCATGAGACAGTAAAACGGCAGGCTTTCCTCGTATTGAACGCTTCGTGAGCTCTCTTTTAAGAATGGCTGCAGCCTTCGCGCCTGGGCCGGTATCAACGATGAGTACCCTGCGGTCTGGAAAATGAATCAGAGCAGAATCTCCTTGACCCACATCGAGAAAGGTCGCGCGTAGCCGAGGCCCAGGAAGGAATAGGAAGCAGGCACTGATAAATAGGCATACACAACTGATCCACCGCACTTTCCACCCTGCGTGCAAAAAAGGTAAAAGGAGGGCCGAACACATCGCGATGGAGATAGGCACCACAAGTGTCCTTCCGGCTTCTAAAACAGGGAGCAACTCTGCAGAGCTCATAATTAGGCTCCCATTAATCAACAGACCCATCATCCACGAAGCTAGTTGATTCAATACTTCAATAGAGAAAGGAGTCAGCAAGGCCAGAACAGAGAGGGAGAGGGCCAGGCTCGCAACAGGAATCAACACGGGGCTAGAGAGAAGAGTCACGAGAGGAACGAAACCGATATGCCACAAGATGGCCGGTGCCGATGCTAGTGAGGCACAGCTAGAGATAATAAAAGCTGCCTTGAAACGCTCTTTTTTCTGACGAGACTTCCGGGTTATGCGTAGACCAGATGCAATACCACCAACAGCCAAAAACGACAAATGCATTCCAACTGAATAAACATCGTCTGGTCGGATCATTACTAGGATAAAAAGCGCTGTACTAAATGATGATTCAAGTGTGCGCGGGCGGGAAGCCTAGAGGGAAAGAATGAAGCAACAGGTCATAACCCATGCCCTAAAAACAGAGGGGCCCCAACCGACGAGTGTGGCAAACAAGAAGCAGCCCACCATCATTAAGACAGTGCCCATCGATCGGCGCAGAGATGGGTGGACGGGTAACCTGTGTACGAGGCCCTTCACTCCAAGGGAAAGCAAGGTTACCACGATTCCAAAGTGAAGACCTGAAACAGCGAGAAGATGAATGACACCACTTTGGATGAAAGCTTCCCGTATTGCCGGATCAATTAGGTGTCTCCGGCCCAGTACCATAGCCTCAACTAAGGCGGCAGCCTCCTCTGCAAACCGCGTCGTTATCCTCCTTGAAATGTGTTCCTGAATAGTCCTGGTACCCAGCCTGCTTAATAGGGGGTGATCATGGACCACAATCAGGAGTGCTGGGATATCACTAATCAGGTCGGCTGAATTGGGTCTTCGCTTGACAAAATATGGATCGTGAGGATTTCGAGGCGGGTAGATTGGCCTAGGTCGGAAGTCAAACAACACCAGGTCGCCCGAATGAATGGCCGAAGAATCAACCAGGGACATGGTGAATACAGCGAGCCGAACAGGAGCTATCCGATCTGCCAGTGTGTGTCCCGTACGAACACTAAGTCCAACAGCAGAAGGCGTGCTTGCCTCCGCGGCTCTACCCTGGACGATTGGTCGTTGTGGCCATTTCAAAGAGGAAAACCCCACAGTGTCCTGGGACGTAACGACCGACAGGTCACCGGCAGACCACGACGGAATGCCTGTGGTTAGATATGGGGCGCCAGCCTCAAGAAGCAGTTCTGTTTTCTGGTTGTCTGCCAAAGAGCGGGCGCCCACCATCAACAGCAAGGCCGCCAACACAATGCGAAACATGGCTGAACTAACCACAAACAGAAATACACAAGGCACAAATACCACCCACCACCCACTAACAGAGCCAAGAACAGAAAAGAAGGCAACCACAAGCAGCCGAACCGGCTGGGAAACAGAGTTGGGTTGATGGTTCATACCCATCTTGACCCGTATTACGAATAGCAATAACCTGTTTACTGTAAAACCTTGCCCAAGACAAGCACTGTGGATTGTATTCGTCTTTGTAGAGGGGTATTCTTTGACGCGGGGCTATTTTATGCCCAGGCATCACCACACTGGCAATTCTGAAGACCGTTTTTTGACAGGCTGACCCGAAGAGATGAGTAGCAGAAGAGAAGCACGCGAACGAGCCTTGCAGGCCTTATATGCGTTCACCGTTGGTGGTGACGATGCGGATCATGTTATCGAAACGATTATTGATGATTCGATGGGAAACGACAAGGTAGCACGGGATTTTGCCAAAAAGCTTTTCCTGAAGTCGCTGGACACAACCGAGCTAGCCGACGAGTTGGTCAGTAGCTACACCAAAAACTGGGAACTGTCCAGAATTGCCCTGGTCGACCGGCTCTTGTTGCGTTTGGCCATCTGCGAAATGATACACTTCAAGGACATTCCGCCGAAGGTTTCAATTAACGAAGCCATAGAGGTCTCCAAGCGATTCAGCACAGAGAAAAGCGGGCAGTTCATTAACGGAATCTTGGATGCAGTGCTGATAGACTTGCACAAACAAGGTAAACTCAACAAAAAGGGTCGCGGCCTCATAGGAATGGAAGCACTCCTAGGAAAGAAGCCAGAAGCGGATGGATGATGCTCCGCCTTGACCAGATTATAAACCTCGAAACACACTCAGAATGGGACTGATAGCCATTGGCGACATACATGGCTGTGCGATCACGATGGACGCACTGTTGGATCGGATACAACCAGGTCCTGATGATACCCTGATTTTCATTGGGGACTATATCGATCGTGGCCCAGACTCAAAAGGTGTGATCGACAGGCTCATACGCCTGCGAGAAGAACAGGAGTGCGTTTTCCTGCGAGGCAATCACGAAGAGCTTCTCTTGGGATATTTGGATCGTGGAGAATATGATCTTTGGGCCATCAACGGGGGTATCACCACTCTCGGCAGTTATGGTTCGCAAGGTGATGGGTCAACCATACCACAAGATCACGAGCAATTTATCAGGGATACAATCCTTTACCACGAGACAGAGGAGTTTCTCTTTGTGCATGCGGGCATACGGCCCACGCTCTCAGTTGCTGATAATCTTGCTGAATCGGATCCCATGGTATTTTTGTGGGAACGAGGCCACATGAAGGCCCCTAATCCACCGTGGGAAAAAACCGTTGTTTGTGGACACACGCCCGTTTCGGTTCCGATGGATGAGCCCCATCTGATTAACATTGACACCGGGTGTGTATTCTACACACACCCAACACTTGGTCACCTTACGTCGGTTCGATTGCCCGAGCGAGATTACTTGTCAATTCCCTTTATGGGCTGACCATTCTCGGGGCGCGGCGTAGAAGCGCAAGACACTATCGGCCAGATCTCGGCCAGTTCTCGACCAGTGCGGCAACCGGCGGGTGGGCTTAGAGCGCGATCCAAAAACCCAGGCGCACAGCAGGACGAGTAATCCCAGATTCTAATACCCACGCCAAACGATGATTTCGAGCGCGGGTAAACCGAAGGAAGGGCTCAAGTACCAACTCAAACCGACGGTTACGATCTTCCGCGGATTCGTCCGGTGAAAAAGAGAGACCCGGACCCGCCCGAAATCCGAGGTCCAAATCAAAACCGCGATAGGCTGCGTTTCCCACAAGGCGCTCAAACCCAAAGAGGCGAAGGGAAAGCCCCGGCATCAGCACCACTCTCGCCTGTCGTGATGTTTCATTCCAGAGGGGCTCGATGTCGGCGAGGACCAATAGTTCGCGTGTAAAAAGTGCCCGGGCTGAAACCGTGCCCAACTCTATTCCGCGGCCTTTAACCATGCCAATGGCGAACTGGATCTGCCGCCCAACAGGAGCCCTTCGGATGCGCTTTGACTCGCTGACAACCTCACCAGGCGGCCCATCTTCCGACTGAGCCTTGGCTGATGGTGTGGCGAACAGAGCCAAGAGCAGGACCCAAAGGAGCCCATTGGTTGCCAGGCGTGCCTGCCGACACGTCGTCATATTCAGGGAGTCTTTACTTGAGGTCAGAAACAAATCGCCTCTGCGGGGTTTACCGAGCGTTTTTATCGTGATTTGCCGCCTCCAAGGTCGAAATTGAGCCAGGAGAGACACAACCGGTCACGACTTCAGAAATATAGGCAGAAACCATGGCCCTTCGTTGTGGCATTGTAGGACTTCCCAATGTTGGCAAGTCCACCCTTTTCAACGCACTCAGTCAGGCGGGGGCCGAATCGGCCAACTACCCGTTTTGCACAATTGAGCCCAATGTGGGCATGGTATCGGTTCCGGATGAGAGGCTGGACCGCTTGGCGGCCATCAACAAGTCCCTCAAATCGGTACCGACTACGATAGAATTCGTGGACATTGCTGGTCTCGTGGCTGGTGCTTCGAAGGGCGAGGGATTGGGAAATCAGTTCTTGGGCCATATTCGGGAAGTCGATGCAATTGTGCATGTTGTGCGCTGCTTCGATGACGAAAATGTTGTCCATGTTTCAGGAAAGGTAGACCCGACCAGTGACATTGAAGTCATCGAGACCGAACTACTTCTCAAGGATCTCGATGCTGTCGAAAAGCGAATCGACCGGACCAAAAAGGCAGCGAAAGGCGGAGACAAGAAGGTAAAGGACGAGCTTGCCTTCTATGAAAACCTACTAGGGTGGCTTTCTGACGGCAAGCCGGTTCGCGGGCTGGACACCAACGAACAGGAGCTTATTTGGCTTAAATCTTTGTTTCTCCTGAGCGCCAAGCCTGTTTTGTATGCGGCGAATGTGAGTGAAGCGGATGTTCACGATGGCAACGAGTATGTCGAGCGTGTTCGCGAGATCGCAGCAGAAGAGGGTGCAGGCGTCGTTATTGTTTCAGCAGAAATCGAGGCCCAGATTGCAGAACTGGATGAGGAAGAAAAAGAGATGTTCCTCGAGGAAATGGGACTAGAAGCATCGGGTTTGGACCGACTGATTCGAGCAGCCTACGACCTACTGGGGCTGATCACGTTCTTCACGGCAGGCCCCAAGGAAACCCGGGCGTGGACCGTGACACGCGGCTCAAAGGCGCCTCGCGCAGCCGGACAGATCCACACAGACTTTGAGAGGGGGTTCATCCGGGCAGAGACGATCAAGTATGATGACTACATCCAGCACAACGGTGAATCAGGAGCCAGGGACTCGGGTGTTCTTCGCTCAGAAGGAAAGGAATATGTTGTCGTAGATGGTGACGTGATCCTGTTTCGGTTCAACGTCTAGGTTGAGAAATTTGGCGGAGCCCTTAGCCTCGGCAGGTTCTAGGGCTTCGTGGCCAACCGTCTACCCTCAGTTACCGAGGGCCCCGAAATACACCACAATAAGCGGCGTGCCAAAGCGCCGGCTTGGCGCCTTGATGGAGGCTTCAAGAAGGGCAATCTCCTCGTTGTATATGGAAGCGCGGTAACCAAACCGCACACCGTAGCTGGAGTCGTTTATATCGCCGAATCGAGCGCCCACTGAAAAGGAGAGCGAGACGCCTGTCCTGAAGTGGCCGCCGGGAAGACCACTCAGAACATCGTGGGTTTTTTCACCCTCATCAAGCAGGCCGTTTTCGTTATCGTCGTCAAAATAGGGATATAACCACCCCACGAGCGGTCCGGCTGAAAAGGATAGAAATGGACGGAAATTATCCTCGATTTTAGAACGAAAAACACGGCGCTCCAAACCAACCTGAAGCGGCATTTCTAGAAGATAATTGGCCTTGTTTGGGACGTCCCGGTGTCCAAAACGGTCAAAAAAAGCTACTTCCCGCTCATCTTTGACGGCACCAAGATCGACCCCAAGCCTCAAGGACCAGTCCTGTCCTAGGTTTCGGGCTATAAACGCCCCTGCCCCAAATCCGCTATTTGAAAGAAAGATCTCAAGCCCTCGACCATGAAAGACGTGGAGGCTATCAGTTGGCTCCTGAGCGCTCGACGCAGTAGTTGGCGAGGCCAAAAGGATGAGAAAGATGATATGGGGTAAGAAGTAGCGCATGTTGGATCTCGTTCCGGCAAAACCGAATTCCGACTCGTTTGTTCACCCTTGGAACACGGGGCACTACCCTGCGCATTCCGTCATCCGCACTCAAACTCACTGAGAAACCTCTGGACTACCGCTTCCTCATAGCCCGCCGATATCTCTCAGGCCGACGAAGCGTATCTCTCGTTTCCCGCATCACCTCCATATCCGTAGTAGGTGTGGCCCTCGGTGTAGCAGCGCTGATAGTCGTGCTATCTGTCCTTAACGGTTTTTTTGACTTCGTTAGAGACATGCTCGTTTCCTACGACCCACACATTAGGATTGTCTCGGTGGAAGAGAAGGGATTTGAAAACCAAGACTCACTACTGGTGCTAGCAATGCAGCACCCAGAAGTGGTTTCTGCAACGGCCTATGTTGAGGGCAAGGCCATGCTGCTTCATGACGGCTCTGGAAATATTAACAAGGTTGTGATTGTTCGTGGTGTAGACCCTGAAGCCCTCTCTGGGGATAATGGCGTGGTAGCTGGCACGACGTATGGAGCGTTTGACCTTGCAAGGCAGGACGGTCGCCCAGGAATTGTTTTGGGCAGGCGCCTCGGTGAGCGGCTTTTGTTGGCGCCGTCTAGCGATGTTATCCCCGCCAGCCGAGTGGCCCTATTGTCTGCTCCCGCCATGGAACGGATGTATACCAGCGTATTGTCAAGCTCACCGATTAGGCAGTTTGAGGTCCGGGGTTTATTTCAGTTAGAATCAGTCTTCGATGAAAGCCACGTTTTTGTAGGCATTGAGGAGGCCCAACAGCTTTTTCGAATGGGAGATCGAATATCAGGCATTGATGTCCGCCTTACCGACCTTAACAAAGCCGACGAGGTCAAGGGTTGGCTGGATGAACGAATCGATCAGGAAAGATTCGAAATAGTAACCTGGTATGACCTGCAGCGCTCTCTTTACGACGTTATGCGCCTCGAGAAATTTGGTGCATCCATCGTATTGTTGCTGATTGTCGTGGTAGCAGCATTCAATATCGTGGGGTCTTTAACCATGATTGTGATAGAGAAACGACAGGACGTAGGAGCGTTGCGCGCTATGGGCGTCAGCAGGCGAAACATTCGGCGTATTTTCCTGAACGAAGGCATTTTGATCGGCGCCGTTGGGGCGGGGGCGGGAGTAACGCTTGGCCTGGTTTTGTCCTGGCTACAGTATCAATTCGGTATTGTTACCCTTCCCGGATCAGAAAACTTCTTGATCGATGCCTACCCAGTGGCCGTGGATATGCTCGACGTATTCCTTGTCGGAGGAATGGCCATGCTTCTGTGTGTTCTAGCGGCGTGGTATCCGGCTCACCGCGCAGCGGCCATTGTACCTGCCGAAGCGCTTCGGATGGACGGTTAACGCCTATTTGGCGTCGCGATTGGTTTGAACCTGCCCGCCTTCACCGAAAATCGGCAGAAAAGAACGCATTTGAGGTTGTGGATAACCTTGCAAACTCTCCATAGACTGACGTATATTTGCGGTTCTGTGCTCGTTATGCGCACAGGCGATTCCAGGCGCGCGATGTTCCACCAACAAAACGCGCCTTTTTACCAACGCCAGACCCCCCGACTCATGGCGAGAAGAGATGAACTTACGGGCCAGGGCCCTGTAGCAGGAAACCACGTTTCCCACGCGCACAACAAGGCCAAGCGTCGTTTCGAGGTTAATATCCAGAAGAAACGCTTCTTCATTCCTGAAGAAGATCGCTGGGTTACGCTGAAGGTTTCGGCGAAAACCATCAAAACGATCAACAAGAAAGGAATTTCTGCCGTGCTGAAAGATGCACGCGCGAAAGGAATCAACGTTTGACCGACAGGTAACCGACCATGGCCAAAGGAAAAGATGTACGTACGAAGGTAATCCTGGATTGCACAGAAGCTCCAGGTACCTCCCGCTATTCGACGATGAAAAACCGTCGCAATACGCCTGACCGTATGGAGCTGAAGAAGTACAATTCAGTCCTTCGTAAGCACACCATTCACAAAGAGACCAAGTAGTCTCTTCGTCGGCCCACTAGGCCGATGACACCAGTTGACAGCAACGAAAAATGGCAAAGAAACAATCATTCGGCGACAAGGTCCTAGCACAGAAGCGGGACGCGAAAAAGATGGCCAAGGTCGTCATCGCTGAGAAAAAGCCAAACGGCAGCTATAGCTACCGTCACAAAATGGTTCACTTGGATAACCTGCAGTCAGAATTGGCTGCAGCCAAGAACCAGTAGGTCTCCGGCGGGCAATTGTCCGCCAGTTCGGGGTGTAGCGCAGCCCGGTTAGCGCATCTGCTTTGGGAGCAGAGGGTCGCAGGTTCGAATCCTGCCACCCCGACCAAAAGTCGGCTCGTCCTTGCCGGACGAGCCGATTTTTTTCACCGTCGCGTTAGATTGACGTCAACTAGTAATCTATCGTCGAACGGAATGATTGCCGAAAGCTATATTTCGGCGTGTTCATTGTATCCGCTGCGCCCGTAGCTCAACCGGATAGAGCAGCGCACTTCTAATGCGCAGGTTGCAGGTTCGAGTCCTGCCGGGCGTACTAGTTTTAGTGTATGCCCGGGTATGTCCACAGGGTCAGCAACCTCAATCGAAGTAAGGAAGCTGCAAAAGGGTGCACTGAAAAAAACTGGTGACGTGGCCGAGTGGCTAGGCAAGGGTCTGCAAAACCCTGTACGGCGGTTCGAATCCGCCCGTCACCTCATAAGGACTGTATGGCAATAGCCATTACGTCCATTTAAAACAGCCTCTTACAGCCAAAAGCTGTAAGGGGCTTTTTTTTAAACGGACCTCGGCCACGTCTGGCTTTGACGGAAAACTACCGTCAAAACTGGTGACAGTAGAAGATGCGCGCATCCAAGAGAAAAGATGCCCAGTCTTTACAAACGTGGCGACACGTACTACGCAGGATTCTACAAGGCTGACCGTTACCCACAGAAAAAGCAGGTGTCACTTAAGGTTGCCAGCAGGAAGGCAGCCGAGAAGAAGTACGCCAAGCTCATACGGCGCTATCACGAAGGCCAGTACGATCCTTGGACTCCAACGGGTCGCAAGAAAACATCAACGCTTGGAAGCGCAGCCACAGCCTTTATCCAGACGCGTAGGAATCTGTCCAAGCAGTCTGTAGCCAAGTACCGATCAGTCCTTGGTCAGTTGGTCCGACATGCTGGTAGGAAGACGGCTCTTGATCTTCTTACCACAGCGAAGGTGCAGGCCTTCATTGACGCGTCTGATCGTCGCGCCATCACTAAGCGCACTTATAGCACCACGCTATCCCCGTTCTTCAACTGGGCCGTCGCAGAAGGGCTGATAGAAAAGAACCCAGTCAAAGGCGTACGCCTTCCACGCGTGCCCGAGAAGACGCCTAAGACGTTCTCCAGCGAGCAGATAGATCTCCTGCTCCAGACGATTACAGAGGCAGAGAGGCACTGTAACGGCCGTCAGAAGGGAAGCTGGAAGTGGCTTGTACCAGCCATCAAACTATCCCTTTTACTGGGCCTTCGTGTGGCCGAGCTGGCGCAGCTGCGCTGGGAGGATATTGATGAAGGGCGTGGTCTTGTCACGATCGGGGGGCGAGAGTCGTTCAAGACCAAGAATGGTAAGCGCCGCATTTTGCCACTGACGGAAGCTGCGCGTGATGTGCTTCTACAGGCAAGCAATCCTTCCCTGTACGTGATCACCAGTTCCTCCGGCGAAGCGGTTAGCCCACTGTATCTGTCGCGCCGATTCAAAGATGCATGTAGGCTGGCGGGACTTCCTGAGCACCTGACGTTCCGGGGAAAAGAGATGGCAAATACTTGGATCAAAGACGCAGTCTTCCACATGGCTCTCAAGGCCATTGAGGCGAAGCTGGAAGGAGATCACGCGAGGGTTGATAGCCTCTGCACCATGATGGATATTCATACTTGGCAGTCAGGAGCTAAAGATGCGCTGGTCAAACTGCTGCGTCTTCCCCTGAGACCGGTGAGGGAATACCACCTGCTATTCGGGATGCTTGAGGAGGAAATGCGAGACAAGGGCAATCCTAACTAGCCCAAGGGTCCATGCTGTGCTTCACCATTTTTGGATTCCTATCGGCCCAATGCTTACTTAAAGACACGAGTGACTACCTAATACTATTCTGACTATGAAATTTGCCGCCTCTTTTCTTGTGTTCCTTCTTCTAACTGCAGGCACCAGTCTTTCTCAGGTTTTGTCTTCGGGAGACATTGCCCTGATAGGTGCGAATGCAGTCAACCCTGATGAGTTTGCCTTTGTGGCTCTAGTGGATATCCCTCAGGGGACAGAAATTGGATTTGTGGATCATGGCTGGCTTGCCTCTGGATCGTTTCGCACAAACGAAGATGAACTGTTCTATACAGCTAGTTCCACGATTCCCATGGGTACGGTCGTGGCCATTGACACTGATGGTGGAGCTCCACGCTTTGCTCAAGCAGGTGATCAAGTCATTGCGTTTCAGGGCACAGTAGAATCACCGTCGTTCTTGTATGCCTTGAATTTCGAAGGCGATGGGGTTTGGCAAGAAGACGCTACTAGTTCGAACACTTCAGCTCTGCCGTCGGGACTTGTAAATGGATTCACCGCTGTCGCTGTAAGTGCGTGCAGTGACAACAACCACAAGTACAATGGACCAACTTCCGGAACCAAATCTGAGCTACTAGGGCACATTGGAGACAAGTTAAACTGGACCTGTTCTAGCAGTAGACAAACATTCCTTTCTTCCTTTAGTGTCATCGGCGGTGGAAGCAACTCCTTTCCAGAGTTCACTAATCCTATCCTCACAGCAAACGTTGATTCTGGAGAGCTACTGCAGATTGATTACGACGCAACTGATTCGGATCAGGACGACTTGACGTTTAGCGGTATCGGTCTTCCGAGTGGCTCAAGCATCTCGCCTGACACTGGGATTCTATCTTGGACCCCAACCGAAGAACAGGTTGGATCTAATACGTTTACTATCTCTGTGTCTGATGGCACAGATACCGCTTCAATCTCTGTTACAGTCTCCGTTACCTCAATTATTGATGCCAAAACCCCATCTTTTGTTGTCGTTCCTGCTGATACGCTTGTAGCTGCAAATACCTCACTTTCAATTCCTTTTGATGTTGATGACCCTGATGGTCTACCAATCGCATCCTACTCGGTAAACCCATCCAGCTTGGGCGCTTCGGTTGACAACTCAACGTTTAGTTGGGTCTCCAGCAATGTCCCCAACGTTTACAGCTTTACAATTACTGCCACTGATGCCGACGGGCTTTCTGTGAGCCACGAGCTGTTTATCGGGGTATCTGGCGTCCTGTTTGAAGGTGAGACCAGTACGACGCTTCTGGCGAGCCTGCAAGGAGCGTACAGCCCTTCACAAACCTTAGGGTACGACACGGCAAGAGACACCATGTACTCCAAGATCGATTTAGATCTTGATGGGTTTGTGAGAGGCATTTACACTGGTTTTTCCGTCGAGTACACAGGAGGAGATCCAAGTACAGCAATGTTCAACAATGGGATCAATGCTGAGCATTCATGGCCGCAATCAATGGGCGCAAGTTCGGAGCCGCAAAGAAGTGACTTACACTCTCTCTTCCCTGCTAAAGACAACGTCAACTCGACGCGAAACAACCACCCCTATGCAGAGATTCCCGACAGCGATACCCAAACGTGGTTTGTTGGCTCTACCTCTCAGAGTACTATCCCGCTGATTGACGTGGACGCTTATAGCGAGTTCGCCTCGGGGAGATTTGAGCCACGCGAATCAGTAAAAGGAGATATTGCTAGAGCCGTGTTCTACTTCAACACGATCTATTCTACAGAAGCCAGTCAAAGCTTTTTTGATCTCCAGTCAGCAACCCTAGGAAGTTGGGAGTCGCTTGATGTCGTATCAGGAAAAGAAATCCGCCGTTCTGGGAAGATCCGCAAGTATCAAGGAAACCTGAACCCATTTTTGCTTGACAGCTCACTTGATGATCGTCTCTTTGGCACCGCTACATCGATACAGGACGAGGAGATTCCAACGGTGTTTAGTATCGATTCCGTTTACCCAAATCCAGTAGTTGGATCGAGCGAAGTGAACATTATGCTCCGATCAGGTCAGGCGGCGAAGGTTGAGATCTCTCTGGTTGACGTTCTGGGAAGAACTGTTGTCAAACATTCTGTTCCTCTTACAAGCCCCAATGAGACTATTTCATTCGATCTGAGCAACGTCTCACGAGGCACATATTACATCAGGATTGCGACTGCGAATAATGTGGATTACAAGTCAATCACTGTTCTGTAACCTGGCCCAACTAAGCTCCATCGTATCAAGGGATTTAGGCCTCAATACCATTTCCTTAGGAATGTGATTAAGGGCCAAGAAATGATCGGCAAAACTTACGGCAACACCATTTCTGACCTTTCTTAGGCAAGTGACTTCGTTCAGACCAGACAAATCACATTGCTGAAATAGCAGGCGCGTATCAGATGGGGGTCCGCTTGATTGAAAGTCGGCCTTTTAATAGCTACCATAATGCAACAGACAACGAGAAAATTGATGGACATACAAGCTTGGCAAGAGAGGTTGGCATCATTCGCGTCAGAGCGAGACTGGGATCAGTTTCACTCCCCCAAGAACCTCTCCTCCGCTTTGGTTGTCGAGGCAGCCGAGCTGCTTGAACAGTTCCAGTGGCTCACTCCTGAGCAGAGCACCTCAGATGTACTATCATCAAAAACCCGAGATGCCGTTCAACAGGAAGTTGCAGATGTTGCGATCTATCTCTTAAGGATCTGCGATGTGTTGGACATTGATCTTGAGGATGCTATGGCGCGAAAGCTTGCGATTAATGAGCTTAAGCGAAGCAATGTCAGCTCTTAATCCCGGCATGTTCTTTTGATAAACGAGGTAGCACCTTCCTTCACAAGTACATGAAACCAGCCCATTGGTCGTCCATTCGGACACACACTGTAGAGTTTATCGTCGTTGTTCTGGGAATAACGGTTTCGTTTGCCCTAGATGGCTGGCGCCAAGATCGCATCATTTCAGAATTGCACCTGTCTGAGATTCGAAGTCTACTCGAGGATCTTGAGCAGGATCGTGAACGGCTGTCGGAAGTCTTCGGCATGATTGAGGAGGGCGATAGCAATATGCAGCGGATCATAGGTGATGTGATGGCCTACAGAAGCGGAGCGTTATCCTACGATCAATTAGCAGCGACCCTCGAAGATATTGGCACGCCCTATCAGTACGGTACGTTCTACATGAACACGTCCACCTACAAATCGCTAGTAGCAACAGGCAGGCTGCAGCTGTTTCCCGAGGATATCAATCGCAAACTCAGGGACTACTACGAGTATGTATCAAAGCGGGTTGATGACAATAATGCGATTGTCGACCGCATCACACTCGCATACTATAACGAACACCACCCTTGGGTAAATGCCAGTACTTTTCCAGGCATAGGGCTCGAGAGCGGTACAGAAGTAACCGTGAATCCATTTTTTATCGACCCCGACGTGCGCAGAAAATACTCTGACATCACGTTCCTGAACTCAAGTCTGGCTCTGGCGGACAGGATTCGTATCCATCGAGGTCAGGTAATACGATACAACGAGTTACGCGACGAGCTGGCCGCTTTATTGCATGACCTTTGACAAAGACTGGGCGCTGACCGTCGTCTTGGTCAGCTCTATGCGTGAAAATTGCATGCCCGAGAAGGCATTCTTCCCTGAATTCGTTCTTCCCCAGAACATCATCTATAGCGAACGCAACCCTACGGCGTTGGCATGAAACTGGGAAACATTAGTGCGTTAGACCAAGAGCCCATAGGAGCGGGTCTAGCCCCGGAAAATTGGTTGGGGGTAGAGATATGGTAGAAGTACGGGGACGATGTGCAGCGTTTGGTAGCCCATACAAATAATCATGAAAGCGAATCCGATAACTGAAATAATTGGCAGCACTAAGGTGATTAGGAAGCACTACCGCAAGTGTGCCATGATGGCACTTCTCCTTTTGGTCATGTCATCCAAAGGAATACAGGCTCAACAGTGGGCAGATACTGTCGTCCTTGTTTCACTGGATGGATTCAGGTCGTCCTACGTCGATGATTATGATACTCCGTTTCTGGACGCATTGATTACGTCGGGGGTACATTCACGAGAAGGAATGATCCCTGTATTTCCAACATCTACATTCCCCAATCATTACTCCATGGCTACGGGTCTCTATCCCCAAGACCATGGAATCGTGTCAAACACGTTTTTCGACCCGGCTATCGACGAATGGTTTTATATCTCAAATAAGCCGGCGCAATCGGATCCCAAGTGGTGGGGAGGAGAGCCATTGTGGACCACGGTGGAATCCGCCGGTCGTAAGGCGGCAACGTTCTTTTGGGTCGGCTCTGAGGTGGAAGGAACCCGAGCATCTTCATGGCTGCCCTACGATAGTGTACCCTTTGATGTACGCATCGATAGTCTGCAAAGCTGGCTGTCACGTCCCATCGAAAGCATCCCAGCACTTATCACGCTGTATTTTCCAGAGCCTGACGGCCAAGGGCATACTTTCGGGCCTGATTCAGCCGAAATGGCAATCAAGGTCCACGAAATGGATGCCTGGGTTGGGGAAATCGTTAAAATCATAGATTCGTTCAGGACTACCCGCAGGATTGCACTTATTGTTGTCTCCGACCATGGTATGGCCGAGCAGACGGGACAGGGTATTTATCTGGGGGACTACATTTCTGAGAGCGATGTTATTCGGCGGGTCATCGGACCCTACCTTGATCTGACCGTTCCCCAGGGCAAAGAGGCCGAGGTGCTTGAGCAATTACAAGGTGCTCATCAGGCGATGCACGTCTTCAGCGTGGATGATGCGCCGGAGGAATGGCAAGCGGGCTCCCATCCACGCCGAGGTCAAATCGTCGGCTCGGCAGACCCCGGTTGGTACATTCGTTGGGACCGGTCCCAACCCGTTTACCAAGGAGGAACACATGGATATGACAACAGGGACCCTTCAATGAGGGCCCTATTTGTTGCTCAGGGTTCCGGTCTGCTCTCCGGGATCGTCCTTCCATCCTTCGATATCATTGACATCCACCGCCTCGTGCTATTTCTGTTGAACCTGCCACATCCGGAAGGTTCTGTTTCATCACTTGCACCCTTTGAGCTGGCTCTATCATCTTCTCAGGCTCCGGTAGCACAGATTACATTTTCATCCGTAATCGGCGTTGCTCCTTTTGGCATCGACTTCAACGCATCAGCGTCCACTGATCCCAACGGCGACGCACTGACATACGCGTGGGACTTCGGCGACGGCACCACAGACTCTGGCGAAACAGTTTCCCATACCTATACAGCCGCAGGAGAGTACACAGTTGTTCTAACAGCCTCAGACGGAGTACTCACGGGAACCGACTCCCTGGCTGTCTCCATCGCTTCAGGCGTCGACACCGAGTCCTTTGAGCTGCCAGAAAGCTTCGTTCTCAAGGCTGCCTATCCCAACCCGTTTAATCCCACCACTACGATCACATACGGCTTACCTGTAGCTTCTGAAGTGCGCCTTACCGCTACGGACTTACTTGGAAGGCAGGTAGCTACTCTGGTAGCAGGGGACATGAAAGCGGCAGGCTACCACACAGCACAGTTCAACGCTGATGGCCTTGCCTCAGGCACCTACCTTATTAGGATGGAAGCAGGTGACTTCGTGGCTACTACTAAGCAGGTTATACTTCTGAAATAGTGCCTGTATTCCTGACACGGGCTGCCTCAACATCTCGCAAGATTGTTTCTTGGCTTCGGTACCCCTTTTCAATAAGAGATGAGCTGTGCCACTCGTTGTATTTCACAGCCGCAGCGATTGTAAGGATGATATTTCCTATTCCAAAGGTGGTGGCGGAGAGAACAAGGTGACCAACGATTAAGATAAGGAAGTACTTCAGATCACCACGAAACAACGCGGGCAGCGGACCGAAAAAGAACACAGTCCAACTCCACCCTGTGTAAGCGGTCTTGGTTGATCCTGCGGGATGAATCAGTACGGTCTGAGTTGCCATCTCTAAAAAACCTTTTTACCTAGCGGGGATTGCGAAACAGCAAAATATACTACTCTACGCTGGAGCTTGTCTACCCCCCTCGTCTTCGGGAAGCTGGAAGTTGACATGGTAAAGGCTTGAGTCTGGATTTGGCTTTGAGAAAACCACACGCATTCCTGACGGGGGTAACAGCAGCCCCTGATACTGGCTTTACCCCTCTACTGGCCCAAGTGCTTTGTCCTACGCGTCACGCCAAGCTGTCAGCAATGATGGCTTTTGGCGCGTTGATGCTTTGCATTCCGCAAATTGACAGTAAAGTTAGGACCCACTAAGTTGAACTCAACACCCGGTTACCCAGCCACAAATATCTCTCAGCGCCAATGAAAAGTTTAGTACATCTTAGCTCCCTTCTGGTCTTGATGTTCTCACTGAGTAGTGCTGTATCAGCTCAAACCAATTTTATCGGCTCCGCACAAACCAACCTATTATCAGGAATAAACAGTATTCACTCTAAACAGTCCGAATGCGTGTTATCCGGATTCTTTAGCGATTTTTATGATGAAGCCGTATTAAAGGGCCAAAATGAGGGGGTAGGAGTTCATACGTGGCTTACAACGGATTTCACAAATGATGGTTATTGCGACCTATTCCTCTCGTTTTTTACGATGGGTGAAGTACACTCTGTGCCGAATATTCTACTTGTGTTTGACCCAGAGACGGGTTTTTTAGTAGATGAGTCGTACAGAATAGAAAACAATGTTGGACAGTCATTCAATCGCAAATCAATGGCCGCTGACCTTAATGGTGATCAGATCAAGGACATTGTAATGGTTAGTCATCCTGAGATGCCCGAAAAAAGCCTTTCTTATCTTGATATCCTGATGTCGGATGGTGTTGGTGGCTGGCGTCAAGAAACTCGCTTGATTGGCTCTCGTCGCTACCCCAACTCTGGTGATCGGCCGGGATATTGGCACGGCGTAGCACTGGGGGATGTTGACAACGATGGTGACATAGATGTTTTTGTCGCCAATTGGCGAACGACGGATGACGTCTCCTTTATCCTTGAAAATAATGGCAATGGCGAGTTTACCGAACGAGACGCATTTGATGAAGAAATGAAGTCAGACACCCAGCGACTCTTCAGAATGAGTCACTTCACCTCTGAGATGGCCGACCTAAATGGCGATGGGTTTATTGATTTAATGGCGGATCCTGGAAATACAATTATATACGGTGATGGGTCTGGTTATTTTAAATACAGGCTCCAGCAAGATATACCAAACAGCAGCTGGCTAAACCCCGACTTTCTTATTGTAGACTACGATGTTTATGATTTAGATAATGACAATGATTATGATTTGCTTCTAACGTTAACAGATTACGTTAATTGGCAATTCGCTTTTTTGATTAATGATGGAGTCGGAGAAAACGGGTTTGTTAACTGGGCTGACAAGTCCGAAGAGTTGAACGAAGGACTCATAGCAAAGGGCTTTTACACCGATGAGTATACCTCTTCGGCAAATATGTATGTGCAGGTTTTGGATGTGAACGGGGATGGTGCAATGGATATTCTTCCCCAAACAAAATTTGGAGGATCCCCGTACGATACCGAATGGGTTTTGCTCAAGAACCCAAGTGATTTGGTATACGATTATTTTCATTCCCCACTTACCAGACCAGTAATCAATCTCAACGCGACTTCGTCTGGTTTAGATGTGACGCTGACATGGAGTGTGCCAACACTGTCAAACGGAGTCACTACCCCAGCTGATACCTGGGAGATATACAGGTCTGGGGCACCGTTTGGTGACACCTCTTTGGCAACACGAATTGGTCAGACCACGGATCTCATCTTTACTGATAAGGGTTTAGTGTCAGGAAGCACGTTGTACTACCGGATAGTTGGGATAGGCCCCGGTGGAATTCCTTCGCCAATATCTAATCAACTATCCATAAGCACTGCTTCAGGCGTGGACACAGAGTCCTCTGAGCTACCGGAGACCTTCGTCCTGGAGGCTGCCTACCCCAACCCCTTCAACCCTACCACTACCGTCACGTACGGCCTGCCCACAGCTGCCGAAGTACGCATTACCGCCACAGACCTACTGGGAAGGCAGGTGGCTACTCTGGTAGCAGGAGACAAGAAGTCAGCAGGGTACCACACGGTCCAGTTCAACGCAGACGGCCTTGCTTCAGGCACCTACCTGATCAGAATGGAAGCAGGAGACTTCGTGGCCACTCAGCAGGTCGTGCTGCTGAAATAGGGCGCGCATTTCTGAGAGGGGTAACCGCGGGCCTATCACCCGTTTTTACCCCCCTCTCTGCGCTATTGATTTCCAGATCCGCTCAGAAGTATTGACAATAAGTCAACGATTGCCCTACTCTAATAGTCGTCTGGTGTTGACATTCGGGCCTCGAGTCACAGTTCATAACTGCAGGTAATAGCTATGAAATCCTTTCATTCTCTTCTTCTCTTTGTTCTACTGTCATTTGGAATAGGCGCTTTGACCGCTTGTTCTGTTAAAAAGGATGACTCGGATGGTACAAACGTCAAGGGTCTGGTTGAGGCGCATATGAGTGCCTTTGAGGAGGCTTGGACAAGCGGCGATGGGTCCAAGGTTGGAGCGTTTTACGCAGAGGACGCCGTCCGAATTGTCTTCAGTATGCAAACCCCCTTGTATGGACGTGATGCCATTTCTCAGAACTTTTCGGCGGGATTTTCCCAAGACGAGGGAGATCCGTTGCTTTCTCTTACTCTCGTTGAAGCTCGCGAGATGGGAGAAGGCGTGATTATGGCAGTTGGTGAATGGGAGGCTCCAAATGAGGGTCAAGGAATTAGAGGGGCGTGGCTAAACGTTTACCGTTCCGATGGGCAAACACTCAGCTCCGTATTTGATCACGCTGTCGTCTACAATCCTGTGACGGACCTCACTCAAGTTGAGCGTGTTTTTGACGAGGTCCACAAAGGAGAGGGCTCTGACATGGTGGAACGGGCCATAGCACGGTATACCTCTCTCACTAATGCTGGGGATATAGCCGGACTCTCTGTTCAGATGTTTGAGGAAGACGGCGTCCAAGTCACAGAAAACGGAATCTTAAAAGGGCACGAGGCCCTCGCCTCAGGGATTCAACCACCGCCAGAGGGCGTGCGCCTCACGGCTCAATCATATGGATACCGACCGGTCTCCGATGACCTTGTTATAAACTGGGGTGGATATCAAATTGAGAGTAGCGAGGGCGGCTTACTCGGCTTTGGCCAGTGGGGCAACCTCTTGCGAGTCGTTGACGGCGAACTCATTCTGGTTGTTGAAGCAGCGGGTGCCCACTCAGCCGACTAAGTTGCCACCCCCGTAGCGGCACTCACACAAAAAAGTCTCCGGAATACCCGTGGCAGTCTGAATGGAAGGACTGTCTCGTGGAATTATTGGGCCAACCCCTTCGTCCTGTGCGCGAGTATCACCTCTTGTTTGGGATGCTGGAGGTTGACATGGCAAAGGCGTGAATCTGGATTTGGCTTTGGGAATACCACACGCATTCCCGACAGGGGTAACCGCAACCCCTGATACTCGCCTTACCCCCCTACCCCGCAGCTCCAAATTCACAGTGTGATCCGGACCTTTGACGGAAAACTACCGTCAAAACTACTTAATGCTAACCAGCGCACTTCTTTCTGTTACTGGCGAGGCTGTTAGGAGGCAATGACTTACAGGCGAAGCAGATCGGCGTAGGCAAGGGTCTGCAAAACCCTGTACGGCGGTTCGAATCCGCCCGTCACCTCATAAAGCTTCCCGTAGGGCGCGCAGCGTCCAGCGGGAAGCTTTTTTAGTATGGTGCGCGGATGAGAACCGCCCAGGCGGTTTGACACGAGCGGCCGCAGGCCGCGACTGATGAGGACGCGGCTGCGTCCGAATAATTCCGCCCGTCACCTCCATAGAGACATAGTGGCCACTCGCCATTACGTCTATAAAAACAGTCTCTTGTAGCTAATCGCTGCAAGGGGCTTTGTTTTTATAGACCTCGCCCACGTCACCAGAAAAACAGCAAACTGCTGTCAAAACTGATGAACGACCAACCACTTGGCCATACGTCGTTGCGATCTTTCAGCCAATAACAATCCGTTCAATCGTTACAAGATGGAGAAGCGGCGCACGGCGGAGCGCCAAAAGTTATCGCTCGAGGAGACTAGGAAATTGTAAGCTGTCAGTTTGTAAGGTGTTGCAGCGCTCGTACGTGACGCGTTCGTGCTTTCATTCTACGGAGCAGCGTCTTGTTGGCCACTGTTCATTCATGATGATACCAACAAGGTGGCAGGGGAAGCGCAGGGGCTGAGATATTGTCGGAATCAAGAGAGTGAGGGAAATCATTCCGATAAGAAGCGCTCTCAATCCGATCCTTTCTCAAAAATGTAAATTCCATTACTTTGGGTATCTCCAGATTAAAGACTTTGACGGGACCACAACAGTTATTAGGGTGAAGATGAAGACAGCTGTGTGTGTTAAGGAGTTTTTTGAATATTCTAGGCTTGGTTTTATCCAAGATGTCGAGATTGTGGAACTCTATTACAATAATTCTGAATCGGTTCAATAATTCATCAGACACACAGCTGAAGACCTCATATTCGAAGCCTTCAATATCCATTTGCATCAGAAGGTCCTTGTCATCGTCTTCGCATGATTCTGCTACCCATTGCTCAAGTGTTATGAAGTTTTCTCTCTTGTATCCGCCGATAAACGTTTTAGAGAACTCAAACAACTCTGCTTCCCTAATCGGGTATGGAGCCATCCAGATTCGCTCTGCTGGCCACATGCATATCACAGAAATTCGACCCTCGAATGCAGACGGCAATATTAGCTCTTTAGGCTTTGTCCCGACGGCTTCGGTGTTGTCGGATTCTCTCGCCATGGTCCTTACAGCGCCTATTGGTCCTTCTGAATCACGAACATTTGATGTTGTATTAATAGCTGACGCAGATGCAGCATCATTGACCTCAGTACCCATTTTTGCAGCATCCGTTCTTCGAACGGACGAGTCTGACCTTCTGACCTCAATGGCGGGAAGTACCACGGGAGCTGAGGAAGTATGGAATAGCATGACAGCAGAATGGCCGTATGCTGAACGACCGTTTTTTAGCATGGTGGATAAGGCTGGCTTTTCAAAAAAGATCGATCCGGTTACGATATCCGTTGTTGTCCTTGCTGTTGGTTCGGCACTTCTTACGTATGCAATCTTAGCTTATGAAGGACAATCCGAAGTGGAAATCATTTTGGAAAACGACAAACGAGATGCGCTGGCCGACGCCCTAGCGATATTGAGAGATGGTGATAAAAGAAACCTTGGATCACCTGATGAGCAGGATTTAGCCAGCAAGTTTGATGGCTATCAAAGTAGCGGCACAAATATGTCCGCTGGTGTCACATCTTCTTTCGATCCCAATGAAAAAGCAGGTCCCACAGGAGTTGGTCCTGAGGGATTTGTCTCGGCGCTGGGTAGAACGACCTACAAAATCTTCTTTGAAAACAAGGCGGAAGCAACAGCAGCAGCCTATCAGATTGTGATTGACGATACACTCTCGTCGGTTTTTGATCCAACTACTTTTGAGGTTGAGGGGTCTAGTCATGAAGGCTGGACGGTGACGCGCATTGGAAATCATCTTCACTGGGAAATCCAGGGAATCGAGCTCCCACCAAATGTGACGCCCCCAGAAGGGGAGGGTTATGTTCAGTTTTCTGTGGAGCCCATAGGAGGCTTACCAAGCGGGACATCATTGGAAAACCACGCAACGATTGTATTTGACTTCAATGATCCAATCGTGACCAATATGTTTGTAAACACGCTTGATTTCGGAAAACCGACAACAACGATGCAGGCGTTAGAGCAAACAGTTTCCACGGATTCCATATGGGTATACTGGGAGTCGTCTGACCCCACAGGAGAGTCTGGTATTAGGTCAACGACGTTATATCAGTCAATCGACGGGGCTGCTTTCACAGCGATCAGCACCTCATATTCTGACTCTGCCCGAGTTGATGTTGAGCCGGGTCACGAGTATTCCTTTTATGCGATTTCTCGAGATCGTGTGGGCAACGTAGAGCAGCAACGCCCTGCAGTTGTTACGACCCAAGTGGTCAGCGGAGTGGCCACAGAAGAGGAAACCCTGCCATTTGTGTTCGCTCTCGAATCCAACTACCCGAATCCATTTAACCCAGTTACAACGATTCGGTATTCGCTTCCAACTCATGGGGGCGTTCGCCTGAATGTCTATGACGTAACGGGAAGACACGTGGCCGAGCTGATAAACGGCGAAATGCCCGCTGGCAGGCATAGTGTCACACGGAATGCTCGCCAGGTTTCTAGCGGGGTATACTTCTACCGGCTAGAACAGGCTGGTCAAATAGTAACACGGTCCATGATCCTTCTTAAATAGAGATTCTCCAGCGGGTTGGTTCATTTCGGACCTGGCCTATAAATCCGAACTGCAACGACTGATCAGTCGTCCATGGACATCTTTCCGTTAACAGTATCCTCGTCCTCAATGCGCCCTGACCCGTCGTAGCAAGGCGAGAATTAATTGATATCATTTATTGCTGTGCGGCTCCTAACAGGAGCCGCACAGTTTCGTTTTTACGGACTGTCCCGTACGTTGACATCATGCACTCACAGCGCAGGACACCCACCATGAAACAGCTCTTAATACTGTTTTTCATCGCCCTTCTCATGATTCCAGAAGCTTCTGCCCAGGAATGGGCCAATTTCGGTCGATTCGCCGAAGATAATGCCGCTCTGGGAGCGCCTGCCGATGGGGAGCGACGAGTAGTTTTCATGGGCGACTCCATCACCGAGGGGTGGAGTGAGCTTTATCCCGATTTCTTCGAGGACCAGCCATTCATCAATCGCGGAATTAGTGGGCAAGTGACCGCTCAGATGCTCCTCCGCTTCAGAGAAGATGTACTAGACCTAAATCCCTCCATCGTTTTCATCCTGGCTGGCACGAACGATATTGCCCTGAACCAGGGGCCAATTCCTCTCGAAACGGTGGCCGGCCACATTGAATCCATGGCGGAACTGGCTTGGGCCAACGGCGTCGACCCCGTTATTTGCTCCGTGCTTCCTGCGTCCCATTATCCGTGGCGGGAGGGTGTGGATCCATCGACCGAAATCCCCAAACTGAATGCTATGCTACAGGCATACGCTCAAAAGATGGGCTTCAGGTATCTGGACTATTTTGGCGCAATGACGGACGGCAATAACGGACTACAAGCTGACCTCACATCCGATGCGGTGCATCTTACCGAAGCCGGTTATGCCCGCCTCTCAGAACTAGCAACGGCTATGCTCACAACCTTTGAACCGAAGTAACTATGGATTCGCGAATCAAAACCCATACCCGGCCCATAACGTTGGGAGTGATCGTAGGTAACCGTGGGTTTTTCCCCGACCACCTCTGTTTGAAAGGGAGAGCACAGGTATTGCAGGTGTTAGAAGCGTCTGGGATTCGCGCCGTCATTGTTGATGAGGACGCCACGTCAAACGGGGCCATTGAAAGTCTGCAGGAGTCACGTCGATGTGCCGATCTGTTCAAGGCGCATCGAGACGAAATCGATGGCATCCTGGTGACACTTCCAAACTTTGGGGATGAACGCGCTATCGCCAACACGATTCGCTTTTCGGGGCTCGACGTGCCCGTTCTGGTGCACGCATTCCAGGACGCTACCAACGAAATGTCCATCGCCAACCGCCGGGACAGTTTTTGCGGTAAGATGAGCGCTTGCAATAATCTTAGGCAATACGGCATCCGGTTTTCGCTCACGAGCGAGCACACCATGGACCCAACGAGTGAGGCCTTCCGGGCTGATCTTGAAGCGTTTGCTGCTGTTTGCCGGGTGGTTGGATCGATCAAGGGTGCCCGATTCGGGCAGATCGGTGCACGGCCGGCAGCTTTCAACACTGTCCGCTTCAGCGAGAAACTGCTCGAGCGCACCGGCATCAGCGTGGAAACCCTAGATCTCTCCGAACTACTCGGGTGGATCCGGAAAATGACGGATTCCGATGCCGAGGTAACGGCCAAACTGGAAGAAATTCAGGGTTATACCCGCACCGAGCATATCCCTAAAGACCGACTCATACTGCAGGCAAAGCTTGGTGCCGCCATCGACCGATTCGTGACTGATCACGAGCTTGATGCCACGGCCATCCAGTGCTGGACGGCCCTTCAGGAGTTTTATGGGGTCGTTCCCTGCACCTGCATGAGTATGATGAGCAATAATCTTCAGGCGAGCGCCTGTGAGGCCGACATAGCCGGCGTGCTCAGCATGTTTGCCTTGCAGCAAGCCGCTCTCAAACCCGCAGCGCTTCTCGACTGGAACAACAACTACGGTACGGACCCCGACAAAGGAGTCGTTTTCCATTGCTCCAATCTCCCGAAAGCCTTCTTTGCCGATCACGAGATGGACTATCAGGAAATCATCGCCAGCTCTGTGGGAAAAGAGAATACGTATGGGACGATGGTTGGCCGAATAGCGGCTGGGGACTTCACGTATGCCCGTGTCACGACAGACGACTTGACTGGTACGATCCGATCCTACGTCGGCGAAGGCAAGTTCACAGACGATACGCTCAAGACCTTCGGTGGATATGGTGTTTTTCATGTCAACGAGCTCCAGGTTCTCCTGCGGCACATTTGTACCCAAGGGTTTGAGCACCACGTCGCGGCAACACGCGCTCGCGTTTCAGGCGTCCTCGAAGAGGCGTTTAGCACGTACCTCGACTGGGATGTCTACCGGCATGTCTGATAGTCCCTCTGTAGTAGAAACGTGCCTCTCGTAGCCTAGCTCACACCCATGACACCAATTGATTGGCTCATCATTGGAGCCTACTTCCTGATCATCGTGGCCATCGTATGGTGGTCTTCTCGGCGGCAGGAGACCTCGACCGATTATTTCCTAGCGGGCCGTGACATTGGATGGTTTGCCGTGGGCGCGTCTCTGTTCGCGTCCAACATCGGAAGTGAGCATATCGTAGGGTTGGCCGGAAGTGGTGCAGCCAATGGCATGGCGCAAGCCCACTGGGAGCTCCACGCATGGATCATGATCATGCTGGCATGGGTGTTCGTGCCGTTCTACTATCGGGCGGGCGTCTTCACCATGCCTGAATTCTTGGAAAAACGCTTCGATTCACGCTCGCGCTGGGTCCTGACGATCGTGTCCCTTATCGCGTATATCCTAACCAAGGTTTCCGTCACGGTGTATGCCGGCGCCCTGGTGTTCAAGACGTTGCTTCCCGACACCTTTGGCACGCCTGACAACGCCTTTTGGATCGGTGCCGTGACGACCGTGGTGCTCACCGGAATCTACACCGTGTTCGGAGGCCTAAGGGCCGTTGTGTACACGGAGGTCATGCAGACCTTCTTACTGTTAATCGGCTCTGTGTTTATCACATTCTTTGGTCTCGAAATGCTCGGTGGATGGGGCGAACTCAAGATGGTCCTCGCAGATAACGCCGACCAGTTTGCGTTGTGGCGGCCCAATTCGGATCCCAATTTTCCGTGGCTCGGGGTGATGATCGCCTCGCCCATCATCGGCATATGGTATTGGTGTACCGATCAATACATAGTCCAGCGCACCTTGTCTGCCCGTTCGCTGAAAGATGCACGCCGAGGGGCCATTTTCGGAGGTTTCCTGAAGGTCTGGCCGGTGTTCATCTTCCTGGTACCAGGTATGATTGGCTATGCTTTGCAGAGCAAAGGTCTTCTACCCATTCCAGTTGACGTCGACGGCAACGTCTTGGGAGACATGGTCTTCCCGACGATGGTCGCCAACCTGTTGCCCGTCGGACTGCGGGGCTTGGTCGTAGGTGGGCTTCTTAGCGCCCTGATGAGTTCGCTCGCGTCGTTGTTCAACTCGTGTGCGACTCTGTTCACAGTCGATATCTACGAAAAGCTGCGGCCGGGCCGGTCGGAGCAGACTCTTGTGCGCGTGGGCCGGATTGCGACGTCCGTGGTTGTAGGCTTCGGCTTGCTCTGGATCCCGATCATGAAGCGGATCTCGGAAGGCAACGCGGGCCTTTATGACTATTTGCAAAATGTGCAGGGCTTTCTCGCACCGCCAATAACGGCTGTGTTTCTGCTCGGGATCTTCTCGCGACGTATAAATTCAGAAGGTGCATTTTACGGCCTTGTTGTCGGGTTCGTGCTGGGGATGTTCAAGCTCACCGTCCAGACCTTGACACAAAGTGGCGTCATCGATCCGGCATCCATGCTCGGGGCGATCGGTGTCTTTAACGCCTATTACTTCTCCGGTGTGCTCTTTCTCTTCTCGGTCATTCTGATCGTGCTGCTGTCCTACATGTCGGAAGCGCCAACGGATGCGAAGGTTGAAGGATTGACGTTCGGTTCAGTGACGGACGCTCAGAAGCTCGAAAACCGTGAGAGCTGGGGGTGGCAGGAAGTCGCCGCAACGGTAGTAGTGCTCGGGCTGGTGCTGGGCGTGTATATCTACTTCAGTTTCTGGCTGGGGTGATCCGGCGGTAAGCGGGCCGTAGGCTACTCTTCGCAGATAACGACCAGGGTTGCTTGGGTTTGGCTAGTGCACAGCCGATACCCTCAGTATGAAAACACTGATTACAAACGGCCATCGCATAGACGCGCCTGGATCTAGCCTAAGCGGCATCGAAGTGGTCCTATACGACGGTGAGCCTGTCTCCCGAAAATGGTCTATCCTCGGTGCAACGCACGCGTTTAAGGCCGAAGAAAATGGCCGAGAGGTTGAATATTGCGTCGAAATCGGCACACGCTGGCTCGGGTTTACCGCCACGTGCCGGATTATGCGGGACGGCGAATTACTCTTTAGCGACTGCTAAACGCCGAAGCCGGCTTGCGGGCCACTGCAGACAGTCCAGCCAAGGCAAGCGCACTTCGGATGCTCAGCAGTTCTGGCGACCGCTATTCGTGTCGGTACCGGACAAGCAACTTGGGGTCTGAGGACTCGGCGACTTCGTCGCCGCATAATCTGCACATCCAGATGATTCGATCCGGTCTTCCACCTGACACCCCCCAGAATACTCCGTACCAGAATTTCGCCTTCTTGTGCTTGGCCTTCGGACTGATCCAGACACTTTTCATGTCATGTCCACAGGAGCAAAAGGCATGCGCCTCGGCAAGTGTCTCTGCGGTTACGGTGATCATTTGGTGTGTTCTCTGAATTGCATAGGTCTGACTCGTGAAGATGGAATGGGATCCTGCAAGGCGGTGATAGACATCATAGATGAGATAGGTTAATCGAAGATTTTCGTATCATGCTTGCTGCAAAAGAATAGGAGCCCCATATTTTCCCTGAGACACGATGTCCTCCCCCGACACCCGCGACCCGCGCATTGCTGAAGCAATAACAAGGTATTGGAAGAAGAATTTGACAATCATGGCCATTCTGCTCTTGATCTGGGCAGCAGCCGGCCTAGGAGCAGGTATCCTGTTTGCAGACACCCTAAATGACTTTGCACTAGGCGGGATACCCCTTGGTTTCTGGTTCGCCCAGCAAGGAAGTATCATCGTGTTTGTAGCACTCGTTCTGGTCTAAGCGATATTGCTAAATCGCCTGGATCGCCAGCATCACATCGACCTTGAAAATGTGATGTCTGCAGGGGATCTCGGACAAGGCCACCAGTCGACAGTTGATTTGGCTGCTACAACGCAGGGTTCAGTCGGAGGTGCATCATGAGTGTACAGACTTGGACCTTTCTATTCGTCGGCATCACATTTTCGATCTATCTCGCGATAGCATGGCTTTCCCGGGTATCGGACACGAAAGGATTTTACGTAGCTGGACAGGGCATCCCGGCTATAGCCAACGGGATGGCTACCGCAGCAGACTGGATGAGTGCTGCGTCATTTATTTCAATGGCAGGCCTCATCTCAACATTAGGATATGCCGGCGGCATGTACCTGATGGGCTGGACCGGCGGATACGTATTGCTCGCACTTTTGCTAGCCCCGTACCTGCGCAAATTTGGCCATTACACGGTACCTGACTTCATTGGTGATAGGTTTCGCTCTGATACGGCTCGGGTCGTAGCCGTAATCTGTGCTGTGTTCGTGAGCTTTACCTACGTGGCTTTCCAGGCATTGAAATCCCGAACTCCATGCTGGACAATGATTCGGTTGGGAAAATCGTTAGGATCGAATTGATTGACGTATCCCGGAGCTAATACCGCGCGATATACTTCTCCTTCAACGCCAGCAGCATCCATGGCTCGTGCCAGATTTGGATCCACCATAAACTCGCGGGCAGATATCTCGTCGGGTGCTGTGCTGATCATCCAGACAATGCTGTCCTCATCGGCCCCTTGCATGATATAGGAGTCCGTTATACCCCATGCTTCGCGGGTAGAGGCCAGCTCTTCATGGGTCATTTTCCACACGGAATAGTCTTTTACCTCATGCCCGAAAATGACGTAGACTAGGTCTCCGGCTAAAGTATCCGCGACGGTCGGTTCGTTCGCAGGCCGCATTTCCTCTCCTTCGGGGGCAGAACATGCCGCAACAAGCAGTAAAAGGGATAAAACAGCGAAATAGGAATAGAGACGATACAATCTACGCATAGCGAAAACTCCCGGGTGGGTGCCGTGCCAGAGTCAATTCCTTCCCGAATGGTGGTGTGACAGTAATCTAAATGTAGGATCCGCTCTTTAGCGTACAAAAAAGGTAGGCGGAACCCCTACATCAGTGTAAGGAAAGGTCGCTTTGTGTGATAGTCAGGCCGGTCGCTTCACCTAGCCCAATGCTATCTACCAGGTGAACAGACTACTATCTGACAAAGACCAGAACACCATGTCCACGCTCGTCGCCGGCGCGAAGCGTGTAATAATAATTTCCAGCAGGCAGATCACGTGGAATCCAGTCTATACGATGTTTCCCTGGTTCCAAGCGCCGGTCAATGATGCGCGCCTGATGTCGACCCAGCGAATCGAATACATCCAAAATGACGTGGCTTCGGACCGGGATGGTGAATGGGATCGTAGCGCGGCGGGTGAATGGCTGAGGATAGGTCGGCAACACCGAGAAACGAATTGGCACTCGACTGTCTTCTACCCGGATAACGGCATCTAAGCGTACCGCGATTTCTAGCGTAAGGTCACTGCTTTCACCGAAAACGTCAGTTACCCGAATATCAAAGGAGGCATTGCCAACATCGCCCATGGTTGCAAAAAGAGAATCGTTGCGAATAGAGACATCGGTGACGTTATCTGATGAAGAGAGGAGTTCATACGTCAAGTCGTCCTCATCCTGATCAAAGAAATGATTCTTTAGCCAAAAGCTGGCCGCCTCACCAGGAAAAAACTCAGGACCTTGAAAGAGGTCGGTCAATTCGGGTGCAGTATTCTCGCGCACACGAATGTGTAGAGACTGCTCAATGCTAGCTCCTCGTCCGTCGCTCGCGCGAATACTCACGAATCCTGTCCCGGTCTTGTGCGCGGCAAAATGAAGAGTCTGATCAATTATAGATGCTTCGGCGACACTAGGGTCCCCATTGAAGATCCAGAATCGAAGAGAATCACCATCGGGTTCATCAAAAACATCGGTGATGGGCCAGTTTTGCTCGGTGCCGGGCCGCATGTATTGAGGGTTGGCAGGCAGGCCGGGAGCAGTCGGAGCGGTATTCGACACAACGACTACGTCAAACTCAATTTGATCACTCAGTCCATCGGGATCGGTAGCTGTGAACGTTAAGCGCGCTACACCGGGTTCTTCAGGATAAATGACCACCCCAAATGTCTGCAGCTCGGTACGTACAATCCCTGCAGGGACAACTTCGGCGGAATAAATCATCCTGTCATTTTCTGGATCAGCAAAATGAACGGAATAGCCGAGATAGACTACGGCACCTCCTTCCCCCAGTTCTAGGGTGCCCCCATCTGTTAGGCGGAATGGACCTTTGTTAGCAGGTGGTGTCACCACTACACGACGATCAGACCACTCTGAGACCCCGGTTGGGTTTACAGCTCGGACACGCCAGTGATATCGTGCTCCGCGTTGCATTCCTGTTATTCGAAATTTGGTTGCACGGACGGCCTGGCTTAGAAAAACGTCTGCAAAAAGACTATCCGTCGCGACTTCAATCTCAAACTCGGCCCACTGCTGACGCTGCCAACTAACGAATGCTTCGTCTCCTGAAATGCGCACAAGTGGACTTGTAAAGACCTGAACGGTATCGGGTGCGGGAATGAAAGATGTATCGCCCGATTCTTCGAAGAGAAACGCCCTCATGATGAGTTCGCTATCAGCCTCCTTGTCGAAAGAAGACATCGAAACAGTAGACACGACCACGTTGCCAACACGAGCGGCTAGGATGCCATTCCCTTGCTTTAGTAGTGGTTCTCCATCTGGGGGGAGCGTGAGAAAACGCGGTTGGGATAAGCTACCAAGAAACATATGTAGACCCTCTAAGGGACCTACGCCGTCAATCGAATCAACCCTAGCGGTGGCCCCCGTTTCAATCCCAACAGTTTCCTGCAACCATGTCTCAGCAATCTGGCTCGACGTGGGTTTCTGGGCAAAAAGATGCAGTTTTCCACCCCGTCCCAGGTGATTGGCCAGCACAGAAATATCTGTTTCTGAGTTGAGTGGTGCAGCATGTCGTCCGGCAATGATCCAGTCGAAATGAGACACGTCCGCATCAGGCATTGGCCCGCGTACCTGAGTTTCCCACCAAGATGCTGAGTAACCCAAATCGGCTAGAAGGGCGAGGTTTTTGTTCGTGCGTGAGGATGCCTCCTGTTCGGCTAAAAACAGAAGGTCCCCATCGGCTGAAAACGATGCAGAGGAATAGTAGGCGGGCATAGCCTGTCTTGTCTTGTTGCCTACTTCGTCTTCAGCCTCAAGAATGAGGCGATACTCAGCCTGTATTATTGGATAGAATCGACCGGTAAAAATCCCATCTCCTGCGACGTAGTCTAGGTCATTTGATAGATCGCCGGTGTCTCGCATGGGTATGCGCGCAAGAACCATAGACTCGTCAAACCGATCGACCATTACCGCTTCTACAGCTACCACCTCGCTTCCGTCAAGGAAACTGGATCGGATTTCCATCGACCCACCTGGGAAGGCAAAAGAGGCACCTGCTTTGCGAAGAGAGGCCAGCGGAAAGGGCCCCGTTCGATCTGAGCCACGTACGGTCCAAGAAAGGGTGTCAGCCAGCAAAAGTTGCCCCGTTACACCTCCAAGGCGGATTTCATATGGGATCCGAACCGTGTTACCCCCCGGAGCGTGGCCAGAAATCCAGATGACTGGAATTCTCTTTTTGAGCGTTGACCCTTCATCGACGGCCAAGGTTTGAGAAAGGGAAAGTTCTTCAAAAGTAGCAGCATCCGTTCCTGTCCAAGGAGACACAAAAGGATCAAATCGAGTGTCGATGCTGACCGTAGCCCCGGCCACGGTTTGTGCTTGTGAGCTGGAAAAGAAAAGCTCGACGCCATAGAGGCCTCCAGCTGATACGTCGGAGACATCGACTGCTAAGCTCTGCTCGCCCGACTGAAGAAGAAGGTCGGACTGAAAGGTGCGCACTCTCTGCGGTTGTAACGGGGGAATGACCTCGAGGTCAAACCGGCGCTGTCCCGAGGGAAGGTCGACGGTGATTCGTTCGGGTGAAAACGAAAACAGTGAAGGGTCAACCGAGAGCTGATAGGAGCCTGATGGAAGATCATCGATATAAAAGATGCCGTCATTGTTCGTCCTTGACCCGCGCACCACAGGTCCCTCCAAGCGCACGTTTAACCCTGATATACCGAGTGTGCCTAATCGCACTGTTCCAGAAACAGCGTGCATTGCACCTGGAGCCTCAGCGGCGTCAGGAGTGCCTATGAGTAGCGAGAATGCTTGGGAAGCGGTCTGAAGCGATACAGGGGCTTTGACGCGCACGCGAACGATCCCCGGCGCTGCCACGAACACAACTTGTTCGATATTGTCTCGGTCATTGATGCCGGTTGAGGCGGCAGCAAAAGGTTGATCTGGATCAAGGACCCACGGTAAATGCGTTCCACTACCATCCACAACCTCGATGTCCAAGTCATGTACGAGGTTTGCTGTTCGACTATTTAACTGGTTTGGACGTTCGTCGCCGGCCGGATCCGTCCAGGCCATCGTTACTCGGAAAATGCCTTCTTCCTGAACTGGGATCTCGATTTCGAAGGAGCCTCCAGCGGTCACTTCGTTTTCCAGCATCCATACCGGATAGGGCCGAGTGGGGGCAAGACTCTTTTCGGAAATAGCATGCTGCCGTAGGTGCAAGGCAGCCCGCTCCGCATTCAACTGACCCCACCCAAAACGGTAATCTGGTCCAGGGAATTCACCAGCTTCATCTGCGCTATGGACCAAGAGCCCACGAATGGTTGAGGAAAGGGGGATAAAACCTGGAAATTCGCGTTGATAGAGCTCCTGCAGCAAGGCAACAGACCCAGCGACCACGGGGGCAGCCATCGATGTGCCTGAGGAGGTACCATAGTCCGTGTCTGAGCCGGCCTTGGCCGACAAGAGTTCCGTACCGTTTGCCACGAGGTCTGGCTTGATGCGGCCATCATCAACTGGCCCCCACCCGGAAAACGACGTCATAACGACATCGCCCGGCACCTCAACACCCCACGGGGCATCATCCACGGCGCCTACTGTTAGGACATTTTTTGCTACGCCTGTATCTCCGATTGTGTCGTACCCATCGCCACCGCCGTCAGCGCCTCGAACGGCATCGGAAAGAACCCATCCCTGATCATAAACATAGTGAGGGGCACCATCGAGAGGACCCTGTCGGTCCCGCTCATTGCCAGCAGATTTCACGATGACCAAGTGGGCACCGGCATGGGCAATATCATCCCATGCTGCCGCTTGTGCTCCGTAGAGTCCAAACCGAATATCTTCCCTAGGCGATACAGATGGATCTCCCATCCACCCCCAAAGGCCGTTTCCACGGATATTTGGAGTCCACCCTAGCGGGTCGCCGTAGCTGTGGTTGGAGACTAGTAGCCCCATTGCTGCAGAACGGGCCATTTCGGCGACATCGTCATTCCAATCATGGCCTTCAATCAGGGCTTCAGGGGCCATGCCACGCGCTTCCAGCCAATCTCCCGAAGCAACCAATGTGCCGGCCACGTGGGTTGCATGGGTTTGCACGAGGGAAAAAGTATCGACATTCATCACTCGTCCCACTAGCTCGACGTGCGTGGGCAAGGGGTTGCCAGCATCCCACAAGCCGATTACCTGACCGCTACCGGAAAGATCAAGGCCACTTGTGCCGCCGGCCAAAAGAGGTGTCACTCGCGCCGACGCTGCCGCTTCACGGTTGTGAGTCAGTTTAAGCAAAGGGCGCCCGTTTCGGATGCCGAGCCATTCTCGCACCGCTCCTGTTGAATCAACAAAGATGCGGGCGCCGCCTTTCGCGGCGATCAGGGAATCCAAGCTCGCAGAAGCTTCGCGAAAGGCGGCGCCCTCACGAGATGAAATTTCTAACAGTCGCTCAACATCTGTGTGCTCTCCCAAAATCCTCTGACCGGCATTCTGTTGCCTTGCCTGAACTGGTGCAGCTATGGCTGCCCACAGAAGAGCAAATAGAAGCAAGTAGCCGGCGAGAGAGATGTCCAGGCGCATGACTCAATCAGTAGTGGGTTGTCGACTCACAACCTTCGTTTCACCGTCCGGATCCCGTTTCTAACTGCCAGCAGACGGTATTGGGTATTTTAGTAGCCTAAAACCGATTATTGGAGCGAGAAAAGAAAGTATCTTTTCATTCTTGCTGTATCAGTCTTTCCTCAACACGCCGTGTTCACCTACCGTCTCTCGCAGCCTCTCTTTTTTGTCATGCTGGCACTACTTCCCTTGTGGTCTGGCTGCAGCGATACTGTGATTGATCCATTTGATAATGACGAACGTTACTTCACCGTTTACGGTCATCTAGACCTGCTCCAAACAGAGCATAAACTGCGTGTTATTCCTATCACGCGGTTTGCAGAATCCATCAACTCAACGACTGCTTTTCAAGCATCGATTGATGCAGAGGTGTACACGACGGATCTGTTTACCGGGGTCAGAACCCAATGGACGCACAAACTGGAGCCACTAAATGATGGGTCGTATGGCCATGTTTACACGGGCAAGTTTCTGGTAGGCGCCAACAGAACGTATCGCCTCGAAGTGATCCGTTCTGATGGTAAAATGGCGACAGCGGAAACGCATGTACCCGTAATCAACACTCCCACACTATTCGAGCTAGGACCGGAAGTATTCGAAAACGACTCCACGCTAGTTTATCGGGATATCAAGATCCCTGAAATTGCCTCTCCGTGGAATATTAGAGCGATTTACTTATGGGGATCGGGCCCAATCAATCGACGTATCTTCGTCCCTTATGGACGACCCGGACACAGAACCGATGATGGCGGCTGGGAGATGCGAATGAACATTTCGGATGATCAGCAAGCCGTCAGAGACAATGTTCAATGGTCTATCGACCGAGGTCAGATTCCAAATGCAGATACATATAGCCTAACGGCTATGGGTATCCAGATACGCATTCTTGACAAGAACTGGGATCCACCTGGGGGTGTCTTCGATCCTGAAATTCTTGCTCAACCTGGCGCGATGTCAAATGTCGAAAATGGCTATGGGTTCTTTGGCAGTGTGGGCTTATATGTCGAAGAATGGAATGCTACGCATATTTCAACACTACTCGGACATCCATTCTAAACATGTTGAATCAACCTAGGTGTTATGTTCATGATGTAGCCCGATGTATCTCCTTGGCAGTTGGCCCGTAGGGAAGGTATATGTCCTGTTAAACGGAGCTCATAAACATGTCGCTTTTTCGTCGATTATCCTGCGCCCTCAAAAGCCTGTTTTTCTTCTGGCGCCGAAGTCCTTAGCAACGGTTTGTCACCTGCGCTTCGTATGGATCGAAAGATTGCCGCTCTTACACTTCTACGGCCCCACAAATGAGTTGTGAAGCAATCCTATATTGGGATAAATTTACCCTGATGGTCCACCATGTTTGACTGGCTTGCTGACCCTAACGCATGGGTAGCTCTTGGTACCCTGACCGCTCTGGAAATCGTCCTGGGCGTAGACAATATCGTATTCATCTCAATCCTTGCCGGCAAGCTACCCGCGGCTCAACAGGCACGGGCACGAACGATAGGTCTTGCCCTGGCGCTCTTTGGACGAGTGGGTCTTCTCTTTTCCTTGTCTTGGATCATGCAGCTGACTGCTCCGTGGATATCGTTGCTCAGTTACGACCTTTCCGGACGAGATCTCATCTTGGTTGGAGGGGGACTGTTCCTGCTGACTAAAAGCACCAGGGAAATCCACGACAAACTAGAAGGTGAAGAAGAGTCTCACGGGTCGACAATGGCCGCCAGTTTCGGACAAGTACTTTTTCAAATCCTGATATTGGACTTGGTTTTTTCCTTGGATTCTGTGATCACGGCGGTCGGAATGGTCGAAGAACTTACCATCATGATTGTCGCGGTGGTCATCGCCATCATCTTCATGATGTTCACTGCCGGGGCCGTATCACGCTTCATTGAAGCGCACCCAACTGTCAAGATGCTGGCCCTCTCGTTCCTGTTGATGGTCGGGGTTGCCCTGATCGCCGAGGGTGTAGATTTCCACATTCCACGCGGATATATCTACTTCGCGATGGCCTTCTCGATCTTTGTGGAAATGCTCAATCTCAAGTTGCGCAAGCCGAGTGGAGAGCCCGTTAAACTGCGTCAGAGCCCCCCATCGGGACTTTAACCCGCTCTAGCCAAATTAGATGATGAGCGGCGCGTGCACTACGAGTCGTGTTTCAGGATAATGAGGGACATATCATCTTCGAGCATGTCGGACTCGTGCTCAAGCTTTTGCACATGGTTGAAGACACGTTCAACGATATCCTTAGCCGGGCGATGAGCGTGTCTGCGAATCAATTCGATTAGCCCTTTCTCCTCAAACGGAGTTCCATCTTCGTTCATTCGTTCCGTAATGCCGTCCGTGTAGAGAGCCAGGATGGATCCTATAGGAACGTTTCCGTATCCACGTTGCAGCGGAATATCCGGGAGGGGACCCATGATCGGACCGGTTGGATCAAGTCGAGCGACAGAATCAGGACAGATTACCAGACACGAAGTATGCCCAGCGTTGGTATACAGGATGCCACCATCACGATCGAGCTCACCATAAAAAACGGATACAAAGCGGGTAGAAAACGTGGTCTTGTGCAATACTCGATTCAGTTTCTTCATCGTGTAGAGCATCTTCATATTGATACCAACACCCATTCGGATCCCCATCAACACATCGCGAACGAGGAGTGCCGCAGGTAAACCATGACCGGAGGCATCCCCGATGGTTAGGCCCATCAGGCCGTCTTCCAGGTCGATGAAGTCATACAAGTCCCCGCCAACAGCTTCTGCCGGAACGGATTGGGCAGCAATGTCCCAACCGGTAAACGTTGGCGGACTCGTCGGCAAGAGACTTCGCTGGATGGCGGCAGCTGTTGCCATTTCACTGCTTGCGGCGTCAGATCGGAGTCGGTAGTTGAGGGCAAAACGAGTCCCATTCAGGCAAAAGGCCAATTCATCTTGAACCCATCCCTCACGGAGGCTAAACATCATGATGTACCGATGCCCGGGAGGCCCATCGATCAAAAAAGCGACAAACTGTCCGGCATCGCCTGGTCTAGGCCGATACCAGGCTGGGATTTCGGACGGTGTTTCGAAAAGAAACGACCCGTGCTGAGTCAGCACCTTAACGGCGGGGTCCGTTCCTTCTAGCCTGGCAGGGAAAACGTCCGATGCTCCCGATACATGCAGTAGTTCATATACGCCAAACAGATCCCTGTAAAGGTGTCCATTGGCAAATTTGAGCTCTTCGCCGAAAGAAGAACTCAGGTCGTCAAGAATTTGGGGGAGGAGGTTGCTTTGCTCGCCATCACTGGCGATGCTTGCAAGCATCCGGTCCATTTTCCGATAAAATTGCTTTGGTTCGATCATCGGGGCGACCTGATGGTCGTAATGCTGGTTTCAGCACGAAGCGTGCGCAGTCAGGGAGAGGTGAGTCTTCTCCCGTTAGGGTCTACGCCGGCAAAAATACGGATCAGAACGGTGCCGTATCGTCTGGAGATGGAAGAGCCGGGGAATTCGAAGTTCCCGGAACGTAATCCGTTGGGCCGTAATAAGTTGTCAAATTCTCGAAGCGAGCATACTGATTGACGAAAGCCAAACTCACGTCACCGATGGGTCCGTTACGCTGCTTTCCGATGATGAGCTCGGCTATTCCTTCGGTTGAGTTACCGTTTTCATCGACCGTAATCCCATAGCGCTCTGCGCGGTAAATAAATGCTACTACGTCTGCATCCTGCTCGATCGAACCTGATTCCCTAAGGTCTGAGAGTTGTGGGCGCTTGTCGCCACCGCGCGTTTCAACTGCTCGGGAAAGCTGAGAAAGAGCAATCACGGGCACGTTCAATTCCTTTGCCAGCCCTTTTAGGGACCGGGAGATGTGGGCAATTTCCTGCTCTCTGTTGGAGTTTTTACCCATTCCAGAACCATGCATTAGCTGGAGGTAATCGACAATGATGATACCGATGTCGTGCTCAGCTTTGAGGCGCCGGCATTTAGCTCGCAGCTCTAAAACAGTCAGGCCCGCTGTATCGTCAATGTAAATAGGAGCCTCGCTCAGGCGTCCAGCAGCCTTGGCCAAGCGAGGCCAATCATCATCATTTAATCGACCGGTACGAGCAGCCTGGGCGTCGACCCGAGCTTCCGACGTAAGAAGGCGTTGAGCAAGCTGCCCCGAGCTCATTTCGAGCGAAAAAATTGCTACGCCAGTCGGATTTTCCTTGTCGAGCGCTGCGTTACGGGCCATGGCCAGCGTAAGAGCAGTCTTTCCCATGGAAGGACGCGCCGCAATAATGATGAGGTCAGAAGGCTGCCATCCACCTGTCATCTCGTCGATTCGCTTGAAACCGCTAGGGACTCCGGTGATACCGCCTTCTCGGCCATGGATGGACTCGAGGCGAGTAAGCGTTTCTTTCAACACATCGTGCATCGATGTGGCTGCCCGTCTAAGCTGTGAGTCAGAAATCTTAAAAAGGTCGCCTTCGGCTTCATCCAGAAGCTCAAACGCATCAGCCGATGGCTCGTAGGCCCGCGTGATAACGTTTGTCATCGTTTCGATTAATTTCCGAAGTAATGATTTCTCGGAGATTATGCGCGCGTGGTACTCCACATTAGCGGCTGTATCAACTGAAGCTGTTAGTTCAGATAGGTAGTAGGTACCACCAATCATTTCAAGCTTTTCGCGCCGCTGCAATTCATCGCCCAGCGTCACGAGATCGACCGGGTTACTTCGTTCGAAGAGACTCAGAATAGCTTCATAGATCGTGTTGTGGCGATCTGTATAAAACGCTCCAGGTACCAGTATTTCGATGGTCTTGGGAATGGCCTCTCGTTCGAGCAGCATGGCGCCGAGAACGGACTGCTCCACGTTCATGGCTTGCGGCGGCACCTTGGCACCAGACATCATCGCGGTGGACGGCATGTCACCGGAAAGGGAGCGGGGAGAGATTTGTGGGAGCATTTCGGACATGGTCGGGTCAGGCCGTCAATTCGTCATACCGGGCGCGCAGTAGCTGCACGTCTTCCCAGGTTGGACGTTTCCAATTGGAGTTTCTGAGCAGTGCAGCCGGGTGATACGTTACCAGCACCGGTATGCCGTGATAATCATGAAACGTGCCACGCAGTTCCTTTAGGGATGTTTGTATCCCCAGAAGGGACGTACCAGACGTTCGCCCAACACACAAGATTAATTTGGGCTTAATTAGGGTTATCTGCTTGTGTAGAATCGGAATATGGGTCGCAATCTCTTCGGCCAGTGGATCACGGTTGTTCGGCGGACGACTCTTGAGGATGTTAGCGATGTACACATCCTCTCGTTCGAACCCGATGGACTGAAGAATCTGTGTCAGCAATTTTCCGGCGCGCCCAACAAAGGGTTCGCCCTGTTTGTCCTCCTCTGCCCCTGGCGCTTCACCGATAACCAATAGATCTGCATCGGAACGACCAACGCCAAACACTGGTTTGATACGTGTCCGATCGAGCTCGATCAACTCGGTTGCTGCCACCCAGGCGGCGACCTCTTCCAAAGAAATGAGATCGTGCAATGGGGAATTTTCAGGAATCAGAGTAGCAATCTGCTCATAAACGTCAGGCGTAGCTGCAGAAGATTCAGGCATAGATTCGGGGGAGGGCTCTGGAGTTGGTTCAAGATGAGCTAATGATCTAGCGGTCTGCGCTTCATCCGGGTCGTCCATAGGGGGAGCAGCAGGTTCTGATTCTGGCCCAAGGGCCTCGATATCACCTTCCTTCCCCACATATAGTACATCACCGAACAGGGATATCTGGTGCTCGAAAACGGCGCGCAGTTCGTCGAGTTCAGTCGGCATGGGAGAACGTGAAGGGATGGATCGGTCCGTGGATCTGGAATGATTGTAAAGTAAAGGACACAGATCAAGCACGGGGCGAAGAATTCCCCCGTTATGTCAACATCGATTTCCACACGATTGTGGAGAACTACACCGTGGACGCTTGATGCGAGCGCCTTCAACGCACACTTTACGACGGCAAATAGCCAAGCACGGTGTATTCCAGAATAGCTTCGGCAACATCCGCTTTCGGTAGCACGGGTAGGGACACCTCCTCACCTGCACGGGAGACAAGCGTCACCTTGTTGGTACCAGGTCCAAATCCAGCTCCTTCTTCTGTCGGATTATTGAGTACGATCCAATCAAGATTTTTGCGCTTCAGCTTGCCCTTTGCATTAGCTAATCCATCGTCCGTTTCGAGTGCGAAACCTACGAGTGTTTGATCAGAACGCTTATTTCGGCCTAAATCAGCAAGAATATCTACCGTTGGCTGTAGCGATAGGCTGAGTGCTTGTCTATCCTTCTTGACTTTACCTTCGGCCGGATCAGCGATGGTGAAATCAGCCACGGCAGCCACCATTACCACAACATCTGCGTCTGCATGTTGCATGACGGCGGTGTGCATGTCTGCGGTCGAGATGACGTCTACCCGCCTGACGTTTTCCGGCTCGGCGAGAGAAGTTGGTCCGCTTACCAAAACCACATCGGCGCCTCGCCGGGCTGCTGCACGAGCGATTTCATATCCCATCGTGCCACTTGAATGATTCGATATATAGCGGACCGGATCGATGGCTTCCCTAGTGGGGCCCGCCGATATAAGGACTTTTTTTCCAGCTAGCGGACCACTGACCAATGCCCGCACGCGACTCAGCACCAAGGACGATTCCTCCACAATCGCGGGTGGTTCTGGCAAGCGACCTTGCCCGACAAGTCCGCTTGCCAGTTCACCATGTTCGGCTTCCATCACATGAACACCGCGTTTGGCCAGCGTCTCCAGGTTGGTCCGAACACTCTCGTGTACATACATATCATGATCCATCGCGGGACAGACCAGAACAGGGCATCGCACGGTCAACGCTACAGCTGTCAGCATGGAATCGCATGCGCCGCTTGCAAGTTTGGATAGCGTCTGAGCAGTCATGGGGGCGACAACAAACAGATCGGCCCATAACCCAAGAGCTACATGCACCGTCCAGGACCCCGACATGTTTTCAGGGAAAATCTCGACATGTACCTCGTTCTCTGAAAGCGTTCCTAGCGTCAGCGGCGTCACAAAGCGCGTCGCGCCGGGTGTCATAACGACCTTCACTTCGCACCCCGCCTTCTTGAAGCCCCGAACGAGTTCCGCTGTCTTGTAGGCTGCAATTCCGCCGCTAACTCCCAGCAGGATGCGGCGTCCTACTAGGCCCAACGTGTCAGACGTGGTTGATGATGGCGTGTTGTTCATGTCCAAACGGGTTCAGGATGGCTCGCAGGAATCCAGGAACGAGCGAACGAGGGCAATGAGTTCGGCAGAAGCCCGGTCCAAGTCATCATTCATGATCTGGTGGTCGAACCGATTAGCGAACGACTGTTCATACGTGGCTTTCTCGATTCGTGTCCGAAGGGTTTCCTCTGTTTCTGTTCCGCGCAGACGGAGGCGGCTTTCCAACTCGTCCATCGACGGCACGCTCACAAACACGGCTAAGCAACGACTTTCATAGGATTCTTTGACATTGAGGGCCCCCACAACATCTACATCGAGCAGCACAGGTGCGTTAACGCTGGAGCGATCCACTTCGGATCGTAGGGTGCCGTAGAAGCGCCCTGGATAGACTTCCTCGTATTCAAGCAACTGATTTTGGTCGATGGCATCGCGAAACGATTCTTCGTTAAGAAAATGGTAGTCGACACCGTCATTTTCACCTGCTCGTGGTGGCCTAGTGGTGGCAGACACCGAAAACCGGATGCTGGGTAGCTCGGTCATTAAATGTTTGGCCAAGGAGGATTTTCCCGACCCACTGGGCGCTGCGACGATGATGATGCACGGATCGCTCTTCTTGGCAGTATGCCCACTCTCGTCACTCAACGTTCTCGACCTGCTCCTTGATTTTTTCTAGCTCTTCTTTCATTCCCACAACAAGATGGGCCATTTCAGCGTCATTGGATTTAGAGCCGATCGTGTTAATCTCCCGGTTCATTTCTTGGGACAAAAAATTAAGCTTTCGACCAACGGGCTCACCCGATGAGATGGCCTCCCTGAATAGTTTGAGGTGCGAATCTAGCCGTACGCATTCTTCTCGTACATCGAGCTTGTCAGCGAGCATGGCCATCTCGAACTCAATGCGCTCCTTGTCGATTCGGCCTTCTTCGATGATCTCAGCAAGGCGATCACGCAGCCGTTGTCCTGAGGAGGCAACCCGTTCTGGAGCTTGCCGTTCTGCTTCTCTTAGGCGCGTCTCGATCCCAACAAGGCGCTCAGATAGCTCGATTTGCAGGGCATCTCCTTCCTGCAATCGCATGGTCTGTATTCCCTTACAGGCGGCGTCCAATGCGTTTTGCGTGGCTTCCCAGATGGCCTCAGCATTCTCTTCGATCGGGTCTTCTGCTTGAAAGATCTCGTTGTATTTCTGAAGGTGTTCCAGTCGGACTGGCTCTTCGATTCCGGCTGCTACACGCAATTCATCCAACAAGGAGCGGTAGGCAGCAGCAGCTCGTTTATCGACTTTCAGGCCGATCGAATCGGGCACGGGGTCAGTCACGGTGATGAAAGCGGAAATGCGACCACGCGAAAAGGCAGTCTTGATGATCCGCTGGATTTCTCCCTCATGTTCATTAAGGGACTTGGGTGAGCGAAGCGAGATCTCGCAGTATCGGCTATTGACCGATTTGAGTTCGACGACGGCTTCGTAGCCGGCGACTTCAGCTTCGCCCCGGCCGTAGCCGGTCATGCTGGCAATCATGGTGTTGGGGTCCGGTTATGGAGTAACGTAACCAGCGTCTGGCGACCGGCTCATAGTGCCCGGCTTGCGCGCTGACGCGGGGTACGCAATATACGACGTAACTGGCTGCGACTTGCGAGCCTATCTCGTCACGGGTACCGGCTCGGGTACCTGTTGATTAATGTAGAACGTCGTTGAGAGGTTGCCATCTGCATCAATTCCGAAGGCAATCAAGTCAAGATCTCCATCTCCATTGTAGTCTCCGAAGGCTGCCGCAGCGTGCACAAAGCCCTTTACGTCAAGTTCTGCAACGAATTGACCCTCCACATTGCGGTATAGGCGGCCGACGGTTTCGCCAAGTGGGCTTCGGGCTCCTACAATAAAGACATCCTCGTCCCCATCATTTTCGTAGTCACCCCAGATTGCGGTACCAGTAACGACGCCGTCGAAGGGAAATGGGTGCGCCAAGAATGTACCACCCTGATTGACGAGCATTATTGAAATGCCGCGAAGCATGTCAGGGCCAAGTTCGCCACCCGTGAGCATCAAGTCTGGCTTTCCGTCTCCATTCACGTCACCCCAGTTGACAGAGCCTCCCATAACATCTGGTAACCCTGTTCCGGTAGGTGTGAACACGCCGCCAGAACCGACATTTTGGTTATTCAGAATTGCTGCCCCGAAACGACCATTTCCAAAATCACCCGTGATCGCAAGGTCTTGGTCCCCATCGCTGTCTATATCAGCAAACGCTGCATCACCAAACATGAAAGGTGAAATACCAGCTTCTGCCGGAGTCATAGACTGCCCCGTATTATTAATCCATACGTCGGCTACTAGATCATAGGGCTGTGTGAGGGATGTGGCACCAGATATAAAAAGGTCTTCATATCCATCTCCATTCAAGTCAACCCACTTTACTACGCCTCCCCATACGTTGGGCAACCCCTGCACTTCCAAGGGAATAAACAGACCAACCTGATTGATATAGATTTGTGTGAGAGGTTGGCCGTTTTGCTTCGCAACGCCTGAAATAACCAAGTCAGGATCCCCATCTCTATCGAAATCACCCCAAGAGGCATTGGGTTGAGAAACCTGCTCCAAAGACACTCCTGAGTCCACAAGCGACTTGAAGATGTATTCGCCGCCATTGTTGTCGAGGATGATTTCAGCATCATTAGCTCGATATAGAGTCAGCACCGAAGTCCCATCTGTGTCCCCACCCACTAGCAAGTCGAGATCTCCATCCAAATCATAGTCCGCAAACTCGGCAATGCCTGATGAAATGCGCGGCAAGCCAAAATCATAGAGCGCAGGCTCTTGCAGCGTAGAGTTAGCAACATCTGGCTGCCCAAAGCTAAAGCTGTTTACATCGCTGCTCCCGCGGATTGAAAACCCATCAGTGGCCGTGACAGACCAAGAATAAATCTGATTTTTCGGCAGGATTTCAGTGTTCATTTCCAGAAATGGCTCCGAAATAGCGGGGAAGGAAAGCCGCAGTCCTGGTCCTGAAAGGTTTAGCGTGTAATCCACGCCATCGACATCGTTTGCTGCTTCCCACTCGAAGAGAATAGTCTCAGCACTAGTTTCAACGAATCCTGCGTTCACGGGCCCCATAAGCCGGAAAGCATTTGGTGGGTCATTTTGCCCCCTGAATTGAACAAACGTATAGTGGTGGTTTACAGCGAGGTTGGTGAATTCCTCTACGATTCCATCAGGCCAATTGATAAGTACACGATCAATGACTTCAGAGGAGCCTACACCAAAATGGGCTCTCAATTCGTCGTGTTGCGTGCCATCACCGCTTCCGGAGCGAATTACACGAATCTGTTCGGTATCCCCGGAAAAAAGATGGATCCGCGCACCTACGGCAAACCGGTTGAAGGTGGCATCACGCAGCTGGAATGTTGCCCAGTTGTTATCACCTCCGTCATTGATCATGATGGCTGTGCCAAACTGATCCGGAATCACCAGGTCCATCCAGCCGTCATTATTGAGGTCCCCCATCCCAACAACGGTATCCGAGGTTGAGTCTAGGGCGATGCTCATTTCCCAAATGTCCTCGAACGTTCCATCACCCTGATTGTGATAAAGGCGTCCCTGGTTGTTAAAGGGTAGATAAATGTCCTGCCAGCCATCGTTATCAAAGTCGGCAATCGCTGCTGGTCCATTTGGCAGGTTGGGAAAAGAACGAATTCCAGCCTCTTCCGCAACATTAATCAGTTGGCCACCATCATTACGATAAAGCTCGGTATATGAAGTCTTCAGATCCTGACTTGTATTAACGACCAGCAGGTCTTCCCAGCCATCATTATTGTAATCAAACCAACGTCCTTCGAGGGACGGTGCGGTTGACTCAACACCTGCTCCTTGTCGGGTTGTGGTATAACGGTCACTGTTAGAATTATTGATCTTGAGTTCGTTGCCTGCGCCACATCGAGCAGCAAAGAAGTCAGGATCAAGGTCCTGATCGTAATCGGCTACAGCCAAACCACATGTTGGAGATCCAGTATCGGATCCCATTAGGGCACCAACGTTAATGAATCCGTCGCCAGCACTTCCCAAGAAAACAGGGTTGTTACCGTTACTCGTTCCAACAACAAAATCAAGAAAACCATCTTGGTTTACATCAGCCCAAAATCCCCCGATCGGACTGTCTTGGAAAATCAGGTTAGTGCTACTATTGCCAAGGTCGAATTTTTCCCCGGACCGGTTAAGGTAAAACCGTGAACCGGGTGCGCCATCCATTATCAGAAGGTCGAGAAGACCGTCTTTATTGGCATCACCGAAAATGCCTCCTCTAACCGCATTACCCTCCAGTCGGATATCGGCTTGCTCTAATACATTGTGGAAGGAGCCGTCCAGTGCTTGGCGATATAAACGGCCTGCGTGATACATATCCAATAGACCGTCGGCATTGTAGTCGGCCAGCGCAATATTCTGAATGGTAATATCAGATGCAGGTAGGCTCTGCAAACGAGAATACTCGTTGGTGAATGTTTGCGCTTGTGTTGTTTTAAGAGCGCAAATCGAGAACATTCCTGCTATTGCTAGTAGGAAAATGGGGCGATTAGGCCACAATACCGTTAGGGACATGCGGGATTGGGTAATTGCTGGCAGTGGTGGAAAATCTGTTTGATAGTAAGTCCAACCTACGAAAGGAGTGGAGCCAGAAAAAAGATCAGCGGAAAGCCTAGTGGTTAACCTCGATGTTTTCCCAACAATGGACGTCATCCTTTGATGAATCATTCCGCACGAAGGAAGTCGCAAATGTGGCTGGACGTCTTTGCGGATCATCGTCACAAGCTCGTGTCAGGATCACTGCCGGCTTCATCCTGATACATGACCGTCGGATTAGATTGTTGGCATCATCACTGCGTACGATCCAAGAACCCAATCTACTGTTGTGTCATCTGTTGAACAATGAGCGCTGCTGCGTTCGGTAACTCGTATTTGGGAATTCGTCCACATGAGCCACCTACAAAGAGCGCCCCATTCACTTTCATGAATGGGGCGCTCTATTCGCGGAGAGAGAGGGATTCGAACCCTCGGTACGGTTACCCGCACACACGCTTTCCAAGCGTGCTCCTTCAGCCACTCGGACACCTCTCCGTGCCGAAAGCGATCAAATGCCTTCCTTAGGGCCTTGTTTCAGTTCGTTGGTGCAGGCTCGGTGAATCCTGAAAGCCCGAATCAGACCTCCATGACCTCTTTTTCCTTGTTATCGAGCAAAGCATCAATGCGAGTCACATGGTTGTCTGTCAATGACTGCAGACGATCTTCCGCTTCATAGCGCATGTCTTCCTGCAGTTTTTCTTCTTCCTGTGTGGTCTTGATCATGTCCTTTGAATGACGGCGTACGTTTCTGATCGCCACCTTTGCATCCTCTCCTTTAGAACGAGCTGCCTTAACAAGGTCTCTCCTGCGTTCCTCGGAAAGAGGGGGGACCGGGAGACGGATCATGTTGCCATCATTGGACGGATTCAACCCCAGATTGGCAGCCTGGATCGCTTTTTCGATATCTGGTAGCGCAGCACGATCCCACGGCTGCACAACAAGCAGATCGGCCTGAGGGGCGTTTACACTAGCCATCTGATTGAGTGGCGTAACAGAGCCATAATAGTCCACGCGCACGTTTTCTAGCATTGACGGCGTAGCTCGGCCCGCGCGAATCGACATCATTTCTTGGCGCAGGTGCTCAATGCTCTTATCCATGAGCTCTGCTGCTTCTTCCAGAATCAGTTCGAGGTCTTCGTGTATCATGACAGCATGTGTGGATTGAGTGGGATGTTTAGGCTACAACCGGTTCTTCAGCGTTTTTACTCCAGTGAACAAACGTTCCGACGGATTCTCCCTTCACAAGGCGAAGGAGATTTCCACCCGTGTCCATATTGAACACGATTATCGGCATGTCGGATTCCTTGCACAGGGTAAAAGCAGTCATATCCATCACTTTCAAGTCTCTGGAGATGACGTCTTGTCCGTGAATCCGGGTAAATCGTACTGCATGTGGGTCCTTTTCTGGATCCGCGCTGTAAATACCATCAACGCGCGTTCCTTTCAGGATCACATCGGCTTCGATCTCCAATGATCGTAGGGCAGCAGCCGTGTCAGTGGTAAAATATGGGTTACCCGTACCCGCACCGAAGATGACTACTCGGCCCTTTTCAAGGTGGCGAACAGCACGACGGCGGATAAACGGCTCGGCGATTTCATCCATGTTCAGACTGGATTGAAGCCGAGTATGGACGCCTTCTTGTTCAAGAGCGTCCTGAAGAGCCATAGCGTTAATCATCGTCGCCAGCATGCCCATGTAGTCAGCATGAGAACGAGTCATCCCCTTGGAGGCATTATTGACACCTCGGAAGATGTTGCCGCCGCCTATTACAATGGCAAGCTCGACACCGTGTTCGACACACTGGCGAATCTCATCCGCATAGCCAGTTAGGACATTTTCGTCAATACCGAACTGCTTGGAGCCCATCAGGGATTCACCACTCAGCTTGAGCAGGATGCGCTGGCGCGAGGGTGTATCAGATGATGAATCAGTCACGGAGTCTCGGATGGGAAGTAAGTCATTTAATATCGAATCAAACTAACGTTCCGCCCCTTGTGGATCAATTTGAAAGGGTAATACGAACGCTTCATTCAAACAAAAAGCGGGAGCCTGCTTTGCAGACTCCCGCTTCACGTACGTAGTCAATACCGAAAAGGAAATAGCCACTGGCTCATTCCAATCAACAAAAACCTCATTAGCCGCCTAGGGCGAACCGAACGAAGGTTTTAACATCGGCACTTGCGCTCTTGAGCATCTCGCCAACCGTCATGGAAGAGTCCTTGACGAAAGGCTGCTCGGTAAGCACATTATCTTTGAAGTAGCGATCCAACTTACCCGTTGCGATGCGCTCGATGATCTGCTCAGGCTTTCCTTCTTCGCGAGCGGCTTCTGCAGCGATTTTCAGCTCCCGCTCCTGCAAGTCCTGTGGTACTTCATCACGGCTTGTAGAAACTGGATTAAGCGCTGCAACCTGCATGGCCACGTCGCGACCGGCAGCCTGAAGATCGCCCGACCCGGAAATGTCCACGAGGACACCAAGACGCGCACCAGGATGGATGTAAGAAACGATACTACCGCCCTCGCTAGTCAATACCGCGGTACGACGGACATCGATTTTTTCACCGATCTTTCCTGTCATATCCGTGAGGGCATTTTCTACCGTGCGACCGTCCTTCATAGCAACACCCATGAGGGACTCACGGTCGGCAGGAAGTGTCTCGAGTACGAGGTCGGCGATTTGGCCAGCGAACACCTGGAAGTCTTCATTGCGGGCAACGAAGTCTGTTTCACAGTTCACTTCGACCAGGATAGCTGTTTTGCCATCGGCTGTTGAACCGGTAGCCACAATGCCTTCTTTAGCATCGCGATCGGCGCGTTTGGCAGCCACTTTCTGGCCTTTGGTGCGGAGTAGGTCGATGGCAGCCTCAAAATCTCCACCAGCTTCGGTGAGGGCTTTTTTGCAATCCATCATGCCGACGCCAGTGGCTTCGCGCAATTTTTTTACGTCTGCAGCAGAAATAGACATGGTTATTCTGTCGTTTTCGATGGTTTCGAGGGACTGAGAGTCCACCGAGAATCAAATGTTACTCGGGCAACAGTGCCCGGAATCAGCCAGCCGAGTTACTTGGCGTCTTTGGATTCAGCCATTTCGGCTTCGTCCTGCTTGCGCTTCTCTTTTTCGGCTTTTTGGGACGCATCGGCGATCACTTTTTCCTTCTCACCTTCCATCACTGCCGCAGCAATGACACCAGTGATGAGGTCAATCGATTTGAGCGCATCGTCGTTGGCCGGAATCGGGAAATCGACGAGGTCAGGATCGCAGTTGGTATCCACAATGGCGATGATGGGGATTCCAAGCTTCTTAGCTTCCTTCACGGCGATGTGTTCGCGGTTAATATCCACGATGAACAAAGCGCTTGGTACACGAGCCATATCCTTAATACCGGAGAGCGTTTTCTCCAGCTTCTCGCGCTCACGGGCTCTCATGAGCCGCTCTTTCTTTTTGAGCTGCTCCATGGTGCCGTCCGCTTCCATCTTGATCAGTTCTTCCATGCGGCGAATAGACCGACGGATAGTCTGAAAGTTGGTCAGTGTGCCACCAAACCAGCGCTCAACGACGTATGGAGAACCGCATTCCGTTGCATGCTTGCGTATGACGTCGCGAGCCTGCTTTTTCGTACCGGTGAAGAGAATCTTCTTACCGCGACGAGAGAAACGGGCGACAGCTTCGGCAGCCTCATCCAGATACGCCTGGGTATGATTGAGGTTGATGATGTGGATTCCGTTGCGCTCCATGAAGATGTGAGTGCGCATTTTTGGATTCCACCGGCTCGTAAGGTGGCCGAAGTGGGTGCCTGCTTTAAGCAGGTCTTCAATCTGGGCGCGGTGCGCCGTCTGGGCGGTGTTTTCGCTCATTGGGTTGTTGTGGGTTGATGTCCGCTACACCGTTCATTAGCCGACCGAACCATACGCCCCAATAAATCGGGTACGATAGGTCACCCCGGTCAGCATCCGGGTGTATGAGAGATATAAATCCGGTCGAAACCAAAAAGGCATCGACCGGAAAGGAGTTCGACTAGCGTTTCGAGAACTGGAAACGTTTACGCGCTTTCGGCTGTCCGTACTTCTTACGCTCGACCATACGTGGGTCACGCGTCATGAAGCCAGCATCGCGAAGCGGTTTTCTCAGTTCTTCGTTGAACACGACCAATGCACGTGAAATGCCGAGACGGATTGCCTCTGCCTGACCGGTCATTCCACCACCATGGGTGTTCACCACGACATCAAACTGACCACCTGTTTCCGTTACATCGAACGGGGAGGTGACCGACGACTGACGCCAGATGGTTGGGAAATATTCGGTGAGTTCACGCTTGTTGATCACGACTTTGCCGGATCCGCCTGGACGCAGGTAGACACGTGCTACCGCATTCTTGCGGCGACCGACAGCGATGAACTGAGTAAGGGCTGTTGCCATGATTCAGTTGGGTTGCAGTTGCTCGTTGAGAGCGTTCAGAGTTCGAGGGCTTGAGGTTGCTGGGCGCCATGGGGATGCTCACTTCCGGCATATACCTTCAGTTTGCGACCCATTTCACGACCCAGAATACCTTTCGGGAGCATACCTTTGACGGCGTTCTGCACCATGAAAGTAGGCTTGCTTACGCGAACCTCTCTCGGTGTGCGCACCCGAGCACCACCCGGATATCCGGTGTGGCGGAAGTACTCTTTGTCTGATTCCTTTTGACCGGTGAACCGGACTTTGTCGGCGTTGATGACAATCACGAAGTCACCCGTATCCACATGAGGTGTGTACGAAGGCTTGTGTTTGCCGCGCAGGATGGTGGCGATTTTAGAAGCGAGACGGCCAACTACGGCATTCTCAGCATCGACAACATGCCAGGCACGCTCGACTTCAGCCGGCTTAGCACTGATCGTTTTGAAGCTATTAACGTCCATCGGGACTCGGGAAATATTATGAGGAGTGCATGGGGTGCACTCCGAATGTTCAGACTCCGGCAAGAAGACGATATCGGATGATTTCGTTCTTCAGTGGGGCGCCGGAAAAAAACGCAGACCGCTAAAATACAACGAAGTGGGTGCTTCGTCAATGATCTAGCTGAATGAAAACGGGGCCTGACACGCATGACAAGCGGTTTAGTCCCCCGTTGCAGGGTTTATGGCAACGAGAACGTTATTCTTCCGCCAATCTTGAAATATGAGATCAATTTCTAACGACCACCGATTCTTGGCCACAAGGCCTTGTAGCCAGTCGATTTGTGCTCAAATCGTGGCCTCACCAGCGCAACGGATACTTGATCGAATTCTTAGGGCTCCTGACTGAAATACGGGAGCCAAAGTGTCGATAACTAGGGTTGAAGCTGGTTTCTACGCTCTTTTGCGTTGCTATAAAGAGTCCATCCAGCTACCTTCAAGCCCTTTCCGTACTACTTGGCAACACAGGTTCTTATGAAGCGTCTGCGACTCTTTTTCCTTCTGGCTCTTGCCTTATTACTAACGACACTGCCGACGACTTCCTCGTCCGCCCAAGACGTCGGTGTCGGGGTTCGTGTCGGCACGACGGGTGTCGCGGGGTCAATCGCTATTGGAATAACCCCAAAGCTCTCCCTTCGTGGCAATGGCAGTGTGTTCTCTGTTCCGGTTCCCTTGAATGATACATTCGGGGATGACCCTCGCGTGGATGCCACTGGCGATGCGAACGTAGGTGCTTTTTCCGGTTTTCTGGACTTCCACCCATTCGGATCCAACTTTAGGCTTTCCGGAGGCATTGGAAAAAACAACTTCACGGTTGATGCAGTCGCCACACCACTCGACTCCGTCTGCTTTGGAACGGAGGATAGTTCGGGTGTATGCGATGGCAAGGTTTTTTCGCCCGATGAACTCGGTACGCTGAAGGCGAAGGTCAAGTATCCAGCAGCCATTCATCCCTATGTGGGGATTGGATTCGGAAACCTGGCAACAGGCTCTTCTAGATTCACGTTCCTTCTTGATCTTGGAGCCTATTACTCGGCGGTTCCTGAACTAACCCTTGAAGGAGCGGGACTCATTACTCCGACCGCATCTCCTGAAAACGTCCAGAACTTAAACGAAGCCATAAAATCCTTTGCTTGGTATCCGGTTTTATCGATCGGAGTAGGAATCAGGCTCTGATATATGACCTGATGTTACGAGCCTTCTTACCTGTCTGTATCGCCAGACATCGATTTTCACACACTGCCCTGTTTATACCGCACCATGATTGTATTAACTACCAGATACTTCCCGATTCTGACCGCGCTCCTGCTGTCATTGACCTTGTCTAGCTGTGACTTCAATGGAGTCCGGGATGCGTTTGAAAATATTGACATCGTTATTGGGTTAGAACCCATCGACACGGTGGTTAATGGCGTCATTGTGGATGCAGGGACAGGAGAACTCATTAGCGCTCGACTCTCGTTTAGCGGCCCGGACGCCACTTTTCTGATCGATTCCTATAGCGACCCAATCGAGGATATCACAGCGGGAGACGGCGTTATCACGTTCGGTATCCAAAACTCGCTTGTACCGTCTAGTTCAAACCCTGTTGAATTCGATGTCCGGGCAGAAGCAGGTGGGTATTACACAACTACTCGGCGAGTCATTCTCGAGCAGTCCGATGGACAGTTTTTTACCATTAAGATGGCGCGGGATAACATCAACTCGGTCATCGATGGCACGGCAAGTCGTGTAGATGCCCAAGTGTCGACGTCCGGGACCGGGCAAGTGCAGCAAACAGTGATCGTCTCGACAGCACCCGCGTCCTCATCCACTCAGTCCCAGGCAAGCATCACGATTGCACAAGGCACTATCCCGACAACTGCAGAGGGGGCCATCCTTCAAGGACAGATTACCACGCAGCTACGTGTTTACGATTCGGCAAGTGGTTTGTCCGCATTGCCTTCAGGCGCCCGGCTTGCCAATGGATCGAGTAATGCCATTGCTGGCGCTGCGTTCTTCAAGATGTTTGACCAAGCCGGCAATGTCGCAGTCTCCTTTCCGTCGGCAACCGGAAAAGGGGTCGCAAATGGAGCCAGTGTCTGTAATGCAGGAGATACGAGTCTAATCGTCCGTTCGTCCGATACGGCTCTAATAGCTGCCGTCAATCTCCTGTCAGGATCAGCCAATGCGGACGTTTATGCCTATCAGCCAGCCAACGGAGCGAACGACGTGGTGGGATCGGTTGTCGTTACCATCGAAGGGGGCCAGGCAACAACTGAGGTCTGTCTTGGGAGTGCGGCGCCTAATGTTGATTTGACCACCGTAGATGCTAGTGGCGGACTAATTTTCACGTTTGCCCTAAGTGCGGGTCAGGTAACGAGTGGCTCTCTTGAGCACATGGTAGCTATCTTAAGTCCTGGGAGTGGGGTAAATGTCGACTTTACTCTTGTCGGGGCAGGCCTTTTCCATACGGGCAACATGTTTGTTCCAGGCGGTACCACCACGTTTATCATTAAGAGTCTTGTTGGTAGTCCGGGCAATGTCGATGTGGTCGATGGGACAACGTACTTCCTCGCAGCAGAAGTACCCGGGTCGGACCTGTTCGTGGTTGATGTCGGCAATCCGTTATCAGGATCGTCCTCTCTAACATTACCGTCGACATCAAGTCTAGCCTCTTTCGGTCTGACGGCATCGGTCCAATGTCCAGCAGGGCAGGAATTTGATGTTCAAATTTCGGACGAGAGCCTGGATGCGGTTAATATTTTCTATCGCCCCAACGCGCCGGGGACATCGTGGACGCTGTTGCCAGGTAGTGCCATTTCAAATAAAGATGCTACCGCCTCGTCCGTAACGATTGAGGGAACGATTAGCCTATTGACCTCCACAGAATATGCGTTTAGGGGTGTTTTGGGGGCCAATTCAGCAAGTACGTTACGTACTACCCCCGGGTCGCCTCAGTCATGGTTTATTGATCTCGATGCAGACGAGGTGGGCCTAACCTGCGAATAACATCGCAGTGTCAGTTGAGCTGATTTGCTTGGGGCGGCCAAGAGTTTTCCACAATTAGCCTCTTTTTGGTCCCAAAGTAGCCTCAATGTCGTTCGGTTTGCACAGGCTCCGTTTCTGTACATGAGCAGGCGCGGTCTTTTTCGGGGAGCGCGTCCACTCTAACCCAGGACCCTTGCCTTGCGCCTATGTCGTACCGAACAGAACTCACTTCTCTTGAGACGCTTGCGTCCACACTTCCGTTTGATCTCGATCAATCAGATCGCGTCAATGAGGCCTTTGTGGCTTATATGGAGGATCGCCTGTCGCAGCACAAGACACTGATTGATTTATGGACGTATTGCTATGTCCGGCGGTACTTCTTAATCAAATTCATTCGGGAGCGCACGTTTCAGGTCAGCGAGTTAGACCAAGTAGTTGAGCAAGCCTATCGGAAGGTAGAGTCATCACGTTCTCTTATTGCTCATCACGACCGATATGCCCAGTGGGTAAGTGTCGTATGTCGCAATACGTATATGAACTTTGTCTCTCGGCGCCAAGCCCTCACGTCGTTGCTTCCAAGTCATGATTTCCCGTTGCCACCCAAGGTGGGATCCGACCTTGATGTGAATGCGGGCGCCATCCACGAGGCCCTTCGAAGAGCGATTCAGGAATTGCCTGAATTCCTTCAGTCAACCGCCCGAATGCGATTTGTTGAGAATCTGACCTATGAAGAGATAAGTCGAATCGTAGGTAAGCGTATACCAACCATCCGTTCTTACATCCACAAGATTTGCCAGAGATTCAGGAAGGATCGCCAACTGATGGCATGGGCTGAACGGCTTCTCGAGCCATGAGGTTATGCTCCTTTTCATTCTGTGTCTTATTGCTACGCCACCACCAGCCACCACTTGCTTGTTACCATGACGTTTCGCCTTGAAAAGCTCATTGGCAAACTGACCCGCCGAAAATCGACGCGTGCGCTAGAGCACGTCCTCGAAGCTGGCCGAGTTTTAGTGAATCCTGAAGCCGACGAAACACTGGCCGCCTATTGGGCGCTCCGGCCAGAAGAAAAACGGGAAGGCGCCAACCAAACATTCGGATTGGCCCTTGCTCAACGACGATATCTGGAGCGTCTCAAGAGGGACAGAGTGCGTCTAGAGCAGGCTGTAGAGGCAACACGAAAACTAGCGGTATCAGAAGATGCGAAGGTTCTTCGGGATCCGCTTCAGCATTTCCTGGAGTTGTCAGGGTGCGACCCGGCAGATATTCCGGCGCTTTACGCCCTCACTGAACGCGAAGCAACAAGTTCTGATAGACCAGTCTCTCGTTTTCGTATTGATAGGCCGTCCCGGGTGTTGAAGCGCGCCGCTTCGGGCGCCCTTCTTGCTTCGCTCGTTCTTTACGTCGTCACTCTAGGGTTAAATGCGTCAGATCCGCTTATCAAGCGTGTGCTTAACGAATCGCAATCACAAGCAGTGTCTTGGTACATGCTTGGGCAGACCTCACGCGGTGCGGAAGCTGCTTGGCAACGAGAAGTCAGTGCTGGATATCTTGAGGCGTTTTCACTTTTGAACGACTCAAGGACATCCATTTTGGGCCAATTTCCGGGGTATGACCGGGGGAGGCTGACTATTGCAACGAAGAAAATGGCCGATGTGGTTGCTATGCAGCGTCAACGAGAACCGGCTTCTTCAAGAGTCTTAATCCTTCTCGCTGGACTCTACATCACATTAGATCGCAAGGACGAAGCAAGACCTATACTCGAGAATGTAGTGCGTCGAAACGATGATGAGGCCGAGCGAGCTCAGGCACTCCTTGATGCCACTCGAGCCTCCTCCCGAACCGAGGGGTACCCGCCGTAATCTGCAAAGGCGTTGACAACAAGTCCCTGATCAAACGGGTCAGATACGGATAATCGAATCTGTCAGGCGTACGTATTCAACATCACTGGCATGATGAGCATCATCATGGTTTCGCCTTCCTTCTGGTTAGCTGGAGTGACAACGCCGGCTCGGTTGGGCGATGAGAACTCAAACAAGACGTCTTCAGCATCTATGTTCGAGAGGACTTCTGTGAGGTACGTGGCATTGAAGCCGATGACTAGGCTGTCCCCGTCATAATCGCACGGAACGGTCTCATTGGCAGCGCTGGCCCGTTCAAGGTCTTCTGCTGAGATGACCACACTGTCTTTTTCCACCGAAAGCCGAATCTGATTCGTCATGGTCGAGGAATACAGAGCCACACGTTTCACGGCAGCCAGCATCGTGTCCTTATTGGCTGTCATTTTCTTGTCATTGTCGACAGGAATAACAGCCTGGTAATTTGGATAGGGCTCATCAATCAGGCGAGCCAAGACCCGTGAGTCGCCGAAGTCAAATCCAGCATATCCGCTGTCTACGGTAAGGGTACAGGAGTCATCGGTGGCCACCTTGGCGGCCAATGAAACAGCTTTTTCCGGGACGATGAAATCCATGTCTTCCGATGAGCCGAGGTGATCAAGCTGAAGCTTGACAAGACGATGCCCATCGGTGGCAACGGCTTTGCCAGACTCTCGGCCAATCTGGAAATAGATTCCCATCATGGCTGGTCGTAGCGCATCCCGGCTAACTGCAAAGCTGGTTTTTGTGATGGCTCGTTTAAGCAACGCGCCATCGGTTTCGACCGAAACACTGTCGCTCAGCTCAGGAAGTGCCGGGTAATCGGCTCCATCATGGCCGACCATTTTATAGTGTCCTTTATCGGTGTCGAGAACGACATTGAAGTCATCATCGGCAGAAAAACGAACTGGCACGTTCGACAATGCACGAAGCGTGTCGATCAATCGCTTGGCAGGAACGGCGACTCGCGATGGGCCGTCGATTTCAACGGCAACGTTGATCTTCTGGATAATGGAGATCTCCAGATCCGTAGCGCTTAGCCGGAGCTTGCCACCGTCTTCTTCAAAAAGAATGCATTCCAGAATAGGAAGCGTGCTTTTGGTTGGAACGGCGCCACTGACGGTCTGCAGGGCTTTGAGAAGTTCAGCGCTTGAAGCGGCGAATTTCATGATGGGGTACCCGAGGTTGAACTGATCCGGGAAGATACCAACCACGACCCCCCGATTGCTACCCGTGAGTCGTGTTTTTGATGGCCTTGAGCAAGGATTATCCGTGATGTGCGGAAGAGAAGCTCATTTTAGCGGCTACGAAGGTCAATTTTATTGGTAATCTCGTCGATGATCTCAGAAAATTTAGGATCTGTTTCGATCTGGTTCTCGACACTCGTGTTGGCATGAATCACCGTAGAGTGGTCCCTTCCTCCGAAGTGAAGGCCAATCGTTTTGAGGGAATGCTGCGTCAGTTTTTTACAGAAGAACATCGCCACCTGACGAGCTTGCACGACTTCCCGCTTTCGGGTTTTGGCACGGACAAGGTCTTCTTCAATGTTGAAATACTCGCAGACCAGGCGTTGAATCTGATCTATTGTCAGCGTGACGCGGGTATCTGTGATCAGATCGCGCAAGACGTCTTTTGCAAGAGAAAGGTCAATTTCTCGTTTGTGGAGCGTGCCATGAGCGAGAAGTCTGATAAGTGCGCCTTCTAACTCGCGTATGTTCGACTTGATGTTGTGAGCGACGAATTCAAAAATATCATCACTAATATCGATCCCGTCCTCGATCGCTTTTCGGCGTAGGATGGCCATGCGAGTTTCAAAGTCCGGCGGTTGAAGGTCAGCCGAAAGCCCCCACTGGAATCGCGACAATAGCCGTTCTTCGATTCCCTGGATGTCTCTTGGTGGACGATCTGCGGACAGGATGATCTGCTTACCGCTCTGGTGGAGGGCGTTGAAAATGTGGAAGAACTCCTCCTGCGTCTTCTCTTTGCCACTGAAGAACTGAACGTCATCGATGACTAACAAGTCGATCTGGCGATAGAAGAGGGAGAAGTCACTGACTCGGTTGTTCTGGATAGCTTGAACAAATTCGTTCGTGAAGCGCTCGCTTGAAACGTAGAGCACCGTTGCGTCAGGCTTGTTCGCATGCAAGTAATTTCCAATCGCCTGGATAAGGTGGGTTTTCCCAAGCCCCACGCCACCGTAGAGCAGGAATGGGTTGAAGCTCGTTCCGCCAGGCTGCTGCGCGATGGCGACTGAGGCACTTCTGGCGAGTCGGTTACAGTCTCCTTCAATGAACCTATCGAACGTGTAGTTCGGATTCAGATGGGACTCGACTTGGATTTTCTGTATCCCAGGAATCACAAATGGATTGCTAATCGTCGTTCCACCAGTCGGTGCGGTAGACGGGTTACCAAATCCGGTATGGCCTGACGGTGTAACAGGCATTCCGAACCCGCCGTGTCCCATGCCCCGTTGGTTGCCAGCAGTCTGGCGGCCTGCAGTGAAAGTTGGTTGTGGTTCATTCGCGGGCTGACGAGCAGGCAACTGCATAACCGTACCGTCAAATCCAGATTCCTGATCGTCTTTTTCAATGACGATATCGTAGAAGAGCCTTCCCTGCGGACCAAGAACCTTCGTTATCGTTTTGCGGAGAAGACCGAAATAATGTTCTTCGAGCCACTCAAAGTAAAAACGGCTGGGAAGCTGAATGGTAAGCTTTGACAGCTCAACGTCTTCCTCCAAACGAAGCGGCTTCAACGGAGAAAACCACGTCCGGAAACTTTGACGGCTGACGTTATCTCGGATGATATCGAGACACGCGTTCCAGACTGTTTCGGGAGTCTTCTCCATGGTGGATATTTGGCAATGGAGTCAGTTTCCTGACACCGAATATGAATCGGTAGCCAGCAGAGGGAAACGGTCAAGGTTTTGACACCTTACGGTCAGACTTACGGCGTAAGCACTGAAAAAACGGGAGGTTATTCACGTTTTCCCAACAGAAATACGCACGAATGATCTGGCCAAACTGATGTGCGTCAATCCCGGGGTGGATGCGCGGTCTTCTCAGTCAGGCTTCGAATGCTGAAAATCTCAATATGTTGTAAACAAGTGACTTACACCCAAAAACAGGACCATATCGAGTGGGTAAAGGTGTCGACGGCTAATTCGCCACATTATGACGAAGCGAAGCCATCTACCTCTCCATAATGGAGAAATACACATCTTGTCCACACAAGTCAGCCAGTTCGGGCCAGCTGCTGTTTCGTCGATCAGCCGAAGATGCCTGGACATGAATCCGGGCGTTCGGAGTGGGGAGACCAACAAAACTGCAAACCATTGGTCATACTCAATTTCGGGCTCTCGGGAGAGTTCTTCTGGAGTACGCCGGCAGATCAAATGCGTTTTACCACATCTATCTCAACGCCGGGTACGATTCTAACCACTGACTACTGAAAGTTCAAGGCTTGCGGTCGGGATTTCACACAACAAAAAGCCCGCGAGCGCAAATTAGACTTCACACGCTTTTCGGCAAGTTTGCCCCCCTCAAATCATTGCAGAATGGGAAGATGTAGCCGTATCTTAACCCTTCTGTGTCCGAATCACCTCGGGCCGCACAAGGAATAAAACAGATTGATGCCTGCCCGGTCGGGAAACCGTCATGCTAAAGATTGACATCCGATCATTGAAGACAGGACCTCACGAACTCGAGTTCGATGTGGATCCTGTTGATTTGGGCCTAGAGGAACAGTCATTCCGAGACATTCATGTTTCGGCGCGATTGGACATCGACGAGCGGCACATTTTTGTTCGATTCCGGGTCACCGCAGTGGCCTCACTATTGTGCGACCGCACGTTGGTGGATTTTGACCAGCCGGTGAGGGGTTCTTATCAGGCGAACTTTGTGCCGCCCGGGGACATCGAACCAGAAAATGAGGACGATAGCCTCTTTCCGCTAACTGCGGGGCAAGAGGATATTGATCTGACCGACATAGTAAGGGACACGCTGATGCTGTCCGTGCCGATCCGAAAGATCGCGCCGGGTGCAGAGGATAAGGACATTCCCACCTCGTTCGGAGAAGCTACTGAATCGGATTTCGATCCGAGATGGGGCCCTCTGGCGAAACTCCGTCCTGACTCCGAAGAGTCCCCCGAGTAACCACAGAAACTGTTTAGGAACAGGTAGCATCATGGCTAACCCGAGACGAAAGAATTCGAAGGCTCGCACACGCAAGCGCCGCACGGTCTATTACAACCGTCTGAGTGCACCCACAACAATGGAGTGCCCGAACTGCAGCGAAACCAAGCTGATGCATCGTGCGTGCCCGACCTGCGGCCACTACCGCGGCCGTGCTGTTATTGATCGCGAAATTGCCGGTTGACCGCTAGTTGTAGGCCATGATTGACCAACCTATTCAGCCGGATACCCGGGCTGTCAGGTTGGATTTGTATCTTGGCCATGCCCCGGCCGGATCTTCTATGATTCGTGACCGGTCCATCGAAATCAGCCCCCTTTCCTTATGCCCACACGAATTGCCGTAGATGCAATGGGAGGCGACAACGCCCCAGGCGTCGTCGTGGAAGGTGCGGCGATGGCCCTCGCTTCAGGGGGGAATGATATACACGTGCTGTTGACGGGTCCCGAAGATCGGATCAATCCGCTTGTCGCAGTACTGGACGAATCTGTCCGCAGCCGCATTAGCGTAGTCCACGCCCCCGATGTTATCGGGATGGATGATTCGCCGGCTACTGCGATAAAGACGAAGCAACATTCCTCGATTCATGTCGGAATGGGGCTGTGCAAGGCTCGAAAGGCCGATGCGTTTGTCTCCGCAGGAAATACTGGGGCTGTGATGGCTGGAGGCTTGTTCATTCTCGGCCGCCTGCCAGGCGTATCTCGGCCTTCCGTGATTGGTTATTTCCCTACTCTCCAAGGCACTTGCGTACTGCTCGACGTTGGTACGAACGTGGATTGTAAGCCTGAACACCTTGTGCAGTTTGCGCAGATGGGATCGGTTTACGTGAAACAGGCTATGGGTGTGGAGAATCCGACAGTCGCCCTAATGAACGTTGGCGAAGAGCCCGGCAAAGGGGACGACCTGGCAAAAGCCTCCTACGATGCGCTTAAAGAAGCCTCAGGAATCAACTTTGTGGGTAATATTGAAGGACGTGATTTGATGAGGCATGCGGCCGATGTTGTTGTATGCGATGGCTTTGTCGGAAACGTTCTGCTTAAGTACGGCGAAAGCGTGGCTGCCATTCTACCAATGATGATCGGTGCAGAGATGCAGCGACTTTCGATGCCGCCTGAGGAACAGGCCATTGTTGGAAAAGCACTCAAAGGGGTGAAGGCCCGTTTTGACTACAAAGAGTTTGGCGGAGCACCTTTATTAGGTGTAGATGGAAACGTGCTCATCGGCCACGGAAGTTCAAATGGGTACGCTATCAAGAACCTCATTCTAGCGGCAGACACCATGATTAAAGGTCATGTGTCGGCTACCATTGCGGAGGCTATCGGTTGAGGGCATGCTTATGCTGTCACTATCGATTCGCCTCTTCTAGCCGGTTTTATCGCCGGTTCGCACGAAGTAGAACCACCAAATAAACCTCATGGACAACGTACGAGCTGCCATCACTGCGGTCGGTCACTATCTCCCAGAAGATATCTTGACCAACGCTGATTTAGAGAAAATGGTAGACACGTCGGATGAATGGATCCTGTCTCGAACAGGGATCCGCGAGCGGCGTATTCTCAAAGATCCTACGAAAGCGACGTCGTTCATGGCGACCAATGCGGCCTTGGAACTGATCCAGAAGCGAGGCCTAAACCCGGAAGAGATCGACCTGATCATCGTTGCCACGGTAACGCCTGACATGTTCTTTCCTGCCACGGGCTGTATTGTTGCTGCACAAATCGGAGCCACAAATGCGTGGGCGTACGATATTTCAGCGGCTTGCTCAGGTTTCCTGTTTGCGCTTTCGACAGGTGCACGCTTTATCGAATCTGGCAAGCACAAGAAGGTCCTGGTTATCGGTGCAGACAAAATGAGTAGCATCGTAGACTATACCGATCGCACAACATGTGTGCTTTTCGGCGATGGCGCCGGGTGTGTTCTCCTTGAAGCAGACTCTGAGGGGTATGGTATTCAGGATTCAATTGAACACTCGGATGGGTCGATGTGGGACGCATTGTGCATGCTGGGCGGAGGAAGTCTTCACCCTCCTTCACCTATCACGCTAGAAAAAAGACTACACCACCTGCACCAGGAAGGACCGCCAGTTTTCAAAGCGGCCGTCAAAGGGATGGCAGATGTTGCTGCAGATGTGATGGAGCGTAACAACCTGACTGGTGACGATGTGAGATTCCTCGTCCCCCATCAAGCCAATCTGCGCATTATCGATGCGACAGCCCGTCGTATGGGTGTGACCATGGATAAGGTGATGCTCAATATTGAGCGTTACGGAAACACGACTGCCGGCACCATTCCTCTCTGTCTAGCGGATTGGGAGTCCAAATTGCGCAAAGGCGACAACTTGGTCTTGGCAGCTTTTGGCGGCGGATTTACCTGGGGAGCGTCCTGGGTCAAATGGGCCTATGATGGAGATGGAAATTGAGCTTGAATGATCCAATGAAAACAGCATTTGTATTTCCTGGACAGGGATCCCAAGTCGTTGGCATGGCCTTCGACCTTTTTGACGGCAATGAAGCTGCTCGCAGTGTCATTGAACGTGCTGACACGGTCCTAGAGATGTCCCTGGCGGATATCATGTTTGGATCGGGAGATCCAGAACAAGCCGATACGGACAAGGCGATTCTAACACAGACGCAGAACACGCAACCGGCTCTTTTCGTGCACTCGATGGCGGTGATGTCTGCATTACCAAAATCAGCCAGCCGACCAGACATGGTCGCAGGGCACAGCCTAGGAGAGTACACTGCCTTGGCAGCAGCTGGAGCGATTTCATTCGAAGATGGTCTTCGCACAGTCAGATTGCGCGGGGAGCTAATGGCACAAGCTGGCGACATTCGCCCAGGGACCATGGCAGCAATTCTCGGTATGGAAGACGCTGATGTGGAAACGCTATGTGCTGACGCAGCTCAAGGGGGCGTGGTCCAACCAGCCAACTTTAACTCTCCTGGACAAGTTGTTATTTCTGGTGATGTGGAAGCTGTACAGCGAGCCATCGACATGGCGCCGGAACGAGGAGCGCGGCGAGCGCTGGCTCTACCGGTATCGGGTGCCTTTCATTCGCCGCTGATGGATTTTGCTACAGAAGGACTTGCGGAAGCGCTCGCCGCGCTGGATATCCGCCGCCCATCGTGCCCTGTCATCTTGAACGTAACAGCCGAGCCTACAACAGAGCCCGACGAGATTCGCCGGCGACTTGTTGAGCAACTCACAGCGCCGGTTCGCTGGTCACAATCTTTGATTGCGATGCAGACAGCCGGCGCCTCGAGCTTTGTTGAAATAGGCGCTGGAAAAGTACTTTCTGGCCTTGTAAAAAGGACTCTAGGCCGAGATGTAGAAACACAGTCATACGCCGGCCTATCTGATTTGGAAACCAATTGACGCATCGACCTATGTCCATGAAATTCACTGATAAAAACGTTCTTGTCACCGGAGGTACCCGGGGCATTGGAAAGGCCATTGTAGAGCAGTTTGCTGCTGCAGGCGCCAATGTGGCGTTCACATATCGTAGCTCTTCAGACGAGGCGAATGCGCTCGTCAAGCAACTTGAGAGTAATGGTCGAAAAGCAAAGGCGTTCCAAGCCGATGCAGCCGACTATGCAGCAGCAGAAGCTGCGGTAGGTGAGATTGTCTCTGAGTGGGGAAGCATTGATATTATTGTCAACAACGCAGGTATCACCAGGGATAACTTGATGCTACGCATGAGCGAAGACGATTTTGATGCGGTTGTTGGCACGAACCTAAAGAGTGTTTTTAACTACTCGAAGGCAGCCTATCGTCCCATGATGCGTCAGCGTAAGGGTCGGATTGTAAATCTCTCTTCAGTGGTCGGCGTAATGGGTAACGCGGGTCAGACGAACTATGCAGCCTCTAAGGCTGGAATTATCGGTTTCTCCAAGAGCTTAGCAAAGGAATTGGGAGCCCGGGGCGTTACCGTGAATGTGGTTGCTCCTGGCTATGTCGAAACGGATATGACCAGTACCTTGTCGGATGCTGCACGCGAAGCTATGCTGGGCTCTGTTCCAGCCGGGCGACCAGCTTCACCCGACGACATTGCTTCGGCAGTGCTTTTTTTGGCCTCTGATGAGGCCTCTTATATCACGGGACACGTTTTACACGTGGATGGTGGCTTGGCCATGTAGGCTAGTCCTCACTGCTGCAGTGTCTCGTTAGTGCAGGTAGAACCCTGCTTGTATAGAACAAATTTATGTCAGAAGGCCACAGAAAGAGTTACATAACCGGGATTGATCTTACGTCTCGGGCACAGGCTGAACGAAGCGAGGCCTCGGCCCGCAATGAGTTTACTGAGCCGGATCCTCCGTTGCCGTCAGCAACAGTTGATACGCTACCAGATCACTTACGAACGGCCGTCGAGTCCATTGGCTGGACCAAGCTGATGCCGGTTCAGGAAAAATCGATCCCTTATCTACTCGCTGGCCGTGATATGATCGTGCAGTCTCGCACGGGGTCGGGAAAGACGGGCGGATTTCTTTTGCCCCTCTTCAATCTTTTAGATGAGACAAGCAAAACGGCGCAAGCGCTGGTTCTTTCTCCGACAAGGGAGCTGGCCAAACAGATCCACGACGAGTTCGACAAGCTTCGTGGCGATCATCCGTTTTCAAGTGTCGTGATCTACGGTGGTGTCAAGTATGAGCCCCAGATCAAGGCGCTTCGTGATGGAGCCCAAGTCATTATTGGCACGCCTGGTCGAATTCTAGACCACATCCAACAGGGTCGACTAGTTCTGGATGATCTTCGGATGATGGTCTTTGACGAAGCGGATGAGATGTTGTCTATGGGTTTTTATCCAGACATGCTCAAACTGGAGCGGTATCTCCCCAAGAATCGGCAGTCGTGCATGTTCAGCGCTACCATGCCAAAACGGGTGCGGTATCTCTCGACACGCTTCCTCAATGATCCTGGTTTTCTGTCGTTGAGCAGCGGCAATGTCAGTGTTGATGCCATTGAGCATCGGTTCTACCGGGTCGACCGAATGAGCAAGGATCGGGTACTAGCTCGCTTGATCGAGATGGAGAACCCAGACTCCGCCATCATTTTTGCTAACACCAAACGCGATGTCGAATACCTGGGGCAGTTTCTCAAGAACTATGGATTTGATGCTGACAGCATCTCTGGAGACCTCTCCCAGAAGGCCCGCGAAAAAGTGATGCAAAAAATCCGGGATAACCGGCTTCGATTCCTAGTCGCGACAGACGTTGCGGCCCGTGGTATCGACATCACGGATCTGAGCCATGTCATTATGTATGACATTCCACAAGATCCTGAATATTATGTCCACCGCGCAGGAAGGACGGCCCGTGCCGGCAAGACCGGAACGGCCATTGTCCTGATCTCCATCGAAGAACAACGAACCCTGCTGGCCATCGGTCAGCGCTACTCGATTCCTATGACACAGCACGATGTACCTAACGATGACGACGTAGCCCGTCGCGTAACAGAACGACTCACTGTTGTCTTGGAATCTTCCTTCCGGGATCGCTCAAACCTAGAAAAGGAACGTGCTCAGCGCTTTCTCTCTCTCGTCAATGAGCTCTCCAGTGAAGAACCAGAATTGCTGGCTATGCTACTCGACGATCTCTATCACAAATCTCTTCATCACACATCGGGTTCAAGCTCCCAAGAGCGTGATGATCGCTCGGGAGATGACACTCATTTTTCTGACGAAGAAGAAGCAGAAAGGGGAGAACGGAGTCGGGGGCGCGACCACGGCCGCCGTCGGTAATCCTTGGCGGAATTGATGATCTGTCCCCTCTATTTTAGCGATGGGCCTTTTTTGTCCCAGGATCTTTCAACCCGGATGTACGAATGAATATGAAGCGTTTGGCCGGTTTCCTGCTTTTCAGCATAATGCTGACAGGAACCGCTCTCTCTCAGGAGTCCCCCGTAATGGTGGGAGACATTTCCGTCAGCGGTGATGATTACCGCATTTACCGTTCCGACGGTACACCGTCTTCCCTCGCAGAAATTCGCGCCGCGTTGGGCGATTACGATGTAGTGTTTGTCGGGGAATTGCATAATGACCCCGTATCGCACGCCATCGAGCAAGAAGTCCTTCGAGGATGGTACGCGGCGCACGGAAGTGCAGCGGCGCTAAGTATGGAGATGTTTGCCCGGGATGTGCAGTACATCGTGGATGAGTATCTCGGTGGATTCATCACAGAAGCGCACTTCCAGCAGGCTAGTAGTCCGTGGAGCAACTACGAAACCGACTATAAGCCGCTTGTCGAGTTTGCCCGAGAAAACGATCTGGCCGTGATCGCCGCCAACGCTCCGCGTCGTTACGCAAACATGGTTACCCGATTCGGTCGTCCAGCTCTCGGAATGTTGTCGGATCAGGCGAAGTCATTCGTAGCTCCTCTGCCATATGGATCAGCATCGGCACGCTATACTGAGCAGTGGAATGCTGTTATGGCAGAGGCCATGGCTTCCATGACGGCGGAAATGGAAGAAGCTAATCCGGCTCCGGAAGGTGAGATGGACCACGCTGCCATGCACGAAGCCCACCACGGCGAAGGCTCGGAAATGGAGCATGGTGAAATGGAACACGGCGAAGGCGAAATGGACCACGCTGCCATGCAAGAAGCCCACCACGGCGAGGGCTCGGAAATGGAGCACGGTGACATGGAGCACGGTGACATGGAGCACGGTGAGATGGAACACGGTGCAGGCAAGGAGATGCCAGATGATGCTGATCATCAGCGCGCAACCACCGCACCAGCTCAGCCGGAACACGGTGGCGGATCGATGTTGGATGCTCAGTCCTTGTGGGACGCTACCATGGCATGGTCAATTGCAGAGCATCTGACAAAGCGCCCTGGTTCGAAAGTGGCTCACATGGTTGGCGGTTTCCATTCTGAAACCGGAACTGGTACCCCGGAGCATTTACTACGGTATCGCCCAGGCACAAGCATATTAATCGTTTCGGTGCAGAGCGTAGAAGATCCAACTACCTTCGATAGCGAAGAGCACACAGGATTGGGAGACTTTGTGGTGCTAGGAAGTGCTTCCTTGCCTCGCACGTATGAGACCCGCGAGAGGTAATACACCGCTTGCACATCAATAAGTGTCCGGCTTGATGCCCGGTGTTGATCGGGAAGTATGCTGGATTCAACTCGCATTAACCCTACCATTGTCATGAAGTATTTGGCACTGATTTTGGCGGTATTGACCGCACCGCTGATGCTCACCGGATGTACGTCCGGTGATGCTGATGCCTTCGGTTGCGCTACGTTTCTTTCTGAGGAAGGTACTATGACCAGTCCCGATGTAGACATGACCGAGGGATCTGAATTCGGGCGAGGACTACTTTCGCAGTTCACGTCCTTCAGGCTAACAACTGATCTCAGCATGCTGAGCGAAAACGAGTGCCGAATGCTCCCTCATTTGTTTGCTGCTGCAGACCAAATGGAATCCATTTTTTGGAAGCAGGCCTGGGGCAATCGAGATGAATTGCTGGACTCAATCGACGATCCAGCCCTGCGGGAGTACGCGAAAATCAATTATGGTCCTTGGGATCGCATCGGGGGTAATGCGCCATTCTTAGATGGCATAGGCGACAAACCTGCCGGATCCAATTTGTATCCTCCGGACATGTCAAAGGCTGAATTTGAGGCTGCTGCTGTAGCAGACCCTGAACTCGCTGGCCTATACACGATGGTCGTTCGTGATGCGGATGAGCGCCTGAAGGCGATTCCTTACCACGAGGCATTTGCAGATGAGATGCAGCGGGCTTCTGATGAACTAGGTGCCGCAGCAGAGTATGCCGATGATCCGGGATTGAAAGAGTATCTGATGTTACGTGCCGAGGCGCTCATGACGTCTGACTATCAGCCAAGCGATATGGCCTGGATGGATATGAAAGACAACCGAATCGAGATCGTTATCGGCACAATCGAAACGTATGAGGACGCGCTCTTTGGCTATAAGGCTGCCGCAGAAGCCTTCGTGTTGATCAAAGATATGTCGTGGAGTGAGCGTCTTTCGCGTTATGCCTCCTTGCTTCCAATGCTCCAGGAAGGACTGCCCGTTCCGCCTGAATACAAGCAGGAAACGCCTGGAACCGACTCAGATTTGAACGCCTACGATGCGATCTACTACGCCGGTGACACGAACGCTGGCTCGAAAACGATCGCGATAAACCTGCCCAACGATGAGCAAGTTCAACTGGCTAAAGGAACGCGACGCTTGCAGCTTAAGAACTCTATGCAGGCGAAGTTCGACAAGATCTTGGTGCCGATTTCAGGTCTTCTTATCGCGGAAGATCAGCGGGAATACGTGACTTTCGATGCCTTTTTTGGCAACACTATGTTTCACGAAGTAGCGCATGGCCTTGGTATTAAAAACACGCTAGACGGATCAAGTACGGTACGTGGCGCTCTAAAAGAGCACGCATCAGCTCTCGAAGAGGGAAAGGCAGACATCCTCGGCCTTTACATGGTATCAAAGCTGATTGAGGAAGGGGAAGAGGAAGGGGACCTTCGTGAGAACATGGTCACTTTCTTAGCCGGCATTTTTCGTTCGGTCCGCTTTGGAGCTTCAAGTGCTCATGGCAGGGCCAACATGATCCGGTTCAATTTCTTTAGTGAAATGGGCGCCTTTACTCGCGATGATGCAACCGGAACGTACCGCGCCGACTACGATAAGATGATCCTAGCCATGAATGCCTTGACCGAGAAAATCCTTCGGCTTCAGGGTGATGGAGACTACGAAGGCGTGGCTCAATTCGTTGATGAATATGCCCGAGTTCCACAGCAACTGCAGGCGGATCTCGATAGGCTTGCTGATGCTGGAATTCCTGTAGATATCGTATTTGAACAGGGATTGGCCGCCGTAGCTAAATAGTGACATGAAAGGACTACTTCATTTTGTTGGGGTTGCGATGGTCTTCCTGCTTCTAGGATGCCAAGAAACGCCATCGCACCCCGACACGGTCAAGGAGGAGTCCTCGCCAGAGTGGACCTCGACCCATCAGGTGGCTTGGGACATCGTGGCGTCCTCGGGTTTGGTGACGTTGATAACGAACAATGCGGAAGGCCAGCCTCAGGCACGCATTGTTGAGTCACTTCCACCGGATTCTGGTCACATGGATATCTGGATGGGGACTAACCGCAATAGCGCCAAGGTGCAAGAGATCCAGAACGATGACCGTACGACGTTACTCTACCGAATACCTGGTGGGGTAGGGTATGTCACGCTTCGTGGTCGCGCCTCGATCGTAAATGACCCGGTAGAAAAAGAGGAGAGATGGCTTCCCCATTGGGAAGCTTTCTATCCGGATCGAGAGTCTATGTTTGTGCTAATTCACTTTGTGCCGGAAGATGGCGAAGTTGTTAGTTTTCCAGCCGGGCTGGTTGGCGATTCCCTCACCTGGGCGGCACCGGAGTTCAGTTTCTGATCCATTCTCGTAAGAAACAGAACGCATCTTTAGGGATTGGCCCTTTTGATCGGAGATGGTGATCGCCCGATCGTTCCAGAGTCACGACCTATTGTTTTTGATGATTATACAGACCCCTTTCCGGCCCACCCAAGCTCAGCTCCATGTCCCACCGACTTTAGGGCAAGGCGTTTCTTGTTTGCTGGTGATTGTCACATTTCTGACAATTACCCGACCAGCGCCAGCCCAGTATCTAGGGCCTTTTGATTTTGGTCAAGATCCCATCGAGTACGATGCTCGTGAGTCATACGGCTCTAACGAGTGGCAATTCGGCGAACTCAGACTGCCGGAGGGCGAAGGACCATTTCCGGTTGTTGTGCTGCTCCACGGTGGTTGTTGGCAGGGATTGCACCGCCCTCAAAATGTTCAACCATTGGCAGCCGCAATTACTGAAATGGGTTGGGCCACATGGAATTTGGGGCATCGACAATCCGTAGATGAAGGCGGCGGTTGGACGGGGACGTTCAAGGACGTAGGAGCGGGAGTGGATTACCTCAGAGAGCTTTCCAAGCGCTTTTCTATCGACACAACGCGTGTTGTAACGATGGGCCATTCGGCAGGAGGACATCTAGCCCTTTGGGCAGGTGCCAGACATGGTATCGAGTCATCCGACAGTTTGTACTCTTCCAATCCTTTGCGAGTGGCAGGTGCGGTGAGCCTTGGAGGTATTCCTAATTTGAATGCCAACTATCATCAAGATCCCAATCCATGCGGCGATGGCGTTACTGATATCATGGGTGGTACACCCGACGATCTACCAAGCCGGTACGAGTCTGCGTCTCCTGCTGAACGCCTTCCGCTTGGGACACCGCAGCTCTTTTTGCATGGGGTCGATGACTATGTGGTGCCTTTTGCCCAGATAGAGGCGTATTCTAGCGCCGCTCGAGAAGCGGGCGATGAAGTGTATGCGCACATATTCCAGCAGGCGAGCCATTTTGAGATGATCGCACCGGCCTCTGAGATTTGGCAGAATGAAGTGTCTTTAGCGATGAAGGGCTTTCTGGACAAGTTGCTTCAGACGAAATAGGGCAGGGCTAGACCGGCTGCAGCGGAAAATGTATCATGGGTTCGGCAATCAGCCTGGTCCTTTGATTCTTTTCATCAGTTTGAGTTCTGCTTATGCCTCTCCGACAAGCGATTTCCTCGGTGCTTTTTTGCACCTTGTTACTGGTGGGCTGCGCTCAATCAGAAGCCTCTAAATCTTTGACCGTGGACGAGCTATTCGTTCTTCGATCCGAAGTCGAGGAGGCGGTCTGGGCTTTTCATGCCGCCGATACATCCCGCAATGCCGAGGGAGTCATTAATTTGATGTGGCCGCAATTTTCCATGTTGGTCGATGGTAACCGCATCGGTTATGAGCAGGCGGTTCATGGGTCGCGCGCGTTTATGCCGACATTGAAAACGTTTCATACTGAGTGGACGGACCTGCGCATAGATGTTCTTAGTGAGACGCATGCCGTCAGTTCCTTTATTTTCAGCGACTCCATCGTAACGCTTTCCGGTGAGCTGACTCGATCCATGGGTCCTAATACCTTCATTTGGGAGCAACGGGGCGGGATATGGAAGGTGCTGATCGCAGACGCCGACCATTATCCCATTGACGGCAACTAACCCACATAAAGAGAGAGTATGATGGTTGAGGAACGAATCAATATCGATCAGAAGTTCAGCCTTTTCGCTGATCAGTGGTCGCCTCGTGTGATTGCGCAAATGAATGAAGTGCAGTTCAAGTTGGCGCGCATCGAAGGAGAATTTGTTTGGCACGCCCACGAAGACACAGATGAAGCCTTCATAGTGATTGATGGAGAAATGGATCTCGAATTCAGGGACCATGTGCTCACACTTCGGGCGGGTGAAATGGCCATTGTCTCTAAAGGAGTGGAGCATAAACCAGTAGCTCGTACAGAATGCCGAATTATGCTCATCGAACCGAAAGGCGTGATAAATACAGGCAATACGGGAGGAGAGAGGACGGCTCCAAGCGATGTTTGGATATAAAAGAGGGCAATAAGGGGCTCTTAAGGGCGGTTTTGTGATTTGCAAAAATTTTTGTGATAAGCCCTTAAGTCAATGAGGACTCGGTCGATACCTGAAAGGCGAGGTGTCCCCACGAGGGGGGTATCCACAGATCTTGACCCTTTTGGGTGGCATTATGCATATCGACGAACACGTACTTGCCGGATATATGGCTGGCGAACTGAATGACTCAGAGCGCGCAAGCGTCACAACGGCTCTTCTAAAAGACCGCAGCATGCGTGAATGGCTAAGTATGGCCTCTGAAGCTCTGGCAGCCGCCAAAGCTGGAGAAAATGACGGACTGATGTCTCGGTTTATGCCGAAGATGAACGATTCCCGCCCGGGTATCCGTCATGAAGATCGCCACGCGATTCCCGGTGCATTCCGTACGCGTCGGGTCGGCTGATCACGCTCACTGAGCGAATCACACCAACTCAAGTTTGATTAGGGCGCTGCCGTCGTGGGATTCCACGACGGCAGCGCCCTATGTGTATATGGACCTTCAACTCGAGCTGAGGGTAGCACGCGTTTGCGTGAAACAACACCTCACCATTACATCGCTCCCAGCCATGTCAGCCTTTCCGCCTTGTCCTTCTTGCGCTTCAGAGTACACCTATGACAACGGTACCCTTTTGGCGTGCCCCGAGTGTGGGAACGAATGGTCTGCAGCAGCTGAAGCGGCTGCAAAAGAAGCATCGCTCGTACGCGATGCGAATGGCAACGAACTCCAAGACGGCGACACCGTCACCGTGATCAAGGACCTGAAAGTGAAGGGTACTTCGTCTGTTGTCAAGGTGGGCACGAAGGTCAAGAACATCCGTATCGTCGACGGAGACCACGACATAGATTGTCGAATTCCAGGAATTGGGTCAATGGGACTCAAGTCAGAATTCGTCAAGAAAGGCTGAAACATGCCCTGAGAGGCATCCTTTTCCGATAGTTCAGGGAACAAAGGGCCCATTCTAGCCAAAAAGGACTGTTTTGTCCTTGCACATTCATCAATAGCATTGAGTCCGTCATGGCCGACAAAGAAACCGCAGCACCCAAACCTGAAGTACACGAATTCAAGGCGGAGATGAAGCAGCTGCTTCACCTGATCATTCATTCGCTGTATACGCACGAGGAGATTTTCCTTCGCGAGCTCATCTCAAATGCATCGGACGCGCTGAACAAGATTCGATTCCGGATGCTTACAGACCGGGATGTTCTAGATGCTGATGCCGATCAACTGATCGACATAAAGCTGGACAAAGAAGCGAATACGCTGACACTAAGTGATTCAGGTATCGGAATGAGCCGGGAGGATCTACTGGGTCGAATCGGGACAGTAGCTTCATCGGGTACGCTTGAGTTTGTTAAGGAACTCAAAAAGGATGGGGGTCCAGTTGACGCATCCCTTATCGGTCAGTTCGGGGTCGGCTTCTATTCAGCCTTCATGGTAGCTGACACTATCACCATCGAAACGAGACATGCTGACAAGGATAGCGTCGGGCTACGCTGGACCAGCGATGGTGGTGGATCATTCACCATTGAGGAGACAGAGCGTGAAAACCGTGGCACAACGATCACGCTTCATCTGAAAGAGGACAAAACCGAGTTTGCTGAGGAATGGCGGGTCAAGAATATCATCCGTAAGTATTCAAACTTCGTTGACTTCCCGGTCCATGTCGAAGGAGAGCGAGTTAACACGGTCGATGCTGTTTGGCATAAGTCGAAGTCAGACGTTACCAAAGAAGAGTTGAACGAGTTCTACAAGTTCGTCTCTGCTGATTCAGATGATGCACTCGGGCACCTTCAAGTAAGCATTGAAGGAATGATCAGCTTCAAGGCGCTGCTTTTCATCCCCAAAAAAGCACCTCGGGGTCTTTACAGCGAAGAGTATCGGTACGGCGTCCATCTCTATTCCTCGAAAGTCTTTATCCAGGATGACGCCAAGGATCTGCTGCCCGATTGGGCGCGGTTCGTTAAAGGAGTCGTAGATACGGAAGACCTGCCGCTTAACGTGTCACGTGAGGTGACACAAAACAGCCCGGTTATTGCCAAGATAAAAAAGGTGCTCACCACCAAGATTCTGGGGCTCCTCAAGGAATGGGCGGCGGATGACCCCGAAAAATTTTCTACGTTCTCCCGCGAATTTGGTCCACTTTTCAAGTCTGGACTACAGTGGGAATTCGAGCATCGCGATGAAATGATAGAGCTTTTTCGATTTGAATCATCGGTCAAGGAGGAAGACGAAAGTACGGGTTTTGAGCAGTATGTGGACCGAATGCAGCCAGAGCAGAAGGACATTTATTATGTATTGGCTGACAGCCGCGCAAGCGCACTCCGCAATCCGAACATGGAGTACTTCAAGGCCAACGACATGGAAGTGCTCTTGATGACGGAACCGGTTGATGCGTTCATCATGCCTGGTATTCCGAAATACAAGGACCATGATCTGACCAGCATTGAGAAAGCAGACTTGAAGCTGGACAAGAAGGATAGGAAAGGGGCGAAAAGCCTCGCGAAGAAGGACGCGAAGAAGCTCATTGACCGTTTCAAAGAGGTTCTTGGCGATCGGGTAGAAGACGTCCGAGCCTCAGAACGCCTTGTCGATTCCGCTGCAACGTTGGTTACCGGCTCCACAGGAATGGATGCCCAGACGGAACGCATGATGCGGATGATGGATGAGAATTTCGAGAGCGGCAAGAAAGTGCTCGAGATCAACACCGCTCATCCCCTTATCCGAAACTTGGCTAGTCTTGGCGATGCCGAGATGGTCGAACGCTCGGTACTCCAGCTCTACGATGGTGCCCATCTATTGGAAGGAACGTTGGAGAACCCGGCTGATTTCGTCAAGCGCATGACCGCGTTTATGGAAGCGTCGACAGGCGCGAGCACTCAAACCGGAGAAGATGAATAACGGTTTGGTAATGTGGAGGTAACAATCCGGTAACAAGACCGGGATATGCTTCGGGTGCTATAGCAGGCAGCACATTTTTTCGATCACGCGCCACAACGGAATTCAACGTGGTGGCGCGTGCTGCCCACCCACCCAACGCATTTCCAATTTCTGTGAATACCGGATTCCGCGCAAAAAGCGCGCTTTTCACTGCTTTTTTCGCCCTTTTCTTGTTTTCGACAGCAACGGCGCAGGATACCGGATCCATTGCCGGCGTCGTCATCGACGGAGACTTCGGCGACTCGCTCATTGGTGCCAACGTTGTCCTTGAAGGGACCCTACTTGGCACGTCCACTGATTTGGAAGGCAGGTATCGCATCGATGATATCCCTGTCGGTGTGTACACCTTCAAGTACTCCTACATCGGCTTTCAGACGACATACGTCGCTGATGTGGAGATTCTAAACGGCAAAACGGCTAAGATTGATGTCACTCTTGCCTCCGAGTCATTTGAACTCCAAGGTGAGGTTGTAGTCGAGGCCCGTGCCATCCGCAACAATGAATCCGTTCTTCTGAAAGACCGGCAAAAGGCGGACGGTGTGTCCGACGCCATTTCTGCGGAAGCGATTAGCCGATCTGGTTCAGGTGATGCAGCTGCGGCGATGTCAAAGCCCCGAAAACCATTTATTGGATCTTTAATTCTGGAGCCCCAGAGTATTCTGATCGTCCATCCCCCTACGATGCCCGCCAACTTCCTCAGCCTGATCGGGTCATCAGAATTATCAGTTGCGGATCCTTTCAGTAAATATCGTCCAGCGACTACCATATCGAAGCCTTGATTCAGGTAATCGAGCATCACCGGAAGGTCATCAGGGTTTTCGTTTCCGTCTGCACTGAAAAAAATGATCAGGTCTGTTTCAGCGTGTTTCTCTGCAAGTTGAAACGCATTTCCTCTCCCCCGTTTTTCTTGAATGAAGACCGGAATACCAAAATTTCCGTAGACATTTATGGTTCCGTCATCTGAGTTGCCATCGACAGCAAAAACCTTATCAAAGAGATTCATTTGTACCCGCGGCAGAAGCACGGTCAGGTTCTCCGCTTCATTTAGTGACAAAATAACTAAGGTCGAGGTCGTGAGATGAGCATTTGATGTAAGAAGTGGTCAGATGACCAAAGAGGTATTGCTGATCCAAACAATCTAAGAGTTAAGTCTGTGGGACTAGAATATTTTTAACGAGCCTGCAAAATGAGGTGACAGATGCTGCTCATTGCATTTCGAATACTTCGTTTCTAGCGTGTCTTGATTTCCCAAAATTAATCGTTGTTTGGCCAATTGTGACTCTTCAATTCACATCAGATGCGCACGCATCATTAGGTAATGGGGCGGCAATCTTCGGATTGCCGCCCCATTCTGTGTTATACTGTTTTGCTCTTCCAGAATCCCCGCACCCTGAATGGCCCGGCGAGATAATTCCCACCCTTATTTAGTGCTGTTTGCTCTCTGGCTGATGGTGTTTTCTGCCAGCAGTCAGGTGATCATAGTATCCCCGATTCTTCCACGGATTGGTGAGGCGTTGAATATTGCAGAGGAATTACAAGGGTGGCTAATCACGTCCTACGCTGTTTTTCTGAGCATTTTTGCACTCATCATCGGCCCTATTAGTGACAAGTTTGGTCGACGGCTGGTGCTGCTTCTCGGATGTGGATCTATGGCGGCGGCTCTTTGGATGCACGCTGTTGCCAACAACTTTACTGAGCTCCTGGTTATGCGTGCGGCAGCCGGCGCAGCTGGTGGAATGCTTAGTGGAGCGGCCGTGTCCTATGTGGGTGACTATTTCCTGTACAACAAGCGCGGTTGGGCAAACGGCTGGGTGATGAGTGGGATAGCTGTGGGACAGATAATAGGCATCCCTATTGGAACGATTTTAGCCAATATGTTCGGCTATAAAGGGGCCTTTCTCATGTTTGCCGGTACCATGACTCTCACCACCGTACTGATTTGGCTGTATGTGCCTCAGCCTGACGTTAGGCGCAACACGAACAAACTTACGTTAAAATCTGCCATTGCAGGATATCGCGAGTTGCTTGGTCGACCTGTTGTTGTGGCGGCATCAGCAACATATTTCTTGATGTTTTTCAGTATTGGTCTTTATGTCATCTATCTACCAACCTGGCTTGAGGCCAGTCTGGGTGTCAGTGGTAATGCGATCGCCTCCTTGTTCTTTGTAGGGGGTATTGCCAACGTAATTGCTGGCCCATCAGCCGGAAAATTGTCCGATCGAACGGGTCGTAAGCCGCTCATTATTGTCTCATGTCTCGGCTTGGCAGCTGTGATGATGGTTACCACCTGGCTGACAACCTCCATGTTCATGGCATATGTTCTCTTCGGATTTGCCATGCTCATGTTCGCCCTTCGCATCAGTCCATTGCAGTCATTGATGACGGCCCTTGTAGAGGAAGATCGTCGCGGTGCACTACTTAGTCTGGCGGTTGCTATTGGGCAGGTAGGAATCGGCATAGGTGGTGCCGTTGCTGGTATTGGCTATGTGAAATACGGCTATTCGAGTAATACGATCGTTGGGGCAATTGCCATCCTTGGAATGGCCTATCTAGTTCACCGAACCCTGCCAGAACCCGAGCCCATCGAAAAGAAACCAACTCCTTTTAAAACAACAGAAGCGGACCAGAGCTCAGCCTGATCCGCTTCGTTAATGTTGTTCGAAAGTCGCTTTTTACCCTTGCGGGCCTCGCATTGAAGCCGCCAGAGTATCCTTCCCAAGACTAGGAGTTCATCGTTACCAAGAACTCGTCGTTCTTCTTCGTGCCACGCATTCTTTCGAGTAGGAAGTTCATGGCATCGACTGGCGACATGTCGGCAAGCAGCTTCCTCAAAATCCAGATGCGCTTGAGCTTGGCTTCAGGAATAAGCAATTCTTCCCGACGCGTTCCCGATTTCACGATGTGAATGGCTGGGAAGATCCGACGGTCTGCTAGCTCACGATCCAAGACGATTTCAGAGTTACCAGTTCCCTTAAATTCCTCGAAAATGACCTCATCCATACGGCTCCCCGTGTCGATGAGAGCTGTACCAATAATGGTAAGCGAGCCGCCTTCTTCAACGTTCCTAGCTGCTCCAAAGAAGCGTTTCGGTCCACGAAGAGCGCCGGCTTCCATACCGCCAGAAAGCGTCTTTCCGGTGGAGCTCGTCACCGCGTTATGCGCTCTTGCCAATCGTGTAATGGAGTCGAGCAGGATGACTACATCCTGACCAGCTTCAACCAAACGTTTGGCTTTCTGTAGCACAATGTCCGCTACTTCAACGTGCTTTTCCGGATCCTGATCGAATGTTGAGGCAATGACCTCTCCGTCCACGTGCCGGCGCATGTCAGTAACCTCCTCGGGACGTTCGTCCACGAGAAGGACGAGCAGGTGGCACTCAGGGTGATTGGTCGTGACGGCATTAGCGATCTTCTGAAGCAGAATCGTCTTCCCCGTTTTTGGCTGGGCAACGATCAATGCACGCTGGCCCTTCCCAATAGGTGAAAACAGATCCATGACGCGCGTTGAGAACTCACCGCCCAGCGTTTGCAGCATCAGCTGCTCTTCAGGATAGTATGGTGTTAAGTAGTCGAAACTTGGGCGCTCGTCAATTTCTCCTGGAGGGCGTCCGTTGATAGAGTTGACTTGAATGAGTGCGAAGTAGCGCTCCCCTTCCTTCGGAGGACGGATTTCCCCGTCGACCGTGTCACCCATTTTTAGAGCAAAGCGTTTGATCTGCGAAGGTGAAACGTAAATGTCGTCTGGGCTCGGCAAATAGTTATACTCGGCGCTACGCAAGAATCCATACCCGTCTGGCAGGATCTGCAGTACACCAACTTTGCGAATCATGCCGTCGAGCTCCATTTGCTCCGGATCATGCGTCTGCATGTATTCGGGCTGGTTCTCGTACGTCAGACGACGACGTTCTTCCTGTTGCTCGCGGTTGCCTCTACGATTCCGACCACGTCCGCGACCAGTATCTTGGCGGTTGTACCGATCGTCGCGATTGCCACGATCATCACGGTCGTCGCGGTTGGAGCGATTGGAGCGGTTGCTACCCTGATCGTCCCGATTGCGGTTGCGATTGCGATCATTGCGATCGTTACGGTTGCGATCATTTCGGTCATTGCTATTCCGTCCGCCCCGATCATCTTGACCACCTCGGTCATCACGATTCCGACGGCCTCCTCGGCCACGATCATTTCCTTCGTTGCGGTCGTTGCTGCGATCGTCACGTCCGCGACGTCCTCGATTGCGGTCATCGCTGCGTCCACCACGGTCGTTGCGGTCATCGCCGCGTCCACCACGGTCGTTGCGGTCATCGCTGCGGCCGCCGCGATCATTGCGGTCATCGCCGCGTCCACCACGCTCGTTGCGGTCATCGCTGCGTCCACCACGGTCGTTGCGGTCATCGCCGCGTCCACCTCGGTCGTTGCGGTCATCGCTGCGTCCACCACGGTCGTTGCGGTCATCGCCGCGTCCACCTCGGTCGTTGCGGTCATCGCCGCGTCCACCTCGGTCGTTGCGGTCATCACCGCGTCCACCTCGGTCGTTGCGGTCATCGCCGCGGTCGTCTCGGCTGCTACGGTCATCGCCGCGTCCACCGCGATCATCGCCACGACTTCTGCGGTTGGGTCTTCCGCCGCGACCGCCGCTCTGATCACTGTCGGAGTCGGCCTCGGGTTCAGCCTTGGCCTTGTCTTTTGACTCTGCGACTACGGGCTTTTCATCTCGCTTTTGCTTGCCGTCATCATCTTTACGGGAACGACTGCTTTTTCGAGCCGGAGCTTTTTTGGAGGGTCCCTCATCCGCTTCATCGTCGCGTCCGCGACGGCTAGAGCCTGCAGCAGCTTCTGCTTTGGCTTCAAGGATGAGATAGATAAGATCTTGTTTGCGCATCGCAGAGAACCGGCCAAGGTTCAACTGTTTCGCAATGTCTTTGAGTTCAGGAAGTTTTTTGTCCTGAAGGTCAGCAATTTTCATGTAGTGATGGAACTGCTTCCGACTGAGTCACATCTGGTGCGCATATCGGGGAAGAGAAAGAGGTGCGTTCCGGAGATGGTCTGCACGGAAAGTACCCGACGTTCAATCGAAGCTGTTCGACTAGGGGAAACGTTGGAAAAAGAAAGAATGCAGCGGAAGGTCCGCCGGAGAGTGGTGCCGAAACCCGGAAAGGAGTTGGGCTGGCAGATCGCCTTGGCATGGACGTTTGGGTCTACATGCAAGGGATTCTTACCTCAAGATAGCCCTCCAACACATAAAATCAATGATGGTTCGTTTTTGAGGTGGAGAATTACATAAAATAAGGCCCATCAAAGCAGGTCCATAGTCTACCAGAAAGCCTGTGGGCAGCCCTCGCTTTCAGCCTTCTCATTTGGCAATCGCTTGTTTCCATTCTAGTGCTTTGGCCGCCAACATATGGGATCCAGCAACTAGGCAAGGCTGTCCTTTTCTACATGCCTGTTCTAGAGTGCCGGTGACGTCGTATTGTCCATAAATAGGCTTTAAACCACTAATAGATAGCTTATTAGCAGTTTCCTCGGCCGATTGACCCCTAGCCCCATTGGTTGGAAAACAGTGCACATCGACCTTCATGTGAGCCCTTACGAAGGCTTCGTGGATCACGAATCCCATAGTAGATGCATCTTTATCGGCTAGGCATCCAAAAAGCAGACATGCTGTCGTTTCTGACCCCTTGCCAGAGTTTTCTAAAGCCGCAATAAAACTTTTCACGGTGGCATGCAATGCCTGCGGATTGTGTGCCACATCGACGATAATGAGTGGATCGTGGTGTATCTCCTCATGCCGTGCCCGGAGTCCAGAATATCCCGCAATATCTGCAAGGGCCTCTCGCACAGCCGTATCGGAGACGGGAAGAGATAGCGCATCGATGGTTGCAAGTGCCACGGTCGCATTGTCCACTTGGTGCGCACCCGAAAGGGAAAGTTTGATATCAGAAATAGAGCGAAGGGAAGAGGTCAGCATAATCTCTTTATCAATGCTGTGCGGTAGCTCAGTCTTAGATAATGGTTCAATCAGCAATGACCCAAGTCGAGCTGCTTCGTCCACCATAACTACTCGTGCTTCATCCGGCAGCCGACCTAGAACTACGCTTCGCGAAGGGCGCATTATGCCTGCCTTCTCTAGCGCGATGGCGCTGAGCGTATCGCCGAGTAGGTCTGTGTGGTCCATTCCAATTGATGTGATGACGGATGCTTCAGGACTGAGGACATTGGCAGCATCCAGACGCCCCCCAAGACCAATCTCTACGATGGCCCAATCGACATGGTGTGCGGCAAAGCACGATAATGAAAACGCCAGAGCACCCTCAAAAAAGCTCGGCGCAACGTCTGCAAGAAGGTCTGCATGTTCTGCTATAGAACGTTCCAGCCATGTAGGATCCGGAAGACGTCCATCGATGCGCATACGTTCACGTACGTCCACTAGATGAGGCGAGGTATGCAGTCCTGTCCGAAAGCCAGAAGCTGTCAGCATGGCAGCAATCATGGAAGCGGTTGATCCTTTACCGTTGGTACCGCCCACCAGGATGGTTTTGAATGAGAAGTCGGGTCGCCCCATTCCATTCAGAAGCGCACTGATTCGTCCGAATCCAGGATGGATAGCCGATGCGCCCGACGTTAGATAGCCGGGAAGCTGCATGAGGGGATCAAGCGGATCAGACATCGCGAATAGCCGGGTGAATGCTAATGTCTCGAGTATCGTCGCCCCCGTGAATGATTCGGACTAAGAACGTCGATTGCGGTAGAAGCGATTCTGCTTTTTCAGGCCATTCGATCAGGCAGATCCCATCTCCACCGATATACTCATCAGCGCCGGAGCGAAGCAGTTCGCTGGTATCCTCTAAACGGTATAGGTCCAGGTGATATACAGGAATACGTCCGGAATACTCGTGTGCAATGGTGAACGTGGGGCTGGAAACAGTATCGGGGTCTACACCATGAGCAGACGCAATCCCTTTCACGAAGTGGGTTTTTCCTGCACCAAGATCACCAATCATCGCCACGACATCTCCGGCGACGAGTTGCTCTCCGAAGGTGCGGCCGATCCGCATGGTCTCATCGACCGAATGACTTGTACCGGCAAACGATTTCATGAGCGGAGGTTGGTTGGATGAATCAACGAGGTCGCATGGTGATAACTGGGAGAATCATTTCATCAAGGGAGATTCCACCATGCTGCATGGTATCTCGATATTTGTGGACATACTGGTTGTAGTTCGTCGGGTAGACGAAGTAGTAGTCCTCCTTGGCGATGATAAAATTCGTATTCCGGTGATCCGATGGGAGACCAAATTCCTCCGGATGTCGGACAAACACGGCGTGTCTGCTGTCACACTTGAGGTTTTTGCCATATTTGTAGCGCAGTGCGGTTGACGTCTCTCGATCGCCGACCACCTTCGTGGGGTGAAGGCTTCGGATGGCGCCGTGGTCTGTCGTGATGACAATAGTGCAGTCCGTCTCGGCAAGCTGCTGGAAGGCCTGGAAAAGCCAAGAATGCTCAAACCACGTCTTGGTTAGGGCGCGATAGGCCCGCTCATCCGGTGCGATTTCTTTGAGAACGGCGGAGTCGGAACGGCTGTGAGCCAGGATGTCAACAAAGTTGACCACCACGGCACTTAGATCGCTTTGTAGTAGATCGTGCACCGAGTTCAGGAATTCGCGACCGTCTTTCGACCCGATCAATTTATCGTAGCGCACTCGTGCTTTGATGTGCCGCCTCTCCAGCTGATCGTTCAGAAACTGCTCTTCGTTGCGGTTGCGGCTATGTTCATCATCTTCACCTTGCGCCCAAATGCGCGGGTATCTCTCCGCTAAGTCACTCGGGAGGAGGCCGGAAAAAATGGAATTCCTAGAATACGGAGTAGCCGTAGGCAGGATAGAAAAATGATAATCCTTCTTCATTGAGTACAGCGGGGAGAGCAGGCTCTCAAACTCTAGCCACTGATCCCATCGCATGCAGTCGATCACAAAAAAGATGACGGGTCGATCCTTGCCCAGTTCAGGCGTAACCCACTTTTGAATCACCTCATGAGACAGTGGGGGCCTGTCTTGATCTGGTGCTCGGTCTACTCCTGCAATCCAGCTGCGATAGCTGTCTTCGACATACTTTGAAAAAGCCCTATTGGCCTCCTGCAACTGGTCGTCGAACACTTGACGCACGCCCTCATCAGCATCGAGTTCGACATCGTATTTGATCAGACGCTGATGAAGCGCCACCCAGTCCGCATGATCCAACGGATTCATTAACGCGCTGGTGATCTCTCCGAAAGACTGCAAGTAATTTTGAGAGGCCTTTTCTGACTCAATCCGTCTTCGGTCTAGGATCCTCTTGCATGTTAGGAGGACCTGGCTCGGGTTGACAGGCTTTGTCAGGTAGTCGCTGATCTTGCCCCCGAGCGCTTCTTCCATGATGCGCTCTTCTTCGCTTTTCGTGATCATAACCACCGGCATATCAGCCGATATATCCTTGATCTCATTGAGCGTATCGAGCCCTCCCATGCCGGGCATCTGCTCATCAAGTAAGACCAGATCACAATTGCCTTTTCGGACTTCGTCCAAGGCATCTACGCCGTTCGTAACACTTGTTACTTCGTAGCCGCGTGATTCTAGAAAAAGGATGTGAGGCCGCAACAGGTCGATTTCGTCATCGGCCCACAGGATTCGGGAGAGCGTTGCCATTCGATTCAGGGTTTCGTCCGCAAAAGAAGTCGTTCAGTAGCTGTGTCGAAGTGCGGCGAAAGGGCTAGATGAATGAAGGCGCATTTAGAATGATACCGCAGCTTGTCCCTCAGGATCCGGCACCAGCAATATCAACCTTCTTGTGCAGTTGACTGCGCGGAAAATGCGACGCCAGAAATGTCGCTTTCGCATTCGAAAATTCGATGCATTAGCAAACACATGGGCCCATTGCTCGTTCTACTTTTAAAGACACCAACTAATGAACGGCTATGAATAAGCGCACACTCGACGCAGTTAATAATCAGATTCAGGCTGAATTCCAGTCTGCCTATATCTACCTCTCCATGTCTGCAATTTTTGAAGACATGAAAATGAGTGGTGCTGCCAATTGGATGCGCATCCAATGGCAGGAAGAAACGGCTCACGCGATGAAGCTTTTCGATCATCTCATCCGCCGTGGTCAGGCGCCCGATTTGCAATCCATTACGGCTCCTGATGTGACTTTCGAATCTGCTCTGGACGCCTTCGAACAGGTTCTCGAGCATGAGCGCCACGTTACACGGCTGATACACTCTCTCTACGAAGTGGCCGTCGAAGAAAAAGACTACGCCCTTCAAACCCTTCTGCATTGGTATATCGATGAGCAGGTGGAAGAAGAAGAAAATGCAGAAGCCATCATTGATAGCCTGAGGCTTGCCGGTTCGTCAGGTCAGGGTCTATTTATGGTTGATCGCGAACTTGGTCTGCGCACCCCCGAGGCCGAAGGCGAAGAATAAGCTATCCCAAATCTGGTATGGGAGTGCTACTTTGACGGTCTGCCACCCAACCGACCGTCACAACTATGCATTCTGCCCGGTACTCAGCCCTATTCTGTCTGATTCTCATCCTTCAGCTATGCTTCTTGGTTTCTGGAGCAATGGCGCAGGATACGTCTACGCCGTCCAGAACGGATCTCGATATCCTGATACCGAAGCAGGAAGCCGCTCCGGTAATTGATGGATATCTAGACGAGGACGTGTGGGAGCAGGCTGCTCTGGCGACCGGCTTCATGCAATATATCCCTGTCGATGGACGTCCCGCTGAAGACGGAACTGACGTCAAAGTGTGGTATAGCTCTAGCGCTCTCTACGTGGGCATTATTGCCGCGGAAATACATGGTGAAGTCCGTTCTACGCTAGCTGATCGTGATAAGCTGGATAACGATGATCGCGTGATTATTGTGCTCGATACGTACAACGATCAACGCTCCGCATTCGCTTTCATCGTTAACCCGATCGGACAACAGGCTGACGGAACGCTTCGGGATAACTCGTCGACATCGGGAGAGCCCTTTCACGTGGACGAAAATCCAGATTTTCATTTCACATCAGCGGGACGGTTGACGGAGACGGGATACGTCGTTGAGGTAGAAATTCCGTTTAAGAGCCTTCGATTTACAAATGCAGAATTTCAGGATTGGGGATTCAATGTTCTTAGAAAAGTTCAACACTCCGACTACTGGTCTTCTTGGAGTGGCGTCCGACTAGGGGCGGCATCTTTTATGGGACAAAGCGGGTCGCTCGTCGGTCTGTCCGAACTTAAAAGAGGCCGTGTACTGGACATCAACCCTGAAATCCGTGGCGCCCTTCGACGAGGACCTGATCCGGAGAAATTTAAACGGGACACTACTGACCCGTTGGGTCTAAATGTTCGCTACGGCCTGTCTTCAAACATGGTATTCAATGCAACGCTGAATCCTGATTTTGCGCAGATCGAGGCAGACGTTGTGCAGATCAACTACGACCCGCGTCGCTCCGTTGCGTATCCCGAAAGGAGACCGTTTTTTCTAGATGGCATCGAGCTTTTCAACTCCCCAACTCGTCTGATATACACCCGCAGTATTGCCAACCCGCTAGCAGCGGCGAAAATAGCTGGCAAGGTGGGTGCCACGAATGTGGCCGCTCTAACGGCCGTGGATAACGACGGGCCTTCCATTGCTAATGCTGATGCCTCGTTGGCAAATGCTATCCGCATCAAACGAGACCTGGGCGGGCAGAATAGCATCGGTTTAGTATACACGGACCGGTTTCATGATGACTGGTACAACAGAGTGATGGCCATAGATGGCAATTTGATTGCTCGGGACAAGTACTCTTTCACGGCCCAAACAGGATTTAGCTCAACCACGAACCATGATGGTGTGGCACCGATGTGGAATATTTCGGCCTCGGCATCGACTCGAAAATGGTCTAGCAGTATCAGTTCGACGGGATACCACCCTGATTTCGACCCAGCTGTTGGATTCATCAGCCGCGGCGACCATGTCTCCATCAGCCTCGGCAGCCAGCGGACCTTTTACGGTGAGGAAGGTGATTTCTTGGAGCGGACAGCCGTTTCTCTACGGGCAATTGGAGGCTGGGACTACCTGGACTTTGTCCACGGAAGAGATACGGTGGACAGACGTCTCTATCCTTCGTTTAATTTTAGAATCCGAGGTGGTTGGGGACTAAGCATCTTCACGTGGATCGAAACCTTCGGCTACCCGGCTAACTTCTTCACTCATTACTATCTCCAGACAGAATCCGGATTCGAGCCGTATGTCGGTGAGCCCAGTCTATTTAACCTTGGGCCGATGATCACGCTCTCGACGCCACAGTTCAATAAGGTCTCGGGTTTTATCAAATACGGATTTGGTCGGGACCCGAACTATGACGAATGGTCAGATGCCAACCTGCGAAATATTGAACTGGAGGTTCGTTTTACACCAACCGATCAGGTGCGGCTCGAATTACGCTATGATCACCAACAGCATTTCCGCGCCAGCGACAAGTCGCTTGTTTCCTTGAGTCGAGTACCTAGGCTCAAGGTTGAATACCAGATTACATCCTCGCTTTTCCTGCGTTTTGTCGGGCAATACAGGTCTCTCTACAAAGACGCATTTAGAGATGATTCAAGAACGAATCTCCCCATATATTTCCGCACGTCTGATGGGGACTTTGTTAGGGCTGAATCACGCCGTAGGAACAATATCCAGGCGGACTTCCTGCTTTCCTACCGTCCGTCACCGGGTACTGTTTTCTTCGTAGGCTATGGATCGGCGATGAGCGAGAGGAACACCTATCGGTTCCAAGACTTGACCCGCCAGTCCGATGGCTTCTTCATGAAGCTGAGCTACCTGTTCAGGGTCTGATTTATTTCTATTCCATGCTTCTTTCAAACGGCGACCTAGCCACACCCACTGCGTACGACGAAAAATTTGAGCGCGTAGCACCTCTCGTGCTCGAAGTGGGCTTCGGTGACGGTCACTTCCTCGAACATCTGAGTTCGGCACATCCCGAATGGAATTTCCTCGGCGCTGAGGTTTCTTTGGGATCAGTATGGCGTGCTTTTCGCCGCATGAAGCGCTGCAAGGCAAACCATGTCCGGCTGTACAAAGGGAATGCCCGATTCATTGTTAGGGATACGATTCCAGAAGGGGCGTTACACCGGGTATATGTAAACTTTCCGGACCCTTGGCCCAGGAAGAAACACCTCAAGAATCGACTTCTTCAGGCCCCGTTTTTTCAAATTCTATCCTCTCGTCTTGAGCCAGGAGGAGCGCTTCTTCTGACAACCGACCATCCTGAATATTTCGAATTTTCGGTCTCCGAAGGAGAGGCGTCAGGATGTTTTGATATAGTGAAGGGGCCACCGCCACCAGCTACCCTGGAAACCAAGTATGCCCGCAAATGGCGGGATCAACAAAAAGAAATCCTCCATGCGGAATTTCGAGTCCGGCACACAATGCCGGATCCGGAGCCACGCCTGACAACGATTCCCATGCAGCACGCAATCCTCGATGGATCCCTAGACGGGATCGGTTCTTTTACGAAGCAGGTTCGCTCATTCAAGGGCGGTCATGCGATCATTCTTGAGGCCTATCGCGGTCTCGATGGATCCGGATTGTTGTTCAAAGGGGTTTCTGAAGAGACGGATCTACGACAGGAGCTGGTGATACAGGCTTGGTCTACCAAAGAGGGTGTTCTTGTCAGTCTGCAACCGTTTGGTAACCCGATGACAACGCGAGGCGTGCGAGAAGCGGTGATGGCTGTCGCCGACTGGTTGGTAAGTCAGGGCCTGACAATGAGGCAAGCCTGGGTATAGAGAGTATTATGCCTGGTAGACAGGTTCAGTCCGTTAGGCCACCACGATTGCGGCGCCAAGAGGAAAATCTAGCGGGAGCAGATGATCCTGTAGGAATAGATGATGCCCCGCCGGCGGAGGATGCAGGCCCATGTCCTTGTTCATGACGGTGCCCATCCACGAATAAGGCCGCAGCAATGGCGAGCGTCTCTTCATCTTCAGCCGTTAAGGCATTCATTTCTTCTGGACGGAAGTGGTCATCCACAAAGTGCGTCGAAAAGTGACCTGAAGTGAAGGCTTCGTGTTCCATGACAAAGCGGCAGAAGGGTATGGTCGTGGGCACACCAGCGACTTCATATTCATCCAATGCACGGATCATTCGAGCGATCGCAGCTTCTCGATTGGGGCCCCACGTCGTGAGTTTTGAAATCATTGGGTCGTAGAAGAGCGATATGTCGGATCCTTCTTCCACCCCACTATCAACGCGAACGCCAAATCCAGATGGCGGGTCATGAGCGAGCAGTCGGCCAGGTCCCGGAAGAAAGCCGTTGGCGGGGTCTTCTGCATAGATGCGACACTCAATGCTATGGCCTGAAATGGCCAGATCGTCTTGCGAGAACGCAAGCGGATGGCCTTCTGCTACCAGAAGCTGCTGCTCCACGAGATCGATGCCTGTGATTCCCTCCGTCACGGGGTGCTCCACCTGCAGCCGTGTGTTCATCTCCATGAAATAAAAATTCATGTCCTTGTCAAGCAGGAATTCCACGGTTCCAGCTCCGACGTAGCCGCAGGAGCGGGCAGCTCGGATGGCTGCTTCTCCCATGGCGGCGCGAAGCGCTGGCGTAAGAACGGAAGAAGGGGCTTCTTCAACCACCTTTTGGTGTCGGCGCTGTATAGAGCACTCTCGCTCGAATAGATGCAGGATCGTCCCGTGGGTATCTGCAAGAATCTGAAATTCGATGTGGCGCGGCTGCTCGATGTATTTCTCGATGAACACCCTACCGTCGCCGAAAGCAGACGTGGCCTCTCGAGAAGCCGTCTCTAGCGCTGACTGGAAGTTTTCGGCTTTACGGACAATGCGCATCCCTTTGCCGCCGCCGCCGGCTGCTGCCTTGATTAGAACTGGGTAGCCGATTCCGGCGGCGGTCGTTTCCGCTTCATCTGGATCGGAGATAGCATCGATGGTGCCAGGAGCCATTGGAACGCCCGCCTCTTCCATCAAGGCGCGGGCAGCAGTTTTGTCCCCCATCGCCTCAATGGCCTCTGGCGTTGGCCCAATGAAAATAATACCGGCATCCTCGCAGGCAGCCGCGAATCGGTAGTTTTCTGATAAGAACCCGTACCCAGGGTGAATCGCATCTGCACCTGTCTCTTTCGCCGTTGCAAGAATTCGCTCTGTTACGAGATACGATTCAGACGATGGAGACCCTCCAATATGGACGGACTCATCAGCCATTCGAACGTGCAAGGCAGTTCGATCTGCATCAGAAAAAACGGCTACCGTGGCAATGCCCATTTCCTGGCAGGAACGCATGATCCGGATGGCAATTTCTCCCCGGTTTGCTATAAGTACCTTGCGGATGCGGCGAATGTCTGACATATCTTCCGATTCGTGCTCTTGGCACGGAATTAGCTAGTTTGTGCAAAGGTAACGGGAGCTATTCAATGGACGCACACGTTTCGTGGCGGCCCCATGAATACACATTGCAGGATACGAATCGTCAAAGCGGGACACCATGCCCTCAGATTTCTATACCATACTGGGAGTAGACGAAAAAGCAGATGCGGATGCCATCAAGAAGGCATACCGTAAGCTTGCTCGCGAACTACATCCAGACCGTAACCCGGACGATGCATCGGCCGAAGATCGGTTTAAGGAAGTTCAAGGCGCCTACGAAACGCTCTCGGATCCTGGAAAGCGAAAGCAATATGACCGTATGCGCCGTTTCGGTGGTCCCAGCCCTGGTTCTGGTGGATTTAATACCCAGGGTGGTGGACGGTATTATCAGCGCCCTAATGGAACGTATGTGCGAATGGACGGCAGTGGTGGCGATCCCGGCGGATACGGCCCTGGAGGTTTTAGTGGCGATCCTGGACTAGGGGATATCTTCGAGCGATTTTTTGGTGGCCGCCCAGGGGAATCTGCCGCTCCAGGCTCGCGAAGCGGAGCTGGTTCGCGTCCTCGAGGCGCTGCCGATCCAAAGGCTTATGACCGAAACCGGACCGTCCGCATTTCTTTTGAGCGGATGCTTAACGGGGGCAAAATCAGCTTTACACTGGACGGCGAAAAAATCTCTATTCCTTTTCCCAAAGGTGTGAAGGACGGTCACAAGGTGCGCGTGCGAGGAAAAGGTCGCTCGATGCCCAATGGTGGTGCTGGAAATCTGTATGTGACCTTACGTGTTGAGGAGGATGAGCGCTTTCTACGTGAAGACCTAGCTATTCATACCCACCTTCAGGTGTCAGTATTTGACGCTATGCTAGGAGTTTCTACAGAAGTTGGCTCGCCCCATGGCAAAAGACTCAAATTGACTATTCCTTCTGGATCACAACCTGGAGACAAGCTTCGGATCCGGGGACATGGCGTTGAAACAGACGATAAAAAGGGCGATCTGATCGTTCATCTAGATATTGTGGTCCCCGACAAGCTTAGTGATGAGCAGCGGGCACTGATTGAACAGGCGCGAGATGCCGAATAGGGGATGAAGGTCCGCTATTTCGCTTTAAATACGCGGTTTTCGGTCGATAAAGAAGACGGATGCGCATGCTTCGTTTTCATATCACGTTGTTCGCAGTTCTGGGGTTCTTTTCGATCCTGCAGGCACCGCATGCCCATGCCCAATCGGACTGGTGGTCCCGGGTAGATGGGCCATACGGAGGGACCACGATGTGGGACCTCATCGAACTAGACAATGGACAGGTCCTCGCTGCAACGTCAAACGGAGTGTATACCAGTCAAGATCAAGGAGATACTTGGGAAGGTTTTTCTGATGGATTGACGGCCTTTGACGTGCGAGACATCATCCAAACATCTGACGGAGTAGTCTGGGCTGCAACGTTTGGCCGAGGACTTTTTCGCTGGGATTCTGCGAGATCAAGTTGGCAGTCTGGTAGATTGTCTAACACCTATCTGACAATGCTTCATGAGCCTCGATTTGGAATCTTGCTAGCTGGGGGTAACGGCTTTGTATACAGGAGCGAGACGGCGGGATCAGTGTGGGCTTCGCATACGCTGGATGGCTTTGCGGTAAACGTTCAGCACCTTTCAGGAAACACAACGCATATTTTTGCTGGAACGAACCTGGGGATTTTTCGCTCAGCTGACGAAGGCCGGACCTGGGAGTTTTCCTCCTTTGGCCTGCAGGAATACAACACATTAACACTTGCTACAAACGATGAAGGCCATGTCTTTGCTGGCATGCAACCTGGCTCGGGTGGGTGTGCGCTCTATCGATCGCGCGGCAACGGAAGCATATGGACATGTGTTCAGCCAGCGACCGACCCACTGACCGTTCCGATGTTGGAAAAGGGGTCAGACGGAGCGATGTATGCAGGTGGCTTTCGCAATCTCTACAAAAGCTTTGATGAAGGAGCAACGTGGACGGCGAGACGGACCTCCGGATCCAATGTCCAATCCGTGTTGGTGATGGGCTCCAGAATACTAGTTGGAACTCATGGGCAAGGAATTCTTCAATCCTCTGATAGTGGAGTCAATTGGACCGATGCGAATCAGGGGTTGCGCAGCGGCATTACCGTGGTCCGGTATTTGGACGATGGTCGCATTGTGGCTGGCTCGCGTGGGGGGCTTTTCCAATCCAAGAATCTAGGACAGTCCTGGAGCAGGATTAACGAAGAAATGCCTCTAATCCAGGAGATCACGGATGTAGCACTGGATGCGCAAGGCAGAATGATTGCTAGCTCAAAAGCAGGTGTTTGGCGCCTCGATCCAGAAGCAGGGTGGTCAGCGCTGGGTCCACCCGGCATGCCAGCCATTCGAGATGTGGACGTTGCTCCAGACGGAACAGTTTTAGCCGGATATCACGCCGGAGTTTGGCTGCTCAGTGGTACGACATGGGTGAACTCGCTCATCAAAGGGCCAGATCAAGCTTCGCGCGATGTCGGGGCTGTCCTAACGACGGCTTCAGGCGTAATGCTGGCCGGTTCAGCGTGGGATTCCTGGCGTCGTGAGGCCGGAAGCGTTGATTGGCAACTCATGGGTACGGACAGGTTGCCCTGGTTCGACATTCAAGCTCTAGCCGAGCAGGATGGACGAATTTTGGCTGGGACCAAATTTGCGGGCGTCATGCAGTCGTGGGATAATGGTCTGACATGGAATAGTGCAGGCACTGGTCTCGGCGGGAGCGAAGACGTTCGGGATGTCCAATTTGACCCCTATGGAACGCCGTATATCAGTACCTACGGGAGTGGCATTTTTCAACTAAATCCTTGGAGTCATACCTGGCTTCCTGTCAACGGCGGACTCGAGGGGCATTTCAGGGTTACTTCCCTCGCATTTGATGGATACGGAAATGCGTATGCAGGGACAATTGACGGAGGGCTTTACAGCCATGTGTCCAGAGGTGTATCTATCGAGGACGCGCCAAGTGTCGCATCTACGGTGGGACTCGGTGCGCCGTGGCCTAATCCGACGTCGGGTGTGGTCCATCTCCCCGTCAACATGCGTCAGTCGGACGATGTTGAGCTTCGCGTTGTGGATTTGCTGGGCCGAGAACGTCATTTTGACATCCGATTCGCACCTTTTGGTCAAAGTGATGTCACGCTTGACCTGCCTCGACTATCTCCGGGTGTGTATTTCGTACGCATAACAACCGATGGGCTTACGTCCAGCCGTTCGTTTACGGTGATCAACTGATCAGGCTTGTTGTAGCGGCCCCCATCTAAAGGGAGCCTTTTCCGATGCGCCCATGCCATCACAGCGCTTCTCCCTGAAGTTCAGACGATGTCCTCTGTTGACTCATCAGACACGAATAACGGGAAAGCGCAACCTGCAAAAGTTGGGCGCCTGTCGATTAAGGGACCGTAAAGTCTTGTGCCCTACGCTGTTGGGACTTGCGCGATAAATGTCGATTGCCGTATACTTGCAACACTTCCATCAAGAACGACCGAGGGACAGGCCCTGAGACGTCGTAGCAACCGCGATTCCGATAGGAATCAGAAGGTGCTAAATCCTGCTCAAAGCGAGACCGAGACAGATGGGAAGGACACCGGAGCCCGACTCCGTGGTGCCCCTCCCCATATTTCTGGCGAGGGTTTTTTGTTTTAGGGCAAGATGGGAGATCGCTCCGAGGCACCAGCCCCGGTCGCGGCCCCAGCCGCAGCGTCTCCCAGCACTTCTTGGACGCTGCGCTCTACAAAGGACCGATCAATCGGACATCTCGATGGACTCCCAAACGGAACCCACCATCCTGACATTCCAACCGATCAGATCATGCATCCCCAGACTCGTCTCACGCTCGCAGGACAGCGCACCGATGACACATTCCGCAGCGTAGCGCTGCCGATTTACCAGTCCGCCATTTTTCGCTTCGACTCTACGGACGAAAAGCCCGCTTTCGATTACTCACGCAGTGGTAACCCTACCCGTGCCGCGCTTGAGGATACCCTAGCCGATCTAGAAGGAGGCGCAGGAGCGGTATGCGTAGCCAGCGGAATGGCAGCGATCTCAACCGTTCTGTCTCTGTACCCAGCTGGCGCGCATATCGTGTGTTCGCACGATTGCTATGGCGGCACGGAGCGGTTGTTAACTTGGCTTCAATCGCAAGGAAAACTGGAGGTAACCTACGCGGACCTCAGTGATCCTGTCAATTTGAGCGTGGCACTTCGCCCCGAAACAACTGCTGTGTGGGTAGAGACACCATCCAACCCGCTGCTGCGGATCGTGGACTTGAAACGCGTCGGTAGCATTGCACGCGAAGCGAACATCGATTTCATTGTCGATAATACCTTTCTGTCCCCGCTGCTGCAGCGGCCGTTCGAGTTCGGCGCAGACTTCGTGGTGCACTCTACTACCAAATATCTGAATGGTCACTCCGACGTGGTTGGCGGGGTTGTGGTAGCTCGCACGAAAGAGGGACGGGATAGGGCACATTTCGCCGCCAATGCTCAGGGTGCGACAGGCGTCCCGTTCGACAGTTGGCTGATTTTGCGGGGGCTAAAGACGCTACCACTTCGCATGCGTCAGCACGAAGAAAATGCCTCAGCAGTCGCACAGTACTTGGATGCACACGATCTGATCGAAGAGGTGTTTTATCCAGGTCTCCCGAGCCACGAAGGACACGAACTGGCTAAACGTCAACAATCTGGTTTTGGCGGAATGGTTTCTTTCCGATTGAGCAACGAGGCGAGCATTCGTCAGCTTCTCGACACGACCCACGTCTTCACGCTGGCCGAGTCATTGGGAGGCGTCGAGTCCCTGATCGAGCAGCCATCGACCATGAGCCATGCATCCATGCGCCCTGAGGCGCGGGCAGCAGCCGGAATCACGGACCAAGTGATTCGTTTGTCGGTGGGTGTTGAGCACATTGATGATCTCCTTGCAGACTTGGAGCGGGCGCTCGACGCCTCTCGATGTTTGCCAACCCGAACTACGCGACTAGGCGCTCCGAGTCATGTCTGAGCAAAAAGTAGCGCATTTCGAGCGTTTTGAACTCGAAAGTGGCCAAGTTCTCAATGCCGTTGAGGTGGCTTATCGGACATGGGGGCAACTCAATGACCGCCGAGATAATGCCTTCGTCGTATTCCACTCCCTCACGGGCGATGCAGATATCACTGGTTGGTGGGGTCCGCTTATCGGTCCCGGAAGGGCTGTTGATACGAACAGATATTTTGTGATCTGTGCCAACCTGCTCGGATCTTGCTACGGCACCACCGGTCCGTCGACCCACAATCCGGACTTGGGTCGATCTTGGCAGGCTGATTTTCCGGTGCCAACCGTGCGCGACAATGTTAGGCTTCAGCAACAGCTTGTTCGACAACTTGGAGTCAAACGGGTTGATTCCGTACTGGGCGGATCCCTTGGTGGAATGCTTGCCCTGGAATGGGCGGCCATGGATCCAGATCTGGGTCATGTGATAGCCGTGTCTACGAGTGGTCGGCACTCGGCTTGGTGCATCGCCTGGAGCGAGTCGCAACGGCAGGCGATCTATTCAGACCCCAACTTCAATGGCGGGTATTATTCGGCGGCGAGTCCGCCATCGGGCGGCCTCGCCGCCGCACGCATGATGGCCTTGCTCTCGTATCGGACCCCTGATTCATTCACGGCGCGGTTTGGTCGGGAAACGGTGAAGGACGAAGGCGCCGAGGCTCAGTTCACCGTTCAATCGTATTTGGACTACCAGGGAGAGAAACTGGTCCGGCGTTTTGATGCCAATAGCTATGTCCGCCTCTCGCAGACCGCTAATACACACGATCTATCGCGGAATAGGGGAAAATACGAGGATGTCTTGGCAGGTATTGAGCAGCCTGCTCTAATCGTGGGTATCAATACCGATATCCTGTTTCCCCTTTCCGAACAGCGTGAGCTCGCCGACGGCTTACCGAATGCCACGCTCGAGGTAATCCATTCGTCTCACGGTCATGATGCGTTTTTGATAGAGGGAGACAGGCTCAACACTATTATCTGGCGCTGGCTTCATGGTAAAACACCAGCCCAACGAACTTCTTCATCTGCATCCCTGAATCCATGCGTATCGATCTAACTGGACAAATCATTCTCGTAACCGGAGCTAGCCGAGGTATTGGTGCCGAAATCGCTCGACAGCTTGCAGCATCCTGCGCAACGGTTGCCGTGCACTTCAGCGCATCGTCCGCCTCAGCGGAGGCACTTTGTGCAGAAATCGGAAACGATGCCCGAGCTTTTCAGGCAGACTTGGCTGATTCTGTTGCTGCAGATGGGCTCTTCACCGCTGTGCGCGAAGCGTACGGCCGGGTAGATTGCGTGGTAAATAACGCAGGCATAGCCGTTCATTCACCGCTCGAAAAAAGTCTGGAGACTTGGGTAGCGGATTGGGATAAAACGCTGGACGTTAACTCTCGGGCAACAGCCATCATTACCCGCGCTTCCGTCGCCCACTTCAAGGAAATCGGTGGTGGTCGGCTGATTTATGTGTCATCTAGGGCAGCTTTCCGAGGCGATTCGGAAGATTATCTGGCCTATGCAGCCTCAAAGGGCGCCATGGTATCCCTTGTTCGGTCGATTGCCCGAGGTTTTGGTAAACAAAATATCAAGGCGTTTAACGTAGCACCGGGTTTTGTGCGAACGGATATGGCTCAAGACGCTATCGACGCCTACGGAGAAGACTTTGTACTCGGCGGTATTGCGTTGGACAGGTTGACGGAGCCAAAAGACGTGGCCCCCATGATTGTACTCTTGGCCAGTGGTCTTTCCGACCACGCCACAGGTTGTTCTATCGACATAAATGCGGCGAGTTACGTCCACTAACTATGCCCCATTCTGTCATCAAAGTGTTGAAGTTTGGAGGCACTTCGGTTGGTTCACCGGAGGCGCTAATCCGCCTGGTCAACATCGTCAAAGGTGAGTCCAAGGCTGGAAGACCGGTTGTTGTAGTCTCCGCATTGTCTGGCGTTACCGACTGGCTGGTTGCCCTGGAAAAGTCATCCGAGGCCCAAGAAAGACAGGGAATAATCCGAAAAATTGTCCGGAGACACATCGAACTGTCTCGCTTAGTCCTATCCCATGAGCGGCATGCGGCCTATCTCGAGCATCTAGCAGAAGAGATTGGAGGGTTGACGGACTTAGCGCGGTCAGTGGCAGGAGAATTCCGAAGTCACGGCATTTGGGCAGCAGGTGAGCTATTGTCTGCGCCCTTGGTTGCCTCTCTCTTGCAACAAAGAGGCGTACTAGCCAACGCGGTAAACGCTAGGCCCATGATTCGCGTGGTACGAAGCAACGCCGGTGTGTGGGTGGTAGACAGAAATCAGACCCGAGCTCGCACGGAGTCATGGTTCGCGCATTCTAAAGGCGATGAAGTACCCGTCATTACGGGATACATCGGTTCGACGGAAGAGGGCAAGACGATCACGCTGGGTCGAGGTGGCAGTGACTACTCTGCTGCATTGATCGCCGAGGCAATCGGAGCCTCTAAATTTGACCGGTGGACGGATGTAGATGGTTTGTACACAGCTGATCCAAACAAAGTGGCTGGCGCAGGCCGATTTCTTTTCCTGTTACTCGAAGATGCGACAACTTGGAACGAGGCCAATCAGCTAGGCATGCATGCTCATGCATTTGAGCCGGTGCTTCAGGCATGTATACCAGTCCATGTTCGCTCGACCCGCTTTCCCCAAGGGGACGGTACCCTCATCTTGCCGGCGCGGCTCCCTCATCGTGTGGAGCGAGACGCTCGTTCACTGATGGCCCACGCTCAAAAAACACACGTGTCCCAGACCGCAGCGAAATCACTATGAAACTCCACGTTGGAATCCTTGGCGCTACTGGCGCCGTCGGTCAGAAATTTATCCGTCTTCTCCAAGACCATCCTTGGTTTGAGATTTCTTTCCTTGCTGCTTCCAATCGCTCAGCTGGTCGCCCCTATGGCGAGGCAGCGAATTGGATTGAGTCCATTCCATTGCCGGCAAAAATCGCTAGCATGATCGTGCAGGACTGCACACCTGTTGCGGACCTAGATTTGGTGTTTTCCGGGCTGGACGCCTCAGTCGCGGGCGATGTTGAAATGGCCTTTGCACAAGCAGGCATCCCTGTTGTGTCTAACGCAAAAAATCATCGCATGGACCCTTCAGTGCCACTTCTTATTCCGGAAGTAAACCCCAACCATCTCGCTCTTATTGAACGGCAGAAGTTTTCAGAGGGTGGGTTCATCGTTACCAATCCAAATTGCGCCAGTGTCGGACTGACCTTGGCCCTAAAGCCAATCCATGACGCGTTTGGCGTCGAGGCGGTGTCGGTGACAACGCTTCAAGCTCTTTCAGGCGCCGGGTATCCCGGCGTGGCTTCGCTCGATGCGCTGGCCAATGTGATTCCTTTCATTGGAGGGGAGGAAGACAAGTTGGCAACCGAGCCACTAAAGATCCTCGCGCCCCTAGAAACAGGATCGACACCAGAGGTGAGCACACTGCAATTTCCGATTTCTGCCCAATGCACCCGTGTCCCGGTCCTCCAAGGGCACCTTGAGTGTGTTTCCGTCAAACTGTCGAGCCCGGCTGACAGCGAGGCCGTTAGAAAGGTACTCGAATCGTTTGAGGCGCCAGCCGAGATAAGACGCTTGCCATCCTCTCCCGAACGATGTCTGCAGGTGCTCGATGAGCCCGACGCACCCCAGACCCGTCGCCATGTCGGTGCTGGGGATGGCATGACAGTCAGTATAGGGAGAGTGCGTCCGTGCGAGGTATTGGATGTCAAGTTTGTCGTCTTATCTCATAACACGGTCCGTGGCGCGGCTGGCGGAGCTATTCTAAATGCCGAACTTCTAGCGGCAAAAGGCCTATTGCACCATCGAGCAGCAACGCTGGCCGCTCAAGGGTCCTGAGTGGTCGCTAGCAATGGATGTGAAGGACGTTCATCAAATGCTGATGTGAACGAGGACCTCCTTTGACGTATTTTCTGACTCTCGGAAAAGCCGTTTATTACCAGTCCATCTAGCAATCCCCGATTCCATGGAATTTCTCGATCAACAACTTCTCGGTATGACCGTGCTAAACTGGCTTGAATTAGCTGGTATCACGGTCGGACTGACGCTGGCTATGATGTTGGTTCGCCGGCTGTTTTTCGGGAGGTTTTCAGCTCTAGCGGGTCGGACGAAGAACCGAGTAGACGACATCGTGGCCGAGATGCTGCATGGCATGAGGACCTGGTTCCTCTTCGTTCTTGCCTTCTACCTGGCCGTGGAATTTGTCGCAGTTGAAGCACCTGCTATTCCTTGGTTACGACGTCTTCTGTTTGTGGGTTTTGTATTCCAGATCGGACTCTGGGGCAATGACATCATCCGACTGGTTTCGGAGTGGTATGTCGAGTCGCGGGATAACGATGCCAGCCAACTCACGGCGGCTCGGGCGGTGGCTATGGTGGCACGTTTAATCTTGTGGGCCATTATTCTGCTGTCGCTGCTCGACAATTTCGGCATAGACGTCACCGCTCTGGTGGCCGGACTGGGTATTGGAGGAATCGCGATTGCTTTGGCCGTACAGAATGTGCTGGCCGATCTTTTGGCCTACGTATCGATTGTCGCGGACCGTCCTTTCGTTGACGGGGATTTTCTGGTTGTCGGTGATCATTCCGGAAGCGTAGAGCATATCGGCATCAAGACAACACGGATTCGCAGCCTGAGCGGAGAGCAGATTGTGTTCTCAAACAACGATTTACTGGGAAGTCGCGTGCGCAACTACAAACGCATGAATGAACGCCGGGCCCTGTTCAGTATCGGCGTTGTTTACGACACGCCACACGACGTGCTAAAAGCTATTCCGGCCAAGCTTCAAGCAGCAGTCGAAGGAGCCGAAAACACACGATTCGACCGCGCCCATCTAAAGAACTTTGGGGACTTCTCGATCAATTTTGAGATTGTGTACTACATGGTTGTCCCAGACTATGCCGCCTACATGGACACGCAGCAGACTATCAATCTAGCTGTACATGACGTCTTTACGCGCGAAGGCATTGAGTTTGCCTTCCCGACACAGACTCTGCATATTACGCCCGGAGCGCCAACCGAATAATCTCTTCTGCGTTGCGGATCTCTGGGTTCTTGCGCAGTACAGTTAGGACCGCTTTTTCAGCGGCCGAGCGCGACAGACCAAGAGCCTCAAGGGCACCCATTGCATCTGCGCGGAATGTTGAGCTGCCGGCTTCACCACCAGCGGGTAGGCCGGTGCTGGAGGAACTGGCATCTATGTCTGTCGACTCAAATCGGTCTCGCAGTTCGATGATAAGACGTTCCGCTGTCTTGCGGCCAACGCCTGGAATGCGTGTCAGCATAGCGGCATCGCCTTCGATGACCCGCTGACGGATTTCGGATGGGCGGAGTGCCGATAAGGCGGCAAGAGCCAACTTTGGTCCAACGCCAGAGACAGCCAACATGAGGTTGAAGACGGTCCGTTCCTCTTCAGAGATAAACCCAAACAAAGTCATCGCATCCTCTCTCACATGGTGATGTGTGAGGAGCTGCGCCGGCTTTCCGATTTCTGGAAGCCGTTCGAAGGTGGAGGTAGGAATCAGGACCTTATAGCCGATTCCTCCGACATCAATCACAGCTTCGGTGGGCTTTTTCAGTACGAGCTTTCCAGAAACGTAATCAATCATGATGGGGCTCCACGCGCAGTTCGCGCATCATCTGGTCCATGGTGTTGCGGTCAATGCGGGCTACAATCGGCATTCGTCGGCCGCTACCGAAGCCCTTAATACTTACCCGTAAGGCTGGGGGCGCCTGTTTGCGCTTGTATTCGTTCCTGTCAACGGCATTCAAGAGTCCTCGAACAAAGTCAGCGTCATACCCGGTTTTCGAACAGATCGCATCCACATCAAGGCGCTCTTCAATGTACAGCTTGAGGACAGTATCAAGCACCGGATACGGTGGAAGACTGTCTTCGTCTTTTTGATCGGGTCGTAGCTCAGCCGAGGGCGGCTTATCGATACTTGAGCGCGGAATCCGGTCTGTGCCTGAGAGCGCATTAATATGTTCAGCAAGGGCGTAGACATCCATTTTGAACACATCGGCCAGTACTGCGAGGCCACCAGACATGTCTCCGTAGAGCGTGGCATATCCCATCGCCATTTCGCTTTTATTTCCAGTAGTTAGCACCATTTGCCCAAACTTGTTGGCGACGGCCATGAGGACAAGTCCACGCGAGCGAGCCTGAATGTTTTCCTCGGCGATGCCTTCCTTCGTGCCCTCAAACAAGGGCGTTAGTATGTCGCCGAAAGCCTCAACTGCCGGTTTGATTGGAACGGTGTGACACACGATTCCCAAGTTGTCCGCCAATTGCTCTGAGTCGCTCACACTTCCGGAAGATGAGTAAGCTGATGGCATCGTAATACCCGTAACGCGTTCGGGCCCAAGAGCATCCACTGCCAAGGCGGCAGTCACGGCCGAATCAATACCTCCCGATAGTCCGATCAGAACGCTGTCAAAAGCACCTGTTTTATCGACATACTCTCGAATTCCTAGCACCAAAGCTCGGTGTAAATCAGCCACTCGCTCCCGCTTGGGCAGGGGGCAGGGCTCGCTGGAGGTAGAGTCCCAAATTAGTAGGGCTTCTTCAAACGATGGCGCACAGGCCAACATCGTTCCATCCGCCGCATGGACACGCGAATCGCCATCGAAGACAAGCTCGGTATTCGCTCCAACTTGATTTACCAGCAAAAATGGAATGCTATGGCGCCTGCACAATGTCTCGATGATACCTGAACGCACCCCGTGGCGGTCGTGGGCATAGGGAGACGCGGACAGATTGACCAATAGGTCAACTCCTTGATCGACAAGCTCCGCAACCGGATTACGATCATACATGTGGTAGGTGGAGTACTCCTCGATATTCCACATATCCTCACAGATGTGAACGCCTAGTCGGAGTCCATGGAATTCAACGACCTCCTGCGATGGCGCCGGCTCGAAGTAGCGGTACTCGTCATAAACGTCGTACGTCGGAAGAAGCATCTTAGCCGTGATGCGTGCCACCTGACCTTTTTCCAAGAGAACAGCAGCGTTGAGCAGTTTTTTACCAATGGGGTTGGGATTGCGAACGGGAGCACCAATGATCACGCCAACGCCAATTGGTAGTCGCTCATGAATGTGCCGAATGGCAGCCTCAACAACATCAATGAAATGGCTGTTGTCGAGTAAGTCATGGGGTGAGTACCCAACGATGCTTAATTCCGGAAAAACAACCAATTCAGCTCCCTCGGCAGCGGCATCCAGAACCATGTCGAGAGTGCGTCGGGCATTGCCCGGGAGATCTCCGACGATAGGATTGAATTGTGCGAGTGCGATCTTCATGGTGAACCCGGGAGGGACGTTCTTTAGTCGATGCGTGTGCAACGCGTTCTTTCGGGGAAGGTTGTGATCATACCTTCAATCCAATGAAGCCCATCATCCGACCTGTGGTGCCACCTTCTCCTCGATAGGAAAAGAACGTGTCCGTTTCGCACATTGTGCAGCGGCCACTCGCTTCCACATGCTTAGCCTTGAGACCAGCTTCTACCAGTTGCTCCACTAATGAGGCAGATAAGTTGATGTGGGGTCGCGGCCATTCGGGTCGTCGTAGCACATGCTGAGGTGGAAACTGATCGGCGACTTCTTCTCCTACCTCAAAACACTCTGTACCGATGCATGGACTGATCCAAGCGATGAGTTTTTCAGGACGGGCTCCGAGAGCCGCCATGGCCGTCACGGTCTGTGCAACAACGCCCCCTACACTTCCGCGCCATCCTGCATGACAAGCTCCTACGACAGAGGCCTCAGGATCTGCAAAAAGTACAGAAGCGCAGTCGGCCGCACTCATACAGAGTAGAATTCCAGGCGTTGCTGATACCAGCCCATCAGTTTCTCGAACCAACCCACCCGAGCGTACTTCCTGAACATGGCTTCCGTGCACTTGGCCAGCGATCGCCATGGTATCGACGTCAAACCCAAGGTCTCTTGCCGCAAGTGCTCTGTTGGCCTGCACTGCGTCCATTTCATCACCTGTCGAGAGTCCGAGGTTGAGCGAAGCATATGGCGTGGCACTTGAGCCACCCTGCCGGGTGGAAAAGCCACTAGCAACAAGTGGCAGACCATCTAAAAGAGAGGAACGAACCCACTTCATGATGACGAATTAGACATGGCCGTCCGATAGGACCGCTTCAGGCACTGTTGAAAATGGTGGACCCCGCCCTCGAGATCATAAGAAAAGCGACCTTGATCGTAGGCACGAGATTCTAGACCTCGCTGTACGTGTTCACATATTTCGATGTCTTCGGCCTGCACCTGATCACTAAACGTGAGATCATCCGCAATCCGCTCGGGCTGATTGGTGATGATATCTTGGGCATAGTAGTAGTCGAAGACCACCGAACAGCGGTCATGTTGATCAGCATCTACTCGGTTGACCTGCAGGCGGCCAGGGAGAATGTTGAGCATGATATTTGGGTAGATGAAGTAATAATAGGCCTCTTCTTCTGTGCCCCCATAGATGTTGTCATCGTTACGAAATGGACTGAACTGTACCGAATGGTGCTCCATAGTTTCGGTTTCATAGGAACCAAAATCCAGCATGCTACACAAGTCCGGGTGGACCAGAGGGATGTGATATCCTTCCAGATAATTATCGACATAAACCTTCCAGTTGGACGATACCTGGTAGCGATCACGTCGATTGAAGGACAAACCAGACAAATCCATCGGCGCAATTCGCTCAGAAATGCCTGCCACTACATCATCGAAGGCAGGCGCGTATTCCGGCTCAATACATGCGAAAACCATGCCTTGCCATTCTCGAAGTGCAACGGGCTCTAGACCGAAGTCTTTCTTGTCGAACAATTCAGTGCGATCAAACCTGGGGACACCACGCAGGCTGCCATCGAGTAGGTAGGTCCACCCATGATATTTGCACTGTAGCACCTTGGAATGTCCACACTCCTCCATGGCGAGCGGACCGCCACGGTGCTTACACACATTGAAATATCCTTTCAGGTCGTCGCTGGCGTCTCTCACGATGACAACGGGGTTTCCGGCGATGATATCGGACATAAAATCGCCGTGCTTCGCTACTCTTGCAGACGGTCCGATGTATTGCCAGGTCCGGGCCAACACGGCCTGCCGGTCAAAACTGTGGAAACGTTGGTCGACATACCATGCTGAGGGAATCGTCTTCGAGCGAGCTAGCGACTCTTCGACGAGGGCGTCCTCGGAAATGGGGGGAATTCCAGCGATTGAAGACATGGCACACGTTGCAGACATGGTGGAAAAAGAGATGGGGTAAATAGACCCCTCTGCAAAGTTACGAACGGCGTTTGGTGTGGAGCGCCTCTCGAACAATCTTTTCTACTTCGCCGACCGGCATTTCTTGACCCGTCCAGATCGAGAATGCGGCGGCTGCCTGCCCAATAAGCATGGCTAGCCCTCCGATAGTAACGGCGCCTTGTCCGGCGGCATGCTCCAGCAAGAGAGTGGGGTCTGGATTATAAATCAGATCATACACGGTGTGGCGAGGTCCGAAAGACATGTTGTCAGGGAGGGGAGAAGCATTAATCGATGGATGCATTCCCAACGGTGTTGCATTAACAATCAGGTCGGATGCTTGTGCGGCATTCTTCCTTTCCTCCCAATCGACAAACTCGATATGCTCGATGCCGCGCGCCGTGGCCTCATTTCTGGCTGCTATCTGAACAGTTGAAGCACTAAGGTGCACCCGGCATGCATGGGCCACGGCGCGCGCAGCCCCTCCCGAGCCCAAGATCAGGACGCGTGGATTCTCCGGCAGTTTTGCCACAAGATTGCCAGCTCGCGGAGCCCGTAATCCATAGAGGAAACCAGCGACATCCGTGTTCTCTCCTACGAGGAGGCCGTCGCGCCGAAAAATTGTATTGACCGCACCAGCTTTCTTAGCCGTAGGCGTCAGCTCTTCTAGATAAGGAATGACGGCTTGTTTGTAAGGAATAGTAACGTTCGCTCCGACAACGGTTGCTCCGTCGATGGACGCTATTGCGGATCCAACGGCAGAGGAATCAACATCGAGAGCAGAATACCGTCCTCTCAAGCCCAGGACAGCGAAAGCCGTGTTATGAATCAGCGGAGAGAGTGAATGGCCAACGGGGTGGCCTATCAAAAAAAAGGATGGTAGAGAATCGTTGGAAATATGGCCACTAGATTTATCTTCGCCGCCCCGATCATTTGGGGGATCGAATTTCGCCAAGTGTCCGTATGTGGGAAGGAACTGCATCATACCTCCCAAGATACTTCCTTTTTTGGCGTTCCGGAATGATGCCGGATTTCACCAACCCACGACGATAGGTTTCAGCCAATGTCATCGCACCCAAATTTTCTGACGCAAGTCCAGCGAATGTTCGCCAAAGCGGCAGACTTCACAGATCATCCGAAAGGGCTACTGCGACAGATTAACATCTGTAACTCAGTCTACAAGATCGAATTTCCTCTTGTGTGTGACGATGGATCGATTAAAGTAATCAAGGCTTGGCGTGCCGAGCATAGCCACCACAAGTTGCCAACGAAGGGTGGTATCCGGTTCGCAATGTCTGTGAATGAGGATGAGGTTGCTGCGCTTGCGACGCTTATGACGTACAAGTGTGCTATTGTTAATGTCCCGTTTGGTGGGGCTAAGGGTGGTATCCAGATTAATCCGAAGGACTTTTCAGAAGCCGAGCTCGAACGGATTACGCGCCGATATACCTACGAGCTATTCTCCAAAAACTTCATCGGCCCTGGCGTAGATGTTCCAGCACCTGACTATGGATCCGGTGCTAGGGAGATGGCCTGGATAGTTGACACATACCGGTCGCTAACGGATGATCCACTCACTGCTCAGGCATGTGTCACTGGCAAGCCTATTGCCCAAGGCGGCGTTCGGGGTCGGACCGAGGCAACGGGTCGAGGCGTGTATTACGGAATTCGCGAATGCGTTTCTTTTGCCGATGAGATGGATCGACGAGGAATGACGACTGGCATTGAAGGCAAAACAACCGTTATTCAAGGCTTGGGGAATGTGGGTTACCACGCTGCCAAATACATGCAGGAAGGAGGGGCAATCTTAGTTGGGTTGGCCGAGCACGATGGCGCGATTTACAACCCAGAAGGGCTCGACATCGAAGCGGTTGTCGCCCACCGGAAAGCATCCGGATCGATTCTGGATTTCCCAGGAGCGACAAACGTCGAAACATCGGCCGAAGCCCTCGAGCTTCCTTGCGATATTCTCATTCCAGCTGCCCTTGAGGGTGTTATTACTGCCGAGAACGCGCCTCGCATCAAAGCAAAAATTGTTGCTGAAGCGGCGAACGGACCGGTTACGGCCGATGCAGATGCGATTTTACTCAAGAGAGGGGTCCTCATCATTCCCGATGTCTTTCTTAACGCCGGTGGAGTGACAGTTTCCTATTTCGAATGGTTAAAAAACCTATCCCATGTGCGCTTCGGCCGCATGAGCAAACGATTCGAACAAGCGTCTAACGAGCGCATTGTTCGGGCGTTGGCCAACTCAATGAACATCGATATCCCAGCCGAGGAAATGTTGGCCCTGACGGCTGGCGCAGATGAGGTTGACCTAGTCAATTCAGGCCTTGAGGAAACGATGGCAACTTCCTATCAGGAAATCCGGGAAATTGCTCTCAATAAGGGTACTGACTTGCGAACGGCTGCTTTCGTTAATGCGATCAATAAGGTCGCTGTAGCCTACGCTGAAATGGGCATCTTTCCGTGAGTTAGAGCTGACGCTCTGCTTCAGCATAACAGGTTTCGGTCTCGGATATCCGGACACGTACGGTGTGGACACGTCGTGATGCCAGGAGCTCACGATGGTTCTGGACCAAGTGATCTGCCACGTAGATACAGATATTCTCCGCTGTGGTGTCATAGGGCAGAACAGCGTGACGCCAGCCTGTATCGCGCATGACGTTCAGTAGTTTAGGGTCATTCTCAGCCACAAGCGTAGAGTGATCCCATTCATCGATCAGCGGCATCAAGGCGTTCTTCAGATGCTTAAAATCCATCAGCAGGCCCTGTTCATCGGGTTCGCCCTCCACCTCGACAAACATCTCATACGAGTGACCATGCAAGTCCTTGCACCGACCCTCGTGCCATGGTAGACGGTGGGCACCTTCCCAACGGAAGCGTTTGGCAATTTTCATGGACTCGGCCGGATGTAGAGTGGTAAAACGCCCGGATGAACGGCAAGAACTGCCAATGCGTTCCTTACTGGTTGTTCTTCACCGGTACAAAGGCCTTAGTAGGCGGGCTGGCAAGGGAATCACCATGATCAAAAATGAGGTTCATGGCCGATTCCTGCAGTAGGTCACCGAATTCGAGCTTGAGCTCTGCAACAACGCGCTCGAGCTCTATTTGGAGTTCCATTGTGTCTAGCCGTACGACTGCCCCCATGGATCCGAGACGCTGAATTTGCTTGATTCGGCGTAAACGTTCGTCTTCGGGCACGTCAGAGCTCCTTTGGGAGGTGGAACGGCCCGCCGATATGGCATTTTCAACCGCTGTAATTCTACTAGCCTGATCTGCCAATCGCTTGTTTCGCCCTTCCTGTTGACGCGCCAGGCTGTCGTTCCATTTTACCAGTTGCTGGTCCGTCAACTCCCCCGTTAACGCTTCCACTTCCGGCCGTTTAGCCCAATCGCCAGCTTTAGAATCCATCACAACATGGACACCCTCATCTCCCACAGAGAAGAGAACATGCGCAGCTATGGAGTCGGATTCGCCTCGAGCGGCATCGGCGACCTTAAACATGGTTTCAAGTCGTTCCGTGAACACCTTCATGTCCAACTGCTCTTCTGTACCTGTTTCGGTTACAATCTGGTACGTATACAGAGGTTTGCCGTTGTCGGGCTTCGAATCTCCAGAAGGGGACGCATCCATTGTTGCTGGGCTCGGCAATGAACTCGGCTTTTCAAACAGCACCAGCTGCGCATCTTGCGGCGTGATAATGGCGCCGCGGGCACTAAGATTGAGCACGTTAGCTGCAACCGTCTCAATTTCTTCCGACGAGACCTCGTTGCGTTCCACTCGTTCTGAGAATCGAGCGAACGAAGCAGCAATCTCTTCTCTGGATGCATCGTCCGATGCAAGCTGTACCAGACGGTTGCCCAGCATATCTAACGTGTAGTCGACAATATCCGCTCGCCGATCTCCGATCATGAAGTATCCCGTCAGCGAAACGGCGATAAGGAGGGCGATGAGTCCGTATTCTCTCCAGAATCCAGTCATGAAGTGTTCTTGCGTGGACGATTGGGGTAGCGGAGGCGCAACTTACACCCCTTCAACGAATGAAAGGGACATTTTGTTATACCCGGGTCGTTGAAACCGAAAACTATGCGCCAAGGCCGCCGTCGATCTTTATTGTCTCAGCTGTAACAAACGATGCTTGATCGGACGCGAGCCAGAGCACTACATCAGCTACTTCTGAGGCTTCCCCGATGCGACCAATCGGATGCCAAGCAGCAGCAGTGGCCTCCTTTTCTGCATCTTCCGTCCCAAAAACACGCTCAGCCATATCCGAGCGAATAACGGCTGGACAAACAGCATTTACACGAATGCCTTGCGGGGCAAATTCTAATGCTGCTGCCTTTGTAATTCCCACTACGCCAAACTTACTGGCTGCGTATCCTGAACTCCCAGGGAATCCCTTCACGCCAGCCATGGATGCCATATTGATGATAGAACCGCCACCCTGCCTGAGCATTTCTGGAATCTCGTGCCGCATACACATCCACACGCCGGTAAGATTGATAGCAAGCAGTTCATCCCATACGTCTTCCGGGTGCTCTGTTGTATGGAGACCAAAAACGCCATCAATACCTGCATTGTTGAACGCAATATCTAGGCCACCGAACTGTTCGACACACGCCTTGACCATGTCGGCAATCTGGAGTCGTTGAGCCATATCGGCTTGATGGAAAACGGCAGATCCGCCTGCATCTCTAATAGAAGAGGCTACCGATTCTCCTTTGTCAGCACGTCGTGCTACGAGGAACACGTTTGCGCCTTCCGCGGCAAATGCCCGTGCCGTTGCTTCACCTATGCCCGAGCTGGCACCCGTTATGAGTACAACTTTGTCTTCGAATCGTCTGGGGGCGGAAGTCGTCATTTGGTGCAGTCTTTCGTTTGTCTGGAAGCAAGTATATGCAGCCACTCGGTCACGGTTCTCGGCAGGGGAGTGGCGCCAGAGATTTTCAGGGTGTCCAGGAGAAAATATCGGACAAAAAAAGGCGCCCGGCGGTCCCACCAACCACCGGGCGCTCCCCGTTAACCGGGCGGGGTACTGATGACCGCGCCCTGAGGTGAATTATCCCGACCAGCGCTCCCGAGCGCTAAGCGGGATGTCAGTGCGACATCATCCGCATCCGCTCGTGTTTCCACAGTTAGGGCAAGAATAACAGGCCCCACTGCGCACGGTGATGCTGCCGCAATTTGAACAAGGAGGTGCATCCTCCTGATTGGCAAACGTTGTTTCGGTGGTCGAGGCACTGGCCGTAGCCGTAGCCACAGCTGCCACTTCTGAACCAGAACGACCTAAGAAATCTTCTACCGTGTCACCGACTAGCGGGTCAACGGTTGTAGTCGTTTCAGCCGTGAACATATCGATCTGCTCGAGATCTTCCGCTGGGTCGTCAACAACTGGCTCCTCCTTCTTTGGCTCTTCGATTGGCTGCGTTAGGAAACGAAGAGAGAGGTACCGGAAGATGTAGTCCATGATCGACTTAGCGATCGGGATCTGTCGGTTGTTGGTGAATCCGTTCGGTTCGAAGCGCATGTGGCTGAACTTATTGCACAGATCTTCCAATGGAACGTTGTATTGCAACGCGATCGAGATCGACGTGGCAAAGGCATCCATTAGACCTGAAATGGTCGAACCCTCTTTGGCCATCGTGATAAAGATCTCGCCCGGCATTTTCGTGTCGGGGTACATCCCGATGTGCAGGTAGCCTTCATGACCCGCGATTGAAAACTTGTGGGTCAATGACGGGCGTTCATCTGGCAGTCTGTGACGCACTGACTTATGAACGATGCGCTCAACGACTTTGATTTCTGGCTCCACCGTTGAAGCCATTCCATCTCCCGACGTGGCTTTCGTTGCTCCCTTAGTGTTTCCACCTTTACTGGTAGCTAGTGGCTGGCTACGCTTAGAGTTTTCACGGTAGATGGCGACAGCTTTCAGACCGAGTTTCCAACCCTGCATGTAGGCGTCCGAGATTTCCTCGACCGTCGTGTTCTCCGGCATGTTCACCGTCTTGGAGATTGCACCTGAGATGAAAGGCTGAGCTGCAGCCATCATCTTAATGTGTCCCATATGATGAATGGAACGTTCTCCGTTGAATGGCTTGAATGCGCAATCGAACACAGGTAGATGCTCCTCCTTGAGAGCTGGCGCACCTTCAATCGTGTCCTTCTCATCGATATACTTGATGATTGCATTGCACTGCTTCTTCGTGTAACCGAGACGTGCCAGCGATTCTGGAACGGTCTGGTTGACGATTTTCAGCATACCATCTCCTTTTCCGGCGAGTAGCTTGTACTTGACCAGGGCGATATCAGGCTCGACGCCTGTCGTGTCACAGTCCATCATGAAGCCAATCGTTCCGGTCGGTGCCAGAACGGTGGACTGCGCATTGCGATAGCCATACTTCTCTCCGAGTGCGACCATACGGTCAGCAGACTCGCGAGCAGCTTCAACAAGGTACTCGGGACACGACGAGTGGATCGTGTCCACTGCATCTCGGTGCATTCGCATAACTTCGAGAAACGGCTCTCGGTTGGCGTCGTAGCCGTCGAAGGTGCCGATCTTTGGGTTACCAGCGATCTGTGCAGAGCGGGCATATGCTTCGCAATGCTCGATAGCCATGACTGCTCCTGCCACAGCGCGACCCTCGTCACTGTCGTACGGCAATCCCATCGACATCAAGAGCGCTCCGAGGTTGGCAAAGCCGAGACCAAGGGGGCGGTACGCATGGGAATTCTCAGCGATGGACTTCGACGGATATCCGGCGTTATCGACCAGGATTTCCATAGCTGTGATGTAGATACGAGCAGCTGCGCGGTATCGGTTTACATCAAACGTGCCATCTTCCTTCTGGAACTTGCGCAGGTTCAGCGATGCTAGGTTGCATGCTGAGTCGTCAAGAAACATGTACTCTGAGCATGGATTGCTCGAATTGATCTGAGCACTGTTCTTACACGTATGCCAGCGCTGAATGGTGTCTTCGTACTGAACCCCCGGGTCTCCGCAGATGTGCGTACCCTCAGCGATTCGCTCCAGAATATCGGAGGCGTCCACCTCTTCGAGTGGCTCGCCAGTTTTGACGGCTCTCAAAGCATAGGCTGCGTTATCGTCAGCAGCAGCCATGAAATCGTCATCGACACGCACTGACTGGTTGACGTTCTGAAATGCCACCGAACCATAAGCCGGACCATTAAAGGAGCCGTCGTATCCCTGTTCTATCAGTGCCCAGGCTTTTTTCTCTTCTTCCTGCTTTGCATCGACGAATTCGAGGATGTCAGGGTGCCAGCTCTTCAGCGTTTGCATGATCGCAGCGCGCCGCGTCTTTCCACCTGACTTGATCGTTCCACCTGTCGCATCCTGAACTTTCATGAAGGAAACAGGCCCCGAAGGCGTTCCACCGCCCGACAGGCGTTCACGGCTAGAGCGCAAGGTTGACCAGTCTGCGCCTACACCTGATCCAAACTTGAAAAGACGGGCACTCTCGCCCATCAACTGCCAGATATCATCGATCGAATCTTCTACGGAGATGATGAAACAGGCCGATGCCTGAGGGCGGATGTACGGATCTACCGCTACAGCCTTTTTCTTTTTCTCATCCCATCCGAAAATAGTTTTTCCACCTGAGTCCTTCACACCATACTGATGGTGGAGACCAACATTGAACCAGACTGGGCTATTGAAAGCGCCATACTGATTGACGCATAGCCAGCTCAGTTCATCATAGAACGTTGCGGCGTCTTCCTTGCTGGCGAAATATTTTTGTTTGAGTCCCCAATCAGCGATTGTGCGAGTAACACGGTGAATAAGCTGGCGGAGGCTGTTCTCGCGGCCACCCTCTGAAGGGTGTGTACCGTTCATCGACAACTCGCCGTAAAAGTATTTACTTGCTACGACGTTTGTGGCCAACTGACTCCAAGAGACAGGAAACTCCAAATCAGTCTGTTCAAAAATCTTCTCACCCGTATGATTCTTGATGGAGGCGTCGCGGCGCTCCCATGTCACAGAATCGAACGGATCTTCTCCTTCGTTTGAGAACACGCGGTCAATGACAAGACCTCGCGTTACATCTACTTCAGTGCCGGAGTCTCCTCCGAACAACGTTTCCCGGTTGGCATCAGGCATAGGTACTCCTCAATTTTCAGGGTGCAAATAATATGGGCATCGTTAGCACGGGCTTTTCAGGCTACCCTTGTGTGTGACTGCGGGTGGGTGTCGCATGGCGACGGTGGGATTCGCAGAGAGCACGGGAAACAGACCACCAAGCTAGATCCGAAGTAAACGAAAACATGCCGGTTTACGCGAGGAATGCATCCTCAGAGGCGATAACCGAAAAGTGCCAGGTGGCGGCGGGTGCGGATGATAATAAATGAGCATAATCGCCGTTATGCAAGCAATAATTTTCCACATTTACATAATTAACAAAACTACCCAAAAAACGGTATCAGGAAGCGCCCAAGGGAGATTGGTAAGGGGCTCTCCTTCACTCACACGAACCCTAAATCCGTTATTGCCCCAAGTTATTGTTGAAAGGAGGTTTGTTATCAAGGCGTTTTCCACAGAGGACCTCTTGGTCGGCTCAATAACGGTCTTATAGCGAGCACAATAACGGCAATTTAGCGTAGGCAATCTGAGGGGCGATTTGCACGATCTTCTCCCGATATAAAACGAACCTAGTAGCGGATGGTGGGTACAAGGCGCCCAAGAAATAGTCCGTTATCCACGACCGACCGACACGCAAAAGACATGGAATTCAACGAACGTAGTGCCTATCCGCACCCAGGTGACTTTAAAGTGATGCGCCCAGAGTATCTAGAACAAGAAGATGGCTTCTTCTTGGCAACGATCACCATCACACCGTTCAAGGTGGTCGGAAAGAGCTCAGCGATGGCAGGAGCCCGCAGAGCTGCGCTGTACGAAGCAGAGAAGACGTACAAGTCCTACCACCCATCTTATCGCGTGACCAATCCTTATCCGGCAGAATTCTCAGATCAGGAAGGTCAGAAATGGAGTCGCCTTTCGCCTATGCAGCGAGAAAAATTCGGTGACTACTCCTTTACCGACGCTGATGGTGAAGAAGACTACGCTGACATTGAGCAGATGCTCATGTGGGATATCCGCCCGGTCAAGGAAGAAGTAGCTGGTTGACCCTGGCGATTTCAAACGGATAGACGTTATAGGGGGCGCGGCCATAGGCCGCGCCCCCTATTTCTTTATACAGCTATTCTACCTAGGAATGCAGAGATCCTGCAGCCTTCATGAGACCGGTTACATATTCAGTCCTTACTGGCTAGAATCCAAATGGCATGCACCAGTCCAGGGATGTAGCCAAAGAGGGTCAGGATTATGTTGATCCAGAAATGCTTGCCGAAGCCGACTTTGAAAAACACGCCGACAGGCGGAATGATGATAGAGAGGATGACGCGAATGAGGTCTGCCATGGGACAAGCGGGTCTTAAGTGATAAGTGAGACAGATCGAGAATCAAGACTCCTATACGGAAGACTACGTGCTAGAGATGCACTCTGATGAGGCTGATTCGCTTCTTTTGATCGTTTGATAGTAAGAGAAGGCGAGACACCTCGGAAAAAGCTACTTACCCCGGTCCCTGAAATCGTCCTCACTCAAGCCCGAAAGGAGTTCGTCTTTGACCTCCATCATATAAGAGCGAGCAGCTTCATGTTCGTTTGGTATACGACCATCAAGTATTGCCTCCCGTATGGCGGTCTTAATTACACCGATGGCGCGCGACGGGGGAAGGTTCAGTACCTGCATGATTTCAGCACCATCAACCGGTGGCTGAAAATTACGTAGGTGATCCTTTTCCTCTACTTCAGCAAACTTTTGCTCCACATCATCGAAAGCCGTCAGATATTTGTGGACGCGACGTGGGTTTTTGGATGTGATGTCAGCACGAACCAAAAGCATGAGGTCTTCAATATTTTCGCCGGCATCGAAAAGCAGGCGCCGGACAGCCGAATCTGTGACGTGTTCATCGACAAGCGAGACAGGGCGATGATGCAAGCGGATCATCTCCTGAACATATTTCATCCGCTCATCTGTCGGAAGACGGAGCGACTTGAAAATCTTGGGTATCATGCGCGCTCCACGCTCTTCATGACCATGAAAACTCCAGCCCACCCCTTCTGTAAATCTTTTTGTCTGTGATTTACCTATGTCATGAAAGAGGGCGGCCCAACGCAATCCGAGAGACGTCTCAGCGGATCGTTCTTCTAGGCTTTCGACCAGGTTGTCCACCACTTTCAACGTGTGGAAGAAATTGTCTTTATGCTTGACGCCGTCGATGGCTTCTACACCTTGAAGAGCCACCAGATCAGGCAGGATGTGATGAAGCGCACCACATTCATACAAATGTCGGAATCCCACGGATGGCTTTGAGGAGCACATAATCCGGGTAAATTCCTCTCCTATCCGCTCCTTACTAAGCATGGAAACTCGCTCCGCTCGTTCCTTCATGCCTGCAAACGTCAGCGGATCTATGTCGAAACCAAGCTGCGAAGCGAATCGAGCTGCACGGATGATTCGGAGAGGATCATCATCAAACGTCTGGACAGGATCAAGTGGTGTGCGCAGTATCCCCTCATTGAGATCAGCGATGCCGTTAAAGGAATCTAGAAGATCACCAAAAGCCGAGGGAAGAAGGTTCAAGGCCAATGCATTGACGGTAAAGTCCCTTCGGTGCTGATCATCTTCCATGCTGCCAGACTCTACGGCTGGCTTTCTGGAGTCCCGAGAATAACTTTCTTTTCGAGCGCCTACGAATTCAAGGACTAGGGCATCTCCTGAGATAGCATGGTCAACTCGAATGGCTGCCGTACCAAACGTCTCATACCGATGAACGACCGAGCCCCCAAGCCGTTGCCGGACGGCCTCAGCCAGGTGAAGGCCGGAATCTTGACCGATCGAAACGAAGTCTATGTCAGTCGTCGGGCGATCCAGTAGTAGGTCCCGTACGAAACCACCTACAACCCACGCTTCGAGTCCTTCTTCAGCAGCGGCTTCGCCTATTGAGCGAAGCACATCCACGTAAGGGTTCTGGTTCAAGATGGCTATTAGGGACGACATGCTACAAAGGTAAGGCTGTCTCCTTTCATTGACCTGATGCTCCTCAGCTGGTGCGCAAAATCGAGATGATATTCTCCTCGATTTTACGTCCGGCCAATGCGTCTTGCAGCTTGGGAAGGGGGCCATTTTTGAAGAGGAACTCTCGGATATTTGCGCCGCGTTCAGATGCCTCTTTTGCGGGGTCCATGGAGTACACATGGTCCGATGTCGTCATTTGAAGGGGGGCGTCCTCAGAAGGGGCAATCGAAACCTGGGCAAAAGACCCGTTCTGAAACCTCAAGGTGGCGAGAAGCAGTGCCATACCCCCGGACTCGGATGTCGCTCGGGAGGCGTCAGCTCGCAGAAGATTATCTGTACCAAGCGCATGTATCACCAAGTCAATTGCGTGACCAAAGACGGGTTTCCAACGCTCATTCGATCTAAGAGGGACGTCAAGCCGAATAATGCGATGAGACCTGGCAGAGAGGCCGAGTGCTGAACGCCAAGGCCGCAATACGAATAGATCTACGTCCGATTCTTCCGCAACATGTTCGAGGGACTGAAGATCATGATGGGACCAAGATCCGGGGTTGCCCAGAAAAACGGACCGCCCTTGTCTCATCGCCCGGTCGAGCATCGGGTACCAATCCCCCGAGGAGCCAGATAGAAGACATTTCTCATCTGGCTCAGGAAGGTCTTCCTCGGTTAGAATGCGCACCTCTGCTTCGTCCGGCAAAAACCTCCTGCAGGAGTCGATCCAGTGATCATATCCGGCTAGTGCGACTTTCATTCAGCGCCTTATTGGTATCAATTGGACAAACTGCTGACAAGCCGGGCCACTCCGCCAGGACCAGCTGCCCAAATACCACCCACAGAAACGGCGGATATCGTCCAGAAATTGGTGTCGTCAATGTATGACCATGATTCAGCGTTGTCAGTTGAGTACGCTGATCCCGTGGGTGCAACACCAATAAGGGTTGGACTGGCCGCTCCAGGCACATAGGTCGATCCATACACACTACCGCCAATGGGGGCACTCGCAGCCAATCGCCACGAATCTCCACCATCATCCGACAACGCTACGTTTGTATAGATCGAATCACGCAGAGTGAAGTCTCCACCCAGCACGGCAATATGGCCATCATCAAGGATCGACATGGTAGAAATGCCTTGGGTCCCGGTGAGGCTGGCAATCGGTGTGACTGATTCTGACCATGACGCCCCATAATCCTTCGTGCGAATCACGCGTGTATCTACGCCTGATGCACCTGTCGCAAACCATCCCAGACCTCCGGGACGCGTCTGAACGCACGTTCCGCTCGCTGCAAATGCCCCTTCACCTGGGCGTGCATCCGGTACCATTTCGGGGTCGATGCGGGACCACGATTGACCACCATTGCGCGTTCGAATGAGAGTGAACTCACCTTCGTAGGAGTCAGAGAAAGCGAAACCTGCAGTAGGATCCCAAAAGGAGAAGCAGTCGAAAAACGCGTTCTCGTCCTCATTCTGAAAACTCAATTCCCACGTAACTCCGCCATCAGAGGTTTGGTATATGCGGGAATCAGTGCCGTTTCCGATAGACAGTACAAAGGCATGCTCCCCGTCAAATGCGTGCACATCCCGAAACTGAATAGAGTCTGCTCCTGGAACAATCATACTTGACCAACTACCTCCACCATCAACAGTGCGAACCACTTGACCATTGGATCCTGCGGCCCATACGGTTGATTCATCCACGGCGTGAACACCGATGAAAAAAGCAGTGGAGTCCTGAAATTGCCATTCCCAAGAAGGGTCATTCAGTTCAGTTAGCATCTGCGATGATTCGGATGTAGTACACCCGGTAGCGATAATTGCGAGAAGGAGGAGAGGAACGAGGCGAGTCATAATCAACAAGGGTCATTTGGTGCGTCCAAGAACCGGAATGTAAGCGACTAAAGGCAGAACAACTGCCTGAATTCACCGATTTACCTGGTCTTACCCTAGGAAACTTTCTAGTCCTGAACGCCTTTCTATGGCTCGCGCCCTTTCACTTTCATCATCCGTGTAGTCCAGTGAAAAAAGCCCTCATCTCGGGAATAAGCGTCTTTATGATTGTCGTTGCTGCTGCCTTTATGTTGAATTCGTCCTCGTCCGAATCTGAAGCAGGCACAAGCGTTGAAACGGCATCAACCACCATGGTTGTATTTAAGGATCCTAACTGCGGCTGCTGTGCGAGTTGGATTGAACACGTCGAGGGTGCGGGTTTTGAGGTCGAAGTTCGTGACTCATCTGACATGAATGCGGTTAAGTTGCAAAATGGTATAGATCGCAACCTGTCTTCATGCCACACAGCATTGATTGATGGATATGTCGTAGAAGGACACGTTCCAGCCGAAGACATTCTGCGCATGCTGGAAGAAAGACCTGCTATCAAAGGACTGTCTGTCCCAGGTATGCCGATCGGTTCTCCGGGAATGGAGCAGGGCGCACCGGCCAACTATCAGTCATACGACGTGATTGCCTTTGACGGAGCGGGCAACTTGTCGCGCTTTCGTCATGTCGAAGGAGGAGCTAACTCCACACCCTGATCGTTTGATCGAAGAGTACGTCTTAAAAGAAAGGCGCGGCCCCTTGTTGGGGCCGCGCCTTTCTCGTTCCTACAAACAAAGAGAGCCTGCTCTTAGGAGCAGGCTCTCTTGAGTGGCCCGAAGGCCACAGAAGTAGTCTGCGATCAGCCTAGCGGCTTGATGCGAATATTGCGGAACCAGACCGCACCATGATCACCCTGAAATGCAATGTGTCCGGTTGATGTGGTGCCATAGTCACCATAGCCAGTCCATTTGGATTGAGCGACTGCTGCTTGATGGGCCTCACTACCCTTTTCGTATTCCACCACCAAAACTCCGTTGAGCCAATGCTCGACATGAGGGCCATTCACCACGATTCGTGCCTCATTCCATTCCATAGCTGGACGGGTCACAGCCTCGGATGGAGCTTGCACGTCATAGTTCGATCCCGCGCTGTTCTTGCCAATCTGGCCGTCATTGAAAGCAGCATCGTCGAGCAGTTGATACTCAGGCCCGGTCATCCATGGGTAATCACCAGCCGCTTCGTCCACGTGCCACATGATGCCACTATTACCATTCTCCTCGACTTTCCACTCAAGCTCGAGTTCGAAATTGGTGTAGGTGTCTCTAGTAACAACGTCCATACCTGCGTCAGGTGTAGACGCATACATAGCATCACCATCGAGAACCCAACCTTCTGGCATAGCATCTTGCTTGTATCCACGCCAGTGGTCAAATCCTGTACCGTCGAAGAGAGTGATCCATTCGTCAGCCATCGTATCAGTGGAGGCTTCATCCATAGAGTCTTCCTGAGCTGGTTGACACGCAACCATAGGAATCGTTAGGCTGGCCATTAAAAAGAGGGAAAAAAAAGTACGCATTGTAGATAGTTGGTTTCAGGGCCAAAAAGAAAGTAGAGGAAGGTCCTAATCCGTTCGTGTCGGAGTGACGTGCTCTAATCAGGAGTACTCCGGTGTAAGGGCTTCACGGCATCGCAGAAGTAGGTCTCGGGTCGCATGAATACCATCGGATTCAGAAAATTCAGATCCTTCATATTCGATGCCCACGTATCCGCGGTATCCTGCGTCGAGGACGATGCGCATCAAACGCATGTAGTCCTTTTCTGCCTCGTCGCCATTCTCATCAAAATTGTGGCTCTTAGCGCTGACGGCTTTAGCAAATGGCATGAGCTCTTCAACACCTTCGTAGATATCATACCACCCGCCCCATTCTTCGCCCATATTGAAGTTGCCAAAATCAGGCAGTGTGCCACACATTGGCATATTAACCGTGCGCATTACCTCAGCAAGCCAAGCCCCATTCGATGAAACGCCACCGTGGTTTTCGACGATGACATTAATATCAGCTTGGACACCAAATTCAGTGAGTCGCCCAAGTCCATCAGCGGCCAAATCACGCTGGGTATTCCAATCACCTTCAGAAGCCGCGTTAACTCTGATAGAGTGGCACCCGAGCTCTTTGGCAATTTCAATCCAGCGGTAGTGGTTTTCAACAGCTGTAATCCGAGCTGCCTCATCCGGATCACCTAAGCGACCTTCTCCATCGCACATGATCAGGACGCTCGTCACGCCCTCTGAATCACAGATGTTCTTGAGCTCAGAAACGTAACGAGGGTCCCGCGACTCCTCTTTCATGAAGGAGTTGACGTACTCCACTGCATTGATTCCGTAGGCCGTCTTTGCGATTACCGGGAAATCCAGGTTTGTCATCTCCTCCGCGAAGAGCGCTTTATGCAGCGACCATTGCGCGAGGGAAATTTTAAACAGTGGTTCGGATGCGGCTGCAGAAGCTGCGCCTGATCCACCTTCGGCACAAGCCAGCGGGAAAAGACTTAGCCCAGCAGCCCCAAGGGCTGTTTTTTTCATGAAATCACGCCGATGAAGGCGTTTCTTATCCATCATATCGATACCTCGTCGCGATCGACTTCGTCCTTGAATGTGAACGTGAAAAAGAGCATAATAGCGCCAGCAAAGGCCGCCGGAATCCACCAAAAAGAGCCCCAAAGTTCAGGTGAAAGAGCATCTGCTCCCGCTTTAAAATAGTTGTTCAGCCAACCAGAAACCTGTGCCCCGATTAGCATTCCTAGTCCTAAGGTTATCAGGACCAACAGACCTTGCGCCTGTCCTCTGATTTCTGGTCCGGCCTTTTTGTCAACGTAGATCTGTCCGGTGACGAAGAAGAAGTCATAGCAGATGCCATGCAGCAGGACACCGAACATAATCATCCAAACAACACCCTGGGAGGCGGACAGGGCAAACAATGCGTATCGCAATACCCAGGCGGCCATACCCACGACTAGCATCCATTTTACGCCCAGTTTCCTAAAAAAGAAGGGCATGGCGACCATAAAGAGGACTTCTGACATCTGGCCAAAGGACATTTTGAAGGCGACATTGCTTAGTCCTACGTCGTTGGCGAAGATCGGCGCAAAATTGTAGTAGGTCGCTAGCGGAATACAGATCAGAAAAGAAGAGACCATAAAAATGATAAACGGCCGGCTGTTTAACTGCGCCAGCGCGTCGAGCCCAAGGATTTCCCGAACGGTAATACTGCCTTTTTCGGATGCGGGAGGTGGCGTGTGGGGAAGGGAAAAACTGAATAAACCCATCAGGAGGGAGGCAATCCCTGCCACATAAAATGGTACCGCAGTTGTTTCGGCTTTCAGGCCAAGACTGACGAGCACACCAGCGACAATCCAGCCAATCGTTCCAAACACTCGAATCAGCGGAAACTGCTTTTCCTGATCTGTAATGTTGTGGAAGGCCAGTGTGTTGGTCAGTCCAATAGTGGGCATATAACACACCATGTGAACGGCCAACAGGACGATAAATAGAACGGGCGAATCAGCGTAGAATGGAGCGGCAAGAAGGGCAACGCCTCCAAGCAAGTGCATGACGCCAAGTACTTTTTCAACATCGAAATACCGATCCGCAATCATCCCCAGAAAAAACGGAGAGATCACAGCGGCTAGCGGCCCAACGGTGTATGCCCAATGAGACACATCACCCATTCCGTTTTCGCCCATGAAAATACCTACGGTGACGTACCAGGCACCCCAGATAAAAAACTGCAGGAACATCATGATCGACAGTCGGGCACTGATCGAAAAAGGGCTCATGGGCTACTCAAGAGAATGTGGAAGATCCACCTATTTACCGCACGAAGACCGAAATCTCAAACACAATCGTACAGCGCTTTGCAGGAGTCTCTCCCCAAGGCCTACTAATTTGCCGTAATTGGGAGAATTGCACCTCGTCGTGTCACTTTACAAATGTGTAACTGTACTTCACGATCAAGGCTCGCGAATCAACGACGGGCGGCACGGGTGAATAGCGGTATCTATCCGTATTGAGTCCTTCGTTGAACACCAGGTAGAAGTCGTTGCCTTCCTTCGGGTTGTAGCGCAGACGGAAATTTCCCAAGGCGAAGTCTGCGGACGAATTGTACTGAAAGAAGCTGGACATCGATAGGCTCGTATTGAGCGTCAAGCCCACTTTAAGACGCATTGTGTGGGCTTCAAACGTTTGATCTCTGCCGGAAAACGAAATGCGGTCATACTGATACACTGCGCTCAGTTCGAGCAACTTGGAGACATTCCATTTCGGCGTTGCGCTCACACCGAAACGGACACCATCGAAAAAGCGACCGAGAGTAAGCTTATGGGTCACGTTGCCTGGCTTCGTTTCGGACGTCTGGAAGCTGAACTCAGCCTGCATGAACGAATACCGATCGACCGGGATGCTGATCTCATCGGACAGCTCGAATTCATCTTCGAGGTCTTCCACGAACCAAGTCGCCGTGGCACTGATGTTTTCATCGTTCCACGTCACGGCGCTAGCTGTTGCCATGGATTCTCGTGTCTGTAAGTCACCCGTTTCGTTGGAAACGTAAAGGTCGGAGGTGATGCCGCTTTCGAATCTCTTGAATCGCGTTTCGTCTGACCCAACGATGCCGTACCCAAGACCAATTCCGACCTGGGAGTAGTCGTCCCGCAACTCGAATCCGAGATCCGGTCGATAGTCTGCTCCAGCACGGTTGTATTCCACATCATAGGTTAATCCACCAATGCGCTCGCGTCGCAGGTGAGCTCGAAGGCGAGTAGCGTCTAGGCCAGCTTCCGTTTCCTCATCAAAGGTGTGAGCAGCTGCCAGCGTGAGGTAGTCATCACCGCGCAGTCTAAAAATGCCGTCTGCGCCGAGAGCAATGTTTTCACCGCCCTCCTCATCAATACGAGTCGCCATCATAGCGCCTGCATATGAGTTGGGATTTAAAACCTGCCGACGCAGCCTCAAGACACTGAAGTTTTCACTCGGAAGATCGCCCTGACGGGCAGACTGCATGGATAGTGCACCAATATCCCATCGGCCGATTCTACCAACCAAACGAGCACCACCCAGAAGCGTTACCATGTCCCCGTCATTGATTCCAATCCTGCGCGTGTAGAAGAGGCGATTCTGCTGACCGAAGTTCAATTCGAAGTTGCTAGTTCGCTCCTGGAAAAACAGACGCTGTTCGGGGAAGAAAAGGGAAAACCGAGTCAGGTTGACCTGCTGGTCGTCGGCTTCAACCTGAGCAAAATCCGTATTGGCCGTAAGGTCGAGGGTCAAATTCCTAGTTAGTCCGACTTTTACGTCTAGACCGACGTCGTAGGAGAGGCCATCGTCAGTCACGTACGCTGTTTCATCATCGTTGAGTTCAGCGGCTCGGCTGGTGCCAGCCAGTGCATACGGGGTGATGTATACAGGACGGGTCGATTTGACGCCTTCGAATACGATCTGTTGGCTCTGGGAGGGTTTGACAAAGCTCCAGAAGCCCCAATCCTGTGGTCTTTCCGGATAAATGTGATGCTCTGCATTTCGCCCGATGTAACGATACACCATCAGGCCCATGGTGCTTTGGTCATTCTCTGTATTGAATCGGATGCTTGAGAGGGGAATCCTGAGCTCAGACGACCAGCCATCATCATTGACAACTGATTCACCGTCCCAGAAAGCGTTCCAGGACTGATTGAATGGGGCGTCACCCTGACCGTCGTTGAAAATGGCGACATCGACCCGCACTCCCGCCGCTGAGAGAATGAACAGCAGCGAGTTTTCCTGGTCATTGAACGTGTCCAACCCAATACCGATCTGGTCATAATTGGACTCCCAGGCATCGCGCTTGTAGGTCGTTCGGGCAATCAGGTCAGGATCTGAGTCGTAGCAACGGCAGGAGAAGTAGATGTAGTTATCGTCGTACGCCACTCGCATTTCCGACTCTTGGGTGGCCGGTGCGCCATAAGATGGCCCATAGACATGCATGGAAATGGGGGTGATAGCATCCCAAGCTGGTTCGTCTACCCGTCCATCCAGATTGATTTCACCATTGAGCCGTTCAATGCGGACCGGCGTTTCGCTACGGTACTGGTGGTCAGAGAACGATGCCAGTTGAGCCTTGGCAGACAAAGGGTGGCCCGCAATAAGGACTAGGACCAAGCAGAGCAATCCTTGGAGCCGGTTGTTCGTGAGGGACATGTGTAGAAATGGAATCAGAAATATTTTTGCAAAGGTACCGTATCAGGAGATGGTAGCGATGCATTCAACTTCTACGGCTGAGCCCAAAGCAAGACCATCGGCTCCAAAAGCGCTGCGCGCAGGCTTTTTTCCAGGAAAATATTCGACATACACCTCATTGAAGTTGCCCCACTCGGCAATGTCATCAATCATCACGGTGCACTTGACGACCTCCTCAAGAGACGAGCCATGTCGCTCCAAAGTTGCTTTGATATTCTCCATGGTTTGCCTTGCCTCTGGAAGAATGCCACCCTCTACAAGCAATCTTGTGGCCGGATCTATCCCGATTTGTCCCGACAAGAAGAGCAAGTTTCCAACTCGGACGGCTTCTGAGAAGGGCCCTGGAGAATCCTGTTCCGAATTGGAAAGGAACTCCACATCGACGGCGCTGGCGTGTTCTTTCGTGGATTGCTCCTTCATCGAGTCCTGTGACTCACAGGCCGAAAAAAGGAAAAGGGCGATCAAAATGAGAGGAAAATGGCGGGTCATGGCTTTCGAGAGATGGCTTGAATGGGAAGGCGAGTTTCGGAATTACTGCCGCGTAGCAGCTTCCATATAGTCCAACGTGAGGTTGAGGTAGGCCTTGAGGCCCAGTTTCATGCCTGATTCATCAATGTAAAAATCCGGCGTGTGATGAGATGGATTGACATCACTGGGGACATCCAATGACTTGCCTCCCACGAACAAATAAAGGCCCGGGACTTCTTGGCCGGGATGGGCTCCTTTCAAGATGCCGATAACACCAGTATGTGCTACTTCCGTTTTTACGTCCATTCCCAGAGAACGAAGGTGTTCGGCCACAATGCCTGCAGTGCGAAATTCACGATTGGATAACTCAGGGTTTTCGTGGAAGTCACGACGCCACTCGATGACCTGTGCTTCGAGGGCATCAACCTGATTATCCAGTGTGGATTGGGCATTTGCCGGAAGGAGCATTGCGGCTAGCAATAGTCCTCCGAATAGCTGGCGTGCAGGAAACCGGATTGAAAACCGCATGGGTAAGTAGGTTTGGTGGCGGAAGGACGTAGGTACCAAGAAACGCTGTGACCATCCAGTCAGTCAAGCATGCCCTAGGGCTAGGGCTCCGTCCAATGCGCCCGCTACTGTCCATGCCCGCTACTGTCCGCGAAGCTCTTCCAGTCGCCCGATAACATCGCGCCGATTCGCATTCAGGCTCAAGGCTTTTTCGTAGGCTTCGATAGCACCTGCAGCGTCACCTAATGCCTCGTACGACTCACCGATCCCTACCCAAGGGGCTTCAGACGAAGGGAATCGACCAGCGTTCATCTGGAAGATAATGATTGCCTCTTCGTGCATACCCTCAGCAGCAAGTTCTTCAGCTGCTACATTCACCTCTTGCTCCCGGAAATCATAGGTCCCAGTATTGTCGTAATTCTCGCGCAAATAATCAAAACGGTCTATGGCGGCCTCAGCGCCCCCTTCATGCGCAGCAAGCAACATTTCTTGCCACAGGAGTCGAGGTTTTTCACTTCCTCGATGACACGTCTTGCAGATTACAACCACCGGAGGATTCGAGCGCTCTGCCAGATTTGAGGCCAAGGTTCTGTTGATCTGATCGGTCATGAAGAGCATGACGCGAGCCTTTTCCTTATTAGGGTTGGCATCGCTCGAAAAATCAAATCCCCGTCCATCGGGATTACGTTCATGGCAGTGCTGGCAACGCACGCCGAGTGCAAACGAAAAGTGCCGCATTTCAGCCACAATTTCCTCCCTCGTCATATCGGTAGGAAAGTATTGTAGGTTTTCAGGTCCATCCTGAGCGAAAGCCAAGGAGGGAGCAGCGAGGCTGAACGCCAGCACGAAAGTCTTCAACAAGTTTATCATGATTCCTGAGTAGGAGGCGGGAAAAGACGTTTGGGGTTGGGCGTTACTTACCCGCTATTCGTCAGAAGGTGACTCTGTCTTGTCCTTCTCGATCATTACGGCTGTTCCGTACGCCAATAATTCGGCTGCACCTGACATAACCTGACTGGTTACGAAGCGCACATTTACGATGGCATCGGCACCCTTGTTTTGAGCATCCCATTCCATACGCTGGAGCGCGGCGTTGCGCGCTTCGGTAAGCATTTCTGTGTATTCCTTGATCTCTCCCCCGATCAGCATTCGAAGGCCAGCCAAGATATCCTTACCAATGTGTTTGGCACGAATCGTGTTGCCTCGAGCGATACCCAATGAGTCGGTAATCCGGTATCCAGGAATAGTGTCAGTAGTTACTATGATCATGGCAGGTTATATGCGTTTGGTGTGGAATGATCAGTTTCCGGAATCTTCAGTGGTGTGTGGTGGGATGTAGTCTTCTTTCAAGGTGGCATCATCATGTCGATCTGTCCATCGTTCGTGGAGCAGGGAAATGAAGAGTACGACCAGGCCTATGGCTGCAATGGCTATTCCAATCTGTAACGGCTGGGGCAGTGACCAAAAATAATGAAATAGCTGCCTCAGGGGATCGAAAAACCACGACAAAGCGGTCAGAATCCCGATAATGATCAAGGCAAATCCAACATTCCGGGAGAGGTCATTCATCGGTCAATCCGGTTTCTTGCCGTGCGTCATGAATCCGTTCAATAACAAGCGAGATTAAGATAATCAGGGATCCAGCCAGTACAAGGATGATGGCGGCCAATAATTGTGTCGGCAAGCGTAGCTGCAAAAGAAAGCGCCACACACGTACCGTTCCTTCCCAACCCAGATACAGGCCACAAAACCACAGACCACCACGCCACAATACCCATCCAATAGACGTCGATAAGGACCGACTGGATGCAGTTCGGTGAGCTTCGTCCTTGGTATGAGGCAGAGGCTCCTGCATGTCACTCATTGCGCCCCTTCGTCAGTTGCATCCTTGAGCTGTGGTGAGAAAATGTTTTCTTTACTTGTGTTGGTCATCGAAGCGGGCTTCTCTCCCAAACTGTCGGCGAACATTTCACCGTATATGTAGATGGTCCCCAGGAACAGGGCTGCGATGATCGGACCCAGAATAAACCCGACCGCTCCGAAGAGGAAAATCCCACCCAAGGTGCTGATCAGTACGAGAATATCCGGCATCTTCGTGTCTTTGCCAACGAGGCGCGGTCGCAGGAAGTTGTCTACCGTACCCACGACGAGGACACACCAAATGGTAAAGCCAATCCCGGCACCTGTTGAGCCAGTACTGAATAGGAATACCGCTGCAGGAATCCAGACCAGGGCTGAGCCAATCGCTGGGATGATAGAAAGAACAATCATGACAGTCGTCCAAAACGCCCAGCCAGGAATGCCTACTAGCCAGAAAGCAGCTCCTGCCAATCCACCCTGAATGATGCCAATAACCAGTGATCCTTTTAGGACTGCTGATGTCACGGAAACAACTTTCTCGACCAAATCCTGCTCGAAGGCCTCGGGGAGAGGGATATAATACAGGATGCGATCCATGATCTTGGCGCCATCTCTGAGGAAAAAGAACATCGAGTACAGCAATACGAACACTTGAAGCGAGAAAGCCGCGGTACCTCTGCTGACCTCTACGACACTGTCCGCAAGGAATCGGCCGGCTGCTGTAGTGAACTCACTGAGTTTCTGAAGTAGATCAGCCTCCTCAGGCAGCATCCGCCCCAAAAAGGGAAACTGAGATAAGAACTCATCCCAACTGCCAGCATCAGCAATTTGACTCTGGATCCACGGCCGAGCTGCTTGGCTGATTTCAATCGCCTGGTTGGCTACCAATCCCAAAAAGCCGAAGATGGGCAACCCCACCGCTACAATTAGGATAAGTAATGTGAGAATTGAGGCTAGCGCGTCATTACCGCCTACTCGTTTTCGCACAAAGCGATGCAGCGGCATTGCCATCGCAGTAAAAATGGCTGCCAGAAGTATGGTGATCAGGAAACTGCGCACCATCCAGAGGAAAAGCACCGACATCAGGATCACCAGAAAAAGCAAGAATCTGCGATGTGATCGGTCCATCGTTGTCGGCATGAAGTACCTCGTCAGGATTATTTGATCTTGTAGTCGGAATCAGTGATAGGGCATAATAACACGTTTACGGGATGCGGTTGTCAAGTGGAGTTCTCTGAATAACCAATTCTTGATTATGTCGTCTCGTCATCGACAAGTAGATTCATGGCTATCCGCACCTGCGATTCGTGGCAAAGGGCCAGTATTCGCGTAGTGCGCCGACCTTCAGAAGGTTTATTGAGATTCCGATATGAAGACAACTAATCCTCTAAGCCGACTTTTTGGCCCCAATCCGTTCAGCTTGCTCAAAAGCCATATGCGTGTGGTTATCGCCTGTGCAAGCAAGATGTCCGGCTTGTTTGAAGCAGTAATGGCCAACGACTCGGCCGTCGTCGAGAGGATTCAGAAAGAGATCTTCGCCTTGGAGGCTGAAGCCGACGCCATCAAGAAAGATGTTCGCAAGCATCTTCCGCGGACAATTCTGCTCCCCGTCAACCGGAGCGATTTGATCGACTTGCTCAATATGCAGGATAAGATTGCCAACACGACGCAAGACATTGCCGGTCTTGTGGTAGAGCGTCATATGGATGTCCCTGCGGGCATTCGTGCGGACTTGATGCCTTTCGTGGATGATTGCCTCAGGGTCTGCCATCAGGCTGCAACCATCATCGAAGAGCTTGACGAACTCCTGGAAACTGGATTTTCGGGTCCTGAAGCAAAGTCTGTCTCTGACATGATCGACCAATTAAATCTGATGGAAGACACATCAGATGAATCCGGTATGGCCATCTTAAGGGCCCTGTTCAAGTACGAAGACGAGCTTAATCCTGTATCGGTGATGTTCTGGTATCGCCTTATCGAATGGATCGGTGATACGGCAGACCACGCAGAGGCCGTCGGTGAACGCCTTCTGCTCATGATCGACAACCGCTGATTCCCACGCATTTTCAATTTTCCCAACCCACATGGAAATCATTGTAACCTACGGACCCTGGTTCATAGGACTCGCCCTTCTTGCCGGACTCTACATGACCTGGGGCGTTGGTGCCAACGACCTTGCGAATGCAATGGGGACGTCCGTTGGAGCAGGAGCTCTTTCGGTTAAGCAGGCTATCGTTATTGCAGCTGTTTTTGAGTTTGCCGGTGCTGTTCTCGCTGGCGGAAGTGTAACTAGCACAATCCGGAAGGGAATCATCGACCCGTCTGGTCTGGAAGCTAATCCAGAGTATCTCGTGTACGGAATGCTTGCGGCCCTGCTTTCGGCGGGATTTTGGCTAATGATAGCCTCCTCAAAAGGATGGCCTGTCTCGACAACCCACTCGATCATTGGAGCTCTCGTAGGCTTCGGTATTGTGGGCATCGGGGTGTCTAGCGTGCAGTGGGGTCAGATTGGCTCCATCGTGGCAAGCTGGATTATTTCGCCGCTTGTTGGGGGTACGTTGGCCTTTGGCCTAATGCATTCTATTCGGGCCCTGATTTTGAACAAAGAAGACCCGTTTGAGGCTGCCCGGAAATGGGGTCCGTATTACATCTTCTTGGTTGGTTTTATTATCGCGTTGGTAACGATTACTAAAGGGTTGAAGCACCTAGACATTACGATTTCTTCCTTCAACGCACTTCTATTGTCTATCGGCGTTGGGGTCCTGACTGCGCTTGTTGGGGGGACTATGCTGCGCCGTGCAAAACGTGATTTGGAAGCTGAAAAAGACTTCCGTTTTGCCTCCGTTGAGAAGGTTTTTGCCCCTATGATGATCTTCACGGCATGCGCCATGGCGTTTGCTCATGGTTCAAACGATGTGGCCAATGGAATCGGACCACTCGCAGCCATCGTGAGCATTGTTGGAAGCGGCGGAGAGATCCTCCAGGAATCAGCGCTCCCGATTTGGGTGCTTCTGGTTGGGGGATTAGGCATCGTGATCGGTTTGGTCACGATGGGCTACCGGGTGATGCTCACGGTCGGCGAAAAGATTACTGAATTGACGCCCACGAGAGGATTTTGCGCAGAGCTGGCCGCGGCTTCCACGGTCGTATTGGCTTCTGGGACAGGCCTTCCAGTATCCACCACGCATATTCTCGTTGGCGCTGTCATGGGTGTTGGTCTTTCGCGAGGAGTCGGGGCGTTGGACCTGAAGATGATTGGACGAATTGTAACATCTTGGATTATCACGTTGCCCGTCGCTGGTCTTGTCGCCGCCATCCTGTTTTTCGTCTTCCGGGCCATCTTTGGGTGATCAGCCCCTTGGCGAGTTGTTCGGGTTGCGAGACTCAACCGGATCAACTGTCGATAAGGAAATCCAAGACGTTGCCCAAGGTGCGTGTTGTGCCGCGATAGAACTCGGTAAAGCCGCATCGTGCGCAGATAATGGCCGTGAACTTCCGATTCTGTATGTCAAAGAATCGGGAGATGCCGTTTCCGGTCGTGCGAATCACGTCCGTTTCGAATTCGGTATGGTTACATTTGGTGCATTCCCACTTACTGTTCGGCATGATGTCCTCTATTTCTTTTTGTATTCGTACGGGTCGCTTGATGTGGCGTTTCGCTCTGCTGTTTCTGCTTGCCTACCCAACTCTCGCTCAGGAAGTAATCGTCTACGGCGGTAGCGGCAAAGGTAGGGGGGCTGACAGTTTTCTGGAACGTGCAAATCACATTGATGTGATATCACCACAGGTATATGCGGTGGACTCGTTGGGAAACGTCCGCGGTGGAGTTCCGGAACGGCTTCTGAATGAAGCAAAGCAGACGGGGACGCATCTTATGCCACTGATCATGAATCCTGGGTTCAACCAGGAGATCATGCATGGTTTGCTAAACAACTTTGATGCGCAACGCAAGGTCGTCGACTTCATGGTCGAAGAAGGACAGAACTTTGGCTATTGGGGATGGCAGTTCGATTTTGAAAACATCGACCACACGTATAAAGACCGGTTCACAGACTTCTTCCGCATGGCGGCATCGGCGCTGCACGAAGCCGGAATGACGGCGTCTGTTGCTGTGGTTCCTACGAATGACCAGTCTGAAGACAGTGGGTTTTCTCGTTACATGCAGGAGAATTGGCGGGGCAATTTTGATATGGCGGCCATCGCCGAAGCCGGGGATTTCATTTCCCTGATGACCTACGCTGTGCATGGAGGTCCAACAGCTCCCGGTCCGATCGCTGGTCTTCCATGGGTACGGGAGATGCTTCAATATGCACTTGATCAAGGCGTTCCGGCCGAAAAAATCTCATTAGGCCTTCCTTTTTACTCAGGCTATTGGTACCCGGACTGTTTTGGCGATGGGAGCGTCAAAGTCCGAGGTCGGGAAGTCAGTTATGCGCTCGCTGATTCTGTATTGACGGCTGGAGGAGCTGATCGAACGTGGTTACCAGAGCAAGGAGTGACCTACGGGTTCTGGCAGCACTTTGGAGTCTTTCGATGGGTATTTCTCGAAGATGCCCGCTCCATGACAGAACGATTGAAGCTGTTTGATGAGTTTCCAGGCTTGCGTGGCGCTTCAATCTGGGTGCTGGGAACGGAGGATCCAGCCGTTTGGCCGCTTCTGGATGCGCGATTCCACGAGGGCGATCGGTAATTTCTAGGCGCCGCGCCGGTCAGCGTGCTGCGCTGCTCTTGCTGGCACGCCGCCTGCTGCGTCAGATGCCCTCTAGCCAGGTTAGCGCTCGACCTTCGACGTAGGTGGGTCGGAATCCTGGAATCGTGTGCTGTAAGAAGCCGACGTGTCCACCTGTGTTGGTCATCTCCAAGTGGAAGTGAGGATGGTTTTCTGCGATCGAAGAAGGAAAGCACGAAGGCGAGAAGAACGGATCGTCTAACGAGGTCAACAACAACGTTGGGCGGGCGATGCCATCCAGATATCCGATGCTGCTGCACTCGGCCCAGTAATGTTCGGCATCTCGGAATCCGTGTAACGGGGCCGTGTACCGATCGTCGAAATCCTTGAAAGATCTAATCTCGTCGTAGCCGTCAAGCGACACCAGATCCGGAAATATCTCTGTTTTTACTCGCACTTTCTCACGAAGTAAGCGCAGAAAATTCCACATATAAAGCCGGTTTTCCTCGGAGGCTAGGACTTTCGAACTGCCTTTCAGGTCGCATGGAACGCTTACGGCCATGGCACGCTCGATCCGCGCATCAACTCCCTGCTCGCCCATGTATTTGAGCAGCTGATTGCCTCCCAGACTGAATCCGATGGCGACCACGTGGTCATGTGATGCCAGAACGTGGTCTAATACTGGTTCCAGGTCGGCGGTAGCCCCACTATGATAGGAACCGGGTGTTCGGTTCGTTTCGCCTGAACAACCACGGAAGTTCACCGCGGTGACATCCCATCCATTAGCATGAAGGACTCGAGCTAAAGCTCTCATATAAGGCCGCTGAGTTGACCCTTCGAGACCATGAAGGAGAATCGCCGCGCGTTGGAATCCGCCTGAAAGCTCATCAAGGTCCAGGAAGTCCCCATCAGGCGTCGTAATGCGAAGACGGACATAGCCCGGATCTCTTGCATGTCCGATCTTTCCGGCCATGATAGTGTGCACGTGCGGATTCCTGAGAAGCAGAGGGGCTGAATACGATGAGCGCGGGAGGATGGGCATGCTTTGGATTAGTCGCTACAACGGGCAGCTTCAGATTTGGGCGCACTGGGGGTTCGCCAGACAAACCGAGACAACCAAGGGTTGTTACTGCCATCAATGCGATCGGCAATTAATGCACCAAGAATGGGTGCCATTTTGAATCCATGTCCGCTTCCACCAACAGCGACGGTCAGTCCTTCGATTTTCGGATGGTGATCGATCCAGTAGTCGCCATCGATAGAGTCTGCGTAGAGGCAAAGCCGCGTATATACGACAGGCGCATCGGCAAGCTCTGGCAACACGGACCTCAAAAAAGTGCGGAGTTCAGTTTCGATCGATGCAGGAATGCTTCTCTCGCCCTTGATGGGGTCTGTAGGAAGCCCATCCGAATGGCGGCCAATTTTGACGACTTTTCCAGAAGGGTGTAGCGGGAAGCCGTACCAGCCCGTGCGCGCAATGTCAGCGGTGAATGTCACGAATTCGGGCGAAGAAAAAAGATCAGGATTGGTTGGTCGAAGATGAAAAACAGGATGTCCAGTTGATCGGATAACTGCGTCCATCTCCGGCAGAAGGGTGCCAATCCACGCTCCGCAGGCAAGGAGTATTTGCGATGCATGCATTATCCGTCCATCAGCCGTCCGTAGTCCGGTGGCTCGACCAGCTTCAACAATCAGCGATGCCGCCCCGTCGTTTTTGATCATCACTCCTTCGCGTCGGCACACCTCAATTAGTTCTCCGACGAGGGCGCCACTTTCAACCCAGCCGCCGCGCCGGTGGAAAAAGCCGTCCGTGAATCGTCCTGTCTTCCACGCTGGAAACCGGCGCGCTATCTCCTCGCTTCGCAATCGTTCAGGCTGATGGCCGCGCTTCCAAAGTGTTTGCCATGAATCATACTCGAACCCCCCCGGCTGCATGTCATCCATAGCCAGCATCGCGACGCCAGTTTCATGGTAGAAGGGCCTCGAAAGCGTTTGATTCCATTCGTCGAACCCGTTCATGGCTTGTTCTGCCATTTCCATATACAACTCATCCTCTCCATACTCCATGCGAACAACTTTGGAGATGTCCTTGGAGGCTGCAAGAGGATGAGGTACGGGTCCTTGGTCGAGAAGGGTGACGCTGTACCCTCGTCGGCGCAGTTCAAGAGCCGAGGTAATGCCAAAAATGCCGGCTCCAACAATCAGAATGTCAGGAGCCGCCGACATGGATTATTTAGCTTGCAGTCGGGCAAGGGTGGTCAAGACTTCTTCGCTGTGCGGAGTCGGTTTGACGCCGAGGAAAACTTCTGCGACGAAGCCTGCTGGGTTGATCACGAAGGTGTTACGCGCAGAAATCTTAGCGTCCGCCAATCCTCGAACCGAACCGTACATATCTGAGACATCAGCTTCCGTGTCGGCCAGTAGCTTGAACGTTAGGCTTTCTTCTTCGCAGAAGGAGGCATGTGAATCAACATCATCGACACTAACACCCAAAATGACGGCATTGCGTTCAATGTATTGCTCCATGTCCCGCTGGAAACCACGAGCCTGAATCGTGCAGCCGCTTGTAAAGTCCTTAGGGTAGAAATAGAGCACGACCCACTGGCCCTTGTACATAGACAGAGTGACTTCCGTGCCTTCATTCGAGACGAGGGTGAAATCGGGGGCTACGTCACCAACAGCTGGTGGATCATCATGGTTGTTGAAGGCTGCCCAAACAAGGACGCCAAGAACCAGAACGAGTGCGAGGGATATCTTTTTAAACAATTTCATCTCAATAGGAGGATGGGAAAGTGGGTGGTTCTGGACGCTGAGTACCTTATCCCCCCCTATCTGTTTCACTTTTTTCTTTGGGTTCTGGGCGTGTTTCAACCTTGCCAGACGCCAAAACCCTTGCTTCTCAGCCTGTTCGCTAGATATTCTTCGAGTTCAACGGCATCCTTGCGGGTAGGAATAGGGTTGTATTGCTCTGAAAGCTCAGGCCGGAGATGCAGTCCGAATTTGCGCGCATATCGGTTGGATTTGTAACCCTGCTTGTGCTGGTCAAAGCGTTGATCTGGCGTTCGAGTGGAGCTTCCGACATAGAAACATGTGGCTCCAGCGGACATATTTGGATTGGCCTTTCGGAAACGTCCGATTTGCCTGACGGCGGGGTCGAGTTCAATTACATAGACGAAGAAGCGACTCCTCATACTGTCAATCCCTCGGTTTTCAGTAGATTATCTCCTTGAACACACGGGAGACCCTCGAAAAGAGTCTCGTCCGACAAATAGGTCATTATCGTGGTCGGCACCACCATATCACATTACAAAGTTGAGTCCGAGCTCGGACAGGGAGGCATGGGCATTGTGTACCGTGCCAAGGATACGATGCTGGAGCGAACTGTTGCGCTCAAGTTTCTACCGCCCATGTTTAGCAAGGATGAGGACGCCAAGAAACGTTTCCTGCATGAGGCAAGGGCAGTATCTGCTCTTGACCATCCCAATGTTGCTGTCGTGCACGAAATTGGTACCGGTGAATCCGGCGAGATGTTCATCGTTATGGCCTTTTATGAAGGGCAAACGCTTGAGGATATTATTGCCGATGGCCCTGTGTCGCTGGAAGACACCGTTCGATAAGTCAAAGAGTCGGCACAGGGACTTGCATCAGCACATGGTAAAGGGATTATTCATCGTGATATAAAGCCCGGCAATATCATGATCACGGAGTCGGGTCTGTTAAAGATCTTGGACTTCGGCCTTGCCAAGGTATCCGACGTGACCATGACGATGGGGGCAATGTCTCTTGGAACGCTTGCCTACTCTCTTGCAAGCCACGTACCACAATGTGGCAAATCCACCTAAACTCCTCAAAACAGCCCCTAAACACAGTTGACACCCCTGCGCCGGTCATCTGATTGTGTTGGCAGCGAAACAGTTGTGCGCTGACAACACAACGAATCACATAATTCAACTTGCCATCATCATGTTGAAACGAGGTCGTCGTTCGGTACACTTACTAGTAGAGCTTTGCTTTCATCATAATCCATGTGCGGCATGATCATTCCAGACGAACGACCCCAGCGAATTGCAGTCGACGACCGTATGCAACAAGGGTATGAGTACACGCTCATCGAGCCTGCGGGAGAAAACTTCGATCCAGCGTTCAAGCCTGAAGTCAGTCCGAAAGAAATGCTCGAGATGGGAGTCTTTGGAGGCAAATACATGACCGACTGCCGGGATGAGTTTCCGGACGATTGGTTCGAGCATGCGAGGCTAAGCCCACGAAAATCCGATCCAAAGATCAACTTCTTTGGCGTCGATGCCTCAAAGCCTCTTTCCTACTGGAAGGAGAAGGGGTGGATCTATCATGAGGATCCGAGGGGCTGGTTCCAGTGGTATTGCCGCTACTGGATGGGACGCCGAACATTTGATGACGCCCGGCAGGTCAAGCGCTGGAAGGCTATGACCCGGCATATCGCCCAGCTGACAAAAAATTGTACGCCCGGAGAATGGCGCTGCCGCACGCGGCAGCGCCAGGCTCTCCTTCATTGGGCGTACGACTCACGAGTTATGTGAGCCTCAAGTCCGTGTGTTCAGACTAGCGGGCGACCGAGAAATCGACCGTTGCAAGGGTGTTGTCCCACATGAGCGCCAGCGTTCCACCTTCTTGCGTCATGTTGACGAAAGAAAACGTGAGTTGATCGAACGTAAAAGGTGCCTCGGAAACAGACATTGCCGTTCGGAAGACATCCATATCGGCTGAATAGCCATACGCGCCCCAGATGCCTTCGCCCTCACCGGATTGGGCTTGAGCCTGATGATTCGAGAGGATGAGCATCCATTCGCTCTCAGATACCAGCTCGATGAAAAGGGAATACTCGCCGGCAGGAAGCGTGTTATCACCAAACATCAAATCCGTCTCGGTCATCAAACGGGTTGACTTGTTTGCACCAGCGCGCCATACCGGGCCGTTGCCGGAGACCGACGTGCCATAAGAATCACCAGAGCCAAACATTTCCGTGCGTCCGCGCAGAATTGGGCGGCTATAATCAATGGCCACCCAGCTTCCGCCTTCGTAATCGCCATCGTCATAAGCGCCGCCAATCTGGGTAGCAGTTTCGCCGCGTGGTGAAGAAGGACGGTCCTGAGCGAGAGCGGTGCAGGAGGAGAGGACAAGAACAGTCATTGCCATTAAGGCAGAAGAAAAGATCGCGCGCATTTTTTCGATGAGTTGAGTTATGCGTGGTTCTGGAAATGGCCTTACTCATCTGATAGAGTCAGGATTCCCATTTCTCAAGAGGTCATGCAAAGCAAAATCCACCAGCGACTGATGCCACTGATGGATTTTGGAGTTGCCCTACTAGGAGTCGAACCTAGAACCTCCGGAACCAGAATCCGACGCTCTGCCAATTGAGCTATAGGGCAATATTCGCCAACTGGTGTCAGGCGATCTGCATAAATACGGGGCTCGAATGCCATTTGCAATCCGAGGGTTCCAACTAGAGCACCTAGCAGGTCGTTTTTGCAGTCTCTTGACGATTGGCGTCAAAGTGTGTAGAACTCCGAACCCATCAGTATCATGCCCTATCCGTATTTCTTTTGGTTCGATGACTCCAAGTTTCTGGTCTTTGCTGCCACTATTGGTAGCTCTAGTCTTTGCTTTCACGACCCGCAGCGCTATTCCGGCATTGCTGGCGGGCGTCATCGTGGGTGCCTTCATGATGGGTGGAAATCCATTGATAGGGCTGAATGAGACGTTTCAGGAAGCGCTCGGGACCGGCAACTTCATCTGGATCTGTCAGATCGTGATGTCCATTGGTGTTTTGACGGAGCTTTTCAAGCATTCTGGGGCCATTTCCGGCTTCGCCCATCGACTTTCTCGGTTCGGGGACTCCAAACGTAGTGTCGGAATCACGACGTGGGGGCTGGGTCTGGTTATCATCGACGACTACTTCAGCCCGCTTCTCGTCGGAACCATAATGAGGCCCCTTTCCGACAAAGCGCGTATCTCTCGGGAAAAGTTCGCCTACTTGCTCGATGCAATGACATCTCCCGTATGCGTTCTGATGCCCTTTCTGGCATACGGCGCCTATATCGCAAGTCTCGTGTCCGTTCAGGAGGGGATGACGGCAACAGGAACGGAGTTGCTCATTCAGTCGATTCCGTACAATTTCTACTCATTGCTCACTGTGGCAATGGCCGCCGTGGTTGCACTCGGTTGGATGCCGGACTTTGGGCCGATGCGAACGGCAGAACAAAGAGTCTTGGGCGGAGGACCACTCATTCGGGAAGGCGCAGCGGCACTACTTACCGATTCTGATTTGCCACCGAAACAGGATTCCAGTTTGCCGTCTTTGGTCCTTTATCTATTCATACCAATTGCGATGGTGATGAGTATTGCGCTCGGCAGCTTTTTCGTAAGCGGCTCGATTCTGATCGCGGAGGCATTTTTGTCAGCGACGGCATGGCTTCTTCTAGTGATGGGAATCCGAAAGCAGTTCGACAGTCTCGGCGATGCGGTAGGGTTGGTGCTCTCTGGCATTCGATCGATCTTACCAGCTCTCTTGATCATCGCCCTTGCCTACAGTCTGAACACGGTGACTGAGCGCCTTGAAGCAGCTGATTGGCTGGTTTCTGTCTCATCCGGCTTTCTAACGCCTGGCCTGTTGGTGTCGATGACGTTCGTTCTCGGCGCCGTCATTTCTTTCTCAACAGGTACCTCTTGGGGGACCTTTGCCCTCCTCATGCCGCTTGCCCTCCCGCTCGCAATTGCTTTTTCAACCGGACCCGAAGATCCGCTGATCGTCCAAACCATTGCAGCGGTGACCGGTGGTGGCATATTCGGTGACCACACATCACCTGTGTCAGACACAAGCGTTCTCGCATCAGCAGGGGCCGGCAGCGATCACATGGATCACGTAATCACGCAGCTGCCTTATGCATTAGTTGTAGCTGCTGTAACAGCTCTCTTATACCTGTTGGTCTGAATCCACATTGCGGGTGAGGCGTTTCTGGATCAATAACACCATGTTGCCATGCGCGTAATCAAATATTTTTTCGAAGAGCCAACGCTACTTGATCTGGACGATGGAGCAGAGGAGGGGACAGGAGATGATTCATCGCTGGATCGTTTGCTCAGGCAGCACAAGCATTACCGTGGATATCTCGCAGCGTCCGACCTAGAGAGCGGCCAGATTGGTGGATCATCTTTGGATGATAATGCGGCTGCCGAGGCACTTTCCCTCGTTTTGGGAGGTCCGATCTGGTTTTCAAATCGCGTCCCTGGTCAGCAAGAGATAGCCTTGCAGTTATTGACTGACCACGAGCAGATCGTTTCCGCTCTTGCCACCATGGCGTCTAATGCCGTCATGATCCTGGATTTTAAAACTGACCATAGGGTCGATGAAGACGTCGTCGCTGAATTAACCAAGGATCAGGACCGCAAGCGGGGTCTGAAGATGATTTCGAAATTGCTCGATGCTGGCTGCACGGTTGTCTTTCCAGAACCCGCTCATATGGGCCACGACTGGTCGGTTTTCTCGGCACAGCCACGAGCTCGCCAAATGCAGGATGCGCTTGAACGTGCGCCAGATGATTGTCGGTGCTTCGTTGTGCCGTATGTCAAAGCTCGTGGAGAGCACCGCTTTTATTTTGAGCAGTACGACATCGAACAGTTCGCCGAGTACGAGGTGAAGTAGTCTGTCTGCTTGCGCAGACCAGAGTTTTTCGTAGATTTTAACTGATCGACACCCATCGAACCAGCGATTTCGGGCCGTGCGCCCCCTTGAAGCGTGGAATATTTCTTCTCTACCGCAGCCGTCCCTGAGTACCCGTTCGTCCTGTTTGGATGGCTGCACTTGGTAATGGCGCTTTGGGTTGCACTTTTTGCTTGGATCGTGATCCGCACCGGGATGAGAGCAGATGAAAAGCTTCGACAACGTCTTCGCTGGCTACTAATCTTCTTTTTCCTGATTTGGGAAATCGAATGGCAGGCTTGGCACATTGTAACTGACACCTGGACGCTTCAGAAGAATCTGCCGCTTCAGTTGTGCAGCATCATGGTCTGGGTATCGATCTGGGGGCTCTGGACCCGCAAGCCGATCGTGATGGCCTTTATGTATTTCCTGGGGATCGCCGGCGCTATTCAGGCGCTCATTACTCCCGACGCGACCTATGCCTTCCCGCATTTCCGGTTCATGAACACGTGGTTTTCGCATTCGCTAATCGTCACGTCAGGATTCTGGGTCGTCTTCGTGGAGAGATATAGACCCTCGCTCAAGGACATGTGGAAGTCCCTGCTGGCGTTGAATCTGTTTGCCATCCCCGTCTACCTGATCAACATTACCATCGACTCGGGTTACCTCTATTTGGGCAAGAAGCCCGAAACGGCTTCCCTCATGGATTTCTTCCCCGAGTGGCCGTGGTACTTCTTCATACTCGAGGGCCTATTGATCGTGATCATGCTCGGGATGTGGCTGCCGTTCAGGAAAACGGCCTCCTCACAACCGGTCAAATCCTGACTCACAGTCGATCAGATAATCCATGTCCGGTGGATCGTACAACCTGACTTCTGTTGAGCCAAGATGAGAGCAGCCTAGGTTTCGTCCTGTCTTCGGTGGCCCTTTACTCGCGGACTTCTACGATCATTTCGATTTCAACGGCCTGTCCCCTAGGAAGCGATGCTACACCGACCGCGGCGCGAGCATGCTTACCTCGCTCGCCAAAAACTTCGACTATTAGATCGGAGAATCCGTTAATAACCGCTGGCTGCTCAATGAAATCAGGATCGGAGTTCACCATGCCCAGAACCTTGACCACGCGAACGACCCTATTCAGATCACCCAACATGGTCTTAAGGACCGCCAATTGATTGATGGCTGTGAGGCGCGCGCCTTCATAGCCCTCTTCGATCGTTACCTCACGTCCCAGCTTGCCTGTAATCTCTGTCCCATCCGCTCGCCTTGGTCCCTTGCCAGCGAGGAAGATCAGGTTGCCCGTTTGAACGCCGTTGACATAATTCGCAACGGGGCTTGGGGCAGCGGGAAGGGTAATGCCTAATTCGACGAGCCGGGCTTCGGCATCAACTTGTTGCATGGCGATGGACAGGGTGGGTGAAAACATGAATGTGAACAGCATGCTGGCAAGGCACGATAAACGAGTCAGGGTCTTCATGGGGTAGGGTTTATGTGTGAAGGGTGGGCCTGTAGGTCTTGAAAGTATGCAAACCCGATCACCGCAGCCACTAAAAAGACAGCGGGCGGATCAACCTGAGTTGATCCGCCCGTGCCTGCAAGCAGTTTGAAAGTGTGATTCAAACCTGGGGATGTCTCCCCGTCTTCTTTAGGAGAAAGAGACTCTTTCTCTTACCGGAAGGTAATCTTCGTACCGAAATTAAACGAACGTGGAAGACCGAGGTAAATCTCAGCGTCATCTGGACCGTGGTTCACGCCGTTGCCAGAGTAGGCATTGAAGCGTGAGTTGTCCGTAGCGTCCTGGATATACATCGTGTCGAACACGTTGAAAACGTTGGCAAAGACATTGATGTTGAAGCGCGATGCGCCCAGCATGTCATCAGGGATGTCGTAACCGACGTTCAGGTCAAACACCGTGTAAGCAGGTGTTTCCCAGCTCTGGCCACGATCCGAAGCGTCCGTACGGCTCGTCGGGTCGAAGTCTGCGAAGAAGCGGGAGTAGGAACGACCCGTTACTTTTGCGTACATGCCGTCTGCAGGGTAGAACGTCAAGGCGTAAGCGAACTGCGTCTGAGGCGCGTCACCAACTTTGATATCCTTCAAGTACAGATCTACCGAAGACTGCGTAGCAGGATCGGCGATGTCTGGCGTGTAGCTAGCAGAAACGTCGTCGGTGTATACCCAGTCGCCTAGGGACAGAGCAATGTCAGCGCGAATGAGGGAGATTGGCTGGTAGGCCAATTCACCTTCCACACCACGGTGTAGGGCGTTCAAGCCACCGATGTTGATCAGTCCGTCTTCGCCGTTCAGCTCCTGAACGAAGCGGGTGATCGTACGGTCGTTCCACTGTGTGTTGTAAACGTTCAGTTTACCGGCGAGCTTGCGGTCCGTTGAACGGAACGTTGCTCCTGCTTCAACAGCGAGGAATGTTTCGTTTTCTGGATTTGGGTTAACAACACCGGTAACGTCGTCGATAGCGCCATCAAAGATCGGCACTTTGGAGACATAGCCCGCGTTTCCAAATACAGATACGTTGTCATTCAGCTGGTAGGAAGCACCACCTTTGACCTGAATACCACCGATGGCATCAGATTCAGCAGAAAACTCACTGCCGGTACCGTCATCACGGAAGTGATCCGTGAAGCCGTACTTAACGACGGAGTATCCGACCATTCCGTAAGCAGAAAGCTCATCCTTCTGGTATTCAGCCTGGCCAAAACCACCAAACCAGTCTACTGTGTTGGTGTTGAAGTAGTTCAGTTTTTCGCCGAGACCTACAACTTTACCATTTGGTCCCCAGAAGTCGTTAGCGAAGCTCTGGTAGCCCGTGCCACCAAGCAGGTCGCGAACCGAGTAGTAGTGCTCGATTTCGGCTGTACGCCAGTCTACACCGACTTCAAAGGTCAGGTTCTCATTCAGCTCGTGCTTGAACTTCGAGATACCACCAATTGTCCACTGTACGTTGTGGCTGTTGCGAAGGATACCGCGAGAGAGACCATTAGCTTCGTTGCGGGCAATCGTAGCGTCATAGTCAACGCGACGAGCTGGGCCGCTGTAGTCCCAAACCATCGAACCGCGCGTACCGGTACCACCACCTTTACCACCTGAGTAGTAAAGAACCGTAGAGAGCAACGATTTGTCGTTGACCTGGAAGTAGTGGTTCAGGTTGACCTGAGGCTTGTGGAAGAAGTTCTCACGTTCGTTCAGGATGTTGTCCACAGGACGATCTACCGTGCCGAAGCCGTTGTTGATCGTGCCATTGTAGGAGCTGGAGACAGGGGAAGCCGTCTGGTTCCAGCGGCGACCATCTGCTGCTTCTGGGAAGGCATCAAGGGCTCCTGTGATTTCTGCGTCGGTCAGGCCGTTATCTTTGTAGACCTCACGAGCATACTCTGCATCGTACACACCAAGGTTCTGACGATAGAGGTTCTGTCCGTGACGCTGAGGTGCTCCAACGGCGTAAAGGTCGATGCGGTGCTTGGAGTTGACGTTCCATGCGAAGGCGCCGTAGTAGGCCCATGCATCCGTCCATGTTCCGTAGTAGTAACCGTCACCCGTTTTGCGGACGCCAGAAACCGTGATAGCATATTTGCCATCGATCAAGCCCGTGGAGAGCGAAACGGTCGACTTCAAGAATCCGTCATTTCCGACTTCCTGCTTGGCCAATACCTGACGCGTGTTGGCGCTCGGGTCGGTGATGATGTTCATCGTACCACCGATGGAAGGCGTAGCAAGGTTTACAGCCGAAAGACCGCGCTGGAGCTGGATTGATGACGTAGCATCACCAACACCGTCCCAGTTTGACCAGTAGACCCAACCGTTTTCCATGTCATTGACAGGAACCCCGTTGATCATGATGGCAACGTTACGCTGGTTGAACCCACGTACGTTTACACGAGCGTCGCCGGCACCCCCACCCTGTTGGGTGGCGTAGACGGAAGGCGTCGTGTTTAGAACCATGGGAACGTCACGTGAGGCCAGCTCGCGCTGGACCTGGACTTTGTCCACGTTGGTGAAGGCAACCGGTGTTTTGCGTTCAACGGCACGCGAAGCAAAAACTTCGAGCGCTTCAAGCGACTGACTGGTATAGGTCAGTGAGAAGTTCATCGTAACATCAGAGCCGCGAACCGTGACAACTTCAGATACTTCGTCGTATCCGATAAAGGAAGCTGTCATGGTATGCGTGCCATTTGGTACGCTGAGGGTGTAACGACCGTTTTGGTCAGTGGCGGTGCCCATCATCGTTCCTTCAACGACGACGTTGGCTCCTGGAAGTAAATCTCCGGTATCGGCATCTTTGACCGTTCCGGAAACTGTTACCTGAGCATAAGCTGATCCTGCGAACAGGAATAGAGCAGCAAATGCTAGGCTGCGGAAACGTAGCATAGCGTTCATATCCACACGTTTAAGTAGGTAGTAGAAATTGGCGACCCCCAACAGTAATTAGTTGAGAGAATACAGTCAAGTAAACCTACAGAATGTGGACAAATTCAGTGTGAAACGATCGGGAAGACAATACAGCCTATTTACGTTTCATATAAAGACCCAAAATAAATAAAAACAATAGTATAGAGTCATTAAGGGCGGTACTCTTTGGGAAGAAGGTCCGCGAGGCGTTCGAAGGATAGATAGCCAAAGTACATTATCGAGTAAGGCTCCACCACTGAGTCGAAGCCAGGAATGCTGCATGTGTCGTACTTCACCGGAGTGATAAATGCGCTGCCAACGTGCATACTCCTGGTCTTCGGGCTCACGAGTGTAAATAATGTGTAGGTAGTCCGGGAAATCGAAGATCCGCTCCTGCTCTGATGCTCCGTCTGTGAGAAGCGTCGTTGGATTGACGGCAAATTGAGGCGTCTGTAAAGGGGCTGCCTGATTGCGACAGTACTCACTCTGGCTACCTACAACGCCTGGGTCTTCGACCTGATATACAAGGAAGCCTTCTTGTCGGGTCCGGTTCTGCATCATCGACGCAAAGAAGTGCTGCGCGGATCCGTTGAAGGCTTCAAGTCGGTTTCGGCGCCAATCTTGGGCTTCTTCTTCGGAAGACGGCACCAATTCCTGGAAAAATGACTCACCATCTTGCCAAGTTTCTTCTCCATCTACCATAAACTCATGGAGATGATGTTCAATCAAATATCCTAAGGCTCGGTTTTCAATCTCTAGAGGAGCAATCGTCGTAGCAAGAAGCTTCCCGTCCTCCCTATAAAAATCGAGTACCTCTGGGTTTAGAATGCGCACATCAGACGCATTAGCCGTCTCTCCAACAAAGAACTCTATAAACGTCTGGAGATGTTTGTCTCGATCTGGATCTCGGTCCCCTGAAACAGTGAGCTTTCCGAGTTCGATCACCTCTTCGTCCAGTTTAACGTCGAAGAGAAAGGCCTGAGGAGCTCGAATCATGACGTCATGCGTTTGGGCAGTATACCCGATTCGCGATACGACGATTCGGTGAGCGCCCAAAGGGACCATCATTCGAAAGGTGCCGTCTTGCCTCGACACCGCTCCGGTTGACGAGCGAGAAATGAAAACGTGTACGCCTTCAAGAGTCTCGCCTGTACGGTTGTCGGTAATCTGACCTTCAATTCTTGCCTTAGCCACCTGCTGCGCGAGCGAAAGGTCGGCGCGCGCAACGGCGATCAGAATAAAAATCAGGGTCAAGAATCGCATGGATTACACAGTTTTGTGTTACCCGTGAGACGCAAGGTTTACGGCGTCGTTTCACTGAGGTACCCGTTTTTGCATCGGCAGACGCTCAGCAGAGTCCGACTCGCTGGTCTATCGCTCGTTGAATACGGGCTTTTCCATTACGATCTCGAATGATCCGTCAACACGCTGGCGAACCTGAGCGTCGTCTGATGAGGTCACCGGTGCGCCTGAGCCAGTCAGGACGACTTCGAGTTGACCATTGGGTCCTGACACAGAAATAGTGATGGAGTCCACCACCGGGGTCTCTGGAGCTGAAGGATCAATATTCTCGGACACAACAAAGGTGAATTGGGTGATGCCCGGGCCACGAACAACATGTTCATAGTCCATTCCACCAAAAAATGCGGTGTCATCGAGCAGAACGGAAGTTGTCCCCCCTATGCGAACGGCTGTTCCTGAGAGGGTGACAGAGATGCTTGTACCAGCGCTAAGAGGATTACCGTTGTAATCCATCACGGAAAAATTGTACACCTGGTTGACCTGCGCCGTGCCTGGAGAGACCCCAATTACCGGCGTACCGGAAAACAACACAGGTATGGTTGATGTCACAATATTTTGCTGATCATCAGCTGTGCGCGCGGTTATGTGCGCAACACCGTCTGCAGGAAGAGGATTGGCGGAAATGAGGCTAACTTTACCCTGTCCTTGTTCGTCAGTGTTCGTAGAGCCCTCGATTATGCCATGAGAGGTTTCAAAGTAAACTGCCGTACCCACACGAGCTGGGTTGCTAAATTTGTCACCCACGATAACGCTCATGATATTTGTCAATCCGAACGCATTGAGTCCTGGGAAATTGCGCAATGCTGGGCCGAGGCTGAAGTGGGTCTGATCCGGCAATCCACCATGGATCGTGATAGCAATAGGCTGAAAACGGATTAAGCGGCCTTCAACGGTGGTTTCAGCAATGAGCTGCACCACACCGGCCTTCGTTCCTGAAGACACGACCACGGTAGCAATACCGTTATTATCTGTTGAAGCCACTGCTGGGCTGATGAGTTCGCCGCCGCCGGGTTGGGCCCCAAATCGGAAATGAACTTCTGCGGATTCCTTTAGGATTACGGGGTTTGCCACTGAATCGGCCAACAAGAAGGTGAGTGTGACCTGTTCTTCAGAACCTGACTCACGCATCCCCATCGTACCAGCTGACTGAGTTTGAAGTATGATATTTGAGGCTTTGCCCGATGTCGCTGTCTCTTCTGCGATTGGATAAAGTGAAAATGTTGGCACCTGAATGGTTCGGCCAGCGATAGCAAGGACGGGAAGTGATTCCGACAGGAATCCATCCGCGTTTGCTGTAACCTGAAGATCCATGGTCGAGTCGATGTCCACATCGAACGTATAGGATCCGTCTTCAGCCGCCTCAAAAAGGAGGTCATAGGGCAAGATTCGGATAAAGCCGTTTTCAATCGGGTTGTTTGTTCGCTCATTCAGGACTTGGCCTGTAAGCGTCACAATACCAGAATTGTCGGGATCATCCGATGAGAGAGCGTCGCATCCAACGAAGAATGCGGCGAATAAAAACACGGGGAGTAGTGTCCTGAACATGCGAAAATCGAACATGATATGCCCTTTTGGTACGTTTTAAGGCCTATGCAGGGTATCGACTGTCAGAGGCACGGCTTAAGTTGTTCATTCTGCCAAGACGGACATTCTCTTCAACTTTTATCAGCTAGAGCTGCTACGTGTGAAGATTTAACGAGGCAAGAAACCGAAAGGGGGTTCAGAGCAAATAAGCAGATCCCCACTTTTCGTGGTCTTTCACAGGCCACACCGTTTAACACAATTCCATCATGGCGATCAAAACCGTCGATATGAACCGTTTGGCTGCAATGACCGGCAACGTATTTGAGTCGGTCTCCATTCTGTCGAAGCGGTCCCGTCAGATTTCGACGAACATCAAGAACGAACTCGACGATAAGCTCGCTTATTTCGAAGGATTCGAACAGGAACTTGAAGATCCCCGTTTCCAGGAAGAGCAGGCAAAAGTGTCACTTGAGTACGAAGTGAAGCCTGAGCCTACCGAAATGGCCATCGATGAGATGATTGTTGGAGACGTTTACTTCCGTAAGCCTACGGCAGAAGACGCACAGAATATGTTCTAGACCTTTTTACAGGTCTCGAACCGCTGGCGGGGCGGCTGCAATGCAGCCGCCCCGTTTTTTTTGTATTCAGCAATTTGATAGAATGGCGCATCATGGATTTCCTTTCGCCCGTCATATCGATCTGGATGGCCTTGGCCATCGCCACGTTTGTTGTTCTGCTTTTCAGGACGGCGCCCTATGGGCGACATGCTGATCAGGTGCGCTTGCCTACGCTGCCCCATCGCGTTGGATGGATCATCATGGAAACAGTCTCGCCCCTCGCACTATGCGCAGGGCTGATACTTACGGGCAACTCAGCACGGTGGCCGATGCTTCTGGTGGTTCTTTGGGTGGGACACTACGTCTACAGAGCCTGGATTTACCCTTTCCGAGCACGTTGGGCTAATAAACGGATGCCCATCGTCATTATGCTCTCAGCAATCGGATTTAACGTGGTTAACGGCGGTCTAAATGGGATGGCTCTAGCGGACGAGTCGTACTCATTCATCTGGAATCGCCCCACCGTGTGGGTAGGGGCGGCCCTTTTCGCTGCTGGTCTTCTGGTTAACCTACAATCAGACAGGATTCTGATGAGCCTTAGAGCGCCAGGGGAAACGGACTACCGAATTCCCCGGGGAGGCTTTTTTCGGTGGGTGTCCTGCCCCAACTATCTAGGTGAGTTGGTAGAGTGGATTGGATTCGCACTGATGGCGGCTACACCAGCGGCCTGGGCATTCGCCCTATGGACGGCGGCAAACCTGATTCCAAGGGCTCTATCTCATCACCGTTGGTATCAGTCACATTTTGCAGAGTATCCCCGACAGAGACAAGCCGTAATCCCCTTCGTTTTGTAGGGAGAGTTCCGGTAATCTTGATTTCCGAGCCCTCGGCAACTGCGTTCTGCACTTACTCGAAATGTGACCGAACATGAATTTCAGACATCAAACCTCAGCGACACCTCTTTCTTCTGGATCGCGCATGTTCTGGATTGGTGCGCAAATCATCGTATTTGTACTCACTGTTGTGGTGATTGCTGGTCTGTTTTTTCTACCTCAGCCAACGCTGGATATTCTCTGGTTCATTCTAATTCCAGTGCTGCCACTGACATTCATGCTCAATGCAGGCATGTGGCGAGACATATGTCCGTTGGCAACGGCAAATATGTTGATGTCTTCTCGGCCATCGAGAGATCTAACGGGATCCTGGATTTCGTGGTCTGCCTCCATCGGCATTCTGCTGTTATTTGTACTAGTACCGGCGCGTCGTTTCCTTTTTAATATGGATGGGCCCATTCTGGCAATCGTTGTTCTGGCTGTCACCGCGTTGGCATTCACCATGGGATGGTTTGTGAAGGCCAAAGGGGGATTCTGCAATTCTATCTGCCCCGTCTTACCCGTCGAAAAACTGTATGGGCAAGCGCCACTTTTTGCTGTCCGCAACGCTCGATGCGTCCCCTGCACCCACTGTACCGCGAAAGGGTGCCAGGACCTAGATCCGGTGTTGTCAGTTCGGCAATCGGTTGGTAATGGAGGAGGCGTCAAGGATTGGATCAGAACGCCATTTGGCGTCTTTGCAGCCGCTTTCCCCGGGTTCATATTCGGGTATTTTCAACTTTCCGACGGGGTTCTTTCAGACTTTCTTACGGTCTATGGAACGATCCTAGGCTATGCTGCAGTTAGCCTGGTGGGATTCGCCGTTTTATCGCTGGCTCTTCGTATTCCTTCTCATCGCCTGCTTCCAGTCCTGGGTGGTCTCGCCGTAGGTATCTATTATTGGTATGCAGCTCCAGCGTCCTTAGCGGCCTTTGACCTCGCCGGAGGCGAGGTTTTGAAGTGGGTTATGACAGCATTCGTCGCTTTCTGGTTAAGTCGGGCCCTGCGCCATGCTACTCCGCTGCCCACACCACACAAGCATGGCACCGCTCGGGCCGTAACGCCCACCTTTCCTTTGCCCCAAGCCCCTAGATAGGGTTATCACCTTACGTTGGTTTGATTGGGATCTGAATGAGTTTGATTGGGATCCGAAATGTGATTGAACTCCAGAGTTTGATGGAGTACTGGTGGGTGGATTCTATCTGAAGCGAGCCATCGCACCATTTTTTGACACGGCGATACTGAAACGAAAGCTCACTCATCCGGTTAGCATCTATTCGCTTCTTCCTGCCGGTTCTGAATTCCGGCTACACGAGACCACGTTTCCATCGACCGGATGAACGACAAGATCGTAATTCGCGGTGCGCGCGAGCACAATCTTCAGAACATTGATCTGGACATACCGCGCAACCAACTCGTGGTGATCACCGGTCTGTCGGGATCTGGAAAAAGCTCGCTTGCCTTCGACACGATTTACGCGGAAGGACAGCGTCGCTACATGGAAAGCCTGTCTGCCTACGCACGGCAGTTTCTTGGAATGATGGAGCGGCCCGATGTGGACTTCATCGACGGGCTCTCTCCAGTTATCGCTATTGAGCAGAAGACGGTCAGCCGAAACCCACGATCCACCGTTGGTACGGTTACCGAGATCTACGACTTCATGCGTCTGCTCTACGCCAGAGCGTCCATCGCCTATTCCCATGTCTCGGGCGGTTTAATGCGCAAGCAAAGTGATGATGAGATCATTGACGGCATCCTCAACATGACGGAGGATACGCGGGTCCTTCTCCTCGCACCGCTTGTAAAAGGGCGCAAGGGACACTATCGGGAGTTGTTTGATCAGATCGGTAAGCAAGGATTCCAACGGGTACGGGTTGACGGGACAGTCCAAGAGATCGAGAAAGGGATGAAGCTCGACCGCTATAAGACACACGACATCGAGGTCGTAGTCGATAGACTGGTGATCAAACCAGGTATTCGTTCCCGTATAAGCCAGTCGGTCGAAACATCCCTTGGCATGGGAAATGGGACACTAATTGTGCAAGTCGTTGGAGGTCCAGAGGAAGCCGGGGACCGACTGTTTTCCCGCCATCTTTTTTGCCCAGAAGACGGTGTCTCCTATGATGATCCGTCCCCCAATACATTTTCATTTAACTCTCCCTATGGTGCCTGCACGGAGTGTAATGGACTCGGCTCTAAAAAGGAGTTGGATCCGTACCTGATCATGCCAGATCGATCCAAGTCTATCAATGACGGAGGAATAGCGCCTCTTGGAGTCCCGAGGGATATCTGGATTTTTAGTCAGGTCAGAGCGGTGGCTGAGCGTGAGGGGTTCGACTTTGACACGCCTCTAAAGGATCTGAATGAGCAGCAATTCGAGGTCCTTCTGAACGGCGCAGGCGATGACCAATTTGACATCGTTTACAAGTACAAGGACCGCGAGGTCACGTACAAGCATCGTTTCTCAGGTGTCAATTCGCATGTCTTACATACCTACGAGAATACCTCTTCTAATACGTCGCGTAAGTGGGCAGAGGCTTACATGCGAAACATGGATTGTACGGCATGTAATGGAGGTCGACTCAAGCCTGAAAGCCTCTCGTTTCGTTTTTCAGATAAGTCCATCAATGAGCTGACTCGGATGGATATGATTACGCTGCGAGCTTTTTTCAGCACGGTAGAGTTGACCGAGCGGCAGCAAGTTATTGCTGGACCGATCGTGAAGGAGATTTCTGAGCGTCTAGACTTCATGATCAACGTGGGCGTCGGCTATCTGAATCTGGACCGTACGGCACGGACCCTGTCCGGTGGAGAAAGTCAACGAATCCGCCTCGCAACTCAAATTGGGACGCAATTAACCGGCGTGCTGTATGTCTTGGATGAACCATCGATTGGCCTTCACGCACGCGATAACGGCAAGTTGATCGAGTCTCTCAAGCAACTACGCGATCTGGAAAACTCCATCCTAGTTGTCGAGCATGACCGGGATATGATCGAAGCCGCAGATTTTGTAATCGATCTTGGTCCTGGTGCTGGCGAATTAGGTGGAAAAGTAGTTGGCGCTTCCAAACCAGAATTACTCCCTGCGGGGTTGAACGGCTCCCCAAGTCTGACGACCGCTTATTTGAGGGGTAAGCGCGCCATTAAGGTGCCGACCGCGCGCCGGCCAGGAAACGGCACGTCCATCGTGCTCGAAGGTGCGCGTGGACACAATTTGAAAGGCGATACGCTAACTATTCCACTTGGCACGTTTACTTGCGTAACCGGGGTCTCAGGGTCTGGAAAGTCGAGCCTGGTCAACCAGACCCTTTATCCGATTCTGGCTGAGCACTTCCATAATGCTAAGACCGTCCCTCTTCCGCACACAGAGATCATCGGTCTAGACAATGTGGACAAAGTAATCGACATCGATCAGAGTCCGATCGGTCGAACACCTCGTTCCAACCCCGCCACGTATGCCGGTTTGTTCGGGCATATCAGGGACCTGTTTGCCCAGCTCCCCGAATCAAAGATCAGGGGCTACAAGGCAGGACGCTTTTCCTTTAATGTCAAAGGAGGTCGGTGCGAAACGTGCAAGGGCGCGGGTATCGTGAAGTTGGAAATGAACTTCCTGCCTAACGTGTACGTCGAGTGTGAAACGTGTGGCGCTCGGCGCTACAATCAAGAAACGCTAGAAGTCCGGTTCAAGAGCAAAAGCATCGCCGATGTCCTTGAGATGACAGTGGAAGAAGCACTCGGTTTCTTCGAAAACATCCCTCGCATCGAGCGTAAACTCCGCACGCTACACTCAGTTGGCTTGGGGTACATTCGCCTTGGCCAGCAGGCAACGACCCTCTCTGGAGGAGAAGCCCAACGGGTCAAACTGGCGAAAGAGCTATCACGGCCTGGGACGGGACGAACTCTCTACATCCTCGACGAGCCAACAACCGGGCTGCATTTTGAAGATATTCGGCATCTGCTAGTCGTTCTGCAAGCACTAGTGCGGAAAGGGAATACGGTACTGGTCATCGAGCATAACCTGGATGTTGTAAAGGTTGCTGATTACGTGATTGACCTCGGTCCCGACGGAGGAGAGGGGGGCGGACATATCTTGTTCAGCGGTACTCCTGAGGAACTCGCTAAAGCTGACACCTCCACCGGCTTCTATCTTGCTGAGGAGCTAAAGCGTGTTGCTGAAGAGGATGACGACGAAGAAGAACTTGACCTGGACGCATTGTTGTCAAACGACGATGAAGATGGGACCGAAGAGGACATGACCGATGAGGACACGCAAGAGGAAGAAGAGGATCAGTCGACTGATTCAGGTGCCTCATCCTAGTCTACTAACTATTTTCTGTTATCCACCCCAAACGACCTGCTGCTTGCCATGGAGCCTTCGTTTTCTCCGAACTACAACAAGCCCGATGCCCCTGGCGTCGCGATGAATTTCGACAACACGGTGTCCATCTGGCAGATCGTCTCAGTCTCGGACTCATTCGAAACCGCGGCTTCAGAGGCCTTTCGCTTGCTAAGGTTGGCACAGCAGCAGCATCCTGATTGGCCTCGTGTGTATTATCTGGATATCGAAGGTCATGAAGGCGAGCAGAAGGGATACGATCAAGATTTTTTCGAATTCCAGCAAGAATTCTGGTTTTCAACGATCGCCCATTTCGTAACGGCCTTTGAAACACCCATGCTGGGTGGCCTTATCAACCCGAATCCACAACGCAATGACCTGCCGGACGATTTGCAGGTAAATCACCCTGACCAGGAGAACCCGACATGACCCGACTTACTCGTTCGATTTTTGTTGTCCTCGTAGCCCTTCTCTTTTGGCCATCCCCGGTTTCTGCTCAGGATGGAATGCCCGTGGTTCTTTCTATGCGCGATCGAGCCAAAGTGATTGATGGACTACTCGATTATCGTTTAGAAACAGTGGTTCCGGACCTGATGCGGCGCGAGGGTATTGATATGTGGATCATTGCCGCTCGGGAGTACAACGAGGACCCTGTCATTCGCACTATGCTTCCGGCTACTTGGATCGCCGCCCGTCGCAGAACCGTTTTAGTCTTTTTTGATCGAGGAGATGAAGGTGTTGAGCGACTGGCAGTAGCCCGATACGACATTGGTCGTTCGTTCGGAAGTGCCTGGAATCCTGAAGAGAACCCAGACCAATGGGCTAGGCTGGCAGAGATCGTAGCTGAGCGAAATCCTCAGCGCATCGGTCTTAATATATCGGAGACCTTTGCACTTGGTGATGGCCTGACCGCTTCTGAACGAGATGGTATGATGGAAGCATTTGCTCCGCAGTATCGCGATCGCGTTGTGTCTGCCGAGCGGTTGGCTGTCGGTTGGCTTGAAACCCGTACCGATCGGGAAATGGAAATGTATCCGATGATCGTAAAGATCGCTCGGAATATTATTGAGGAGGGTCTGTCAGAGCAGGTTATCCAACCCGGTGTTACGCGCACCGAAGATGTCGAATGGTGGTTTCGTGATCGTATTCGCGATTTGAACCTGGTCACTTGGTTTCATCCCTCTGTGGACATTCAGCGAGAGGAAGCCACAGAACGGGACAACGACTTCTCTGCACGGGAGGAAGGTGGCGTCATTCACATGGGTGATTTACTACATGTTGATTTTGGCATTACGTATCTGCGACTAAACACAGATACGCAGATGCACGCCTATGTCCTCAGACACGGAGAAACCGAGGCGCCGTCGGATTTAGTTAATGCCCTTGCTGTCGGGAATCGTCTGCAGGATATCCTGACGGGCCAGTTTGAATCTGGAAGAAGCGGAAACGACATCTTGAAGAGTGCCCTCGATCAGGCTGCTGCCGAAGGCATCGAAGCGACCATTTACACGCATCCTATAGGTTTTCATGGACACGCAGCAGGGCCAACGATTGGGCTTTGGGATCAGCAGGGAGGTGTCCCAGGACGGGGCGACTATCCGCTATATCCAATGACCGCCCACTCGATTGAGCTCAATGCAGCTGTTGCGATTGCCGCTTGGAACGGACAAACTGTGCGCATTATGCTGGAAGAAGACGCCATTTTCGACGGCGAAACGACGACCTATATCGATCCTCGCCAGGAAGAACTTCTACTTATTCCACGGCAGTAACCGTGATTCGGCGCTGGGATCCCGACATAGTCATCCCGACGTCGGGGTCCCAGGCGCATCGCAGCATTTATCCAGCATTTATTTAGCATTTATCCGGCGGCTTCGACCACATCTAGGGAAGAGATGTGCAGGTTCAGGCCGTGGTTGACGCGGAAGCCAACGATTCCATCAGTAGGCAGATCGCCCTTCTCCATCGAATGGACCTCGGTGCCATTAACCGAGAATGTGATCATCGTGCCCATCGTTTCGATGGCAAGGACGTTGGCTATGTTAGTCTCAGACTCGTCCGTCCAAGGGACGATGACTTCGTTGGCCGTCCAGCCAACCACGTTTTCGGTTTCCTCGCCTTTTCGCACTTTTACGAGGTACTCTCCAGTTTTGCGGATGAGGAAATAGAGGTACGACTGACTTTCCCCGTTCAAGTCACTTCCACCCACAAACAGACCGAATGCTTCGTTTCTTGTGCCAGGATCAAACAGAAAAATGTTAGAGGACACGCTGTAGTCTCCCGAAGCCGTACTGTTTGGATTCCAGTAGATTCCTGCAGGGCGTTTGGAAGTGATATGCCAGCCTGGTTTCATGTTCGTGAAGAAGACATCCGGATCAGCAACCGAAGAGTCTCCAATGACGACCAGATCGTCTGAGGGCCGGTCAAAGCGGGTTTTCCAGTCTTGTGGCCATGTCAAGTTGGCTGGCTGGGGATTGTCGGCATCAGGACGCAGGTTCACTTCCTGAGCGTCTGCCATGTCCGCTGTCTCGGCCATCGTTGAGTCGTTCTCTTGCGATGCACAGGCAGAAAGCACTACCAGCGACAGGAGGAGGGGGAATAGGGATTTCATTGAGTTTGGGAAGGGTTGTGTTTCGAAAAGGGGGGAGAGGCTTGGTCGATAAACGACTACTCGTGAACGGTCTGCATTTCCTCGAAAATGGTCGCGATGTTGCCTTTAATGCCATCGTCCGAACCATTCATCCAATGACTTTGGAATCCTTGGAGTCCGTCGGAGGCCGTTTCATCAGCAGATTTACCGGCTTGAATACCGGCTGCAGCTGCATCACGTAAGGCGCCGAGATAGTCCCTCATCACTAGTAGATCTTCCCTCGTCCCAAGAATACCGTTCGCAGGATTACTGTGTCCGTAAATGAACACGGTGTTATCCGAAAACGTTTGGTGGGCACGCTCCAAGACGGTCATCCAGTTTGCCGTATCAGCACCGGCACCTAGGTCGATATAGGCGTGTCGGTAGTTGAATACGAGATCGCCCATGTGAACGACATCAGCCTTTTCAAAATGGATGATCGAATCCCCAGCTGTGTGAGCCGGACCGAAATAATGGAGGCTAATGGTTTCATCCCCAAGAGAATCAGACCACGTCTCTTGGTAGGTCACGTTCGCAACGGTGGGTTTGGGAGAGCCTTCCCGCATGGACTGCCGCTGAAGTCCTGGGACGTTTGCATGGGCCAGAATTCGTCCTGCCCCTTCACCAAGGACGGCATTGCCTGCTGTGTGGTCTCCGTGGTGATGGGAATTGATCAGCAGATCAACCGTCCGATTTGACCGTTCAACGAGTCCGTCGCGGCAGGTAGCCGCCGATTCGGGAAATTGCGAATCAACGACAACTAAAGCACCATCCCGTATGAGCCAGCCGATGGTGCCCCCCCGTTCTGTGAATATCCCCGTTCCACGCCGAATCGGAGTGAAAGGGAGCTGCGACATCCTAGGAAATGCTCTCAAAGGAGCTGGCAATGCCACAAGGGCTAGGGCCGCGGCAGAACGGCCGAGAAAAGAGCGTCTGTTCATTATGATCAAGCGTATAGGTGGAGTCAATTCATCATACACACGGAACCGGCTCACGGTTCAGACTTACTTGTTGCATCCGCCTCTTCGGCCATTCAGATTTTTCCACTCATGATTTCATTTTTGCGCATCAGACTTCTCTCGCTCCTATTCCTCCTGTTTTTAGCAGGTGGAGTTAGTGCGCAATCGCTGGATCTGGATCAGCTTCTCACCGAAGCAGAGATCACGGGGATGTCTATCGCCGTCATCGAAGATGGCCGAATTAGCCAGTTATTGAATGCAGGCGTTAGAAGTAGCGAAACGCAGCCTCCGATTACGGATGAAACAGTGTTTGAAGCAGAATCTCTAAGTAAGTCCGTTGTGGCTTGGATTGCACTTCGATTGATCGATGAAGGCACGCTGGACCTAGACCAAAGTTTGGCTCAACTGTCTCCATGGGAGGACGCAGCGCATGATTCGCGGTATGAGCAGATAACTACCCGTATGGTATTATCTCACACCTCGGGGTTTCCCAATTTTCGCGTACCAGGAGAGCCTCTTCCACTTCTATTTGATCCGGGGGCCTTTTACACCTACTCGGGAGAAGGATTTCTATTTCTTCAGCATGTTCTGGAAGCGATCACGTACAGTTCGCTGGAAGATCTAGCTCGGGAATATGTATTTGAGCCTTTTGGGATGACATCCTCCAGTTTTGTGTGGCAAAACGACTATGGCTCACGCATCGCGGTAGGCCATACCGATATGGATGTGCCGCTGGACAAATTTGTGCCACAGCAGGCAAATGCGGCGTTGAGTCTTCATACGACTGCTTCAGATTATGTCCGATTCGTTTTAGGTGTTATTGAAGGCGAAGACTTGGGCCGGCGGCAGTATCGCGAGATGATGGTGGCGCAGGTTGATGCGCTAGATGGCATCTTCTGGGGATTAGGGTGGGGCCTTCAGCCAACAATCAATGGATCAGCCCTGTGGGAGTGGGGAGATAATGCAGGGTACAAGAGTTTTGCGTGGTTAGCTCCCGATGCGAGTAAAGGATTTGTGATGCTGTCCAATAGTGCAAATGGAATGCTTGTGCTTCACGAACTGTTCGAAGCATTCGTAGGGGGTCCCCAGACGTCCGTTCGCTGGCTTAATTATGAGCGGTATGATGATGCCGTCTACCAATTAAGCCGCAGATTGCAGTATGCCCAACAGAATGGGGGGATTGAGGCCGTTCGGACAGACTATGAAGTGGCAAAATCCGAGATGCCTGCCGAGGCTTTCGTAGAGACCGCCTTGAACGCACTGGGATATCGTTTACTTCGTCGGGGAGCGATCGAAGAATCAATTGAGGTATTCCGTTTCAATACAGAATTATATCCTCGTTCTGGCAACGTATTTGATTCGCTCGCCGAGGCTCTTCTCGCTTCGGGCGACATGCAGGCTGCGTTGGACAATTACGAAACATCCGTGCGACTCGACCCGGGCAATGAAAATGGCGTTGGAATGATCCAAGTCATCGAGGCCCGCCTTGCCGCGGAAGAACAATAGGATTGATCAGCGTTCGAGCTGTCTACTGCCTATTCGGATACGTTGAAGGAAAGCATCATGCCAGCGTGGAGATGCTCAGCGATATGGCAATGAGCCATCCACTGTCCCGGATTGGTGACATCGACTAGAATATCTACCGTTGATCCCACCGGTACGATCACCGTGTCCTTCCAGGCCTTGTTCTCCACGGGAACGCCATCAACGTGAGTCACCACAAAGCGTTGTCCATGAACATGGAATGGGTGGTTCATGGGGTGGAATGATTTGGGGTCATTGAAGAGACGGATCTTACGGACATCGCCGACCTTCCAATCCCAATTGATCTCCATGCTCTTCTCACCGGTGGCCTCGTCGAGCAGCACCCAGTCTACTTGCTCCCCTGTGGAAAGCCAGTTCATCATCGGCATCGTGTCATTCCATTCGATGGGTGCGACGTAGAGGGTATCTATTTCCATCATCCGCATGGTCATCATATGCAGATTGTTCACTTCAACCGTTAAACGCAACGAGTGATCGGGCGTCTTATCGAAATACTGCGCGAATGACTCGATATCAGCTTGAGTGTCCTCATTCTGTCTCACTTCAAGAAAATCCGTTTCGTACGTCTCCTGGTCAGAAACAGCGCCAGAAGTAGCTGAAACCGTTCCTAAAACAGATATTTGAGGTACGAAAACACCACGGAAGTGATCGACAGCCTGGATGGTATTGGTTATTTCGTAGGTCCGATCTTCGTCGAAGTAGACATCCACGATGTACCGTTCGGCCGGAGCAATGACAACGCTTGAAACGAATTGCTCCTGCTCATACTTGCTCACGTCTCCGGCAATGACCTTGATGCGAGCGCCTCCAAACAGCACATTAAACGTGCGGGTGTTCGCTACGTTGGTCAGATAGAAGCGGACAACTTCACCTGCAGCAACGTCCAAGTTGTAGTCGGTCACGCCATTGACCATCATGACATTTCCGAAGCGTCCCATCAAAGCATGAGTGGGGGCCGAATCACCGTATGGGACTAAACCGTTCGCATCCACCAAGATGTCATCCAGAATCAGGGGTACTTCCCGGTTCACCGGCGCATAGTAATCTTCTTCAGTCGGGTTTACGAGCATATTGCCGTATAGACCGAGGTCCTGCTGAACGTCCTCACGCATGTGCGGGTGATACCAGTACATCCCGGTGTCGGGGAATTTTAACTCGTAGGTAAACGTTTCGCCGGTGAGAACCGGGTCCTGCGTCACGCCTGGCACACCATCGAATGCGTTGTCGAGTCGGAGCCCGTGCCAGTGGACAGTCGTGGGCATCTCGATATTATTCGTGAACTCCACGATTACCTTCGATCCACGGTCGGCTCGAATCAGGGGACCCGGATACATCCCGCCATACGCCATCATCACGTATTCCTGTCCGCCAATCGTGCGACGTACGAGCGAAGCGTCCATGTGCAACGTATCACCATCAGCCATGTCAATGATTTCTGATGGGCGAGCCTCGGAAAACATGGAAATATCCATGCCATGGCCTGGCAGCATCGGACCGACTTCGGGATAGTCATCCATCATACCCGGCATCATGGGCATACTCAAATCACCCATTGGGACCATGCGCCAAGCAAGGCTGTCACCCATCGGCATGTTGTGGTTCATATGCATGGAATGATCCATGCCATCCTGTGCTTGGACGGATGATGTGGCTAACAAAGCCAGCGCGAAAAAACGGGAGGAGAATTTCAAGAACATCCGATTATCGGGAAGAGGGAGCAATTCGGGGAGGTGGACTAGTAGCCGTAGACGGCGCAGGGTTCAGTCTCGAACGGACCATGCCCTGCCTTGGTATGCATTAACCCACTTCGGGACATGCCTCGAACGACGACGGGTCCGGTCCACATATCGCCGAGCTCCTCGTTTGCAGGCTCAAGAGTGATGACGAGCAGAAACTTATTCCAGTCGGTCTGTCCGGAAACATGGAAAGTGTCATCTAAGCGGCCGATTGGCTTTATCTGGTCGAGCTGTGGTGTCGTAATCCAGGCTACCAGGGAAGACCCTTCTGCCAACTTCACCTTTTCGACTTGAATGTCGATGTTCTGGACATAGGAGCCATTTTCAGAAATGGAGACACCGAATGGAGAGGAAGCGTATGTGACTTCTCCTTTTCCAGTAGCGAGGCGGGCGCCCGTTACTTTGCGGGTAGTCACCAACTTGATGCTGTAGTAATCCGGCGAGCAAGCGGTTAGGTGTGTCGCAGGAATAGCCAAGTTGGCTGCCGGGGTCGCTGGTCCGGTCGAAAAGAGGGCTGTGAGAAGCGTTAAGATCAGAGTGAACATCGTACCAATGGGGATGTTGTTCGAAAAGAGTTCAGGACACGCGCAGGGAAGAATGTGTTATAACGAAGACGCCCGGCACGGGTTCGTGCCGGGCGTCAGAATCTCCGTTTTCCGATCGATGATCGTATTAGCGAGTGCCTTCCTTTGATTGCTCATCCCATTTCTGAGCTGACGAGACGTCCGGCACACCCCAGTCTTCTCCATTCCATCCGTTGAAACCATCCATGCGGAAGGTCCAGAAGCCCGTTGTCATATCCGAGATGACAATGAGTCCATCTTCGTTACGGACATCGATACCAAAGGCACCGTTGGCAACGTTGCCTGACATGCCACCATTGTCACGTGAACCGGTAAAGGTGTCAAAGTAGGCGACTGTAGTCGGATTCTTCGGGTCCATCATGGAGAAGACCTGCAGCCCATCGTGGTAGCCAGAAACGAATACGTAGGGCCAGCGCACCTCATGGTTGTGGACCAATCCTTCCCAGCTAGGAGTCCAAGCTGAAATCGGTGAGTTGATATTGGAAACCTCTCCGTCGAGGCCTGGCTTAAGGTCAAATATGCGAAGCGGAGCATATTTGTATTCTGTTTCTGCCACCACGTACCGGCCATTAGGTCCTGGTGTGAAGGTATGACCGCTGCGAACGCCATTAACACCCGTCAACTGAACAAGCATTTCAGGGTTATCGATATCGGTAAAGTCGTACACGTAGTAGCCACCAGTACCACCACCGTAGAACCTATCTGTAGCGGTATCAGTGTGGAAACCTGCATAAAAGTCATGATACCCACGGCGTGACCCTTCAGCAGGCGTCGGGATCCGGCCTACTCGGGCGTTCGCAACGTCTCCCTCGACAACCATACCTAAATCATACACATTTGCAAAAGCACCTAAAACGGTAGACAGAAGCAAAACACGACCATTTGAGTGCTTGTACACAAAAATATTGTGGAAGCCACCCGGTGTCTCTGGTTCGTGGATACGAGCTACCTCGGTCACTGTAGTCGGGTCTGGAAGACCTGTAACATCGAGCACGACAGCACCGAGGTCATTATTAGGACCGCCACTACCGAATTGCAGGGACTGCACGACATAGTATCGATCGTTCCATTTGAAGTGCTTGACGTCCATGCCGCCGGTCTTCATATGGAGATCTTCATTTTCAATACGCCAACGGTAAATCACCTCTGGGTTGGATGGATCGGCGAGGTTCACGATGTCCATGCCTTTAGATCCTGCCTCGGCGTAGTGCATTCGGGCTATGTAAGCATAGGGTCGACTAACCTCCTGCTCGAGGTCCATGTCAGCCACGCTCAAACGAGGGCCGAGTGGAATGTGCCCGAGTACTTCAATATTGTCACTTCCGGGATTATCTGGCGTCCATAGCGTGTTCTGACGAGCTGAAGCCGGCTGAAAAGCCGCTGCAACGATCATCATGCCTGCCAGGATAAAAGTGGTTCGTTTCATGTGGGTATCTGATTCCGTGAAAAAATGTGGTGGGCGGTGAACGCGGTTGGGTGGTCGCGCGAATGGCCCGAGGCTATGCTCCGGGCAAAAATATGGTCAGCGTGTGCCTTCTTTCGACTCCTCGTCCCATTTCTGGACACTCGAAATATCGGGTACGCCCCAGTTTTCTCCCTTCCAGCCGTTGAAACCTTCCATGCGAAAGGTCCAGAATCCGGTGGAAATATCCGAGACTACAATGAGTCCGTCTTCATTACGGACGTCCACACCGAAAGCGCCATTCCCTACGGCGCCCGCCATAGACCCAATGCTTCGGTCTCCAGTGTAGGTGTCATAGTACCCTACGGTCACTGGATTTTCGGGGCCCATCATAGAGAAAATCTGCAAACCGTCGTGATAGCCGGATACAAAAACATAGGGCCACCGGACTTCATGGTTATGGACGAGATTCTTCCAGTTGGCCGTCCATGCCGATATGGGTCGATTGATGTTGCTCACCTCGCCGTCGAGAGCAGGCTGCAAATCGAAAATCCGGAGCGGGGCATACTGGTATTCGGTTTCGGCGATCACATAGCGGCCACTGGGACCGGGTGTAAATGTGTGGCCGCGGCTGACTCCTGTAATGCCTTGCAGCGTAACGAGCAATTCAGGATTAGCCAGATCGGAAATGTCATAGACATAGTATCCACCAGAACCGCCACCGTAAAATCGGTCCGTCCCAGTATCCGGATGCCAACCCGCATAGAAGTCGTGATAACTTCCGCGGGGACCCTGGTCACCCGGTACCGGAATGACGGACACGAGCGCATTGTCCCGGTCGCCCGAGACGAGTTTGCCTAGGTCGTAAACATGTGCTCCTGGTCCGCGGACTGTGGTCATGAGTAGCACGCGGCCATCGGAGTGCTTGTACACGAAAATGTTGTGGAAGCCACCTGGTAGATCTGGCTCATAAATACGAGCTACCTCACGGACACTTGTCGGATCAGGTAGGTCTGTGACGTCCAAGATGACAGCTCCGAGATCGTTGTTCGGACCTGTTCCAAATTGCAGACCCTGCACAACGTAATACCGGCCATCCCATTTGAAGTGCTTCACATCCATCGCGCCGCGGCCCGAGTGGAGCTCTTGGTTTTCGATTCTCCAGCGGTAGATCACCTTTGGTCTGGAAGGGTTCGAAATGTCGATGATATCTGTGCCGCGATCGACCGTACCTTCACGAGCTGCCCGGGAGACGTACACGAATGGCCGGCTCATCTCTTGCTCCATATCCAAGTCGGCGACACTCAGTATGGGGCCGAGGGGCAAGTGTGCAAGTACTTCTAGGTTGTCTGAGCCAGGATTCAAGGTTGTCCAGGGCGTTTCATCCTGGGCTGAAGCAGGAACTGTCCAACCGGTCATACCGATGATTCCTAGTACCAGGGCGAAAACGATAGATCGTAAATAGGGGATATGCATGGAAGGCTGGGCGTTGGGTGAGGAGAAAAATCAGTAGATGAGAATCAGCGGGTACCTTCTTTTGACTCCTCATCCCATTTCTGCACTGAAGAGATGTCCGGGACGCCCCAGTCTGTACCATTCCAGCCATTAAATCCATCCATCCGGAAGGACCAGAACCCAGTTGAACCGTCAGAGACGACAATGAGCCCGTCTGCATTGCGGACATCAACTCCGAATGCACCGTCCATGACGCCACCGTTATCATTCATGATCGTGTCGTAATAGCCCACTGTCTGAGGGTTTTTAGGATCCATCAGAGAAAACACCTGCAGCCCGTCTAGATAACCGGAAACGAAGACGTAGGGCCAGCGGACCTCGTGGTTATGAGACAGGTTTTTCCAGTTGGCCGTCCAAGCGGAAATTGGCTGATTAATGTTCGTCGTTTCACCATCGAGCGCAGGTTGCAGATCAAAAATGCGCAATGGAGCATATTTGTACTCCGTTTCAGCAATCACGTAGCGACCGTTCGGGTCCGGCGTGAAGGTGTGGCCATAACTGACGCCACTAATTCCGTTCAATGTGATTTCGAGCTGAGGGCTTGAGACGTCCGTGATGTCGTAGACATAGTATCCGCCAAAGCCGCCGCCATAGAATCGGTCTTGCTGAGTGTCTGGATGCCAGGCAGCATAAAAGTCATGATACCCTCGTTGTCCACCGGTATCGCCAGGAATGGGGATGTTGGCAGCGAGGGCATCCTCGACATCGCCTGATACAACCTTCGATAGGTCATACATATTGGCGCCGGGGCCCCGTACCGTCGTGATGAGATAGGGCGTACCGTTCGAGTGCTGATAAATAAAGATGTTGTGGAAGCCGCCCGGCATGTCAGGCTCACGGATGCGGGCCACCTCTTTGACAGTCGACGCATCCGGTAGGCCTGTGACATCGAAGACTACTGCGCCTAAATCATGATCTGGTCCCTGTCCAAACTGCAAGGATAGGACGACATAGTATCGACCTGCGTTTTTAAAGGACTTGATATCAAGGCCGCCTACCCCGGTATTCAAATCGTCATTTTCGTTCGTCCAGCGAAGTAAGAGCTTCGGGTTGGTCGGGTCAGCTAGGTCAATGATGTCCATCCCACGCGCATAGTTATCACGATATCGCGCCTTGGCCACGTAGGCGTAAGGGCGGCTAAGTTCTTGCTCTAATTCAATGTCGGCGACGGACTCGGGTGCGCCCAACGGTAGATGCCCTTGCACCTTCATGTTGTCACTTCCGGGTTTGACAGGCGTCTGGGCGAGGGCCGTTAGGCCGGAGCCGGTAATTATACTAGCAAAAAGCGCCAAACCGGCGAGCAGGCACAGACAGCGGGCAAATCGTTTCATAACGTTGGAATATGGAGGAGGAGAAAACGTGACAAAAGAGAAATGTGGGGGGGTCAAAAAAGTGTGCGGGGCGGGCCAGTGGCTCGCCCCGCACCACAGTCGACGTCACATCATTTATCGTGTGCCTTCTTTGGATTTTTCGTCCCAATTCTGGACCGAAGAGATATTGGGCTGTCCCCAATCTTCGCCATTCCAGCCGTTGAAACCATCCATGCGGAAGGTCCAAAAACCGGTAGACATATCGGAGATGACGATAAGGCCATCAGCATTTCGCACGTCCACGCCGAAAGCGCCGTTGTACATCCCGAACTCTCCTTCGGCAACTGCTGGGCCGGTATAGGTGTCGAAGTAGGCCACTGTCTGCGGGTGCTCAGGGTCAGCGAGGCTCATGACCTGCAGTCCGTCTAGATAGCCAGAAATAAATACGTAGGGCCAACGCACTTCATGGTTGTGAACGAGGTGCTCCCAATGTGCCGTCCAGGCGGAAATCGGGCTACGGATGTTTTCCCGCTCCCCACTCATGCCGTCCTTAAGATCAAAGATGCGCAAGGGTGCATATTGGTATTCCGTCTCTGTTACGGCATAACGTCCGTCCGGACTTGGGGTGAAGGTGTGACCCCAATCCACGCCCTGCACACCTGTCATCTGGAACTCCATAGTTGGATTTTCGATGTCGGATACATTCCAGACGTAATAGCCTCCCGTACCTCCTCCGTAAAACAGATCAGCTTCCTTGTCCGGATTCCAGGCCACATAGAGGTCATGGTAAAAGAGCGGAGATGGCAGAATGTCCTCCGCGCCAGATGGGCCGCCTACAGCATCTGGCGGCACAGGTACAACGCCGACTAGGGCATTATCGACATCGCCTGATACCACTTTGCCCAGGTCATAAACACTGGCTTGACCAGCGTTGACGGTGGTGAACAGGTATACGTTACCGTTGGAATGCTTGTAGATAAAAATGTTGTGGAAGCCTCCGGGCCAGCGTGATTCGTCGATGCGGGCAACCTCAATCACACTATCCGGATCAGGTAGTCCCGTTACGTCGAAAATAACGGCACCTAGATCATAGTTCGGGCCTGGTCCGAACTGGGTGGACTGTACCACATAGTAACGGCCTTCCCATTTAAAATACTTGACGTCCATGCCGCCAAGGCCGGTGTGCAGGTCCTCGTTCTCGATTCTCCACCGTTTGATAACTTCCGGGCTGGAGGGGTCGGATAGGTCAATAATGTCCATTCCTTTGGCAGCAAACTCACCAAGATGGCCACGTCCTACATAGGCGTACGGGCGGCTCATTTCTTGCTCGATCTCCATATCCATTACGGACAGCGTACCGCCCAAAGGAATATGGCCTACAACGGTAATATTATCGGTGCCAGGATTTAGTGTGGTCCAAGGAGTTGTCTCTTGGGCTAGCGTACTGCTGCTGGTCAAGGCGAGGCCTCCGAGAAGGAGAGCCGCCGTTATCAACATCGACTTTTTCATGCGATCTGATGAGTTGGTGGAGTGCTTTGTGCTAGCGAGAGAGGCCCAGCTACCAAAAATGTGTACGGGGGCGGCCTGCGGCCGCCCCCGTACTACCTATATCACTTTGTGCCCTCTTTGGACTCTTCGTCCCAATTCTGGACGGAGGAGATGTTGGGCTGTCCCCAATCTTCGCCGTTCCAGCCATTGAAGCCATCCATGCGGAAGGTCCAGAAGCCAGTAGACATGTCCGAGATGACAATGAGTCCATCTTCGTTGCGAACATCCACGCCGAAGGCTCCGTTGCCAACGGCACCACCCATGGCGCCTACGTCACGGGGACCTGTATACGTGTCGAAATAACCGACCGTGGTCGGGTTTTCGGGATCCATCATGGAGAAAATCTGGAGACCATCATGGTAACCGGAAACAAACACAAATGGCCAGCGCACTTCGTGGTTGTGAACTAGGTTTTTCCAGTTGGCTGTCCATGCAGAGATTGGAGTGCGAATATTTTCTGTTTCGCCATCCATCGCTTCTTTCATGTCAAACATGCGCAAAGGTGCATACTGGTATTCCGTTTCGGTGATCGCGTAGCGACCGTCCGGACTTGGCGTGAATGTGTGCCCCCAGCTGACGCCCGTGATGCCGGTCATCGTGAACTCGAGTTCGGGCATTTCGGGGTTAGTGATGTTATAGACGTAGAATCCACCCATTCCACCACCGTAGAATAGGTCAGCTTCTTTGTCAGGATTCCAAGAGGCGTAGAGGTCGTGGTAGAACCCATTTTCATCTACCGCGATGGGCACCGTTCCGACATATGAGTTCTCAACATCGCCGCTTACGGCTTTACCAAGATCATACATTGCGGCACCTGCACCATTGATGGTGGTGAGCAGAAGAACGCGACCGTCAGAGTGCTTGTAGATAAAGATGTTGTGGAAGCCACCTGGCATTTCCGGCTCGTGGATGCGAGCTACTTCCCGCACGCTGGATGCATCAGGTAAATCAGTGACGTCTAGGATATAAGCACCTAGGTCGCTGTTCGGGCCCTGACCAAACTGGGTCGACTGCACGACATAGTACCGACCTTCATACTTGAAGTATTTAATGTCCATGCCCCCCAGACCCGTGTGTAGGTCTGGATTTTCCATACGCCAGCGCAGAAGAACCTGAGGGTTGGTGGGGTCGGAAATGTCGATGATGTCCGTTCCGCGTTCGGAGTTTGGACCGACCGTTCCGCGGGAAACGTAGGCATATGGGCGGCTTAGCTCTTGCTCGATCTCGAGGTCCATGGTATTCAGGATTCCACCGAGTGGAATGTGACCTTCGACCGTGATGTTATCGGATCCCGGCTTCAGGGTGGTCCAGGGAGTGTCATCCTGCGCCATAGCCGCCGGCGCCATTAAAAGAATGGCTGCGAACAATGGAAAAAGCTTTTTCATGGAGTGCAGTGTTAGTAATGAAATGATGTGCTAGTGGGTAGGGCCGCCCGTACCGATTTGACCTTCCGTGCCGGCCAGCCCAGGTTTTATCGTGTGCCCTCTTTGGACTCTTCGTCCCATTTCTGGACGGAGGAAATATCAGGTTGACCCCAGTCTTCTCCGTTCCAGCCGTTGAAGCCATCCATGCGGAAGGTCCAAAAACCCGTAGACATGTCAGAAACGACGATGAGTCCATCTTCATTCCGGACGTCTACGCCAAATGCACCATTGATGACAGGATTGAATCCTTCCTGGTTGTTGCCAATGTAGGTGTCGTAATACCCAACCGTTTGAGGGTTTTTGGGGTCCATGAGGCTGAAGACCTGAAGGCCATCGAGGTAGCCGCTGACAAATACGTACGGCCAGCGGACTTCGTGATTGTGGCTCAGGTTTTCCCAGTTAGCGGTCCAGGCCGAAATAGGCTGGTTTATGTTAAGCTGATCGCCATCAAGTGCCGGCTTTAGGTCAAAAATCCGCAGCGGTGCATACTGATACTCGGCTTCCGCGACCACATATCGTCCGTCAGGGGAGGGAGTAAAGGTGTGTCCCCACGTGACTCCCGAGATGTTCTGAAGCGTTACGCGGATTTCCGGATTGTGGATATCCGTAATATTCCACACGTAGTACCCACCGGATCCTCCCCCGTAAAAACGATCTTCTCCCGAGTCGGGGTGAAATGCCACGTAATGGTCGTGATACGAGCGTCGTACGCTTTCAGGCTCATACGTGGGAATCGTTGCCACGTACGAATTTTCTATGTCTCCAGCCGCAGCCATGTTCAAGTCAAACACCTGAACCATGTCTCCGCGGACCGTAGCAAGCAAATAAATATTGCCATCGGAATGCTTGTAGATAAAGATATTATGCATTCCGCCCGGATTGTCAGGAAGAATCCAACGCCCTACTTCAGTTGGCTCATTGGGGAGATCGGTCACGTCAAACAGGACGGCACCCAATTCATAGTGCGGGCCAGCGCTGAATTCGAATGACTGGACCACGTAATAGCGTCCACCGGTCTTGAAATACTTCACGTCCATGCCACCTCGGTTGGGTAGCAAGTCCTGATATTCGAGACGGAATTCATAGATGACTTCCGGTTTTGCCGGATTGGACAGATCAATTACATCCATGCCTTTCGGTCCGCCATCGACAATGGAGGCCCGACCGACATACGCATATGGGCGGTCCATGTCCTGCTCCAATTCGATGTCAGTCACACTGGAGTGCTTGCCGAGCGGAATATGCCCGACCACTTTCATATTGTCCGAGCCCCGGTCAATGGGGGTGGCCTGCCCAAATGCAGTCGAAGTAAGCATGCCGGCAAGTGCCAGTGATGCGAGGAAACGGATGGGTTTCATGAGTGTCATTATTGGTTGTCAGGGATAGAATTCCAGTCTTGGGCACTGGAAACGTTGGGCATGCCCCAGTCTTCGCCATTCCAACGGCCGAAGCCGTCCATTTTAAAGGCCCAGAAGCCGGTGGTCATGTCACTGACGACGATGAGGCCATCCGCATTGCGGACGTCCACTCCCCACGCGCCGTCATAGACTTGCCAAGTGTATGGACTGCCGAGTCGCTCCATGGCGGCTCCACGGTCATTATGAATACCGTTGAATGTGTCGTAGTAGGCGACTGTATATGGGTTTTCTGGGTCTACCATATTGAAAACACCCAGTCCGGTCTGATATCCTGATACGAACACGTACGGCCAGCGCACCTCGTGGTTGTGCGCAATACTTTTCCAGTCGGCATGCCAGGCACCGACGGCATGGTCAATATTCTTGTCGGGTAGCTCGCCATTGAGCGCTGGGCGTAAATCAAAAATGCGCAGCGGCTGGTATTGGAATTCCGTTTCGCCGATAGCAAAATTACCGTCGGGCGTGGGAGTAAAGGTGTGACCCCATGCCACGCCGGGAACGCCAACCATAGTGGCAAGCAATTCGGGGTTGCCTAGATCCGTGACATTGTACACGTAGTAGCCGCTGCCGCCGCCGCCATAGAATCGGTCCTGTCCTGTTTCGGGATGGTACTGAACCATAAAGTCGTGATAGCCCCGGGACCACATCGCGTCAGATTCGTGGACTGGGATGCGGGCGATGAGCTCGCGGTTGTCATCTCTCAGAACAGGATCCATCTCGGTCTGGTCGCCATCGACGAACTGCCCCATGTCGAAGACTTTTGCATAGCCGGCAGACGTGGCAAACAGCAAGGGACTCCCCGAGCTGTGGTTGTACATAAATATGTTGTGGAAGCCGCCGGGTGAATCACCTTGGCGAACGCGCCCCACTTCAGTCATCTGCTCTGGAAGGTCCGTGACGTCGAACACGATCGCACCAACGTCAGAATTGGGCCCAGATTGGCGTAGCTGCATAGACTGTACGTAATACGTCCTGTCGTTGTGCTTAAAATAGCGCCCGTCCATGGCACCTCCTGTGTGGAGGTCCTGGTTTTCAATGCGCCAGCGCCGAATCACTTTCGCGTTGTCAGGGTCCGACAGGTCAATCACATCGAATCCGATTTCCCCATTCCGACGCGCCACGTAGGCATAGGGTCGAGATGGATCCTGTTCGATTTCGACGTCAGACACGCTGCCAGGAGCGCCGAGTGGAATATGGGAGAGGACCTGAATATTGGCAGAGCCCCGCATACCGGGTGGCGGCGGGTGGTCGGGTTGCTGGATACCCTGTTGCGCCGATGCGGTCACGGACACTAACGCCGCGAACGCCAGTGCGGTAAGGCCTGAAAGAATGCGATTGAATCTCATTGGGCTCACCATGTCATTGAACGGGTTGGTCCATTTTCCCAGTCCTGTACGGAGCCCACGTTGGCAAAGCCCCAGCCACGGCCATCCCAGCCTTCGAATGCTTCCATTCGGAAGAGCCAGAGGCCCGTGTTGACGTCGGAGACGGCAATCAATCCATCATAATTGCGGACATCCACATCCCACGCGCCATTTCGGTCCGTCGCTTCATTGGAAAGGGACGCCTTTGGGCCATCCCACGTATGATAATACCCGACCGTGTAGGGGTCGAAAGGATTCATCATGTTGAATACCTGCAAACCATCATCCATGGATGCCACGAAAACGAACGGCCATCGCAATTCATGATTGGCAGCATAATTCCGCCAGTCCGCCGTCCACGCGCTAGCAGCCACTCGGACCCTAGGAACGGTGCCGTCGAAGACCGGTCGAAGATCGAAAATTCGCATCGGTGCGGTACGGTAGCCTGCAGCCGTAACGAGATGCGTCCCATCGGGTGTGGGAGAGGCGCCATGACCAATCTGAACGGCTGCCGAGCTAACAGAGGCCAACGGAGAGGGGTTCATGGGATCAGTGATATCGAACACCCAATAACCGCCAGCACCTGCCGTATAAAGTCGGTCGGTTTCAGTCTCGGCATCCCATTGGGCCATCGTGCTGTGATACCCGTAGTCCACATTCGGCACTTCTTCGGGAAGATCGTAAGAGGCTACAGGTGTGCTGTTGCCGTCGAGGAAGCGTCCAACGTCATATACATCGATAGGACCACCACCGGTAGCCATCAAATACGAACGTCCGTTCGAATGGCGATAGGCAAAAACGTCGTGATATCCATCCTCTGCCTCAGCAGAACCACTTGGATCAAACTGACCTTCATCGGGATCCGTTACCTCCAGCACTGAAAGACCGGAGGAGTGCGTCACACCCAAATACGTCCGAGTGCCATGGCGGAAAAGGGCAAGGTCGTTCACCGTGGTGGCATCGGTCGCCCATTCGCCTACCTGAATCGGATGGCTAGGATCATTAATGTTGATTGCTACGACGCTGGAGCCCTCGTTTTGATTACGGGCTACAAATACGAACGGCCGTCCTTGGTCTTGATCTATGACCAAATGCCCTGTGCCTCGTCCAAGAGATTCAAAGCCACCCGAGGGAGACGTTGACGCCCCCATTCCTCCCAGTGCAAGATGTCCGCTGAGCTCAATATTGCGACTGCCGCGTGAGCCATCATCTTGTCGGGCCTCAGAAGGGGAGGACAATAACAAGAGTAGTGCCACACCGACGACAAATGCCGGGTGATTTTTCATGACGGGATCGAAGAGGTCTGGGTGGGATCTAGGTGGGATCCCGGTGGAATACGGGGTGGAATTCGCCGGTTAGAGCGAAATCGGGGACTTTACTTTACGAATCCGGCTCTTGATTTGCAAAGATTCCGTGTGCCCCAGTAAGCGCAGTCAGTAACTGGTCGTATACCTCGATGAGAACCTGCCTCAAGGAAGCGGCCCTTTCATGGAATTCTCGCTGCTGAGTAACAAATTCAGCCCTTCCTGCCGGATCTTCGACTGGGACCGCATCGATGCCAAACCCAGAGACATCATATGGACTCGACGCCATGTCCAGTTGCCGAATATCCATAGTCAACTCGAATGCGTCCATGATCAACTCGGATGGAACCCATGGCGTCCTTTTGAAGGCCCATCGATAGACATCCATGTTCGCATGAAGACATCCCGGTTGTTCCATTTGGGGCATGCTTTGTCCGTCCAAAACATGAGCATTCAACGGCGTAGCTGACTCCGTAAAAAATCGGAAGGCATCATAATGAGTGCATCGAAGCCCAGCGTCATCAACCGTCTGAGCTAGTTTGTCCACCGAAACGCGCAGGGGAAGCTGTTCATGACGAGGCGCTTCACTTCGGTAGATCATTGCCCACTCGTGAAGTCCAAAGCATCCATAAACAGGCTTGCGCGCGGCGGTTAGCCTCAGCAGATTGTGAATCCAGCGGGTGGCAGTGATATACCGTTCTGCCCGTCGTCCCATCGTATCTGAGCCTGGCCACACGTAGACCCCATCGGGATGGGGTCGGACACCCAGAATACCGGGAAGATCGGCGGGTGATGCGCCTTCAAGTAGAATGCCCAATCCGGGGCTCCATCGACGCAGATGAGAGGGACGGAACGAATAGTATTCGAAAAGAAAATCGGCTACTGGATGTTTTTCGTGCCGTGATCGGCGTAGAAGGTGTGGCGCGATCAGTTGTTGATATCGCTCTTCGTGGCGCTCTTTCGTCTCGTACCACTCGGCGCGACTGATCCTGCGCAGGAAGTCATCGCCAACGGGAATGTGCTCGGCCGCGGTCCGCGGAAGAAGGGTGTCTTGTGTTGGGCTAGAAATCTGCATGTCATCAAAATAGGATGCTACAGGGACCGATTCTGTAAAGCTGCGTTGGAAAGCGTATACGAATGTAGATTGGCCAGTCAAATGACTATTTTTCACGCTATATGATCCAGCAACGTCCAACTCACTACTTCCACCTTCGTCTTTTAAAGGTGTTTGCAGCTGCTATCCTGATTTTCTCGATGGGCTGTTCCTCGAATCAATCGCTAGTTTCGGTATCGATGTATACCTCCGAAGGCCAAATTGATATCGTCGTGGATACTCTGGCCGCACCAATTACCACATCTAACTTTCTCCGGTATGTGGATGCCGGCATGTATGATGGTGGTTCATTTTTCAGGGTGGTCAGAATGGACAATCAGCCAAGTGACTCTATCCCAATTGAAGTCATTCAAGGTCGTGCCAACATGGCTTTCAATGAGCAGTTCTTTGACCCTATTCCGCTAGAAAGGACATCGGAAACTGGCATATACCATCGTGATGGGGCAATTTCTATGGCAAGGGGTGGACCGGATACGGCAACTCACTCCTTCTTTTTCACTATTGGTGAGCAGACATCGCTCGATTTTGGTGGACAACGAAATCCGGATGGGCAAGGGTTTGCTGCGTTCGGAAAAGTGACTGATGGAATGGACGTAATCCAGGTTATTCAGCAAGGTGAAACCGAGCAGCAAACGCTGTTGGTGCCAATTACTATTGATAGTGTTCGAGTTAACTGAATTCTACTGTTATGCGTGAATGTCCTGCATGTGCTCTCGAATCTGATATCGAAGAGGTGGCCTGCCCATACTGTGGATACGAATTTCCGGAAAACCGTCAATCCCTTCCATGGTTTGCCTGGCTGTTTGCCCTACTCATGTTATGGCCGCTGTTTGAAATCCTGAAACGGATACTTTAACTCTGCTTCGTTTTTCCACTCTACCAGCCGCCCGTTTTGCGGGTCGGAATATGGATATGAACCTACCTGACTCATTTTTTGGCAACCTCACTCCAGACGAATTCCTTGCTGAGTACTGGCAGAAAAAACCGCTATTGGTTCGAGGCGCATGGCCTGAGTTTGAAACGCCGTTGTCCCCGGAAGCCTTTATGGCGCTCTCCGCGAGGGAAGACGCATTTAGCCGCCTCTTGGTTGAGAAGCCAGAAAAAAATGATTGGGAGATGCGGGAAGGTCCGTTTCAACGGGAAGAGTTCGATGCCATGCCCGACTCCCATTGGACACTGCTTATCCAAGAAGCAGATCGGCTCGTTCCCAATGTTCGTAAAATGCTCAGCGCTGTTTCCTTTCTCCCTAAGTGGAGGTTGGATGACGTGATGATCAGCTATGCAGCTAATGGAGGAGGTGTAGGTGCTCACATCGATAATTACGATGTTTTCCTGCTTCAGGGATATGGGCAGCGCCGTTGGCAGATCAATACGACACCGGTAATCGAAGAAAACCTGATCGAAGACATTGATGTCTCAATACTGGCTGACTTTGTGCCTGATCGGGACTGGGTACTTGAGCCTGGAGATATGTTGTATCTGCCACCTAGAATTGCTCACTTTGGTGTCGCTCTTGGTCCGTGCATGACGTATTCGATTGGATGCCGTGCGCCCTCTGAGCAGGAAATGCTAGCGGCTGTCATCGAGCATGCCATGATGACGCTCGATCCGGATGAGCGGTACGGAGATTCTGATTTGAAGGCTTCGGATGCTCCGGGCCGTCTTGGTCGAGACGCGGTCAAGTGGATTCAGGAGCGCGTCCGTGCATTGGTTGATGACGAGGAAGGACTAACGGAACTCGTCGGGGCCATTCTTTCACAGCCGAGACGGTGGGTAGACGAAGATGCATTACCCGAAGACTCGGTAATGGACGCTCTCTCCTCAGGTGGGATGCTTCGTCCGGCCTCGTCATCACAGGTTTTATATGAGCCATCCGCAGATGGTGACCTAATTCTCTTTGCCGCTGGTGAATCGTATCGGTTGACGGCTGATCTCGAGTCGTCGGTTCGGCAGCTCGTTGAAGGGCCAGGACTTTCCCATTCAGACTTGAAGGCCGATCTTGAATGGGCTGAGTTGCTCGATGAGCTGTATGGGCAAGGCACGCTGGTAGTAGACGCGGGGTGATCCGGCTATTGCCGAATCACCCCGAGTAGTCCTCCTCGCAGCTTTTCAAGAGGTGCGGTGGCTGCGGAAATCGTCGCAGAAAAGAGCGACGCCACTAGGCCACTAATTCACTAGGCCACTAATGCGCCAATGGGTCACGGCTGAATCATTCGTCGAAAAAGACTCGGATTGCCACGACTCGTCCGCGCCGCGTAGAACCCGTTCCAAGCACTTCGCCAGCAATCTGGGCAGCTGCACTTGGCTCTTTTATTTCTTCGATGAGCAAGCCGTTAGCACCAAGCTCAGCGGCACGCTCCCGGGACTTGCGCAACATTTTACTTTCCGTCGTTAGCTGGGCTTCACCCTGCGCGTGGATGATGGCAATTGGTTTCCAATCAGCAGGGATGTCGTCTTCGCTGAGGTAGATGACAACGTCTGCAGGATCGACGGGTGGGTACGTAGTGCCATCGAGAAGGGTTGCTTGGGTCTGCACACATCCGGCCAGGAGCAGCAGTGCAAGAAAAGGGAAGAGCAGGGACTTCATATCAGTAACCAATTAGAGATTTGATAGGACGCGGCCGGTGGATGGTGTTCATAGAGATAGCCGTGGTGATGCCTATAGAGGTAACACATCTGGCGCACTACGGTGTTTCAATATGAGGTCTCCCTTTTCCAACGTTTGTTGGATCAGGTACCGACTAGCGGACCGGGATCGTATCCACGCGGCGGAACTGAGCAAGTCCTTCTTTCTTGCTTCCGGACTCTGAGCGGCCCATACCGGTCGAAACAATGCGGCTTGCAGAGACGCCGTTGTCTACGTAGAACTGTTCGACAGCGCGAGCGCGGTCGTCAGACAGTTCCTGTGGACGACGTTCGCCAGGTGCTGACCAACCTTCAACGCGGACGTTGAGGTTCGGGCACTCAAGTAGGATCTCGAGGTTTTCCTGCAACTGAGCACGTCCTTCTTCGGTGATGGCAGACGAGTTGCGATCGAAGAATGCCGAGTTCATTTCCGTGAGTTCACGGCAGATGGCAGCTTCGTAAGGAACCACTGTGATCGTCATTGTGCGGCTTGTTACGCCGTTGCAATTTTCAACTTCCAGCGTAACAGTGTAGGTACCAGCTTCGCTGTAGGTATGCGTTGCGCTAGCTCCCGTGCCGGTTGATCCGTCTCCAAAGTCCCAACGCCATTCACCGTCCGTACCCGTTACGTTAGCACTGAACTCAACTGCTGTCTGCGTGTCAGGGCTCATGTTCGATGCGCGCATCGATGTGATGGCGGCTGGCAGGCAAGGATCCTTGACGGAAACGGCACAGGTCATTGCTGAGCTGTATTTGCCACTACCGTTAGAAGCAGAAACGCCGACTGTGTAGTCACCAGCGCGGGTGAACGTGTGGGTAGCAGTCATGCCTTCGGCAGACGAACCATCTCCAAACGTCCACAAGTAGTCAACCGGCATCGTCGCATTATCATTGTGCGATGCGGTAAACGTAACCGGCGTACCGGCATCAACTACGTCAGCAGGACAGATCATGTCGGTTAGTTCGACAGGCTGAACGCGTTTGAAGTTGAACTTGAGACCAACCACATGGGCTCCAAGGAAGTCGAGACCAGAAAAACCGTTGTCATCACGGCCGTCGGCTGCGTCATCCGGCGTCATTGCATTGACACCCGTCTGGAGGAAGAACGACGTTCCAGAGTTCACGAAGAAATCCAGACCGAAACCGAGGCTTGCGCCATACGTCATTTCGTCCTGCTCAACACAGCCAGTTCCTGTACCTGCGGCACAAGTTGGGGAGTATACGTTTGACGTTCCTCCTCCAATGCCGACGCCCGCAAACCAGTATGGAGCAATCTTTTTATCAGACAGCAGCTTACGAGCAACCAGGCCTACCGACCAGCGGCTATTCGGGTGATCTGTTGCGTCAGTAGTGGCTTCAAAGTCTGTGATCTGGGTATATTGGCCGGTTGTAAACCGAAGACCGAGGCTGTAGCTCGGTGTGAACTGGTACCCCAGTTCGGCTCCCAGATTGTACGGGAAGGTATCGAACATGTCACCGTCGAAGTTGAACGGTGACTTTTCGTTATCTCCCATGTAGTATGAGATTCCGACCTGTGGACGGATATAGACTGTTTCCGATCCTCGTTCGACCTGCGCCGATGCTGACTGCGGGAGAAGACCGGCAGCAGTTAGAGCAGTGAACAGAAAAAGTAGTACAAGTTTCTTCATTGTGGTCCTCTTTGAGACGTTACGTCTGGCGCTAACGGTACAAAATAGCTGACTGGTTTTCCAGTTTAAGCGGGGTTTCAAGTAGCATTGGCCCGGCGACCGATCTGGATATACTCCCGATGGTTCTGGCCGATGTATATCTGTCTTGGGCGATTGATGCGTGTGGCTGGGTCGTTTTTCATCTCCATGTACTGAGAAATCCAGCCTGGAAGACGTCCTAGAGCAAACATCACGGTGAACATGTTTGTTGGGATACCCATTGCTCGGTAAAGAATACCGGAGTAGAAATCCACGTTCGGGTACAAGCCCCGAGCTACGAAGTACTCATCTTCCAACGCAATGCGTTCGAGCTGCTTGGCAATATCCAATAGTGGATCGTCGATCCCAAGCTGCCCTAATACTTCATCCGCCGTCTTTTTGATCACGCGAGCACGCGGATCAAAATTCTTGTAGACACGGTGTCCGAAGCCCATAAGGCGAAACGGATCGTTCTTGTCTTTCGCTTTCCCGACGTATTTCTGGAAGTTGCTTCCGTCTCGACGGATCATTTCCAGCATGTCGATGACTGCCGTGTTGGCACCACCATGAAGTGGTCCAGAAAGTGCACTGATTCCAGCCGAAATAGACGAGAAAAGGTCGGCGCCCGAGCTACCTACCATTCGAACGGTCGATGTCGAACAATTCTGTTCGTGGTCGGCATGCAAAATGAGCAGCATGTCGAGCGTGCGAACGAGCAGTTCGTTGACTTCGTATTCTTCACTCGGCACGGCAAACATCATGTGCAGGAAATCGCCTGCATAGCTCAGATCATTCCGTGGGTAGATGTACGGCTGCCCGATTGACTTCTTAAAAGAGAAGGCGGCAATCGTGTTCAACTTGGCCAACAACCGAATAATGTTCAGGTTGACGTCTTCTTCCGACTGTCCATTTGGATAGTAAGCGGACAATGAGGAAACGATGGCAGATAATACGCTCATCGGAGGGGCTGAAGCAGGATACCCTTCGAAAAAGCGCTTCATATCTTCATGCAGAAGACTATGCCGGGCGATTTCCGTGTGGAAAACGTCTAATTCATCACGTGTTGGGAGCTGGCCGTAAATGAGCAAATAGGCTACGTCTAAGAATGACGAATGCTCTGCAAGGTCCTCGATCGAATAGCCTCGATACCGGAGAATGCCTTTCTCTCCATCAATGAAGGTAATAGCGCTTTCACACGAACCAGTATTTGCGAATCCCGGATCCACGGTAATTGCGCCTGTTTGGCCACGCAGCTTACCGATACCGAAGCCTACCTCGTTCTCCGTTCCAACGGTAATGGGGAGGTCAATATCCTGATCGTTAATAGTTAGACGAGCGTTATCCATGACTGTACTGATCTGTGTGGGCAGATGCTTTAACCTCCATTGAGCGAGCCTGACAACGAAATGTGGCAGGCCTGGAGGCAGCTGGTTGTGAAAGTAGTAGATTTAGACGCCTTAAAACGGCTTTTGAGCCATCCGTAAGCAGTCTACAACGAAAATTCGCTGACGAAACTGTCGTTGAACCATATCTGTCATTGATCTTGACGCAGATTCGGGAAACGTCATTGATCACATTACGGGCTACATCATGAATACACCGGCTGCACTCATCCGACTCAATGATCGGATTGCGAATTTATTGTGCGACATGCCTTCAAAGGCCGATTTGTTCAATATGTACTCTTCGCGCAATCCAGATATCGATCGAGTAGATGCTGTGCAGGCTCGACGAGCGAATCTGAAGCGATATATAGTAGAAAGAAAAAAAATGCCGTCTTTGTTCATTCTGGCGGAAGCGCCAGGACCTTGGGGGTGCCGCTTTACTGGCGTTCCTATCACGAGTGAAGAGCAGTTGATAGACCCTGCGTTTCCACATGCTGGCGAGCGTAGTAGCTTACAGTCGGATCCCCTTAAAGAATACAGCGCCTCTATTTATTGGAGGGTGTTAGCTCCGTATTGGGAAGACATATTTACGTGGAATACTATCCCTTTCCATCCTCATAAGATTGGCAAGCCTCTTACCATCCGCACGCCTCGGTTGGGAGAGATCAAGGAATTCGTCCCGGTCCTCGAAGAAATCATTGATGAATTGCGTCCAGCGCGAACCATTGCCATAGGACGTAAGGCAGAGCGCGCACTTGATTTAGCCGGTGTTGAAACCACGTACGTTCGCCATCCCTCCCAAGGAGGTGCGTTGTTGTTTGAAGAAGGCGTCCGTACCATCATCGAAGAAATGAAGCTCACTCCTACCCATGTCCGATAGCGACCTCTTCGACGCCTCTGCCAAGGACTTCATGTCCTCTCGCGCTCCGCTAGCGGATCGCTTGCGCCCCCGCACGCTCGATGAGTACATCGGACAGGAGCACATTCTTGGACCTGGCCGCCTGCTGCGCCGCTCGATTGAAGCAGACAGGGTTTCTTCGATCATCTTCTATGGACCTCCGGGTACGGGCAAGACGACGCTTGCTCGCATCATCGCCAACACGACTAAGTCCCATTTTGTCACGCTGAATGCGGTTCTAGCCGGCGTCAAAGATATTCGGACGTCCATCGCAGAGGCTGAACGTCGGCTGAAGCTGCATCGGCAACGCACTTTTCTGTTTGTCGATGAGGTTCACCGCTTCAACAAGGCGCAGCAAGACGCACTTTTACCTCATGTCGAGAATGGAACGGTGACGCTGATCGGTGCGACGACAGAAAATCCCTATTTCGAGGTTATCAAGGCACTTGTATCCCGGTCGCGGATCTTCGAACTAAAGTCCCTTACTGAGGAAGATCTGGCCAACGTCGCTCGCTTTGCACTCACGAATAAAGAACGTGGGTACGGCAAGCGAAACGTCTCGGTCGATGACGACGCGTTGGCTCACTTGGTCTCGACGGCCAATGGCGATGCGCGGTCTCTCTTGAACGCGTTAGAGTTGGCGGTAGAGACAACGACCGACGGCGAGCCTGTCACGCTGGAAGTTGCTGAGGAAAGCATCCAGAAACGGGCTGTACTGTACGATAAGGAGGGGGACGCGCACTATGATACCATCAGCGCCTTCATCAAGAGCCTGCGCGGGTCCGATCCCGACGCGTCGATGTACTGGATGGGTCGTATGCTTTACGCCGGTGAGGATCCGCGTTTCATTATCCGACGCATGATGATTTTTGCCGCCGAAGACATCGGCTTGGCCGACCCGCGCGCCATTCAGGTGGCAACGGCCTGTGCTCAGGCTTTCGAATGGGTGGGATTGCCGGAGGGGCGTTTTCATCTGGCTGAATGCTGTCTGTATCTCGCAACGGCTCCCAAGAGCAATTCGACCTATACGTTCTTCGAGGCCCTGAAATTTGTTGAGAAAGAGCAAAGTGGTGAGGTCCCGAACCCCCTGAAAGACGGCTCCAGAGACGGGAAGGGCCTGGGTCATGGTGATGGCTATCTCTATCCCCATTCATATAGGAATCACTACGTTCCGCAGCAGTACATGCCCGATGAAATGCAGGGCGTCTATTTTTATGAGCCCAGTGATGTGGGCTATGAGCGCACGATCAAGGAGCGTCTCGATTATTGGCGCTCGCGCGATGAGGAAATGGATCTATCGCGGCGCGTCAAGAGGTATGCTGATAAAGACAGCGATGACAAGTCTCCTGAAGAGTCCTAAATTGCCTCCTTCAAGCGCCAATTCCTTTTCCTCTTCCGCCCAATCATGCAGCGATTCCTGCGCATAGCTGACGCCATCGACCGATTCCAAGATCGGATTGGGAAATGGCTGTACTGGCTTACGCTCATGATGGTGGTCGTTGGCGGGTTCAATGCCGTAGTCCGATACATGGACAAGTTCACCGGCATGTCCCTCAGTTCGAATTTCTATCTGGAGCTGCAGTGGTATCTCTTTAGCCTGCTCTTCCTTTTCGGAGCCGCTTACACGTTGCGCCACAACGCCCACGTTCGGGTGGACATCGTCTATTCTAATCTGAGTTTGAAAGGAAAAGCTTGGGTCGATTTGCTCGGCACCTTGATCTTCCTCTTCCCGTTTTGCGTGTTGATGCTCTGGGTATCTTGGCCTGCCGTGATGAATTCCTGGGAGGTTCTGGAGATGTCACCAGATCCTGGTGGACTTCCGCGCTATCCAATCAAGACGGCCATTCCGGTGGCCTTTTTGTTGGTTTTAATTCAAGGCGTGTCGATGACGATTCGAAGCTTGGCTGTGCTGATGGGCGTGACCGACGAACTTGGTCTTGAAGGTAGGCGTGGCGCTGGGATTGCCCAGATCCAGATTGAGGAGGGCAGCTGATGGAAGGCGAATGGCTAGCACCTCTCATGTTTATTGGGGCGCTCCTCCTGATTTTCACTGGATTCCCCGTAGCCCTCGCTTTGGGTGGAACGGCTATGATTTTCGCCGTTATTGGCATTGAAATGGGCATGTTCGATTGGCCATTGCTCTTGGCGCTGCCCGACCGCACGTTCGGCATTATGTCGAACTTTGTATTGCTGGCCATCCCGTTTTTCATCTTCATGGGGACGATGCTCGAAAAGAGCCGATTGGCAGAGGATCTATTGACGACTGTTGGGCAGGTGTTTGGGCCCGTGCGCGGCGGACTAGCTTTTGCCGTTGTCTTTGTGGGGGCGCTGCTAGCCGCTGCTACTGGTGTTGTTGGAGCAAGTGTCGTGGCGATGGGGCTGATATCACTGCCGGTGATGATGCAATACGGATACTCGAAAGAGCTTTCTGTAGGCGTGATTACCGCTTCAGGGACCCTTGGTCAGATTATTCCGCCATCTGTGGTTTTGATTGTTTTGGCCGATCAGATGGGCATCTCCGTCGGCGATCTGTTCATGGGTGCCCTTGTACCAGGCATTCTGCTAGCTGGGCTTTATGCCGTGTACGTTGGGGGTGTTGCCATTTTTCAGCCTTGGAAAGCCCCCGCACTGCCAGCTGAAACGCTCGATATCGAACGGAAGGAATTGGTTAAGAGGGTCTTCCTGGTATTGCTACCGCCCTTGGTCCTAATCCTGTTGGTTTTGGGTAGCATTTTCTCGGGCGTCGCCACACCAACAGAGGCAGGTGCACTTGGTGCAATTGGAGCGATGGGCCTTGCAGCAGCGAACCGACGTCTGACCTGGAAGGCGTTGAAGGAAACCATGGATAACACCACGAAGCTGACCTCCATGGTCATGTTTTTGTTGATTGGTTCGACCGCGTTTGCCCTCGTCTTCCGAGGATTGAACGGCGACCTGTGGATCGAACACCTTCTCACGAATTTACCCGGTGGTGTGATCGGGCTTTTGATCGTAGCCAACCTTGCAGTGTTCATTCTAGGCTTTTTTATCGACTTCTTCGAGATCGCGTTTATCGTGATCCCGTTGCTCGTGCCGGCTGCCGCTTTGCTCGGTATAGATCTCGTCTGGTTCGGCGTTATGCTGGGCATGAACCTACAGATGTCCTTCTTGACACCGCCTTTCGGCTTTGCCTTGTTCTACCTGCGAGGGGTGGCCCCTCCGGAAATCTCGACGGCGCAGATCTACCGCGGCGTCGTGCCCTTCATTATCATTCAGGCGATCGGGCTTCTGCTAATCATTATCTGGCCGGAGCTCGTCACCTGGGCGTTGTAGTAGGGGATCGCCCCTGACTCTCGACTCCCTTATAGAGCTGAAGGAAGTTCGACTTGAAAGCGTTCACAACTATCAAGGCTGCTTGAGGCACAGGCGGTTAGGGATGCCGAACAAGTTCCCCGTTTTGCATTACCCAGTTGATTTCGTGCAGTGCAGCCGTGCTGTCAAGAGGATTATTCGGCATGGCGACGATGTCTGCAGCAAGGCCGGGAGCCAGGATACCTCGGGTGTCACTAATGCCCATCATTTCAGCAGCCGTTGCCGTGATGGCGCGTAGCGTGTAGTCGTTGGGCATACCGGCTTCACGCCAGCTATTCAAGACGTCGAGGCTTTCTATACCACGACCATGTTCAGCGTTCCTGAAAACGGCGTCGGAGCCATAGACATTCATGACACCGACAGCATGCGAACGTCGCAGGCGGTCCACGAACATGTCATGTTCGGGTTGAAACGCGGATACATCGGCAGACGGGTCAGCCCAAGCCAAGCCGGCCAAGGTGAATTCTGTTCCGACCAAATAGACTCCTGCGTCTTTCGCCAATTGCAGCGTTTCGTCGGACATGTTTGGCCCGTGTTCGATGGTGTGGACGCCTGCCTCAATTGCGTTTCGTGCACCCTGCTCCGTCCAGCAATGAGCGGCGACATAAGTGCCTGCGCCCTCTGCCTCTTCAACCGCAGCTCGTATCTCGTCGACTGAATAGATATAGCGCTGATCGTCGATTACAATTTTTATAAATGTTGATCCAAAATGGAGATTTTCGCGTACAGCTTTGCGAATATCGTCTGGTCCATCTGCAAAGAAATACTCTGGATTCCCAACGTGTCGCTTCTCCGGCTGAAGATGAAATTGTCCTCCAAACGGAGCAATAATCCGTCCGGCGACCTCCATATGAGGCCCTGGGACTAGTCCCTCGTCGATTCCCTGTTTTAACGCGACGTCTGCATAATTTCCGTTGTTGCCGATGTCTCGAATGGAAGTGAAACCGGCTTCCAGCATGTCTTTGGCATTGCGAACGCCTTGCACAGCCCGATAAGCAGTGGTGTTCAGAATTCCAGTAACGAAGTAATTGCCCCCGTCTTTTTTAGGGTCAACTTCCAAGGCCATGTGGGCGTGAGCATCGATTAAACCGGCCATGATATAACTGTCGGACAAATCGATGACATCATCGGACATTGCACCCGACCAAGTGTCGATCGATGCGATCTTCCCATCAATGACGGTAATTTTTTGATCAGTTGTAGTTGACCCGTCATGAGCGTAAATCACTGTACCTGCCCGTAGGACAGCGTTCTGGGCAGACGTGGGGGCAACAAAGAGAAAAAGCAGGAGCAAAAAGCGGAATTTCATGGGAATCCTTTGGTGAGTGGGACGAACAGATAGCAGGGTGTTGAATAAAAGTACTCTTTCCTCGAGAATAGTGACGATCGACTCAAAATTACCACCTTCTGTGTGGAAGGTGGGTTGATTGGGGGGCAAGGTGAGCCGATGAGCACAAAAATGTCGTATTGTTGGTGAAGCGAAATATCCAATTCCCGAAATGGACCTCTCTCCCAACGAAATAGCCGATATCAAACAAGCTGTCGAAGAGACGGCACGTGCCTTGCATACGGCTCACTTGACCCGTGGCGAAGGGTCGCTGGAGTATTTCATGTCCTTCTGTGACGAGGATGTTTTTGCTATCGGGACGGGTCTGGAAGAGGTAATGGACGGCAAATCGAGCCTGCAATCCTTCATCGAAAGGGAGTGGCAGGAGATTTCGCACAACGTGCATCACGTCATCCATTCCGTGCATGCGCAGGTCCTGTCACGGGAGTCTGCCTACGCTCACACGTTTCTGGCGCTCAACATGAGCGAGACCGGAGAGGGCGAGTACATCGAAGCCCGGATGACCAGCATGCTTCGAAAACAGGGGGATGAATGGAAAATCATCGGCTGGCACGCGTCGACGCCGTGGGATATCCAACCCGAGGGGGTGTCCTGGCCGACGGATGAATTGCAGGCGCGGGCTGAAAAGCTGGAGCGGGAGATCACTGCCCGCACCGAAGAGCTGTCTCTGGCGAACCGCGAACTGGCGGTCGATGCTGCATTAGAGCGCATCCGCCGCGTGACGGCCGACATGGAAGGCCCATCTGACCTGATCGAGGTGATCAAGCAGATCAGTAGGGAGATCGAAGGACTGTACGGAGCGCAAGCTCTCGATGCGTACCTGATGTTCGAGGCGGACGAGGAGACGTACAAGTTCTGGTCCATCTTATCCGTCGCTGAAATGCCGGATAGCTTGGAGCAGTTCGGCCTCCTCTATCCCAAGAGTCCAGACCCGCCTCATCCGCTGCTGGATAAGGTCTGGGCCTCCGAAGGACCGTTTACGATGTGCCGCTTTGATATGGATGAGATGTGGCAGATGCATGCTTCGCTGGCGAAGTACAGTCCGTCGGAGGCCGCCATGCTCAAGACGGCTCTTGATTCCGGTGACGTTGACGGGACTTGGGCAACCGTGTCTTCCATTCAGGAAGGCTTCGTGCACGATCGCTGTCGTGTTCATCGTAGTGACGCCGCCATTTCCGGCGCGCTGCTGCGCAGCGCGCCGATGCAATTCCTCGTACACCAGCGGAAATAATTGATCTAGCGCAGACGCATCACCCGTCTGGGCGGCATGAAGCAGCTGGGTGATGTTTGTCTGGTCGGAGGGCATGAACTGAATGCGTAGGCGCCAGTTAATTCAAAGGAGAGGAACTAGGGACTGGTATTTTCCCATCATAATACGCACATTGTTTATTCACCAGAACCTAAACCTGTTTCGCACTTCAATGAAAGTATTGGTCGTTGATGACGAGAAAGATGTAGAACCGTTATTTCGGATGCGTTTCCGCCGCGAAATCGCGAAAGGAGATATCGAATTGATTTTTGCTTTTTCAGGCGAAGAGGCGCTCAAGCAATTGATGGATCACGGCAAGACAGATGTTGTGCTAGTACTCTCTGACATCAATATGCCGGGTATGACCGGTCTAGAGTTGCTCAGGCGCATCAAAGAGGATCCGCCTCCTGTACCTGTCTGCATGATGACGGCGTATGAGAATGATGAGTATCGGGAAAAGGCTGCAGCTTTGGCTTGTGACGGATATGTCTCCAAGCCTATTGACTTTGCTTCGTTGAAGGAAAAAATCGTATCGATGAAGAGCGCCTGATCTATGGTCTTAGACATCACCCAAATTGGCAATCCTGTTCTTAGGGAAAATTGCCAGGAAGTGACTGTGGCTGAGCTGGCTAAGCCAGAAATGCAGACGTTCATCGATGACCTAATCGAAACGAAACGTGCTGCAAACGGGGCTGGAATTGCAGCCCCACAGGTCGGCAAACCGTGGCGAATCTTCGTGGTGGAGGTCAAGGACAATCCGAGATATCCGTACAAACCAGAAACAGAGTTGACAATCTGCGTCAACCCTGAAATCACGTTCCTGACCGAAGAGCGGTACCTGAACTTTGAAGGATGCCTGTCCATTCCCGATCTCCGGGGCAAAGTGCCTCGCTGTCCTCACATACTGGTCAAAGCGTGGGACCGAAACGGGCAGCCATTCGAGCGTCAGGTCAAAGGCATCACGGCCGGAACGTTCCAACATGAGGATGATCACCTAAACGGGATCATGTTTCCCGACCTCGCAGACTCACGCACCTTCAGCACGTGGGCCGAATTTGAACAGCGCTATGAAGCAGACGTCCGGGAAGGTGTAAAGGACATCGTTACCAAGTGGGGCGAATAAGTCGCCTTAATCCTCTTTCTTTCGCCTGAATAGGCGCACCAATGAGGCGCCAACAAAGACAACTCCTAGCATTGCAACGACGGAAGATCCCGCGGGAAAGTCGAACGCAACGGAGAATTGAATGCCAGCGAAGCTACCGATTACTGCCAGTACCATTGCGATCAGAATCACTCCGGCATTGGAGCGTGTCATCAGGATAGCGGCAACTGGTGGGACCACTAGGAAGGCAAAGACCGGAATGACGCCTCCAATCCGAACGGCTAGTACGATGGCCAACCCAATCGAGACGTAAAACAGGAAATTCCAGACATTGAATATTCCGATATCGTCAACGTTCCGGTCCTCGAATTTCTTGGTGATGGCGAAAAACTGCTTACGAAAAACGAAGTGCATTATGCCGAGCAGTCCAAATACGACGGCCATCGAAACGAGCTGCTGGTTTGTGACCGTAAATACACTGCCGAAAAGGACTTCCTGAATGTCTGCATCGCCGTGCGCAGCCTTTGAGATTAAAAGCACGGTCACAGCCGATGACACGGCGTAGATGATTCCAATAATCGACTCCAGTTTGAGTCGTTTATCACTCACCTTGATGAAGGACATAAGAAAGGCTCCCACCAACGTGAAGGTCACCGAAACTATTAGCGGATCCATCTCGAAATAGGCCGCAACGGCTACGCCCAGCATCGAAATTTGGCCAAGGGCCAAATCGACGAAAACGATTCCCCGACCGACGACGTGAACGCCGAGGTATGAAAGCAACAGTCCCATTACCACACTCGCTAACAGAGCGTTTCGAATGAACTCAAGAGAAAACAGGTCAAACACGTCGGGATCCAGCTTGGTTACGGCAGTGAGTTACAACGAGCAGGCGGGTCAGTCCGTCCCGGGCTGCAAGGCTTCGATCAGGACTTTCAAGTTGTGTTCGAATACATCAAAGTAGGACTCTACATCCTCAAATGCGCCAACCGATGGCGCTAGCGTAACAACGTGTGCCCCAACTTGTCGAGCGACGAGCGCTGCCGTGTCTGGCTTGTAGTATGGGGAAATAATGATGACATGTACTTCATTCGACTTCATCGTCTCCATCACTTTGGTCAACTGAGATGGAGTTGGGGGAATCCCCGGCTTCGGCTCGAGAAAATCTACGATATCGAGTCCAAAAGCTGTCTCGAAATAAGGCCACTGATCGTGAAAGGCTACAATTTTGGCTCCTTCATACGGCTCCATTCGGGTGTGCCATTCTTTGATCTTGCCCTCAAGGGTAGTGTCGAATTGCACTAGATTAGCCGTGAAGTAGGCTTCGCTTTCGGGCTCTACTGCGACCAGTGCTGCATGGATGTTGTGCGCAATCTGGTGTCCGCGAGCAGGATCTAACCAGTAGTGTGGATTGCCAAAAATGTGAATGTCGCCTTGATCGCGACTCGTATTCGTTGGCACATTAAGTAGCTCAACTCCGACCGAAGTGTCCACAAATCCGGATCCACCAGGCTGAATGTCCGAATTTCGAGAACTGGACAAAAGGGGGGGGACCCACCCGCTAGTCAAGTCTAAACCAGAGGTTACAAACAGATCAGCTCGCAAAAGCTTGAGAATGTGACTCGGCTTTGGATCGACAAAATGAGGGTTCTGATATCCGGTTGCAATCGAAAGGACTTCGACCCTGTCTCCACCGATGTATTTCGTTATATCTGCGAGATCGGTCAGCGTAGTAACAACGTTGAGGCGCTTTTGTGCGTGGGTGTCCACAGCCGAAAAAGTCACTGTCGCCGTACTTACCAAAGCAATCATCAGTAGGAGTCCGCTCAAGGCGCTCTTACTTCGACTCTTTTCCATCGTCATAATCCGTCTCCATGATGGCCATCTGGCCAGGTATTATTCAAGTCTAATACTCGTGGGCGCCGTGCGTTCCAATTACAAATATGGCTCTAACAAGACCTTGCCACGACGCATCAAGGTCCGGGCCCCATGAGTGTCGCGCACCCCATTCCAGTTTTTGAAATTCGCTGAGATGCCATCCCAAAGTTGCAGAAACGGCCTTTTCATTCCAATCTGGGTTGTCCGGCAGGTCTGAGTGGTCGAATCGACCCACTGCAAACCACCGACGGGCAAGCTGGTAATTGGCCATGGCATACAGTCCATCGGCCGTAATTGTTGACCCTCCGGTATCCTTCCAACTGCGGAATACCTCGACCTGAAGCGTGAACGAGTGATAGGTGTTGTAGCGCAGAGGTTTTCGTTTATACGTAACGTCCACTCCTGCAATGGTAGACGTTTCCCCTAATCCATTCATGCCGTTTATGCCGCTCAGGCCAAGTTCAAGGCTCGCATCGTCCGAGAGGTCCCAAAAGTTTTTGAGGTGTCCTACCATCATCATTCGGTTACTGTCCTCATCATGCACAAAGCTTTCGCTTTCACCCGGACCGCGGGTCATCTCGACCGTGAGCTCTTGGTAGAACCGGGCGTTGGGGACTAGCCAGTTCAGGGAAAGGCCTTGGTCGTTAAGTCCTTCATCGCCGAAGAAGTTGGCGTACACTGCCGGTGTATCAATAAAAGGTAGCGCGTGGGGATGGATCTGATTGATTTTACCCACATTGCTACGGAATTTTCCTGCTTTGATCTGCAGCTGGTAGGGAAGACTCAGCGATGTGAGATAGGCTTCTTCAAGTTCAAATTCGAATTCGCCGTCGTGCTGTCCAATGCCAATGTATATATCGGCCCGGGCATACGGGTCGATGACCGAGCGATAGGAGGTTTCGAGTTCCTGAAGTCCAAGATCGATGTTTCTGGGCCCTTCAGAATCATACCAGGCCCTTACATCTCCAATTAGGCTGATATCTGGATTTGTCTGTGCCTGTCCAAATGCATTTACCGAGAGAGCTAAAAACAAGCAACAGGAGATCAATCTTGGCATCATGGGTGTGTAATGTCGATATCTATTTCTGCGTCAGGATTAACCGTTTTTCGCAAGACGGTTAGTCCGTTTGTGTTGAACGAATTGTCCTCTCCCTGAATGATACTCAAGGTATTAGGATCCCTCGCTCAAGCCACCTACGTAAGTGAACGTTCTGTAATTCGTTCCGCATCGGAGGTTTTCATATTTTGAGAAAATGTCGGATACCCAGTCCACCACAGAGCAAATCATTGCGGCCTTTGAAGAGGGTCTGAGCGCTGCCGAAATTTCGGAAGCATTCGGTCTTTCCCTCGAGGCGGTCCATTCGCGTCTTGAACGCGCTGGCATCGCATCCCGTCAAGCCGAGAAGGAAACAAAGGCAGAGAAAGACCAGCGTCAGCTCGAAGAGGTCATTGCCATGGTGCGCAAGGGGTTCCGGACAAAAACCATTTCAACTATGATTGGCATGTCGCTGCCCAGAGTGCGCGATATAGTCAAGAAATCCTACATCATTACGCGTGATCATGGCGGAAATGAAGTGCTGATTCCGCGCCACGAAAAGAACAAGATTGAACGCCCGCGGCATCGCTGGTGGCAGTTCAAATCACGGGGTTGAGACGCTGTTCTTGGCTCGTTCGGATGGGTCCGGCTCCCCCGGTCCGGCCCGGCCCGGCCTGTCGGTCCAATCGGCCTTTGCGCCCCTTAGGCATACTCGACGTACGTTTGTACAACAAATCTGTCTAAGGGCGAAATACAATATTTCGCGACCTGACCGGCCCCCATCTGATTGGCCTCCCCACCCCTAGTCGTCCGCTTCCTCGGATTCCATTTCGAGGATTTTGCCGTCCGCGGTGACCTCGAATTCGTACTCGATGCCGTCGGCCACACCTTCGATTTCGTAGACGTTTCGTCCTCTTTCTTCTTCGACGGTAGCTTCGGTAATTTCGATACCCGGCACTTCAGCGCGCACGGCTGCCAGTACGGCATCAGGCACTTCAGACACGGCGATCATGCGCTCGGTTGATATGCATCCTGCCATGAGAAGCACGAGCAGAAGCAAGACAGGTTTTTCAAGGGGCCTCAGGGAAATGTTATTCCCCAATACCCGCATCAACCAAGAAAAGGTCCATCAGGACACTGTCCTGTAGGTGATGGCCGCCTTCGTATCGGATGGTCTCAAAACGGCACTGGTGATCACGAAACGCCTCCTCAGCGCGAAGCAGTCGGCCACGAGTTACAAATTGATCAAGCGTTCCTGCAACGAGTTGGATGTCGTCGACATCAGACACAGCATCCCACTCGTCATCGCTCAAGTCTTCAGCCGGGTCTGATCCCCAGAGAGTGAAGCGCTTGGGCTTGATCGTACCGTTGCCAATCCACCTACTGGCGGTGTGACACCCTTGAGAAAAGGCAAATACTTCGATGCGAACATCCTCAGGAAGATCTTCAAGGATCATTTCCGCCAGGCCATCGAGATAGGTGACATAGTCCATGATTTCAAACTCCCGGTCGTAGCTCGTCATCCACGAGGAACCTGTCTGGCGAGGCTGGAAACCGACGTAGAACTTGGAGAGTGCTTCCGGGCAAATGATCAACCGGCCTTCCCGCACGAGCGAGACAAGGTCGGAGGCGAACCCTTCAGCCAATTGTCCCCAGCCATGAAGCGCAAATATGACTTCATTGACGGGGCCATCTGGATCTCCCAGAATGACGTAGCGGGTTGTCCGAGGTGTTACGTATCGCTTGATCTGCACGTTAGTCTCCCAGTTTCAAGGTGGGTAACACGTCCTCAGGGCGCGTTACAACTTCAAAGTAATTCTGTGCAGGTTCGCGGGCGAAGCCGGCATCCGTCATCTTATCAAAAAAGCCCAGTAGCTCGTCGTAAAACCCACTCGTATTGAGCAGGATTATCGGTCTGTCATGATACCCCAGCTTACGAAGTGTGAGAACCTCCAGGAACTCTTCCAGCGTGCCATATCCACCCGCCATGGCAACGTATGCATCTGAGCGCTCAAACATTATCCGCTTTCGTTCGCGCATCGTGTCCGTCAATATGAGCTCATCTGATTCGTGGTATGAAATACCTTCGATCTCTTTGAGAGCATGTGGAATCACACCGACGACACGCCCACCATGTTCATGCACGGCCCGGGCCATTTCTCCCATCAGTCCGACTCGTCCGCCACCGTTCACGAGCTGCACGTGATGCTCGGCAAACGACTTTCCAAGCTCCTTAGCGGCCTGGATAAAGGCAGCATCGATCGAATTACTAGATGAGCAGTAGACCGTTACTGAGCGATAGGAAGCCATGTCATCATCCTCCACTAAGGGTGAAATCTGCGTACGTATGTTCGGAGGCCCGCAGCCAGCGGTTTGATGCCTGCTGGAAGGCCTGGTAGTTCTCTAGAATACGTCGGTAGGTGGGATCAGACGCAGCCTCTGATGACAGGATCTCTCGCGTAATTTCGCGGGCTTTGTCCATCACTTCTTTCGAGAAGGGGCGCATGGTCACGTCTTCCGTATCGAGCAAACGAGCCAGAGCGACGGGGTTCTTGGCGTCATAGCCAGCCAACATATCCACATTAGCTTCTGCTGCAGCTGCTTCAAGTGCCGCTTTGTAGTCAGCAGGGAGTTTCTCCCAGGCATCCTTGTTGATGTAAAAACTGAGACCTGGTCCCGGCTCCCACCATCCCGGATAGTAGTAGTTCTTGGCGATCTGATGAAAGCCCAGTTTTTCGTCATCATAGGGACCGGCCCATTCGGCAGCATCGATGACGCCTCGTTCGAGAGCCGGATAGATTTCGCCCCCAGATAGGACCTGTACATTTACGCCCAGTTCGGCCATTACCTGCCCACCAAACCCAGGGATACGCATTTTCAGGCCACCAAAGTCACTCAGTGTGTCCACGCGCTCGCGAAACCAGCCACCCATCTGCACACCTGTGTTTCCACCGGGTAGATTGATAATATTGAAATCAGCGAACAGTCCGCGCGTGAGTTCGAGGCCATCGCCGTAATACATCCAAGCGTTGAACTGTCGTGCGTTCAAGCCAAAGGGGACAGTACAATCGAAGGCAAGGGCAGGGTTTAAACCCGTGAAGTAGTAACTGGCTGAATGCCCCACTTGAACAGTCCCCTTCTGAACGGTCTCCAAGACTTGATTGCCCGGGACGAGTTCTCCAGCAGGAAACACCCTGATGGTGAATCGACCGCTGGTGAGTTCAGATACCCGGTTGGCCAAGACTTCTGCCGCGCCAAAAATGGTGTCCAGTGACCGAGGAAAGCTGGACGTTAGGCGCCATGACACTCGGGGATTGGTCTGAACGGCTGCTGCACCGCCCTCCGTCTCATCGGAGGCACATCCTGCTACGAGGGCTCCACCTGCAGCAGCCATTGATGCGTTTCTGACAAACTGACGACGTTTCATCTGAGAAGGGACTCGTGGGCAAAAAAAGATGGTAGGACAAGATAGCGAATTCAAGTCCGCCTTTAATGCGGCGAGTGAACCATGCGATTGCGGGCTCAGCCTTTAGGTCGCAACGGGCGCATCACGATCTCTGAAATCAGGTAATTGTCTGGCGTCTCCAGGACATGGACCAGTGTTGTAGCAATTTGCTCAGCCGTCATCGGGTTGGCAGAAATAGGAATACCGGCCGTATCGAAAAACTCGGTTTGGATGGATCCCGGGTAGAAGCAACTGACTTTGATGCCGTCCTGGCGTACTTCCTTAAAGAGTGCTTCGCTATATCCTTTGAGACCGAACTTGGTCACGTTGTAGGTACTGATGTTGGGATTACCCAACAGTCCTGCGACTGAGGCAATGTTTACGATATGGCCACCAAACCCGTTGTCAGTATTTTGGGCCTTCATTACGGGTAAAGCGGCCCGCGTGCAGAGGAAGACGCCTTTGAGATTGACGTTCATCTGAATCTCCCATTGTTCGAGCGTCACCTCATCGGCCGGTCCAAATATTCCTAAGCCAGCATTGTTCACGAGGGCATCAATCCGGCCTGACCGTTCCATTACGTTGGCGAATGCGTCGATCACGGTCTGCTCATCAGTCACGTCACACGTGATTCCGACAAAAGCCGACCCGAGCTCTACCTCTAATGCACGTAGTCGATCTGTTCGCCGAGCCAGTCCGAACACGGTGGCACCGCGTTCTACAAGGACACGAGAGAAGGCCGAGCCTAGTCCGGAGCTGGCGCCCGTAATGACGATGATCTTGTCTTTGAGATTCATTTACATACTACGTGATGGGGGTGTGTCCGCCTTGGAGCAGCGATGAGCCAAGGGCTCTCACCTTCGATGCGATGGATAGATTGCGGTTCCCTAACGTATCTGTTTATGAGTACGAAGTCATCGGCACCGGATGACTCACTTGGGGTTGATTCTTGAGCTTGCATGAAGCAGATTCCAGAATGGAAAATCCAGATCTGGTCATGCAGGAATTACTTGGTGCCAGCGGATCCCGGTTTGAAGGGTTTCGCTTGGGTGATGTTGCGCTTTCTCCAGATCGAGTGGCTGACATACTGTCTGCACAATTATCCGACGAACGCCGACAGCGAATTGAAGACGTTCTCGATGGCAGAACCTATGACATAGCCACGGTTGTCGAGGGCGTGATCAATACTGGCAATGTAAGTGCCGTGATGCGAACGGCTGAGGGGCTGGGTTTTCAGCCATTCCATGTAATTACGGGAAATGTCCCATTCAAACATTCTCGTCGTACGACTCAAGGTGCCCAGAAATGGCTCGATGTCCAGCAATGGGAGGATCCTTCTGGATGTGTGAATGCCCTGAGAGACAATAGGTACCAGATTGTTGTCCTAGCCTTGACGGATGATGCCGTTCCGCTTCGGGACATTGATTTCAATCGAAAGACGGCGCTCGTTTTAGGTAACGAGCAGAATGGTGTGAGCGAGGCTATGCTCGCGGCCGCCGACACCACCTGTGTTCTTCCTGCCCCAGGATTCGTGCAGAGCTACAACATCTCAGTAGCGGCTGCAATGGCCTTACATGCTGCACACGCGGCCCGATTCGCAGCTGGTAGTACTGGAGGGAATCTGTCCGATGCGGACCGCATCCGCCTGCGCGCGGATTTCTATGTGCGTTCAGTCCGGCGATCAGAGGACATCTTGCAACGGGTCCTCGAGTCAAGCTGAATAGGCGTCACGTAGGCTGGGGGACAATTGGCCCAAGCCACCCTTTTGGCATCGATTATCGCATCGATAAAGTCAGAGTTGAAGAAGTCCCTAATCAGCTGTGGCGCAACGATTTTATTGGATTGGCACGTGCTGCAGTGATCGACTGATAGGCAACGGTTAACCATGCAATGGCAAGCGCTAATAAACCGGCCAAAGCAAAGGACATGATGCTCAATTCAGTCCGATATACAAACCCGTCCAGCCACTTGGTCATGCCAAAATAACCAGCGGGGATGGCCAATACGAGGGCTATCAGGACCAATCGCGTAAAATCTTTTGAAAGCATCAACGCGATTTCACGCACGCTGGCTCCAAGAGCTTTCCGGACGCCGATTTCGCGTGTTCGCTGCTCGGTAACGAAAAATCCGAGACCGAAGAGGCCGAGACTGGCAATCACGATAGCAAAGAGGGAGAATCCAGCGAACAGCTCGCCAAGTCTTTTGTCCGAGGCCGCGAGGTTGTCGTAGGTATCATTGAGGAATGTCAAACTGATGGGCGTTTCAGGACGGAAGGTCGTCCAAGTTTCCCTGATGTGATTCAGGGACGCTTCAATATCATTACCAGTAACCCGAATTAGGATATTGGCTGGAGTGAAGTTGGCGAATTGATAAACCGCACCTCCAATTTCATTCCGGAAAGACATGAAATGGTAGTCCTCGATGACCCCCACTACCTCACTCATCCCGACGGTAATGTCATTGCCATCCAACCGGTCCATGCCTGTAAGCAGCTTACCGACTCCACTGTCCCAGCCGAGACGTCTCATGGCGGCCTGATTGATCATGTACGCTGAACTATCTGAAGGGAAATCCGGAGAAAAATGGCGGCCTTCGGCCATCGTAATGCCCATGGCTTCGACAAACCCTTCGTCGATAAAGATAGGTGCGAAGAGATACGGATGATCGGGTGTTCCACCTTCTGGTACGTATCCTGAGCCCCCATGAATTTCCCCTGGAATACTGTTAGCAGCACCAACGGCGACAATATTCGAGTTGGACTTGAGCTCTTGTTTGAATGCGTCAAACTGGCTGTCTAGTTCGAAACCACGAGAGACTACAATAACGTGTTCTTTGTCGAACCCGAGGCGCTTGTTCTGTATGTAGTTGAGTTGGTCTTGCACGACAAACGTGCCAATCAACAAGCAGATCGAGATACCAAACTGAAACACCACAAGCGTATTGCGCAATTTTGACCTGCTGCCGGCTGAGAAGGTCTCAGACTTCAAGACGATAGCTGGATCAAATGACGCCAGATACAGAGCCGGATATAACCCGGCAACTAGGCTGACGAGAATTGCTCCAATCAGCAGGTAGCCTAAGAACCCCGGTGTTATGAGCGAAGAGATCGTGAGTTGAAGTCCAGCGATCGCATTAAAGGTGGGTAAGGCAAGCCAAACGAACCCTGCAGCCAGGATTAAGGCCAATACCGTCATAAATGCCGATTCGAAAAGGAATTGGACAACTAGTTGACCACGATCAGATCCAACCGCTTTGCGCACGCCAATTTCCCGAGCGCGAGTCGCCGACCTGGCTGTAGCCAAGTTCATGAAATTGATACAGGCCAAAAATAAAATGAAAATGGCTATGGCGCTGAAGAGCAGCACATAGGTCATACTTCCCGATGTCTGAATATCGATGTCGAATTCCGATCCGAGATGGATATCGAGCAATGGCTGCAGGTCGTAGGCAATAATATTACCACCATCCACAAATTGCTGATACGATATGCCCATGGCCGCCATGCCAATTGCGAGACCAAATAAGTTTATGAGTGCATACCCGGTATGCTTACGCATAGATCGGATAGCAATGGAGATGTAGTTCTTGAACATTCGACTGCTGGCAGGGTAGATTGGCGAGTCGTTCCTCTAACGTGGTCCACGTTATTGATGTTACGGATCGACTCCGTTTGAATTCCTTGTACTACAGAGACCTCCCTTCGGCATGAATCGTTTGCCCATTGTCCCTTTTCTATTGTTGACCGTGTTATTTGCTGGGTGTGCTTCCACGCCCTCCCTTGTGGACGTGTCGCCACCACCTAATACGGCCTCACCCCTTGCTGGATATTCGTACGTAGAAGCCACAGGAGGGTTGATAAAACTAGTTGGGCCCAGTACTGCTGAGGTGTCATTTTCGGTTTCAGGCCCGATAGAGTTTTCGTCGATGGCGCCCAATGGAGAGTCAAGCCTCGTGGCTATCGGCGGGTCACTCGTATATGTAGGCCGCGCATCGGGCACCATGGGCTTAATCCACGAAGGACCCAGCAGTCTTCAATTCACTGCTGCTTGGTCGTCTTCGAGTGAAATGGTCGCTTTTGGCTTCTATGAGCCAGCTGGTAATGGTATGGGCCCTGGTGGTATCCATCTTTACGACCCAGCAACCGGAGAAATCTCTGATGTAGGATGTTCTGCATCGAAGGCTGTTCTCTCAATGCTCCCGGATGGATCTCTTCTGGTACGCAATGCGGATAATCTGTATCAGGTTTCGGCTGAAGGATGCAACACAATTCGCTCGGTTGATGCCCGCAAATTGTACCACGTCACATCGTCGCCGGACGGGAAGCGATTAGCCTACGTTCTTCGGGACCTTGTTTTTAATCGCGATACACGAGCGTACGACCCAGACTCCACTCTGTACATCGAATCCACGTCAGGATCTGACCCGATAAAAGTCATCGGGGATAAGTATTCCCCACGAAACGTCGTGTGGTCACCCGACGGAAGTGAGTTGATGTATGACGTGCAACCACCAGAAGCCGAGGGCATTCGGGCCATTTCGATCTATTCGATCTCCGATGCTCGTTCTTCTTATCTACTACCGCCTGGAAGCGTATCTGCCACCAACGCCGTGTTTTCTCCTGATGGCCGTCACGTGATCTATCGCAGTATGGCTACTGATGGGGTGGGTGACTGGATGATCAAGACGGAGGGCGTCCAGTTTTCGCAGACACTTCCACTTGATGCATTGGACCCGCACGCTATTAGTTGGATCGATTCGAACACGTTCTTGATTCCATCCGTGGCAAGTCAGAGTCAGATGGTCAAGATGGCTTCCGGAACGCCGCAAGTGGAAGTGCTGGAAGAGACGCTAATTGCCGTCTGGCCTAGTCGCTAAGAAACCGTCAGCCCAGCTTCTCTTGCAACAACGCCCTGACTGTTTGGGGATTGGCAGCTCCGCCTGTCTGTTGCATGACCTGGCCCATAAAGAAGCCAATTAGGCCCTTCTTTCCTTCACGATACGCTTGGACTCTGTCAGGATGTGCTTCCAGAACATCATCCGCCAGTGCGCCTAGTTCGTCGGTATCGGAAATCTGACGTAATCCGCGCTCGTCAACAATCTCAGAAGCTGATTTCCCTGTTTCAATCATTGCCTCGAGGACCTCTCGTGCCATGGAACTGGAAAGTGTTTTATCCGCATGCAGCGCAACGAGTTCTGAAAATATTGTTGGCCCAAATTTGAGAGCTTCAATGCCTCCAGCGGGCAACAATGGTCTCAGTTCGTGTATGAGCCAGTTGGCTACACCGACAGGATTCGAACCGGAAGCTGCTTCGAAGAAGTTCAATACATGGCCTCGAGCGGCTAAAAATGCAGCATCGTCTAAGCTTAGGCCGTAATCAGCCTCAAGCTTTCGTGCGCGGGCCACGGTCTCTTCCGTCAATCCTTCGAGTGGATCGACTTTTTCCTGGGGCACACTCGGGTGTGTCTTAGCCGAATCTGTCTTCGATTTCGAAGGAATAGCCGGCTCTTTCTGTTTACCCCACGAGTCCCGTAACGCAACCGTTCGGTTCCAGACGCGGTTGCCCTGCTCAAACTCGACCGGATCGAGATAGAAATACCCCTGGCGCTCAAACTGGTACCACGTTTCTGGCTCGTCGTTAGCTGCACTTGGCTCAATAATGGCCTGAATGGTGCGCAGGCTGTCCGGGTTCAAGTGGTCAATGAACGTCTGGCCTTCTTCAACATCATCCGGATTGGCGACGCGGAAAAGCCGATCGTACAGGCGCACATCTACCGCCTTGCCGTGCTCAGCGGAGACCCAGTGGATGGTGCCCTTTACTCGCCGGTCTGATGATTCACCTGATCGAGTATCGGAGTCATGGGAGCAGCGAAGTTCGATCACCTTACCGGTAGCATCTTTAATCACTTCATCGCATCGAATTATGTATCCGTAACGGAGGCGGACCTCATGGCCAGGACTAAGTCGATGGAATTTCTTGGGCGGGTCTTCCATGAAGTCGCCTCGCTCGATCCAAATCTCTCGGGTAAGCGGTACGGTTCGGAATCCTTCTTTGGGCACGTCATGTGGCCAATAAGGGGCTTCCAGATCCTCGGTACGACCTTCCTCGAACGTGGTCAAGACCACTTTTAATGGGTCTAGCACACACATTACGCGTGGCGCTTTCGTGTTAAGATCATCACGAACGGCAAACTCCAGCATAGCGAAATCGACCCGGTTGTCGGCTTTCGCCACCCCGATCATGTCACAGAATCGACGAAGAGATTCTGGAGTGTACCCACGACGACGCATACCGGATAGCGTCGACATGCGGGGATCATCCCAGCCAGTCACGTTGCCTTCTTTCACGAGCGTGAGAAGCTTACGCTTGCTCATAACCATGAAGTCCAAATTCAAACGGGCAGATTCATACTGGTGAGGGCGCGGGGCATCAAAAAGATTGTCAACTAACCAGTCGTACAACGGGCGGTGAACGTCGAACTCAAGGGTGCAAAGCGAATGAGTTATTCCCTCAATTGCGTCCGAAAGAGGATGTGCGAAATCGTAGAGCGGATAGATGGGCCACTCGTCGCCGCGGCGATAATGCGAAGCTTTTTTAATGCGGTACACCACTGGATCTCGCATTAGCATATTCGGAGACGACATGTCAATTTTGGCCCTGAGTACGTGGGCTCCGTCATCGAATGCCCCTTCTCGCATGCGGCGGAAAAGATCGATGTTTTCTTCTACAGAACGAGTTCTGAACGGGCTGTCAGTGCCAGCCTCTGTGACAGTACCACGTGTTGCGCGGATTTCGTCACCCGTCTGGCTATCAACATAGGCTTTCCCATCCCGGATCAGTCGCACTGCAAGATCATACAGCTGCTCGAAATAGTCCGACGCATAAAATTCGTTTTCTCCCCAGTCAAACCCGAGCCAGTTGATATCCCTTTTCATCGCGCGGACGTACTCCATGTCCTCGGTTTCGGGATTAGTATCGTCAAAGCGAAGGTGACACCGACCTTTGTATTCCGCCGCAAGGGAGAAATTGAGACAAATCGCCTTGGCGTGTCCAATATGCGGGTAGCCGTTAGGCTCAGGTGGGAAGCGCGTGACGATGTCGCCACGTACGCGACCTTTCTTCAGATCATTATCGATGATCTGCTGAATAAAGTGCCTACTTTCTCGGGAAGTCGTGCTTCCGCTGGAATCGTTGGAGCTCAAGGCCTTGCCGTATGATTATCGCAAAGGATCGTTGGGTAGGGAACCGCCATATCCGTGGACCCATTGCCCGGTTTGGAGGAACTCTTCGTGCTTACGCTTCCGAAACTAAAAAAATCCCCTACCGTGTACTCACTCCCCGCTTGACCTGCACGAGAATTCCATGACGATACACGCACGCACCGAGCGTCTCATTTTACGGGACTGGTCCATTGACGATGTCGACTCCTATGCGTAGATAGTCGCTGATCCTGACGTCATGCGTCACATTGGTAATGGAAAAACCAGGGATCGGGACCATGCTGATGAGTTTGTTCGAACCATGATCAAGCATCAGACCTCGCGTGGTTGGATGCGTTTTGCTGTCGAACACAGCCAGTCGGGCGAGTTTATGGGGTTTGCTGGGTTTGACGATAAGAATGGGCTACTCGATTTCGGTTGGCGACTTGGGCAAGCCTTCTGGGGCGGCGGATATGGCTTCGAAGCGAGTGCTGCTGCCCTCTGGGTTGGGCAAAAGACGTTTTCACTTGAAAAAATCACGGCCCAGTCCTACCCAGAAAATGTGGGCTCCATCCGGCTAATGAAGAAGATGGGGATGAGCCAAATTGGTGCATCAGAAGCGTTCGGAAGACCATTGGTAGTGTATGGCTTCTCTGCCGAATGGCCGGATGGCTTTCCAGGCTGATTTCACAGGCGATGCCTCTAGAGTTCGGAGAGATTACCTCGTATGACAAGGGCGCCGGAGCGAAATCGCTCCGGCGCCCTTGTGTCCACACACATTTAGGTTCAGTTATCGACCCTCCCTCAGGATCACGTCGCCGTTTACGGTGCGAATAATAATTTTATTGGCACCGTTTCCTGTACGGCCGGTTGCCACTACTTCCCGCGAGCTGCGCCAGCGACGTTCGGACGACGACGACTCCGTCTCAATGTCCAGTTCGAAATCGGAGATGATTTCGAACTCGTCCCCGTCATCATCATCGGAAAGCTGGATTTCAACTTCGATGTCCATCGCCAGTCCGCTTGGCACGGTTAGCTCTATCGTTCCACCCATGGATTCAAGCTCCACGTGACGATCACCATCGGTGCCGCCAACCATCGTGACTTTGATGTCACCACCCATCGTGTTGGCTTCAATCCAACCATTGATTTCGGCGACGTCAATATCACCACCCATCGTGGTTGCCTTGACAAATTCGGCAGCCCGATTTATGGTAATATCTCCTCCCATCGTATGGACGTCAGCGCCGTAAAGTGCCTCATCTACATCGACATCACCGCCCATAGTGCTGATGCTTACTTCGTCCTTGGCTCCGCTGCGGTTGGAGCGAACGTTGTTGTACGTGACGTCGCCGCCCATTGTCGTACCGTTGATATTACCAGTCACATTGGAAATTGTGACGTCACCTCCCATTGTATGCAGCGTTCCATCTACTTCTGAGTCGGTCAATTCGATATCTCCACCCATGGTGGACATATCGACTTCACCGCGCAGTCCATCAAGCGTAAGATCGCCGCCCATGCTTGATCCTTCGATTCGTCCGGTGATACCACTAACATCGATGTCTCCACCCGTCGTAGAAATTTCCAGATTGAACTCGCTAGGGACATTGATTTCCATGTCAACATCGGCGTTGGAACTACGCGATTCGTATTCACTGAATACTTCGATGGCCCGAGAGGTCTGATCGAACTCTACAATGACTTCATCAGCATCCCTGCCGTCGACGGAAACCGAGACCTCAACTTCTGAGCGATCCCACCCGCGAATAGTTATTGTTCCCCCTGTTTCTAGGTCGAGAACCAATTTCCCTCCGGAGGAGGCGTCGAACGTTCGGTGCAAATCCTGAGCCTGCGTTCCAGAAACCACTGCAAGAAGCAGAGCGGAAACGAACAGGGAGCGGAATACAGCTTTCATTTATTTCTTGTCTCGCGTCGGTCATTCATCCTGGAAGTGCAGCCTGAACTCGACGCATGGTGTTTGTGTCAGTACCGCTTTGACAATAGCTTTTGCAGAAAGGTTGGCATCGCGCACTGAAGTTTGTGTACGGGTACATTTTAATCCCGTTTCAGCCTCACGTTATTCCTGTTTTAATCTCGGGTTATGATGCGCGGTAATAGGAAACGGACGAGAGCAGGTGATATCCGCTCCAACCATGGTGCAAATCGCTCCATGCCTCCGATATATGCTACCGCCCGTCGTTTTTTTATAGCTTTGGCGGCTTTTCTAGCGAATACGTCTGAGGACATCGCATCGCGATGCGCATCGTCCATAGCGCCATGGGGTGTTCCGTCACCTAGGACGGAATGGAAGCTGATTTCCGTTTTGATATATCCGGCGCACAAGAGAGTTATGTCGATGTCCGCAGTGTACAATTCTGCCCTTAGTCCCTCGAACCAACCATGCAGCGCGTGTTTTGAGGCGGCGTAGGTAGCTCGTCGAGGCGTGGAAAGCTTGCCCATAATGCTCGTAATAACGACGAACTGCCCTGAATTTTGTGCTTGGAAGTGAGGAAGCACGGCGCGTGCTGGCATAGTCTGCCCAAAGAAATTCACCTCCATCAGGCGGCGATGTATCTCTGCTGAGGTTTCCGCCACACTAACTCGCTGTCCGATACCGGCATTCAAAACGACGACATCCAGTCTTCCCATTTCGTCCAAAATGAACGACGGTGCAGAAAAAACAGCCTTTTCATCGGTTACATCGAGTGGGAGAACGAAATGCTGATCTGGTTTAGCACATAGGGCTCTCGTCTCATGTAGCCGAGCCTCGTTGCGGGCTGAAAGCACTATACGAGCGCCTTGAGCGGCTAGCTCGATAGCCAAGGCTTTTCCGATTCCAGATGAAGCACCGGTAATCCAAACGACTTGTTCTGAAAAAGACATAGATAGGGAGGTTGATATATCAATTTCCAAAAATACACGAGCGGGAGGCTGCATGCGCAACCTCCCGCTCAGGAGTCAAAAGAGAATGTTTTGAGCTTCACGACGAATCGTCATCGTATCCATTGATTTTTGAACGCAGGAAGGCGAAGCGACCACCAATATCCTGTCCTCCTTGTGTCCAATCAAAGGATGCAACGCGGTAATTCATGAGTTAGGGCGTTGTTACTCAAGCACCAAGAGCATCAGCGTGAAGATATTTCTTCTCGATCACGTTCTCCGTAACGACATGGCCGTCGAAGAGATGTATGACTCGGTGGCTGTACTCCGCATCGGCAGGCGAGTGCGTCACCATGACGATCGTCGTTCCTGCCTCGTTGAGGTGAGTGAGGAGGTTCATTACTTCCTCTCCATGTGTTGAATCCAGGTTACCCGTAGGTTCATCAGCAAGGATCAGTTTAGGACCTGCCACGACGGCTCGGGCGATTGCAACACGCTGCTGCTGACCACCTGAGAGCTGCTGAGGAAAGTGTGTCGAGCGGTGCAGAATCTGAACGGAGTCCAGTGCGGCGCTGACACGCTCCCTACGCTCTTCGGACGGCATACCGAGGTAGAGAAGCGGCAGCTCTACATTTTCATATACGTTCAATTCGTCGATGAGATTGAAGCTCTGGAACACGAATCCGATGTTGCCTTTTCGAAGCTGTGCGCGCTGGCGCTCACTGAGGCGGGATACTTCGGTATCGAGAAACCAGTACTCTCCGTCGGTCGGGTTGTCCAATAGGCCCATGATGTTGAGCAAGGTGGACTTTCCGCAACCGGACGGACCCATTATGGAGACAAATTCTCCTTCCTTAATTTCAATATTGACGCTGTTGAGGGCGATCGTTTCGACCTCTTCCGTCATATATGATTTTTTAAGACTGTTTGCTTTAATCATGATCTATCGTCCCTTTTCAAGGGTTCTGGATGGCGTTAATCGGTGGTGCGTACTGACTTGCTCGGGCCGGAATTCAGAAAGGCGAACCGCCTTGAAGTCTCCGGTATATCGCATAGACAGCGGGTTTGGTTACAAGGTTGGCATGAATTTGCCAGATTGCCTCATTTAAAGACCAATCGGTCTGCTTCGTTGAAGGTGTCATAGGAAGAGGTAACAACACGTTCTCCCGGCTGTAGGCCTTCGAGAACTTCGTACACTTCGAGATTTTTGCGTCCACGGCGGATAGCCCGTTTTTCGGCAAACTCTCCTGATGGATCGACAACATAGATCCAGTTACCACCGGTGGTCTGGAAGAACCCACCTTGAGGTACGACAACTGCATCAGCCGGGTCACTCATTTCCAATCTGAAGCGGACGGTCTGGCCACGCCGAATAGTTGGAGGCGATTCGTTTACGAAGTCCAAATCGATCTCGAATCGGGAATTGACCACTTCAGGGTAAACGCGGCGAACAATCATTTCGTATTCCTGACCCGCAATAGCATTGGTCAAGGCTCTCTGACCTCGTTGGACACGACTAATATGGAATTCGTCGATACCTGCGCGAACCTTAACACCGTCGAGTACGTCGATCTGTCCGAAACGGAAACCAGATGTTTTCAATTGCCCAAGCTCAGCATTCAGCTGCGAAAGCTGACCAGCTACAGGAGCACGAAGTGTCAGATTGTCCAGCCGCTGGTTGATGATGGTGAAGTTCTGCTCCATGCGAGCGACAGCTCCTTCCATCTGGTCAATTTGGATGCGCTGGCGCAAGCTGTCCTGTTGATAAGCGCGAAGCGTTAGAGCACGTCGGTTGAACAGGTAGTCATACTCGTCCTTAGTCGCTTCATATTCAGCTAGGGAAATGAGCTGTCGTTCGTAGAGGGCCTCATTGCGATCGTGATCGCGCTTCAAACGCTTGATATTGTAGTCCATGTCGGCAAGCTGCTGCTGCATAGACAAGTTGTTCTGCTCGACCCGGAAACGAGTGTCTTCGAGCCTGTTGTTCTGCTCGATTCGCTGTGTTTCGGTCTGCAGGAGGCTCAGTTGCAATGTCGGGTTGGATAGCCGCAGAATTGGTTGTCCTTCGATGACTTCTTCGCCCTCAAGAATAAAGATCTCCTCGATTCGGCCACCTTCTACGGCATCCAAGAAATGAATAGTTCTAGGTTCAACATTTCCCGTGCCCGGTACCATTTCCTGGAACGGCTCAAATGTGACGTCTGAAATGGAAAGCCGCTCAAGCTCAACATTCAGTTTTCGACCACCCGTGGTCGTTGATAATCCCCAGATTACCAGCGCAATAAAAGCCAAAATGACCGCTATCATCCCGATCCGTTTCGGAGTCCAGGTCTTTTTTTCAAGTTTGCGATCCATGCCTTCTCCACCACCGCGGCTCTGTGGGCCCGAAGGAGAATCGCCGCCGGTGGAGGTACCACGCGGAGCAAGCAGCGTATCAAGCGAGCTGCGTTTTGCAGAGGGGGACTCGGTGCTCATCAGATAAAAAGGGAGTGGAATTGGTAGTCATTCAAGGCGTTCTCCTTCACGTAAAGAGCAGGGCAATTGTTGCACTTAGGATTAAAGACGCTCTATTCGGCCAAAAACGAAGAAAAAGGATACCATTTCTCACGAGAGCGGACAGGGTGCGTTACATTTTAGTCGGCTTCATGGCCGGCAGATGTATATTTAGACTCATTCGAGGAGGAAGGGACTAGACCCAACCGATTCCTTGTTTTGATACATTGAATTAGCCTCCTTCCAGATGGGACGAATTGTCCGCACCGGCGATACACCGGCTAAGCGCCGAAATCTGCACCGCCGCTCATGCGCTGAAGTTATTCGCATGCTTTCTCAACGCCACACCATTGATGATGAATGGGCAGATATGGTGTCTTTCCTTGTTTTCAGTCTACGGGGCATCCACGAAACTATCGAACAGAGTGCCGGTGCGTGGGACGATCGGAATTATTGGAAAAAAGCTGAAGCTCTTCGTCATAAATGGCGATGGACGGAGAAAAAATCCGAGGAAATTGCCCAGATGATCGTGAAGGAAGACTGGCACTTGATAGCAAATGAGATGATTGGGTTGATCCCGCACTTCTCGGATGTTACTATAAACAGCATCACCCGGGGACCGGACTGGTGGGTTGGAGCCCGAAAAGCCTTGGTCAAAGAACTCCAGAACCCGGAGTCTTCCACATCAACGACCTAGAGGTACGTCCCGTGATCAAGGATCATACGTCGCTCAAAGCAGGGTCCCTGCTGATCGCTCCGCCCATGCAATGGGATTCAAATTTTCGCCGATCGGTCATACTGCTGTGCGAACATTCGGATAACGGGAGTTTCGGTTTGATCCTAAATCGGACGCTAACACTCGTGATGGAACAGGTCTTTGATGACCTTCCTGGATTCAGCGAGGAAATAAGTTGGGGTGGTCCAGTCCAGCCCGAAACCCTCCATTTTTTACATCGTCTCCCAGATCAATTGGACGGCGGTATTGAAGTACGTCCCGGTGTTTTCTGGGGAGGTGACTTCGATTTGGTTAAGGCGGGAATTCGATCCGGAACGATAAGTCCAGATGACATCCGCTTCTTCCTTGGGTATTCCGGCTGGTCACCGGGTCAATTGGCTGATGAAGTAGGTCACGGTGGATGGATCGTGGCCGACTCCTCTGAGGAATTTGTATTTGACACAGCCGAAGATGCTGTTTGGGGCCAGTCAATGCGCTCCAAAGGGGGCTCTTATACCATCCTAGCAAATTTTCCGGAGTACCCGAGCCTAAACTAATAGGCTCCGGTCATGTGAGTCACTACGTGCCTAGCACGTGAGAATGCAGAGATTATCCACCGCTGCTGATCAAGCGCATGAATTCTGCTCTTGTGTGGGCGTTGTCAAGGAAAGGCCCCGACATGGAACTGGTTGTCGTGGACGAATTCTGCTTTTGCACGCCACGCATCACCATGCAAAGATGAGTTGCCTCGATGACTACCGCGACTCCCTGAGGCTTTAGTGCCGTCTGGATGGCGTCCCGGATTTGGAGCGTAAGTCGCTCTTGAACTTGGAGCCGACGAGCAAAAACATCAACGACCCGAGGGATCTTGGACAGTCCAACGATATGGCCGTCAGGGATGTATGCTACGTGAGCCTTGCCGAAAAACGGGACCATGTGGTGCTCGCACATGCTGTAGAGTTCAATATCCTTGACCACGATCATCTCGTCATACGATTCTTCAAACACGGCGCTGCGAAGTATTTCCTCTGCATCCTGTCCGTATCCCTGGGTCAAGAACAGCTGAGCTTTGGCTACCCGCTCAGGCGTTTTGAGCAGTCCTTCGCGGTTAGGGTCTTCCCCGATAGCTTCAAGAGTTGTCTTGACGCTTCCTGACAGCCGTTCGATCGCGTCGGCGTCGTAGCTCAATTTTTCGTCGAACAATTTGTGATGGTCCATGGGAGGAAACGTTGATGATAACTGATTGATTAATTGGACGTTATTGACTTCAGGGGTCATTGACTTCAGGGGTCAGAGGTAAGCTATTCTCCTCTGTAGTCAACAAAATTGCGTTCGGTTTCATAGAGCCTGATACACTCCAGGCGAGCGCCTTCGATGCGAGGTTCGAGTTGCTTCCAGAAAGCAACCACAAGGTTTTCAGCAGACGGAATGATTCCTTTCAAAAAAGGGACGTCCAAATTCAGGTTCGAGTGGTCGCAAGGTTCGATAATTGTCTCCCATAGGAGGTCCTTGAGTTTACCCAGATCCATAACATATCCCGTGTCTGGATCGGGCTCTCCAGCGATGGTCACTTCCAAGTTGTAGTTGTGACCATGCCAATTGGGAGAATTGCATTTACCAAAGGTATCTCCGTTCCACTCGTCTGATTTCTCCGGGTTATGGAGACGATGAGCGGCGTTGAAATGGACCTTGCGAGTTATATGGACCGTAGGCATGATTCGAATGGTCAACAGTGATGGATGGCCGAAAACCCGGCCTCTAATCGTAAACAGGGCTTACCACTGTGCGTTCCGGACCGCTGAGTTGCGCAGCCCTTCCATGTGTTTCAACAAATCCCTGCCAGACATCACCTATATTCTGATCGAATCAGAAAATTGGACTTCATGGCTGAAAAAACACTATTCCAACGAATTGCTGACGGGGAAATTCCGGCAGATATCGTACATGAGGATGAGCTCTGTATCGCATTTCGCGATATCAACCCTCATGCTCCAACCCACATCTTGGTAGTGCCAAGAAAACCGATTCCATCGCTTGACGATCTCGAGGATGCAGATCGAGACGTAGTGGGCCATCTTTTTCTATGTGCTCGAGATATTGCGAAGAGCGAAGGTCTAAGCGAAGGGTACCGAACGGTCTTCAATTGTGGAAAACACGGACAGCAAACTGTAAACCATCTTCATCTCCATCTCTTGGGTGGGCGACAGATGCAATGGCCACCTGGGTGATTTTAGAAACCGAAGAGAAGGTCGGTGGGTCTCGTGATGGAGCATTCTTTGTCGGACATATCGATATGGCTTCGGAAGAGGGCGGTGGCGCCCAACATTTTGCATGGACGCAAGCGAGACATGGTACGCTTGCCATTACTGCTGTTTGCTGTCCTTACCACCGTTTTTGTAGCTGTATTCGCCGCTGCCCCGGCCGTCAATGCCCAGGCGCAATCAAGACCTCGAGATAGCGATCCCCCCCAAACCACAGTGCTACAAGCAGGGTTTGAACGCGACGTCAATCGGTATCGGTGGACAGCAGGCTTGGACTCGCGTCTTGATCTAGGAGGATGGAATCTGATGCTGAGTGACAGATACCGATCTGACGCTTTCCTGCTATTTGATGATCGGCTCAGTTTCCGAGATGAGAACAAATTCCGCTTTGATGCACGACAACAACAGGATGGACAAGGGGGCGAATTCGTTGTATTTGGTACGGCCGATTGGTACAGTTTGAGCAGAGTCTTCAGGCAGGATGTTTGGGGAGGATATCGATTTCGCCCTACCTCGCGAATATGGATTGAACCGGCGGTCGGGTTTTCAACAGATGCTCGTCCTGGCTTCGGCGCCAATGCTGCTACGGTTCCGGTGCGCACTGATTTCGGTCCATCAGCCGGACTGCGCTTTGCCATGCCCATGGCAGATCTTGGTGGGTATCTGACAGAGGCCTCTGGGATCGCACAAATCCAGCGAACAGCACCACGAACTGGGCGAATGCTACGATCTAATCTGGCTAGCTCGAGGACGTTCGAACGAACAAGTATTAGGACTCGAGTCTCGGGCTCGAGTGTGAGGCGGGATGCGTATCAGGCAGCTTCATTCCTGAATCGGGACGATTCGTCTGGTCGGCAAACAGAAACCGTTGAATCTACCCGAAGCGATACGGTTATGGTTGGGCTTGACGTAGAATCCAGATTAGCCAGGCCGTTTATCGTAACGGGGTCACTTGACGTATCGGCCAACTCTCGTCGCGTTCAGACCTTACGGGCTCCGGAGTCAGCCTTGTTTTTCGACTCGGATTTTGATCGGCGAACCGTGGAGGCGACGTTCGCAGGTCGGTGGGAAAAGGACGAGGTTCGGGCTCGTCTCGCCTTCACGGCAGGCGTTGAAACGGAGCGTCGTCGGCTTCGCAATGCTGATGACTTACCTGCGGCACAAGCCGTACAAAAATTGAATCTCTTAAGGCAGGCCGACAATGAGCGTGGCTATTTTTCGTTCCAAGGAACGGTCAATATGATGCCGCTGAGGTGGTGGAGCATAATGTTTGATGGTTCTGCGAACATCCTTCGACACGATACACCAGAAGTGAACCCCGATGATCGGGACGAACTCCTCTATAACGGTGTTATGGGTTCCAGAATCCAAATCAGGGACGGTCTGGATGTAACACTGCAGGTTTTTGGATCATGGTTTCACACAGTGTACCTGAAATCGATACGGTCCGCTGAAAACTCGGTGCAGCGCTCCCTGAGGTACCGACCGAGTATTCGCTGGAGCCCAACTCGGGATACGCGGTTGCGGCTCTCAAGTGAAGTGCGAGCAACCTACACAGTAGATGATTTTCTTCTTCCCGGTCGTCGGCCCACTGATCAGGCTGCTCGGGAAATCAGGTATGATTTTGAGGGAGATCATAATTTTGGCGATGGTCTTCGCCTGCGAATTACGGCTTCTATTTCTGACTTGCAGCTAGGCCGGTTCTTGGACGATGTGTTTGCCGAAATCCCCTTTGATACTCTTCGGACGTATAGCGGCTGGGCTCGAGTACAGACCGGCGGAAAGGTATCGGCGGAGATTGGAATGAGGCTCTTTATTCGAACGGGTTTTGATCGATCATCTACCATTCGGTATATCATACCAGAATCTGGTGAGGAAGCCGCCGTTACTCGTCAAGGAAGGCAACGTATCGACCAGATTGGGCCAACAATGGCCGTTTCATGGCCAATGCGGCATAACGCGTATCTTCGAGTCGATGGATGGGCAACTCTTCAGCGTGTATCGTACACCTTGTATGGTGATCTTCCTGAAGGACGCGAGTCGCTCATAAGGAAAGCAGCTTCAAAGGGACGCACAACAATGATTCCCAACCTTTCTGTTACCATGCAGTGGGGATTTTGATACCCGGACTTCATTCATGATACGTGTAGGAATAACAGGGGGGATCGGTAGCGGCAAGTCCATGGTTCGGGACCTGTTTCAGAAACATGGTGCGCTTGTTTTTGACGCAGATGCCGAGGCGCGAGAATTGATGGAGAATGACCCTCGGGTCATTGACAAACTCCGGCGTGTTCTAGGCGAAAAAGCGTGGCAGCCGAATGGCAAGCTCGACCGTCCATGGATAGCGACCAGAATATTTTCTGATGATGAGCTTCGACAACGGGTAAATGCTATTGTACACCCGGCTGTCCGCGAAAGATTTTTGGCTGTAGCCGCCAAGGCAGAAGCTGACGGTTTTGTCATGTTGGTTAGGGAGGCCGCCCTCTTGCCTTCTGCCTCCCAATTGGATCAGTTGGATGTCCTACTTTATGTCGCGACTCCAGAATCTGTTCGGCTACAACGGGTTATGACAAGAGACAATGCGGTCCCATCGGATCTTCAAGCCCGAATGCGTGCCCAACCATCGGATCAGGAGTATGCAGCTATTTCCGATATTGTGTTGAAGAATGACGGATCGGTGGATGACCTTGAAGCCGCTGTCAAAAAGTTATGGGACGATTTTAATAGTGGGGTCTACTCAAGAAATGATTGAAATCGGTCCAAACGTTCCCCGCAGGCGCAATCGCTTTTTGCGCTTCATCGGCAATTCAGTGCTGCGCATCGCGGGATGGAAGATTACCGGTCGCATCGCCGACGAATCACGCTTTGTACTCTCAGGTGGGCCTCACACGTCAAATTGGGATTTTATCTTTGCCCTCATGTCTTGCTGGAGCTTAGAGTTGGAAGTTCATTGGGTGGGCAAGCACACCATATTCCGGTGGCCTTTCAAAAGGTTGTTCCGGTATTTCGGCGGTATTCCCGTTAACCGAGCTAATCCCGGGGTCCTTTTCAGAGATATCCTGAATGGCTTTAACAATAACGAGGCGTTCGTTTTAGCCCTTGCCCCGGAAGGTACACGGCGTAAGGTCAAACGCTTCAAGCCGGGGTTTCACCGCATCGCATTGAAAGCTGGGGTCCCCATAATTCCAGCTGGAGTTGACTTCGGCAAAAAGGCACTCGAATTCGGACCACCTATCATTGCGTCGACAGATTATCAGGCGGATAGCGATAAGCTGCGCTCCTACTACTCAGGCTTTACGCCCCGGTATCCAGATCAATTCTGACCGATCTACTTGATCTCTTTCGCTGAAAGGAACAAACTAAGTGCTGAAATACGCTCTCGGTGCTTAATTACGTCGTAAATCCGTCGATTAAAGAGGGGACTCCAAGAGCTCAAGCTCTCCTGAATACCCTGAGCCATGACGAAACTCCTTTCACTTTACGGAAGAACGGTCAGCCTGATCGTTGTCTTATTCGTTGTTTCCTTTACCGTTTTGACACTCGCCTTTCTGGCTATGTCTGCCATGGAGGAACGCGACCGCGTGAGGGATTTAGAGAAAACCATTCTCACGGCAAATACCGGGGCACGGGACTTCATGCTGACGCGTGATCCGCAGGATGCAAAAGATACCGAGCTACTCCTCCAAAAAGCGGATTTGGTTGTGCGTAAAGGTATACGGGCAACCAATTATCAGCAGTTACACAACGAGGTACTGCTGTATCTGCACACGATTAATAATCTGATCGAAGTCTATCAGCGACGGGGCTTCTACGAGGATGAAGGGATAGAAGGACAGATTCGCTCACGGCTGAATCGTCTAGATGCAATGCTGGAAGAACGAGGGCAATCTGAAGCCCGCATTTCGCTTCTTTCTGCCCGTCGCATGGAAAAAAACTTTTTGCTGCGGGAAGATTCTCGTTATGCAGATGGTGTCCATGTGGCTATCGACGACCTCATGAAGCAAATAATGCTCAGTTCGTTGCCTCAACAGGAAATGACTGCCATTTTTAGCGATCTGAACGAGTATCAACACGATTTCGATGAACTCGTCTCTCTTGTAAATAGGGCTGAATGGATCCATGAAGATCTACTGTTGCTTCAGCGTGCTATCGGAAATACGTTGAGTCATGTTATTGGATTGGAGCAGCGCAGAGCGAGGTCTTTTCTATGGGCCTCCCTAGGTCTCATTTTGTTGGCCTTCGTTATAGGCATCCTTTACTCGATGCACGTAGCCCGAACAGTCCTAAAACCACTCGAATCCGTTCGTGGGTTTGTGAAACGCGTAGCTGATGGAGAAGAAATTGACCTGGATACCTGGAATGAGTCTGATGATGCTTCTTCGGGCTTGCACGAGTTAATGATTTCGTTCCAAGACGTGGCCGAGCAGGTTCGATTACGTAAAGAGGCTGAACATGATCTGAAGGTGTCTAAGGAAGCTCTTCAACAGTATGCGGATGAACTCGAGGAAAGGACGGAGCAGTTAGATCTTGCGGTGGATAAGCTGGGTTTGGCCAAATCCAAGGCAGAGGATGACTCCCGAAACAAGGCTGAGTTCTTGGCCAGCATGAGCCATGAAATTAGGACGCCGCTCAACGGCATTATTGGAATGACGAGCCTGCTGAATCATGACGAAATGTCAGCTGATCAGCAAGAAATTATTGGCGTCATTCGTACAAGTGGTGAATCTCTTTTAAGCGTCGTCAACCACGTGCTCGATTTTTCCAAAATCGAAGCGGGTGGGATGAGTCTTGAAGCAGAGCCCACAGATATTGCCACATGCGTCGAAGATGCGTTGGGAATGATTTCCAGGCAGGCAGCTGAGAAAGGCTTGGATCTTTCCTGCGCTATAGACCCTTGTGTGCCACACGAGATTCTGGGCGATGCAGCGAGGATTCGTCAGATCCTGATCAATCTGCTGGGCAACGCTGTAAAGTTTACGCACGAAGGAGAAATTCAGGTTCGCGTTGGCTGCGCCGAGCGAGGACGGGATCATTTGGTATTGCACTTTAGCATCGAAGACACCGGCATTGGTATCGACGAGGAGCAACTCAAGCATCTATTTAAACCGTTTACTCAGGCTGAAGCCTCCACATCGCGAAGATTCGGAGGGACGGGTCTTGGCCTTACCATAAGCCAGCGACTTGCCGACCTCATGGGAGGATCGATGTGGGTGGAAAGCCGCCCTGGACGTGGGTCAACATTCCATTTCAGGATTAATGCCCAGGTCTCCGCTAATTCTAAGCAATACGAGCCACTCGAAATCGCTGGCGGGAAGCGTCTGCTTTTTCTGACTCAAAAGCCGTTGATCGGCGAGGCGATGGCCATCAATGTCAAGGAGTTCGGGCTCAAAGTGGACATCGTCCAAAGCGAGGAAGAAGCAACTGCCCGTTTGAATGAATCCGATTATCTAGCCGTATTCATCAATGAATCGAACGGTGGAATCGACGGCGTTGCCGGGGCAGCTATTGCCCGAATGCTACGAGGCGATGCGTTGGATACGCCCTTTGTGGTCTTGAGGCACATTCAGCAGCAACTGGGTGACGAAACGATTGCGTGTCTTCTAAAACCACTACGTGCAAGTGCTTTGCGTGACTTTCTCCAGAGAATTGTAGGAGTTGCAGGCCAACACGAAAACATCATTCCGCTTATGGCCTCTGGGCCATCAACTGTGCGACGCACAATCGCAGATGACCGAGAAGCTCAACGCAATGCAACCAGGTTGAAGGTTCTGCTTGTCGAAGACAACGCCGTCAATCAGAAAGTCGGCGTGCGGATGCTAGAAAAATTGAATTGCTCTGTAGACGTCGTGGACCGCGGGGAAAAAGCGATCGAAGCTGTTCGTTTAGGCAATTAATCACATGTCTTTATGGACGTGCAGATGCCCGGTATGGATGGCATGGATGCGACAAGACAGATTCGTCGATTAGATAGAATCGTACAGCCGGTAATTATCGCCCTCACAGCGAATGCCACCACAAAAGACAGGCATAAGTGCTTGGAGTCCGGAATGGACGATTATGCATCCAAACCCGTCGATCCGAAAATGCTTGGGCTGTTACTTGAGCGGCATTCGTCCGGGGATGGGCATCATGGCCTCGTAAGACGAGCGCCTTCGCTCAACAATGGACAGACCGGGGACGTAGAAACGTCAGCTGACTGATCCTTCTTTTTATCAGCCGTTTTCCTTCCCGCTCTCTTTCGCGTTTACCGAAGAGAGGGAGCTTTTCTCGAAACGCAGCTTCGTGTTATTGTCCACCTGAACGAGTACCGAGGTATCATCAACCTGTGTAACCGTTCCGTGGATGCCACCGATGGTGATTACACGATCGTTCTTCTTAACGGCTTCGACCATCGACTTGCGCTGGTCTTCCTTCTTCTTCTGCGGGCGAATAATAAAGAAGTAAAAGACGACAAAAATCAGAATCAGCGGAAGGAACATTGCCAATGGATTGGACTGTTCGCCTGCTGGTGCGCCGAGAAGGAATAAGGAATAGAATGACATAGGATGCGATTCAAGTTGATTTAGGACGGAACTGTCAACGTAAGCCGAATCTACGTTAAACCTTGCTTGTGGATCCGGGAGGAACGTCTGATCGTGGGATCATGGAAGCCTTTCAGAAAACCGGATGCGCACAAAAAAGGGCAAGCTACCCGCATCGCGACGCTACAACCTCCTACCGCTGCTGCCTTCCGGCCCTGACGGAGTTCAGAGGGAGCTGTCCGTACGGGACTTGCCCTTTGGAGGCTCCCCAACCCCGGTCTTGACCCCTTGTTCCGTTGCTATCTACTTCAGTTCTCGGAAACGCCGGTGTTCACGAAAACTCCGATATTAGCATTCGGAGCCCATATTCTGCCTTAGATAGCCGTGATGTTCAAGGTCAGCTCAGACCAACAGGATCCACATCAATAGTCATGCGCAGGCCTGAGGGTAGTGAACCTGCAGCCGATTCCGCTTTTCTTAATCCCTCCCGTACCCTCGAGGCGGGAACGGACTCCGGAATTTTCAGGATGATCTGGTGCCGATAACGGTTTTTTACTCGATGAATGAAGGCAGGTGAGGGTCCTAGACGATCAACGTCTTTTAGGTGATTATCAATGAGCGTTCTAAACTGCTCCGCTCTCGTTCGGGTGGCATCATCGTCCGGTCCTGAAAACAGGATAGAGACCAATCTTCCTGCCGGGGGATAATTGAGCGCATGTCGCGTTTCGAGAGCATATTTTGCGAATCCTGCGTAGTCATGACGCAGGGCAAACTGAATGACAGGGTGCCCAGGTTGAACGCATTGCAAGTACACCTGCCCCGCCAGATCGGCTCTGCCGGCTCGGCCTGCGACCTGGGTCAATAGTTGAAAGGTGCGTTCCTCGGCCCGAATGTCAGGCAGTTGCAGGCCAGCCTCAGCTCTAATGATTCCCACCAGCGTGACTCGTTCGAAATCCAGTCCTTTGGCCACCATTTGCGTGCCTAGCAATACGTCTGCTTCGCCCCGCCCAAACTGCTCAAGAATGGCATTGTGACTGCCCTTTTGGGAGGTAGTATCAAGGTCCATGCGAAGCACTCGGACATCGGGAAGACGCTCAGCCAGCTCTGCCTCCAGGCGTTGCGTTCCACTTCCCAGAAAGGCTAACTCTGTACCCTGACATTCCGGGCATGTCCGTGGTGGTGGCTTCGTGATGCCGCAGTAATGACAACGCAGATGATTGAGAGGGCGATGATACACCATGCTCACCGAACAATCCGGGCATTCTGGGACCCAACCACAGGAGGTACACTCCATTACTGGAGCAAAGCCTCTTCGGTTGAGCAAGAGGATCGCCTGCTCCTTCTTCTCGGCGCGTTCTTCGATGGCCGCTAAGAGACTGGGAGACAATGCGTTATTCGTTCCGCGCATCGAAGCTTCGTTGCGCAAATCGACCACTCGTACATCGGGCAGGCGTGCTGGAACGCCATCGATCGGAACCCGCTCGGGCATTTCTAGCAGCTGGTACTTGCCTGCACGGGCGTTGGATAAGGACTCGAGGCTTGGTGTAGCTGAACCTAGGATACACGTCGCGCCGTTTTTCATTGCCCGAATCACGGCTACATCCCTGGCATGGTAGCGTGGTGCGGGGTCAAACTGTTTGTACGACGACTCGTGCTCCTCGTCCACGATGATCAGCTGAGGGTCTTTAAGCGGCGCCAGGATGGCAGATCGCGGGCCGATGACGATAGGGAAACGGCCTTCACCAATGCCTCGCCAGGCATCATAACGCTCACCATCACCCATCCGAGAGTGCAAAACAGCGACCTCATCCCCAAAACGGGCACGGAATCGACGGACCGTTTGAGGTGTCAAGGATATTTCCGGGACCAGTACGATGCCCGTTTTCCCCTCCTGTCTGGCTGCTTCTAATGCCTGCAGGTACACTTCCGTCTTGCCCGAGCCGGTCACGCCATGCAGTAAAAACGTTTTGAAGGCTCCCGAGGCTATTTGAGCCGATATGGCATCGACCGCTTCCTGTTGGCGGACATGGAGATCCGGGCGTGAAACGGTTCTGAGCAGTTCTTCCAGGTCTTCTCTGGATCGATCCAACTCTTCCGTCTCGATGTGCAAATACCCCATTTCCGCCAGCCGCTTCAGGGTAGCGGCAGTGCCACCACATTCGGCCAAGACCTGTGTCTGAGGCACGGGCGTCTCTTCGGCGGCTTTCCAGACCCTCATCTGCTCGATGATTTCCTGTTGGCGTGCGCCGCGGGGTAGCTCAAAAGGTGCTTCGTCCGACAAATCGACCATGGCCACAGTGCGGACCCGGGAACGAGCCGACCCCCCTGAACTGCCTGGAGGCAAGGCAGCACGAAGCGCTTCTCCCCACGCGCACATGTAATAGGTTGCTATCCACTTGGTGAGGTGCAGCAGCTCCGCTGAAAGCGGCGGTAGCTCCACATCGACGTCTAGGATGTCCCTTGCTTTGTACTTAGCCAAGTCGGCTTCCGTCCCAGCTTCAATCACCACACCGGCCATTTTTCGCTTTCCAAACGGTACCACCACGCGTCGGCCTGGAGTGATCCAGTTCCGAAACGTTTCTGGAACTCGATAGCTGTAGAGCCTATCGAGCGGAAGGGGAAGCGCTATGCGGGCTATGTCCAAAGTGAGGCAGGTCGAGTTTATTGCGCCAGGCGGAAGGGCAGGCAAGATACGAGGTGGGATGGACCTGGATCCGCCTTGATTCGGAAACAGGATCTTCTGGGCGAAGTACAGGATTGCCCATCCCCGAGACCCATGTTTTTGTCCAACCGTACCCTCCCTTTCTGGCTTTTCCTGCTACTGACAGCAACAGGTTGTCTGCCGTCAAGCTGCGCGCGCGTGGAGTCGCGAGCAATAACGCCGGATGACTCCCTTTCGCGTGCCTTGGCTGCTGCCATGCCCATCGATACGCTTGACGTGATCGATTCGATCGTTCCGGAGCGTGATGATTTTCAGCATCCTAGGACGATTCTTTTTACGGGCGATGGTGGACTGATTATTTCTGATTCTCGCTCTAACATGCTATTCAGGCTGGCGCCCGATGGAACGATCTCTGAGGAGACCCTGATGGCCGGCAGCATTCCCTATCTCGCTGGGGTTTTCGGCGATTCCGTCTGGGTATTCGGTCCAGTCAATCGCAATATGCATCTCCTGAAAGCAGAGGGAGTCATAGACAGTCTTGATCTGGATCTCGGATCGGGCAATGAGCGCTCCCTTACATGGGCCGTTCGGACGGACTCAGGATTTGTCTCGAAGGTTCTCGACGATGATTCTGGCAATTATCTGGGCCTGCACAATGAGACCGGCGAACTAATTCGAACTGTTACTTTGGATGGGCCCTCATGGCGCTACGCTGGCTTGCTCCGATACCATCAAGGCTCAGTGTATAGTTTGGTTGGATATCTACCCTGGGTGGATATTTGGAACGGCATTGAGCTGGACTCAATGAGACTAAAGGGCTTTGACTCCCCGATGTTGGCGCGCAGCTTTCAATTTCAGGTGGGAAATACCAATCAGCCACCGCTTTTGACGGCGTCATCAGCATTTGCTGGGGATTGGATGTTCGTGCTGAACATGCGGCCAGGCTGGTTGAATATTGACGTCTATGACCTTGAGGGGACGCTGAAGTACATCATCACACAGCCTGATCCGTCTTTTTCTAAAGAGTTCTATCCAACTGACCTGGCTGTTCGGCAAACTGCACTTGGCACATTTGAACTGGCCGTTACCGTAACAGAGCCCGAGCCGCGCATTGATCGATATCGATGGGTGATGCCTCGCCGGTAGGACGCTATATTCCTCTGTCCCCGTCAGACGCCAAACGACCCCATGTCCGTTTCTTTTCTACAGCAGCCGGTACAATTCCTCAAAGGAGTCGGACCTCGTCGCGCTGACGTGCTGAAGGAAGAGGGCATTATTACGGTTGCTGATCTCCTTTCCCTCTTTCCGCGTCGGTATCTGGATCGGACATCTGTTCAGGCGATCAGGGACTTGAAGGCCGGCTCAGATCCGGTTACAGTGATGGGTACGGTGGTTGTGGCGTCCCTCATTCCAGGTAGACGCGGTAAGCGATTCGAGATTGTGGTTGAAGACGAGCCAGGTCGCCGAATGAAGTGCGTCTGGTTTCAGGGAGTTGCCTGGATATCGCGGGTCATTGAAAAAGGTCACCGGCTGGCGCTGCACGGCAAACCGTCTCGATATGGAGGTTCACTCTCGTTTTCCCATCCCGACTTCGATCGGATCGACGAGGAGGGACCGTCGATGGAGACGGGTCGGATCATTGCACTGTATCCCGGAACGGCCAACTTGCAAAAAGCAGGTCTGACAAGCCGATCCTTCCGCAGGATTATCTATGAACTACTCAAAGAGCACGGTGAAGAACTACGGGAAAACTTGCCTGATGACGTGCTAGAGGCAGATGGATTGCTCGATGGGCGAGTGGCTCGGCGGGCTGTGCACTTTCCGAGGAATCAGGAAGAACTGAAGGCGGCACGACACCGACTGAAATTCGAGGAGCTGTTCTTCTTCCAGTTGATGTTAGCAACTACCCGAACGAAGAGAGAGGCTCTGCCGGGCTTGCGAGTACCGGGGGGAGGGGTCTTGGAAACCCGATTCGTGGACGAGATCCTGCCGTTTCGCTTTACGTCTGCGCAGGAACGGTCGCTGGTGGAGATTTCAGCAGACATGGACAGCGGTAAGCAGATGAATCGCTTGTTGCAGGGCGATGTTGGCAGCGGAAAAACCGTGGTGGCTGCTACGGCTGCCCTCAAGGCTATTGATGCGGGTCATCAAGCTGTCGTGATGGCTCCCACCGAAATTTTGTGCGAGCAACATTTCCGGTCCTTGTCCCAGCTAATGGAGCCATTGGGCGTTCGGGTTGGGCTCTTAACGGGCTCGACGTCAGCGGCTAACCGCAGAGTACTTCTTGAGGATTTATCCTCGGGCCGATTGTCCCTGCTCGTGGGGACACATGCCGTCATTCAAGACGGTGTTGAGTTTGCTTCCCTTGCATTGGCGGTAATCGATGAGCAGCATCGGTTTGGGGTGATGCAGCGGGCCACGCTTTTCGACAAAGGAACGCGCCCACATATGCTATTGATGACCGCGACACCCATCCCCAGATCGCTCGCTCTTACGCTGTATGGCGATCTGCACGTGAGCATCATGCGGGAGCGTCCGCCCGGGCGGCAGCCAATCACCACAAAAATGGTGCGGGAGAAGGAGCGGGAGCGAGTCTATAACATGATGCGGGAAGAGGTCCGCCAGGGTCGTCAGTGCTACGTGGTTTTTCCTCTGGTTGAAGAGAGCGAAAAGCTAGATTTGCGCGATGCGGTTTCAGGCCATGAACACCTGTCAGAGGAATTTCCTGGGGTGTCTGTGGAATTGATCCACGGACGAATGAAAGCGCCGGAGAAGGAAGAGGCCATGGCGCGCTTTGTCGCTGGCACGTCACCCATTTTAGTTTCTACTACCGTTATTGAGGTGGGGGTCGATGTACCTGCTGCCACATTTATGCTCATTGAGCATGCGGAGCGATTCGGGCTGAGTCAGCTGCATCAGCTCAGAGGAAGAATCGGTAGAGGTGAACACGCCAGTACATGCATCCTGATGGCAGAGTATCGTCAGTCGGAAGAATCCAGACGACGGCTCAAGGCGATGGAGGACACGGAGGATGGATTTCGCATTTCCGAAATAGACATGGAGTTGCGTGGTGTGGGAGATTTCTTCGGTACCAAGCAGAGTGGTCTGCCAGCATTTCGAATCGCTGACATTCTTCAGGATCAATCAATTCTTGAGTCGGCTCGGGAAGCAGCCTTCAAGCTCATGGCGCGAGATCCTGGGTTGACGGCCGCTGAAAATCGGGTGATGCGTGATTGGTTTGAAACCTTCGTGCTGTCGGAAGGACTACGACTGTCACGGATTGGGTGAGCAGGGTGTTAGCTGGCTGGAATCCCCGCACAGGGCGGTTTACCGCACCAGTGTCCTGCGCCACCGATCTCCATCATCTGTTTCTTCGGGGATGTCAAACGGTATTCGCGTCAGAACTTTGCCATCCTCTGTGACGACAACGACCCGCCATTGCCCAGGCGTGAGATTGCGTTTGAAGGTACTTCCTCGGTACCCGTCCTTGCGTCCTCCTGTCATGCGGTATCCGATACGATCACTTTCAATCCACTTTCCTGTGGCGACATCTTTGCGTTTCCAGACGTGATAAATGGTTTCTTCCAATCGTGTGGGAGCAAATACGGCTGTAAAACAATAAACGGGCTCGCCTTCTTCCCGAATCACGGTCCGAGCATAGTCAGGGGACAGCCAACTTCGTTTGAGGGAGGTCCATTCTAGGCGATAGGTCCCGTTTTCTTTGATTACCGAGTTGTAGATCCCTCCCTCCTGTACGGACAAGGGAACGGGTGGAATCCAGTTGGCCCGATAGCCGACATCGAGCAGAAGAGCCATCGATGCCAACACCCAAAGCTCCGCATGCCCGATGCGGTAGGAGATGACGCGTCCTGCCTTCCGGCCAACCAGGTACACAACAAGCCCAAGGAGCAGGCTTAGGCCGATCGCCAGCCTGAAAACCCCGAGGGACATCTCAGCCAATGCTACAGGAAGTAGCCAAGCCATCATGGTGACGGAGGCGAAAAACAAGAGGGCGATTTGGGCCGGAAAAGAGGACAGTTTGCGTGTCAGGAACTCGTTGGCCACCATGCCGATAACGAGAATGAGCCAGAACGCTAAATGGGTCGACCAGGTGATGCTCCGCGAATAGAAAATGACATAGGCCGATAGCAGTGCGCCCAGCAAGAACTGTATGGCCCCGCGCAGAAGTGCTTGTGGTTCGTCGATTCTCTTCAGTTTGAACCGGCCCGAACGGGCGCGTATGTCCAGGATGATGACAGTTGTCAGACCAACCAGATACCCGATCAGAATCAGGTTGTCGATGGGGTTGTCGATCGTGCGCAGGGTCAAGGCATCCCAGACGATACCGCCGAGGAAAAAGCTGAGACCCAGTGCCCGCTCATGCCGGGCATAGAACGAGTGAATGGCGCGTGAGTAGCGCTTTAATAACGTCGGTCTGGCTGGAGGAGTCTCCATAGACATCAGCGTACCATCAGGCTCCGGCTGGCCGGCGCCAAATAGGGACGGACGAACACGGCTCTCCGTACATCATCTTGCGGGCCACTTGTTGCAAGTGGGACGTCGCGAGAACGTAGGCCGCAGGCGTGATCAGGTCAGAGCCACATCCTTTTAAAACGACGATGGTGTCTTTGTATTGGTCCCAATCATGCGTTGATAGGCGTTCGCGCATGAGTGCTTCACGAATGTCTGCTTCGCGTCCCGCCGTAACGGACGCTGCGATCCCATCGAGATGAACGCCTACGAGCATATAGGCCCAGGTCGGAATGATGGCATCGGTGGAGCAGAAAATGCCGACATGATGTCCGTCGAAGGCTTTCCAGTCATACCCTTTCACGGCTGCGCGGAAGTCCTTTTCCCGGAGAATGAATCCGCCGGCAAGAAACTCAGCTAGGTCGATTTCGGAAATCGGCGCCTCGGGAAGAAAGGCCTCAAGATTGACGACTTCGATGCCACTTTCGGCGACTTTGTTCTGGATCACATCCATGGTAAAAGGTCTGGCTGGTGGGGGCTGAATCTGCCCTATTGAGCAAGGTGAGGGCCAAGAGAACTCTTCAAACGGTGCAACATCCTTCGGGTTCGATACACTCAGCTCAAAGCCCTCACCCCTACGAGCTGTCCGGTTCATTTTTCAACCGGCCGGAATCTAGAAGGGGCTGCTTTCAGTATAGCGGCGTTATTGGTTCCCATTTACGCCCCGACCTATCACCTGATTGACTCTCGAAGATGAAGCGTTTTCTACTCTTTTCCCTCGCCGTATTTCTGTTCACAGGCTGCGAGGTCTCCTCTTCGGAAGAAGGCGACAAGATCGTCAGCGGCGTCAATCTATCTGAAGTCTTTGCCGAGCCGACGCAGTCGGAGCTTAATGCGGTCCTCGCCGATTGGGCAACTCGGGATCCGAGGGCTGAGGGGGTGACGCTTGAAGTGGAGCAGTCGTTGACGGTCGGCGCAGGTGTACCAGCGACGCTGCGCATCTTCGGCCATGAGGTCGATGGAGTGACTCACTATGGCGCCGTCATCGCGCCGGACAACCTGGCCCCGGGCTCGACACCTGTGTTGGTCTATTCCCACGGTGGGGATAGCGGCGTGAGCGTCGATGGGGAGGTGCTGCTCTTGCTCGGTCTTTTCCCCGACCTGGCCTCGCAGTTTATCATCGTCGTACCCTCGTTTCGGGATGAGCCCTTGTTCTACAACGGCTCGCAATGGCGTTCCGAAGGCCCCGCTAGTCCCTGGGATCGGGATGTTGATGATACGTTTGCCCTCATTGATGTGGCAAGAGAGGCTGTACCTGCAGCTGACGTTAACCGGATTGCGGTACTTGGTTTTAGCCGAGGCGCAGGCGTAGGTATGTTGATGGATGTCCGGAGCAATGCTGTGAAAGGTGTGGTCGACTTTTTTGGGCCAACGGACTTCTTTGGCCCCTTTGTACAGGAAGTCACGAGCGAAATTCTGGAAGGCAGTCCCCGTGAGTTACCTGGCTTGGACTACCTCTCTTCCGAATGGGTGCTTCCTTATCAGGCAGGAGAAGTATCGCTAGAAGACATTCGGGTCGAACTTGTTCGGAGGTCTCCGGCGTTGTTCGCGGATCGAATCGAGCGATTACAGATCCATCATGGGACGGCTGATGTCGTTGTGCCGGTTTCTCAAGCGGAGGCCATGATTGAGGCGATGCAGAATGCAGGACACACTTCTGCTTCCTTTGAGAGTTTCCTTTACGCAGGCGGGGGGCATAATCCGTTTACGCTGGAAGGTAGCTTCACTAGAGCGTCTGCGTTTCTAGAGTCTATGCTGTTAGTGCAATAAGCGTCCGGGGTCCAACAGGTCCAGCGCTGACCTAAAAATCCTGCCGGCGGAATAATCGCAAGGCTATAAAAGCCGGCACAGCTGTCCACGTAATTAGGGCCGTAGCAGCCAGCAGTATCCCTGTTGTGGAGCAAAAGGCACACAAGCAGCAGGATGGTTTGAGTAAGTTTCAGATGTGTCATGAGTGGATGCTGTATAAAAGATAAAAGACTATTATGTCTTAAATAGGGATAAAAAAACACTACTACCCAGGTACCAGACGAAGCCCTTGCTCGTCTGTATTTTTCGCAAGGGTAGCTACTGTTGTGTTTTCAAGCATTTGACAGAAGTCCGTGCGCACGGACGTCCAGGTTTCGTGAAGCGGACACGGCGCATTGCTGCCACAACCGGGGAGGCCCAGTACGCAGCTTTCGAGCATTTTTCGGCCATCTATAGCTTCAACAATATCGTTGAGTACGATAGAAGAGGCCGACTTCGAGAGCTTGACGCCGCCAGTTGGACCTCGGAGTGAAACTACTAGGTCATGTGCTACAAGCTGTTGCATGATCTTGGACAAAAAAGGATTCGATACGTCCAAGTCATTACCGATCTGTCGAACTGGAATAAATCCAGCGTCAACGTTGCGAGCTAGATGAATCATCGCCAGAACTCCATATCGGCAAGCGCTAGTAAGCATTGGGGAGCGAGAATTTGTGGGTTAAAGAATAAAGACTCTTTAATCCTAATTTAACCACGGGAAGGACATAGGCAATGACTTTACCGTCTCTTCACGTTGATTGCAGGATTCCCCTACACAGGCCCGACGTGTACTTGGGTCCACCGGGCCTCCTCTGCGTAACGTCAACCCTGGACCCGATCAGGAATTTCTCCGAGGCGGGTGTGCCTGAAAGCGTCACGATACTTGAGACCATATCCAGCTTTTTGGTCTAGGCTGATTAAAGGGTGGACAATCCAATGTCCACGCTGTAGAATAGTCAGGAATCACTCATTTCGACAATGAAAGACTGGTACAAGCCCATCCTGATCTGCGTAGCCTGCCTGGGTGTTATCTCGGCTGGCGTGCTCCTCTTTGAAGCAATCGTTGGATAACGTCGCTTTACCTTCCATCTCCACCAAAACAGTATGTACATGGCCATCCACAAAAACATGGGTCGTTTTGATCGCACTATCCGCTTCATCGTAGGAGTCGTTCTTATAGGACTCTACTTTTTTACTGAAATACTAACAGGAACGATCGGAACGATTGCTTTGGTCTTTTCCATCGTGCTCATCGGTACGAGCTTTATCGGTATCTGCGGACTGTACATACCATTCCAGTATCGCACCTGCGAACCACACGAATAGGCTAGATAATAAACGCGGTGTCGGGCCGATCAGCGTGTCAGGTGACGGTACTTGATGCGGTGTGGCTGGTCGGCTTCCATACCTAGGCGTTCCTTGCGATTTTCGTCGTAATCACTATAGTTGCCCTCAAACCACACAACTTCCGAGTTGCCTTCAAACGCTAGAATGTGTGTCGCAATACGGTCTAAGAACCAGCGATCATGCGAGATGACTACCGCACATCCAGCGAAGTTCAATAGTGCCTCTTCCAGCGCACGAAGCGTGTTAACATCGAGGTCGTTGGTAGGCTCATCGAGCAGAAGCACGTTGGCGCCTTCCTTGAGCATTTTCGCTAGGTGAACGCGGTTTCGTTCTCCACCTGACAGCTCTGAAACGAGCTTCTGCTGATCACTTCCACCAAAGTTGAACTGTCCGACGTAGGCTCGAGAGTTTACTTCCTTGCCTCCCATCGAGACGAAATCAGTTCCGCCTGTAATCTCCTGCCAAACATTTTTGGTCCCATCAAGCGGGCGGTCTTGATCGATGTATCCCAACTGGACTGTATCACCGATGGAAAACGTTCCACCGTCTGGCGTTTCTTGCCCAGTGATCATTCTGAACATGGTGGTCTTACCGGTACCGTTGGCCCCGACGATCCCGATGATGCCGCCTGGAGGTAAGGAAAATGTTAAGTCGTCGTATAGAAGTTGGTCTCCGAATGCCTTCATGACACTGTCGGCGGCAATAACCTGCGCACCTAGACGCGGACCTGGCTGGATGGGCACCTGTACTTCTTCCTGACGTTTCTCACCCTGCTGCTCGACCATTTTCTCGTAGGCCGTGATACGAGCTTTATTCTTGGCGCGTCGTCCTTTAGGTGACATCCGGACCCATTCGAGTTCATCCTGAAGTGCCTTCTGTCGTTTGGACTCTTTCTTTTCTTCCTGGGCAAGGCGTTTGTGCTTCTGCTCAAGCCAAGATGAGTAATTCCCTTCGAACGGAATACCCTGTCCGCGGTCGAGTTCGAGGATCCAGCCAGCTACGTTATCGAGGAAGTAGCGATCATGCGTTACTGCGATGACCGTTCCTTCGTAGCGCGCCAGATGCTGCTCGAGCCACGCGACGCTTTCTGCATCGAGGTGGTTCGTGGGTTCGTCCAACAGGAGGACGTCAGGTTTCTGGAGGAGCAAACGCACTAGCGCTACGCGGCGTTTTTCACCGCCAGAAAGCACGCCGATTTTGGCATCTGAAGGGGGGCAGCGGAGTGCATCCATCGCCATTTCCAAACGGCTTTCAAGGTCCCAAGCCCCCATGGCGTCGATCTTGTCCTGCAGCTTTGCCTGCTGTTCCATCAAGACCTCGTAATCCGCGTCCGGCTCGGCAAATTTTTCGGATACGGCATTGTAGTCCTTCATCAACTGGACCGCTTCGGCTGCGCCTTCTTGAACGATGTCAAGGACGGTGGCTTCTGGATCGAGTGCCGGCTCCTGTGGAAGGTATCCAAAGGTGATGCCTTTCTGTGACTGGATTTCACCGAGGTAGTCAGTGTCTAACCCTGCAATGATGCGCAAGAGCGAGCTTTTTCCAGCGCCGTTCAGACCTAGTACGCCAATCTTCGCGCCATAGTAAAAGGAAAGCCAGATGTCCTTGAGGACCTGTTTGCGGGTCGACTTATAAATCTTGCCGACGCCGTTCATCGAAAAAATGATCTTTTGATCGCTCATTGGGACGTTCTATTCAAAAATGGAAGGTGGGAAATCCTGGATTTGAGCCCACTGGGGATGCGCGTGAAAGCGGAAAGTTCAGAATTGTTCGGTCTTTCGAGTCTTCTGGAGGCTATTCTGCAGGAAATTCGCCGGCAAGCCTACATCCTGAATATCTTCGAGAGTTTCGTGATAGTGGAATCGAGCAATATTGACTGACGAAAAGATACGATGATGAATACTTGTACTCTCCCGGAACGACTTCTCTTCAAAGTCGAAATCTTGTAGGAGGCGAACCCATCCACTACCGGTTGAGTTATTATCACTGAATACCTAATCGATTTGAGATCATGATTCCAGCAACAGAAGCCCTTGCGAGACTAAAAGAAGGCAACAAACGATATCTATCAGGAGGGCATGCCCGATCTGCCATTGATATGCAAAAAATGCGGGATGATCTGGCCGATGGCCAAGCTCCATTTGCGGTCGTGCTGAGTTGTTCAGACTCCAGGGTGCCAACAGAATATGTATTTGATCAACATCTTGGGGATCTGTTCGTGATCCGGGTAGCAGGCAATATCGTTGAACCCTCTCAGATTGCGAGTGTTGAGTTTGCAGTTGAACAATTGGGCACCCGATTAATCGTCGTGATGGGGCATACGAGGTGCGGCGCTGTTCAAGCTGCATTGAAGGCGATGGAAGACCCTGAATTCAAGTTTTCGATCCACATGGAGGCGATCGTGAATCGGGTTGAGACGGCAATTCGATCCGAACCAGCATTTGATTCAGCCCAATCTCATGAGGAAAAGTGTCGAATAGCTGGGCATGCCAATGTCGAGCACTCGGTGGAGCGTCTTTACTCCAAATCAGAATCGCTGGCCGCATTGATATCGTCTGGGGACGTCATGTGCATCGGCGCAGAGTATTCCGTTGAGACAGGCATCGTATCCTGGCTGTAGTAACACCCTACCGTTGTTGAACCATGAGCTCTCCCACACGCCGCTACTCGGACAAGGAAATCGGTCTGCTGATTCAGCGGGCAACGGAATTACACGAGGAACGCGCTGGAAGCCCCGCTCGGTCTCTATCCCTTGCCGACGCCGAACATATTGCTGAGGAGTTGGGCGTTTCGAAGGATTTCGTCCATACCGCCGCACTTGAAATGGAGCGCGGTGTCCATCGGAAGAAGTCGTTTTCTCTCTTTGGTGGACCGTTTCGTGAGATTGCCGCAGATTCTATTGACGTAGAGCTTACCGACGAAATATGGGAAGAGATAGTGTTGGACATGCGTCGTTTGACGGGTAGCTCCGGAAAGGTCGAGCAAATCGGGCGATTGAGGGAATGGAAAAAGGAATTAAAGGACATGGATCTGGTCCTATATCGCTTTCAAGTTTCAGCCATGGCCCGAGATGGCAAAACCCAGATCGAAGTTGAAAAGCAGTTCGGTGGGATGGCGTTCCTTTCTTTCGTGGTCTCATTAGCTGCAGGATTCGCTCTTGCAGGGATTGCTATGGATGGCTCCGGACTACCTCCTGAGGTGGTTTTCCCTATTGCAGCAGGTTCAGGTGCTGGTTTTCTAGTGATGGCCCGTGCGGCGCTGAGGCTCAGAGCAAGACAGCATCAGGCACGTGTCCAAGAGATTCTAGGACGGGTTCGCAATCTGTTTCCAGCTTCGTCTGACGGGGGGCTTGACGCTCAACATGTGTCAGACGCTGCCAGTGTGATATCCGACGAAGCAGGACGCATCGTCTTAGATGAGGAGGAGCCTTCGCCTGATCAATCCCTTCTATATCACGATCGAAACCGAGATCGCTAGAGAAGGCTTGCGACCTTTTGAACAGCCATTCCGAATACGCCCATGCAGTCATTGATCAAGGCCAACAAGGCGATGAACATCATAAGGGTCTTGATATTCGTGTTTTCAACGTACGATGCCTGAAAGGCTTAATCCTGGAAACTGCCGGTGTACTCCTGTGTGGGCAAAAGCTCTTTCCAAATGGCCCTTACGGCCTCTTCGGTCTGACTTCCCAAAGGGCTCTATAGCTAACCTAGCAGAAGCGAGGTAACTCCTGACCATTTACGGCCTGGAGCCGATCCAGCCGGACTTCAAAGGCCTTCGTTTCGTCTTCCCCGACAGAGAGCATTCTGACCCAGTCCGCACCATCCTTGGCGAATACGTCCAGTAGCCAGAACGATCCATCCTGCGTTTCTTCTGCTCCTTCGTAGACCACACGAACCACGTCACCACGCGTCGCGTGATGCTCAAGTGCATCATGAAAGGAACAGGAAATGGGTACGTAGTCAGTGTTCGACATAGACGATGTAAAAAGCTCTAGAGACAGTATAAGACTAGTCCGGCCGGGAAAACCCTACGATTATGACCCGCTGAACGACAAATCAGTGGTGTTGTTGCATCTTGCTCATTGAGATCCCTCTAACCATGTCCGACCATTATCCCAAGGCGCTCGATGACTGCTGGTAAGAGTTGCTACTCGTTGTCGACGTCGAAAATCTTGTTTACGATTTCCCATCGGCCATCGATTTTCAATAGCTGCATGTAGTCTGTGAAATAGGCACCTGGATAATCCAGAATGATTTTGCCTACGGCTGCATTACCCGAGACGTCTACCCAATCGATATAGCGAAATCGATCCGCTTCGTTCTCGGCGGGCTGACCTGGAGCGCTCGCAATGTATTCGGCGCTAGAACGGGAGTTGAATTCACCGTCTCGGATCCAGTAAAGGTTGGCAACGTCATTAAATGCCTGTTCGTGTTCACTGCCCATCCCCGTAGCATGGCCACGTAGGTAGTGACGAAGTGCCGTACGAACCATCGCCTCTTCGTTCTTGTTCTGATCGATTAAGCATGGATCGCTGGCGCGGGTATCAGCCATCGCAATAACTTTCCAGTCGTCGTCAGCATTTCGCACAAACTGAAATGTGTTTGAACCACAATGCGAGAATTGGTCGCCTGCATAAAAGGCATAGTCCATCCAGGCAGTGGCCAGGTTGTCTTGTATCTCGATGTCCACATTCCAGATACGTTCATCCCAGGCCGGGCCTGAAGTGCCTTGGCGGATGGCCTCAGCAAAATCAGTTGCTGCCATGGTGCGCACAAACGACGCGCCATCAAGGCTGCCAGTAGAGTTGAGACTGGCACCGTCTGCGAATATGGACGATACTTTATCTGCATCCATTTGCCGCATACCGTCAAACATGGTTTCGATGACTTCCATAACCTCTTGAAGAGCGTAGTCCTGGGCAAGACTCTGGCGTCCTGGGAAAAACAGGAATAAGAGCACAAAGGCAGGGATTGAAAATCGGCGCATGGGTCTGGGGGTCGTTGGAAGTAATAGGTTCTTCAGGTGCAGAAGACGAAGTACGTTGTTCGAAGTTACCTTGATCGCATCAGAAAAACCTCTACTCAAGGTCAGTTTACATCAATGCTTGCCTGTTGATTGAAAATGGAGTAGTGTTGACTGACTGAGGGCAGACTAACAAATGCCAGAACCGGCATGATCGCCCGTGCACTCCCACCTATTTCGAATTCATTATGCAACGTATTCTTTTTTCCTTTTTGTCTCTGTTTCTCGTTGTCGGGGTGTCTTCAGCTCAGACGATGCCTGACGGTGATGCCGGATCTCGCCTAGGCTTTGGCGGAGCGCTGACCATTTCAGATGGCCATATTTATGTTGGGTCAGCGCCTATTGGTTGGCCAACTGGGTCAGATCCAGCTGGTCAGGTGTACGAGTTCACCAAAGGAGCCGACGGCACGTGGATTGAGTCGGCCCGCATCGGCGCTTCCAACGGAGAGATGGGCGATGATTTTGGCCGGTCTATAACCGTGGATGGCGATGTGATGCTGGTTGCGGCTCCTGGACTAGGAGCTGTGTATGCATTTGAGCGCAGTGCAGATGGATGGTCAGAGTCTGGCAAGATCTATCCAGGGATGACACTTCCTGAAGACGAAGAGTTTGGTGGCGCCTATGCTCGAGGCGGACTCCGCACTGAAACGATGGCCCGCATTGGCGACACGTGGCTCGTCGCTTCTTACAACGGCCTTGATGACACTGGCCGTGTGCATGTCGTTCATCATATGGGAACCATGTGGCACTCCATGGGCACCACACCTGCTTCAGGAGCATGGTCAATTGCATCAGCTGGCAATATGCTCATTGCAGGCGTGCCGTCTGCGCACGACGGAACGGGTCATGTGATGGTTTATTCTATGCAGGACGATGGATCTTGGTCGACTGGCGAGATGCTGATGGGTGATGGCTTGACCGAGAACGCTGGAATGGGACGGTCTTTGGCAGTTTCTGGCGATCGTCTATTTGTAGGCGCGCCTGGACATGAAGATGGTGGCGCTGTTTTGGTATTTGACAAGGGTCCGATGGGCGGATGGGCCCAGACGGGTACGATTCAGCAGCCAGAAACAGAGGAAGGCAATCGTACTTCCCGCAATTTTGGACAGGCGATTGCCGTGAGCGGTAATGACCTATTGGTTGGCGCATCGAGAACGGTCTTCGTCTACAATGTTGTTAATACAGAAGTGGCGCCTGTTGTCATCGACGGGCCGGAAGGGCAGAAGGGGAACGGCTTCGGCATCGGCATCGACATTGAAGGAGACGTCCTTGCCATCGGTGCTCCGGATGCTGACTACGGTTCTGGTCTAGCGCATATTTTCGAGCGTGGCGAAGACGGACTGTGGACGATGGTTTCATCAGCGGAGTCCGAGGTGACCAGGATGGAATCTGTCACAGGTACGGACAAGATTGAATGCAAGGAAGGACTTGCCAACGGCCTTTTCCCTTGTGATGGCGTTGACATGCTGTCTATGGTTTCGACAGACGACCTTGCGCACGATCGTGGGGCCAACCTGAATGATGTTTGGGGGTGGACTGATCCGGATACGGACAAGGAGTATGTACTCGCTGGTCGTACCGACGGAACGTCATTCATCGACATTTCAGATCCAGCCAACCCTGTTGTGATTGGTCAGGTTATGCGTACGGCAGGTTCACCAGGTGCTTGGTGGCGCGATATCAAGACCTATCAGAACTATGCGTACATCGTCGCCGACGGATCGGGCGATCACGGTATGCAGGTTTTCGATTTGACTCGTCTTCGCGATGTGGATCCAGCCGACATGCCAGTCGACTTTGATCCAGATATGACGTATCGCGGGGTAGCTAGTTCGCACAACATCATCATTAACGAGGAAACTGGGTTTGGCTACGCTATCGGAAGCCAGTCCGGCCCGGGAGGATGCGGCGGACAGCTACACATGCTGGACCTGAGTAACCCTGGAGACCCACAATTTGTTGGATGTTTCACCAATCCTGAATACGGCGGAACGCATGATGCGCAATGCGTCATTTATCGCGGTTCAGATGCCGATTATGTAGGCCGGGAAGTATGCTTCAACTCCAACAGCAATGCGCTCATTTTGGGCGATGTTACGGACAAAGACAATCCGGTAACCATCACGGTAGCAGAGTACCCGAACACAGCATATACCCATCAGGGATGGCTGAGTGAGGACCACAACTACTTCTACATGAACGATGAGTTGGATGAAATGAATAACATCGTGGATAAGACACGCACGCTTATCTGGGATATGAGCGATTTGGATGAGCCGATTCTCGTCAGCGAGTTCTATCACAATAATGGCGCCAGTGATCATAATCTCTATATCCGTGGCAGCCTCATGTATCAGTCCAACTATCAGGCAGGGCTTCGCATCATAGACATTACTGATCGCGAGAATCCTATTGAGGTGGGATCATTTGACACCGCGCCGACGGCTGACAACGTCGCTGGCTTTGCTGGCAGCTGGAGCAACTACCCATACTTCAAGAGCGGTGTGATTGTAGTCAGTAGCCAGGCTGAAGGCATCTTCATTCTGCGCAAGCAAGAGGCCGACATTTAGACCGTCTGGTTAGTGGATTTGGGTAGGCCCGGGGCGCGAATGCGCCCCGGGCCTACTGTATAATCGACGTTTGGCTATCCTTCGAAAGGCCTATTTCAGCTCGGCGAAGGCAAAAGTGACGTTATACGGCACGCAGTGCACCAGAACGTGTGTGTAATTGTCGAGAGAAAGGCTACTGGGAACTGCGTAGTTCTGTGCTCCGGAAGGAGAAATAAAGGAGCCCAGATTTACGGCGTCGCTCGTTGGGAATTCTGCATTGGATAGATAGACAAATAGCCCAGGACCGTCTGATAGAGAAAAATCCTCCGAAAACATCAGCTGCAGCATTTCATTGGGGAGCGTGTTCAGCGTTGCTTTGCCCATGGTGGTTTTGCCATTCAATGGCTCGAATTCGCCAGTGCGAAACGTCGCAGTATTGATCACCTCGCCTATGTCATCAGAAGGGTTCGGAGCTGTCATCATGGATTCATTTCCGCAACCTGCTACCAGAATGATGAGAAGAAGGAAAAAGGATGGGATTGATTTCATAGACTCGGTGTTTTTTCCTTGAGTAGGGCTTTGACGGCGTGCGATTGTACAAAAAGTCTGTCTAGGGGAGGTTTGGCGATTGGTTTAATAAGCAACGACCGTCATCGTCCCCTTTTTAGACGTTTTTGAAGCTCATCACGCACGCCAGGCCATTCATTTCGAATGACGCTGTAGTACACGGTGTCTCGGAGGGTGCCATCGTGGCGCTGCATATGTGCTCGGTGCAGGCCTTCATATTTTGCTCCGAGGCGTAGGATAGCGATTCGTGATCGCTCATTGAGGGCATCCGTTTTCCATTCGACACGATTGCATCCCACTACCTCGAAAGCCCACTCCAGCATCAGGAGCTTGGCTTCCGTATTTACGGCCGTTCGCTGCCAGGCTGGCGTAATCCACGTCCACCCAATTTCCATTCGCCTATGTGGAAGACTGATGGCTGCAAAGCGCGTCGAGCCGATGACCGTCCCGCCGTCCCTCAGCACGGTGGCAAAGGGAAATTGATCACCCCTCTGCTGAGCATTCAGAGCGATTTCTATATAGTTCGCCATATCCTCGCGCGATCGGACGGGCGACGCATTGTGCATCCAAATGGACGGGTCCCGTCCTACCTCGCAGAAGGCATCGAGATGATCTGCTGTCAAGGGCTCTAGGCGAACTACTTGACCTTCGAGAGTGATGGGGTCGAGCATGAGAAAGGGCTTCGGAAACGAGGAACTTTGATAATGTAACTATTATAGTTACAATTTAGGTACATCCAATGAAACGCCACATATCATGCGTTTTTTCTATTCCTGCTTCTTTTGCTCTTGGATGCGCCATTTTTGCACCTCGAGACCTTCGTCCAGAAGAGCCCGCTGAACTCGGAGATCTCCTTGGGTTTGGGGCTACAAATGTGCGTTACCGCGTGATGGAGATGTTTGCTATTCCATGAGGCGGGTAGATTCAGGGGCTGATCGTGCGAACCGCGTTCGGACTATGAGGTGATTGAAGCCGGTCCCTGCGTCTTTGCCCTAAGGGGGCATGGCTAAGTGAATGTTCACTTCTGATCTCGATCTTCCGGGGTTCCATGGAGAACGCTCAAGGCCCTTAAGCAATCTTGTTGTACGTTTGTACAAGAAGTTTGCCTAAGGGAGTGGGAGAGCCTCGCGGGCCTTGTATTCGGCGAATCCTATCGCTCGCATGGCCGTTTTTCCCACGCGTAGAGTCAGTCGACCCGACAGACACAAAAAAAGGGGGGCGCGGCCTGCGGCCGCGCCCCCCAATACGTCCGGATAATAAATCCGGTCAGTCTTTTTTCTCAGGCTTAGGCTGCGTGCCAGGCATGAGTACGTTGTCGATGAGACCATAGTCTTTGGCCTCAGCGGCGCTCATCCAGTAGTCACGATCGCCATCGGATTCAATCTTCTCCGCTGACTGGCCCGTATGATGAGCAAGAATGCCGTAAAGGCTCTTTTTCATTTTCAGGATTTCGCGGGCCTGGATTTCAATATCTGAAGCCTGTCCTTGCGCGCCACCTAGAGGTTGGTGCACCATGATGCGTGAGTTGGGCAAGGATGCTCGTTTATCCTTGGCGCCAGCAGCCAACAACACCGCACCCATCGAAGCCGCTAGTCCGACACAGATGGTCGAAACCTTAGGACTGATGAACTGCATCGTGTCGTAAATGGCTAGACCGCTATCGATCGAACCCCCTGGCGAGTTGACGTAAATATTGATGTCACGGTCAGGATCTTCACTCGTCAAGTAAAGAAGCTGCGCAACCATAAGGTTAGCAATAGCATCATTGATGGGCGTACCCAACATGATGATGCGCTCCTTGAGGAGGCGACTGTAGATGTCGTAAGCGCGTTCGCCCCGGCTTGACTGCTCCACAACCATCGGCACCAGCTGACTCATTGGAGCGCCCTGGAAGGGACCGCTGTGGATGCCGCTCGGTAATGAGCTGCTGTGGAGGCTTTTCGAGAATTTTAGAAAGTCGTCGACCATCAGGAAGCTAGGTTGATGCGGTGCTTGGATAGTGAAAGGCCTAAATAAGGCACCCGGGGGTCAAACGCCATCGACGCCTTGGCCAGGGTGCCTTTCGAACCAGTCCTGTTATCGGCGGGTTCCGCCAGAGATGAAGTCTATCGAAGCTACATTAAAAAGTCCATTCAATACCTAGTAGTAGCGTTCTACCTGCAGCTGGGTAGAGGAATAGTACATCCGAACCGGCAGGATCTGGGTAGGCTGTGGTACTGTACTCCTTGTCGAGCAGATTCCAAACATCGACCATGAAGCGTCCAGATCCACGCGTCCAAGATGCTTGAAGCTGCATCGTGGCATAATTGTCCATCTCGACAAGGTTTGTGTCATCGACATACATACCGCGATTGCCCACTGCAGATAGGCTCATAAAAAGCGGTCCCCGATCGGCTGCTAGGCCGGCATTGAAACTATGCCTAGGGATAGCTTTAACGGCATTACCCTTCAATTCTCCCTTGCTGAAGGTTACTTCCTGCAGTGCATAATTGGCATGGGCCGAGAACATTCCTTTACTCACCCGGAGTCCACTTTCAATTCCCTGATGCCGGCTCTCACCTATGTTCACGTTTGAAAACGTGTCGAATGAAAAGTCGATCTCATCTGTCATGTCGATGCGATAGACGGACATTTCCATATTTGCTGTCCAACCAGTATTGGTTGAAATACGATGGTAAAGACCTGCTTCTACATTGAAACCGCGCTGTGGATCGAGCTGATCACTCGCTATTTGAACGCTGTAAGGTGGAAAGGGAACGGGAATCGCACGCAGGTCATAGAGTTGGTCAAGCGTCGGTGCTTTGAAGGACTTTGAAACGCTCACATATACATTGCCCACTTGGTCAGCGCGCGCGATCCAGCGATAGTTAATACCAGCCTTTGGGCTGACGGCAGTATGATCAGCCTCTTCAGCCGGCTCTGAAAAGCCTTCTTTCTCTTCGAACTGATCGCTGATCATGTCCGCGCGTACGCCCAAGGAGACGCGCAGGGCGGATGTCGGATTGAGATCCAGATGCGCAAATAATGCAGCCCTATCCCTTTTTGCTGTACCATCACTAAGCACCTCGCCGGGGCGGCCATCAGATAGCAAATAGGCATCATCCAGGCCACCGGTAGCAACAGAGCGGTATCGGCTATCCAACCCTCCACTCGAAAAATCAGTGCCAACGAGCAGGCTGTTTTCCATTGGAATAGGCAGGGAAACGTCTGACAGAATCAGTGATATCTGTGTAGACAGCGCATTAACACGCCGCTCTTGGGTATCTGCAAAATCGGCACTCAACGGAAGCGTGCGAAACAAGTCGAGACCACGGCTTTCCGCTGAAATGGAAGCGTCCAGCGTTCCCCAATCCTTCTTCAATTGCCCGTTTATTCCCGAATGAGTCGTCGTTTCGCTGCCCTCGTCAAAGCGGAAGAAGAGCAAGCTGGCGTCACGGCCGCCTGTCAAGTCACTATCCCGAATCGGGCCAGGTACTTCGTAGTCACGGGTGGTGGCAGAGAGATCCATCGACAGTTTCAAATCGTCTCGGTCAACGATCGTACCCGTACCCTGTATCGTAATGGCCTGTCGGCTGGAATGATCGCGATAGCCATCCGTGGCGTCGATCCTACCAGAAAGACTATATCGTGGTCGAATCAATGAGGCCTGAACATCGCTAGTCCCAAATCCACCATATCGCGCCCGGATATTTGCTTGGCGTAGGCCAGAAGCAGGCGTAATAATGTTCATTACGGCGCCAATGGCTGCATCTCCATATAGGGATGATGCCCCACCGCGAAGCACTTCAACGGAACTACCAGGGGGTAATATCACCCGATCCCAGTTAACCACTCCGTTTTCGATATTGTTTATGGGACGGCCGTTAATAAGCACTACCACATACTCGGCTTCACCACCGCCATAGAATCCACGGGTGACAACCTGTGGCTCCCATCCTGAGCCCCCAAAATCCAGCACCGTGATGCCAGGAAGTCTGGTCAATAAATCGGCGGGATTGCGTAAAGGGCGCTGTTCAAGCGAGCGAGCATCAAGCAAAGAAACGCCAGCCGTCGAAAGCGATCGTTGGGATGTCGTGCGTTCCGCCGTAACCACAATAGGATCTAACGTGCGGGAAAGCAGAGAGTCGGCTTCCTGACCTCGAGCCGGAAGGGCCATCGAGAAAAAGAGAGCCATAAAAACCGAAAATGCGCGGGGTGCAAAGCGAAAGGGTGCGTACATAACATGCCTGTTGGGTGAACGGCTACTATCGAAATAGACAGTGCCGGGTCAATCCGGAACAGGCGCTACGTTACGGCAAACCGTCGAAAGTTTCAGGATTGAAACACTCATAAGCGCAGGAAGCAGGGCTCAGCCCTTCTTCAGTTCCTTCTCCCACTCTTTGCGATTTTTCTCTGTCACTTTCATGGACTCTTCGAGCCAGGTGAAGACACGATCAGAAAGAATACCCTGATCGAGTTGGTCCATCAGTTGTGGCATCTGGGCGTAATACGATTTCATCATATCAGACCCAAATCCGCCTTGAGCAGCCATTTTTTCGAAATGCTCTTCGCGATCTGCTTCTGTGACCTCAAAACCGTGCTCAGCCACAATGGCATCGCGTATGAACATCCAGCGGGCCTGGTTTTCGGCGTCACCTTTACGGCTTTCTTTGAAACCAATTTCGTCGAAGCCTGCCGGTAATTCGTTGTCCGGACCTTTCGATTTGAGGTCGTTGACGTACGCGTCGAGGTACATTTCAACCACTGACTTAGGCACATCGAATGTGTGCAGCTCAATCATCTTTTCGATGGCGTCGGACTGGAAATTTTCCTTGCTACGCTGAACCCATCCTTCAACCAACTGCTCATTTATCTGCGTGCGCAGCGCTTCAACAGTTTCAACCTGCTCGTTTGTCACCTTCTTGACGAGTTCGTCGTCCAGTTCAGGTAATTCGCGGACTTTGACTTCCTTCAGGGTCACCTCATAGTGACGCTTGTCTTCTCCCTCGAGTCCGGGAAATTTGACCTTTTTTGAAGCGCCTACTTTCATACCGGTGAGTGCTTTCTTGAGCTCCGGTAACAAGTTTTCATCGCTCAGCAGAAATGGGACGCCTTCTTGGCGCTCACTTTCTACCGGATCGCCGCTTTTAGCATCTAGGCGCTGCAAGTCGACAATCACGTAGGAATCCTTCTTGGCAGGACCATCTGCAGGCGTCAGCTCCGCATGCTGTGACAACAGATGTTCGATCTCTTTCTCGAGGTCTTCCTCCGTCACCTCATGCTTGAGCTTCGAAATCTTGGTCTTGGACACATCGGCCAATTTGATCTCAGGGCGTACGCCAAAGTTTACCACTGCACGCAGATCTCCACCATACTCATATTCGAGTTCGGTGATAGTTGGCTGGCCCAGAACGTCGTACTTCTTTTCCTCAAGTACGGTGGAGCGGAACGTCTTTTGGACGGCTTCTTCAGCAACTCCGTACGCAATGGCTTTGCCGTACACCTTCTTGACGACCGATGTCGGGACTTTTCCGGGACGGAAGCCCTTCATATTGGTTCGGGCACGCTGGGCGCGGACAGCGGTTTCGATATCCGCGTTCAGATCGTCGGCGGTAGCCTTGATCTCCAGTTCCAGTTCAACGTCGCTGATATTCTTGATCTCAGTCTGCATCGGGCATCAGATCTCGGTGGGAGTGGGCGTTCCAGCATCCGTTTGTGAATCAGAGGTGGCTGAATCCGGACGCAGAAAGGCAGAGCCAAACATCAACGGAGTAATCGTGGGAGGGTTCGTGCCAATCGGAGTGTCAAAGGCTCTTTCGGCGGCTTTTCACAAATCAGAAATCCAGACCAACGCTCAAATAGATTTGCCGATCTCCAAAATGACGACCATCGAATGGCCAGGCGAAGTCCATTCGAACTGGAAATCCTAGAAGAAGCGTCCGGATTCCAAAGCCAGTTCCGGCCAGAATATCTTCGACCTCTCGTTTGTCTGCCGGCGCCTGCCCGGGAAGCAGGTCATCAGTTTGGCCACTCGATGAACGACCTCCCCAGACATTTCCGATATCGGCAAAAACCTGTCCCTGTATGTTGTAAAAGGGGATAAATGGGAAGGGTCCGGGTAACACCGCGGCCATGATCGGAAATCGAAACTCTGCATTTATCAACCCGAAATGCGACCCATTAGCGGCATTGATGTCATACCCACGAAGCGGCATCATGGGGGTAGCAAAAACGAAATCAGTTACATCCTCAATCGGGAAGCCATTCAAGTCATCGAAATTCCGATTCAGCCAATTCTGAACACCCGAGGTATAAAACACTTGTTGGTGACGACCGAAAGAAGAGCCAAGCGAAAGCCTAAGAGCGAACGTGTATCGGTTTTGCAAGAAGGATGAGTACATCCTTGCGTCGAACAAAACGGTACCGAAACGGATCGAGGAGTCAGAAAAGCTGGTGGGCGCTCCGGAGAATGAAAGTGCCACACGTGCTCCATCGACCGGTGACATGGGACCAGGAGTGGTAACATCGCGTGTATAGGTTAGACGCGGAATTAGAAGCGCGCGGGATATCGAAGGACGAGTTACATCGGTCACGTCCGCCTGATTCACGCCGACGACTCCGATATCAGCATCCAAGCGATGGAATTTATCGAACGGCCAGCTTGCTCGGATGCTACCACCAAACTGACGGTATCTGTAGTAAGTCGGATCGGTTTCCGTAAAGTCAGCCAAAAGGCGAGCTACGTGGAAGGTCGAGACCGCCCAATCCATGCGGCGCGGTAGATACTGATACGAAAGGGTGTAGTCAGAATTGCGCAGATCGAGAAGCAAGTTGGTCGATAAAACGAACCGATGGTCGCCCAGCAGGTCCGAAAATATCATTTGCGTCACACCCTGAACGCCATAAAGCGCATCATATCCGGCTGCGCCGTATACGATGTCAGGCGAAAACCTCAGTTTGTATTGGCGTGGTATAAAATTGCCATCTTCATCAACGAAAGCCCCTGAATCAGGTGATAGAAAAGCTTCTTTGGGATTCAAATCTCGGTCGATTTGTCGTCCTGTGAGGGTTTCAAAGTCGATGTTGAGCTTCTGTACAAACGAGTCGGCAGGCAGGTCGATCGGAGTATTGTCATCAAGCGCCAGCACAGCGTCCCGTGCGGCCGGAGGTAGGCTAGCAAGCAGTGAGTCTAGCGGAATCGGCTCGAAAGTTGGGGTAGGCCTCAGCCGTTCGCGTCCGCGTAGGTAGGCGATTCCATCCGAAGCATCTCGCAAGATCGGATTATCATTCAATCGATTACGTCCCGCAACGCTAACAGCTGGAGCTTCTCGAAACTCGGACGGATCTACACGTTGTGCCCAGACAGTCGGTGTCAGCGGATCTCGGGGCAAATTCCTGTCAAACGGCAATCGGAGAGTATAAATCGAGGGCACGCCGCCACGTAAGCTGACCATGGCCGCTAGGTCACTGCCGGCAGCAACACTCACTTGCATCACGCCTACATCCAAATCGGTAAGTGGCCGCACTTGTCCGGTGACGAGATGCTTTTCATACAAATTGTCGATTCCATTCCGGTCCGAAATAAACACGACACGATTGTTGTCCAGGCCAAACCGAGCACTTCGATCATCCCAGGTTTCGTTCGAAGTCAACCGGCGGGAAAAGCGTGATCCAAGGCGAATCGAATAAAGGTCTTCCTGATCAAATGTTGTATCAAAGATTCGGGTTGTTGCCGTCGTGAAGCGACCCAATTCTGTCTGTGCTCCTCGATCAGAATGGAAAACGATCACCGATCCATCTGGGCTCCATACCGGCTCGAAATCTCCGAACACATCGTTTGTAAGGTTCTCCAATCCACCGGAGTCCACAGAGAGTAGCCAGATGTCACTTTGACTACCGTTGGAAGCGCCAAGAGCTATGCGTTCTCCGTCCGGGGCCCAGGACAAAGAAAGGATATGTTTGATGCCAGGCACATCGATACGTGTTGTCTGTTCGGTCAACACGTCTATCAAAATTACGGCATCGCTAGGACCACTTCTCACAGCCGCCGCCAGTGTATTCCCGTCCGGGCTCCAGGATAAGCCGGGCGAAAGAATCTTGAGAGATTCGAATTCCCGGGACACTTGGCCTTGAATCAACCTTGTTTGAATCGTGCCATCATTGGCATCGGCGATGTAGATGTCAAATAGCCCGCTTGTGGTAGTTACGAAAGCAATTCGATCACCAAACGGCGAGAGAGCTGGGGACGTGTTGTAGAACCCTTCGTTTTCCGTAATAATGGGTCGTCCGATCTTTTCGAGTGATTCGCGTGCCGTCACTTCAGGGAAATAGACTTCGCGCAGGGTCCGTTTCCAATCGTCACTTAGTTCGTCAATGGTCAGGCCCGTAGAGCGAAGAATTGCCTGCTCAACCGAACGAGACGTTTTAAGCTTCTGAAGAATCTCTACCACCTTCTCATCGCCATAATGCTCAGCGATGTAATCCCACACGCTCTGTCCGCCGCGGTAGGCCATGTACCCCCGAAAGTTGCTTTATTTCGGGGAGTTGATCCTCGAGAATGGCCTCCCTTACATACATATCCGATTGCGTATCCCAGCCCAGCGCGAGGTATTCCGCAAGCCCCTCATTAAACCAGTTGGGAATGCGCATTTTTTGGCCGAGTTGCAGCAGGCTTTGCACGGATCCGCCATAGTAGACCTCATTAACAACCGCATGAACCAGCTCGTGATGTACTACGCGGCGAAAATCCCGGTAATCGCCAGCAAACGGGATAGCAATTCTGTTTTTATAGAGCTCCGTCACACCACCAATCGCGTCTGAAAACGTCGGAAGGTTCACGGCATTTGTAACCGCGAACTCGGCGTGGTTGGGATAGATAATGAGAACGATTCGGCGTTCAGGGTTTAACCTAAAAAGCCGTGCCATCGGACCAAAAGACTCTTCGGCAGCTCGAGCTGCAAAGTCTGCTAGGTAGACGCTGCCATCCGGGTAATAGACCGTGAAGTGCCGGCTCTGCAGATAGGACCAGTCTTGGTCCTCATAGTGGACCTTATTCTTGCCGAAAGAGAAATACTGGGCGTGAACCTTTTCCACTAAGCCAGGACTCGACAGAATCAAGAGACTGGTCAGAAGGAGCAGTATGGGAGGAAATCGGCGCACAGAAAGTTGCATCCGGAAGAATTCAACAAGCAAAGTATTTCAACAGAAGAAAACGGTCAAAAAGTCCACTTTCCTGTTAAGGCACTCGCTGTTCCGGTGTTCCGACCATCTTAGGGCACAAATCAGGGGCGATGAAGGACTATCGGCTCAAGGTGTACCGGTAGAATCACACGTGTCTCTGGAGCGATCTCCGCCAGCGTATCCACGAATGGAACAAGGTTTCGCTCAACGCCGCCCTCTTGAGAATACCCGTATGGTAATCGAAAGTTATCCCAGTGGGTCGGGATCACAATCGGAGGGTTTCCGGTGACCCGAATCAGCCGTGCGTCGTAATCGAAGAGACCAAGCCGAGATCCGTTTACACCAGCCAATAGGATGTCTGGGTGAATCCCCTCCAGTTCTCGTTCAACGAAGTTCATTGAGCCCATCGTTAGCACTTCATGAGTGGCAAATCGTGCCAAAAACATGAGTGATCCGCCTTCAATGAACTGCTCGATCCGCAAGGGTGCGTTCAACTCCGTGAATCGATCGTAGCGCCTAGTATCGAAATAGTGCTTTTCATTCAGCGCGGAATGAATCGAGGGTAAAACACGAATCGAAAACGAGTCGAACTGATAGTCTTCTCCGCCGCCAACGGCGTAGAGCTGTTCGTCCGGGATCCCATAAGCCCTGAGGATCATGATCGTAGTCTCCGTACCAATCACTTTTGCGCCAGTCTTTCGGGCGATATAAGGGACATCTCCCAGGTGATCGAAATGACCATGATGCACTAGGATGAAATCTGCCTTGTCGACCAGCGTGTCAATCAGGGCGGTATCAGATGGGGCGATCTCATCGCGTGCATAGTCCGGACGGTCATCATCGGGGTGGCCTCCACCTCCGTACTTCACGCGCGAGATATATGGATCGATCAGCACCACTACCGATCCGTCCATGATCTTCCAGCCAGCAGCTCCTAGGTAGGTTAGTGACAGGCTGTCTTCTTGTTGCGCAAATAGTTGCGCAGGAAGGAGCACCGCACAGGCGAGAAGTAGACTGAAGAGTGCGTACGCGAAACTGAATGGACGCGGAGAAGAAATCATAGTCGAGGCAGTCAGTTGATGGCTATTCCAGTATATGTCATGCGTATCGCATCCACTTGATGATTTCCTTGAGCGACGGCTTTTTGCCATAACTTAGGATCCCAACCCTGTAGATACGCGAGCTAACCCAAACAGCGCCTACGAAGGTGCCAGCAAGTAGGGATAAGGACAGTCCAATCTGCCACCAGGGTACGTCGATCATTGCGATCCGAACCACCATTGGAATGGGCGATGTGAACGGAATCAGGGATAGAGCGAGAGATAGCGTTGAGTTGGGCGCTTCGATAACAGCTTGCAGAAAAATGATGGAGACTATGATGGGCATCATAACTGGGATCATCAGACTCTGCGCATCTTGCTGCTGCTCAACAGCTGATCCGATACCGGCGAAGAGCGTCGCAAAGAGCAGATACCCCAAGAGGAAATAGATCACGAAGAAAATGAAGACTTCTGGTCCCAAGTCCGGCACGTTAAACCCAACAGCGTCGAGGACTTCAGCCTGCGAGGCAGTGTCTGGAAGGTTCAAGGACGCAGAATCGACAAAGAAACTGACGATCGTACCAGAGAATATTGTCCCCCCAGCAATAAGTATTGACCAGAAGCTCATTTGAACCAGACCCATAGCACCGATGCCAAGAACCTTGCCCATAAGTAGTTCGAAGGGCCGTACCGAGGAGATGATGATCTCTACGACACGATTCGTTTTTTCCTGGATTACACCCTGCATCACAACTGATCCGTAAATCAACATGGTGAGGTAAATCAGAAAGCCCATGATGCCGCCGACGATAGCATACCCAGCTGAACTGCCCTGTTCTTCTCCTTCATCAGATAGCTTAATGGAGTCTAGACCAACACCCGCATTAATGATTTCGAATACCTCAGGCGCTACATCCTGATCCTCTAAGCGCGCTATTCTGACCGTATTCCTGATGATGGATCGCAGGTCGAAGTTGAAGGAGCTGACGCCGCCGCCTTCTGTCGAGTAGTACTTCGCAGATTGATCGCCGCTGATTACGGCTGAGGGTAGAAACAAGTACCCATTTACTTCGCCGCGAAGAACGCGCGCTCTCAATGAGTCCTCCGGCAGATCTGTAACATCGAAGGACAGCTTTCCGTCCGGATCAGAGAGCGAACTGCCCAGCCGCCCTGTCTCGTCAAGAACCAAAATGCTCTGGTCGCCTCCTTCAATAGCAGAAGCTGACACGAAGCCGATGATAGTGAAAAATGCTACCATCACTATCGGTCCCAGCAATGTGGTAAAGACGAACCAACGCGTCTTTACGCGCTTAAGAAACTCGTTTTTGGCTACAATAAATGTCTTGTTGCGGGTCATTTCTGGCCTCCCTGAGCGGCTGAGTGGTCTGCTTCCAGTGCCTGGCGGCCCTGTTGTTCAGTAACGGCCGTGACGAAGATTTCTCGCATCGGAGGCTCTACGAGCTCGAATCGGGTGATGTCCGAGACGGTATCGAGTGCTGCTTTAAGTACTTTTTTCGATGGCGTTCCATCGAGAAGACGAATTTCGGCGTGGCGCGAACTGCGCGTATTGACGCGAACTGAACCGTCCTCTGTCAGGGTATCGAGGAAGTCATCCGATCCCTCGAAATCGATCATGACCGTGTTCTTGCCAAACTGATGCTTGATGTCATTTAGCGGGCCGTTTACGACGATTTCACCTCGGGACACGAGGCAGATATCGTCGCAGAGCTGCTCAACCTGCTCCATTCGGTGCGATGCAAACACGATCGTCCGTCCAGCATCCTTTAGCTCTAGAATAACGTCTTGAAGCAGGTCAGCATTGATTGGGTCGAGACCACCGAAGGGCTCGTCCAGAATCAAGAGTTTTGGATCATGCAGGATAGTCGCGACGAACTGAATCTTTTGCTGCATCCCTTTGGACAACTCATTTGTCTCTTTCGAAACCCAGTCGAGCGCGCCCATCCGATCTAACCAATATCTAATCTTTTCTTTGGCATCTCTCTTGGGCATTCCCTTGAGCTCTGCAAAATACATGAGTTGCTCGCCCACCTTCATTTTCTTGTAAAGGCCCCGCTCTTCAGGTAGATACCCCATGATTTCTTGGGACTTTGGGCTGACGCGCTGATCGCCAAACAGAATCTGTCCAGTATCCGGGATTGTGATATAGGTGATCATCCGAATAGTGGTCGTCTTGCCAGCTCCGTTTGGGCCAAGCAAGCCGAGAATTCTTCCGGGCTGTGCTTCGAACGAGACATCGTTCACGGCCAGCACCTTGTCGTAGCGTTTCGTGACGCCCTGGACTTTTAAGGTGTGCATGTGTTTCGAGTCGGTTGAAGGGGTGAGATTGAGCGCTCCCAATCGTACGCAATCTCGGTCAATTGCGTCGTAGGGGAATCCTCCTACGCGAGCCTGTCGTCAATCTGCGTAAAAACGAACATCATCAATTGCGATCGTGTAAGGACCGAAAATGTTGGAGTACACCGCGAAGTGGGTCAGGTCTGTTCCTGTCCATGTGCGTTCTTGACCAAATCCCTCCTGCTTGAACTGTGAGAATGGAATGCGAAAAAGATTCCACTCTTGGGTTACCTCAACGTAGGCGTTATAGTAATCAAAGTCTGTGATGATTTCCGTTCCGAGCTGAACAATGAACGAGCCCGGGGTGCCTTGTAAACGGAATTCTAGGCCTTTATATGCGGTTACGTTTGTTACCTCGGATCGGTTGGCATCCAACGCCTGTCCCAGTTTCACCCGTGCGCCTGAAACGAGTTCACCACCGGAACCGAAGGGCCGCATGCCACCCACGGTCATCTGATATCGCGATGACCCGATTCCGCCTGCTTCAACAAATATCGTTGCGTCAGCCTCGGCTCCACCAGACACAGATTCCCAGGTAAAACCCAGAGAGTTATAGATGTCTCCATCCTCGAAATTATCAACTTTGCCGTCAATCATCGGGATAGATTCGTGCCTTGGTCCGCATCCGGAAACGAGCAGAATAGGGGCAACAAAGTGAGACGTTGAATAGGAATCTTTGTAGCATATCGAGTCTGGCACAGTCCATACGATGAGACCTCTCTGGACGGAATTCTGATTAAAGAATTCCCATGGTTGAACGGGGGATGGGGATGAGATACTCAGGTCTAAAGACGTCTTCGTGGACACCGAATTGGCCTGTGCCCCGAAAATCCACTGCAACATATCCTTCGATGAGGTTCTTAACCTCTCCAATGCCATAGTATCCTGGCGATGGGCCATAATACACGAGTTCACCCTCGGCAAACTCTTTGGATTGCCGTGCACGCCGGTGAAAAGCAGGAATCACCGGAAGCAGTTCGAGTCGATATGGGAGTTGGAGGTTGCGCATCGGGTCTGTCGGGGGCCTTCAACGAGGATTTTCGAATGGGGTTCACCCACATCAGGAAAGCTCGATACACTCGACTGGCCTCGTCGGTTGGGCTTGGTTGCTCACAAAAATGTGCCTATTTTGCACGTTCGCTGGCATGGGACTACCGACACATCTCCGTTGCCAGCTTCCGCGGTCCCCTTTGACGCAAGGCACTCCGGACTCCCGTTACTGAACCCATCAAACCTGCCACCGGAATCTATTATGTATCCGGCATCAGGCTAGCACATTGTGATAATGAAATACGAAACCAAGATCATCGACCGCCAGGTGGGCCGTAACGCAGATCTATTGGCTGAATCCGTCGGCAAGATGGAGACCCCTGAAGAGCGCTATCCATACATTCGCATTTTAACCTCGATCATCGAGCAGGCTCATCCTGAGTGGCAGCAGTCACCAAACAAGGACAAGCAGGTTGCGCATCTGATTTTCCATATGAGTCACGGCGGCGTCCCTCAGGACGAGGCGGCACTCGTCGTTCGTCTTAGAGACGAAGAACGTGGATTTGGTGGATTGTACAAGGATCGGGACTAGTCAGACTCGACTATATGGGTTGGATTACACCCAGCCCATTGATCTCGCCTATTTCAATCGATCCGGGTGAGCTCGGGCAAAAGCGTCCCAGTTTTTGTAGGTCGCGTCTGAGAGCGTAGCACCTCGATGGATATGACACAGCGCTACAGCCAATGCATCTGAGGCATCCATAGTAATGGATGTCTCTTTTGGCATTTTTAACATGGTTTCAACCATGAATCGGACCTGCTCCTTCGAGGCGTTTCCGTTCCCTGTTACTGCTTTTTTAATCTCTTTTGGCGTGTATTCCGTGACGGGAATTTGCCGATTGAGAGCGGCTAACATGGCAGCTGCTTGAGCGCGACCCAACTTCAACATGGATTGGGGATTATTGCCATAAACGGGCATCTCCACGGCGAATAAATCAGGATTGAATTCGTCAATCAATTCAAGGACGGACTCGTAGATCCGTTTCAGGCGCAGAGAATGATCTTTCGTATCCGATAGTCGGATGACGCCCGTTTCCAGCAATCGCTCACCTGTACTGTCAGACTCTACCAGGCCAAAGCCGGTAACGTTCGAGCCTGGGTCGATGCCAAGAATGATCATTGCGTTATGGGGATGCTGCCGGGCGTGGAAAGATGAGTTTCTTTCCGATACGAATCGTTAGCTGATTGCTTCGATGGTGGCGTCGTCCATTTCCATGGTCGAGTATACGGCCTGAATGTCTTGATGCTCTTCAAGGAGTTCCAGAAGTTTGACAACCGCTTTTGCTTCTTCAGCGCCGATTCTTGTTGTACGTGTGGCAACCCGCTGCAGTCCAGCTTCCGTAATGGTTACGCCTTCCGATTCAAGGGCAGCTTGAACCGCACCGAAAGCCTCCACAGGCGTTGTAATTTCGAAGGCATCATCCTCTAGGATGACATCCTCGGCGCCTGCATCTGCGGCCAACATGAACAAGGAGTCCTCATCATTTCCTTCGGCCGGGATATCAAAAATACCCTTTCTGTCAAACTGAAAAGCAACAGAACCATTCTGCCCCATACTGCCGCCGTGCTTACCAAAGAGGTGGCGCACGTCCGCAACCGTTCGATTCGTGTTATCGGTTAACGCCTCAACAAATATGGCAATCCCGTGGGGTCCGTACCCTTCGTACGTCATTTCCACATAATCTGAACCCTGGATTTCACCTGTACCTCGCTTAATAGCGCGTTCGATGTTGTCCTTGGGCATATTCTCGCTTTTAGCCTTCTCAACCGAGAGGGCTAGGCGAGCATTCATGCCGGGATCACCACCTCCTTCACGGGCTGCAACCATGATGTCGCGAGTAATTCGAGCCCAACTTTTGGAGCGGCGAGCGTCGGTAACAGCTTTTTGCCGTTTGATTTTAGACCATTTATTGTGGCCAGCCATGATGATCCGATCTGTTTGAGTTTCGCGAGGTGTCCGAGGATAGTCCGAGATGCAAATATACGCAATGTTGTAACGGGCGATTCAATTGATGATGCTGACATTTTGTCGCATTTTCTGCATTTATCCGCGAACCTGAGTAATTCAGGAGGGTTGTACCCTTCCCGAACCGCATAAATCAGACAAAACGGCACGTGCAGCCTACTCTCGACATTCCCATCCTTGACGATCTCGACCAACCTAAACAGGTTTCGGTTACGGTTGATGGCAAGCTTCAGGTCTATCTGGAAACCTATGGGTGCCAGATGAACGTGTCCGATTCTGAAATCGTAGCCGCTGTTCTACGCGAAAATGGATACGGTCTCACGCATGATCTCGATGCGGCTGATGTCGTCCTGATCAATACGTGTGCCATTCGGGAAAATGCTGAGCAGAAAGTGCGGCGGCGCCTAGCTGAGCTGCGTAGTCAGAAGAAGAAGCATAATCCTGACCTGAAACTAGGTGTATTGGGATGTATGGCAGAGCGTCTTCGGGAAAAGCTGCTAGACCAAGAAAAATTAGTCGACTTGGTTGTGGGTCCAGATGCGTATCGGGACCTTCCTAACTTACTGAGCGCTGCTACCGATACAGGGCAAGCTGCCGTAAATGTGCTACTCTCTCGCGAAGAGACCTACGAGGACATCAAGCCTGTTCGATATGACACGAATGGCGTTTCTGCCTTCGTCTCCATTATGCGCGGATGCGACAACATGTGCTCTTTCTGCGTCGTGCCTTTCACACGTGGACGCGAGCGCAGCAGGCCGGTCGTGAGCATCTTGGATGAGTGCAAGTCCCTCGTCGAGAGCGGCTTCAAGGAGGTCACAGTGCTCGGGCAGAACGTCAACTCCTATCGCGACGAGAAAGAAGGAGCTAATGTGGACTTCGCCGAACTCCTTTACCGGATTTCATTGATATCACCTGATCTGCGGATCCGGTACTCCACTTCGCATCCCAAAGACTGCTCGGATGCCCTGCTTCATGTACATGCCGAGCGCGACAATGTCTGTAACTACATCCACCTTCCTGTTCAGCATGGCAATACGGACATGCTGCATCGCATGAAGCGGACCTACAGTAGGGAGCACTACCTGGATCTGGTTGAGCGCGCCCGAAAGATTGTACCTGGCGTTTCTTTTTCAACGGATATCATAGCTGGTTTCTGTGATGAAACCGAAGAAGAACATCAGGACACATTATCCCTCATGGAGCTGGTTCGCTATGACCATGCCTATATGTTCATGTACTCTGAGCGGCCCGATACGTATGCGGCGCGCAAATTCGTAGATAACGTCCCAGAAGACCTGAAAAAACGTCGTCTCAACGACATTATTCAGTTGCAGTCTGGCATCTCGCTTGAAAAAAACCAAGCTGAGATTGGTAAAGAGCATATCGTACTCGTAGAAGGAACGAGCCGGCGCAGTGAGGATCAGCTCTCCGGTCGAACCGATACGAATAAAATGACCGTATTCAATCGGGTTGATTTCTCGAAGGGAGATTATGTCAAGGTCCGAGTGACTGACTGTACATCGGCCACACTGATTGCCGAACCTATCGGCCTGGTCTAAGGAGGCTGGAAATCATGGATAGACAAGCGATGCAGGAACGATTCGGAATCGTGGGGCAGTCCGCAGGTATGCGGCAGGCTCTCGATCGTGTCCGACAAGTTGCTGGTACCGAAATAACGGTGCTTGTTCAGGGCGAAAGCGGCGTTGGTAAAGAGCTGTTTGCACAGGCTATTCATCAGCTTTCAGGACGCCGACACAAGTCGCTCCTCATAATGAATTGTGGCGCGATCCCTGAAGGTCTAATCGAGTCGGAATTGTTTGGTGCCGAAAAAGGAGCGTACACTGGTGCTGTGGAACGCCGAACTGGCTATTTCGAGGAAGCAGATGGTGGCACCATTTTCCTCGATGAGATCGGTGAAATGCCACTGACCGCACAGGTCCGTTTGTTGCGTGTTCTGGAAACAGGAGAATTCAGCCGAGTCGGGTCGACCAACGTCATGAAAAGTGACGTACGAGTGATAGCTGCGACAAACAAAGACCTTGGCCGAGAAGTCGAGGCAGGTCGATTCCGCGAAGATCTGTATTACCGACTCAGCACGGTTATCCTGCACGTCCCGCCCCTTCGGGATCGTCGCGATGACGTTTTGCCCATTTTTGAGCACTTCCAGCATCGGTTTGCGCAACGCTACAACTCGTCTGCTCCTGCGCTGGACTCTAGCGCCCGAGAGCTTTTAGTCCGTTACCGCTGGCCTGGGAATATCAGAGAGCTTCGCAACGTTGCTGAGCAAACAATCGTCCTTTTGAAGGGCACATCGATCAACGCCGACGATTTGCGTCCTTACCTGCGAGGCGTATTGTCGCCTGGTGGTGGTCTAGGACTGGTGCCCGTTGGGTCATCAGGCGGTACTTCCGCCGATGATGAAGCAACAGGTGCACGCGAACGTGAGCTGATTTACCGAGCGTTACTGGAGTTGAGGGGCGAAGTAAAAGATCTCAAAGATCAGATCGGCATCCTTGTTTCTGCGGCATCGCGTGGTGGCTCACCTCCAGTTCAGGACCCAGGACGTCTTTTGGTGATGCATGAAAACCGGGATGAGTCCGGGCGACGTGAATCGTTCATTGAAGACGCGCCATACGAGTACGATGCAGGACCAGAAGAATACGCCTCCCTGATCGAGGATGATGAAGAGACGGCGGCCTCCAATGACCTTCCTACGCTTGAAGATGCCGAACGGACGTTGATTTTATCGGCTCTGAAGCGATTTGAGAACAACCGTCGACAGACGGCAGAGGCGCTCGGAATTAGCGAGCGAACCCTCTATAGAAAACTCAAAGACATCGAGGCGTCGGAATCTGTTGACTGATACTCGTTTCATATCGAAATGGCACCCAACTGTCTTAGCGCTGATCGCTTGCCTCACTGTTAGCCTTTCGGGCTGCGCGTACTACAGTTTCACAGGAGCAAGTATTCCTGAACATTTATCAACAGTCGCAATACCGCTGGTTGATGACAACACTGTTTCGACTGTTACAGGTTTGGACGATGAGCTAACACGGCTACTCATCGACCGATTCGTTCGCCAAACGCGCCTCAACCTGGAAACGACGGAGTCAGATGCAGATGCGCTACTGACAGTAGTCATCACCCGGTACACGAATCAGCCTACTTCCGTATCTGGACAGGAGCAAGCGACAAGAAATCGCATCACCATCGCGGCAGAAGTGACCTACACCGACCAAACAGATTCCTCTGAATTGATCGGCCGGAGTTTCTCGGCATTTGAAGAATACGACCCATTTGATCCTGCTCAGGAGGAGACAGCTGCCTTTGCCGCGCTCGAAAAAATTGCAGATGATGTTTTCACTGCTGCGACGTCGAACTGGTAACGTATCTTGTTGAACGCGCTGCCATTTTGTGGCCTCGTTGGACAGACACAACAACTGAATCCACTTTCACTGCGTTATGAAGCTTCCGGACATCCGACAAGCAGCTGACCTTATCGACTCCGGCGAGATCGATCAGGCGCGGGTGATGTTGCAGAACATTCTGCACGTTGTGCCACAACATCTTTCCGCCCGCGTCCTCTTGGCACGCATTTTTGAGGCAGAAGGGGATCATCCAGCGGCCCTCGTGATGTGGAAACAGGCGGCATTTTATGGGCCTGAAGTGACCATCATTGAAGAAGGACTACGTCATGCCATCCTTCGTAAGCAGTTCGGCAAACCGGGTGAATTCATCTTGCCTGAGGGTATTGATTCCCCCTCATCCGCTGCGCCCATAAGTGAAGCTGATACGGAGCCGGCCTCTGAAGATGATGTGGCGGCCGTCTTTGGTGGACCGACCGCTGGTCCATCACCCGCCAGCCGTAGCAAGCCGGCCGATCCAGTTCCAGAATTCCAGGATCTTGACAAGCTCATTGAAGAGTTAGAATCTGCCGCTATTGTCCCAGATCCAGACATCCCTATGATGGATCCTGGCGACCTCGACCTTGATATTGAAGACGTGGTCAGCGAGACCTTAGCTCGTATTTATGCAAATCAGAGCTATTTCGAGGAAGCTGCCCAGGTGTATGAAAAACTGGCGCAGCAGCATCCTGATCGTCGCGAAGAATTCCTCGGCAAGGTAGCTGAGATGAAAGGCATGTCGTCCTAAACCGGCGCCTGTGATGACAAATTCCCCAACACCCTCTCGACTTGTCGCTGGATTGATGTCCGGCACTAGCTTGGACGGTGTGGACGTAGCATTCGTCCGGATCGCTGGAAGTGGGAGGGAGATAAACGTTGAGGTGTTGGCGGCTGGTTCTATCGAGTATGACCCAGCGCTCCGGGATCGATTGCACCGTATTAGCGATCCTGCCATCGCGTCTGATGGTGGTGAGGGCGCCGCTCGCCTCCCGTGTATTCAGGAAGTCACGAGGTTACATGCCGAGCTTGCTACCGTTTATGCCGATGCGATCCGTACGGTGGCCTCAGGCTCAGGCATTGATCTCGAAGGCTTGGATGCTTTTAGTGGCGTGGATGCGGTTGGCGGCTTGGATGCCGTTGGTAGCCATGGACAAACAGTTTATCACGATCCCGAGGCTGGAAGCACGCTGCAACTGGGTGACCCGGCTCGATTAGCGCAGTTGATGGGCGTAACCGTCGTCGGGGATTTTCGCCAAGGAGATATGGCTCTTGGCGGACAGGGTGCCCCCCTGGTTCCTTACATGGATTGGGCAATGTTTACGCATCCGACGGAGCATCGCGTTCTGCTTAACCTTGGTGGCATCGCGAACCTCACCGTGCTGCCTGCAGGATGCGACCGAGATCATGTGATTGCATTCGATTCGGGTCCAGCGAACATGCTGCTTGATAGTCTGGCCCAGAATCTGCTAGGATTGTCGATGGACCTCAATGGGGAAGAAGCCCTTCTCGGATTCCCAGACCACCTCGTTGTGGATGGCTTATTGGAGCATCCATATTTCAGGCAAAAGCCCCCCAAGTCAACCGGTCGCGAGCTGTTCAACGCGGCCTATTTAGCCGATTTTCTTTCCCGTACAACGCATCTTGATACCGCATCAAGGTTCGCGACGGCTGCGCAGTTGACTATTCGCTCGATTGCTGACGCTATTCGAGATAACGTTGACGATTTTTCATCTGCGGGATTTATCCCCTCTGGGGGCATTACCCCTAGTACCACGACAAGAGTGCTTGTGGCCGGTGGCGGCGTTCACAATCAGGCCATTATGTCTGGCTTGTCTGATTCGCTTTCAGGCGCTTCTGTCGAGCCATTATCAGTACTCGGATTTGACCCTGATGCCAAGGAGGCCGTGTGTTTTGCCATTTTAGCCCATGAAGCACTAAACGGTGTTGCGACCGGAATGCCGTCCGTAACTGGAGCTCGTGGTCGTGCATTTTCCGGAAAGATCTGCCCGCCAGGGAATCACAACGCTCGAGAAGCGTTCTAACCGCCGCAAAGAATGCCAAACGGCTTCTTTGATCCGTCACTATCCAACCCCGCGACCCATGAGCGATACCTTCACACCCGTTGCCTCCCTAGGCGAATTCGGATTGATCGGCCGAATGCAAGAGCGCCTTGCTGGCATCCCGCGGTCTGAAAACCTGATCGAGGGCATTGGGGATGACGCCGCAGTGTATCGCGCTGGTGAAGGGCAGTTACACGTAGTGACGACCGATGTCCTGATCGAAGGCGTTCATTTCGATCGCAGCTTCATTCCGATGCCATTTCTGGGATGGAAATCGATTGCCGTCAATGTCAGCGATGTGGTGGCGATGAATGCAAAGCCGTTATATGCTACGGTATCCATCGGCATGCCCCGAAATTTTTCCGTCGAAATGATGGACGCGCTCTATGATGGAATGGCTGATGCGTGCAAAGCATACGGAATGGAATTAGTGGGTGGGGATACATCCACTGCTCATGCCCTGTACATTTCCATTACGGTTATCGGTGGCGTTGCCGAACAGGATGTCGTGTTTCGAAGGGGAGCTCGTGTTGGTGATTATATCTGTGTCACGGGCGACGTCGGCGGCTCCTACGCGGGACTCAAAGTATTGCTTGACCAACGCCAAGCGCTTAATGATCTAGGTGATGCATACGAACCTGAATTGGAAGCGCATCAATATGTAATTCGCAGGCAATTGAGGCCTCACGCCCGCCTAGACGTAATCGATTTGCTGCAAAAGGCAGGCATCAAGCCGACATCGATGATCGATATCTCAGATGGTATCGCAAGCGAGATTCATCATATTGCCCTCCGAAGCAGCGTGGGCGCAACCGTTCGTATCCCAGCCCTTCCATTTGACCCGGAAACGCGGGCGGTGGCTGACCAGTTTTTAGACGATGTGGATGCATATGCCTTGTTTGGCGGCGAAGACTACGAACTGTTATTCACAGTGGATCCTACTGATGTGGGTGCGATTGATGCGATGCAAGGTGTGTCGATAATTGGCAACATCGAGGAAGCCACGAAAGGGGTGCGAACTTATTCGCCCGAAACAGGGCTGATGCCGTTGCATCCAGCTGGGTATCAGCATTTTGATGGCCCACCCGAAGTCGATTATGCTTCATTGGATTCGGACGATGAGAACGACAATGTTATCCGATTCGACGAAGACTTGGGACTGGATGACATCGAGGTTTCAGGTGACGGCGCTTGAGTACCGTTCGACCAGATAATTGCTCGGACGCTCGTCCAATGTGGGATCAGCGGTATGCTGAAGAGGGGTATGCTTACGGCACGCGCCCAAACGACTTTTTAGTGGCCCAAGCCAGTCGAATCAAAGCCGGCGGCCGAGTCTTGTGCCTGGCCGAGGGAGAAGGACGCAACGCTGTTCATCTTGCAACACTAGGATTCGAAGTAGTTGCGGTTGACACGTCGCCAGTGGGTCTAGAAAAAGCCCGTTCCTTGGCAGATTCACAGGGTGTTTCTATCAGCACAGTCCATGCTGATCTTGCAGATTATGATCTTGGCGTAGATGCGTGGGATGCAATCATTTCTGTTTTTGCCCATGTTCGGCCCCCGCTGCGTCGGGAGTTGCATGCAGCTATCTTCCGTGCCTTAAGACCAGAAGGCGTTTTCCTGCTAGAAGCTTACACTCCACGTCAACCAGAGATGCCAGGAAATGGTGGTCCGCCCGCCAGTCGCCCTGACATGTTCATGACTGCCAACGGATTGACTGAGGAATTGGTAGGATTAAAACTTCACGTGTGCCAGGAAGTCGAGCGAGACATCCATGAAGGGCGATACCACAATGGTATGAGCGCCGTTGTTCAGGTTGTGGGACGACGGGGGTAGTCGCGGCCGGTGCATCAATAATGCTGATGTCGGTCTAAATTGTCCTTTTGAGGATTTGTTATTCGCAGCAGTGTACCCTGTTGAACAGAGTTTTCTTTTCCGATATTGTTGTTACCACCTCAATGAGCTCTCTTATGAATGACGTATCAATCGTTGCCGCTGTTCAGGCAGCGCCAGTGTTTCTCGATCTTGATCGTAGCGTCGACAAAGCATGCTCTTTGATGGGCGAAGCTGCGAAGGCTGGTGCAACGCTGGCCGTCTTTCCAGAAGCATTTTTGCCTGGATACCCCGTATGGTCCTGGTTTATTCCTCCCGTAAAAACACATGATTTGCGCCCACTTTATGCCGAACTGCTAGAGAATTCAGTGGATGTGCCGGGTCGACATGTTTCCCGGTTGTGCGAAGCCGCCGCGGATCACGGAATCACTGTTTCGATCGGAATCAACGAAAGGAACCACGAAGCTAGCGGCTCTACGCTATTCAATTCCTTGCTGCACATAAGTGATCAGGGAGCCATTCTTGGTTGTCATCGAAAGATGATCCCAACGGTCGCTGAGCGTTTAGTGTGGGGCCAGGGAGACGGGTCAGACCTTCAGGTTCATTCAACTCCCGTTGGGAAGGTAAGCGGGTTGATTTGCTGGGAAAACTATATGCCTCTGGCTCGCTACACGCTGTATGCGCGCGGTATGGAAGTTTGCGTGGCGCCAACCTGGGACCGGGGCGAACCTTGGATTTCGACCATGCGACATATTGGAAAGGAAGGCCGCAGTTTTGTGATAAGCGCCTGCTCTGCGATGAAGATGGATGACATTCCAGACCGGTTCGAGTTCAAGAAAAAGTGGATGTCAGAGGTTGGGGAATGGTTAAATCCCGGTATGTCCCTCATTGTTGATCCGGATGGGAAAATACTAGCAGGTCCTCTCGAAAAAGAAGAAGGGATTCTGCTTGCCGAAATCAATCTGGATTTCGCTAGGGGGTCTAGATTTCAACTCGATACGGCAGGGCATTATGCCCGTCCTGATGTTTTTGACCTACGCATAATAAATGAATCTAGGTCGATGCTACGTGCAGGGCTGAGTCCAAATGAGATGGCCGCGCCCGAGACTCAATGATGAACATCTGAACATAATCGAACCATGTCGTTGTCCCCCCGTCGCCTTGAATCCCTAGATGCTCTTCGTGGCCTGACTATCGCCGCTATGCTCCTGGTTAATAACCCGGGGTCTTGGAGTCATATTTATTGGCCTCTTGAGCACGCAGCGTGGAACGGCTGGACATTTACGGATCTGGTTTTTCCGTTTTTCTTGTTCATGGTTGGAGTGGCCATGATGTACTCCATTCCAAAAAGGCAGTCGCAAGGCGCATCGAAGAAAGACCTGCTAATCCATGTGGCCCAACGCGCAGGGGCGTTGATGCTCCTTGGCTATTGGGGTTCGACGTGGTCACGCCTGTTTTGGACCGGGCAGGAAGACGGAATACTGTCGTGGGTGCTCCGGGTCGGGTTTCTTTTGGCGATGGCGGGAGCTGTTGCCTTGCTCGCCGGCGCTGAAAATCGCCGAAGATGGTGGGTCGTGCTCGGAGCCGGACTGGTCCTCTTTGTGGGTGCAGCTGTTGGATTGGGATGGGAGGACTCACTCCTCACGCGTATTGCCGGTATTCGTCTCCCAGGTGTTTTGGTGCGCATTGGCTGGTGTTACCTCCTTGCGTCCGGTATTTGGTTTCTGCACCCGACAAAGGAAGGCATCCTTCGATGGATAGCTGTTTTGCTCGCCGTGTACATGGCGTTCATGCTATGGGTACCTATCCCTGGATTCGGACTGCCGGACCTGAGCATGGCATTCCCAACAGCTGAAACGCCTGTCGGTGAACTCTTTTCCAATTGGGCTTTTTACATCGATTACCACGTGCTTGGAACGCATACGTGGAGCGCTCGACAGCTCTTCAACGAAGCGGGTGATCTGATCTGGTCGTTCGATCCAGAGGGGTTCATCAGTACCATTCCGGCAACATGCTCAGTGCTGTTTGGGATTCTGACAGGTCTATGGCTGCGTAGAGAAGAAAAAACCGCCGAGGAAAAATTGAACGGGCTATTTGTCGCTGCAGGTTGGCTGATGCTCGCAGGGCTCGTTCTCAGCATTTGGATGCCTATCAACAAGCGGCTTTGGACCAGCTCATACACCGTCTTTACCGCCGGAATGGCACTAGCGACCCTTGGCATTCTTTACCACGCTATTGATATGCGTGGATGGCGGAAGTGGGCTAACCCCTTCGTGGCGTACGGCCGGAATGCTATTTTTGCATTTGTTGCCTCTGGAATGATGGCGACCTCTTTAAGCCTCATCCGGGTCGGAGATTCATCGCTCAAGGCATTCTTGTACGCGTCCTTGCCCGGGGGCCCGCAAATGGCGTCATTCCTATTCGGGATTACCTTTGTAGCGGTCTGGGCTCTCGTTGCCTGGTGGATGGACCGGCAAAAGTTGTACTTCAAAGTGTAGTACTCGGTGCTGAAGCGATATATCGAGCCAGAATAGCCCATCATGCCGCATCTAAGACGATTTAGTTGCGTAACAAGGGCCAGATGATCGGTACCTAGGTGCCCTCCCTGCCACGCCGCCTTGTGCGCTTTCGTGCCGCGTTCAAACGCACCCATCTACCCTCGTCGATGACAAAAAAAGACTCTATCCATTTCGAAGAAGCCGTTGCTGCCGCCATCGAGCAGCTGGCATCGATTCCTGGTTCCAGCCAATGGCCAGTATCGGAACGACTGACGGCGTTTTTCTTCATGCTGCTCGATGGCGTAGAAGAATCTGCCGAAGAGCCGTCCGATGTTTTCATCAACGAGGCGTCAGGCTTTTCCTCGGATTTTCAGAAGGCATTACGTGAGGCTCTCTCCGACGTCGTGTCAGGCATCGACCTGCCTGGCGTGAATCGCCTGATTACGGACACGGCTCCCAGCCGGTTCGTCGTGGCGGAAATGCTGGTTCAGCTTTTAGAGGTTGCCTTGAATGACGATTCTCCCGAACGCGAACGTTCAGCAGCCCTTGCTGACCGTACACTTTCGTTTGCGTCCTCCATCCTGACGACACCCGTTCCTCAGAAGGCAGTGGATCTTACCCGATATGCGATAGAAGCTGGGTACTTGCCCATCGACAAGATTCCGGTTGTGGGTGATTGGATCTTTGGACACTCGAATGGCGCTGACGAATCTGCCCCCCATGATGCGGACGGGAAAGCAGCGGATGATGCCTCGACTTCAGAAGAGGACTCACATGGCGGAGCATGAAGTAGAGGAGGCCGGCTCGGCTGAGCCGCCAGGAGGCGCACGGGAGCGAGGCTTCATAGCGGCAAAGACCGGCATGAAAATCGGCGCGAACTATGCCCGCTATCTTTCCCGGCGCGCGATTGGCACCGACAAATCAACGGCCCGGGCAGCCCTCCATTCGAGCAATGCGGAGGACCTGTTCACAGAGTTATCCAAACTCCGAGGGACGGCGCTGAAAATGGCTCAAGGTCTGAGCATGGAGCCGGGATTTCTTCCTGATCAGTTTGCGACGGTCTTGGCCAAAGCGCAATACGAAGTCCCTGCGATGGGACCTGCACTCGTGCGTCGGCTTGTCACGCAAGCATTCGGCCATCCCCCGGAAGAGATTTTTGCAACGTTTGATGCGACGGCAATGGCAGCGGCATCACTTGGGCAGGTTCATCGAGCCATCTTGAAGGACGGGCGTGACGTGGTGGTCAAAGTGCAATATCCCAATGTGCGCGAGAGCGTGGATTCCGATCTGCGTATCGTACGTGGCCTTGCAGGCCGGTTTTTGGATTCAGGGTCAATTGATCCATATCTGCAAGAAGTCCGGGATCGTATGATGGAGGAAACAGACTACTTACAAGAGGGCCAGAACATTACTGCATTTGCGGAGCGATTTGCGGGATCCAATATCATCATTCCAGAATGGATTCCTGAAATGACGACCGAACGTGTCATCACAATGACCCACGTTTCCGGAGTCCATCTTAAAGAGTTCTTGGCCCAAGATCCGACTCAAGAAAGAAAGGACCATTTTGGGCAAATGTTATGGGACACCGTCCATGGGCAGGTCGCAGCAGATCATCTGACGGTCCATGCAGATGCTCATCCGGGCAATTTCCTCTTTCTAGATGATGGACGAATGGGGATTCTGGACTTTGGGTGCGTTAAGCACTTTCCAAGGGATTTCCGCGACGATCTTATCGCCCTGTACAGGGCTCGCATGTCGGGAGATCGCGATGCTCAGCTTCGGGCTTATCGTGATTTGGAAATGCTTCCGGACGACTTACCGGAAGAAGGGCGGGAGTATTTGCTAGAGATTCTGGATATCCTTGGTGGGATTATTGAGTCTCTATATCGTGGGGATGAGTATGACTTTGGCTCAGGAGAGCTACTTCAGGAATTCCAGTCCGTCATGCCACGCTTGACGGGGCGTGAGGCCTACAAGCATCGACGCCCTGTTGGGTCACACCACTTCGTTTTTGTCAATCGACTGCTGGCAGGTCTAATATCGATGATGACGCAACTTGGCGCCCGAGTGAATACGCGGTATGCGCGACAGCAACTCGAGTCAGTGGAAGTGAAGTGAGTTCATTGTATATGCTGTTGATCGAATACTTCAGACATGTCTGATGAGCGCCTTCTGGTTGGTTGTAGGCGGAGCGCTTGTCTGCTTTTTGTTGCAAATAGGCGGGTAGTCGCAGAACCGGATTTCTAGGACCGAAGTATATCCGACAGCCCAACAACGTTAGGACCACCTAGGTAGAGTCGATTCAACCAAACCTCACTCGACGCCGAGCGCCTTCTATATGGAACCCCATCTCAATGAAGAGTCGGAACACAAGCTTCATCTACGTCACCTCAAGCCTGCGGATTACGATGATATCCAGGTCATCATGGATCGGGTATACACCGAGATCGACATGGATTTGCCCAAGTCGAAATATGTCCGGCAGCTGAAAGCATTTCCTGAAGGTCAGATCTGTATCGAGGACCATGGTGTAGTGGTTGCCGCAGCATTTTCCGTCATAGTTGATTATGACAAGTTTGGGGATCAGCATACGTATGACGAGATCACAGGTGACTCGAACCTGACAACGCACGATCCCAATGGCGATGTGCTTTATGGAGTAGACATTTGTGTTCATCCCGACTACCACGGCATGCGTTTAGGTCGCCGGCTGTATGAGGCTCGCAAAGAGCTGTGTCAAAATCTGAACCTAAAGTCGATTGTAGCCGGCGGACGCATTCCGAACTACTCGAAGCATGCCGATTCCTTGACTCCTCAGGCATACATCGAGGCAGTGAAACGGAAAGAAATCTATGACCCAATTTTGACCTTTCAGTTGGCAAATGACTTTGAAGTAAAACGGGTACTGCGCAATTATCTCCCAGAGGACAATAAGTCTCACGGATATGCTACGCTTCTGGAGTGGTACAATTTGTACTACGACCCAGAAAAGACGCCACTCATCGGCGCAAAACGCACGACGGCTCGCATCGGCTGCGTGCAGTGGCAAATGCGCACGATGAAATCATTAGAAGAGTTAGTGCAGCAGGCGGAATATTTCGTGGATGCCCTTTCTGATTATCAGTGTGATCTGGCCCTGTTTCCTGAGTTTTTCAATGCCCCGTTGATGGGCTTGGGAGAGCACGAGACATCGAAAGACGCCATCCGAGCATTGGCGGCATTCAGCCCCGAGGTTGTCGAGAGCATGTCCAAATTGGCCGTGTCCTACAACATCAACATCATTGCCGGATCTATGCCCGTCATTGAGGACGGCGAACTCTATAACATTTCCTACCTGTGTCACCGCAATGGGACGGTTGAATCCCAGATGAAAATCCACCCAACGCCTCACGAGACGCGTAGCTGGATCATGAAGGGCGGCAATGCCTTGAGGGTTTTTGAAACGGATTTCGGACGTATCGGGATCCTGATTTGTTACGACGTGGAGTTTCCCGAACTGGCCCGAATGCTCGCTGATGAGGACATGCAGATTCTTTTTGTGCCGTTCTGGACAGACACCAAAAACGGATATTTGCGGGTTCGCTACTGCGCCCAGGCGCGTGCTATCGAAAACGAGTGCTATGTGGCGATCGCTGGAAGCGTCGGCAATCTGCCAAAAGTCGACTCGGCAGATATTCAGTACGCCCAGTCGGCTGTTTTCTCGCCCTCAGATTTTGCCTTTCCGCACGACGCTATTATGGCCGAGAGTACGCCCAACACGGAGATGACACTGATTGTCGATCTGGATTATGAAAAGTTGAACCGCTTGCATCTAGAGGGGTCTGTCCGCAACCTGCAGGACCGCCGAGCAGATCTGTACTCGATTAAATGGAGGGGAGAGCATTGATCGGCTGCTTCTTCGTTACGTTTTTCAATTATGTGACACTGAGAAAGCGGAAAACCATTCATCTCCAGCATGAAACCCATTCAAGGACTACATCACATCACGGCGGTCGCCTCCGACCCTCAGGCGAATGTCGATTTTTACGTCGGGGTTCTAGGGCAGCGATTAGTCAAAACGACGGTCAATTTCGATGACCCAGGGACCTATCATCTCTACTACGGAGATGAAATCGGGACGCTAGGCACGGCCATCACGTTTTTTCCTTGGCGGACTATGCACCGTGGCCGAATAGGCTCCGGCGAAACCTCCGCCATGGCTTATGCCATTCCTCGGACTTCTATCGAGTACTGGCGTGCTCGGCTGACTGACTTGGATATTCCATTTGAGGAGACAAATCTGCGTTTCGATGACCCTGTTATTTCATTGGCTGATCCGGATGGAATGGTTGTGGAGCTCGTGGCAACTGATGATCCTTCGACTATTCAATTCTGGAAGGACGGCCCCATTCCCGAGGAGCATGCGCTTCGAGGATTTCATAGCGTGACTCTCCTTTTAAATACCTTGCCCGGTACGGCGGCTCTTCTGACTGAGCAAATGGGATATGATTTCGTTGGACAGGAAGGAAGCCGGTTCAGGTTTTGCGGTGCCTCAAACGATCGGGGTCTTTATGTTGATATCGATGTCCAACCTGACGTTCCGCGAGGGTCGTTCGGTGCTGGCTCTATTCACCATGTGGCTTTTAGGACCGTCGATGATTCAGAGCAATTGGAGTACATGGCCGCCTTTCGTGCGGCGGGTCAGCAGGTAACATCTGTTCAAGATCGCCAGTATTTCCACTCGATTTATTTTAGAGGGCCAGGTGGCGTGCTATTTGAAGTCGCCACCGACGAACCCGGATTCCTAATTGATGAATCCATCGAGGAGTTGGGTTCATCACTCAAGCTCCCCTCCTGGTACGAAAGTAAGCGGGATTTCATAGAGAAAACCCTTCCGCCGATCGACCATCCTGATTTTTCAAACACACTGTCAAAGTAACCTCAAGCATGAACGTATCGGATCTACAAGGACCCCACCAAGGACAGAAAGTCTATACGGCAGGAGCCTCGCTACCTGAGGCGCAGGCAGCCATGATTCTTGTCCATGGAAGAGGCGCTACAGCTCCCAGTATTCTCGAGTTGGCCCAGGTCTTGGAACACCCGGACATGGTCTACCTTGCTCCACAGGCGTTTCAGAACACGTGGTATCCATTCAGTTTTTTATCTCCTTTGAATCAGAATCAGCCAGGACTGGACTCCGCGCTGAGTACCATTTCGGAGCTTGTTGATCGCGTGGTAGAAGCGAACATCCCACGAGAGCGTATCATACTCGCAGGTTTTTCTCAGGGTGCCTGCCTCGTTTCGGAGTTCGCCGCTCGTAACCCAGAGCGTTTTGGAGGGCTTTTAGTGTTCAGCGGTGGATTGATCGGGCCACCCGACATGGAATTCCATCATGAAGGGTCAATGGGTGGCACACCAGTTTTTCTGGGCTGTTCAGATATCGATTTTCATATCCCGGAAAAACGCGTGAATGAGAGCGCTGATGTCTTTACGCGCCTGGGAGCTGACGTGACGAAGCGCATCTATAAAGGGATGGGGCACACGATCATTCAAGAGGAGATCGATGAAGCACGCAAGATCATTGATCAGATGATGGCCTCGGAAGTCTAAACCTTCTCTTTCAGAAACACCGGTGGCGGGAGTCGAACGCCGGGTGATTTGATCTTCCGGATCTCTGTTAGTGATCGTGGTTGATCGTGTCGGGAAGTCTAGTAGCTGGAAGGTGGTTTTCTAGTGGCGTTTTTAGGTATACACCAGTCTGAAGATCTTGCGTCGAGACGAGTTGGTCGAATTGGAACTTGATCCAATCAGTTATGCGTGAGTCCGGAAGAAAACCCATACCGTCTGAGCGGTAATCTAATCCCTCCAGTACCTCTGCGTACGGGCCGAAACCATGCAAGCGAAAAGGTATGACGAGCACTGTCCTGCCCGCCTGAACTTCTTTCTGGATGTGGGTACGAATCCGCTCTTCGGCTTCTTCTCGCTTGCCTGTCTAGTCTTCTCGCAGTGTTTCCACCTGGACCGAATGGAAGGGGAGCACGGCGCGAACAGAATCAGCCATCCGGTCCATTCTTTGAAGCCATCGTTCGTTTTCTTCGTCGCTCCCAGGTCCATGCCCGATGATAAAAACGGATTCACTTCTCGGATGCATCGAAAGCACCTTGGCACGATCTTTTAAAACGCCCCCTAGAGATACTATGTCCATGAGTCCCTCTGAACTGAGTGAGACAGGGACCGATAGGTTTATGGGTCTAGGTTCATGCATATAGTGACCGTCGGGGGCTTGGTCACTCAAACTGAATGCATATTCCGTCTCTGCAAGGAAAGAGTCGCCAGAGATAAAAAGCCGTACGACATGGATTTCGGAAACGCCGGAATCAACCAGCTCGTCTGCGGCTTCCTGCAGCGTTTCAGGATTTGCCATGCCAAATGCAACAGCAACCGGATGATGAGCCGTCAACGGCATTACAGCATCTAGGACCGCCTCATTCCACTCTTCGCTTCCGCCATGTGCCATGACGAGAAGACCTGGTCTATGCGTGATGTCTTGAGCCTTGGCGGAAAAGGAAAGTGCCAGAAGTGCTAAAATGAGCTGGAAACGAATCATTGGGTCGAATATGCTTATTTAGACTTAATCTAAATAAGAGAAGGCAAGGAAATTGAAGAATTTGCTTTGAAAGGAGGGCAATAGTGGCATGACGACTCCTCTTTCAACGTCTTTAGATTGCATTTTGATAGGGGAAACGGTTGATACGCCGCTTTTTTTGACCTAGAATAGTTTTCTCCCCAGAATCAGTTCGCATTCACCACCTCCGAGAAATCTGAACTGCTCATGATATCCAGAATATTCCTGGCTACCGCGCTCCTACTTTTGAGCGCTTGTGCCGGAACCGAAACGATAACTGATCCACAAGCTGGCTCTTCGTCTGATATGGACATGTCCGAAATGGAAGAACTGTTCAATCAACGACAGGAGGAGGCTAGAAGTCGTTATTCTCAGGCGGATGTGGACTTTATGTCCGGTATGATCGGCCACCATGCGCAGGCGCTTATTATGTCTGAGCTGTCTGAAGAAGCCGGCGCAAGTGGTCCGATCAGAATCCTGACAGCCCGTATTATCAATGCTCAGAAAGATGAGATTGCCACCATGCAGAAGTGGCTCGAAGACCGAGGACAGCCCGTCCCTCAGGTTCACATCGATGGTCTGAACCTTATGGTTCATGGCGCCGAAAGTGACCATATGGATCACACTAACATGCCGGGAATGTTGTCGAAAGAGCAGCTGGAAGAATTAGCTTCAGCCAAAGGAGCTGACTTTGATCGCCTCTTTCTTACTTACATGATTCAGCATCATGAAGGGGCGACATCCATGGTGGATATGCTCTTCAAAACTGACGGCGCCGGAAACGACGAGTTGTCATTCAAGATTGCTTCCGACATCAATGTCGATCAACTAACAGAAATTGCCCGGATGGAATTGATGCTAGAAGAGATGAAATCTACCGGACAGAATTAGCGGACCATCCTTGCCTCCTCGGCTAAGGAATGTGCCATCTCCCTATAGTGCCAAGCCACTACGGCAAGGCTCCTTTTGTATACTTTCACCCAACCAACATTACCTATGAAAGGCTCTGTTTCTACCGCCCGATGCTTCCTGTGCAATGTCACGGGGATGCTTTGGTCGCTTTTTGCTTTGGCCATCATAACCGGCATGACCGGTTGTGCGCCACAGCCGATGGCCGACACCTCCATGTCCAGCACCTCCATGCCGACGTCATCTGCGATGATGTCGACTGAGGCACCCTCTCCCGACCCTCGCGTTGGTCTCGGAGCAGGTCTTTTTGATGCCGAAGAGGCTATCTGGAATCTAAACAAACTGTCAACCACCCCTCCGTCCGAGCCGTTTGTTGGTGTGACAAGCTCGGATTTGGCCTTTAAAGGCAACTACGTTTTTCAGGGTAACTACAACGGAGTTATGATCTGGGACGTATCAAATCCATCTATGCCTGTGCTGGTTAAGGATTATGTTTGTCCTGCCTCCCAGAGTGACGTTTCGGTCTATGGAGATCTCATGTTCGTCTCAGGTGAAGGCACAAGTGGTCGTCTCGACTGTGGTGACCAGGGTGTGGACGAAGCGGTTAGTGCAGAACGCCTCCGCGGTATCAGGATTTTTGATATCTCAGACATCCGTGAACCCAAGTACATCCACAATGTCCAGACCTGCCGCGGATCGCACACGCATTCCGTACTGAAGGATCCGGATGTTGATGACACCATCTGGATTTATGTATCCGGTTCATCTAGTGTTCGCTCAGAAGAAGAATTGCCAGGATGTTCAGCGATGGCTCCATCAGAAGATCCTAATTCTGCTCTCTTCCGCATTGAAGTCATTCGCGTTCCCTTGGATGCACCGGAAACGGCTGAGATCGTGAGCTCACCGCGGATCTTTGAAGATCTTGTTGCTCCTCCGCAGCATGGCATGTCTCCGGCAGACCTTCGGGTTATTGAGGAAGCGAAAGCCAATGGAGCTTTTGTGGCAGACATCTTCGGTCAAGAGCGCATTCTTTCTGGACGTATGCTAAGTATGGTTATGACACCATTCATGGAGTCCCGCGGTGGTGGCGAACCCAATGCAGCCGATAGTGCTGCATTCCGCGAGGCGCTTCCTGAAATCATTGCAGCTCAGTTCGGTAACCGAAACCGGCCTGAGAGCGATGGCCCAGCGCCAGGTCCAACCCAGTGCCATGACATCACACTCTACCCTGAAATTGGAATGGCCGGTGGTGCATGCGGTGGATATGGTCTCCTGCTTGACATCAACGATCCGGAAAACCCATTCCGCATGGATGCAGCAGCCGACTCCAACTTTTCGTACTGGCATTCAGCGACGTTCAGCAATGATGGCTCGAAAATGCTGTTTACGGATGAGTGGGGAGGCGGTGGCCAGCCCAAATGCCGTGAAGACGATCCGAAAGAGTGGGGTGCCAACGCGCACTTCACGATTGAGGATGGCAAGCTGACTTTCGAGTCATATTGGAAACTTCCGGCACCTCAGACGAACATCGAAAACTGTGTTGCCCACAACGGGTCAATGATTCCGATCCCCGGTCGCGAAGTGTTCGTGCAGTCCTGGTACCAAGGTGGTATTTCTGTCTATGACTGGACAGATATCAACAACCCACATGAAATTGGCTTCCATGACCGCGGACCGTCTGATGCAGAGACGCAGGGTCCAGGTGGCAGCTGGTCGGTGTACTGGTATAATGGTTTGATCGTTAGCTCCGAAATCGCCCGCGGCCTCGATATTTTCGAGCTCAAGCCAAGCGGATTTATTTCTGAAAACGAGATCGCAGCGGCCAAAACAGTGCAATTGGATTATCTCAACGCACAGGGACAGCCGATGTACTATTGGCCGACCACGTTTGCTCTTGCACAGTC